>NZ_CP177104.1:0-2733635 GCF_046717785.1 Corynebacterium tardum | reverse complement strand
GACGCCTACCTTCTTTGTAGTTCGAGCTCGCCCTCGCCTGGGCGCACTCTGCCTTCACCAGCCTGGCGGGGCTGGGCGGATTTACATTCCGGCGAAGGCATTACTACGGGAACATTGTTGTGATGGACGGATGGACTGGTGAGAGAATGACAAAATTTCACGGGATTTCACCGAAGCTTCCACACCATGTTTTGGCCAGTAACCTCGGATTCCACACTGTTATCCACAGGTGTGGATAGATTGTTTATCCACAGCCTAGCGCATCACTGTGGATAACTATCCATCGCCCCTAAATGCCCTCCTACCTGCTAAAAGTCTGGAAGTCTCAAGGTTTGATTGAGAGTTATTCACAGCCTGTTGATGGCTGTGGAATTTGATTCCTTAGTTCTACCGCGTTGCCTCTAAGCTGTCTAATGCGTTTTTTATGCGTGCCCGCCACCCGTGTGCCGGGGGTGCGCGCGGCGGCTGTTGCGGCGCAGCATGTGGGCAAAAAGTGCCGCTCTAGCTGGGCAGAAAAACATGTTTGTTATTTCGGGTACACCCAGGGTGTCGATTTGTTTCCACCCCGTTGCGTCACGTAACCTGTGGTGGTCTATTGCGACAGCGCCTGTTGCGTCTGTTGCGCGTGAGAATGCCTCTTCCCTGGCCCTCGCCGGCAAGTGGGAGGCTCCATTCTTTCTCACACTCACCATTCACCAGTGAATGCCCGAGCCAGCACACGGTGCGAGCTCGGTTATTTGCGCACAACTTCAAGGAGTTAATCGTGGCAAAGGGTAAGCGTACCTTCCAGCCGAACAACCGCCGTCGCGCTCGCAAGCACGGCTTCCGCACCCGCATGAGCACCCGCGCCGGCCGCGCCATCGTCGCCGCTCGTCGCAAGAAGGGTCGCGCTAAGCTCACCGCTTAATTCATGCTTCCAGCCCAGCACAAGCTCACGTCCCCGCGACAGTTTCGCAGGACCATCAAGGGCGGGCGCCGGGCGGGCACGCGCACCGTTGTCGTGCACATGCGCATCAACGGCGGTGAGGACGCCATCGCGGCCACCGGGCCGCGGTTTGGCCTCATCGTTTCTAAAGCCGTCGGGAACGCCGTGGTTCGCCACCGCACCTCCCGGCGGCTTCGTCATGTGTGCATGGATCTCATGACTGACCTGCCGGTTACTGTAGATGTCGTCATTCGCGCCCTCCCCGCCAGCGCCGAGGCCACCAGCGAGCGCCTCGCCCGCGATATCCGCAAGGCGCTAGCGAAATGGGATATGTAAATTCCCAGGGGGAAGAAATCCCCGAGGCCCACGGCCTTGCCCGCCTGTTCGTGAAAGGGGTGCGTTTCTACCAAAAGCACCTCTCAGCCCTTAAGATGGTCTCTACCTGTCGTTTTGAACCGACATGCAGTGCCTATGCCCTAGAAGCCATCTCCGTATACGGAGCGCTCAAGGGAACGGGCATGGCACTAGCCAGGGTATGCAAGTGTGGACCGTGGCATCCGGGTGGATTTGATCCGGTACCGAACAAACAACAACTGAGGTAGAAACACTCGTGCTTAATTTCATCTACTGGCCAATCTCCGCTGTCTTGTGGTTCTGGCATTGGCTTTTGAGCTTTGTCCTCGATTCCGCCTGGGGCGGAACCTGGATCATCGCTATCGTCCTGCTGACGTGGACTCTCAAGGCTGTCATGGTCAAGCCGACCATCACCCAGCTGCGCTCCTCGCGCAAGATGCAAGAGATCCAGCCGCAGGTGCAGGAGATCCGCGCCAAGTACGCCAATGACCAGACCAAGGCCGCGCAGGAAATGCAGCGGATCTACAAGGAGTCTGGCGTGCGTCCGGTGGCGGGCTGCCTGCCTATGTTCGCGCAGATCCCGATGTTCATCGGTCTGTTCCACGTGCTGCGCTCCTTCGACCGCACCGTGGCCGTCGCGGGCGGCATTGGCCACCCGGCAGGTGAGGCGATGTCGGAGGAGATGAACGGCTCCATTGCCAACTACATCTTCAAGCCGGAGCTGGTCCAGGAGTTCGTGGACGCCAAGATCTTCGGCGTGCCCCTTGTGGCTAACCTGCGCCTCGACTCCGGCCTGGAGATTGTCAAGCAAACCACGGTGCAGCAGGCCGCGATGATCATCGTGCCGCTCATCGCCATCATTGCCGTGCTGACCCACTTCAACGCCCGCATGACGCTCAACCGCCAGGAGGCCCGCCGCGCCGCCGGCAAGACCTCAGCTCCGCAGGGTCAAAACTCCGAGATGATGCAGCAGCAGATGGCCCTCATGAACAAGATGATGCTGTGGTTTATGCCGGCCATGCTGGTCTTCTCCGGCTTCATCTGGCCCATCGGCCTCCTGTTCTACATGCTGGCCAACACCGTGTGGACCTTCTTCCAGACGCGCATCGTCTACGCCAAGATGGACCGCGAAGAGGAAGAGGAGGCGGCCGCCAAGGCCGAGCTCAAGCGCACCTCCGCTCCGAAGCCGGGCGCGCGCAAGAAGGACAACCGCTCCAAGAAGCAGCGCCGCAACAACAACTAAAACACGACCCAGGAGTTATCACAGTGCCTGAACATCAGCCTGCAACTGTGCCACTGGACCCGTCGGAGGTCTTCGGATCGCGTCTGCCGCTCGCGCAGAAGTACCACGATTCGCTGGCCACGGACGGGTCCACCCGTGGTTTTATAGGCCCCCGCGAGGTCCCGCGCCTGTGGGAGCGCCACCTCATCAACTGTGCTGTGGTGGGTGAGGTGATGCCGCAGAACGCCACGCTTATCGACGTCGGCAGTGGCGCCGGCCTGCCCGGCATCCCCCTCGCCATCGCCCGCCCGGACCTCACCATCACCCTCATCGAGCCGCTGCTGAAGCGCTCGACCTACCTCAACGAGGTCGTCGGCCTGCTGGGCCTGGATAACGTCACCGTTATCCGCGGACGCGCCGAGGAGGGCCCGGTGAAGAAGGCGGTCAACGGCGCGGACATCGTCACCTCCCGCGCGGTGGCGCCGCTGGGCAAGCTGGCGAAGTGGTCCTTGCCGCTCGTGCGCAAGGGCGGAGAGATGATCGCGCTCAAGGGCTCCTCGGTGCACGAGGAATTGGAGCGCGACGCCGCGGACATTAAGCGCGCCGGCGGCGGAAAGGCCGAGGTCATGACCATCCACGGCACCACCATCATCCGTGTCCCCCGCGTGAACTAAAGTAGACGCCATGACTCATCCTCGTCTTATCACCATCGCGAACCAGAAGGGTGGCGTGGGTAAAACCACCTCCGCCGTCAACCTTGCCGCCGCGCTCGCTGACGCAGGCAAGAAGGTACTGGTGATCGACCTGGACCCGCAGGGCAACGCCTCCACTGCTGTGGGCGCGGAGCACACCTCCGGTACCCAGTCCAGCTACGAGGTCCTCTTGGGAGACTGCTCGGCCAATGACGCCATGCAGCACTCCCCTGACAACGAGAACCTTTACTGCATCCCTGCCACCATTGATCTGGCGGGCGCGGAGATCGAGATGGTCTCCCTCGTGCGACGCGAATTCCGCCTGTATGACGCCCTCCATAAGGGCTTTTTGGAAGAGCACGGCTTCGAGTACGTCTTCATCGACTGCCCGCCTTCGCTCGGCCTGCTCACCATCAACGCGATGTCGTGTGCGGAAGAGGTCATCATCCCCATCCAGTGCGAGTACTACGCGCTTGAGGGCGTGGGTCAGCTGCTGGGCAATATCTCCATGATCCGGGAGCACCTCAACGAGGATCTCCACATCTCCGGCGTGCTGCTCACCATGTTCGATGCCCGCACGAAGCTGGCGGAGCAGGTGGCTAATGAGGTCCGGGAGCAGTTCGGAGCCGTCGTCTTGGGCAACGTTATCCCGCGCTCTGTGCGCGTTTCGGAGGCGCCGGGCTATGGTAAGACGGTTATCGCTTATGACCCGTCGTCGACAGGCGCCCGCGCCTACGCGGCCGCCGCGCGCGAGCTGGATAAGCGCGGGGACTACACGCCGCACCCCACCACCGGAGCTATCGGCGTGAGCCCGGAGATTTTCGCGGAACTGGAAGGATAGGACACACTGATGGCAGACAAGAAGGCAGAGCAGAAGCCGGAACAGCGTCAGGGCGGTCTGGGCAAGGGCCTGGCCGCACTCATCCCGTCCGGCCCCGGTGCTCCCTCCCGCAAGCCGCGTCTGGGAGATTCCGCCGCGGATATCATCCTCGGCGCCTCTACGGGCGCACCGAAGGAGGCGGGTGCGAAGAAGGTGCAGGGGGCGCCGACCATCCAGCAGTCTTCCGGATCGCAGAAGCGCCAGGCCAAGCCCTCGGTGATCGGCGCGACATACCGCGAGATTTCTGTGGGGGACATCCTTCCCAACCCGAAGCAGCCGCGTACCGTCTTCGATGAGGACGAGTTGGCAGAGCTGGTTCACTCCATCAAGGAGTTCGGCCTGCTGCAGCCGGTCGTGGTGCGTCCCTCCGAGGAAGGCGGCTTCGAGCTCATCATGGGTGAGCGCCGCTGGCGCGCCTCCTCCAAGGCGGGCCTCGCCACCATCCCGGCCATCGTGCGCGATACCAAGGACGATGATCTCCTGCGGGACGCCCTCCTGGAGAACATCCACCGCGTCCAGCTCAACCCGCTGGAAGAGGCCCATGCCTACCAGCAGCTGCTGGAGGAGTTCGGCGTGACCCAGAACGAGCTGGCTGATCGCATCGGCCGCTCCCGCCCGCAGGTCACCAACATGATCCGCCTGCTCAAGCTGCCGGTAGATGTGCAGAAGCGCGTGGCCGCCGGAACCCTGTCCGGCGGACATGCTCGCGCGCTGTTGGGCCTGCCGGATGCAGAAGCCATGGAGCTCATTGCTAACCGTGTCGTGGCTGAGGGGCTTTCCGTGCGCGCCACGGAGGAAGCCGTCACCCTGTACAAGCGCGACGGCAAGCCGGCAGAGCCCACGAAGAAGCCGGCCGCCCCGCAGCCGCAGTTCTTCACCGACTCTGCGGAGCGACTCGCGGACCGCTTCGACACCAAGGTCACCGTCACCATGGGCAAGCGCAAGGGCAAGATGGTCGTCGAATTCGGCGATCAGGAAGACTTCGAGCGCATCATGGCGCTCATTGAGGGCACTGAGAACAGCTAGCGTCCCACCATGTTTGTGCAGGCCGTCAAGGAAGGCGTATCCATCAACCCCTTGGCGGCCCGATCCATCTTCTGGGAGATGAAGACCACGGTCGCTGATCCCAGTTTTGAGAAAGAGGCGTGGATCAGTGCTACTCTGCTGCGCTATGGCGAGTGCGGTTTCACCGTGGGCGACGAGGCCACGGTGTTCTTCTGCCCACCGGATCTTGCCCCCGGCGCCGCTAAGCTGCCCACCTCCCCTGTCTCCGAGGACGCTGTGCTGGTGTCCTCCTTGTTCGTGAAGTCGCACCGTGCGGCGAGGGGCTTAGAAGCGGTGCTTCTCGACGCTACAATAATGAACCTCACCTCCCGCGATGCCAGCGCGGTCGAGGCCTTTGGTTACCGCGATGCCGGCACGGCAGAGGATCTGCTGCGGGACAAGCCCGGGCGCATTGGCCTGCTGCCCGTGGAGACGTTGGAGTCCGCCGGCTTCATGGTCGTGAGAGACCACCCCATTACGCCCCGCCTGCGCTTAGAGCTACCCCCTGCCTTCGATCTGCTCACCACAGCCGCAGTGGAGGACCTCCTCGCCCGCGCCCTAGCCTAGGTCGTGGGTTCAAGTCAGAAGCTACTAGTCAAAGGGTTCCCTTGGGGGCGAAGAAACCTTTTAGGAAGGGATAAAAGGTTCGTTTGGGGTCAGGGAAACCATATGACTGGAATCTTGTGAGGGGAACCGTTCTTCACGGCCCCGGGCCCGCTTAAGAAGAACGCTCCGCGCGCAGCAGCTCGTCGAAGCGGTAGGTGCCGGTGACGGCGGTGTCCTCATCTAGGAGGTACAGGCGCTTAACGGAGACCACGATGGCCTCGGCGATGTCATCGCGGCGGTCCGGGTTGGTGAGGACAGCCACGTCCTTCGGGCTGGTGAGGTAGCCCAGCACCACCTGCACCACCGGCATCTGCGTCAGGCGCAGAAGCGCCCACGTGCGGCCGTGGTTGCGGCAGTTGCCCAGCTCGGTGCGGGCGACGATCTCCCGCTGGATGAACCCGGACAGCGTCTCCCCGATGAGGGAGGAGTTTCCGGACTCCGAGCCGAAGTAGAAGGTGGCCACGCCGTTGGCCTTCTCCGTGGGGTACTCGTCGCACGCCAAGGAGATGACTAGGTCGGCGTCGAAGGCGTTGGCAAGGCCCGCGCGATCGCGCACAGAAGGATCGTCGGTCCGCGGGCGGGAGATGATGGTCTCCATGCCGGCGGCGATCATGCGGCTGGCGACGCGCTCAGCCAGATCCCAGAGGATTTCCTCCTCCGTGATGTCGCCGTAGCGGCCCTTGACCGTGCGGCCCTTGGTGAAGCCGCCCAGGCTGGGGTCGATGACCACGCGCTTGCCGGCCAGCTTGGGGCCGGCGTTGCGCACGCGCTCGCGCTCCTGGATGTTGTGGGCGGAACCGCCGGTGATGCGGCGGCCGAGCAGGCTCAGGGAATTGATGGTCTCGGGCCCGCACACGCCGTCGCTGCGCAACCCGCAGTTGAGCTGGTATTCCGCCAGCGCGGCGTAGGTATCCGGGCCAAAGTGGCCGTCGATCCGCTCCTGGTAGAAGCCGAGCTCCTGCAGCTGCTCCTGCAGCTGCGCTACGTCATCGCCCACCTGCAGGTTGCCCGGTTCATAGGCCAGAACGCGGGCGCCCAGGGTGTAGGAGGCTTGGCGCAGCTCCCGGAGGGTGAGGTCATCGATGTCACCGCTCGGCACGATGCCGCGCGATTGCTGGAAGGCCTTGAGAACCTGGGAAAGGGCGGCGTCGAAGTGCTTGTCGGTTTCGGAGTACTTTTGCTTCTTCCAGTCGGACAACGTCCCCTGGTAGTCCGTCATGAGGCCGAGGCGGGCTAGGGTTGCGCGTGCTTCGGCAACGCGAACGCTCTGGTCACCAACACGTAAAACGCGGTTCACACCTACCCCTTTCGTGATCAAGGTTGGCGCACTGCGGTGCGCCGTCAACGGGTTAAAGGATACCAGTTAGAGCTGTTTCTTCACCTGTGCCACGATGTCCGCCTTGGAACGAAGTCCCACGAACTCGTCGACCTTCTCGCCGTTGTTGAAGATCAGCACGGACGGGATGGACATGATCTGGAACATCGCACCCAGGGTGCGCTCTTCGTCCACGTTGACCTTGACCACGGAGACGTCGTCACCGAGTTCATCGGCAACCTCTTCGAGGATCGGGGACAGCTTCTTGCACGGACCGCACCATTCGGCCCAGAAGTCCACGACGACGGGCTTGCCGGCCTTTGACGACGTCCGTGCGGAAAGAATCAGTCGTAACGTTCTTAATGTTGCTCATGTGACTATTAACGGTTCTCGGCGAGGAAATGTTCCGCGTCGATAGCCGCCCGGCAGCCGGAGCCGGCAGCGGTGATGGCCTGCTGGTAGTGGTCATCCACCAGGTCACCGCAGGCAAAGACACCCGGCAGCGAGGTCTTGGTAGAGGGCTGCTCCACCTCGACGTAGCCGGCGGCGTTGGTGGCCACCTGGCCCTCGAGGAAGCCGGAGCGCGGGTCGTGGCCAATCGCCACGAACATGGCGGTGACGTCGAGCTCGCTGAGCTCGCCGGTGAGTACGTTCTTGACCTCGAGGCCGCCGACCTTGCCGTCCTTTTCCAGGACGCGCTCCACGGTGGTGTTGGTCAGCCACTTGATCTGCTTGTTCTCCTTGGCGCGCTCCAGCATGATCTTGGAGGCGCGGAAGTTCTCGGAGCGGTGGATGATGGTGACGGACTCGGCGAACTTGGTGAGGAAGGTGGCTTCCTCCATGGCGGAATCGCCGCCGCCGACGACGGCAATGTTGTGGCCCTTGAAGAAGAAGCCATCGCAGGTGGCACATGCGGACACGCCGCGGCCGGCCAGCTCGGACTCGCCCGGAATGCCCAGGTAGCGCGGTGCGGCACCGGTGGCGAGGATGACCGTGCGGGCCTCAAATACCTCATCGCCCACGTGCAGCTTCTTGATCTCGCCCTCGAGTTCGACGGAATCCACAACCTCCATGCGCAGGTCGGCGCCGAAGCGGATGGCCTGGGCGCGCATCTCCTCCATGAGCTCCGGACCCATGATGCCCTTCTGGAAACCCGGATAATTCTCCACCTCGGTGGTGTTCATGAGCTCTCCGCCGTATTCGAAGCCTTCGAAGACGATGGGGTTGAGCTCCGCGCGCGCTGCGTAGAGGGCTGCGGTGTAGCCGGCGGGGCCGGAGCCGACGATGGCGACATCGTGGATAGTCACTAAAAACTCCCTTAAGACGACAATTCCTGTACAGAATCTGGTTCCTGTCCGCGCATCGTGCGCGGAGGACCGGAGGACCGGAAGACACTGAGATTCTACTCGGGCCTAGTCTATCGCCGCACGCAACGCCTGACGCGCCCGGGCACGCCGAGACTTCACCGTGCCGGGAGCCACGCCCTGTACCTTGGCCACCGTGGCGATGGGATAACCGGCGACGTCGGTAAGGTACAGCGCCTGGCGCTGATCCTCCCGGAGGGTCTGCATCGCCTGGGCCACCGTGATGTGCTCCGCTAAATGCTCGCTGGGGTTGTGCGCCAGCGCGTAGTTGCGGTCATCCTCAATGATGTCGGAGTCCAGGGAGGCGTTCTCCCGGTTGGAGCGGTGGTTGAGGAAGTCGTAGCCGGAGTTCATCACCAGGCGGTGCAACCAGGTGCTCAGCGCGGCATCGTGCCGGTAGGACTGCATGTTGCAGCTGGCCTTGAGTAGGGCCTCTTGCACGATGTCCTGCGCATCATCATCGTTGCGCGTATAGCGCCGCGCCATGGCGGTCAGGCGTGCGCGGTGCTTTTCGACGATTGCCGAAAAAGCCTTGGTATCTCCGCCAATGAAGGCGTCGACGAGTTCACGATCGGTCGGCTGTGCTGACACGAAGAATCCCCCCGGAAACTTGAGCAGTGAGAAGTGGGTCAACACAGTCTTCAGCCGAAGCTGAAGGTTAGTGTTTGTCCCCCCGTTAATGTGTCTGCGAGTCTACGGGAAGATTCTGCCGCCCGCTACGCGGCGCGGACGCGGGCCGCACGGCGCCACGCATCCTGGCATTCCAGCAGCACTCGTCGCAGGGCACGGGGACGCTCGGTGCGCAAAAAGGCGCTCGTGGCGGTGTCAGCCAGCGCAACGTCCGGGTAGAGCCCGCGCACGAGGCGGTTGGCAATCTCGATGGGGTGCTCCTCCCAGAGCTTCGTCAGAGAATCGAAGTACTCCTGAGCAAAAGCCTCGGTGAGGTGTCCCGAGCGCGGTGCGTTGAAGGCGGCGAGCAGGGAATCTACCTCGGCGTTGGAGTACTTACCCGGCGTGCGCACGAGGTCGAAGACTTCGCGCTTGACCTCGGCCGACGGGAAAGCGTGGGAAGCACCTAGGAAGGCGGCAGCACCGGTGAGGGTGTTGTCGCGCTCCTTCTCCGCCTCCAGCTCCTCGGAACTCACGGCGTCGCGGGCGGCCAGCGCGCGGAGGATGGACCAGCGGATATCCGGGTCGAGGGCGAGGCCTTCCAGGGAGCCGTCGATAAGCGCGCGCAGGCGCTGCGTGCCGGATTCCGCCGGGGTCGCCGCCAGCGCCTGGATGGTGGCACGGGCGATGGTGAGCTGCGCGTCGGAGCCCGCTGGGGCGGCCTGCAGCACCTCCCACAGGCGCTCGGCGTACTCGGCGCGAATCTCCTCGCGCGCTTCTTCTCCCACGAAGTGGTCGATGGCATAGCGCGCGTTGGCAAAAGCGGTGGTGAGAAGCGTGGGGTTGGACTCCGCCGGGGCGTGGTTGAGTACGGTGTCCAGGTAGGAGCGCACCGGCCACTCGCCGTCGCGGGTGAGGTTCCACAGGGAGGTCCAGATGACCGCGCGGGAGAGCTCATCGGGCACCTCGGAAAGCCGGGTGCGGATGGTCTCCAGGGAGGTCTCGTCGAAGCGGACCTTGGCGTAGGTGTGGTCGCCGTCGTTAAGCAGCAGCAACGCCGGCGCCTGCAGCCCCGAGACCTCGTCGAGGATGGTGCGCTCGCCGGCCAGGTCGACGTCGAGAGTGGCGTACTTGGTCAGGGAGTCATCGAAGAGCGCCACGTTGAGGCGGTGCGGGCGCGTGGTGTCCTCGGCGTCGACCGTGATGGCGAGCTCGTGGATCTTGTCACCATCCGTGTGCAGCTCCGGGGTGAGCGTGTCCGGCCCCCACGTGCGCAGCCAGGCGGTGGACCAGGCATCCAGGTCGCGGTCGGTGTGCTTCTTCAGGGCCGTGAGGAGATCCTCGAAAGTGGCCGCGCCGAACGCGTGCTCCTGGAAGTAGTCGCGCGCCCCGGCGTAGAAGTTCTCGCGGCCCACGTAGTGCACCAGCTGCTTGAGCACCGCCGCACCTTTGGCATACGTAATGCCGTCGAAGTTCTGGCGCGCGGCATCCACGTCCGGAATCTCGGCCTTGATCGGGTGCGTGGTGGGCAGCTGATCCTGCAGGTAGGCCCAGTTCTTGCGCTGGCCGGCGAAGTTGACCCAGGCCTCGGTGTAGTCGGTGGCATGCACGGAGGAATCCGCGCCCATGAACTCCGCGAAGGACTCCTTGAGCCACAGGTCATCCCACCACTGCGGGGTGACCAGGTCACCAAACCACATGTGGGACATCTCGTGCAGGATTGTATTCGTGCGCCCGGCATGCTGTGCGCGGGTGGCGGCGGAACGGAAGAGGTAGTGCTCCGTAAACGTCACCAGACCAGGGTTTTCCATCGCGCCCAGGTTGTACTCCGGCACGAAGATGGAATCGTACTTGCCCCACGGGTACGGGTAGCCAAAGCTGTTGTGGAAGAAGTCCATGCCCTGGGCGGTGATCTGCAAGATTTCGTCATCCAGGTATTCCGCCATGGAGGCGCGGGCAAAGGCGCGCAGTTCCACAGTGAGGGACCCATCGGGTGCGGTCCAGGTGCTGTGCTTGGCGACGTACGGCCCAGCCGCAAACGCCGTCAGGTACGTCGAGAGCAACGGGGTCTCGGCGAAGTGCGCTACTTCCCCACCATCTGCCTTCTCGCGGCCGACCTCCGGCTGATTGCTGAGCAGCTGCCAGCCCTGCGGGCCGGCGAGGTGCACCGTGTAGCGCGCCTTGAGATCCGGCTGGTCAAAGCAGGGGAAGATGCGGCGGGCATCAGATGGTTCCAGGTGCGAGTAGAGGTAGGTGGTGCCATCGGCCTGGTCGTGCATGCGGTGCAGGCCCTGGCCGGTGCGGGAGTAATAAGAGGAGCCGGTGATTTCGACCGTGAGCTCCTCCCCTACCGGGAGGTCCTGCAGGTACACGCGTCCGCCGTCGAAGGTGTTCTCCACCTCCTCGCCGTTGACGCGCACCGCATGCACGGCCTTGCCCAGGTAATCCACGAAGGTCTCGGGCTCGGTGGTGGTGAACGTAATACACGAGGTGACCTCGTAAGAGTCGGCGTCGGTGGGCGCGCTCGTGACGTCGAGGTATAGCTCGTAGGTGCTCAGGCGCAGCGCAGCGCTGCGGGCGGTGGCTTCTGCATGGGTGAGGTTTGCGGTAGTCATGGATTACATCCTAGGCCTCGCTGCGCGTTACCTCACAGGCGGTCCAGACAAAAATGCAGCCCGCAGCATCCCCATGGATGCTAGGGGCGCTGCGAGCTGTGAAGGCTTACTGCTTGATGGCAGAGACCTCAAGCTCGATCTTGATCTCCTCGGAGACGAGCACGCCGCCGGTCTTCAGCGGAGCGTTGAAGTCGATGCCGAAGTCGGTGCGGTTAATGGAGGTCTTGGCCTCGAAGCCCAGGCGGGTATTGCCAAAGGGATCCTCGGCTACGCCGGCTTCTTCTACCTTGAAGTCAACGGACTTGGTGGTGCCCTTGATGGTGAGGTCACCGGTGACCGTGCCCTCGCCCGCTTCGTTCACGTCGAACTTGGTCGCGGTGAAGGTCATCTCCGGGAACTTCTCTACGTCGAAGAAGTCCTCGTTCTTAACGTGTTCATCGCGCTCGGCGTTGTTGGTATCGACGGACGCCGTCTTCACGGTGGCGTTTGCGGCGGACTCGTTAATGTTCTCCGCTACGGTCAGGGTGCCCTCGAACTCGGCGAAGTTTCCGCGCACCTTGGTAACCATGGCGTGGCGGGCAACGAAGCCAACGGTGGTGTGTGCTGGGTCCAGTGCGTAGGTTCCTGCAGTGATAGTCATGGGTTCCTCATTTCATTCTAATGTTGACGTGACAACAATAATTGTACGCCCCTTCCCAGATCTGTCAAGGGTTTATCTTTGTCAAAAGTCAAATCCCCAGACCTCAAACCCCATACCTGCAGGTGGGCGTCGTCAAGCGCGGAATGCGCCGGATCCCGCGAGCAGGGAGTTTCGGGTTCGAGGTCTGGGGAAATGCACCAGACCGGGGCGGAAGTTGAAGCGCTAGTTGGTGGGGATGCCTACCAGCGTGGCGTCCCTGAGGGTAACGGAACCGGACTTGGGCATGTCCGTGAACATGATGAGCGCGGCGTCGAAGGCCTCCGGCTTCTCCTTGAGCTCAATGTCCTGGCGCGCCGTCTTCAGCGTGCCGTCCGCGAGCTTGGTGAGCTTATCCACCTTCGGCTTATCCGCGTCGAAGTCCGCGGAGTGCACGCCGTAGACCACGTACTTCGCGCCCGTGGAATTCTTCTGCGTCAGCGGCAGGACGTGCAGCTGCGTGGACTCGTCGATGCTCAGCAGCAACCCGGTGTCGTCCTGCTTGGTGCTCCATGGCTTGTTCTTCAGCGTGGGCACCGCCTTGCCCTCCGGCACCGAGGTGAGGTGCACGTCCTTGAACAGGACCGGCGGCACGTCCGGGAACGTGGTCTCCGCTGCAGAATCGGGCTTCGACACCACCGGGGAGGTCTCCTCATCGGCCACCTGGGAAAGAATCCACACGCTCAGCGCGGCCATGGCCACGACGAAGAGGGTGGCCAGTACGCCCAGGATTACGGCGCCGGAGCCGGAGTAGCCGCGGCCGCCGAAGCCCGGGGCTGGGGAAGGATCCTCCTTGCGCGGGCTCTCCTCCACCGGGATCTGCAGGGTCTCTTCGCCCTCCTCGCCGTCTCCGGCGTAGGTGGCCAGGCGGTGCGCGATGTCCTCCAGGTTGGCATCCTCGCCGGACTCGGCATCAGCGGCAATCTCTTGCAGCACCTCCGGGCACGGGCTGGCGGACTCCACCAGCAGCGAGATTGCGGAGCCCAGCGCTGAGCGGTCCGTTTCTGCGTCATTGCTTGCCAGGACGGCCGGGAAGGCCAGGGTGGCCACGCCGTCGGTGGAAATGCGGATACGGTTGCGGTTCTCCAGGCCCAGGACCAGGCCGGCCGCGTGGGCGGCGGCCATCGTGCGGACCAGCGGAACCATGGCGTGGGCCACGGCGTGCGGGTCGAGGTCCTGGTCCTCGGCCACCGTCTTGAGGGAGGTGCCCTCCACCCAGTCCGCCACCACCAGGCAGCCCTGGCGGTAGGACAGGATGTCCACGTTCTCCGCCACGGCATCTAGCTCCAGCTCCGCAAGCTTGCGGGTGGCGCGGGAGACGTCCGCAGAGCGGCGGGCGGCCACGGCCGGGGTGGCCGGGGCCATGGGGGCCTCGCCGGTGGTATCGACGAAGGTCAGGGACACCGCGCGGCCGGTGGCTTGCTCGCGGGCCTTCCAGAAGCGGGTACCCGGGGCGGAACCGTAGTCCTTGAGTAGGCGGAAGCGGCCGTCGGAGACCGGGGCACCCGGCACCAGGCGCGGCCCGCGGACGATACCGGCGGACATCGGCGGTGGCACCGGGGAGGAGTTGAAGGCATCCACGCTGAAGATCGGCTGGATCTCCAGCTGCTCTGGGGCCTCGACCTCGATGGCCTCTGCATGCTCGATCTTGATGATGCGGGACATGCCCGGGATGCGCTGCAGCTGGCGGCCCAGGTTGATGACCTCCGGGAGCTTCGAGCGCGAGAGCACCAGGCCGGTGACAGCCACGAAGATGAGGCCCGCCACGGCAAGCTTCAGCAGGTACACGAACGGCGGCACCTGCTCCGGGAGCACGAGGTTGATGACGTAATTGATGGCGAAGGCCACCACGAGGCCCACGAGGGAGGCCAGCACTGACCAGATAGTCGTCGCGATAACTGCGCGGCCGCCCAGGCTGCCCAGCTTGCGCTTGAGCAGGAAGCCGCCGATCACCGCGCCGGCCACGAAGCCGAAGCCATTGGCAGTGCCCAGAAGGACGACGACGCGGTCGGGGGAATCCGCCACGTGTGGGGCCAACAGGGAGAGCACCACTTTGGTCAGCGTGATGCCGGCGATGATGAAGGTGGGTGTCCACGCCTCCTCACGAGCGTAGAACACGCGCAGGTGCAGCAGCACGAGGGCGTATGGGATGAGGGTAAAGGCAGAGAAGCTCAGCGTGAGGCCGAGTACCTCGGCCGCCTTGGCGTTGAAGGCACCGTATTGGAAGAGGCCGCGGGCGATTGGGATGCCGAATCCCGTCATGAAGATGACGATGGGGATCAGAGCGATGAACATCAGCTTCGTGCCCAGCGTGAGATCCCGGACCACGGCCTTGACGTCACCGTCCGCGGCGTTGCGGGACAGGCGCGGCATAATTGCCGTCAGCAGGGTAACGCCGATGACGCCATACGGCACCTGCAGGAGAAGCCATGCCTGCTGGTAGATAAACGGCGCGTCTTTGTCCGCATGGGCCGCCACGCGGGAGGTGACGACGTAACCCAGCTGGGAAACCGCCACATAGGCCACGATGGCCATGGCCATCCCGCCGAACTGCTTGAGGCGGTCATCCAGGCCCCACAGCGGCTTGAGGTTTATGCCCGCCTTCTTGAGATAAGGGAAGAGGATGAGGCATTGCACCACCACGCCCGCCGTGGTGCCTAGGGCTAGGAGCAGCACGTGCCTATCCGTGATCGGCGAAGGCGCATCGGGATGCAAGCTGCCCGGCAGCAGCTGGTAGGCCACGAGCACCGTAATCGAGATGATGTTATTGACCACCGGTGCCCACGCGCCCGGACCAAAGATGTTCTTGGTATTAAGCACCGCTTGGAAGAGCGCGAAGAGTCCGTAAAAGAAGATCTGCGGCAGCAGCAAGTAGGCAAAAGAAGTGGCCTGGATGGCGTTGACTTCGCCGTCCTCCGGCAGCATTATGCGCGTGATCTGCGGTGCAAAGATACACGACAGCACCGTAATCGTGGCCAACAGTGAGAAGGCCAGCGTGAAAAGGCGCCGGACAAAGTCCTCGCCACGGTCAGCGTCTTCCTTTTCTGCGCGCACCAGCACGGGCACCACCAGTGAGGTCAGAACCGCGCCCAGCACGATCTCCGTGATGAGGTTCGGCAGCTGGTTCGCCGTGCCGAAGGCAGAAGAAATAGCGGGGCCCAGAGTGGAGCCGATGAGCACGTTGCGGATAAAACCCGTAATACGGGAAATCATCGTCGCCACGGCCATCGAGCCGGTGGCGCGGACGACGTCCCCATCGGAGTTGCTGGAGTTGTTCGAGGCATCGTTGCCGGAAGACTCCCCAGAGGCGGATGAACCCTTCAGTCCCGAGCGGTCCTCCTGCTCGTCGTCGACAGCCACGACGCCGCTCGGCGCGCGCTTCTCTGGCACCGGCGCGGGCGGCGAGGGCGTGACGATCCGTCGGCGGACACCGGGTGTTGCATTATGTGTCATTGAGAAAACTATCCGTGAGACTTCTTTTTCTTGCGCCTACCCAGCCGGAACAGTGCGGCCAGGGCTAGGGCGAGTGCGGCGACGATGCCGACGCCATAGACGCTAACGATACCGGCTCGCGTTTGCACCGTGATATCGATGGGTTCCGAAATCAGGTGGCCAGCGGGCCCGTCTGACTCGGTCGGCGTGGCCAGCCACAGCCGGAGCGAGGTCCGGTCCATGTCGCTGGGTAGGTCTGCGGTCATGGATACAGTAATGGATCCCTTGGCCGGAATGTGAACCGAATCCTGCGTGCTCAGCGTCGCACCGTCCGGCGCGTCGTAGGCCAGGTGAGCGTCGACAGGCAGCGGCAGCCCATTCTCCGCCACGATGAGCAGCGGGGATGACTCCGAAACGCGCGTGTACACGTTGCCGGGCGGGATGAGGGACACCGAGGACCGCAAGTCCCGCAGCGCGTCCGAGTTCTTCTGCAGGCGCTCCCGGCTCGCGCGTGCCGCCTGGGCGTTGCCGCGCAAGCTGGTACGCGTGGTATCGCTCAGCGCAATGAGGAGGTCGCGCCGCAGCGGCAGCGTGAAACCGTAGCGCGTGAGCGCGATGGACGGCTCGTTGACCATGATGGACATGAGTTCGTCCGTGTAGCGCGCCTGCTGCGCCACCTGGGCAATCTCCGCCTCGCGGAAGGCGGCCGGGTCCGGGTACGGGCTGCCGGGCTCGCCGTCTGGTCCTTCCTGGGCGGACTTGATGGGCAGTGCCGTGACCGGGCGGGGGTCCAGCTGCCCGGCGTCGAGCAGGCGCTGCGTGGTTTCCATGACGCTGCGCGCGGCCGCGGGGTCCAGATAGTTCGGCAGCTTGGCCACCATGTCCTTCTGGTCCTCTTGGGCGGCGGCCACGCTAATCGACGCCCCCGCGGTCAGCGCACGTGCCTGCTCCGAGTCCTCAGCAAAGTCATAGCGCAGCTCCGGGTTCGAATAGCCCACGGTCTGCGGCATGCTGCCGGACTCCGCCAACAGGGCTCCCAGGGAGGCGTCGAACGTCGTGGCGTTGCCCACCCACGTCGAGTTATCCGCCACCACCAGCGGCACGGAGAACTCGTGGGCGGTGGTGCCGGAGGCGGGCGCGGTGAGCTCCGAATTCACGGTGGTGCCCAGGATGCGGGAGACGGTGTCCGCGCCGCGCTCTAGAGCTTCGTGGGTAAGCCACGCGTTGTTCGCCTCGGCCACGGCGTCGGTGTTTGCGTTCGCCCACGGCAGGAGCATGGTGCAGTCCACCGTGCGCATCTTGTCTAGCCACGCGGCGGCATCGGCCGAACCCGTGCCGGGATCGCCGCGGTCCTGCTCGGAGGCGGAAAACCAGGAATCACGCAGGCGCTTTGGGCGCTGCGCAATGGACGGCCGGGAGGGGTTGACCGTGTAGCCGGCGGCCATGCGGTCGGCCACGTCGAGGAGCGCCGGGTCCACCGCCATGCAGCCCGAGCCGTGCAGGTCGTGCGAGAGGTAGGTCTCCACCAGCTGGTCCAGGCGCCCGCCGGGAGCGAACTGCCCCGCCAGGTTTTCGCTCTCCAGGATGAGATCCTGGCCCCCGGTATCGCCCGGCACCACGTCCAGCTGCGCGGTGACGGGATAGATCAGGGAAAATTGGTGGCGCTCCTCGGCCTCGGAGTCGGAGTCGGCCGCAGGCTCGTGCTGTGCGGGGTCCCCGAGGACGTCGATAAGCACCCGCTCCTCCGCAAAGCTCGCGGCCTCCCCGTCGCGGGTGCCGGTGAGCGTAAACAGCAGCGGGTAGGCGCCGGGATCCGTGATCGCCAAGGTGGACTCATCCCCCAGTGCCGTGGGCACCTCCAGGGTGACCTCCCGGGACTCCCCCGGCTCGAGGGAGCCTGCGCTAACCGACGGGCCGTAGTACTGATACGCCCCCGCCGCCAGCTGCTGGCGCGCCTGGGTGGTCGTGTCCACGGCATCGCCGCGGCGAGCGGTGACCTGCAGGTTGTCCACCGCGCTTTCGCTCGTATTCTCCAGCCGCAGCGTGACGGCGACGGACTGGCCCACGTGCGCCTCGGAGGCGCGGACCAAGCTCAGCTCCAGCTCGTCGGGGCCGCGCGCGCCCAGCCAGTATTGCGCATTCTCCAGGGCTGGGTCGGGGGCATCCTGCGCCCGGGCCTGGGGAGATGGGGCCGCCGGTGCGACGCAGAACAGGGCCAGAGTTGCCGCGGCGCAGAGCCCGCGCAACCTCACCGCGGGGTCGCCTTTCCTGCGGCCGCTTCCTTTCGCGCGAGATCAGGGAGGAGGTCGTGGGCGATGCGGGCCAGCTTGCGCTCATCCGCATAGGCCAAGTGCTCAATGAGCTCGGAGACCGGAATCCAGGAGACCTCGGTGACCTCCGGATCCTCATCATTCATGATGCCGTCTTCAAAGCGCAGCAGGTGGTGGTGCACGGTCTTGTGGATGCGTACGCCATCGGAGACGAACCAATAGTCAATCATGCCTAAGTCCGCGAAGACCTTACCGTAGATGCCGGTCTCCTCCCACACCTCGCGCTCGGCGGTGAGCTCCTTGGCCTCGCCGTTTTCCACGTGGCCCTTGGGCATGGACCACAGCAGCCGCCCGCGACGGTCTAGCCTGCCGATGAGCGCCACATAGATCTGGGATAGGTCCACGTTGCCGTCCTCATCGACAGCCTCCGCCAGCCCGGACACGACGAGACCACCCGCGGAGGTTTCGTCCCGCGTGGTCATGCGGTTTGTGGACGTGCGCTGCGGGCGCCCCGTGCGGCGGCTGCGGTTACCCGACCCCCGCCGGCGGCGGCGCTTCGAGCCTGGCGTGTTCTTAGTCATCCCTGCTAATCGTAGTAGACTTCGATCCGTGAATTTTCAGGACACTCAGCTAATCGGCGTTCTTGCCCGCGCGGACGCCACCGTCAGCCAGCTCAGTGGCCTCCTCAGTGGATTGGTGGAACGCTTCGCGCTTCACGACGCCCCGCTGTATCTCGTCGGCGGCTCCGTCCGCGACGCTCTTTTGGGCCGCCTGGGCAACGATCTGGACTTCACCACGCCCGCCCGGCCGGAGGTGGTCTACTCCATCCTCGAGGACTGGGCCGAAACCGTGTGGGATACCGGCATCGACTTCGGCACGGTTTCGGCGGCCTATAAGGGCCAGCAGATCGAGATCACCACGTTCCGCTCCGATAGCTACGACGGCGATTCCCGCAACCCCGAGGTCGTGTACGGCGACACTCTCGAGGGCGATCTCGTGCGCCGCGATTTCAAGGTCAACGCCATGGCCATCGAGCTGCGCCCGGACGGCACCCGTGAATTCCACGATCCGATGGGCGGACTGCAGGACCTGGCGGACCGCGTGCTGGATACGCCCGACGCTCCCGAGATCTCCTTCCACGATGATCCGCTCCGCATGCTGCGCGCCGCCCGCTTCGCAGCGCAGCTGGAGTTCGACGTGGCGGGGCGCGTGCGCGATGCCATGACCGACATGGCTGCTGAAATCCAGCGCATCACCGTAGAGCGCGTGCAGGTGGAGCTCAACAAGCTGATCTGTGGCACCGCGCCGTGGAAGGGCATTGACCTGCTCGTCGAGACCGGCATTGCGGACTATATTTTCCCGGAGATTCCGGCCCTGCGCATGGCTCCCGACGAGCACGCGCAGCACAAGGATGTGTACGCGCATTCCCTCACCGTTCTGCGCCAAGCTATGGACCAGGAGGAAGACGGCCCCGACCTCATCCTCCGGTGGGCCGCACTGCTGCACGATATTGGCAAGCCCGATACTCGCGACACCACCGACGGCAAGGTGAGCTTCCACCACCACGAGGTGGTCGGCGCCAAACTTACCCGCAAGCGCCTGCGCAAGCTCAAGTTTCCTAAGGCCACCACGGAGGACATCGGCCAGCTGGTGTACCTCCACATGCGCTTCCACGGCTTCGGCGATGGACAGTGGACCGACTCGGCCGTGCGCCGCTACGTCACGGACGCCGGCGATCTCCTTCCCCGCTTGCACAAGCTCGTGCGCGCGGACTGCACCACCCGCAATGAACGCAAGGCCCGCCGCCTCCAGCGCACCTACGATCAACTAGAGGAACGCATCGCGGAGATCGCGGCCAAGGAGGATCTCGCCCGCGTGCGCCCAGACCTCGACGGCAACGAGATCATGGAGATCCTGGATCTCAAGCCCGGCCCGGAGGTGGGCCAGGCGTGGTCGTACCTCAAGGAGCTGCGCCTCGAGGAAGGCCCGCTGGAGCGCGAGGTTGCTATTGCGAAGCTGCGCGAGTGGTGGAATTCTAGATAGGGATGTACGCAGACAGACTTTTCAACGCCCTCGAGCGCAACGATCCCGTGCCTGGCCAGCTTCTTGTCGCCGCGCCAGACACCCTCATGCCGCACTTTAACCGCTCCGTCATCCTCATCGGTGAGCAGGACGCCGGGCGTACGTTTGGCGTCGATCTGACCAAGCGTTCCGAAGTCGCTCTCTTTAACGTCATGCCGGAGTGGCTGCCCCTGGCGGCCAAGCCCCAGGCGCTCTATGTGGGCGGCCCTCAGAACGATAGGAACGTCGCCGGCGTGGCCATGACGCGCCAGGGCGTAGACATTGATAAGGAACCAGCGCTGACTCGGCTTGCGCCGCGGCTCGCGTACGTCGATCTGCGCGTCGGCCCCGAGGAGCTGCGCCCCCTCGTGGAGAGCATGCGGCTTTTTGCCGGCTGCTTCATCTGGGAGCCCGGCGAGCTGGAAGAGCAGATCGAGCGCGGCGAGTGGTACGTTGCGCCAGCCCTGCCTCAGGACGTCCTCGCCGCGGGCAGCGCCGACGTCTGGGCGGACGTGATGAAGCGCCAGCCCATGCCGCTGCCGCTGTTTTCCACCTTCCCGCGCTACGTGGATGAAGATAACTAGGGGCCATTCATCCCGCGTGGGATAGCATGTCAGCCATGCAGGAGGAGATTGTCAGCGCCATCCTCTCTTCCCTGCCTCGCGGCTCCCGCCCATCCGGCGTCTTCGTCTTCACGGTGGAGGCCTTCTGCCAGGTGCTGTGGGTCGGCGCCGGAATTATCGGGGCGCTGGCCGGGCAAGGTATCCCCTCCTCTATCGAAGGCCTGGAATTTGCCCTCGTGGCACTCTTCGTGGTTCTGGCCATCGACTCCTTCCAGAACAACAAGGATTACTCCCTCCCGCTAAGTGCCTGCGCCCTGGGAATTCTCGCCGCCGTCCTCGCCCCGGGGCAGCTTCTCATGGTGGCGTTGACCGCCTACTTCCTCCTGCTGCTTCTCCGCTTCCTCTCCCCGCGCCTGGACGGCGCGCTGGTGCTGCGAAAGGAAGAGCCATGCCGGCCGGGGTTATGACCGTGCTCGTGGTCTACACCGTGTTCGGGCAGATGCGGGACACCGGAAACGTGCTCGCCCCCATCGCGGCCGCTGCCGTGACGGCCGGGCTGCACCTGTGGCGCCGCAACTCCGGGCTATCCATCTTCGGGGGAACGCTGTTGTACATGGCGCTGGTCAACCTCGTTGCTTAGAGGTCGCCGTAGAGAGCCTGGGTCTTGGTCCACAAGGAGTGGAAAACTGGGGCGTCGATAAGCTCCGCGTCAATGTCTGGGAACTTGTCGTAGGTCCGCGGGTGCGGAACCACCTGCTGTGGGATGTCCGCGTTGCCTACCGAGGTCTGCGGCGTCGCCGCCCCCACAATCTCCTCATTGGGCGCCAGCGCGATCATGCGGACCATCATGCAAGAGTCGTCGCTGAGCTCCTTCATCTCGGCAACGTGAATGGCGGTGCCGACCTCCGGAATGGACATCGTAGTTCGGACATAGAGCGTAGTCATAGCGCCCTACTCTACCCGTGCGTAGCGTGCGGCCACAGACGCGCAGATCATTAGCTGCACCTGGTGGTAAATCATGAGCGGCAGGATGAGCAGACCCAGGGATGTCGCGCCGGAAGCAAAGATTACGGATGCCATGGGGAGCCCAGTGGCCAAAGACTTCTTGGACCCGCAGAACTCGATGGCGATGGTGTCTTCCCTACTGAACCCAAGGGTCCGACCTACCAATCGGGTGAGCCAGAGCATGAAGAAGACCAGTGCCGCAGCGAAGGCGATGTGGAAGAGGATCTGCCAGACGCTGATCTGTGACCAAATGCCGTCCACTATGCCCTTGGAAAAGGCGGCATAGACCACCATGACGATGGATCCGCGGTCCACAATCTTGGTGGCCTTGCTGGCCGCAATCTTTCCTACCCATCGGCGAGTGAGCTGACCCAGGGCGAAGGGCAGCAGGAGGAGTACGGAGATTTCGAGGAAGACGGAGCTGTCGATGTGAATGCCGTCGCCGGCGCCCATTAGTGCTATGACGAGGAGTGGGGTCAGGACGACTCCCGCCAGGTTCGACGCGGAGGCGGACACGATGGCGCCGGCCACGTTTCCTTTGGCTACCGACGTAAAGGCGACCGAGGACTGCACAGTCGACGGCACCAGTGTGAGGTAGAGGATGCCCAGGTAGAGGTCGTGCGGGATGAAGAGCGTTAGCGGGCGCAGGGCTAGGCCAATGAGCGGGTACACCGCGAACGTGAACGCCAAGATCGTCAGGTGTAGCTTCCAGTGCTTAATGCCATTGATGGCCTCGCGCGTTGACAGGCGTGCGCCGTAGAGGAAGAAGAGGAGCGCGATGCCGATGTTGGTGAGAACATCGAAGGTGTCCGCAAAGCCCCCACGGGCCGGCGCGATGATGGCCACGCCTACGGCGCAAAGAATGAGGACGATGAGGGGGTCTAGATTCTTCAGGCGCTCAATCATAGAGTTGATTGTAGCTAGTCAGTGCGCCCATGTTTCACGTGAAACGTTACGCGGAAACGTTCTTGACGGTATCGCCGTTCTTCTCGACGCCGTACTCAGTGAGCGGCTTGGAACTCGGGCCGCCGGTGACCTCTCCGCTGGCGAGGTCGAAGCTGGAGAAGTGCGTCGTGCACGTTGCGGTCATGCCGTCGATCTTGGTAATCAGGCTGCCCTGGTGCGGGCAGGTTTGCGAGTAGGCCTTGAACTCGCCCTCAGTGGGCTGGGCGAAGATAACCTTATCCACAATGATGGCAGAGCCGACAGGGATTTCTGTCGCGGCCACTTCAGCCGACGGCTCCTTACCGCACGCGGCGAGGTAGGCACCCGCGAAGGTGGTGGCGGAACCGAGGAGGAACATGCGACGTGAACACTGAGTCATGCCCTCTACCCTAGCGCGTTTCTAGGCGTGGTCTAGGCGTGGTCCCCGTTCCACACTGGGAGATCTGAGGCACTCCTGCCGCTGTAGTCGTAGGACCCGTACGCGGTTCCGAGGTCGCTGTAAATGGTCCCCGCCTCTGCCCGGTCCGCGACACGGGTCTCGACAGTGCGCGCGAAGGTGGCACCGGCACCGAGCACCGTGAGGCTCAGCGCGGCCGCGGCGACGATGGGAAGTGCTTGCTGTGGAAACTTCATGAGGACTATCGTCCTCCCCCTTCCCTAGCATTGTCACGCGACCGGACCGCGTTGCCATCGTCTTGGCGTCATGTTGCCAGTTGGCCTTAAGAAAACTGGCGGCTCTACCCCAATGTGGGCCTCACCAACGATAGGTGGAAATTACGGAGTGACGATAAGTTCCATCCACGGTAAGCTGAGGGTGTTTCGTAACAGTGCCGATAAATTCGGGGTGCTACGCGTTGTTTTGATCTGCGTGCTGGGCGGCGGTGCGAAGCGCTGCTACATCGACGGTCGGTGCGGAATCGCCGCAATTGCAGGAATCGCCGCAGCCCTCCTCTTCCTTGTGGGCCTGGTCCCACAGGTATGCGGCGCGGGCGCCCATGTTCGATCCGATGGAGAGCGCCAAGAGCGCGATGATGAACGTGAAAACGGGGATGAGCCACATCCAGCCAGAGGCGGTGAGCGCGACGGCGCCGCCGAAGATAAGCGAGACGCCACCCAGCATCCAGAACGGTCCGGCGATGGCGTGCGCGTTATCCCACGCGTCCTTCGACTTACGGATCTCCGCCAGGCGCAAGCCGACGACGCTGTTGCCGGGAAGCTTGCGGAGCGTGGCCAATCCCCCGACGATAAGGAGGACGGCGGCGAGGACGAAGAAGACGATTCCAACTGCGAGCATGATGCATAGTCTATCCCGTCGCCTCCCCGCAGGGAAAAGCAATTTAGATTATGAGGTTGCTGCTGTAATATACATTTCGTGTCCGATAGTAGATATTTTCTCCCTTATCTACCAGCCGCGGCGGCTATGACCATGGTTCCACACTAGAAAAGACTCACATATGACATTTAAGAGTGTTCTCAACTCTCTGTTGTTCAAGATCATCTTGGCGATCGTCTTGGGCATCATCGTTAGCCAATTTGCACCCGAATGGTTGGGCCGAACCTTCGCTACCTTTAACGGCCTCTTCTCGAACTTCCTTGGCTTCTTCATCCCGGTTCTGATCTTCTCCCTCGTGGCTCCTGCCATCGCGGGCCTGGGCCGCGGTGCCGGTAAGTGGCTGGGGATCACTGCGGGAATCTCGTACGGCTCCACCATTGTCTCGGGCGTCGTTGCTTATGGCCTGAGTCAGGCACTGTATCCGATCATCCTCAAAGGCCAGACGCTCAACACCGAGGTGGCGGATATTGACGCGGGCGCGGTAGAGCCCTACTTCACTGTGGAGATGGCCCCGCCCTTCGAGGTGATGACCGCTCTGCTGCTTTCCTTCTGCATCGGCGTGGCCATGACGACGGTCAAGTCGGACACACTCTATGCCGTGTCCAAGGAGCTGGAGAACGTCGTCATCAAGGTGATCTGGGGCTTTGTGATTCCCCTGCTTCCGTTCTACATCTTCGGAATTTTCCTCTCCCTGGGCATGAACGGCAACATTGGTACGGTCATCGTTGCGTTTGCCAAGGTGCTCATCCTCGCCGTGGTGATGACGATTGTGTACCTAGTCTTCCAGTACATCATCGCCGGCGCGATGACCGGGAAGAACCCGTTCAAGGCATTGAAGACCATGGCACCCGCCTACTTCACTGCGCTCGGTACGTCCTCCTCCGCGGCCACCATCCCGGTGTCCCTCGACGCCGCGCTTAAGAACGGCATTTCCAAGCCGGTGGCCGGATTCGTCATCCCGCTGTGCGCGACGATTCACCTGTCCGGCTCGATGATGAAGCTGGTGCTCTACGCCTTCGCCATCGTCTACATGGCGGACGGCATGGAGGCCGACCTCGGCAAGGCAATGGGCTTCGTCTTCCTGCTCGGCATCATGATGATCGCCGCGCCCGGCGTCCCCGGCGGCGCCGTTATGGTTGCGGTGGGTCTGCTGCAGGCAAACATGGGATTCGACGAATCCATGGTCGCGCTCATGATTGCCGCCTACATCGCCATCGACTCGGTGGGTACGGCGGCCAACGTCACCGGCGACGGAGCCATCGCCATGATTGTTGACAAATTTGCTCGCAACAAGATTGACGGCCTAGAGTCCGACGCCGACGCAGAAGCAGCGGCCGATGAGGCCCGCACTGCTTAAGTTTCACGTGAAACTCGAGCCCCTTCCCTACTGTGGGAAGGGGCTTTTTGTATGGGCATCGCGCTTGCTGACGCCGCCGTGGTCCCCGTCAGCCTCAGCGCGAGAGTTTCACGTGAAACTTAGGCGAGTGTCTAGCCGGGCAGCGTAGCCGCCTTCATCGACGACACATAGTCTGACACCGCCTGGATAAGCGTGTCCTCTGGTCGGCCCTCCTCGTCGAGGTGGGCGTCGATGATCTTTGTTAGCGCAGAGCCGGTGATCGCTCCGGCGGCCCCGGCGGCGATGGCCTGCGCGACGTGTTCGGGAGTGGAGATTCCGAAGCCGAGGAGGACGGGGGCACCGCCGAAGCGCTTGACGTTGTTTACGACGCCGCCGAGCCCCTGAGTCTCCGACTCCTTCTCGGTGCCCGTTACCCCGTCACGCGAAATGGCGTAGATGTAACCCTTCGAGTGCTCGGCCACTCCCCTCAGCGTCGCCTCCGAGGCGCGGGCGGGAGCGATATAGATGGGCTCGATGCCCGCGGCAGCTGCGGCGGACGTAAACGGCGCGGACTCCCGCACGGGGACGTCGGGAAGCAGAATGCTGTCTGCGCCAGCATCATGGAACTGGGTGTAGAAGTTCTCGAGCCCTCGGGTAAACGCCACGTTGCCGTAGATGAGCATTCCGATCGGAAGCTCGGAAAACTCGTGCCGGATCTGCCGGACCTGATCCAGCGCTGCGTCGACCGTGGCGCCATTCGCCAAGGCGCGGATGTGGGAGGCCTGAATGGTGGGGCCATCGGCTACAGGGTCCGAGAATGGGACGCCAAGCTCCACTGCGTCCGCGCCGCCCGCCACGGCCGCTCGTACGATGCGCAGCGCGGTCTCCGGGTCGGGGTCACTGAGCATGATGAAGGGTACGAAGGCCCCTTCGTGGCGCTCTCCGAGTCGGGCGAAGAGTTGGTCATAGCGGCTCATTACTGCTCCTCCTTGAGGCGGTATTCTGGGTGCTCGCTCAGTGTCCTGCGAACGTGGTCGATGTCCTTATCGCCCCGGCCGGAAAGCGAGACGAGTATGGTGATGTCCTCCTCCTTACGCTTGAGGGCGTAGGCCAGCGCGTGCGAGGACTCCAGGGCGGGGATGATGCCCTCCTTCTTGCTCAGTAGCTGGAAGGCCTCGAGTGCCTCCGCATCCGTAATGCCGACGTAGGTGGCGCGGCCCGTCTGTGATAGGTGGGCGTGCTGGGGGCCGACGCCCGGGTAGTCAAGACCGGCGGAGATGGAATAGGATTCTTCCACCTGGCCGTCGGAGTTGCGCATGAGGTAGGACCGAGCGCCATGCAGGATGCCGATGGTGCCATTGTTGATCGTGGCCCCGTGGCGCCCAGAGCTGAGGCCCTCTCCCCCGGGTTCGGCGCCGACGAGTTCCACGGACTCGTCGTCGAGGAAGTCGGCGAACATGCCGATGGCGTTTGAGCCACCCCCGACGCACGCCACGACGAGGTCCGGAAGGCCGCCAGTGCGCTCCAGCATCTGGGCCTTGGCTTCTTCAGAAATCACCTTGTGGAACTCGCGGACAAGCGTCGGGAAGGGGTGCGGGCCGGCCGCGGTGCCGAGAAGATAGTGCGATTCGTGGAAGGTCGCGGTCCAGTCACGGAGGGCTTCGTTGACGGCGTCCTTGAGGGTGCCCGAACCGGAATCGACGGGAACAACCGTTGCCCCCATGAGCTCCATGCGGTACACGTTGGGTTGTTGCCGGTCCACGTCCTTCGCGCCCATGTAGATGACGCAGTCCAGATCGAGCAGGGCGCACGCGAGCGCGGTGGCCGTGCCGTGTTGGCCGGCGCCGGTCTCGGCGATGATGCGCGTCTTGCCCATCCGCTTGGCCAGGAGCGCCTGGCCAATCACCTGATTGGTCTTGTGTGCTCCGCCGTGGACGAGGTCCTCGCGCTTGAGGAAGATCCGGGCTTTACCGCCCAGCTTGGTCGCCTCGGTAAGAGGTGTGGGCCGTCCGAGATAGTCCTTGAGATATCCGGCCAACTCCTCGCGGAAGGCGGGATCATCCTGGGCATCGACGAAGGCCTGCTCGAGCTGATCGAGGGCTGGGATGAGTGACTCGGGGACAAACTGTCCGCCGAACTCGCCGAAGTAGGCGGGAAGAAGCGTTTCCCGTCGGTCTTGGTGCTGTGTCATGGTGGTCCTTTGGGTTAGGGGTTAATACGTAAAGTGACGAATAAGAGAGAAGGCCTGAGCAATAACCGCGGGGTCCTTGCGGCCTCCCCTTTCGAGTCCCGAGTTCATGTCGAGGCCCGCCGTGCCGGTCCTGAGGGCGTTGGGGATGTTGTCGGCGTTGAGCCCGCCGGCGAGGAGCGCCTTCGACTTCACCGACTCCGGAATGGCCGACCAGTCGAAGCTCGTCCCCGTGCCGCCCTGCCCCGAATCGAGGATGAGGATATCGGCGGTGTCGACAAGCGCGGCCGCCACGTCCGGCCCGTGCGGCGCCGCCATGTCAATGGCGCGCCACACCTGCCTCTCCCCCGCCGCCGCGCGGACGGAGTCGATGAGACGTAATTCCTCCTCGACGCCGCCTTGGTAAGGCGCGTGAATCTGGAAGGCGTCGATGCCGTCGAGGGCGAGTTCTTCCCAGCCGTGCGTGCGCCGAGACACGGCGACATAGCTGAGATCCGGCTCGTGTGCGATGATGTCCTGTGCTGTTTCACGTGAAACATTGCGCGGCGAGCCCCCCTCAAAAATCAGCCCGCCGTAGACGGCACCCGCGGCGCGCGCCGCCTGCGCGACCGACCAGGAGGTGAGCCCGCAGACCTTGTTGGACCCGAAGACGAGCTCGCGGGCGGCCCGGTCAATGTCCGGCGTTCCCGTAAGTTGCGAGCCGACGAGGAACGCGTTGGCGTGTGCGCCGAGACGGCGGACGGTCTGATTGTCGCGGATCCCGGACTCGGAGACGACGACCTTGCCGGCGGGAACGTGGCTGCCAAGGCGCGCAGTGCGCTCTAGATCGATGGTGAGATCGTGCAAATTGCGGTTGTTGATCCCGATGACATCCACGCCGAAGGCCGCGGCCCGCGCCACCTCCTCCTCGGTGATCGCCTCGGTGAGGACGTCGAGTTCCAAGGCGTCGGCAAGCGCCTTGAGCTCCCCGTAGGTGTCGTCGTCCACGATGGACATCATGAGGAGAATCGCGTCCGCCCCAAAGTAGCGTGCGGCGTAGACCTGGATGGGATCGATGATGAAGTCCTTGCACAGTACCGGCAGGTGGGTGGACAGGGCCACGGTCTGCAGGTGGTCGTAGTCGCCGCCGAAGCGCTCGGGCTCACAGAGCACGGAGATGGCTGAGGCGTAGCGCGAATAGACCCGCGCAATGGCGCCGGGCTCGTAGTGCTCCCGAATCAGGCCCAGCGACGGCGAGGCCGACTTGCACTCCATAATGAAGCGGTTGGTGCCACGCAGCGCGTCGAAGAAGGAGCGCTCGGAACGTGGGATCGCGTCAAAGTCCACGCCCGCGAGGCGCTGGCGGATGGCCGGGAGGTGGGTGCGGCGCTGGGTGACGATCCCCTCAAGCACGGTCGGCAGTGCCATAGTTCGCCTCCTCGTGCTTCTTCAACCACGCGCCGACCTCGCCCGAGTCGATGAGTTCCTTGGCATGGACGACGCCCCCGGCGATGGACTCGGCGGTGCCGTAGAGGTAGAACATGGCGCCGACATTCGCGGCGATGGCGTCGTAGTGCGCCGGGGCTCCGTTGCCGGAGAAGACGGCGCGGAGAGAGCGCGCGTTGGCCGCGCCGTCGCCACCGGCCAAAGCGGAGAGGTCGTGGTGGCGTACGCCAAGCTTCTCCGGGGTGAGCTCGTAGCTGCGGACAGAACCCTCACGCAGCTCCCCTACCTGCGTCGAGCCGTGAACCGCAATCTCGTCGGTGCCCGCTCCGTGAACGACCAGCGCGCGGGAGCGCCCGAGATCCCGGAACACCTCGGCGATAAGCTCGCCCTGGGCGGGGTTTGCAATGCCCATCATTTGAAACTCTGGGTGCCCGGGGCTGAGCAGCGGACCCAGTGTGTTGAAGAGAGTAGAGACGCCGAGCCCCTTGCGCACCGGTTGCACGTGGGCGACGGCCGGATTGTAGGCGGGGGCAAAGAGGAAGGTGAAGTTCGCGGCCTCGAGCTGACGCACGGCGCGGTCTGGGTCGAGGTCGAGGGGGATGCCGAGCGCTTCGAGGACGTCGGCGGACCCGGACTTGGAGGACACGGAGCGGTTGCCGTGCTTGACCATCCTCACTCCCCCGGCTGCGGCGACAAGCGACGCCCCGGTGGTGATGTTGATCGTATTGGCGCCATCGCCGCCTGTCCCCGCGGTGTCCATTATTCCCGCCCCGGTGACGGGGAAAGGCCTGGCGGCGATGAAGGCTCGGGCGGCCCCGGCGACATCGGCAAAGGTCTCGCCGCGGGTGCGGATGTGGGTCAGCAGGGCCGCGACGTGGATATCGTCGTACTCCCCCACCGTCAGCGGCGTGAAGACCTCAACGGCTTGTTCGAGGGTTGGTTCGGTGATGTCGAGGTAGGCCTGGAGAGTGGCCAGCGGATCGCGGGCGTGAATCTGAGGCGTCATTAGTAGGAATCCTTAAAGGTGGGCTGGACAGAAAGTTGGTGGATACAACGGGCTACGATGAGGGGTCCGCTGGGAGTGAGCACGGACTCGGGGTGAAATTGGAGGCCGAGCGCCGTGCCGTCCCGGGTTTCGGCCGCCATGATGACGGGGCCCGCCTCGGTCTCGGTGGTGGCCAAGCTGCGCATCGCCCCGGGAACCGCGGTGGATCCCAACGAGTGGTAGCGCGCGACTGGAACGAAGCGGCCGACATAGTCCGGCTTATCGGGCTCGGAGTCTGTGGTGAGTCCGCGGAAGATGGGGTGGCGTGAGCCGTCGTCAGTCAGCGTCATGGGCACTGAGGCCCCATGGACGGGGCCACACGGCGCGACGGTCGCGCCGAAGTGCTCGAGTAACGCCTGAAACCCCAGGCAGATCCCGAGGATAGGGGTGCGGCCCAGGGTGACGTCGATAAGCTGCATCATGGTGCCGGCATCCCGCGGATGGCCCGGGCCTGGTGATAAGACGATGAGAGTGGGCTGCGCGGCGAGCACCTCCTCCACGGAAACGGTGTTGCGAAAGACGGTGGTGCGATACCCAGCTAGGGCGTCGACGAGGTTGTAGACGAAGGAATCGCGGTTATCAATGAGGACAATGTGCGGGTTCATCGGATGACCTCCAAGTGGGCGGAGTGGGCCTGCGCGATGGCGCTGAGCACCGCGAAAGCCTTGTGGACGGTTTCGTCGGCCTCGGATTGCGGAACGGAATCCCGCACCACCCCGGCCCCGGCCTGGACCACGGCCTTGCCTGCGCGGACGTAGGCTGAGCGAATGACAATGCACGTGTCCATCGAGCCATCACCGCGCACGTAGCCGATTGCGCCGCCGAAGGATCCGCGGCGGGTCTTCTCGGTCTCCCGGATAAGCTCTAGGGCGCGCAGCTTAGGTGCTCCGGTGAGGGTTCCCATGTTCATGCAGGCGCGGTAGGCATCGAGGGCGTCGAAGTCTTCGTGCAACGTAGCGATGACGCGGGAGACCAAGTGCATGACCCGGGAGTAGCGGTCCACATGGAGCAGGTCCGCCACCTGGCGGGTGCCCGGCACCGCGACGCGGGCAAGGTCATTGCGCGCCAAGTCCACCAGCATGATGTGCTCCGCTAGCTCCTTGGCATCAGTGCGCATCTCCAGCTCGTTGCGGATGTCTAGCTCGTGGGTGGCGCCGCGGGGCCGGGTGCCGGCAACGGGATAGATCTGCACCTGCCGGTCCGCAGCGGTGTACTTGAGGTTAGACTCCGGTGATGCGCCGAACAGCTCGTGCTCCTCGCCGCGGATGTAGAACATGTACGGCGAGGGGTTGGTCTTCCGCAGGGTGCGGTAGGCGGCGAAGGCGTCCGGGCAGTCGATGGTAAAGGCGCGGGAAGGAACGACCTGGTAGATGTCGCCGGCGGTGACGTTGCCTTGGAGGCGTTCCACGTGGTGTCGGAAAGCAGCGTCGTCGATGCTGGCCCGGGCGGTGACGGTTGCTAGCGGTGCCGGGGGTGCCGGGGTGACGGGGTCGGTATGTGCGGCGCGGTCGAGTTCTTCCTCGAGCACGTGCTTGTCGACACCCCACCCCTCAATCTTTGCCGTCTCCGTCAGGTGGTCCACGGTGAGGACGTGCTCGGCCACGAAAAACTCATAATCCGGATACTCATTCGGCCCATCCGGGACCGGCGGGAGCTGCTCGAAAGTCTCCAGATAATCGAAGGCGAAGCCGCCGCCTAGGAAGGGCAACATCTCCCCGGAGTAGAGGCAGCTGAACTGCAGCGTGCGCAGGACGTCCGCGGTGGACGTGGAACGCAGACGGGCGCGCTCATCGTGCTCGGAGGAGAGCTCAAATCTCAAGGTGATGCTGTACTCCGTGCTGTGAATGATTCGGGAGTGGAAGTCCTGTCGGAGGTCATCGATGAGAATTCGGCCAGATTGCGTCAGCGCGGTCGCCGTGACCTCTTGACCGCGGCAGACCACCTTGAGCGCTGCCTTGGTGATGGCGATGCAGGTGAGGTTCTTCTTGGTCTCGATGTCCGCGGACTCTAAGAGCATCGAATCCTGCGGTGTGGCGAGGGCATAAAAGAGCGCGGCGGCGTCTGGTGTGTACGCGACCTCGCGTTGGGCTGTAAACGGCATACTGTGTCTTTCATTAATGATGTGTGTGCTGCCGCGAGCTTCGTGGAAGAAACCTAAAACGCCGAAAAGCCCGCAGCTGCGGGCCTGAGATGGGAGAACAACGAGGCCCGCGGGTTACGCGCGCCACCACCAAAGGTTAAATGTGTTCTTCACGTCACTGACGTTACCGCAATACCTTCTGCCATACAGGTAAATAGATTCACGGGTGCCCCCGAATGCCGAGCAAGTTCCTACAGCCGCTGCTCGGCGGCCCTGCAACCAACTGGTCCGGCATCCTTCCCAGGGCGTTGCTGCGGAAAGAAAGTCGGATGCGTATTTCACAACCCCATGGCGGAGATCGCCAGGATCAAGGGCGCAACCTCCGCTAGAACCCCCACAGTAAGCCTGTGTTTCACGTGAAACACAGAGGGATCGAATCCCGTCGAGGATGGCATTGAGTTCATCGAGCGTCTCGAAGGCTGGGTCCTCGATGAGGCGATCTCGCGCGATGACCATACGGGGAGCGCTGAGGTTGCGGAAGGACTCGAGGGGGTTGTCGTCCACGACGACGAGGTCGGCTGCGAAACCTTCCTCTACCCTTCCGGTGACTTCTCCCCAGCCGAGGATTTCGGCATTAGTCTGTGTTGCCGCGTGGAGCGCCTGAGCGGGGCAAAGCGCACGAGATAGTCCAACTCGCGCCAGAAGCTGTAGTGCGTCACGTACGTGCAGGCGGAATCGGTACCCGTGCCGATGACTACACCCTCGGCCACGGCCGTGCGAAGGCCATCCAGCATGTTCTCAAAAATGGCAATGCCGTTCGGCTTCACCACATCATTGACCTTGGTTACTTCCGTGTCTAGCGTTGACAGCGGCAGTGCGGGGATAAGGGTGGGCACGAGCGCGGAGTATCTGCGAAGGGAGCGCGGGTTGTTCTTGAAGAGCTCCACCATCTCTGGGGTGAGCGGGCAGCCGTGCTCGATGGTGTCGACACCCGCCTTTTGCGCCTCCGTCACTCCAATTTCGCCTTGCGCATGCGCGGCGACGATGACTCCGGCTTCGTGTGCCTCGTCGCAGATAGCTGCCATCTCTTCCTCAGTAAGCTGTGGGCGTCCCGCCTCCCCTAGTGAACGCGCGTCGGTCACGCCGCCCGTCGCGGCAATCTTGATGCAGTTTGCGCCGTTGCGGAGGCTCTGGCGAACATTACGGCGTCCTTCCCACGGGGAATCATTGACCAACGCAATCTGCGGTACACCGTGTCCGCCGATTGCCGCGAGGAGCGGGCCGGAAGCCAGGATCCGGGGACCAACGTACTCCGCTGCCTCAATAGCCTCGCGGGCTTCCGCGACCTCGTAACCGGGATCCCCGAGACTGCGCAGCCCGGTGACACCGGAGTTGAGCTGGGTGAGAATGTTGGCCTTGGTGCGCTTGCGCATGAGAGCGCGACCGAACAGAGTGTTGAAGACTTTGGCTGCAATGGCCCCGCCGCGGTCGGAGGTCAGCGCTGGGTGAAGTGGCTTTCCGTCGGAGAACAGGTGGGCATGCGCGTTGATAAGGCCGGGCAGGACGAACTTGCCGTCGAGGTTGATGCGGCGCGCACCGGGGAGATGCGGGGCTTCGTCGGCAGGCCCGACATAAACAATGGAGCCTTGCTTGTCGACGCCTATGGGGTGGTTCTAAAGGACGGTACCGACGGCGTCGCCGGTGACGATGGCACAGGATTCGAGGATAAAGGCGGTGCGTGGGCTGGTCATGTGATCAGTCTAAAGCGAACCGTGTTAGGGGGCCGAAAAAGTTTCACGTGAAACGTGGTGTAGAAACACACACTGTGAATTGGCGAGTTCTCCGAATTATCCCCGCGGGGGTAGCCCTTTAGGGTGTAGCGCGAATGTGGAAAGTTCCACTGTTCGTGCAGTTTAAATGGTCGATTCGCACTGCTTGGGGAGTAGTCACTCAACTGGCAGACAAATTCACTCGAGGAGGGTAGAAAAGACTCATGAGTGATAACACAAATGTCAAAGTTGATGAATTGCTGGCCAAGGTTCCGACTGGACTGCTGATTAACGGTGAATGGGTCGATGCCTCTGATGGCTCCACCTTTGATGTGGAGAATCCAGCCACTGGAGAGGTCATCGCGACCCTCGCTTCTGCAACGTCTGAAGATGCCAAGAAGGCTATGGATGCTGCATGTGCAGTCCAGGATGAGTGGGCGCGCACCTCTACTCGCGAGCGGTCTGAGTTGCTGCGCCGCGCATTTGAACTGGTTCAGGAACGTAAGGACGAGTTTGCCACTCTCATGACCTTGGAAATGGGCAAGCCATTGGCTGAGTCTTATGGTGAAGTTACCTATGGCTCTGAGTACCTGCGCTGGTTCAGTGAGGAGGCTGTCCGCGACTACGGCCGCACCCTGCCCGCGCCGGAGGGCACCCTGCGCATGATAACCCGCCGCAAGCCGGTGGGCCCGTGCCTTCTCATCACTCCGTGGAACTTCCCACTGGCCATGGCTACTCGCAAGATCGCGCCGGCCATCGCCGCTGGCTGCACTATGGTGGTGAAGCCTGCCAAGCTCACGCCGCTGACCACCCAGTACTTCGCACAGACCATGATTGATGCCGGCGTTCCGGCTGGTGTGGTTAACGTGGTCTCCGGTAAGTCCGCTTCCGCTATCTCCGAGCCAATTATGGCCGATTCCCGTCTCCGCAAGATCTCCTTCACCGGCTCTACCCCGGTGGGCAAGACCCTACTTAAGGCCGCTGCAGACAACGTCCTGCGCACCTCGATGGAGCTGGGCGGCAACGCTCCGTTCATTGTCTTTGAGGACGCTGACATTGACCAGGCCGTGGAAGGCGCTATGGGCGCCAAGATGCGCAACATCGGTGAGGCCTGCACTGCAGCAAACCGTTTCATCGTCCACGAGTCTGTGGCCGAAGAGTTCGCAGAGAAGTTTGCCAAGCGCATTGGTGAGCTCAAGGTGGGCAATGGCCTCGATGAGGGCGTTACCTGTGGTCCGCTGGTCGAGCAGAAGGCGCTCGACAACATCACCGCGCTGGTTGACGACGCCGTAGAGAAGGGCGCCAAGGCCATCGTCGGAGGCAAGCCAGGCGAGGGAAAGGGCTACTTCTATTCCCCGACCGTTCTGACGAATGTTTCCCGTGATGCTCGCGTGGCGCAGGAAGAGATCTTCGGCCCGATTGCTCCAATTCTGACCTTCTCTGACGAAAAGGAAGCTATCGACATTGCTAATGACACGGAGTACGGCCTAGCCTCCTACGTCTTCACCGAGGACTCCGACCGTATGTGGCGCTTGGGTGATGGCCTTGAATTCGGCCTCATGGGCTTCAACGCCGGTGTTATCTCTAACGCCGCTGCCCCGTTCGGCGGCGTCAAGCAGTCCGGCATGGGCCGCGAGGGCGGCGCCGAGGGTATTGCAGAATACACGTCGCTGCAGTACATCGCTATGCGTGATCCGTACGCAAATACCTAAGTCTCCCTGTGAAGCCGGCGGGCACCATCTCGATGAAGTGGTGACCGCTGGCTTTGTCGTTGGAGCCACACTGACTGGAACCACAGTGACTGTGTCTTGGGTAACATGTCCAAAACGACTCCACTAGACTGTCTAGGAGAACCCGATGACTCAGTTCGCCAGCTACGCTGATCTACTCAATGCCATCACGGATGAAAACGGACGTGAGATTCTCAACCCTGCGACCGGTGAGGTCGTAGGCCGCGCTCCGCAAAACACCGTGGAGGACCTTAACGCTGCAGTTGAGAAGGCACGTGCAGCACAGAAGGACTTTGCCAAGCTGAGCGACGCAGAGCGTTGCGAGCTACTCACCAAGGCTGCAGCCGCCATCGACGCCAATGCAGAGGCACTCGTGGAGCTGCTTTCCCGCGAACAGGGCAAGCCGCTCAACGGGCCGAACGCCCGCTTCGAGGTGGGCGCATGCTCCGGGTGGCTCAACGCCACGGCATCCTTCGAGCACCCGAACTACACTGCCGTCGATGATGACATCACCGCCACCGTCAACTACCGCCCGCTCGGCGTTGTCGGTGCGATTGGTCCGTGGAACTGGCCGATGATGATCACCATCTGGCAGATTGCGCCGGCGCTGCGTATGGGCAACGCGGTCGTCGTCAAGCCTTCCGAGTACACCCCGCTGTCCGTGCTGGGTCTGCTCAAGGTAGTCAACTCCGTGCTGCCGGAGGGTGTCCTCCAGGTTGTCAGCGGTGATGGCGAGGTCGGTGCCGCGCTGACTACGCATGAGGGCATCGAGAAGATCATGTTCACCGGTTCCACCGCCACCGGTAAGAAGATCGTGGAGGCCAGCGCCGATAACCTCACCCGCCTCACCCTGGAGCTCGGCGGCAACGACGCCGGCATCGTGCTGGATGATGCCGACCCGAAGGAAATCGCCGGTGATCTCTTCTGGGGTGCCTTCATCAACACCGGCCAGACCTGTGCTGCGATGAAGCGCGTGTACGTGCCGGAGTCGCTGTACGACGCTGTCTGCGAGGCCCTCGTCGAGGTGGCCAAGGCCTCCCCGATGGGCGTGGGCTTGGAAGAAGAAAACGTGCTCGGCCCGCTGCAGAACAAGCAGCAGTTCGACATCGTGGACAAGCTTGTCAAGGCTGCCAAGGATTCCGGCGCCCGCGTACTGCTGGGCGGCGACCCAGACTACGACGCGCCGGGCTACTTCTACCCCACCACTCTGGTGGCGGATATTGACCCGGATAACCCGCTGGCCGTCGAGGAGCAGTTCGGCCCCGCGCTGCCGATTATCAAGTACACGGACCTGGAGTGGGCCATCGAGCAGGCCAACAAGCTCGACGTGGGACTGGGTTCTTCCGTGTGGTCGTCCAACCGTGAGCGTGCCCTTGAGGTGGCCTCCCGTTTGGAGGCCGGTACTACCTGGATCAACGCCCACGGTGCTGTGGATCCGCGCGTGCCTTTCGGCGGCATCAAGTCCTCCGGCTACGGCGTGGAGTTCGGTACCGAGGGCCTCAAGGGCTTGGCTTACCCGCAGATCATCAACGGCTAAAACCGCCATGGCGCTGCTATTCTTAGCGCCATGAGCACCGCCAAAGTCCCGGAGATCGAGTACGCAGCCTTCGACGCCATGAAGGAGGTTGCGTCCTCGCTGAAAGCTGCCTACCTCACTCGGGCCGCTGAAGCAGGCAACGATGTTGAATCACAATGGTGGATTCGTCAGAATTGGCTGGTAGAGGACATAGTCAGTGGTGTTGATTCAACCGACATTGAAGCCGTCCGCGCCGCTGCGGCTCTCTTTGCGCAGCGGCTTGAAGCCCTCTCCTCCGAGCACAAAGCGGCATAGCCTATGCTTTCCGCCGCTGACTTCCCCGTTGATCCGCAGGTCATGGAGCAACGGCTAAAGACTCTGCAAACTAGCTATTTTGGTCGGTCGAATGCTCATGGTCCGGCTGTTCCAGAGGTCATTTATGTGGCGGGGCAGCCAGCGTCAGGCAAATCAACGGCTATTGAATCTGTAAAGAATGGTCACGCGGTCCTTGATTCCGATGAGGTTCGGAAGCTGCACCCCGCCCTCGATGAGATCATGGACCGCGACCCCCTGCGCATGGACGTGCTCACCAATGGACCGGTCCCCTTTTGGATGTCTTCGCTCATTGAGTATGGTCGGCAGCACGGGCACTCCCTCATCATTGAGAACACGCTGTCCAACCCGGAATTCATCGCGGGTGAGATAGCCAAGTTTCGCTCCGCGGGTTTCCGCGTGAGGGTCGTGGGCTTGGCGGTGGCGCAGGAGGTCTCCAGGCTCGGTGTCGTCCAGCGCTACCTGGAGGCGCAGCGCGTGAGTCGCTATCCGCGCTGGACAAATGAAGTTTCCCACACGTCGGGCTTTAAAGCCATCGTCCCAGGGCTTCAAGCGATTGCCCCGCTTGTCGACGACCTCGAGATCCGCAGCCGCGATGGCCGCACTTTGAGCGGCATCGAGGATATTGAGGCTGAGCGCGCAACCTGGTTCGACTCCCCCGCCATTCGCGCTGATTGGCTGGCCCGCTTCGACAGCTGTGACTTGAGCGGCCTTGAAGCGGAGAAGCTCACGCAGAACCTCGTGGCGGATGCAGAGCGTATCCGCAAACTTTAAGGCTGTGCCCGTTGAAATCTTAGGTTCACCCACAGTTCCCGTGCCTGCACGCATCGAGAAGGACCAGGTGGTGAACTCGAATGACTCGCCTGGTCCAACGTGTGTGTGCGCTCGGCGCGTGGTTTAACCCTTATAAGACTTGCCGGTCACAGCCTCAGCGTTTCGCTCGTGCAGCCCGCAGGCCGTTCAAGATCACGATGACTTCGGCTACTTCGTGTACCAAGACGACGGCGGCCAGGCCCAGTACACCGCTGATCGCCAGTGGCATCAACACGATGATGATGGCCAGAGACAGCACGATGTTTTGGTTGATGATCCTGCTGCCTCGGCGGGCGTGCTGCAGCGCCTGCGGGATCAGCCGGAGGTCGTGGCCAGTGAAGGCGACGTCAGCGGACTCGATCGCGGCGTCAGAGCCGGTTGCTCCCATCGCAATGCCCACCGTTGCGCCCGCCAGTGCCGGCGCGTCGTTGATGCCGTCGCCGATCATCGCCGTCGGCGTCTTGGAGGAGAGTTCGGCGACGATGCTTGCCTTGTCCTCCGGTCGCAGCTCGGCGCGCACGTCGTCGATTCCGGCGATTCCAGCCAGCGCCCGGGCGGTGCGAGTGTTATCGCCGGTGAGCATGCTCACTTCCACGTCGTTGTCGTGCAGGGACTGCACGGCATCGGGCACCTCGGGCCGCAACTCGTCGCGCACCCCGATCGCCCCGGCGAGAGCGTCATCGACGGTGACTAGGACGCAGGTCTGGCCTTCGGACTCCATGCGCTCAACGTCCGCCTTCAGTGGCCCGGCGTCGATCCATCGGGGGCTGCCCACCAGCACCCGTCGGCCTTCGACGGTGCCGCCGATGCCATGACCGGCTTCCTCGCTGATATCCAAGGCGGTGGGCGCTTCGGGCTCCGCTGACACGATCGCCGCGGCGAGGGGGTGCGTCGATTGCTGCTCAACCGCCGCCGCGAAGGAAAGCACCTGCGCCCGATCGAATCCGTCTGCCGGGACCACTCCGGTAACCTCGGGCTGGTTGCGGGTAAGGGTTCCGGTCTTGTCTACCGCCAGGTGACGGATGCCGCCGAGTCGCTCGAACGCCGCGCCGGACTTGATGACTACTCCGAACTGGCTGGCCGCGCCGATCGCGGCCACGACCGTCAGCGGCACGGAGATTGCCAGCGCGCACGGCGACGCTGCGACCAGGACCACCAGCGCACGGGTGATCCACGTCTCGGGGTCGCCCAACAGCGAGCCGATCACGCCGACCAGCACCGCCAGGATCATCACCCCGGGCACGAGGGGTCGGGCAATCCGGTCGGCGATCCGGGCGCGGTCACCCTTCTCCGCCTGCGCCTGCTCGACGAGGTCGACGAGTGTGGTCAGCGAGTTGTCCGTTCCAGCTGCGGTCGTCTCGACCTCAAGCACACCGGCGGAGTTGATCGCTCCCGCGGGTACCTCGTCGCCGGGCGCAACCTCCTCCGGAATGGATTCTCCGGTGATCGCTGAGGTGTCAAGGCTGGAGCGTCCGGACCGAATGATGCCGTCCGTGGCGATCCGCTCCCCGGGGCGTACGACCATTAGCTCGCCAACCTCAAGGTCCTTCGCAGCGACCTCGGCCGTCGTACCGTCGCGCAGCACGGTCGCGGTTTGCGGTACCAGCTTCAACAGTGCCCGCAGTCCGCCTTGGGCCCGGTCCATCGCCTTATCTTCAAGCGCCTCGGCGATCGAGTACAGGAACGCCAGCGCCGCGGCCTCTCCGACGAAACCAAGGATCACCGCGCCGACCGCGCTGATCGTCATAAGCAAGCCAATGCCGAGCTTGCGCTTCGTGACAAGGTTCCGGATCGCTCCAGGTGCGAACGTGTAAGCGCCCAACAGCAGGCCAAGCCAATACAGTACCGTTGCGGGCGTCTCCAAGTCGGACCAGTCCAGCGCCAGTCCTGTAATGAGGGCTACGCCGGAGAAGATCGGTAGCAGTAGCTCGGGGTCCTTCCACCATGGCCGATCGAGCTCTTCGATCTCCGTGGCGGGTTCGTGTTCGCATCCACATGCTGAACTCATGCGTCCGTTCCTTTCTCGCCGCAGCCGGGCACCGAGCACTCAGTGTCGATGCAGGGGGCATTCTCGTCGACGGCCAGCGTCGCGTTGACCAGCGCTTCGAGCGCCGCCGCGAGGTGCGGATCGGCAATTTCGTAGCGGGTCTTGCGGCCCTCCGGCTCAGCGACGACGATGCCGCAATCGCGTAGGCAGGACAGGTGGTTCGAGACGTTCGAGCGGGTCAGATCCAAGCTTTGCGAAATCTCGGCCGGGTAGCCCGGACCGTCGAGTAGGGTCATCAGGATTCGGGAACGCGTCGGATCAGCCATGGCCCGGCCGAGCCGGTTCATGACGTCGAGGCGCGAAGCAATAGTCAGCATGTGCTGAACAATACAACGTGTGCTGAACTATTCAAAATGCACTGAACTGACGGTTACGCGTAGGTCCTGCGACCTGCAGGAATTAGTCGATGGGATAGCAAATGACTGATCCGTTGTGGTTCGGCTGCCACCCAACGCGGGAGCGACGTGGGCGGCGAGGTTCTCCAGAATCTTCACGTTGACGTCCACGCCATCCCGCAAAACCTTTACGTGTTTCCATGCGCCCATATGTTCTCTGTGTGCTGACGTAATTACAGTTTTCTGATTGTTGTAGGCTAACGAGAAAGTAACTTTGCAACTACATACTGTGGAGTTCAAATTTAACGTGTAGCGTTATTGACGCTTCGCGTTATGGGGGATAGGGTGAAGCAGATCCAGTCGTTCGCTGACAAGGACACTGAGCGTCTGTGGAATCGAGAGCGGATTCCCCGGGAAACCGGCTCGAGGCGTTGAAAGGTGATCGGCGGGGTCAGTTCAGCATTCGAATCAACGACCAGTGGCGGATCTGTTTTCGATGGTCCGTCGCGGGGTCAGAGGAGGTTGAGATCGCTGACTACCACTGACAAGCTCCCTCCGGTTCACCCCGGTGAGATCCTCATGGAGGACTTCCTCAAAGGAATGGGGATCACCCAGCAAAAGCTCGCCGTCTCCATCGGCGTTCCACCCCGCCGGATCAACGAGAATGTTCACGGTAAGCGCGCTGTAACCGCTGACACGGCCCTTCGTCTAGCGAAGTTTTTCGAGATGAGCCCCCAGTTCTGGCTCGGGTTACAGGCTCAATATGACTTGGACGTGGCGGAAGACAAGATCCTCTCGGAAATCGAGCGGATTCAACCGGTTCACGCTGTCTCGGCGTAGCGGTTACCCGAACCAGGGCCGTCAGCGTGAGGATATGTATGCGGATGGTTCGAACTAGGGAATTTGGGGCCGCCGTCGCGTGGACTTGAGTTCCGAGCGCCGCTTTTTAGCTTCGAGACGGCGCCGCACCGAGCCGCGCGTCGGCTTCGTTTTTCGCCGCGGGGGAGGGGGCGGAGCGAGCGCCTCACGCAAGAGGGCGGCCATGCGCTCTCGCGCCTCGGCGCGGTTACGGACCTGCGAGCGCTGCGTCGACGCGCTCACGGTGAGCACTGTGCCGTCCAGGCGGTGTTCGAGGTTGTGGAGGGCGCGGCGGCGTTGGGCGTCGGAAAGCGATGAGCACGTAGCGATATCGACGGAAAGCTGCACTTTGCTGTCCGTAGTATTGACGCCTTGGCCACCTGGTCCCGACGACTTCGCGAACTGCTCCGTCAGGTCGGCGGCGACGATGACCAGACCCCCGGGGATCCCTGGGCCAGGCGCGATGGTCAGGTCGTTTATACCGCCCAGCTTAGATAGAGTTGTTTCCGGATCAGACCCGCCGTGCGAGATCAGGGTAGTGTACGACCACGCCGCCACCGTCGACCTCCAACTCGACGTCGACTCCCCGTGTTCCGCTTTCGTATCGGACAGTTTCAGCATCGACGGAGCTGTAGTACTGGTCTGATGCGATCACCTGGAGGGACGGTATATCAATCCAAGCCATGATCAGCTGCGTTTTCGGAACCTGAGTCTCAAGCAGCGTCAAGCGACGAATAGGCATTGTGTTGGTGAGAGGGCACAGACCGAGATCGCAATCGAGTGCGGCTTTCAGGTCGGCTGACTGGACGATACCGGGGGAGGGCAGATCTTCAAGCTGGGCGCCCTCTTCATTGGTTTCCACCGACCACACGCCTTGCTCGGACCTAAACAGCTCGAGGCTTCGCCCCCATCCGTCGCCTTCAACGTTCACCGACACACGTTCAGTCACCCAGTTCTCCGCGGCGCGCAGCTCCCACGTGGCCTCGTATCCATCGCCGTATTGCACTCCGGAAGCGGTCAAACCGGCTCTTAAAAAATGAACTGCGGCCTAGTTCCGGATGAGGGGAATCTCGACATGCTCCCACTTATACGTGCGCTTCATGGTGAGGATTTTCCCACGCTTGATGGTGCGAAAAGGCAGGTAGCTTTCGATTTGGACCACGTACCGAGGACGAGGCATACCGGCAGAATGGTGTATTCAGTAAGTCCGCGACGCAGAAGAATCCCATGAATGAGAGCACGGCCCACACGGCCGTTGCCATCTGCAAATGGGTGAATCGTTTCGAATTGAGCGTGAGCAATCGCGGCCTGGATGAGAGTACCGTGCGAAGCGCCATCGAGATAAAGACACAAGTCGTCCACGAGGTCATGGACTAGACGTGGGGGCGCTGGGATGAACTCGGCCCCAATGGGTGTGTGGTTACTTCCACCAATCCAGTTTTGAATAGTGCGAAGACCAGTGGGGATAGAGCCCTTCTCCCCCATCAACTCTCTTTGGAGCTTTTCAAGAAGGCCGATGGAGATGTTGGTTCGGTGGCAAAGCTCTTCTCAATGGAACACAGAACGGTGAGGTTACGCGCAACCTCTTCCGCGCTTTCCTTAAAGCCGCGGACTTCCTCCTTTTGGGCGAGTTCCGCGAGGACAACCTTGTCGACGTTGGGCGCAATACCTTCAATGCGTGAGGAAGAAATCGCCTCAGAACGCATGAGTAAGCAGGCCACAGACTCCAACTGGCCAGAAGCAGCATGACGGTTGAGATCCAAGATCTCTCGCTCGATACGTGCTGCCCGGCTGGTGAGCTCTGGGGAAAACTCCATGCCTTACTTACAAGATGGTCAGGGACATAGACCTAAAAAGGGCCTCCGGCCTTATCACGCCGGGGAATGCCGGAGCCTGATTCGGGGATCCAGCTCTCGGTAACGTAGTGAGGCTTGTAGAGGCTATCCATTCGTCAAACAGCAAATGAGTGGTTGGATAACTCTTATCCAACCACTCATTGCGGTTTATGCGCTAGATAAAGCTTAAACATACGGGGTTTCAGGGCCATAATTTGGCCTCAATGAGAATGTCAATGACACCTCAATGGGAAGATCAATGAGAACTCTTGTCATTGAAGAGGAATGAAGTTAGCATTGAGCCGTCATTGTTAACATTGAGGGCGGGTATTCATCGTGAACAATTGGTCCGAGAATCAGCTGAGAGAGCTATTGGCTGAGCTTGAGTTGCGCGGCGGTGATTCAACAACAGTCGAGGTCAAAACCGCTCAAGGGGGCATTCCGGACTCTCTACCGCAGACATTATGCGCGTTCGCAAACATGCCGAGTGGCGGCCTTATCATTCTCGGTGTCAATGAGAAGGAAGGATTCATTGTCACTGGCATTGAGAATCCTTCTGAGATGGAGGCTGCTCTGGCCTCGCAGGCGCGTCATGCCATCACCCCTCCAGTCACAGTGCATACCGACAGTGTGGCAATAGATGGCACGCATGTCGTGATTGCGGAGGTTACGGGTCTTCCGATTATTGATAAGCCTGCTATCTACAGGGGAGAAGCGTATCTTCGAATGGCTGATGGGGACTACCGTATGAGTGCCTCGGAGCTGCGCATGATGGACGTGGCAAAGCTGCATGCCGAAGAGGCAGTGTCCTATGACACGACGATTGTGGAAGGCACGAGCCTTGCAGACCTAGATAGCGACGTGGTGCAAGATTTCTTGGTTCAGGCGCGGAAAAAGAATCGGCGACTATCGGGACTTACTCAAGATGAGGACGTCTTACGGGCGCTAGCGGTGACGACCGCGACTGGAGAGCTGACGCTTGCTGGCCTGTATGCGCTGGGTTTCTATCCCCAAGGGCATTTTCCCTCCTTAGCAGTAACGGTGGCGCAAAGGCTACCAAATGGTTCGAAGCACGGGCGAGTGTTGGGGTTGGAGACCTTTGAGGGGCCCGTTCCGGTGCTGTTGAACTCGGTAATGGGATGGGTAAGGCAACGTTTAGCCGCCGTACGGCGATATCGAGAGGACGGATCAATGGTGGAAGTTCCTGAACTTCCCCTTCCGGCCATTCGAGAGGCCGTGGCTAATGCATTGGTGCACCGTGATCTTGGGCCAAATACGTTGGGTGCGGGTAAATCGATTGATGTCCGCCTATTACCGGACAAGATGGTTATCTCCAGTCCAGGAGGCCTACGGGATCTGACGGTTGAACAGATCAAGTCGAGAGATCTGGCGCGCCAGGAGATTAACCAGCGGCTCTATAGACTGTGCCGATATCTCAAAGCAGACGATGGCTCTTTTGTTATTGAGGGCGAAGGCGGCGGCGTGCAGCTCATGCTGGATGCCGCGCGAGAGCAAGGACTACCGGAGCCTGACCTGATAGATTCTGGCGTGCAATTTACGGTGAAGATGTGGCGGCCGGACACTCGTGGAGAGGCCCGTATCTGGGAGCCACTACGCAAGGAGGAATCAGGCACCGGCCCGGAACGACGAGTGGATGCACCAGTGACCTTGGAACGCCTGGGTGTTAACGCCCCGCGCGTAGCGGAGGCGCTGCGTACGGCGGCACAACCGCTGTCTATCGGCGAAATAGAAACAGCCACAAACCTTACTCGAGCGCAGGTCCGATATGCGCTGAAGTCACTGGTGAAGGCACGATTCGTGCGTATGGATGGCACGCGCGGTTCACAAGCGACAACCTATGAATGGCTAGCTAACCGCGGGGCTGCAGGCGCTTAACCAGCTGCTCGTGGTGGACTGCGGCAAGGCAGCCGGCGTCGACGACGCGCCGGGCTAGCTCCTTGTCCCCCATCTTGGCGGCAAAGGCCATGCCCATGGTGATGTCATGGTCGGGGCGGCCGATGAGCGTGATTTCATCGCCAGGAGTGATGCGGCCAGGCTCGATGATGCGCAGGTAGGAACCGCAATCGCCGCGCTCCGTGAAGGACTTGAGCCAACCGGGCTCGTCCATCCGGCCGGAGAAGGTGGCACAGGGCGTGCGCGGGATAGACACTTCAAGCACGCACTCCCCCACCTGAATCTGCTGGTTGATCAGCATATTCGGCCAGGAAATCCCTTCGGTGGTGAGGTTCTCCCCGAAGTAGCCATCACGCAGCACACGGTTGAGCGTGCCCTCCCAGTAATCGAGCTCCTCACGGGCCACGGCATACACGGCCTTCTCGGCGCCGCCGTGGTGGGCGTGGTCACCGATGGAATCCCCCACCACGCCAGAGCCGTCACCATAGTTGGGCCCGGGTATTTCCAGATCCAGGAAGGGGCGTGGCTGCTTATCGATGCCCGTGTACTCGTGCTGCCCGTGCGGCTCGGGGCGGCGGACAGCGACGTTCGTGGAGATAACCTTCATGCTCACCTATTGTGGCACACCTCACGGGCTTACATATCGTGATCGCGGAAGAGCGCTTCGGCGGTCACGAGGTCGTAGAAGAAGAGGCGGGGGGCGAGCGGGAGGACGTCGGCAAGCATGGGCATGTCCTCCTTGAGCAGCGGGCTCTCCATGATGACGTCGTTGGCGGCGCCGCGGGCGGCCAGCGCGAAAGCGTAGGAGATATAGGGCATCCAGGCCGCGGCGTTGAGCTCGTCGGCGGTATTTCCGCTGCCGAATGCGCCAAGCGCCACCAGGGTGTGGCTGATGGACATATCCACGCCGGCATTCTGGACCACCGAGGCAAGCGCCGTGGCATCCTTGCGCAGCTGCTCAATGGTGCCCAGGGCGTCCAGGGCGCCGTTGTTGGCAAAGCATTCGCGCAGTGCCGCCACGCGCGCGGCCTCCCCCATCACGTCGTCGACGCTGGGGGTCGGGCTATGGACGGTCGCAGCCGCGAGAAGCATGGGACGGGTGAGGCCGTCGGCGCCGGACTCGCGAACGGCGGCGAGCTCCGCATTGTCGCTGGCCGAGGGGTTGAGGAGCAGATCCAGGTAGTTGTCGCTGCCCGCCTCCACCGGGTCCAACGGGGCGTGGAAGAGGCGCGTGCGCGCGAGGGAGCGGGCCTGCTGGTTCACGCTGACCCCGGTGTGCGCCAGGGCGTGGATGGCCGCGGACGGGTCGGCGCGCAGGCCGTCGATGATGCTGTCGAACATGGCCTGCAGCTTCGGGTTCGGGCTGCGCTGTGACAGCACGTGGAGCGCGCGGAAGGCCTTCCAGAGCTCCTCCGGGGTCCACTCGCTCGAGGCCAAAGCCGGCTCGGCGCCCTCCGGCGAGACCACGATGGAGGCACTCGACGGGCGCTTCGGCGCGGCGAGGTTAGCGGAGGTGGTGAGCTCGCGGACGTCGACAAGCATCGGCCCCTGCGCGGCGACCTCCGCAGGCAGCGCGAAACCGGCCTCCGTAGGCTCAAGCTGGGTGGGCTCTACGGTGGGGTTGGCCAATGGCCAGGTCCACCCCAGCAAATCTACCTGGGGATCTACGTTCTGCTCCACGGAAATCTCGTTCTCCGTGAGAAGCCCTCTGCCCACGAGCGGGGACTTGCGCACGGTGGCCAGCGCGGCGTAAATCAGGCTCGTAGACGCGGAGGCTTCGTACTCCACCACGCGGCGGTCCAGGCTGCGGGCCTCGTGCGCCGCGCGCTCCTTGTCCGGCAGGGACTCCAGGTAGTCCTCGTACGACAGGGTGGACCACATGAGGAAGAGCTCGGCCGACGGCTGCTTGCGCACGGCATTGGCCAGCGCGGCATTCGGCACGGACAGGCTGGTGACGGCCTGCGTGGTCTTGGACGTGCGGGCCAGCTCCTTGATCTTCTGGCGGCCGTCGATGGTCACAAACTTCGCTAGCGGCAGCGGGCGCGGCGAATGGACGGTGAACATGTCATCCTGGTCGAGCTGGCCTGCGAGGATGACCGGCTTATTGGAGTGCTCCGTGGGTTCGAGACCAATGCGCTTTACGCGGCTGAACAGGGCCTCCGGCCACACGTCGAATTCGAGCTCGTAGCCGGCGTCGCTGGCCACGACCTCACGGCGGGATACCTCGGTGTCCTCGAACGTGCGCAGCCCCTTCTCCAGCGCGATGGGCTTCTTGGGCGGCGAGGCCAGGGTGTAGCTAAACGCCGAATGCGCGCCGAGGGCGTCGATGATGCGGAAATCGATGCCGCGCGGGCCTTCGTTCGTCGAGCGCATGTGAAGGCCCTCGGCGAGGGAGATAAAGCGGACGTCGGCAAGCTCTGCGTTATGCCACAGCGTCACCTTGTACCGCCCCACCCAGGGGTCTTCGTAGAGGTCGCTGGGGAAGGGCTCGGCGGTGCCCGCCTCGAACGTCTGCTCCGAAATCTCCTCTTGCTCGCCGCCGAGGGGAGCGTAGGTGAGATCGATGCGCCACTCCCCTTCCGCGATGAGGTGCACGCGCGGGGATTTAGTGAATACCGGCTCGTTATCGAGGCCCCGGGCGTTGGGCAGGGTGGCTACGTCAAAGTCCCACTCGAAATCGCCGTGCTTGGCGACGTCTACCGGTTCCCTCTGCGGTACCCTCACCTGATCTAGCAGCGGGCCCACTTCCCAGCCGGCCCAGATGCCGAGCGGGGTGGCCTCCTCCAGGGTGCCCTGCGGCGCGATAAGCGTGGTGCGGTCATAGACGATGAACGGTGCGTCATCAGTGATACCGGTGAAGGTGATGGTTTCGATGAGGTCCTCATCGCCATCGCGCAGAGTGACCTCGATGCGGGTGAAGGGGCCGGGAATGCCGACGTTGATCGGCTCCTCCGTGGAGAATTCACGCAGCGTATGGGGGCGATCGATGAAGTGAGATTCGACCACCCAACGCGGATCTTCTACGTCAGCTTCAGGGTCGGTGGCAGGCAGCTGGAGCATGAGGATGTTGCTGCCGCGGCGCAGGGAAAGTCGCGGGCCTTGCTCGACAAGATCGGTGGTCACCAGGGGCGTCGTAGGAAGTGAATAAATCTCCGCACTCATTTGCTTCATCTTAGGACACCGCAGGGGTCTCGTGCCATGTGCCTGGTAGGAGGCTGTGAGGCCATGTGCTGCACGTGCTGAGCCGCGCGTTACCCCCGTGGTGGTTGGGTGGGGTGTGGATGAAAGTGCCTGTTCGATTCGGCTCGAACACAAACCCTAAACTAATCCTCAATACCCCCGAATAGGCAACCGGAAAAGAATAATCCCGCTGGCCATAGCCATATAGGTGGAGTGTCGGTATAGTTGTGGGTAGAACACCTATTCTATAGTTGCCTCGGGGGCACAATGACAACCACAACCACCACACCACCAACCGCCTTCTTCGCCCACGCCAACCCCACTAACCCACTAGCTAAAGCCCGCCACAACGTCCGCCGCGCGGACTTTGCCTGCTGGCGCGCAGCCCAACCACACCTAGACGCCGACATCGACACCACCGCCTTATCCCTAGTCAACACCTGGGGCCTCGGCGAAGGACTGATCACCGCCGGCCTGCGCGCCCTTTTCCGCCTCGATACCCTGCCCGGGCTTAAAGCCCTCCAAGACACCCACTGCCTGCTGGACATCCAGGGGCTTATCGCCATCGACAAACCCCTGTCTGCCCTTGCCGGGCTCGATGACGCAACGCTCGCGCTCATCGATGCCACCCTGGTGTCCTACTTCACCCCTACCCAGCCGAATCAGGTTTTTCCCACCACCGCCAAAATCCGCCGCCGGGTGCGCGATCTGGCCAAAACCCTGGACCCGAGCATTGCTTTTCGCGATACCAGGCCTAAAGACACCTACACCTTCTCTTCCAACGGCACGAAAGCCTGGCTAGAGCTCGGCGTGGATGAAGCAACCGGCATTGCTATCGATGCCTTCATCCGGGAAACCGCTACAAAGCAAGATCTTTCGCTGACGGATGCGATAAAGAAGCTTCTTACCGGGGCTATCGAACCACCAGCAACCATTGTGCTGCACACCTACCAGGCTTGTGATGTGGACAATGCCCCGACCTACATCAACGGCTATGGGTGGCGCAGTGCGCCTATCCCACACACCAAGAAACGGGACTTAACTACACCGGTGAAAGAATCTGATTCTTACCAACCATCGGGAATGATTCGTAGCGTTGTTGAGGGTCGTGATGAGACCTGCCGGTTGAGTGGGTGTGACAGGCCGGCGATGTATTCGCAGTTGGATCATCGGCATAACTATGCCGAGGGTGGAAAGACGCATCCGTCGAATATGGCGTGCTTGTGTCAGCACCACCACAACATGAAGACCGACGGGCGGCTGGGCTATGTCATGGACCCGGATACCGGGGATATTGTCTGGCTTTTCGATGACAGTACGTGGGCTACCACCTGTCCGGAAGGCCCGCTGTCTGACGGGATGAAAAGGTGGGTGCAAACAGTAGGCCAGCACATAGACGCCTACCGTAAATTTGCCCGCGAGCAAGCCCAGTACCTCAAACAGCAACTCGATGACTACCACGCCGAACGACAAGCCGAAGAACAAGCCAACACCGAAAAGGAAGCCGACGGGGAAGCCGGCACCGACACCAGCGACGACATCCCCTTCTAACCCACCGTCGAAAACAACGACGTCGACAACAACGACGAAGACGCAAAAATCCCCCGCACACAGCGGAGGATTTAAAGAAGGCGAGGTGTATTAGCCGATCAGCTTGCGGAGTGCGGAGAAGTCGACCTTCACGATGCCCATGTTCTGCAGGAAGGCGGCGATTGCTGCCAGAACTGCGGTAGCGAGGCCTGCGCCCAGGAGGCCAGAGCCGACAGAGGAAGCAGTCTTGCTGGAGCCGTCGTCGTCCTTAGCGCCGCCGTTGTCTGCGTCGCCATTACCGTCGTCAGAGCCGAACCACCAGTCCTGGATGATCAGGTTGGCAACGTCGGTGTTGTCGATGTACTTGCCGCGAACCGGGTCGGTGCCGGTGGCCTTGGCCTTGATGTCCTCAGAGCCAGCGCCCTTGAAGAAGAACGGAACAACCTGGTTGGTGTGCTCGCCGGAGTACCACTGGTGCTGCGGGGCCTTGCCTTCCTCACCGGTCTGCGGGTTCCAGGACTCGGTCTCCTCCTGGCCGGAGAGGTAGCCGGTCTCGTGGTCAGCGGTGACGATAAGCAGGGTCTCGTCCCAGCTGGAGTTCTTTTCAACCCAGTCGATGGCGGCCTGGACGGACTTGTTGAAGTCCTGGGTCTCCTCGATGTCACGGCCGGTCTGGTTGGCGTGGCCGGACCAGTCGATGGCGCCGCCCTCGATCATGACGGAGAAGCCCTTGTCGTTCTGGCCCAGGACGTTCAGGGCGCCCTTGGTCATGGTCGGCAGGTCAACGACGTCGTTCTTCGGGTCAGTACCCGGCTCGGCAGCGTCCGGGTTACCGTCACGGCCCTGCTGCAGGGTGGAAGCAACCGGTGCGAGGCCGAAGTACTTCTTGTCAGCCTCAACGTTGCCTTCGGCCCACTTCTCAAAGTCGGCGGTGTTCTCGGCGAACTCCCAGCCGGCGGAGCCATCACGCAGGGAGGTGAAGGACTCTTCGGAGATGTAGTGGTAGTCCGGCTGATCAGCCTTCTGAGCGTTGTTGTCGAACTCCGGGTGGCCGGCACCCATGATGACGGAGAGGTCCGAGCCGACCATCTCTTCAGCGATCTCGGTGTAGTTATTGCGGTTCTTAGAGCCTGCGGGTTCCTTCTGAATCCTCTGGAGAAAGTACTGAGGGTGGATGTACGCGAGGCGACGTCAAAGTTACATCCGGGAAACATAACGATAATGCTTGGGGTATTGGCCGGGGAGGCGTCGCCAAGCAGTGCCCAACGGCGCTACGCCATCTGCAGCGTGGTGACGCAGGTAGCGCCCTCGTCGGTGGTGTCTAGGGGGACCTCGCCGGACTTGCCGTCCTTCGTAACGGTGATGGTGCCGTGCTTATCCGCCGGCAGCCAGTAGCCGATGAAGCCGTTGTCGTGCGTGGTGGTGTCCTCGTTAACCAGCTCCTCACCGGAGTCATCAGTGATGGTGACGTGGATGTCCTCCTGGCTGAGCTCGCCGGTGCAGGTGGTCAGGGAGTGGTTGAAGCAGTCGTGGGTTTGGGTCAGGTACGGCGCGATGGAGACGTAGAACTTGTCCTCCGGAAGTGGCAGGGAAGCCTGCTGCTCGCCGGCGGTGAGGATCAGCTCGTCCGGGAGAATGGACGCGTGTAGATCCTTGTCGCGCTGGTCCTTGGGGGTTTGCTCGAGTTCCTCGATGATCTGGGTGCCGTCCTTGCCGGAGAGGTTGAACTTGGCCAGGATGTCGTCGGCTGAGACCTGCTGAACCTCACTGTCGGAGGAGGCTTCGCTCGCGACGGGGCTCTCGGTGGAACAGGCGGACAGAGAGATAGCTGCGGCACAGGCGGCAGTGAGAGAGATGAGGCGTTTCATAGTGCTTTCAAATAAATCCGATTGGGGGCTCTTTTAGGCTATACCCCTCCCCCGTATCAATCAAAAGCTTGAGCGCAATATCATTCTTATGAATTCAGAGAGCAATGCGCTTGCCAGCGTCGCCAGTGTCACCGTCACCACGACCTCATCGCCAGGATGTCCGCCTCAGCAGATACGCTGAACTACATGATTACCGGCGCCCTCAAAAACAACGTCGACCGCATCTGGGACACCTTCTGGTCCGGCGGCATTTCCAACCCAGTCTCCGTCATTGAGCAGTTCACCTATCTGCTCTTCATTAAGGACCTGGATGATCGCCAGGTCCAGATTGATAAGCGCCGCGCTTTGGGTGATCCCTCTGCAACGGAAGACATCTTTGATGCCAGCCAGCAGGACTTGCGGTGGCGCAACCTCATCGAGGACCGCGATATCGCCCGCCGCAAGGCCACCATCATCAACAAGGTCTTCCCCTTCATCAAAGCGATGGGTGGCAAGGGCTTCCAGGAGCACATGGCCAACGCCTCCTTCGATATCGAATCTGAAGCCACGCTCTCACGCGTCATGGAGCTCATTGACCAGCTGCGCTTTTCCAACAAGGACATGAAGGGCGACTTGTACGAGTACATGCTGGACAAGCTGTCCACCTCGGGTACGAACGGCCAGTTCCGCACGACCAGCCACATTATCGAGCTCCTCGTCGCGCTCATGGAGCCCACACCACAGCAGCGCATCATCGACCCAGCGTGTGGCACTGCCGGGTTCCTGGTGGCTGCCAATGATTGGATTGCCCACCATCACCGCGCAGACCTGTTTAACAAGGACACGCGCACAACGTTTACCAATGAGGGCCTGACGGGCTTCGACTTTGACAAAACCATGGTGCGCATCGCGGCGATGAACGTGTTCATGCACGGCTTTGAAGAACCCAACATTTCTTACCGTGATTCGCTGCAACAGCTGCCCACAACGTTCGATGAGGCCTTCGACCTTGTCCTGGCCAACCCGCCTTTTGCGGGCAGCCTGGATAAGGATGCCGTCGATCCCAAGCTCAAGTCGGTGACGACGGCCAAGAAGACGGAGATTCTTTTTGTCCACCGCTTCCTGCAGCTACTCAAGCCGGGCGGCCGGGCCGCGGTGATTGTCCCGGAAGGCGTCCTCTTCGGCTCCACCAAGGCACACAAGGCTCTTCGCAAAACCTTGGTTGAGGATCAGCGCCTGGACGCTGTCATCAAACTGCCCTCCGGCGCATTCAAGCCCTACTCGGGCGTATCCACCGCAGTGTTGTGCTTTACCCGCACGGACTCCGGCGGCACCGATGAGGTGTGGTTCTATGACGTCACTGCGGATGGCTACTCCCTGGATGACAAGCGCACTCCGCTTCTCGAGCGTCCCTTGCTCGGCCCCTCCCCCGCCTCACACATCCAGGACCTGAGCGATCCCGCGCTTGCCGACGACCCCACGCCCGTCACCCTCACCGACGAACAACTCAAGCTCAACAACCTTCCGGACGTTGTTGCCCGCTGGCACGCCCGCACCACCGACGAGCGTGAGCGCGCCCGTACCGACTACTCCTTCACGGTGCCGAAAGACGAAATTGCCCAAGCCGACTATGACCTTTCCATGAACCGCTACAAGGAGATAGTCCTCGAAGTAGAAGAAACCCGCGACCCCATGGACATCATCGCCGAAATCGAAGAACTCGACCGCGACATCACCCAAGGCCTTGGCAACCTCAAGTCCATGCTTAGCGAGGGGAAATAACATGGCGAGCACTGCGAAGCATGACTGGCCGATGGTGCGGTTGGGGGATGTGTGTGAGGTTGTTTCTGGTGGTACACCGAAGACGAGCGTTGCGGAGTATTGGGACGGCGAGATCCCATGGGTAACTCCGGCCGATCTGAGCAAGCTAAAGGGGCTCGAAGTAGCTGCTGGAGCACGAGCGATTACTCAAAGAGGTGTTGATAACAGCTCTGCCGTGCTTCTTCCAGCAGGAAGTGTTGTGCTTTCGAGCCGTGCGCCAATTGGGTATGTCGCAATCGCACAAGTGCCGCTGGCTACGAATCAGGGCTGCAAGAGCTTCATTCCCTCGCCTGAAGTAGACGCACGTTACCTTGCCTATCATTTGCTTTCGCAGAAAGATGTCCTTCAATCGCTTGGGACAGGTGCGACATTCAAGGAGCTCTCCAAATCAAGGGCTGCGGACATCCGAATCCCCCTCCCTCCCCTCGAATCGCAGCGCTGCATCGCGGCGGTTTTGGATGAGGTGCATAGCGCACAGGTTAGGGTTGATCAGTCCTTGGCAGGCTTACTTCAACTCAAACAGGAATTGTTTACGGCCTCCTTTCTAGAAGGTCAGCGCGAATCGATAACAGTTGGTGAGTATCTTGAATCCACTCAGTACGGAACGAGCGACAAGGCTAACGAGAACTTCGGCATTCCGATACTGAGAATGGGGAATGTTTCCTACAACGGCGAAATCGATCTTTCGGATCTAAAATATGTCGAGCTGGGGGCCAAGGAGCGAGAGAAGTATTCTTTGAAGGCCGGAGATTTGCTTTTCAATAGGACGAATAGCAAGGATTTGGTGGGAAAAACCGCGGTCGTCCCAGCTTTGGAGGGCGAACACACTTTTGCGGGCTATCTGATCAGATGTCGAGTAAACGATAAGGCTGTTCCTGAGTACGTATCGGGTTTCCTAAACTCGGTGCTTGGCAAGAAGATTCTGCGAAACACCGCAAAAGCAATTGTGGGAATGGCGAATATCAACGCCAATGAGTTGAAGAGGTTGCCAATTCCTAAAGCATCATTGGACGAGCAACAAGAGTTCGCATCATCAACTTCGCGAATCGAAGACGTTGAATCTCAGATGAAACGCCAGAGAGAACTTCTGCAAGAACTACAAGTATCCCTATCCGTCCGCGCATTCCAAGGAGAGCTCTAATGGCTGTCGAAAGATGGGAAGCCTACTTGGTATCGGTGTTGGAGGCTCTTAACGCAAATGGAGATGAGCTCCGACGTAGGGAGATCATCGAGATAACTGCGTCGTATGCGGGCATTACTGACGAAGAACGGCTTGAGACCATTGCATCGGGGCAGTCGCGTTTTGAAAACCGAATTGGGTGGGCGTTGACATTCCTCAAGAAGGCGAATGCCATAACCTCGCCTGCGCGGGCGCGCTTTCAAATTACAGACTTTGGCCGTGACCTGTTGGCACGCTACCCGGAAGGGATGACGGAAAAGCAGCTGTTGGGAGAGATTGCGGGGACGGAAGCGGCATTAACTTGGCGGGGCCGGAATCGGGGAAGTAAGGCTGGGGACGAGGTGGGCGTCGATAAGCACAGCGGTCTTCCAGAATCCGAGAGCGAGCTCGACCCAGTAGAGCAGGTGGAAACCGGTGTATCGCGCAACAATGAGTTTGTGGCTGGTGAGCTGCTTACTCGGCTGCATGAGAATGAGCCGGCGTTCTTTGAGCAGGCAGTGCTGGACCTGCTCATGGCCATGGGATATGGCGGAACACAAGGTAAGGCCACACGCACGCAGCTATCCAATGACGGTGGAATTGACGGGATCATTGACCAGGATGCGCTGGGTCTATCCCGTATTTACGTGCAAGCCAAGCGGTATGGACTGGACAAGAGTATTGGCCGTCCGGATATTCAGGCGTTCGTGGGCGCGCTGCAGGGCGCACAGGCGGACCGTGGGGTGTTCCTAACCACGGCGAAATTCTCCGATAGAGCTCAGGAGTACGCGGATGCGGTGGCCTCACGCGTTGTATTGATCGACGGGGACAGGCTGGCGGAACTGATGATCCGCTACGGCGTGGGCGTGCAGGTTAAGCGGACTGTAGCGCTGGTTGAGGTGGATGAGGATTACTTTGAGTAGTTAGGTTCATTGGCCCCATGCTGACCTTTCGAATATTTCGAATTGTTTTAGAATGGCAGCGTGAATGAAGAACGGAATCGCCCTTACACAATTCTCCCCTCGCAAGACCCAGAGGCAATGCTCGATGTGAGTAGGTTCTTGGAGCGGTTGGAGGGGCCTGCTGCGCTCGTGAGCTTTGACGGGCAAGCGGTAAATCTGCCCGGCGAGGTGCTTAGGGTGTTGTCAGATGTTGTTCGTGAGATGCGGCAGGGAAAGGCCATTACTGTTGCACCTGTGGACCAGTTGCTCACAACGCAGGAAGCAGCAGATTTCCTTGGTATTAGTAGGCCAACGCTGGTGAAAAAGCTCGAGGACGGGTCGATAACGTTCGAACGAACCTCAGGAGGAAAGCATAGGAGAGTTCGACTCGTCGATTTACTGCAGTACCGGGACGGGCAGCGGACTGAACGTCGTAAAGCGCTGCGAGAGCTGGCGTCTGAAGCCCAAGCGGCTGGTGCTTATGACGTGGATACGGTTGATGTAGAAGACCTTGTGCAAGCCCTTAAAGGTGCCCGGAAGGAAGGACAGTAAAACCCTCAGACTGGGCGGCAGCTTTGGAGCTTTTCTCCCTCGGGGAAGATCAATTTCGCTAGCACCGAAGTTTCGGATTTAGAACATCACAAACGGTCTTCTCTATCCAACAGGGAGACAACATCTCTTCTAGGCAGCATAGGGTCCGTTTTGTTTGGCTGTGGAGCTGTGGTGGCTGGCAGTGAGTAGGACTCTGGGCTGTGGCCTAAACGCTATCGAACACTGCGGCCAGCCTGGTTTTCTGTGGATAGCCACACTGGCCCTGTGCGGGTTGTCCACAGGGCCAGTGTGGTTGATCGCGAACCTGTTTGCAAGTTCGTGAATGATTCATTTCTTCATCAGGTGTCTCTTGTCAGCTATCGTGTCGCGTCAGGCCTAATTGTGGCAAGGCAACGTTTAAGATCTCAGCGGCAGGTGTGGTGACGCATTCGGCGGCCGTCCGACCTGTCTTATCCATGTAGGCTTGGGCGATACGAGCACCTGCGGCGTAACCAGCTCCGGTGGGTAGCCCGACCGGTTTCGATCCCATTAGGCGGGCGCTCGAATCTCCAAGCACCCATGCGGCGAAGTCCTGCATGCCTGTCACATTCAAGCCCTCGACGACCCGTTTTAGTACATCTTCTCTCGATCTGGTTTGGTCGGTGACGAAGTGCGTATATCCACGCTGGCCGTAGAACTGGGCAGCAAACAGGTCGGCTAGTCCCTCGGCCACGATGTGCTCACTGACGGTCACCGTTTGCGGGTTCCATACGATGCCGTCAGGCGAATAGCGGACGTTGTGGTGCAACTCGTGCAGGGCAATTGCCTCTAGCCGATGGAGAACCTCTTCGGTCGGCCAGATGGTGATGGCAATGTAGCCACTGATCCCACCGAAGGCCGACAGGCCTCGAATTTCGTCCATGAAGTGCTCGTTAGAAGGGTCACCTAACACTAGAAGCACAGTGAGGTCAGGAATCATGAGTCCTGGATTGGCAATCGCTAAGTGTTGAACCCCTTTAGTGAGAGCTTGCTCAACTCGATCCCAAGCGTTGGCCTCTTCCAATTTGCAGAGCGCATCAGCTACTTGCTGACGTGAGGAATCCGGATCGAATCCGAAGTTCTGACTGTGCACGGCAGCCATATCGAGATCACCTGGAATGAAGAAATACATACCAGCCATAGGCTCCCATAATTTACGAGCGGCCTCCTGCCACTGTCCTGGAGGGCTATCCAACATTGTGCGCATTCCCGTGGCGCTGTTGATCATTGAAACTGTCATGTCCATAAGTATGAACCATGACGCGGCGTTAAGGTCAACGTTTAGGTTTAATAAACGTGTCCGGCTAATATACCTGGCCAGCAAAGTAGGATTCCGGCGGTCACTAGTTGTTGCACGGGAATATCTATGGATGAAATGGGAACAACCTGAGCAATGGGTTGATTGTGGTCGGTGATGGTCACAGTCTTTCCGGCAGAAGCTGCTGTGCGCACTATATGCTCAGAACACTGAGTGAATTCATTCAAAGAAATACTGGCCATCGCTTTAACCGCCTTGCCTGAATGTCCATTGGGCGGGTGATGTGTGTCCTTATTTATTGATTGGTGACCCCTAGAAAAGCCAGCTGTAGAACAACGGGATAGTGCTGATCTTAGTGGCGTGTGAGGAAAGAACAAGGGGGAATCGGAGCGTTTGTCCAGGGACCGGAGTGATGGCGGTAGCTAGGCCAGGAGTCGTAACTTAGAATTACTGGAATCAAGACGTATCCGATGTGAAATCATGTCCCTGGAGAACTCTATGGTGACCCCTACTCCCCCTACTCCCCCGACTGCCGGGCGCAACGCTGTGCCGGGTGGGCCAATCCGCAGCAATTTCGGCTTTGTGCGCTACGTCTGGCCCACGGCGTATGAGGAGTGTCTGAAGGTAGAGCGCTTCGTGGACGCGGATCCGGTGATTTCCTGCTTCTATGCGCGCAAGGTGCTGGAGCGGGTGGTGAACCACATCTGGGCATTCCGTAGCTTGGGCGATACTGGCTACCTCAGCTTGGCGGATATGACCAGGGACCGTGGTTTCCTTCAGTGCGTGAAGAACGAGACCATGCTGCGCAAGATGACCATCTTGCGTAAGAGCGGCAATGACGCCGCACACGCCGACGACATGGAGGGCAAACAAGCGCCGGCCACCCCGCAGAAGGCGCGGGCAGTTGTAGCGCACTTGTATGACCTCATGGTGTGGGCAGTGCGGTACCACTCGGCTAAGCCGGAGAACGCGCCGGGCCCAAAAGCAGCTTTTGATACTCGCCTGCTGGGCCAGAGCGCAGCTGATGCCTCAGGAATCCACGTTGCTGGGCGCTCCCAAGCGCAGACCGCCGCCTACCTCAAGAAGCTGGCGCAGCAGGATGAGGAGCTAAAGAAAAGCCGGCTGCTGCTCGATGAGGCCAAGGAAGCCGCCCGTGAAGCGGAGGAGAAGCGTCTTCGTGAGGCAGCCCAGTTCGAGCTTAAGCGGCGGAGCGCGGAGGTTCGCGCGAAGGCGGATCTGGCCGACGCGCAGGAGCAAGCGGAAGCAGAGCGTGCGGCTGCACAGCAGGTGGAAGAGAAGCTTGCTGCCAAGATTAAGGCCCTCGAGGCGAAGCTAGCCGAGCAGGAAGCAGCCGCAGCCGAGCGCGCCGGGGCGGGAGCACAGCCTGACGCGCCACTGGCGATTGGTGAAGCCGAGACTCGCCGACAGCTCATCGACCCGATGCTGGTCGTGGCCGGTTTTAGTGGTGACTCCGTCACTCGGGAGCTTGAGCTGCACGGCATGCCTAATACGTCTGGCGTTGGTTATGCGGACTACGTCCTGTGGGATGATGACCGCACACCGCTGGCCGTCATCGAGGCGAAGAAGTCCATGGAATCCATGACCGTGGGTGCCCAGCAAGTGAAGCTGTACGCGGACTGCATTGAGCGCGAGTATGGAACACGACCCGTCATGGTGTGTACCAACGGCTATCACATCGACCTCATCGATGATGCGGCCAACCTTCCTGGTTCTGGTGCGGGCTACCCCGCCCGTGAGGTAGAGGGCTTCCCCACTGCGCAGCAATTGCGCCGCATGATTGGTCGGCGCACCATGCGCGCCCTGTTGAGCGAAACGCCGGTAGACACCGACATTGCTGGCGGCGGTGCCCGCACATACCAGCTTGAGGCCATTCGCGCGGTGACGGAGACGTTGGAGGCGCGGAGGCGTCGCCAAGCATTGCTGGTCATGGCGACAGGAACTGGTAAGACCCGTGTGGCCGTGGCCACCGCTAAGCTGCTGCGCCAGGCCGGCTGGGTGGGCAAGGTGCTGTTTCTGGCGGACCGCACTGCCCTGGTCAACCAGGCGCACAAGGCTTTTGTGAGCATGTACGCGGAGTCCACACCCGTGAACCTCATCAAGAATCCTGAGCAGGTGGGTGACGTGTATGTCACCACCTACAACACGATGATGAATCTCATCGGGGACGACGGTGACAAGCCAGCAAAGTTCGGGCCTTTCGCCTTCGACCTCATCATCGTCGACGAGGCTCACCGCTCCGTGTACAACCGCTTCAAGCGTATTTTGCAGTACTTCGACGCTTACGTGGTCGGGCTGACGGCGACGCCGAAGAGCGAGATTGACCATGACACCTATGCACTCTTTGAGATGGAGGATAAGACTCCGTCCTTTGAGTACGGACTTGATGAGGCCGTAGCAGACGGCAACCTCGTGCCCTTCAAGACGGCTCGGCAGGACTCGCTCTTCCTGCGGCGCGGCATGGCCTATGACGAACTTTCCCCGGAAGAACAGCTGGCATGGGACACGTCCGACTGGGGTACCGATGAGGACGGCGGGCGCTTAGATCCGCCGGGTCAGGTTTCTTCGGCGGAGATTAACCGCTACCTGTTCAACAAGGACACCATCCGCAAGGTGTTGAAAACCGTGGTGGAGAACGGGATCCGCGTGGGCGGTGACCAATTGGGAAAGACCATCATCTTCGCTCGGACTCAACGTCACGCGGAGCTTATCAAGCAAGTTTTTGATGCTACGTTCCCCGAGTATTCGCGCACTGGAGCCTCCGTGATCACCACGCACACGAAGTATGCGCAGTGGGCATTGGACGACTTCGCAGATCCAGACGGAGATGTCAACATCGCGATTTCGGTGGACATGCTGGACACCGGTGTGGATGTGCCCGAGGTGGTCAACCTTGTGTTCTTCAAGCCTGTCTACTCCCCCACTAAGTTCTGGCAGATGGTGGGCCGCGGAACGCGATTGCGCCCAGACCTCTTCGGCCCGGGCATGGACAAGACACACTTCCTTATCTTCGACTTCTGCGGCAACGTAGACGAGTTCTTTAAGGGTGGAGCCCGCGAATCGGCTACTGGCCGCCCACGGTCGCTGTCGGAAAAGCTCTTTGATGCCCGCGTGGGGTTGCTTGCTCAGTTGGATAAGCACGCTACGGCCCCAGAGATGCGCGCCGAGCTTGCGGACTCCCTTCACGGCTCGGCGGCGTCTATACCGCTAGGTCACATCATGGTCCGCCCCAGCGACAAGGAAACCTTGCTGCGATACCGCGATCGCTCTGCGTGGGATGAGCTAAGTGAGGAGAAGGCTGAGCAGCTGCGCCGCCATATTGCGCACTTGCCGCTGGACACGATGAAGGACTCTGAGACAGCTAAGCGCTTTGACCTGGTGATTTTAAAGCTCCAGGTGGGGATTCTCGACCACAGCCCGGAGTTTGCGGCACTGCGCGAACGAGTCGAAAGGATGGCGAATGACCTCATGGCCGTAAGCTCCACCATCCCCATGGTGGCCGAGCGGCGGTCCTTCCTCGAGCGCGCGCTAGATCCGGAATGGTGGAATAACGTGACGGTCGAGGACCTCGAGACCATCCGCATCGGCATGCGCTCGCTCATTCAGTTCGTGCCCAAGGGAAAGCGCAACGCCGTCACCCTCGACATCCAAGATGAGATGGGTGAGCTCACAATTGATGACGAGATGCCGGCGCGACTGCCCGGCACCGGTTCCTACCCTTCTCAGCTGGAACAACGACTGCGCGAATTGCTGCAGGAGCACGCTAATGACCTGGCGATGATCAAATTGCGCAGTGCACGCACGCTTAACGCAGAGGACGTCGCAGCGCTGGAGGCGATGGTAGCCCAGGCAGGCGGGGGAAGCGCGGACTTCGAGGAAAGTGTCGACAAGCTGCGTGAGCGCATGGGTGGGGACAGCATTCCTGCCTTCATCCGGCGCCTGGTGGGCCTCGACGAAGATGCGGTCCGAGAGCAATTTGCGGATCTGCTTGGAAATACTTCTTTCAGCGCCGCCCAGATTCGTTTCATCACGATGCTGGTGGACGTGCTGGTCCACAACGGTGGTGTGGCCTACGAGGAGATCTTCCAGCCTCCCTTTGATGAAGAGGGCTCCGTCATCGACATCTTTCACAACAAAACCGACGTCATTGTGGATGTGCAAAAGCGTCTCGAACGGATTGAAGCAACGGCGCAGGCCACCTAGGGACTACCGTGCCTCAGAACCGGAACACGGTCCAACTGGGTCTATCTGGGGAGATGCCCGTTCGGTGACTACACTGTCTAACCATGACTAACCCGAGCGATAACACCACCCACCGCTACACGCCGGAGCTCGCCGCGCAGATTGAAAGTGCCTGGCAGCAGTACTGGAAGGATAACGGTACGTTCAACGCGCCGAACCCAGTTGGGCCGCTCGCGGAGGACGGTAAGGAACTTCCCGCGGAGAAGCTGAACGTTCAGGACATGTTCCCCTACCCCTCGGGTGCGGGCCTGCACGTAGGCCATCCGCTGGGTTATATCGCTACGGATACCTACGCCCGCTTTAACCGCATGCTGGGCAAGAACGTCCTGCACACGCTGGGTTATGACGCCTTCGGCCTGCCTGCGGAGCAGTACGCCATCCAGACCGGTACGCACCCGCGCACCACCACGGAGGCGAATATCAACAATATGCGTCGCCAGCTGGGCATGCTGGGCCTGGGCCACGATCCACGCCGCTCGGTGGCTTCGACTGACCCGGAGTTTTATAAGTGGACGCAGTGGATCTTCCTGCAGATTTATAACTCCTGGTTTGATGAGGAACAGCAGAAGGCACGCCCGATGTCTGAGCTCATCAAGGAGCTCGAGGTGGGCAAGCGCACCACCAAGGATGGGCGCTACTACGCGGATCTGACAAAGGAAGAGCAGCGCCAGGCGCTCGATGAATTCCGTCTGGTCTACCTGTCCAACTCCACCGTGAACTGGTGCCCGGGCCTGGGCACCGTGCTGGCCAATGAGGAGGTCACCGCGGAAGGCAAGTCCGAGCGCGGTAACTTCCCGGTCTTCCGCAAGAACCTGCGCCAGTGGATGATGCGCATTACCGCGTACTCGGACCGCCTGCTTGATGACCTTGAAGTGCTGGATTGGCCAGAGAAGGTCAAGTCCATGCAGCGCAACTGGATTGGACGCTCCCGCGGCGCGGAGGTCAGCTTCCACGCCGAGGGCTACAACATCGACGTCTTCACTACCCGCCCGGATACCCTCTTCGGTGCGGAGTACGTGGTGTTGGCCCCGGAGCACGAGCTTGTTGACGCTCTCCTCTCCCCCATCCCCTACGACGATGATGTGGATGAGCGCTGGACCTTTGGCCACGATGATCCGAAGGAAGCCGTCGAGGCCTACCGTGCTTCGATTGCGGCGAAGTCTGATCTAGAGCGCCAAGAAAATAAGGAAAAGACCGGTGTCTTCCTGGGCACCTATGCCACCAACCCGGTCAACGGTAAAAAGGTCCCGATCTTCATCGCGGATTACGTCCTGACCGGATACGGCACCGGCGCTATCATGGCGGTCCCGGCGCACGATACGCGTGACTATGAGTTCGCCACGGTCTTTGGGCTGCCGATTACTGAGGTGGTTGCTGGCGGCGACATCGCCGAAGCAGCGTACACGGAGTCCGGCAAGGCCGTGAACTCTGCCAATGATTCCCTGGATCTCAACGGCATGTCCAAGGATGAGGCCATTGCGGCCATCATCCCGTGGTTGGAGAAGCAGGGAGTAGGCCGTGAGAAGATCCAGTACAAGCTGCGTGACTGGCTGTTCGCTCGCCAGCGCTACTGGGGCGAGCCCTTCCCCATCGTCTACGACGAGGCCGGCCAAGCCTACCCACTGCCGGAGTCGATGCTTCCCATCGAGCTGCCGGAGGTAGAAGACTACAAGCCGGTGTCCTTCGACCCGGATGATGCCGATTCCTCCCCGCAGCCGCCACTGGCCAAGGCCCGCGAGTGGGTTGAGGTGGAGCTGGACCTAGGCGATGGCCCGCAGACCTACTACCGCGACACCAACGTCATGCCGCAGTGGGCAGGTTCTTCCTGGTACCAGCTGCGCTACATCGATCCCACGAATGACGAGAAGTTCTGCGATCTGGAGAACGAGCGCTACTGGACTGGCCCGCGGCCGGAGGAACAGGGGGCCAACGATCCGGGTGGCGTTGACCTCTACGTCGGTGGCGTTGAGCACGCCGTGCTGCACCTGCTCTACGCCCGCTTCTGGCACAAGGTGCTCTTTGACCTGGGCTTTGTAAGCTCCAAGGAGCCTTACCGCCGCCTGTACAACCAGGGCTACATCCAGGCCTATGCCTACACGGATTCCCGCGGCGTCTACGTCCCAGCGGCCGAGGTAGAGGAGAAGGACGGGAAGTTCTACTACAGCGGCGAAGAGGTCAACCAGGAGTACGGCAAGATGGGCAAGTCCCTGAAGAATGCCGTGGCCCCGGACGACATCTGCAACAACTATGGTGCCGATACCCTGCGTGTTTACGAGATGTCCATGGGTCCGCTGGATACCTCCCGCCCCTGGGCGACCAAGGACGTGGTGGGTGCGCAGCGCTTCCTGCAGCGCCTGTGGCGCCTGGCCATCGATGAGAACTCCGGCGAGCTGTCGACGACGGACGCCGCGCTTTCCGACGATGACCTGAAGCAGCTCAACCGCACCATCGCCGGCGTGCGCGATGATTACGAGAACCTGCGTCTCAACACCGTGGTGGCCAAGCTCATCGAGTACGTGAACTACTTGACGAAGGCCTACCCGAAGGGTGCCCCTCGCAAGGCCGTCGAGCCGTTGGCCCAGCTGGTCTCCCCTGTTGCCCCGCACATCGCGGAGGAGCTGTGGAAGCGCTTCGGCCACGAGGACACTATTACCTATGAGTCCTTCCCCGAGTTCGATGAGAAGTACCTCGTGGACGACGAGATTGAGGTGCCGGTGCAGATCAACGGCAAGGTCAAGGCGCGCGTCATGGTGCCGGCCGACGCCGACCAGGAAACCGTCGTGGGTGTGGCGAAGAGCGACGAGCGCATTGCGGAGCTCACCGCCGGCAAGAACGTGGTCAAGGAGATCTACGTCCCGGGCCGCATGGTCAACTTGGTGGTCAAATAAAACCACCGCGGCCCCGATATTGGGGCCGCGGCGTGGAGCTAGTCCAGCTCTTGGTTCAGCTCCTCGCGCACCTTGGTGATGATCGCGCCGAGGAAGCCCTCGCACCCATCGGTGATGATGGGGAATGTGGAGTCATCCTCAATAACGCCCAGTGTGAACAGCAGGTCGCGGGTGATGGCGTGCGTGTAGTCGTATTCCGGGTTGAACTCCCACTCGCCGCGCAATAGGTGGACCAGCTCGAAGGAGAGTTGAGGAATGCCCTCCGGTTCGGCGTAGGCATAGGGGATGTTGTTCAGGACGACCTGCGTTGCCCAGAGCGGATCGCTCATGGCCTTGCGGCCATACTTGGTGAGCTTGATATCCGTCGTTGTGGTCTTGATCCAATCCAAGTCCGTCAAGAAACCCCGCAAGTTCAGCAGCGGCTGGTGGTAGTCTTCGCGCTTGACCTCATCAAAATCATTGGGGCTATTCAGCCCCTCCTTGAGGCGCGCGACGGCTGACTGCTTGAGGTAGCCGGCCCCGGTCAGGCGTGGGAATTCCTCGATGACCTCCAGGTATTCGCGTATGCGCTGGCCTACGTGGGCGGCGATGGCGTCGTCAAGCGTGGGCAATGCGTACTCCGGCGCCAGCTCCGGGTAGGTTGCGTGGATCTCCGCGCGCCACTCCTCCAGTATCGACGTCGTGGGCGTGCCCAACTGCTCCAGCTCATCGTGGAAGGGATCCAGCGGCAAATCCCCGGGCAATGCGGGCTTCGTGCCGCCTTCCAGGTTGGCTGCCTCGGTGCCCATCGTGGCCAGGCGTTGTGCCACGGCCGGCGGGTAGAAGGTGGTGAGGCGCTGGTGGATTTGATCCAGGGTGTAGTTGGGAAAGTGCGCGAAGATGTGCTCCATGCTGTGCGCGGGCACGGCCATGTAGGCCATGGTGGCCTGGACGTCCACCACCACCTTGAACATCTCCTCGGCGCTTCCTAGCGCGCTGACCAGGTCAGGGCCCTCGCCGGCGATGAGGGCAGGCAGCCCCATGACCACGCGGGAGGTATCGGCGATGCTCAGCACGATGTTCCACGCGCCGTCCGAGGGGTGATACTGTGCGCCCTCGTGAAAGGTCTCGAAGAAGTCCTCGTCGATGATGGCCAGGACGTCGATGGGCTCGTCGCCGCCGGCCTCCACGAGGATTCCCGGCGCCGAGGGCTCGAGGCCCAGGGCGGCGTGGACGATGATCATCATCTCCCCCACCGTGAGCTCCGCTGGCGCGGCGACGAAGCGGGACGTGGTGAAGAAGGGATTTTTCACGTCGACACGGACGTTCCTGGCTAGGTTCATAGTCACCGACAGTATTAGAAAAGCCTGCTACGCGCGCGCCAGCGCCTCGCCGATACGCTTTCCGGAGTGGATGCAGCCGCCCAGGAAGGTTCCCTCCAGCGCGTTCTTGCCGTGCATTCCGCCGCCGCCGAATCCGGAGGCCTCGCCGCAGGCATAGAGGCCCGGAAGAACCGTGCCATCGGGGTTGAGGCACTGGCCATCCAGGTTGGTCTCCAAACCGCCGAGCGTCTTGCGGGTGAGGAACTTCAGGCGCACCGCGATAAGCGGGCCTTTGGATTCATCGAGGATGCGGTGCGGGGGAGCCACGCGGATGAGCTTGTCGCCTAAGAATCCGCGGGCTACGCGAATGTAGTTGACTTGGGCGTCCTTGCTAAAGGGGTTATCCAGCTGCGAATCCCGATCCTCTAGGACTCTCCTAAGGTGGGCAACATCTATGGTAGGGGAGCCCTCTGGTGAAATGCGGTTCATTCCGGCGACCAGATCCTCCAGGTTGTCTTCGACGACCCAGTCGATTCCGTTCTCCATGAAGGCTTTGACGGCAACGTGTGTGCCGGGGCCTAGTTTGCCGGCGAGCTTCTTGAACTTCTTGTCGGTGAGGTCTGGGTTCTGTTCGGAGCCGGAGAAGATGAACTCCTTGTCCACGATGGTCTGGTTGAGCACGAACCAGGAATAGCCGTGACCGGTCTGGCCAATGTGGGCGAGTGCGGCCAGGTTATCGGTGCCGGGGAAGAGGTTGGTGGGCAGACGGTTGCCTTCCGCGTCGAGCCAGATCGCGGAAGGCCCAGGGATGATGCGTATGCCGTGGCCAGGCCAGATGGGATCCCAGTTGGTCATTCCTTCCGTGTAGGCCCACATGCGGTCGGTATTGACAACGGAGGCGCCAGCCTGCTGGGCGATGTCTATGCCGCGGCCGTCGACGTGTGCGGGGACACCCGTGACCAGTTCTTTCGGGCACTCACCCCAGCGCTCAGTCGGCCACATGCGGCGCACCTTGTCCACGTTGCCGCCGATACCGCCGGTGGCGATGACGACAGCGGAGCCGCGCAGTTCGAAGTGCTTGACCACATCCCTCGAGCTCGCCTCACCACGCGGCTGGTTGGTGGGGGAGAGGACGCTGCCGCGCACGCCGACCACGCGCGGGTTGCCCATCTCGTCGTTCTCAACGACGAGCTCGTCCACGCGGTGGCGGAAGTGGAATTCTACCTGGCCTTTTTCTTCTGCTTTAAGGAGTGGTTCGCGGAAGACGCGCACTACCTCTGGACCCGTGCCCCACGTGAGGTGGAAGCGCGGGACGGAGTTGCCGTGGCCGGAGGCATCGCCCGAACCGCGCTCGGCCCAGCCGATGGTGGGCAAGACGTTGAGGCCTAGGCCTTTGAGGTAGGAGCGCTTTTCATTGGCGGCGAAGCGCACGTATTCGCGGCCCCATTTCTCACCCCAAAAGTCGTGACGGTCCTCCTCGGTCACTGGGTCATAGTCGGCGGAGTTGGCCCAGTCGCGCCAGGCCAACTTTTCGGAGTCCTTGACTCGCATCATCTTCTGCTCGGGGGAGTCGACATAAAACAGCCCGCCGAGTGACCAAAAAGCCTGCCCGCCGAGGTTGTTGCGGTTCTCTTGCTCGAGGAAGATGACGTGCTTGCCGCCCTTGAGGGCCTCGTAGCCGGCGACCATGCCGGCGAGGCCGGTGCCGACGATGATGATGGAATTCTCAGTCGACGTATTTTTTTTCATGACAGTAATGATAAAAGAAACTGGCCTCAATTGAGTGGCTTGGCTCGCATATCATCGTCTCTGCGCCGAGGAAATGGATTAGGCATAGGTGGTGTTCACCTTCTCCACGAGGGTCAGGATGTCGTAGGTCGCCACAATCTCATCCTCTTGGTTATAGAGCACGGCATCCCAGCAGACTTCGCCGTAACCATGGGTGGCGCGCGGGGTGATGCGCTTAGCGGTGAGCTCTACGCGGATGGAATCGTCATAGGTCACGGCATGGACGCAGAGGTATGGAAGATTCAGTTGCGCGAGCTGGATAAGAAGATGGGTGTCGAAATCCTCGAAGAGTCGGCCCAGCTCGTGGTGGCCACTATGCCGGTTGAGTGAAATACCCAGTCCTTCGGTCTGCTCCAGGGCGGAGCTATGGCGTGCCTAGCTGAGGCCGCCATCAAGTTGGGTAAGACGCTGTGCTCCCACGAGAACCTCATTACAGATGAGGAGGGGAGAAGACTGTGCACCGCTCGGATTACGAATGCGCTGGTATCCCCGAGAACGGGAGGGGAGTAAAAAGGGGGCCGTAAAAGAAGTGTAAAAATCGGGGTCAAGGGGTGTAAAGATGCTGCAAAGAAGCGATAGGGCCGGGGGAGAACGGGCCTAACGTCAATGCTCGGCAGGTGCTTTAGTCACCGGCGCTCGGTGCTCATTCGCACCGGGCACAACCTTGTATTGCTTTCACCCAAGGGGGTCTCTCCCACATGTTGGACATTCTGGTCATCGTGATCGTGGTCCTGACATTTAGCGCTCCCTCCGCCATCAACGAGTTTATGGACGGAGATGCCTAAATCATGAACACCATCACTGCGGTCATCGGGCTCATCATTGTTGTAGCGCTCGTGGCCTACCTCATCATTTCCCTTATTGACCCGGAGCGTTTCGCATGATCGCCAGCATCGCGGCAGTGGCGCCGCAATACCTTGCCCTCTGTGTACTCCTCGGTGCAGCGTACGTGCCGCTCGGCAACTGGATGGCCCGCGCCTATAGCTCCGACAAAGACTGGGCCGTAGAGCGCCTCGTGTACAGAATCCTCCGGGTTGACCCCAACCGGGGCCATAACGCCAAGAATTACACGCGTGCGCTGCTGGGATTCAGCCTGGCCTCCGTGCTGGTTCTCTATGCGGTGCAACGCCTCCAAGCCGTCCTGCCCAGCTTTGGCAATGCCCGGGAGGAGGCGGTGGAGCCGTGGATGGCATTCAACACTGCGGCCTCCTTTACCTCCAACACCAACTGGCAGTCCTACTCCGGCGAAGACACCCTGACCAACGCCTCCCAGATGCTGGGCCTGACCGTGCAAAACTTTGCCTCGGCAGCCGTGGGTATGTGTGTTGCCGTCGCCCTCATTCGCGGTATCGGCCACCTAGGTTATAGCCGTGACACGCTGGCCACTGAGAGCGGTCAGCACCTTATCGGCAACTTTTGGGTAGACCTCACCCGTGGTCTCGTCCGCATTCTGCTTCCCCTGTCACTCATCATCTCCACCGTGCTCATCCTCGGTGGCACCATGCAGACCTTTGGCTCCAACCTGGTGACCGCCTCGGGCGTGGACATTTCGCGTGCGCCCGTGGCCAGCCAGGAAGCCATCAAGCTGCTGGGAACCAACGGCGGTGGCATCTTTGGCGCTAACTCTGCGCACCCCTTTGAAAACCCCACCGGTTTCACCAACCTGGTGGAAATCTTCTCCCTCCTGGTCATCTCCTTCTGCTTCATCCGTGTCTACGGCGTGATGCTGAATTCTCAGAAGCATGCGTGGACGCTTCTGGGCGTGGCCGGTGGCCTCTGGACACTCATGGTGGTCCTGGTCACCTGGGCCCAGCACACCCTCGTCGGCGGTGCGGCACACGCAGCCGGGGCCAACATGGAGGGCATCGAACAGCGCTTCGGCATTGATGCCTCCGCGTTGTTTGCAGTCTCCACGACGGGCACTTCGACGGGTGCGGTGGACTCCATGCACGATAGCTATTCCCCGCTCGGTGGTGGCTTGCTCATCCTCAACATGTTGTTGGGTGAAATCGCGCCGGGCGGTGTGGGCACCGGCCTGTATGGCCTGCTCATTGTAGCCATCCTGGCCGTCTTTATCGGCGGCCTACTGGTGGGGCGTACCCCGGAATTCATGGGCAACAAGATCGGCCGCAAGGAAATCTCCGCGGTCAGCCTGTACATCCTCACCATGCCCGTCTTGGTCCTCGTGGGCGTCGGCGCCTCGGTGGCCCAACGCAAGTTGGTAGAACTCTCGGCGACGAACTTTGGCGCGCCGGGTACCGCGGACAATGCGCACGGGCTTTCCGAGGTCCTCTATGCGTTCACCTCCGCTGCTAACAACAATGGCTCCGCTTTCGCCGGCCTGACGGTTACTGAGCCCTGGTGGCAGATCACCTTGGGTCTAGCCATGCTGTTGGGCCGCTTCCTGCCCATCGTCTTTGCCCTGTACCTCGCCGGCAGCCTGGCAGGGCAGAAGCGCCAGGCCACCACGGCTGGCAGCTTGCCGACGTCCGGCGTGACCTTCGCACTCCTCACCATCGGCGTGATCCTGCTGGTCGCCGCACTAACCTTCTTCCCCGTTCTCACCCTGGGTCCCATTTCGGAGGCACTATCATGACAACCCCAACCATGACCACAGAGCCGAATTCTGAGCCGGACAAGGCTCCTCGCCGCGCGGCTTCTGAGAAAAACAACGGCCTCGCCGCCGCGGCACTCAAGTCCCTGCCGGGCAAGATGTCCCCCCTTTCCCAGGCCCGAAATCCCGTGATGTTTGTGGTGTGGGTCGGCGCCGCGCTCACCACCGTGTGGTCCATCATCAACCCCAGTTTCTATGGGTGGGTTGTGACGGTGTGGCTGTGGTTCACTATTGCCTTCGCGGCCTTTGCTGAGGCCTACGCCGAAGGTCGCGGAAAGGCTCAGGCGGATAGCCTTCGCTCCGTGCGCGACGATGCAACTGCCAACCTCCTGACGGACTCTGGTATTGAGGTGATTCCGGCTTCCGAGCTAACCAAGGGCGCTATCGTGCGCGTCGAGGCAGGTGAGACCATCCCGGGCGACGGTGACGTCATCGAAGGCGCCGCGACTGTGGATGAATCCGCCATCACCGGTGAGTCGGCCCCGGTTGTCCGCGAGGCCGGCGGTGACCGCTGCGCCGTGACCGGCGGCACCGTGGTGCTGTCTGACTGCATCACGGTGAAGATCACCTCGGAGCCGGGTTCCACCTTTGTAGACACCATGATTGCCCTGGTGGAGGGCGCTGAGCGCCGCAAGACCCCGAATGAGATTGCGCTGAGCATTCTGCTGTCGACGCTGACCATTCTCTTCCTTGTGGCGGTAACCGCATTGGCACCGATGGGCTTATTTACCGGCGCCGAACTCTCCCCGCTCTCCCTCGTGGCGCTGTTGGTGTGCCTTATCCCCACTACAATCGCGGCCTTGCTGTCCGCCGTGGGTATTGCTGGAATGAACCGACTGGTTCGCCACAACGTGTTGGCCACCTCAGGCCGCGCGGTGGAGGCTGCCGGTGACGTGGCTACCCTGCTCCTCGATAAGACCGGCACCATCACCTACGGCAACCGCCAGGCCACCGGCCTGATTGTGGCACAGGGCAGTGATGAGCACGAGGCGGCCGAGGTTGCACGCGTGGCCTCCATAGCGGATGAAACACCGGAGGGACGCTCCATCGTGGCGTGGCTGACGGAGCACTACGGGCTCAGCGGTGGGGGCGATGACGAAGCCCGAACCGCTGAGGTGATCCCCTTTAGCGCCGCGACCCGCATGTCCGGTCTGGATTTAGCCAGCCGCAAGCTTCGTAAAGGCGCTGGTGACGCCGTGCGCGCGTGGGTTACCGAGGCCGGCGGCCACTGGCCGGAGGAGATTGAGAACGCGGTGACCCAGATTGCCCAAGCCGGCGGTACACCACTGCCGGTTGCGGTCGAAGAAGCCGACGGTAGCCGTAAGGTTATTGCGGTGGTGCAGCTGAGTGACGTCGTCAAGCCCGGCATGGCCGAGCGCTTCGCCGAGCTGCGCCAGATGGGGATCAAAACCATCATGGTCACCGGTGACAACCCTCTGACTGCCGCCGCTATTGCCAAGGAGGCCGGCGTTGATGATTACATCGCCGAGGCCACCCCGGAGGACAAGCTTGCCTGCATTCGCGAAGAGCAGGCGCAGGGCCGCATGGTGGCCATGACCGGCGACGGAACCAATGATGCCCCCGCGCTGGCCCAGGCAGATGTTGGCGTGGCCATGAACACCGGTACCTCCGCGGCTAAGGAAGCCGCCAACATGGTGGACCTCGATTCCGACCCGACCAAGCTCATCGACATCGTGCGCATTGGCAAGCAGCTACTCATTACCCGCGGCGCGTTGACCACCTTCTCCCTGGCCAACGACCTGGCCAAATACTTCGCCATCCTGCCGGCGCTGTTCTCGGCGCAGTTGCCGCACCTTGAGCGCCTCAACGTTATGCACCTGCATTCCCCGCAGTCAGCTATCGTCTCCGCCGTTGTCTTCAACGCACTCATCATCGTTGCCCTGATTCCGCTGGCCCTCAAGGGCGTGGCGTACAAGCCTGCCTCCGCGTCGTCCCTCCTGCGCCGCAACCTCGGCATCTGGGGATTGGGCGGCGTCATTACCCCATTCATCGGCATCTGGCTCATTGACCAGGTTGTCTCCCTCCTCCCAGGTCTTTAAGAAGTAAAGGACAGTTCAATGCGTGTCTACATGCGTAACCTCATCGCCGGATTCGTCGCTGTGTTCTTGTGCGTCGTTGCACTCGGCATGGCCTATCCGGCGGCCGTCTGGGCGATTTCTCGCATCACACCGGATTCCGCCGACGGCAACCTTATTTACCAGGGCGAGTGCCTCGTGGGCTCCAGCCAGATTCAGGATGGGCTCACGGATGGGCCGTACTTCTTCCCTCGTGCGGAAGGCATGAGCAACTACGGCACGAGCAGTTCCGAGCTGGAGAAGTCCATCACGGAACGTCGAGAGAGCATTGCCCAGCGGGAGGGCGTGAGCCCGGAGGAGGTACCGGCCGATGCCCTCACCGGCTCCGGCTCCGGCGTGGATTCCGGCATCAGTCCCGAATACGCGGCGCTGCAGGCCCCGCGCGTGGCCCGCGAACAGGGCCTGAGCGTGGAAGAAGTAGAACAACTCATCGCGGATAACACTGAGCACGCCAGCCTTGGATTCTTGGGCGAAGATGCGGTCAATGTGACGACACTCAACATGTCGCTGCCCACGCCGACGCCGTGTGCATAAAGATGAGTTCATACGAGCACTTAAGATGAAGCAATGATGACCGAAGCAAGCGCACCCGCCCCGCGGCGCAAACGCGGTACCTTGAAGATTCTCCTGGGTGCCGCGCCCGGCGCGGGCAAAACCTGCGCCATGCTCAATGAGGCGCACACGCTAAGAGACCACGGGCGCGACGTTGTAGTGGGCATCGTGGAAGACCACGGGCGCGCCTACACGAAGGCTCTGTGCGAGGGCCTTGAGGTTATTCCCCGGCGGACCGTCGAAGGGCTGTCCGCGGGTGAAATGGATACTGCGGCTGTCATCGACAGGCACCCGGACATTGCGCTTGTCGACGAATTCGCGCACTCCAACCCCCGCGATGAGGAGCACAAGAAGCGGTGGGAAGACGTTGAAGAGATTCTGGATTCCGGAATCGACGTGATATCAACGTTGAATATCCAGCACGTAGAGAGCCTTAATGACGTCATCAAGCAGATTACAGGCATTGCGCCGCAGGAAACAGTGCCGGATGAGGTGGTGCGGGCCGCAGATGAGATTGAGCTTGTCGACGTTTCCCCGCAGCTGTTGCGAACCCGTCTGAGGGACGGGCAGGTCTACCGGGAGGCCCGTATCGAACCGGCCCTGAGCAATTATTTTCGTGTGGGAAACCTCACCGCGCTGCGTGAGCTGGCCTTGCTGTGGTTGGCAGACCAAGTCGACGAGGCGCTCATTACCTACCGCTCTGACCAGAAAATTACAGAGACGTGGGAGGCGCGCGAGCGCGTCGTGGTGGCTATCCAGAACGTGGCGCATGCGGAAACCCTCATTCGCCGCGGGCGCCGCATCGCGACGAAATCCTCGGCGGAGCTGCACGTGGTGCACGTGGTCTTTGGTGATTCTTTTGCCTCGGGTACGTCCTCTGTAGCGGGATCCGCGCGACAGCTGGCGAGGTTGCAGACCTTGGCCAACGACGTGGGCGCGCGCTTGCATCAGGTCACGGGTGATTCGGTCCCGGAGGCACTGCTTAACTTTGCGCGCAGTGTCAACGCCACCCAGTTGGTTCTTGGGGTTTCTCCCCGCCGGCGGTGGGGCGTGCACTGGCATGGCACCGTGGCTGAGGCGGTATTGCGGGAGTCGGGCACGATCGACTGCCACATCATCAACCTGCCGCCGGACAAACCCCTTCCTTTAACACGCCTGCTGCACCCGTTCCGGCCATTCCCACAACGTGCCATCGCCTGGCTCGGCTCAGTTGTGGGTTTTGTGGGGCTGACAGCGCTGCTCGTCGCGATTGATGGTGCAGAGCTGGGAACTGGCACGTGTTCGGCGTTTTACTTCGCTCTCATCCTGCTGGTCAGCCTCGTCGCGGGGCTGTGGCCCGCGGTGGCGGTGGCAATAGCCTCAGGCTTGGCGGTGAATTGGTATTTTACTGAGCCGCTGTACACCTTCGATATTGCGGAGCCTGCCAATGCTGTCATCGTCGTGGTCATGGTGGCCATCGCCTTGGCCGTGGGCATGCTGGTGCGCCGGGCAAAAATCGATCGCACCAACGCGGCCGTCGCCGCGCGCGATGCAGAGCTGCTCACGGTGTTTTCTCGTGCTGCGCTGAACCGCCGCGCGGACGTCTCACCGAAGGATGTTGTCATGCGCAAGGTAGGGGAGGCCTTTGGCTGCCACACGGCCGTGTTGCTCGATGCTGAAGGAGATAGCCTCGCGACGTGGCGCGCGCCTGTCGCCGAGCGCACGTCCACGCACGTGCGCATTCCGGCGAAACCACGGACTCAGCAGTGGGTAGAAACGGTAGTGGCCAGTGAAGATAGGACGGTGCAGCTGCGGATGGAAGGGCCCGCCCTGTCTGCTCGCGATCGCGGGCTCGTCACCGTGGTCACGGGGTATCTCGCGGGTATCGTTCGCCGCGAGCGCCTCGCCGCTGAAGCCGCCCGGGCAGACGCCATCGCCGCTGCGGATGAGCTGCGCCGCGCGCTCCTGTCCAGTGTGAGCCATGATTTGCGCACCCCGCTGGCGACAGCCAAGTTGGCGGTATCATCGCTGCGCAATGCCGACATTGAGTTCAGCGCCCAGGACCGGGAGATGCTCTTGGCAGAGACTGCTGCGAGTATCGAAGAGCTGACCGGGCTGGTGACCAACCTGTTGGACTATTCGCGGCTCACGGCCGGAGCTATCACGGCGCGCCGGGAGACGGTACAGGTGGAAGAGGTGGCCAACCGCGCCATTGCCTCGTGCGCCTTCGGACACACCCGTGAAGAAATCCGCCGTATTCAGTTGGCGCCCAACCTGCGCGGGGTGACCTGCTGTGCGGATGCCACGCTCTTGGAGCGCGTGTTGGCTAACCTCTTCGACAACGCCCTGCGGTATGCGCCGACGGGGGAGGTGATGCTGAGCGCCCGGGTCGTGGAGGAGCGCGTGGAGCTCAGCGTCACGGACGAAGGGCCGGGTATTCCGCCCGAAAAGCAGGAGGAGTTGTTCACGGCCTTCCAGCGTTTGGGGGATACGAGCAACGAGAACGGCGTCGGGCTCGGGTTGTCCGTCGTGCGGGGGTTTGTGGAGGCCATGAGCGGTAGTATCGAGGTCGATACCACTCCCGGCGCAACGTTTACGCTGAGTTTCCCAGCTGCGGGAGGAGAACATACATGACGAGCAAGAAAACCAGCATTGTCATCATTGATGATGACCCGCGCCTGCTCAACGCCCTGAGCATTAACTTCAAGGCGCGCGGCTACGAGGTACATCCCGCCACGACCGGCGCCCAAGGCCTGCAGGCGGTGTCGCAGACACAGCCCGATGTCGTCATTCTTGACATGGGTTTGCCAGACATGGATGGCTCCACGGTGCTCGAAGGTATCCGGGGATGGTCCGCGGTTCCGGTGATCATCCTGACGGCACGCTCCGATCCGCTCTTTAGCGCCGCGGCTTTGGACAGGGGCGCGGATGACTACGTGACAAAGCCCTTCTCCATGGAAGAACTACTCGCGCGCGTGCGGGTGGCACTGCGCCACGGTAATCCACAGCAGTTTGCCCAGCGCTCAGAGGTCACCGTCGTGCAGGCAGGCGACGTGGTCATTGACGTGCCTCGCCATTCCATCACGAAAAGCGGCGAACCGCTGCACTTGACGCCCACTGAATGGGGGCTGCTCACGACCTTGCTGCGGGCTCGTGGTGGCTTGGTGCGCAAGGAAGACTTGCTCGCCGAAATTTGGGGGCCAGGCTTTGAGGGCCAGAGCCACTACTTGCGCATCTACACCTCTCAACTGCGCCGCAAGCTGGAGGATGACCCGGCCCACCCGGCCTTCTTATTAACGGAGCCCGGTTTAGGCTACCGCTTCGTGGTCCCGGAGTAGGGCGGGCCGGGGTGCGGCTTACTCGGAGTAGTCGTAGATCACGTTGGACATCATGGATAAGTTCACCAACAACCTGGGTATCGTCTTTGGCTCCATCTGCGCACTGGTGGTCGTGGGCTGGATTACCGGCCGCCGCAACGAGATCCAGTAGCACCTCAATGCAGTCTCTCACCTTAAGGTCAGCGGATTCTGGCAGGTCCTGACCTTCATCGCTACCCCGCTATTGCTGATCTACTTCCTTGTCAATGAGATCATCACTATCGCGAGGGAAGGATACGAGGGATACTCCTCCATCCAGATTGGGCTCTTCGGGTGGGCCGTGTTGGGCATCATCCTGCTGGTACCCCGAACCGGCTTGCTGCAGGTCAGACGGCAGACACCGCCACCGAAAGCGCAGGCCACAATGCTGTGCCTGTGTCGGGCCAGAAATAACCACTACTAAGAAAGGGCAACGACAATGACACTTCGGGTGAGCTGGGCTCCGCCCCCGGCACGGGTGACGAAGCCCTGTCGCACCGCGTTCACTAGCGCAATTAAATCTCCACCACCGTGCGGCCGTGGCGGGTGCCGGCCCGCAGCTCGCGGGCAGCATCCGCGACCTCGGCCAGCGGCACCGTCTCCGTGATGGAGTGCAGCAGTTCGAGGTCCAAGTGTTCGTCGAGAAGCTGCCAGGCGGCCTCACGCACCGCACGCGGCGCGTCGACGGAGTTGCCGCCAGCCAGCACGATGCCGCGCAGGATGAAGGGGAGCACCGAGGCGGGCAGATCCGGGCCTGCAGCCATGCCGGTGGCGGCAACCACGCCGCCCCAGCGCACCTGCGCCAGAACGTTGGCCAGGACGGTGGAACCGGCGGTGTCCACGGCGCCGTCGTACAGCGCCTTCTGCAGCGGACGGCCGGTCTCGGAGAGCGCTGCGCGGTCGAGGACGTGGTCCGCCCCCAGCGTGGTGAGGTACTCCGATTGGGACTCCACGCGGCCGGTCACCGCGGTGACCTCGTAGCCGGCGGACTTGAGCAGCTGCACGGCGATGGAGCCCACGCCGCCCGTGGCGCCGGTGACCAGGATGTGGCCCTCCGTGGTGCCGTGGGTGCGCAGCTGGTTCACGCAGATGGCCGCAGTGTAGCCGGCGGTGCCGATAGCGGCGGCGTCGAACGCGGTAAAGCGCTCCGGAACCGGGATGGTGGCCTCACCGTTGACGCGCTGCTGGGTGGTGTAGCCGCCGTGGCGGAATTCCCCCAGGCCGTCGCCAAAAGCGGCGACGAGCTGGCCGGGGGAGAGGCGCTCATCCGTGGACTCTGCCACCGTTCCCACGACGTCGATGCCAGGAACCAGCGGGTCGATGCGCATCACACCCTTGTCGCCCTCCAGGGCCATCGCGTCCTTGTAATTGAGGGAAGAGTGCTGGACGTTGACCAGCGTGTCTCCCTCCGCCAGGACTGGTTCGTCCTGGAAGGAGTGGGAAACGCCGGATTCGGTACGGGTGACAATCAGTGTGCTCATGGCCACCATGGTACCGACAATGTGATGCAGCGTTTTGCCAGCGAACGCCCCTGGCACCACCCAGAAACCGCCGATACTGTCAGAGCCATGACCACGACACTTACACGCCCGCACAACCGCCTGGCCCCGGCGGCGCCGCAAGAGCACACGCTTCGCGACGCCCTCCTGGTCACCGCGCTGGCGCTACCCACCGTGGTGCTGGCCACGCTGGGCAAGCCCTTTATGCACATCCCGGGCGTGGTCGACGGCACCGCCCACGCGGTGCGCGACGTTAACCTCGTTCCGTTCACCGGTTTCGAGACCGCCTCGGTGTGGTACGGCGGGTGGACCGACATGTTCGGCAACATCGCACTGTTCGTGCCGCTCGCCGCAGCCCTCTGCGTGGCCACGCGCGGCAGGCTGCTGCCGGCGGTGGCCGCCAGCGCGGCGCTGAGCATGGGCATTGAGGCCACGCAGTACGTCTTTGCCCTGGGCTTTAGCGATGTCGACGACCTCATCTACAACACCGTGGGCGCGGTCATCGGCGCGCTGCTGATGCGGCGGCTCAGCCTGGACAAGCGCATGAAGGTGCTCAACCGCCTGGGCTTCGTGCTGGCGGTTGCCGTGGTCGCGCTGGGCGCGGCGGTGTTGCTGACGTGATTTACTGGCCGCGGGAGACCAGCTCAGCCACGCGCCGGGCGGTCTCGCGCGCGAAGGGCGATACGCCCGTAATCGTGGCCGAGCCCGGTCCGGTCCACGAGCCATAGCCCACGGGGAAGAAGCCTTCCACCGTGGGCTTTCCGTCTTTCAACAGGCCGGCGAACGGGCGCAGGGCGGGCCGGAAGCCGGTGGCCCAGATGAGGTCGGTGACTCCATGAAGTTCACTGAGCGACTCAAACATCGGCGAAGCGCGCAGGAGGCCCGCATCACGCGCCCGCAGGACTGGCGGGACCATGACGATATCTCCCAGGTCGGAGACAGGGCCCGGGTCTGGCTCGCCGCGCAGCTGGGCCAGAAGCCGCTGGCGGTTGCGGGTAAAGAGCACGCGACCGTCCACGTCATCCGGCATCCAGCGCGGCGGGTGCGGGGTGTACCATGCCGTGTCCACCCCGGCGAGGGCGAGCTCGGCGGCGATCTGCGCCCCGGAGTTGCCCGCCCCGACCACCGCGCAGCGCCGGTCCGACCGGTCCGCGGAGAGAAATGGAGTAAGACCCGGATAGGTGGCCGTGTGCCACTGGCGGCCGGCAAACGCGCCGGGGTAGTAGGGGATAAAGGGCGCGGTCCACGTGCCGGTGGCGGCTACGACCGTGCGGGCGCGGAACTCACCGTGGGAGGTGGTGAGGTGGAAGAAGGGGGCGGGGGCAAGCACTGCGTCTACGGTGTCTACGGTCACCCCGTGCTGAACCGGCAGGTCGTAGCGCTGCTCGTAGCGGGTGAGATAGTCCACCACGTGGGCGGCCGGCGGGAAGCCCGAGTGGTGCGGCATGGGCCAGCCCGGCAGGGCAGAGGAGGCCGAATCACTAAAGAGGGTCAGGGACTCCCACACGTGCTGCCACGCGCCGCCGGGGGCGGGGTTGGCGTCCAGGATGGTAAAGTCCAGCTTCTTACGGCGCAGGTAATAGCCGGTGGCCAGGCCGGATTGGCCGCCGCCGACGACGATGCAGTCGAAGGTATGCATATCTACTTAAATGAGCTTGCGTTCGCGGGCGGCGGAGACCGCTGCGGTGCGGGTATCGACGCCGAGCTTTTGATAGATGTGAATGAGGTGTGTCTTGACGGTGGCCTCGGAGATGAACAGGCGCTTGGCAATCTGCTTGTTGGACTCGCCCGTGGCCAGGGCCTGGAGCAGCTCGAGTTCGCGGGCAGACAGCGCCGTATCCGGCTGGGTAAGGCGCTCCGCCAGCAGGTTGGCCACCTCCGGCGCGAGGGTCCGCTTGCCCTGCGCGGTATCGAGCACCGCGGTGTGCAGGGCTTCCTCGGGGGCGTCCTTGAGCAGGTAGCCCAAGGCCCCGGCCTCCACCGCGGCAAGGATATCCGCCTGCGTGTCGTACGTGGTCAAGATGAGCACCGGCGGGCCGTCAAGCTCGCGCACGCGCCGGGTAGCGGCGATGCCATCGACGCCGGGCATCTGGATGTCACACACCACAACGTCGATAGCCGGGGCATCCGCATCCGCGAGTTGTTCCACCGCGGAGCCGTCGGAGCCCTCGAGCACCACCTCAATGTCGTGGAACGTGTTGAGGATCGCGCGCAGCCCGGCGCGGACCACGGGGTGGTCATCAATGAGCATGACGGTGACCATCGTTGCCTCCTTCAGTGGTCGTGAGGGGTCTCGGCCGGACGCAGCGGGATGCGCACCGCCAGCGCGGTACCAGCAGGGGAGGATTCTACCTGGACTTCCCCGCCCACGCGGCGAACGCGCTGCTCCAGGCCCGTCAGGCCGAAGCCGCGGGGGCTGTCGATGCCGTCGCCGTCATCGACGACGTCGAGAGTCACCGCGTCCTGGTAGGAAGCAAGGGTGACCACCGCGCGGTCGGCGTGCGCGTGCTTCATCACGTTGGTCAGCCCCTCGCGCGCGCAGCGCAGCAGCACGTGCGTGTACTCGGCAGGCACGTGGGCGCTGCCCAGCAGCTTGAGGTCGAAGCGGGTGCTCACGCCCAGACCGGTGGCTTGGGCCTGCAGCTCGTCCACCAGCGCGCGCAGCCCTTCATCCAGCGTGGAGGTCGGCGCGGCCAGCTCCTTCACAAAGCGGCGGGCCTCCGCCAGGTTGTCCCGCGCCACCTTCTCAATGAGCTCGAGCTGGGCGGTGGTCTCCGCCGGATCCGTGGTGTTCTTGGCGGCGCGGCTGAGCAGCACGATGGAGGAAAGCCCCTGCGCTACGGTGTCGTGGATCTCGCGGGAGAGGCGCTCGCGCTCCTCCAAGCGGCCGGCCTGATGCTCGCTGGCGGCCAGTTCTTCCTGGGTTTCTTGCAGCTGCTTGGCCACAGCCGCGTGGTGCGTCGCCTCCGCCTGGATCTTGCGGGCCGAATGGTAGACCGCCACGGCGAAGCACGTGCCGATGAAGGGACCAATGGCCGCGGCGGCAGTCCAGAACTGGGGGTGCAGCCACGCGGGGATGAAGGCGGCGATGGCCCACAGCACTCCGCTGGCCATAAGGCCCGGCCAGAAGGGCAGGGCGTGCACAAAGACGAAGACCAGCGGGAATTCCAGCCACATGAAGTCCTGGGCGTGGACCATGAGCCCGATCCACAGGATGCACAGCGCCGCGAGCCACAGGGTGGTGGGCACGGGGGATACGCGCCGGCGGGCGGAGTAGGCCGCCAAGGCCGCATAGACCACCGCGAGCGCCACGGAGAGCCCGAGCACGCGGGCATCGAGGCGGCTATCGGCCCAGGCGCGAAGCACGCCGAAGACCAGCAGGAATCCGAACATGACGTGGAGGCCAACGGTCCACAGGCTGGTGCGCATCATCACGACGCACCAGCCTATCGCCTAGGTGGGGGAGCGCGAATCAACCGACTGGTTGACTGGAGGTTCAACTAGGTGCCCGATTACTTTCCGCGCGCCCGCGACCAGTATGAATACCATGTTCCTTGCATTGAGAGAGATAGTCACCGCCCGCGGTCGTTTCTTCCTGATCGGCGGCGTCGTGGCCCTAATTACGCTGTTGCTCGTTATGCTGTCCGGCCTCACCCAAGGCCTGTCTAAGCAAAATACCTCTGCGCTCGAGGCGCTGGCCGCCCAGACTCCGAACGTGACCTTTTCCACTGAGGAGCCGTCCTTCACGGAGTCCGAGATCCACGCCGACGAGGTGTCCGCCGGTGGGCTGCCGCTGGGTGCGACCCAGACCAAGCTGGAAGGCGAGGGCGGCGTGGCCGTCCTGGGCTTGCCGGCCGGTACGCAAATCCCCGGCACCGATACCTTGGTCCCGGACCGCGGCATGGTGCTCAGCCAGTCCCTCGATGAGTCCCTGAGCTCGCCCGCAGAGGGCACCCTCGGCGGCGTCGACCTGGACGTGCGCGGCGCGGTGCCGGATGAGTACTACTCGCATTCCCCGGTGGTGTGGGTGTCCACCACCACGTGGCAGCAGGTCTCCCACGTCGCGGATGGCGTGGTGGGCGTGGCGCTGCTTACCGACGCCCCGACGGAGACCTCCGTGTCCATGGGCAAGGCGCTGTCTGGCCTCCCGGCGTACAGCTCTGAGCGCGGCTCGCTGCTGACCATGCAGGCCTTCCTTTACGGCATCTCCGCGCTGGTCACCATCGCCTTCCTGAGCATCTGGACCATCCAGCGCACCCGCGACCTGTCCATCCTGCGGGCCCTCGGCGCGAGCGTGACCTACCTGCTCAAGGACGCGATTGCCCAGGCCGCGATCATCCTGGCCGCCGGGGTTGCGGCCGGTGCGCTCGTCGGCTGGCTGCTCGGCCTAGCGGCGCAGGGAACCGTGCCCTTCGAGGTCTCCGTGATGACCGTCATCGTCCCCGCGCTGGGAATCTGGCTGCTCGGCATCGCCGGCGCCTTCCTGGCCACCCGCCGCGTTAGCAAGATCAACCCGCTCGATGCCCTAGGAGGCAACGCCTAATGACTAGCACTACTTCTCCCGCCCTGTCCCTCCGCGACGTCGTGGTCACCTACCCGGACGGCCAGTCCCGCATCACCGCCCTCGACGGCGTGAGCCTGGATGTGCGGCCCGGCGAGCTCACCGCCGTGATCGGCGAATCCGGCTCCGGCAAGTCCACCCTGCTCTCCGTGGCGGCTGGCCTCATCGAGCCGGACTCCGGAACTGTTGAGATGCACGGCACCCGCGGCCTTATCTTCCAGCAGGCCAACCTCCTGGCGTCCCTGACTGCCCGCGAGCAGCTGCTCATCATCGACCACATCGCCGGCACAAAGCCGCGCCAGGACCGCGCCGATGAGCTGCTCCGCTTCGTGGGCCTGGAGGGCTTGGGCAACCGCCGCATGAACCAGCTCTCCGGCGGGCAGCGCCAGCGCGTCAACATTGCGCGCGCGCTCATGGGCCAGCCTTCCGTGCTGCTTGCCGACGAACCCACCTCTGCCCTCGACTCCCAGCTCTCCCGCGAGATTGCCAAGCTCCTGCGCGGTGTCACCGATGATTTCGGCACCGCCACGCTGTTCATCACGCACGACCGCAGCCTGCTCGACTACGCTGACCGCGTCGTGGAGGTCAAGGACGGAAAGCTGTCCGCGTACGCCGACGTGGCGGCCTAAATACCCCCATCGGTCGCCCCCAGTAGTTAATTCAAGGAACTAATTCCCCGCTGGGCGCCCGCGCGGGGCCGGCACCGAGTACATTGTTATCCCGATATGCTTCGCCCCCGACGCCCCCGCGTAACCCCGACCGATTATGAGCGCATGCAGCAGTGGACCCCGCTGCATGCGCTCATGCTGGCCATCACCGTTGCCGCCTGCGGAATCTTCATCGTGGCCGCGCGCCGCGTGCGGGGCACCAGCCGCGAAAAGTTTGCCCGCCAGATGGTGGGCTGGGCCCTGCTGGTGCTGGGAACCGCGTGGACGGTCATCTCCCTGGACCCGAAGCAATTCGACATCCGCGAGTCCCTCCCTCTGCACCTGTGCGATGTGCTGCGTCCCATCCTGGCGCTGGGACTTATCACCGGCAACGAGCACGCGCTGACCCTGACGTACTTCTGGGGCATCATCCTTAACCCGCAGGCCATCATCACCCCGGACGTCATCTACTACTTCTCCCCACGCTGGCTGCGCTTTGCTACCTACTGGTTCTTCCACATCGTGGCACTGGCCGTGCCGCTGGGCTTGACCTTTGGCCTGGGCTACCGGCCGACGTGGAAGGGCTACCGCTTCGCTGTCAAGGTCACGCCCGTGTGGATGGCAATCGCCATGGCAGTCAATGCCAAGACCGACGGCAACTACGGCTTCCTCAATCACGCGCCGGGCAGCCCTTCCATCATCAATTTGTTCGGCCCCTGGCCCGGCTACATCGCGGTGGAGACCCTCGCCGTCATGGCAGCCTGGGCCGGAATGACATGGCCGTGGGAAAACACCTCGCTGCGCCGCGGCACGGTGGCGGTGGGCCCACGCGGGCTCATGCGCAAGTCTGTAGGTACCGCATCCGGTATTCTGCGCCGCGCCACGGTACGTTTTCGTAGATAGTGGTCCGAAAATCGCGAAATTCGAGGACTTCGTTGCGAAAACGTACTTACACGGTGGCGGCTAGGTACGGATCGATCAAATAAGGTCCCAGATCTTCGAATTCTTGGGGTGCTATTTGATCGAAACGTACCTTGCTGCGGAGCTAGCGCCGGGCTAGCGCCGGGCTAGCGCCGGGCTAGCGCCGGGCCTGTTATGTCCATGGACTTTTTGGACACGGAGTCCAGTAACTTTTTGGGCTAGGAGTCCAATGACTTTTTGGACGTGGAGTCTCCCTGCTTTTTGGGCAGGGAGTCTTTGGTGTTTTTGGACAGTCTCTAGCTCGTCTTACCGGTTATGGTTTCTTTCGTCTCGACGGGCGCGGACGCGACAGGATTGGTTTGATCTCTGGTGGCCGGCGGTGCCACATTCCTTCGACATGCCCGATGTTGATCTGTCCGCCGGCTGGACGCTCAAGTAGCTTGATGGGCAGTGGGAATGAAAACAGTGCTTCACCATCATGATCAGTGAAGAACTCAGCGGTGTCATCGGTAACGTGGCTGTATATGAGCCGGTTTTTAAACCGGAGTCCTACATAGAATCCATAGCCCAGGATGCGCACCACTCCGCTTTTGTTGATCCACAGTGTGTCGGGGATACCCCAGGCGTTGCTTGACTGGGCGGATAGACCGTCTACGGTGGGACTGACGGTAGGAGATGATTCTTGCTGGATTGGTTCGTTATCGTCATCGATGGTTGTGGGAGAAGCTGCAACTTCTCCCACAACCGGCGCCATCGCCTCTTTAACCCCATTCTCGATACGATGCTCGTGGTGTATCGCGCTTTCTGAGTGTGTATCCCGGTATGACTTCACAATCTTGGCCCACAGCAGATCCGGGTCAATGGGTTGTGTTGGGGATTGAGCGTGGGCGAAGTGCTCACGGGCTTGGGCTGGTGAGGTTACCCTCGTTTAGTGGACACCCTATTTGTACGGATCTTGTGTCCGTAAGAGAGGATGTTCATTGTGAGTCAACAGCGCAAGAAGTACACGCCGGAGTACCGGCGTGAAGCCGCGAACCTGGTAATCGAGTCAGAGCGACCGATCGCTCATGTGGCTAAGGAAATCGGTGTTTCCGCCGGGCTTTTGGGCCGGTGGGTCAAACTCGAACGTGAACGCCGAGGATCCTCCGATGGGATGAGCGAGGCTGACCTCCGAGCTGAGAATGCTCGTCTGCGCCGGGAGCTGGCAGAAGCCAAGATGGATAACGAGTTTTTGTCAAAAGCGACAGCCTTCTTCGCCGCGAAGCAACGCGAGCAGAAAAGTTCGAACTAATGCAGCAGGAGAAGGCGAACTACAGCATCAAGCGCATGGCACGACTATTAAAAGTATCTCGGTCTGGATACTACAAATGGGCCCATGCGCAGCAGAAACGACTATCCGGCGAAGATGATCGGGCAGCATTTTACGATGATGTTGACCGAAAGATTCATCAGATTTGGAAAGACTCCGATGAGGTTTATGGTGCTCCGCGGATCACCGCAGAGCTTGCCGAGCGCTACCAGATCACCTTGAATCGCAAGACTGTGGCTAAACGGATGCGCATGATGGGCATTGAAGGGATTTCACCGCGTGCCTTTGTCCCGGTGACAACGATTCAAGCCAAGCGTAAGTCAACTCTTCCTGACCTGGTCAAGCGCATGTTTGATACTGGTCAGCTCAACCGAGTGTGGATGTCAGATATTACCTACCTGCGCACCGGTGAGGGCTGGTTGTACTTGTGCGCGGTCCGCGATGGTCATTCCCGCAGGGTACTGGGCTGGGCTATGGATAGCGTTCAAGACACACACCTGGTTGAACGGGCCCTGCGGATGGCGCATACGCTACGCGGTGATGTTCCTGATGGGCTGGTGTTTCACGCTGACCGCGGAACGCAATTTACCAGTGAGAAGCTCTGGGAGGTCTGCCGCAACCTGGGCATTGCCCAGTCTGTGGGGCGTACTGGTGTGTGCTTCGATAACGCGATGGCTGAGTCGTTCTGGTCGACGCTAAAGACTGAATTCTATGACCGGCAGCGCTGGGCGACCCGTGATGCTGCACGCAAGGCCGTTGCCTACTGGATTGAAGTCGTCTACAACCGCCGACGCCGGCACTCTGCACTCGGGATGGTCAGCCCCGTCGACTTCGAAAACCACATTGGTCTAACCACCAGTAGAAAAGAAATAGCTGCCTAACCACTAGGTAGCTCCACTACGTGTCCACGATTTGCGGGCAACCCCACTGGAGTGATGTGCATTTTGCCGACTAGCAGGCCTTGATGGCGGCGCCTGGTGTTGTAAAACTCGCGGTAGTCGTCCAACAGCTGTTGGACGTGCTGAAGTGTCGTAGGTTGGCGTGCATCGAGAAACTTGGTCATGGTTTGATGCGAGCGTTCATCTTTGCCTTGGGTTTGCGGGCCAAAACCTGCAATGGACCAGATACCTTGGGCGGCGAGCCAGCGCTCGGTATCGGACAATCGGCCCCGGTGATAGGTGGCAAAAGCTTCACCGTTATCGGTCAAAAGTTCCTGCGGGCGACCATACGTTTCTATTGCTGCGGCCAAGGTAGTGCGAGCATCGAATCCGTTTTCTTTGGCGGCGAAGGCTTGTGAGCCCAGATCAAACCGGCTGGCATCATCAACCAGCTGGTAGATAGTGATCTGGGTATGTGGAGTGTCAAAGAGTCGGTAGACAAACCCGTCGAGTTGCCACAGCTCATCGACTTTATCGCGTGCCCAGCGTTTATAGCTTTTACGAGGACGTTTACGGGCATTGGCCTCAGCAACACCAGCTTCGTGGAGCCAAAGCGCAATCGTAGACCGTGCCGGTGGGTGCTCTAAACCAAGGTCATCAATGAGGTAGTAATAGATTGACCACGGGCCATAGTCACGTCCCTGGGCCTTGAGCACTGATCGAGCTGTGATGACTTTCTGACGAAGGTGATCATCGTAGATTCTGGCTGGGGAATGCGGGGCGGTGGAGTCAGGCAGGATGCCTGCACGGCCGCGTTGTTCAACGCGGCGTTTGATGTTGGCATAGGTTTGGCGAGATACGCCAATATCCTTGCAGAATTGGGTGACGGTTCGTCCGTCTCTTACTGGGTCGAAGTCCGCTATTTTCTTGCGGAGATGGGTTGAAATAGCCATCTTGGTATTCCAACCCACCGACTGTCCAAAAAGTCTTGAGACATCACGACAAGGAAGTCTTTGGACTCCGTGACCAAAAACTATCTGGACTCCCCGTCCAAAAATCCATTAGACTCCGTGTCCAAAAACTCCATAGACATCACAGGGCTAGCGCCGGGCCACGGAGCTAACGCTTCGCGTTGAGGAGCCGCGCGATGGCCCGTGGAATGGCCGCGGCAATCTGGGAGGCGGAGCAGGGGGCGAAGCCGTCGGGGGTCTCGGCCGCGATGGCTGCCGCGTGAGCGTGGATGGCCCCGGCGTGGAGGACCTCCATGATGACTTCGGCTGGGGACGCGGCGGGAGAGTTGGCCGAAAGCTGGGCGATGACTGCTCCGAGGATCCCGGAGAGCACGTCCCCGGAACCCGGGGTCGCGGCAAAGGAGTGGCCGGCGTTGAAGGAATAAAGCGGCTGGCCCGGGGCAGTGACGCGGGTCAGACGGCCCTTGAGCAGGATGATGCTGTTCAGTTCCTCAGAAAGCTGGTGGAGGGCATCACCCCACGCGGCGGACGGCTCAGTTGAGAAGGTGGCCTCAAAGAGGCGGGTGAACTCGCCCTCGTGCGGGGTGAGGATGGTCATCGGGTGGTTGGTGACTTTCTGGCGCAGGGAGGTGTTGCGCGCCAGAAGCGTGAGGGCGTCGGCATCGATAACGGTGGGCAGGCCCTGCGCCAATACCTTGCGCAGTTCGCTGGCCGCCGCGGAGTCGGTGCCTCGGCCGGGGCCCACGACCCACGCCTGGGCGCGCCCGGCGGAGGCGACATCTGGGTGGCAGACCAGCTCTGGGAGGAGCGAGGTAATGGTGTTGTCACCGATGAAGCGCACCATCGACGGCGTGGCCCGTACCGCCGCGGTGGCGCAGAGAATTCCCGCACCCGGATAGGTCTCGCTGCCAGCAGCCAGGGCGACGACGCCCCCGGAATACTTATCGGAGTGCGCACCCGGGGTGGGATCGGTGATGGGGCCGGTGCAGCCAACCGGCCAGGGTCCACCCTGGTTCCACGCGTACGGCGAGACCACCGTAGGTTCGTGGGCAAGGAAGCCGGCGGGTTCATCGAGGTCAGCCAGGGTTTCGGCGAAGGAAGGCACTTCGCCGGGAAGATGCAGGTCAGCGACCACAACCTGCCCGCACTCGGCGGCCAGCGCGTGGCCCAAGCGCGGGTAACCGAAGGTGACGGTGACATCGGCGTGGACGGCATCCGCAGCGCAGACTCCCGTGTCGGCATCGACGCCGGTGGGCACGTCGACGGCTAGAACTGCGGCCCCGGCAGAAGTGGCGCGGCGGTAGAGCGAAAGCGCGGTGCCGCTCAAACCCCGGGCAGAGCCGAGGCCCGCGATGGCGTCGATAAGCAGCGCGCAGCCTGACGGCAGCTCGGTGTCTGACGGAAGGACCGTGCCGCCCGCGGCGCGGAAGGCTGCCAGCGCCGGTTCGTGGTGCTTGTCGGTGACTAGCGCGTGAACCTCCACGCCGTGCTCAGCCAAGAGCGCGCCGGCGTAGAGGCCATCGCCGCCATTGCCGCCCGGGCCGGCCAGGATGAGCACCGCGCCGGGGCGCGCGGCCAGCATGGTGCCGGCCGCATCCGCCACCGCCGCGGCAGCCAGCCGCATGAGCTGATCTGGCTCTGATTGCTGGGCTAGCAGCCGCTCCTCGGCGGCGCGGACGGTGGCAACGGTATAAGCAGGGCGCATACCCGAAGAGTCTAGCCCTGGCAGGTGGGGCACCAGAAGAGGTTGCGGCCCTGCATCACCTTCTCCTGGATCTCGGTGCCGCACACGTGGCAGGGCTGGCCGGCACGGCGGTAGACGTAGACCTCGCCGCCGTGGTCATCCTTGCGGGGCTCGCGGCCCATGGCCTCCGGGGTGTGTGCGGGGCGGACCGTGTCGATGCGGCCGTGCTGAACGCCGTAGTCCATGAGTTCCACCAGGTCCTCCCACACGGCGTCGAACTCCGCGCGGTCGAGCTGGGTGCCGGGGATGAAGGGGGAGAGCTCCTGGCGGAAGAGGGCCTCGGCGCGGTAGATGTTGCCCACCCCGGCGAAGAGGCCCTGGTCCATGAGCTGGGCGCCGATGCTGCGCCGCGAGGCGTGGACGCGGTCCCAGAGGGAATCCGGGTCGGCGTCTGTGCGGAGAGGGTCTTGGCCCACCTTCGCCACCTTGGCCTGGTAGTCCTCCTCCGTGATGAGCGTGCAGAACTGCGGGCCGCGCAGGTTCGCGGCCGTGGTTCCGTTATCGAGGCGCAGGCGGATCTGGCCCCACACGTCGGCTGCGGGCTCAAAGCGCAGGGAGCCGATGAGGCCTAAGTGAATGTAGATGACGTGGCGCGGATCCGCGGCGTCGAAGTGGATAAAGAGGTGTTTGCCAAAGGCCTCGGCGAGGGTGAGTGAGGAGCCGTCGACAAGCACTGCTTCGGAGGCGAACCTACCCTGCGGGCTGCTCACGGCCAGGGGGCCGCTGCGGAAGTCGGCGTTGAGCGTGCGGGCGAGGCGGTGAATGACATGTCCCTCAGGCATAGGGAAAAGTTTACGCGGCCTTGGTGTTCGGGCCACGTCGGGGTGCTGCTGTAGACTTCATGAGTACTATCCCGTTGGACGGAAGGGCCCATTATGAGGCGCGCGCTCGGTTTTGACCGTGAGAAATATATTGAACTGCAGTCGGAGCACATCAACGCCCGCCGGGAGGAGATCGGCGGCAAGCTCTACCTGGAAATGGGCGGCAAGCTCTTTGATGACATGCATGCCTCCCGTGTTCTCCCCGGATTCACCCCGGACAACAAGATCGCCATGCTGGAGCGCATCAAGGACGATCTGGAAATCCTGATCTGCATCAACGCCAAGGACATCGAGCGTCAGAAGATGCGCGGTGACCTGGGTATTCTTTATGAAGATGACGTGCTGCGCTTGGTGGATGTCTTCCGCGGCCGCGGCTTCTTGGTCAACAACATCGTCATGACCCAGCTGGAGGACGGCAACAGCCAGGCCGAGGCGTTCATTGAGCGCCTGGAGCGGCTGGGGCTTAAGGTGGCGCGCCACCGCGTCATCCCGGGCTATCCCTCCAACATCGACCTCATTGTCTCGGAAGAGGGGCTGGGCAAGAACGACTACGTGGAGACCACCCGTGACCTTGTGGTGGTCACCGCGCCGGGGCCGGGCTCCGGCAAGCTGGCCACCGCGTTGTCGCAGGTCTACCACGAGAACGTCCGCGACGTGCAGGCAGGCTACGCCAAGTTTGAAACCTTCCCCATCTGGAACCTCCCGCTGGATCACCCGGTGAACCTGGCGTACGAGGCCGCGACGGTGGACCTTAACGATGCCAACGTTATCGACCACTTCCACCTCTCCGCCCACGGCGAGTCCACGGTGAACTACAACCGCGACGTCGAGGCCTTCCCGCTGCTCAAGTCCCTGCTGGAGCGCCTGACCGGCACGGTGCCGTACCAGTCCCCGACGGACATGGGCGTCAACATGGCGGGCTTCTGCATCACTGATGACGCCGTGTGCCGCGATGCGTCCAAGCAGGAGATCATTCGCCGTTACTTCAAGGCGCTGGTGGAGGAGGCCCGCAACGGACTGGACTCCACCCAGTCCGAGCGCGCGGCCGTGGTCATGGCCAAGGCCGGCATCAAGTCCACCGACCGCCCGGTGGTGCTGCCGGCGCGGGCGAAGGCGGAGGAGACCGAGGGGCCGGCGTCGGCGCTGCAGCTGCACGACGGCACCATTATCACCGGCCGCACCTCCCCGCTGCTGGGCTGCTCCGCGGCCACCCTGCTCAACGCCTTGAAGCACCTGGCGGGCATTGACGACGACCTCCACCTGCTGTCCCCGGAGTCCATCGAGCCGATTCAGACTCTGAAGACCAAGCACCTGGGGTCTCAGAACCCGCGCCTGCACACCGACGAGGTGCTCATCGCCCTGTCGGTCTCGGCGGCGAAGGACGAGAACGCGCGCCGCGCGCTCGACGCACTCAAGGAGCTCGAGGGCTGCGACGTGCACACCACCACCATCCTGGGCTCGGTGGATGAAGGCATCTTCCGCAACCTGGGCGTGCTCGTGACCTCCGACCCGGTCTTTGCTCGCAAGAGCGCGCTGTACCAGAAGCGCTAGACCCGGCAAGGCCCCTGCCCCGCATTTCCCCAGACCTGCACCCCGAAAGTCCCTGCGTGCTGTCAAGGGGTGAATGCGCCACTTCGACCGGGAGGTAGTTGTGACGCGTTGGACTCCGAAGGATGTTAAGGATGTTGCTATTGAGCGCGTGGTGGCAGGCGAGGCAGTTTGTCTGGTTGCGCGTGATGTGGGTGTGGGTCCCGATACGGTTTACGGTTGGTTGAGGGTTAGAGGTGTCGAACCTCCTGGCAGGCGTGCGAGTCGTCTGCGTGATCCGTTTGTCCGTGAGGCTGTTGGGTTGGTGCGTGCAGGTATGTCGATCAATCAAGCAGCACAGACTGTTGGATTATCGACTGGCGTCCTTCACAGCAGGTTGAAGAAAGCTGGTGTAATCGAAGTGCGGCCTAGACGCGCACGTTTGTCACCTGATGAGCGTGCCCAGGCCGTGGAGCGAGTGCTTGCTGGTGAGAGCTGTCAGACTGTGGCTGATGCTGTCGGTGTGCATCCTTCTACCGTGTATGAGTGGATAAGGAAGCAACGGTATGCGCAATTACGCCGGCAGCGACACCGCAGAACGCCTGATGAGGCGGTGGTGTCTATGCCAGATACAGGCAAGAAGCTGGGTAAAGATACTGTTATGCCAGCACCGTTGAAAACTCAGGCCGTTGATGGATTTCCTAGCGCCGCTTTAGATAAACAGGGCATGGTAGGGCGTGGTCGCAGGCTTCACTGACGTCGCTTTATTAGGTGTACTGACCGGGTACGTTGCGGGCACGCCGGTTCGGCGCACCGCCACAGCCGCTTGCGCCACACCAGCAGCACCGGCCGCCCCGCCGAGGGGATGTCACGCACCAGATGCTCACGCCGGCCGTGGGCCACCGCGACCACCCCGCACCGCGGGCACCCGGTCACCGACTCGGAGGTCTCCACCAACAGCTCCAGCTCACCGCCGTACTCACCGACGGCAAGCACCACCAACCCCGAGATGCCGAGCATCGCAGCGGGCAGGACGGTAGCCTCAACACTCACCTGGGACTCCTCTCGATCCGTTGCTTGGTCGCTACGAATCGTGGAGTCCCAGGCCCGTCTTCACCAGCCCAACTCGGTCAGCGCGTCGCAACCCGGCTACCACGCTTGGTGAGGAAAAGCTGCTAACATGGTTCGGCTACGGCCCGGGCACGTCCTTGTTCCTAACCGTCGTGCGCTGGGGTCCGCGTGGACCGCTCGGCCAGCGTCCATCCAGTCAGGAGGCAGTCAGCAAATGTTCGACGACAACGGCTCATTCCTACTCGCCATGTTCGAGTTCTTCATCTTCTTCGCATGGTTCATGTCCCTGTGGTGGATCTTCGGAGATCTCTTCCGCAGCAAGGACCTCGGCGGCTTCGCGAAGGCGCTGTGGGTGGTGTTCATCCTCGCGCTGCCGTTCATCGGAATGCTCGCGTACCTGCTTGTTCGAGGTCGGGGGATGACCGACCGCGCGGTCGAGGCGCGCCAGGAGCTCCAGCAGCGGCAGGATGAGTACATCAAGTCCGTCGCCGGCGGCTCCGCCGGATCGAGCCCGACCGATGAGATCGCCTCGGCGAAGGCCCTTCTCGACTCGGGAGCGATTACCCAGCAGGAGTTCGACCAGATCAAGGCAAGGGCGCTCTCCTCGGTCTGACCCTGGTCCGCTCCCTCGCCAGCCGCAGCGTCGCGGTCCGAGGGCGGCCATCCGGCGCGGCCTAGGTATTCGCCAAGTGTGCGGCTTGCGCGCGCGAGCAGGCGCATACCGGGCAGAGGGTGTCCGATTGTTTGTGTGCGGGGGGTGGTTTACAAGTAGTCCGCGAATCGGTCGGGGTAAGCCACGGCTAGTTGGTTGATGGCTTGTTTCCACCCGGTGGCTTTCGCTCCTTCAATATAGCCGTTGCACTCAATGTTGCGCTTTGCTTTCTTCGCTCGCTGGGCGGCACGCTTGTTCGATGTTGCAGATCATCAGCCACAGCGTTTTCTGCGCCGCGGTATCGTTCGGGAATTGGCCCCTGTTGCGGGTAGCTTTACGCAGTTCAGCATTCAGCGACTCGATTGAATTGGTGGTGTAGAGCACCCGGCGTACCGCCGGCGGAAACTGCAGAAACGGCACGAACCGCTCCCAAGCGTCGCGCCAGACTTTGACCGACTGCGGGTATTTCCGGCCCAGTTCACTGGCTTCGAACGCATCCAAGGCGGCACGGGCGGTGTCCTCGTTTGCGGCCGTGTAGACCTCACGCAGCGCCCGGGAGACACCTTTGCGGTCCTGATACGACACCCACCGGTTCGTAGCCCGAATCAGGTGCACAATGCAGGTCTGCACCATGGAATTCGGCCAGGTTGCCTCCACGGCTTCCGGCAAGCCTTTGAGCCCGTCGCAGCACACAATGAACACGTCCTGGACACCGCGGTTGGCCAGATCCGCGCACACCGATGCCCAGAATGCAGCGCCTTCATTGTCGGCGATCCACATTCCCAGGATGTGCTTGATGCCGTCCATGTCGACACCAACCGCCATATAGCAGGCTTTGTTGACCACGTGGTGGCCGTCACGGATTTTCACGCGTAGCGCGTCGAGGAAGATCACCGGGTAAAACTCGTCGAGCTGGCGGTTTTGTCAGATCATGACCTCGTCTAACACCGCATCGGTAATGGTGCTGATCGTATCCGGGCTCATATCCACCCCAAGGGTGGTCGCGAGGTGATGCTGGATATCGCGCACTGTCATCCCGCCGGCGTAGAGCGAGACGATCATGTCGTCGAGTTCTGTGAGCCGGCGTGCGCCCTTGGGCACCATCCGGGGAGTAAACGTGCCGGCACGATCCCTGGGCACGGTCACTTCCACCGCGCCGTAGCCAGAATTGACGGTCTTGGTGTACGACCCGTTGCGGTGATTGCTCTCCTGCGCGGTTTCCACCTGGGCTTTGGCCTTGCGGTCGGAATGGCTATTGAAGCGGGATGTCGTGTCGGTGATTCGGCACGTGCCATCGCGCAGAAAATCAATCGGCACCACAGTGTTGTCGCCCGTGAAATCACCCGTAATGGGTGGAAGATTATCGGTGAAGACGGCGAAGAGCAGTTGCGGTATAACGCCCACAACGCTGCTGTTTCTACTGCTGGTCGGATGGTGCGGCCAAAACTACGCAAGCTCGATGAAAGCCCAACGCTTCGGGGTGTAGTGGTCGATTGCCTTGCCCGCAGGTGGTCCCCTGGGCGCATTAGTGCATGGCTTGAGCATGTTTTCAGCGATGATGAAAGCATGCGTATTTCCCACGAAGCGATTTACAGGAGCGTGTCAAGTTGTTTGTGTGTGGGGCTAGGTTTATAGGTATTTGTCGAAGCGGTCGGGGTAGGCCACGGCCATTTGGTTTATAGCTTGTTTCCAGCCGGAAACTCGGGCTCCTTCCATGAGTCTGCCGGCTGTCGCTGAGACTCGTTTGCCCTGCTTTGCTCTCTTTGCAGCGCGTTTGTCTTCGATATTGCAGATCATCAGCCACAGCGTCTTCAGCGCTGATTCATCGTTGGTGAACTGCACCCTGTTGCGGGTAGCTTTACGCAGTTCATTGTTGAATGATTCAATCGAATTCGTCGTATAGATAACCTTTCTGGCCGCTGGTGGGAACTGCAGAAACGGTACGAAACGCTGCCAAGCATCTCGCCAGACCTTGACTGAGCGTGGATACTTTTCTCCCAATTCAGAGGCTTCAAAATCGTCTAAGGCAGCCTTAGCTGTGGACTCATCCGCGGCGGTGTAAATCTTTTTCAACGCAGCCGATACGCCCCGGCGATCCCCGTAGGCTACCCACCGGTTAGCTGCACGAATCAGGTGCACGATACAGGTTTGCACCATAGAGTTCGGCCACGTTGCCTCGACTGCTTCAGGCAGGCCTTTAAGCCCGTCACAGCAGACGATAAAGACGTCTTTGACCCCACGGTTAGAAAGATTGGCGCATACCTGCGCCCAAAATGAAGCGCCTTCTTCTTTGGCAATCCACAATCCCAAAATGTGCTTGATACCGTCAAGATCCACACCGATTGCCATGTACGCGGACTTGTTGACCACTCGGCCACCATCACGGACTTTAATGCGCAACGCATCCAGGAAAATGACCGGGTAGAACTCATCTAGCTGGCGGTTTTGCCAGACCATGACCTCATCGAGGACAGCATCGGTGACTGCGGAAATCGTCTCATGGGAAATATCAACCCTCATCGCCGTTGCCATATGGTGCTGGATGTCCCTAATTGTCATCCCACCGGCATACAAGCTGACGATCATGTCATCGACATCAGTCAAGCGCCTAGAACCTTTAGGAACCATAGTCGGCAAGAATGTACCAGCCCGATCCCTCGGGACATCAACGGTTACTGGCCCGTAGTTAGAATCCACGGTCTTTGGATACGACCCGTTGCGGTAATTGTCTGTCCCGGCAGCAGCTTTAGCGCTCCTGTCGCCAGACTCGTAGCCCAAATGGGCATCCATTTCAGCATTGAGCCCCCTGGTAATCGAGGCCTGCAACATGCCGCGAACCAGGTCATTGGCATCCGTTGTAGACGTGCCTAGGTCATCAATCAGCTTCGCGATCTCAGGGTTAGCAAGCAGCTTCTTTTCAATCGCATCAATCTTGGCCTTATCAGCCGGATCTCGTCGTGCCACGGTAGTCATTCTGGTCCATCTCCTCATGCAGGTTAGGTACCCACACACAAACCATCAGACACTCTCATTTACAGTGCCTTGTACATTCAAGGCAGAGGCAGCCTGCGCGCCGAGCTTGAAGAAGTCATGAAGACCAAAGACGTACTTATCCGCGGCGGCGTAACCCGCAAACGTCGTGCCCGAAACGCTGGCGTGTTAACTGGTCGCCCTTGGATCAAAGGTGCTGAGATTACCCACCGCAGCCCGGAGGCTGATGACAGGACTATCCCCGGGCACTGGGAAGGCGATCTTGTCATTGGTAAAGGTGGCAAAAGCGCGCTGATTACCCTAGTAGAGCGCACCAGCCGTTACACCCTGCTTGGGCGCCTTCCCGATGAGCACAGTTCACACACCGTGGTCGCAACCCTGCAGAACATGGTCAAAGACCTCAACATCGAGCAGCTAAAGACCATCACGTGGGACCAAGGGGTGGAAATGGCTGTCACAGCACAAGTCCAGATCAAAGACGGCTGCCAGGTCTTCTTCTGCGACCCGCACTCACCGTGGCAGAGACCAACCAACGAGAACACCAACGGCGAGATCAGGCGCCGGTTCTACAAAAAAGGAACCGACTTTGCCACCGTCGCACCCGAACATGTCGCGTGGGTGCAAAACGAGCTCAACGAAACTCCCCGGCAAATCCTCGGTGGCGCAACCCCACGTGAAATACTAAACGAACTATTCAAGCGTGGCGCATCCACCGCTTGATTCCGCCCTGGTGGGTGGTGGGGCGTCGGCAAGCGCTTGGCGACGCTGAACTGCATGTTTCGGGTTCCAGGTCTGGGGGTTTGGGGCTTTGCTCTTTGCGGGGCCTAGACTTGCGAGCGTGACTATTGGCAAGATTCTCCTCTATTACTGCTTCACTCCCATCGAGGACCCCACCGCCATCATGCTGTGGCAGCGCTCCCTGTGCGAGAAGCTGGGACTGAAGGGCCGCATCCTCATCTCGGAGCACGGCATCAACGGCACTGTGGGCGGCGACATGGACGCCTGCAAGCGCTACGTGCGTGAGACCCGCGAGTACCCGGGCTTCAAGAAGATGGAGTTCAAGTGGTCCGAGGGTAGGGCGGAGGACTTCCCGCGCCTCTCGGTCAAGGTGCGCGAGGAGATCGTGGCCTTCGGCGCGCCGGGCGAGCTCAAGGTGGATGAGAACGGAGTCGTCGGGGGCGGGGTGCACCTGAAGCCGGAAGAGGTCAACAAGCTGGTGGAAGAGCGCGGCGATGAGGTCGTCTTCTTCGACGGCCGCAACGCCATGGAGGCGGAAATCGGCAAGTTCAAAAATGCCGTCGTCCCGGACGTGAAGACCACGCACGATTTCATCGCGGAGCTCGAATCCGGCAAGTACGACTGGATGAAGGATAAGCCGGTGGTGTCCTACTGCACCGGCGGTATTCGCTGCGAGATCCTGTCTTCGTTGATGAAGAACCGCGGCTTTAGTGAGGTCTACCAGATTGATGGTGGCATCGTGCGCTACGGCGAGAAGTACGGCAACGACGGGCTGTGGGAAGGCTCCATGTACGTCTTTGACAAGCGCATGCACCACGAGTTTGGCCAGGGCCTGGAGGATCCGGGCTTCATTCAGCTGGGTCACTGCGTGCACTGCGGGAAGGGGACGAACACCTTCCACAACTGCATCAACGAGGACACCTGCCGGCAGCAAGTGCTCATCTGTGATGACTGCATCCAGCACGTAGAAACCCAGCACTGCGGGCGTGAGGACTGCGCGGAGGTTGCGGCCAGCCTGGCGCGGGCTGCGCAGGAGTCCTAGAGCTCGGGGGCCAGCAGAATCTGGATGTCGGTGATGCACCAGAGCATGAAGTGGCCCACCATCACCCAGAAGATGGCCATCCAGCCGCGCCAGCGCACGTAGCTCTTTAGCTTGCGCACCATGATGACGGCGCAGCCGATCATTCCCAGGAAGGGCAGCACCACCGTGGTGGTGGCGTAGATGGTGCGTTGCTGCTTGGTGCACAGCCACGCGGCCAGCTCCGCCGAGTGGCACTCCTGACCGCCGCCGGTAAATTTCAGGATGCCGACCAGGATGAGGGCGTAGACGGCAGAGGCCGCGATAATGCCCACCATGAACCACAGCGCTTGGCGGGTGGAGCGGCGGTTCGCGGCGGCGACGGCGAGGGGATCGGGGGCGTCGGCAAGCTCGTCGAACGTCTGCGGCTCCGGGCGGCGCAGGTTGGTGTAGTCCGCGTCGCTGACTTCGTCTGAGGTGAGGTCGTTCTCGGGGTGCTCTGCTGCCATGCTGTGTAGTCTAACGCTTAGTCTGCGGCGGCTGTGTCAGGCGTGCTGGTGGGGCTGACCAGCACGGGAACGCGCACGTGCGGCAACAGCTCCGTGGCGGTGCTGCCGATGAAGACGCGGGCAATGGGGCCCATGGGGGAGGAACCCAAGCACAGAAGGTCCCCCTTCTTCCACTTCAGCGAGTCCACCGCGCCGGCCCAGCCGTTGCCGCTGCCGATGGCCGTGGTGACGTCGAGCTCCGGGAAGTGCTCGGAGACGATGTCGTGGGCGCGGTCCAAGAGGGAAAGCGAATGCTCGCGCCAATTCGGAGCGTCGGCGGGGAAGGTATCGGAGTATTCCAGGGGGACGTCGATAAGCCCCTTGGCAGAAAACGCCAGGATGCGCAGCGGCAGACCCGCGTGGTTGGCCACGCATGCTGCGCGCAGCAGCGCCGGATCGTCGTCCACGCCGCGGTCCGTAAACGCGAAGTTGATGCGGGTCACGCCGTGCTTGGAGAGCTTGATGCCGCGGGGGCTCAGCCCCAGCGGGAGCGGCGAATAGTGCAGCAGGGCGTCCGCCGTGGAGCCGGAGAAGAAGCGGCCCTTCGGCGCCGATTGGTTGGCGCCCAACAAGATGACGTCTGCCTTAAAGTCCTGCGCCATCTCCTCCAGCAGTTGGGGGCGGTCCGGGCCGGCCACCAGCACCGAGACGTTCTTATCCAGCTGGGACTTGTCCACGCCGGCGTGGTCGAGGGCCGCGCGCACGGCCTCCTCGCACTTCCCGCGCTCCTTTTTAAACCACTTCTTGTAGGAGCCGGTGAGCTTGCTTAGGGAGGTCACCGTAAAAGGCTGGGAGATGGTGGAGACCACCCGAATCTTTACTGCGGTGGTGCGCGCTAGCCACGCTGCGAAATCGATCGCCTCAGTGCCCGCGGAGCTGGGGCTCCACGACACGAGGATGCGGATCGGGGTGCTCGGGACCCCACTAGGAAGAGAAGCCTCGGACGGGCACGGAGATTTCTTAGCCATTCACCTAAAGTTTCGGAGTTGTTTTCCTTAGTGTTATCAGTATTATCAACCCCTGCAGGCAGAAAAATAAAATCCGAAAAATGGCTCCAGAAAGGTCTATTTACCGTCCATGATGGGGTGGTAAACATCCGCCAGCTTGGAGATCAGGTTCACCAGCAGGTCAGCGTCCTTAATGTCCTCCGGCTCGAGCCAGCGGAGAATCTCTGCCAAAGCCGCCGCGCGCTGGCGGGAGACAATGGTCAGCTCCGATTCGCCCAGCTGGGTCAGGGCCACGAGCACGCCGCGGCGGTCCTTCTCATCGCGGTGGCGTTCCACAAAACCGTGGCGCTCCAATTGGTACAGCGCATTCGACGCGGTGGGCATGCGAATGAGCTCCGCTTGGGCGATGGTGCTCACGCGTGACGGGCCGCGCAGGCACAACTGGTTCATGATGGACACTTGCGACGTGGTCAATGACGTGCCCTCGGTGGTGCGCTGGAAAATTAGCATCAGCTTGTTCAGGGAGGGCTGGATCTGGCGGGCGACGTCCAGGGCTTCCTCGTAGGAGGTGGGGGACTCCACGTTTTCTTCACTCATGGAAAATAAGTGTAGCGATTTGTGGGTTGCGGCGGTAGTTCGTCCACTAAAAAATTAGCTTTTGCGTGGAGAAGTAGTTGCCGGTGGCCTAGATCGCCGGGCCGCGCACCATTACACTGTCCCGGGTGAATTCACCGTCAAAGCATGTGGAGCGCCGCAACGAAGTCTCCTATGAGTGGGAACGCGCCCAGCACCTGCGCGACTTTCAGGCGGGAAAGCTGGGCCGGGACGAGCTCTGTGACGCGGACTTTCTTCTCCGAGCCGCTGCCGAACACCACGGCGTGGACATGCACAAGGCATGCCCGGTCTGCGGCCAGGGCCTGCGCCTGACGCACTGGGTGTACGGCGATGCGCTGGGGCGGCGCTCAGGAAGCGCGCGCCGCGAGCGGGAAATCGCCGACATTGCGGCCGAGGGGCTGGAATTTACCGTCCATGACGTAGAAGTGTGCCCGGCATGCCGCTGGAATCATCTGCTGCGGGCCGCCACCGTCTATGCTCTAGGTTAGTTTTGGCTTCCCAGTTCACCCCGGTAAGCTGCATATATTTACAGTTTCTGTACAGGATTGATGAGGACACGGATCAGTGACCGAAAAGGAAACGTCCCAGCAAAAGCCATCGCGCCATAGGAAGGCGACGCCGACAAAGGCCAAGCGCTCCGGCCACCGCAAGCGCAGGTGGCCGTGGATCGTGCTCGTCACCCTGCTGGTGATCGTGGCCGTCCCCGCGGCTCTCTTTGGCTACGCGTATACGCAGTACGACGTCCCGGACCCCAAGGACGTGCAGGCCAGCCAGGTCTCCACCATCGTCGCCGGCGATGGCCAGACCCAGCTGGCTAAGCTCGTCCCGCCGGAGGGCAACCGCCGCCAGGTGAGCCTGGATGAGATCCCGGACTACGTGGAGGACTCCGTGCTCGCCGCGGAGGACCGCGAGTTCTGGACCAACTCCGGCTTCTCCTTTACCGGCCTGGGCCGCGCGGTGCTGGGCAAGCTCACCGGTGACAGCACCGCGGGTGGTGGCTCCACCATTACCCAGCAGTACGTGAAGAACACGCTGGTGGGCGACGAGTACTCCTACGTGCGCAAGATCCGCGAGCTCATCTACTCCGTGAAGATGACCAACGAGTGGTCCAAGGAAGAGATCCTCAACGCCTACCTCAACACCGTCTACTTCGGCCGTAATGCCTACGGCATCGAGGCAGCCTCCAACGCCTACTTTGATAAGGACGCCAAGGACCTGACGGTGGAGGAGGGCGCCATGCTCGCCGGCCTGATTCAGTCCCCGTCCGTGCTCGACCCGTGGGTCGATGAGGAAGACTCCCAGGCACGATGGAACTACGTCATGGATGGCCTGGTGGAGATGGGAGACCTGGACCAGGCCGAGCGCTCGCAGATGGCCTTCCCGCAGACGCGCGATCCGTCCGAGTACTCCGCCTACACCGAGGCGCCGGGCGCCTACGGTCACATCAAGAACCAGGTGATTGATGAGCTCTCCCGCGTCGGCATCACGGAGGAACAGGTGGCGACCGGCGGCCTCAAGGTGACGACCACCATCGACATGACGGTGCAGAACGCGTCGACCGACGCCGCCCACGCCCAGCTGGAGCCTCTGCAGGATGACGCCCGCACGGCAGCCGTGACCATCGACCCGGCGACGGGTGCGGTTCGCGGCTACTTCGGTGGCGATGATCCCAACGGCTGGGACTACGCCAACTCCCCGCTGCAGACCGGCTCGACGTTTAAGATCATGGCGCTCGCCGCCGCCCTCCAGCAGGGCATCGGGCTGGAGACCAACTACTCCACGGCGCCGTATCAGCTGCCGGGATCCCAGACGGTCAACAACGTCGGCGGTGGCTGCGGTACCTGTTCCATCGCGGAGGCGCTGAAGAACTCCTACAACACCTCCTTCCTGCGCCTCCAGGATGACCTGGAAAACAAGATGCAGGACACCGCGGACATGGCGCACGCGCTCGGTGTGGCGCGCAGCCTGCCGGGAATCGAGAAGACGCTGACGGAGAACGGCGGCACCCCGTTCGAGGGCGTGGTCCTGGGCCAGTACCAGTCCCGCCCGCTCGACATGGCCACCGCCATGGCAACGCTGACGAACCAGGGCGTGTGGCACCAGCCGCACTTCGTGGAGAAGGTGGAGAACTCAGCCGGTGAGGTCCTCTACGAGAACCCGACCGATGCCGGTGAGCGCCGCGTCTCCGCCAACGTGGCCAACAACGTTCTGAAGGCCATGGGCCCGGTGGCTGCGTGGTCCAACGGCGCGCTGGCGGGCGGGCGCCCGTCGGCGTCTAAGACGGGTACGACCCAGCTGGGTGACTCTGGTCTGAACAAGGACGCCTGGATGGTCGGCTCCACCCCGCAGCTGGCCACCGCCGTGTGGGTCGGTACTGCGGACAACACCTCCGCTATCTACAACAGCTCCGGCGGAATCATGTACGGCTCCGACGCTCCGACGAGGATCTGGAAGTCCATCTTGGACACCTCGCTTGTCGACGTCGAACAGCAGGCCTTCCCGCAGGCTTACCCCATCAACTACGGCGTTGGTTCCTGGGGCTCCGGCTACGTCTACGACCCGAGCCAGACCCAGAGCTGGACGCAGTCTCCCGCGGCGCCGGAAGCCGTCACCCCGGAGGGTGGCGAGGACCCCGCGCCCGAGACGGACGGCCAGGGCGAAGGCGGCGGAGAGAACGGCGGTGACCCCGCCCCGGCTCCGGAACAACCGGCCCAGCCGGCGCAGCCTGAGCAACCGCAGCAGCCGAACATTGAAGAACTCATAGGCGATGGCCTAGATCAGTTACTCAACCAATAGGAGAACGTGGTGAGCCAGAAGCTAATCCCGCTCTCCTCCGAGTCTCTGTCCCGCGGCGCCGTCGCTGCCGTGGGCGGACCGTTGGGGCGCTTCGCCCGCATTCCCCGTTCGAGCTGGTGGTCACCCCTGCGGGTGGTCATCACCCTGGCGTGGACCTTCCTGGCCTGTGGCTTTTTGAGCAAGGCCACCTGCGCCGGCAGCCGCGCGGCCGACGACGGGACCATCAGCCTGAACTGGGACGGCAACCGCCAGTACACCTCCTTCTGCTACAACGACATCGTCCCGCTCTATGGCGGGCGTGGCCTGGATGAGCCGGGTTTCCCCTACGCGTACTCGTGGGTAGAGGATGGCCTGACCCGCTACATGGAGTACCCGGTGCTCGCCGGCATGTTCCAGGGCGGCGTCGGCTGGCTGGCGCGCACCACCTACCCGGCGGTGAAGTGGCTCGGCATGGCGGAGGTCAGCTGGTACTTCGGGCTTACCGCCCTCATCATGGCCATGGTGTGGATTGGCACTGTGGTCATGGTCTTCCGCCTGACGGGCAACCGCGCCTGGGACACCATCCTCATGGCGGCGAGCCCGCTCGTGGTTATCCACGCCTTCACCAACTGGGACATCCCTTCCATTGCGTTTATGGTGGGCGCGCTCTACGCGGTGACTAAGCACAAGAACTGGCTCGCTGGAGTGCTGGTGGGCCTCGGTACCGCCTTTAAACTCTGGCCGCTGTTCATCCTGGGCGCCTTCCTCGTCCTGGCTATCCGCAACCGGCGCTGGGTGCCGTTCCTGCAGATGCTCTGCGGCACGGTGCTGGCGTGGCTCGTGGTCAACGTCCCGATTGCGTTGAAGTACCCGGACGCGTGGCGTGAGTTCTTCCGCCTTAATCAGGAGCGCGGCGCCGAGTGGACCACCATCTACGCGGTGCTCAGCCGTATCTTCGGCATCAACTTCGAGCCGGACTTCCTCAACACCTTCTCCCTCGTGGGCTTCCTGGCCTGCTGCGCGGCCATCGCCGTGGCGGGCCTGCGAGCACCCCGGACCCCACGCGTCGGCGAGATGATCTACCTCATCGTCATGGCGTTCCTGCTCTTTAACAAGGTGTGGTCTCCGCAGTACTCCCTGTGGCTGCTGGTGCCGGCGGTGCTGGCGCTGCCGCGCTGGCGTCTCATCATGAGCTGGGCGCTTGCCGACGCCTTAGTGTGGCCCATCCTCATGTGGCACATGCTAGGAAGCGACAACAAGGGCCTGCCACAGGAGATGCTCGATCTGGCCGTGCTGACCCGTGATGGCTTCATCGTGGCCATCGGCGTCCTGGTCCTGCGACAGATGTGGGGCAAGTCCGAAGACAAGGTGCGTGCCGCGCACGGCGGGCGGGACCCGTTGGTGGGGGACTTCGCGCGATGATCCTCACCCTCATCGGCATCGTGTCCATCACGCTGGGGTTCTTCTGCGTGCTGGGCGCCTACTACCTGTACCAGCGCTCGGAGGACCGGGCGTGGCCCCTGGTGCTGGGCCTGCTGGCGCTGCTGTTCCTCACGGTGATTCCCGCGGGCAGCGCCATCTTCTTCGCCACCACGATGCGCAGCTAGCACCCGGAGTCGCGGATTTCTTTTCCGCCGGTCAATGCGGTACTGTGTGGGGGTTGCTTGACGCAACAGACCCTCCTGCCATATCCGCAAAGGTGATATGGCCGATACCAATTACTAGACCATAGGAGGTGATGAGGTCCGTGCGTCACTACGAAGTCATGATCATTCTGGATCCCAATCAGGATGAGCGCACCGTAACCCCGTCCCTGGACAAGTTCCTCGAGGCTATCCGCAAGGATGGCGGCAAAGTCGACAAGGTTGATGTGTGGGGCAAGCGCCGTCTTGCGTACCCGATCAACAAGAAGGAAGAGGGCATCTACGCCGTCGTTGACCTGGAGTGCGAGTCCCACTCGGTGCTCGAGCTCGATCGTCGTCTGAACCTGAACGACTCCATTCTGCGTACCAAGGTTCTGCGCACCGACAGCAAATAGCGGATACTGGGTTTCGAGCATTTCTTCGCGAATCCACGTAACCAATATTTAAGGAGTAAAAGACATGGCTCAGGGAGATACCAACATTACGGTTGTCGGCAACATCGTTGCTGACCCGGAACTGCGCTTCACCCCGGCAGGTGCCGCGGTAGCTAACTTCCGCGTTGCCTCCACCCCGCGTCGCTACAACCAGCAGACGTCTCAGTGGGAGGACGGCGAGGCCATGTTCCTCACCTGCAACGTGTGGCGCCAAGCCGCAGAGAACGTTGCGGAGACCCTGACCAAGGGCATGCGCGTTATCGTCACTGGCCGTCTGCGCCAGCGTTCTTACCAGAACCGTGAGGGCGAGAACCGCACCGTCTTTGAGATCGAGGTCGATGAGGTGGGCCCGTCCCTGCGCTACGCTTCCGCTCAGGTCACCCGCAAGTCCGGAAACGGCGGCAACGGTGGCAACTACGGCGGCGGCCAGCAGCAAGGTAGCGGCAATTACGGCGGCGGCAACAACTACGGCGGTGGCAACAACCAGGGTGGTTTCTCCGGAAACCAGTCCCAGGCCCCGCAGCAGTCGCAGCAGCAGTCGGCTCCTAGCAATGATCCGTGGAATTCGGCACCCCAGGCGGGAAGCTTCGGCGGTGCAGATGCAGAACCCCCGTTCTAAGACTGTCACGCAATTATTCATTTAACTCAATTGAAAGGCAGGGATCATGAAGCTGATCCTCACCGCTGCCGTTGAGAACCTCGGCGCCCCCGGCGAAATTGTTGAGGTTAAGGACGGCTACGGACGTAACTACCTGCTTCCGCGCGGTCTGGCTATCGTTGCCACCCGCGGTGCTGAGAAGCAGATCGAGGGCATCAAGCGCGCCCAGGATGCTCGCGCGATCCGCGACCTGGATCACGCACGCGAGATCCGCACCCAGCTGGAGGAGCTCAAGGACGTCAACGTCCCCGTGAAGACCTCCGAGTCTGGCAAGCTCTTCGGCTCCGTGTCCGCAGAGGACATCGTGAACGCCGTTGCCGCCGCTGGCGGTCCGAAGCTGGACAAGCGCATTGTTGTGCTTCCCAAGGGCCTGGTCAAGAAGACCGGCAACTACCAAGTCGAGCTCAAGCTGCACGCTGAGGTTCTCGGCAAGGTGAACTTCTCGGTCGTCGCTGCCTAAGATTTAAGGCGCACGACGGTCGCCGGCGTAGCCCCCAGTGTGTGAGGCGCTGTGAGGCAGCGCGCGGTGACCCACTGACAACAGCAAGGCTTCAGGGCCGCGCTCCTCCCACCATGTGAGGTGGTGAGAGGAGCGCGGCCCTTAGTCATGTGTAGGCACAATTCGGCGGTCCCCACGCACGTGGAATCACTGCCCCGGACGCGCGGCAGCCGCCTGTGGATAACTCGCGCATTCTGTGGATAAAGCTGCGCCGAGTTTACGGTGAGTTTACTCACGCTGCTTGAAGTTAACCCGCTGGTAGCGGCAATTTTGGCCGAATAGTCGTACTTTTCCACGGCTTATGTGCACTTTTTCACACCTGCAAAAACATGCTGTGACCTGCGTGTTTTATTGTCGCAGGTCATGGGCCTGAAAGGTTATCCACAGGGCTGACCTCGGCCGACGGAAACGGCCGACGCCATGAGCTGGTAATTCCACAGGCCACTGTGGATAACTGTGAGAGTTATACCCAAGGGGGAGTGTCCGGGGGCTCGGCTACACTGATGTGTACTTAAAACAATGACTGTTATTTGGGGGTCGATGAACTATGACGAACGCCAGCTTTGACGACGATTCCGTGCCGCCACCGCCCGAACCCGCGGAGGAGGAACCGCGCCGCAACTTCCGCTGGCAGGAGGAGCCGAAGCGCTACGGCGAGTTCCGTCAACCGCCGGCGGACCGTGAGGCGGAGCAGGGCGTTCTGGGTGCGATGCTGCTCAGCCCCAACACGGTGATGGAGGTCATCGAGGAGCTCGAGCCGGATGACTTCTATTACCCGGCGCACCAGCTGATCTATCAGGCGATGATTGATCTCTACGCCGCGGGCACGGACATCGACGCGGTGATTGTGAACTCCCGCCTGGACCGCTACAACAACTTGGAGCGCGTCGGCGGCGCGCCCTATCTGCACACGCTGCTCGCCACCGTCCCCACGGCGGCGAACGCGCGCTACTACGCGGAAATCGTGGCGGAGAAGGCGGTGCTGCGCAAGCTGGTGGATGCCGGCACGCGCGTGGTGCAACTGGGCTTTGAGGGCTCCGAGGACCTCGAGGTCGACGCGGTGCTGGACCGCGCGCAGCAGGAAGTCTTCGGCGTGGCGCAGAAGAAGAACACGGACGACTACCGCGTATTGGGTGACCTCATCGATCCCACCATTGATGAGCTCGCCTCCCTGCAGCAGAACGGCGTGGATGCCGGTGTGCCTACCGGCTTTATTGACCTGGATAACCTCACCAACGGCCTGCGTGCTGGGCAGATGATCATCGTCGCGGCCCGTCCGGGCGTGGGTAAGTCCACGCTCGCCATGGACTTCATGCGCTCTGCCTCCCTGCAGCACGGCAAGACCTCGGTGGTGTTCTCCCTCGAGATGTCCGCCTCGGAGATTGTCATGCGTCTGCTGTCTGCGGAGGCAGAGGTGAAGCTGACGGATATGCGCGGTGGCCGCGTTTCTACTGAGGACTGGGCCAAGATCGATGACACGCTCAACCGCATCCAGGACGCACCACTGTTCATTGATGATTCCCCGAACCTCACCATGATGGAGATCCGCTCCAAGGCCCGCCGGCTCAAGCAGCAGCACGGCCTCGACCTCATCGTGCTGGACTACATGCAGCTGATGTCCTCGGGCAAGAAGGTCGAGTCCCGCCAGCAAGAGGTCTCGGAATTTTCGCGTCAGCTTAAGCTGCTGGCCAAGGAGCTCGAGGTGCCGCTGATTGCGATTTCGCAGCTCAACCGTGGCCCGGAGTCCCGTACGGATAAGAAGCCGCAGCTGGCGGATCTGCGTGAGTCCGGCTCGCTGGAGCAGGACGCCGATATGGTTATGCTGCTCTACCGCCCGGATTCACAGGACCGCGATGATCCTCGCGCGGGCGAGGCGGACATCATCTTGGCCAAGCACCGCGGTGGCCCCATTGATACCGTGAAGGTGGCCCACCAGCTGCACTACTCCAAGTTCGTCAACATGGCCCACGGCTAAGGCGGGGGGAGAACTACAACTCCACCACTGCGGCGGGGTCCCCGAGCCGAGGCCCGAGGATGACCAGTACGACAAACACGGCGGCCGCGGCGAGTGCTAGCCAGCGCCAAACGGGGAAGAAGCGCTCGCCGCACAGGCGGGCGCACGCGGCGCCGATGAACGCGCCCAAGGTATTAAAGAGAAGATCGTCGATGTCGGTGCGCCCGAGCGCGAAGGAGTACTGGACAATCTCCAAGGCTAGGCTCAGCCCGAAGCCCCACGCGGTAGTGCGCGGCAAGGAGCGGCAGAGTCCGAAGACGAGCATGCCGAAGGGGATAAAGAAGGCGGTGTTGCCCGCGTATTCAAAGAGCGGGCCGAACCAGGTGCCGCCGGAGAATTCGTCGAGCGGCACGAGGCGCAGGTCGCGTACGCGTTGCTTGTCGGGGTTCCACAGGTAGCCGATCTGGTAGAAGGGCTTGAGCGTGGTGAGCGCGACCATGACGGCCACCCACGCGGGCAGTGAAATCCTAGCGAGCAAGCGCCTTTCCTTTCAGCTCTGGGAGGCACAACGCCGCAAGCGCCGCGATGGCGAAGGCGGCGGCGAAGAGTACGAAAAGCCAGCCTACACCGCCGGCGGCGACGAGCGGCGGGACGATGAGCGGGGCGAGGATGGAGGCGAGGCGGCCGAAGCCGGCGGCCGCACCGGTGCCCCGGCCGCGCAGGGCGGTGGGGTAGAGCTCTGGGCCGATAGCGTAGAGGGCGCCCCACGCGCCCAGGTTGAAGAAGGAGAGCAGGCAGCCGGCCAGAATGATGGTGGCCTCGGAGCCCGCCATGCCGTAGAGGCCCGCCGCGAGGGCGGAGCCGACCAGGAAGGTGGCCAGGGTGCTGCGGCGGCCCCATACCTCAATGAGCCACGCGGCCGCGGCGTATCCGGGCAGCTGGGCCAGGGTGATGATGAGGGTGAAGCTGAAGGACTTCACCAGGGAGAAGCCATCGGCCACGAGCAGCGACGGGATCCAGATGAAGGCGCCGTAGTAGGAGAGGTTGACGCAGAACCAGATGGCCCACAGCGCCACGGTGCGACCGCGCAGGCTCTTCGACCAGATGCTGGTGGCGGTGACGTCCTCTTCCGAATAGGTCGGGGCGGGCGTGCTGTGGTCGATGTCGGCCTCATCGGCTTCCGCTTCGAAGGACGCGACGACCTCCTCGGCTTCCTCGTGGCTGCCTTGCGATTCGAGGAAGCGGACGGATTCTGGAAAGTGGAGGCGCACGAACAAGGCGTAGAGTGCCGGCACCATGCCGAAGGCGAGGGCCCAGCGCCAGCCGCTTTCCGACGCCCCCACGACGAACGTTCCAATAACCGCCGCCAGAATCCAGCCCACGGCCCAGAAGGCTTCGAGTAGGACCACCATGCGGCCGCGCACCTTCAGGGGCGCAAACTCGGAGATGAGGGTGGAGGCCACTGGCAGCTCCGCGCCCAGACCTAAGCCGATGAAGAAGCGCAGCACGATGAGGACGCCGAGCCCGGTGGCTAACGCGGAGGCTCCCGTAGCCAGGCCATAGACCAGCAGGGTGAGGGCGAAGACGTGGCGGCGGCCAAACTTGTCCGCCAGCAGACCGCCGAAGGTCGCGCCCAGTGCCATGCCGAGGAAGCCGACGGAGGCGAGCCAGGAGGACTCCGTCGGGGTGATGCCCCAGTGCACGGCGAGGGCGGCCATGATGAAGGAGATGAGGCCCACGTCCATGGCGTCGAGGGCCCAACCGATTCCGGAGCCGAAGAGGAGGCGTTTGTGTTTGGGAGTAACCGGTAGGCGGTCGAGCCGCTCGGTGCGAGAGATTGTGCGATGGTCAAGTTGGTTCATGCACAGTAAATCTACTCCGCTGAGGTGAAACCTCTCAGGCGAAGCGAGTTCGTGACGACGAACACGGAGCTAAACGCCATGGCCAGGCCGGCGAGAAGCGGGTTGAGCAGGCCGAACGCGGCAACGGGGATAAGAATAATATTGTAGGCAAAAGCCCAGAAGAGATTGCCCTTAATAATGCGCAGCGTACGTCGGGCGAGCCGTACAGAATCGGCCACCGAGCGCAGATCGTTGTTCATCACGGTGATATCGGAAGCCTCGATGGCGACGTCTGCGCCAGCGCCCATGGCAATACCAAGGTCGGCCTGGGCAAGTGCAGCGGCATCATTGACGCCATCGCCCACCATGGCCACGACCTTCCCCTCCGCCTGCAGGCGTTTGACGGCATCCACCTTGTCCTCGGGCATGACCTCTGCCTGGACGTCTGACGGGTCGATGCCAACCTCGCTGGCTACGGCACGCGCTGCGCCAGCATTATCTCCGGTGAGCAGGTAGGGCTCGAGACCAAGTTCTTTCAGACGTGCAATGGCTGTCGCGGAGGAATCCTTGATGCGATCGTGCAGCTCGATGGTTCCGGCAACGTCACCGTCGACGTAGACGCCGACCAGCGTGCCCGTGCCCTGGTAACCAGCCGGCGGACGGCCGACGCGAATCCGGGAGCCGTCGATAGTCGCCTCGATACCTTGGCCGGGCAGTTCTTCAAAAGCGTCCGTGGCGGGCAGCTCTCCCTCGTAGGCGCCAACGATGGCGCGAGCGATGGGGTGCTTGGAGCCCTTCTCCACGGCTGCGGCGAGGCGCAGGATATCATCCTCGGTGAGGCTCGCTGCAGCCGTGGGGGCTACCTCCGTGACTGACATGCGGCCCTCGGTGATGGTGCCGGTCTTGTCGAGCACGATGGTGTCGATCTGCCGGGTCGATTCCAGGATCTCCGGGCCCTTGATAAGGATTCCCAGTTCGGCGCCGCGCCCGGTGCCGACGAGGATCGCGGTGGGCGTTGCTAAGCCCATCGCGCACGGACACGCAATGATGAGGACGGCGACGGCGGCGACGAATGCTGGGGCCATGCCGCCGACAAAGAGGTGCGCGACGAGCGTCAGCAGCGCGATACCGATGACGATGGGGACGAAGACACTCGCGATGCGATCGGCCAAGCGCTGGATGGGGGCTTTCGACGCCTGAGCATCGGTGACGAGCTTGCCCATCTGGGCCAAGACGGTATCGGAACCGACGCGCGTGGCGCGCACTTCGAGGCGGCCGGAGGCGTTGATGGTCGCGCCTGTAACGCGGCTGCCTGGGGAGACCTCAACGGGGAGAGATTCGCCAGTGAGCAAAGATTCATCAACTGCGGAGTGGCCGGCGGTGACGACACCATCCGTGGCGATCTTCTCACCAGGGCGAACCACGATGATGTCGCCCACGCGCAGGTCAGAGGCAGGGATGCGTTGTTCGGACTCTCCCCGCAGAACCGTGGCTTCTTTCGCCCCCATGGTGAGCAAGGTGGTTAAAGCCTCGGAGGAACGTCCCTTTGCCTTGACCTCAAACCACCGTCCGAGGAGCAGGAAGGTGATGACCATGCCTACGGACTCGAGGTAGATGTGGTCCATTTGGGCGTTGTTGGAGCGCAGCGTCATGTGCATGGTCATGCCGGGCATGCCGGCGTTGCCCAGGAAAAGGGCATAGAGTGACCAAGCATACGCGGCAGTGGTGCCCAAGGTGATGAGCGTGTCCATCGTGGCCGCACCGTGCTTGAGGTTGGCCCAGGTGGCCCGGTGGAAGGGCGCGCCGCCGAAGATGTAGACGATGGTCGCGAGCACCAGGCACGCCCACTGCCAATGCTGGAATTGCAGGGCCGGGACCATGGACAGCACCATGAGCGGCACTGACAACACCCCGGAGATGAGCGTGCGCTGCAGCAGGTCGGCGGCTTCGGCATCACGGGCGGATTCCGTCGTAGTGGGCGCCGAGTTCCCCTCATCCTCACCACCCATGGTGAAGGCGCCATAGCCTGCGCCTTCGACAACCTCGATGAGGTCGCTGGGCGTGGTTGTGGCGGGGTCGTAGCTCACGGAGGCGGATTCCGTGGCGAAGTTGACGGTGGCCTCGACTCCGTCGACCTTGTTGAGCTTGCGCTCCACCCGCCCGGAGCAGGAGGTGCACGTCATGCCGGTGACGCCGAGGTCGAGGTGCGCGAGGGGGCCTTGTGGCTGGGTGCTGACGGTCATGGTGTGCTTAGGCCAGCTGGTAGCCGGCCTCGTCGACAGCGGCGGCGACCTGTGCGTCGCTAAAGCCCTCGCCGGTGACGGTGACGGCGCCGGTGGCGTGATCCGCGGTGACGTCGGTGACGCCGGCAATCTCGCCGATTTCTTCCTTCACGGACATCTCGCAGTGCCCGCAGGTCATTCCGGTGACGGTGTAGTTCTTGGTGGCCATGAGAGGACCCCTTTCTGGTGGGAATTGTTCCACGGACCATGCTATACCCCCTAGGGGTATAGCGGCAAGGAATAGCCCAGCCTCATGTACCGTTGTGTGAGTACGAACCTACTAATCAACGTCATTGCGATAAGGGAGAGATACTCATGGCAACTATCGACATCACTGAGGCAACCTTCGAGGAAACCGTTACCGGTGAGGGCATTACGCTTGTCGACGCCTGGGCGGAGTGGTGCGGCCCGTGCAAGCGCTTCGGCCCAGTCTTTGAGAAGGCCTCCGAGGAGCACCCGGAAGCAACCTTTGCCAAGCTCGACACCGAGGCCAACCAGGACCTCGCGGTGAAGCTGCAGATTCAGTCCATCCCGACCCTGATGGTCTTCCGCGATGGCATCCTGGTCTTCCGCCAGGCTGGCACCATGCCGCCGGCAGCACTGGAGGATCTGATTTCTCAGATCAAGGACCTCAACATGGATGAGGTTCGCGCCCAGGTGGAGGAGCAGAAGGGCGACGAGGCCTAGTTTTCGGTTTTCGCTGTTTCCTTCCGCGGCCTTCCCGCACTTCGCGCGCTTTCCTGCGAGTATCGCTACACTCGCAGGAAAGCGCATTTTTAATAGTGACCACGTTCTAAGGAGAGTAAGGCGATGGCAAATCCGTTCAGCAAGGGCTGGAAGTACGTGATGGCCTCTTTCGATCAGAAGATCGACGAGAACGCCGACCCGAAGGTGCAGATCCAGCAGGCCGTTGACGCCGCGAAGGAGCAGCACCGGCAGATTTCTGAGCACGCCGCTGAGATCATCGGCCGCAAGACGCAGCTGGAGATGCAGCTCAACCGTCTGGTCAACTCCCAGAAGGACTACCAGGACCAGACGCGCCGAGCCCTAGAGATGGCGGATGCCGCTAAGGATCCGCAGGAGGCGTCCGAGTACAACAAGGCCGCCGAGGTCGTGGCCAGCCAGCTCGTCGCGGTAGAAAACGAGCTGGAGGGCGTCAAGAGCCAGTACCAGGCCGCCAGCCAGGCTGCCGAGCAGGCCAAGGCGCAGCAGCAGCAGTCCGAGGCCCGCCTTAAGGAACAGCTGGCCCAGGTGGATCAGCTGCGGGCGCAGGCGGACCAGGCGGCGATGCAGGAGAAGAACGCCGAGGCTATGGACTCGATGAACGAGCTCAAGCCGGATGACTCCACGCCGACGATGGACTCGGTGCGCGCGAAGATTGAAAAGCGCTACGCGGATGCCCTCGGCGCACAGGAGCTGCACCAGGCCTCCGGCGGGGACCGCATCCAGGAGATCGCGGCCGCGGGCCACGACATGCGCGCAACCTCCCGCCTGGATGAGATTCGTGCCGAGATGGCCGGGGAAGCCAAGAACAAGGAGCTGGAGGCCGGCGAGGACGACAAGTAGTTCCCGCACGGAGCACCTAGCACGGAGCACGAAGGGACCTTCCACAGCGCGGGAGTAAGGCGCGTGGAAGGTCCCTCGACGTGTTTTAGGGGAAAGAGCTAGCCGTCTTGGCGGCGGACGTTAATGAGCACGCCGCGGATACCGGAGTGGAAGCCATCGCGCAGGTTGACGCGCTGGGTCTCAGTCAGCGTGTACTCGTGCAGCGTCTCGCACGCGAACTGCAGGAGCGGGCGGTCGATCTCCGGGGGCAGTCCGCCGCCGGAGAGCAGGTGCGCCTGGTCGCGCTGGTCGGAGCTTGCGGCGTTGTCGAACCACCACGATGCGTACTGCTGGCCCACATCAAACGGGGACTGGAAGCCGGCGGAGGTCCACACCTCTTCCGGTAGCGGCACGTACTTCGAGCGCAGCTTGCGGCGCGGGGCCATCATGGAGGGCTTCGGCGCCGCAGGTTTCGGGGCGGCGGGCTTGGGCGCGGGCGCGCCGGGCTTCGGGGCCGCGGGAGCGCTCTCCTGACCGGCGGGCTCCACGGCCTCATTGGGGCCGGCGGCAGTCGCGGCATCGGGAGCGGCGGGCGCAGCAGCGGACGGGGTGGCCGGTCCCGGCTTGGGCGCGGACGGGAAGGCGGCCTGCGCCTCGGTGGGCTCGGTGCAGTCGGTGTCCCCGGAAGCGTCGCCAAGCGCTGCGTTGGTCGCCTCACCCGCGGTCTCAGCGCCGTCACCTGAGGCATCTGTGTTCGCTGGGGTCTCTGGGGTCTCTGTGCCTTCGGGGGTCTCGGCGCCCTCAGCGCGGGGCTCACGAATAGTCGGCGGCAGCGGGCCCTCCAGGACCTCGAGCTCCATGGCGTCGGCGAAGTCCTCGCGCGGATCGAGGATGGTGGTGGAATCGCACGCGTGGCGCAGGGCGGAAGACATGGAGTCCCAGCCAAAGCCGTAGAGGTGGACGCGCACGCCGTTGTTCACGGCCTCCTGGACGCCGGGGATCATGTCGGCATCGCCGGAGACCAGCACGAAGTCAGTGACCTGGCCCTGCATGGCGGAGACAATCATGTCCGCAACGAGGCGCGTGTCCACGGCCTTCTGCGTGCGGCGCTCGCCCCACTCGATGAGCTGGCCGGTGCGTAGCTGTACGCCGTCGCACACGCGCAGCGCGCGCTGGTAGCGGTGCGGGCCGGTATCGGGGATGCCGTCGTACCAGTACTGACGGTGGATCCGGTTGCCAATTTGGTTCTCAATCATGCAGCCGAGGGAGCTAACGACCTCCGGCAAATCGATTTCTAGCTGCGCTCGCGCACCCGTCTCCCAGGAGTTGTAGAAACTTGCAAGTAGGTATGAGGTGTCAACGAAGACAAGTGTTCGTTCAAGCATGGCTCCTAAATTCCGTTCTATTGTTTCTAACTAATTTTTCTTGTGTCACTTTCGTGAGGTCTCCAGCCTAAGGCCGGTGCTATCCAGTGTGCCCCATTGGCCACAAAACGTCGATAACCTTTGGGAAAATCCCAGTTCGTGAGCCTTTCGGGCGGAGCCCTTGCGGCGGATATGGGCCTGGTTATATGGTTAGTTACATGAGTAACCAACCAATGAGGGAGAGTGCATGGACAATTCTGCACAACCGCTCTTCCGCCAAATAGCGGTGCTCATTGAGGATGCTGTGATTGACGGCACCCTCGCGGAAGGGGCGCAGGCTCCGTCCACGAATGAGCTCGCCGCCTTCCACAACATCAACCCCGCCACCGCCCGCAAGGGCCTGACTCTCCTCGTGGACCTGGGAATCCTGGAAAAGCGCCGTGGCATCGGAATGTTCGTCACCTCGGGCGCGGCCGAACTTATCCGTGCGCGCCGTCGCCAGGACTTTGCGGCCGAGTACGCCGCGCCCCTTATCGACGAAGCCGTGCACCTGGGCTACACCCGCCAGGAACTCCATGACCTCATAGACCTAGTCGCAGAAAGCCGAGGACTCTACTCATGATTAAGACCCCAAATTTCACATTCAGCGACGGCCTCACCCACGGGCTTGTCGGCCCCAATGGCATTGGTAAGACCACTCTGTTGCGCAAAATTGCCGGTCAACTGGGTGGTTCCGGTATCACGGTCGACGGTGAGAAACCCTTCGACAATGAGAAGGTGCTCAACAAAGTGGTGCTCATGGGAATTGATAACCCCCTGCCCGAAGGCTGGAACATGAAGAAGGTCTTCACCGTGTCCAGTCTGCGTTGGTCCACCTGGAATAAAGAGCGCGCCGAAGAGCTGGTCGAGCGCTTTGAGCTTCCGATGAAGAACTACTCGGGAATGTCCCGTGGTCAAAAGTCGGCGGCGAGCTTCATCGTTGCGGTGGCCTCGGGGGTTCCCATCATGCTTCTGGATGAGCCTTACCTCGGGCTCGATGTTGCGAAACGTGAGGTGTTCTACGACGTCCTGCGCGAAGAACACGGACGCACCATTATTGTTTCAACCCATCACCTCAACGAGTTGTCCGGTTTGCTCGACACGGTGGCCCTGATGGGGGAGAGCCCTTTGTCTGGTCCGATTGATGAGTTCATTGAGGGCGTCGTCCAGCTCACCGGACCTGCCGAGGCCATGGACCGCGCCTTGGGGCGCCTGTCCCTTCCGGTGCTCGAGCGCGAAAGCTCTGCCGTAGCGGATCGCGCGCTTGTCGACGCCCGCCCCAACCACACCACCAACGTCTTCGACATGGCGCAGGAGATGGGATTGCGGGCTTCTGAGGTTTCCCTTGAGCAGGCAGTACTGGCATTGGGGGAGGGGCGATGAAGCTCTATAGGCACATGGCGCTTTCTACATTCAGCGCTATCTACGCGATATGGATTATTGCCCTGCCGCTTCTAGGGCGGGACAGTGGAACTGGTTGGGCCATCGGTTACTCACTCTTTATGCCCCTCATGCTTTACCTTTCCCAACCTGACTTCTCGCGCTACCTCACTTTTGGTCTCAGTACACGCGTGTGGAACGGGCATCGGAGGCTCAATGCCTCTATTGCGCTTGTGCTCATTCTTGTCAGCGCACCTTTTGCGTTTCCCTGGTGGGTCCTCATTGCACCGGTGCTGGCATGGATAGTCTGCATGATGAAGCAGTTCGAACCATCGCGTATGACGGCACGCTCCCTTATCGCTGGCAGCGATGGTGATTCTTCAACCGGCCTATTCTCCGCTTCCCCAGCTTCGCAAATCGTTCTGCGCCCGCAAGTTCGCGCGTGGCTGTGGACGGTACTGGGCATAGCCCTCGCGGCCCTGGTGACCTTCCTGATCAACAAACTGTGGGATATTGGAATCGGATTCGGCGGCGCCATTGTCACGATGATTGCCTTGCCATTAGTGATGGATGCAGTGCGTAGCTCGCTGAAAGACGCGGTGGCTTTTGGGCTGCCCCGTACTGCCTGGGTTAAAACCACGCTGCTGTGCACCCTGATCCCGGTGGCTTTAGCGGTCGCGGCCGACCTGATATTCGCCGTGGTGACGGGAAACCTTGCAGGATTCACCGTCGTGCTTCTCGCGACAACCTCACTCCTCCTGAGTCTTGCCATTACTGATAGGCAGACCTGGCGCTACACGGTTGTCCTTGCCGCACTCATTGCCGCCTTGCTTCTTACCTGGCTGATCAACTCCACTATTGCCGTGGGCTGGGCGCTTGCCGGCATGGCGATCATCTACCTCGCGTGGATGGTGGTCTACCCGGCAATGGCGAAGCACACCAACGTCTTCAGCCCGGGTCTCATGGGGTGGTTTGGCGCGAGCTAGAAACTGCTCGCAGACAAGCGCTATAAAGTCAATTACGTGCACTTCTTGAGGGGTTGAAAACCTTCAATGAAGTGCATGTTTGTGTTTTATGGAGGCCATGTGTAACTTTATGTGGGTCAGCGCGACCGACAGCGCCCCACAGGAACGAGAGTTCTTGGAGAGTGGCGGTAGGAAAACAGGCCCTGACAAACAAAGATTTTCTTTACTCGCAGTACTGCGTTTCATCGAAAGATGTTCCGTATGGCTGTGTGGTGATGATGATGTGTGAGAACTCAATAGTGTGCCAATGTACTTTTTGTGTTGGTTGATTTTTGATCATTGTGGCTGTGATACGTCGTATGCGTGTTGTGGTTGGTGTATGCCGGATGGCGCTTTTTTCAAGCGGCGTCATTGTAAATAACATAAGTTGTTTGGGCGTATTGTTTAAAAATCTTCTAACTTGGGCCAGCTCCCTGTTGCCCCGTCGGGTTGGGGGTTGGTTGGATTTTTTCTTTATGTAATTTTTGGATGTGCCAGTTCAGGCGATGCTGCTTTTTTCGGTGGTGTTGTTTGTTTTGGTTTGTTCTTTTTGTCTAGGTTTGGGCTTTTCACGGCCTTTTTTGTGGAGAGTTTGATCCTGGCTCAGGACGAACGCTGGCGGCGTGCTTAACACATGCAAGTCGAACGGAAAGGCTCCTGCTTGCAGGGGTACTCGAGTGGCGAACGGGTGAGTAACACGTGGGTGATCTGCCTTGTACTCTGGGATAAGCTTGGGAAACTGGGTCTAATACCGGATAATAACTGCCTTTAGTGTGGTGGTTGGAAAGTTTTTTCGGTGCAAGATGAGCTCGCGGCCTATCAGCTTGTTGGTGGGGTAATGGCCTACCAAGGCGTCGACGGGTAGCCGGCCTGAGAGGGTGTACGGCCACATTGGGACTGAGATACGGCCCAGACTCCTACGGGAGGCAGCAGTGGGGAATATTGCACAATGGGCGGAAGCCTGATGCAGCGACGCCGCGTGGGGGATGACGGCCTTCGGGTTGTAAACTCCTTTCGACAGGGACGAAGCTTTTGTGACGGTACCTGTATAAGAAGCACCGGCTAACTACGTGCCAGCAGCCGCGGTAATACGTAGGGTGCGAGCGTTGTCCGGAATTACTGGGCGTAAAGAGCTCGTAGGTGGTTTGTCGCGTCGTCTGTGAAATTCCGGGGCTTAACTCCGGGCGTGCAGGCGATACGGGCATAACTTGAGTGCTGTAGGGGAGACTGGAATTCCTGGTGTAGCGGTGAAATGCGCAGATATCAGGAGGAACACCGATGGCGAAGGCAGGTCTCTGGGCAGTAACTGACGCTGAGGAGCGAAAGCATGGGTAGCGAACAGGATTAGATACCCTGGTAGTCCATGCCGTAAACGGTGGGCGCTAGGTGTAGGGGGCTTCCACGTCTTCTGTGCCGTAGCTAACGCATTAAGCGCCCCGCCTGGGGAGTACGGCCGCAAGGCTAAAACTCAAAGGAATTGACGGGGGCCCGCACAAGCGGCGGAGCATGTGGATTAATTCGATGCAACGCGAAGAACCTTACCTGGGCTTGACATACACCAGATCGCTGCAGAGATGTAGTTTCCCTTGTGGTTGGTGTACAGGTGGTGCATGGTTGTCGTCAGCTCGTGTCGTGAGATGTTGGGTTAAGTCCCGCAACGAGCGCAACCCTTGTCTTATGTTGCCAGCATTTTAGTTGGGGACTCATGAGAGACTGCCGGGGTTAACTCGGAGGAAGGTGGGGATGACGTCAAATCATCATGCCCCTTATGTCCAGGGCTTCACACATGCTACAATGGTCGGTACAACGCGCAGCGACACTGTGAGGTGGAGCGAATCGCTGAAAGCCGGCCTTAGTTCGGATTGGGGTCTGCAACTCGACCCCATGAAGTCGGAGTCGCTAGTAATCGCAGATCAGCAATGCTGCGGTGAATACGTTCCCGGGCCTTGTACACACCGCCCGTCACGTCATGAAAGTTGGTAACACCCGAAGCCAGTGGCTCAAACTCGTTTAGGGAGCTGTCTAAGGTGGGATCGGCGATTGGGACGAAGTCGTAACAAGGTACCCGTACCGGAAGGTGCGGGTGGATCACCTCCTTTCTAAGGAGCATTATTTTTGTGCACCAGTTGGTGCTTTAAGCAATCATCGTCATTCATTTTTCTTTGTGTGGTGGTGGTTGTGTGGTGGTTGAGTAGGCGTAAGTTCTGCTGCCACTTTTTGTTTAATCGGGTGGAGATACATCTTAACCAGTGGTGATTAAAGGGTTTTTGACCAACGCGTTTGTTTGTGAAGTACTTGGTGCATTGTTGGGTGTCTGGGGCATTATCCCCTGGTTGTAACCCGCACGTGATTCAGCAGTCATGGTTAATGTTTCGTGGTTGTTGGTCTGTGTGGGGTGTTGTGTGAGAACTGTATAGTGGACGCGAGCATTAAACCGCACGCTGTTATGCTGCCGCCTTTGTGAGGTGGTTGTTGGTGTGTGGTTTGTGTGATTTCTGTTCTTTTGTGTTTTGTGTAGTTCACGCCGGCATGAATGATGATGTCACTGCTTTTGTGGTGGTTGTTGTTTGTGTTGGTTGTGTGTTCGTTATTGAGGGCGCATGGTGGATGCCTTGGCATGCTGAGCCGATGAAGGACGTGAAAGGCTGCGTTAAGCCTCGGGGAGTTGTCAATTAAGCGTTGATCCGAGGATGTCCGAATGGGGAAACCTGGCGCCTGTTATGGGGTGTTACCCTTCAGTGAATTCATAGCTGTTGTGGGGGTTTACGCGGGGAAGTGAAACATCTCAGTACCCGTAGGAAGAGAAAATAAATTTATGATTCTGCTAGTAGTGGCGAACGAACGTGGATGAGGCTAAACCGTGTGCATGTGATACTTGGTAGGGGTTGTGTGTGCGGTGTTGTGGGCCCCAATGTGAATCAGCTACCACTGGTTTGCTTGTGTGTTGTTGTTAGGTGAAGTGGTGTGGAAACGCCTGCCGTAGAGGGTGATAGTCCCGTAGTTGAAGACTTCAGCATTTAAGTTGTTGGGTTGCCCGAGTAGCAGCGGGCTCGTGGAATCTGCTGTGAATCTGCCGGGACCACCCGGTAAGCCTAAATACTCAGTGTGACCGATAGTGTATTAGTACCGTGAGGGAATGGTGAAAAGTACCCCGGGAGGGGAGTGAAATAGTTCCTGAAACCGTGTGCTTACAATCCGTCAGAGCACCTTCTTGTGTGTGATGGCGTGCCTTTTGAAGAATGAGCCTGCGAGTCAGCGGCATGTCGCGAGGTTAACCCGTGTGGGGTAGCCGTAGGGAAACCGAATCCTAATGGGGTGTTTTTAGTGGCATGTCCTGGACCCGAAGCGGGGTGATCTACCCATGGCCAGTGTGAAGCAGCTGTAAGAGGTTGTGGAGGCGCGAACCCACGTAGGTTGAAAACTGCGGGGATGAGCTGTGGGTAGGGGTGAAAGGCCAATCAAACTCCGTGATAGCTGGTTCTCCCCGAAATGCATTTAGGTGCAGCGTCGCATTAGCTTGGTGGAGGTAGAGCTACTGGTTGGTTGAGCGGGACTACAATCTTAGCAATGTCAGCCAAACTCCGAATGCCATCAATTGTGTTGTGCGGCAGTGAGACTGTGGGGGATAAGCTTCATAGTCGAGAGGGAAACAGCCCAGATCGCCGGTTAAGGCCCCTAAGGGTGTGCTAAGTGGAAAAGGATGTGGGATCGCGAAGACAGCCAGGAGGTTGGCTTAGAAGCAGCCATCCTTGAAAGAGTGCGTAATAGCTCACTGGTCGAGTGGTCCTGCGCCGACAATGTAGTGGGGCTCAAGCACACCGCCGAAGCCGCGGCAATAACTTGTTATTGGGTAGGGGAGCGTCGTGCATGTGTTGAAGCGTTACCGTAAGGAGGCGTGGAGTGTGTGCGAGTGAGAATGCAGGCATGAGTAACGAATTGGAAGGTGAGAATCCTTCCCGCCGGATGACTAAGGGTTCCTGGGTCAAGTTCGTCTTCCCAGGGTGAGTCGGGACCTAAGGCGAGGCCGACAGGCGTAGTCGATGGATAACCAGTTGATATTCTGGTACCCGTATATCCGCGCCCATGATAAAGCACTGATACTAACCACCGCGGATTCGATCGTCGTGTTCTTTGAGCATGGTGGTTGTTGATGTCGTGGGGCCTGATGTGTGGTTCAAGTGATGGGGTGACACAGTGTAGTAGCCATGCCGCTTAGTGGATTGTTGGTGTAAGCGTGTGAGGTGGTGTGTAGGTAAATCCGCACACTTTTTGCCTGAGGCGTGATGCGTAGCCCGATTGGGGTGAAGTTGGTGATCTAGTACTGTCGAGAAAAGCCTCTAGCGATGTGGATGTATGGCCCGTACCCGAAACCGACACAGGTAGTCAGGTTGAAAATACTAAGGCGTTCGGGTGAACTGTGGTTAAGGAACTCGGCAAAATGCCCCCGTAACTTCGGAAGAAGGGGGACCACACGACTTCTGCATCTTTTACAGGTGTGTGGGGTTGTGGGGTCGCAGAGAATAGAGGGAAGCGACTGTTTATCAAAAACACAGGTCCATGCGAAGACGTTAAGTTGATGTATATGGACTGACGCCTGCCCGGTGCTGGAAGGTTAAGAGGACCGGTTAGTCAATGTTTGTTGGCGAAGCTGAGAATTTAAGCCCCAGTAAACGGCGGTGGTAACTATAACCATCCTAAGGTAGCGAAATTCCTTGTCGGGTAAGTTCCGACCTGCACGAATGGCGTAACGACTTCCCTGCTGTCTCAACCACAGGCCCGGTGAAATTGCACTACGAGTAAAGATGCTCGTTACGCGCGGCAGGACGAAAAGACCCCGGGACCTTCACTATAGCTTGGTATTGGTGTTTGGTTCGGTTTGTGTAGGATAGGTGGGAGACTTCGAAGCGCGCACGCTAGTGTGTGTGGAGTCGTTGTTGAAATACCACTCTGATCGGATTGAGCATCTAACCTTGGCCCATGATCTGGGTTGGGGACAGTGCCTGGTGGGTAGTTTAACTGGGGCGGTTGCCTCCCAAAATGTAACGGAGGCGCCCAAAGGTTCCCTCAGCCTGGTTGGCAATCAGGTGGCGAGTGTAAGTGCACAAGGGAGCTTGACTGTGAGACAGACATGTCGAACAGGGACGAAAGTCGGGACTAGTGATCCGGCACCTACTTGTGGATGTGGTGTCGCTCAACGGATAAAAGGTACCCCGGGGATAACAGGCTGATCTTCCCCAAGAGTCCATATCGACGGGATGGTTTGGCACCTCGATGTCGGCTCGTCGCATCCTGGGGCTGGAGTAGGTCCCAAGGGTTGGGCTGTTCGCCCATTAAAGCGGCACGCGAGCTGGGTTCAGAACGTCGTGAGACAGTTCGGTCTCTATCCGCCGCGCGCGTTGAAACTTGAAGAAGGCTGTCCCTAGTACGAGAGGACCGGGACGGACGTACCTCTAGTGTGCCAGTTGTTCCGCCAGGGGCATCGCTGGTTGGCTACGTACGGAAGGGATAACCGCTGAAAGCATCTAAGCGGGAAGCCTGTTTTAAGATGAGGTTTCATTCAAGGTCCCCCAAAGACGATGGGGTTGATAGGCCAGAACTGTACGCACCGCAAGGTGTTTAGGCGACTGGTACTAATAGACCAAAACAAACACACACTTACCCCCAAGAGGGAAGTGTTAACAACACAAACACACGATTGTGTAATCACATTGTCCGTGTTCGCGTCCACTACACAGTATCTGACACAACACCCACGGCCAGAAACAATGCCCTGGATGTTTGTCGGTGGCCAATAGCAGCAGGGAAACGCCCGGACCCATTCCGAACCCGGAAGCTAAGCCTGCCCGCGCTGATGGTACTGCAACTGGGAGGTTGTGGGAGAGTAAGAAACCGCCGACACCAAACAACAAAACAACAACAAAATAGCCCACCTTGAGGGCCCTAGACAACACACCGTCTAGGGCCCCCAACACGTTTTACACCCCACTACCAACCAAAACCCGACCCTAGTGCCGCCTCGTTGTGTCACACGACGACGGGCCAAGCCCCGGTGGTGTGTTTGTCCAGAGGCGAAACCCCAGATTCCCAGCACACCCACCACGAGGAACTGTTCGACCGCACGTTGATGACTGAGCGGGCCTACGCCCGGCCGTATTTTAGCCTCAGAGCGCCCGGCAGAAGGCGTATGTGGAGTCCAGCCACGACTACAATTTCGACTGGTCTCATACCGCTATCGGCGGGGTAACCCTATGCAACGCGTTCACAACGTCGCGGGGAAGTACGCGCCCGAACCATCGATAGGCTCGAGACGAATGCTAGTAGAGCACGGCAGTCATCGGGGAGTTGTTAATTATGGCTGTCTTGGCTTCCAACTCAGCATGTGAAGGGGAAACCTCGATAGGGGAGCTCTTACATCTAATTTTCGTATCATGGAAAATACGATAACTAAATCCAACCGTAACCGTCCCACCATCCTTCACTAACGCTTTGTCTCTTCCCCAGTGACAATTGCTTACTATCCCATCACACTCAACGCGCGGGAACGTAAAAATCTTGTGGAACCACCAGCTCACCCAAGTTGGTTTGAAAACCGTGCGGATTTCACGGCAGTCCACAAAGTTCTCTGCGTTTTTATCGTCTGCCAACTCTAGGTATCCTTTCTCAACAGGAATGGTCGAAGCAGGGCCTGACCCCCGGAAAGTAGACACGTCGGGGGTTAGCTATGCTGCTTGGGTCAGTGTAGCTGATGTGAGTGCTTCGAAGTCATCGGGGGCTAGAAGGTTGCACCAGGAGTGCCGTCTGCGTGAAGTTCCTCCAGATTGACCACGTGATTGATGTTGTGGCATCTCTGTTCAGTCCGATTGGCGCTGTCCTTGTTCCGGTTGCAGGCTTGGCGGTGGCCTATTTTGCCGGGTGGAAGGGCGCGCGGGACACGGACACGTGGTGGGAGTCGGCCGGGCGCGCGCTTGGAAGTGAGAGCGAGGATGCGGCCCTCGAAAGGTGAGTTGAAGCAGCCTGTAGTGGTTTCAGAGGCTTAATTACGGGCGTAACAAATCATGGGTTTCAAGTGGTAGTTGAGAAGAGAATTCTCGGGGTTCTCCTGATAAGGGATCGACAAAGGAAATGTGTGTAGCCGTCAGGTGCATGGGAATCCGCATGTCTTCGGCTTCTGCAGGAAGGATCGTGGGGTAAATGGGGTCCCCAATAATGGGAACGCCCGCCTGGAGCATGTGGAGGCGTAGCTGATGCGTCTTACCTGTGCGCGGCTTGAGCGTGTACTTCGCCAATGCCGGAAGCGGTCCGTGGAGGGCTTCGTACGGGGCCTTGTCGATTGGCTCCACGGCCGCTACCTCCGTGACGGCGTTGGGCTCGCCCGCGACAATGCGCCCTTGGAGCTCCCCCGGGGTCTTCTCCATGCGGGAGCGCCAGAGGGTGCCCGGTGAGACGTCGGCAAGCGCGGCGATAGCCTCGTACGTTTTGGACACCCGGCGCTGTGCAAACAACGTCTGGTAGGCGCCCCGGATGGAACGGTCCTTGGTGAAGACGAGGATGCCGGAGGTGAGGCGGTCGAGGCGGTGCGCCGGCGAGAGCTCGTTGTTGCCGGTGGCGCGCCGCAGCCGCACCGTGGCGGTTTCCGTGATGTGGCGGGCGCGCGGCATAGTCGCCATGAAGGGCGGCTTGTCGACGACAAGGAGGTGCTCGTCCTCATAGAGGATTGGGATGTCGTAGGGGACGGGGGTCTCCGGCGCGGGGATCCGATAAAAGTAGATGGTGGCGTTAGTGGCCAGAATGCTGTCTGGGGTCAGGGAGGTTCCGTCCTGGCGGACCACCTCACCCGCAGCGAAACGGGAGCGGAGAGCGGCGTCGTTGTCCTCGGGGTGCCGGTGGCGTTGGGTGAGGATGAGTTCGCGGACGAAGTCCCACGCGGTGATGGGGCCTTCGGGGACGCGTGCGTGGGTGGGGTTTAGCCCATCGCGGATGGGAAGTGGGGTTGCGCCACGCCGTTTTTTGGCTAATCTTTCTCCCATGGATTTTAACTCTATTCTCGCACCCGTCATTGACTTCTTCTCCAATGGTATCGGTGCCGTTATCCGCGATATTGCGGTGGGCCTCTACAACGTTTTGTTCCCCGCGAATGCGGATGCGGCAACTGCCCCACAGCTGGACTAAACGGTATTAGACTGATCCTTGTAAGCACTTCGAAAGGATTATGGTCATGGCCAAGGAAGACATTGTCGTCGTAGCCGTTGATGGTTCGGAAGCGTCGAAGAACGCCGTCCGCTGGGCTGCAAACACTGCGATGAAGCGCGGGATCCCGCTGCGCATTGCATCGAGTTACACGATGCCGCAGTTCCTCTACGCCGAGGGCATGGTCCCGCCGAAGGAGCTCTTTGAGGACCTCCAGGCCGAAACCCTGGAGAAGATCGAGGCCGCGCGTGCTGAGGCCCACAAGGTGGCGCCGGAGCTCAAGATTGGCCACACCGTGGCGGAGGGCTCCCCGATTGACATGCTGTTGGAGATGTCCCAGGACGTCACCATGATTGTCATGGGCTCCCGCGGTATGGGTGGCCTGTCCGGCATGGTGATGGGCTCGGTCTCCGCCTCTGTGGTCTCCCACGCATCCTGCCCGGTCGTGGTTGTTCGCGAGGATAACCACGTGACCGATTCCACGAAGTACGGTCCGGTTGTCGTCGGTGTCGACGGTTCCGAGGTCTCCCAAAAGGCTACCGCCTACGCGTTCAAGGAAGCGGAAGCCCGTGGCGCTGAGCTCATCGCGGTTCACACCTGGATGGACATGCAGGTCCAGGCTTCTCTGGCTGGCCTGTCCGCCGCCCAGGCGGAGTGGGCTGAGGTGGAGAAGGAGCAGGCGGAGCTGCTCACGGAGCGCTTGGCCGAGCACCAGCAGGAGTTCCCGGACGTGCCGGTGAAGAAGATCATCGCCCGCGACCGACCGGTGCGCGCGCTGACTGACGCGTCCGAAGGCGCTCAGCTCCTCGTGGTCGGCTCCCACGGCCGCGGCGGTTTCAAGGGCATGCTGTTGGGTTCGACCTCCCGCGCGCTGCTGCAGTCCGCGCCGTGCCCGATGATGGTGGTCCGCCCCGACTCCGAGTAGTGTAGCGAACTCATAAAGCAAGAATAACGATTCGGGCGCAGTACGCTGTGAAGTTGCTGCGACCGAATCGTTTTCTGGGTTTTATGCGTACAGTGGTTGATGAAGGCAACAAACATAGAGAAAGGGAGTGTCGCAATGGGACTCGGTCTTGGATTCTTCGGTTCAATTGTCGTCGGTATCATCGCCGGCTGGCTCGCTGAAAAGATCATGAAGCGTGATCAGGGCCTGCTCACCAACCTGATCGTCGGTGTCATCGGCGGCCTGATTGGTGGCGGTATCCTCGCCATCTTCAACAAGTCGGTGGGTGATAGCTGGTTCCTCATGATCATCACTGCGACCGTGGGCGCCTGCATCCTGCTGTGGATCGTCGGCGCGATTACCGGCCGCAAGAAGTAAGATTTCGCATACATACCGGTTTGTCTATATTGTGTAGATGAACCGGTTTTGTCATGTGAGGAGAAAGTAATGGCAGAGAAGAAGTCGCGCCGCAACCGCCCCAGCCCGCGCAGCCGCCTGCTGGATTCTGCTACGCGTCTTTTTACCACCGAAGGTATCCGCGTTATCGGCATCGACCGCATTCTGCGTGAGGCCGATGTGGCTAAGGCGTCGCTGTATTCTCTGTTCGGATCTAAGGATGCGCTTGTTATCGCGTACGTGGAGGCGCTGGATGAGCAGTACCGCGCCGATTGGCAGGAGCGCACCAAGGACTCCACCGACGCGGAAGCGAAGATCCTCGCCTTCTTTGACAAAGCCATTGAAGAGCAGCCCGGTATGGAGTTCCGCGGCTCCCACTTCCTGAACGCGGCGGGCGAGTACCCGCGCCCGGAGACCGACGCCGAGCGCGGCATCGTGGCAGCATGCGTCGAGCACCGCACGTGGATGCATTCCACTATCACCGCCCTGCTCAATGCCAAGAACGGCTACCCCTCCGAGCAGCAGGCCAGCGAGCTGCTCATCTTTTTAGACGGCGGTATGGCAGGTGCCCGCCTGACCCGCGAGATCGCCCCGCTGGTTGCGGCCAAGCAGCTGGCTATTCAGTTGCTGTCGGCCCCTCCTGCTGATTACTCGATTTAAGCACCTTCTTCGCCTCCTCCACGAGCGCTGAGTGGCGCTGTGCAGCCTCCTTGGCCTCCGCTTTGGCCTGCGGGTTCTCCTTCCACTCGGCCTTCTGCTCTGCCTTGCGCCGCTTGCGTTCCTTGGTGCGCCAGCGGCGAATGCTGTCCTTGCGCTGCTCATGAATCACCTCGGGCAGCGGGTAGTGACGGCGCAAAATGGTTTCAAAGGTCAGCGTTTGTAGCAGCGTGAACAGATAGGAACATCCCCAGTACAGGATGATGGTGACCGGAATGGGGCCGTGCCAGGCCACGTTCCAGAGCATCCACGGGATGACGAGCACGGAGAGTGCCATGAACCACAGCAGGCGCCGGGGAATCTTCTGGTCGAACTGCGTGGTGAGATAGCCGCGGTAGAGGGTGACCAGCGTGTTGAGGGAGGTAAACACGATCGCCGCCACCAACATCGGCAGCACCAAGTCGTGGTGTTCGCGGGCAAAGTCCGTGAGCGGGACGCCGAAGACGGTGGAGGCGCGGAAGGAGGAGACGTCGGCAAGCGTGAGCATCCCCACCGGCTCGTTCGCGGAGCCCGAGACGTTGAGCACCACCTGGTACAGGCCCATAAAGGCCGGGATGACAATAAAGACGGGGAAGCAGCCCAGCGCAGGGTTATGGTGGAAGCGCTTTTTTAGATCGCGCTGCTGGCGCAGCACGGAGACGGCCTCGTCCACCGTGGAGGCGTGGCGCAGCTCGGCGTTGAGCTCAGTCATTTCAGGGCGCATGAGGGCAGCGATGCGGCCTTGCTTGACGGACATCCAGTTCAGCGGCGCGATGATGGCGCGCACGGTGAGCACGAGGAAGACGATGGTGAGAATCCACGCTGCAGAACCGTCCAGGAAGGAGCCAAAGAGAAGGTGCCACAGCTTCATGATGCCGGAGACCGGATACATGAATACTTCGAGCATGGTGGGGCATCTCCTATCGGTCCTGGATGGGGCACTTACACGTTACAGGGGTTAGGGTAGTGGTCATGCCACAGCCCGCTGCGCAGAAGTCGCGCCTTGTCACCACCGTGATCGGTGAGCTCATGCTTACCGTCGGCGTCGTCTTGCTGCTCTTTGCCTTCTATGAGTCCTACTGGACCAATATTGAGTCCGGCCACCTGCAGGAGGAGGCGAACGAGGCACTCGAGGAGGAGTGGCACAACCCGCGCGGCCAGGGCCACGCCCCGCAGCTGGGTGAGGCCTTTGCCCGCCTCTACGTTCCGGCTTTCGGCTCTGACTTTGCCTTCGCGGTCCTGGAGGGCACCAACGAGGACGACCTGCTGCGCGGGCCCGGCCGCTACACCGAGACGCAGATGCCGGGCGAGCCGGGCAACTTCGCCGTGGCGGGGCACCGCGTGGGCAAGGGCGCTCCGTTTAATGACCTGGGCAACCTTGCTACGTGCGACGCCGTCGTCATTGAGACCGCCACGGAGTGGGTCACCTACCGCGTGCTGCCTATCGACGGCGCCGAGGGCACCTGCTTCTCCCCGGAGCAGCGCGCGAAGCAGGAATACCAGCAGGTTGTGGGGCGGCACATCACGCTGCCTGGCGACGTCTCAGTGCTCGCCCCCATCCCGGGCATTGAGCCGGAGGCAGGGGTAGAACCCAGTGAGGGCTTGCTCACCCTCACCACGTGCCACCCGCAGTTTTCTAATGCGGAGCGCATGATCATTCACGCCATGGAAACTGACCGGCAGGACAAGCAGAGTACGAACGGGCAACGCCCAGCAGTCTTGGAGGAGAACTAATGTATCGCGCACTGTGGAATTTGTTGCCCGGCCCGACGGCGGTCAAGGCGCTGCTGGCGGTGGCGCTCGCCGTGGCCGTGTTCTTCCTGCTCATGGAGGTTGTGTTCCCGTGGGTATCGACCTTGATGCCGTATAACGACGTTGCCGTCTAGGCAGCCTGCCAGGCGCTAGAGGCCTAGCCGGGTAATAGCCTCCTGGGCAATGAGCTGCGGCTTGAGCGTTTGGAGCTGGTTCGAGCGCACCACCACCGCATGGGTGTCCTTTTGCACGGCGAAGACGGCTTCTTCCCCTAGTACACCGCGCCCGCCGGTCCAGTCCTCGAACTCGGCGATCTCGGTGTCGTCGACAGGCGCGGCGTGGTCCACGACCGCCCGGGCTTCCTCGACGCTGGGCATCTCCCGCACCATCACCGAGGCTTGGGGAGCTTCCGGGTAGGACCAGAACACACAGGCCGGGGTGGCAAAGCGGTGGTCGACGGCCACGCGGGTCATGCGCTGGCCGTTGGTGTCCGCGACCCACTGGCTGTCGAGGTAGGGGCACTCTTCGTCGGTGACGGTGGCGAGATCCGGGGTGGCGTCGACCGGCAGGCCGTCGCCGGCCGGGGCGTCTGCAGCGCTAGTGACCTCCGCAGACGGGGCGGAGGGTGCGGCGGAGTCCTGCGCGGTATCGGTGGGCTCACCGGAACACCCGGCGGCCGCGAGACCGATCCCGGTCAGGCAGGCAGAGAGGCTAAGAAGTAGGCTGTGGCGCATGACGTCCACACTAGACCAGCGCTCGGTAGATTCGGACGCGTTGCGCAACGGTATTCACATTCTCACCGCCACGCTGCTGGTCGTGGCGATTTTTACCACCGTGCGCCTGCCGCTGTGGCAGGGGGTGCTCAACCTTCTGCTGCTCGTCGCCTTCGCCGTGGTCTACTTCGGCGGGTCGGCATCCCTGGAAGCGCTGCCCAAGGTGGCCCGGTACGGGTGGCTGGGCATCCTCACGGTGCTGTGGCTGGCGGACATGGCCGTCGCGCCCGCAGCCATTTACTTGGTCTTCTCCCTCTTCTTTGTCTACCTCTACGTGCTGGACCTTGTGCCCGGCATCGTGAGCGTGGTGGTGGCCACGGTGGTGTCCGTGGTGGTCCAGATACCGGGCGGGCTGACGTTCGGCGGCATCATGGGGCCGGCGGTCTCCGCGCTGGTGACCATCGCTATTACCTACGCCTTTAAAGCACTGAGCCGGATGAACCAGGAGCTCGTGGAAACGCGCGAGCAGCTGGTGGAATCCGAGCGCGAGGCCGGCATGACCGCGGAGCGCCAGCGCATCGCGCACGAAATCCACGACACCCTGGCCCAGGGGCTGTCCTCCATCCAGATGCTGCTGCATGCCGCCGACCGGGATCTCGCTGGGGAGGATATCCCCAAGGCGCAGGAGCGCATCGAGCTGGCGCGGCGCACGGCGGCCGATAACTTGCACGAGGCCCGCGCGATGATCGCGGCGCTGCAGCCGGCGGCCTTGTCGGAAACGTCGCTGGGCGCGGCCATGGGGCGCATGGCGGAGAACTTCTCGGCCACGGGCGGCGTCGACGTCAGCGTGGACGTGGAGGGGGACGCGCAGCAGCTGCCCATGAAGGTCGAGGCCGCGTTGCTGCGTATTGCGCAGGGGGCCGTGGGAAACGTCGTCAAGCATGCCCACGCCAGCAAGGCCCGCGTGACGGTGACGTACGCGCCGGATGAGGTGCGGGTCGACGTGGTGGATAACGGGCAAGGCTTCGACGTCGCGGCGGTCGAGGGCAGGCCCGCCGGCCTCGGGCACATTGGGCTAGCGGCCATGCGCCGGCGCGCCGAAGAGCTCGGCGGCGAGGTGGCTATCGAGTCCACCCCGGGCGCGGGCGCGGCGGTCTCAGTTAGTGTGCCCTTAAATAACGATGTAGATTAGGATTTTGTCCACACTGTACCGAGGAGGAGGAAGCCCGTGATTAGGGTCTTGCTTGCTGATGACCACGAGATCGTCCGCCTGGGGCTGCGCTCCGTGCTGGAGGGCGCCGAGGACATCGAGGTCGTGGGCGAGGTGGCTACCGCTGAGGCGGCCGTCTCCGCAGCGCAGGCAGGCGGTATCGACGTTCTCCTCATGGACCTGCGCTTTGGCGCCGGCATCGAAGGCACGCGCGTGATGAACGGCGCGGAGGCCACCGCCGCCATCCGCCGCGCCATGACTAACCCGCCCAAGGTGCTCGTGGTGACCAACTACGACACCGACGCGGACATCCTCGGCGCCATCGAGGCGGGTGCCGTGGGCTACCTGCTCAAGGACGCCCCGCCGACGGAGCTCGTCGCCGCCGTGCGCTCGGCCGCCGAGGGTGACTCGGCGCTCTCCCCCGTGGTGGCGGACCGGTTGATGACGCGCGTGCGCACCCCGCGTACCTCCTTGACGCCGCGCGAGCTGGAGGTGCTCAAGCTGGTGGCGGCGGGCTCGTCGAACCGCGAGATTGGCGTGGAGCTCATGCTGTCTGAGGCCACCGTGAAGTCCCACCTCGTGCACATCTACGACAAGCTGGGGGTGCGCTCCCGCACCTCCGCCGTGGCGGCCGCCCGCGAGCAGGGCGTGCTTTAGAGCTAGATCTTGTTGGCCTCGCGGTAGGCGGTGATGACGCTGGTGGGGATCTTGCCGCGCTCAGCTACCTCATAGCCGTGGGCGGCGGCCCAGGCGCGGACATCGGCCGGCTTATACGGGCGAGTTTCCTTCTTTGCCGGGCGGTGGGCGGCCTTAATAAAGGGGGCCATTGCCGCGTGGAATTTATCGGCATTCTCCTTGGAAACATCGAGGAGATACTCTTTTCCGTCCACGCTAAAACGGATTACGGTGAGCTCCTCTTCCGTGAGCGGGCTGTTATCAAGATCGTCAAAGAACTGGGTTACTTCGCGGCGTGCCATAGTGTCCTTCGTTAATGCTGCGGCCTCTCCCATGCGGCCTACGGGGCCCTCACGCGGCGCTGTGCGCTGGGGGAAGCAGGCAGGAATGTATCGGTATTTTGTTTAAGGGAAAACGTTTAAAAGCACTCCCCTCAGTCACCGACTATAACCGAAAGTCCCGATTTTTGTATATGGATAAAATCATAGAATTCGCGGCTTTAACCAGGGGTAGGTATTTCACGTATTAATAGGCCGTGGAGAACGAATGTTGTCCCACAACCGGCCCGAAAAGATAGGCCCTAAAACGGCACAGGCGCCGCCACCCGAAAGGGCGCGGCGCCTAGACGCTAGCGGGGTCTTAGGCCTGCAGCTTGGCCTGGATCTCGGCGTTGATGGAATCAATCTCGCCGGAAATGGCGCGGTGGGTGCGCTGGCGCTGCTGGTCCGTCATGTACTCGGCGTTGTCGATGGCGGAGTCCAGCTCGTTGAGGCGCTCCTTGACATCGCGCTTGAAGCCGGCCGGGACGTTGGCCTCCTTGAGGGAGTTGCGGATGCCGGCGGTGCGGGCCTTGAGCGGGGCGCCGTGGCCGGAGAAGGACGCCAGCTGGTCGGCGGAAACGCCGGCCTTCTGGGCGCGCTTCTTCTCCATCTCGCGCTGCGCGGCGGTGATGCCGCGGTAGATCAGCGGCAGGAGCAGCGGGGCGGCGGTGCGCAGGGCGCCGGCGTAGCGCTTCACGTTGTTCTTGTTAAAACGGCCTTCCTTGATGCGCTCAAGTTCCTTCTGGGCCATCTTGTACTCGTGCTTGCGGCGCTTCTTCAGGCCCTTCTCCTCGGACTTGATGAGTGCCTTCTCCTGCTTGGCCAGCAGCTTCTGCTGGCGGTGCTTGGCCTTATCCGCCGCCTTGACCTCGGCCTTTGCGCGAGTCTTGGCGGCCTTGATCTCGGCGCGGGCCTCACGGCGGGCCTTGCGAATCTTCTTCAGGATGCTCATGGAATCGTCCTTAAGTTATCTATCGTTAGGGTCTCGCTACAACTCTAGCAAGGTGGTCTACTAAGCTCACCTGGTGTGAAGGATGTGCTCGTTGCCACGGACCTCGTGGGCTGCCGCTACCGCTTGGTGCAGCGCCGCGCGCATCCAGATATTCCGCGAACCCCCGTCAGCCAAGCCCGCGCCGAGCGTCACGCGGCGGCGATCGAGGCTGCCTTGGCACTCGTGCCCCGCACCGGCCCCGGCCGCTTCCGCCGCATTGACCTGGAGGGTACCGACTTTGAGCGTGCCATGGCCACGCTGGAGGCCCTGGCCTATGGCTATACCCACATCACCAACGCGGTTTTGTCCACCAGTGAGTGGATGGTCCGGGTGGAGCTCCTCGTCCGCGACGGCGATAACTACAGCCCCGTCATCGTCTCCGATCACCGCGTGGCCCGCCCGCACGAGCGCGCCCGCACCCCGGTGGTGCCGACCCACCGCTTAGGTCTTAGCGAGCCCCTGCCGGCGAAGTACAAGATTCGGCACCATGCCGTGGATGGCTACCGTCTGGCGCTGGCCGCCCGCGGATTGGCGGAGGCGGGCCTGAACTCCGGGCGGGGTGCCGCGATTGGGCAGGATCGCACCCAGGCCTTCGTTACGGATACCTCCCGGTTTGCCGTCGATGCCGCCCTGGCCCAGCCGCTTCCGCAGGGCCCGCGCCGGGTGAAGGAGTGCGCCTCCTGCCGCTTCTGGCCTCTGTGCGAAGAGGAGCTCAAGGCCCGCGACGACATTTCGCTCTTCCTGCCGGGGGACCGGGCCCGTCCCTACCGGGAGCGGGGGATCACCACGGTGCAGGCGCTTATCGACGCCTCCCTGGGCGACCCCTCCACCCTCGCCGCCGCCTGGCGCGAGGGAATTCCGCTGCTGCGCCGCGGCGCGGTGACGGTTCCGCGCGCGGACGTGGAGGTCGACGTGGACATGGAGGCCTACATGGACCAGGGCGCCTACCTGTGGGGCGCGCGCCTGAATGGGGAGTACATCCCCTTCGTGACGTGGGATCCGCTGGGCGGGCGCGCCGAGGCGGAGAACTTCGCTGAGTTCTGGCGGTGGCTCATGGACGTGCGCGCGCAGGCCCACGCTGCGGGCAAGACCTTTGCGGCCTATTGCTACTCGGCGCACGGGGAGAACCACTGGATGCGCAGGTCCGCACAGCGCTTTCACTATCCGGACCTGGCAGAGGTGGAAAGCTTCATCTCCTCTGCGGAGTGGGTGGACCTGTTTGCCCACGTGAAGCGTAGTTTTGCGGGGACTACCGGACTGGGCCTGAAGACCGTGGCTCCGGTGGCGGGGTTTGCGTGGCCCGAGGACTTCGACGGTGAGGAGTCCGTCAACGCGCGCCGCACGGCCGTGGCTGGGGACACTACTGCCCGGGCGCAGATTCTGCGCTATAACGCGGGCGACGTGCATGCCACGCAGGTCGTGCGGGAGTGGATGTCCGCCGGCGCGCCGGGCGTGCCGCCGCTGGAGCCCTAGGCCCTGTCCCGGCCCCTACCTTCTAGATCCCCAGACCTGGAACCCGAAACTCGCTGGTGGGTGGTGAGGCGTCGGCAAGCGCTGGGCGACGCCGAGCTGCATCTTTCGGGTTCCAGGTCTGGGGATGTGAACAGCTAGAGCAGACCGAGCCCGCCGAGGATGATGAGCACAGCGAGGGCCACCCATGCCTGATCCCAGTTGGTGGTGGTCACTGGGGCAGGGCCCGGGGTCTTCTTCTGCAGTACTGCCTTCTGCGCCTTGACCCCGCGGACGATGAGGATGGGCAGCACCGCCATCGATCCGATGCAGAGAAGGGAGGCGGCCACCATGACCAGCGAGTTCGACGTGGCGAGCCACAGCCCCAGGCCGCCGTTGATGAATACGGCGCGCCCCAGGCCCCAGCGGTTGAACTCGCGCAGGCCAGCCCGCACGGCCCCGGGACCGCCGCCCATGGTGGAAGGTAGCAGGTAGGCCATGACGCCGGTGAGCAGCTGCGCCGCGAAGCCGATGACCAGGGCCAGCATGGGGATCTTCGGCTCGGCGTTAAAGAAGTGCTGCACTGCGTAGTAGGTCAGGGCGCCGACTAGCCAGAATGCGGAGCACAGCACGGACAGCGCCGGGTAGGTGATGCGCCCGCGGGGTTCGCGGAGGACGGTGAGTGCGTTGCTCACCCAGCCGTGCAGGCTGAGCACCCACCCCGCGCAGTACAGGATGAGCCCTGCCTGGGGCACGTTCCAGGCTGCCCCGACGAGGGCGCCGATGACGCCCAGGCCCAGCAGGGCGAAGCTGAGGCGCATGTGCGGGTTGATGCCCTTGGTTCGCCAGATGGAGGGGAACAAAATGGTGAGCGAGCCCGCCGCCGCGAGGCCCACGAAGCCGCCGACGTTGGCGGCCACGTGCGCGATGAGCAGGCGCGGCTGGCCGGGATGCACCGCCAACAGGGCGCCTAGGACAGCACCCACGGCCAGGAAGAAGGCCGCGGCCACGTAGGCGGCCACGACGGGGCGGAAGCGCTTCGCCTCTGCGTGGCGCCACTGCCCGAACAAGACGGCGCCGTGCCAGGCCACAGTGGCGGCCACGAAGGTGGCGCCCACCTGCGTGAGAATCCAGTGCTGCACCCACGCCTGAATGAGCAGTTGCCCCAGGAGGACCAGGACGACGCCTGCGTTGAGCAGGTAGATGCGGGCGAGCTGCCAGGGGCGGGCGGATTCTGGCAGGCGCTGCTGCACGAACTTTTCGGTGAGGTACTGCGACCACACCAGGATGCTGTTGGTGAGAATGCCCAGGGTAAAGAGGTGGATGAGCACCCAGCGGTAGTTGGGGATCAGGGTGTGGGCGGCGCCGGCCACGAGGAGCACCATCATCCAGACGGTAACGGGGCGGGATGCCTTCCTATGCCATGTGCGCGGCGACCACGTATCCATAAAACCCGAGTTTATCCGTTTTTTCTCACGGCCCAACTCAGGCCCGTGATGCCTACACACAAGACGGTGTAGACGGCGATGAAGCCGGGCCAGGGAAGGGCGTCGAAAAGCACGCCCGCCAGCGCACCCAGGATGGAGCTGCCCAGGTAATAGAAGAAAACGTAGAGGCTGGAGGCCTCCGCGCGGTCGTAGGTAGCGATGTGCCCCACCCAGCCGGAGGCCGTGGAGTGTGCGGCGAAGAACCCGATGGTGAGCAGCACGATGCCCAGCAGCACGCACACTAGCGGCCCAGCGCACAGGGCGATGCCCATGGCGAAGAGCGCGCAGGACAGCAGCAGAGTGGTGGCGTGGCCCAGCTGGGAGACCAGGCGGCCCGCCCGCGCCGAGGACCACGTGCCGGTGAGGTAGAAGAGGAAGACTAGGCCCGCCAGGCCGGGCGCGAGGTGAAAGTGGTGGATGAGCCGAAAACCCAAGAAATTATAGAGGGACACGAAGGTGCCCATGGCCACGAAGGCCACGATGAACAGCGGTATCAGGCGCCGGTCGCGGGCGTGGCGGAAGATGGCGGAAAGCTCCGAGCGGAAATGGATTTCCTTAGGCGTGAAGTTCTGCTGGTAGGGCAGCAGGAGGGAGGCCAGGATGGCCAGGATGAGCGTGACTAGGCTGGAGCCGAATAGGGCCCACCGCCAGGAGGTGAGCTCAAGCAGCCCGGTGGGGATAAGCCGCCCGGTGAGCCCGCCGATGGTGGTGCCGGCAATGTAGAGGCCCATGGCGCGGGCGACATAGTCGGACTCGAGTTCCTCCGAAATCCACGCCATGGCCGTCGCCGGCGCGCCGGCGATGACAGCGCCCTGCAGCGCGCGGGTAGCGATGAGGGCCTCCGGGGTGGGAGCCAGCGGTACTAGCATGCCGATGAGCGTAGCGGCGATGGTGGAGATAAGCAGGAGCTTTCCACGTCCGATGCGTTCGGAGACGATGGAGACTGGGATGACGCACAGGGCGAGCGCGCCCGTGGCGGCGGAGATGGTCAGGGCGGCCTCGGTGGAGGACATCCCCATCTCCGCGACCAGGGTGGGCAGCATGGCCTGGGTGGGGTAGAGGCAGGAGAAGATGGCCAGGCCCACGAAAAGCATGGCGATGGTAGCGCGCCGGGTTCGTGTCATGCATCCAGGATGGCCTCCCCGCAGTTATGTGTAAAATGTGCAGAAATAACAAAAACCATGCGAGGTGTGCATGAATGTCGAAGACGTGCGTGGGGTCGTCGCCGTGGCCGAGCACGGCCTGGTGGGCGCGGCTGCCGACGCCCTCGGGCTCTCCCAGCCCGCGCTGAGCCGACGCATCCAGCGCGTGGAGACCGAGGTGGGGGCCAGCCTCTTTGAGCGCAGCGGCCGGCGGCTGCGGCTCAACTCCCGGGGCGTGGCCTTCGTCGAGCATGCCCGCCGGATGCTCAGCGCCGAGACTGCAGCGCGGGACGCGGTGGCCCGGCTCATGGATCCGGAGCGCGGCACCGTCCGCCTGGACTTCATGCACTCCCTGGGCACGTGGATGGTGCCGGAGCTGCTCAAGGCCTACCGTGCCCAGCATCCGCACGTGGATATCCGGCTGCACCAGGGCGCGGCGCGCGAGCTGGTCGGCCGCGTGCTGGCCGGGGACTCCGACCTGGCGCTGGTGGGCCCGCGCCCGGTGACGGACGCGGAGGTGGGCTGGCACCAGCTCAAGCTGCAGCGCCTGGGCCTGGCGGTGCCGGAGGGCCACTGGGCCGCCGGCCGGGACAGTGTGCGCCTCGCGGACTTTGCGGAGGAGGCCTTCATCGGCATGCTGCCCGGCTACGGCACGCGCATGCTTCTCGACGACCTCTCGGCCCACGCCGGCTTCAGCCCCCGCCTGGTCTTCGAGTCGATGGAGCTCACCACCGTGGCGGGACTGGTGGCCGCGGGCCTGGGCTGCGCGCTGCTGCCGCTGGATGACCCGTACCTGCACGTGGGCAGCCTCATCCCGCTGGAGCCCGCCGCCTACCGCGAGCTTGGCCTGGTGTGGCGGGTGGGCGACGACGCCCCGCCGGTGGAGCGCTTCAGGAACTTCGTGGTAGGAACTCAGCCAGCGCCTCCAGGGCCTGCGGAGTAGAAACCTCGTAGGGCAGCCAGGGGACCTCCACTACAGACTGGCCGGGTAGTTTCTGCGCCAGGAGCGCGAGCGCCTCGTCCTCGGCGGCGCGCCGCTGCGCCAGAAACTCGTCCTGGCTGACGGGCGTGCGGCGGTTGACCAGCACGCCGCCTACGTGCACACCGTTGGCCTGAAGGTCCGCGCAAAATTCCGTGGTCTCCAGCACCGGGGTGCGGTCGGCGGTGAGCACGAGGAAGAAGGACGTGGTCGAAGCACTGGTCAGCGCTGTCCGCAGGTGCTCGAAGCGGTGACGGCGCTGGAGCAGCGTGGAGCGAATCTCCTGGTTCCGGCGCTCCACGGGGCTCAGCGTCGCTGCGGATACGGACTTCTCCGCCGAGGTTACCCCGCGCAGTGCCGCGCCAAACCTATCCGATTTTTCGCGGCGGGCCAGCAAACCATCGGTGTAAGCGGCCATAATCTCCGGCATCGCCATCAGCCGCGAGGTGTGCCCGGACGGTGCGGTATCGAAGACGATGTGGGCGTAGTCCGCGCGGTGCTCCACCAGCTGCGCGATGCGCTCCAGCATTGCCGCCTCGTGCGTGCCCGGCGAGTTCCGCGCCAGCTCCAGGTGGCGGTCCACCTCGCGGTGCAGCCGCTCCGGCATGAAGCGACGCATGTGCGTGCCGACGTCACGCAGGTGGTCGTTGGTCGCGCGCGCCGGGTCGATCTCGATGACGTCGAGGTGGTCGTGGACGGCCGTGGGGACGTCGGAAAGCTGGGCGTCCCAGATGTGGCCCAGGTTGTGGGCCGGGTCCGTGGACACCAGCAGCACGCGCTTGCCGGCCCGGGCCAGGCGCAGTGCGGTCGCGGTGGCCAGGGTGGTCTTGCCCACCCCGCCCTTGCCGCCGAAGAAGATGATGGGGGTTAACAGCATGAAATTCCGTCCAGTGGTGAGCGCTCCAGGCCCATACGCGTGTGCCAGGCGTGGACGTCCTCGTAGACAAGCGGGAGGAGCTCCAGTGTGTAGTAGCTAGCCGGGTTCGGCACGCCCAGGGCCTCCGACATAACGAGCAGCATAAAGAGATCGTCCTCCTCCTGCTGAGCCTTGGCGAAGGTCCGGCGGTAGGGCGCGGTGTAAAACTCATCCAGGCCGCGCCCGAGGGCCCGCAGCCTATCCCACATGGGCGGGCATGGGCGGCTCGACGTCCTCGTCCTTCCATGTGACCTGCGGGGCCTTGCGGGCACGCCCGATGGCGGCGATGGCCTCACCGATAACCCAGATGGCCGCGACGATAATGACCGCGTCGATGATCAGCAGCAGCCAGTTGCCTGCGCTGAAGAGGGTCTTGAGCTGCAGGACAGCTGCCCACAGGGACATGGCGGTGACGAAGACGAGCGGGATGAGTACCGGCCACGTTGGGCGGCGCAGCTGGGTGAGGATGACCACCACGATGGCCAGCGTCAGGCCGGCCATGAGCTGGTTGGTGGTACCGAACAGCGGCCAGATGAGCATGCCGCCGGAGCCGTCCACACCCGTGGAGAAGGTCAGACCCAAGGCGCAGCCGACGGCGATGATGGTGGCCACGAGCCCGCTGAGCTTGATGCCCATGAGCTCCGCGGCCTCCGAGACCACCATGCGCTGCAGGCGCACTCCGGAGTCCATCGTGGTGGCGGCGAACAGCACCGCCATGGTGGCCAGGATGGTGGCGGACAGGGAGGTGGGAACCCCCAGGCCCTCGTTCATGAGGCTGCCGCCGCCCTGGACAAAGGCCTCGACGCCGCCGGCATTCCACTCGTTATAGACGGCCTCCCAGTCGGCGGCGGTCTTAAAGCCGGAGGTGGTGGCGATGATGGTACCCAGTGCCAGCAGGCCCTCTCCCACCGCGCCGAAGTAGCCGACAAAGCGGGCGTCGGTCTCCTTATCCAGCTGCTTGGAGGACGTACCGGAGCTGACTACGCCGTGGAATCCGGAGATGGAGCCGCAGGCAATGGTGACGAAGAGCAGCGGGAAGATGCCGGGGGTCTGATCCGGCACGTGGTCTGAGAGGGGCGGGGCGACGACCTCCGGGCGGGTGACCAGGAAGGAGCCGTACAGGATGGCCAGGCCCACGAAGAGCTGGAGGCCATTGATGTAGTCGCGCGGCTGCAGCAGGACCCAGACCGGCAGGAGGGAGGCGATGAAGGCGTAGACGAAGAGCAGGATGATCCACACTCCGCGGTCCGGGATGCCTAGGACGGTCTCCGGCAGGGCCAGCGGCACGCGGTCCCCGAGGATCATCAGGCCGTAAAGCGCGGCCACGCCCACGATGGACACCACGGTGAGGTTCCAGCGGAAGCGGTAGATGGCCTGGCCAATGAGCAGAGCCACAAAGATGGCGCCCCACGTCGGGATGACGGCGGACGGCGTGGAGATGAGCAGGTTGGAAATCACCACGGCGAACGCAGCGTTGACCATGAGGAGCAGCAGGAAGATAACCACGAGGAAGAGCGCGCGGCCGCGGGCGCCGATGTAGCGCCCGGACAGGGTGCCGATGGACTGCCCGCGGTGGCGCTGGGAGGCCCACAGCGCGCCCAGGTCATGCATGCCGGCGAAGAACACGGTGCCCAGCGTGACCCAGAGGAAGGCCGGCAGCCAGCCCCAGATCACCGCGACGGCCGGGCCGATGATGGGGGCTGCGCCCGCCACCGAGGTGAAGTGGTGGCCCCACAGCACGTACTTGTTAGTGGGCACGTAGTCCACGCCATCCTCCATGGTGTGGGCGGGCGTGGAGAAGCCCTCCGAGAGGCGGTAGACCTTCGAGGCGAGGAAGCGGGAGTAGACGAGGTAGCCCGCCAGCATCATGGCGAGTCCGATAAACGTGAGGACGAGTGAGTTCAAGGCAACCACCTGTAGAGAGTCGTGGGCAACAGCTAAGAAGTGATCCGTTACCCCATGTGCAGGTGTTGTGAATTATGCCATAGAAAGCGGTGTGAAGGTGGGTTAGTTTCTCACTCCTTGGTCGGCACTCCTTTGGCTCTGCCCACAATGGCTCTGCCCAAAAACGAGTAACCGCGCCGAGAAACCTTCAGAAGAGAGGTCTCTCGGCGCGGTATGAGTAAGCCTAAGCAGTAGCCTTACTTGGTGGCAGCAGCGTAACGCTCTGCAACGTCGTCCCAGTTGAAGACGTTCCAGACGGCCTTGACGTAGTCAGCCTTAACGTTCTTGTACTGCAGGTAGAAAGCGTGCTCCCACATATCCAGCATGAGCAGCGGGGTGAAGTTCACGGAGATGTTGCCCTGCTGATCGGTGAGCTGCTCAATAACCAGGCGGCCAGCAACGTGGTCGTAGCCCAGAACTGCCCAACCGGAGCCCTGCAGGCCGGTAGCAACAGCGGAGAAGTGAGCCTTGAACTTCTCAAAGGAACCGAAGTCGCGGTTAATAGCCTCCGCCAGCTCGCCGGTGGGCTCGCCGCCACCGTTCGGGGACAGGTTCTTCCAGAAAATGGAGTGGTTGGTGTGACCACCCAGGTTGAACGCCAGGTTCTTGGTGAGCGCGCGGATGGCGTCAGCGTTAGCCTCGCCGTTGCGCTGCTCCTCCAGAGCCTCGAGCGCAGCGTTAGCGCCAGCAATGTAGCCAGCGTGGTGCTTGGAGTGGTGCAGCTCCATGATCTCAGCGGAGATGTGCGGCTCCAGTGCGTCGTATGCGTAGTCGAGTTCCGGAAGTTCGTAAACAGCCATTGTTGACATCCTTTCTATTGGGTTCGCGGCCCATGGTAGGAGCAGATTGAGAATTTGGCCACAATATTTTTGTCATGTTTTGTCCGAGGTGAGTGCGGCAGCGTGCATGGCGGCGTGACCGTGAACAAAAAGCTGGCTCGGTGCCAGGCCGGGGGAGTATAAGAGGAGGCAACGATAAGTAAAGGAGAATCTACGCATGTTCCTCTACACACCGGAGCCCGCGCTCGTGAGCGCAGAAGAAGCGCTTCCCGGCCGCGACGAGCCCATCCTGGCCACCCCGCAGCCGCATGCGGTGCTGGGCACGCCCATTACCGGCCCGTGGAAGGACGGGCAGAAGTCCCTGCTCGTGGCCATCGGCTGCTTCTGGGGCGCGGAGAAGATGTATTGGGAGACCGAGGGCGTGGAGTCCACCTCCGTGGGTTACGCCGGCGGCACCACCCCGAACCCCACCTATTTTGAGGTCTGCCGCGGTATGACCAACCACGCGGAGACCGTTCAGATCACCTATGACCCGCAGCGCGTGAGCCTGCGCGAGCTCGTGGTCGCCGCCCTGGAGGCGCACGACCCCACCCAGGGCTTCCGCCAGGGCAACGACGTGGGCACGCAGTACCGGTCCGCGTTCTATCCGGAGACGGAGGAGGAACGCGCGGAGATTCAGGACCTGGTGGACTCGTACGCCGCCAAGCTAGTCGCCGCCGGTTTTGGTGCCACCACCACCGAAGTCACCCTCCTCAGCGAGACGGATGCAGGCGAGTACTACCTGGCCGAAGACGAGCATCAGCAGTACCTGCACAAGGTCCCCAACGGCTACTGCCCGCACCACAGCACCGGTATCAAGTGCGGCTAGAGCTGCTTGCGCACCTGCGTGCGGAAGTCGGAGGGCTTGTTGAGCTGATCGCGGGCTACGAAGTCCCGCATGCGGTCCGCTAGCTCCGGGGTGAGCTGCGTGCGCGTCTGGGAGCCGAGCACGGAATCCCAGTACCAGAAGGTTTCCTCAAAGTAGTTGTGACCGTGGCCGCCGGGCACGTTGAGGGAGTTGATCTGGTCCAGCGCCACCTGCCAGTAGGTAATGAAGGGATACCAGCGAAGGTGCTCGAAGGTATCGGCGTGCAGCGGGGGCGGGGTGGGCTCGTGGATCCAGTTGGGCCGGGCGTAGATGAGCTTGCTGTCCCACCACACGATGGCGTCGGAAGCGTGCTGGCCCACCGCCACGCGCGGGCGCTGCCACGGGCCGTAGGGCTCGCCGAAGGCGTCGTGCTCCATGTGCTCGGGGACGGCGGCGAAGCGGAGGTGGCGTCCGCCGTCGATAAGCGGCAGGCGTTCCAGGGAGCCGCGCTCGCGGTGGAGGCGGCGCATGAAGCTGGTCATGCGCGGCGGCCCGGTAAACACCGCGCCATCGCACGCGGCCAGGAGCTCATCCACCGTGTCGAAGTTCTCAACGATGGCGTAGCAGCCCAAGGACTCACCGCTGAGGTAGAGCTTGGGGCGGTTATCCTCCGGGAGGAGCTCCAAGTGGTCATGGACCGCGGACATGAGGGCTGCCGCGTAAGTGCGAGAAAGAATCCTTGTCCACCAGGTAGGAGAACATGGAGGGCAGGTAGTCGAACTGTACGACCACCGTGGCGCAGTTGCCGCGGGTGAGGAACTCATAGCCGCTCACGGAGTAGTTGTTGACCCAGCCGGAGCCCGAGGGCAGCTGCAGCACGATGGTGTCGCGGTGGAAGGCACCGGTGCGCTCCATTTCCGCTACCGCCTGGCGGGCGGCCGCCTGCGGCCCGCGGCCACGGATGAGGCCGATGTAGATGCGGATCGGCTCGTGTGCCCGCTCGAAGTGCATGACCTCCTTGATGTCGTGGGCGCGCGGGCCACGGTCCAAGAAGGCGCGGCCCTGGGAACCCACCGCCGTCCACGGCTCGTGGGACCACGGGCTGCCGGAGCGCTCCGGCTCCCACGGCATGGAGGAACCGGGATAGACCAGCTTGTTGAGCGCCAGCCCCTTGATGGAGGCCTCGTGTACCATGCGGCGCCACACCATGCGGTCGCTGACCACGGCGGCGGCGTAACCCACCGCGCCGCCAGCCAGCGGCCAAGCAACCCAGCGCGGCAGCCACCGTTGCACCTGGTAGGACAGCTGGGTGACGGCGAGCTGGGTGGCCTCGCCGAGGATGAGCAGCACGCCGTAGCCGGCGGTGCCCACCACCGCGCCCAGCGCCGCGGACTGCGGGCCACGGTCGTTGAGCTTGCCCACCAGCCGTGCCTGCGTGGTTTGGTTGCGCAGCGAGCGCAGCCCCACGATGAAGGTGCCCACGCCCAGTACGTAATAGGAGTAGCGCCGGGCGGTGGGGCCGACGTGGTCCTGTGGGCGGTGCCCGGCCAAGCGCAGCGCCTGCTTCGCGGCAAACGCCGCCGTGGTTGCGGCCAGGTGCCCCGCGCCCTGGCCGATGGCCACGTTGGCGGCGGTGACCCACCACGGGCGCGGCAACAGCGACGGAGAGACCGCCGCCCACATGGCAATCTCCGCGCCGAAGAGGCCGGGCCACATGTTCTGTGGCAAACGTCTCCTACCCGTCATGCGCATACCGGGAGTAAGATCGCTGACCAGCTCCAAACCGAAAATTGCAGCGTGAAGCGCCTTTTGGGCGGACTTCATAGCGATTCGGCGGACGAGGGGGCGCATGGGGGCCATTGAACCAGCTTTAGTAAGCGCGCGCAGAAGGTGTTTGATCGGGCATCGGGGATGTGAGATCGGACTACCGAACCTGTGAGTTCGGGCGCAAACCGAGCAAAAATCGGACATTGGGGGCACAATAGGAGCCATGGGAAATCATGTTGGAAACAAAGTAGTACTCATCGGCGCCGGCGATGTCGGAATCGCCTACGCATACGCTCTGGTCAACCAGGGCACCGTTGACCACCTGGCCATCATCGACATCGACGAGAAGAAGCTCGAGGGCAACGTCATGGACCTCAACCATGGTGTTGTCTGGGCCCCGTCCCGCACCCGCGTGACCAAGGGCTCCTACGAAGACTGCAAGGACGCCTCCATGGTCGTCATCTGCGCTGGTGCTGCGCAGAAGCCGGGCGAGACCCGCCTGCAGCTCGTGGACAAGAACGTCAGTATCATGAACTCCATCGTCGGCGATGTCATGAAGAACGGCTTCGACGGCATCTTCCTGGTTGCTTCCAACCCGGTTGACCTGCTCACCTACGCTGTCTGGAAGGCTTCCGGCCTCCCGCACGAGCGCGTCATCGGTTCCGGCACCGTCCTGGACTCCGCTCGCTACCGCTACATGCTCTCTGAGATGGATGACGTGGCTCCGACCTCCGTCCACGCCTACATCATCGGTGAACACGGCGACTCCGAGCTGCCGGTCGTCTCCTCCGCCAACATCGCTGGTGTCTCCCTGGCTCGCCGCTCCGAGAAGGATCCGGGCTACAACGAGCGCATCGAGAAGATCTTCGAAGAGACCCGTGACGCCGCCTACACCATCATCGACGCCAAGGGTTCCACCTCCTACGGCATCGGCATGGCCTTGGCCCGCATTACCCGCGCGGTCATTCAGAACCAGGCTGTCGCCCTTCCGGTCTCCGCCTACCTGCAGGGCGAGTACGGCAAGGAAGATGTCTACATGGGCACCCCTGCCATCGTTGAGCGCTCCGGCGTTCACCGCGTCATTGAGCTCGAGCTCAACGAACACGAGCAGGAGCGCTTCGACAAGTCCTACGAGACGCTGAACCAGATTAAGGAAGAAATCTTCGGCTAGTGAAGATTGTCGCCCACAGGGGATACTCCGGGAAGTTTCCGGAGCTATCCCCTATTGCATTTGAAAAAGCACTCGCGCTGCCCATCCACGGCGTGGAGTGCGACATTCGCCTGAGCAGCGACGGCAAGGTCGTGGTCCACCACGACCCAACGGTGGACCGCACCACCAACGGCTCCGGGCGTGTGTCCCGGAAGACCTGGGAGGAGCTGCGGCGGCTGGATATCGGCGGCGGCCAGCGCATGTTGCTTTTCGACGAATTGCTGGAGATGCTCCAGGACACCCAGCACCACCTCTACGTTGAGACCAAGCACCCCTCCGGGCAGGGCGATATCCTGGAGGAGCAGATGGTGCTGTGCTTGCGCTACGCGGGGCTTATCGACGATCCCCGGATCCACATGATTTCCTTTTCCCACCGCGCCATCCGCCGCGTGACGGCGCTGGCGCCGCACATGGACCGCATCTACTTGCGCCGCGATTGGGAGCGCCACGTCAACCGTTCCGATGTCCTGCTATCCCAGCCCACGGGCCTGGGCATGTCTATTCTGCGCGGCAAGCTCCAGCCCGGCGCTATCGGCGCGCATGGCGTGCCCACGTACATGTGGACTATTGATAAGCCAGAGGACATGAAGTGGGCGTGGGCCAACGGGGTTGACATTCTGGCGACCAACCAACCGGAAGTGGCCCTACACGCCATCGAGCTGTAGCAACCGGGTAAGTTGTTGGGTATGGCCAAGAAGAAAAAGAACAACGAACAGCTGCCGGAGGGCATGTCCCGCCGTCAGGCTAAGCTCGCTGCCCGCGCCGCCGAGCGCGCCGCTTTGGAAAAGGATGCCCGCCCCTACGGTGGTCTCGCCGCTGAAGCTACCCTCATCGCCCTGCAGGAATTCGTGCCGTCCGCGACGGCAAAGCTCTCCCTTAAGGGCTTTGACAAGGACGTCTACGTTGCCACCGTGCTCCCGGGCGCTTCCGCTGCGCTGATCCGTGACGAGCAGTCCGGCGGCGACGCCTTCGTGGGCCTGCAGGTGCAGTCCCACACCCACAACCCAGGCCGTGACCTGGCCTTCGCTCTCAACTGGGTGAAGAACAACGCGCCGGGCTCCAGCCTGGAGTCCACCGCGGCGGACGGCTCCCAGCCGGAGCTCACCGAGCTTCTCGATGAATCCGCGGAGCTCGAGGTCAACGTCTACCAGGACTTCTCCTGGTGGATGCCGGAGGGCGCGCAGGTGCCGCCGCACATGGCCAACGCTATGCAGCGCGCCAACGATTCCGTCATTGAGTCCCACCAGGTGGGACAGGAGGCCGAGGGCTTCGTCGGCACCGCGTTCTGGGCTAACGCCGGCGGCGGCAAGGCCCACATCCGCTGGGTGCGCCCGTGCGATGACGAGAACGCCTTCCTCAACGCCCTGGCCCGCGTGGCTGCCCGCGGCGAGCTCAACCTGGGTGAGAACACCAAGTTCGCTGGTGTCTTCCGCACCCACGGCCTCATCGCCCCGGTCTTCGACCTGCAGCCGGAGGTCGCGCACGACTCTTACGAGGCCGAGCTCTCCCGCGTGAACAAGGCTCTCGAGGAGGAGATCTCCAACGACGCTAACCTCAACGCCGACGAGCGCAAGCAGCTGCAGAACATCAAGTCCCGTCAGGTGACCCTGCGCTAGTCGCGTAGTCGGCTGCGCATCACAGCGTAGGTACGTTTCGAACAAATAGGGCTCCAAAACCCACCAGTTTTGGAGCCCTATTTGATCGTTATGGCCAGCCGACGCCCCCCCTATCGCATCGAGTCCCACAGGGCCTGCGCTTCGGCGTCGTCCCAGAGCACCACGTTGCCCACCACGGTGTCTTCGAAGCCGCCGATGGGCACGGTCTCCGTCTCCACGCCCGAGGCCATGGACAACGCCACCCGGGCCAGGTGCCACACGTGGTCTTTCTCGCCCACGATGAAGGAGCTGGCGGTGTGGTTGACCAGCGAGATGGCCTTGAAGGGGTTGGCGATGGTGGACGGCGAGGTGGTCTTGTCCAGCAGGGCCGCGAAGAACTCGCGCTGGCGCTGCACTCGGTCCAGGTCACCCATCGCGGTGGCACGGGTGCGCACGTAGCCCAGGGCGTCGGGGCCGCGCAGCTTCTGGCAGCCCGCCTGCAGGTCGATGCCGGCCAACGGATCATTGATGGGCTCCTTGACGCAGACATCCACGCCGCCGACGGAATCGACCACGTTGGCTAGGCCGCCCATACCGATCTCCGCGTAGTGGTCGATGTGCAGCCCGGTGGACTGTTCCACGGTTTCGGCGAGTAGCTGCGGGCCGCCGTAGGTGAAGGCGGCGTTGATCTTATCCATGCCGAAACCAGGCACGTCGACGTAGCTATCGCGCGGGATGGACACCAGCTTGGCCTTGCCGGAGGAGGGGATGTGCAGAAGCATGATGGTGTCCGTGCGGCCCACGCCGACATCGCCGCCGGTGCCGAGTTCCGCCTGCTGCTCCTCAGTCAGCCCCTGGCGGGAATCGGAGCCCACCAGCAGCCAGTTGGTGCCGGAGGTGCCGGGGACCTGTTCGTCGGGAAGCGCTTCGATGCGGGTCAGGCGCGAGTCGGTCCAGAAGGTGAACACGAGGGTGAAGACCACCGCGATGATGGCCAGCCAGCCGGCGCAGCCGAATATCTGCTTGAACGGGTTGACCTTCTTGCGTCGGCGGTGTGGCCGGTCGCTCGTGCGCCCGCGCCGCGTGCGGGAGGGATCCTCCGGGTTGTAGCTGCGGGGCGGGGCAGCGGGGGAGGCCGCTTCGGCCGGGCGGCGCGGGTAGCGCTGTCGCGGGGCAGGCTGCTGCTGTGGCGAGTGTTGCGCCATGTATGCGTCGACGTCGAAGCGCGTTTCCTCCGGCCGGGAGGGGCTGCGCCGCGGCGTGCTGGACGGGCGGGCCTGCGCGGTACCGGGGGACGCGGGGCGGCGGCGCACGGGCCGGCCGTAGCGGTCGCGCAAGGGCTGACCGTCCGCGCCCAGGACGTAATCCTTGGGATCGAACGACTCAGCCGAGCCCGCGCGGCGGGAATCGCCGTGGGCTCCGCCGGCGCGTCGCGTCTCGCGCTCTGGATCGCGTCCTTGGTAAGTCATGGGGAACACTGTACCGCGAAATCACTTGCGCCCCAGCTTTCACAAGGAGCGGGCGTGCCACAACGCGGCCCGGGCACGGGCTAGACGCCGAAGAGGGCGGCGTAGCCGACGAACGCGATGGCGTCGATAAGAAAGTGCGCGATGACCAGCGGCCACACCTTCCCGGTCCGGTGGAAGTACCAGCCGTAGAGCAGGCCCATGAGGATGTTGCCGAACCCCGCCGAAACCCCCTGGTACAGGTGGTAGGAACCGCGCAGGAGGCAGGAGGCCGCGAGTACCGCGGGCAGCCCCCACCCGGTCTGCTTGAGCCGGGTGATGAACCAATAGACCACGACGAGCTCCTCCGCCCAGGCGTTGGCGAAGGACTTGAGCAGGAGCACCGGCACCTCAATCCACGTGTCGAAGGCGGCCGGAATCACCTCCTTGGTCCAGCCGAAGTGCAGGGCGGTGTAGTACAGCGCCAGGCCCGGCAGCCCGATGACCGCGGCGAGTGCCGCGCCGTGGAGACCATCGCGCCAGCGCGCCCGTGGCGGCAGCGAGGTCAGGTAGAGCACGAGCGCGCCCCAGGCGAACAGCACCGCGGCGCTGCACAGCTGAAAGGCGAGGTCGAGCAACGTCGTCGCAGACTGCGAAGCGTTGAGCGTGACGGACTGCTCGTTGAGCGGGGCGGGGTTGAGGAGGGAATCGGTCAGCCGCAGTAGCGCCCGCACTCCCGACATACCGAAGGTGATGGTGAGGACAATGAGGATTTCCGCGCGCAGGCGGGAGCGTGATGCGCTCATGCGTGCAACACCTGCGCGAGCCCGAGGAGGGCGGGCTCATCCAGCGTGACGGAGCCTAAGTGAACACCCACCGGAGGGTGGTGGGGCACCGGCCACGGCACGGAGATGGCCGGCAGCTGCGCCACGTTGAAGAGCGACCCCCATGGTGACCAGCGGGTCTGCTCATCAAAGTTCTCCTGGTGCGCCAGCGCCACAAAGTGCCCGCGCCTGGGCGGATCGAAGGCCAGCATGGGCGTGAGGATGGCGTCCACCTGCCAGAACTCAGCCAGCAGCGCCGGCAGGGCGGCGGCGTGGGCCCGCGCGGCAGCCAGCTGGGCATCGCTCACGCGGCGGCCCCGGGCGCGAATCCACTCCGTGTAGCCGGCGGCGGACTCAAGCCCCGCCAGTCGGCGGGTAAAGATGTGCTGAAAGGCCTCGAAAGTCTGAGCTGCCTGCGGATAGGGCGATAGCGCGACGGTCTCGAAGCCAGCGCCCTCCAGCCGCGCAGTGGCCTCGCGCACGGCGTTGAGCAGGTGCGGTGCCACGGTGACCTCAGCAAACAGTGGTTCGGTGAGCACGCCAATCCGGGCGCGCGGGGTGCGGGGTTTAAGGCCGTGCAGCGTGGCGGCATCGGCCACGGAGCGGGTGATAAACCCGGGTACGGAGAGGTCCTCGCCGGCGGGCTTGAAGCCCACGACACCGCAGGCAGCCGCCGGAACGCGGATGGAGCCGCCGCCGTCGGAGGCGTGCGCCGCGCGCAGCAGCCCGCGGGCCACCTGTACGGCCGCACCGCCCGAGGAACCGCCCGGCGTGTGCCCCGGGTAGAGCGGATTATCCGGGTGGGGCAGGCCCACCGGCTCCGTATCGACGCGCAAGCCCAGCTCTGGCGCGGAGGATTTGCCGATGATGACCGCGCCGGCGTCGATAAGCTCCTGCACGAACGGATCCGTCTCCGCGGCCACATACGTGCGCTCGGCGTGGCCGTGAGTGGTGGGCATACCGGCGACGTCATTGAGATCCTTGGCGGAGAGAACCCACCCGCTCAGGCGGCCGTGGCGCTGCGGGCGGCGCTCCAGATCGAGGTAGGTAAAACCGTGCTCCTCAGGCCCCAAGCCCGCGAGATCCTCGCGCAGCTGCTCCACGCTGAACTCTTTAGCGTCCATGCCGGCCCAGTCTAGTGGGCTAAGGTTGCCTGCATGAGCACCACCATCGCATTCCTTGGTCCCGCCGGAACGTTCACGGAGGCGGCGATGCAGTGCTTTGCCGCAGAACTAGGGGAGACCACGCCCCTGCCCGTCGGCTCGCCGAAGGAGGCGCTGGCTGCGGTGCGCTCCGGGGAGGCCGACTATGCCTGCGTGGCCATCGAGAACTCAGTTGATGGGCCGGTCACGGCCACCTTCGACGCGCTGGCCGCAGGCTCCCCCGTCCAGATCTACCGCGAGGTGGACCTGCCGGTGTCCTTTTCTATCCTGACCAACGGGACCCCGGCCGGGGACATTAAGACTTTTTCCACCCACCCGGTGGCGTACCAGCAGGTCCGCGGCTGGCTGGAGGAGAACCTCCCCGGGGTGGAGTGCGTCCCGGCGGCGTCGAATGGCGCGGCGGCCCAGGCCGTGGCCCGCGGCGAGGTGGATGCGGCGGCGGCCCCGGCCCGCGCCGGGGAGGTCTTTAAACTGCGGGCGTTGGCGGAGAATGTCGCCGACGTGGACGGCGCCACCACCCGCTTCGTGCTCGTCGGCCCGTCCGGACAACCCACCGCGCGCACCGGCCACGACCGCACCTCCGTCATCTTCACCCTGCTCAACGAGCCGGGCTCGCTCGTGGGCGCCCTGCAGGAATTCGCGCACCGCGGGGTGGACCTCACCCGCATTGAATCCCGGCCGCTGCGCACCGCCTTTGGCAACTACCGCTTCCACGCGGATCTCATCGGGCACATCGACGACCAGCCCGTGGCCGAGGCACTGCGGGCGCTGTGGCTGCGCGCGGAGGAGGTCGTCTTCGTCGGCTCCTGGCCTTCCGCGGTGGCCACGCCCGGTACCGAGCTGGATCTGTCCCGCCTGCAGCAGGCCGACGAATGGGTAGCGCGGGCGCGCAGCGGCCAATAGTCTGGGCAGCATGACCGGAAGAATCATCCTGCTGCGCCACGGCCAGACCTACTCCAACATTGACCGCATCATGGACACCCGCCCGCCGGGAGCCGAGCTCACCGAGCGCGGCCGCGGGCAAGCGGAAGACGTCGGCCGCGAGCTGGCGGAGTTTAGCGCGGGCCGCCGCGTGCGCTTCGTGTGCTCCATTGCCCTGCGCGCCCAGCAGACGGCGATGCTGGCCTCCCGGGCCTACGCTGAGTCCGCAGATGAGCGCGACGTGCCCGTGGAGGTCCGCGTGGGCCTGCACGAGGTCTTCGCCGGTGAGCACGAGATGAGCGGCAGTGAGGACACCCACCGCGAGTACATGGTGGCGCTGCGCGGCTGGGTCGACGGCGACCCGGAGGCCCGCATGCCCGGCGGCGAGAGCTACGCGGACGTGCTGGAGCGCTACCAGCCGGTGCTGGAGGATATCGCGGCGGAGCTAGGGGAGGACGAGGATGTCGTCGTCGTCAGCCACGGTGCGGCCATCCGCGTGGTCACCACCCACGCGTGCGGCGTGGACCCGGACTTTGCCTACTCCGGCTACATGCCCAACTGCCGCTTTACCGTCATGGAGCCTCAGGGCAAGCCCTTTGGCCAGTGGACGCTCAAGCGCTGGGCCGATACCGACGTCTAACCCGTGATGGGCACCTACCCCCAGCCCAGCTCGTGGAGGCGGTCCTCCTCGAAGCCAAAGTAGTGGCCCACCTCGTGGAAGACCGTCACCATGACCTCGTGGGCTAGCTGTTCTTCTGAACTGCTGATGGACTGCAGCGGCCGGCGGTAGATGGAGATGGTATCCGGCAGGAAGCCCGTGTGCGTGGCGGTGCGGTGGGTGAGCATGACTCCCTCGTAGAGCCCCAGCAGGTTGGGGTTGTCCGGGTTCTCCTCCTCCACCAGGATGACGACGTTGCGCATGCGCTGGACAAACTTGTCCGGGATCTTATCCAGGGCTTCGCCCACTAGCTCCTCGAAGCGCTCTTCGCTGACCTCGTACATGGTGCTACTGCGCGGGCGCGTCGGCCGTCGGGGCGGCGGAGGGGTTAGCGTCCGCCGGCTGGGAGTTCGGGTCCCGCAGTGGGTTGCGCTTGGGCTGTTCGGTCGGCGGGGCGCCGTCGATAGTCATGCCATCCCGACCGTCCTTGGCGGAGCCGGTGAGGGTGGAGAAGGAGCCTGCGTTGTCGTGTATCAGGGAGCAGTTCACGGAGCGCGAGCCGGCGTCCCAGGACTCGCGGGACATCGAGCCCCAGAAGGGCTTGAGCGTGGACTGGTACAGGTTTTCCTCCCCGCCCAGGTAGTCCATGGAATTCTGGGTGCAGGTGTCCTGGATGAAGGTATCCATGTCCGCGTCGGCGGGGTAGCCGCCCGGGAACTTCTGTGCCACGTTGATGATGGAGACAGTCTCCAGCTGGTGCGGCTCGGCACACGGCACGGTGGTCAGCACGTTCTGGTCATCCACCCGGCGGCACTCGCCCGGCTGGGCCACTACGGCCTGGTCCACCTGGGACACCTTGCCCGTGGACTCTTGCGGAACGCCGGCGGCGTCCGTGGTCTGCAGGCCGCACAGCAGGGTGCGGTCGCCCTGCTCCCAGGCCTCTGCCGGCGGGAGAATGGAGGCGATGTCGTAGCGGCCGTTGGGGTCCCACTTGCCCTCGAGGTAGCCCACGGTGGTGGACTCACACAGCTCGTCGCGCAGGGCGTTTTGGCGGGTGACGTCCGGGCGCTTGGCGTTGGGGCCGAACTCGCTGGTGGGGTAGGCGCTCAAGTCCTCGCGGGTAGAGACCTCGAAGCGGTGGGGCTCACCGCAGCTGACCTGCTCGAAGCCGGAGGCGGAGCCGTCCGCGGCCAGGGACCACGTCATGCAGGCGCCTGCCGACGCCGAAGTGAAGGACGCCGGCTTAGCCTGCGCCGCCGACGGATCCGCCGAGTCGCTGTCCGGTGCGGCCGAGGCAGACTCGCTGCTGGCGGTCGAGGTGCTGTCGCCGGAAGTGTCGTTGACCAGCCCGTAGGCAGCCAGGAAGGCAGCGGCGGCCAGGGTGGCGACGAGGACGATGCGAACCGCGGAGGCGGAACGCCACGCAGAAGAAGTGCTCATAGGATCCCCTATAGTACCCGTCGCTGCTGTCAGGCTCCCTGCTGCCTGCTTGTACTCCTTATTTCTCCGCGGAGCGAGTCACCTGGGTGGTCAGGTGGTAGCGGTCGGTGCGGTACACCGAGGAGCACCACTCCACCGGCCGGTCCCCGGAGCGCGCGAAGCGGGTGATGTGGAGCAAGGGGGTGCCCGCTGAGACGTCGAGAAGCGCGGCAATCTCCTCATCCGCACCAATCGCCGTCACCGTCTGCTCGGCGTCGGTGATGGGCACCTGGAACGTCTCATCCAAAATGGCGTAGACGGAGTTATAGATGTCATTTTCCAGCAAGGTCGGCGCGAAGGAGGAGTTGTACCAGGCGTCATCGATGGCATAGGGCTCGCCATCGCCCAGACGCAGGCGGCGCAGGTGCGTGTGGGCGACGGTGGCTTCCGTGTCGAAGAACGCGCACACCTCCTCCGAGGCGTTCGCGCGCTCACCGAGCAGGATGCGGGAAGAGGCCGCTACCTGTTGGTTGCCCATCTCGTCGGAAAAAGACGCCAGGTGAAGATGGCTGACCAGCGGGTTGGGGGCCACGAAGGTGCCCTTGCCGCGCACGCGGCGCAATCTTCCCTCGGTCACGAGGTCACCGATGGCGCGGCGGACCGTGATGCGGGAGACGCCGTAGGTCTCCTCCAGGATGCGCTCGCCCGGAAGGATGTCGCCGGGCCGGAGCGTGGTCCGGCAGAGTTCTGACAGGATGTCCCGGAGCTGCGCGTGCTTGGGCACGGGGCCGTCGGTGATGATGTGAGGCGCCATGCGTCCATGATAAGACGCTGGTTATTACCAGCGCAATGGGAGGGCGTGCGCTAGACTGTCCGCGTGATTGATCTCAAGTTTCTTCGCGAAAACCCCGATGTAGTCCGCGCCTCCCAGGTCACCCGTGGGGAGGATCCGTCCCTGGTGGATCAGCTGCTCGCCGCCGATGAGCAGCGCCGTGCGGCGATTGTGAAGGCGGACCAGCTGCGCTCGGAGCAGAAGGCCTTTGGCAAGAAGATCGGCCAGGCCGCCCCGGAGGACCGCCCGGCGCTGCTGGAGGGCTCCAACGAGCTGAAGGAAAAGGTCAAGGCAGCCGGCGAGGAAGCGGCTGCCGCCGAGGCCAAGGTCGAAGAGCTGCAGTACCAGATCTCCAACGTGGTCGAAGGCGCGCCGGCCGGCGGCGAGGACGACTTCGTGGTGATCGAGGAGGTCGGTGAGAAGCCCGAGTTCGATTTCGAGCCGAAGGATCACTTGGAGTTGGGTGAGACGCTGGGGCTTATCGACGTCAAGAGGGGCGCCAAGGTCGGCGGCGCCCGCTTCTACTACCTCACCGGCGATGGCGCCTTCCTGCAGCTGGGCATGCTCATGCTCGCCGCGCAGAAGGCCCGCGAGGCCGACTTTACGCTCATGGTGCCGCCGGTCCTGGTGCGCCCGGACGTCATGCAGGGCACGGGCTTCTTGGGCCAGCACTCGGACGAGATCTACTACCTGCCGGCCGATGACCTCTACCTGGTTGGCACCTCCGAGGTGGCCCTGGCGGGCTACCACAAGGACGAGATCATTGACCTGTCCAACGGCCCGGTCCAGTACGCCGGCTGGTCCTCCTGCTTCCGCCGCGAGGCGGGCTCCCACGGCAAGGACACACGCGGCATCCTGCGCGTGCACCAGTTCGACAAGCTGGAGATGTTCGTCTACTGCAAGCCCGAAGAGGCCGAGGAGATGCACCAGAAGCTGCTGGGCATGGAGAAGGACATGCTGGCCGCGATGGAGCTGCCCTACCGCACCATCGACATCGCTGGCGGCGATTTGGGCTCCTCCGCCGCCCGCAAGTTCGACAACGAGGCGTGGGTTCCGACCCAAGGCACCTACCGCGAGCTGACCTCGACCTCCAACTGCACCACCTTCCAGGCCCGCCGCCTGTCCACGCGCTACCGCGATGAGAACGGCAAGACCCAGTACGCCGCAACGCTGAACGGCACGCTGGCCACCACGCGCTGGCTGGTGGCCATCCTGGAAAACCACCAGCAGTCGGACGGCTCCGTGGTGGTCCCGGAGGCGCTGCGTCCGTTCGTGGGCAAGGATGTGCTTTACCCCGTAAACTCCCAGTAGTATTTTCCGGTACTTATACTTAAGTGCCTTTTCCCTCGCCCCCCTGAGTTCTGGAGCATCATGAGCGTTGTGACCGACTTCATCTACCGGCAGATTACGCATGTGGGTCGCGGTGTGACCCTGGCGCAGGGGCTGAAAATGCGCCTGTCGGGCCTGGAGAACATCCCCGACAAGGGCGGCGCGGTGATCGTGACCAACCACACCGGGTACATGGACTTCCTTTTTGGCGCGTTCTTGGCGTACCGCAAGCGCCGGCTGGTGCGCTACCTGGCTAAGGCCTCGATTTTTAAGACCCCCGTGGCGGGTCAGCTCTTCCAGGTCATGGGCCACGTGCCGGTGGACCGCATTGACGGCGGGGCCTCCATTGTGAAGGGCATCGAGCTGGCCAAGGACGGCGAGCTTGTGGGAGTGTTTGCGGAAGGCACAATCTCCCGCAGTTTTGAGATTCGCTCCATGCGCAACGGCGCGGCGCGCATCGCCCACGGCGCGGGCGTGCCGATCATCCCGCAGGTCATCTTCGGCTCCCAGCGCCTGTGGACCAAGGGGCAGAAGAAGCACCTGGGGCGCACGCACACCCCGATCCTCATTACGGCGCTGGAGCCGTACTACACCACCGGGGATTTCGACGCGGATATCGCGGAGGTGCGCCGCCGCATGCAGGAGGCCCTGGAGGGCCTGTGGGCGCAGTACGAGGCGGAGTTCGGCCCCATGCCCGCGGGCGAGACGTGGGTGCCGGCCCGCAAGGGCGGCGGGGCGCCGACGCTGGAGGAGGCTGAGGCCAAGGACTTCGCGGTGGAAACGGAGCGCTACCGCGTGCGCCGCCTGCGCGACGACCTGACCAGCCTCAAGGACCGTGTCTCCGAGGCCACGATTGAGCTGGTCCGGGACCGGATGGCACTCATGAAGGCGCCGGGCGCGGCTGACGCAACGGAGGGCGTGGAAGTGCCGGACAGTGCGGCAGCGGCCGCGAATACGGACGGCGCCGCGGCGAAGTCCAAGGACCGCCCCCGCACCGCCCCGGAAACCTTGGAGTGGATCAAGGACAACCTCAACTCCGTGGTGGAGGAGGCCAGCCGCGGTCTGGACGAGGGCCGGGACAAGGTCACGGAGGTCATAGCGCAGCTCAAGGCCGACGTGGCGGAGGCCCAGGCGTCCATGACCGCGAGTGGCAAGGAGATCTTCGCCGGCTCCGTGGTGGAGCAGGGCTTGCTGTCCGCCGCCACGCAGTCGCGGCTCATCGTCTCACGCCTGCCGCACCGCGTGAAGGCGGAATACTCCGAGGTGCCCCGCATCCTGGTGGCGGACCAGAGTGCGCTGAGCATGGAGGACGGCGCCTTGTCGAAGCGCCTGCGCGAGGCCCTGGCTGGGGTGTACCCGCAGGCCGAGGCGCTGGTGATTATCTCGCAGCAGGGCACCGTGCTGGACGATGCCGCGTTTGCGGACGTGCCCCAGTCCCGCTGGCGCATCGCATGCAGTGAGGGCGCTAACGGAGTGCAGCTTAACGATGCCCCCGGGGGCATCGTCGCCACGGCCTCCTCCCCCGCAGAGGGACTGGCCGCGGTAGTCAAGGAGATGGGTGCTGCGCCCAAGGACCTGCTGTTCTTTGCCAACGAGCCCGGGGATGACGCCTTTGTCGAGGGCGGCGAGGACATCGCCGTGCGCATGGTGGCCCTGGAGACCGCTCCCATTGAGGTGGTCAAGGCGGCGCAGGCGGTGACGTACTCGACCGAGCGCTTCGGCGTGGCTGAGGTGCTCGAGGCCATGGCGCGCCTGCAGCAAAAGAAGTAGCGGGATTCACCACACTCCCACGTAGCGGTACGCCGAAATTTCCATAAGCACCCCTTGGTGGGGGTGCGTTTTCTTTTGTGTTCCCTATGGAAATGTCTGAAAACGCCTGCTTACGGGAGTGGAGGTTACGTGTGAGTAAGTGCTTTCCGGCATTGAGTCAGTGACCTATACCATTGGGTGTGGGAGAAAACTTCTTCTTCACCCCGCGTGAGAATCACGGCTTTGAGGGTGAGCAACAGATGCTCTGAACTGCGCTTTAGTCAACTGGACAGGACTTTCTGGCGCCGCGCAGGGGCGAGCAGCGAGAGAGGAGACTCGGTCAGCCATGACCACGACGAGCAACCACAGTTTCAACCCCGACTACTTTGAGAAGACCTGGAACGACTACTCCACTGAGGACTACGACGTAGTGATCATCGGCGGGGGTTCCGTCGGTGCCGGCGCTGCCGTCGACGCCGCCACCCGCGGTCTGAAGACCGCTGTGCTCGAGGCCCGCGACTTCGCCGCTGGTACCTCGTCCCGCTCCTCCAAGATGTTCCATGGCGGCCTGCGCTACCTGGCCATGTTTGACTTCCGCTTGGTAGCGGAGTCCCTCAAGGAGCGCGAGCTCAACATGTCCACCCTGGCCCCGCACCTGGTCAAGCCGCTGAAGTTCATCTTCCCGCTGACCCACCGCGGTTGGGAGCGTGTCATGATGTTCGGTGGCTTCACCCTGTATGACCTCATGGGCGGCGCCAAGAGCGTCCCGATGCAGAAGCACCTCACCCGCAAGGGCGTGCTCAAGGTGACCCCGGGCCTGAAGGAAGACGCAGTCGTCGGTGGCGTGCGCTACTACGACACGCTGGTCGACGACGCCCGCCACACCATGACTGTCCTGCGCACCGCCGCCGAGTACGGCGCCAGCGTGCGCACCGGCACCGAGGTCACCGGCTTTGAAAAGGATGCGCGTGGCCGCATCACCGCCGCCCACGTGCGTGACCTCGAGACCGGCCGTGAGACCACGGTCCGCGGCAAGGTCTTCATCAACGCCACCGGCGTGTGGAACGACAAGATTCAGGACATGGCGGGCGCCGAGGGCAAGTTCACCGTTCACGCCTCCAAGGGTGTGCACATCGTCGTGCCGAAGGACGCCCTCGATGCCGAGGCCGCCCTGTGCTTCGTCACCGAGAAGTCCGTGCTGTTTGTCATCCCGTGGGGCGAGTACTGGATCATCGGCACCACCGATACCGACTGGGAGAAGGGCCTGTCCCTGCCGGACCCGGCGCCGACTAAGGCGGATATCGACTACATTCTGGACCAGGTCAACCAGCGCGTGCGCAATAAGATCACCCGCGAGGACATCGTTGGTGTCTACTCCGGTCTGCGCCCGCTGCTGTCCGGTAAGTCCGACTCCACCACCAACCTCTCCCGCAACCACGCCGTGGCCCGCGTGGCACCGGGCATGGTTTCCGTGGCTGGTGGCAAGTACACCACCTACCGCGTCATTGGTAAGGACGCGGTGGACCTGGCCGCCAAGGAGCTGGGCACCAAGGTGGCGGAGTCCATCACCGAGAGGACCCCGATCCTCGGCGCCGACGGCTACCACGCCCTGGCCAACCAGGTCCCGGCGCTGGCCCGCCGCTACAACCTCTCCGAGACTTACATCGAGCACCTGCTCGGCCGCTACGGCTCGCTTATCCACGAAGTCCTGGCCCCCGCCGCCGAGGATGCCTCCCTGCTCGAGCCGGTGCCGGGCGCGGAGAGCTACCTGTGGGCCGAGGTGCGCTACGCCGTCACCCACGAGGGCGCTCTGCACATCGACGACATCGTGAGCCGCCGTCTGCGCGTGGCCATCGAGTTCGCCGACCGTGGCGTTGCCGCTGCTCAGCCTATTGCTGAGTTCGTCGCGCCGCTGCTGGGCTGGGACCAGAGCGACATCGAGCGCGAGGTTTCCCAATTCAAGCAGCACACCGAGGCGGAGCTTGCGGCCGAGGCTGCGCTTACTGACCGCGAGGCGAACGACATTCTGGAGCGTGCGGGCAGCGCACGCGCCACCCAGGCAGACGCCTAAGAGATTGAGGGCCCAGCGGGAGCAGCGACCTCTCGCTGGGCCCTTGGCCTAGGCAAATAAGAAAGGACAACACAATGACCGGAATGGATGCATTCCTGTGGGAGTTCATCGGCACTGCGCTGCTGCTCCTGCTCGGCAACGGCGTATGCGCCGTAGTTAACCTGCGCACCTCGGGTGCGCGCGGCGCAGACTGGATCGTCATCGCGCTTGGCTGGGGCATGGCGGTCTTCGTCGGCGCCAGCGTGGCTGATCCCTCCGGCGGCCACCTCAACCCAGCCGTGACTCTCATGCTCGCGGTGAACGGTTCCCTTGAATGGAGCCTCGTGCCCTACTACGCCCTGGGCCAGATCCTGGGCGCGATGGTCGGTGCATTCCTTGCCTGGGCCGCATTCAAGCAGCTTTTCGACGCCAACAATGTCGACGAGGCCGGCAACACTACCGGCGCCAACGCCTCGACCGGCGGCATCTTCTTCACCAACCCAGCGCACCCGAACAATGGCTGGAACGCGGTCACCGAGTTCATCGCTACCTGCGTGCTCCTCATGTTTATCGCCTTCGGTCCCACCGGCGGCGAGCTGGGCCCGCTGAGCTACTTCGGTGTCGCCTTCGTCGTCGTCGCCGTGGGCCTGTCGCTGGGCACCCCCACCGGCTACGCCATCAACCCGGTCCGTGACCTGGGCCCGCGCCTGATGTACGCCTTCGTCCTGCCCATCAAGGACAAGGGCACCGCCAACTGGAGCTACGCCTGGGTCCCGGTCGTCGCGCCCCTGCTGGCAGCAGTGGCAGTTGGCCTGTTGTCCATGGCCCTGTAAAACCACCCCGACAAGGAGAAAACAATGTCAACCAAGAGCTACGTTGCAGCGATTGACCAGGGAACCACCTCCACCCGCTGCATCATCTTCGACCACGACGGCGCGCAGGTAGCCGTTGGCCAGTTCGAGCACGAGCAGATCTTCCCGGAGAAGGGCTGGGTCGAGCACGACCCGGAAGAGATCTGGAGCAACACCCGCCGCGCCGTCGGTGAGGCCCTGGCGAACGCCGACATCAACGTCGAAGACATCGCCGCGCTCGGTATTACCAACCAGCGTGAGACCACCGTGGTGTGGGATAAGAAGTCCGGCAAGCCGGTGTACAACGCCATCGTCTGGCAGGACACCCGCACCACCGAGATCTGCAAGGAGCTCGCCGGCGACGAGGGCGCGGACAAGTGGCGCCGCCGCACCGGCCTCATCATCAACTCCTACCCGGCCGGCCCGAAGGTCAAGTGGATCCTCGATAACGTCGAGGGCGCGCGCGAGCGCGCCGAGGCCGGCGAACTCCTCTTCGGCACCGTCGACACCTGGCTGCTGTGGAACCTCACCGGCGGCGCCGAGGGCGACAATGGACAGGAAGCCCTGCACGCCACCGACGTCACCAACGCCTCCCGTACGCTGCTCATGGATATTGAGAAGCTCGAGTGGGACGAGGAGCTGTGCAAGGAGATGGGGATTCCTACCTCCATGCTGCCGGAGATCCGCCCCTCTCTCGGTGACTTCCGCACCGTCCGTGAGCGCGGTTCCCTGGCCGGCGTGCCCATTCGCGCCATCCTCGGTGACCAGCAGGCGGCCATGTTCGGCCAGGGCTGCTTCCGCCCGGGCTCGGCCAAGAACACCTACGGCACCGGCTTGTTCCTCCTGCTCAACACCGGTACCACCCCGAAGTTCTCCGAGAACGGCCTGCTGACCACCGTGTGCTTCCAGCGCGAGGGCGAGCGCCCCGTCTACGCACTCGAGGGCTCTGTGTCCATGGGTGGCTCCCTGGTGCAGTGGCTGCGCGACAACCTGCAGCTCATCCCGAACGCCGCGTCCATCGAGAACCTGGCCCGTGAGGTTAAGGACAACGGCGGCGTTTACATCGTGCCGGCCTTCTCCGGCCTCTTCGCCCCGCACTGGCGCCCGGATGCCCGCGGTGTCATCGTGGGCCTGACCCGCTACGCCAACCGCAAGCACCTGGCCCGTGCGGTCCTCGAGTCCACCGCGTACCAGACTCGCGACGTCGCCGATGCCATGGTGGCGGACTCCGGCGTGGAGATCACCGAGCTGCGCGTCGACGGCGGCATGACCATGAACGAGCTGCTCATGCAGTTCCAGGCCGACATGCTCGGCGTGGAGGTACACCGCCCGAAGAACGTGGAGACCACCGCCACCGGCGCCGCGTTCGCCGCCGGCTTGGATTCCGGCTTCTGGGATGACCTCAGCGTGCTGGGCTCCCAGCAGGGAGATTTCAAGGTCTGGAAGCCGCAGCGTGACAAGGAAGAGGTTGAGGCCCTCTACCGCGACTGGAAGCGCGCCATCAAGCGTTCCCTGAACTGGGAAGACACCGATGACGACGACATCATCCAGTAGCTGTGTCTGCGCCCTGACGTAGACTCGTCACTATGTCCATTGACGCCACCACGGCCCCGCGGCTCATCGCCAGCGATATTGACGGCACCCTGCTCGACCGCAATCACCGAGTGCCCATACGCAACCGCGAGGCCGTGGCGCGCGCCGTGGCGTCTGGGGCGGAGTTCGCGCTGGCTACGGGCCGCCCGTTCCGCTGGATCATGCCGGTGCTGGAGCAGCTCACGGTGCGGCCGGTGTGTGTGACGTCGAATGGCGCCGTGCTGTACGACGCCGCAGCGGACCGCGTTCTCTCCGCCCACGAACTCTCCCCGGCAGCGCTCACGGAGGTCGTCGACGTGGCGACCACCGTGCTCCAGCCCCTCGGGGGAGTGGGCTTTGGCTCCGAGCGGGCCGGCGGTTCCGTGCTGGACCCGGTGGAGGAGCTCTTTGTGGTCGAGCCCCACTATTCGGACAACGCGCTTTTCGACGGCTTCGGTGTGGTCAGCGTGGGGGAGTTGGTTTCCCGCCCGGCGGTGAAGCTGCTCATCCGCAATACCGACTACTCGGCCCCGGAGCTCTATGAGCTCATTGCCCCGCACATCGATCCGGAGCTTGCGCACGTGACGTATTCGATGACGGAGGGCGTTCTCGAGGTGGCCGCTCCCAACGTAACCAAGCGCCGCGGAATTCAGTGGTTGGCGGATCACCACGGCATTGCCCGCGAGGACATCATCGCCTTCGGGGACATGCCGAATGACATCGAGATGCTCAGCTGGGCCGGCCGGGGCGTGGCCATGGAGAATGCCCACGCGGAGGTCAAAGCGGCTGCCGACGAAGTGACTGTGGCCCACCATCAGGCCGGCGTGGCCAAGGTGCTGGAGCGCTGGTTTTAGCTCTCCGGTTGCGGGGTCCCCAGGGTGCTTTAACCTCAGTGGCCATGGGGGTATGAGAAACCTACTTCCACTACCGCAACTCGGGGATCGCGCTAGTGGAGAACGCTCTCATAGAATGGGCTTCATGGAAGAAAAACGACTGTCCTCATTATTTTTTGGCAATGTTGTTCTTGAGTCCCAGGTGTCAGGAACATTCCCAAAAATCTACGCTGATGATATGCACTCGTATTGGATGCGTCCGAGTAGGGATGGCATGCTCTCTGTACCGCTAGATGATCTGCGCGGAAGCATCAGCTCCGATAGGGCTGAGAAACTCTCCAACACAATATTTGAATCTGTGTCCGCAGAATTGAACGCTAATTATCCAGGAGGAAAAAGCCAAGCAGTAAAAGAACTGACTGCCTGGCTTTTACAGGACTCCTAAACATCGCAGGGGAGATGTACTTCCTTAAACACCGAAACCCGCCAACCGCACCAGGTTGACGGGCTACAAGGCCTGCCTTAGTCCGTGTAGACGTGAATCTGCTGCGTCTCTGGGTCGAAGACGATGGAACCGCCCTGGAACTTCACGCTGATTTCCTTGCCGTTGCCGGTGGGGTGCTCGTCGGACGTCGGCAAGCCTAGCTGCGCTGCGTTGTTGTCGGACGCCCAAGCCTTGGCGATTTCACCCACCAGAGCGTGTGTCCCGGTCTCCTCGGAGTAGAGCACCACTCCGTTCTGGAACAGCTGCGAGATTACCCCGGACGTCTCATCCGGGCCGCCCACGGCCAGGCCGAGGACCGGGCCGAAGTTGTTGAGCACCGTGGTCCACGATGTCTTGAGGCCCTCGTTCTTGCTCAACGCCAGCACCTTGGTCACGATGCCCGGAATCTTCTCCGCCGGCAGTCCGCCGACCTTCTGCTGCGGGTCGAACTCGGTTTCCGAGCGCTTGTGCATGATGGCAAAGACCGTCGCCGCCAGGCCCGCCACGGCGGTGATGGTGCTGACCGGGATTTCAGAATCGCCGATGGAGGACGTGGCCTCCTGGCGTGGGGTGTCCGCGGCACCGGTATCAACGGGGGCATCGGTGTTGGCATCCACGCTGTCCTCAACGTCGGACCAGTCTGTCGACGGTGCGCTTACTGAGCCCGACTTCTGCGCCAAGTACTTCTCGTGCGCCGCCTGGCGGATCTGCGGCCAGCGGGCGATGACGTACTGGCCCGGGCAGGCGGTGTAGTGAACGTCGCTGTGGCCGAAGAGACCGTAGACCGTGGCGGTGGAGCCGGCCGGGTATTTCGCGCCGCGGTATCCGCCCGAGCGCAGGGAGACGCGGGAGGCCGGGTCGACGCCGGAGATGGCGGCCTTCCAGCCGGCCAGGTCCGTGACGGAGTCGAGCATGGCGGAGGTGGGCTGAGCCTCCTCGTAGTTGCCAATCATGGAAATCCCCCAGGTGTTCTCGTTGAAGCCACCAATGTGGGCTCCCTGCACGGCCTTGTCCAGGCCGCCGTAACGGCCCTCATAGATGGTGCCGTACTTATCCACCAGGGCGTTGTAGCCGATGTCGCACCAGCCCAGGTTCTGCGCGTGGTAGGTGTAGGCGGCGCGGACCTGGGCGGCCGCCTGCGCGCGGGTGTAGTTGTTGGAGCCCGCGGTGTGGTGCAGCGCGATGGCCTTCACGCCGTCGTCGTAGTCGGCACCCTTGCAGCGCAGGTTTTCATCTGCGCCCCAGCCGGCACGGGAGACCACGCGCGGCATGCCGTCGGTGTCCGCGGCAGGGGCGATGGCCTCCCCGGCCTGGGCGTTGCCGTCCATGAACACGGCCTCCAGACCGTCGAGGCTGTTCAGGTCCGCGGCGTCTGCAACCGGGGCGATGTCGCCGACGTTCGAGGCGATCGGCGCCGGCAGCGGGTTCTCGGAGCGCTTCGCTGCGGCTTCGGCGGCGGCGAGGGAGGGGGCGTCGGCAAGCGCTGCGTCTTCGACAGGGGTCTCCGTGAACGAGTCATCCAGGTTGGAGCCGGTGACCAGGTCCACGTTGTTGACGGAGACCTGCACGTCGTTGGTATCGCCCACGAAGATGAGCTCGGTGCCGTTGGTGGCGGACGGGTCGTCGCTGGAGTATGCGTTCGCGTCTATGTCGTACCACTCGGACCAGGACCCATCTTGCTGCTTCGCGCGCACGAAGGCGGCGACGTCGCGCTGGCCCTTCCACGTCACGGCGAAGGAGGAGAAGGGATCGTCGCGGTGGAATTGTTTGACCGCGCGCGGGCCGGAGCCGTCGCCCTGGGCGGCGATGGCGGGGTCATCGACCATGACGGTCTCGCCGTCGCCGAAGGACTCGGATGCGGAGGCGACCTCGATGGGGCCGGAGCCCGTCTCCTGGGTTTCGAGGATGTCATGGCCGCTGATGGCCGCGGCGGCTACCACGGCGATGGAGGTCACGGCGGCGATGAGCGGGGTGGACCACGGCGATTTCGCGGGAACAAGACGACGTCGTAAGTGCACTGTTTCTCCCTAGGGTTTGCGCTGAGAGGCACAAAGAGTTAACTAACGGGACAGATGTTACGCCAGTGGCCAATGTTGTTGGAGGTGTGACACGCCCGCGCGTGTGGGCGTCGGTGGGCTCACGCGCGCTGCTTTAAGCTGGTGGCCATGACTGCATATGACCTCATTGTTGTTGGATCCGGATTCTTTGGCCTGACCGTGGCCGAGCGCGCAGCCTCCCAGCTGGGCAAGAAGGTGCTCATTGTGGAGCGTCGCGAACACCTCGGCGGCAACGCCTACTCGGAGGCCGAGCCAGAGACCGGCATTGAGGTCCACAAGTACGGCGCGCACCTCTTCCACACCTCGAACAAGCGCGTGTGGGACTACTGCAACCAGTTCACCGATTTCACCGACTACCAGCACCGCGTCTTTGCCATGCACGATGGCACGGCGTACCAGTTCCCCATGGGCCTGGGCCTGATTAACCAGTTCTTTGGCCGCTACTACTCCCCGGACGAGGCGCGCGAGCTCATCAAGGAGCAGGCCGGCGAGTTCGCTGTGGATGAGGCGCAGAACCTGGAGGAGAAGGCCATCGCGCTCATTGGCCGCCCGCTCTACGAGGCCTTCATTCGTGACTACACCGCCAAGCAGTGGCAGACCGACCCGAAGGAGCTGCCGGCCGGCAACATCACCCGCCTGCCGGTGCGCTACACCTTCAACAACCGCTACTTCAATGACACCTACGAGGGCCTGCCCGTCGACGGCTACGCGGCCTGGCTGGAGAAGATGGCGGAGCACGAGCTTATCGACGTCTCCCTCAACACCGACTGGTTCGACGTCCGGGAGGAGCTGCGCGCGGCCTCCCCGGAAGCCCCGGTGGTCTACACCGGTCCGCTGGACCGCTACTTCGACTTTGCCGAGGGTGAGCTGGGCTGGCGCACGCTGGACTTTGACCTGGAGGTTCTGGAGACCGGTGACTTCCAGGGCACCCCGGTGATGAACTACAACGATGCGGACGTGGATTACACCCGCATCCACGAGTTCCGCCACTTCCACCCGGAGCGGCAGGATAAATATCCTGCCAACAAAACCGTCATTATGAAGGAGTACTCGCGCTTCGCGGAGAAGGGTGATGAGCCGTACTACCCGATTAACACTCCGGAGGACCGCTCCAAGTTGGAGGCCTACCGCAAGCTCGCCGCCGCTGAGGCTCGCGAGAACCGGGTCCTCTTCGGCGGCCGCCTGGGCACCTACCAGTACCTAGACATGCACATGGCCATTGCCTCCGCGCTGAGCCTGTTCGATAACAAGCTGGCCCCCTATTTCCGTGATGGCCAAGCCATCACGCAGGAGCGCGGCCACTAGGCAGTTGCGCGCGGCCTGGACGGGTTAGTCCCCGTGGCGCGGTATGCTGAAACACCTCGATGGAAGGAGGTGACGGCATGGCCCAGCGCAAGAAGAAGCGCGCAGACCGCCGCATGTGGAAGATGTCCCCGGAGCGGCTTGAGGAGCACCTCAAGCTCCGCAGCCGCGCAACGCGGATACCGGATAAGAAGAAGGAACAATCCAAGAAGGCCTGCCGGAACACCCGGCGGGCCTTTGGCCTTTCTCTGGGAGGTTTCGCCAGCGCACGGGGCCGGGGCACCGCACAAAAAACTTGTCGGGTGCTCAATGATTGATTAAAGTTAACAGCAGGTTAACAATAGGCGAACAGAAAGTGAGTTTAGAGATGACTTCCCCTAATGCCCGCCGTTTCGATACGTTGCGCCACGACCTGCATGCCGATTATGGCCACGAGCACACCACGCAGGAGATTGACTCCTTCCTCGATGCCACGATCGAGCGGCACGAAGCTGGTGCAACCTTAGAAGAGTTTGTCCCCGTGATGGTGGAGCGCGAGGTGCGCGAGCATTTTGGCAGCCACCGCATCCACGTGCGTTTCTCGGCAGGTGCCGACCATGCGCTGGCGCAGGCCGCCGTGGCACTGACGAAGAAGTATGCCGGTAACGCGCTGCTGGTGGACGCCGCCGTAGCCCACCCGGAAAACGACCCTGACTCCCACATGGCCCACGTGCTCCAGGAGCGCGGCATGGCGGAGCACCCGGACCGCTACGTCGAGGACCTGCGTCTGGTGACTATCCCTGACTTCATTGTCTACCTCGGCCGCGAGATCCCGCGCGACGAGGCCGGCAAGGACGTCAAGATCTGGGACATCGCCACGGCAGAAACCGTGGAGGAGACCCGCGAGCTGGCCGATGACCTCGGCGCCCGCGTGCTCTACATGCTCAACCGCCTGGGCATCGATCCCATCTCGGAGGATGCCGCTGTCACGGCCTAAATCAGCTGGATAAAGACTTCCTCAACGCGGTCGACACTGCGCAGGGAATCTGGAAGGTTAAGGCCGGCATGGGCGATGACGTAGGCGTCGCGTATATCGGTCTTGGAGTTGCCGGCGTGGTGTCGCATTGCAAGCCCTGGTAGATAGCGAACATCTGCCCCCATGTCTTGGGCGACTGCGACGGTTAATCGGCCGATGTTGTTGGGCTGATCGACAATGACAAGGACCGAGGCGTTGTTGGCGAGGAATTGGCCGAAGAGCTTGCGTAGCGAGCCTTCATGCTGATTGATGCGTTTGGACAGGACTTGCCTGCCTTGGGGATCGAGGACGCAGGCGTGGTGGAAGTATTTGCCGACGTCTACGCCAATGACGAAGTCATAGGCCATGGGTGTATGCCTCCTAGCGATGAATTAGAAGTTGGACTATTTAAGCTTCATCGCTGGGGTTGTCGGACATGCTTGCGCTGGCATCCACATTACTGTGAGACCTCATACCACCTGGGCTGGGTCGGGTTCCTATTAGCAGTTTGAGGATGTCACTGTCTTCGGCGGCATCACCCCCGGATCATTTTCAGACAGGGGCGGGAATAAGCCATACCGAAGCCAGCGACTAGTTCCACTGTCCTTTCAGACGGAGGGACCGGAAATAAACATAACCAGCCCAATCGGGTGGACAGGCTATGAATCTTCGGTGCCCTGAGGTGGAACTGCTAACAACGTAATGGGGGGGAGCGGGGGCAAAGTCAATAATTCGAGTCTGGCATAAGTGGATAAGGATTGCCTAACCTAATACTGTTTCAAGTTATGTTCCGATCGGGAATCGGCAACGGAAGCGAGGCGGCGACGATGAACAGAAAACGTGGATCGACCAGAGAACCCCTCTCCGGAGGGGGAGTCGGGGACGCGGGCCCGGACGGGACGGGCGACGGTGACGCGGTGGCGTCGCAGACGGACGACGGGCGGTTGGTACACGTCGCACCGGTCGCAGCGGGTGGCCGACCATCCACCCGCGATATGCTCGTCGCCGCCGCGATCGGCGTCGCGGGGTCTCTCGTCGTCGTGCCCCTGACCTACCTGCAGGTGTTCGCCGGCATCGCCCACGTTTATCTCGTCGCGGCGACGCTCGGGTTGTGGTTCCTGCAGTGTGTCGTTCCCCTCATCGTCGTCCGCAAGCCTGGCGCGAGCCTCATTGCGTGCCTTGCCATGGGCGTCGTGTCCGCGGCGACCACCCCGTTCGGCGTCGCCGCGATCGGGGCGCTGATCATGGAAGGATTGCTCATCGAGCTTCCATTCATGGTCACCCTGTACCGGCGGTGGACGCGTACCCAGTTCGTGGCGTCGGCGATGTTGTTCTCCGCGCTGATGGGAACGATGGCCCCGCGCGCAGTTGGCGTCGACTCGCCGACCACGCCCATGACCCTGATCAGCTTCGCCATAGCCTTGGCATCGAGCTTGGTGTTTTTGGTCCTGGGCTTTGCCGTCGCAAAGGGGCTTCGCAGCCGCGGGGTCACCCGGTGACCGGCGGAGCACCCGCGTGCGCCGGTGCGACACGCGGGACGGCCCCGGCCCGGTTACGGGTTAGGGGCGCGGGCGTGCGGCACGCCGATGGGCGATGGGCACCCGACATGGTGGATCTCTCCTTCGATTTCGGCACGATAAACGCCATCACGGGACCCGTGGGATGCGGAAAGACGAGCCTGGCCCACCTCATCGCTGGACTGATTCCCTCGCACATCCCCATCGACCATGCCGGATTCGTGCACATCGTCGATGCCGACGGCACCGAACGCCCCGTGGACGGGGACCGGGTCACCTTCGTCGGGCAAGACCCGGCGACGCAGGTGCTCACGCTCCGAGTCGTAGATGACGTGGCCATGGCCCTCGAGTTTTCCCTCGTGGAAGCCGGTATCGTCGCCAAGCGATCAGCCGCGGCCCTATCAGAGCTCGGGCTGTCAGAGCTCGCGGAGAAGGATCCGTGGGCTTTGTCGGGCGGGCAACGCCAGCGGATGGCCATCGCCGGTGCGGTGGCCAGGGCGCCGGAGGTCATGATCTTCGACGAGCCCGCGGCCCACGTCGACGAGGACGGTCGCCGGTCGCTGTTCGCCGCCATCCGTGATTTGCGGGCCCCGGGGCGCGTCATCCTGCTCATCGAGCACGACCTCCGCCCGTTCGACGGGTGGGTCGACACGGTGACGATCCTCGATGCGGACGGGAGCGTCGCCGCCCACGGAGCGCCGGATGGCATCGCGGTGAAGGGCATTGCGACGACGGCCGCGACCGCCGGAACGCCGGACGCCAGTACGCCGGGCACGGGGGTGCCGGACCGTCCCAATCCGGAATCGGAGGCGGAGGCCGTTCCACTGCTGGCCTTGACCGGAACCCACGTGGCCCGAGGCGGGGAGAGGATCCTGAACGGGGCCGATCTGACACTGGAGCGGGGCGAGATTCATGCCCTAGTCGGTGCCAACGGAGCCGGTAAGTCCACCTTGCTGGCGGTGCTGTCGGGCCAGATGAAGGCGGGAGCGGACCTCCGGATTGACGGCGCGTCCGCCCGGCGCGTCCCCGACGCCTTCGCGTCGTTGGCGTTCCAGAACCCCGAGCACCAGTTCACCCGCGCGACCGTCGCCGCGGAAATTGACTCCGCGCTGGCCGGCACGGACCCGCACGGACCACTCGGCGCCGATGAGCTGCGGAAACTGCGGGAAGCCTTGTGCCCCCGGGCACTTGACCCCGTCTCGCCGTTCGTCCTGTCGGGCGGACAGAAAAGACGGTTGGGCATCTTCCTGGCGGTGGCGGCCAATCGCCGTTTGCTGCTTCTCGACGAGCCGTTGGCGCATCTGGATTCGCCGAGCTCGCGCATCGTACTGGATGCCCTAGCGGAATACGCAGGGGCCGGCGGAACCGTTGTGTTCACGTGCCACGACCGCCGTGCTGCGCGAACGTGGGCGGATCGGGCGAGCATCGTCGCCGAAGGGAAGGTCGCCTGGTCCGGTCCCGCAGCCGACGTGCCGGCTTCCCCGGAGTCGTCCCGGCGGGATCGCGCACTGCCCGCGGCCGGCGCACGGACGTCCTTGGACGAAAGCCCCTGGACCAGTGGATCCGCCGCTCGAAGGCGCGCGGGGTTGAACGCCATCACGATTGTCGCGGCGGTGATGCTCGTCCTCGTCGCCGGGCTGCTCTCCGGCGGAGACGCCGTTCTCGCTCTGACGGGGGTCGCGTTCCTCGCACTCGCTGCGATCGCGGAACGTGACGTTCGGGCGACGGCGGGGAAGGTCCTCCTCGTCCTGTTAATCGGGGTGTTCTTCGGCCTGCTCGGGTGGCGCTCCGAGTTCTACGGCAGTGGGGATCCGGCGGAGGCTGTCCGCCACGGCATCCATCACGGACTGCTACTGACGGCCGTGTTTGCGGGGACGGTCCTGGTCTCCGCGTGTATGCGCGTCGAGGAGCTTTTCGACGCCATGGTACAACGCCTCCGGGTGCCCTACACATGGTGCACCATAGCGATTTCCGGGGTGAGCATCGCGGCGTTCCTGCGCAGCGAAATCCCCCAGCTGACATGGGCGATTAGATTGCGCTCGATGCGACCGGGGCAGTCTTTCCGCTCCGGCTTCATTCGCGCGACGACGCCCGCGCGCATCGCCTTTCCCCTGTTCGTCAGCGCCGTGCGCTGCGCCGAAAAGCTGTCCCTGACCCTGGTGATGCGCAACTTCGGCCGCCATCCGGGGCGTACCTTCCGCACCGATCACCCCTGGCGAGTGCGTGACGGTTTCGCGGCCGCAGCGTCCGCCGCGGCCTTCGTTGCGGCCCTTGTGTCCGCAGTGACTTGACGGGCACCCGGAACCGGCGGGCCCCGAGCCCGCGAGCGTTTCCGAGCCTGTACGGAGACGCGCCCCACCCAGTTGCTTCAACCCTTCAGACACATCCTCCGGGTCGCGCCATGCGGGCCCGGTCCGCCCGGCACCGGCATGGCGCCGACAACCGAAAGAGGTACCAGTGAACACGATCCGGACCATCAGCGACGTGCTTCGGGACAAGGCCGATGAGACGAAGAAGGGGATCACCTTCGTCGAGAATCGGCGGGACGTCCTCGTCCCGTACGGCCGGGTCCATGCGGAGGCGGTGGCGGCTGCGACTCGGTTGGCCGAAGCCGGCATCGGCCCGTTCGAGGTGCATGCAGACTCACTCGCCCGTGCTTGCATCGACTCAGGCACCGGGTACATCGACGTCAACGATTCGATCGACGCCCGCCGCGCAATCATGGCCCTCGACGGGGATGCTCGGCGGGAGGGGGTTCCCGTGCTCACCGGGTTCGGCCTGTGCCCGGGCTTGTCGACGGCCCTGTTGATGCTCGGGGCCTGCGCTGCGGGGACCGAAGAGGTCCGCGATGTGCGGGTCGATCTGCGAATTGGCGCCGACCAGGAATCCGGGGCCGCGTCGGTCGAGTCGATGTTCCGGACCATTCGCGGCGGATACCGCGCGATGCTCGGCGGCGCCATCGTCGAAGTGCGGCGCAACCTGGTGTCGTCGCAAAGCGGAATCGGCTACGAATGCCCGGACATCGACGTCGTACGCGGGGTGTGCCCCTCGATCCTCGGATTTTCCTATCACGTCGCCTTCGATGCTCTCCCCGATGAGTCGGTGGAGAAGATCCGCACGTCGAGACTGTACGCGATGCCCGTCGTCTCCGGTCTGCTCGCCCGTCTCGGGGCGGCCGTGACGTCGCGGAAGGCGCGGGCGAACGGCACTCCGCAACCCGCCGAGCTGGTCATCGCACTGTCCTCCGCCGGCGCGGGCGATGCGGGGTCGGCGGCCGAGACAACCGTCGTCCGGGCAACTGGCCCGGGTTCCTACAAAATGACCGCGGCCATTGCCGCCACCGTTGCGTCGGTCGCGGGGAAGCCGGTCGCGCCGGGGTGCCGGGATCTCGTCAGCCACCCCCGGCTCCTCGAACCGGTCCTCGCCTTCGCCCGCGATGCAGGCATCCATATCGAAACGCCGCATGACAACCCGACCACGGGGCCACTGCCGGCAGCGGCCCACTGCGACACCAAAGAAAAGGAGAAACGATGACGGATCAAGCTGAACGGGGTGCGGCGATCGTCGTCCGCGACCTCACGAAGAGCTACCCGATTGCGGGCACAGCCGGCACCGCGCCCGAAGGCGGGGCAGGTGCTCCGCCGGACGGCGGGCGCAAGGGAAAGCGCGGCGCCCGGATGCGCAAGCATGTGCTCGACGGCGTGAGTTTCACCGTGCCCGCCGGGTCGATCGTGTCGTTCCTTGGCCACAACGGCGCAGGCAAGACCACCCTCATCCGAATCCTGTCGACGCTCATCACCGCAGACTCCGGCGAGGTGAGCATCTTCTCGCGCGATGTGAAAGAGGATCCGGCGGGCGTGCGCGCCGCCATTGCCACCACCGGCCAATTCGCGGCGATCGACGAGAACCTCACCGGCCGGGAGAACCTGGAGTTCTTCGGGCGTCTGCGCGGACTCGACCGCGCCGACGCGGCCGCCCGCGCGACGGAACTGCTCGCGCAATTCTCGCTCGCGGACAGTGCCTCGACGCTGGCGTCGGCCTATTCGGGTGGCATGCGGCGCCGCCTCGACATCGCCGCGTCGCTGTGCGTCGTGCCCAGGTTGCTGTTCCTCGACGAACCCACGACGGGGCTGGACCCGGTCAGCCGCGAAGAGTTGTGGGGCTTCATCCGGCAATTGCGGGACGACGGAATGACCCTGGTGCTGACCACCCAGTACCTGGAAGAGGCGGAGGCGCTGGCAGACCACGTCCATCTGCTCAAGGACCGCCGCATCGTCGCCAGCGGAACGCCGGAGGAATTGCGCCGCGACTTCGGGTCGCACGTGCTCCGCGTGTCCTTTGCCACCACCGCCGAGGCGGAGGCGTTCGCCCGCTGCCTCGGAGGAACGTGCCTGGACGGCGCCCGCGTCGCGGGGAAGTCGGTGTCCCTCGACGTCGACCCCGGACCGCAGGTCCTCGAGGCGGTGGCGCAGGCGATGGAGGCCTCGGACGCGTTGCCGGATTCGCTGAGCGTGTCGCCGCCCACCCTCAACGAGGTATTCATATCGATGAACGCAGGGGGTGCGGCGCGATGAGTGCGACGTCGGTCGCGGCGTTCCTCCGTCGGGATCTGCTGCTGTTGCGACGCAACACCGCGTCGCTGATCTCCATGTTCGTCGTTCCTCCCCTCTTCCTGCTGTGCCTGTACGCGGTGTTTGGGTACTCGGCAGGGCAATCCGGCTTCGGGTACCTGCGTTTCGTGCTCGGCGGCTGCCTGTTCCAGGCGGCGATGTTCACCGCCGCGGCGTCGGCGATGGCGGTGGGACAGGACGTCGAATCCGGGCTCGTTGACCGCGTGCGCGTGTTGCCCGGGGCCACAGGCGGCTATGTCGCCGGCAGGCTCGCCACCGATGTGCTGCGGATGTCCGCGTCGATCGCGGCGCTGCTGGTCGTCGCGTGGTCCTGCGGCCTCGACATGGCTCTCGGTGACGTCGCGTGGACAGTCCTGTGGTCACTGCTCGCCGCCGCGGTCCTGTCCCTGGTCACGGACGGGGTGATCCTGATGGTGCCCGCCCCGGTGTCGACAGCCTCATCGATCCAGGCGCTGGAAATGCTGCTGCTCATGTTCTCCACCGCGTTCATTCCGGCGACCGCTTTGGACGGCTCCCTGCGCGACGTCGTACGTCACATGCCGTTTTCGCCGATCATCGAGGTGATCAGGGCGGCGTCCCCGGATGCCTTCCCGGATAGTGCCGGGGAAGAGGCCGCCCTGTGGCTCGGTGTCGCGGCGGTCGCCGGAATCGTCTTGTTCATCCGCCGGTTCACCTTGAGGAGCGAATCATGATCGACGCCATTTTCGTGCATCTGCGGCGCATCGTCCACACTTGGCTGCGGCGCCCTGACTTCTGGTTCATGACGTTCATTGCTCCGCTCGTGTACCTGTTCATCGTCAACCGCATGTTCGGTGGCCTGGTCAGGCAGCTCACCGGAGAGTTCGAACTCCCGAACGCGGTCATCCTGGTCGTGACGACGTGGGCGTTCATCTTGGCCATCACGGGATCGTCCACTGTGTTCGTTGAACGCAGCAATGGCCTCCACGAGCGGTTGATCACCATGCCGGCACCGTACGCGGCCGTGCCGACCGCACGGATCATCGCCGAGTTTATCCGGATCATGGCGATGACGGTCGTCGTCGCGGCGGTGGCCGCCTTGCTTTCCGACAGCCCCCCTGAGGTGTCCTGGTGGTGGAGGATCACGGTGACCGGCGCGATGGTTGCCGCGGCGGCCGCATGCACCGGCACGTACATCGCGTTCTCCATCACCAGCCCCCAGGGATCCGTGGCCCTCATCCCGTTAATCATCGTTGCGATGTTCGTCAACACGGTGCTCATGCCCGCCGACCACTTCCGTCCCCTCCTGCGCGGAATCGCCGGGCACACCCCCGTATCCGCGGCCGGCGAGGCCGTCAACGGCACCGGGGCTGCGGGTCTGGTGGTCTGCGCGGCCTGGTTCTTTGGTATCGCTGTGCTCGCGGCGTGGGGCATCGCCGTGAAAACGAGGCCGGGGGAGTCTGCATGACGGCCCGCGAATCCGAGCATCTAACCCGAAACCGCCGCGTGGACGCGGCCCACACACCCGGAGACAGAACCAGATGAAGTCGATCGCCCAGATCGTCCAGAACAACCGCAGGCTCCTCGCGGCCTACGAGGACAAGGTCCAGCCGAGGTTCCTAAGCCGCTATGCGCGCGAACCGATGGACGCCGCCGCCGTGTACCGGAAGCTCCGTGCGCTGGATCCCGGGCCGGATGCGCCGGCCCGGGTCCTCGACCTCGGTTGTGGAACCGGGTGGCTCGCCCGCACGCTCGCCGCTGAGTCTCGCTATCGCAGGGCGAACATCGTCGGCTACGACCTGTCGCCCAATGCGATCCGCATCGCCCGCGAACGCGCCGCCGCCGACGGGCTCGGGGCCCGGACGGAATTCCACGTTGCCGACATCCTCACGCCGCTCGCGGGAGAGCCCGGCGGGGCCTGTGAAAGCTGGGTGTGTGGCGCGCTCCACCAAATGAAGGATGCGGGAGCCGCGCTCGGCAGGGTCTCCGGGCTGCTCGCCGACGGCGGCATCGCTTACGTGCAGACGTTCGTCGAGGATCCCGACGTGAACGAGCGGGTCGACATGGTCGTCATGGCGAAGATGGGCCACCGGGTGTTCCGGGGCAGCGAGCTCGAGGACCTCGCCGAAGCCAACGGGCTGAAGCTGGACGGAGCCTCACGCGCCGGCATGGTGTATTTCTGCACTCTCGCGAAGAAAAGCGCGATCGGGGAGGCGGGGAAGTGAGCGCCGTGGACGGGACCGTCGGCCCGTGGTCGCTGCTCGCCCCGATCCGGACCCGGATGCGTGCGGTGGTCGCGTTGTCCGTCCTGTCGTCGGTGGCTACCGTCGCTTCGCTGGTCGGCATCATCGACATCGCGATGACGTACCCGGAGGCCCCGGTGCATCGGACGTGGTTGGCCGTGGTTGTCATCGTCGTCGCCGCGACGGTGCGAATGGCTGCGGACGGCGCCGCCGGCATGCTCTCGCACCGGGCGGATAACGACCTGCAGCTCTACCTCCGGCGCCGGTTGGTTGCCCATATCCGGAAGCTGCCGCTGGGTTGGCTGGACGCCCGGCGCTCGTCGGGGATCATCGGGTCGGTTGAGAAGGACGTCGCGGCCGTCCACCAGCTCATGGGCCACACCGTCGGCGAGACCGTGGTGGCGGTGCTGGTTCCCCTGCTTTCCCTCATTGCGCTCGTCGCGGTCGATTGGCGGATCGCGGCGGTGGCGGTCGTCCCGGTGCTGGTCACCTTCGCCCTGATGGGCGTGATGATTTCGCGCGGAGCCGGTCTTCAGCGCGACTACGAACGAGCCTCTGAAAAAGTGACGGCTGCGGTCATCGAGTTGGTGCGCGGCATCCCGGTGATGAAGTCCTTCGGACGCGCCAGCCAGGGCGCGGGCCGCTACGATGCCGCGGCGTCGTCGTTCGTCCGCGCGTGGTCCGCCTGGTCCCGGCAGTCGAACATCTATCTCGGGCTCATCGACGTGGTGACGTCCCCGATCACGGTCCTCGCAGTGGTGTGCGGCGCCGGCCTCGCTTTGAGGGACACCGCGGGCGGCAAACCGGAGGGGCTCGTCGCCGGGCTGGTTCTCGGCCTTGGACTCTCCGCGGCGATCGTGAGGGTGGCTATGAACTCCGAACCCATCATCGCGGGGATCACCGCCCTGAAGTCCATCGCGGAGGTGCTGGGCACGCCGCCGATCACCGAGTCCGCCGAGCCGGTGCCCGTGCACGGAGGCGCGCTCGAGGTTCGGAACCTGGTCTTCTCCTACGGGGATGGGCCGCGGGTCCTCGACGGGATGTCCGCGACGTTCGAACCGGGGACCCTCACGGCGCTGGTGGGGTCCTCCGGTTCCGGAAAGTCCACCGTCGCCCGGCTGTTGGCGCGTTTCCACGACCCTGTCGAAGGCTCGGTGCTGCTGGGCGGCGACGATCTTCGCGACATCGCCGTGCGCGACGTGCACCGTTCGGTGTCGGTGGTGTTCCAGGATCCGCAGTTGCTCACCCTGCCCTTGCGGGAGAACATCCGGCTGGCCAGGAGAGACGCCACCGACGGCGAAATCATGGCGGCCGCGAAGCTCGCGAACCTCGATACGGTCATCGCGGCGCTGCCGAAGGGCCTGGATTCGGTGGTCAACGTCGACGTGACCTTTTCCGGTGGTGAGGCGCAGCGCGTGGCCATCGCGAGGTCGATTGTCACGGACGCGCCGGTGCTCATCTTCGACGAGGCAACCGCTTACGCGGATCCGGCTTCCGAGGCCCTCATTCAGTCCGCAATCGAGCGTTTGGCTCGTTCGCGGACGGTGATCGTGATTGCGCACAGATTGAGCACGATCCGCAACGCCGACCGCATCCTCGTTCTCGATGGGGGAGCGGTCGCGGAGGCGGGCACCCACGACGAGTTGCTTGCGCGCGGTGGCCGCTACCGGGATCTGTGGCGCGCGTTCGCGCTCGACGACGAACCATCCGCCCCGCGGGGCACTGAAGCAGACGATGAAAAGGCAGGGAACCGATGATCCGGGACTTGTGGTCGATGACGGATCGGCGCTCGAAGATGACGCTGGCGTGGCTCATTGCGTTGGCCGCGCTTGCCGCGCTGGCACAGGGAGCGGCGTTCGTCGCGCTGCTGCCGCTGCTGTCGGCTCTGGCCGTGGGAGATGATGCGACGGCGTGGCGTTTCACCGGCGTCATCGCCGGCCTCGCGGCCGCCCATGCGGTGCTGTCCCTCGCCGCGGGGACGGTCGGCAGGGCGAATTCCGCAGCGGTGCTGTCGTCCCTGCTGCGTTCCCTGGGCGAACGCGTGCTGACGTTGCCACTCGGGTACGTCACCAAGTCCACGGCCGGCCGCTTTTCGGAGATGGCGTCTTCGGGCATAGCGTTCGCGGCGTCCGTGCCGCACGTGATCCTGCGGCCCGTCATCGCTGCTGTGGTTGCGCCGACCGTCATCGCTCTCGGAATTCTGGCGGTGGATTGGCGCGTCGGGTTGGTTCTCGTCGCGTCGGCGCCGGTGCTCTTCTTCGCCTACCGGGCCATTGGCCGAGTCGGCGGGGAGTCGGACGAAGCGCATGCTGATGCCGTCGCTGCCGTCTCCGGCAGGCTGATCGAGTTCACCCGCGGCCAGCAGGCGATTCGCGCCGCGGGCGACGGTTCGGCGGCGGATGCGATGGTGGATGAGGCGATCCGGGCCCAACACGATGCGTTCGCGAAGGCGACGTCGACGCAGGGGGCGGCCATCGGACGGTTGGGTTCGGTCGTCCATGCGGTGTTCACAGCGGCGGTGATCGTCGCCGTGGCAGTCGCCGCGACGGGTGGGATGGCGCCGACGCATTTGGCGCCGATGCTCATCGTGCTCGTCCAGTTCACCGGACCGATCACCACGGCGGGAGCGTTGTCCGGCGGGTTCGGTGCGGGCCGCAACACGTTGGCTGCGTTGCGTGACCTGCGGGCAATCCCCGTCCTTCCCGAACCTGCCGCACCGGAGCTGCCCGACGGGCATGACGTGGAGTTCCGCGACGTGAGCTTCGGGTACGGGGATAAGAAGGTTCTCGACGGCGTCAGCTTCCGTGCACCTCAGGGAGCACTGGTTGCCGTAGTGGGACCGTCGGGGGCGGGCAAGACGACGGTCATGCGGCTGCTGTCGCGGTTTCATGATCCGGACTCGGGGGAGATCCTCATTGGCGGGGTGCCCTTGCCTCGGATCGGCACCGACGGTGTGAACTCGCTGGTGACCCCGGTGTTCCAGGAGACATTCCTTTTCGACGCGTCCGTGCGGGACAACGTGGTCTTCGCCGACCCCGGATTCGGTTCCAGGCCCGGTGACGGGGACCGCTTGCGCGAGGCCGTCCGGCGTTCCGGGGTGGACCGCATCGTGGAGCTGCTGCCTTCCGGGTGGGATAACCCGGTGGGGGAGGAGGGGACGCTGCTGTCGGGAGGCGAGCGGCAGCGCGTCGCCATCGCCCGGGCGCTTCTGAAGGATTCCCCGGTGGTGCTTTTCGACGAGCCGACGTCCTCGCTGGATGCGGCCACTGAGCGGGCGATTGTCGGCACGATGGAAGCGTTGCGCGGCGATCACACCGTGATCGTCGTCGCCCATCGCCTGCACACCGTCCGCGATGCCGACCTCATCGTCGTGCTTTCGGAGGACGGGACGGTCGCAGAACGGGGCACGCACGATGAATTGCTGGCGAAGGGCGGCCGCTACGCCGAGTCGTGGACGTGCCGGACGGGAGGCTCCCCGGGCGCCTGATCCTCGTCCGTCGAGGACTATCGCTCCGGTCCGGTACCGGTGCAGTGGTCCCGCCACGCCGTCCCGGTCAGCGGGTCCTCGACGATGCCCTGGGCGACAGGGGCGTAATTGAAGCCGTAGTGCTCGGTGCGGTGGGCGGGGCACACGTCTTGGGCGGTGATGTTGGTGACGCCGGGTTCCCGCACGAAGGAGTTTTAGTGGGGGAGCACGGCATTGTCGTGCCGCGTGCCCAGGAAGGTGTACCGCACGCCCGGTCGAGTGATGTCGCCGATGGTCAGCTCATTCAGCAGCATGGAACCGGAGATCTGCTGTTCCCAGGCAAGCGCGTTCGTTTTGCCGGCGTTTCGGGAGTATCCGTGGCGCATCTCGGGGTGGACGTCAAAGCGATCGGCTGCGCTGTGCACCCGGGGCCCGTGGTTCGAGGCACCGGTACCGATGAGCTGTTCGACGACCCGGTCCCGGGAATGAGGATGACGGGCAATTCACCGTCCCGGGGCGGCACCGGAAGTCGTTGGCGCCGGGGGCACCAGACCGGGCTTGGCCATGGACAGGGCTCGGGCGGCCGCGGGTGAGGTTTGCCGGCGGCCGGGCCACCGGTCGGGAAACCGCCGTCCGACAGCGACGAGGGGATTCTCGTCACCTCGTCGGGGGTGTTCCTATATAGGTTGTCAACTCCGCGGGTGGGCAGTCGAACAGTGCTTTTTGTAGTTGTCTCTCTTGAAAGGTTATTGGCGTCTTTTTCGAAGATTGCTGCGGGTGTTTCAATAGTTGGTGCTCTTTCGGCCGAGCTTCATTCAGCGACAAAGGCGATAGTTCTCCCGTTGTGCTACGTGCTTGGCATTCCCGCTATTGTGTTGTCGGTTTCCCAGACAGAGGTGCTGGTATTAGAGCAGTTTGGCCAGGGCATTCAAGACTGGGATTTTCTTATCATCTTTGGTCTTCCCTTGCTATTCGTTGGATTGCTATCTGTTTTTCTTTTTTCGCGGGGGTGGACCAGATTAAAGTCACCACTGAGCGGCTCGCGCGAATTGGTGTTGCAACTCCGATGATCAATGTCGCACGGTTCATCGGCTTGCCTTTTTGCTACTTGACTTTGTCAATGGCCTTGTCGGTAGTTTTCGCTGTGCTGAGTTCTACATTGCATCTGGCTATCCTTGGTTCCTCATTGGGGCATGTGATGGCGGGGATTTCTCTGAAGGTTTCGTTTTCCCTTGCTGGCGTTCTTTTTGCAGCATTTCTTGTTTGTACCGGCGTTTATCTCACTTGGGGAGCAGTTGGGAAGAGGTTCGCTAAAGTCGACTCTTTGAGCTGACTGAAATAGGAAGAAAGACACTCTGATCATGTGTTGCTATGAGGAGTATCCTTCTTATTGTACAGAGTTAATAGTTGTCAGTTAGCGAAAAATTAGTCAGTATTGTTCTCTACTTTCTCAATCTCCCTCCGATTCGACACTCTCTTGAGCCTCTGACAATTGCGGCCATGAGTTCGTAACCATCGAGGTCGATTTCCTTTTGGCGCCGCACGAAGTCGGCAAGGACATCAAGATTTGGGATATCGCTACGGTAGAAACCGTAGAGGAGACCCGCGAGCTGGCTGAGAGACCTCGGCGCCCGCGTGCTTTACATGCTCAACCGCCTGGGCATCGAGCCCATCGAGGAGCATGCCGCCGTCACGGCTTAGCTTTCCGCCGCGTGGGATCTCAGTGCTGTCCCGACAAACCACTATTCTGGGTTTCTGAATACTGTCGAAAACCGTGTGGAGAACCGAAGATATCGTGACTGCCAACAATTCTGCTGCGCGCGAAGCACTAGAACCCGTCCAGCGCATCCTGCTGCCCAAGCGCGGCGAGCCGAGCGACGTCCAGATGCTCTACCTGATCGAGTCGGAGCGCAACCGCGAGCGCCTAAGCTGGAGCGGGCGCACCTCCGTGACCATCCCGGCTGGTGAGGAAGCCTCCTTCGAGACCTACTTCAACGCCTTCCCGGCCGCCTACTGGCGCCGCTGGTCCCAGCTGAAGTCCATCGTGCTGGTCATGGACGTCGAGGGCGAGGCCAATATTTCCCTCTACCGTTCCAAGCAGGACGGCCAGCGCATTGCGGTGGCCAACCACGTGGTGACCACCGGCCACCACGAGTTCGAGCTGCCGCTGAAGAACTTCGAGGACGGCGGCCTGCTGTGGTTCGACGTCGCGGCGGTGCAAGACACCGTGCTTGCCGACGCCTCCTGGGCCGCCCCCCACGCCCCGCAGCCGCAGATCCTCCCGGACGGCAGCGAGTACCCGGCGCGGGATAAGCGCGTGGCCGTGGGCATTCCCACCTTCAACCGCCCGACGGATGCCGTCGCGGCGCTGCAGGCGCTGGCGGAGGACCCGGTGGTGGACGGCATCATCGACTACGTCCTCATGCCGGACCAGGGCAACCAGCACCCGGCGGATGAGCCGGGCTACGACGAGGCCGTGGCGCACTTTGGCGAGCGCTTCCGCGAGTTCCGCCAGGGCAACCTGGGCGGCTCGGGTGGCTACTCCCGCATCATGTTTGAAGCGCTGGAGAACACCGACTCGCCCTACATCCTCTACATGGACGATGACATCGCCATCGAGCCGGACTCCATCCTGCGCGCGGTGCAGGTAGCGCGCTACGCCGCCAAGCCCTTCATCGTGGGCGGCGAGATGCTCAACCTGCAGGAGCGCTCCCAGCTGCGCACCACCGGCGAGCGCGTCAACCGCGCCGACTTCATGTGGGGCGCGGCCGAGCACGCCGTCTACGACCACGACTTTGCCAAGTACCCGCTGCGCGCCATCGGCACCCGCGAATCCCACCTGGACCCGAAGAAGTACGACTCCCGCGCGCTGCACCGCCGCGTGGACGTGGAATACAACGGCTGGTGGATGTGCCTCTTCCCGCGTGTCGTGGCGGAGACCAATGGACAGCCGCTGCCGCTGTTTATCAAGTGGGATGACACGGAGTACTCCCTGCGTGCCGCCGCCCACGGCTTCCCCACGGTGACGTGGCCGGGCGCGGCCATCTGGCACATGGCGTGGGCAGATAAGGACGATGCCATCGACTGGCAGGCCTACTTCCACCTGCGCAACCGGCTCATCGTGGCCGCGCTCTACCACGAGGGGAATGCGCGCGGGATTACGAAGTCCATCTTCAAGTCCACGCTCAAGCACACCATGTGCATGGAATACTCCACCATGGCCATCCAGCTGGAAGCCATGAAGGACTTCCTGGCCGGCCCGGATCAGCTCTTCGACATCCTGGAGTCCTCCCTGCCGCGCATCGCGGAGATCCGCAAGGGCTACTCCGACGCGGTCATCATCGAGTCCGCCGACCAGCTGCCCCCGGCCACTGGCGCACCGGGCGTGCCGACGCGCAACATCGGCGGCCGCCTGGGCAAGATCAAGAAGATCCCGTGGCTCATCAAGTCCGCCAAGCACCTGGTGAGCAAGGAGGACCGCGTCCACCACGAGGCCCCGCAGCTCAACCTCACCCCGGAGGAGGCCCGCTGGTTCACGCTCTCCCGTGTGGATTCCGCCACCGTCTCCACCGCGGGCGGCACCGGCGTGGCCTTCCGCAAGCGCGACCGCGAGCTGGCCAAGGAACTAGTCACCTCCACCCGCGAGCTGCTCAACGAGATCGAGGACAACTTCGACGACCTGCGCGCCGAGTACCGCGCGGCCCTGCCGGAGCTGACCTCCCGCGAGTCCTGGCGAAAGGTCTTCGATGCCCAGTAAGCTTTCCGTCGCCGAATCCCACATTCTGGAAAAGATCCAGGACGTGGCTTTCGACGCTCCCGGCGTCTTGCCCACCGCCCGGGGCCTTAGCCACATCGGCGAGCACGCCCTGGGCTGGATGGCACTGTCCGCGCTAGGAGCAGGCGTGAACTACGCGAAGCCCGCCGCCCGCCGCCAGTGGGCTTATGTCGGTGTGGGCGCATTCAGCGCCCACGCGGCCAGCGTTGTGATCAAGCGCATTGTGCGCCGCCAGCGCCCGGACTACGACTACGTGAAGGTCGGCGTGAAAACCCCGTCTAAGCTGTCGTTTCCGTCCTCCCACGCGACGTCGACAAGCGCGTTCCTCGTCGGGGCCGCTCACGTGTTGGGCACGCCGGCGCCGCTGCTGGGCGTGCCGGTGATGATGGCCTCGCGTATGGTGCTCGGCGTGCACTACCCGTCCGACACGGCACTCGGCGCCCTGCTGGGTGCGGCCACCGCCGAGGCATTCCACCGTTATGAAAGGAAGACCCGATGAGCACTTCACGCACTGACGACGGCGAGCAGAAAGTCTTCCACTCCGAGCCGCACACCTCCGGCATCGATACCGGACGCAAGCGCAAGCCGCCGAAAAACCTGGCAGACGGCATGGTCAAGGCCCTGCGCCCGAAGCAGTGGGTCAAAAACGTCCTGGTCTTGGCTGCCCCCGCGGCCGCCGGCGCGGAGTCCCTGTTCCACTCGCGCGTGCTGCTCGACGTCCTGCTGGCCTTCATCGTCTTCTGCATGGGCGCGTCGTCGATCTACCTCATCAACGACGCCCGCGACGTGGAGGCAGACCGCGCGCACCCGACCAAGCGCTTCCGCCCTATTGCGGCGGGCGTGCTGCCGGTGGGCCTGGCCTACGCCATGGCTGCGGTGCTCATCGTCGGCTCGATTGGCCTGTCCTTCCTGGCCACCGCGGGCCCGCATCTGGCGGTGGTCATGGCCATCTACATCGGCCTGCAGCTGGGCTACTGCTTTGGCTGGAAGCACATGCCGGTGATCGATATCGCCCTGGTGTCCTCCGGCTTCATGCTGCGCACCATGGCTGGTGGCGTGGCGGCGGACATCGAGCTATCGCAGTGGTTCCTGCTGGTCGCGGCCTTCGGCTCGCTGTTCATGGCCTCCGGTAAGCGCTACTCCGAGATCCTCTTGGCGGAGCGCACGGGCGCGAAGATCCGCAAGTCCCTCGAGGGCTATACGCCGACCTACCTGCGCTTCGTGTGGACCCTGGCCGCCACCGCGGTGGTCATGTCCTACTCCCTGTGGGGCTTCCAGCTCTCCAGCGACTCCGACGGCCCGGCCGGCGTGTGGTACCAGGTCTCCATGGTTCCGTTCACCATCGCCATCCTGCGCTACGCTGCGGACGTCGACCGCGGCAACGGCGGCGCCCCGGATGAGATTGCGCTGGAGGATCGCGTCCTGCAGATCCTGGCCCTGCTGTGGCTGGCCTGTATCGCCATGGCGGTCTACGTGATCCCGGTGATTGCCGGATAATTAAGAATCGCACCCGCAGTGCTAGACTCACTCCCCATGCGAAAACCCGATTCACGTACTTTGGCAGCGTTCAGCGCGCTCGCTTCGGTCCTCGTGATCGGGGTTTTCTCGTTGTGGGGCGGGTTCGTCCGCCGTTGGATCTCTGACGACGGGCTCATCGTTCTGCGCACCGTGCGCAACCTCGAAGCCGGCAACGGTCCGGTCTTCAACGTGGGCGAGCGCGTGGAAGCCAATACTTCCACGCTGTGGCAGTACCTTATCCTGCTTGTGAGCTGGATAACGAACGCCCCGCTGGAGGCCATTGCGGTCAACCTGGGCCTGCTGCTGTCTATTGCGGCGATGATGCTGGGCGCCTGGGGCACCGCACGCTCGCTCTTCCGCACCTCCCAGGCGGACGCGGGGGAGTACACCTCGCGCCACGCCGCGACTACCATGCCGCTGGTGGCGCCGGCCGGCGCGCTGGTCTACCTTGCACTGCCGCCGGCGCGGGACTTCTTCACTTCCGGCCTGGAGTGGGGCCTAGCCATCTTCTACCTGGCTGTGCTGTGGGTGTTGCTGCAGCGCTGGGCCGAGGGCACCAGCGGTCAGATCACCTACTGGTTGGCGCTGTGGGCCGGCCTGTCCTGGCTGGTGCGCCCGGAATTCGCCCTCTACGGCGGACTGGCCGGGCTGCTCTTGCTGGCGGCGCACCGCTCCTGGAAGGCCTGGCTGGGAATCCTGGCGGTGGCGCTGCCCATCCCGCTGGCGTACCAGATTTTCCGGATGGGCTACTACGGCCTGGTGACGCCGCACACGGCGGTGGCCAAGTCGGCGTCGTCAAGCGCGTGGGGTAGCGGCTTTAACTACCTCGCCGATTTCGTGGGACCCTACGCCCTGTACCTCCCCGTGCTGGTCCTCCTCGGCGCCGGGGTATGGGCGTTCCGGGAGCACCTGCGCCCGGCCGGGCTGCGCACGCCGGCGGCCGTGACGTACTTGATGCTCGGTGCCGCCGCGGTGCACACCGTCTACGTGCTGCGCGTGGGCGGTGACTTCATGCACGGCCGCATGCTGCTCCTGCCGCTCTTCGCCGCGCTGCTGCCGGTGTTCGTTCTGCCGCTTAAGGGACTGGTCACGTGGCTGGCTGCGGCCGCCTGCGCGGTGTGGGCGCTGGTCATCATCCTGCGCGGGCACCCGACGGACTGGACTGCCTACGAGCAGCCGCTCAACATCGTGGACGAGCGTGACTTCTGGACCTACGCCACCCGCCGCGAGCCCGGCCACCCGCCGCGTTCCGCGCACGATTACCTCAACATGAAGTTTATGCACGGCTACACCGACGCCGCGCAGAAGCTCTCCGCCGGCGACGCCTTCGCCACCATCTACGTCGAGGATCAAGAGCGCGACATCCTCAACTGGCTCACCGTGCCGCGCGCGGAGGGCCGCACGGAGCCGCCCACGCTCTACCTCATCAACTTGGGCATGACCTCGATGAACGCGCCTCTCGACGTCCGGGTTTACGACAGCGTCGGCCTAGCCACGCCGCTGTCGGCGCGCATGCCGCGCGAGGAGAACGGGCGCATCGGCCACGACAAGTCCCTGGGCTTGGAATGGCAGGCGGCCCAAACCGGCTCGGATGTGGAATATCTGCCCCCGTGGTTCGACAAGGAGCAAGTCCGCACGGCGCGCGAGGCGCTGCAGACCGAAGACTTTAAGGAACTGCGCGATTCCTACAGCGCCCCACTGACCTGGGAAAGGTTTGTGGATAACCTGAAGTTCTCCCTGACGAAGGGCCGCACCCTGACCTTCGATTCGGACCCCGCGCACTACGTGGGGTAGGGGGCCTTGTCCCCGCGGAGGAGACAAAACGCGCGCCGATGGGATACGCTAACCAGGATTCTAGTTATTGAACTGTAACAATCGCTGGCGTGTTGGCGATATGGAAGTGTCAGTACATACGTTAAGGAGAAAAATGAGCGCAGTAAGCACAGTAGGCCCAGCGGGCGCAGCTAGCTCTGCCTTCCGCGGGCGCGTCGTGAGCGTCCTCGTTGCCATCGCCGTGGCGATGGGCCTCGCCGTTACCGCCGGAACCCAGGAGGCCTCCGCGGCGAACCGCGACTGGCTGCGTGGGGATTCCACCGGCGCCTGCGAGTGGGACCGTGTGGGCTACTGGGTCCAGCGGTGTGATGTCTGGTCCCCGGCCATGGGCCGCAACATCCCGGTGCAGATTCAGCCGGCTAAGAACGGCGGCAACGCCGGCCTCTACCTGCTGGACGGCCTGCGTGCCACCGACATCACGAACGCCTGGGTCAACGACGTCAACGCGGCGAACACCTACGTGGACCACAACATCACCCTGGTGATGCCGGTGGGCGGCGCGGCGTCCTTCTACGCCGACTGGAACGCCCCGGCCACCTACGACCTGGTGGAGCCGGTCAACTACAAGTGGGAGACGTTCTTAACCCAGGAGCTGCCGGCCTACCTGGAGTCCAACTTCGGTGTGGCCCGCAACAACAACTCCCTCGCGGGCCTGTCCATGGGCGGCACCGCGGCCATCACCCTGGCCGGCAAGCACCCGGAGCAGTTCCGTCAGGTGATGTCCTACTCCGGCTTCCTCACCACCACGCTGCCGGGCGCGCAGACCTTCATGCGCCTCGCGCTGCTCGATGCTGGCGGCTTCAACATCAACGCTATGTACGGTTCCCTGATTAGCCCGAAGCGCTTCAGCAACGACCCGTTCAACCTGATCCCCGAGCTGGCCGCCAACGGCACCGACGTGTTTGTCTCCGCGGCGTCGGGTGTGCCGGGCCCGATCGATAACGCTCGCTACAAGCCGGAGCACATCGCCGCCGGCTCGGCGCTGGAGTTCTTCTCCAACGCCTCCACCCGCATCTGGGAGATGCGCGCCCGTGCGTCGGGAGTGCGCCTGCAGACCAGCTACCCGCCGCAGGGTCTGCACAACTGGGAGCAGTTTGGCTACCAGCTGGAGATGACCAAGCCGCAGGTTCTTAACGTGATGAACGCCTGGTAAAAGCTTCTGCGCCTGCAGAGCACCGGCCGGCCCCACTGCCTTCCTTCCCACCCGGAAGGAAGGGAGGGGGCCGGCTTTTTTGTTGTGTGTAGGGAAAATAGTCTGGGCGTGTCCCTCTAGAAAAAGTCTCAAGTTCAACTTAAACTTGAGTTCACGATAGACCGCTCACCGCGTCTGCAGTGCAGCGAGTTCCGCAAGAGGGGAACCTGCGGAGCCCGCTCGATGCAGCGCGCCCCCTACTCGACACCTCGCAAGGAATGTTCAATGCCGAAAACTGCGTCTTCCCGGTCCACTAAGGCCGGCCTGCGTTCCCCGTCTGCCGCCCGCAAGGGCCTGACCATCGCCGCACTGCCCACCGCCGTCGCCGTTGGCCTGGCGCTGCTGCCTATGGCTAACGCGCAGTCTTCGGATGGCTCGAGCCAGGGGCTGACCGACATGCTGGGCAGCTCCAACTTCTCCGATTCCTTCGCACCGGCGGATCCGCCGCAGCGCACCCCCATCGATACCGACTACCCGGACATCGAGGGCCTGCCGGACGGCGTGGAGGTCTCCCGCGTGGAGTACCTGACCAACCGCCTCCTCAAGGTCTACATCAAGTCCGCCGCCATGCCGGACAAGGAGCAGGTAGTCCAGATCCAGCTCGCCCGCGACTGGTACTCCCAGCCGGATAAGAAGTTCCCGGAGGTGTGGGCGCTCGACGGCCTGCGTGCCCGCGACGACGAGTCCGGTTGGACCATCGAGACCAACATCCTGTCCCAGTACGCTGACCGTAACGTCAACCTCATCATGCCGGTGGGCGGCGAGTCCTCCTTCTACTCCGACTGGCAGAAGGAAGACAACGGCAAGCACTACATGTGGGAGACCTTCCTGACCCGCGAGCTCATCCCGGTGATGGAGAAGGCCTTCCGCTCCAACGGCGAGCGCGCCGTGACCGGTATTTCCATGGGCGGTACCGCCGCCATCAACCTGGCGGAGCGCAACCCGTGGGCCTTCAAGTTCGTTGGCTCCTTCTCCGGCTACCTGGACACCACCACGACCGGCATGCCGGAGGCCATTACCGCCGCGCAGGCCGACGCCGGCGGATACACCTCCTCCAACATGTGGGGCGAGCCCTACTCCCAGGACTGGATCGACCACGATCCGAAGCTGGGCATTGAAAACCTCAAGGACATGAAGGTCTACGTCTCCGCCGGCAACGGCAAGGACGACTACGGCCAAATCGGCTCCGTGGCCAAGGGCCAGGCCAACATGGCCGGCGTGGGCCTGGAGGCCATCTCCCGCATGTCCACCCAGACCTTCGTGGACTACGCCAAGCGCGCCGGCGTGGAGCCGGTGGTGAAGTTCCGCCCGTCCGGCGTCCACAGCTGGGAGTACTGGCAGTTCGAGATGACCGAGGCCTGGCCGTACATCGCCGACGCCCTGGGTCTGGACGAGAGCGACCGCGGCGCGGACTGCACGCCTGTCGGTGCCATCGCGGAAGCCACCAAGTCCGGCATTATCGGAAAGTGCGTCAACAACGAGTACGACGTGGCTGAGCGCGGCAAGGCTCAGGACTTCCAGGCCGGTACCGCCTACTGGTCCCCGGAGACCGGCGCGCACGCGGTGGTCGGCCGCATCGGCGCCCGCTACTCCGAGATCGGCGGCCCGACTTCCTGGCTGGGCTTCCCCACCTCCGGCGAGGAGAAGACCCTCGACGGCAACGGCCGCTTCGTGCGCTTTGAGCACGGCTCCATCTACTGGACCCCGGAGACCGGCGCCTGGCCCATCCCGCAGGACCTCTACGACGCCTGGGGTAACAACGGCTTCGAGATGGGTGACCTCAAGTACCCGACGTCCGACGTCCGCAAGGTGGGCGACGGCGTCGTGCAGGAGTTCCAGGAGGGCGTGCTCACCCACAACCCGGACGGCTCCTTCCACGTGGTACACGGTGCTATCGGTGCCAAGTACAAGGAGCTCAACGCCGCCGAGTCCCCGCTGGGCTACCCGGTGGGCGAGGAAAAGGCCGTCAACGGCGGCTTCTTCCAGGAGTTCGAACACGGCAACATCTACTGGTCCATGGACTCCGGCGCGCACTACATCCTCAAGGGCGATATCTTTGACGAGTGGGGCAAGCGCGGTTATGAGCAGGGCGAGTTTGGCTGGCCCACCGAGGACTACACGGAGATCGCCGCCGGCGGTCTGACCCAGACCTTCCAGCACGGCGTCATCCGCAAGGTCATGGGCAACGTCCAGGCGGACAAGAAGTAAGCCATGCACACCCGCCTTCTTCCCGCGGCCGCGGCACTGCTCGCCGCCGGCGCGCTGCTCACCGGCTGCGGTGGTTCCGCCACCGTGGATGATTCCACCGCTACCGATACGTCGGTGGCACCGCTGGAGCGATCCACGGCGGCGTCGGCAAGCACTGCCTCAGAGGAGTCGTCCGCCGGACGCTCCTCCGAGGGGGCATCATCCAGCGCGGCGCCAAGCGACGAGCCAGAGGACCGCGGCGCCCGCGAGATCTCCGAAATCCCCTCGCCCTCCTCGTCCGGCGGCCCGAACCAAGAGTTCCTCGACGCCGTGACGAAGGGCGGCGTCAACACCGAGGGAGTCGAGGACCAGCTCGTTGGCGCCGCGCAGGCCGCCTGCCAGGGCGACAGCGTTACCGTCCCCGCGGTGGCCGGCCAGCTCATCGAACAGGGCCGCAGCGAGCTCAGCCACGAACAGCTGATTCAGCTCATCACCGAGCGCGGCCGTGCGCTCTGCGCCCAGTAGTTTTCCAGGGATCCCTCAGGGGATCCCGCACCTTTTTAAGGTACACATTCCCCTATGCGTAAAACACTTACCGTCCTAGCCGTCGTCGTTGTTCTCGCCATCATCGGCGGGGGAGCGGTCCACTTCCTGCAGAACCGCGACGCGGCGGACGTCATCGCGGACCCGACGCCCACCGAGCAAGCCCCCGGCGGCGAGGTGCCGGGCGGTGAGGATAACCCGGAGCCGCCGCAGGACGATGCCTGCCCGCGCGTCGAGTTCATCTCCGCGCCGGGCACGTGGGAGTCCGCGCCGGACGACGACCCCATCAACCCCACCGCGAACCCGAACTCCTTCATGCTCTCCATCACCAACCCGCTCAAGGAGGCCTACGCGCCGGGCGACGTCAAGGTGTGGACGCTGCCGTACACCGCGCAGTTCAAGAACATCAACGCCCAGCAGGAGATGAGCTACGACGAGTCCCGCGATGAGGGCACCTCGCGCCTCGAGGGCGAGCTGACCCACATGCACGAGGTCTGCCCGAACACGAAGTTCCTGCTCAGCGGCTTCTCCCAGGGCGCGGTCATCGTGGGCGACGTGGCGGACCGCATCGGCGGTGACAACGGCCCCATTCCGGCGGATGCCGTGGCGGGCGTGGCGCTGGTGGCGGACGGTCGCCGGGAAGACGGCGTGGGTGTGAACCCGGGCGTGCAGGTCGGCGGCGTGGGCGCGGAGATTGCGCTGCAGCCGGTGTCCACGCTCATCCAGGGCATCGTGCCGGGTGCTACCATGCGCGGCGCGCGTCCCAACGGCTTTGGTTCCCTGGCGGAGCGTACGTTCCAGATCTGCGCGCCGAACGATTCCATCTGTGACGCCCCGCATGACGCCGGCAACGGACTGGGCCGCGCCAAGGACCTCATCGACGCCAACGGGGTGCACGCCATGTACGCCTCCAACCCCAACGTCATCGAGGGCACGACGGCCAACCAGTGGGTCACGCAGTGGGCGAAGGACGTCATCGACGCCCAGTAGCGCACCGGCGCCGACAATTTTTTAACGCGCCCTGTAACAATCTGGCACTCGCATCTGATATTTTCAGTGTCAAAAGTACGCGAGCTATCTACACCCGCTAACAACGAAGGAGTCTCCTCGCTATGGATCTCAAAGCCCTGATTGGCCAGTTCTTCGATGACCAGGGTGCTATCGCCCTCCCGCCGCACCTCACGCTGGCAGGCCTGGCGGAGCACATCTACGGCATGGAGCAGCAGGCGGGCGTGCCGGACCGGCCGGTCATGCGCCAGTGGGTGTACAGCGACAATCCGGAGGGCACCCCGCGCGATGTCACCCGCTCCCAGGTCAACACCCGCATTAAGGTGGTGGCCGCGCGCCTGCAGCAGGTGGGACGTATGGGGGACCGCGTGGCCATCCTGGCGGGCAACTCCCCGGAGTACGTTTTTGGCTTCCTCGGCGCCCTGTACGCCGGTATGACGCCGATTCCGCTCTATGACCCGAACGAGCCGGGCCACACCGACCACCTGCGGGCTGTCTTCGGGGACGCCAACCCGCCCATCGTGCTCACCAACAACGTTTCGGCGGCAGCCAACCGCGCCTACTTTGCGGACCGCCCGGCTGCCGAGCGCCCGCGCATCATCTCGATTGATTCCCTGCCGGACACCCTGGCTGCTAGCTGGGTCAATCCGCTGGAGACGGAGGAGGGCAAGGCGGCCGTGGCCGCCCTCGAGACCGACCCGGTGGATCACCCGGCCTTTCTGCAGTACACCTCCGGTTCCACCCGTACCCCGGCGGGCGTGCTGCTCACCAACCGCAACATCATGACCAACGTGCTGCAGATTTTCACCTCGGTGAAGATTGAGCTGCCGGCACGCGTGGTCTCCTGGCTGCCCATGCACCACGATATGGGCATCATCCTGGCGGTCTTCGCCAGCATCCTGGGGCTCAACCTGGAGATCATGACCCCGCGTGACTTTGTGCAGCAGCCCAAGCGGTGGATCGACCAGATCAAGCGCCAGCCTATTGATTCTCATCTCAAGGGCACCTACGCCGTGGTCCCCAACTTCGCCCTCGAGCTCGCGGCTCGCTATGGCGCGCCCGCGGCCGGCGAGGAGCTGGACTTTAGCAACGTCGACGGCATCATCATCGGCTCGGAGCCGGTGACGGAGTCCGCGGTGAATTCCTTCTGGGAGACCTTCGGCAAGGAGGAATACGGCCTTCGCCGCGAGGTCCTGCGCCCGTCGTATGGCATGGCGGAGGCCTCCCTCATCGTCTCCACCCCGCAGACCCCGGAGCGCCCGCTCATCTCGCACTTCGACCGCGAGCGCCTGGCGCAGGGGGAGGCGGTCATCGTAGACAAGTCCGCGGACTCCGTGGCCTACGCCTCGTGCGGGCAGACCGTGGTGGCCCAGTATCTCACCATCGTGGACTCGGAGACGGGCGCCGAGCTTGCCGACGGAAAAGTGGGTGAAATCTGGCTCCACGGCGACAACCGCGCCGCCGGCTACTTAGACCGCGCGGAAGAAACGGCCGCTACCTTCCACAACTCGCTGGGCACGCGCCTGGCGGAGGGCACCCGCGTGCCGGACGCCCCGGCGGACAGCAACTGGCTGGCCACCGGTGACCTGGGGGCGATTGTGGACAACCAGCTCTACATCACCGGTCGCCTCAAGGATCTCATCGTCGTGGCTGGCCGCAACCACTACCCGCAGGATATCGAGGGCACCGTGCAGGAGGCCTCCGCGCACGTGCGCGCTGATTCCATCGCGGCCTTCTCCGTCGAGGGCAGCAACACCGAGGAGCTGGTGCTGCTCATCGAGCGCGCCGATGGTGCCAGCCCCGCCGAGGACGACGCCGCCTCCGAGGCCATCCGCTCTGCCGTGTCCACGCACCACGGTGTGACCCCGGCGGCCATTCAGTGGTTCAACGCCAACGAGATTAAGCGCACCTCCTCGGGCAAGATCGCCCGCCGCGTGGCCAAGAAGGAGTACTTGGCCTCGTAGCCTCTTAAGACCTCCGTTCACGCGCCGACCTCCGTCCTCCTCCGGACGGAGGTTTTCGCAGGTCGGGGAGTTTAACGGTATGTCGGTTATGAAGCAGAAGTTAACAAAGTGGGATAATCATTCGATAACCCGTATATACGTGTCGTCACACGCGCCTTCGTGCTGCGTAAAATCGACAACCTTGCACTTTGTCCGCGTTAGAAAGCTAGAGATTTATGACCGTTGAAGAGCTTCGTGGCTGGCTGCGCACCTGGGTAGCGCAGACCACCGGCCTCTCCGCAGAGGAAATCACGGACACCAAGCCGCTGGAGAACTTCGGCCTGTCCTCGCGCGACGCCGTGGTTCTTTCCGGCGAATTAGAAAACCTTCTGGGCATTAAGCTCGAGCCCACCGTGGCCTACGAGTACCCCACCATCGCGCAGCTGGCGGACCGCCTAGTCAACGGCGCGGCCGCGGGCGCTTCCCAGGCTGGCGCCGGAGAGACCGCACCGGCTAAGCCGCTTATCGAAGGCGGCGACATCGCCGTTATCGGCTACGCCGGCCGCTTCCCGGGCGCCAACAACGTCGCCGAGTTCTGGGACATGCTCGCCGAAGGCCGCCCCGGCACCGGCCCGCTGCCCGTCGGCCGCTGGTCGGAGTACTCCGCCGACCCGGTTACTAGCGAGAAGATGGAGCAGCAGAACACCGACGGCGGCTACCTCGAGGACATCGCTAGCTTCGACGCCGAATTCTTTGGCCTGTCCCCGCTGGAGGCGGCCAACATGGACCCGCAGCAGCGCATCCTCCTCGAGGTGGCCTGGGAGGCTCTCGAGGACGCCGGCGTGCCCGCCAACCAGCTGCGCGGCACCGCCACCGGCGTCTACATGGGCTCCACCAACAACGACTACGGCATGCTCATCACCGCCGACCCGGCAGAGATGCACCCCTACGCCATGACCGGTACGTCCTCTGCCATCATCGCCAACCGCCTGTCCTACGCCTTCGACCTGCGCGGTCCTTCCATCAACGTGGACACCGCCTGCTCGGCCTCCCTCGTGGCGGTCAACCAGGCGGTCAAGGACCTGCGCGTGGGCGCGGCCGACGTGGCCCTGGCCGGCGGCGTCAATATTTTGGCCGCCCCGCACGCCTCCATTGGATTTAGCGAGCTGGGCGTTACCTCGCCCACGAGCGCTATCCACGCCTTCTCCGACGACGCCGACGGCATCGTCCGCGCGGATGCCGCGGGCGTGCTCGTGCTCAAGCGCCTGGCCGATGCCGAGCGCGACGGCGACACCATCGCCGCCGTCATCAAGGGCTCCGCCGTCAACTCCGACGGCCACTCCAACGGCCTGACCGCCCCGAACCCGGAGGCACAGGTCGACGTCCTCGAGCGCGCGTACGCCGACGCCGGCATCCGCCCGCAGGACGTGGACTACGTCGAGGCCCACGGCACCGGCACCATCCTGGGTGACCCCATCGAGGCCACCGCGCTGGGCCGCGTGCTCGGCCCCGGCCGCCAGGCCGCCACCCCGACTCTTCTGGGCTCCGCTAAGACCAACATCGGCCACTCCGAGTCCGCCGCCGGTGTGGTCGGCCTCATCAAGGTCATCGAGGGTATGCGCCACGGCGTCATCCCGCCCAGCATCAACTACGCCGGCCCCAACCGCTACATTGACTTCGACGCCGAGCACCTCGAAGTGGTCGAGGACCCGCGCGAGTGGCCCGAGTACTCCGGCCAGAAGGTTGCCGGTGTCTCCGGCTTCGGCTTCGGCGGCACCAACGCCCACGTGGTCCTCACCGATTACCGCGGGCTGACCCACACCGATGCCCCGCAGGTTGCCGTCGGCGAGGGCCAGCCGGTGGCCCTGCCGGTCTCCGGCCTGCTGCCCTCGCGCCGCGCGGCCGCCGCAGCCGCGCTGGCGGACTACATCGAGGCCGAGGACCCCAACCTCCTCTCCGTAGCCCGTACCCTGTCCCACCGCAACCATGGCCGCTCTCGGGCGGTCGTGATGGCGTCGTCAAGCGCGGAAGCCGTCAAGCGCCTGCGCCAGGTAGCGGAGGGCACCGTGTCCGTCGGCATCGCCGCCGCGGATTCGCCCTCCGTCCACGGCCCCGTCTTCATGTACTCCGGCTTTGGCTCGCAGCACCGCAAGATGGCCAAGGACATGATCGAGATTTCCCCGCTGTTCACGCAGCGCCTGGAGGAGCTCGACGCCATCGTGGCCTATGAGTCCGGTTGGTCCATTCTGGAACTCGTCCACGATGATTCCCAGAACTATAGCACCGAGACCGCGCAGGTGGCGATTACCGCCATCCAGATTGCGCTGACGGACCTGCTCGCCAGCTTCGGCGTCCGCCCGGCCGGTGTCATCGGCATGTCCATGGGTGAAATCGGCGCGGCTTACGCCTCCGGCGGTATCTCCGCCGAGGATGCCATGCTCATCGCCTGCCACCGCGCGCGCCTCATGGGGGAGGGCGAGGCCTCGCTTTCCGACGACCAACAGGGCGCCATGGCCGTCGTCGAACTTTCCGCGGACGACATCGACGCTCTACCGGGAAACATCGAGCCCGCCGTCTACACCGGCCCCGGCATGACCACCGTCGGCGGCCCGCGCGAGGAGGTCCTCGCGCTGGTGGAGAAGCTCGACGGCGAGGGCAAGTTCGCCCGCGCGCTCAACGTCAAGGCCGCCGGCCACACCTCCGCCGTGGACCCGCTGCTGGGTGAGCTCTACGCCGAAATCGCCGGTGTGGAGGCCCGCCCGCTGCACACCACGCTGTTCTCCTCCGTCGACCGTGGCAAGGCCTACCGCCCGGGTGCCGTGGTGCACGACGAGGACTACTGGATCCGCATGACCCGCCACGCGGTCTACCTGCAGGACGCCACCGAGTCCGCCTTCGACGCCGGCCACACGCAGATTGTGGAGATCTCCCCGAACCCGATTGCGCTCATGGGCCTGATGTCCACCGCCTTCGCCGTGGGCAAGGCGGATGCGCAGCTGCTCTACAGCCTCAAGCGCAAGGTGGACCCCACCGAGTCCCTGCTGGACCTGCTGTCCAAGCTCTACGCCGCGGGTGCCCCAGTGGACTACACCAAGGTCTTCGGCTCCGGTGCGCAGGTCGCCGTTCCGCACACCCAGTTCCGCCGCCAGCGCTTCTGGACCAACGCCCGCCCCTCAGCCGGTGTCTCCGGCCTGCCGGGCGCGCGCGTTACCCTCCCGGACGGCACCGTGGCCTTCTCCACCAACGCGGACCAGGCGCCGAGTGCCCTGGCCATCCTGGAGGCCGCGGCGGAGGCCGTGAACCCGGGCGCGCAGATCGCCGCCAGCGAGGAGCACACGGACCTGCCCGCGAAGGGCGAGGTCACCACCGTTATTCGCCGCACCTTGGGCGGGCTGTCCGTGGCGGTGCACTTCGTGGATGGTGCGACGACCAAGCTCATCGCGGAGGGTTTTGCCTCCACGCTCAACCTCGCGGCGCCTGCCGCCGATCCCGAGCCGAGCCTGCAGCAGGCCGTGACCGCGCCGAAGTTCGCCGACCCCGAGGTGGGCGTCGACGCCGTGCGCTGGGACCCGGAGAAGGAGACCGTGGAGGAGCGCCTCTCCCTCATCGTCTCCGAGTCCATGGGCTACGACGTCTCCGACCTGCCGCGCGAGCTGCCGCTCATTGACCTGGGCCTGGATTCGCTCATGGGCATGCGCATCAAGAACCGCGTGGAGAATGACTTCCAGATTCCGCCGCTGCAGGTGCAGGCGCTTCGCGACGCCTCCCTGGCCGACGTCATCACCATGGTCGAGACCGCCGTCTCCGGCGCGCCGGCCGACGCCGCTGACGCTCACGCCGCTACCGCACACGCCGCGCCCTCCGCGCTCACCGAGGGCGAGGACTCCGCCGCAGAAGCCGCCACGGTGAGCGCGAAGGGCGTTGCGGACGAGGCCGACAACGGTGAGCGCGAAGGCGAGGGCGTGGGTGTGGCCCCGCGCGATGCCTCCGAGCGCATGGTCTTCGGCACCTGGGCCACCTTCACCGGTAAGGCCGCGGCCGGCGTGACCTCCGCGCTGCCAGAAGTGTCCGAGGACGTGGCCCAGCAGATTGCCCAGCGACTCACCGAGCGCGCCGGGGTCGAGGTCACCACCGCGGACGTGCGCGGCGCCGAGACCCTGGAGCCGCTGGCAGACATGGTCCGCCGCGGTCTTGAGACCGACGTCGAGGGCAACATCCGCGTCCTGCGGGAGGCTGACGGCCCCGCCGTCTTCATGTTCCACCCGGCTGGCGGCACCACGGTGGTCTACCAGCCGCTGACCCGCCGCCTGCCTGCCGACGTCGCAGTCTATGGCGTCGAGCGCGTCGAGGGCAGCCTGGAGGATCGCGCCGCGGCCTACATCGAGGACATCCTGCGCTACGCTCGCGGCCGCAAGGTCGTGCTCGGCGGCTGGTCCTTCGGCGGTGCGCTAGCCTACGAGGTGGCCTACCAGCTGCAAGAACGTAGCTCGCGCGGTGAGGACTCCGCCGAGGTAGCCTTCATCGCGCTGCTGGATACCACCCAGCCCGCGCACCCGGCGCCCGATACCCTCGAGGAAACCAAGGCGCGCTGGGGCCGCTACGCGGCCTTTGCCAAGAAGACCTACGGCCTCGACTTCGAGCCGCCCTACGAGATGCTGGAAACCGTCGGCGAAGATGCGCTCATGGCCATGCTCGCCGAGTTCCTCACCTCCACCGACGCCTCCGAGCACGGCCTGTCCGCCGGCGTACTCGAGCACCAGCGCGCGTCCTTCGTGGACAACCAGATTCTGGGGAAGCTGGATATGGAAAGGTGGGCGTCGGTAAGCGTGCCGGTGCTGCTTTTCCGCTCCGAGCGCATGCATGACGGCGCCATCGAGCTTGAGCCGGCGTATGCGGAGATTAACCCGGACGGCGGCTGGGGCGTTATCGTGAAGGATCTGGAGATTGTGCAGCTGCCCGGCGATCACCTGGCGGTTCCCGATGAGCCGGCAATCGGTATCGTGGGCAAGCACATGGAGGATTGGATCGAGGAGAAGATTCGCAAGTGACTAGCACCGCTGACAAGCTAGCGGACCTGCGCGAGCGCCTCGAGCGCGCCCAGGACCCCGGTAGCGAGCGCTCCCGTGCCCGCCGCGACGAGGCCGGCCGCTCGACGCCGCGCCAACGCATCGCCGCGCTGCTCGACGAAGGCTCTTTCGTCGAAACCGGCGCCCTGGGCAAGACCCCCGGCGACCCGGACGCGATTTACTCCGACGGCGTGGTCACCGGCCACGGTCGCATCAACGGCCGCCCGGTGTGCATCTACGCGCACGATAAAACTGTGTACGGCGGCTCCGTGGGCGTGACCTTTGGTAAGAAGGTCACCGACATCATGGACCTGGCCATCAAGATTGGCTGCCCGGTCATCGGTATCCAGGATTCTGGCGGCGCGCGTATCCAGGATGCGGTGACGTCACTGGCCATGTACTCCGAGATTGCCCGCCGCCAGCTGCCGCTTAGTGGCCGCAGCCCGCAGATCTCCATCATGATGGGCAAGTCCGCCGGTGGTGCGGTGTATGCGCCGGTGACCACGGACTTCATCATCGCCGTCGACGGTGAGGCGGAGATGTACGTGACGGGCCCGAACGTGATCAAGGAGGTCACGGGCGAGGAGATTTCTTCCCACGACTTGGGCTCCGCGCGCCAGCAGGAGCTTAACGGCAACGTCTCCGTCGTGGTGCCCTCGGAGGATGATGCTTTCGATCTCGTGCGCGATTTGCTGGACCACCTTCCGCTGACCTGCTTCGATGAGGCGCCTGTCTTCGACGCGCCGTCTGACGAGGAGGTGGCCCAGGATACTGAGCTGGATTCCTTCATGCCGGATGACACGAACGCCGGCTACGACATGATGGACCTGCTGACGCAGCTTGGCGACGATGACGAGCTCATCGAAATCCAGGAAAACTACGCCCCCAACGTCATCACTGCTTTTGGCCGCATTGATGGCAAGGCCGTCGGCTTTGTGGCGAATAACCCGATGCATTCGGCGGGTTGTATCGATGCGGACGCTGCCGATAAAGGCGGGCGTTTTATCCGCATCTGCGATGCTTACAACATCCCGCTGGTCTTCGTGGTGGATACGCCGGGTTACCTGCCGGGCGTGGACCAGGAGAAGGCCGGTCTGATTCACCGCGGCGCGAAGTTCGCGTTTGCGGTGGTGGAGGCCACCGTGCCGAAGGTATCGCTCATCGTGCGAAAGGCCTATGGCGGCGCGTACGCCGTGATGGGCTCGAAGAACTTGACCGGTGATATCAACCTGGCGTGGCCGACGGCCCAGATTGCCGTGATGGGCTCGGCCGCCGCCGTGGTCATGATTGCCGGCAAGCAGCTCGAGGCCGCCGAGACCCCGGAGCAGCGCGCGATGACGAAGAAGATGTTCATGGACTTCTACGACGAGACCATGACCGCTCCCTATGTTGCTGCGGAGCGCGGCTACCTCGATGGCATGATTAAGCCCTCTGAGTCGCGCCTAGCCCTGCGCCGTGCGCTGCGCCAATTGGCTGATAAGCAGGAGAAGGACTTGCCGAAGAAGCACACCATCTCCCCGCTCTAGCGCCGGTTGTGCTCCCCGACTGTATGCCGGTTTTCTTGCAGGGGCGTAACGTCGAGGGCATCCTCGCACGATAGACATAAAGTCTAGGTAATCGAATAAAGGAGAAATATCATGCTCTCTAGCGTTATTGACCTCGGTGGCGACATCATCAACCTCGTCATCATGCTGCTCAATCGGGCTGGCGTTACCGTTTCCGGCTCCTCCCTGAGCTCGAAGTAAGTCCCACGCTAATAGCACCCCTCCGCACGGCTCCTTAGGGCCCTGCGGAGGGGTGCTTCGTTATTGCGCTAAATGGGCGGTTTCTGGTGAACACGACGGCATCGGGTTTGTGTAGGGCGAACTCAAGACAATTCGGAGGTGCCACTGTTTGGTCTTTTGGACGATCTCAATCGATGGCTTGCTCAAAGTAAATAAAGAAAATCTCGCGTAGTAGAAGACACTATACGAAGCTCGATGTAAGGTGGCTCACTATCAGGATTTTGTTGGGAGAGACAGGGAGATCGCCCTATGGCGTTAGCATTAAAAGTCAGCGCGCTGTTGGAGCAGTCATCTGTGGCTGGGCTCTCCGCTGATAGCTGTCGGCTACCTGAATCCCTGGGCGATGGGATAGCAAATGGTTGTTGACGCACGCGTGACGCGGCTGGCGCGGTACAGTTTTGTGTTTGACTATTTTCTGTCGCATCTCGGCTACTTCGCTGTGATGCCGATTCTGGCGCTCTGGCTTCCCGATAAGGTTTCTCCGTTCATCGCTGGTTGTGCGATGGCTGCCTTCGGCATTTCGGTAAGAGCATCAACCTTGGTGATGGGGAGAATCCTACGGCTGCTCCCCTTCGCTGCGGCCATGCAGATTGGTCTAGTTGCTGCGGCAGTTTCTTTCTTTGTTATCGGATTGCAGCCTAATGTGGCGATACTCATCGTTGCCTTGCTCTTGGCTGGAGCAGGAATAAACATGAATGGATCGAGTATTCGGCACTACCTTGTTGAATCCGAAGCATCTGAGACGACTAAGTTAGAGATTTTTGGATCGATCAATATTGCGGTGAACGTCTCGGCAGCGGTCGGGCCAGTCATCGGCAATGTCTTGTTCTCAGCGACGTCGAATGTGATCTTTTTTTATGCCGCTGCGTGCTACTTGGCCGCTGCAGTTGTACCGGCGTTGACGTTGTCATACAAGCTAAGACCTCGGAAAGCTGATGTTCGGGGTTCCTTTGCTCGTAGGGTAATTCAGCCCCTAGGCAAGGCAACTGTGCGATGGGTTGTTCTCGGCGTGGTGGTTGGCTACATGCTTTATAGTCAGCTCTTTTCTTCCATAGCGGTAGCAGTCAGTGCGCATTACACGTCGCCGGTCATCCGAGGAGCGGTATTTGCGGTAAATGCCCTTTCGGTGGTGCTGCTTCAGCCTCTGGGCACGCGATTGATTAAGAAAGCACGAGACAGCGGACTATCGAATCAGACGTTGGTGCTGGTTTCTCCTTTAGTTTTTGTAATTGCCCTGGTCGCGGTCAAAATCAATCCTTTTCTTGGGATCTTTATTTTTTCTTTCGCGGAGACTCTTTTTATTCCGCTAGTGGATGCAGCGCTTCTTTCGTTACCAATGACTGGTTCTTTAGAAGCGGTTCAGGCGCGACAGTTAGTGGTTGCCACTGGGGAAGGAATCGGTCTTGGGCTCGGTGTCATCGTTGCTCCTCAATGGATTGCGTTGTCTGCTGCCGTGCTTATTGTCTGCTGCTTTGTTGTGCGCTTAATGAGTGGAGAACATGACGCTAAACAATGCGACAAGGTTCCATCCTCGGCTAAGCATTGAGAGCGCGGCTATTGACAATGAGAACTGACAAACCAACAAACAGATCAATGAGAAGGCGATGAATATGAAATTGAACGAACGCTTTGCAGATGGTTCCGGCAGGTCTCCTCGAACGCTGACGCTAGTGATGTTTGGCTATAATCACGAGGCCCTTTGCGCTGTTGCCAAGGCAAACACAGAATTCTGCGTCATCGTGGTGGAGGAGCGTTCACTGTATGAAAAGAAGGGACTCGAAAAGCGATCTACTGATCCTCGAATTCGATCTGTTCTTTCACGGTGGGAATGGTGCGAATACCAGAACAATTCTCCTGCAGCCATCGAGTGTATCCGTGAGATTCTAAAGGATACGCATGTCGATGGCATCGTGCCGGGCTTGGAGTATGCCGTGGGCGCCGCTAATGCTGCAGCTCGCGCCGTGGGCCTGCCGCATGCAGGGGAAGATGCTCCCTTGCGAGATAAAATTGCGTTCCGCCGTTGTGTGGGCGGAGTTCAATGGACTGAGGTCAAGAGCGAAAGCGACATCTTCGAGCCGCCCTGTGTGATTAAGCCAGCGAACCGTCAAGCCTCACTTGGTGTCTCAATCATTCGTTCATCTGAAGACGTTTCGAAGGCGTGGACTCATACGTCGACCGCACGCGAACCTCGCCAGGAAGCGGGCCGACCATGGGATACTCGCTACATTTGCGAGAGCTTGATAGAGGGAGATGAGACGTCGGCCGAATGCCTCGTAGTCGATGGTGATGTGGTGTTCCTGAACATTACGAGCAAAGAGACTAGCGGTGCCGTGGAATTAGGACACGAAGTAGGACAGCACAATCCTGGGGTGGAGGAGGCCATGCGGGATCTGGTGTCGAAGTTGGGGGTACAGACCGCTCTACTTCATGCCGAATTCAAGGGCACCACACCCATTGAATGTGCAGGCCGCCCACCAGGCGACCGAATCATGCTTCTCATTGATCGGGCGTGGGGAGTAAATCTCTATGAGCAGTGGGCACGTGCACTGTGCCAATATGCGGTCTCAGTGCCACAACAACCTAGTTCTTCAGCAGCTATTCGCTTCATTCATGCACCGCGGGGTTTGGTACGGAGCATTGAAGATCCAACGGGACAGTGCGTTATCACAGTCGAACCGAATACCTGGGTCTCCGAACTAGCATGCTCGTGGGACAGAGTAGGTTTCGTGGAAGCTGATACGCGTGCGGACGCAGTTCGCCGCGCATCGCAGGTTCGTTTCAACATGGCCAACGATGTAGTCCTCTACCTCAATCACCGGAGGACTGCCGCGGAATGGACACCAGCATTCGAAGCATCTGATGGTGCGGTGCTTCTCACTGACAAGGAAGTTCGACCTGCCGGCATCGTAGAGACAGTGCAGCTTGATACCAATGACCAAGATGCTGTCACTGCAGCAGTGGATGAGTTGTCATCTCGCTACGACATCCGTGGAGTTGTCACTTTCAGCGATCGTGATGTCGAAACGGTGTCCTTGCTTGCCGATAAACTCGGCCTTCCTGCACCATCGCAGGCCGCTGCTCTGAAGGCACGGAACAAATTTGAGATGCGAAAGGCCGTGCAAAGTATCGCACCGCAGATGGTGAGGTTACCCTCGTTTAGTGGACACCCTATTTGTACGGATCTTGTGTCCGTAAGAGAGGATGTTCATTGTGAGTCAACAGCGCAAGAAGTACACGTCGGAGTACCGGCGTGAAGCCGCGAACCTGGTAATCGAGTCAGAGCGACCGATCGCTCATGTGGCTAAGGAAATCGGTGTTTCCGCCGGGCTTTTGGGCCGGTGGGTCAAACTCGAACGTGAACGCCGAGGATCCTCCGATGGGATGAGCGAGGCTGACCTCCGAGCTGAGAATGCTCGTCTGCGCCGGGAGCTGGCAGAAGCCAAGATGGATAACGAGTTTTTGTCAAAAGCGACAGCCTTCTTCGCCGCGAAGCAACGCGAGCAGAAAAGTTCGAACTAATGCAGCAGGAGAAGGCGAACTACAGCATCAAGCGCATGGCACGACTATTAAAAGTATCTCGGTCTGGATACTACAAATGGGCCCATGCGCAGCAGAAACGACTATCCGGCGAAGATGATCGGGCAGCATTTTACGATGATGTTGACCGAAAGATTCATCAGATTTGGAAAGACTCCGATGAGGTTTATGGTGCTCCGCGGATCACCGCAGAGCTTGCCGAGCGCTACCAGATCACCTTGAATCGCAAGACTGTGGCTAAACGGATGCGCATGATGGGCATTGAAGGGATTTCACCGCGTGCCTTTGTCCCGGTGACAACGATTCAAGCCAAGCGTAAGTCAACTCTTCCTGACCTGGTCAAGCGCATGTTTGATACTGGTCAGCTCAACCGAGTGTGGATGTCAGATATTACCTACCTGCGCACCGGTGAGGGCTGGTTGTACTTGTGCGCGGTCCGCGATGGTCATTCCCGCAGGGTACTGGGCTGGGCTATGGATAGCGTTCAAGACACACACCTGGTTGAACGGGCCCTGCGGATGGCGCATACGCTACGCGGTGATGTTCCTGATGGGCTGGTGTTTCACGCTGACCGCGGAACGCAATTTACCAGTGAGAAGCTCTGGGAGGTCTGCCGCAACCTGGGCATTGCCCAGTCTGTGGGGCGTACTGGTGTGTGCTTCGATAACGCGATGGCTGAGTCGTTCTGGTCGACGCTAAAGACTGAATTCTATGACCGGCAGCGCTGGGCGACCCGTGATGCTGCACGCAAGGCCGTTGCCTACTGGATTGAAGTCGTCTACAACCGCCGACGCCGGCACTCTGCACTCGGGATGGTCAGCCCCGTCGACTTCGAAAACCACATTGGTCTAACCACCAGTAGAAAAGAAATAGCTGCCTAACCACTAGGTAGCTCCACTACGTGTCCACGATTTGCGGGCAACCCCAATGGTTCCTTCGTTTTCGTTGATTGAGCCGGGCGATAATGCACTAACGGTTATGGAGAGTGCAGGAATCACGGTCCCGTGTGTGGTCAAGCCAGTGGATGCGTCTGGGTCTCGAGGGTTTTCATTGTGTCATACGGCGGAGGAAGTCACGGCTGCGGTGTCCCGATGGGGCGGCCCGATGGTAGTGGAGGAGTTACTGACCGGAAGTGAACACAGCGCTGAGGGATATGTGTACGAAGGGGACGTTCATCTCATAGGCGTGACAGATAAAACGACTACAGCTAAGTTTCGATTGGAGATTGGACAGGTTTTTCCATCGGCCGTAGAGGGAATTCAGGATGCGGTGAAGCCGCTTCTGCAAGCGACAATCAAAGCCCTCGGAATCAATAATTGTGCGTTCCACATGGAATTCTTCTTTGACGCTAGAACATCAACAGTTAAGTTGGTCGAGATTGCTGCTCGACCAGGTGGAGACTACATTGCCTCCCACTTGGTACCGCAGGTAACTGGTGTATCCTTCGCTCGCGATTTGGTACGCATTGCAACGGGGCAAAGACCTTCATTTGCGGTGCCTCGCGATGGCTATGTGGCGGCAACACTCAAGCTACATACTGAAAAAGAGGGAATACTTAAATCTATGGGTCAGCTTCCTACAGCTCCTATCGTCGTAGAATCCCAACAACACGTGCACGTCGGCGATGTGATTACGCAACCCCCTGCCGACACATTGAGTTCAATCCTTGCGGAAGTTGTAGTGGTGGCGTCGTCCCGAAGAGAGATAGAAGCTTTTGAATCGAGACTTCGGGACGTGGAGGTAGTCGTTGAATAAGCAGCGAATCGGCTTGGTTGGGGCATTTCCTCGGATGTCGCACGGTCATCATCAGCTAGGCATGCTTCGAGATGCCGCTGCTCGCCAAGGCGTAGAGCTCATTGAATTAGACGGGAAGAACCTCGACGAAGCGCTCGCTCGGAAGGAATCAACTGGATACAGTGACTGTGAAGGCTACGTATGCTTCCGCGAAGACTACACATATCAGACCGCTCTTCTCGACGATTCTGGTAACGCTCCAGAGTGCGTAGCTAGATTGAAGCGGAAGGATGAGGCTCGTCAATGCTTGCGCGATGCTGGCTTCGAACAACCAGCGACGGCAGAGGATCCGAGAGACATACCAGGTCCTTGGGTCGTGAAGCCCCGCAGCGGATCAGGTAGTGCTGGAGTGAGTGTTCACACCGAACCTGAGAGTGCGAGGGAGGCGCTCCGAACACTGTCGGACGGCTTCGTCGAAACATTCGTCCAAGGAACTGAGTTTTCAGCGGAGGGATACTTCTACGCCTCCGAACCTGTCGTAGTCGGTATCACTGATAAGCGGCTTGAGGGCGTGGTGGAAATCGGACACCGTTACCCTAGCGTCCTTCTTGCGGATCATGAAGAAGAGATAGCCGCATCCGTCACTTCTGCCCTTAATGCATGGGGATTAAGTGCGGGGCTCTTTCATGTCGAGGGCTGGTGGGTGGACGGCCAGGGGGTGGTCTTAGGTGAAGGGCATGTGCGCCCAGGCGGCGACTTCATTCACCTACTTGTCAGTTCTGTGCACGGTGCAAACATTTTTGATCCTCTCATTGCAGATGCTTTGCGCCAGCACGGTAGAAAAAACGCTCTTAACGATGGATTTGTCTTTCCTCAACGGCGCGATGGCCACAGTAGCGCTGTCCGCTATATCCAAGTCCCTTCCGGCACCATCACAGCCGTTAGTGGGGTCGAAGAAGCGCTATCGGAGCCAGGAATCCTCGCCGGCTATTGCGCAGCAGAACCTGGTGTAAGGGTGGGGAGTGCGAGCTCTTCAACAGAGCGACTTGGTTGCCTCGTAGCGCATGCCTGTAGCGGAGAAGACCCGGAAGATCTTCTGGATCGCGCAATGGGTAAGATGCGGATTACCGTGAGCGATTAGGAACGCTGGGACGCAAAGGCTGCAATGGCGCGCCAGCCAAAGAAGAACAGCGCGGACATCACGGTGGCCACGATGAGGAAGGACCAGTGCGGCAGGCGGCCGTTGACCAGCATCCACAAAGCCATACCGCCAACGATGGCGCTGAGCCACACGACGACACCTTCTTTCCACAGGCCGCTCAGCTTCGTGGCCATGATGATGACCCAGCCCACGAGCGCGCCCACGGTCCACGGCCAGAAGGCATCCACCCACGAGCTAAAGCTCAGACCACCGTGCGCCAGGCGGGCGAGGATGGCGAAGAGGGCGAGAGCGAGGACGTCGATAAGCGGGGCAACGCGCATTTAGGATTCCTTCCGGTTCAACGCCGCGTAGGAAAAGCCATCGCGGGCGTAGTGGGCGAAGTAGATGACCCACCCAATGATAGTGATGAGCGCAAAGGAGATAAGCCGGTAGATGATGGCCGCGGAGGTGGCGTGCACGACCGTGAGGCCGGTGGCCACCAGCGGGGCGATGAGCGCGGCCTCCACCGTGCCCAGCCCACCGGGGGTGACCTGCGCGGACCCAGCCAGCTTCGCGGCGAGGAAAGCCAGGGCCACACCGGCAATTGTGGTGTCGTCCGCACCAGCACGCAGCCACGGAATCTCCCCGGTCACCGCCCACACCGAGGCCCACAAGGCGGCCATATCGGCCAGGCGGTGCACCAGCGACGCCCCGGCAACCACGGCAAAGGAGCCGCGCGAAAGGTGGACCTCGCCGAGGTTGCGCACCTCTTGGATCGCGCGATCCCGCTTAGGCCCGGGCCGCAGCGTGCGCAGCCAGCGCTCCAGGGTCACTGGGTGGGAGGTCAGCCAGAAGATGCCACCGAGTGCGGCGAGCATGAGCACAACCGTGGTAATCAGCGAGCCTAGAGCCATATCCGCGTTGAGGAAGAACACCCCGCCCAGTCCGATGAGGGCGAGGAAAAGCGAGCTGACGATGGAGGACAGGAACAGAAAGTAGCTGCACAGCGCCACCGACGCGCCCCAGCGGCGCTGCACCTGGAAGGTGAGCACCGCGGAGAAGGCCGGTCCAGCCGGCAGGGTGGTGGACCACGCGTTGGAGGCCAGCGTGATGGCGTAGGTCTCACGCAGCGGGACCCTGACGCCGCCGGCGCCGATGAGCCTTTTCATCACCTCCGCCATCCCGGCGATGGAGCCGAGCGCGAAGAGCACGACCAGCACTACCGGCAGTGGCTCGGCGTGGCGCAGGCGGCGCAGGCCCTCGGTGATGAAGTCCAGCTGGTCGCGGAAGAACCACGCCAGCGCGGCCAGGATGACCAGCGAGATTCCCCAGGTGAGCCATTTCTTGTTCATCGTTTATCCGCGGAGTTGAGGCGGCGGGCAAGCTCGGTGAAGGGGATGAGCTCGTCGTCGGTGTCGACGCTGCGCGCGCCCCGGGCGGGGGCGTCGGTGTCGGTTGCGGGTGCCGCGCTTGACGACGCCTCCCCGCCCAGCCCCGACGCCATCCGCGTCAGGAAGCGCGGTGCCCACCAGTTGTCCTCGCGCAGCAGGTGCATGACGGCCGGGACGAGGAGCATGCGGACGATGGTGGCGTCGATCAGCAGTGCAAAAATCATGCCGAAGGCGATGTACTTCATCATCACGATGTCGGAGAAGCCGAAGGCCCCCGCCACCACAATCATGATGAGCGCGGCCGCCGTGATGATGCCGCCGGTGTGCGCGGTGCCCGCAGCGATGGCCTCGTCTGTGGAAGCGCCCCGGCGACGGGCTTCTACCATGCGCGAGACCAAGAAGACCTCGTAGTCCGTGGAGAGACCAAAGACGATGGCGATGATGAGCACCAGAATCGGGCTCATGAGTGGGCCGGCGGTGTAGTTGAGTGCCCCGGAGCCCAGGCCGTCGACGAACATGAGCGTCAGGATGCCTAGTGTGGCGCCCAGGGAGAGCAGCGTCATGAAGATGGCCTTGAGCGGCAAGATAAATGAGCCGAAGACCAGCGCCATGAGGATGAATGTGGCCAGCACGACGTAGAGGGCCATCCACGGCAGGGTGTCAAAGAGCGCGTCGAGGGACTCGACCTCCATGGCCGGCGTACCACCGACGTAGAGCTCCACGCCCTCGGGTGCCTCGATGTTCTCCAGCTCGTGGACGATGCGCCCGTAATCCTCGCGGTCCTGGATGCCCGCGCCCAGGACGGTGGTGCCGTCCACGGTCTTGGACTTCGGGCCCATCGGCTCGGTGAAGCCCTGGATGGAGCGGGCCTGCATGAGGACGTCGACAAGCTGCTGGTTCGTCGCGTTTTTCACCACGAGCTTGACCGGCTCGGTGCGGAAGGCCGGGAACTTATCGTTGAACTGGTCCTGGGCCACGCGGACCTCCTGGTCCGGCGGCAGGTAGGACTCGTTGATGCCGCCGAACTTCACGCCCAGCACCGGCAGGGTGAGCGCGATGAGTAGGGCGCAGATGGCGGCCGTCATCAGCCCTGCGCGGCGCATGGCCCAACTTGGCAGCTTGTACCACCAGGAGTCCTCGATGCGGCGCCCGCGCCGGGAGGTCTTGCGCACGGTCCACTTGTCGATGTTGTGGCCCAGCATGCCGAACAGCGACGGCAGCACCATCACGGAGAGCAAGGCGGCGAGACCGACGGCGGAGATGGAGCCGTAGGCCACGGACTTGAGGAAGGCCTGCGGGAAGAGGAAAAGCCCGGAGAGGGATACGGCCACCATGGCGGCGGAGAAGACCACCGTCTGGCCCGCGGTGGCGGTGGTGATGGCCACAGCCTCTTCGGTGCTGCGGCCCTTGTCCAGTTCCTCGCGGAAGCGCGAGACCATAAACAGGCCGTAGTCGATGGCCAGGCCCAGGCCCAGCAGCGTGACGACGGCTTGGGCGAACACGTTGACCTGCAAGAATCCCGCCAGGATGGAAAGGATTCCGAGGGAGCCCAGGATGGATAGCCCGCCCACCAACAGCGGCATGAACGCCGCGACGACGGAGCCGAAGACAACGAGCAGCAGCAGACCCACGAGCGGCAGTGCGGCCTTTTCGGCGCGCGAAATATCCTTGGACATGCCCTCATCCAGCGCATCGGCCACGGCGGTGGCGCCGGCGACCTGCACGGGTACGTCCGCCGTGTGTAGCGAGTCCTCGATGGCGCGGAAGTCCTTGAGGGTCTGCTCGCCGTCGCCCTTCAGCCCGATGGCGGCAAAGGCCGTGGAGTGATCCCGCGTGATGAGGTTGGGGTTGCGTTTGTCGAAGTAGCTGGTGACGGAGTCAATCTGCTCCGGGTGCTCGGCCTTGAGCTGGTCCAGGAAGGCCTTTGCTTCGGCGGCGTGGGCGTCGGGGTCGTCGAAGAGCAGGATGACGTCGCCGGAGTTGTCCCGGCCGAACGTGTCGAGCTCGATCTGCGCCGCGCTTGTCGACGCCGCACCCGGGTCCTCCCACCCCTCCTGGCTCATCCGGTCTCCCAGGCGGTTGCCGAACCCGAGGAAGAGCAGCAGGATGATGCCGACGATGACCAGCGGGATGGCCTTGCGGTGGGCATAGGAAAAACGGCCCCACGAGTAAAACATGCTTCTCCTAACGGTTCTCGGGGGCGTGGTGGCGCTGGGAGGCCGAGGACACGAGCGCGGACAGCGGGCGGAAGGGCTGCAGCCACGCGCCGCCCGGGGGCAGGTTGTCCAGGTTGACACGCGGTAGCGGCTCGCGGAAGACACCCTCGATGTCCTCGAGATCGACGAACTCGATGTCCGGGTGGGTCACCGCCCAGGAGGCGTGCTCGTGGAAGCCCAGCACGCAGGTGGGCAGGCCGGAGGCAGTGAGTTGCTCCAGCAGGTGCTGGAAGTTCTGACCGTCGGCAGAAGCCACGATGACCCCGGAGAGGTCCTCACGGTGGGCCTTGATGTGCTCGATCATGTCGGGGTCGACGTCGTCGTCCTCGTGCAGCTTGGGCTTGGCAAAGACGGCGAAGCCGACGTTGCGGATGGCTTCGACCCACGGGCGGATGACGTCCGCGCCGCCCGGGCTGACGTTGGTGAAGACGGCGGCCTCCGGGGTGGCGTCGTTGTCCATGGCCAGCTCCACCAGCCAGCGGCCGATGGCGTCAAAGCGCGGGCGGTAGGCGGCGGTAGGCCGCCCGCCCAGGATGGCGCCGAGCCCCATGTCCATGTTTGGCGCGTCCCACACCAGGAGATAAGTTCCGGCCATTACTTCTTCTCCCACAGGTACTCAGTGATGACGTGTTCCTTGTCCAGGCCCTTGCCCTCGAACTTGGTGATGACCTGGCGGTCGGTGAGGATGGGGCACTCCGGCCACGGCCAGCCCTTGTAGTCCAGGGAGGGCTCGACCTCCACGAGTTCGTCGATCCACTCGGCATAGCCGGCGTGGTCGGTGGCCACGTGGAGCACGCCGCCGGGTTTCAGGCGGGAGGCGAACAGGTTGAGCGTGCCGGACTGGATGATGCGGCGCTTGTGGTGGCGGGCCTTGGGCCAGGGATCCGGGAAGAAGATGCGGAGGCCGTCGAGGGATTCCGGCGCGAACATGCGCATGAGCACCTCGATGCCATCGCCGCGCACCATGCGGATGTTGTCAATGTCATTGCGCACGATGGAGCCGAGCAGCTTGGCCAGGCCCGGCTTGTAGAGCTCCACGGCGATGATGTTGGTGTCCTGCTCCAGCGGCGCCATGGCGGCGGTGGAGGTGCCGGTGCCGGATCCGATCTCCACGATGGTCTTCGCACCGTCGCGGCCGAACCAGGCGGGGATGTCCAGGGGTTCGTCGGCAAGCATGCGCCCCAGCTCGGGCCAGTGCTCCTCAAAGAGTGCGTTCTGGTTATCGGTGAGGGTGCCGCGGCGGAAGGTGACATTGCCCAGGCGCGGGTAGTCCAAGTCGTTGTTGAACTCCGCGTTGAAGTCGGTCTGGAGGCCGCGGCCGTGCGGCATCTCGGCGGCCGGCGGGGTGGGGGAAGAGTCTGCGCTATTCATCGGGATACATTGTTCCCCTAAGCAGGGGTGGGGAGCAACGTGCCGCGCCGGGTGCCCGGGCGGGCGAGTACGCAGCGGGTGCGGCCGGCGGGGTGGGAACGGTGCCCGAATGAAGGATGTAGGGGTGAGAACGCGACAAACCGGGCGTGGAGAAATGATCGATTTATGCCCCCGTTGAGGGGTGATAAAATCCGCCTCGTGCCATATCTCACAGGCCCGTGCGCTTGGTGAAGGCGGTGCGACCAGGGTGGATATAACCACCGTGGCCCGTATTACACCATCTGATAGGACCAGTGGCGATACTCTGGATGGTGACACGCCGATGAGGGAGACCACCTTGTTGGCGCGAGTGAGCACCCGGCCACACCGACCTCAGGAGAATGAGAGATGACCGCAACAATCAAAGGCCTTGTAGGTGAACTGCCCACGAAGAATGAGAAGCTCATTTCGTGGATCAGTGAGAGTGTCGAGCTCTTCCAGCCGGAAGAGGTTGTATTCGTTGACGGCTCCCAGGAAGAAGCAGACCGCCTCGCTGGTGAGCTCGTAGAGAAGGGCACGCTGATCAAGCTCAACGAGGAAAAGCGCCCGAACTCCTACCTGGCCCGCTCCAACCCCTCGGACGTCGCCCGCGTGGAGTCCCGCACTTTCATCTGTACCGAGACCGCTGAGGGTGCAGGCCCCACCAACAACTGGGCCCCGCCGGCGGCGATGAAGGAAGAGATGACGGAGGCCTTCAGTGGTTCCATGAAGGGCCGCACCATGTACGTGGTGCCGTTCTGCATGGGCCCCATCAACGACCCAGACCCGAAGCTGGGCGTGCAGCTGACGGACTCCGCCTACGTGGTCCTGTCCATGCGCATCATGACCCGCATGGGCAAGCAGGCCCTGGACAAGATCGGGGACAACGGCGACTTTGTCCACGCCCTGCACTCCGTCGGTGCTCCGCTGGAGCCGGGCCAGGAGGACGTGGCCTGGCCGTGCAACGACACCAAGTACATCACCCAGTTCCCGGAGACCAAGGAGATCTGGTCCTACGGTTCCGGCTACGGCGGCAACGCCATCCTGGCCAAGAAGTGCTACGCGCTGCGCATCGCCTCCGTCATGGCGAAGGAAGAGGGCTGGATGGCAGAGCACATGCTCATCCTCAAGCTCACCAACCCGGAGGGCAAGAAGTACCACGTGGCGGCCGCCTTCCCGTCCGCCTGCGGTAAGACCAACCTGGCCATGATTACCCCGACGATTCCGGGCTGGTCCGCCGAGGTTGTTGGCGACGATATCGCGTGGATGCACCTGCGCGAGGACGGCCTCTACGCCGTCAACCCGGAGAACGGCTTCTTCGGCGTGGCGCCGGGCACCAACTACGACTCCAACCCGATTGCCATGAAGACCATGGAGCCGGGCAACACCCTGTTCACCAACGTGGCGCTGACTGATGACGGCGACGTCTGGTGGGAGGAAATGGGCGAGGCCCCGGAGCATCTCATCGACTGGCACGGCAACGACTGGACCCCGGCTTCGACCACCAAGGCTGCGCACCCGAACTCCCGCTACTGCGTGCCGATTTCCCAGTGCCCGACGGCCGCCCCGGAGTACGACGACTGGAAGGGCGTCAAGATCGACGCCATCCTCTTCGGCGGCCGCCGCGCGGACACCGTCCCGCTGGTCACCCAGGCCTTTGACTGGAACCACGGCACCATGATCGGCGCCCTGCTCTCCTCCGGCCAGACCGCGGCCGCCGAGGGCAAGGTGGGCGCCCTGCGCCACGACCCGATGGCCATGCTGCCCTTCATGGGCTACAACGCCGGTGACTACCTGCAGCACTGGGTGGACATGGGTGTTAAGGGCGGCGAGCGCATGCCGGAGATCTTCCTGGTCAACTGGTTCCGCCGCGGCGAGGACGGCCGCTTCCTGTGGCCGGGCTTCGGCGAGAACTCCCGCGTGCTCAAGTGGATTGTGGACCGCATCGAGGGCAAGGTCGAGGCCGTGGAGACCGTCGTGGGCCACACCGCCCGCCCGGAGGACATCGACCTCACCGGCCTGGACTTCGACATCGAGGACGTCCGCGAGGCCCTGGCCGTCAACCCGGCCGACTGGGCCGGCGACATGGAGGACAACAGCGAGTACCTGCACTTCCTGGGCTCCCGCGTCCCGTCCGAGGTGTGGGATCAGTTCAAGGCGCTTAAGGAGCGCGTTGAGTCTGCGAGCTAATTAGCCTCACGCAGCTATAAGCTCCCCGCTTCAACGGCGGGGAGCTTTCGCCGTTTTAGGCGCGCAGGACGAGGACCAGGTTGGAGGCGAGGAACTCGCGCAGCACCGGCACCTTCGTTACCCACCAGGCCCAGGCTGGGTGGTAGCGCGGGAAGGTAGCCAGTAGCGTGTGTGGACCGCGCTCGGTGGCGCTGTGCGCCCAGTCCAGGCCCTCGCGCGCGGAGAGCGCAAAGAGCGAGGTGCCGAAGACGTTTTTCGGCGGGTGGCCGTGGCGGCGGGTATAGCGGTCGCGGGCGAATTCGCCGCCCACGTAGTGCTCCCACAGGCCGGTCTCGTGCCCACCGAAAGGTCCCAGCCACACCGTGTAGCTGAGGATGACCAGCCCGCCGGGCTTGGTCACGCGCAGCATCTCCTCACCCATGGCCCAGGGGTTGGGGATGTGCTCGGCCACGTTGGAGGAGTACGTGATGTCAAAGGTGCCATCCGCAAAGGGCAGGCGGGTGCCGTCGCCGCGCACAGCCTGGGCCACTGAGATACCGGCGGCGGCCATCTCGCCCACGTCCGGCTCCAGCCCGACATAGCTAGCCCCGCGCCGGGCAAAGGCGGAGGCGAAATAGCCGGGCCCGCCGCCGACGTCGAGCACGCGCGCGCCGGTGAGGGAGAGGGAGTGGTCTTTCGCGAGGGCGTCGACAAGCGCGGCGGTATCCTCCGCCAGACCGCCATAGAACACCGCGGGCTGGGTCTGCTCGAAGCGGAAGGAGCGCAACAGCCGCCAGGAGCGGCGCAGGGTGGCGAAAGCCCGGGTGTGTTTCATAACCCACTAGGCTAGTTCCTCGACATGAAAATCCTTCTTTTGTGCTGGCGCGATTCCACCCACCCGCAAGGCGGTGGCTCCGAGCGCTACCTGGAGCGCGTGGGCAAGTACCTCGCCGCCCACGGCCACGAGGTGGTCTTTCGCACCGCACGCCACATGAATGCCGCCAAGCGCGAGCGCCGCAACGGCGTGCTCTATTCGCGCGCCGGTGCCAAGTTCAGCGTCTATCCGCGCGCGCTGCTGGCGCTGCTGCTCGGCGGGCGCGATATGCGCGGCGTCGACGTCGTGGTGGATACCCACAACGGCATCCCCTTCTTCGCCCGCCTGGCTACCCGCGCGCCCGTCGTGGTGCTCACGCATCACTGCCACCGCGAGCAGTGGCCGGTGGCCGGGCCCGTGCTGGCGCGGCTGGGCTGGTTCCTGGAATCCCGCGTGGTGCCGGCGCTCTACCGCGAGAACACGTGGGTGACGGTCTCGGAAGCCTCGAAGCGCGACCTGGAGAAGCTGGGGATTCACGGAGCGCACATCATTGAAAACGGCGTGGATCCCCTACCGGAGCACGTGCCCACCCTGGAGCGGGAGGCCGATATCCACCTGGTGACACTGTCGCGCCTGGTGCCGCACAAGCAGATTGAGCACGCCATGGACACCGTGGCGAGGATTCCGGGCGCGCTTCTCGACGTCATCGGTTCCGGCTGGTGGGAGTCGCACCTGCGCGAGTACGCCCGCGCCCACGGCGTGGAGGACCGCGTGCGCTTCCGGGGCCAGGTGACCGAGGACTACAAGCATGCCCTGCTCGCGCGCGCCGACGTCCACCTCATGCCCTCCCGCAAGGAAGGCTGGGGGCTGGCAGTCATGGAGGCGGCCCAACATGGGGTGCCCACAGTGGGATACGTGTTTGGCCTGCAAGACAGCGTGATTGATGGCGAGACCGGCCTGCTGGTCCAGCGCGAGGCGGAGTTCACGCAGGCGGTGCGGGCGCTGGTTGAGGACCCCGCCCTGCGCGCCCAGCTTGGCGACGCCGCCCGCGCGCTGGCCGCTACCTTTTCCTGGGAGGCCACCGGCGCCCGCTTCGAAGAGCTGCTCCAAGCGGAAGCGCGCACCAGGCGGCGCTAAGCCCCCACGGCGCGGGCTCGGGTGCGGCGGCGGTGGTGGCAACGATGCGGCCGTCCTCGACCACCGCGCCGACGCCGAACTCCTCTAGCTTCTCGACGTCGCGCTCATCCCAGGCTCCTGCCGTCGCCACGTAGCGCGGAGATGGCTCATCCACCACCCTGCCGTCCACGGTGAGCGCGCCCGAATCCAGCTTGTTCGCCGCCTTGGAGTAGGGGTCGAGGGCAATGCCGCCGTCGACTTCCACCATGGCGGGGCGGTCGGCGAAGAAGGTCAGGCGCCCGTCGAGGTCTGCCACCAGTTGGCGGTCGATGCCCGTGTCGCGCGGCTGCAACACGGCGAGCTCCCGCGGCGCATCCGGGGCCTGGAGCAGGCACGCGCAGAGGGCCACCGTCGCCGGAAGCTGGCGCAGCGCGCCGATGCCCGCCACTGCCAGCGGCAGGGCCAGCAGGGTGAGCTTGGAGGAATCACGAAGAAGGCCCGCGCCGGGAATGTGCTCCAGTGCGACAGCGGTGGCCCCGGGAACAAGCCCGCCGAGGAGGGCCAGGCCCATGCCTAGTGCCGCCAGGACGGCGAGCGGGCGCAGCTCCCGGCGGGGAAGCCGGGCCGCGCCGATGATAGCCAGGGCCGCGACGGCCAGCCCGGCCAGCGCGAAGCCGTGCTCGCGGGAGGCCGGCACCGCCTCGGCGTTCCAGATGCCCCCGAAGCCGAGCAGCGAGCCGACCGTTCCTACGTAGGCCTCCGCGCGCGGGGCGAAGGCCGCGGCCTGGGCGGCGGGATCCCCGGGGGCGCTGGGGGAACCGCCGAGGAGGCTAGGAACCAGCCACGGCAGCCACAGCAGCACCGCGCCGCCGGCGAAGAGCCACCGCCGGCGCCCGTCGCGCTCACAGGCCACCGCAATGAGTCCACCGAAGAGCCCACCGGTGGGCGTCAAGGACGCCGCCCACAGCGCCAGCCACGCCCGGCGCGGACGTCCGCTCAAACACCCCCACGCGATCACCGGTGCCAGCCACGCTGCCACCGCCAGCGACCACTGGCCCTGCAGGAGGCGCTCGACGACGAAGGGATTGGCCACAGCACACGCCATCGCGGCGGCTGCCGCCCACGGGCTCGACTGGGCCCTGCTGCGCGACCAGCAGCAGGCCGCCCACGCGGACGCGCTCGCCGCGCCGAGGATAAAAACCCTGGCGAGCCACGCCCCGCCCACGAGCGCGAGCACGCCATCTTGCGGCGCATTGCGCGCCGGTACGTCGCCGGCGCCGAAGGCGGAGGCGCTCAACGCCGGGTGGTTCAGCAGCACCATGTCGCGCCAGAGGAATTCGCCCGGCAGCAGGAAGGGCCAGCACACCGCGGCGACGAGTACGACACCCCAGAGCCTTAAAGCCCAGCGCACTGCGCGGGAGGACACGGACACCGGTCCCTTAAGCGTCCTGGGAGCGACGGCGCATGTACATCGCGGCCGCTACCGCCAGTAGCACCACGCCCACGGTCTTGCCCAGCCAGCCCACGATGCTCAGCATCTTCACCGTGGTGATGACCTGGCGCACGGCGTCGAGGCGCTCGGTGCGGGTCTCGGTGGACCAGGCCAGGGGGGCGTCGACAAGCGCGCGCTCCTGCGTGTCATCGGCGGCGACCATGGCCTCGGCCTGCGCGGCGTCGGTAGCCCAGAAGATGCGCGGGTGCTCCTCCTCGTTGACAATCGTGCCGGTGGTGGGCTCCACCCACACCGTGCGGCTTACCGCATAGAAGGGCTCCAGGATGACGTGCGAGTTCGCCTTGAGATCGAAGCGCTGCAGAGACTCCGGCGAGTAGAAGTCACTCGCCGGGCCGGAACGGTGCTGGTCGGTGCCCAAGACATCCGCCAGCGCGGCCGGCTGAAGCTCCTGGTGGAAGACATAGGTGGGGATGCCGTCCAGTTTCTCATCCCGCAGGAAGTCAATCGGCGCCGAATCTTGCGTGAGCGGATCGAAGAAGGGGTAGGAGCGCTGCTCCGCGCCGGAGGGGAAGAAGTAGCTCATGCCATTGCGCTCGCTCTCCTGGTCCGCGGTGTCCACGCCCAGCTCCGGGATGGTAATGCTCTGCGTGGTGTTGGTCCCGGCCACCGGGTACGTGGACTCGCGGTTGAGCAGGGAATCTTCGCTAATACGCACGATGGTTTTCCCGTCCTGGGCCAGCTCCACGGTGGATGTCGCGCGCGCCACCGAATCCTTCTCCGCCGGGGAGGTGGTGGTGTGGCGGGTGTAGGTGGTGCCGTCCTGCACCGCGCGGACTTCGAGATTCAGGTCCGTGGCTAGCGGCCGCGCCTGGTTGTTGTAGAGCGGCGGCAGGGTGGACCCGAGGATAAGGAAGACCGCGGCGGCAATCGTCACCTGCGCTATGCGGGAGCGAAGGAACACGTCAGCTCCGATCGGTCGAGAGGGGGATTTACTGCAGAAATAGTATCGTAGTAGGTCATGCGCTTTCTCCCCGAGCTCGAAGGTGTGCGTGCGCTGGCTGCACTGGCGGTTGTGGTCACGCACGTGTCCTTCCAGACGGCCACCGGCTGGGCCTGGGCCGAGCGCCTGGACTACGGCGTGGCGGTCTTCTTCGTGCTCAGCGGCTTCCTGCTGTGGCGCCGGCGGCACGCGCACACCGTGGGCCAGTACGCGCTCTCCCGCGTGGCCCGCCTGGCCCCGCTCTACGTGGTGTGCGTGGTGGCAGTACTCGCCCTGCTTCCCGACGCCTCCCCGCTCACCCTCCCCCAACTTCTCACCAACCTCACCGGCACGCAGCTCTACATCGCCGACGGGCTAGTACCCGGACTGACCCAGCTGTGGTCCTTGTGCGTGGAGTTCGCCTTCTACGCGGTGCTGCCGCTGCTGGCGTGGGCCTTGGATCGGTGTTCCGCGCGGGGGCGGGTGCTGCTCATCGCCGGCGCGGGTGTGCTGAGCCTGGGCTGGGGTTTCCTTCCTTTTGTGGCGGGGTTTGAGTCTGGCCAGGTCAACACGCAGATCTGGCCGCCGGCGTACTTCGCGTGGTTCGCGGTGGGCATGCTGGCCGCGGAGGCGGAGGCCGCGCAGGTAAGGCTGCGTGCTGGGGGTGTGGTGCGCCCGGTGTGCTGGGCGGTGGCCGCGGGCTGCGTGTGGCTGGCTAGCCGCGAGTGGTTCGGCCCGCAGGGCCTGGTGCACCCCGCTCCGGACGAGTTCGCGCGGCGTATTGCCGTAGGCGCGGTGTGCGGGGCCTGCGTGGTGGTGCCGGTGGCGCTTTCTCCCCGTGAAAGCTGGCTGTCCGCGCCCCTCATGCGCGCGCTGGGCCGCTGGTCCTACGGCGTTTTCATGTGGCACGTGGCGGTGCTGGCCATCGCGTTCCCGCTGCTGGGCGTGGACCCGTTTTCCGGCTCAGCCGGGGACTTCGCGGTGGTGGCCGCCTTTACCGTAGTGGTCAGCTGCGCGCTGTCGGCCGCGACCTACGTGCTTGTCGAGGCCCCCGGGCGCGACCTCATCCGCTCCCTGGCCGCTACTCGCGGTCCGGCGGGCTCGGCGGGCTCGTAAACGGCGGGCTCGCACATGGCATTTTCTAAAAGGCATTAGTCAAAAGGTTTCCTTGCCCCCAAACAAACCTTTTATGCCGCGGTATAGGGTTTCTTTGCCCCCAAAGACGCCTTTTGGCTAGTGCCTTGTGAGGGCAACCATGTATGGCGAGCTAGGGATTGTTGTGCGGCGGGGCGGGAGGCAGGCGCAGGTGATGGCCGCGACGCAGAGAAGTTGGACAAGGAGCGAGTCGCCGGCGTAGCCGTCGGCGGGCCAGGGCGCGCGGGCGAGCATCGCGCCGGCGGCCAGGGTGAGCGCGCCGGCCAGGTAGTCGGCGCGCAGCGTGGTCCAGCGCGCGATGGCCCACGCCGCCGCGGCGGTGGCCAGGCCGGGAAGGCCCGCCACCAGGGTCGCGGTCGCGGCGGTGACAACAGCGAGGAGGATGCGGGCCGCGGCGGGCAATGCGGCATCGTGCGGTGCCGGCTGGCGGCGCGGCCGGCGTGAGATGACTAGCAGGCAGAAAGCGGTGGTGAGCGCAGCGAGCGCGCCGCCAAAGCCCAGGCCCGCGCGGTAGGCGCGGTCCGCGGCAAAGGACATGCGGAAGTTGCCGCCGGCACCGGCGGGGATGAGGAAGGCCTGCGTGTCGGCGTCGATGGATCGTGCCTCGAGGGAGAGCGGATCGGCCCCGGGGGAGGCAAGCTCGCCGCGCAGGCCAGCGTTGAAGGCGCGGCCGGTGATAAGGAGCCGGTCGTGGTCGGCGGGCTCGATGGACTGGCCGGCGGCCAGCCGGGTATAGCCGCGGGATTCGGCGGCGGAGGTCTCGGACGCGGGCAGGGGATCCGGCAGACAGGAGGACGTATCGGTCAACGCGGCCCAGTCGCCGGTGGTGCGAACGATGTGCGGGCCGGCCGGAAGGGTGAGGGTGGCGCCGGGGGCGTGGCGGTGATCGTCGATAAGCACAGGCTTCTCACCGGACACGCGCACCGTCATCGCGCGCGGCGCGGTAAACGAGCGGATCAGAACGCCTTCATGGTCCTGCTGGAACAGGAACTGCTGCGCGTTCGGGGAAGTATCGGGGACGGTGACCAGGCGGCGCGGGGAGGGCTGGCCCACGATGGCGGCCTCCGCAATCCCCGTGCGGCGCTGCGGCACGATGCGGATGGTGGAGGCGTGCGCGCCGGGCACGCGGATGGTGCGCGCGCGGTAGGCCTCCAGGGTGACGGTGACCTTGGACTCGCCGTTGTAGATGGTGACCTCGGTCGTGCCGGTGGTCATCAACCGCAGCGTGGGCGAGGACCAGGTGGACTCTGCATGCAGCTCCAACCAGCCGGAATCACCGGGGGCTGGCCACCACGCGGTGGAGTTCTCGCCGTCCACCGCCGCGGTGACAGAGCGCGCCGGGTCCGCCCCGCCGAAGGAAGAAGCATCCGCAGCAGACGAGGACGCCGTCACGCGGCCATCGTGCTCTACCACCTGGGTCAGCGGGCCGACAGAAGGGTAGTCACGCAGGCGATTGCGCACCGTGGAAGGATCGGAGGGGGCCAGCGGTGCGGACGCCGGGCCGGAGAGCGTGCCGTAGTTGCGGTCGCGCACGGCGGGCGTGTCGGTGACGATGTCGGCGTCGGCGGAGACGAGCTCGTGCGGGCCATGAAGCAGCGCGAGCGACTCCCCGCCGCCGGCCACCCGCGGCGGGTCGGCCGGTGCCAGGTTCATGGACAGCTCTGGATCGAAGACCACGACGTCGACCTCCCCGAAGCGGTGGACCTCGCCCGGGATGTGGGCGGAGGGCGCGGAGAGGAGGTCGTGGCGCACCGCCACCGCGCCGATGCCCAGGCGCTGCAGGACCGCCGGCGCGGAGTCTGGGTCGCGCGCAATCTGCGCCATCGCGCCGTCGAGCCCGCGGATGGATTCGGATGGGACGAGCGGCACGGCGTCCCGGACCGCCCAGGGAACGGTGAGTAGTGGCTGCGCGGGCTCGTCGCGCGTCCAGCCCCAGTCCTGGCGGGCAAAGGAGGCCGGCGGGTAGAGGAGCACGCGGGTATCTAGCGTATTCATGAAGTCGGCCGCCTCCTGCCAATAAGCCGGAACCTCCTCGTACGCGCCCTTGGGCAGCAGCCGGCCCGTCCATGCCGGGGCAGTGGCGCCGGCGGCAACCAGGCACACCAGCAGGCCCGCGGCTTGGCGCCGGGTGGGATGCAGGCTGCGCGGCAGCCCCACCCGCGCCACCACGCACGCCACGCCGAGCAGCAGCGGGATGCGCACCACCGGGTCCAACTTGTGCATGTTGCGCAGGGCGGCCAGCGGCCCGTCCAGCGCGTCGAGGTACCAGGCGGCGTGCGTGCCCAGCAGGGCCACGCCGACGAGCAGCATGAATGCCCACACGCGCGGCAGGCGCGCCAGGCCCACCAGGCCCAGGGCGGCGACCCCGACCGTGAAGAGCACAAAGACCGGCTCAGTGGCAAGGGCGTTGCCGGCCACGCGCTCGGTGTCCACGAACGGTGCCCAGCTGGTCGTACCGCGCAGGATTTCCGGCAGGTTGAGCCACCGCGTGGTCACCCGGGCGGACTCGATGAACTCAGTAAACGGCGGGGCGAAGCGGCCCAAGATGAGCAGCGGAACAATCCACCACGCGGACACCGCGGCGCACCCGGCCAGCCAGGCCAGGCCGGTCCGCCCCGCCCGGCGCCACAGCAGGATTAAGCCCGCGGGTAGGCAGGCCGCTAGCGTGGCCGTGGCGTTGACCGCGCCCATGCACGCCACCGCCACCACGGCGGGCGCGGCGTCCCGCCACGTCAGCCGGCCCGGCCGCAGGAAGGGCAGGAGCACCCAGGGCGCGAGCATGACCGGCCAGGTCTCCGAGGAAATCGCGCCCAGCGTCGTCAGCGTGCGCGGGGAGAGCGCGAAGAGCAGCCCGCCCGCCATGGCGGCGCGCGCGGGGGCGGCGGGCAGCACCGCGCGGACCAGCCGGAAGAATCCCCCGAACCCCACCGCCAGCACGAGGAACCACCAGAGGCGCTGCGCTATCCAGTCCGGCAGCGGGTCCGTGATGAGAAAGAACAGGCCCTGCGGGAAGAGGTAGCCGTAGGCCTGATTCTGCAGCTGGCCCAGGGTAAAAGTATCGGTATAGGCATGCAGGGCGCCGGCCAAGAAGCCAGCCGGGTTGGCCGCCAGATCGTGTTTGGTGTCGGCGGCGGTCAGCCCCCAGGGCTGCGCCAGCACCACGAGGGCGACAAGGATTAAGCCCCCGGCGTGCGCGTGGCGGGCGCGCACCTTAGTCGCGGGAGCCGTACTCGGGTCCGCCCATCACGGCGTCGGAGGCGGAGACGGAGCTATCGCCCGGCACGGCGTCTGCCTGTGAGAACTGGGCGATGCCCAGGATGGTGACGACTCCCAGCGCTACGCCGACGACGGCGCTGCCCAGGGCGGGGCCGAGGGTGCGCTTGTTCAGGGAATCGGAATCGAAGGCCATGACCGCAGATCATAGCAGGCAGGTGGCCGAAAGTAGTTAGGCCTCGTCGGCGTCGTCCGTAATTTCCGGGGGCACGATGAAGACCGGAAGGCCCGCGTTGCGGACGATGTATTCGGCGGTGGAGTTGTTCCACAGCGAGCGGAAGCCGGTGAGCGCGCGGGTGCCGGTGACGATAACGTCCACATCGAGCTCCTGGGCGGCGTCCACGATGGCGCTTTGGATGGTGGAGACGGATTCCACCAGCTGGGCGTGGCCGCTCAATCCCAGAGACTCCGCCTTGGCGATGCCGCGGCGGCAGACCTCGAGGGCCTCCGCGTAGGCGGGGTCATCCTCCACGTTTTCGGGGTTCGGCGCCTGGTTGAGTCCGCTGCGGCTGACCGCGCGGGCGGCCTGGCGGGCGGCGGGTTCCCACGCGGTGAGGATCTCCACGTGGGTGGGGCGCAGCAGGTGTGCGGCGTAGTCCAAGGCACGGTCGGCGCGGGCGGAGCCGTCGTATGCGATCAGCATGGTCTCTCCGTTACTCATGTGACCATCCTAACAACCGGGTGTCGCCGCCGCGGGCGCTTCAGGCACACTGGTGGGTATGACTAAAGCCAGCTTCGTCCCAGTCCTCGCCGCGGCCTGCGCGCTTACCGCATGCGAGGGCCAGGTACCGGCGCGTGAAGGAGGCTCGTCGGCGGCCCCGGTGACGTCGGAAAGCGCGGCGTCCGCAGAGACACCAAGCACACCGAGCAGCGCGGCCCCGGCCAGCCCCGCGCCCGAGCAGCAGGACGTGCGCGCCCAGGCCGCCTCCCTGCTCATGCCGCCGGCGCTCAACTACGACGATGCGAAGGCGAAACTCGAGGCGGGCGTCGGCGGGCTGTTCATCCCCAGCTGGGCCGACCCGGAGCTGCTGGGCGACGGCCCCCGCGGCCTCAACGCCCTGCGGGAGGAGATAGGTCGCGATTTCGAGGCCTCCATCGACTTCGAGGGCGGCCGGGTGCAGCGCTTCTCCGAGGTGCTGGGGGATTATCCCTCCCCGCAGGCCATGGCCGCGGAGAAGAGCCCGGAGGAGGTCGAGGCCCTGGCCCGCGAGATTGGCCAGAGCCTGCGAGCCCACGGCCTGACGGTGGACTTCGCCCCGGTCCTGGACGTGGACGGCGGCGACCTCGAGGTGGTGGGGGACCGCGCCTTTTCCACCGATCCAGCCCAGGCCGGCGTGTACGGCGCGGCGTTTGCCCGCGGGCTCGACTCCGCCGGGGTGAAGGCCGTGTTCAAGCACTTCCCGGGCCACGGCCGCGCCTCCGGGGACACGCACTTAGGCCAGGCCGTCACCCCGCCGTTGGAGGAGCTGGCCGGCCACGAGTTTCTCCCCTTCCAGCAGGCCATTCCGGCCGCGCCGAACGCCGCGCTCATGATGGGCCACCTCGTGGTGCCGGGGCTGGGGGACCAGCCCACCTCCATCAACCCGCAGGCCTACCAGTTAGCGCGGGAGGAGCTGGGATTTAAGGGACTCATCTACACCGATGACCTGGGAGGAATGGCGTCCATCTCCGACACCCTGGGCGTGCCCGACGCCGTCGCTGCCGCCATCGCCGCCGGCGCGGACATGCCGCTGTGGTCTACGGATGATGACGTCGAGGCGGTGATCGACGCCGTCGTGCAGGCCGTGGAGGACGGTTCCATCGACCGCGCGCGCTTCGATGACGCCGTGCGTCAGATGGGCTCCGACTAGTAAAAACCCGCGCTTGGGCGATAGTGTCATATTCGTGAAAAAGTCAATCGGACACAGCCAGCACCGCCGCGAGCGCAGCCGCAGGGGGCTGCAGGTCACCCTCGGCGTGCTCGTGGGCCTCGTGCTCATCGCGGGCATCGCCTACGCCTGGGACGTTCTGGCTAACCAGCACAAGGTGCCGCGGGCGACGTCGGTAGGCGGCGTCGACATATCCCGCATGGAGCGCACCGCTGCCGTGCGCAAGCTCGAAGACGAGCTGGGGGATGTTGCCTTCCAGCCGGTGGAGGTGCGCTCCGGCGAGAAGAGCACCCAGCTCATCCCGCAGGACTCCGGCCTCGCGCTGAACTACCAGAAGGCCGTGGACGGCATCCCGGATGCCTCCCTCAACCCCTTCGCACGCCTCTACAGCTTTATCAAGCCCACCGAGGAAATCCCGGTGGCAGTGGACGTGGACGAGCAGGCCCTAGGCGGCGAGCTCGAGCGCGTGGGCAAGGACTTGAGCATCGAGCCCAAGGACGGCAACCTGGAGCTCATCAACGGCTCGCTCAAGGAAACCGCCCCGGAGCTGGGCCAGGCCGTTGACCAGGGCACCTTGCACAACGCGGTGGTGGACCACTGGCTGGATCCGGAAGGCGTGGACGTGACGCCCATGGTGGTGGAGCCGCGCATTAATGATGAGGCCATCGAGGCCATGCGCACGGGCGACGCCGCCCGCGCCCTGGATAACCCGCTGACCCTGAAGGGTGAGAACAACACCACCGGCACCCTGCGCAAGCCGGAGATTTCCCAGTTCGTCACCATCGCCGCTGAGGACGGTCAGCTGCGCCTCAAGGTGGACAAGGACCGCGCCCAGGAGCTTTTTGCGGAGCGCATGCAGGGCTCCGAGGTCCCCGGCACCAACGCCAAGATCTCCTTTAGCGGCACCAAGAAGCAGGTCACTCCTTCTGTCGACGGCTCCATCATCGACTGGGACAAGACCTTGGAGAAGTTTGAGGAGCGCGTTTCCTCCGACGATGACCGCGAGTGGGACGCCGACTACAAGCCGGACCCGGCCAAGTTCACCACCGAGATGGCGGAGAAGGCCACCTTCGACGACACCATCTCGGAGTTCTCCACCGGCGGCTTCTCCGGTGCTTCCGGCACCAACATCCGCCTGGTGGCCCAAGAGGTCAACGGCGCTGTGGTTAACCCGGGGGAGACCTTCTCCCTCAACGGCTACACCGGCCCCCGCGGCACCGCGCAGGGCTACGTGGAATCCGGCATCATCATCGACGGCCACGCAGGCACCGCGGTGGGCGGCGGCATTTCCCAGTTCGCCACCACGCTGTACAACGCCGCCTACTTCGCGGGCATGGAGGACACCGCCCACACGCCGCACTCCTACTACATCTCGCGCTACCCGGCCGGCCGCGAGGCCACCGTCTACGAGGGCGCGATTGACCTGCAGTTCACCAACACCTCGGATCACCCGGTGCGCATTGAGACCAGCTATGGCAAGGACATCACCGTGCGCTTCAAGGGCGTGAAGACCGTGGACGTGCAATCCATCAACAACGGCCGCTGGGCCAAGACGGATCCGCAGCGCATGACGGTGAAGGAGGACTGCTCGCCGTCGGGCGGCGCGCCGGGCTTTACCACCTCGGACACGCGCGTGATTAAGGACCTCTCCGGCAAGGAGCTCTCCCGGGAGACCACCACCACGGTCTATGACCCGCAGCCGATTGTCACCTGCGGTTAAGCCATGACGCGGCCGATGCACACCGCGGTGAAGGACCCCGCGGACGTCGATCAGCTAGCCCAGCATCCGGTGAAGTTCCGCCGCGTGGCCCGGCTGTTCTCGGCCCACCGCGGCACCCTGTTGCTGGTGACCGCGCTCATCGTGGCCACCTCGGGGCTGACCGTGGTGCAGCCCTTCCTGGTGCGCCGCACTGTCGATGACGCCATCCCCAACCACGACACCACTCTGCTGTTGTGGCTGGTCGGCGGCATGCTCGCCGTTACCGTGGTCTCCCAGGCCATCGGCGTGGTCCAGTCCTTTCTCTCCGCGCGCGTGGGGCACACCATCATGCACGAGCTGCGCACGCAGGTCTTTGCTAACCTGCAGCGCCAGTCCCTGCAGTTCTTCACCAACAACCGGGGCGGGGAGATCCAGTCCCGCCTCACTAACGACATCGCGGCCATGCGAGGCATGGTCACCACCACCGCAACCTCCGTGGCGAGCAACCTCACCATGACCGTGGCCACCCTGGTGGCCATGGTGGCTCTATCGCCCACGCTGTCCCTGCTTTCCCTGATTGTCCTGCCGCCCGCGGTGTGGCTGACGCGCCGCGCGGCCATCCTGCGCCGCAGCCTCATGGAGAAAAACTCTCGCGCGCAGGCAACATTGCAGCAGACCATTTCGGAGAATCTCTCTGTTTCCGGCATGCGCCTGGCGGCCACATTGGGCGCGCAGGGGCGCGTGTATGACACGTTTGAGACAACCTCACGTTCACTCATCCGCTTGGAGCTGGAATCACAGCTGGCCGGGCGTTGGCGCATGGCGCTGACCCAGATCATTTTCGGCGTGATGCCGGCGCTGATTTACCTGGTGGCTGGCCTGCGCCCGGGGATTACGATTGGCACGCTGATTGCCTTTTCCACGCTGCAGACCCAAATCTTCCGCCCGATTACCGGCCTGCTCAATGTGGGCGCGCAGTGGGTGGCGTCGATGGCGCTGTTTAGCCGCATCTTTGAGTACCTGGACTTAAAACCCGAGCTTCATGAGGTCACCGAGCCCGCGCAGCTTGCCGACGCCTCCCTCACCCTCCAGCACGTTTCCTACCGCTACCCCGGCACCGACACCGACGCGCTTTCCGAGGTCTCCCTGTCCATCCCCGCCCACACCACCACCGCCCTGGTGGGCCATACCGGCTCCGGCAAATCCACCATCGCCGCGCTCATGGCGCGCCTAGCCGATCCCACCGAAGGCTCCGTGCTCCTAGGCGGGGTGGACCTGCGCGAGGTGCCCGCCGAGCAGCGCTCAGGTGTTATCGGCGTGGTCTCTCAGGAGACCTACCTCATCCACGGCACGGTGCGCGAGAACCTCCTCTTTGCCCAGCCGGACGCCACCGAGGATCAGATGTGGTCCGCCCTCACCGCCGCCAACGTGGCCGACGTTGTTCGCGACCTTCCCGACGGCCTCGAGACCCTCGTGGGCTCGCGCGGCTACCGCTTCTCCGGCGGTGAGCAGCAGCGCCTCTCCCTGGCGCGCACACTGCTGCGCCGCCCGCAGGTGCTCATCCTCGATGAGGCCACCTCCGCCCTGGACAACGAAACCGAGCGCGCCATCCAGCAGGCCGTCTTCGGCGCACACGCCACCCGCCTGGTCATTGCGCACCGCCTGTCCACGATTTACGACGCCGACCAGATCGTCGTCCTCGACCACGGCCGCATCGCCGAACGCGGCACCCACGCCGAACTCCTCGCGCGCAACGGCGCCTACGCCGCGCTCCTTCGTGCCGCCGACGAGGCTCAGAGTACGTAGAGAGCTCTTGTCAGGAATCTTAACGCTATTAACTCTTTGGTACGTGGGCTGTTGAAGGCTGAGAATCTAAATGAGTTCAGGGTACCTTGAGCGCCCTTGGTGACGCTTCCTTTTATGGGTCATCAAAGGGGATGTTCTACCTGGTGGTATTGGCAGCATATATGGTTCGTTTCGCCGTCGTTGGAAGGTGCTCTCTGGGAAGCTATTCTCCTGCGTGAAGCTTGCATTCTATGTAACGGGTGTAAAATCGAACAGGCCTACCCCTTAAATGGGCAATGTGTTCAATTTCACACGAAACTAGATGACGTCTCGAAAACATTAGTTGAACTGCAGAAGGAGTCTTCACGTTTGGGTGGACCGTGCGGATTCTTGAGAGGTTTAGCCGGATTTGCGGGGGAGGAGCTTTAGTCGGGGACTTTGCCCAACACGCTGGGGGTAGAATCTAGTTATGTAATCCACAGGCTATCGTTAGTTAAGGTTGGGGCCTGCGTAGACGTTTCCGCCTGAAAACTACTCTCGGCAGGCGAAAGATTCTTAGCAACGAGTCAGATCATGGTGCGTGAACCGTGGGGAATGGATTGCACACAGCCAATGAGGCGCGGTGTCTCATTTCAGAACTCGTGTAAAGGACCAGTTTCCGTGAACAAGATCTCTCGTACCGCTCGTTCAGTTGCCTTCGCTGCTATCGCCGGACTCGCTTTGGGTGTTTCCGCTCCGGGTGCACTGGCCCAGGAGAATCCTGGCGCTGAGCAAGGGGCCGTGAACAAAGCAAACATCGATTTCACTAAGAAGGGCTCCATCACCCTCTTCAAGAAGAAGGGTGCCGAGACCACTAATCCGGCCACTGGTAAGGAAATGACGGGCGTCCCGGGTGAGGCTCTGTCTGGCGTGACCTACAAGATCACCAAGCTCGATTACGATCTGCAGAACGGTGATTGGGCAACGTTCCCGAAGACCGCTGCTGACGTCAAGGACGACAAGAAGACTGCGGAAACCAAGGAAGCAACCACCGGCACTGATGGCAAGGCAGCTTTCACTGATCTGCCATTGGGTATCTACTTGGTAGAGGAAACTAACGCTCCGGCCGGCATCGTTGCTGGTGCTCCGTTCATCGTGTCGGTCCCGATGGTCAACGAGGCTTCCGATGCCTGGAACTACGACGTCATTGCATACCCAAAGAACACGGAGACCAAGACCGAGAAGACTGTCAAGGATGCAGATAAGAACATCCAGGACGCGTACTCCTACACCATCAATGCGGATGCTCCGACTTGGGGAGCAGGCAAGAACCTGACTGCTTTCCGCTTCGAGGATCGGCTGGATCAGCGCCTGGACTTCCAGAAGGTCACTGAAGTAAAGGCTGGCGATACGGTTCTCACTGCGGGTGACTACACGGTCAATGACCCGAAGGCCAACGGCAACAAGCTTGTCGTAACCCTTACCGAGCAGGGCCTTGCCAAGGTCAAGTCCGGTGCCAAGATGTCCCTGACCTTCGAGGTTAAGCGCAAGGCGGTTGGCGACACCACTGAGCTGAAGAACCAGGCTGATGTCATCTTCAATAACCCGAACACCGGCAAGGAAGTCAAGAACCAGACCAACGAGGTCGTGACCTACCACGGCAAGCTCAAGGTTGTTAAGAAGGACGGCAAGGAGGCCGGCAAGGTCCTGGAAGGCGCTGAGTTCGAGCTCTACCGATGTGCCTCCGCGCAGGATAAGCTCGAGAACCCGCTGACGGTAAACGGCGCGAAAAAGTGGACCACCGGCGCCGACGGTACCTTCACCATCGATGGCCTGCACGTCACCGACTTCGAGGATGGCAAGGAGGTTGTTCCGGCAAGCAAGAAGTTCTGTCTGAAGGAGACCAAGGCTCCTGCTGGTTACGCGCTGCCGGAGAAAAATGTTACTGCGATTGACTTCACCCGCGACAACATCGCGAAGACTGGTGAACTGAACGGTGACGATAAGGTCACCCTCGTCTCCGAGATCGACAACATTAAGCAGGACACTCCGAACCTGCCGATGACCGGTGGCGCCGGTGTTGGCATCCTGGCTGCTATTGGTGCAGCGATTGTTGCTGCTGGTGCTTGGTTCGCCCGCCGTACCGCGCGTAATTAATAGCCGGGCGTAGTTCCGGTGGCGCAGACCGTCCAGCTGATGGTCTGCGCTGCGAGCCGGGTAGCCAAAATGGCTGTCCGGCCCAATGAGGGGACTGGGCTAGGTATAGATTCCGGTCCCCATTCTTTTTCTTTCGTTGTAATCCCGGTCGCGCTGCGCTAGCGCGTGGGACATTCTTTTGGGTGGTGCGGGTCGTTGACTACGGTGGTAGGCCAAAATGCAGGCCGACGGCACAGGCGCCGTGGAGGCCTAGTCCTTCCGGCGGTAGTCGTTGTCGTCGGGTTGTTGGTGATGCTGTACCCAGTGGTCTCGACCGCATGGAACAATTGGAACGCCTCGAGGGTGGCGCAGGAATATGCGCGACTGGATAAAGCGACACCGGCGCAGGTTCAGGATTCGGTTTGGGATGCTGCGCATGCATACAACGAGGAGCATACGTCGGGTCCGATTCTGGATCCGTGGCTGAACCGTATCGGGGTAGACAATCCCGACTATGAGGCTTATCTGAAGCAGTTGGGCGAGAACGAAGCGATGGCTCGACTCGTGTTCCCAGCGGTGGACGTTGATTTACCGGTGTTTCACGGCACCGCGGATAAGACACTGCAGCGTGGACTGGGACATTTATATGGTTCTGATTTGCCGGTAGGCGGATCAGGAACCCACTCCGTCATTACGGGGCATACGGGTCTGGCAAATTCGACGATGTTTGATCACCTCGACTCTGCCACCGAGGGAGACGTGTTCTACATCCAGGTTGCTGGCCACAAATTGAAGTACGTCGTCGACAGCATTCAAGTGGTTCTGCCGAGTGAAGTTGATGGTCTACGGCCAGTCGCCGATCAGGATTACGTCACGCTGATTACCTGCACCCCGTACGGGATCAACACACATCGCTTGTTGGTACGTGGCCATCAGGTTCCTATGGAGCCGGGGGAGGAGTCGGTATTTGAAGGCTCCCACGGCCCGGGTTGGCAATGGTGGATGTACGCACTGTTGGCTGCGGTGATTGTCATTGGTTGCTGGCTGGTGTGGTGGCTGCGACGGCAGAAGGCGGCCGGAGCACATGAAGTTATTAATGAGAAAAGTAGCGTGCGGGAGTAAGGCGATGAAGAGGTTGACAAATACATGGTCGGCCCGAATGGTTGCCGTCGGAGTAGCGTGTGCAATCGCGTTCGCGGGGCCGGGCATGGTTGCTGCGGAAGCGGTGCAGGTTGCCGGGCAACAGACTACTGGTGCGGAACGCACCGTAGATACGGATACGGTGACTGTTCGGCTTACGCAGGGCAATCCCGACGACGATGGGCAGGCACCTTCGGGAAAGATTCAGGGAGTCACGATACATCTGGCCCGGCTCGCCGGCCTAGATCCAAACAACGCTGACGATGTAGCACGCGTGCAAGACGCGGGTCTGGCCGAGGTTCGTGAATGGCGTACCGACGTGCACGTGGACCAGGTCACCGATGCCAATGGAGAAGTGACCTTTGACGGTCTAGCGGATGGCTTCTACGTAGTGACGTCGTCGGCGCCAGATAACTCCTACCGGGAGATCAACCCATTTGTGGTAGCGGTTCCATTCCACACTGTGGCGGACAATCCGAAACCAGTGCCAGGAGTAATTGTGGCCAAGACTCACAAACCGGGTGAAACACCAACGCCGCCCACGACGCCGACTACTCCGCCGTCGCATCCGAATACGCCGCAAACAACTCCAAACTATCCACCGACTAAGCCTGGGAATCCGCCACACCAACCCGAGACAACACCGTCGAGTACTCCAGGTGCAGGTAAGACCTCCACTCCGGCAGCTCCGTCGGGGAACAGTGGCTCATTGGCGATGACCGGTGCACAGGTACTCGGTGTGGTTGCCGCAGCGATGGTGTTGATCGCCACTGGTTTCGTGATGATTGCCTTTAGTCGCAGGAAGAATTCAGAAAGCGAGGGACGCTAATGTCCTGGACAGATGCTCACCCGGCCGAGCCGGTAGTGTACCGCTGGCGAGCTTTTGCGGCGTTCATTGCTGCACTGGCTCTCATTGTTGGTGTTGCTGCACCGGCTGCTCTGCCCGGAATCGTTGGTGCCGTCGCCGAAGCACAAACCACGGCTCTGCGCACCGAGCTCGATTCTGCAGACCAGCTGAGCCTGACTGCTGGCGACTCCGCAACATTTGAAGGCCACTTTGTTGACGCCGGAAACGTGGAGGAGTTGGAGTTCACTGTTGAGACTGCAGGACTGGAGTTCGAAGGCTCGGCCTACACACTGACTATCGACGGCGAAGAGATCCCCGTCCGCGAAGGAGACAACCTCGTTGTAAAATCAACCAGTTCTTCAGTGACTTTCCGAATCGCTGGCCTTTCTACTGACGTGCCAGCAGGGGCAGCTTTCTCACTGAAGATCCCAGCGGTCGCAGAGGAATCCGAACTGAGCGGGATGTCCGTCGACGTGCGTGGAGTAGCCGAGGAGACTACCAGCACGTCATCACCTGAATCCAGCGAAGCCTTAGAAGCCCCTTCGGAGGTGACTGAGCCGCTTGATATTGCTGACGTTGACGCGGCCCCAGCCCGTCTGATGGCGGCGCCGAACATTACCCCGTACGCTGCAGGCGACCGCACCATCACGATGGTAAACGATGGATACGTGCTCAAGGGAAGCCGCTATATCCCGAACTTTAAGATTCCGGCCGGTGAGCTTTTTGGCGGCCAGCTGTCCATTCCGCAAGGCACGGTGGTTACCCTCAAATCCAGCGTTAACAGTTATTTATCGACTAACCCTGATGACCTGACGATCTATTACACCGGTGCCAACGGAGGTTGGTATGAGGCGAAGGTGACCTACAAAAGGATTAGCGCCAAGGAATACCAAGTCATCCTGCCGCAGATTACTATTGGTGGCACCGCACAGATTCAGTTTAAGGGTGTTCACCGCGGGCCAGCCGATACAGTGTTTACAGCTTCCTTCACCGTTCCTGCGAAAGAGGAGTGCCAAGATCCGGTTACAAGCAGACAGCCAAAGCGCGATCTCACCCCAGCTGAATTTGCCGACGGTAGCCCTGTCTACGTTGTAACCAGTGAACCTAAGGATCTTCGCCGAGACACTTCCATTCTGAGCCGTCAAGTCAACCAAGGCCGAGACTTTCGCCAGGTGGGAGAGTCCACTCCCTGGGTGTACAATGCTCTAGCCTTTGATTCGAGTGATAACTGGCTCTATGCGGTGAGCCAGAGTCGCGGCCGAAATGGTGATCCTTGCTACCCGGCAGGAAATCTCCTTCAGATCAATCCGGCAACCGGTGAAGTATATAATCTTGGGCCTATTTTAAAGGCCGGAAGTACCGGTACCCCGTTTGAAACGAGCGGCGACCGGGATGTCCTCAACGCTGGCGTGTACACCAGCGAGGGATTCTTTGTGGCCAACACGTCCACTTCTGGTAGCCGTCACCTTTATAAGGTCGACGTCGACAAAGTCACGGCTCAACGCGTGCTAGGAAGCCAGAAGTCCTACTCGGAGGACTGGGCGGTGCTCCCGCAGGCCCAGAAGTATATGTGGGGTTTCCAGAGTAAGGCTCAGGCAGGCGACAAGCTTATCCTTGAACGCATTGACACACAGACCGGCGACATCAGGACCTGGGATCTCACCGGCATCAAGACCTTCGATGGGCGCACGATCTCGAACCCCTCTGCTTCTTGGGGCAAGGCGTGGACCTACTCCAATGGAAACCTGGGCTTTGGCTCGGGTAGTGCGAATGCGAATCAGCTGGGCTTTGAGCTAAAGATCACCAACCCAGATGATGATAGCCCGAAGTTCGAGCTGGTCAACATAATGAACAACCTGCCTGCTTCATTTAACACGGACGCGGCCTCCGACCTAGTTCCGCCACCGCCAGGGCTGCAATCAAACATTGCGGTGAAGAAGCAACGCTCGGAGACCAAGGTGGTAAACGGCGAGGTGCGTACTTTCTGGACCATCTCCGTGGAAAACACCACGGATAACACCAGTTCGGGCGGCACATTCTGGGAATACCTACCAACGGATACTCACTATGGAGTGAACGCTTCCGGTCCCACTGCGAAATTCGAGGGATTTGGAGCAGGATCTACCGAGGTCAACGGTCAAAAGCCCGGGCCTGATCAGATTGCGCCGGGAACTGGTATTTATGCAGGCATGATTGTCCCATCCGGAGCGGACGGTGAGTCCCGATACATGATGGGCTATGTTGGTACTCTTCCAGGGCACGCGAAGGTAGAGTATGTCGTCTCTGCGCCGGTGCGAACAGATGAATACGGGAACCTCAAGACGGTATGTAGTCCGAACAAGGTTGCTTTCCAGGCTACGGACGGGGAGTCTAGCCCGGCTGAAGATGACAACGTCGCTACTGAAGCCTGTTTCAATAAGGTTGCCGTCGACAGCACACCGCAACCTGTTCCTGGTGCAGCGAATGAATATACCGCGAAGTACAACGTCGTAGTTGAGGCACCGGACGCACCTGGCTTCGACACCAACGACGTGATCTACGGCAAGCTCACGGACACCCCGAGGTTTGTTGGTGCTGCCACGGTTACTGGGGCCACTGTGATCTTCAAGGACGAGTTCAACAAGACCAGCCAGCCGCGTGCGTACCAAGGTCCGGCCCCTTTGAGCTCAACAAGAATGACACTCCGAAGATCATTAAACCCAAGGGTGTTGACGGAAGCACTGGGCAGCACGTCTACGAGGTAACGGTGCGCTTCAAGCTGGATCGTTCAAAACTGGACAGCACCTCTGTACCCGCCGGCTACCCGAGCCAACCTTCAGGAAACACCCGCTGCTACACCAAGGGTGGCCTGTACGAGCCTAAATTTGGCCTCATGAATGAGGCAGAAATGGGCGGCTGGAAGGATACTGACTGTATCCCGCTGGGGACCAAGGAAACGATGGACGTCCTGCTCGAAAAGGCGAGCTATAACCCGGACAACCCGGACGAGATCCAAACCGACGGTTTGCTTGGCGGCGCGCAGTTCACCGTCCACCGCAGTGATGCTAACGGCAACCTGAAGCTAAACGCGGATGGCAGCGTCAACGTTGATGCTAACCCCGTGGTGAAGCAGTCCACGACCACCACCACAGGCCGCGTCAAGCTCGAAGGCTTGGATGCCCCTGGCGTTTATTACCTCATCGAGACGAAGGCGCCGAACGGCTATAACCTGCTGCCCGCGCCGATCAAGTTCTCGACGGAGTGGGATCAGAATGGCAATGCAGTCATCAAGGTGCTCTCCGGAGGGACCGCGATCACCAGTAATAGGTGCGCTGAGTCTGACACCGCTGCTAATTGCGTGAAGAAGATCGGCGTCCTTCAGGTCGCTGACATCACCAAGGGTGCACTGCCCAAGACCGGTGGTGAGGGCGTAGGCCTGTGGGCTCTCGCTGGCGCCGCAATTGTCGCGGCAGGGTGCCTCGCTTTGCGACGCCGCTGGGTATAGAACCACCGCTTGCGGCTACTTTTAGAAAAGGCCCGCTCTTCCAGGGAAGGGCGGGCCTTATTGCATGTTCATTGGCGGTTAGGAGTCTTGCGGGTCGTCGTCAAGCGCGGTGTCCTTGGCGTTGCTGACATATTTGCGCCACCAGTAGATGAGCAGAAGCACGATGATGGCAGTGGCAGCCAGGATGGCCCACATCCACCACTGCCAGTGAACACCCGAGCTGTTGAATGCGGCCTCGTCTTCCGGATCCATCGGCACTCGGTGGCCGGTGACGAGCAAGCGGTGGGTATTTACGCCGTAGGGAGTGCAGGTAATGAGCGTAACGAGGTCCTGGCCAGGCTCACGGTGAAGCGAGCTGGTGTCTGCGGGCTCGACGACGCGAATATCGTGCACCTCGTACTTGAGCTTCTCGCCGCCGGCGGCGATATAGAAAGCATCACCCTTCTTGACCTTGGTCAGGTTGTCCCACAGCGTGGCGTTTTGTAGGCCCGTGTGAGCGGAAAGTGCTGCGTGCCGGCCCTCACCATCACCTACGCCGCCGACAGGTAAGTCCGTGCCATAGAGGTGGCCAGCGCCGCGAGAAAGTGCCTTTTCTGAGGTGCCGTGATAAATGGGCAGATCGGAATTGATGGAGGGGATAACAATGCGGCCCATGGCATCGGTCTCCGACAATACAGACAGGTATTGGCGGTAGCGCTGGTATTCGGGAGAGTCTTCGTCATCGGTGGTGGTCCAAGCGTCTTCCACACTGATGTGGCCCAGCTGCGCGTTGTAAGACTGCGCCTCGTCCCACGCGGTGTGCAGTACCTCAGGCGGGGCTTGCTTTTCCAGCTTGGCGTATTCCTCCGCGGCGCGGGATTGGGTGTGGTTGTTCCACTGCGTGGCCACGACGGGGTAGAGCAAGACACCGAGGCCGACGAGAATCAGGATCAACGCGATGATGGCGTTGTGGTTGGTGCCTTTTTTCTTGGCTGCGTCGGTGATTCCCGCTGGTTCGTGCTTGCCCATTGTGTCCTGCCTGTGTGGGGTCTGTTGCCGCACGCCCTGGTGCTGACGTGGGGTACATAAAGTGAGTGTTAGAACCTCAGACTAGATCGGAGAGAAACTGAAACTGTGTCTAGTCGCCGATAACGAAGCACAGGGCTTCATACCGATTCAGAGTTGCCTCGTCGATGGCCGAGATTTGATCAACCGCGCGCTGTTCGCGGAGCTCATCGATTGTGCGGGGCGCAAGATCTTGAAGTATATGCTCACGCTCAGCGCGAAGCTCTGCTGTGGTTTTGGGCGTGAAAATAGGGGCTGTCATGGTCCATCCTGTAGGTATGAAATTAGTCCATGAACTGGGAAAACAAGTGGAGCCGACGACGGGAATCGAACCCGCGCCAGCAGCTTGGGAAGCTGCAGTTCTACCATTAAACTACGTCGGCGCAATGCAGAATGTGCATCGTCGTAAAGCTTAGCACCGCCGCCGCCCGAGGCCATAAAAGGCCCAGTGGGGAGGTAGACTGTGTGCCGTGCTTCTTTCAGATCGTGACATTCGTGCTGCCATCGCTACCGAGGGGCCAGAGGCCTTGGGCATCGAGCCTTATGACGCCGAGATGGTCCAGCCCTCCTCCGTCGACGTGCGCTTGGACAGGTTCTTCCGCGTGTTTAATAACTCGCGCTACACGCACATTGACCCCAAGGAGGAAATGCCGGACCTGACCAGTGAGGTCGAGGTGGCGGACGGAGACGCCTTCGTCCTGCACCCGGGCGAGTTCGTGCTGGGCGCGACACTGGAAAAATTCACCCTGCCAGTGAACCTAGCGGGTCGTTTGGAGGGTAAGTCCTCACTGGGCCGTTTGGGGCTGCTGACGCACTCGACCGCGGGCTTTATTGACCCGGGCTTTTCCGGCCACATCACGCTGGAGCTGTCCAACACCGCGAACCTGCCTATTACTCTGTGGCCGGGGATGAAGGTAGGCCAGCTGGCCATCTTCCAGATGTCGTCGCCCGCGGAGGCGCCGTACGGTTCCGGAGCGCTGGGCTCGAAGTACCAGGGGCAGCGCGGGCCGACGCCGTCGAAGTCCTATCTGAACTTCCGTTAAACTTTTTGCCCTCACCGCGCAGGCTCCGCGCATGCCGCCTAAAATGGCTGGTTATGCGTATGACTGTTATTGGTACCGGATACCTGGGTGCAACCCATGCCGCCTGCATGGCGGAGCTTGGACACGAGGTACTCGGTGTAGATGTAGATGACAAAAAGATCGAGGCTCTCAAGAACGGCCGCGTGCCGTTCTACGAGCCCGGCCTGCCGGAGGTTCTCGAGCGCAACATCGAGGCCGACCGTCTGGGGTTTTCCACCAGCTACGACGACGCCGCGGAGTTTGCGAACCTGCACTTTCTGGGCGTCGGCACTCCGCAGCGGCACGGTTCCTATGCCGCTGACCTGACCTACGTGAAGTCCGTCATTTCGGAGCTCGTGCCGCGCCTGAAGGGCGAGCACATCATCTTTGGTAAGTCCACCGTCCCGGTGGGCACGGCGGCGGAGCTGCAGAAGATGGCCGATGACCTCGCCCCGGAGGGCACCAGCGTGGAGATCGCGTGGAACCCGGAGTTCCTGCGTGAGGGCTACGCCGTCAAGGACACCATCAGCCCGGACCGCATCGTCCTCGGCGTTGGCGAGGGCGAGACCCACGCCGAGGAGATCGCGCGCGAGGTCTACGCGCAGCCGCTGGCGCAGAACACCCCGTTCATCGTCACGGACCTGCAGACCGCGGAGCTGGTCAAGGTCTCCGCCAACGCCTTCCTCGCCACCAAGATTTCCTTCATCAACGCTGTGTCCGAAATCTGCGAGATTGCCGGTGCGGACGTGGTCAAGCTTGCCGACGCAATCGGGTACGACGAGCGCATCGGCCGCAAGTTCCTGGGCGCTGGCCTGGGCTTCGGCGGCGGCTGCCTGCCCAAGGACATCCGCGCGTTCATGGCCCGTGCTGGTGAGCTCGGCGCCGATCAGGCCCTGACCTTCCTCCGCGAGGTCGACGCCATCAACATGCGCCGCCGCGACCGCGTGGTGGACCTGGCCAAGCACGCCTTCGACGGCTCGCTGCTGGGCCACCGCGTGACCGTCCTGGGCTGCGCGTTCAAGCCGAATTCCGACGATGTGCGCGATTCGCCGGCCCTCGCCGTGGCCGGCTCGCTGTCCCTGGCGGGTGCCGCCGTGACGGTCTACGACCCGGAGGGTATGGAGAACGCGAAGAAGGTGTTCCCGACGTTGAATTACGCCCCGACTGCCGACGCCGCCCTGCAGGACTCCGAGCTGGTCATCCTCGCCACCGAGTGGCAGGAGTTCCGCGACCTCGACCCGGCTGCGGCCGGCGAGCTCGTGGCCAACCGCCACATCATCGATGGCCGCAACGTCCTCAACGTCGATGCTTGGCGTGCCGCCGGCTGGACTGTTGACGCTCTCGGCCGTGTCCTTCCGGCATCGTAAACGCCGCAATTGCCGTGGTCAGTGGCACCGCGAGGGTCAAGGCCATGGCGCCCAGCAGCGAGCGCATGACCTCCGTTGCCACGAGATCGCTGGAGAGGATCTGACCCGCTGGGCGCTGCGCCGCCGTAATGAGAATGAGTAGCGGCAGCGCGGCACCGGTGTAGGTCAGCACGATGGTGTACACCACGGACGCGATGTGGTCGCGTCCCACCTTCATCGCGGACGCAAAGAGCTTTCCGGGCCCCGCCGAAGGGTCGGCTGCATGCAGCTCCCGCACGGTCGAAGCCTGCGCGACCGCGATGTCGTTGAGGCTGCCCAACGCGCCCACAATGAACCCGCACAGCAGCACGCCCACAACGGGCACCCCGGGCATGTAGAGCAGCAACTTGAGGTTGTCTTCCGAGCTTGCGCCGGTCAACGCCGTGCTGCTTATCGACGCCCACCCCAGCGCCCCCGCAACCCCTAACGCCACGAGCGCGCCACCCAACGCCGAGGCGGACTTCCAGTTCACGCCGTGGACAAGCGGTACGACGAGGAAGAGAATCGCAGCACAGGCTGCCAAGGCTAGCGGCAGCGGTGGGTGTCCTTCGACTAGTGAAGGTACGAGGTAGAACAAGACGATAGCCAAGCTAATCCCCAGACCCGCCATCGCGCGCAGGCCATGCCACGCGGCAAAGCCGACGATGATGACCGCCGCGATGATGGCCCACAGCGCGAGGTTGCCGCCGCGTCGGTAGTCGGCGAAGGCGTACGTTCCGTCTGCTGAGCGCGACAGCATTACCTCATCGCCGGGATTCAGTGTGGGGTCGCCCGCCACCCCATAGAACACGAGCTGTGTGATGCGGCCTTGGTCTTCGCCGGAGGTAAGGTCAAGGAGTACGCGAGTACAGGATGTGTCATCGCCGGAGGCGGGGATGAGTGGCGCCTCGTCGAAGGCCGTGCCCGTGTGTGGGTCGCTGCACAAATGGTTATCCACAGTCGTCACCGTGCCGTCAACCTGCGGCTGGTTGAGCGCATACGTTGACGCGAAGTCGGGGCTGGTGTGCTCGGTCAAGGCACTGGTGGGGCGGAGAATAAACAGGCCAGCTACCGTTGCGAGCGCTGCCACTGCCAAGAATCCAAGTAGTCCCACCCGCCACGGGCTTAGGCTAGTCATACCTACTATTGTGAACGATTGTCATAAGAATGAAAACTTATGCTGATGCGTTCAACAAGTTATCCACAGGCTGGCGGCGGCACTGTTGTGTGGTGCGGGTGGGGCGTTTAGCGTTGCTGGCATGAACCTTGTGGAAGCGCATCTTCGCAGCCAGGCGGCGGGCATCGAGCTCGTCGCCGGCGTTGCGGGGCTCAGCCTCGACCAGCTGCGGGCGTGGGGCCCGGAGTCGGCGGCCCAGTCCCTGCTAGCGCTTTACGACGTCTACTTTGCCCCCACCTCCTACACCCGCAAGCAAGCCCGTGCCGTGGACGCTGCGCGCTCAAACGGCCACGACCTGCCCACGCTTGAACTCATCGAGCGCTTCGCCCGCCGCCTTAAGAAACAGCGCGAGGCCTGGGATTTCCGCATTGAGCTGTGCAGCATCGCCGGCGACGAGAAGACCGTCGCCCGCTATGCCCGCACCCGCATCCGCGAGCTCAACCCGCCTCCCACCCCGAAGCCGGGTATCAAGATTCGCCGCGGCAAACAACTGTCCAAGCTCACCCTCACTGCACCGGCCGCACTCATCGAGGATCTCCGCCCCAACATTGATGAAGACGATCCCGTTGGGTCCTTCACCGCAGCATTTCGTGAAGGCCGCCTCGCCCGGCCCGTGGCCCAGACCTTCGCCGTCATGGAGCTTCCCGAGTACGCGAAAATTCTCGGCCGCCTCGGCGATCCCTCCACCCCGCGCCCCGATTCCCACCCTGGTTCCACCGAGCCGATGCCGCCGGGGCCGGCGCCAGATCTTGGCGATATCGTTGTCCAACTCTCCAACGGCGCGAAAATCACTGGTGCTGAGCTCATCGAGCGCGAGCTCGCCGAGGAGGGCCTCGTCATGATCGTCGACCGCGTGAAAGGACCCGTCGATCTCCACCGCACCCAGCGCCTCGCCTCCGACAAGCAGCGCATCATGGCCATTGGTGAACAGCCCACGTGTGCCTGGGACGAGTGCCTGTGTGGCGCGGACTACGCCCAGATTCATCACATCACAGAGTGGAAGGACGGCGGCGAAACCAACCCGGAGAACCTCACCCCGCTGTGCAAATACCACAACGCCATCAATGGCCTGCCCGGCCGCGGACGCATCGTCCGGGAGAACGGCCGCATCCGGTGGCAGCCACCAGGACCGCGCGATCCGCGCGAGACGTTCCACCCGCACCGCGCGCCCCGCGCCCAGCGCCTCCCCGCCGCCAGAAACATTCCTGCTGGCTCTACCGCCAGCCCCGATGCCACCGGCGGTTCACGTCGGGCGTCACCCTCCGGGCCAGCCCCGCCCCGCGGCGACCCTTAACCACTCCACCCCGCTCGACTCTGCGAGCGGGGCAGGGCACCCCTGCGCTATTGGCGGTAGCTGGCCAGGAAGTTGCCCAGGCGCTCAATCGCATTCCCCAACTGCGACGCCCAGGGCAGCGTGACCACGCGGAAGTGATCCGGCGCGGGCCAGTTGAAGCCGGTGCCCTGCACCATGAGGATCTTCTCCGCGCGCAGGATGTCGAGCATGAGCTTCGAGTCGTCATGAATCTCATAAACCTCGGGGTCCAAGCGCGGGAAGCAGTACAGTGCACCCATCGGCTTGACCACGGACACGCCGGGAATCTCGTTGAGCCGCTCGTAGGCAATGTTGCGCTGCTTGAGCAGGCGCCCGCCGGTGCCGGTGAGCTCGTAAATCGACTGCCGCCCACCCAGGGCCACCTGGATGGCGTGCTGCGCCGGCACGTTCGGGCACAGCCGCGTTCCCGCCAGCAGGTCCAGGCCCTCGATAAACCCGCGCGCGTGGGACTTCGGGCCCGTCAGCACCATCCAGCCAGCGCGGTAGCCGGCCACGCGGTACGCCTTGGACAGGCCATTGAACGTAATCGTCAGCAGGTCCGGCGCCAGCGACGCAATCGAGATGTGCTGCGCGTCGTCGTAAAGAATGCGGTCATAAATCTCATCCGCCAAAATCAGCAGGTTATACTCGCGCGCCACCGCAACGATGTTCTGCAGCACCTCCCGCGAATACACCGCGCCCGTCGGATTATTCGGGTTAATGACCACAATCGCCTTGGTCTTCTCCGAAACCTTCGCCCGGATATCCTCAATCGACGGGTTCCAGTCATCCTCCTCGTCGCACAGGTAGTGCACGGGCGTGCCACCCGCCAGCGACGTCGCCGCCGTCCACAGGGGATAGTCGGGGGCGGGGATGAGGACCTCGTCGCCGTCGTTAAGCAGCGCCTGCGTCACCATCGTGATGAGCTCAGAAACGCCGTTGCCCAGATACACGTCATCCAGATCGAAGGCCGGGAAATCCTCCAGCTCGTAGCGCGTCACAATCGCGCGGCGCGCGGAGATAATGCCCTTCGACGTGGAATAGCCCTGCGAGGTCGGCAGCGCCGCAATCATGTCCCGCATAATCACATCGGGCGCGTCGAAGCCAAACACCGCGGGATTGCCGGTGTTGAGCTTCAAAATGCTGTGCCCATCCAGCTCCATGCGCTCCGCCTCGGCGGACACCTCACCGCGGATATCGTAGGCCACACCCTGCAGCTTGGTGGATTGGTCAAAAATCCGATTCTGAGTCATGTGGGCTATGTTACTTCTGGTTCCACTGCTCCAGCTTGCGTTTGGCCAGATTCATCGCATCCCCGGTGATTTCGCCTGCTTGCCGACGCCTCTCCGCCCACTGCGCCTGCTCCAACGCCCGCATCTGCGCGCGCTCTTCTGCCGTCGCGGCCTTGAGCTCTCGGCGGCGCTGGCGCTCAATCTGCCTCAGCGACGGGCGGTGCCACGATTCCGGGCCCACCTTCGCCACGTAGAGCATGATCCACAGCGCCGGAATGAGAAACAGCAGGCCCGTTCCGGTCAGCGCGGCGGTGACGCCGGACAGGGCGGCAAAGGATGCAATCGCGCCGAAAAAGAGCCCGAGCGAGCCCACCATGGCCGTGGCTAGGCGCGGCTTCCGCGTGGACTCGAACGCGCGGGCCACTTCGCCCTGGGAGTACACCTTGAGCTCACTGCTGGCCTTGGTGGGGATATCCATGAAGACCTCTGCCAGCTCGCGCCTGGTCGACGCTATCATCACCGCGTCGGTGCGCTCCTCGAACTCGTCGAGGCTGAGTCGGCCTTCACCCAGCGCTTGGGCGAGATCGTTGACGGCGTCGGTTCGTTCGGCGTCGGAAAGCCGCATGCTGTAGGGATTTGTCACAGATATAACCCTAACCCTTTTCGCGCACCAGGGTGGACAGCAGTGGGAAGATGGCCACGGTCAGCGCGCCGCCGGCGATGAAGATGGAGCCCGTTTCGGCGTCGACAATGCCGGAGTCCACCGCCACCGTCATCACCGCGACGATGATCGGCAGACCCGTCGCCGCGTACAGCGCGACCTGGATGCGCTCGCGGGTGGTCTCCACGTCGGAGCCGGTGTGGTGAATGTTCTCACGCAGGAACACCGGCAGGCCGCGCGTGACCAGAATCAGCGCGGGGATGCCCAGGACCTTGAGCGGCTCCTCCACAATGACGTGCCAGTCAATCGACATGCCGGAAATAACAAAGAAGACCGGGATGAGCATGGAATAAAACACCACGTCGAGGCGGTTTTCTAGGCCCTTGTGGAACTCGTCCGGGATGATGCGGTTCAGGATGATGCCGGCGGCGAACGCGCCCAGCACAATGTCCAGCTCGAAGACTGCCGTCACCGCCATGAGCACCGCCAGGATGAGGATGATGAGGCGCAGAATCGTCTGGTTGGTCGAGCCCGCCCCGGAGATGAACGCGTCCTTGAACCAGGGCATAAGCTTGCCGACGGCAATCGGCATCAACGCCACCGCCACCGCAATCGCGATAAACGCCAGCAGGATGAGCATGGTGGTTAGCGTGGACCGCGTTCCCAGCAGCAGCGCCATAGCGGTAATCGGGGCCACCTCACCAATTGCGCCGTGAATGACGACAGAATCGCCCACCTTCGTGCCAAGCAGCTGGTCTTGTTTCAGCATCGGCGTAATCGTGCCCAGCGCCGTCGACGTCAGGGCGATGGCCATGACGATGGCGCCGGGGATGTCATCCATGAGGAAGTACGCTCCGATGCCGCAGGCCACCGCGCAGATGAGCCACGTGGAAAGTCCCGTGACGGCCTCTTTGGATTTGAGCGTGGCCAAGTCGATTTCGAAGCCGGCGAGGAGGAACAGCGCACCAACGCCCAGCTCCTTCAGCATGCCGATACCGGGGTCTTCGTGGGCCAAGTCCAGCATCGACGGGCCGATGGCCATGCCGAAGAAAATGAGCAGGGCCACGGCCGGCATCTTTTGGCCCAGGATGTGGGAGACCAGCGGCGCGAGCAGCGCCACGGCCATAATCCAGGCGAACGAAACAAGCGACGGCGTGTAAGCGTTCTCGCCCGCAGCGAGGACGAAGGTCGCGTCAGAAAGCATGGTTCAGAGCGTACCTGCGCCGCGCAGCCTGCGCCTATTTTTACTTCGGCGGCAGGGGAGGCGGCGGAGTGCCCCCGCTTTCCGACGCCCCCGGCGCCTTCGGCGCTGCAGGAGCGTTCGGAACTTCCGGCGCACCCGGAGCACTCGGTGCCGCGGGCGCATTCGGCGCGGCAGGAGTAGACGGTGCAGCCGGAGCGCTCGGTACGGCTGGTGCGGGCGGTGCGGCAGGCGCTGCTGGTGCGTTCGGGGCCGTTGCCGCGGACGGAGCGCTCGGTGCCGTGGGCGCGTTGGGCGCTGCCGGTGCGCTGGGAACGGGTGCAGCCGGAGCACTGGGTGCAGTCGTTGGCGCGGGAGCACTCGGCGCGGCAGGAGTAGACGGCGCCGCGGGAGCACTCGGCGCGGACGGTGTAGACGGTACAGCAGGCGCTGCTGGTGTGCTCGGGACGGTTGCTGCAGACGGAGCGCTCGGCGCGGCAGGAGTAGACGGTGCAGCCGGAGCACTGGGTACGGATGGTGCGTTCGGCGCTGATGGCGTAGCGGGGGCACTGGGAACGGGTGCAGCCGGAGCACTGGGTACGGACGGTGCGGCTGGTGCCTTTGCTGCAGGCGGTGCGGAAGGAACGCCGGGCGCGGGTGGCGCAGCGGGTGCGCCGGGAGCGGGTGCAGCCGTCGGTGCTGTGGGCGCTGCCGGTGCAGATGGTGCCGCAGGGGTTGCTGGAGCAGACGGTGCCGCGGGAGCACTGGGTGCGGAGGGCGCTGCCGGTGCGGCAGGTGCAGAGGGGGCGGTGGGTGCCGCTGGAGCGGCGGGAGCGGCAGGGGTGGACGGAGAGGCCGGGGCAGCGGAAGCGGGTGGTGCGGACGGCGCCGTGGGCGCGGCAGCGGAAGCGGGTGGTGCGGACGGCGACGTGGGCGCAGCAGCGGAAGGTGCCGCTGGGGACTTGGGAGCAGCCGGCGCGGCAGGGGCGGACGGAGAGGCCGGGGCAGCGGATTCGGCGGGGGAGAGGCGGCGCGGGGTCTCGAGGAAGGCCTTCTCGCGTGGGGCGGGGAGGTCGCCGGTGGGGGCGATGGCGTCGCGAAGCATGAGCGCAACGTCGGATACCTGCGTCTGCGGGGCGACCGACTTCACGCCGCCGGTGAGCATCACGTTGCAGAACGGGCAGCCGGTGGCAATCTGCTCCGCGCCGGTGGCCACGGCCTGCTCCGAGCGGAACTCGTTGATGCGCGTGCCCAGCTTCTCCTCCATGAACATGCGCGCGCCACCCGCGCCACAGCAGAAGGCCTCGTCGCGGTTGTGGTCCATTTCCGCCAGGGAGGCACCGGTGGCCTCCACCAATTCACGCGGCGGGTCGAAAACCTTGTTGTGGCGGCCCAGGAAGCACGGGTCGTGGTAGGTAACAGGGCGGCGGTTCTCCGGCGAGCGCGGCACGGGCACCAGCAGCTTTTCGCGCACCAGGCGGTTGAGCAGCTGCGTGTGATGCAGCACGTCGAAGTGGCCGTCGAAATCGGGGTATTCGTTACGGATCGTATTGAAGCAGTGCGGACAGGTGGTGATGATTTTGCGCTGGCCGGTGGGGACGCCGGCGAAGGCGCTATTAAGCGCGGCGACATTCTGCTCCGCCATCACTTGGAAGAGGAACTCGTTGCCGGCACGGCGCGCGGGGTCACCCGTGCAGGATTCGCCCGTGGCCAGCACGCCGAACTTCACGCCGGCGGTGTGCAGCATGTCTACCACGGCACGCGTCGTGGCGCGGCCCTGGTCGTCGTAGACACCGGCACAGCCCACCCAGAACAGGTACTCCAGGTCCGAGAAATCCGTGGCGTCCTCGCCGATAATCGGCACCTCAATGCCATCGGCACGCGCCTCATCAATCCACGTGCGGCGCTCCGAGGCGTTGCGGCCCCACGGGTTGCCCTTGGTCTCCATGTTCTTAAACATGCCGGTGAGCTCGGACGGGAAATCGGACTCCGCCAGCACCTTGAAGCGCCGCAGGTCCGCGATGTGGTCGATGTGCTCAATATCCACCGGGCACTGGTCCACGCAGGCGCCGCAGTTGGTGCACGCCCACAGGACGTCATCATCAATCGTGCCGGCCATCGCCAGCACGTTAAGCCCCTCATGCGGGTTGTAGTTGTCCAAGGCACCCTGGCGCAGGTCCATCATGACCTTCTTCGGGCTCAGCGGCTTCTCGGTGTTCCATGCGGGGCACAGGTCCTGGCAGCGGCCGCATTCGGTGCAGGAGGTGGCGTCGAGAAGCATCTTCCAGCTGCCCGGCGTGAGGTCTTCCTCAAGGTCCGGGGTGGGCAGGGACTTCAGCGCCTTCGCACCGTCGGCGTTGCGCTGGAAGAAGATGTTGAAGAACGCCATGAAACGGTGCCACATCACGCCCCACTGGAAGTACCGCGCGATGCACGCGATGAAGACCAGGCCCGACAGGAGCTTCACTAGGGCAAAGAACTGCACTGTGCTTGGCGACGCCCCCATCAACCCCGCCACATGCATCGTCACGAAATCAGCCCACGGCGACCCACCGCCGTAGGTAGCGATGGTGGAGGCTTTGACCAACAGCATGCCGAGGCCCTCGATGAACACAATGCCTTCCACCAAGCGCGCCGGGAAGACCTGCGAGTTGTAGAAGCGGCTGCCGCGCTCAGTGTGGCCGAGCTTGAGGCGCACTGCGGAGAGGAAACCGATACCCAGCACCGTGGCGATGCCGAGGACTTCCTCGATGAAGTGATAGACGGGCCAGTCGCTGAGCCACGGCCAGCCCTTATCAGGCGCGAAGGTTTGGATATAGGCCTCAAACCACACGACGATGCCGAAGAGGAAGCCCACCATGACGAGCCAGTGCGCGGCGTTGACGAGCGGGCGGCCTTTAAAGTGGGTATGGCCGAAGACCTCGGTGATGACGCGGCCCGCGCGGGCGACGGGGCGGTCGAAACGGTTGAGCTGCGTCGGCCCGCCGGAGCGGATGAAGCGGAAGAGCACCCCGACTCGGTAGAAGAAATACAGCCACACCGGGATCGATGCGGCGATGGCAACCCAGCCGTACATGCGTGCTCCTTTATCGCTTGGCTCAATGCTGCCTCCTACCTTAAGGCCTCGGGCGTGAAATCCGGGAGTTGGGATTCAGCTATCATTTTGAGGGTTAAGAATTCAGGAGGCGTTATGGGCAGAATCAGTGTTCCGAAGGCGGCGGCGGGTCTTGTGGCGGGTTTCGCCGCTTTCGGCGTGGCCGGGTTTGCGGTGGCACAGGGCGGTCTGACGGCGAACCTGGCGCTCTCGGGCACGTTTTTCAACGTCAACATGCGCCATCTAGAGGGCGAGGGATTTTCGCTCTTCGTGGACAGCGACAAGAAGGGCGAGGAGGACGTCCCCACCGCGCGGCTGAAGCTGGAGCATGCCGTGGCCTCGGACTTGTGTCTTTATGTCACCACCGACCTGCCCGCGGTGGGTGAGTCAACGCTCGCGCTCAAGGCCAAGGGCGATAACAGCGTGGAGGCCACCGACCTCCTCGTCGGCGCCTCAGATATCGAAGGTTCGCTGGTCATGCAGGACGCCAACGTGGGCATCGATGCCAGCCAGCTCTCCCAGACCGCCGACCCCGGCACCTGGGGCCTCTACGCCAAGCAGGTCTCGCTGACTGCCGACGATGTCCGCGCTACCTCCATCGGCGCGAAGACCCTGTCCGCGAAGAACGTGGGCGTATCCGTGGAGCGGGGCCGCAGCAGTGGCTGCTAAGACGCGGAATAAGTCGCGGTTTCAGGAATGGCGCGCCGGGCGGCCGTTCATCCCGGGGCTGCTGCTCATTTTGTCGGGCGTCGTGATTGCGATGCCGGCCTACTTCACGGTGCAGATTTCGGACCTGCTCGTCATGATTTCCACCGTGTCGGGCGTGTCCACGCTGCTCATCGGCGCGCTGCAGGTGATGTTTGGCCTCGGCGCGTGGTTTCGGCCCGCTACCGCGACGTACCTCGGGGTCTTGGGCATCATTGTCGCGGTGGTAGCGGTGCCCACCTCGAACCTGGGCGGGTTCCTCCTCGGTTCGCTGCTCGGCATCGTCGGCGGCGCGCTGACTCTTGCGTGGGAGCCGAGCGATGCGTAGGCGCGGAGCACTCGCAATGGTGCTGGCGGCCGGGGCGCTGAGCGTTGCCGAGCCAGTCAGCGCGCAGGTCGCGCCCGCCCGGCCCTATTTCTCCACCGTGACGGCGGACGAGGTGACGCTGCGGGGCAACGTGGGCGTGGCGCTGAGCACCATGCCCACGCGCGACGGGGAGGTGCGCGTGCTGGAGCTGACCGGGGACCGCCTGGACGTGCGCAACCTAGGTATCACGCTGCCGGGCAACGCGGGCGACGGCCTGCTCACCACCGGTGGCGCGGTGACCACCGTGGAGAACGCGCGCGTGGTGGCCACCGGCCTGGTCGCCACGCCAGCGGTGGCGGGCGCGGACACCGTGACCGTCGCGGTGGACGTCGCCGACGTCAACGCGGTGCGCGAGGCGCTGGGGTTGCCATCGGACGCTGCGCTTCCCGACGTCCTCATGGACCACGTCTCCCTCACCCACGTCACCCTTGAGCTGGCAAACCTCACCGGGGATAGCTTCTCCGCCCCGGTGATTGCGGTCGGCGTGGACTAGGACTCGCGGAACTGGGACTGGTGGAGCCGGTAGTAGGCGCCGTGGGCGTCGAGAAGCTCGGCGTGGGTGCCCTGCTCCACGATGCGACCGGACTCCATGACGATGATGAGGTCGGCGTCCCGAATCGTGGACAGGCGGTGCGCGATGATGAAGGACGTGCGGTCCGCACGCAACGCGTTCATGGCCTTCTGGACCAGCATCTCAGTGCGGGTATCCACCGACGAGGTGGCCTCGTCCAGAATGAGCAGCGCCGGCTGCGCCAGGAAGGCGCGGGCAATAGTGATGAGCTGGCGCTCGCCGGCGGAAATCGCGCCGCTGTCCTGGTCGATCTTCGTCTCGTAGCCGTCGGGAAGCGCGTGCACGAAGCGGTCCACGTAGGTGGCCTTCGCCGCGGCGATGACCTCCTCATCGGTGGCGTCGAGGCGGCCGTAGCGGATGTTGTCCATGATGGTGCCCTCGAAGACGACGGCGTCCTGGAGCACCATGCCCACCTGGGAGCGCAGCTCGTGCCGGGACATCTCGGCGGTGTCGACGCCGTCCAGGCGGATGGTGCCAGAATCGATGTCGTAGAAGCGCATGAGGAGGTTGACCAGCGTGGTCTTACCAGCCCCGGTGGGGCCCACGATGGCCGCGGTCTGGCCCGGCTCCACGCGCAGGGAGAGGTCCTGGATGAGTGGGGAAGCGGGATCGTAGGAGAAGTCCACGTCCGCGAATTCCACCAGCCCCTGGGCGCGGCCGCCCAGGCGGGAGCCGGTCTGCTCGGGCGTCTCCTCCTCGGCGTCGAGGAACTCAAAGACGCGCTCTGCTGAGGCCACGCCGGATTGCACCTGCTGCATCATGCCGCCGAGCTGGCCCAGCGGCTGGTTGAACTCACGCGAGTACTGGATAAAGGCCTGCGCCCCTCCCAAGGTCAGAGTGCCGGAAGCCACCTTGAGCGCGCCCAGCACCGCGATGACCACGTAGGACAGGTAGGAGATGAACTGCATGATCGGCATCATCATGCCGGCCAAGAACTGTGCCAGCGAGGCAGAGCGGAAGAGCTCCTCGTTGCGCTTATCGAATTCTTCGGTCATGGCGTCGATGCGGCCGAAGACGGTGGCGAGGTCGTGGCCGGAGAAGGCCTCCTCCACCTGGCCGTTAAGATCGCCGGTGGCCTTCCACTGCGCCTTGAATTGCTTCTGTGCGCGGGAACCAATGACCGCGACGATGACCAGCGTGAGCGGCAGCGCCAAGAGTGCCACAAGCGCCAGCTGCCACGAGACGGTAAACATCATGACCGTAATGCCCACGACCATGAGCAGGTTGTAGAACAGCTGCGAAATGGCCTGCTGGAGGGCGGATTGGATATTGTCGGCGTCGTTGGTCGTGCGAGAGAGCAGGTCGCCGCGCGATTGCGTATCGAAGTAGTTGAGCGGCAGGCGGTTAAGCTTGGCCTCGATGCGCTCGCGCAGCTCGAAGACCACCTTCATCACCAGCGAGTTCAGCAGATAACCCTGCCACCACTGGAACAGCGAGGACACCACGTACATCGCAATCACGATGCCGATAATCGTGCCCAGCTTGTCAAAGTCGATGCCAAAGCCCGGGTTGAGGTCCATGGCGGAGGCCATGTCCGCGAACTTGTCCTGGCCCTGGGCGCGCATCGCCTCGATGGCCTGGTCCTTCGTCACGCCTGCCGGCATCTGGCGCGAAATTACGCCGGAGAAGATGACGTCGGTAGCCTTGCCCATCACCTTCGGCGCGGCCACGGCAAGCACCACGCACACGATGTTCATCGCGCCAATTGCCCACAGCTGCACCTTGAACGGCGCGAGCAGGCCAAAGAGACGTTTGGCGGAGGGCCAGAAATTCTTCGCCTTGCGTGGGGCGGCCTCGCCGGTCTTTTCCTCCAGATCCGCGGTCTCGTGGTCGTTGTGCGTTGCGTCGAGCTTCTCAGCCATTTATGCCACCTCCGCGGTCTTCTGGGATTCCACGATTTCGCGGTACGTATCGGAGCTTTCCAGCAGCTCCTCGTGAGTGCCGCGCGCGACGATGCGCCCGGCGTCCATGACCAGAATCTGGTCGGCGTCCACAATCGAGCTCACGCGCTGCGCCACGATGATGGTCGTGGCCTCAGCGGTGTACTCGCGCATGGCGTCGCGCACGGCGGCGTCGGTAAGCACGTCCAGCGCGGAGAAGGAATCATCGAACAGGTACACCAGCGGGCGCGCGACGAGCATTCGCGCAATGGACAGGCGCTGGCGCTGGCCGCCGGAGACGTTGGTGCCGCCTTGGGCGATGTGCATGTCCAGGTCCTCGACGAAGTCCGCCTGTGCGGTGCGCAGCGCTGCCCACAGTTCCTCGTCAGTAGCCTCCGGGGCGCCGAGGCGCAGGTTGGAGGCGACGGTGCCGCTGAACAGGTACGGCTTCTGCGGCACGAGGCCCACACGCTTGACGACGTCCGCCCGGGCCATTTCCGCCACATTCGTCCCATCGAGTAGCACCTGGCCGTGGGTGGGCAGGTAGAGGCGCGGGATGAGCGAGAGCGCGGTGGTCTTGCCGGAGCCCGTCGCGCCGATGAGCGCGGTGGTGGTGCCGGGGGTGGCGGTAAAGGAGACGTCGTGAAGCACGGGCTCGTCGGCGCCGGCGTACTGGAACGTGACGTCATTAAGCTCCACCACGCCCTCGGAGCGGGCCGGGGTAACGGGATTGGTGGGCTCGGTGATGGAGGGCTCGTGGTTGAGCACGTCGGTGATGCGGCGGGCGCAGATGATGGCGCGCGGGAGCATCATGGCCATGAAGGTACCCATCATGACCGCGGCGAGGATCTGGAGGAGGTACTGCAGGAACGCGGTGAGCGAGCCGACCTCCACCAGGCCATCGTCCACGCGGTGGCCGCCAAACCACAGGACCGCGCCCGTGGCCACGTTGAGGATGACCGTGATGATGGGGAACATGAGGATGAACAGTTGGCCCACCTTGAGCGAGAGGCCAGTGAGGTCCTGGTTGGCGTCGCGGAAGCGCTTCGCCTCGTGCTCCTCGCGGGTAAACGCGCGGACGACGCGGATGCCGGCGATTTGTTCGCGCAGCGTGCCGTTCATGGTGTCGAGCTTGCCCTGCCAGGAGCGGAAGAGCGGCATGAGGCGCAGGATGATGGCGGTGATGGCGGCCAGCAGGACCACGACGGAAACGACCACGAGCCAGGACAGGCCGGCGTCCTCGCGCACCGCCATGACGATGCCGCCGATGGACATGATGGGGGCGGTGACCATGAAGCTGAGGATCATCATGTAGACCATCTGGATCTGCTGGACGTCATTGGTGCCGCGGGTAATGAGGGTGGCCGTGCCGAAGTGGCTCATGTCCTCGGCGGAGTAGCGGGTAACGCGGCGGAAGACGTCCGAGCGCAGGTCGCGACCGAGGCCCATCGCCGTGCGCGAGCCGAACCAGATCGCGGCAATGGCGGCGATGACCTGAATGAAGGCCACGGCGAGCATGATGCCACCGGTGCGCCAGATATAGTCGACGTCCACCTGTGCCACTCCTCGGTCAATGATCTTCGCGTTGAGCGAAGGCAGGTAGAGCGTGGCGGCGGTGGAGAGCGCCTGGAGGATGAGAACCGCGATGACGTAGCCGGCGTACGGCTTTGAGCGGGATAACAGTATGCGAACGAGTTCCATAAACCAGCGATTCGTGCGGAGTGTGCAGTGACCGCGCAAGTTTATCCCTTGTGGTTGCGCGGGCGCTAGCCCGTGCGTCTAGCTCGCGCGCGTGGTGTGCAAGATGAATGTCTCCGGTGGGGTGAGGCGCTCAACGGCGAGGGCGATCCGCTGAGTCGACGTTTCCCCTACGCGCATGGCGTGATGGAGGATGGCTCCTTCGTAAAGCGCGTCAAGCACCAGCGTGGTGGGTTCATCAAAATAGGTGGAGAGGATTTCCTGACATGCACGTGTCCATTCCAGGAGGATCATGCGATGGCGTGGCCGGCGAAGCGATAGTGCGTAAAGTTCGCTGCCTAGGATGAGATCGGTGCGTGAACTGGCGGTAGCCGAGAGCATGTCCACGGTGGCGGCTCGAGCGTCCTTGAGCGTGGAGACGCCTTCGTAGAATTCTCGAAACTCGGTAACTGAGCGGTGAGTGAAGCTCTGGAATGCGGCGTTAATGAGGCCGTCTTTATCAGAGAAATAATAGGCAATGGAGCCGAGCGCCACATGCGCCTCTGCAGCGACTGCACGCAGGGTTAGTCCTGCGACGCCTTCGCGGACAATGGTGTTTAGCGCAGCAGTTATGATGAGTTCCCTGCGCTGTGTACCTTCTCTAGACATCTCGCTCCCTGTGTGTGGTGATCCTTCAGTCTAGTGTTCGCATGTACTGAGCAGTGGGAAGTCGGCAGCATGTGGGCGGAGAAGGCTTTATTAGGCCTGGCTTGGCTCCTTCTTCATGAAAATCTTCCAGAGGCCAAGCAGCGCAACCACGGCCCATACCGCCTCAACGATGAACAGTCCTGGGTTAAAGGGTGAAATTGCGGTGTAGACAAATCCTGTAGCGCCGAGGAAATTGAGGGATTGGTACAGCGGGGAATCGGCCGTCAGAACGCGGAAGTTGAGAAGGCCGTAGGCCACGACGAACAGGACGCCGGCGATGATGCCGATTTCGAAAGCGAAGCTCATGGGGGTATTTCTTTCTGTCAAAAGTGGAAGCAGGTCGGGCGGGTTCTAGCCTTGGGTGGCGGCTTTCTTGCGGTCTCGGTAGATGCGGATAATTCCATACAGGCCGAAGAGGGACCAGATGAGCTCAGTGAAGAACACACCGGCATTAAAGGGCGTGGCGGCCGAAGCGGCGAGGAAGCCGGCGCCAATAAAGTTGAGGATTTGGTACGGGTAGTCGTCAACCGTCCATTTCCCAAGGTTGAGCATTGCGAATGCGAAAAGCAGCGCTACAGAGGCGATGAGGCCGAAAATGACCATGGCAGACATTGAAAAACATGTCCTTTCAAGAATGGTATGGGTGGTACATCGATGCTTCTCCGGAGCGTGGCTGCCCCTGAAGCGCGTAGCGAATTGAGCGCGTGGATTGGGGGCAGAAATTGGCGTTGAGCTCGACATTGCCAAGTTAAGCACCGCCGCGTCGCGTGCGGTAAATGGGACAAACGGACGGTTTGTGAACACTTGTCTAAACTGCAGCTGGCGGGCTCGGGCGCTAGTTGAACGGCCGTCCATATTCGCTTGATGCTTGGGGTGGGGGTTTACTGAAGTTTAGGGAGCTGAGAAAAGCTCCAGCCTGCCTCCAGCGTTGCGAATCTCCGGTAGGGCAGGTGTTGCCAGCAGGTGACGGTAGCGAGTCACCTGGACACGAGTGCCCAGCGATGGTCACGGGCGAAGCACGCCTGCGGATCGCAGCTGGCGCGATAGGAGAAGTAGCTCATGTCCGCCTTACCAACATCGGTCGACCCAAACCTTCATGACATCTCTTTGCACGTCAAACCGGGCAAAGAGCGTGCACCTTTCTTTCGCTATTTTCGCTTCAATCTGCCAAAGCTAACCCGAGCCGTGATAGTGGCCATCATGACCCTTCAAGGGGGTCTTGCTTGGTACGTGGCGCGGACCGAATTCTTAATTTTCCCTGGGCAGGAAGTTGTCCTTTATCTCCTCGTCGCCTTGTGCGCCGTCGTCGCTGTCCTCGGCGCCGTGACGCCGTGGCGTGTGTGGGACTTCGGGCTTATCCCCGCGGTGGGATCGCTGCTTCTGTTTGTCGGTGGTCTTGCCGGCACCCCGCCTTGGGGATGGAACGGAGCCGATGTATATCTGGCCGCTGCATGGAATACAACAGCCTTGTGTGGCCTCGCCTACCTCGTTGTGTACTGGGCGCTGGACTATGGCGTGCTCGTTGCCTACCCGGACGATCAAGGATTTGAGGACTAATCATGTTGACTGAATTTCCCGCATGGCTACGCATCGAACACTTTGTCAATATCCTCTTCGTTACGCTTTTCATCCGAAGCGGCATCGAAATCCTAGGAACGTTCCCCAAGCTGCACCGTTCGATCCACACGCCCCTAGGAAAACAGTGGGCCCAGTTTTCTGTTAAGCAGAAGCGCAAGCATAAGTACTTCCCGGTTTCCGGTGAGTATGAAAACTACAGCCCCATCGTCTCTCTTCCGGGCTATGGAGCCTTGGGACAAGGCCGCTACTGGCACTTCATCTCGGTGATGGGGTGGTTGCTCCTACTGGTTATCTACTGGGGGCTTTTACTAGCGACGGGACAGTGGCGTCGTTACTGGCCTGAAAACTGGGGCGTTTTTGCCCAAGCCTGGGATGATCTCGTCCACTACTTAGGCTTCCAAATCCCCAGCGCGATGGACGGTTACCCATTCAATGCCATCCAACAGCTGTCTTATGGCTTTGTCGTCCTCATCTTGCCTATGTGGATGATTCTCACCGGCATGTTCCAGTCGCCTGCCATCAATAACCACTTCCCTCGGATTTCCAAGGCAATGGGCGGCCGCCAGGTCATTCGCACCCTGCACTTTTGGGGGCTTGTTGCCTACCTGGTCTTCATTCTCATTCACGTGAGCATGGTGGTCATGCACGGCTACGGCCACGAGGTTTCCAAGATGGTCTTCGGACACGCTGATAAGCCAGTAGCTGGCGGCATCATTTTCACGATGGGACTTATGCTCATTGTCTTCGTCCACATCTGGGCCACGAAGACCTCCCTCAAACGCCCGATGACAGTCGCCGCGATACACAACGCTGTGGTGCGCCCCTTTACACGGTTTCTGCGTGCCAAGGCGCCATCGCGCCAACGCGGGGTGTATGCCGATTCAGAGGTCACCAAGGCGCCACATCATAGGGCCTCGGGCATGCCGCCGGGTTCCGAGGAATACATGGCGCTCCTGTGCAACGGATTTGAGAAGGACTACGTACTTGAAATTGGTGGGTTCGTCGAAAAGCCCATGCGTCTGACCTTGGAGGACTTGCGCCGACTTTCGGCCGGGCATTCCCAGAATACGGTGCACCATTGTGTCCAAGGATTTACTTCTGTGGGAAAGTGGGAAGGTGTTCCGTTGGCGCAGCTCTTGGATTTAGTCAAACCTCTGGACGGGGCCTCCGACGTCGTTGTACATAGCTTCCAGAACATGACCCGCGACGATGATAACTACAGCGGTTCGTACTACTACGAGTCCATGCCCATGGTGGAAGCGCGCCAACCGGAAACGCTCATCGCTATCGGCTATGACGGCGGCGAGATTCCGATCAAGAACGGTGCACCCATGCGCTTGCGACTGGAGACGTCGACTGGTTTCCGTTCTGCCAAGTGGCTCGACCGTATCGAAGTTGTCAACCGTTTCGACATAGTGGGCAACGGGCGCGGTGGCTTCTTCGAAGACACTGACAGCTACGACCGCCTGCAAATGCTTTAGGAGTACGCCATGTCACGAGCACTCTATGAAGACCTCTTCTTAAACCCTGAACAGATTGAGCGCGTGCGCAGCTACATTCGCCAGGTGGATTTTCACCTGCCGGGGGCTACCAGCGCAGACTTTGCCATCAATCAACACGCGCGCTACTTGGGGTACATGTTCCAACAAGAAGATTTGGAATCCTATGGCGTGGGGTTGGAATGCACCGCGCCGGGAATGGAGCACCAGCGCACGTTTATCAGGATGTCGCGCGGGCAGCTGCTAGGGCACGAGGACGCACCCATTCTGGCGGTCAACGATCCTGTTTTGGCAGCAGATGCCATGACGTTACATCGCTTTTACGACGAAGAGCGACGCCCGTTGCGTCATGGAGAGGAGACATATTCCTCCGATGCGGGCGCTCCCGGTGCCGATATGGACTTGTCCATGGTTGAACAACAACTTCGCGACATCGTAGCGTTCCACAACGGCGAACCAGTGCCAGGTAACCAGGAGATCCTGGACCTGCGTGTGTATTGGGGAACGCTCTTGGCGGGGCGCTATCCACGCCTGAAACACCTGGAGAAGTCCGGGCGGCTGTCGGCGCCGCAAGCTGACAGGTTGCGTGCGGTAGAGGCCGAGATCAATTCGGTCGAGGGGATTCTGCACTCCCTGGGGCTGGCTACCCTCGAGGACCTCACCAAGCCCAAGCGCGAGGACGGTTAGAAGCAGACCGGGGCGCGCTGGGCGCGGGCGGCGACGGCCTCCCAGTCCTCTACCTCTGCCGTCGGACGGCACAGGCCCTCCCACGTGGTGACGGCGACCCCGCGCGCCATGAGCTCCAGCAGCACCAGGTGGCGGTCGCCGGAGGCGGACAGCTGGTTGAGGTCCGTGTGGCTAATATCGGCGTCGGGGCCGGAGCCGACGCGCACGTTGCCGATGAGCCGCAGGCGCGGCGTGGTGCCCTTGGGGCATGGCGCGGCCTCCGATTCGTCCTGGGCGCCGGCCAGCCCGGCGAAGCGGCGCAGCAAGCCGAAGGGCGCGGGGCGCTCACAATAGAGGTCCACACACAGGCCGGCTCCGACGAGCCGTTCGGCGGTGGAGAGCGCGGCCGGGCTGTCCCCGACGATGGCTACACGCTGCATGGCAACCCCTTCAGTTCGGACTTACTAGACTATCTAGTCTGTAAATCTAGTCCGCTCGGTTCACATCGGCCAATTTTTATTCTCTCCAGCGGCCAAGCTCACAGCACGTGGAGCCCCCGCCCGGCTGCGCCGACCGCCCGAGGCACATAAGGTGAAGTGCCATGACCGAACCGATCAACCTGCTGGACCGCGGCGATTACCGCGACCCCAGCATCAGCCCCGAGGGCACGCGAGACACCGCTCCGCTCGACCCCGCCGTGGCCGCGCGCAATCAAGAACTCGTCGACGACTGGGCGGACAAGCTTTATAACGCCTCCGCCGCGACCATCACCGAATGGGCCGCCGAGCACGCGCCGGGCCGCCTCGCGGTGACGATGTCCATGGAAAACACCGTCCTGGCAGAGCTCGCCCACCAGGCTCACCTGGACGCCGACCTGCTCTTCATCGACACCGGCTGGCACTTTGAGGAGACGCTGGCGGTGGCGGGAGACGTCGAGAAGCGCTATGCGGACCTGCCCTTGGTCAGGGTCCTGCCGATTCTCAGCCCGGAAGAACAGGACAAGATTTACGGTCCGCGCCTCTACGCGCGCGATACCGCAGCGTATAACCGCATGCGCAAGGTGGAGCCGCTCAACATGGCGATGGACCCCTACGTCGGCTGGATTACCGGCCTGCGCCGTGCCGATTCCGAGCACCGCGCCACTGCCCCGGCGCTGAGCCTAGACCGCACCGGCCGGCTGAAGATTTCCCCGATTATCACCTGGGACCTCGACGACACCGACGCCTACATCAAGGCACACGATCTCATCATCCACCCGCTCACCCTCAAGGGCTACCGCTCGATCGGTTGCGCGCCCCTGACGTTCCCGGTGGGCGAGGGCGAGGACGCGCGCTCCGGCCGCGTGTTCGCCGACGGCAAGACAGAATGCGGGTTGCACGAATAATGACTCTTTCACCACACCTTCACGATCTTGAGAATGAATCCCTCCACATCCTGCGCGAGGTGGCCGGGCAATTCGACAAAGTAGGCCTGCTGTTTTCCGGCGGCAAGGACTCCGTCGTGGTCTTCGAGCTGGCGCGCCGCGCGTTTGCACCGGCGACCGTGCCGTTTGAGCTCATCCACGTCGACACCGGCCACAACTTCCCGGAAGTCATCCAGTTCCGCGACGAGCTGGTGGAAGAAACCGGCGCCCGCCTCCACGTGGCCCTGGTGCAGGACTGGATCGACCGCGGCGACCTGCAGGAGCGCCCCGACGGCACCCGCAACCCGCTGCAGTCCGTACCGCTGGTGGAGACCATTGCGGAACGCGGCTACGACGCTGTCCTGGGCGGCGCGCGCCGCGACGAGGAGCGTGCGCGCGCCAAGGAGCGCATCTTCTCCATCCGTGACTCCTTCGGCGGCTGGGACCCGCGCCGCCAGCGCCCCGAGCTGTGGGACCTCTACAACGGCGGCAAGATGGCCGGCGAGAACGTGCGTGTCTTCCCCATTTCCAACTGGACCGAGGCAGATATTTGGGAGTACATCGGCGCCCGCGGCCTGAAGCTGCCGTCTATCTACTTCTCCCACCAGCGCGAGGTGTTCAAGCGCAACGGCATGTGGCTGACTCCCGGCGAGTGGGGTGGCCCGCGCGAGGGCGAGCAGCTGGAGACCCGCACCGTGCGCTACCGCACCGTGGGTGACATGTCCTGCACCGGTGCGGTGGAGTCCACCGCCTCGACGACGGATGAAATCCTCGCCGAAATCTCCGTGTCGACACTTTCCGAGCGCGGCGCCACCCGCGCCGACGACAAACTGTCCGAGTCCGCTATGGAGGACCGCAAGAAGGAAGGCTACTTCTGATGACGATTACCCCCGCACCGAATGTTGGCGCGCTTAAGCAGCGCGACACCCTGCGGCTGTGCACCGCCGGTTCCGTCGATGATGGCAAGTCCACCTTCGTCGGCCGCCTGCTCTATGACACCAAGTCCGTGCTCGCGGACCAGGTGGAGTCCATGGAGCGTTCCTCCGCCGACCGCGGCTTTGACGGCATGGACCTCTCGCTGCTGGTGGACGGCCTGCGCGCCGAGCGCGAGCAGGGCATTACCATCGACGTGGCCTATCGCTACTTCGCCACGGACAAGCGCACGTTCATCCTGGCCGATACGCCGGGCCACGTGCAGTACACGCGCAATACGGTCACCGGCATGTCCACCTCCCAGGTGGTGGTGCTGCTTATCGACGCCCGCCATGGCGTTGTCGAGCAAACCCGCCGCCACCTCAACGTCGCAGCGCTGCTGGGTGTGCGCCACGTGATTCTGGGCGTGAACAAGATCGACCTGGTGGACTACGACGAGGCGACGTTCCGCGCTATCGAGTCCGAGTTCAACGACATCGCCGCGCGTCTGGGCATTACGGATTCGGTGGCCATCCCGATTTCCGCGCTGAAGGGCGACAACGTGGTGGAGGGCTCTGAGAACATGTCCTGGTACGACGGGCCCACCGTGCTCGAGGTGCTGGAGACTGTCCCGGTGACGGGCGGCCGCGCGGAGGACCTGGACTTCCGTTTCCCCATTCAGTACGTCATCCGTGAGCACGCCTCCGATTACCGCGGCTACGCCGGCCGCGTGAAGGCGGGCTCCATTTCGGTGGGGGATACGGTGACCCTGCCCGGCGGGCGCACGTCCACGGTGACGGGCATTGATACCGCCGACGGCGCGCTGGCTGAGGGCCAGTCCGCCACGGCGGGGGATTCGGTGGTGCTGTTGCTTGCCGACGACATCGACCTCGCCCGCGGCGACCTCATCGCTGGCTCCGAGCGCCCAGAGGCCACCCGCGAGTTCGCCGCCACCGCGGTGGTGCTCACAGAAAAGGACCTCACGCCGGGTCAGATGCTCAAGCTGCGCTACGGAACCGCGCTGGTCAAGGCTCGTGTGGCGTCGGTAGACCGCGTCCTGGATTTGGACGGGGTGGCTGACCATGACTCGCCAGAGTCCGCCACGCTGAATGACATTGCCTACATCACCGTCCAGACTCAGGCGGAGCTGCCGGTGGAGGACTACGCCGCGCGTGGCGCGGTGGGCAACTTCTTGCTCATTGACCAGTCCACGGGCAACACGCTGGCGGCTGGGTTCGCCGGCCAGCGTCTGCGCTAAGCGCAGTCCGCGCCTGCTTTAGGCGTTGGGGGCCTTTTTGCGTCCGAGGGTCTTGCGCAGGGACCAGATGAACTCCGCGATCATGAGGTAGACCGGCGTGCCGCCGGCGACCATGAAGAAGAAGGCGATAGCGGAGCTGGCATCCTCCGCGTAGTCATCGGCGCCGAGAAGCAGCTCGGCGCCGCTGGCGCTGCCGACCTCCAAAAGCGCGCCCAGGCCGCGCAGGGTGGAGATGATCCAGAGGAAGGCCAAAAGGCCCCAGACGATGCACCACTGGACGGACTGGCAGCGCTGGCGGGAGGGCTCTACGGGGAAGGAAAAGGAGCTCAGGTCCACGTTGAACTGGTTGCCGCCAGTGGCGTTTGAGGACTGCGGCATGAGCTGCACGCCGGACGTGGAGTGGCCCGCTAGCCCCATGCTCTGCGGGCCCTGTACGCCGCGGTCCCCGGCGGGCAGGGCGGCGATCTGGCGGATGCGGGCGACGTCGACGTCCGCGCCGAAGGGGGCGGAAATCTCTTCGTCGTAGACCGCGCGGCGGGACGGGACGGAGAAGATCTCGCGGGCGGTGGCGAGCTCGTCGCGCTTCGCCGCGTCTCCGGGGCTCACCTCCGCCAGCTGGCGGTCGATATCGGCGGTCAGGGAAGCCGAATCGGCCTGGCGGTTAAGTCCGAGAGAAGAATAGAGGTTGTGGTGAGCCATTGCGTCCTTTCGCGTTAGCAGGGGTCGGTGAAGTCGGCATCGTTGTTGAGGGAGCGGGCGTTTCCGCCGCCATGCCGCGCCTTGAGTGTACAGACCTCATCGACGCTTTTGCCTGCTTCGTAGTAGACGGCGTAGACCTGTTTGCCGTCCACGACGTCCCGCAGCGAGCTGCAGGTAGAGCCCGGCATGACCTTGGCGCCGGAGTAGTAGGCCTGCACGCGGTCGATTTCCGACTGCGGCGATTGCCCCGGCGGGATGAGCAGCGAGTCCACGATGAGCACCCAGCGGCCGTCGCAGACGGGAGAATCTCCGGCTGGCTCATCGGTGGCGCACAGCGGGATGTCAGCGAGAATCTCCGCAGGCACGCCGTCTTTTTCCAGCGTGCCGCGGTCCCAGCAGCTGATGTGGGAGGGCTCAGCCCGCCCGTGGGACGCGTAGGAGGTCCACTCGGTGCCTGACCACGAGTAGAGGTAGTACCCCGTGCTCCTGTCTTGGGCGAAGAAGAGCCAGTCGCCGTCGCAGATAATGCCCACCGGGTGGCTGACCTGGCTGAGGACGGCGTCCGCCGCGGCGCCGCATTTATCCGGCCGTGCTGCGGCGGAGGTGGTGGCGACGGGCACAGGAGTGTTGCTCGCGGCGCGCGAGGGCTCGGTGGCGGCAGTGCTTTCCGAGCTCTGCGCCGACGCCCCCGTCTTAATCTGCGTGAACGCCGCAGCGTCGTCCGGGGGTGCCTCCGTGCGGGAGGGGGCGGTGACCAGCCAGGTCACCGCGGCGGTGAGCGCGAGGAGCGCTATCACCGCGACGACGGCGAAGATCGTGCGCCCCGCGGCCGACGAGCCGGTCGCACCGGCCGGAGCAGCGGGAGCGGGATACGAGTCAGGAACAGCTCTGTACTGAGTGGGCGCATCCGAAGGGAAGTTGTCAGTCATCCAGAGAGCTCCTTACATCGATAAAGGGGCGGAGAGAAAGCGCCAGAGAGAATGAGTGGCTTCCGAGGAAACCGTGTCACACTATAGCCTTGCGCCTGCCACTTGTGCCCACCAAAAACTCGGCTTCGGGGTTCAATCCCCAGTTGGTGGCGACGGTCGTGTCATTCCTGTGCCGTGCGGGTGACGGACGGGGAGACGTCGCCAAGCACAGGCGTTCCTTAACGTGTGAGGCGTAGTCCCAAGCGTGACCGCCCACAAACAGGGGGAAATTAGTGCGGAACGTCCCCGGTCATGACGCACTCCTGGAGGTCCTCATCCCAGTGGAATCCCGCCTGCGTGGTCCCGGATGCCTCCGCATTGCCCTCGCCTGCGCGCGGCCAGCGGTAGGTCACGGCAATCTTGGAATCGCTCACCTGCTTAATCCGTGGGGCAAAGCCGTAGGCCTCGAAAGTGCCCGTGCCCAGGTACTCGCCGTTGTGGAAGAGGAGGATGTGGTACGGCGAGGACACCGTCGCGCCCTCGATGGTGACGGTCATCCAAGACAGCGCCGCGCAGGAGTCATAGCCGGAATCGGCGAGGCGCCAGGGCCGGTTGAAGCCGGGGAGCGGATCGAGCTTCGACATCGCCTCGGCGTAGGCTGCCTGCTGGTCGGGGCCGCAGCCATCAGACGTGGCCGCGGTGCTTTCCGACGGGGACTCCTGCCGCACCGTCTGCGTCACCGTCGTGGTCTGGGGCGCCGTTGTCTCAGAGCTGCTTTCCGGGCTGCGTTCCGGGGTGCTGTGCTCCCTGACCGCGGAGAAGGCCGGCGCAGCGTCCGGCGCTGCGGTGCGCGCGGGCCGTTCTCCGCAGGCAGTCAGGATGCAGCACGCAAGAAGGGCGGCCACAGTGGGCAGGGTGCGGCGGGCGGTAAACACGGGGGGAGCTTTCCTTTGAGAGAGGCTGTGCGCTGACACGCTCAATGGTAGGCGCGTAGCGGTTGCAGCGGGGGCTAGCAGGGGTCGGTGAAGTCAGCGTTGTTGTTGAGCGAGCGCGCGTTGCCGCCGTACTGGGCCTTGAGCTCGCAGACCTTGTCCACGCTGTGGCCGGCGTCGTAGTAGATGGCGAAGACCGCCTTGCCATCGACTTCAGAGCGCAAGGAATTGCAGCCAAGGCCCGGCATCGACTTTGCGCCCGGGTATTGGGCAAGGGCTCGGTCGATAGGCGGCGGGGGGCGCTCGTCATAAGGCACAAGGACACTGTCGACGATGAGGATGTAGCTGCCATCGCAGAGGTCGCCCAAGTAGCCTGGTTCAAGTTCTTTCTCTTGGTCAGCCGCGGCCAACTCTTCAGAGGAGCAGAGAGGAACGTCATCGACATACTGCTCGGGAAGGCCGTCCTCAAGCAGTGCCTCGCGGTCGTAGCAGTCCATGTGCGAGTCTGCGTATTCGCCATCGGCCTCGTGCGGGATCCATGAGTTGCCTGCCCAGGAATGGAGGTAGTACAGCGAGCTGTTTTCTTGGGCGAGGAGCAGCCAGTCATCGTCGCAGAAGATGGTCATTGGGTTATCAATCTTGTCCCGAAAAGCGTCAGCCATTTCGCCACATTTTTGGTCCTTGGTGTACTCGGGACCCTCAACGATTTTGTATTTCCTCTTGGTGGATTCAGTGGTTTCCTCTGTGGCCGTTGAATTCTCGCTGGTTGCGTCGTCCGGCGAAGACTCTGTGGTGAGGGATGCTGCCGCGGAATCTGATGAGGAGTCTGAGTTGATGTTTGCGGCTATGGCCCACGTAATACCCGCGGTCAGTGCAATGACGCCGACGAGTGCGGCGATGATGATTCCGATACGCTTAGCCGAGTTTGTCGGTGCGGCTTGGGTAGGGGGCGTGCCCCAGCTGTTGTTAGTCACGTGGTGTGCTCCTTTGTGCGGTGTGGAAGAGAAGGCGCGAGAAGAATCAATTCGCGTCTTACTATAGGCACGCGGGGTACAGGTTCACTTCCGAATCGGCAGGTGAGGGGGCTGGTGAACGCGCGCGAGAGAGAAATTGATGTAGCGCGCGGGGATTAAGGATGACACCCAGGTGGTAGGGTGGGCCGCGGCTGCACGGTGGACCATATGCGTCTTACCTCGGCGTTCCGCCTCCGGAAGCGGGCGCCCAGCGCACGTCGCTGCGTGCCAGGCGTGGTCTTAAGCTAGGCCAGAATTCACATCGAAAATGAGCGAGGAAGGTTCCCCATGACACTCGAGCGCAACCTCAACGCGGCAGAATTACACGCCACGCGCAACCGGGTGAGCGTGTCGCCCGACGTGCTTCGCCGGCTCGCGGGGGTCCTGGGCTACGCCGACATCGAAGCCTTTGGCCCTGATGCGCAGACGGAGCTGAGCAAGGTCTTCGACGTGGGAGACATCATTGATCTGATGATGCTCAGCCAGCTGCCCGGCCTGGAGGTCGCGCCGGGCGTGGAACAGCAGGTGGAGGGCGAGGTGGCCACGCAGCTGCTGCGCCGCATCGGTGCGGGCGATTACCTCACGCGGCAGCAGGCGCACGACAGCCTGCCGCGGGCCACGGTGATGCTCTACCGCATGGGGCACCCGCGCCTGTGGGCCTTCGCCACCCGGCAGCGCTTGCCCCGGGATGCGGAGAAAGTCATCCCGGAGTCCTTCCATCGCGACGTCACCGGGCCCTACACCACGCCGGAAGAGGCCTGGCTGGGCATGTACGTGGCCGACGCCACGCACCTAAGTGAGCTGGATACGCGGGTGGAGGGCGCAGGGCTTGACGACGACCGCCAGCAGCGTCTCCGCCTGGGCATGAGCCTGGCGGATACCTACCGCCAGGTGTGGAGCTCCGCCCGCGGGCATTGGCGAGTTAGCCCCAATACCACCTACATCGTGCCCTCCCGCCTGGGCTATTGCCCCTTCGTCTTCCGTGTGGCTGAGGGCGGGTGGCGCTGCGATTCCTTCGACGGCGGGCAGGATAGGTACATGGCCACCGAGGGCTATTGGATCGACGCGGAGCGCGAGCGCCTCATCCACTTGGGCGCGCCGGATCCGGACGATTGTTGGCTGCCCACGGTGAGCGTTGCCGCGGAGCGGCCCAGCGAGACCGACTTGCAGGTGGCCCGGGCGTTGTCGGGGAAGCTGATCGCCTTAGGGGCGGCGCAAAAGAACATCACGATCCGGCTGCGGCAGAAGAACCGGACGCTGAACTTTGACTAGCTAGTGCTGAGGGACGTCGCCCGTCATGACGACCTTGTTCTGCGCGTCGTCCCAGCGGAAGGTGGCCTCGGTGGTGCCGGTGGGGTTGGCGTTGGCCTCGCCCTCGCGCGGCCAACGATAGGTGACAGCGATTTCGGAACTGCTCTTTCGGGTTACCGAAGGATAGAAGCCCTGGGGCTCTTGGGTGGCGGTGCCAATGTAGCGGCCATAGTGGAAGAGCATGATGTGGTACGGCGAGGACGCCGTTCCGTCTTCGATGCCGAGGGTCAGCCAGGTCAGCTCGTCGCAGGGGTCGAAGTGAGAGAAGTCAGACAGGACCCAGTCGTGGCCGTGCCAGGCGGGGATGGTGTCGATGCCTGATTCGTAGGCCGCTTGCGCGCCCATCGTGTGGCAGTCCTGGGGAGGCGCGGTGTCTGTCGCTGTGTCTGTTGCGGCAGAGTGCTCCGGCTGCGGCTGGGTGGAGCCGGCAGGGGAGGACGCGGTGGTCGCGAGGGCCGGGGCGCTGGCGAGCGTGTCCGGTGTCATTGACTCGGCGGGCGATTCGGCCTGCTGGGCGGGCGTGCATGCGGCCAGGGGGATGGTCAGTACGGCGACGGTGGTGATTCGGGTGAACATGATTCCTCCTTCTGTGGTCCTGACCCTATAGATCCCTGGCGGCCTCGTGGCGAGTGTGGGGACTGTTCTTCACGGGTAGTCTCACAGGCATGGAGAATCTATCTGGTCGCACTTTGTTCGTTGCCGCGGTGGACGCGGAGGCCGCGCACGTCCCGGAGGGGGAGCCGCTGCTCATCACGGGGATTGGCACGGTTCCGGCGGCGATTGAGCTGACGAACGCGTTGGCGTCGGCAGAAGCATTGCCGGAGCGCGTGATCAATATTGGTACCGCCGGGGCGCTGCGCGACGATTTCGCCGGCGTCTTCGAGGTTTCCCACGTGCGCAAGCACGACTTCCACCTCGACGTGCTCAGCGATATTTCCCGCTACCTGCTGCCGGAGGTCATCGAACTAGAGAGCTCGGGCACGCTGCCGACGGCCACGCTGGCCACGGGGGATTCCTTTATCTCCGATACCGAGACCCGCACGCGCTTAGCCGAAGAGTCGGAGCTGTGTGACATGGAGGGTTACGCCATCGCCGCGGTGTGCCGGAAGTTTGGGGTGCCGTGCACGCTGCTCAAGCAGGTCTCGGACACCGCGAATGAGGAGTCCTACGGCACGTGGGCTACGGTGCTCGACCGCGCGGCGGAGGAGCTGGCGGCGGCCACCAGCACAGTGACCCACAGTGACCGCTGACTAAGGCTCCCACAGCGCCCTTTGTGTGGGGCGGCTAGGCGGAGGCGTGGCGCGCGTGGCTGCCTTCCAGGTGCTCGTAGAGCTCCATGACGGTCTCGTGGCCCTCGGTAGTGGAGATCTTGATGTTCTCCGCGTCGAGCTCGCCGGCGCGCAGGCTGGCCATCTCCTGGTGGTAGCGGAAGACCACCGCGATGGTGGCGGCCACCGGCACGGCGAGGAAGGCGCCGATGATGCCGGCTAGCGCGGAGCCCACGGTCACGGAGAGCAACACCATGGCCGCATGCAGGCCCATGGCCTTGGACTGCAGCATCGGCTGGAGCACGTTGCCCTCCACCTGTTGGACGATGATGATGAGGGCGAGGGCCAAGAGAGCCTTGGTGAGGCCATCGGAAACCAGTGCGATGATGACGGCCAAGGCGCCTGCGGTGACCGCACCGATGACCGGGATAAAGCTGGCGAAGAAGGTGACCACGCCAATAACCAGAGCAAGTGGGACTTGAAGGATCCAGAGGCCGATGCCGATGAGGATGCCGTCGACAGCCGCCACGGCCGCCTGGGCCTGGATGAAGCCAGAGAGCGTGTTCCACACGCGGGTGAGCAGCTCAGTGGCGTGCCAGCCCGCGGAGTATCCGGTGTAGGTGCGCAGCCACGGCAGGAACTTGTCGCCGTCCTTGAGGATGAAGAAGGCGACGAAGAGCATGATAGCTAGGGCCATGGCGATCGAACTAGCCATCGACACACCGGAAATCACCCCGGTGGCGATGTTGGAAGCTTGGCCCTTGATGAAGGTCATGGCGTCATCAAGTACTTCCTGCATCTTCTCCGCATCGATATCGAAGGGCAGGTCATTGGCCATTTCAACGAGCTTATTCAAGCCGTCCTCGGCCTGACTGACCAGCGCTGCGCCCTGGGAGGAGACCACCGGGGCCATCGCCGCGAAGACGCCGCCGATGATGGCCAAGAAACCCAGCAACGTGGTGATGGAGGCCAGCGCGCGGGGGAACTTATGCTCGCGCAACCAGTTGGTCACGGGGAAGAGCACCGTGCATACCAGGATGGCCAGGATGACCGGCAGCAGGCCTACCCAGATGAACTTCAGCAGGTAGCCAGCCAGGCCGACGCCTGCCACCACGATGATGAAGATCAAGCACACCTTGGCCAGGGAGATGGCGTCGCGCCCGAGGACACGGGACTTGTCGTCGGTCTCTGAGGGGTGGAGGACGGCTTCTTCGCTAATGGGCTCCGCCGTCGACGCTTCAGAGGCAGCAGCAGAATGCCCCGCGCCAGAAGCCGCGGCGGTGGAGGACTGGGGGTCGGTGCCCGAGCGGGCACCGTCGCCGTTGTTGTTACTCATGCGCTCTATCTTTACACATGAGAGCGCGATCTTACTTATGCGCGGATGCTGCCTACCTCGCGGATGATGCCGAAGCGGTGCATGGTGACAGACACTGCTTGCTCCAGGAGGAAGGGCAGGAGCTCGCGACGGCCGTCGGCCAGCACCGGCTGGTCCAGCACCACGGAGTTGGACTGCACCGCTGCCTCGTACACGCCAGGCTCCACCGAACCCACCGTGCGCACGCGTGCGGACTCCAGCCCGGCGACCTCGCGGGCGAAGGCCTCGGCACTCAGAGCTTCCACATCGAAGCCCAGCCCGCGCAGTTCAGTGGCCTTGTCCGGGGTAGCACTGAGGCGTACTGGGGAGCCGGTGCGGGTGGCGGCGAGGGCGAGGCGGGCGACGTCGCGAAGCTGCGCGTCCTCAGCAACGCGGATCTGCAGCGGGGTGAGCACCGGGCGGTAGCGGAAGACGTTGGCCTCGCAGACCAGGCCCGCGCGGTCGTGGGCGCGGCCGAACTCCTGTTGCCAGGCCAGCTGATCCAGCTCGGCGGCGCGCCACAGCCAGGCGGTGTCTTCGTCGGACAGCCCCAGGCGCTCAAAGCCCCGCAGCTGCGCGGCCACCGGCTGGGAGATGTCGGCGTCGAAGGGACGCAGCGGACCATCGGCCCACGTGCCGAACTGCGCTACATAGTTCGGGCCGCCCGCCTTCGCACCCGGGCCCATGACGGACTGCTTCCAGCCACCGAAGGACTGGCGCTGCACAATCGCGCCCGTGATACCGCGGTTAACATAAGCGTTGCCCACCTCGACGCGCTCGAGCCAGTAGTCAATCTCGTCGTTGTCCAGCGTGTGAATGCCACCGGTCAGCCCGTAGCCGGTGGAGTTCTGCCACTCGATGGCCTCATCGAGGGTCTCCGCATGCATAATGCCCAGCACCGGACCGAAGCACTCGTTGACGTGGAACCAGGAGCCCGGGCGCACGTTATCGCGGATGCCTGGGGACCACAGCGTGCCCTCCTCGTTGAGCTTCTGTGGCTTAATGAGCCACGTCTCGCCCGGCTCCAGCTGGGTAAGGCCGCGCAGAAGCTTCTCGCCCGGGGCCTCGGCCAGGCCGTTCATCGTGGTGGTGATGTCGTGGCCGGGGCCCGGGATGAGGGTGGAGACGGCGTCGATAAGCTGCGTGCGCAGGCGCTCGGACTCGCCCGCGGCGCCGACGAAGATGACCAGCGAGGACGCCGAGCACTTCTGGCCGGAGTGGCCGAAGGCGGACAGGTACAGGTCCTGGATGGCCAGGTCCGGGTCCGCGGACGGGGTAATAATGAGAGCGTTCTTGCCAGAGGTCTCCGCCATGATGTTCATCTGCGGGTCCCAGGAGCGGAAGAGCTGGCCGGTGGCGGAGGCACCGGTGAGGATGACGGCATCGACGTCCGCGTGGGAGATGAGCGCGCGGCCGGCATCGGACTCGTCGGTGAAGACGAGCTGCACCAAGTCCGGGTCGAGGCCCTGGGACTCCAGCGCGGTGCGGAAGGCGTCCACGACGACCTTCGCGCAGTGCACAACCTGCGGCGCGGGCTTGATGATGACGGCAGAACCCGCGGCGAGTGCTGCGGCAATACCGCCGGTGGGGATGGCCACGGGGAAGTTCCACGGCGGGGTCACCACGGTCACGCGGTGCGGGGTGAATTCGGCGGCGTAGCCTTCGAGCAGGCGCGCGGATTGGGCGTAGTAGGTGCAGAAATCGATGGCCTCAGAAATTTCCGGGTCGGTCTGCGTGACGGTCTTGTTGGCTTCATCGGCTGCGACGGAGATGAACTCGCCGCGACGGTTGGCCAGCTCATCAGCCACGGCCTCCAGCGCGCGGGCGCGGTCCTCGGCGTCGCGCGCGCCCCACTCAGCCCCCAGCTCGGCGGCGCGGAGCACGTGCTTGTCGACGTCTTTCGCATCCGTCACCTGCTCCACGCCGTGCGTGCCGGGGTCGGTGCCCAGCGCCTGGATGGCCCACTCGCGGTTGGACTCCAGGGCCGGGTCGGTATCCGGCTCGTTAGCGAAACGCCCGGTGCGCGCTGCCTGGCGGCCGGCGCGGTTCGCGGCCTCTTCCAGGCGGTTCTGGGTGCGGCGCGGGCCGGCGAAGGTATCCCAGCGCGTGTCCACGGCGTGGCGGAAGACAGCCTCCTGGTCCTGGAGCGCGGACTCCTCCGGGGCGAAGAGGGCGTAGAGGAAGTTCTGCGGGGCGGCGTTTTCCTCTAGGCGGCGCACCAGATAGGAGACGGCGACATCGAAGTCCTCGCGGTGCACCACCGGGGTGTAGAGGATCTGGCGGCCCTCGAAGGCCTTGCGCACCGCCGCCTGCTGGGCGGGCGACATGCCCTGGAGCATCTCGGAGTCCATCATGCGCAGCACTCCGCGCTCGGTACCAAGCTTGTAGGCAAAGGCCGCGGTGTAGAGATTGTGGGTGGCCACGCCGATGCGCACAGCACCCTCGAACTCGGGGCGCAGGATGTAATCCAGCAGGCGGTAGTAGTTGGCGTCCACCTCTTCCTTGGTGGTGTACGGCGCGGCGGGCCAGCCGTGGACCTCGGATTGGACGTGCTCCATGGAGAGGTTGGCGCCCTTGACGATGCGAATCTTGATGTGCGCGCCGCCGTCGGCCACACGCTGCTTGGCAAACTCCGCCAGGTGAACCAGCGCGTCGAAGGTGTCCGGCAGGTAGGCCTGCAGCACGATGCCGGCCTCAAGGTTCATGAACTCCGGCTCGCGGAGAATCTCGGTGAACAGGCGCACCGTGAGATGGAGGTCGTGGTACTCCTCCATGTCCAGGTTGATGAAGACCTTATCGGCGCGCTTGGCGGCGGCCTCGTACAGCGGGCGCAGGCGCTCCTTGAGGCGGACCAGCGAGCCCTCGATGTCCCAGGGGTTGAGCTGGGCCACCATCGAGGAGGCCTTGACGGATACGTAGGTCACGCGGGGGTTTTCGATGAGCTTGAGGGTGCGCTCGGCGCGGGAGCGCGCTTCGTCGTCGCCCAGCACTGCCTCACCGAGCAGGTTGAGGTTGAGCTGCTCGCCGGAGTCGGCGGCGGCATCCAGGGTCTTGTTGAGGGCCTCTCCCTCTGCGTCGAGGACCAGGTGGCCCACCATCTGGCGCATGCGCAGGCGTGCCAGCGGCATCACCAGGTTGGGCAGGATGGGGCCGAAGAAGCCGCCGAGTCCCACCAGGGAGCCGTTGATGAGTCCCAGGAACGAGGCATCGTAGCTGGTGGTGACGGACTTCAGTGCCTGGGCGGCCACCTTGTCGTCCTCGGGGCGCATGACGCGGTCAACGAAGTCCATGGTGAAGGCCACGCCGTCGGGGTTGCGCAGCAAGTCGGCGAGCTGCTCGGTGGCGGGGTCCTGCTCGTCGGCGGTGGCAGCGAGCCAGGCGTGGGCCTGGGCCGCGGCGGCGTCGATCAGCGCGGCGTTGATGTCAGCGGATTCGGGCACGGGGGTAGTGGCGTTCGTCATCGGTGTCCTTATATGTATGAGTAACTCTGCGGGTGGGCCTGGGGGGGATTAGGCCTGGCGGACCGGCGGGCGGTCGCCGTCGCGGCGGGTTCTTGTCATCGGTGCGCCCCTTTGCTGCGGTACGTGGGGTGTTTGGCAAGCCACTTCATGGGAAGTGATGTGAGACATCACATGGAAACTTGGGACAGTATATGTTCCAGTGGTGCCGCTGACTAGACCGAGGCAAGGGTGTTTTATCTCACAAAGGCAGCGCTTATCGACGGCCTGAACTGCCCCTTTGTGGTCTGCGGAGAAAAAGTTGAGCGTATCGGGAACAACTTTGACGCGGGTGCCGTTGTGTAGGTTGAGTGACCGGCGCTCAGGTTTGGATGACTTCGGGCGTTGCTTCTGTTACAGTCGCTGACTGAACGCGGCAGAAGTTGAGTCGCGAACAATCAACTTAAGAACAAACCCCACATAGCAAGGAGAAATTGATTATGGGACGCGCAGTAGGAATCGACCTCGGTACTACCAACTCGGTCGTATCCGTTCTGGAGGGTGGCGAGGCCACCGTTATCGCCAACTCTGAGGGCGCTCGCACCACCCCGTCCGTCGTGGCTTTTGCCAAGAATGGTGAAATCCTCGTCGGTCAGTCTGCTAAGAACCAGGCGGTCACCAACGTTGACCGCACCATCCGCTCCGTCAAGCGCCACATCGGCACCGACTGGACCGTGGACATTGATGATAAGAAGTACACCCCGCAGGAGATTTCGGCCCGCACCCTGATGAAGCTGAAGCGCGACGCTGAGGCTTACCTGGGTGAGGACGTTACCGATGCCGTGATTACCGTCCCGGCTTACTTCGAGGACTCCCAGCGCCAGGCCACCAAGGAGGCCGGCCAGATCGCAGGCCTCAACGTCCTGCGTATCGTCAACGAGCCGACTGCCGCCGCTCTGGCCTACGGCCTGGAGAAGGGCGAGCAGGAGCAGACCATCCTGGTCTTCGACCTCGGTGGCGGCACCTTCGACGTCTCCCTGCTGGAAATCGGTGACGGCGTGGTTGAGGTTATGGCAACCGCCGGTGACAACCAGCTCGGTGGCGATGACTGGGATCAGCGCATCGTTGACTGGCTGGTGGACAAGTTCAAGTCCGCTCACGGTATTGACCTGACCAAGGACAAGATGGCCCTGCAGCGTCTGCGTGAGGCCGCGGAGAAGGCCAAGATTGAGCTGTCCTCCTCCCAGTCCGCCAACATCAACCTGCCGTACATCACCGTTGACTCCGAGAAGAACCCGCTCTTCCTGGATGAGACCCTGTCCCGCACCGAGTTCCAGAAGATCACTCAGGACCTGCTGGACCGCACCAAGGCACCGTTCAACCAGGTCATCAAGGACGCTGGCCTGTCCCTGTCCAACGTTGACCACGTGGTCCTCGTCGGTGGTTCCACCCGTATGCCGGCCGTGTCCGACCTGGTCAAGGAGCTCACCGGCAAGGAGCCGAACAAGGGCGTCAACCCGGACGAGGTGGTGGCAGTCGGCGCCGCCCTGCAGGCAGGTGTCCTGCGCGGCGAGGTCAAGGACGTGCTGCTGCTTGATGTCACCCCGCTGTCCCTCGGTATCGAGACCAAGGGTGGTGTGATGACCAAGCTCATCGAGCGCAACACCACCATCCCGACCAAGAAGTCCGAGACCTTCACCACGGCCGATGACAACCAGCCCTCCGTGCAGATCCAGGTCTTCCAGGGCGAGCGCGAGATGGCTTCCGCCAACAAGCTGCTCGGCTCCTTCGAGCTCGGCGGCATTGCCCCGGCCCCGCGTGGTGTTCCGCAGATTGAGGTCACCTTCGACATCGACGCCAACGGCATCGTCCACGTCACCGCCAAGGACAAGGCCACCGGTAAGGAAAACACCATCAAGATTCAGGATGGTTCCGGTCTATCCCAGGACGAGATTGACCGCATGGTCAAGGACGCCGAGGCACACGCCGAGGAAGACAAGAAGCGCCGCGAGGAGCAGGAGACCCGCAACCAGGCGGAGTCCACCTCCTACCAGACCCGCAAGTTCATGGAGGAAAACTCCGACAAGCTGCCGGAGGATCTGAAGACCCGCGTCACCGAGGCTGCCGACGCTGTTGATGAGGCTCTCAAGGGCGACGACATCGAGGCCATCAAGGCCGCCGTGGAGAAGCTGGGCACCGAGTCCCAGGAGCTGGGCAAGGTCCTGTACGAGGCACAGGCTGCTGAGGCCGGTGCTGAGGGTGCTGCTGCTGGCGACGCCGCTGGTGACCCGAACGTCGTCGACGCCGAGGTTGTCGACGAGGACGACGAGAACAAGGAGAAGTAAAATATGACCTCCCCTCAGGACCCGGGCAACCCGGCCAACACCGACCCTGAGGCAACCTCCGCCGATGCCGCGGAGGCTGCCGCCGCCGAGGCCGCCGCTGCCGACGGGGTTGCGGACGAGGCCGTTGACGCGCAGGCTGATGCGGCTGTCAACGCCGCTACCGCCGACACCGCTGAGGCAGAGGCCGCCGTGGACGACGCTGCGAGCGACATCGCCGAGGAGGCCGACGCCGACCCGGCTGCTGCCGCCGCGGACAACTCCCTGGAGGCACAGCTGGCGGAGCGTACCGAGGACTTGCAGCGCCTCAACGCGGAGTACACCAACTACCGCCGCCGCACCGAGCGCGACCGTCAGGCCGTGATTGAGACCGCCAAGGCCAAGGTTCTGGCAGACTTCCTGCCTATCCTTGATGACCTGGAGCTCGCACGCCAGCACGGTGACCTCAACGAGGGCCCGCTCAAGGCCATCGCTGACAAGCTCCAGGGCGCGCTGAGCAGCAACCAGCTCGCGCCGTTCGGCGCCGAGGGTGATCCCTTCGACCCGGAGGTGCACGAGGCCGTCCAGGACCTCTCCTCCGGTGGCGAGCAGGTCGTGGGCACCGTCGTCCGCCGCGGCTACAAGGTGGGCGAGCGCGTGGTGCGCACCGCCATGGTGATCATCGCCGACCCGGCTGACGCGGCCGGCTCGAACCACGCAGAGAGCTCCGGCAATTCTGCTAGTGCAGAAAGCACAGAAAGCGCGGAGTAATCGCTGATGGTGGCGCCAGGACGTTGCAGTCCTTGGCGCCACTGTTCTTTAGTTATTTAGTTATCAACAAAACTTACTTACCCCTGACGTCACAACGACGCTCCTGAAAGGAGGAGATGCCCAGTGAATGCTAAGCCAGAATGGGCAGACAAAGATTATTACGCGGATCTGGGGGTCTCCTCATCCGCCTCCGCCGACGAGATTAAGCACGCCTACCGCAAGCTCGCCCGCGAGAACCACCCGGATGCGAACCCGGACAACCCGGAGGCTGCGGAGAAATTCAAGCAGGTGGCTGAGGCGTACGACGTGCTGTCTGACGCCTCCGACCGCAAGGACTACGACCAGTTCAAGGCCATGATGCGTGGTGGCGGCTTTGGGCGGAGAGGAGGCGCCGGATTTCCCGGCGGGTTTCGATCCCCGAACATGGGTGGACCGGGCGCGCAAGAGTTCGACCTCTCGGACCTCTTCGGAGGATCCGCTGGAGGATCGGCTCAAGGCGGCGGTCTTGGGGATATCTTCGGTAGCGTTTTCAACCGCGGCGGTAGTGCTGGCCACGCAGCTCGGCCGTCGCGGGGGGCCGACGTCGAAACGCAAATAACGCTCGACTTCCGCGAGGCCGCCAAGGGCACCACCATCCCCCTACAGCTCAGCGGCGAGGCGCCCTGCACAACCTGCCATGGCTCCGGCTCCAAGTCCGGAAAGATGAAGAAGTGCTCGACCTGCGATGGTTCTGGGTTCACCTCGGAGCAGCGCGGCACCTTCGGGCTCTCGGCGCCGTGCCCGGACTGTGACGGCACCGGCACGCGTGTCGAGGATCCGTGCCCGGACTGCAATGGCAGCGGCACGGTGCACCGTACCCGCTCCATCACCGTCCGCATCCCGGCCGGTGTTATCGATGGACAGAAGGTACGCCTTGCCGGCCAGGGTGAAGCAGGACCCAACGGCACCCCGTCCGGTGACCTCTTCGTCGCCGTGACGGTAAAGCCGGACGAGGTCTTTACCCGCGAGGGCGACGACCTGCACGTGACCGTCCCGGTCTCCTTTGCGGAGCTGGCATTGGGGGACACCATTACGGTGCCCACCCTCGATTCGCCGGTGCGGGTGAAGGTCCCGGCCGGTACCCCGGATGGCCGCACGTTGCGCGTGCGCGGCCGCGGCGTGGCCAAGCGTGGCGGCAAGGCGGGCGACCTCATGGTGACCGTGCAGGTCACCGTCCCGACGAACCTGGATGCTGCGGCCTCTTCTGCGCTGCGCAGCTACGCGCAGGCGGAGAAGGATTCCGGCTTCGACCCGCGCCAGGGTTGGGCCGGGAATACGGTAGCGCGCTAGAAGGAGGTGTGTGATGAGCAAGGACAGGATCGATTCGGCGAAGCCGCAGGCGATGTACGTCATCTCCGTGGCCGCGGAGCTGTCCGGCATGCACGCCCAAACGCTGCGCACGTATGACCGGATGGGGCTGGTTTCTCCGGCGCGTACCTCCGGCGGTGGCCGCCGCTATTCCGAGAGTGATATTGAGCTACTGCGCAAGATTCAGACGTTGTCGCAGGATGACGGCGTGAATTTGGCGGGCATTAAATCCATCATCGAGCTCACAGCGGAGCGTGACCGCCTCGCCGCCGAGCGCGATGAACTACAGGCTGAGGTCGAGCGGCTGCGCAGCCAGGCTCGGCCCTCCCGCGGCGAGCTGGTGCACGTGCCGCGCTCGACCTCCGTGGTCATGTGGTCCCCACGCCGCAACCGCCGCCGCGACCGCTAGCACTGTTAGCACGGCTGGCAGGACTGGCAGGTTTAGCGCAGACTTTTAGTGCAGCCGCGCCACCTCCCCAAGACCCCGCAGAAATGCGGGGTCTTTCCAATAGGAACCGTGGTCACCAGGGCGTCCGCTAGCCCCCGGTAGGGACATCGCGCCGAACTCGGGGGCGGCCGGGTTGGGGCCGTGGATTCCGCCGAGGGGACCGGAAACAATGGCGATGGGGTCCTGGGCGTTGGTAGCACTCCATACCCGGCCGTGGAGCTCGTGGGCGTGCGCCGCGGAGGCGCCGGGGCTTCCTACAAGCACAACGTCCTCGCCCACCGGCGCCTCACGCGCGGCCTTGCCCACCACCACGGACCCGTAGGAATAGCCCACCACGATGCGCTGTGCCCGCGGAAAGCGCTGGCCCAGGGAGCGCTGAAAACGGGTGAGCTCCGCCGCCCCGCGGCGGGCCGGTTCCTCGTGTGCGGCGTACGGCAAGGAGGGCGGAGCGGAATATCCAATCCAGGCCACCGCCGGGCCGCCCGTTGCCTTAGCGAGGGATCGCGCACGCTCGATGGAGGACGGCCACGATGCTGGCTCGGAGGAACCCACACCGCCGACGAAGGTGGTCACCTGCGCCGCCTGGGTGCCGATGCCTTCAGGATCAACGAGAACAACCAACCTTCCGGGACTGGTCTCCAGGATGCTCATGTCAGGGTTCGCCGCGGCGAGCTCGCGCACGTTATCGCCGGCCATGGCGAGCTGCACCTGGTGCAGCTGTGGCAGCGGCAGGTCCGAAAAGTCTTCTAGGCGGCTCGGTACCTCAGCCAGTGCCGGGGTGCACAGGGCGGTGAGCTGGCGGGCGCAGGCCCAATCCAGGGCGTCAGCCAACGCGTCAAGTTGTGACAGCAGCCGGCTTGCTTGACGGCCCACGCTGGTGGCGTCGGCGCGGCCGGCCCAAGCGGTCAGATCGACGCGCAGGCGCTCGAGCTGCTCCTGCAGCGGAGCGTACAGTGCCAGAATTCCGGCAGCCGCGCGCATCTGCTGCGCCTGCGCGAGTAGGGAATCGGTGGTGCGGCGAAGGGAGGTGCGTGCGGCGTCTGCAGCCTGCCCCCACAGTGCTAGGGATACCCAATCATGGTGCGAGTCATCTATGAATCTATCCAGTTCAGCGGCAATAGAGTCCAATCTGTGCGACTCGGCGCGTAGGGAGGCGGCGGTGCTCATGCACCGGCCCCTAGCCGTGCGGCAAGGTCGGAATCACGACCATGGGTCTCATCCACGAATGTCTCGAGCTCCTCCAGCTGGGCCTGCCGGGCGGTCTCGCTCGCGCTGCGGGTTGCCTCCCACAGCTGGTGCAGGTGGGCTAGGGCCATGACGGTCCGGGGTGGGCTGGTGAGCGCGGGCACAGACCGCGGGGCGTGGTGGTGATACAGGGCGCGAAGCTGGTGGCGGATGGCGGGATCAATCTCTAAGTAGGTCATGGTCTTTAGCCTGCGGCAGGAGCAGGCCCGCGTAAAGGCCCGCGTGGTGCGCGCGGTGAAATCTGTGGATAACTAGCCCGGGCTCGTCTACCGTGGGCCGCATGAAGGTAGCAGCAGTACAGGTCATCAGCAGCGGCGACGTGGAGGCGAACCGGTCGCTCGTGTTGGAGAAGATCCGGGAGGCTGCCAGCAACGGCGCCCAGCTCATCGTATTCCCGGAGGCGATGTCCCAAAGCTTCGACTCTGGGCGCCTGGATACCCACGCAGAAGGCCTAGACGGGGATTTCGCCACCGCCGTGCACGGCCTGGCGGAAGAGCTCGGTGTCTTCGTTGTGGCCGGCATGTTCGCCCCCGCGGATAGCGTGCAGCGCGGCGAGAAGACCATCCACCGCGTGGCCAACACCGCGCTCATTGCCGGCCCCGGATACCTGGGCGGCTACGAGAAGGTGCACACCTACGACGCCTTTAACTACCGAGAGTCCGATACCGTGCGCGCCGGCGATTCCCTCGTGACCTTTGATGCCTACGGCGTCACGGTCGGGCTGGCTATCTGCTACGACATTCGCTTCCCCGAGCAGTTCAAGGAGCTGGCCCGCCGGGGCGCGCAGCTCATTGTGGTTCCCACGAGCTGGGCAGACGGCCCGGGAAAGCTGGAGCAGTGGCGTCTGTTGACCACCGCCCGCGCGCTGGACTCCACCAGCTACGTGCTGGCTGCGGGCCAAGCGCGTCCGGGCGGGGAGGAGATGGCAGGGCAGGATTCCGGGCCTACTGGCGTTGGTCATTCCGTGCTGGCGGCTCCCGACGGCACCCGCGTGGCCGAGGCCGGCGACGACGAGGAGATTCTCTACGGCGAGGTGGATGTGGACACGGTGGCTGCTACCCGCAAAGCCCTGCCGGTGCTCGATGCCTAAGCGCTCAGAGCGTTTAGGACCATTGGGATTTCTTCCACTCTGCCCAGGCTTCCCAGTCGGCGCCCCAGCCATCGAGCTCGGCTGCCGACGCCGCCCACTCGTGCCCGCGCTGCCAGCTGTGCGCGCTAATGGAGGTGGGGTCCACGCCCCCTGTGACCAGCGCGGCCTGTGCTAGCTCCACGCGGTCAGCCGGGCCGACAAGGACGAAGTTTCGGTCTGTGCCAGCCTCAAGGACCGGATCCATCGGCTCGGCGGAGACAATGGGGTCAAAGCCCGCGGCTGGAGGCTGCGCGCCGAGCAGCCACGGATCGTGCGCCTCGCGGACTATGTGCTGCAGGTGTAGCTGCGGCAGTAGTGCCTTGAGGTTTGCCTGGAACTCGGTGTCGTAGTGCTCGCCCGGGGAGGGGGCCACCGCGAAGACCTGGAGGTCGGGCGGGAGGGGGTCCGCCATAGCGTCGAGAAGCAGCGCGCGCACCCCTGCCCACCCGGTGCCGAAGCTGATGAGAGTAGTGGAGGGGCCGACGCGGGTGGGCTCGCCCGCGGGGTTGCCCAGCGTCCACCAGTCGCCAGGGCGGGCCATTGCCAACATGGAGGAGGCCTCACCCGCCAGCGCCACGTGGAAGAGCAATTGGCCGGAGTCTTCCGCCGGGGCGGCGGGCGTGAGAAGCCGCCACGTGCCCGGAGTGAGCTGCGAGGTAACCGGCACGTGCTGCCCCGCGCGGTAGTTCAGCGGCACGCCAGACTCGAGGCGGATCACCGCGGTGTGCCGATTCGGACGCTCCGCCGACACCACCTGGGCGCTGTGCGCGGGGGCAATACCGGAGACATCGGCGCGCTGTGCTGCCTCCTGCATGATGGTGCACACCTGCGAAATAGTCCGCGCGGCCACAGAATGCTGCCACTGCGTCAGGCCCAGTACGGACAGGCCATGCAGAAGTGAGTCCGCGAAGAGCGGGTAGACCTCCGGCGGGAACCCGTGGCGGCGGTGGTCGCGGCCCATCTGGGACAGGCGCTCTTTCACATCCCCCCGGATCTGGCCATCCTCCAGGTTTTCCAGTACCCACGCCAGTGCCGGGGCCATGGAGGGGTGGGTATCCGACATGGACAGCGCGAAGATCTGCCGGGATTGGGCCACGGTGGTGAAAAAGTGGCTGTGAACTGCGTCGCGGTACTCTTCGGCGTGGTTGCGCAGATGTTCACCCAGTTCCCTCATAACCGTTTATCCTAGCGCCCCGATAGCGACTTCGCGGGTAGCGTCCAATTACCCACGGGCTACGGAAAGGGGGTATGAGACAGACAACAAGCTGTAGTGTAATCTCTGGTTCATTTCCCTCCCGAGAGTGACTCTCGTCTCTACATGGCTTTGCCTGCTGTGCGCAGTGCGGCCCGGAAGAAAGGATTCGCGTGGAAGAATTCTCTGCGTACACCATTATGCTCGACGTGGGCTGGATTTCCCTGCTCATGGTGATCGGCAACGTTCTGCGTCATCAGATCAAGTTCGTCTTCCAGGACCTACTCCTACCTGCCCCCATCACCGCGGGCCTGCTCGGCCTGATCCTTGGCCCACACGTCCTGGGCTGGATCGGCTTCTCCGACAACTTGGGTGACTACACCTCGCTGCTCATCGCAGTGGTCTTCGCCTCCATGGCCTACTCCATGGAGATGGGCGGCAGCATGGGCAAGGGTGCACGCAACATGTGGGGCTACTCCACCATGATGTTCACCGGCCAGTGGGGCCTGTTCATTGTCCTGGGCCTCCTCTTCTTCGCGCCCACCTTCGATACCCCGGACTGGTTCGGCATGATGCTGCCCGTCGGCTTCACCGGCGGCTTCGGCACCGCTGCTGCCGTGGGCGGCGCGCTCGAGGGCGTGGGTGCGGAGGCGGCATCTTCCCTAGGCTTCACCTCCGCGACCGTGGGTACGCTGGCCGCCATCATCGGCGGCATCGTGGCCGGCAACTGGGGTATCCGCAAAGGCAAGGTGTCCCACGTGCCGAAGCAGCTTCCGGAGGAACTGCGCCGCGGGTACATTTCCCGCCTGGAGGATCGTCCCTCCCTGGGTCGCGCGACGACGAACCCGTCCGCCATCGAGCCGATCACCCTGCACGTCGGCTTCATCGGGCTGACCGTGATGACGGCCTACGGCATCAACCACTTCATCTCCTCCATCTGGGAGAACGCCTCTATCCCGCTGTTCGCCATGTCCATGGTGGTGGGCCTTATCTTCCGCGCGCTCATGAACCTCATTGGCGCGAAGGACTACCTGGATAAGGACACGGTCAGCTCCGTGTCCGGCGCGGCCACGGACTACCTCATCGCCTTCGGTGTGGCGGCCATCGTGCCGTCTGCCATCGCCGCCTACTGGCAGGCGCTGCTGGTGCTCTTCGTACTGGGCACCGTCTTTTGCATCTTCTTCCTCATGTGGTTCCCGGCGGAGTTCTTTGGTGAGCGCTGGATTGAGCGTGGCATCTTCGGCTGGGGCTGGGCCACCGCCACGGTGGCTACGGGTATTGCCATCCTCAAGATCGTGGACCCCAAGCTCAAGTCCGGCACGCTGTCCGAATACGGCATGGCCTACATCGGCTTTGGCCCGTTCGAGATTTCCTGGACCATCATCGCCCCGCTGGCCGTCATGCACGGCTTCACCGCTGGCTTCGGCTGGGCGTCCCTGGCCATCTCCGTCGGCATCTACTTGGTCTTCAAGTTCACTGGAATGATGCCACCGCGCGGCACCATCTTTAAGGAAGGTATCGGGCACGTGGGGGAGAAGTCCTAGCACGTCCCCACAAGGTGACATGTATACAACTGAGCTGGAATTCTTAATTAATTCTTAGCTAGAGCAAGAAAAGTTAACGCCCGTCACTGCGTGCTTAAGTGCAGGTGGTGGCGGGAGGTGTGTGTGGAATGTTCTGCGGGGCTTTAAGGAATACCTGCTATAAATAATGCATAAGAGCACGTCAAAGGCTTATAGGGTGAGGCTGCGAGAGCTTTCCAAGCTTTGGGCGTTGCTGTTTATACATTGTTCGGGATAAGATTCTAAGAGTTATCAGTCTGAGCTGCGGGTAGACCGACTGGCTCAAAGGCGAATTTTTAGGGATCTACATGCACATTCACTATAAGGACTCACCGCGTGAGGCTGTGCTCGAGGCTGCCGTCTATATTGGCGCCGTCGATGGCGATGACGCCATCACAATTGACTCCGTGGCTAAGCAGGCGGAGATCGAGCCAGCTGACGTGACCGCTGTCTTTGCGGACCGTGAGCAGATTCTCGCTGCCATCCCTGGGTACGTCTCTGAGCGCAAGGTGGGCTTCGTGCAGGAGACCCTCGATGCGGATCCGGTTTACGCGGATCTGTTTTCCAAGCTGGATACCTTCAGCGAAGCCTACTACGAATACGCCGAGCGGGAGCCGGTGCTCTTCCGTTACCTCTTTGAGGAAAAGGCCTACGTCTTTGAAAACGAGTGGCAGACCCTCCTGACCGGTAAGCCTTCGGGCAACGCAGCCCTGGACATGATCTATGACAACATGGTCCAGATTGCTGATTCGGCCGGGCTCGAGGTGGGCCCCGACGTGTGCCCGCAGACCCTGGCCAAGTTGAGCGTGGGCAGCTGGGCCACTATTCACGGCATGGCGCACCTGAGCGTGCTCGGCGTCCTGCGGCACCAGCATCCGGTGGTGCGCCGCTACAACCTGCGGGAGGTATCGAAGGCGCTCATCGGCACGCTCTTCGGGCTTGCGGAAACGTGCACGCTCCCGGACTATGCGCCCCGCATGAAGCGCTTCCGCGAGCAGATGAAGGACTACGATGCTGCGCTGCCGTCGCTGCCCGATGTCGATGGGGTGGAGGATCTGACGGCGCTCCCCCAAGAGGAAGCGCGCGCGGTCGCCCTGGAGTGCGCGATTCAGCTGGCGGGCCGCGGCGGCCTGCAGAAGGTGACCATTGAGCACGTGGCGGACTACTTCGGGGTCTCCGGAGTGTTCATGGCCTCCCTGCTGGACAATGACTTCGTGCTGCGTGAGCGCGTGGAGCAGACCACGGACAGTGAGCTGAGCACCCGTATTACCTACCTCATCGATTGCCTCCCGGAGGGGGCGCCCGCGCTGGATAAGCTCCTCTGCGTGGCCGTAGCCTACTTCGACTACGCGCTGCGCAATCCCATCCGCTACAGCGCGTGCATCGCGGCGGCCTCGGGCTCCGTGGTGCCGCTCAGTGAGGGCGGCGAGGAGCAGACCGAAATGGGTGAGGCCTTCGGCCAGCTCATGCGCTACTCCCGCGAGGCGGTGCGCGAATCCGGGCACGAACCGGAGGACCGTCTGATCTACATCAAGAACTTCACCCTGTGGGCTGGCGCGAACGGCATGTGCCACCTGGCGTCCGTGGGCGAGTTCCGCAACGTGGACGTCGAGGAAAAGTGGTCCCTCTACTACGCGGTGGCCAGCATCGTGTTCGCTTCCTTTGAGTACGAATTGGTGCGCGAGCCGGTCAAATAGCGACGGTCAGAAGGCGGCGGTCAACTAAGACCGGTCAGCCAAAGCCGGGCGAGTAACTCAGGGTTGAGTCCCTACTTATCAAGAATAAAAGTGGTGGGGATGTAAAAACTTCTAATTGAGTGGAACAGACTCAAGTTCTGTGGCGTTATAGTCGGTGAAGCACCTCCGCCCTCCTCCATCGTGGATACCTCGGAGAGGGTAGGGGTAGGCGATACCGAAGGAGAAACACCATAATGAACTCATTTAACCCCACCACGAAGACGCAGGAGGCCCTGCAGCAAGCACTGCAAGACGCCTCCTCGAAAGGCAACCCGGACATCCGCCCGGCCCACCTCTTAGCAGCAATCCTGAGCCAGAAGGACGGCATTGCCGCTCCGGTTCTTAAGGCCACGGGGGTAGACCCGGAGACGGTCCTGAAGGAGGCGCGCCAGCTTGTGGACGCCCTTCCGAAGGCCGAGGGCGCCAACATGGCGAACCCGAACTTTAACCGCGACGCGCTCAACGTCCTTACCCGCGCCCAGGAGCTAGCCGGCGAGCTCGGTGACGAATACGTCTCCACCGAGGTGCTGCTGGCGGCCATTGCCGGTTCGAAGACTGATGCGGCGGAGCTGTTGACCGCCCGCGGCGCTACGTACGACGCGCTGAAGGGGGCCTTCCCGTCCGTGCGCGGAGCGGCGAAGGTGACCTCGGAGAACCCGGAGGACCAGTTCCAGGCGTTGGAGAAGTACGCCACCGACCTCACCGCACGCGCCCGCGAGGGCAAGATCGACCCGGTGATCGGCCGCGATCAGGAAATCCGCCGCGTGGTCCAGGTGCTCAGCCGCCGTACCAAGAACAACCCGGTCCTCATCGGTGAGCCGGGCGTAGGTAAGACGGCGATTGTGGAGGGCCTGGCCCGCCGCATCGTCGCCGGTGACGTCCCGGAGTCCCTCAAGGGCAAGACCCTGTTGAGCCTGGACCTGGGTTCCATGGTCGCCGGCGCGAAGTACCGCGGTGAGTTTGAGGAGCGCCTCAAGGCCGTGCTCGATGAGATTAAAGCCTCCGAGGGCCAGATCATTACCTTCATCGATGAGCTGCACACCATCGTCGGCGCCGGTGCTAGCGGGGATGGCTCCATGGACGCGGGCAACATGATCAAGCCCATGCTCGCCCGCGGCGAGCTGCGCCTCGTGGGCGCCACCACGCTGGATGAGTACCGCAAATACATCGAGAAGGACGCCGCCCTGGAGCGCCGTTTCCAGCAGGTCTACGCCGCCGAGCCCTCGGTGGAGGACACCGTGGGCATCCTGCGTGGCCTCAAGGAGCGCTACGAGGTGCACCACGGCGTGCGCATCCAGGACTCCGCCTTGGTCTCCGCCGCGGAGCTCTCGCACCGCTACATCACCAACCGCTTCCTCCCGGACAAGGCCATTGACCTGGTGGATGAGGCCGGTTCCCGCCTGCGCATGGAGATTGACTCCTCGCCGCAGGAGATCGATGAGCTGGAGCGCGTGGTGCGCCGCCTGGAGATTGAGGAGCTGGCTCTGAAGAAGGAGTCGGACGCCGCCTCGCAGGACCGCTTGGCGCATCTCCAGCAGGAGTTGGCCGATGAGCGCGAGAAGCTCGGCGAGCTCAAAGCGCGCTGGGCTAACGAGAAGAAGGCCATCGATGAGGTGCAGGACGCCAAGGAAGAGCTGGAGGACCTCAAGCGCCAGGCGGAGATTGCGGAACGCGATGGCGACTACGAGAAGGCCTCGGAGTTGCGGTATGGGCGCATCCCGGACGTCGAGAAGCAGCTGGCGGATGCCGAAGGTCGTGCCCACGCCCAGTCCAACTCCATGCTGTCGGAGGAGGTGACCCCGGATACCATCGCGGAGGTCGTCTCCGCGTGGACTGGCATCCCGGCTGGCAAGATGCTGCAGGGTGAGACCGAGAAGCTGCTCAACATGGAGTCCGTGCTGGGTGAGCGCGTGGTGGGCCAGAAGGAGGCCGTCCAGGCGGTTTCCGACGCCGTGCGGCGCGCCCGTGCTGGCGTGGCGGACCCGAACCGCCCGACCGGTTCCTTCCTCTTCCTCGGCCCCACGGGCGTGGGTAAGACGGAGCTCGCGAAGGCCCTGGCGGACTTCCTCTTCGACGATGAATCCGCCATGGTGCGCATCGATATGTCCGAGTTCGGTGAGAAGCACTCCGTGGCCCGCCTCGTCGGTGCCCCTCCGGGATACGTGGGCTACGACGCCGGCGGTCAGCTCACCGAGGCGGTGCGTCGCCGCCCGTACACGCTGGTGCTTTTCGACGAAGTGGAGAAGGCCCACCCGGACGTCTTCGACGTCCTGCTCCAGGTGCTCGATGAGGGGCGCCTGACCGACGGCCAGGGCCGCACCGTGGACTTCCGCAACACGGTCATCATCCTCACCTCGAACCTGGGCGCCGGCGGCACCAAGGAGGAGGTCATGGAGGCGGTCAAGCGCAACTTCAAGCCGGAGTTCATCAACCGTCTCGATGACGTGGTGATGTTCGAGCCGCTGACCTCCGACCTGCTGTCCGGCATCGTGGATATTCAGCTCAAGGGGCTTATGGACCGCCTGTCCGGCCGCCGCCTGACGCTGCAGGTCTCCGACGCCGCCAAGCTGTGGCTGGCGGAGCGCGGCTACGACCCGGCCTACGGTGCGCGCCCGCTGCGCCGCCTGATTCAGCAGGCCATCGGTGACCAGCTGGCGAAGAAGCTGCTGGCCGGTGACATCGTGGATGGTGACACCGTCCACGTCGACGTGGCCGATGGCGGCGAGCGCCTCGACCTGGCCGCCGTGCGCTCTGCCTAGAACGCCGTGACCAGTGCCGTGCAGTACTGTGCGGCACTCGCCGCGCGGTCTTGAGCTCATGCCCCTATCATCAGGGGCATGAGCATTTTGGTCTCTCCTGACGAGCTACGTGACAAGATCTACCGCGGCCATAAAACCACCATCCTGGCCTCCCTGTGGGCCCCGGGGGAGGGGGAATCCTACAACCAATTTTCCTCCCTCCACATCCCTACCGCCCACTATGGCGATGCGGCAAGCGCCTTCGTCGGTCTGCCCGGCTCCCAGGTGGGCCGCAACCCGCTGCCGGATCCGGCGAAGGTCCAGGAATGGGTCGATGACTGGGGGCTGCGGGAGGACTACGAGGTCGTGGTCTACGACGAAGGCCGTGGCCTCTTCGCCGGCCGGGCCTGGTGGACCCTGCGTTGGGCGGGCGTGCAGAACGTGCGCATCCTCGACGGCGGCCTGGCCCACTGGCGTGAGAAGCGCCTGGCTACCCTGACTGGCCCGGGCAACCTGGGAATGACCTCCACCGTTACCGTCGCGCCGGGTTCTATGCCGACCGCGACGATGGAGGACGTCAAGGCCCACGACGGCCTGCTGCTGGATACCCGCACGCGCAACCGCTTCGCCGGCCGCCGCGAGAACCTTGACCTCAAGGCCGGCCACATCCCGGGCGCGGTCAACCTGCCGGAGCGTCTGTTCCACACGGAGGACATGACGACGTGGCGCAGCAAGGACGAGATCCTGGAAATCCTGGCTCAGCACGGCGTGACTAAGGAGAACGTCGACGGTGCCATCATCTACTCCGGCTCCGGCAACCACTCGTCCCTGGCGATTGCGGTCCTGGAGTACGTGGGCTTTACCGGCCTGCGCCACTTCGTGGGCGGCTGGTCCCAGTGGTGTGCGGACCGCTCCAACCCGATTGAGCGCGGCGACCGCGAGCACGTCTAGTCCACCCCGCGTGCCAGCGCGGATAACGCTGCGCGGGGCATTAGAGTCGGTCAGTGATGGCTTTTCTACTCTTACTCTTCGCTGCCGCCGCGCTTGCCGCTGGCCTCGTCCTGCTGCGCCTGGACAAGCGCCAGCGCGCAGGCGAGACGGATACTCTCCGCGCACCCGACCAAGACTCCGACGCCGCCCCGGAGGCCGAGACGGCCGAGTCCTCAGTCCCGGTTGCGCCTGACACGTCCGCCGAGCCTGCCAAGCCCGCCGAACCCGCGGAGCCGGCTGCCTGCGCATCGCTGGCGGCTCACGCTGAGCCGACCGACAACTCCGGGCCGAGCACGCCCGCCACGCCGGCGGCACCGGCCGAGCCCGCGCCCGCTCCACACGCGGCTCCGGAACCGGGTTCCGTACCGGAGCCGACACCTGCGGAACCTGAGCCGACGGAACCGACGCCGGCCCAAACCGAACCCGCAGTAGAGAAACAGCCAGTAGCCGAGCCGCAGCCGCGCCCCCGGCACTCCTTCGTGCCCGGCAGCGCGCGCCGCGAGCGCAAGGCCTTTGGCCAGCAGCGCGGCTGGGACTACACCAAGCACGACTCCTACTTGGCGGACGAGTGGACCCGCGGCGCGGCTGCCCGCGGCGCGGAGCCGAAGGACATCATCGCGGGCACGGTCCGCGGCCACGAGACACTGCTCTTCGACATGGCAGGCATCCCCGTGGCTGCTATGCGCACCGGCGCGGCCTCCGACATTGTTATTGACGCCCGCCGCACCGGCGAAACCGTGGAGACGCCCTCCGAGGATCTGGTCCAAGTCTGCGAGCTGGAGGGCTTCGACATCTGGGCCTCCGACGCCGGCGTGGCCCAGCGCTTCATCGATTCCCGCGTCACCGCGGCCCTGGCCGGGCTGCCGAGCGCGGTGACGGCCGCGTGGATGGAAGGTGAGTGGGTCCTGGCCCAAACCACCAAGCAGGCCCGCTCGGCCGACTGGGAGGCGCTGCTTGCGCCGTTGGCAGTGCTTGCCGGCGCCTCCCGGGTCCTCCCCCCGCGTTCCTCCGCCACCCAGGTCCTGCGCGTGGATGAGCTCGACCCCAGCCGCGACATCCCGGCCCCGCCGCAGCCCGAGCCCACCGGCCCCACTGCGGTCCCGGACCGGGACGCCAGCCTCGGCGCGCCGAACATTCAGCGCCCCACCGAGCCAGTGACCATGCCGTCCCGCACCACCAGCGAGGCCCGCGGCGCCATCGATCACACCAGCCTGGGAGCCGACGAGGTGGACGCGATTGCCGATGGCCGCGAGCGCCCCACCCCCGAGCAGGACCGGGCGCGCCTGCCGCGCCGGCAGGACAACGGCCCGTCCATCTTCGACTAGCTGGCCCCGCACGGCCCCGAGCGGGGGAGCGGGTAGACTACGGGGCGGATTAAAGAGGCACAAGCCATAGACGTATAAGCCACAGACGAAGGAGCGCGCGATGAGCCTGGATGAGCAGAAGAAGCAACGCCTAGCGGAACTGGTGAAGGAGCTGGCCGTGGTCCACGGCAAGGTCACGCTGTCCTCCGGTAAGGAGGCTGACTACTACGTTGACCTGCGCCGTGCGACCCTGCAGCACGAGGCCTCCCGCCTGATCGGCTCCCTGCTGCGCGAGCTCACCACGGACTGGGACTACGCCGCTGCCGGTGGTCTGACCATGGGTGCGGACCCGGTGGGCCTGGCCATCATGCATGCGGATGGCCGCGCTATCGACGCCTTCGTGGTGCGCAAGGAAGCCAAGAAGCACGGCATGCAGCGCCAGATCGAGGGCTTCAACGTCGAAGGCCAGAAGGTGCTCGTGGTGGAAGACACCACCACGACCGGCAACTCCCCGCTGACCGCTGTGGCCGCGCTGCGCAAGGCAGGTGCTGAGGTCGTGGGCGTGGCCACCGTGGTGGACCGCAACACCGGCGCCGGCGACGCCATTGCCGCCGAGGGCTTGGAGTACCGCTACCTGCTGGGACTCGAGGACCTGGATCTTGCCTAGCTCCGAGCAGGAGGCGAAGGGACCCACTGAGTGGAACGAAGGACGGCATGGCGTCGGCCCCTGGGAGGGGCCGCTGCCGCAGGGGGTGGATGCCGCTAAGTACGACCCCGAGCTGCTGGCGGAAGGGGACCGACGCAACGTCGTCGACGCCTACCGCTATTGGACGCGGGAGGCGATCCGCGCGGACATCGATACCCGCCGGCACGCCCTCCACGTGGCCATTGAGAACTTCGAGAACGATTCCAACATCGGCACCGTCGTCCGCACGGCCAACGCCTTTGCCGTAGACACCGTCCACATCGTGGGCCGCCGCCGGTGGAATCGCCGGGGCGCCATGGTGACGGATAGGTACCAGCACTTGATGCACCACGAGGACGTGGCCAAGCTTATGGCGTGGGCCGGGGAGCAGGAGCTGACCGTCGTGGCTATCGATAACACCCCCGGCTGCGTGCCCCTGGAAACCGCCGAGCTGCCGGAGCGCTGCCTCCTTCTCTTTGGCCAGGAAGGCCCCGGGGTGAGCCAGGCCGCGCAAGAAGGTGCGCTGATGACCTGCTCAATCGCGCAATTCGGCTCGACGCGCTCCATCAATGCGGGCGTGGCCGCGGGCATTGCCATGCACGCGTGGATCCGGCAGCACGCGGATTTATCAAAAGCCTGGTAAGTCATTGCCGGATATGTTTACGTTTTAGGTAACAAAATCGCGCTCCAGAATGATGAGACAATTGTGTTAGAAAAGTGGGCACACCGCGCCGACCTTGCGGAGACTGCCATTAATGAGCGCCACGCGCACGCCGTGTGGGGGCTGCCGCGTACCAACCTCGCCGTGGTGAGCTGGCCTCCCACCGGCAAAGACGCCATGTTTTTCCACTGGCACTACTGGTGGCAGGCGCACTACCTGGACTGCCAGGTGGACGCCGCCCTGCGCAAGAACACTAAGGCGCGCCGCGCGCTTATTGCCAACACCATCCGGGGCATCCACGTGCGCAACCTGCGCGCGCTGACGAAGAACCGCTACTACGACGACAAGGCCTGGATGGCCCTGGCCATGGCCCGCGCCGGCGAGCTGAAGAAGCTGCGCCCGCACAAGAAGCTGGGCGCGTTGCAGCTCAATATCCGTGACGGCGTGGACAAGCAGCTGGGCGTGCTGCCCTGGCGCGAGGGCGAGAACTTCATGAACGTGCCCTCCAACGGCCCTGGCGCCATCATGCTGGCCCGCATGGGCAAGGTGGATGAGGCCCGGCACATCGTGGACTGGATCTACGACCACCTCATCGATGACGACGGCTTTGTCATGGACGGCATCCGCATGCGCATGGATGGACGGGAAGTCGTCCGCGCCATCCACCCGTACTGCCAGGGAGTGGTGCTGGGCGCGTGCCTGGAGATTGTCTTGGCGCTGCGGGAGCAGTCCGGGCTGACCTCGGTGGAGAAGATCGACACCATCCACGAGGCCGATCTGGCCGCGGACATGATGGACTACACCACCCGCATCCGCGGCCTGGTCCAGGCGGTGGCCACGGGTATGGCCACGCACTCCGGTGTCATCGACTGGGAGACCGGGGACGGAGATGGTGGCCTGTTCAAAGGTATCTTGGCGCGCTACCTCGCGGACGTGGCGGTGCGCCTGCCGGGCGATTCCCCGGCGAACCGTGCGACGAAGAAGCTGGCCGCGCGCCTGGTGCTGGCCTCGGCGGACTCCGTGTGGGAGCACCGCCTAGAGGTGGACGGCCTGCCCATCTTCGGCTCGGACTGGACTGCGGATGCGCGCCTGCCCCACAACTATGGTTTTGGCCCCACCACGCTGGGGGAGAAGGTGGGTATTATCCGCGTGGCGGAGCGGGATCTGTCCGTTCAGTTGTCCGGTTGGATGCTTCTGGAGGCCTGCACGCGAATTGTGAAGTATAAGTCAAAAACTAGTTAGCGGCACCGTTTATGCAGGTAGTTGTGGTATCGGCCGGGTAGAAACCGAGCACTTTGACTCACCTCACATAGATTTGGCGGCAAAAACCCACAATAACAGGCATACTTGGGTGTTGGAACGTGTTGTTTCGCCAGCGGGCGGAGCGGCGCGGCTTACTGCACAGCAACTCCAAAGGATGGATTTACATGCCTATCGCAACCCCTGAGGTCTATAACCAGATGCTTGATACCGCCAAGAAGGGCGGCTTCGCATTCCCGGCCATCAACTGCACCTCCTCCGAGACCATCAACGCAGCACTCCGCGGCTTTGCCGAGGCTGAGTCCGACGGCATCATCCAGTTCTCCACCGGTGGTGCCGAGTTCGGTTCCGGTCTGTCCGTGAAGAACAAGGTTGCTGGCGCTCAGGCCCTCGCAGCCTTCGCCTATGAGGCAGCTAAGCACTACGGCGTCAACATCGCGCTGCACACCGACCACTGCCAGAAGGAAGTTCTGGATGAGTACGTGCGCCCGCTGATCGCCATCTCCCAGGAGCGCGTTGACCGCGGCGAGCTCCCGCTGTTCCAGTCCCACATGTGGGACGGCTCCGCTATCCCGATCGACGAGAACCTGGAGATTGCCCAGGAGCTCCTGGAGAAGGCCCACAAGGCCAACATCATCCTCGAGGTCGAGATTGGTGTGGTCGGCGGCGAGGAGGACGGCGTCGAGGCTAAGCACGGCGCTAACCTCTACACCTCCACCGAGGACTTCGAGAAGACCATCGACGCCCTGGGCACCGGCGAGAAGGGCCGCTACCTGCTGGCCGCTACCTTCGGTAACGTCCACGGTGTGTACAAGCCGGGCAACGTGCAGCTGCGCCCGGAGGTTCTGGATGAGGGTCAGAAGGCCGCCATCAAGAAGCTGGGCCTTGAGGACGGCGCTCAGCCGTTCGACTTCGTCTTCCACGGCGGCTCCGGCTCCGAGAAGGAGAAGATTGAGCAAGCTCTGGGCTACGGCGTGGTCAAGATGAACGTTGACACCGATACCCAGTACGCCTTCACCAACCCGGTCGCACGCCACATGTTCTCCAACTACGATGGCGTGTTCAAGATCGACGGCGAGGTGGGCAACAAGAAGGTCTACGACCCGCGCTCCTACATGAAGAAGGCCGAGCAGGCTATGGCTGACCGCGTGGTTGAGGCCTGCACCGACCTGCACTCCGTGGGCAAGACCGTCTCCAAGTAAGACGGGCGCTTATAACCCCGCACGATTGGAGAGCGCGGTAGCTGACTGAACCACCAGGTTCGGGAGGGCTACCGCGCTCTTTGTCTCTATTCAGCCTCGTCCCGCCGCGGCCCAGTACTGAGCGCTGTGCGCGTAGAATACTGAAACCATGGGAACCACGGGAGAGGAATCGACGAAAAAGACGCCGGCCGTCGCGCGCGTGCGCAGGACCACGCGCGAGCAGCTGCGGCAAGCCAACGAATCCCTCAAGTCACGGTTCACCCGCGTGCGCACCCGCCTGCTGTTTATGCTGCAGTGTACGCTGGGCGCCGGTCTGGCCTTCTTCGTGGCCCACGATTTCTTCGGCCACGAGCAGCCCTTCTTCGCCCCGATGGCGGTCATCATCATCCTGGGACTATCGGGCAGTGACCGCCTCAGCCGCGCCATCGACATGTCCGTCGGCGGTGTCATCGGCGTGCTGGTGGGCACCGGGTTGGTGGATGCCCTGGGCACGGGGCCTATCCACATGACCATCATCATCGGATTAGCCCTGATCATCGGTTCCTTTGTCACGAGCTCGCAGCTGGTGAGCAACCAGATTGTCATCGCAGCCATCCTTATTGCCACCATCCTGCCCCCGGAGGAAATGGGCGGCATTAACCGCGCAATCGACGCCGTGATCGGCGCGGTCATCGGCGTGACCATGATCGTTCTCATTCCCACCTCGCCGCTACGGCAGGGCCGCGCGGAAGTCTCGAAGGTGTTGGGCGTGGCGTCGTCGGTGCTCTCGGACGTGGCGCGGGGGCTTACCGACGGCGACCCGAGCGGCATCCGCGAAGCCCGCAACGCCGTGCGCGGTACGCAGGGCGATATCAACCGCATGCTCGCGGCCACCAAGGGCGGTGCGGAGACCGCGAAGCTCTCGCCCTTTCTGTGGGGCTCCCAGCGCACGGTGAAGTCCCTGGAGCGCATCCTGACCCCGGTGGACAACGCCGTGCGCGGCACGCGTGTGCTCTCGCGCCGCGCGGTGGTGCTGGCGGAGGATCATGACTCGGTCTCTCCGGAGCAGATCGAACTCATCATGGAGCTTTCCGACGTCATGATGGAGCTGTCAGACCTGTACTCCCACCAGCCCTCCCGCCGGGAGAGCCGAGACGAGGCGCACGCGATGCCGGAATTGGTCAAGCACCTGCGTCAGCTGGGCGCGCGCTGCTCTATGGACGTGGCCGGGGACAAGCCCGTCCTGTCGGCCTATTCGGTCTTGGCGCAGACGCGGTCCATCATCGTGGACCTTCTCATGGTGTGCGGCATGTCCCGCGAGTCCGCCCTGGCGCAGCTGGCGCCCACCTCCGCTCACCCGGCCTACCCGCCGGAGGTCTGGGAGGGTGACTAGGGCCGCACCACCTGCAAGTCACGCAGGTGCCGGTAGAACGTCACGCGCGTGACCGGCCGTTTGGCGCTTTCGCCATCAACACTCACGCGCAGCTGCGGCCCGCCGGCCTGCACCGCGCGCCCAGTGAGCACGCTGTCAGGGTCCAGCTGCCCCGGTTCCGGGTCCGTGCGCAGGAAGCTCAAGAGGCCACGCTTGCGCTTGGACGCGTTTGTCTTGCCGTCCACGGGTGACACCGCCTTGGCGGCGAGGATTCCGGGGTCTTCCACCATCGGTACGAGCTTGGCGCCAAAGGTGTGCCTGTCCCGGTCGGCGCGCAGCAGCACCGCGTCATCCACGATGATTTCCCCCGTGATGGGCTCGTTCGTCCACTCCGCAATCGTGGCAGAACCGGCCACGGCCAGGCCGGCATCATTGCGGATGAGCGGCACCGGCTTCACCGCGCCGTCGAGGGCCAGCGCCCACGCGGCCGCGGGGTCCTCCGGCAGGCCCCAGTTCGTCGCCGCCGTGGATGCTCCTGTAGTGGGAACAAACCCGACCTCCGCCCATAGGTAGTCCCCGCGCATCATGCGGGTGAGCACCGCGCTCAAGGCGGCGTCGCTGCCGGCCACGATAACGCGCAACGGCTCGCGCAAATACTGCGCCTGGGGTGCCGGTGCTGGCTTGCCTAGGTGCCGCACGTTCGGCTGCGCGGCAATGTCATCGAGCGACGGCGTGGGATCCTCCGGAAGGATCTCCCGGGCATAAGCATCGAGCTCTTTGAGTTCCTGGCGCGTGGGTATCTCACTCACGCGCAGGTGCCGGACCGTCATACCGCGCTTCTCGGTCTCCGCGAGGGGGCCACCAGGCCCGTCGGACAGCTGGCCGCCGCAGTCTAGAACCACACAGAACATACCCGGATCATATTAGGCCGGTGGGACACAGAAGCTGTTGGCCTGTAGAGCCGGGGAGATCGCCCCGCACATGTAGCACAGATCACACCACCGGGATAACATTCACTACACAAGCCCCGCCAGTACTCTCCACACCTCCAGGAGCACTCTGACATGACTTCTCTTCGCCATTGCCTCCTTCCTGTCCTGTGTGTCACGGCGCTCACGCTGGGTGCGTGTAGTTCCGCCGATGACAACGCGCGCGATACCGCAGACGGTTCGACGGCAGAGGAGGCTGCAGCGCAGTCACACGCCGGCGAACCTGGCTTCTCCGCGGTACCCGAAGGTGCCGCCGCGGCTGCCCCGACGAGTGAGGAGGAGTGCCACCTGGAGATACAGCTCCGGCAAACCAAGCTCAAGCGGGTCCTAGATGATAAACGGGCAGAGCTAAAGGTCAAGGGCAAGGAAGGCGAGGAAGAAGGGCGCGCGCAGCTGCTGTCCGCCACGCTTGACGTGCACCGCTACGACCCATGCTCCGAGTACAGCTATGTGGTCCTCCGCGGTACGGTGGGCAGCGACGAGGTACGCGTTCCGGTCTTCTTTCACAAGGACCAGATGCTCTCCCCGGAACACGTGATGGTCACCTCGCCGTCACTGAACATCACCCCACAGGGCGACGGCTTCAAGTTCACCTCCGAGGAAAACGAGAACCTCGCTGGCTACGAAGGCACAGTGGGCAAGGACGCCGGTGGTGCGGGCGCGGACTTCACGTCCGCTATCCGGGGAAGCGAGGAGAAGGACACATTTCTTGACGTCTCCCAGGAAGAACAAGAAGCGCCGGGAAAGGCGCCGGAGCATGTCAAGCTCGCGGGGGATACGGCCCTGCGAATGCGCCTGAAGGGCTTGGACATGGTCTGCGTCATCACGAAAGAAGACAAGAAGCTCTCGTGCTTCCGCAATGACGGCCGCCGGTGGCAAGATCTCGACGCGCCAGGCACCGAGCTGGACTACTTCGCCTTGTCCGGCGAAACCGGGGAGTTGGAGCGCTTTATCAACGGCGGCCCGGTACCGGAGCGCAACTTCCGGGAACTAGAGCCGGGAAAGTTCTACATCTTCGATAGCGCCGGGGTCCAAGGCCACATGCTGGTGAAAGAGGATGGCGCCCACATCACTATCAAGGGGGACTTTGGTACCGCCGGCGTATCCGTGATGGATGAATACATCAGCCCTACTGGAATCTCCACAGACCACTAACACCAGGGGAGAAGCCCTCCATGAAGACAACCACTAAGACCACTACGCAGCCACGCCGTACGAACTTCCTTGCCGCCCTAACCGCCGTTGTCACCGTGACGGCCGCTGCGTTGAGCTCCTGCGGTGTCCCTGACCCCAGTGACATCCCCTTCCTCGACGCGGAAGGGGACACTGCGCCGCCGAGTGCCACCGAATCCGCAGCGTCCACCGAGTCCACCGAAGAGGAATGCCCCGACGGCAAGAAGCTGGAGGAGACGGGGATTGGCCCACTGCTCAAGGAAGAGAAGGTGGAGCTCAAAGACTCCCAGGCCAAGATTGAGGGCCTGACCTTCAACAACATCTCCGTGGCGCAGGACCGCTACAACCCGTGCAAGCCGTACAGCTATATCGTCCTGGAAGGAGACGTAGCAGGGGAGCCCGCGCAGGTCCCCGTGTTCTTCTTCGGTAGCCTCATGGCCTCGGCAGAGTACCTGATGGTGACTACGGAGTCCCTGACCATCACGCCGCAGGGAGAAGGCTTTGTGTACAGATCGGAGCCCAGTGACAACCTCGCTGGCTTGGAAGGAAACGTCGGCACGCCGGGCCCGGACGGAAAGCCGGACCACAGCGGTGAGACCACTGGTCCCGAAGTGAACGTCAAGCGCCTGATTCTGCCGTACGACGCGGTCACGCGCCGCGAGATCGAGCACCTGAGTGTCCCGGCCAGCTTCCGCATCCGCACTGAAGACTTAACCATGGTCTGTTTCGTCGACGAGCAGCCCCAGCTGCTGGAGTGCGTGCGCGAGGACGGAGAGGTATGGCAGGACACTGCCTCACTCAAGGAGAAAGGCCGAATCAGCCTAGACCTGTTCCGAGTTCACCTCGACTCCGGGGAGCTGGAACGCTACACCAATAGTGAGCCTATCCCGGAGTCGGACTTCCGCGACCTGCCCTCGGGGAAGACCTACGAGCTCACCAACGGCGATACCCGCACCCACATTGACGTAAACGACAGCTACGTGAACATCAAGGTCTCGCGTGACGAAGATACGCAGCTAACGATGATGATTACCGCATACACCCTCAGCGCCCACGGTGCTAACAACGAGCCGCTCGTGGTCGACGATTCCGAGATTAAGCCGGACGACACAGACCTGCACAAGACTTAAGCGTCACATACTCCCCACCTTGGGCCTTCGGGCGGGTAAAGTGGGTGCGTATTTGGCTTCAATTACTAGGAAGTGACAAGAAAAGATGGCAGCGATCGTCATTGTGGGCGCTCAGTGGGGCGACGAAGGCAAGGGCAAGGCCACCGATATCCTCGGCGGCAAGGTCGATTACGTGGTCAAGCCCAACGGCGGTAACAACGCCGGCCACACCGTCGTGGTGGGCGGCGAGAAGTATGAGCTCAAGCTCCTTCCCGCCGGCATCCTCTCGGAGAACGCCACCCCCGTGCTGGGCAACGGCGTGGTGATCAACCTGGAGGCTCTGTTTGATGAGATCGATGGCCTGGAGGCCCGCGGTGCGAACGCCTCCCGCCTGAAGATCTCCGCCAATGCCCACCTGGTTGCCCCGTACCACCAGACGCTGGACCGCGTGCAGGAGCGTTTCCTGGGCAAGCGCGCCATCGGCACCACGGGCCGCGGCATTGGCCCGACCTACTCGGACAAGGTCGCGCGCATCGGCATCCGCGTCCAGGACATCTTCGATGAATCTATCCTGCGCCAGAAGGTTGAGTCCGCCCTGGATATCAAAAACCAGATGCTGGTGAAGATGTACAACCGCAAGGCCATTGACCCGGATCAGATTGTGGATTACTTCCTGGGGTACCGGGACCGCCTGCGCCCGATGGTCATTGAGGCAGAGCTCGAGCTCAACAAGGCCCTAGAGCAGGGCAAGCACGTGCTCATGGAGGGCGGCCAAGCCACCATGCTGGACGTGGACCACGGCACCTACCCGTTCGTGACGTCGTCGAATCCGACGGCCGGTGGTGCGTCGGTGGGCTCCGGCATCGGCCCCACTCGTATCAAGACCTCCCTGGGCATCATCAAGGCCTACACCACCCGCGTCGGCGCCGGTCCGTTCCCCACGGAGCTCTTCGATAAGTGGGGCGAGTACCTGCAGACCACCGGCGGCGAGGTTGGTGTCAACACCGGCCGCAAGCGCCGTTGTGGTTGGTACGACTCCGTGGTGGCCCGCTACGCCACTCGCGTCAATGGCTTCACGGACTACTTCCTGACCAAGCTGGACGTGCTCACTGGCATCGGCGAGATTCCGATCTGCGTGGCGTACGACGTGGACGGCAAGCGCTACGACGATATGCCGCTGACCCAGTCGGAGTTCCACCACGCCGAGCCCATCTTTGAGACCATGCCGGCCTGGGATGAGGACATTTCTGGCTGTGAGACCTTCGAGGAGCTCCCTCAGAAGGCCCAGGACTACGTCCTACGCTTGGAGGAACTTTCCGGCTGCCGCATTTCCTACATCGGTGTCGGCCCCGGTCGCGATCAGACCATTGTGCGCCATGATGTCATGGAGGATCAGTAGTCCGGACATGCGAGCAGTATAAGTATTACTTATTTATTGGAATCCCTGATTTCTTGAAGCTGTGCCGTGCTGTAGTACGCCAGTAAGCACCAAGGAGTCGGGGATTTTTCACGTCCAACTGTAGGTAGGTGCAGGAGATTTCCCTGCATACGAGGGTGCTGCGCTGTCCACAATGTGTAAAACACCCCATGTGGGCACCACTTTTGTGGCTGGTGTTACAAATGTGAGAATGTGATCCAACGCACAAAATATTCGGCGTGTCATGATTGCGGGTTATATGTGCTGGTTGCAGGTGTTTACATAACGATAGTTTCGAAAGCATAGTTTCGATGGGCTTTTAAGCTTGCTGTGCGGTTTCCTAAAAGTTCCAAACTGGCTAGCATATTAGGGGAGTTAACTTACTGGTCCCTGGATTCTCTGACCTCTGTCTGGGGAAGAAGATGTGAGTCGCTCTCGGTAGCGTAAGCCGGATTCCCACTTACGCGGTCACGTGTCCCTAGCGTGATCACCTCTTACAAGTCTTAAGGAAAGGACTTCTTGGTATGTCTAAGAAGCGCTTGCGCGTTACATCCAGCGCCCGTCGCCGCGGTACATCCTTCGCGGCAGCTGTCCTATCTGTCGCACTGATTGCTCCGTTCGTTCACCCTGTTGTTGCACCGCAGACGGCCGCCATGGCGTCTGCTGCAGAGCTCACTGATGCAGACGGCAACTACATTCCGGCGGCTTCCGGGCGAATCAATGACAACGGTGAGGAGGACGGCCTTCTCTATGCCGGCCTTGTGCCCGAGTTTACCAATGCACAGCAAAACAACCCGCAGTACGTCTTCAAGGTTCCGCATCTAAGGAAGGCGATTTGGAATACCGGTAAGACCCCGGAGGGGGATACGGATGCGAACGGCCAGTACATCCGATTCCGTGATGAGGCCCTCTACTCCCAGATCGCCCGCATTGAGCTGGTGGGTGAGAATGGTGACCAACAGGGTTCATTCACCAAGCGTGATCCGAAGGGCTCTGAGTGGGGACTGAAGTTCGAAAACACTAGGAACTTTCCTGGCGCATCTGGTGTCCCGTATGCTTCTTATATTCAGATCTTCTTGAAGAATGGCAAGAAGATTGAGGATCTTGGCCTTCCGGCAGAGGGTTCGCAGGTTGACTACTACTGGGTCCGTAAGGATGGTCGAATCTTCAATAACTCTGTGCAGCACGTGAACCTCGTTAGCAAGAGTCAGCTTGCGGGGAAGAACGGCATTCCCTCAAGCACTTTCGCGGGCACGGGAGAGAGTGTGTTCGGCAACAACGGTATCACTAAGCAGCTGAAGTACAACCAGGAGAACGGGTCTATTAAGTCCACCGCCACCGGCACGTTCTCGTTCTTTGATTACTCTGGCAACCGGTACTGGAACTGGATTCTTAACGAGTACATCAGCCCTGATGTAGCGAAGCACATTACCGACGTCACGGTCTACAAGTCTGATATGGAAGGCAATCCACTTAAGGGCGCGAAGAAGTGGAAGATGGACTTCGACAAGGAGACAGGGCTCGCAACTACCGCAACTCGCCCCGAACTGTCCTACGTCCCACACGGGACCGACATTGACGCAAAGACTAAGGACCAAGTGTGGGTCAACACGAGCAACATCGTGGGTTTCCCGTCTAACGCCACCGGCAGCTTTACCATCGAGTACCAGCTTGAAGAGGGCGCGGAAAACCTCGCCAATTCCCCGTACGGTAAGCGTATCGACACCACCTCCTGGATCTCGGTGGACTTTACGGACAAGTGGCCTAAGACCCTGCCGAACGACGAAAAGCAAGACGGCGGTGCTGAGCCGACGCTGCTGAGGAACACGCTCAAGTCCGACTTCCTCAACATTGCGGATTCCGATGGGGATGGGCTCACTAACGACTACGAGCGTGAACTTGGTACCGACTCGTCGGCTGTAGACACTGACGGCGATGGTATTCGCGACGATGTCGAGGTCCTTACCGATGGCACCGATCCGGTAGACGCGAAGTCCTTCAAGCCTGCTGCTCCGCAGCCGGGTGAGAAGGAAGTCCTCCCGAAGATCGATTCTTTGTCGGGCACCATTAAGCGTGAGCAGGATAAGGACACTCAGGGCAAGGACATCCCGCTGCTTGATGTCACGAATGCTGACGCCGCACCGGTCAAGATTGTCGCTGTGCCGACTGCGAAGCTGAGCGAAGACGAAGACGGCAACCTTAATTATGAGGCTGCTGACGCTATTGCCGTTGCATCGCTTGACGACGCCGCAGCTATCGAGAAGGGCGAGTTCAAATCCGGCAAGCTTGAATTAAAAGAGGGCACGGAGTACACGCTCGTTGCGGAGTCCCCGAATGGTGAGCGCACCAAGGGTGGCACGTTCAAGGCCACCAAGGATGCCCCGACCGAAGCAACCGAGACCCCGTCCATCGAGCCGGTAAAGGCTGGTGAGACCAAGGTCACTGTCGAGGCTCCTGCAGGCAGCGAGGTGAAGGTAACCCTGCCGTCTGGTAAGGAAGTCACCGCTACTGAGGATGCGGACAAGCCGGGCACCTTCACCGCAGATATTCCTGAGGGCGAAAAGCTCAAGGCCGATGACGAGATTAAGGCCGTGGCAACTGAGGATGGCAAGAAGCCGTCGAAGCCGGCAACCGTAAAGGTTACGGCTGCGGACGCACCGAAGCCGGAGAATCCAACCGACCCTGAGACTCCTGAGGCCGATAAGACCTACGGCGTTGACTACCCAGCGCTGGAGAACCTTGCCGTGGACGGCGAGAACGCCACCTCTAAGGTTTCTCCGAAGCTGACTCTCAACGGTGAGCCCGTGGATACCTTGCCTGAGGGATCTAAGTTCACGGCGGATACCGCCAATGCACCTGGCGGCACAAAGGTGACCTTCGATGAGAACGGTGCTGCAACCATCACCGTTCCGAAGCAGGAGCCAGGCGCTCCAGCTAAAGTTTTTGAGCTGCCGGTTACCGTTACTATCGATGGCGAAGAATTCACCGACACCATCGTTGTTCAGGTCCCAGCTGGTGATGAGAAGCCGGCTCCTAAGGATCTGGTCGTTGACAAGATTCAAGGCCAAGAGACCTGGTCCGATGAGGCCATTGACCCGATTCAGGTCGCAGCCACCAACGCCGATGGTGCGGAGCTGTCCAACCCCAAGTACGAGCTCGTTGGTGCACCTGAGGGAATCGCCATCGATGAAAACGGCAAGATCACCGGTACCCCTGCTTATAACAAGGACACCGCTGACATTGTGACCGAGGACGGCAACGCTGTCTACAACGTGACCGTCAAGGTCACTGATGGCGACAGCACCGGTACCCAGACCTTCCCGCTCGTGGTCAAGGACGCCACTGCAGACTCTGACAATGATGGTCTGACGGACAAGCAGGAAGCCGAAAAGGGTACCGATCCGAAGAAGGCCGACACTGATGGTGATGGTCTGACCGATAAGGAAGAGGTTGACGGCTCCAAGAACAAAGGCGAGTCGACCGATCCGACCAAGGCCGACAGTGATGAAGACGGCGTTAACGACGGCGACGAGGTCAACAACACGGACGCCGACGGTAACCCTGCCCCCACCGATCCGAACGATGCGGATGATAAGCCGGCAGGTCCGCAGGTAGCTGTCGACGAGTCCTCCAAGACCCCGGTGGAGCCGACTGATGATGAGCAGTCGACTGGTGTGAAGGTGGAGAACCCGACGGGTAAGACCACTGTGACCGCCAAGGATGAGGACGGTAAGGGTGTTCCTGCCAAGATTGACCCAGAGGCCGGTGAAATCCTCGTTACGCCGGGTGAGGGCGTTGATGGCCCGATTACCGTGACAGTTGAGGATCCGTCTCTGGACCAGCCTGCTACTGCTGAGGTTGCGGTTAATGGTCACGAGAAGGACCAGGATGACAACAATTCCGAGCCTGCGAAGGACTCTGATGGTGACGGTGTCTCCGATGAGCAGGAAGCTGCTGACGGTACTGACCCGAACAAGGCCGACTCCGATGACGACGGTCTGACTGACGGTGAAGAGAAGAAGCTCGGGACCAATCCGAATGAGGCTGACTCCGACGGTGATGGTGTCAACGATGGTGATGAGGTCACCGATGGCACCGATCCGCTGAAGGCTGACACTGATGGCGACGGCCTGAAGGATGGTGAGGAGAAGGACAAGGGTACTGATCCTCTTAAGGCCGATACCGACGGTGACGGCTTGTCGGACAAGCAGGAGCTGGATGGTTCCGAGAACACCGAGCACGGTAACGAGCCGACGGATCCGACGAAGGCTGACTCCGATAAGGACGGTCTGACTGACCGTACTGAGATTGAAATCGGTACGGACCCGAACGTGGCGGATACCGACGGTGACGGTGTCAACGATGGTGATGAGGTCAAGGCTGGTACGAACCCGACCGTGAAGGAGGAGACTCCTGAGGAGCCTGCGAAGGACTCGGATGGTGATGGTGTCACCGATGAGCAGGAGGCTGCTGATGGCACCGATCCGAACAAGTCTGATTCTGATGGTGATGGCCTGAGTGACGGTGAGGAGAAGCAGCGCGGTACTGATCCGAATAAGGCTGATTCTGACGGCGATGGTGTCAACGATGGCGACGAGATCACCGACGGCACTGATCCTCTCAAGTCTGATTCCGATGGCGATGGCCTGAATGATGGCGAGGAGAAGGAGAAGGGTACTGATCCTCTTAAGGCCGATACTGATGGTGATGGCCTTTCCGATAAGGACGAGCTGGACGGTTCGAAAAACACCGAGCACGGTAACGAGCCGACGGATCCGACGAAGGTTGACTCCGATGGCGATGGTCTGACTGACCGCACGGAGACCGAGCTTGGCACCGATCCGAATAAGGCTGATACCGACGGCGACGGCGTCAACGATGGTGACGAGGTCAAGGCCGGTACCAACCCGAACGCGAAGGAAGAGACTCCTGAGGAGCCTGCGAAGGACTCGGATGGTGATGGTGTCTCCGATGAGCAGGAGGCTGCTGACGGCACTGACCCGAACAAGGCTGATTCCGATGGCGATGGGCTGAGCGACGGTGAGGAGAAGGAGCGCGGTACTGATCCGACGAAGGCTGATTCCGACGGCGATGGCGTCGAGGACGACCAGGAAGTTAAGGACGGCACTGATCCTCTCAAGGCTGACACTGATGGCGATGGCCTCAGCGACGGTGAAGAGAAGGAGCTGGGTAGCGATCCGACCAAGGCTGACACCGATGGCGACGGCCTGACGGATGCCGAGGAGAAGGATAAGGGTACTGATCCTGCCAAGGCCGATACCGATGGTGATGGCCTCTCCGATAAGGAAGAGCTCGACGGTTCCAAGAACACTAAGCACGACAACGAGCCGACGGATCCGACCGAGGCTGACTCCGATGGTGATGGTCTGACTGACCGCACCGAGATTGAGATCGGTACGGACCCGAATAAGGCTGATACCGACGGCGACGGCACCAACGATGGTGATGAGGTCAAGGCCGGCACCAACCCGACGGCCAAGGACGAGCCTGCTCCCGAGCAACCTAAGGTTGCCGTCGAGGGCGCTGACAAGCCAAACACCGTTAACCCGACGGACGACGAGCAGTCGACCGGTGTGAAGGTGGAGAACCCGACCGGCAAGACCACGGTGACCGCCAAGGATGAGGACGGCAAGGCCGTTCCGGCCACGATCGATCCGGACACCGGCGAGATTCTCGTTACCCCGGGTAAGGGTGTTGATGGTCCGATTACTGTGGCGGTGAAGGATCCCTCCCTGGATGAGCCTGCAACCGTGGAGGTTCCGGTCACTGGCCACGAGAAGGGCAAGGACGACAACGGTTCCGAGGACACCGGCGGCGTGACCCCGACCGACCCGTCCGAGGAGCCGGCGAAGGATTCCGATGGTGATGGTGTCTCCGACGAGCAGGAGACTGCTGACGGTACCGATCCGAACAAGGCCGATTCCGATGGCGATGGCCTGAGCGACGGTGAGGAGAAGGAGCGCGGTACTGATCCGACGAAGGCTGATTCCGACGGCGATGGTGTCGAGGATGGTCAGGAAGTTAAGGACGGCACCGACCCGCTGAAGTCTGATTCCGATGGCGACGGCCTGAAGGATAGTGAGGAGAAGGAGAAGGGTACTGATCCTCTTAAGGCCGATACCGATGGTGATGGCCTCACCGACAAGCAGGAGCTGGACGGTTCCGAGAACGGCAAGTACGGCAATGAGCCGACCGACCCGACCGAGGCTGACTCCGATAAGGATGGTCTGACTGACCGTACGGAGACCGAGCTCGGCACCGACCCGAACGAGGCCGACACTGATGGAGACGGTGTCAACGATGGTGACGAGGTCAAGGCCGGCACCAACCCCACCGTGAAGGAGGAGACCCCTGAGGAGCCTGCGAAGGATTCCGATGGTGATGGTGTCACCGATGAGCAGGAAGCTGCCGACGGTACTGACCCGAACAAGGCTGATTCCGATGGTGATGGGCTGAGCGACGGTGAGGAGAAGGAGCGCGGAACCGATCCGAATAAGGCTGATTCCGACGGCGATGGTGTCGAGGACGGCCAGGAAGTTAAGGACGGCACCGACCCGCTCAAGTCTGACACCGACGGTGACGGCCTGACGGACGGCAAGGAGAAGGAGAAGGGTACTGATCCTCTTAAGGCCGATACCGATGGTGATGGCCTGTCGGACAAGCAGGAGCTGGACGGTTCCGAGAACGGCAAGTACGACAACGAGCCGACGGATCCGACGAAGGCTGACTCCGATGGCGACGGTCTGACTGACCGCACGGAGACCGAGCTCGGCACGAACCCGAATGAGGCCGACACTGATGGCGACGGCGTCAACGATGGTGACGAGGTCAAGGCCGGCACCAATCCGACCGTGAAGGACGAGTCCTCCCAGGAGGAGCCGAAGACCACGGTCGAGGGCGCGGATAAGCCCGCCACGGTGAAGCCGAACGGCACCGAGCAGTCCACTGGCGTGGAGGTCTCCAACCCGGCAGGAACGACGGTGTCCGCGGTCGATAAGAAGGGCGCGAAGGTCGATGCCCGCATCGATGAGGACGGCGACCTGGTCGTCACCCCGGGCGAGAAGGTGGAGGGCCCGATTACGGTCACCATCACCGATCCGGACCTGGACGGCGGTAAGACCACGGTGGAGGTCCCGGTAGAGGACCAGACCCGTGCACCGGAGATCAATCCGGTGACCGAGGGCGATACCACCATCACGGGTACTGCTAAGCCGGGCGCCGAGGTCACAGTCACCATCACTGACAAGGACGGTAAGGAGAAGCTCAAGGGTGAGCCGGTAGACGTCGATAAGAACGGCGAGTGGAACCTGAAGCCGGCGGTAGGTGTCGCTGCGGGCGATAAGGTCACCGTGACGGATTCTGACGGTAACGAGAAGTCTGTTGTTGTCAAGGGAACTGACGCCCCAGAGCCAACCGACCCGACCGATACCACCGACCCGAGCGATGGCAACCAGGCGACGGGCTCGTCTGAGCGTTGCTTGGCTACGGGCCTGGGTGCTGGTATCCCGCTGCTGTTCCTGATTCCGGTTGGTCTGGCTTCTCAGCTCAACATCCCGGGTCTGAAGGAGTTCGTGGCACCGATTGATGGTCAGATTCAGGCGCTGAATACTCAGCTGCAGAAGCAGGCTGGTATCTTCCAGGGCCCGCTGGCTGGTCAGGCTGCTGCGTTTGATGCTCAGCTCAAGCGCTTCGGCATTAACGCTAGCTCCATCGCGCTGGTTGCTGCTGGTGCGCTGGCTATCGGCCTTATCGCTGATGCCTGCACCCCGGGCGCTGGTTCTTCGGACGGTTCCTCCGATGGTTCTTCCAAGTAAGAGGCCCAGCGTGAGGTAACCGCGCGCTAGACGGCCCCCCTTCCCACACCGATATCGACGGTGCGGGGAGGGGGCTGTGGCGTTTGGGGGAGGAGGGGGACGTCGCCAAGCAGTGCAGCGTAGAAAGTGTGAAATAATCGGGGAATGACTATTGCAGGCCATATCGGAACCCCGCTGACCGGAAGCGCCACCAAGGTGCTGCTTCTTGGGGCGGGTGAATTGGGCAAGCAGCTCGTCGTAGCCTTCCAGAACCTGGGCCTCGAAGTTCACGCTGTGGACCGCTACGCCGGGGCGCCGGCGCAGCAGCTCGCGCACTTTAGCTACATCGCGGACATCGGGGACCCGGCCAAGGTGTGGGAGCTGGTGCAGCGCATCGGACCGGATTACGTGGTGCCGGAGGTGGAGTCCGCTTCCGTGGAGGCGCTGCTGCGCATTGAGGAGGAGACGCCGGCCGTGGTCGTGCCCACGGCGCGGGCCTGTGAGCTCACGCAGTCGCGGGAAAGCGTGCGGGAGGTGGCGGAGAGCATCGGCCTGCCGGTCACGGCGTACACCATTGCGGAATCTCCGGAACAGCTGCGCGCGGGCGTGGAAGAGCTGGGGCTGCCGTGCATTGTGAAGCCGGATGTGACCACGTCCGGCAAGGGCCACGTCTTGCTCAGGGACGCCGAAGACATCGACGAGGCATGGGCCATGGTGAGCCGTGTGTCCTCGGACCACAAGCGCGTAGTGGCGGAGCGCTTCGTGGACTTTGACTATGAGGTCACGCTCCTGGCGGTGCGCTCCATCGACCCGGCCACGGGCAAGATGGCCACCTGGTTCAGCGAGCCCATTGGTCACCGCCACGAGCATGGTGACCTGGTGGAGTCCTGGCAGCCGATGGCCATGAGTGAGGACGCGCTGGCCAACGCCCGCTCTGTCGCCGCGCGCATCTCCAACGAGCTGGGCGGGCGCGGCGTGTACGGCGTGGAGCTTTTCGTGGCGGGCGATGACGTGTACTTCTCTTCCGTGTCCCCGCGTCCGCTGGATACGGCGATGCTTACGGGCTACACGCAGCGCTTCTCTGAGTTCGAGTTGCACGTGCGCGCCATGCTGGGCTTTCCCATCGACGTCACGATGGTCTCCCCGGGTGCGTCCGTCATCGTCCATGCAGACGCCGAGCTTGCCGACGTCTCCTTTACCGGCCTCGACCACGCCCTCTCCTACGCGGAGACTGACGTGCGCCTCTTTGGCAAGCCAGGCGCCTACGTTGGCCGCCGCATGGGCATGGTGTCCACGACCGCGGAGGATGTCGACACCGCCCGCGACAGGGCCGCTCTGGCGGCTGCGAAGATACACGTGGTCTCCACGCCGGGCGATAGCGTCCAGGGCGATGTCCAGACGATCAACCCGGTGGGGACCTCCATCCCAGACATCGAGGTCCTGGAGGTCCGGGAACCGGTCATCGATGTCGACCCGAAGCTCACCCGCTCCGCCGACGACTAAGCGGGGAAGTACATAAGCGGAATTTATAGTCGGGGGTAGTTGCCCGGGGGTGGACGTACGCTGGGGTTTTAAGCGGTCACGCAATGGTGTGTGGCCGCTTCTTCGCTGATTGTGACGCCGCCGACGGCATGTGGCGGGGTCTAGCTCTGTCCAGTGAAGAATTAATGAGAACACGCGTTCTACAGATCTAACGGGACGCGACTTTGCGGACACGAGAACCTTTAAAGGGGATCGAATTCATTAGAGAGGGGTACTTTGTTTCCCGAATGAGATAACTAGTTGACGGTGAAACAAATAAACCCCAGCTGAAACTGAAAACTTACCTAAGAATTGCGTCTGGGCGCTGGGGTCCTGCGCGGGGGAGGTAAGAATATTAATGAGAATAACCCTGGGTTAAAAAGTGGACCATGTGACGAACGGGCGTTCTATATGTGCAAGGAAAAGGTGATACCAACAGTTTTTACCTGCGGATTTACCCGAAAGACGCCGATATAAGTGGACCCTATAGAGGAACAGCAATCTTGCTGGCTCCTGTGCAGAATGATAATCTGCTGAGTGGACTGTAAGAGTTAATCGAGAGTCTGATGGAATTTCCGGAGGTCAGAACGGAAATACCACGTAAAGATTTCAGATTAGAACAGCGATCTGTCTGCAAACTGCAGAAAAAAATTGTAAGTATTTGAAACGCTCGAAGAGGAAACGATGAGTAGATTAAGGAACATCTCCAGAGAGGGGTGGATGGTCTTTACCGCAGTGCTTGCTGCCATTGCGGTCATTGCTGCCATGGTCACCGTTCCTTGGGGAAAGGCGCAGGCTGAAGAGTCGGCGCCAACCGACTTTGTGCCTAACGAGACGTTGGGTGCGAAAACCGACGATCTGGCGCTTGATGAGTCGTGGGGGCCGTTGGTGTGGGCTGGCAAGCCTACTGTTACTGGCTTCCACAAAGGCAACCCTGCTAATAATGTTGGATGGGCGTGGTGTATTGATGCCACGGCGGCTATTCCAATGCAGACCAACTTTAAGTACAGTGCCTCGACCGCGGGTAAGGCGCCCATTCAGGATGAGTTTCGTGATGGGGCGATTAATGTAGCCATGAAGCTGCGCGATGCTGTGGATCGTGGGGACAAGGTTGCTGCCCGAAACTACTCGGTCTATATGTCAGCTCTGCTTGCTTCGACTGCACAAAATCAGAAGGCTGCAGCGCTCACTATTACTGGTGATGACTACAAGTTTGACAACCCGTACGACCAAGAGTGGTACCCAACCTTTAAGGAAGACGGGGGAAGTGCCGAAGAGTTTAAGCAGCTGACGGGCCTGGACATCAATACCACGAGGAGTAGCAACGGCTTCGATGTTGAATTCGTGCGCGATCCGTCGGTTGACGTCCCTAAGGCTCCTGCAGGCGCTTACATTACAATTGTGGGCCCCAACGGACAGTTGGGGGGTGACCCGAACGGTCAACGTGTGATGCCGCCGGATCAGCCGGGCCTCCCCGGTGATAACGGTGGTGGACACGAGACTCCGGATGTCCCGACCCCGGGCACCGAAACGCCTACCACCGAAACCTCTGAAAACCCTGTTCCCAAGACTCCGTCGATTGAGACGAAGGCTGAGTTTGCGAAGGGTTCGAAGCCGCGTGTTGTTAATGGTGCGGTTGTTACTGACACTGTGACCTATGAGGGTCTGGTTGCTGGTAAGAAGTACCACCTGGATGCGACGTTGATGTCCAAGGATGGCAAGTCTGTCCTGGGTGATGGTGAGGCTGAGTTCACTGCTGCTGAGGGTGGTAGTGGTTCCACGACGGTTGATATCACTGTGAAGAATGCTGAGCAGCCGGTTGATGCTGCTGTGGCGTTTGAGGAGTTGACCTCTGTGGAGGTTAATGCTGATGGTGATGAGACTCCGGGTAATGAGACTCCGAATAAGATTGCGGAGCACAAGAATCTTGAGGATGAGGCTCAGACTGTTACCTCTAAGAAGGCTCTGACTCCGTCGATTGAGACGAAGGCTGAGTTTGCGAAGGGTTCGAAGCCGCGTGTTGTTAATGGTGCGGTTGTTACTGACACTGTGACCTATGAGGGTCTGGTTGCTGGTAAGAAGTACCACCTGGATGCGAAGCTGATGTCTAAGGATGGCAAGTCTGTCCTGGGTGATGGTGAGGCTGAGTTCACTGCTGCTGAGGGTGGTAGTGGTTCCACCACGGTTGATATCACTGTGAAGAATGCTGAGCAGCCGGTTGATGCTGCTGTGGCGTTTGAGGAGTTGACCTCTGTGGAGGTTAATGCTGATGGTGATGAGACTCCGGGTAATGAGACTCCGAATAAGATTGCGGAGCACAAGAATCTTGAGGATGAGGCTCAGACTGTTACCTCTAAGAAGGCTCTGACTCCGTCGATTGAGACGAAGGCTGAGTTTGCGAAGGGTTCGAAGCCGCGTGTTGTTAATGGTGCGGTTGTTACTGACACTGTGACCTATGAGGGTCTGGTTGCTGGTAAGAAGTACCACCTGGATGCGACGTTGATGTCTAAGGATGGCAAGTCTGTCCTGGGTGATGGTGAGGCTGAGTTCGCTGCTGCTGAGGGTGGTAGTGGTTCTACGACGGTTGATATCACTGTGAAGAATGCTGAGCAGCCGGTTGATGCTGCTGTGGCGTTTGAGGAGTTGACCTCTGTGGAGGTTAATGCTGATGGTGATGAGACTCCGGGTAATGAGACTCCGAATAAGATTGCGGAGCACAAGAATCTTGAGGATGAGGCTCAGACTGTTACCTCTAAGAAGGCTCTGACTCCGTCGATTGAGACGAAGGCTGAGTTTGCGAAGGGTTCGAAGCCGCGTGTTGTTAATGGTGCGGTTGTTACTGACACTGTGACCTATGAGGGTCTGGTTGCTGGTAAGAAGTACCACCTGGATGCGAAGCTGATGTCTAAGGATGGCAAGTCTGTCCTGGGTGATGGTGAGGCTGAGTTCACTGCTGCTGAGGGTGGTAGTGGTTCTACGACGGTTGATATCACTGTGAAGAATGCTGAGCAGCCGGTTGATGCTGCTGTGGCGTTTGAGGAGTTGACCTCTGTGGAGGTTAATGCTGATGGTGATGAGACTCCGGGTAATGAGACTCCGAACAAGATTGCTGACCACAAGAATCTTGAGGATGAGGCTCAGACTGTGACTTCGAAGGATGAGGAGACCACGACTTCGACCGAGCCGACCAACCCGACGAACCCGACGGAGCCGACCAACCCGACGAACCCGACCGAGCCGACGGAGCCGACGGAGCCGACCAACCCGACGAACCCGACCGAGCCGACGGAGCCGACCAACCCGACGAACCCGACCGAGCCGACCGAGCCGACCAACCCGACGAACCCGACCGAGCCGACCAACCCGACGGAGCCGACGGAGCCGACCAACCCGACGGAGCCGACCAACCCGACGGAGCCGACCAACCCGACGGAGCCGACTGAGCCGTGCAAGCCGGGTGATGAGACGACTCCGGCGAAGCCTTCTGAGCCGGGCGAGGAGACCACTGAGCCGACCCAGCCGGGCGAGGAGACCACTGAGCCGACCGAGCCGACCGGTGAGACCACCGAGCCGACCGAGCCGACTAAGCCGTGCAAGCCGGAGGTTCCGACTTCTGAGACGACGACTACTAAGGTGACTAGCTCGAAGGCGAATAAGCCGGGTAAGGCGAAGATTTCGACGAATGCTGACTTTGCTAATGGCGCAACTGAGGTTGTTGCTGGTGCGCAGGTCAATGACAAGGTGACTTACGAGGGCTTGGTCCCGGGTAAGGAGTACACCTTGAAGGCTGAGTTGATTTCTAAGGTTGATGGCTCTTCTGTTCTGGGTGAGGGTCACAAGACCTTTACGCCGGATGCTGCTAAGGGTGAGGTTGTTGTTGAGATTTCGGTTGATGAGTCTGTGACTGAGCCGGTTGAGGCTGCGGTTGCTTTCGAGGAGTTGACTTCTGTGGAGGTCAACGGCAAGGGCGAGGAGACTCCGGGTACTGATTCGGAGAAGCCGAACCACATTGCTGACCACAAGGACATCAACGACAAGGATCAGACTGTTCCGAAGGAAGAGGAGACCACGACTTCGACCGAGCCGACCAACCCGACGAACCCGACGAACCCGACCGAGCCGACGGAGCCGACGGAGCCGTGCAAGCCGGGTGATGAGACGACTCCGGCGAAGCCTTCTGAGCCGGGCGAGGAGACCACTGAGCCGACCCAGCCGGGCGAGGAGACCACTGAGCCGACCGAGCCGACCGGTGAGACCACCGAGCCGACCGAGCCGACTAAGCCGTGCAAGCCGGAGGTTCCGACTTCTGAGACGACGACTACTAAGGTGACTAGCTCGAAGGCGAATAAGCCGGGTAAGGCGAAGATTTCGACGAATGCTGACTTTGCTAATGGCGCAACTGAGGTTGTTGCTGGTGCGCAGGTCAATGACAAGGTGACTTACGAGGGCTTGGTCCCGGGTAAGGAGTACACCTTGAAGGCTGAGTTGATTTCTAAGGTTGATGGCTCTTCTGTTCTGGGTGAGGGTCACAAGACCTTTACGCCGGATGCTGCTAAGGGTGAGGTTGTTGTTGAGATTTCGGTTGATGAGTCTGTGACTGAGCCGGTTGAGGCTGCGGTTGCTTTCGAGGAGTTGACTTCTGTGGAGGTCAACGGCAAGGGCGAGGAGACTCCGGGTACTGATTCGGAGAAGCCGAACCACATTGCTGACCACAAGGACATCAACGACAAGGATCAGACTGTTCCGAAGGAAGAGGAGACCACGACTTCGACCGAGCCGACCAACCCGACGAACCCGACGAACCCGACCGAGCCGACGGAGCCGACGGAGCCGTGCAAGCCGGGTGATGAGACGACTCCGGCGAAGCCTTCTGAGCCGGGCGAGGAGACCACTGAGCCGACCCAGCCGGGCGAGGAGACCACTGAGCCGACTGAACCGTGCGAGCCGGGCAAGGAGACGACTCCGGTGACTACTGAGCCGACTGGTGAGACCACCAAGCCGGGCAAGCCGGAGGTTCCGACTTCTGAGACGACGACTACTAAGGTGACTAGCTCGAAGGCGAATAAGCCGGGTAAGGCGAAGATTTCGACGAATGCTGACTTTGCTAATGGCGCAACTGAGGTTGTTGCTGGTGCGCAGGTCAATGACAAGGTGACTTACGAGGGCTTGGTCCCGGGTAAGGAGTACACCTTGAAGGCTGAGTTGATTTCTAAGGTTGATGGCTCTTCTGTTCTGGGTGAGGGTCACAAGACCTTTACGCCGGATGCTGCTAAGGGTGAGGTTGTTGTTGAGATTTCGGTTGATGAGTCTGTGACTGAGCCGGTTGAGGCTGCGGTTGCTTTCGAGGAGTTGACTTCTGTGGAGGTCAACGGCAAGGGCGAGGAGACTCCGGGTACTGATTCGGAGAAGCCGAACCACATTGCTGACCACAAGGACATCAACGACAAGGATCAGACTGTTCCGAAGGAAGAGGAGACCACGACTTCGACCGAGCCGACCAACCCGACGAACCCGACGAACCCGACCGAGCCGACGGAGCCGACGGAGCCGTGCAAGCCGGGTGATGAGACGACTCCGGCGAAGCCTTCTGAGCCGGGCGAGGAGACCACTGAGCCGACCCAGCCGGGCGAGGAGACCACTGAGCCGACTGAACCGTGCGAGCCGGGCAAGGAGACGACTCCGGTGACTACTGAGCCGACTGGTGAGACCACCAAGCCGGGCAAGCCGGAGGTTCCGACTTCTGAGACGACGACTACTAAGGTGACTAGCTCGAAGGCGAATAAGCCGGGTAAGGCGAAGATTTCGACGAATGCTGACTTTGCTAATGGCGCAACTGAGGTTGTTGCTGGTGCGCAGGTCAATGACAAGGTGACTTACGAGGGCTTGGTCCCGGGTAAGGAGTACACCTTGAAGGCTGAGTTGATTTCTAAGGTTGATGGCTCTTCTGTTCTGGGTGAGGGTCACAAGACCTTTACGCCGGATGCTGCTAAGGGTGAGGTTGTTGTTGAGATTTCGGTTGATGAGTCTGTGACTGAGCCGGTTGAGGCTGCGGTTGCTTTCGAGGAGTTGACTTCTGTGGAGGTCAACGGCAAGGGCGAGGAGACTCCGGGTACTGATTCGGAGAAGCCGAACCACATTGCTGACCACAAGGACATCAACGACAAGAACCAGACTGTTCCGAAGCCGGGTAAGCCTTCCGAGACTCCGGGTGAGGGCCACGGTCACGGCAATGGTGACGGTGACGATGATGACCATGGCAACGGCAAGGGCAATGGCAACGGCGGTTCCAGCAAGTCTGACTGGCCGTGGTGGCTGCTGCTCATCCCGGGCCTGGGTATTGTCAAGATCATCACTGATGGTCACGATGGCGGCCACAACGGCGGCCATGATGGTGGCAATGGTGACCACGATGGTGGCAATGGCCACAACGGGGTGACCGAGGACAACGGCCACGGCGGCGACCAGGGTGATGACCGCGACGTCACCGTCCTGGATGCCACCCCGCCGGAGGACGCTGGCCAGCCGCTGCCGTCCAACGCCGAGCGTGTTGAAATCAAGCACGTACCGTCCGGTGCGACCAAGCTCGACCCGGGTATGAAGGACTTCATCAAGTAGTCCGCCCACCACGCCGCCCCAGCCTTAAATGGGCCGGGGTAGGCTGGGGCCAAACTTGAGATAAGGAAATCCCCTCCAGGGTGAAAACGCTGGAGGGGATTTCTCGTCTATTGTCTAAGAAGAAAAATAAACAGCATCTAGTTATTTAGGAGTAGGCGCCATGGCAGGCGAAGAAGATAGAAACACACACCCGGTAGATCCGGACAGAGTAGAAGGCGCGGGTGCTGAGCAGTCGGCTGAACAACCGGCGGAGCACACGCCGAAGCATCGTGCTGAGGATTCTGCTGAGGCCTCTGTCGAGGCGACTAACGAGGCTTCCAGCGAGAAGGCAGCAGCCCAGCCCACCGGGGCAAGCACGCCGGTGGGCAGTGATGAGAAGAAGGGCGGCAACAAGAAGCTCCTCCTCGCGGCAATCGCTGCGCTGGCAGTCCTGGTTATCCTGATCCAGCTCATCGTGGGACTGGGCGGCAAGGATGACGCGGAAGAGGAAGAGGCGGCCGAGGAGACGTCGGTAAGCGCAGAGGCGTCGCCGACGACGACCAACTCCGACCCCTTCGTGGATGACTCCGGTGAGCAGGACCGCGAGGTCGACGCCGCCCCGGGCCAGTTCCAGGGTATGGAGGCCATGTCCCTGGGCATTGGTGAGGAGTACGCCGCGGTGGATCCAATCCAGGTTTCTGACACGGGCATGCTCGTGCCGCCGCGCGATGTGACGCGCCTGGGCTGGTACTCGGCATCGGCAGTGCCCGGCACGGCCGGCCCGGTGGGCTCCAGTGTCATTACCGGCCACATTAACTACCAGGGCCAGGGCACCGGCTTTGCGGAGAAGTTCACCACCCTGGAGCAGGGCCAGGAATTCTCCGTCTTCATCGACGGTGAGGAGCGCGTCTTCCGCGTGACGGAGGCGCCGTACCGCCTGCCCAAGGGCTCCGGTTTCCCCGATGTAGTCAACGATTCGCAGGGTGAGAACCGCCTGGTGCTCATCACGTGCGGCGGCAAGTTTGTCGGCGGCGAGCTGGGCTACGAGGACAACATCATCACCGTGGCGGAGCCGGTGGCGCCGGTGGAGGCTCCTGCGGATGGCGCCGAGGGCGCGGCTGACGCTGATGGCGCAGCCGGTGCCGAGGGCGAAATCCCGGCTGAGGCTCCTGCTGCCTAAAGGGGGTTACACGGAGGCCTCCTGCAGGCGCGCGATGTGCAGTGCCAGGTAGGAGACCTCATCGGGGGTGAGCGCGCTGTCGAGGCGCAGCTCGATCAGGTTGGCCACGATCTGGGCTGTCTCGCCCGCCTCGGGGTAGCGGGCGGAGATGGCGGTGGCCACCTGGCGGTCATCGGAATCCAACTGCTGGTGCTCCGCCATGCGCACGAACAGGTAGCGCAGGTGCGTGATGAAGCGGGCGACGGAGATGTCCTCGCTGTCTAATGTGGTGCCGCTGTGGGAGCCGATGACCGCCAGAATCTGCTGGATGAGACCCGTCATGCGGTACGTACCGGAGAGATCCCCCACGGCAAAACCGGCGTTGACCAGATGCAAGGTGAGCGCCACGGCCTCCGCGGGGGCCAGCGGGGACTGCAGGCCGTCGTTGATGGCGGCAAGCAGCTGCTTGGCCAGGGTGAAGTCCTCGGCGTAGAGGTGGCGGACCTCGGCCTCCAAGGGGTAGGAGATAGCGGCGCCGCGGGTGACGGCGCCGTGGACGTGGTCCGCGATGGCCACGACGAGGGTGAGCTTGTTGCGTAGAGTCTCCGGCATGTCGACGCGGTGCATGGCGTCAATGACCAGCTGCACGTACTCGCCGGGGATGCCGGCAATCATGGCGGCGAGGTGATCCGGGTCCCGCCCAGAGTCGGGGACGAAGACCTTGACCACCTTGGCAGGATCCACCTCAGCACCCGGCTGGGCTTGGAAACCGATGCCGCGGCCGGTGACGATGACATCCTCCGTACCGCGCCGCGCGAGCACGACGTTGTTGTTGAACACGCGCAGCAGTTGCACGAAACACCTTCCTTGTTGCGGTCTGGTTCGGGTGGAAGTTTGTCAGATACGACAAAAGCCGGCCACGATGATAGACATCGTGCCAGCTTAGTCGGTCAGCTCGCGCACGCGCGCGAGGGCGCTCTTTAGTGGGTGGCGGTAATAACCGTATCGCCCGCAGCGGCGTGCTTGAGGCCCGCCGGGGTGACGGCCGCAAGGGCCTTGGTGTTGGTTACTGCCAGGACAATTGTGGTGTCGTAGCCCGCAGCGCGAACCTTGTCGAAGTCCACGGTGGCCAGCAGCTCACCCTTCTGGACGGTGTCGCCCTTCTTGACTGCCGGGGAGAAGCCGTCGCCCTTCATCTTCACGGTGTTGATGCCGATGTGGACCAGGACCTCGACGCCATCGGCAGTCTTGATGCCGTAGGCGTGGCCGGACTTCATAGCGCTCATCACGGTGCCGCTCACGGGGGAGTAGACCTCGTTGTTCTCGGGCACGATTCCTACGCCATCACCCAACGTGCCGGCGGAGAAGACCGGGTCATCGATGTCCGCCATGGGGACCACGTCGCCCTCGGCCGGGGAAGCGATGTCAGCGGTGGTGCCGGCTGCGGCCGAAGCGTCGGCGGAATCTGCGGAGTCCGCGGCGTGAGCGTCAGCGGCGCCTGCAGCGCTTGCGCCAGCACCGGCTGCGGCGCCGGCGGCCGGGGCGGCAGCGTTCGCGGTGTTCTCGGTGGTTGCAGTGTCCTCACCGTTCTCGGCAGCTTCGCGGGCGGCCTTGGCCTCAGCGCGCTCCTCCGGGGTGCGGTAGTCGGTGAAGAAGATGAGCAGGAAGGCCACGACGAAGGCCACGGCGATGGAGATGGCGTACTTAGCCATCGGGGTGAAGACCGGAATGGTCAGGATGGAGGTGAAGACGAAGGCGTCGGTCGTAATGCCGTTCGTACCCAGGGTCAGCAGCGCCACGGTGAGGCCGCCGGCAAAGCAGCCCACCAGCATGCGCGGGTAAATCCTCTTGTAACGCAGGTGGATACCGTAGAGGGAAGGCTCAGACACACCGCCAAGCAGGCCAGCCAGGAGAGCAGAGCCAGAGGTCTGGCGCATTACGCTGTCGTGGTCGCGGATGGACAGTGCCAGCACACCAGCGGTGGCGCCGAAGCAGGCGAAGTTCCATGCGCCCATCGGGCCCTGGATGAAGTCATAGCCCAGGGTCTGGATATTGACCAGCATGAGGGCGTTAAGCGGCCAGTGCAGGCCCAGCGGGACGAGGAACGGGTAGAGCATCGGGATGGCTAGGGCGAAGACGAACGGGACGGTGTCATTCAGCCAGGACAGGCCCGCACCAATGCCGTTACCGGCCCACACACCGAACGGGCCAATGAGGAAGGCCGTCAGCGGGATGATGAAGAGCAAGGTAAGGAAGGGGACGAAGACCATGTGAACCGCGGACGGAATGATCTTCTGGAAGCCCTTGTAGAACAGCGCTGCCACAGCAGCCATGATGAGCGGGACGAAGACGTTTCCGCCGTAGTCCTGCAGCTGCATCGGCATGCCAAAGATATCGATGGAGCACTGCTCAGCAGCCAGCGTGTCGTTGGTGACACACTGCACGGCGGGGTTGTCAGACAGGCCGGAAACTCCGGGGTAAACATCGCGAGCATGGCTGCGGCCGGGACCCACGGGTCGATGCGCAGCTTCTTGCCGGCGTTGTAGGCCACCATGACCGGGAGGAAGAAGAAGACGGAACGCCACATGGCGTCGACGAAGAACCAGGAGGCCGGCTTATCCGGGGACCGGAAGTCCACGACACCAGCGGCATCCAGAACTGAGGCGAAAGCGATGATGAGGGAAGCGCCCAGCAGCACGCCCAGGATGGGGCGGAAAGAATCCGAGAGGTACTCAAAGAACGTATCCATCCACGGCAGCTTGCCCTTGGACTTGGCGCGTGCGGCGGCCTTGACGTCGTCGTTGGAGCGCCCGTCGGACTCGCCGGCGTTCTTCATCTGGGGAAGGGCCATGATCTGGTCGTAGACAGTGGCGACGTCACCGCCGATGACCACCTGGTAGTTGCGACCACCCTGCGGCACAGCGCCCATAACCTTGGGGTTCGCCTCGAGTGCTTCCTTGTTTGCTTTGGAGGCATCAGCCAGCTCAAAGCGCAGGCGCGTGGCGCAGTGCGTGAGCGAGGTGACGTTCTCCGCTCCGCCGATGCCATCGATGATGGCTTCAGCTGGCGAGCGAACTTCAGTCGACATGTCAGTCCTTTCGCGGGTAAGCGGGCTGGGCGTAAAAAACCACAAAAGACCTAGGCCGTAATGGTTCATAGCGAACCATCCCCGCGCGGCTAAGAGCGGGGAGCCTAGGTCTTGCCCGAAGTAACAATCCTGATAAGGAGCTTACGCCGTTGTCATCACGCTGCGCAAGCCCTGTGAGATCCCGCACTTAAGCGGGCAAGTGGGGGTGCGTAACGGGCATGTCGCGGATTTCTGAAGCGGCGTTTAGTGGCGGCCTCCAGTACTCTGAAACTGTCACTGTGTGCCCACAATGTGAGCGCGGGTACACGCCTTGCATGCAGAGAAAGGTTCTACATGACCGCCAAGTCTTCACGCACTTCCGCATTCGTTAGCGTCATCGGGCGCGGCTTCGACGGCCTCGACATCCAGTCCGTGGCATCCGAGCTGGAGGCCACCTTCGCGCAGGTAGATGATTTGGGCACGGACCTCGGTACTGTCCTTGAGAACGTCCCGGAGGGCAACCTGATCCTCCAGGGCACCGGCGTCGTGGATTTCGACGCCAAGGCGGCAGCCGCCCTGGGCCTGCCCTTCGTGCTCATCTCCAACGCGCCTGCCCGCACCGCGGAGCTGGCGCTGGATCACGCGCGCTCGGTGGGGGCAACCGTGGTGGGCGCGCTTACCGACGTCTCCTCGATCCCCGGCGCCCTCGCCTCCCAGGAGGACGTTGAGCCGCGCATGTGCGCCGAGCTCTTCCAGAAGCAGCTGCTGGGTAAGGCCCGCGAGGTCGGGGCCCACATTGTCCTGCCGGAGGGCGAGGATGATCGCATCCTCGAGGCGGCCGGTGAGCTCATCAAGGGCAAGGTGGCGAAGCTGACGATTCTGGGCGATGAGAACGTCGAGAAGCGCGCACAGGAACTGGGCATCAACCTGGACGGGGTGGAGATCATCAACCACCTCGAGTCCCCGCTGGCAGAAGAATTCGCCGCGGACTTCGCGGAGCTGCGCAAGAAGAAGGGTGTCACCCTGGAGCAGGCGCGCGAAACCATGCAGGACGTGTCCTACTTCGCCACCATGATGGTGCACAAGGGCCTGGCGGACGGCATGGTCTCCGGCGCCGCCCACACCACCGCACACACCATCAAGCCCTCCTTCCAGATCATCAAGACCAAGCCGGAAGCCTCCGTGGTCTCCTCCATCTTCCTTATGGTCATGCCGGGGCGTCTGTGGGCCTTCGGTGACTGCGCGGTGAACCCGAACCCGACCCCGGAGCAGCTCGGAGAAATCGCCATCGTGTCGGCGCAGACCGCCTCCCAGTTCGGCATCGACCCGCGCGTGGCGCTGTTGTCCTACTCCACCGGCACCTCCGGCGCTGGCCCGGACGTGGAGAAGGTGACCGCGGCCGTGGAGGCCGCCAAGAACATCGACGCGTCCGTGGCCGTGGACGGCCCGCTGCAGTTCGACGCTGCGTGTGATGCCGGCGTGGCCGCCAAGAAGGCCCCGGAGTCCCCGGTGGCAGGCCAGGCCAACGTCTTTGTCTTCCCGGACCTGGAGGCCGGCAACATCGGCTACAAGACCGCACAGCGCACCGGTGGCGCCCTGGCCGTGGGCCCGATTCTGCAGGGCCTGAACAAGCCGGTCAATGACCTCTCCCGTGGCGCCACGGTGCCGGACATCATCAACACGGTGGCCATCACCGCAATCCAGGCAGGAGTGAAGTAAATGGCGTACGTACTCGTTCTCAACTCGGGCTCGTCCTCCGTCAAATTCCAGCTGGTAGACCCGGAAAGCTCCGCCACCGACACCCCGCTGGTCTCCGGCCTGGTGGAGCAGGTGGGCGAGCCGCAGGGCGCGGTCACCGTGAAGACCGGCGGAGAGGAATACAAGGAAGAGCTGGAGATTCCAACCCACTCCTTCGGCCTCGACCGTGCGTTTAGCATCATGCACGAGCACCACGTGGGCCCGACGGACGTGGAGGTTATCGCGGTGGGCCACCGTGTCGTGCACGGCGGCCGCCTGTTTAGTGAACCCCAGCTCATCGTGGACCAGATCGAGTCCATGATTGAGGACCTCATTCCGCTGGCCCCGCTGCACAACCCGGCCAACCTGGACGGCATCCGCGTCGCCCGGAAGCTCCTGCCGGACATCCCGCACGTGGCGGTCTTCGATACGGCCTTCTTCAACCGCCTCCCACCGGCGGCCGCCCTGTACGCCATCAACAACGACGTGGCCTCGCAGTACGACATTCGCCGCTACGGCTTCCACGGCACCTCCCACGAGTTCGTCTCCCAGCAGGTGCCGGCGCTGCTCGGCCGCGATCCCAATCACACGCACCAGATCACCCTCCACCTGGGCAACGGCGCGTCCGCGGCGGCGATCCGCAACGGCCGCCCGATCGATACCTCGATGGGCCTGACCCCGCTGGCCGGCCTGGCCATGGGCACCCGTTCCGGTGACATCGACCCGGGCATCATCTTCCACCTCTCGCGTCAGGCGGGCATGTCCATCGACGAGATCGATACCCTGCTCAACAAGCAGTCCGGTGTGAAGGGCATTGCGGGCGTCAACGACTTCCGCGTGCTGCGTGAGCGCATCAACAACGAGGACCAGGACGCCTGGCTGGCCTACAACATCTACATCCACCAGCTGCGCCGCTTCATCGGCTCCTACATGATTGCGCTCGGCCGCGTGGACGCGATTACGTTCACCGCCGGCGTGGGCGAGAACGACACCGAGGTTCGCCAGGATTCGCTGTACAACCTGGACATGTACGGCATTGACTTCGACAAGGAAGCCAACCTGGTGCGCTCCAAGGAGCCGCGCATGATTTCTACCGCGGACTCCCAGGTCAAGGTCTTCGTGGTTCCCACCAACGAGGAGTTGGCGATTGCCCAGAAGGCCGCGGGCATTGCCGCCATGGCGCGCGAGGCGGGCCTGTACTAGCCGGTTGCCCTCCCCCGCGCCGGGGCTGCTAGAAGAGCGTGACTGGGCGGACCTTATTGGCCAGGTCCACCAGCGCGTAGCGGTGGCGCGAGAAGGGCGCCTGGCGGGCCAGCGCGCGCAGCGTATCCGCCAGGCCGTAGCGCAGGCCGCGCTGGGTAAAGGGGAACTCGAAGAGATCGTTGGGGGAGGCCGAGGCGTCGAGATCGGCCTCGCGCAAGAAGGTCAGCGCGGCCGAGATGACGGCGATCTTGATCTGTAGAAAGCGCGGCTCGTTCTGCGGGATCTCCTCCAGGCGGCGTGCGGCACGCCGGATGCGGGATTCCGAGAGATCGTGGACGATAAGCTGCAGAATCGTGGTCAGGCGCGCCATGCGGTGGTGCCGGGAGGCGTTAGGCACGCGGTCCAAGGTGGCCACGGCCAGCTCCACCTGGTGCTCCGCGCGCAGCTGGCGGGCCAGGCCGAAGGCGGAGGAGACTGTCGTCGGGTTCGTCGCCCACACAATGCCGTAGAGCCGCAAAGAGTTAAAGCGCAGGTGCGCCGGGTCCTCGGTGACGTGGTCCCAGATGCCGGGCTGCTTTGCGAAGTCCTCGCTCGGCAAATCAGCCAGCGAGGTGGTGAGGTTGGCGCAGGCGCGGGCCACTGCGGCGTCGATAAGCGCCGCTTCTGAGTAACCCAATTGTTGCAGGATCAATTCATTGACCGCACCAATAGCCAGCTTGGGGGCGGCCTCACCAGGCAGAATATCTAAAACGCGGGCAAAGTGAACCTGGGCCTCGCGGTACTTGTCCAGCAGCAACTCCGCCACGCCCGAATACCAGTGGAAGCGCCAGTCGTTGCCCAGGCGGTCCTCGATGGACTTCAGCCACTCGCGGGCCTGGCCGATGTAGCCCAGGTCAATCATCGCACGCACCACGCCCAGCGGAATCTCCTCAGACTCCTCGTACTCCGGGGTCTGCATGGCTTGGCGGAGGGTCTCCAGGGCCTCCTGCGGCTCGGTATAGGACGAGCCCTGGAGCAGCGAGGCGCCCACGTCAGAGCGGATGATGAGCGGCGTGGGCAGGGCCGAAACCACCTCGGGAGCGGTGATGCGCACGGTGCGGTCGATGCCGTCGATGAGCTGGTCCGTGCGGAACACCAGGTGCTTGGTGCCAAACGTCGTACGCTGCGGGGAAAAGGCCGAGTGCTGAGCGGGATGCTGGATGCCGTCCCGCAGCGCGATAACCTCCCGGAGCACGCCGAAGAGCTGGTCCCGCAGCTCCGCCACGGAGCGGAAGCGCTTGTCCGGATCCGGGTCCGTGGCCCGCAGCAGCAGGCGGTAGAAGGACAGGTAGCGGCGCAGTAGCGGTTCCTCCGCGGGGGAGGGCAGACCCGGTTTGTACACGCCGTCCTCCACCGGCAGCTTGAGCACCAGGCAGGCCAAGGTGCGGCCGATAGTGTAGATATCGCTGGCTACCGACGGGCCCTGCGTGGCAATCTCCGGGGCCTGAAAGCCCTGCGTGCCGTAGATGTGGCCGAAGGCGCCAATGCCGGACACCGCGCCCAGGTCAATGAGCTTGACCTGGTCCTCGGTGACGATGATGTTGGAGGGCTTCAAGTCGTTGTAGACCACCCCGCGGGCGTGCAGGTAGTCCAGGGCGGGCAGGATCTCCAGGATGTAGGCAATGGCGGTGTCCACCGGGAAGCAATCCCCCGGCTGGCCGTTGCGCCGATTCTTCAGCGAGGGCCCGCCCACGTACTCCATGACGATGAAGCCGCCGGGGACGCGGGGATCATCGATGAAGTTGAAAATCTTCACGATGTTCGGGTGGGTAATATCCGCCAAGAACTCGCGCTCCGCCTCCGCCGTGGCGGTCTCCTCCGCGGACTTCTCTGACTGCATGCCCTTGAGCACCACAATGCGCCCGGAGACGAAATGATCGTTAGCCAGGTAAATCCAGCCCAGGCCGCCGTGGGCCAAGACGCCCAGGATCTCGTATTGGCCGGCCACCATGTCTCCCGGCTGCAGTTGCGGCGGGGCGATGGTGGGGGAATCCTGCGGGTCCACCAGGGCATCCGCCGGGTTACCGGGCACCACGAAGGGCAGGGTGGCCATGCCGTCCGCCACCTCACGGTCGGTGCGCTTGGTGGAGCGGCGCTGGCGGAAGGTATCGAGCGCGCGGCGGCGCGAGGCGCGGGAGGGGTCCTCCGCCTTGCGGCGATCACGCAGCTGCCCCAGCTCCGCGATGAGCGCGGCGATGTTGTCGGAGTCCTCGTAGGCCTCATCGGCAGCGCCGGGAGCGCCGCTGGCGCCGCTGGCGCCGGTTGCACCGCTCGCACTGCTCGCGCCGGTTGCACCGCTCGCACTGCTCGCGCCGGTAGGGTGCTGCGTGGCGGCCGTGGCGTCTGATTGGTCGGGGCTGGGCAGGACGAAGGAGGCGTCCGTGTCGTCCTCGTCCGCGAAGGGATCGTAGGGCACGGCCGCGGTTCGGTCGGAGGCGTCGGCTTCACCCGCGACTTCTGAGCTGTGGGGGTCGGTCCTTGCACCGCCCTCGGCGCCTGCCCCGTCGATGGCCTCGTCGCCGTCGCCGTCCTCGTCCGCGAAGGGATCGAAGGGGACAGCCGCGGTGGCGTCGAGAGCCGCGGCGTCGCGGTCCTTCGGGTCCTCGTGTTCCTCCGGGGTGAGGTGGTCCAGCTCGTCTTCGCTAAAGCTCTGCGTCATGGCTTCTCATCCTCCCTGGTGGTGCTCGGCGGCGTCTCAGCGCGGTACTTCGGGGCCGGCAGCGTGGGCTTGTCCATGTAATCCCCCAGCCACGTGGTGAAAAGCCGCGACCACGTCCCGTCCTCCCTGATGCGCTCCAGCGTGGAATTGATTTGGCGGATGAGCGGGCGCGAATCGTAGGCAGCATCCGGCTTGCGCACCGCCACCCCATAGTTCTGCGTCTCCACGGGGCTGCCCACGATCTCGGTGTAGGAATCCTGCGCCAGCATGCCGGCTAGGAGCGCGTCATCCACCACGATGCCATCGGCCTGACCCAGCTGCAGGGACATGAGGCAGTCGCCCCATGCGCGCGTTTCCAGGATGTCCGCAGACGGCGCGTGCCGGCGGATGGCGTCCACCATGGTGGAGCCCTTGACCGCGCACAGGGTTAGACCCGCCGTGTCCTCGATGGAGGTGATGCCAGAGTTCTTCAGCACCAGCATGCGGGCATCCGTCTTCATATACGGGATGGAAAAGGCCACCTCGCGCTGGCGCTTCGGGCTAATGGTCATGGTGCGGATGACAATGTCCACGGTCCGGTCATTGAGCGCCTTCGAGCGGTCCGAAGCCTCCACGAAGCGGAAGTCCACCTTGTTGGGGTCCCCAAAAATATCGCGGGCCACCTCCCGGGCAATGTCCACCTCGAAGCCGCGGACCTCACCGGTGGCGGTGTCGCGGTAGCTAAGCAGGTTATTCGAGCGGTCAACGCCCACGATGAGCCGGCCGCGCTTGCGGATCTCCGGCACGCGCTCCTCCGGGGTCTTGTCATCGGGGCGGTAGGAACCCTCCGCCTCTTCGCCGCTGTCCTTGGCGGGCTCGCCCGTGCCGGCGGGTTCAATGATGGCGTCCTCCGGCAGCGGCGGGCCAGGCGTGGCCTCCAGGTTGGCGCTGGGGGCGACAATGGGCTGGGGCGGCGGCGGGGCCGAGGGAGTACAGCCGGCCAGCACGGTGGCGGCGAGCGTGACAGTTGCTGTGACTGTGACTGGGACTGCGGCGCGGGCTGTGGCTGGTGCTGGCGCGGCGGGGATAAGGCTGGGTACGCGCATTAGAGGTACTCCTGCAGGCGCGGACGAATGCCCAGCCACACCGCGATGATGGCGCCGAAGGTGGCCAGGGACACGCCCGTGGACACCAGCGTCATGGCGTTGAGGCCCTGCACCAGGTAGTTGCGCATGGCGGCGCGGGCTTGGTCAATGAGAGCTGCCAGCGAGTTATCCACGGCGTTGAAGGCACTAGCTGCGGTCGGATCGCCGTCCTGGTCAATGGCCGTGGCCTGATACACCGCGGAGTCGTAATCGCCCGCAGACAGGTCCGCCATGAAGCTGTCGTGCGTGGTGGTCCAATCCTCCACGGCCTGTTGGGCCTGCGGGATGAGCTCCGGGTTGGGGGTGACCTCCGGGTCGCCGCCTAGAGCGTCCTCGTAGTCCCGCAGCGCCTGGTCCACGGAGTAGACCGTGGAGTCGAAGTGCACCGTCATGTCCTGTTGGGAGGAGCGCATGACAAGCGCCAAGGTCTCCGAGGTGCGCATCTGCTGCGCCTCAATGCGGGAGGCGGTGAGGGAATCCCACGGGCGCGAGACAGTCTCAAACCCCTGGTGGCCGGAGGCCCACGTGGCCAGGTTGGCGCCGGCCGCCCACACCAAGGCGGTAAAGAGCAGCACCGTGGCCGCGACGAAACCGCGGTTGAGGCGGCGGCGGGTCAGCCGCCAGAGCCACCACTGCGCCAGCCCTAGGAAGATGAGAGCCGCGACTAGCCCGGACAGCGGCACCCACTGCGGGCGAGTAAGCCGCTGCTGCTGGTGGGAGACCTTCTCCGAGGTCAGCGCGAAGAGCTCCGAGGCCGCGGGCAGGATCTGGGTGCGCATGAGCGCCGACGCATTAGACATGTAGGAGTTCGCCACCGCGTTACCCGCGCGGTGGTTGACCCGGGCCTTTTCCACCAGGGCGGTGTAGACGGGTAGCTCCCGCTGGATAAAGGTGACCAGCTCGCGCACGCGCTCGTCCTCCTCCGAGCTACCGACGACGGATTGAGTGGCGGCGACCGAGGCGGCGTCGATAGCCGCGTTATAGCGCTCGCGGTTGCTCTTCGATTCCACGCCGGCCTGCACGAAGCCGGTGGTAGCCACCGTGTCCGCCAGGGACAGATTGGTGTAGAGGTGGTGCGCCGCGTTCGACATCGGCTCGGTGGAGGAGAGCAGTGTATCCAAATCGTCGTGCCGCGCGGCCGAGGAGGAGGACATGGAAAAACCCGCCGCGGCCAAGGCCACGGTGAGGATGAGCGTGACGCCAAAGAGCTTGCCCGGGGTGGTGGAGGCGAAGCTATAGAGCCGCTTCAACACGCGCGCCGGGCCGGCGAAGGAGCTCATGGCCAGCTGGGTGGGGCGGTTAAAGGCGGGAGTTGCGGGCTCGGTGACCTCATCGAGCCAGTGATCGCCCCACGTATCGGGCGTGTGCTCGCGCTGTTCGGTGGCCGGGCCGGTCATTCCCTTAGGATAGCGCCCTTGACGGAAAAGTGGGTATAGATTGGAGGCATGTGTACACGCGTAAACCCAGAACTCTCCGGCGACGGTTGGGCCACGGGCCCTGGCGGCGTGCCGGTGTGGGGCAAGTTTGGCGCGGCGGGGCTCTTCCTCGTGGCGGGGGACCAGGTTCTGCTTCAGCACCGCGCGGCGTGGACTAATCACGGCGATACGTGGGGAATTCCCGGCGGGGCGCGCGATAAACCAGAGACGGCGGTAGAGGCGGCGCTGCGGGAGACCACAGAGGAGACCGGCATCGCAGCCGCGGACGTCGACGTGCTCGACTCGATGGTGACGGCCGGGCCTTTCGACGGCGGATGGACCTACACTACGGTGCTGGCGCGGACGGTGTCGGGGCAGTGCTTGGACACCACTGCAAATGAAGAATCCACCGAACTGCGCTGGGTTGCTTTCTCCGACGTGGACTCCCTCAACCTTCTGGGGCCGTTTCGGTCCGCGCTGCCCGGCGTTCTGGCGCGCTTAGAGGAGCTGAACAGCTAAAGCGCGCGTGTGTCCGGCGGGTGTGGCACGCTAGTGGGCATGATTGACGTAGCCGGACTGACAAAACAGTATGGGTCTGTGCGCGCCGTGGATGACCTCACCTTCCAGGTGAAGCCGGGGCAAGTGACCGGCTTCTTGGGGCCAAACGGCGCGGGCAAGTCCACCACCATGCGCATGATCCTGGGGCTGGACAAGCCCACCGCAGGATCCGCGCGAATCAACGGAAAACCCTATCGTGAGCTCCGCAATCCGCTGCGGGAGGTAGGCGCCCTCTTGGATGCCAAGGCGGTGCACTCCAACCGCTCCGCCGCGAACCACCTGAAGTGGATGGCGCAGTCCAACGGTATTCCGACCTCCCGCGTGGACGAGGTACTGGGGCTGGTGGGGTTGTCCGACGTTGCCGGTAAGAAAGCCGGTGGCTTCTCCCTCGGCATGGGGCAGCGCCTCGGCCTAGCCGCGGCACTGTTGGGGGATCCGGGCGTGCTGATCCTGGATGAGCCGGTCAACGGCCTAGACCCGGAGGGAATCCGGTGGGTGCGCATGCTGGTGCGAGCACTGGCGGCGGAAGGCCGCACGGTGCTCATCTCCTCCCACCTGCTCTCGGAGATGGCGCAGACCGCGGACCACCTCGTGGTCATTGGCCAGGGCCGCCTGGTGGCGGACCAGCGCACGTATGACTTTGTCAAAGACAACTCTAGCGCCTCTGTCATCGTGCGCTCGGAGCACCTTCCGGCCTTCGCCTCCGCGCTGCAGGAGGCTGGGGTGGGCTTTAGCGAGTCTCTCGATGAGGAGCAGCGGCCCACGCTGGTCATCCCGGAGCAGACCACGGACTACATTGGCCAGCTGGCGCACTCCACGGGCGTGCCGCTCTCGGAGCTCTCGCTACACCGCGCCTCACTGGAGGAGGCCTTTGTGAAACGGACGAACCAGTCCGTGCAATACCACGCCACGCAATTCGACGCGGCCGGCGCGCAGGAAGGAGCGCAGAGCTAATGTTTATCAACACGCTGCATGCGGAGTGGACCAAGCTGCGCACGACAAAGACCTTCTGGTGGACCACCGGGCTTATCTTTGCCATCATCACGCTGTCGACGCTCATCATTTCCATGAACGCCGGTGAGGCAGTCCTCGGAGTAAGTCCCCTCCAGGCCAGCTCGTTGGGAGCGGTCATCATCTTCTTGGGCGTGCCCATCATGATGATCCAAGGCATCATGGTCGTCACCACGGAATACGGCCACAAGACCCAAACCATCACTTTCCTGGCGAACCCGCATCGCTGGAGCGTCGCCCTGGCCAAGCTGGTCTTGTACGGCGCAATTGCCGCGCTTATCGCCTTCTTCGGGCTGGTGTATATCTTCGTGTTGGCGGACAGCACCGCAAACGCCTCGGCGGCAGAGGCCTTCCGCCCCTTCTCCGATGGGGATGCGAAGCGCATGCTGTGGACCTACCCCCTCGAAGCCTTTGGCATCGTGCTCTTCGGTCAGGCCCTGGGCCTGCTGCTGCGCCAGACCTCTGGTGCTGTGGCACTGGCGCTCATCTGGTACTTGGCTCTCGAAAACGCCATTATGTTCCTGCCGCGCGTGGGCGAGAAGATTGTGGACTACCTGCCCATTACCGCGCTGAACCGGTGGCTCAATAACTCGGTGCCGGACACCGTGCCGTGGGATTCCCCGGGCATCTCCGCGCTTATCTTCTTTGCGTGGGCGATCGTGTTGTGGATTATCGGCGTGATCCTGCTGGAGAAGCGCGACGCGTGATTCCCCTCCCGCTTCTTGCAACCCTGGCGCTGTTGTCCGCAACGGCGCCTTTTGCCACTGATATGTACCTGCCGGTCATGCCGGCAATTATGGAGGACCTGGACACCACCCGGTCAATGGTGTAGCTGACTATCTCCGGATTGTTCATCGGCATGGGCGTGGGTCAGCTGTTGATTGGTCCGCTCTCGGACGTCGTCGGGCGCAAGCGTCTCCTCATCCTCGGCGCCGCCGTGGCGCTGCTTGCCTCCGCGCTGGCGGCCTTGGCGCCGAGCGCCCTCGTCCTCGTCGTAGCCCGCGTGCTCCAAGGCCTCGGCGGCGGGGCGTGCGTGGTACTCGCCCGCGCGGTCGTGCCGGATCTTCTCCAGGGCGCTGCGGCGGCCAAGGCCTATTCGCTGCTCATGGCGCTGCAGGGAATCGCTCCGGCGGTGGCCCCGATTCTGGGCGGCGTGCTGGCGGAGCCTTTGGGCTGGCGCGGCATCTTCTGGGCGCTGGCAGGCCTGCATGCCCTGCAGCTCCTGCTGGCCATTGTCGTCGTTCCGGAGACCGCTGGCGGGCGCTCGAGTTCTGGCGTCTTCCGCGCGATGGCGGGTAACTACTGGGCGGTGCTCACCAATGCCCGGGTGTGGGGCTACCTGGTCACCATGGCCTTCGGCTTCTGCGCCATGTTCTGCTACATCTCGGCGTCGTCGTTCGTGCTGCAGAACTAGTGGGGCTTTTCGGAGGTGGGCTATTCGCTCGTCTTCGGCGTGAATTCCCTCGGCCTCTTTGCCGCTACCGTGGTCAACTCCCGCGCCATGGACTCGGTGTCGCCGGCATTCATTCTGCGCGTGGGCGTGGTGGGCGTGCTGGTGTGCGCGGTGCTCCTGCTGCTGAGCATTGTCGCGGGCGCGCCGGTGTGGCTAAGCCTCATCGCGCTCTTCGTGTGCATCGCGCCCACCGGCTTCATCATGGGCAACGCCACCGCCTTGGCCACCGGGCTGATGCGCTCTCGCGCCGGCAGCGTGTCGGCCATCATGGGCTTCGGCCAATCCCTGCTCGCTAGCTCCATCAGCCCGCTCATGGGGTTGGGCTCCAATGCGGCGCGCACCATGGCGCTGGGTATGGTGGCCTGCGCCTGCGTGTCGCTGTGCGGGCTGCTAGCCTCTGCCCGCCTTTCCCGCGCTACTGCAGCGCCGAGGTCAGGCGCATGACGTTGTCCACGTAGCGGCGCAACAGGCCGCGCTCGTTCCACTCCTCCAAGGTGAGCTCGTGGCAGACCTGCTTGTAGTTGAGGGCCAATTGGGTGAAGTCCTCGATGAGATTGCCCTTGGCCACGAGCATGGTGGATTCGTAGTTCAGGCCAAAGGAGCGCATGTCCATGTTGGAGGAGCCGAACATGCACAACGGGTCACGGTTTGGCAGGTTGGGGTCCGCCAGGATGAACTTGGAGTGCAGCACGAAGGGCTCCGGGAACTGGAAAATCCGCACGCCGGCCTCCAACAGGGCCTGGTAGTAGGAGGACTGTGCGTGGTTGACCATGAACTGGTCGGCCTTGGCGGAGACGAGCAGGTGGACCTCCACGTCGCGGTAGCAGGCCGTGGTCACCGCTTCCAGCAGGGACTCGTCCGGGATGAAGTAGGGCGAGCACATCACCAGTTTTTCCTTGGCGTGGTGGACCACCGAGTTGAACATGCGCAGGTTCGGTTCCGTCGTGTAGCCGGGGCCAGACGGCACGAGCTGGAGGTGGTTGGCGTCGGCAGTCACGGCGTCGTCGTAGGGCTGCATGTCCAGGGAGAGCTGTTCCTCGGACTCCAGATACCAGTCCACCGCGAACACCGCGGCCAGCGAGGTCACCACGGGGCCGGTGAGCTCCACCATGTAATCGATCCACGCGCGGTCTTTAGTCTTGTACTGGCGCTTGATCATGTTCATCGACCCCAAGAAGCCGGTGTTGCCGTCGATGACCACGATCTTGCGGTGGTTGCGCAGGTCCGGGCGGCGGAAGCGGCCCTTGTGCAGCTGCAGAGGCAGCATGAGGCGCCAATCCACGTCGATGGCGGTCAGGCGCTTGCCCAGCGTGCGGTAGCCCTTGTACTTGTAGCTGCCGATCTGATCCAGCAGCAGCTTGACCTCCACGCCGCGCTCCCGGGCGCGCTTGAGGGACTGGAAGAAGACGTCCGTGACCTCGTCCCAGGACTGGATATAGATCTCAATGAGCACGTACTTCTCGGCTCGGTCCACGGCGCGGGCCATGGCCAGGATCGCCTCGTTGTAGGAGGCGTGCAGGCCCATATTGTGGCCGATGAGCGCCGGGTGCCCGGTGAGGTTGCGGTTGAGCTGGATGAGGGACTCGACCTCGGAGGACAGGCGCCCCTCGGGGTGATTGGGGGTGGAGGCGGTGACGTCGCTGATGAGCTCGTTGGCCTCCTGCTGGATGCGGTGGCGGCGCCGGTTGATGTACGGCGAGCCCATGAGGAGGAAGAGCGGCAGGCCCACAATCGGCAGCACCAGAATGGCGAGCAGCCAGGCGGTGGAGCTGGACGGGCGGCGGCCCTCCGGGACCACGCCGATGGCGATGATTTTGATTCCGTAGTCGATGATCAGCAGTACGAGCTGCCACATGGAGAGGTCGATGTTTAAGTTCATAGGGTCCTAGCGCACGGAGGCAAAGTCGGGCACATCGAAGTCTGCGATGAGCGGGACGTGGTCTGAGGTCTTGTCGCCGGCGCGCTCCACCAGGTCCACCTGGGCGCCCTGGACCAGGGCAGCGAGCGGCTCGGTGGCCAGCTGGAAGTCGATGCGCATGCCCTCGTTCTTCTGGAAGCGCAGGGACTTGTAGTCAAAGTAGGTCCAGCGCTCCTTCTCCGTGAAGCGGCGGGTGATTTCCTGCAGGCCGGCCTCCTCGAGCATCTGGAAGGCGGCGCGCTCCGGCTCCGTGACGTGGGTCTTGCCGCGGAAGGGGCGGATGTCCCACACGTCCTCGTCCCGCGGGGCGATGTTGAAATCACCGGTGAGCAGCAGCTTGGACTGCGCGTGGTCCTCCACGTAGCGGGCGAGTGCGTAGAGGAACTCCAGCTTGTAGTCGTAGTGGCGGTCGGTGATTTCGCGGCCGTTGGGGACGTAGAGCGACCAGATCTCCACCCCGCGGATGCGCGCCGACACCGCGCGGGCCTCCCGCTTCTGCTCCTTGGCGGGGTCCTTGTGGAAGCCCGGCTGGCCGGGAAAGAAGGTCTGGACCTCTTCAGCCGGGTCTTTGGAGATGATGGCCACGCCGTTCCACTGGTTCAGCCCGTGGCAGGTGACGTGGTAGCCGGCGTCCTCAAAAATCTGGCGGGGGAATTTGTCATCGGCCACCTTGGTTTCCTGCAGGCAGAGCACGTCGAGGTCGTGCTTGGCCAGCAGGTCCACCGCGCGCTGGGCGCGGGTGCGAACGGAGTTGATATTCCAGGTGGCAATGCGCATGCCGCTTAGGTTACTTGACCACGGCGGCGGGCGTAGCGGTGACGGTGTTGCTCCAGGAAGCCCAGCCCCTCAGCCAGCTGTACGCCGGTGCTATCCGACGCCTCGATTTCCAGCCAGGCCTTCTCGGCGCCGTGGTCCTTGCCCCAGGTGAGAAGATGTGCGGCCAACTCCGCCTCCAGCCGCGTATCCTGCTGGTCCGCGGCCACGGTGAGGGCGGACAGGCCCAGCCACACTGTGCCGTCGCCCGATTCGGTGAGCGTGCCCCGAGCAATCGCGGTCGTCTCGCCCGTATCCGCCAGCAGGCGCGCGAAGACGGCCGTGCCTTCGGCCGGGGCGGCAAGTGCCTCCGACGGCTGGCTGCCAGAGTGGTATAGGTCCAGCCAGGCGGGGTCGGGCTGTGCGTCGGCGGTGAACGCCGCGCCCGCGGGCTCGGGCAGCTGGTCCAGGGCGCGGACCATCACCAGGATTTCCGGCCCCATCTCCCAGGCACCCGGATCGGCGTCAATGAGTTTTTCGGCGGACTTGCCAATGCGCTCCGGGATGGCCAGGCAGGTGGGCAGGTGATGGCGGGCAAAGAAGGCATCGATGTCGTCGATAGGCACCGGCAGGAACCCCGCCGAGTGGCCCAGCGGAATGGCCGAATTGGCCTGGCTCGTGATGCCATCGCTGGCGCGCATGAGCCACTGGCCGTCGGCGGTCCACTCCTGCTCCGCGCCCGGGGAGGCGGCCGCAGCTGCAACCTCGGCGGCCCGGATATCGGAATTGCGCACCGTGCGCGGGGAGAGCCGCTTAATAATCTTGAGCTGTTCCGGCGGGATCTCCACGGCCTCGAGCGAGGACGGGTAGCCGCCCACCTCCTGCGGGCGGATCACCAGCGGATCGAGGCTGAGCACGTGGCCGATGACGTCGCTGTGGACGTCGCCGAACTCGCGCCGGGCCACCACGCGCTCGCCCACGGAGACGGTGTCGGAGCGGAAGATGCGAGACATTTAGTCCTCGTGCCCGAAGGGATCGTCGTCCTCGCCCGGCATCCAGGTCAGGCCGGCCTCGGTCCAGCCGTTGCGCTTAATGGTCTTCTTGGCCTGGCGCTTGTAGCGGCCGGTGAGCACGTCGGTGTAGACAAAGCCGTCGAGGTGGCCGGTCTCGTGCTGCAGCATGCGCGCGAAGAAGCCGTATCCCTCGATGGTGATGTCCTCACCCTTTTCGTTCTTGCCGGTCACGCGGGCCCAGTCGGCGCGGCCGGTGGGGAAGCCCTCGCCCGGGACGGAGAGGCAGCCCTCGTCCTCGGAGCCGTCATCCGCCGGCATGGTCTCCGGGATCTCGGAGGTTTCCAGCACGGGGTTGATGACGCAGCCGCGGCGCATGCCGCCTTCTGGCAGCTCGGTGCCGTCCGGGCCGTCGGTGTCGGGGCAGTGGTAGACAAAGAGGCGCTTGTTCACGCCGACCTGGTTGGCGGCCAGGCCTACGCCGTGGGCCGCGTCCATGGTCTCGTGCATGTCCGCGATGAGCTCCTGGAGCTCTGGAGAGTCGATGGCTTCGGTCACCGGCTCGGTCGGATTGTGAAGGACCGGGTCGCCGTGGATCACGATGGGTCGAATAGTCATGGCCTACAGTTTAGGCATGCAGTCCCTGTCAGACCTAGACGCCGCCATTTTGGAGTTCGAGTCCCACGCCCCGCGGGAGATTGCCGCGAAGGAGGAGGCGATCCGCACCCGCCTGGACATCTCGCCCGTGCGCTATCACCAACGCCTCAACGTGCTTCTCGACGTCCCCGCGGCCCACGCCGCCTATCCCCTCCTCGTGGCGCGCCTGCGCCGGCTGCGGGACGCGCGCGAGGATGTCCGGCGCGCCGCGCGGGACAATGCACCGGAGTAGCGCCCGGAACTACTAAAGTTGCCCGTGTGACTAATGTGAATCCAGATAACTCTGACTCTACGACCCCTCGCGGCCCGCGCCACGCCGCGAAGCCCGCCGAGCCCGAGGCCGCCACGGCTACTGCTGCTGGGGCGGCTTCCGGGGCGAAGGGTGGCGCCGCTACCCCTGCCAACTCTGCCAATTCTGCAGCTCCGGCATCGTCTGGCTCCTCCGCCGGCGCCGGCAAGCTGCCGCTGCGCGGTGTCGCCATGGTGCTCATCGCCGTGGCCGTGATGCTGGGCATGTGGGCCCTGTACTCGCTGACCTCGGACAAGGATGACTCTGCCGCAGGCGACGGCTCTGGTACGGGCGACGCCACCGTGTCCGCACCCGCCACCGGCGGCGCCGAGGGCGGCGAGCCGGGCAGCGCCGCCGAGCACGGCTCCCAGGACCAGGCCGGCGACAAGCCGGGCCGGGACGGTGCCGCCGGCGAGGCTCAGGACGGCTCCCAGCCTGGTGCCCCGGCGGACTCGACGGGGGACTCGGCCGCGGACGCGGAGAACGGCGCGGCTGGCCAGGGCGGCAACGCTGCGGGCAACCGCAAGCAGGCTGACATCCCGGTCAACGTCTACAACAACTCCGCCCGCGTCAACTACGCCGCCGATGAGGCCGAGCGCCTGAAGTCCGAAAACTTCAAGGTCTCCGAGGTAGGCAACTTGAGCGGTGACGTCTTCACGGCGCCGCAGACCACCATCTACTTCCCGGAGGGCGACGCCGCCGCGGAGAACCTGGCCAAGGAAGTCGCCGCGCAGTACTACGGCGGCAGTGTCCCGGCCGAGGCCCTCGCGCCGTACCCGGCCGAGCTGAAGGGCGATTACACCAAGGGCGACGCGGTCGTCGTGGTCCTCGCCGTACCGCAGGCTTAAGGAATAAAATCTTATTAAATTCATCCGTCTGACAGATACGATGGACGGGTGAACATTCCGGAAGAGAACTTCGCCTGCTCCCCCGAGCCCACGCTCGGGGTTGAGTGGGAGGTAGCCCTCGTTGACCCAGTGACCTGGGATCTCGTGCCGCGTGGTGCCGAGCTTATTGATCGCGTCAATGCTGCTCATCCCGGCATCCACGTGGAAAAGGAATTCCTCCAGAACACCGTGGAACTCGTCACCGGGGTATGCGCGACGGTACCGGAGGCGATGAGGGACTTGGAGGCGTCGCTTAGCGCAGTGCGCGACGTGGCCGATGCTATGGGCGTGCGCCTGTGGGCTTCCGGCGGGCACCCCTTTACGGACTTCCGGAAGAACCCGGTGTCCGATAAGCCCGCCTATTCCGAAATCATCAACCGCACCCAGTACTGGGGGCAGCAGATGCTGCTGTGGGGCACGCACGTGCACGTGGGTATTTGCCACGAGGACCGCGTGTGGCCCATCATCAACGCGCTGATGACGAAGTACCCGCACCTGCTGGCCATCTCTGCCTGCTCGCCGGCGTGGGAGGGGCTCGACACCGGCTACGCATCCAACCGCACCATGCTGTATCAGCAGCTGCCCACGGCCGGCATGCCCTACCAGTTTGAGAGCTGGGCGCAGTGGCAGTCCTACACACGGGACCAGGCCATCTCCGGGGTCATCAACCACACCGGCTCCATGCACTTCGATGTCCGCCCGGCCTCCAAGTGGGGCACGGTGGAGGTGCGCATTTCCGACGCCACCTCAAACCTCCGCGAGCTCTCCGCCATCGTGGCGCTGACTCACTGCTTGGTCGTCTACTACGACCGCCTTATCGACGCCGGCGAGACGCTGCCCACCTTGCAGCCCTGGCACGTGGCGGAGAACAAGTGGCGCGGTGCGCGCTACGGCATGGACGCGCTGGTCATCACCTCGCGCGAGACCGACGAGCGCTGGGTCAAGGACGAGCTCGCAGACCTGATCGAGGAGCTCGCGCCGCTGTCCCAGGAGCTCGGCTGCGCCCGGGAACTGCAGTTGGTGCAGGAGATCATTGACTCCGGCGCCGGCTATGAGCGTCAGCGCCGGCTGTTCCAGGACACCGGCAGCTGGCAGAAGGTGGTCAAGGCCACCGCGGACGAGATGGAGCAGCTGCGCCCACTCTAAGGTAGGCGGCCGAAACCTGCCCCCGGTGGACTACTTCTTCGACGCCGGGACCGCCGTGCCCTTCGGGTGGCGCGGCGCGATGAAGCCCCACACGGCGTAGGCCGCAATGTAGGCTACGCAGGACAGCGTCCACAGGCACGTGGCCCACGGCTGCAGGGTGGTGGTCACGTCCAGGTTGGCCGAGGACATGGTGAACCACACCGGCACGGAGACAAACGGCAGCTCCACCAGCACCAGCGCGGCCACGCCCGCCAGGCCGGCGAGCTGGGTGCCGGCCGTGCCCGACAGGCGCTTGCCCACGGCCTGGTTGGCTTCGACGAAGATCCAGATGCCGAAGGGGATGGTCCACACGAAGTGGTGGTACCAGGAGAACGGGGAGACCAGGCAGGTGCTCAGGCCCGTGATGGCCAGGGCGGCGGAGCGGTTGCCGCGCAGGTACGCGGTGCGCAGCGCCAGGCAGGTCAGGGCGAAGACCACGGCCACCGCCAGGATCCACCAGAAGCCGCCGTCGATATCCAGCTGACGGAACATCAGGGAGCGCAGCGACTTCGCGCCCGGGTTATCGTGCTCACCCACGCGGGAGGAGTTGAACATGGCATCGGTCCAGAAGTCGAGCGCGTCCGGCACCACGAGGAAGCCGATGGCAACGGTGACAAAGAACGTGATGACAGACCCCGCGGCCGCCCACCAGCGCTTCTCAAAGAGGAGTGCTAGGCCCATGTAGGCCGGGGTGAGCTTGATGCCGGCAGCCAGGCCGATGCCCACGCCGGGCAGGCGGCGCTTGATAGGCAGCAGGTCGAAGGCGACGAGCAGCATGAGGAAGACGTTGATCTGGCCGTAGTAGAGCGAGCCGTGAATCGTCTCATTAGCCGGGGTCAGGGCGGTCAGCAGCGCCGCGATGAGGCAGGCGGCCGGGGTCATCTTCAGCCCGCGCTCGCGGAAGACCATGATGATGATCGCCAGCAGCGCGGCGAACATGAGCGCGGGCCACAGGACCGTGAGGACGTCCTTGCTCAACAGCGGCAGCACCATGAAGAGCACGCCGGCAAACGGCGGGTAGGTGAAGGGGAAGTTGAAGATATAGGGAGCGTCGTACAGCAGGCCGCCGTCGAGCAGGTCTTGGCCTGCCATCCGGTAGATGGACAGGTCGAAGGGGAGGATGAAGGTGAAGGCGTGGGGGCCATCGTACTGGCTGAACTTGTACACCATCACCGCAACCAGGGCGGCCAGTATGGCGAACATGGTGGTCGCGCCATACAGCTTCTTCACGGCGAGTCCTCCTTGCTGCTAATCCTTCTTACGGCGCAGCGGGCGCGTGGCTGGGCTCTCGTTGCGCGACATCGACTCCGGCGTGCCGTACAGACCCTCACGGCGCGCGATGCGGGAGGTCCTCTGGGCGGTCACCGGGCTGGTAATCATTGCAAACAGTACCAGTAGGAAGAGGATGCCCAGATCGCCACGCTCAGCCGCACTGAAATCTTGGGATCCGGTCACCTTGATGATCGCCCCCACAATGGTGAAGATAAGCCCGGTGGTCTGCGGTTTGGAGATGGCGTGCACGCGCGACATCGTGTCCTTGAAGCGCACCATCCCCACGGCGGCAGTCAGGATGAGCAGGGAGCCGGCGAAGATGAGGACCAGGGAGGCTACATCAGCAATAAATTCGTAACTCATGAATCCCTCTTCCTAAAGCGCGTCACGGAGACCGTAGAGATAAAGCCCAACAGTGCCACGACGAGCATGGCATTCGACACTGTGGTGTCCAGCGTCCAGCACATGTACGTGGCCATCGCGCACTGCGCCATGGCTACAAAACCGTCCACGCCCACCAGGCGGTCCAGCGAGTTGGGGCCGACGACGATGCGCCACGTGGTGATGAGGAACGCTACCACCAGGATGCCGGCGGCCACGGTGAGGAAGATGTTGTAGACGTCCGTGTCCATCAGGAATGGCTCCTTTCGAAGATGGCGATCATGTCCGCCTCCAGCCGGCGCACGGCCGCGGTTTCCCGCTCTAGGTCGCCGTCAGAGTCGGCCGATAGGAGGTGGATGGTGAGCATGCGGTTGGCAATATCGATATCGGAAATGGTGCCGCCCGGCTGCAGGTTGTACAGGCTCACCGCCAGGGCCAGGATGAACTCATTGTCCACACGCATGGGCATCTGGATAATGGCCGTCTTCGGCACCGGCTTGGGCCGCACCGCTAGCCAGCCCACCTTCAGAGAGGCGTGAATGAGCTCCATAAACCAGCGCGCGCCGAAGGCCACCAGGCGTCCCCAACTAATGGAGATGCCCGCGACCGGCATGGCTGGCAGCGGCAGCGCGAAGACGATGAAGATGCCCACCAGCAAGCCGCCGACCAGGTTGGCCACGGTGACTTCGCCCATGAGCAGGCACCACATGATGGTGAGCCACACGATGAACCACGGGCGGAAGCGGTGCTTTACTCCTGAAAGCTTCATCGGGACACCTCCTTTTCTGCGCTGCCCACGGAGGTAGGAAGCGGCGGGGGCGAGGATACAGAGGACGGGGTGGAGGGCGCAGTGCTTGGCGGCGCCTTCGTGGTCCCCGGCTCCGGCTCCGACACCGGGCCGCCGCGGTGTTCCAGCGAGTCCGCGCCGCCGTCGTAGCGGTCCTTCGGATCCAGGTGGCGAGTCGGATTATCGGCGTTGTCACCCAACACGGCGTAGCGATAGATGGAGCCATCCTGCGCCGAGGTAGCCGCCCGGCCCGTCACCGCGGAGATGGGGCCGGCCAGGAACGTCATCGAGACGGAGGCGAGTACTAGCAGTGACGTCGAGGCCAGCATGCCGAACGGCAGGCGGCCCACGTCGGCACGCTCATCCAGTTCGACGTACTCGGTGACCTCGCCCAGGGTAGAGGGCCGGGCCATGGCCAGGTGGCCCTCCGGGGCGTCGCCGCGGTCCCGCAGGAAGCCCTTGGCCCACACCAGGATCATGACGTAGAGCGTGAGCAGGGAGGTGATGATCGCGCCGGCGATGAGCACCCACGACAGCCAGGAGCCCTCGTTGGCGCCGGCCTGCAGGAGCAACACCTTGCCCAGGAAGCCGGAGAACGGCGGGATGCCGCCCAGGTTGATCGCCGGGATGAAGTACAGGATGGCGATGAGCGGCGCGCTGTAGATGAGCGAACCCAGCCGACGCAGGGAGGAGGTACCCGCCTGGCGCTCGACTAGGCCCACGACGAGGAAGAGCGTGGTCTGCACCAGAATGTGGTGCACGGCGTAGAAGATGGCGCCGGACAGGCCCTGCGCGGTGCCCAGCGCCACGCCGAAGATCATGTAGCCGATGTGGCTGACCAGGGTAAAGGACAGCAAACGCTTGATGTCGGACTGCGCAATCGCGCCCAGGATACCCACCAGCATGGTAGCCAGCGCCACCCACATGAGCAGCGTGTCCAGGCCGCCGCCGGTGAAGATGGAGGTGCGCGCGCGGATGATGGCGTACACGCCCACCTTGGTCAACAGGCCCGCGAAGACCGCGGTGACGAGGGACGGCGCGGTGGGGTAGGAGTCCGGCAGCCAGGCGTCCAGCGGGAAGATGGCGGCCTTGATACCGAAGGCGATGAGGAGGACGGAGAAGACCGCGGTGCGCGTGCCCTCCGGGACGTCCTCCATGCGGATGCCAATCTGCGCCATGTTCATGGTGCCCACCGTGGCGTAGACGTAGCCCAAGGCCAGCACGAAGATCAGCGAGGAGGCCATGGATACCATGACGTAGCCCACGCCGGCGCGCACTCGGGCCGGGGAGGCGCCCAGGGTGAGCAGCACGTAGGAGGCCACGAGGAAGATCTCGAAGCCCACGTAGAGGTTGAACAGGTCGCCCGCCAGGAAGGACACGTTCACGCCCATGGTGAGCAGCATGTAGGTAGGCAGGAACACCGCCACCGGCTCGTCCTTTGTGCCGTCGCGCACGCCCTGGGAGATGCCGTACCACATCACGCTGAAGAGCACGACGGAGGAGGTAAAGAGCATCACCGTGGACAGCCGGTCCGCCACCAGCGTGATGCCCACTGGGGCGTCCCAGCCGCCGACCTGCAGGGTTTGGATGCCGGTGGTATCCGCGATGAAGATGAGTGTGGCGTTGACCGCCGCGAGCAGCAGCAGCGAGAAGAACGCGATCTGACGCTGGGCCGTGGCGCTGCGGGCGCACAGGATGGCCAGGGCCGCCGCGATGGCCGGGATGATGATCGGCAGCGGGATGAGGTAGCTGATGTAGGGCAGCAGGGCATCAACGACGGGCTGGATGGTCTCAGTCATCGTTAGCCTCCTTCACCGGTGCCTCGAAGAACTCGGGGCCAAACTTGTCGCCCGCCTTGGTAGCGCGGCCGGTAGACGGGTCGCTGGATGCATCGTGGTCGGGCGCCGCGGCGGCGTTACCCGGGCGCGAGGCAATGGCCGCGATGGCGGTGTCCTCGGTGTCGTCCTCAATGACGTCGGCCGAGCGGTAACGGTATTGGCGGTAGGCCAGGGTAAGGATGAATCCGGTCATGGCCATGGAGATGACGATGGCCGTGAGGATCATGGCCTGCGCCAGCGGATCGGCGATTTCCTCGCCGTAGGGCGCGGACGTGCGGCCATCGATAGGCGGCGAGCCCGCTCGGCCGCCCGCCATCAGCATGAAGAGGTTGGCGCCGTTGCCCAGCAGCAGGATGCCCAGCAGCATCTTGGTCATGGCGCGATCCAGCAGGAGGTAGACACCTGCGCCGCAGAGCGTTCCCGCGGCCAGCAGGAGCATGAGATTAGCATCCATTAGGCGTTGCTCCCTTCGGTGGAACGGGCACTGGACTGTGCAGAGTTCGTGGCATTCGCCGCTTTCTTTTCCTGGTTGCGTCGGGCCAGCGACCGGGCACGGTCGCGGGCGCGCTGCTTACGCATGTCCTCTTCCTCATCCAGCTTGGCGCCCAAGGAGGAGAGCACGCAGAGGGTGAGGCCGACGACGATGAGGTACACGCCGGCGTCGAAAATCAGCGCCGAGGGCAGCGACACATCGCCGACGAGCGGGATGGGCACCTTGGTGTAGGCCGTGGTGAGTGGCGGGTGTCCGAAGAACATCGGCGTGACCACCGCGCTCAGGGAGAACAGTAAGCCCACGGCCATGGTGCGTCCGCCGTCGATAGGCAGCGCCTCCTCCAGCTCCGCGCGCCCACCGGCCAGGTAGCGCAGGATGAGCGCCAGGGCGGCCACGAGACCGCCGGCGAAGCCGCCGCCCGGTGCGTTGTGCCCGGAGAAGAAGAAGTATAGCGACAGCGCCATCATGGACGGGAAGAGCAGGCGGGTGCTCACGTCCACCATGAGGGAGCGGTTGAGTGCCTTTTCCGATTCCGCCCCGGCGGCCAGCCAACGACGGCCAGTGGCGCGCAAGGTGGGCCGCCGGGATTCGCGGGTAAAGGACTGGGTGCGGTAGATGAGGGAGGCAATGCCGGTGGCGGCGATGATAAGGACGGTGATTTCACCGAAGGTATCCCAGGCGCGCAGGTCAACCAGCAGCACATTGACGGTGTTAGCACCATGGCCAATCTCCTTGGCCAGATCCGGCATGAACTGGGAGATAGGCTCCTCGCGCCGCGCGTTGACGGCGAACATGCCCACCATGGTCACCGTGAGCCCCACGCCCACGGCCAGCCAGGCGCGCAGGCGGCCCATCTTCGGGTCCTGCTTCCACTCGGTGGAGGCCGGCATACGGCGCAACACCAGCATGAAGAGCACCATGACGATGGTCTCCACCAGCAACTGCGTGAGCGCCAGGTCTGGGGCACCATGCAGGGCGAAGATGAAGGCTAGCCCGTAGCCGGTGGTGCCGACGAGGATGACTCCGGAGAGGCGGTTATCCAGCACCGCGGCGGTCACCGCCGCGATGATGATGACGACCGCGGCCATAGCCTGCCACGGATTGTCGGCCACAATCATGTGCACATCCGTGAGGTCGCCGCGAATGAGCATAGCCACCGGCAGCACCATGAGCGTGGCAAAAATGATGGTGAGGTTCAGCTGCAGGGAACCGCGCTGCGTGGAGGCGGTGGTGCGCAGGGACAGCTGGCGCAGGTAGTTAATGACGGCGTCGTAGGCCTTGTCTGCCGAACCCAGCGCCGGGTAGGCGAACTGAGCCTTGGCCAGTGCCTTGCGCTGCCAGTGTAGGATCACACCGGCGGCGATGATCACCGCGGAGAGCAGCAGCGCGACGGTCCAGCCGTGCCACAGCGCCAGGTGGGAGCCCTTTTCTATACCGAAGGTGTTGTTCAGGTGCTGGGTAATGCCGTGATCCAGCGGGGTGGGTTGGACACCGAAGAAGATGGTGAGCAGCGTGAGCGCCGCCGGCGGCAGCCACAGGAAGGGGGCCACCGGATGCATGGCGGCTACGGCCTCGGAAGGCTCCTCCTGGCCCTTGGAGGAGAACGCACCCCACAAAAAGCGCAGCGCGTAGGCCATGGTCAGCGCCGAGCCGGCCACGACGGCCGCGAGCAGCAGGTTGCGCGGCATGCCCACCAAGAGCTCTTCATGCATGATGGCCTCGAGCGTGGCCTCCTTGGACACGAATCCCAGCAGCGGCGGGACGCCTGCCATCGACATCGCGGGCAGGATAGCCAGAATGTACAGGCCCGGCTTCTGCTTGCCCAGGCCCGCCAGCTTGCCGACGTCTCTCGTTCCCGCCGCATGGTCAATCGCACCGACGATCATGAACAGCGCGGCCTTGAACAGCGAGTGCGCAAAGGTCAGTGCCAGGCCCGCGTGCATGGCCTCGCGGGAGCCGATGGCAATGACGGCGGTGATAAAACCCAGCTGGGAGACCGTGCCGTAGGCCAGGATGAGCTTGAGATCGCGCTGCTTGAGCGCCATCCAGCCGCCCAGCAGCATGGTGAACGCGCCGAGCGGGACGACGACGAGGTGCCAGGTGGTGACCTCGTGCACCGAGGGAGCTAGGCGCGCGACGAGGTAGATACCCGCCTTCACCATCGCGGCCGAGTGCAGGTAGGCCGAGACCGGGGTCGGGGCGGCCATGGCGCCCGGCAGCCAGAAGTGCGCCGGCGCGATGGCGGACTTGGACAGCGCACCGCACAGGATGAGCACGATGGCCACGGTGAGGTACGGGGTGGTGGCCAGGTCCTCCGTGGCGGCGATGTCAGTAAAGGACCACGCGCCGGTCTGTCGGCCGAGCAGGATGATGCCCATGAGCATGGCCAGGCCGCCCAACACGGTGACCATGAGCGCCTGCTGCGCGGCACGCCGGGAGGACGCGCGCTCGCCGTAGTAGCTGACCAGGAGGAAGGACAGCAAGGAGGTGATTTCCCAGAAGACGTAGAGCAGCAGGAAGTTGTCCGAGATGACCAGGCCGTACATGGCGGTGGCAAAGCCCACCATCTGCGCGCCGAACAGTGCCAGACGCCGCGGCGAGTGGTCAAAGTAGCCCCAACAATAAATGAGTACGAGCGCGCCCACGCCCAAGATGATCAGGCTGAACAGCGCTGAAAGCGCGTCCATGCGGAAGCTGATGTCCAGATGGACGGCGGGCATCCACTCGGCGTCGAAGGCTAGCTGATGGCCTTCGCGTAGCGTGCCCTCGGTCAGCTGGCGCAGCACCCAAAAGAAACCGACGGCGGGCACCATTGCGAGCAGACCAAAGGCCCACCGGCCGAGAGAAAAGATGAGAAACGGAGCGGCGATGGTGGTAAGAACCAGGGCGCAAAAAAGGATGAGCACGGTGCTAGTAGGGGCGTCCTTTGCAAAATTGAAAACCGGCTAATCCCGCTGCACGAATGAGCAGGAAGTACTAGTGCTCACAGTACAGACAGGAAAGCCGGTTTTCACATTCTGGGTTCATACAGTTATATATGGTGCGCCTACAGACTTTCCGCAGGGCCGGATGCCGAGCACATACCGAGCAGATACCTGGCAGGTACTGGGCGGCTCCTGGGCGGATGCGGTGTGGGCGCAGAGTTTGTGCAGAGCGCGTTACTGGAAACGCTGCAGGAAGAGCGCCTCCGCAACGGCAATCTTCTCAATCTCGTTCGGGTCCACGGACTCGTTGGCGGAGTGGATGGTGGCCTGCGGCTCCTCCACACCAAACAGAGCAATCTCAGCGCTGGGGTGCTTGCCCTGCAACTCCACGGTCAGCGGGATGGAACCGCCCATGCCCTGCGTGATGGCCTCGGAACCGTAGGCCTCACCCAGGCACTGGCCCAGCAACGCTACGGCGGGCTTCTCCGGGTCCGTCTCGAAGCCCAGGTTGGCTTCCAGGATGGTGACCTCGATGTGCGCGCCGAACGGGACGTGCTTCTTGAGGTGCTCTGCTACGGCTTCGGCGGTGGTCTGCGGGTCCATGGTGGCCGGGGTGCGCAGGTTCAGGTTGGCCTCCGCGGTTGCCGGCACCGCGTTGACGGCTTCTGCCACCGGGGTAGAGGTAAAGCCAGTCACGGTGATGGCCGGGCGGGCCCAGATGAGGTCCGCGATGGCGGTGGCGCCTGCAGGGTCGTGGGCGCCCATGACCTCGGTGCCGTCGAGCATCTGCGCGTCGGCGCGGAAGTCCTCCTCGGTGTAGGCGGTGTCCTGGCCGGCGGCGAGGGGCCAGGTGCCGTCACAATCGACGCCGTCGATAGTCGTCCGGCCGTACTCATCCGTCAGGGAGTCCAGCGCGCGCATGAGAGCCTTGACGGCGTCGGGAGCCGCGCCGCCGAACTGGCCGGAGTGCACTGCCGAGTTGAGGGTGGAGACCTTGACGTTGATCTGGGAGCCACCGCGCAGGGAGGTGGTCAACGTCGGCACGCCCGCCTTGGCGTTGCCGGCATCGGCGATCAGGATGGCGTCGGCAGCGAACAGCTCCGGGCGCTCCTCAATGAGTGCGGACAGGCCCTCGCCGCCGCGCTCCTCGGAGCCTTCGATGAGGACGGTGAGGTTGAGGTCGGTGCCGCCATTCGCATCTAGGGCGCGCAGGGCGGCCAGGTGCATGGCCACGTTGCCCTTGCAGTCGGCGGCGCCGCGGCCGTACCAACGGCCATTGCGCTCGGTGAGGGTAAACGGATCCGACTCCCACGCCTCCGGGTTGCCGGCCGGGACGACGTCGTAGTGCGAGTAGAGCAGCACCGTCTTCGCACCCTCCTTGCCCGGGCGGGTGGCCAGGATGGCGGTGGAGCCATCGGCAGTAGTGATGGACTGCGGCTCAAGGCCCGCAGTAGACAGGGCGTTGCTGACCCACTCAGCGGCCTTGGCAGTCTGGTCTTCCAAGCCCGGCTCGTTGTGCACGGAGTTGAAGGACACCAGCTCCTTGAGCTGGCTAAAGATGTTCTCGCGGTCGGAAGCGATGAATTCAGAAATGTTGCTCATAGCTTCCAACGTACCCTGTGCGGGCTGGGCGCCGAGCGTATTGGCTAGGCGTAACGGCCGCGGCATACTAGACTTTCTAAGGTTCACTCCATATTGCATTAGAAAGGACCTGACATGGCGACTACCACCGCCGAAGGTTCCCAGTCCACGCTCCGCGAGCTCACGCTGCGCGGCATCATCATTGGTGGACTCATCACGCTGATTTTTACCGCGGCCAACGTCTATCTGGGCCTCAAGGTGGGCCTGACGTTTGCCACCTCCATCCCGGCCGCGGTGATCTCCATGGCCGTGCTGCGCCGCTTTGCCGGTCACAATGTTAAGGAAAACAACATTGTGCAGACCATCGCGTCGGCCGCCGGCACCCTGTCCGCCATCATCTTCGTGCTTCCGGGCCTGGTGATGGTGGGCTACTGGCAGGGATTCTCCTTCGTCGATACCGCGGCGGTGTGCGCCATCGGCGGTGTGCTGGGCGTGATGTACTCCATCCCGCTGCGCCGCGCCCTGGTGACTGGCTCCGACCTGCCGTACCCGGAGGGCGTGGCCGCGGCCGAGGTCCTCAAGGTGGGCGATAGCTCCGGTGTGGAGGGCGATGTTGCCCACGAGGAAAACGCCAAGGGCCTGCGCGTCATCGTCTTCGGCGGCATCCTGTCTGCCGTGATGGCGCTGCTGGCAGCGATGAAGGCGGCGGCGTCGGAAGTCGCGGCGTACTTCAAGCTCGGCTCCGGTGCTACCACCCTGGGCTCCTCGCTGTCCCTGGCGCTCATCGGTGTGGGCCACCTGGTGGGCCTGGCGGTGGGTATAGCCATGCTCGTCGGCGTTGTCATCTCCTACCTGATTCTGCTGCCCATCCTCACCGGTGGTGAGGCTCTGGGAGATCCGGCCACCCTCATGGACACCGTGGATAGTGTCTTCTCCGGCCGCATCCGCTTCATCGGCGTGGGCACCATGGCCATCGCGGCCGTGTGGACGCTGATCAAGATTGCCGGTCCGATTGCTAAGGGCATGGCGGAGTCCTTCGCCTCCTCCCGCCACCGCAAGAGCGGCCAGCAGGTGGACGTGGAGGAGCGCGACATTCCGGCGCCCTACGTCATTGGCACCATCGTTGCCCTCATGATCCCCATCGGCCTGCTGCTGTGGAACTTCGTGCGCGGCACCGATATTCACGAGCACATGGCGGTGCTCATTACCGTGTCTGTGCTCTTTACGCTGCTGGTGGGTCTCGTCATCGCCTCGGTGTGCGGCTACATGGCGGGCCTTATCGGTGCGTCGAACTCGCCGATTTCCTCCATTGGCATTATCGCCGTCATCGTCGCCGCGCTCATCATCGCGCTGGTGACTCGCGGCACCGACGCCGAGCCGCTGTCCCTCGTGGCCTACACGCTGTTTACCGCGGCGATTGTTTTCGGCATCGCCACCATCTCTAACGACAACCTCCAGGACCTCAAGACCGGCCAGCTGGTCGGGGCTACGCCCTGGAAGCAGCAGGTCGCGCTCATCATTGGCGTCATCTTCGGTTCCCTGGTTATCCCGCCGATCCTGCAGGTCATGCTCACCGGCTTCGGCTTCCAGGGCATGGAGGGCGCCGGCGAGGATGCCCTGGCCGCCCCGCAGGCAGCGCTCATGTCCTCGGTGGCCTCCGGCATCTTCGATAGCTCTCTGCCGTGGGACCTCATCGGCCTAGGCGCGGCGATTGGCGCCGTCATCATCGTGATCGATGAGTGCCTGCGCAAGTTCACGGACAAGTACTCCCTGTCCCCGCTGGCCGTGGGCATGGGCATGTACCTGCCGGCCGCCATCACCATCGTGGTGCCTATTGGTGCCATCCTGGGCTACGTGTACAACCGCTGGTCGGCCCGCCAGTCCAACCCGGACTTTGTCAAGCGCATGGGCACGCTGCTGGCCACCGGCCTCATCGTGGGTGAGTCCCTCTTTGGCGTGGTCAACGCGGCCATCATCGCGGCCTCTGGCGGCGAGTCCCCGCTGGAAATCTTTGAGGGCGGAACCTCTGCCAAGGTGATCGGCGTCGTGCTCTTCATCGCCGCTATCACGGTGTCCTACAAGTGGACCTCGAAGAAGGCAGTTGCGGAGAAGTAAGGCAACCTCTTCTATTCCCTTAACTCACATACCTACTCACATACCCATGCCGGTTGTTCGTCGGAGGTAGTCGCGGGCGGTGCGCAAGCACCGCCCGTTCGCTTATAGCGTTCGTGTTGAACCTTGCAGTCGGTGGGGGAGAGTGCCAGAATGGTCGCTAGCACTTCCACGTGGCAAGTGCCAGAAATAAATCAGAGTCATCTATGTGGTTGGGGCTGGAGAACACTCGCCAGCCGTGCCGTCGCGGGCGTCCGTCATAGATCCGACGTGAGTGTCGTCCTCAACAAAGCTTAAGGAGCACAAACACATGGCAAAGATCATTGCCTTCGATGAAGAGGCACGTCGCGGCCTCGAGCGTGGTCTGAACACGCTGGCCGACGCCGTCAAGGTCACCCTCGGCCCCAAGGGCCGCAACGTCGTCCTGGAGAAGTCCTGGGGCGCCCCGACCATTACTAACGACGGTGTCTCCATCGCGCGCGAGATCGAGCTCGAGGACCCGTACGAGAAGATCGGCGCTGAGCTGGTCAAGGAAGTTGCCAAGAAGACCGATGACGTCGCGGGTGACGGCACCACCACCGCTACCGTCCTGGCACAGGCACTGGTTCGCGAAGGCCTGCGCAACGTCGCCGCCGGCTCCAACCCGATGGGCATCAAGCGCGGCATCGAGACCGCTACCAAGAAGGTTGTGGACTCCCTGCTGGCTTCCGCCAAGGAAGTAGAAACCCAGGAGCAGATCGCCACCACCGCTGGCATCTCCGCCGCGGACCCGGCTATCGGTGAGAAGATCGCTGAGGCGATGTACACCGTGGGCAACGGCTCCGTGAACAAGGACTCCGTCATCACCGTGGAGGAGTCCAACACCTTCGGCGTGGACCTCGAGGTTACTGAGGGCATGCGCTTCGACAAGGGCTACATCTCCGGCTACTTCGCCACCGACATGGAGCGCCAGGAGGCTGTCCTGGAGGATCCGTACATCCTGCTCGTCTCCTCCAAGATCTCCAACATCAAGGACCTCGTCCCGCTGCTGGAGAAGGTCATGCAAACCGGCAAGCCGCTGCTCATTATCGCCGAGGATGTCGAGGGCGAGGCCCTGTCCACTCTCGTGGTCAACAAGATCCGCGGCACCTTTAAGTCCGTGGCCGTCAAGGCACCGGGCTTCGGTGACCGCCGCAAGGCCACTCTGCAGGACATGGCCATCCTCACCGGCGGCCAGGTCATCTCCGAGGAGGTCGGCCTCTCCCTCGAGACCGCCGAGATCGAGTACCTGGGCCAGGCCCGCAAGGTCGTTGTGACCAAGGATGAGACCACCATCGTCCAGGGTGCCGGTTCCCAAGATCAGATCGACGGCCGCATCAAGCAGATCCGTGCCGAGATTGAGAACTCCGACTCCGACTACGACCGCGAGAAGCTGCAGGAGCGCCTGGCCAAGCTGGCCGGCGGCGTCGCAGTCCTCAAGGTTGGTGCTGCTACTGAGGTCGAGCTCAAGGAGCGCAAGCACCGCATCGAGGACGCTGTGCGCAACGCTAAGGCTGCCGTGGAGGAGGGCATCGTCGCCGGTGGTGGCGTGGCCCTGTTGCAGGCTGCCGACGTCCTGGATTCCCTCTCCGACCTCACCGGTGACGAGGCCACCGGCGTGAAGATCGTCCGCGAGGCACTGTCCGCACCGCTGAAGCAGATCGCGCACAACGCTGGCCTGGAGCCTGGCGTGGTTGCTGACAAGGTGGCGTCCCTGCCGGCTGGCCAGGGCCTCAACGCTGCATCTGGCGAGTACGTGGACCTCATGGCCGAGGGCATCAATGACCCGGTGAAGGTTACCCGCTCTGCTCTGCAGAACGCGGCCTCCATCGCGGCGCTGTTCCTGACCACTGAGGCGGTTGTGGCTGACAAGCCGGAGCCGGCCGGTGCTCAGCAGATGCCGGATGCTGACGCCATGGGCGGCATGGGCTTCTAAGCGCTCGTACCCATAGCAGAACTTCAGCTCCCCGCGGCGGTGCCGTGGGGAGCTGTTGCGATCTTGAAACCTTCCGGGCGGGAAAAGTAGCCCCACATAGGGGTAAATTTGGGAGTGTGCCCGAAAACTTCGGGTTCAATTTTCAGCCTGTAAAGACATAATCATCGTCGGCGCTGGGGTGCGCGTTACGTATGAGCCAAAGAATTCCGTGAAATTATATCGACACAGCCGCGTTTTACCAGCTAACAGCGTTCCCGCTGGTCAGGTTAACGTTTGGTTAACATTACATTGCTATTTTATGGGTGCTTTAGCGGCAAAAATCACGGCACAACAATTGGGCGTTGGGGCTTGCAATGTTGGGCAGGTGTGGCAAAATTACGTCTTGTGACGCCCGCAGAGGGTGTCTGCAAACCGCAAACCCCTCCGGGCAAATTCTTTACCCGGACTTCACATGAGGAGACCATAATGGATCTTAACTTCATTGGCGAGCAGCTCGGCAACTTCGGCACCTTCGCCGAGGGCATCAAGAAGCTGTTCACCGGCTTCGCTAAGGCCTTCGACACCGTTGCTGGCGCTGTCCAGCTGGGCGACGACTTCGAGGCTGCTCCGAAGACCGAGCAGTTCGACTGGATGTCCTCCAAGTAAGAACATTCGCCTAACGGCGTAATAAGACCACTTCATACTTTCAATCCCAAGGAGTTTTAAAATGGGTACCCTTTCTTCCACCGGCGTTCTCGGTGTCATCCTTAACGTTCTTTACGGTCTCGGCGACGCTGCTACCGGCGCTTCCAAGCTGATCGGCCTGCTGCCGTAAGACTGCACTGCTCACGCAGTACTAAGCCTTAACCCCGCTGACCCGCTTTGGGCAGCGGGGTTTCGCGTATCCAAAACCGGTAAATTCCGCCGTAGTCTGCCACGGCTCCGAAAGTGGGGGTGAATTGGGATCCACCGGAAATATTTAGCGCGCCAGATCTGTGGTTCACAGTTAGAATTAGCGGCATGGCTGATATTAAAGACGACGAACTCCCCGAGATCGACCTTGCACAGACCGACGGCTACGTCGTTGATGACACTGATGAAGACGACCCGGCGCTAATCATGCCGGACGGCTCGCCCGTGGAGACGTGGCGTGAGAAGTACCCGTACGAGGAGCGCATGACGCGTGAGGAGTACGACCCTCTGAAGCGCGCCCTGCAGATCGAGCTGCTGAAGTGGCAGAACTGGACCAAGGAAACCGGCCAGCGCCACATCATTATCTTTGAGGGCCGTGACGCCGCCGGTAAGGGCGGTACCATCAAGCGCTTCAACGAGCACCTGAACCCGCGCGGTGCCCGTACCGTCGCCTTGGAGAAGCCGTCCCCGCGTGAGTCCACCTCGTGGTACTTCCAGCGCTACATCGAGCACTTCCCGTCCGGCGGCGAGATCGTCTTCTTCGATCGCTCTTGGTACAACCGCTCTGGCGTCGAGCGCGTCATGGGCTTCTGCACCGAGTCGCAGCACGCAGAGTTCCTCCGTGAGGTGCCAATGCTGGAGAACATGCTCTTGGGCTCCGGTATTTCGCTGACCAAGCTGTGGTTCTCCGTGACCCGCAAGGAGCAGCGCACTCGCTTCGCTATCCGCCAGATTGACCCGGTGCGCCAGTGGAAGCTGTCCCCGATGGACCTGGCCTCCCTGGGCAAGTGGGACGATTACACCCGCGCCAAGGAAGAGCAGTTCCGCTACACCGATACGGATGAGTCGCCGTGGATCACCATTAAGTCCAACGACAAGAAGCGTGCCCGCATCAACGCCATGCGCTACGTGCTCTCCAAGTTCGAGTACACGGGCAAGGACCACGAGCTGGTGGGCCAGGTGGATGACAAGATTGTCAAGCGCGGTCGCGACCAGATCGACGATTAGGACCTACGTTTTGCGGGAAGGGCCTAACTCATAACCCCTGGCCCTGTCCCCGAATACGAGCAATGCCCTAGCCCCACTGTGGGGCTAGGGCATTTGGCGTTGGCCAGTTTTAGAAGAGGGCCTCAATCTGAGCGATCGGCGCGATGTGGCCGGTTTCCAGCAGGAGGTCGTACAGACCAAAGGAAGAAAGCCCAAGGGTAACGGCTCCGCTTAAGGAACCGATGATGGAGGTGATGATGGTTGCTACGGTGCCCATAATAAATGTCTCCTTGAAAGAGTTAGATTGGAACGCGGGGGAATTCTAGACGTGGAAGGACTGGACGAAGTTCTCGATGGCCGGGATCTCTGCCATCTGACCCAGACGGGTGAGAACGTTGTAGAGACCGTAGGAGGAGAGGATCGTGCTGATCATTGTTTGTAAACTCCTTGTTCGTTAGAGGGACAGCATGAAACCGAAAGCCTCGTATCACCGCGAACGGTTTGTCAATGTTCCAGTTTCGTCCTCAGAATAGCACCCAGGTGGTAGGTGCGCTGGGCTTCTTTCGCGGTTACACGATGCTGGCGAAACAGAAACCCCCGCTCAACGATGTATGGGGTGCACACATCGACAAGCGGGGGCTACCGGGGCTTAGCCGGAAAGTTCTATGAGCGTTTCCAGGGCTCGATGGGGTTGCCCTGCCACACGGAGTTGCGGGGCACCTGGTCGCCGCGCATGACCAGGGAACCCGGGCCGACGGTGGCGGCGGCGCCGATGCGGGAGGCCGGCAGCGCCACCGAGTGTGAACCCAGCGTGGAGCTGGCCTCAATGGTCACGGTGTCCAGGCTCATGACGCGGTCCTGGAACAGGTGGGTCTGCACCACGGTGCCGGGGCCGACGGAGGCACCCGCGCCCACGGCGCAGAGGTCGGTCTCCGGGAACCAGTAGGAGTCAATCCACGCGCCCCGGCCGATCCGCACGCCGAGCGCGCGCAGGCCCTGGTTGATTTCGCCCATGCCGGCGGTGTGGTTGAAGAACCACGGCGCGGCGAGGACCTCCACGAAGGTATCCTGCAGTTCGTTGAGCCAGACAAAGGCCGACCACAGCGGGTGGTCACCCGGGGTGTGCTTGCCCACGCAGATCCACTTTACCGCCACAGTGACGGCGATGGAGATGGCGCCGGCGGCCATGAGGACTAGTCCGCCGAGCAGCCAGGTCAGCGCAACGCCCAGGGTGTTCGCGAGGGCGTAGAGCGCCACCAGGGTGCCAGCCAGCAGCATGGCCGAGGCCATGGGGGCCAAGAGGCGCATCGTCTCGATGAGACCGCGGGCGGCCTTGACACCGAAGCCGGGGGAGTAGGTGAGGGACTCGCCCTGCACGCCATCCACGTGCGCCTCCACGCGGCGCATACGTTCTGGCGGGGAACCCCACCAGTTCGCGCCGGCCTTGGTCTTCTTCGGCGTCGAGGAGAGCACGGCCACCAGTGAGTTCTTCGACAACTTGCGGCCCGGGCCGGTAATACCCGAGTTGCCCACGAAGGAGCGCTTGCCCACCTTGGACTCGCCGGCGAGCATCCAGCCGCCGCCGAGCTCGTAGCCGCCAATCATGGTGTCGTCCGCCAGGAACGCGCCGTCCTTGACCTCGGTGAACTTCGGCACCATGACGGCGGTGGAAATCTCCACGTCCTTGCCAATCGTCGCGCCCAGGGAGCGCAGCCACGTCGGGGTGAGCTGGGAGGCGTAGAGCGGGAAGAGCTTCGTGCGAGCCTCATCCATGAGGCGCTCGATGGCCCACAGGCGCCAGCCCGCGAAGGAACGCACCGCGGTGATGCCGGGCTTGAGCCCCAGCGATAGTACGCGCACACCCAACCAGGTCTGCAGCATGTAGGTGGCAAACGCCACCAGCGCGCCCACCGGGGCGAAGAAGATGGCGCCGACGGCCGGGGCGCCGTCGGTAAGCTGCACCAGCGCCATCACCGCGGCGGCGCCAACGCCCAGCGCCACGATGGGCTGGAGCGCGAGCAGCACCGCGGTGGCGTCGTACACCGGCACCCACAGCGGGCGGCGCTTCGGGGCGTGGGACGGGAAGCGGTGCTTGGAGCGGCCCACCTTCATCGCCGGCGAGCCGGACCAGCGCTGCCCGTCCTTGATCTTCTTGCGCGCGGTCACGGTGGAGCCGGCCTCTCACGTGGGCGTACTTGCCCACGACGGTGCCCGGCAGCAGCGTCGAGCGCGCACCCACGCGCGCGCCTTCCTTGACCTCGATAGCGCCGACGTGGAAGACGTCGCCGTCCAGCCAGTAGCCGCACAAGTCGACCTCCGGCTCGATGGCAGCGTGCTTGCCCAGCTTGAGCAGGCCGGTCACCGGCGGCAGCGAGTGCAGGTCCACGCCGCGGCCAATCTTCACGCCCAGGGCGCGGGCGTAGTTGTTGACGCGGGTAGCACCGGCCAGGGAGCTCGCACCGGTGGCGTTGGCCCAGCGCTCCGCCGCCCACACACGCAGGTGGGTAGCGCCACCGCGCGGGTACTCGCCGGGCGTGATGCCGGCGGTGATAAGCCGCGCGCCGTAACCGCCCAGCGGGATGCGCCCGACCGGAGTCACGAAGACCACGAGTAGTACGGCCACCAGCCACCATGGCGTGGTCATGGCCCACTCCAGGCCCAGAGCGTTGGCCACGTTGGAGCCCAGCAGCAGCCAGGCCAACCAGCTGGTGGCGGCCATGGTCATCACCGGGATCTGAATGAGTGTTTGCGCGATGCGCGTGCCTGCGCCCACGGGCTTGACCTCGCGGACAGGCCCGGCGTCCTCGACGGACTCAGTCCCGGCGAGCTGTTCTGCCAGCGAACCCAGGCGCGGGTGGTCATAGAGATCGCGCACGGCCACGGTGGGGAAGCGCTCGCGGATGCGGCCCACCAGCGTGGCGGCGGCCAGCGAGGTGCCGCCGAGGGAGAAGAAGTCAGCATTGACGTCGTCAACAGACACGCCGAGGGTATCCACCCACAGCTCCGCCAGCCACTGCTCGGTGTCGTTGAGACCGGAGGCCTCCACGCCCACGCCGGGCAGCGGCCACGGCAGGGCCTTCTTATCCACCTTGCCGGAGGTGCGCACGGGCAGCTCCTCCATGACGCAGATGCGCGGCACCAGGGCAGCGGGCATGGTGTCCGCCAGGCGCTCATGCGCGGCCTCGTGGTCAAACCCCAGGTCCGGGTCCTCTAGGGAGACGTAGCCCACGAGCACGGACTCGCCGCCCGGCGTCTTCTGCACGGCCACGGCGGAGTTGTACACGTTGGGAAGGGCCGCCACGTTGGCCTCGACCTCACCGAGCTCGATGCGGCGGCCACCAATCTTGACCTGGTCATCGACGCGGCCGACAAAGTACAGACCGTCCTCTTCCAGGCGCACGTGGTCGCCGGTGCGGTAGGCGCGCTCCCAGCCCAGGGACTCCAGCGGCGCGTACTTCTCCGCGTCCTTGACCGGGTCCAGGTAGGAGGCCAGGCCCACGCCACCGATGACGAGTTCGCCCACCTCACCGAGGGCAACGGGGACGCCATGCTTGCCGACGACCACCAGGTCCCACCCATTGAGCGGCAGACCAATCGATACCGGCTGGCCCGGCAGCATGCGCTGCGCGCAGGCCACGACGGTGGCCTCAGTGGGGCCGTAGGTATTCCACATCTCGCGGTCCTCGGTGGCCAGGCGGTCCACCAGCTCCTGGGAGCAGGCCTCGCCGCCGACGATGAGGAGTCGGATGTTGTCCAAGGCCTCGGCGGGCCATAGTCCGGCCAAGGTCGGCACGGTGGAGACCACCGTGATGTCGCGGCGGATGAGCCAGGGGCCCAAGTCCATGCCGGAGCGCACGAGCGAACGCGGCGCCGGGACCAGGCAGGCGCCGTGGCCCCAGGCCAGCCACATCTCCTCACACGAGGCGTCAAAGGCCACGGACAAGCCGGCCAGCACACGGTCGTCGGGACCGAGGGGGCCGTGGGGGCTATCGGCCAGGAAGAGGGCGGCCTCAGCGTCGACGAAGGCGGCCGCGGAGCGGTGGCTGACCGCCACGCCCTTGGGCTTGCCCGTCGAGCCGGAGGTGAAGATGATCCACGCGGTGTCTTCGGGCCGCGGTTCCTCGAAAAGTGCGCCGTCTCGATCGTCCTTTTCGTCGAACGTGGGGCGCGCCATGCGCGGCCCGCCTTCCCGCACCATGCGGAAACCGTCGTCGGTGAATGCACCGTCGATGTCGGCCTCACCAAAGACCATCTCGGCGCGCTCGTCCGGGTCGTCGGCGTCGACGGGCACGTAGGCGGCGCCGGCGGCAAGCGTGGCCAAGATAGCCAGGTAGAGCTCCCGCTTGCCCGAGGTCATGCGGATGCCGATGCGGTCGCCGCGGCGCACACCGTTGGCGTGGAGCTCGGAGGCCCACGCGGAGACGTCGGCAAGCAGCTCGGCGTAGGTCAGGATCTCGCCGTCATCGAGCGCTGCCGCGTCCGGATAGTGCTCCGCCGTGGTGCGCACGATGTCCCACAAGGTGCGCTCCGGCGCGGCCTCGGAGCCGAGGAGGTACTGCGGCGGTATGGGGTTCGTCGCTGCGTGTGTATCGGGCTCTGTCATTTACGCATCGTCCCCAGTCGCGGCAGCGCCATCGTTGTTATCGTGCGCGGCGTCGGCGGCGATGATGGCCTTGGCCAGCTTGCGCAGGTGCTTGAGCTGCTTGTTGGTGGACTCATCCAGGGCCTCGTCCTCGGCAGCGGCGACGAGCTCCGCCAGCTCCTTGTGGGCCTTTACGCCCTTCTTGGTGGCGGCGATGATCTGGCGGCGGCGGTCCTTGGCGTCGCGCTCGCGCTTGACCCAGTTGCGGGACTCCAGCGAATCGAGCAGGCGCACCATATCGGAGGCGTCGATGGCCAGCGTCTCCGACAACGCGGACTGGGACGACGCGGCCTCTTCCACGAGGCACGTGAGCACCCAGTACTCGCGCAGGGTGGTCTGCTTGGTCTGCAGGGCGGCCTCCACGCCGTCGCGGGTGCGGCGGCGGAGGCGCTCCAGCTGGAAGGACGGGGATTCCAGCAGGGCGGTCGGGATAGTAACAGAATTTGATGAAGACATGCCGATGATTTTATCCCGCCTACCGTCGAAATTCTAAATCATGGGTGGAATCCCACTAGTTTCATGCTGAGGCTAACTTCTGGACGATGAGAGTATTGAGGGACACGCCCTCTCGTTCGGCTTCGATGGTGAGGTTTCGATGGAGCGATTGTGGGATGCGAAGGTTGAACTTCCCCGAAAAGCTGCGCTGGCCAAACGGCTCTGGGGCTTGCTCATTGTTGCGCTGCATATCTTCTAGCGCTTCCTCGACGACACTGCGCAACTCAGATTCTGCGGTGGCTGCGGACGCGTCGAGCCATGACAGGGAGGGGAACTCTAGAACGGTGGCAACGAATTCTCCGTCTTCTTCGGACCAAGCGGTTTGGTAGGTGTATTTGTCTGCGAGGTTCATGAAGTGCCTATTTGTGAGGATCTTTTGTATCTTGGATACCACACTTGAATGGTACCGAAAATAGTACCACTACTGGTTGGGGTAAACCATGGGGCCGCCCAGGGCCTTCCACGCATCCGTGCCGCCGTCGACGTTGATGACGTCCCAGCCCTTGGTGTGCTCCAGGTACTGGCACACCTGCATGCTGCGTCCGCCTAGGTGGCAGATGACGTAGATGTCTTGGTCCGAGTCAATCTCGTCGAGGCGCTCGACGAGGTCTCCCATCGGGATGTGCGTGGCGCCCTGGGCGTGCTCGGTGTTCCACTCGTGGTCCTCGCGGACGTCGATAAGCTGGGCGTTCTCTGGTACTTCCTGGGGCGTTACGTTTCTCATGCCCCATACCCTAGTCACGCGCCGGGACTAGTGCTGTTCCTCCACTCGCCGCGTCCAGGGAAGGGCTTCAAACTCTGCGCGGTTTCCCTGTGCAAACCAATGAAGGAGGGACAGGGCTTGGTCGATGTCCTCAAGGAGCATCTGGAAGTTTTCCTCCTCACCGTTGTTGTGGCCCCACTCCACGAGGTAGCGCGCCGCACCGCTCTCTGCGGGCTCCACACGGTCGACCTGGCAGTAATCGCCCGGGACCAGCCGGTCATGGACCACTGCCCAGGTGCCGACCTCCGAGAGGCCCTCGCCCCGGACGGCGTTAAGAAGCCTGTCGTCAAAGAAGTACGGGTTTCGGCCAGTTAGAGTGCCGCTGAGCACGAAGCGCTCATCTTCGCTCACATCTGCGGGCGAGTGGCTGCGCTCCCAATTGACCTTGTCAACCATCTGCGCCGGACCGTAGGTGAACTCAACAATCATCTCTAACGCGTAGGGGAGAGGGATATCGGGAATTGCGTATAAGCCGCCGTCGGGGGCGGCCAGGTTTACTTCAAATCCCCCATCCTGCTGCTGCACTTCGAGAGCGTAGCGCTCCTGAAAGTCCACATTCCGCCCGGACATGACCTTAAGCTTCCAGCCCGGGAACAGACGCAGCGCCGCTTCCGTTACGGCCGCCGGCGTAGTGGCCTCCCAACTATTGACGTAGCGATTCCCGGATAGCAGCGTCAACGTGCACTTCTCTGCATTAGGCAATGCCCGCCCCGATGGGTTGTACAGCGCCATGGTCTCATCCACCACCAGGGAGACGCCGTAGTTCGAGGCCACGTGGGTAAGCCGCTCTAGGGTGACCGCAGTGACCTCAGCGGGGATCAGCAACCGGGTGAGGGCATGGGGCTCGACGTGTTCCTCGGCGAGCAGGATTTCACTTCCCAGCTTGGCGTTTACCGCAGAAATAAACTGCTGCATCCGGGGGCTGGGCTCGTCATTGTGGTCAGCGCGGATGCGGTGCATCATGCAGAGCGATGCTTCAGTCCACTGCTCTTCGCGCTCAGGCAGCTCCATGGCAGTGACCGTGGTGTACGGTGCCGGATCGGAGACCGACGAGGCGGGGAAAATCTCGAAAAAGGTCTCTCCGTTCCCGCCTAGATAGTGTTCCGCTACCGCGATGGCCTCGTCTGCGATGTCAAACGTTTGTACGTTCTCGGTGCCCAGGTGATCGTAGGCCTTTGCCGCCCACTGTCCCTGTGCATTCCGACCGTACGCCAGCGACATCGTGGGCCAGGCATGCAGGTGGACCATCACGCCCGCAGGAAGCTCCTTCACCGCGTCCAGCCGGCGCCACGGAAGCTCGTGACGGAACCCGGCGTCAAGGAAGTTCTTCTGCGGGCGCTGGGCCAGAGGCGCCCAGTCGAGCTCCGCAATCAGCGGGTTGTGGTCACTGAAAGATAGGAGGAGTTCCCGGGCCTCCTCGTAGGTGCTGACAGTAAGACTGCGGAATACCGGGGCAGCATCCGCGGCGGGAAGGCTGGTCCACACCATCTCACAGCGCCCGTTTGCTAGCAGGCGCATGGACATGTCCACCCCGTAGCCGTAGGAGTCCGAGCCGTGGTTGATGACCTGCACCCAGGTCTGCTCGCCGACGGGAAGGCGAAGCGCATCCTCGAACGCGCGGTCCACCGTTTCCCTGCTGACCTGCCGCCACACCGTGCCCATGGAGTTGGTCATCGATGCGAGCCCGTCGCTACTGATGTCGATGCCCGTCGCGTTGACCAGGATGTCCGTGGTCCCGAGGAAGACAACGAGGCCGTGCAGGTAAGCCAACTTGGTGAGCTGGTCCTGCAGCTCCAGGTTGCCCGATTCCACCGTTACCGTAATGGCCGAATGCGCCGGGAATTCCTGACCGAAGATTTCCGTCAGTGCCGCCGCAACCTCCTCCATCTTCGGGTCGAAGGTCCGAAAAGCATCCAGCCCCTGGCTCTGAAGTGAGTTCAACAGGAAATCATGATCCGAGATCATGTCGGCGTCGACGTGCACGAAGTTGAGCTGCAGCTCCATAGTGGTGGGGTCCTTCCGGGGTTGTTGTGCTGAGGCTGAAAGCGATCGTAGGCGATCTGGATCACATCTGCCTGAGCGGCTGCTGGGAGTGCGCTGGAACAGGACAATCAACGGAACCCGTGAAGGATGGATGTCGCCCAAGCCAATGCGCCGAACGTATGAGATTTTGGGCATGTACTTTGGGCGGCATAGGAATCCGGTGTTTCGGCTTTCTCTTCATAGCGAAAGCGGGTTTTCCACCACTTTTTCAATACTCATCTGAATTGAAAGGCAAAATTTTTTAATGCAAAGTCTTACATGCATGCGGACAGAGCTTCGACAAGGCACGCTTGAAATCGACGGCATCACCATCAAAAGCCTTATCGGTATGGACCTCGAGCCACACAGCGAATATAACCTGAGCCTCGAATTTGCAGTTCGTCAAGGAACAGCTCCCAGCGCGATGAGGATTAAGGCTTTAGACGCTGAGTTCGTACTCTTTGATAACGAGACAGAAAACAGCATTCGTCTCACCGACGGCGTTAGCAATAGCGCAAGCTTTCTCCTTCGAACCGGACAAGAATCGGGCAGACTCAACGTTTTCAACGAATACCTCCACAGTCCGTGGGGAGATGTAGAACCTGCCTATGAATACATGACCGGCGATGCTGGGATTGTTATTACCAAGAGGGACGGCGACACCATCCACTTTGCCTGCAACAACCGCAGTCCACGCGAGCAGCTAGCTTTTGAGGACGTCACTGGGACGCTTACGGTTACGAAAGTTGGTTCAGCGGAAGATCATTTCATTGCCCCTGCAGAGGGTGGATCGCCGATTCAGCAATATTGCTTCATTGACAGTGGTGATGAAGCACCCGATGAAAAGAAGCTCGTTGATATTGCTACTGCGCCTTCAGGTATGGCCTCCCCGACAAGCGAAGCGGTCACCACTTTAATTGACAGGCTTGAAGGGCTTAACTACACCATCATTTCTTCCGCAGACAATGCCGTAACCATCGAAGTCGACATCTCGGATGAGGACACCACCGAATTCGCTATGGTCGATGAGGCCCGACTGTGGAATCTCAACCTTGTGAAGGTTCGCACCCGCATTCTGCTGAATCAGAGCACGAACCGGCCAGAAAGTTAGGCCACGACTGCTCAGAATTTGGATGCGAAGGACCGCGTGATGTGTCGTGTTGAAGAACGAGTCGTGGCGAAGAACACGCAGGCGCAAGCCGCGGAACTGGCCGTGGCACGTGGCTCGTCGGTTCGTGAGCGTCGTGCGGGCGGCCCGCGGCGGTTCTTCTGGGAAGCATGAAGCCAAAGTGACGCACACGGCGCTGGCCCCGCGCAGGCCGGTGAGCGCGTTTTAGCGGTGCGCGGAGAGGTACTCCAGAATCGCCTTGACGCGGCGGTTGTCCTCGCTGGGGTCCAGCCGCAGCTTGGTGAAGATATTGGAGACGTGCTTGGCCACCGCGGCGGCGGATAAAACGAGCTCGGCGGCGATGTCCTTGTTGGACTTGCCGCGCGACATTAATTCGAGAACCTCGCGCTCGCGCGGGGTGAGCTCGCCCAGGCCGCTGCGCCCGGAGCTCATTAAAGCTTGCGCCACGGTGGGGTCGATGACAGTACCGCCCTGGGCCACCACGTCCAGGCTGGCCAGGAAGTCGCGTACCTCGGAGACGCGGTCTTTGAGAAGGTAGCCGGTGCCGGCCTCAGGGGAGTCGAAGAGCTCCACCGCGTAGGCCGGGGCCACGTACTGGGAGAGCACCATGACGGGTAAGCCCGGGTATGCATTTCTCAAGTTCACGGCGGCTTTCAAGCCGTCATCGCCCATGCCCGGCGGCATGCGCACGTCCGTGATGACGATGTCCGGAAGCTCATCGCGCAGCTTATCCACCACGGCCTCAAGCGCCGGGGCGGAATCCGCCTGGCCCACTATCGAATACCCGCGGCGCTCCAACAGGCCGGCCAGGCCCTCGCGCAGAATGGCGGAGTCATCCGCTACTACAATCCTTAAGCTCATTTTCTACACTCCTGGCTGTCCGCGATCGAGAAGAAGGGGAATGGACCCGGCCACCCGGGTCGGCCCGCCGGGCGGCGAGGACAAGGTCATTTCTCCGCCGAAGGCAGCGAGGCGCTCGGCCATCCCCGCCAGGCCGTGCCCGGGGACGACCTGCGCGCCGCCGGGGCCCTCATCCACCACCGCAATCTTCAAGGAGGCATCCGCGGTCACTAAAACAGATACCGGCGCGCCCGGCGCGTGCTTGGCAGCGTTGGTCAACGCCTCCGCACCGAAGAAGTAGCCGCAGGCCAGCACGGAGGCGGAGAGCTCAGGCAAAGGATGCGGGGCGAAGACGCTGACGTGGGGGCCGTGGGAGGAGGCGGCGTCGGCAAGCGCGGCGACCAGGCCGTGATCCTGCAGCACCTGTGGGTGGATACCGTGCACCGTGGCGCGCAGGGAATTCAGGCCGCGGTCCACGTCCTGCTTGGCGGCGGTGAGGAGCTCGGTGAGGGGAGCGGGGGCGTCGAGAAGGGCCTCCCCCAACTTCATGCTCGCGGCCACGAGGTATTGCTGCGCGCCGTCGTGCAGGTCGCGCTCGATGCGGGCGCGCTCCACCTCGTAGGCGTCCGCGATTGCGCGCCGCGAGGCCGTGAGCTGCGCAATTTGCTGCGCCTGCTGCTGCTCGTGCGTGGTGGGTTGGGGCTTTTTACGGAACACGATTCACAGCATAACGGGCGCCCCGAACTACAGGGGTAGTGCTGGCACTACCTTAAAGAGCAACGCTAGGGCTGTTCTTTCCGCGGGCCCGGCACGGTGGAATGAGAGACATGGCACAGACACTTTCCCTGACAGACATCACCAAGGACTTCGGCGGCGGCCCGGTGCTCGCCGGAATCTCCCTCGACATTGAACCGGGCGAGCTCGTGGCGGTTATGGGGCCCTCTGGCTCCGGCAAGTCCACGCTGTTGCACTGCATGTCCGGCGTGCTCACCCCCACGCACGGTAGCGTGCGCTACGGGGACGAGGAGCTCTCCGCGCTTTCCGACGCCCCCCGCTCCCGCACCCGCCTGCGCAACTTCGGCTTCGTCTTCCAGGACGGCCAGCTCCTGCCGGAGCTCAGCAACGTGGACAACGTGGCGCTGCCGGCCATGCTCAACGGTATGGGGCGCGGTGCGGCCCGCAAGCGTGCGATGGAGCTTCTTGATCAGCTGGGCCTGGGTGGTCTGGCGGACCGCCGCCCGGCGCAGGTCTCCGGTGGCCAGGCCCAGCGCGTGACCATCGCGCGTGCGCTGGTGGCGAACCCGGGCGTTGTCTTCGCCGACGAGCCGACTGGTGCGCTGGATCAGTCCACCGGACACGAGGTCATGCAGATGCTCACCACCATCGTGCGCCAGTCGGGTGCCAGCCTGGTCATGGTCACGCACGACCCGAAGGTGGCCGACTGGATGCAGCGCCGCGTGGAGATTCGCGATGGCATCATCCACGACGACCGCCGCCTTGGGGTGATTCGATGAACACCGCCACCTTGGTCTATGACCTGCAGCGCGAATCCATTCGCGCGCGCTCGGGCACGGGAATCGTCTCGATGCTGGCGATTGTGAGCTTGACCATTGGCTCCGCCATCGCCTTCCTCGTTGCGGGTGGTACCTGGATGTTCTGGCAGCGCGCCCAGCACGTCGAGGACGCCGCGCCGGCTCTCAAGGAGACCTTTGGCAACGAGATGGAGGGCTTCCTTTATCCCTGGTTCGCCCTGGCCCTCTTTGCCTGCGCGTTCATTCTTCCGGCGCTGTTTAACCTCACAGCCCAAGCAGCCGTCCTGGGTGCGTCCGGCAGGGAGCACCGCCTAGCCACCCTGCGCCTGTTGGGGCTGAGCTCCCGGCAGGTGGAGCGCATGGCCATTGTGGAGACCGGCCTCCAGGCGGTGATCGGCATCGTGCTCGGTGGGCTGATCAGCCTGCTCGTCGCGCCGGTCTTCACCCAGCTGGATTTCCAGATGCGCCCCATCGCTCTGTCCGAGCTTCTCCTCCCGTGGTGGGGCTACCTCGCCGTGGCGGGTGTGCTTTTCCTGCTGGCCATCGGCGCCGCACTCGTCGGCATGCAGCGCGTGCGCGTGAGCCCGCTGGGCGTGGCCAAGCGTCAGATGCCCGCGGCTTACCGCTGGTGGCGCGCCATCGTCTTTGTCATCATCGTGGCGGCCGGTGGGGTTTTCCTCTCCGGCAAGGCGGGCCCGCCGACCGCCATGGTCATCGTGGTCATGTTCGGCATGCTGATGAGCATCAACCTCATCGCGCCTTTCATCCTGCAGCTTGGCGCGCACATCTTGTCCCTCTTCCCGGGCACCGCGCACTTCGTGGCCTGCCAGCGAGTGGCAGGTAATGCGCGCCCCGCCTGGCGGCGGAGTGCTGCCATCGGCTTCTTCGGCTACCTGGCCGGCTTCCTCGTCGCCGCGCCGTTGGGCTCCGATGCCTTGGCTCTGGTGCTCAAGGAAGACCCCGGGATGAACGTGGTGTTCAAGGACATCTCCACCGGCGTTGTATTAACCCTCGTCTTCGGCTTCACGCTGACCACCATGTCCATCATCCTGGGCCAGGTGTCCGGCATCTTCGAGGACAAGGAGCTCATCCGTTCCCTGGATTTGATGGGCGTGCCGCGCGGCTTCCAGTTCCGGTCCGGCGCGCTTGCGGTCATGGGGCCCGTCGTGGGATTGAGTTTCTTCGGCTTCCTCTTTGGCGGCGGGATTGCCTCGCTGATGTTCTTCTCCAGCGTCGAGTCAAGCGACGTCAATGTACTCGCCCGCCTGCTCATGGCCTTCGGCTTCTTGGCAGTGGGCTGGCTGGTTACGCTCCTTGCCATCGTGATTGTGGAGCCTCTCCGCGGTTACGTGTTGCGCACGGGACGGCGAAAAGAATGAAAACGGTACTGAAAATCTTCGGTGGCCTGTTCGTCGTTGCTCTCATCGCCGTGGTCGCGGCCGTGTACTTCTTCGGCCCCTCCTATGGCGGGGCGTTTGCGGGCAAACCCGTATTCCTCTTCAACGCCAGCGAAAAGCGCATCAACACCGCGATGGTGGATACCGCGGCGCTTACCGGCATCTACGGCGACAGCGATAAATTCCAGCGCGCCCGTGAGGCCTTTGAGGAGGATCCGACCAACGCGGGGCTCCTCGATGCCGCCATCGACGCCGCCGGCGGCAAGCACTCCAACGTCTTTAGCACCGAAAAAGAAAAGGCCATCGAGGGCACCGATCCCTCCGTCGACTTTGACGACGGCGTCCTGCGCGCCACCGTGCCGTCGATTGGCCGCCATAATGACGGCCAGGCCTATGCCGATACCTTGGCTCAAGGCCTGACTGCCCACCCGGAGGCGTGCGCTGCCGTGGTGGACCTGCGCGGCAACGGCGGCGGTGACATGGGGCCCATGTACGCGGGGCTCAGCCCGCTGCTGCCGGACGGCACCGCGCTCTCCTTCGTTAGCCGCATGGGCACTACTGACGTCACCATCGACGGCAACTCCGTCACCGGCGGCGGCACCCCCACCACGACAAAGGGCGGGAAACTTTCGGTCCCCGTTGCCGTGCTTACCGACGCCGACACCGCCTCCTCCGCCGAAGCCACCCTCCTGGCTTTCCGCGGCCTGGACAACGTGCGCACCTTCGGTGAGCCAACCGCCGGCTACGCCTCCGCCAACGTGGTCTTGGACTACCCGGACGGCCGCTCGCTCATGCTCACCACCGCCAAGGACAAGGCGCGCACGGGCGAGGAGTTCGCTGAGGACCCCATCGCTCCTGACGCGCCGGAATCCGAGCTCGAGGGCTGGCTTGCCACCCACTGCGGCTCCTAAGCACGTTGCGGCTGTCTAGCCGCAACGCTCCCACCGCCAGTAGTGGTGCCACCTCCACGGCGGTTCCACAAACTCGCCTCGTCCGCGCACCACCGCGAGGACCTGGTGAACAGCCACGTCGAGATGGTGCTCAATCGTGGCGGCAGTGAAATGGAGGGGCTGGTAGCCGCGCTGGACGGCGTCGTTAAGCTTCTGGCGGTCAATCTCGAAGCGCTGCCGGTTCTCGCCATTGTGATAGGCGTAGCCGTCCACCTCGATGGCCACCTTGCACTCCTCGAGCACCAAGTCCCAGCGGTAGGGCCCAATCTTTAGGTTGTTGCGCACCTTAACGTGCGGCTCAAGTCCGCGCGTCAGGTCGCGCTCCGGCTTACTATCCGCTCCCACGATGGCCTTCTCCAGCACCTCACGTGTGTGCTTCGAAAGGCGGCGAAAGTCCAACTGCTCGGCCTCGATGCGCGAAGGCCCATGCACTCCAGCAAAGAAGGCCTCGATGAAGGCCACCGCATCCCCGTGGGCCATGGTCTCAATGATCTGCAGCGGACTGCACACATTCACCCCGTCCATGCTGCCCAGCGCTTTCGGGCGTGCCCGCCGGCTGCGGAAATACGTGCTTGATGGGAGAGTGGAGCCGCGAATGAACTCGAGCGGGAATTGAAGGGGCTGTTCTAAGTACCGGCGCGCGGCGGAGTATCCATCAAGCGCTAAGTCAGGCCATTCACGTGACATGATTTGCGCTAACTGAAGCGGTGTGGGCTCCTGCGAAAGATAAAAGCCATTGGCAATCTTGATGGCGCCTTTGCGCCGAGCCTCGCGAGAGACATCGCGCCCCCGATAAATCTCAATCAATGTTCCCCCCGGAACGAAAAAGGTACGTTTTCGCAAATAGTGGCGAAAAACCGGCCGGTTTTCAGCCCTTATTTACCAAAACGTACCTGACAGTGGTTCCGCTGGCACGCGGAAGCACGAAGGCTTACTTGAAGCGAGCCTTAGCCTCTTCGAGGATCTTCTCTGCCTCAGCCTTATCGCCCCAACCGGAACCGGAGACTTCCTTGTTCGGCTCCAGGTCCTTGTAGTGGACGAAGAAGTGCTCGATCTCGTCCTTGATGTGCTGCTCCACATCGTTGATGTCCTGGTAGCGCTCCCAGCGCGGGTCATCAATAACAGCGAGGAGCTTGTCGTCGCCGCCGGCCTCATCGGTCATCTTGAACACGCCGACGATGCGAGCCTCAACCACAACGCCCGGGAAGACCGGCTCCGGGAGGATAACCAGTGCGTCGAGCGGGTCGCCGTCCTCACCCAGGGTGTGGTCGATGAAGCCGTAGTCAGCCGGGTAGGCCATCGGGGTGAACAGGTAGCGGTCCAGGTAGACCTTGCCGGACTCGTGGTCGACCTCGTACTTGTTGCGGGAGCCCTTGGGGATCTCGATGGTTACTTCAACGCTCACGGCTGATTCCTCCATAACTTATAGGTTGCTACGTGCTCCGCTCAGTCTACCGCGCTAGGGTAAAGGGCGATGAAAGCGAAGCAAGTGTGGTGGAGTGTCGCGGCCGTGGTCACGGCCGGAGTCGTGGCGGCAACGGCGGCGCTGGGGGTAGAGATCCAGCGCACCTACGATCATTTGGACCACGGCGAGCCCTATGCGCAGGATGCGCCGGAGACCCTGGTGGAACCGGCACAGGCGGGGCAGTACGACGCCGCAGCGCTCACCGCGCGCCTGGATGAGCTGGGCAAGGACAAGGCCCTGGCTACTTTTGGCGGGCAGGTTATTGATGCGCGCACCCACGAGGTGGTGTGGGAGCGCGAGCCCGCCAAGCCGCTGACCCCGGCTTCGTCCACCAAGGTGCTCACGCTGGCGGCGGCCACCCTGGCCCTCGATGAGGAGGAGACCATCACCACCCAGGTGGTCCGCGGGGAGAAGGACGGCGAGGTGGTCATCAAGGCGGCAGGCGATGTCTGGCTGACCGACGAGCGCTTGGACGATCTGGCAGAGCAGATCAAGGCTAAGGCGGGAGACGTTAAGCGCGTGTCCATCGATACGTCCGTGTGGTCCGGCCCCGACCAGGCGCCGGGCTGGGACGACGACAATATCGATGGCGGCTACGTTGCCCCCATCCAGCCGGCCATGCTCTACGGCGGGCGCCTGGGGGAGAAGACGGGGGATGTGCCCCGTTCCCACGAGCCGGCACTCAACGTGGCCCGGGCCCTGGCCGGGCGGCTGGGCACGGACAAGGCGGACATGGCCACCGCACCCGCGGGCGCGGAGAGCCTCGCCAGCACCGACTCGGATCCGCTGGCCGTCCGCGCCCAGGAGGCGGCGAAGGATTCGGACAACGTCATGGCGGAGGCCATCGCCCGCGAGGTGGCGCTTAGCCAACACCAGGAGGCCAGCTTCGAGGGCGCGGCACAGGCCACGCTCGACGTGCTTCAGGGCCACGGCTTCGACACCGCCGGAATTACCATTAAGGACAATTCGGGCCTTTCGCGCGACAACCGCATCACCGCCGGACTGCTCGCTCACATCCTGGATAAGGCAGCCAGCGAAGAGGACCTGCGCCCGCTTATGGGCTACCTCCCGCTGGCCGGCGGCGAGGGCACCCTCTACCAGCGCTACACCGGCTCGCCCGCCCGCGGCTTCGTGCGCGCTAAGACCGGCACGCTGACCGGCACCTCGGCCCTGGCCGGCACCGCGCAGGGTCAGTCCGGAAACGTTTTCGCCTTCGCCTTCCTGGTCAACGACGGCGACGTCAACTCCGCCCGCCAGGCCCAGGACGCTCTCGCTGCCGCGCTCCATGACTTCTAGAACCCCCTTCTGGCCCCGGCGCAGCCCCAACTTCCTAGCCTGCCGCGTGGCTGCCCGCGCGGTCGTGGGGGATGCGCCCCGGCCGATCGCGGTGGGGCTCTCCGGTGGCGCGGATTCCCTGGCGCTGACCGCCGCTCTCGTGGCGGAAGGCCACGAGGTCACCGCGCTGTGCGTTGACCATGGTCTCCAATCTGGCTCGGCCGCGCAGGCGCGCCGGGCTGCCGAGCAAGCGAGGGGGATGGGGGCTGCCGCGGAGGTGGTACGGGTGGACGTCGCCAAGCATGGCTCCCTGGAAGCCGCCGCCCGCGCCGCCCGCTACCGCGCCTTCGCCGACTGGGGTGAGGTGGCCGTGGCCCATACCGCCGACGACCAGGCCGAGACACTCCTGCTGGGCGCGCTGCGGGGGAGGGTGACCGGAATGCTTGAGCGCGCCGAGGTGGAGGGTGTGCGCGTGCTGCGCCCCCTGCTCAGCGTGCGCCGCGCCCAGACCGTGGCCGCCTGCGCCGAGCTGGGACTTGAGGTCTGGCACGATCCCCAGAACCAGGACTCGGCCTTCCGGCGCGTGGCGTTGCGCCGCGACATCCTCCCACGCCTGGCGGATATCGTGGGCGGCGATCCCGTCCCGGCCCTGGCCCAGGCCGCCCACGACGCCGCACTGGACCACGCCTACCTGCGCACCCCACCTACCGCGAGCTGCGCAGAACTGGCCCAGCTGCCCGAGCCGCAGCGCCGCCGCGCCATCGCCGCCTGGCTGCGGGAGAAGGGCGTGGAGGTCACCCGCCAGGCAGTGCAGGGCGTGGACAACCTATGTGTGGATTGGCATGGCCAGGGTGGCGTGGCGGTGCCGGGGACCGATGGCGATGGCCGGAGGTTGGAAGTCTTACGGGTTGGTGGCACACTGTCACTATTGCCTCGGTCAACAAAGGAGCACGCGCGTGCACGACACGAATAATCAAGCCGTCCCTGCACACCCCTACGGCGAGGACATCGAAGCCGTCCTCGTCACGGAGGAAGATCTGCAGGTGCGCATCCAGGAGATGGCGGATCGCATCTCTGAGAAGTACCGCGACACGGAGGAGGATCTCATCCTCGTGTGCGTGCTCAAGGGTGCGGTTTTCTTCCTCACTGATTTCGCCCGCAAGCTGAGCATCCCCTCCCAGTTGGAGTTCATGGCGGTGTCTTCCTACGGCAACTCCGCGTCCTCGTCCGGCGTGGTGCGCATCCTCAAGGACCTGGACCGTGACATTGAGGGGCGCGACGTGGTGATTGTGGAGGATATTATTGACTCCGGCCTCACCCTGTCCTGGCTCATCCGCAACCTGCAGGGCCGGCAGCCGCGCTCGCTGGAGGTGGTCACCCTGCTGCGCAAGCCGGAGGTGGTCAAGGCGGAGCTGGAGCTTTTCGACGTCGGCTTTGACATCCCCAACGAGTTCGTCGTGGGCTACGGCTTGGACTTTGCCGAGCGCTACCGCGACCTGCCCTGGGTCGGTACTCTGCACCCGTCGGTCTACAGCTCTCAGGCTTAGGCTCGCGCATAAGTTTAGGACGTTCTGGTTCGGCACCAGCCGCATACTTGCAAGGTAATTAATGAAAAACAAGAACATCATCCGCTACGGCTCGCTGGCGGGCCTGGTCCTCATCCTGCTGTACGCCTTCACGTTCTTCACCAACGATGCCCGCAGCTTCAAGCAGGTGGAGACGTCGGTAGCCATGGAGCAGCTGACGGACAAGAACGTCGAGGAAGCGCAGATCGACGACCGCGAGCAGCAGCTGCGCCTCAAGCTGAAGAATCCGGTGACGGTGGACAAGCAAGAGGGCGTGGAAGAGGTCATTGCCAAGTACCCGGCACGCGCCTCCGAGCAGGTCTTTAACGCTGTGAAGGATTCCGGCGCGGAGAAGTACCAGACCAAGGTCACGCAGGACTCCTTCATCGGCTCCATGGTGAGCTTCCTGCTGCCGATGCTGGTGCTCTTCGCGCTGCTGTTCTGGATGATGTCCCGCATGCAGCAGGGCGCGGGCGGCATGTTCGGCATCGGCGGCTCCAAGGCCAAGGAGCTGACGAAGGACATGCCCACCAACACCTTCGCGGACGTCGCCGGCGCGGATGAGGCCGTGGACGAGCTGCAGGAGATCAAGGACTTCCTCGATGACCCGGAGCGCTACCACGAGCTGGGCGCGAAGATCCCGCGCGGCGTGCTTCTCTACGGCCCGCCGGGTACCGGTAAGACCTTGCTGGCGCGCGCCGTGGCGGGCGAGGCCGGCGTGCCGTTTTATTCCATCTCCGGCTCCGACTTCGTGGAGATGTTCGTCGGCGTGGGAGCTTCCCGCGTGCGCGACCTGTTCAAGCAGGCCAAGGAAAACAGCCCCTGCATCATTTTCGTGGACGAGATCGACGCCGTGGGCCGCCAGCGCGGCTCCGGCACCGGCGGCGGCCACGACGAGCGCGAGCAGACCCTGAACCAGCTGCTCGTGGAGATGGACGGCTTCGGTGACCGCGAGGGCGTTATTCTCATCGCCGCCACCAACCGCCCGGACATCCTGGACCCGGCGCTGCTGCGCCCGGGCCGCTTCGACCGCCAGATCCCGGTGACCAACCCGGACCTGGCCGGCCGCGAGCAGATCCTGCGCGTGCACGCTAAGGACAAGCCGCTGGCTAAGGAAGTGGACGTGACCCAGCTGGCCAAGCGCACCGCCGGCATGTCCGGCGCGGACTTGGCCAACGTGCTCAATGAGGCCGCCCTGCTCACCGCGCGCATCGGCGGCAACGTCATTACCTACGACGCCTTGGAGGAGGCCACCGACCGCGTGGTGGGTGGCCCGCGCCGCCAGGGCAAGATCATCTCCGAGCATGAGAAGAAGGTCACCGCCTACCACGAGGGCGGCCACACCTTGTCCGCGTGGGCGCTCAAGGACATTGAGCGCGTGTACAAGGTCACCATCCTGGCCCGCGGCCGCACCGGCGGTCACGCCATGACCTCCCAGGAAGACGACAAGGGCATGTACACCCGCGATGAGCTCTTCGCGCGCCTCGTCTTCGCCATGGGCGGACGCGCCGCGGAGGAGCTGGTCTTCGGCGCCCCGACCACGGGTGCGTCCTCCGATATTGAGCACGCGACGAAGATTGCGCGCTCCATGCTCACCGAATACGGCTTCTCCCCGGACCTGGGCACCGTGAAGTACGGCCAGGAGCAGGGCGATCCCTTTAGCCAGATGGGCGGCGGCGGATCCATTGATTACTCGGACGCCGTGGCCGCCAAGATCGATGAGCAGATGGCTTACTTGCTCGACCGCGCGCACCAGCAGGCCTACGATATTCTGGCCGCCAACCGCGACTACCTGGACAAGCTGGCGGAGATGCTGCTGGAGAAGGAGACCCTGCGTCGCCCGGATCTGGAGGGCATCTTCGAGGGCATCGAGCCGCGCGAGGCCTTCGATGTCTTCCCGCACGAGGATGATCGCTTCCCGCGCCAGGCCGGCCGCGAGCCGGTGAAGACCCCGGTGGAGCTGGCCAAGGAGCGCGGTGAGGGGCTGCCGAAGCGCATGACGCTTCTCGACGCCTCCCGGGCCGCCCGCGAGCGTCGCCTCGCCGCCCAGGAGAACGGGCAGCCGGCGCCGAACGCAACCGCGGAGGAAATCGGCTTCAGCTTTGGCCAGCATGCCGGCGACAACGTGGACCCGGACAAGGGCAACACCTTCTTCGGCGAGCCGGATACCAACGCTCACGCCCAGCCCGCCTCCCAGCAGGATGCTGAGCCCGTCACTGACGCCGCAGGCCACGAGCAGGAGGTCCCGGAGCAGGAACTGCACAACGCCCAGGGTGGCCTGAGCCACGCTGAGACCCAGGAAATTCCGCGCGTCGTGGATGCTCCGGAGCCGCAGCGCCAGCCCGGGCGGCGCGGGCGTCACGCCAAGCCAGACAGCCCAGAAACCCACGGGGGTCAGGACGCCCAGGGCACCCAGGGCAACAACAGCTGGGGAGCACCCGGCTGGGGCGAGGCGGAGCGCCGCAACAACCCGTACACGAACGACATCACCCCCAAGGACGGCCGCAGCAATGAGCGATAACATCCCGGCGCAGCGCGAGTTTGACCAGGAGCGCGCGGAAGCCGCCGTGCGCGAGCTGCTCATCGCCGTGGGCGAGAACCCGGACCGCGAGGGGTTGCGCGAAACCCCGGCCCGCGTGGCCCGCGCCTACGCGGAGGTCTTCGCCGGCCTGCACCAGGACCCGACCGAGGTCCTGCACAAGACCTTCGCCGAGGAGCATCAGGAGCTCGTCCTCGTGCGCGATATCCCCATCTACTCCACGTGCGAGCATCACCTCGTGCCCTTCTACGGCAAGGCACACATCGGCTACATCCCGGGTCCCGACGGCCACGTCACTGGCCTGTCTAAGCTGGCCCGCCTGGCGGACATGTACGCCAAGCGCCCGCAGGTGCAGGAGCGGCTTACCAGCCAGATCGCTAACGCCCTGGTGGAGGTCCTCCACGCCCAGTCCGTCATCGTGGTCATCGAGTGCGAGCACCTGTGCATGGCCATGCGCGGCATCCGCAAGCCGGGGGCGACTACCACGACGTCCGCGGTGCGCGGCGGTTTCAAGAAGAACGCGGCCTCCCGTGCGGAGGTCATGAGCCTGATTAGGAGCTAAATTCCACCATGGCAGTCAGCAACCTCACCGTCCCCGGCCGCACGCTGGTCATGGGCATTGTCAACGTCACGGAGGATTCCTTCTCTGACGGCGGGCGCTGGATCAACGTCGACGACGCCATCTCCCACGCCCGGCACCTGGTGGCCTCCGGCGCAGACATGATTGACGTCGGCGGTGAGTCCACCCGCCCGGGCGCGGTGCGCGTGGCCGCCGAGGAGGAGCAGCGCCGCGTGGTGCCGGTCATTAAGGCGCTGCACGAGGAGGGGATTAAGACCTCGGTGGATACGATGCGGGCCTCAGTTGCCGCGGCGGCCGCGGAGGCCGGCGTGGACATGATCAACGATGTCTCCGGCGGCGCCGCCGACCCGGACATGTACCGCATCATGGCCGCTACTGGTCTGCCGGTGTGCCTCATGCACTGGCGCACCGTCCAGTTCGGCAGCGCGGCCGGGGTGGCGGACCACGGCGGCGATGTGGTGCGCGATGTGCACGATTCCTTGGCGGCGTTGGCGGATTCCGCCCTGGCCGCCGGCGTTACCCACGACAACATCGTGGTCGATCCCGGCCTGGGCTTTGCCAAGTCCCCGCAGGATAACTGGGCGCTGCTTAAATCCCTTCCGGAGTTCCTCGACGGCGAGTTCCCGCTGCTCGTGGGCGCGTCCCGCAAGCGCTTCCTGGCCGCCATCCGGGAGGACCGCGGGGCCGAATCCAGCCCGCTGTTGGCGGATCCCGCCACCGCGGCCGTGACTGCCATCTCCGCGCAGATGGGCGCGTGGGGCGTGCGCGTGCACGAGGTGGATGTCTCCCGCGACGCCGTGGATGTGGCCGCCGCCTGGAACGCGGGCGCGGCCTATACCGGCGGCGCGCATGCTTCCGGCAGCTACGCCAACGGCGCCGACGGCGGCACCGTGGTCTCGACGTCTCTGGGGAGGGCTTAAAACCATGGCAGATCGCATCGAGCTCACCGGACTGGAGTGCTTTGGCTACCACGGCGTCTTCGAGGAGGAGAAGCAGACCGGCCAGCCTTTCCTCGTGGACGTGACGTGCTGGCTAGACACCGCGGGCATCGAGGATGATCTGAACCGTACGGTCAACTACGCCGAGCTTGCCGACGTCGCCGCGGACATCGTCGAAGGCCCCTCCCGCGACCTCATCGAGACGGTCGCCGCGGAGGTCGCCGAGACCGCGATGGAGCGCTTTGAGATTCTTCACGCCATCGAGGTGACCATCCACAAGCCGAAGGCGCCCATCCCGCGCACCTTTGCGGATGTGGCCGTGGTGGCGCGTCGCTCCCGCAAGCGGATGGCTGGCTAATGCGCGCGGTGCTGTCCATCGGCTCCAACATGGAGGATCGCCGCGCGCTGCTGCAGACCGTCTTCGACGAGTTCGCCGCAGAGACCGTCGCTGCCTCCCCGGTCTTTGCTACCCCGCCGTGGGGAGTGACTGACCAGGACGAGTTCCTTAACGCGATCCTCATCGTCGACGTGGAGGAAAGCCCGCTGGAGCTGCTGCGCCGCGGGCAGAAGGTGGAGGAGGCCGCCGAGCGCGTGCGCGTGCGCCACTGGGGGCCGCGCACCTTGGACGTGGATATCGTGCAGATTGACGGGGTGACCTCGACAGACCCGGAGCTCACCCTCCCGCACCCCTACGCCCACGAGCGCGCCTTCGTGCTCGTGCCGTGGCTGGCAGCGGATACGCACGCGGAGCTCAACGGCACCCCGGTGAGTGAACTTATCGCTAGCCTGGACAGCACTGAGGTGGCCGCGGTGAAGGAAGTGGGGTAGGCGATGACGAGGACGTCGTTAAGCGCGCTCGTGGGCACCGCCCTGTTCGTGGCCGCGGCGGCCGCCATCCTCACCGCGCGCTTCTACGGCTCCATGCTGGCCATCCCGGCGACGGTATCGATTTCCCTGTGGGCCATGGCCCTGGTGTGCGTCCTCCTCATCCTCAAGGTGCGCTCCGCCAAGAACGACGAGCATGGCATTGGGCTGGATAACTCGCAGCTCAATCCGATGACGATTGCCCAGTTCCTGCTCGTGGGAAAGGCCTCGGCGTGGACGGGCGCGATTGTGGGTGGTGCCTATGCCGGCATTGCGGTCTACGTCCTCCCGCAGGCGGGCGAATTGGTGGCCGCGTCCGGGGACGTGGCGGGTGTAGTGTCCTCCGCGCTGGGCGGGGCCGCGATGTGCGTGGCTGGCGTGGTCCTGGAGCGACACTGTGAGGCTCCACCTCCACCTGATGGGGCACAGGCGGTAAGTTAGTGGGCATGACGAGCCCGCACAACGCAGCACCTGAGCCCCAGCACGCACCGGCGCCGGCATCCCGGCAGGAACCCTCGTCTGGTTCCACCACCGGTTCCAAGGCGGATGCCGGTTCCATTGGCCTCATCATCCTGGTCATCCTGGCGGTGATTGCCAGCCTGGTCATGCTCATTTCGGGCTCGGCGAACGCGCTGAAGATTGCCCTGTTGGCCTCGCTGTGGGCCGCGGTGCTGGGCTTTTTCCTGGTGGTGCGCTACCGCCGCCAGGCCCATGAGGCCACCGAGCTGTTGGCCGTGGAGCGCGCACACGCGGCGTCCTCCCACACGCAAGCGGCGGCCGCTGCACCGGCGGATAACAGCAAGGTACTCGCGGACATCCGCGCGGAGCTGGAGTCCATCCGTTCCCAGATTGAGGAGCTCTCCGGCCGCGAGTGGGTCTACGAGCCGGCTGCGCTCTACGCGGAGGCGCGTCGCATCCAGGAGCTGGAGCGCAAGGCCAGCAGCGCGGATAGTGCGGCACACTTCGGCGACTCCGCTGCGTCCAACTTCACCCAGAAGTCCGGCGGTGCCCCTACTGCCGACGCCGTGGCGGGCCGCCTGGGCTCCCAGCCCACGCACCCGACGCACAACACGCTCGACAGTCTGCTCGCGGACAGTGCCGGTCAGGCCAAGACCGCGCAGCAGCCCCAGCCGGTCCAGCCGACCCAGCAGGCCCAGCAACCGCGTCCCAAGGCGCAGCCCCAGGAGCAGCCTTCGCAGCGTCAGCCGCAGCACACTCAGCCCCAGCAACCGCAGAAGCCTGCCGCGCCGTCGTTTAAAACGACGAAGCCGGCTCAACCTGCACAGTCAGCCCAGCCGAAGCAGCAGAAGCAACCGGAGCAGCCGAAGCAACCGGAGTTCAAGACCGATAGCTTCCAGGCCGTTCGCTGGAACCAGGGCGCGTCCGAGGCTGCATCGCCGAAGTCGCCAGCGGCATCGGCATCCTCGGCAGCGCCCCACCGCCACCGCAAGCCGGAGGAGGATGCACCGCAGAAGCAGGCCGTGCCGCGCCCAGCCTCCCAGCAGGCACAGCACCAGGGGCAGCAGTCAGTCGGCGGCGCCCGCAGCGCCGCGGCTGAGACCTCCCGCGGTCGCCGCCGCAGCGACGAGAAGCGCGACGGTGCGGTCTCTGTGGCAGAGCTGATGGCGGAGATGAAGAAGCGCCAGAAGGACAAGAAGGAGAGGTAGGATGCCGGCACCACGTATGCGCGTGGCGGTGTGGGGTAGCTCCCGAGCCGGCATTAACTTTGCCCACCGTCTGGAGATGGCTGGCCACACCATCGAATACCTTGAGGACCCCGCCGAGCTGGGCCGCTTCGATGCGCTGATTCTCGCCGCGACGGCGAGGGAGCTGGAGGCAGCTGTGGGGGAGGTGGCCCCGCACGTGCGCCCGAGACAGATTGTCATTCATACCTCACTGCTCGCCGGGGTGGAAGCCCTCGATGATCTGGAAACGCGCGGGTGCCTGACGATTGCCGCAGCTCCCCTGGGCGACTCCTACGCGGTGGGCGCTCTCGATGAGGTAGCAGAGACCGTCATTGGTCTGCTGCTTTCGGAGATTCACCAGACCGCAGAAACGGTGCCGGAGGCACAACGTGCCGAGCGAGCCGCGCGGTTGTACTACGCGGAAATGCTCGGTGTACTCAGCGCGTGGGCGGCGATAAAGGCGGGGATTATCGAAGATTTTATGGGCAGCTCCTTCGACCTTGATGCCGGAGACATCATCGATGCCTACCCCGCCGCCGTGGAGCTGGGCATGGCGCGCAACTACCGCGACGTCGCCCGCATGGTGGGTGAGAAGAAGAATATGGAAGAACTGGAACTGTGGGCAGTAAGAAAGGAAGCGCCGTGGCAGAACAACTCCTAGTCGACGACATCGAGCGCATCCGCATGGTGGGCAGTGCCTACCGCAAGACGGGCAAGCGCGTGGTGCTCGTGCCGCTGGGCCGTGACATCCATGCGGGTCACTTGGCCCTGGTGCAGGCGGCGCGGCGCGTGCGCGGCGGCGTGGTTGTCGTGGCGGTGGAACCGGAGACGGACATCGCTGCACTCGACGGTGTCGACGTGGTGTGGCGCTACGGCGAGCAGAGCCAGCGCACGCGGATCCTGGCACCCGATCACGGAATGGAAGACGTCAGCGCTGAGCTGACCCGCATTGTGGCGCTGACCTGTGCGCTGGGCCCGAGTGATGTGGTGATGGGGGAGAAGGACTACGAGCTGCTCGTGGCCACCCAGCAGGCCTTTACGGACCTCAACATCGGCGCGCGCGTGCAGGGCGTGCCGCCGGTGCGCATGCCGGACGGCGTGGTGATGAGCCTGCGCAACGCAGGCGTTGACCCCGCGGCGCGGGAGCAGGCGAGCGCGTTGTCGGCAGCACTGACCGCCGGTGCCTATGCCGCGGAATCTGGGGCCGAGGAGGTCGTGCGCGTCGCGCGCGAGGTGCTGGATGCTGCGGGTGTGGAGCCCGAGTACGTCGAGCTGCGCGGCCGCGACCTGCAAGAACCGCCCGCGGAGGGTGAGGCGCGCCTCTTTGTCGCCGCCACCATCGGCGGGGTGCGGCTGACCGATAACGCCGGCGTGCCGCTGGGCATCGGGTTCAAGAACTTGGACCAACAGGAATAAAAGCTCCCGCCCCACCCGGCTTGGCCCGCTAGGTTGGAGGGCATGAAGATTGGAATTCTGGGCGCCGGCGCCATCGGCGGCTACTTCGGCGGAATACTGAAAGCAGCAGGCCACGACGTCGCCTTCGTGGCACGCGGTGAGACCCTCAAGGTGCTGGAGGAGACGGGCGTGACGCTGGTCGACGCCCACCGTGAGCCCACCACCACCGAGATCGTCAAGGCTCCCGGTGCGGGTTCCTTCGCGGAGGTGGGGGACCTGCTGGGTGGGCTCGACGTGGCGATTATCGCCACCAAGGCGTTGCCGGGGAACGAGACCTTTGGCAGTGCCCACGATCGCGAGGCGCTGCAGGGAATTCCTGTGGTAACCACGCACAACTCGGTGGAGATCCCCTATCTTGCCGCAGAGGAATTCGGGGAAGAGAACATCCTGGCCGGTGTTGCACGCGTGTACGCCACGCGCGTGGGCCCGGCCCACATCAGGCGCAACCCGGGGCCGCTGTCCCTGTCGTTCGGCCCGCTCAGCGCCCACGCGCCGGCGTCGCTGCGCCAGGTGGGGCAGCAGCTGGAGGAAGCACTGCAGGAGGCGGGCGCACACAGCAGGTTCCACGACGCAGCGCTTGTCGACGTCTGGTCGAAGGCCATGTTCGTCACCACCACCGGAACCCTGGGCGCGCTCGTCGACAAGCCCATCGGCTACCTGTGCCAGGAAATCCCGGGTCAGCTGGAGGCCTTCATGCGGGAGGTTGAGGCCGTCGGGCGCGGCATGGGCGTGGATCTGCCGGCCGACGTGGTGGAGCAGACCATGGAGTTCGCCCGCCAGCAGCACCCGGACAACACGTCTTCGATGCAGCGCGACATCAAGGCGGGCCTGCCTAATGAGTTGGACGCCCAGGTCGGAGCTATCCGACGCATGGGCGTCCAGGCCGGGGTCACAACCCCGCTGTGGGACTTCGCGCAGGAGGTGCTCGAAGCCCAACTACGCTCGGCCTAGGCCGAGCTGGGCACGGGGATTACTCGGTGCCGATGTTGCCGTCCTTCTTCCAGACCACGACCACGGCCGGGCGCGGGGTGGAGTTGCCGCCGTCGGGCCAGTGGGAAGCCGGCTCGTCGAACTTGGCGTCGTCCGCCTCGCCCGGGTGCTGGACGTTGACCATGACGCGCTCGTCATCGACGATCGGGCCGCAGGTCTCAGCGCCCGCCGGGACGGTGAGGAAGCACTTGAGCTCGCCGCGAGTCTCACCGTCGGTAGTCACGGCGTAGAGGCCGTCGTTGGAATCCAGGGCGTTGCCGTCGGTGGAGATCCACAGGTTGCCGTGGCTGTCGAAGGCCAGGTTATCCGGGCAGGAAATCGGGGAGACCTTCTCCTTGTCGAAGCCACCGAAGTAGGTGTTGGCTTCCTTCGGGTCACCACAGACCAGGAAGAGGTTCCAGGTGAACTCCTCGCCCGCGTGATCGTCCTCGATCTCCATGACGAGGCCGTTCTTGTTCTCCTTGATCGGAGCCCATTCCTTGGCGTCTTCCTTGTTCTTCTTGGCGTTCTCACCGGTAGCACCGCGGTAGGAGTTGTTGGTCAGGGCCACGTAAACCTTGTCGTTGTTCGGGCTGACCTGGACGTCCTCCGGGCGGTCCATCTTGGTAGCACCCACCTTGTCGGCGGCCTCACGGGTGAAGACGGCGACCTCCTCGGCGGACATGCCGTCGACGTGGGACTCGAACTTGTTGTTCTCCGTGTCGGAGGTCAGCAGCTTGACCCAGGTGCCCTTGCCGTCGAAGGCGCCGTCCTCCGGCAGGACGCCGGAGCCATCGATTTCCTTCTCCGGGGAGTTGCCCTCCATCTTGGCCACGTACAGGGTGCCGTGGTCCAGGATGGTCAGGTTGTGCTCAATGTCGCCTTCCTTGTACTGCTTGGTGGAAACGAACTTGTAGATGTACTCGAAGCGGGAGTCATCGCCGGAGTAGCACACCACGGTGCCGTCCTTGGCAATGTGAATGTTGCCGGCCTCGTGCTTGAAGCGGCCCACAGCGGTGTGCTTGATCGGAGTCGACTTCGGGTCCAGCGGGTTGATCTCTACCAACCAGCCGAAGCGGTTCGGCTCGTTCGGCTCCTTGGTGACGTCGAAGCGGTCATCATACTTCTCCCACTTACGCTCGGACGGGCCTTCCTTGATGCCGAAGCGCTTCAGGGACTCCTTGGCGGTGTCATCCTTGATGTCGCCACCAGCGAAGTACTGGTCAAAGTTTTCCTCGCCGGAGAGCATGGTGTTCCACGGGGTGATGCCGCCGGAGCAGTTGTTGAGGGTGCCCAGGACCTTCTCTCCCTTCTGGTCAGCGGAGGTCTTGACCAGGTCGGAGCCCTTGGCCGGGCCGACCAGGGTGAACGGGGTGGTGGCGGTGATGCGGCGGTTGAGCGGGCCGAACTCGCGCTTGAGCTCACCGGAATCCTTGGACTTGGAAACCTCAAGGATGGTGTGGCCGTGGCCGGCCCAACCAATCTTGACCTGCTCCTCGGTCGGGTTCTCCGGATCGTAATCCGGGAACATCATCGGCTCGGTGGTGTACTCGTGGGAGCAGACGTAGATGAGGCGGTCCTTGTTGTCCGGATGCTCGATGAGGCCGGCGAAGTCATTGTTGAAGCCGAACTGCTTCTCGGCATCGGCGGCGGTCTGGTTGTTGACGTCGAACTCCGGAGCGCCCTCGATGACTGGGTCACCCCAAGCGATGAGCACGGACTGCTCGTATCCCTTCGGGATGACAACCTCATCCTTGGTGTTCGGCTCAACCTTCTCAAACTTCATGCCCTCCGCGGAGGTCAGCTCGATGTCGGAAGAACCGACCTCGGAGGTCTTGCCGGCGGCGGAGGAACCCGCTGCAGCATCCTCGCTCTCCGGGGCGGAGCAGGCAGCCAGGGCGGAGGAGCCACCAACTGCAACGACGGCCAGGCCGCCGGCGCGCAGCGCGGTACGGCGGGAGAACTGGTCACCGAAGTAAGCGTTATCGGAGGGGTTGTCACACTCACCGAAGCAGGCGTTACCGCACTTGTAGGTGCAGGTAAGAGAAGAACGGGAGGAGGCGAACATGTTGGTCAAGAGATTGCGGCCGTTGAGTGCCATGTGGGTGTACTCCAGAATTCGTCGGTATGGGCTGCGTTGAGATGTCGCAACGGACGTTCTGAGTAAATACTGCAAAGGTGGCCGCGCGGTTGAATGACTGTGTCTGCTGGGTGAACAGTCTGTAAACCGAGATCGCGCCAGCATATGGGGATCGACTACCCTAGACAACCGTGAGCGAGAAGAAGAATACCCCAGTTAATGAAGCAACCGACGTCCCCGAGCAGCTGCGCATCCGCCGCGAGAAGCGCACCCGCCTGCTGGAATCCGGCACCGACGCCTACCCGGTGACCGTGGACCGCACCATCTCCATGAAGGACCTGCGTCAGCAGTTTCAGGTGGTGGCTGAGGACGAGCAGCCCGCTGGCGAAGAGGGCGTGACCTACCTCAACGCCGGCGACGAGACGGACGTCGAGGTGGCTATCGCCGGCCGCCTTATCTTCATGCGCAACACCGGCAAGCTGTGCTTCGCCACCCTGCAGGACGGCGACGGCACCCAGGTGCAGGCCATGCTGTCCCTCGCCGAGGTGGGCGAGGAGCGCCTGGCCGCCTGGAAGTCCGACGTTGACTTGGGTGACTTCATCTCCGTGCGCGGCCGCGTCATTGCCTCCCGCCGTGGCGAGCTGTCCGTCATGGCCACGAAGTGGACCATGGCTGCTAAGTCCCTCCGCCCGCTCCCCGTGTCCTTCGCGGACATGAACGAGGAGACCCGCGTGCGCCAGCGCTACAACGACCTCATCGTGCGCAAGGAGGCTCGTGAGAACGCCATGACCCGCGTCAAGGTCATGCGCGCGCTGCGCAATTACCTAGAGGACGAGGGCTTCGTGGAGATCGAAACCCCGATGCTGCAGACCCTCCACGGCGGCGCGGCTGCCCGCCCGTTCGTGACCCACTCCAACGCCCTGGATATCGACCTCTACCTGCGCATCGCCCCGGAGCTGTACCTGAAGAGGGCCGTGGTGGGCGGTATCGACCGCGTCTTTGAAATCAACCGCAACTTCCGTAACGAGGGCGTGGACCGCTCCCACTCCCCGGAGTTCGCCATGCTGGAGACCTACGCCGCGTGGGGGGACTACAACGACTGCGCTCGCACCACCCGCGAGTCCATCCAGGCCGTGGCGCGCGCCGTCTTCGGCTCCACCACCGTCACCCTGGCGGATGGCACGGAATACGACTTCGGCGGCGAGGAATGGCCGGAGATCGAGATGTACCCGTCCCTCAACGAGGCACTGCAGCGCAAGTTCCCGGGCCAGCCCGAGGTCACCATCGACACTGATGTGGACACACTAAAGGGCATTGCCGACGTCATCGGGCTCGAGGTTCCGAAGAACGGCGGCTGGGGCCACGGCAAGCTGGTGGAAGAAATCTGGGAGGTGCTCTGCGAGGATCAGCTTGAGGGCCCCATCTTTGTCAAGAACTTCCCGGTGGAGACCTCCCCGCTGACCCGCCAGCACCGCTCCGAGCCGGGCGTGACCGAGAAGTGGGACCTCTACGTCCGCGGCTTTGAGCTGGCCACCGGCTATTCCGAGCTCGTTGACCCGGTCATCCAGCGCGAGCGCTTTGAGGACCAGGCCCGCCTGGCCGCCGGCGGCGACGACGAGGCCATGGTGCTGGATGAGGACTTCCTGGCCGCCATGGAGCAGGGCATGCCGCCGACAGCCGGCACCGGCATGGGCATGGACCGCCTGCTCATGGCCCTGACCGGACTGGGCATTCGCGAGACCGTTCTCTTCCCGATTGTGAAGCCGGAGAAGTAATCCCCCGCGCCCGCACAAGCCGTCAGCCCCTAGGGAGGCTGGCGGCATTTCTTATACCCCCATCGCGCCAACGATCAGCCTGCTGCCAGCTCACGTGGAAGAATGCAAAGCATGAAAAAGCTACTTTCTCTTCTCTTACTGCCTCTGTTGGCAGCCGGTTTGGTTGCGTGTTCCTCCGACGAAGGAACCGAGGCCACCCCAACGTTTGAGCGCGTGCCGGAGTCCGGTGCCGAGGGCACGTCGACGGGCTCCAGCGCTGACGAATCGAGCGATGTACAGTCCAGCGAATCCGACTCTGACTCCGACTCCTCGTCCAAGGGAAAATCTTCGAAGCTGAAAGAGCGCGATGCCGAGGATTTCCGGGCTACCGGTTTCAGGTTCGAACAGTCCGGCATGGTTGCCTGGGGCGTCGCAAGTCCAGACAATAAGGTGGGCTGCGGTTTGTATGAAGATTCTGAAATACCGTCCTGCTATTTGAGGATTGATAGTCCACCAATTCTCCCCGATCCTGAAAAACTGCCGTGGAAGGCGAATATTGCGACGTACGACGAAAAGGTGGGGTTCGTCCCCGCATCTTTGATCGATGGTGGCGATGCCGTCCCGACTACCGCCCTTAACGCCGGAGAGAGGGTAGACATCGAAGGCATGACCTTTGAGGCCCCGAGCGAAAGAGAATTCACTGTCACATTCAAGGGGCATCAGTTCACTGTTAATGACAAGGGCGAATTTGTCTCAGATACATACCCCTTTGAACAGGACTCGAACGGCTATGGACAAGTCGGCACCGTCTGCGGGGAGCTCGAAGCTGGCAAACTGGGGCGACAGAAAGTGTATGCCCAGGTGGACGGCACTAATTGTCGCAAGGCTATGGATGTCCTCGACCAGTATGTCAACCATGAGTGGACGATGGAGGAAATGAACTCCCGTGGACTCCTGAAAATCGATGGGTGGAAGTGCTCGGTAACTGAGCCGGATATGCTTCAAATGCCGGATCCGGATGCTCGGCGCCTCAAGTGCCAGGACCTTTCCGGAATAAGCAGAGTTATTCTCTTTAATGCTGACAAACCAAACGTTCCGGATCTTATGCCGTATTGATGGCTCGAGGGGCGGTGGCCACTCTCTAAAGTTAGGCCATCGTTTAGCCTTGCCCCTGTGACCGAGGAAAACTCGGTAGTGCTCGCGCGCGGGGCAGATTCGTGGAACGATGCTCTGTATGAAGAAGCTTCTTTCTATCCTCTCCGCCTCTCTTGTGGCATGTACCCTGGCGTCCTGCTCCTCATCCAGTGAGCCTGTCGGCGACGAGCCGATGTTCCAGCAGGACTCGGCTGGTACTGCCAGCTCCGAGTCTGGTTCCGCGTCCGGCAGCTCCTCCAACACCGCGGCGCAGAGCGGCGATGAGTCGGCGAAGGGGGATAAGCCGACCGATGTGAAGGAGCGCGATCCGCAGGACTTCATGGCGGGCGGAGATCTGGCGACTATTCCGAATCCCATTCCGGCGGTCAAGAGCCCCGATGGGCGCTCTATTTGCCTTATCTACGAGGAAACAGAGGGGCCCATGTGCAAGGTCGAGTTTGCGGATCCGCCGATTTACCCCAGCCCGGTGGGGCAAAGTTGGAAGTCCAACGCGGTGAGCTTCCGTAACGCGCGTGGGTTCTTCCCCGTGTGGGCCATCGAGTTCTATCAGCCCACTGAAGTCGCGTCCCTCAACGAGGGTGAGAAGGTGTCCTTCGGCGATACGACATTTGAAGCCACCGGCGCCAAGGAGTTCACGGTGAAGAACGGCGACCATAGCTTCACCCTGAAGGATGATGGCCAGTACTACTCGGATACCTTCCCCGCGAAGCCGGGTGCGGACGGTGTCGGCAACACTGGAACAGTATGCGGTCAGGGCGCTACCCGTGGTGATGCTAGCGGCACGGTCTACGTGCAAGAAGACAACACGAACTGCAATGACGCCATGAAGCTGCTCGAGGAGTATGTGAACGACGATTGGGAGCCAGGTGAGGGAGGAGACCGCGGCGAGATGTCCATGGAGCTCGGGACCTGTGGATATCAAGCCCCGAAGGTGTGGGGAGACAAAGTCGAATACCGCTTTCTCACCTGCAGCCCGGATAGTGGCGGCTCGGTCGTTGTCCTCACGCCCGAGAACATGAAGAACCTTCTTTAAAGGAGGGCCGTGCATGAAAAAACTTGCGTCGTGTCTGTTAGCCGTGACGTTCTCCCTGGCGATTGGGTCCTGCTCCGCGGGTGGCAATGGCGCCGGCGATGAGCCGAAGTTTCAGGAGGCCGTGGAGAACTCGGAGAATTCGGTGAGCACTAAGCCCGTTGAGCTCACAGAGCGCGAGCCCAAGGATTTCTTCCCGGGAGGTAAGGAAGGCGAGGGCATTCCCGCGCTGGTGAGCCAAGACGGGCGCGTCCAGTGCACCTTCTATGAGGAGGGCAGGACGCCCTCGTGCATGGTGGACTTTGCGGATCCGCCCATTGATCCGCAGCCAGACAATGAGACGTGGAAGTCCAACGGCGTTTTCTACACCATTGAGCGCGGATTCCACCCCGTCTATTGGCCCAAGTTCCACGAGTTGGAGGCAGAGACCCTGAACGAGGGCGAAAAGGTCTCCTACGCGGGCATGATAATCGAAGCACCCAGTGCCAATGAGATCACGATGAAGTTCGAAGATCACTACTTCACCATCAAGGACGACGGACGGTTCTATTCGGACACCTACCCCGCCAAGCCGGGTGCGGATGGAAAAGCAGCCACCGGCACCATCTGTGGGACCGTGGAGACGAAGTCCGGTGAGTCCGGCGCACTTTATGTGCAGCAGGACGGCACCAACTGTAACGATGCCATGAAGCTGGTTGAGGACTACACGAACTACGACGCCGCGCCGGGCGAGGGCGGAAGCCGTGGCATCATCCCCCTTGACGGCGGGACGTGCAGTACGGGCGCGCCGAAGAAGTGGGAGGATATCCCGGAGAATCGTCTTCTCGGCTGCAGCCTGGACAGCGGGGGATCGGTCGTGCTCCTGACACCGGAGACCATCGCCCGGCTGCCTTAAGCGATGTGGGCGCTGCCAGCAGGCGGCGCAGGTGCCTAGGCGTAGGCGACGGTGAGCTCGTAGGACCCGGAGGGCGTGGAAAAGCACAGCATCGACGTGCCCACCGGGATGGCCGCGGTGGAGTTGGGGAGCAGCCGGATCGGCCCGTTAGTGCGGATCAGCGGGGACGATAACTCCGCAGCCAGGAAGTTGCCCACGTTGCTCACCATCCAGTCCTCTTCCCGCTGCCAGAAGCGCAGGAAGTGGCGGTGCATTGCGGCATCATCGGGGGCCAAAGGAAAGTCACCCGCGCGGCCGGCCACCACCTGTTGCCCTGGGCGCACGACAGCGCTGTCCCCGTCGGGGCTGGAGAGGAGGAGATCCCGCGGCATCCTGTTGGCCTTTCTCTAGCGGGCAATATGGCCTATAGGGTCTCATTTCCAGATTGCTCAGCGGGGGATTCTTGGGGAGTGGCACCCGCTGGGCTGCTGTGGCGTGTGGCCGCGGGGACGGCTACTCTAAGCAGGTTGCTTAGGTTAGGAAAGGAGACGTATCGAGCATGTCCGCAGAGATCCCCGCGAAGGTGATTATCAACCTCAGCGTCCTAGTGTTGGGCGCGATGGTCATGATCCTCAATGAGACGTCGCTCTCCGTGGCGCTGCCGGCCATCATGGCGGATTACGGGATTCCCGCCACCAGCGCGCAGTGGCTGCTGACTGGTTTCATGCTCACGATGGCGGTGGTGATTCCCACTACCGGCTTCCTGCTGGAGCGGCTCACCACCCGCCAGATTTTCGCGGCCTCCTCCGGGTTCTTCCTCGTCGGCACGGTCGTCGCGGCGCTGGCGCCGAGCTTTGTGGTGCTGCTTATCGGCCGTGTGCTGCAGGCGGGCGGCACCGCGCTGATGATCCCCACGCTTATGACGGTGGCCATGACGCTGGTTCCGCCGCAGCGCCGCGGCACCGTGATGGGCATTATCTCCGTGGTGATTTCGGTGGCCCCGGCTCTGGGACCGACCGTAGGCGGGGCCATCCTCAACCACTTCACCTGGCACGTCATCTTCTGGGCTATGCTGCCGCTCATGGTGCTTATCCTGCTTGCCGGCCTGTGGCGCCTGAGCAACGTGGGTGAGAACCGGGACACGCCGCTCGATGCCCTGTCGGTGATTCTCTCCGCGTTCGCCTTCGGCGGGCTGGTGTACGGGCTGTCCTCGATTGAGAAGATGCTAGAGGGCGGCGCCGTGGTGGAAATCGCAGTGACCGTCGTGGGTGCGGTGGCGCTGGTGATCTTCGTCCTGCGCCAGCAGCGCCTGGCTCGCGATGACCGCGCGCTGATGGATCTGCGGCCTTTCCTGGTACGTAACTTCACCCTGGCCGTGCTGGTTATGTTGTTGTCCTTCGGTCTGATGCTGGGCATGGTCACGGTGTTGCCGATCTACCTGCAGACCACCCTGGGGGTCACCGCCTTTGCCACCGGCCTTGCAGTCATGCCTGGCGGAATTCTGCAGGCCATTTTGTCCCCGATTGTGGGGCGCGTATTCGATGCGTACGGCCCGCGCCCCTTGATGATCCCCGGCTCGCTGTTCATGGTGGCGAGCCTCTGGCTCATGGCGACCCTGGGCGAATCATCCGCGCTGTGGATGGTGGTAGGCATGCACGTGCTGTTCTCCCTGGGCATGTGTCTGATGATGACCCCGCTGATGACCACCGCGTTGTCCTCGCTGCCGGATACTTTGTATTCCCACGGCTCCGCCATCATGAATACGCTGCAGCAGCTTGCCGGAGCGATGGGCACGGCGTTCCTGGTGGTCTTCCTAACCCGCGGTACGGTGGCCGGCGCCGAGGCGGGCTTGAGCCCAGCCGCGGCCACGGCGCAGGGAACGCACTGGGCCTTCCTCTTTGCCGGCATCACCGGAATTGCTATTGCAGTCATCTCCCCGCTGCTGAAGCGGGTGGACTAGCCCGGCGGGTTTAGCACACGGGTGTGATGTCTAGCGACATTTTGGACACGGAGTCCAGGATGTTTTTGGACGGGATGTCTAGTGGCTTTTTGGACGTTTGCGGCGGTGGAATAGCCGGATGGCTATTCCATTGCATAAGCGTAGAAAGGTCGCAGATTTCGATCCCGTTCGTGACGGCAAGACGGTCACACAGTTTTGCAAAGAATTGGGAATCTCGCGGCAGACGTACCACAACATCAAAAGCCGGATAGCGCAGAAGGGTCGGGCAGGCATTGTGCCGGATTCGACTGCCCCGAAGAATCCGATTAAGAAATTCCACGAGGCCGACAAAATCGCAGTCGTCCACGCCAGGCAGGAGTTGATGGAGCAAGGCTTGGATTATGGGCCTTGGTCGATCTACTACTTCTTGTTCGACACTGTAGGTCCAGATTCCACACCGTCGCGTTCTACAATCGCCTCGTGGCTTCATGAGCTGGGATTCGTTGATGCCAACGCCCGCAAACGGCCACGCAGCTCCTATAAGCGCTTCGCCCGCGCTCTCGTCGGTGAACTCTGGCAGATCGATGGACTGGTCTATCGCCTCTTTGACCACGCCCACACACATGTCACGATTTACCAGGTTATCGATGATGCCAGCAGGTTCGATGTCGGAACCACAGCGTTCGCTCTGCCAGAAAACGGTACTGATGCGCGCGCTGTGCTGGCCGCAGCGTTCGCCGCCTACGGCAAGCCCCAAGAAATCCTTTCCGACAATGGCGATGCGTTTGCCACCTATCACCGTGGTTTTCTCTCTGCTACTGAAACTTGGCTCGCCAGCCAAGGCGTTCTTGCTATTGCTGGTTTCGCCCCGACAACCCAGGGAAAAGACGAGCGCTCTCACCGCACGTTGACCCAGTTCCTCGATGCACGCCACCCAGTTAGCCTTGCTGAGGTCAACGCCTATCTGGCTGAATATCGCCAGGTGTACAACGAGCGACGACGGCATCAATCACTGCTGGTCGGCAAAATGCACATCACACCACGCCAGGCTTTCGATACCTTCCCCAAGGCACCGTCGCCTACGCATCCACTCGATCCTGAGCAGGTCTGGGCCCGCGTAGTCGCCTACAACCAGGCTCACAATCCACACGCTGTACCCGAAATGCTAAACGGCCCCGTGGAAGCGGCAACTTCACACGAGGCCAGCACCGATGACATGGCAGCTCAGCAGGGCATACCTTCCACCGATACCCCCACACTAACGGTGCCGACGACAAATTCAACAAACCATTGGGGCATCCCAGACCAGCTCTGCGTGAGCAAAGATGGCGTTGTACGCGTGTGCGGCTTCGGTCTCTACATTGGTCTGAGGTTTAAAAACCGCAGGCTCTACTCCACGGTCACAGCCGATAACGTTGCGGAGTTTTACACGGCCCATGACGGTGAATTCCTCTTCAGCGTGCCGCTGCCAATCACGTTGAGCCACAGGCCACCAGGTGGCCAGATCAACATCAACCTCGTTGAAGGAATGAAACATCGCCAACCACCGCGGATGAACCCGAAACTATCCAAACCCCGGCCGAAACGCAGGCCATAACCATAAACCGCTAGAAGTGTCCAAGAACTCCATGGATTCCGTGTCCAAGAAGACACCGGACTCCATGTCCAAAAACCCTATGGACATAACAGGTTTAGCACACGGGCAGAGTGTAGAGCTGCTCCGAAGCAGCCTCGCCCCACACCAGGAGGGCGTTCGGGGAATCCTCTACGGCGAGGTAGTACGTGTTGTCGTCCTCGGACACGGTGTACTTGCGCATGGTGCACTGGCCGTTGGAGAGCTTCTCGCCCTCAGTATCGGGCCCGGCTGCCGCACGCTGATCCACATCCTCGTAGCCTGCTACGGAGTAGGAGAAGTCCTCACCCACGCACGTGATCTTGGCAGTCTGGCCCTCTTCCGGTTCGCGGGGGGAACACTTGGCATCGGCAAAAGCCCGACCGTCCGGACGGTCGCTCACCAGCTGCGGGTAGGCTTCCGCCAGATTCTGCTCTTCGTCGCTCCAGGAGGGCTTGGACAGGAAGAAGTATGCCGCGGCCGCCACCGCAATGAGTGCGAGGATGCCGAGGATGCTGCCGACAATGAGCGGAGTCTTGGACTTCTTCTTGGCCGGCTCAGCGGTGCCCTGTAGCTGTTGGTCTTGTGGCTTCTGGTCCTGCTGCGCGTAGTACTGCTGCTGGCCAGAGCTCTGCTGTTGGCCATAACCTTGCTGCTGGCCGTAGCCCTGCTGCGGCATCTGTTGCTGCGGGTGTCCGAAGCTGCTCTGCTGTTGCTGCTGCGGCATCGGCTGCTGCGGCGGCATGTACTGCTGCGGCTGTGACTGCTGCTGCGCCTGGCCAAAGCCGTGGGGCTGCTGAGTGGGGCCGGTGCGCAAGGCCTCGACGACGGCAGCGGCGCTGGAATAGTTCCCGCCGTTTCTGAAAGACGGGCAGGCTGCAGAGACGAGCTGGGCAAAACGGTCGATAACCTCCTCCGAGGACGCGTCGTGCGCCACCGGGCCCACCGCCGCGAAGTACCCGCTGGAGCGGTTGGAGGTGAGAACGATGCGGCGCGGGTTGAGCGCGCGCAGCGCGTAGCCGGCCTGGTTGCGCTCCAGGAGGAGGTCCACGCTCTGGGCCAGCGCGCCGAAGATCGACTGGGCTTCGCGCGGGGAGAGGTGGCGCGCGCCTACTCCCGACGCCGTGTAGTTAGACAGCTGCTCGCCCGGCATGCTGCGGCGCACAAGGAACTCCTGCCCGTCGTCCGTGGTGCCGCCGCCGTCTAGTGGGGCGATGTAGCGGTGCTGTGGCTGGTTGCCGTTCTGTGCCTCCTGCACGGCGCCGCGGGTCTCGGCGTTGAACAGCTCCACCAGTAGCTGCTCGCCGTTGGGCTTTTCTACGAGGAAGAGGGACGATTCCGAGCCCTGGTCCAGCACCGCTACTTCGCGCAGTTGGTGCCGGGTGGTGAAGAACTGGGGAAGCAAAGACACGGTGGGAAATCCTTTGGGGGAGATAGGAGGCAGGGTGTGCAAGAGAGGCAGCGGGGCGCGCGGCCGGGTGCTCGAATGCTCGAGTGCTACTGACATCTTATGTGAATCAGCGCCGGAGACAACCCCGGGACAGCCCTTTAACCTCAACAAATTGGAATGCTGAGGCGGGCTTGCTCCGCGTCCGGGCCGGCAAGGACAAAAGCGAAGCGCGCGGAGACCCCGGTGGGGTAGACACCCCAAGTACCCGGCTGGTTGGGGATCTCTGCGGAGGTGATGGTGCACGCCTCACTGATGAGCTCTTCCATCACGCTCGGCAGAATCTCGTTGCGGCTGTCCTCGGTGCCGAAGTCCGCGGCCACGAGGATCAGGTCCCCACCCTCACAGAGGATGCGCGAGCGCTGTCCTTCCTCCGGCTCCACGGAGCGGCAATCCAGGTTCTTCCACGGTCCGCGGCCGGGGTGGGTAGGCAGCAGGTTGGGGAATTCCTGCGCCAGGGTGGAATCTTCCTCGTCCCACCCGGCCCCGCGAAGCGCCAGGGCGCCGGTGATACCGACGAGGCACAGCACCGCCGCCAGAGCACCGCCGAGGAGGGTCAGGCGCCGGCGCTGGGAACTGTGGCCTGCCTCCGCGACGGAGACGGGGACGGAGGATGCCGTGCTTGGCGACGCCTCCCCGGCCCCCACCTCACCGACCCCTGCCAGCGCCTCAATCATCCCGGCGGAGGTGGCAAAGCGTGCCTGCGGGTCAGGGTTCAGCGCGGTGGCGAAGAAGGCGTTGAGTGCGGCGGCCCGCGGGGCATCCTTGTCCGCTAGGTTGTGCGCGGCCAGCTGCGGGATAACGCGGCTGTGCGTCCACTGCTGGGGGCTGGTAGCCCGGCGCAGATTCACCAGGGTGAGCATCTCCAGTGCGATGAGTGCTAGCGCGTAGCGGTCGCTCGCGGCAGTGGGCTGCGGCGGCTGCTGCGCCAACTGCGTGGGGTAGAGCTCCGGGGCCATGTAGGCATCCGTGCCCACGCGCAGCCCCTCCCGGGTCAGGCGGGTGTTCTCGCCGTTGAGGGCGATGCCGAAATCCGCCAGCATCACGGTGCAGTCATCCGCGATGATGTTCGCCGGCTTGATGTCGCGGTGAATCACCGGGGACGGCAGATCCGCCAAGTAGTCCAGTGCTTCCGCGATGGGCCGGAGCACCTGCACGGTTCCTTCAACCGTGAACTTAGATCCCTCCAGAATGCGGCGGTTGAGCAGTGCCTCCAGGCTGGGGCCGGAGAGAAACTTCATGACGAAGTACGGCACGCCGCCCGGGGTGATATCGCCGTCATAAATCGGCACGATAGCCGGGTGCTCCAGTGCTGCCACGGTGCGCATCTCCGCCATGAACCGACGCACCTCCTCCTGGTCGCCGGCCGCGTGCTGGGCAATGACCTTAATGGCCACCTCGCGGTCAAGGCTCTCCTTGCGGGCATAGACAATGGTGCCCATGCCGCCGGCCCCGATCTGGTGGAACTGTGAATAGCCCTTGGCGGTGAGCTCAGGCTCCAGATCCAGGGGCAAGCCGGAGGCGGTGGGTTGGGCGGTCATGGTGTTTTACTCGGCGACGAGGATGGGCTGGCGGATTACAAACGGCTCGTAGCCAGCCTGGCGGATGGTGATTTCGGCGTTGAAGCTGCCTGCGTCGTGCAGCTCAGCAGCCAGGGTGCACACGCCGAAGGAGCAGGTGAACTCGGTATCCTCGGACTGGTTGAGGTGGTTGTGGCCGTCGGTGTCGAGCACCGCGACGTGCCATTCGGCGTTGTTTTCCAAATCTGCCTCGTCGCCGCTTAAGTTCAACGCCTGGGTGTTGAGAATCAAAATGCCGCCGACTGCCCACTGCAGCACCCCGGTGGGCGCGGAACCGCTGACCACGGAATCGAAGCCGCGGTTATCCAGCTCTGCGCGCAGGTTTTGGTAGCCAAAATTCTCCAGCCCGGAGTAGTTCGCCACGATCTCGTCTACAGCCCCGGGGCCTGGGAGCTTTTCGGTGAGCATGTAGGTGCCGTCCTCGTTGCGCAGGTGGGAGGCGTTCCCAGGTTCCGGGCTGGGGTCTGTGGGGCTGCCTCCTGATGCCGGACGGGCCGACAGAGTGGTGGTGCCGCTCACCGTAAACTTCGGGGCATCATCGGCCGCGTCCTTCTCCGCAGTCTGACTGCACGCGGAAAGCGTCACCAGCGCTAGGCCCACAGGGGCCAGCAGGCGCAGGGAAGCTAAGGCGGACATGCGGAGCGACTAATCCTTGCAGCGGTGAGAAGCAGAAACAGAAGTAGTCAAAGAATAACAGCATGCGTGTTGTAGTTAGAAGAGAATAAGATATTTCTCTTCGCTTATATGGGGGTGCTACAGGTGGGCGTAGTACTGCGGGTGCGCCGCCGCGAACTGCGCTAGCACAATCCGCCACGAGATCTTTTGGCCCGGCTGGAACTGCGGAACACCCAGCTTCTGCAAGGTTTCCGCCAGCGTCTGAATCTTGCGCTCCACCTTCTTCTCAGTCCAGTGCAAAGACTCCGCCAGCTCGCGCTGGGTGCCCACGGCCACGCGCGGCTCCGCGGCCGGATTGTCCAGCAGCGGCTGGGCCAGGGCCTTGAGGAGGAGGCATTGCTCCTCGTTCGGCTCGAAGACATGGGTGGTAAAAGGCCCGTCCGGCGGGAGGCTGGGCTCCGGGCTGCGCAGGGGCTGCATCACCGTGAGCTCGCACTCGTAGTTCATCGTGGCGGTGGAAAAGTACACCGTGGACGTGCCCGGGTGCAGGACCTCGATGCTGCCGGGGCTGACAATGGCCCGGCCGTAGCCGCACGCGGCTGGCGGCTGGATGGTGGCGGCGATAAAACCGCCGATGTTCTTGATGAACCACTGCGCGCCGTTGGACCACACCTGGAGGAAGGTGCGGTGCATGGCAGGATCGTCCGAGGCTAGGAGAATATCGCCCTGGCGGCCCAGGGTGGCGGACTCGGAGACATCGAGGAGGCGCGTATGGCCAATGAGGTCATTGACCAGCAGGGCGCCGTGGTGTGGTTGCATCGTGACCGACTCCTCCCTCGCTGACGTAACAGCAGTAAGTTTACTGCACGGGCGTTGCAGGGGAGGCGGAGAAACTAGAGGGAAGCTCGAAGGGTACTAGAAGAACGACGCCAGGCTCGTGACGCCGAAGATCGTCCCTAGCAAGGTCAGGATGGCTAGAACGCTGCCGAGGATGTGGGGAGGTCGTCGAGGAATTTGCCATTGAAAGGCATGAGAGCCATTTCCTTAGGTGAGAGAGAAGGCAGCTCTTCGGTAGGGAGCGAAAAGCGCCATTAACAGTATCAGGGGTGTCCATAATTTCAGCCAATAGTGGGGAAGGTCTCTCCGGATGCTGACCATCGCGCTGGTCCTGTTCGCTACCGGCGTACAGTGCTGTGAGCAGCTAAAACGGGGAAATTATCGGGGTTTGGGGCCGGTGGGAAGGAAAACAGTGGAAGGAGTGTCGTCCGCGCGCGTTAGAGTGGGTGACACATTAATAGCGAAAGGTAGAGGTAATGTTCGAGAGGTTTACTGACCGTGCTCGCCGCGTCATCGTCTTGGCGCAGGAGGAAGCACGCATGCTTAACCACAACTACATCGGCACCGAGCACATCCTCCTGGGGCTTATCCACGAGGGTGAGGGCGTTGCCGCCAAGGCCCTGGAATCCATGGGCATCTCGCTGGAGGACGTCCGCCGTGAGGTGGAGGAGATCATCGGTCACGGCTCCCAGCCGCATACCGGCCACATTCCGTTTACCCCTCGCGCCAAGAAGGTCCTGGAGCTCTCTCTGCGCGAGGGCCTGCAGATGGGCCACAAGTACATTGGCACCGAGTTCCTGCTCCTCGGCCTCATCCGTGAGGGCGACGGCGTGGCCGCCCAGGTGCTGACCAAGCTGGGCGCCGACCTACCGCGCGTGCGCCAGCAGGTGATCCAGCTGCTCTCCGGCTACGAAGGCGGCGAGGGCGAAGGCAACGGCCAGTCCCAGGGCTCTGGCCCGGTGGGTGCTGGTGCAGGTGCCGGCCAGGGTGGTCGCACCGCGCCGGGTGGATCTGGCGAGCGCTCCAACTCCCTGGTCCTGGACCAGTTTGGACGCAACCTCACCCAGGCTGCGAAGGACGGCAAGCTTGATCCGGTAGTCGGCCGTGAGTCTGAGGTGGAGCGCATCATGCAGGTGCTGTCTCGCCGTACCAAGAACAACCCGGTGCTCATTGGTGAGCCGGGCGTGGGTAAGACCGCCGTCGTCGAGGGCTTGGCGCTCGACATCGTCAACGGCAAGGTTCCGGAAACGCTCAAGGATAAGCAGCTGTACTCCCTGGACTTGGGCTCCCTGGTGGCGGGTTCTCGCTACCGCGGTGACTTTGAGGAACGCCTGAAGAAGGTGCTCAAGGAGATCAACCAGCGCGGAGACATCATTCTCTTCATCGATGAGATTCACACCCTGGTTGGTGCCGGTGCGGCAGAAGGCGCGATTGACGCAGCTTCGCTGCTGAAGCCGAAGCTGGCCCGTGGTGAGCTGCAGACTATCGGTGCCACCACCCTGGATGAGTACCGCAAGCACATTGAGAAGGACGCCGCCCTGGAGCGCCGTTTCCAGCCGGTCAAGGTGGAAGAGCCTTCCCTGGATGACACCGTGCTGATCCTCAAGGGCCTGCGCGATAAGTACGAAGCGCACCACCGCGTCTCCTACACCGATGAGGCACTCAAGGCCGCGGCCTCCTTGTCGGACCGCTACATCAACGACCGCTTCCTGCCGGACAAGGCAGTGGACCTCTTGGATGAAGCCGGTGCTCGTATGCGCATCAAGCGCATGACCGCTCCGGAGGGCCTGCGTGAGGTCGATGACCGCATTGCTGAGGTCCGCAAGGAAAAGGAAGCCGCGATCGACGCTCAGGACTTCGAGAAGGCCGCTGGCCTTCGCGATCAAGAGCGCAAGCTCGGCGAGGAGCGCGCGGAGAAGGAAAAGCAGTGGCGCTCCGGTGACCTTGAGGAGATCGCCGAGGTTGGTGAGGAGCAGATCGCTGAGGTCCTAGCGCACTGGACCGGCATCCCGGTGCTCAAACTCACCGAAAAGGAATCCAACCGCCTCCTCAACATGGAGGAAGAGCTGCACAAGCGCATCATTGGTCAGGAGGAGGCCGTAAAGGCCGTATCCCGTGCTATCCGCCGTACCCGTGCAGGTCTAAAGGACCCGCGCCGCCCGTCTGGCTCCTTCATTTTTGCCGGCCCGTCCGGTGTGGGTAAGACGGAGCTGTCGAAGTCTCTGGCTAACTTCCTCTTCGGTTCGGATGATGATCTCATCCAGATCGATATGGGTGAGTTCCATGATCGCTTCACCGCCTCCCGACTCTTCGGTGCCCCTCCGGGATACGTTGGCTACGAAGAGGGCGGTCAGCTGACCGAGAAGGTCCGCCGCAAGCCATTCTCCGTCGTTCTGTTCGACGAGATTGAGAAGGCCCACAAGGAGATCTACAACACTCTCCTGCAGGTGCTGGAGGATGGCCGCCTCACTGATGGCCAGGGTCGCATCGTGGACTTCAAGAACACGGTCCTCATCTTTACCTCGAACTTGGGTACTCAGGACATCTCGAAGGCTGTGGGCCTGGGCTTCTCCGGTTCCTCGGAGAACGACTCGGACGCTCAGTACGAGCGCATGAAGAACAAGGTCAACGATGAGCTGAAGAAGCACTTCCGCCCTGAGTTCCTCAACCGTATCGACGAGATTGTGGTCTTCCACCAGCTCACACAGGAGCAGATTGTGGAGATGGTGGAGCTGCTCATCGGACGCGTGGAGAAGCAGCTCTCCGAGCGTGACATGGGCATTGAGCTCACACAGAAGGCCAAGGACCTGCTGGCCAAGCGCGGCTTCGACCCGGTTCTTGGTGCCCGTCCACTGCGTCGTACCATCCAGCGCGAAATTGAGGACCAGCTCTCCGAGAAGATCCTCTTCGGTGAAATCGGCGCCGGTGAAATCATTACCGTGGACGTTGAGGGCTGGGACGGCGAGTCCAAGGATAACTCCTCGGCTACCTTCACCTTCACCCCGCGTCCGCGCCCGCTGCCGGAGGATACCTTCGACAAGGAGCTCGAGGACACCGCCGTGCGCGAGGCCGATGAGGAACTAGCCACCGAGATCGATGAAGGATCCCACGGTCCGAATTCCGATGGCCCTGACACCGTCACCCCGGATGTCCTCGACGAGTCCGGTAGCGACTCCGCCGATGAATCCCACAACAACGATGGTGATGACGGAAATCCGCCGCCGGCTGGTGCCGGTGCTGGCCAGCCGCTCTAAGCGCTGACTTGGGCCCCGCGCTGGGACCATAAGGATTAGCCCCGAACCGCATGCGAGTGACGCTCCGTGCGGTTCGGGGCTTTCTTTGCGCGACCGGTGGGCGGGATGGCCCGGTGGGCGGGATGGCTCGCCCACCATTAGAAAGGAATCAGCACACCGTCTCGTGGGATTCGTGCTCCGGGGGCTCGATCTGAATGGTGGAGTGCTCGATGCCGTGTTCGCGCAGGACGTACTGGGCGGCATCTAACAGCGGACCGGTGTCGACGGTGCCGTCGCGCACGATGTGCACGGTCGTGAGAACGTTGACTCCGTCCAGGCTCCACAGGTGCAGGTCGTGGATGTCGGCAACACCTTCGAGCCGACGCAGCACGGGCTCGATCACGCTGGCGTCGAAGCCCGCTGGAACCTGCTCGAGCAGCACGCTCGCTGACAACCGCATGAGCTGCCACGCGCGTGGGAGCACCATTGCGGCGATAATTAGGGAGGCGATTACGTCCGCCGCCACAAACCCCGTGGTCAGTACCACGATGCCCGCTACGATCACCGCGACCGAGCCGAGCAAATCCACCAGCACGTGCAAGAACGCGCCCTCCACGTTGATTGAGGACTCGCGGTGTCGGTGCAGCACCCACGCTGACAGCGCATTCGCCACCAGGCCGATTACCGCGATGAGCAGCATCGCCTTGCCCTGTACCTCGGCCGGGCTCTGCAGGCGGCGCATCGCCTCGACGACAATCCACACTGAGATCGCCAGCACCATCACCGCGTTGGCTAGCGCCGCCAGCACCTCCACCCGTCGATAGCCGTAGGTGGCCTGGGCTGATGTTTGGCGCCGTCCCACCAGCACTGCGATCACCGCGATGATGAGCCCCGCGGCGTCGGAAAGCATGTGCATCGCATCCGCCATCAGCGCCATGGACCCCGCCAACCAGCCGCCGATCAGTTCCGCGAAGAAGACGATGCCAGTAATACTGAGGGCAGCCAGGAGCGCGCGCAGCGGTGTGCTGGAGTGATCGTGGTCGTGATGCTCGTGTGCCATGCACTCAGCTTATCGCCGCCAGCGCTTATTGACAATAAAATGAAAATGGACAGTGGCGGGCGAATCGCTGCGGTTTTACTTGGCCACGCCGAGGTCTACCAGAGCTTTCTTAGCCACCTCAGGGTCATCACTTTTGATCATGTACTCAACGATTCCCTTATCATCTGGGAGGATTTCCTGAACAGTGATGAGGGATTCCACTCGCTGTGCCTTGAACGTGGAATCGCGCGTTGATTCTGCCGGAATCTCAATGCTGTCCAGGACGGGCTTGCCGTCACGGACGGCGGCGGTGGCGGCAGGGTCATCGGTGAAGACTACGTAACCAACCTCGGGTGCTTTCGTAGTATCCACGGAACAGTTGGTGCCCATTGCTTCTGGGGCAGGGGAGTTATCCGCGTCGTAGTAGCTGAACACCACTTCATAATCCGTGCAAGCTTCCACGAAGTCAGCAATCGGCTCAGGTGTTTGGCCGGCAGGGGTGAGGCCACTTTGACTGTCGCCAGCCTTATCGCCGCCGGTCGCGCCGGTAGTGCCACCGCTGGAAGCCCCAGAATCGGCAGGCGCCTCAGCGGTCGGTTGTTCGGGAGCAGCAGATTCCTCTGATTTATCACCAAAGAGCGCGTTTTTAAGTGCAACGTAGCCAATCGCTACCACCACTATCACAGCGATCACTAGCGGAAGGAGCAATAGCTGCTTCTTTACACTGAGGCCTTGCTTCGGGCCATCGGTGTGGGTACCTGACGTGCCCGCGGTGGGGTTCGACGAGGGGGAGGCGGTGCCCGATGCGTTCTTCGAAGCCGCGCCTGGGTCTAGTAGTGAGCCGTGCTTGATGAAATGGCGATAGCCACTATCCGCAATTACCTGGCCTTCTTTGATGTGTGATGTGTCTTCTGCCCCGTTAAAGTGATCGGGCGAACCCGGGTATGCAAGTCGGCTCATTATTCAGTCCACCACCGTGAATCAATGTCGGAATACAGGGAGTGCATCGACTCAACGCGCGCTTCCACGCTGTCGCGATTGAGGCGATGCTTGTTTTCTTTCCATCGCTTAAAGAGCTCCTCCGAAGACACCGCGCGCGAGGCCTCCGTTCGTGCCTCCCTGCCTGCAGTCAGGGCCCACTGGGCGGCAAACTGCACGCGACGCGCGGCCTTTTCCGTGAACCCGCTCCATACTTTGTACGTGCTGTAGAGCTGAGCCACGACGGCCCAGCCATCCTTGTAAGGCAGAACTGTGACGTTGCCCAGGTTGTCAAGTTCAAGGAACTCAAAATGGGATGGATTCTTCTTATCGGCGGTCACGAGGATCCTGCGGTTGGTGACAAACGCAGCACCATCCACCCCACTTGCTTTCGTGGCGGCGGCTTCCAGCACAATCTCGTCGACACCAAGGCCTTCTATAACGGCTGCGGCGGCAGCGTGCACAGTCTCGGAATCACCAGCACGTTTAAGTGCGGCACCGAGATCTGGCCGGTCTGTCAATGCAATTTGGGGTCCTGTCATGCACACGAGACTAACAACACATCAAAAACTGTGACTGGGTGTGCTGAATTATGGCATAGATCACCCCCTGTATAGGGGTGTTGGGTGGGACACCATGGAACCGTGCCAGAAAACCTCGGTACGTTGTGTGGGTATGAGCTCAACGTTCACGCCAGCAAAGTTTGATGATACTTGGATCTACCGCCTTACAAAGTTCCCGTGGCCGGAACCGGCGCCGAGCAAAGATGAAGTGCGCCGCCACTCGTGGGGAATGATGTATAAGAGCAATAAGGCGTTTGCGACCCCGCTAGGGGCAGAGGACATCAATGCAAGGACGGCCAAGCAGTACAAATCATTTCTCGAGCAAAGCTATGGCGTCACCGGTGCCCAGGAGGTGCACCAGTTTATTGATGCCATGCTCGAAGGCAGTCAGCACGTGGAAAATGATCTTATTTTGCCGCTCGCATACGCCGTGAAGGACGTCCCCGAGCGTGAGCTAGATGCGGAAGTGGAGGAAAAGGTCGAGTTCCTCAAAGACTTCTTTGTTGCCCAAGGCGCGGATCCACGTCGTGGAGAACATAAGTTCCGCTACCTCGTAAGGATGTTGCGCTCGGAGGGCTTTGCCAAAGCAGCTGCCCCGGCATTGCCCACCACTACGCGCGCATGGGACATTATCCGAATTCACAACGTTGGTGGCCCGGCAACGGAGCTGGGTTGGATCTCTCCAGAAGAGTTCCTTCAGATTTCGGATAAAGCCGTGGCGGCGCTGCAGCGCTACTTCGTGTCGTGGGCTGACGTTGCCGCAAGCTTCTGGTGGGGCCGAATGGTTTGGGCGAGTGACGGCGAGCCCGACGTCGCCGCTGCGATGAAGGACCAATCGCAACGGCTCACCGAGCTGCTCGCACACAGTGATTCGCCTTGGGTGCGTGTGCCGTTGCATGACATCCAAGCCGAGGAGCCATTCTCACCGTTGGACGGTTTGCACTAGGCCTTAGGAAGCCTGGCAGTTGGTGGGAGCCGGCACATCCCGGAAGCGTTCCAGAAGGTAGTTCACGCCGCGCGGGATGGAGGTCACCATCGGCAGCGCGTGGTTCGCGCCGGCGGTGCGGAAGACATCGACAGGGTCGGCAGCCTCAAACTGGACGCTGCCACCCTGCGCGCAGAAGTTTCCGGCCATGGTGCGCGCCTGCTCGTAGGGAATGAGATCATCCGTGGGGGAATTCATGACCAGCAGGGGCGCGTTGAGCGGGTGTTGGCCCAGACGCTGCTCCGCCATCATCTGCGCGGCCACTGGCTTGCGGTGGATGAGCTCGCCGAAGGACTCACCCGTCTTGGTCAGCTGGCTGGTACGGGTAAAGCCCCACGTAGCGATGGAATCGCCGATACAGGCGTCCGCGGCGCTGGCCAGGTAGTGCATGCCGCGCGGGTTCATCTCAGTGACGATCTCGTTGTAGAACTCCGGGCTGCGCTCGGCGTAGCCGTTGATGGCGTAGCCCAAGACGTGGACGATGGAGGAGCCGTCGACAGCATCCATGACCTCAAAGAGGTCAGCAGGAGGTGCGCCCGCGTAGGTGCCTTTGACGTTGAGCTCCGGGGCATAAGTGGCCGCGTACTCGGCGGCCGCTGCCGCCGCACCACCGCCCTGGGAATAGCCGGCGAACCCGACCGGGGCGTTGGCGGGGGCGTGCGCGTGGCGGAGGGTGGCCCGGGCGGTGTCGAGAACCGCGTGGGCCTCCTCGATGTGGTTGACGTAGGAGTGGTGGCCGGGCGTTCCGAGACCTACGAGATCCGTGGTGACCACTCGCACGCCCTGCTGCGCAGCGTACTGGTAGAAGGCGTACTCGTAGTTCATGTTGAGCGTGACCTGCTGGGCCGGGCCCACAGCTAGGTTGCCCACTGCCTGGTCCGCGTTGGAGGGCGCGCACTGGTCGCCCGCCCCGCGGGTGCCCGGGGCGAAGATGATGGTGGGGCGCTCGCCTGGCCCGTTCCACGGTGCGGAAGGCTCGTAGATGACTCCGGTGACGGTGGTGGGGGAGCCGTCCATGAGGGTGGATTCGTAGGAGATCTTTTCCGCGCGCACGCCGGTCATCGCGGCAGCGTGGGAGATGGGCTGGGAGGCGGTAACAGCGCCGGGGTCGGCCGCGGCGGTGGCAGGAGCAACAGCGGTAGTCAGCGCTGCAACGGCGGCGAGGACTGCACGGGAAACTAGTTTCATGAGGCAATACTAAATCTTTCTCGTGTACGGCGCTGCAGTTTCTCGCGCTAAGCTATCCGTCATGGGTATTTACTTCCGCAAGCGCAAGAAGACCGGAAAGAACAGCTGGGTGAACCTCTCTGGCTCCGGTGCGTCGATGTCGACCAAGGTCGGCCCAGTCACCTTCAACTCTCGTGGCGGCATGTGGGTTAACCTGCCGGGCGGTCTGAACTTCCGGGGGCGCTGGCGCTAATGAGCTCACGCCCCAGCACTGACTACGTCCGCATGGGGTACGAGGCCGACGTGGTGCTGCGCCTAGGCATGATGCTGATGGGGGCGGGCACATCGGGCTACCGCGTGCTGCGAGGCATGAAGCGAGCCGCCCGCGCACTCGGGTTTGATCGCCTTGACGCCAACGTCGGCGTCACACAGATCACCTGTACGTTCCACCGCGGCCGTGACTTCCGCACGGTAGTAGCGCAGCAGCATTCCCCCGCGGTGGATGCCTCCCGGATCGAGGCCTTAGAGGACCTGACCCACCACCGGCTGTACGCCGGCATTACGGCGGAAGAGCTCACGGAGATGCTCGACGTCATCGAGGCCAACGTGGTCAAGCGATGGAACCGGTGGCTGTTGGCAGCGGCGGCGGCAATTGCGTGCGCCTCGTTCGCGGTCCTGAACTTCTTTACCGCGCCGGCGATTCTGCTGGTGGCCCTCGCCGCCTTCTGCGGCCAGCTCACTCGCGCGGTCTTGCACGGCAAACACGTGCACCAGCTGGGCTGCATCGTGGCGGCCGGAACGGTGGCCAGCCTCGTGTACTTCTTCACCACCGAGGCCGTGGCGGCCGCCGGGGTGGCGGACCCCTCGGAGTTTTCCTCGGGCTACGTGGCCGCGGTCCTCTTCCTCATTCCTGGCTTCCCGCTGTTCTCCGCGCTCATTGACCTGGCGCGCTTCGACTTTGAGGCCGGGCTCTCCCGGCTGACCTACGCGCTGACGGTGATCACCGCCGCCACGTTTACCGTGGCGCTGGTCAGCTGGACCACGGAGCTCACCCCGGAACCGGGCATCCCGGACTATGAACCGGTGTGGTACCTCGCCGCCGCGGCGGCGAGCTTCTTGGGCATTTCGGGATTCGCGTTCCTCTTTAACTCATCGCGCCGGATGGTGCTCGTGGCGGCCGCGGTGGGAACGGTGGCCAACCTCGTGCGCCTGATCCTCATCGGAGTCGGGGCCACGAGCTACGTCGGCGCCTTTGCCGGCGGTCTCATCGTGGGGCTTTTGGGCGCGGTGGCCTCCAAGAGCGCGCACCTGCCGCGTATCACCACGACGGTGCCGGCCTCCGTCATCATGATCCCGGGCACCTCCATGTTCCGCACCGCCTATCACCTCAACGTGGGCAACATGGATCAGGCGTTGAGTAACTTTGCCACCGCCTCGATGGCTGTGGCGGCCATTGGCTGCGGCCTCATCCTCGCGCGCCTGCTCACGGACCGTGACTGGACGCTGGGGCGGCTCATTGACTTTTCGCATGTTCCTAGCGCAGCGGGTGGGCCTAGTGAGGCAGATGAAACAGCCCCTGCGCGTCCTGCTCCATAAGGCCGTCCTCCAGCAAGGAAGCTAGCGCGCGCGAGCGCTGCGCGGCGTCCGGCCACACCGCGTCGAGGTCGGCCTGGGGGACGGGGTGGGGAGAGTCCCGGAGGACGTCGAGAAGCAGGCCCCGCACCTGGCGATCCGTACCGGCGAACTTTTGCACACGCTTCTTCGCACGCGCCGTCTCCTCCGCGCTGGGCTCGGGGCACCCCGCCAGCTGCCACGCGCACGTGGACTTCAGCGGGCAGGCCGCGCAGTCCGGGTTCTTGGCGGTGCACACCAGCGCGCCGAGCTCCATGAGAGCGGCCGAAAAGCGCGGGCCGTTCTCCTCCGGAAGCAATGCTTCCACCTGCGCCAATTCGCGCTTGGACGGGGTGGGCGGCAGGAAGGTGCCGTCGACTGCGCGGGCGTACACGCGGCGCACATTGGTATCCACCACCGGCACGTTTCGCCCATAGTGGAAGCACGCCACCGCCCGGGCCGTATAGTCACCGATGCCCGGCAACGCCAGCAGCTTGGCGACGTCCCCGGGGACCTCCCCCGCACCAATCTCCTTCGCGCACTCCCACAGGCGCAGCGCGCGACGCGGGTATCCCAGTTTGCCCCACGCGCGCAGCACGTCCGCTTTGGAGGCTGCCGCGAGATCCGCCGGGGTGGGCCAGCGCCGCATCCATTCCTCCCATTGCGGGGCCACGCGCGCGACCGGGGTCTGCTGGCTCATGACCTCGCTGAGCAGCACACCCCACGCGGAGGTCCCGGGGCGGCGCCACGGCAGGGGCCGCTCGTTGGCGTCAAACCACTCCACGACAGCTTGGGTATCCATAAGGCTCACAGTGTAGGGGGTAGGGGACTAGAGTGTGAATCATGCCTCTTCGACACGTACCTCAAGATCCGCAAAAGGTGTGGGAGGCCCTCCAGGAGGGCAACCAGCGCCTCGTTACCGGAAACCTCATCGCCGTCAACCAGGACGCCAAGCTGCGCGCCGGGCTGACCCAGGGGCAAGACCCGCGCGTCATTGTCCTGTCCTGCTCGGATTCACGCGCGCCGATTGAGCACGTGTTCAACATTGGCTTCGGCGATGCCTTTGTCATCCGCACTGCCGGGCACATCCTGGATAACGCGGTGTTGGCTTCGCTGGATTACGCTCTGGAAAACCTGCAAGCCAACCTGCTCGTCGTCATGGGCCACCAATCCTGTGGCGCGGTGGCGGCGGCGTCCGGGTTCCTCGCCGGCGGGGAGCTGCCCAAGGGACTGCAGCGTCCGATTATTGAGAAGGTGGCGGCCTCCGCCATGGTGGCCAAGCGCGATAACCGCGATGAGACCGCCGACTTTGAGCGGGAACACACCGCGCAGACGGTGTCCCAGATCGTCTCAGATGTCCCGGCCGCGCGCCGCCTGCTGGATGAGGGAACCCTCGGCGTGGTGGGGCTGCGCTACCTCCTGGAGGACTCCAGCGTTGAAACCGTGGTCCTCCACGGCGTGCAGTAGCCGCATAGCCAGATTATCCCGGTCAGGCGAGACACGCGGCGGGCGGCTGGTAGGAGTTCGCGCCTAGGCACCCTAAAATTGGTGGTGTGACTGAGCCAACCCGCACTTCGAAGCCGCTGCCGCGAGAAATCTATGTCCGGCGCCGCATCGCCGCGCTCGTGGTGATTTTGGCGCTTGTCGTTGCCCTGATCGTGGCGGCAACCATGATGTTTGGCGGTTCGAAAAAAGAGCAGGACGGCTCCCAGCCCGCCGCGGCATCCACCAGCATGACTGAGGAAACCAGCACCACGGCGGCGCCGGAGAGCGCTGAGGGCTCCACAGAATCGGGCTCTCCGGAGGCCGCCGCGCCCGTAGGCAAGTCCGAGGACACGAAGGATGGCTCCGAATCGGAGCAGCCCTCCAGCGAGGAGCCCAGCTCTGAAGAAAACCAGCCCGCTGACCCCGAGAAGCTGGCGGTGGATCCGGCGAAGACCACCTGTTCCCTCGAGGACCTGAGGGTCATGGCGAAGACCAATGAGGAGAACGTCCCGGCAGGCAAGATGCCCACGTTCTACATGGAGGTCTTCAACCCGACCACGAAGGACTGCACCATCAACCTGGATGAGCAGCAGCTGCGCTTTGAGGTCTACAAGATGGGCAGCAACGAGCGCGTGTGGGCGGATACCGACTGCTATGCCTCAGTAGAGACCGGCGAGCAGACCTTCAAGACGGGCGAGACCCGCTACTTCCAGGCGGACTGGTCCCGGAAGCGCTCCGAGCCCGGTGTGTGCACCGACCGCCCCGAGGCAGAACCAGGCGCGTACTTCCTGCACACCGTCATCGGGGAGAACTACTCCGCGGCGCTCCCCTTCAACTTGGTGTAAGGCACACCCCGGCGTAGGCCAACCGCCTAGCTCAGTGCCGCGATAGCCTCACTGACTGTTGCGGCGTGCGTGACGCGCATCCCGGAAACCTCGACCTCCCCGGGCGGGACGATGGCGCGGCGGTAGCCCAAGCGCGCGGCCTCCGACAAGCGGCGGTCCAGATTGGGCACGCGGCGCACCTCGCCGGCGAGGCCCACCTCCCCAATCACTACCGTCTTGGGTGGCAATGGTCGCTCGTGCAAGGAGGACCAGGTGGCAAGTGCTACCGCCAGATCCGTCGCGGGCTCCTGGATCTTCATACCGCCCACGGTGGCCACGTAGGCGTCCTTGTCGTTGGTGCGTTCGCCGGCGCGAGCCTGCAGCACCGCGAGCACCATGGGCACGCGGTTGGAATCGAGCCCCGTGACGACGCGGCGCGGGTTCTTCGCCACCGGATCCACGGTGAGCGCCTGGACCTCCGCCAGGATGGGGCGCACGCCGTCCATGGCGACCGTTACCGCGGAGCCGTCCGGGGTGCTGCCGCGGTGGGAGAGGAAGAGGCCTGAGGGATCGGCCACCTCTCTAATCCCGCCCGAAGTCTGCTCAAAGCATCCCATCTCATCCGTGGCGCCGAAGCGGTTCTTTAGTCCGCGCAGCAGGCGCAGCGAGGACTGGCGGTCGCCTTCAAAGTTGAGGACGACGTCCACGAGGTGCTCCAGCACGCGCGGGCCCGCCACGTTGCCGTCCTTGGTCACGTGGCCCACCAGCAGAATCGGGATTCCGGTGGTCTTGGCCAATGTGGTGAGAGCGGCGGTCACGGCGCGGGACTGTGCTACGCCGCCGGCGACGCCTTCAACCCCGGCCGCATGCATGGTCTGGACCGAGTCCACGATGATGAGGCTGGGTTTGAGCTGTTCTACGTGGCCGAAGACCACGTCGAGGTTGGACTCCGCGGCGAGGTACAGCGTCTCGTGCAAGGCACCGGTGCGTTCGGCACGGGCGCGTACCTGTCCTGCCGATTCCTCCGCCGTGGCGTAGAGCGCGGTGCGCCCGAGCTGCGCCCAGCGGGAGGCCACCTCCAGCAGTAGCGTGGACTTGCCCACGCCCGGCTCGCCCGCCATGAGCACCACCGATCCGGGCACGATGCCGCGGCCCAGCACGCGGTCCAGCTCCCCAATGCCCGTGTTGATTGCCTTGGTCTGCGTCGCCCCAATCTTCGTGATGGGCACCGCCGGACTCGTCGGTGTCAGCCCCGTGGGCCGCCGCCCCGACACGGCGGCTTGGGCGGCACTACCGCCTTCTTGTGCCGCAGTCTCCTGCAGCGTTCCCCACGAACCGCACTCGGGGCAGCGGCCGAGCCACTTCGGGGAGACGAAACCACATTCGGAACACGTGTGGACGGGACGAACCTTCTTTGCCATGCCCAACACTCTAGTAATTGCCGCGGACACGCACGTCACGCCGACAAGAGTTGCCGCTCAGCAGTAAAAACGCGAAACGCCTCCCCGCGAAGCCCAGCAGGCTTCGGTATAGGGAGGCGTGGGGGAGCGGTAGCGCGGCTTGGAGCGGCTACGTATTAGTTCTCGGTGTAGCCCTCGGTGGACTCCGGGTCGCGGTCGTACTTGCCGGACTGCAGCGGGGAGGCCGCCACGGCGGCGTCAACCTCGATGGTGCCGGTGTTGAAGGTGAAGGTGACCGGGCGGGCGCCGCCGAAGCCGAACTCCTCGTTGTTCAGGGAGGTGGTGACGTAGGTGACGTTCTTGTCCTTCTCGTCCTTCGGCAGATCCTCCAGGTTGGCGGCGGAGTCGCCGTACAGGGACTGATTGCGGGCAATCGGCTCAGCGCCCTCAATGGTGACGGGCTGGCCGTCCACGGTGATGGACTCTAGGGTGACATCGCCGATCTCGTAGCCTTCGTTGATGGCGAGGAACTTCAGGGAGGTCTCACCGCTGTCCGGCTCTACCTGGATGGTGACGTCGCGGACGGACACCTTGCCGTCCTCGGTGCTGGCGGATGCGCCGTCAACAGCAGCGACCTTCTCAGCGGTCTGTGCAACGTGGCCAGCCGAGCAGGAAGCCAGCGCCAGCGCGGAGAGGGCGGTAACTGACATGATGGCACCGCGGCGCGCGGCGGACTTCAGGGATTGCACTGTGAGTGTCCTCCATAGAATTGCGATCACAAAGCTTATCAACGCTTTAGCCTAGTCCCTCTTCGGGGAAAGCACACAGTTAGTCCCCAACCTCTTGGGTAAACCGGGGGTAGCCGTGCTGCGCCGCGTGGCCTTCGTGGTGTAGAGCGCGTGGGCGGTGCCCGCCGGGGCGGGGGTAAAGGCCAGCGTGCTAGAATAAGCTCCCTGTATATACGCCCCACGCAGTGGGCACGCGATGGGTACTCAATAAAGGAGTGGCAATGGAATTTAAGGTCGGAGAGGTCGTCGTCTACCCCCACCACGGCGCTGCCAAGATTGCGGCGATCGAAACCCGCGAGATGGGTGGCGAGACCCTCGAGTACCTCGTGTTGCAGATCAACCAGTCCGATCTGGTGGTGCGCGTGCCGTCCAAGAACGTCGAGATGGTCGGCGTGCGCGACGTCGTGGGCAAGGAGGGCCTGGAGAAAGTCTTCTCCGTGTTGCGCGAGGTGGACGTCGAAGAGGCCGGCAACTGGTCCCGCCGCTACAAGGCCAACCAGGAGCGCTTGGCCTCCGGTGACATCAACAAGGTCGCTGAGGTCGTCCGTGACCTGTGGCGCCGCGACCAAGACCGCGGCCTGTCCGCCGGTGAGAAGCGCATGCTGGCCAAGGCGCGCCAGATTCTCGTTGGTGAGCTCTCCCTGGCCACCCCGGTGGATGAGAAGAAGGCGGACACCATGATGGAGGAGATTGACGCCACCATCGAGCGCCACCGCGCCGCCGGCCTGGTGGAGGACAAGTCCATCACCACCGACATTGACAATGACATCGATCTTGATGACCTCTCCTTCGACGACGAAGACTAAACCCCGCGTCATCGCACTCGTTGCCGCGGCGGGGCAGGGCACGCGCCTGGGGGCGGACGTGCCCAAGGCCTACGTCGAGCTGCGCGGGAGCACCCTGCTGGAGCGGTCCGTGCAGGCGATGGTGACCTCCGGCATGGTCGATGAGGTGATAGTGCTGGTCAGCCCGGCGATGGAACACTTCGCCGAGCGCATTCTCGGGCGCGTTGACGCCGACATCCCGCTTCGCCTCGTGCACGGCGGCGGCGAGCGCGCGGACTCCGTGTGGGCCGGGCTGCAAGCAATTCCGGAGGAAGACGCCGTGGTGCTGATCCACGATGCCGCCCGGGCGCTGACTCCGCCGGGGATGGTCGCACGCGTCGCCAAGCGTGTGCTCGACGGTGCCACCGCTGTCGTCCCCGTCTTGCCCGTGGCGGACACCATCAAGGAGGTGGAGGGCCGCGCCGTGGTGTCCACGCCGGACCGCTCCCGCCTGCGCGCCGTGCAGACCCCGCAGGGCTTCTCTTTGGCCGCGCTGCGCCGCGCTAACCTGGACTATTGGGAACAGAACCCCGATTTCACCGCCACGGACGATGCCAGCCTGATGGAATGGCATGGCGAGCGCGTGGAGACGGTGCAGGGTGATACCTTTGCGTTTAAAATCACCACGCCCATCGACCTCGTCCTGGCTCAGGCCGTGACGGATGAGGCCGAGCCGACCATCTTCGAGGTACCCAGTGACTAACCCCATCATCCCCCGCGTTGGCATCGCTACCGACGCCCACCAGATCGAGCCCGGCAAGGAGTGTTCAATCGCCGGCCTCCTCTTCGACGGCGTGGATGGCTGCGAGGGCCACTCCGACGGGGACGTGGTGGCGCACGCGCTTGTCGACGCTTTACTGTCCGCCTCCCACCTCGGCGACCTCGGGTCCTTCGTGGGCGTGGGCCGCCCCGAATACGATGGCGTGTCCGGTGCACAGCTGCTGCGCGAGTGCCGGGAGCTGCTGGAGCAGAACGGCTTCACCATCGGCAACGCCGCCGCGCAGCTCGTCGGGCAGTCCCCGAAGATGGGCCCGCGCCGCGAGGAAGCAGAGGCCGTCCTGACGGAGATCCTTGGTGCGCCGGTATCCGTCTCCGCCACCACCACGGATCACCTGGGGTTCACCGGCCGCAAAGAGGGCCGCGCCGCCGTGGCCACCGCCGTGGTCTGGCAGGCCCCCAACTCCTGACGTAAAGTCAAGGGAAAGGAGGCTGCCATGGCATTGACAATGCGAATTATGAATACCGAAGCTTTGCGGGCTCGGTATGGGGAACTCCTGCATGCCTTAGAAGTAGCCATTGGGGCGAACCTTAGTTCTGAAGATCTGCGTATGCTCGCAGAATCCGGCCGTTTTTCCACGGAAGAGCGCGACCTTTATGACGAACTCCGTCGCGTAGAGCTGATGCTTGAACGCTAAATGGCGGTGCACATGGGGGGACTAGGGGAACATCTGACAGCGGAATTTTTCAACTGGGTGCATGCTGTGCATGTGAAGGTTTTGCCCCTCAATGAAGTTGCCGACATCCGCGTGTGGACAGATCTCAATCCAGACGATGGCACTGGATTGTTGGAAATGCACGCACCGTTGGTCTATGGGGTAGGAAGCCAGGCTAGCGATCAGGTTTCCTATAGCGACCTTTTCGAATCCGTTGTTCGTTTTCACACGTCCCTGTCGTCTGATGAATCATCTCTCAGTGTAAATTCGAGCTGCGTGTAGGAACTGCTCCAGGCGTCCGTTTCGAATATGAGCGAGAGAATCGCACTGCTCCGACAGCCCACATTCACCACTCAGGGGTGGCCGGACTGTTGAGTCCCGCACTTATGAAGAACTTTTCTGGGGTGAAAAACCCTCGAAAGAAGGGCCGAATTGAGGACATACATTTTCCTATTGGCGGCCGTCGGTTCCGGGTATCCCTGGAGGATTATTTTTTCTTTCTTTTTATGGAGTGTGGCTTTCGTTCACGTCCCGGTTGGAAAAGCTTTCTTGCGCAGAGCCGAGAAAAGTGGCTGGATGATCAGTTACGTGGCGCGGTAGCCGATAATCAAGAGGTCGCTGCGCAAGTATTACGAGAAATGGGGTACACCGTCGAAAGGAAAGGCACGGCACTTAGTACTGACGCGCGGGGACATCGGCCGTGGTGAATTCCCACCGGAGGGTCAATTAGACTAGGCCGGGTGAGTACTTTGCGCATTTTTGATACCGCCACCCGCACCCAACGCGACTTTGAGCCGGTCCGCCCCGGCCACGCCTCGATTTACCTGTGTGGCGCCACCCCGCAATCCCAGCCGCACATCGGCCACCTGCGCTCCGGTGTGGCCTTTGACATCCTGCGCCGCTGGCTGCTGGCGCAGGGCTATGACGTGGCATTGGTGCGCAACGTGACCGATATCGATGACAAGATCCTCACCAAGGCCGCGGAGAACAACCGCCCCTGGTGGGAGTGGGTCTCGACCTACGAGCGCGAATTCACCAAGGCCTACAACACCTTGGGCGTGCTGCCGCCGTCCGTGGAGCCGCGCGCCACGGGCTTTGTCACGCAGATGGTGGAGTACATGCAGCGGCTTATCGACGCCGGCTTTGCCTACCCCGTGCCCGGCGGCCCGGCGGGGGAGGACGCCGGTTCCGTCTACTTCGACGTCGCCGCCTGGAACGCCGCGGAGGGCTCCGACTACGGCGCGCTATCCGGCAACCGCGTCGAGGATATGGAACAGGGCGAGTCGGACAACGCCGGCAAGCGCAGCCCGCAGGACTTCGCCCTGTGGAAGGCCGCGAAGCCGGGCGAGCCGTCCTGGCCCACCCCGTGGGGTCGTGGCCGCCCGGGCTGGCACCTGGAGTGCTCCGCCATGTCCACCTACTACCTGGGCGGCGAGTTCGATATCCACTGCGGTGGCTTGGACCTGCAGTTCCCGCACCACGAGAACGAGATTGCCCAGTCCCACGCGGCGGGGGATAAGTTTGCCAACTACTGGATGCACAACCACTGGGTGACCATGTCCGGTGAGAAGATGTCGAAGTCCCTGGGCAACGTGCTCTCCATCGCCAACATGCTGGAGATTGTCCGCCCGGTGGAGCTGCGCTACTATCTGGGCTCCGCGCACTACCGCTCCGTGCTGGAGTACTCCGAGGAAGCGCTTAAGGAGGCCGCGGTGGGCTACCGCCGCATCGAGGACTTCGTGGGCAAGTTCGAGGGCGTCGAGAAGGGCGAGTGGACCCAGGGCTTCGAGGACGCGATGAACGATGACATCGCGGTGCCGAAGGCGCTGGCGGAAATCCACACCACCGTGCGCGCCGGCAACAAGGCGCTGGCGGAAGGCCGCCGGGACGACGCCGAGCGCCTCGCCGGCGCCGTGCGCGCCATGGCCGCGGTGCTTGGCTTTGATCCGATGGATGAACAGTGGAAAGATGGTGGCGATACACGCGGCGCCGACACGGCGCTGGACATCCTGGTCCAGGCTGAGCTCGAGCGCCGCACCACCGCCCGCGCAGAGAAGGACTGGGCCACTGCGGACGCCGTGCGCGACCGCCTGGCCGCTGCGGGTATTACCATCACCGACACTGCCGACGGGCCCACCTGGTCCCTGGCGGACTAACGTCTGCGGCATCCGCCGAGGACAACATAAGGAGTAAGAACAATGGCACGCACCCACGGCCGCGGCGGCGCGGGAATCCGCAAGAGCAACAAGAAGGGCGCCACCAAGGGCTCCGGCGGTCAGAAGCGCAAGGGCCTGGTAGGCAAGGGGCCGACGCCGAAGGCGGAGGACCGCGTCTACCACGCTAAGCACAAGGCGAAGTTGGAGCGCGAGCGCCGCAACTCCGGCCGCCACCAGAAGGAGACCGCGGAGATGGTGGTGGGCCGCAACCCCGTCATCGAGTGCCTCCACGCCAAGGTGCCGGCCACCTCCCTCTACATCGTGCAGGGCACGCGCAACGACGCCCGCCTCTCCGAGGCCGTGGCCATGTGCAACACCCGCAACATCCCGATCCTGGAGGTGCAGCGCCACGAGATGGACCGCATGACCGGTAACGGCATGCACCAGGGCATCGGCCTGCAGATTCCGCCGTACAAGTACGCCGACGTGCACGACCTCATGGACCGCGCCCGCGACGCGCAAGAGCCGGGCATGTTCGTCATCCTGGACAACATCACCGACCCCCGAAACCTCGGTGCGGTCATCCGCTCCGTCGCCGCATTCGGCGGCCACGGCGTCATCATCCCGGAGCGCCGCTCCGCGTCCGTCACGGCGGTGGCCTGGCGTACTTCCGCGGGCACCGCGGCCCGCCTACCGGTGGCGCGGGTGACCAACGTGACTCGCACCGTGCAGGAATTTAAGAAGGCCGGCTACCAGGTGGTGGGCCTCGACGCCGGCGGCGAGCACACCCTCGACACATACAACGGCGGCACTGACCCGGTGGTCATCGTCATCGGCTCGGAGGGCAAGGGCATCTCCCGCCTTGTGCGCGAGAACTGCGATGCCATCATGTCCATCCCCATGACCGCCTGGGTGGAGTCCCTCAACGCCTCCGTGGCGGCGGGCGCTGTGCTCTCGGAGTTTGCCCGCCAGCGCCGCGCGGCCCAGCAGTAGGCTCACGCTTTCGCCGCCATGTTCCTCACGAGTGTGCGTCCCGCCCCGGAGCTTATTGGGGAGGGACTGCCCGGCGTGCCGGAACACATGCGCCGCCTGGGCGTGCTCATCGCAGCGCTGCCCGGCGGCGCCTTGCGTTTGCCTACGCCCGTGACCGTCGTCGTGGGGGATAACGGCGCCGGAAAATCCACGCTGCTCGAGGCCATCGCCGTGGGGCTTGGGGTCAATCCCGAGGGCGGCTCGCGCCACGCCCGGTTTGCCACCGGCGACGAGGACTATCCCGAGTGGCTCATCTGCTCGCGGGCGCACAACCCGCGCGACGTGTACTTCTTGCGCGGCGAGACCTTCCTCAACTTGAGCGAGTATCACCACCAGATCCACAGCCCGGAGAATCCCGATCCGCTCAGTGACCTGCCGTTTCTCAGCCACGGCCAGGGTCTGCTCGCCCTCGTCGAGAGACGCTTCCATTCTGACGGAATGATCATTCTCGACGAGCCGGAAGACGGCTTGTCCTATCCCCGGCAGGTCGAGGTTGTCACGCAGCTCGAGCGCCTCGCCGCCCGGGGCGCGCAGGTCATCCTCGCGACGCACTCGCCAGTCTTCCTCAGCATGCAAGGCGCGACCGTCTACACGTTCGGCGACAAGGGGATTGCGCCCGTCGCTCCCGAAGCGACGGAAGCTGTCCACGCCGCGCGCGAGTTCCTTGCCGATCCATTGGGGACCGCCGCGTTTCTTATTGGGGAGGGCGAATGAGAGACTTCTATGTCGACGCCTATGCCGCGCTGGACGGCGGCCACGGACCTGAGTGGGTGTCCTCCGTTCCTGGTTTCGTGGCGCTGCGACGCCAAGGACTGGACCTGCGTGCGCCGGTGACCGTGCTGACCGGGGACAACGGGGTGGGAAAGTCGACGCTCGCCGAGGGCATTGCCTTCGAGTACGGCTTTCCTGAGCGCGGTGGGATATGGGGTGTGCAGCGCTCCGCCGGTCCCATCAATCCCCTCCGGAGGTGGGCGAGCCTGCGGCTAGGTACCGCACCCAAGGACGGCTACTTCCTGCGCGCGGAGGCGCACTACAACGTTGGTTCGACCGCGATGTCGCATGGCGAGTCCGTCATGGACGTCGTGCAGCGTTCCTTTGATGGGCGCGGGCTCTACATCCTCGACGAGCCGGAATCTGGGCTTTCGCTCGTGCGGCAGATGACGCTCATGGCGGAAATCCATCGCGCCGCGGAGGCGGGTGCGCAGTTCATCGTGGTGACGCACTCGCCGATTGTGGCAGCCATCCCCGGTGCGCGGATTGTTGAAATTACAGAAGATGGGTTCTTCCTTGAGCTGCGCGACGTGACACAGACGCTGGCGTTTCAGTCGTTGCGTGAGTTTCTCTACACCTCCGGATGCTAGATTCAGGGCCGAGAAAGCTGGATGGCGATCTTTACTTCTTGGTTGCTGGCCAGTACTTCACATCTTGAACATTCAGATTGCGTGCGTGTGCCGAATAACCTCATTGGCAGTTGTCAGTACAGTCTTTCCATCCATCGAAAAATTCGGTCGAGGCACATATTCCCCTGCTTCAGAAGTCGTGGTGAGAGTTCCTTGCGTCTTAACCGCATCAGCCATTTCAGCTGCATTCCTCATTTTCAGACCGTGCACACTATGAAGCACGTCCGACGAAGATACAATGCTCTCGGCTGCTCCATCACCAAATAGAGTTATAGTTGTTGGGTCATCTCGATTCATAATTTTCGAGTAAGCATCTGTGGAAACAACAAGAATATTTTTTAGCTCTGCCTGCGAGGGCAAGAAGCCTTGAGCTACGGCGACTGAGTAAGCCCATCCACTACAAACAGCATTAATATCTAGCGCTGGAGCATGCCGCTGGATACCTAGGCGCCGTGCGATTAACGACGCGGTCGCGGGGATTGTTTGGGTTGCAGTGCTCGTAGAGCACACAACTCCATCAATATCATCAATCGTTAGCCCCGCGTCTTCAATTGTAGATAGTGCAGCTTCGTCCCCAGATTCATCGAGGTGAGTCAAATCTGCACAATTGTATTGGTTTTCTATTCCAGTTTTGCGCTTTATCCAGTCATTATCCTTTCCGGTCCACGAGTCTATAATTTCGTTGCCAATTGACTGATCCGGATAAGAATACCCTTTCCTGATATGTAAATAGTCTTATTTGAAATGGTGACGCATTCCTTTCGGTTGAGAGTTTTCACCTTGCACAGATTCAGCTGCGGGTAACTTGAAGAATCTTCGCCAGCAAACCGTGACATCGAGAGTGCATACATGCACAGACGTGTGCAACATCACGCTGGGACGTAATAATTCTCTAGATAACAAAGGGTCGAAAGTGTGATTAGTCAGTACGCGAGAAAAGAAAACCTACGCGATGGAACGCGACCTCTACGCGATCGTCAACGACATTGCCGACCACTACAACAAGGTTCACTGAATGATGAACTGAAGGATCTTTTATCCCTTGTAGGCCTTTCATTGCACCACAGTGTTTCCTGCGAGCATGCTTCGCTCGGTATGAAACAGCATCTAGGAATCGCTAAAGCACTGGTCGGTAATCCACAATTATTGCTTCTCGACGCTCACCTACGAACGGCCTCGACCCGAGGTTGGGGCTGAGTGGAGTGAGACACGATGGGGCGCACGTGCAGTCTAGAGCCCGAAGAATTCCTCCACGAGCTCGGCAGCGATGAAGGAATCCGTGTTTTTACCCAGGCGTGGGTCCAGCTCGTTGCCCGACGGGATGACGTGGCCCATGCCCTCGACGCTCACGAGCTCGACCGGCGCGCCGGTGGCGTCTGCCGGCTCCCAGCGGTCGACAACGGTGTCGGGGAAAAGGTGGGTGCGCTCTGGCCCGGCGGCATGGTTGAGATCCGCCAGGCGCGCCGCGGTCCACGGCGCGGAGGTCACCTCGCCGCGAGTTCGCGTGGCGTCTAGCCCGGCCACCCCGCCCTCGTAAGGCGCTAGCGGATCGTCCGTGCCGTGCATGAGCAGCACCGGCGTAGGAAGGTATGCCGAATCCGGGTTGCTCGGCGCGTGGTTGGCCCCCGCACCCAGGGTGGAGGCGAAAACGCAGGCGGAGTGGAGGAGCCCGGGGGCGTCGAAAAGCAGGCGCAGCACCATCTGTCCACCGTTGGAGTAGCCGCACGCGCTGGTGCGCTCAATGCCGTAGCGCTCCCGCGCGAGCTCGACGAGGGCGTGGGCAAAGGAGACATCATCAATGCCCAGCTCCCTGGCCTTCACCGGCAGGGTACCGCGCGCGTCGTTGAAGTGGCGGTCCACGCCTTCCGGGTAGATGATGACGCGGCCGGTGCGGCGAGCCATCTCATCAAACGTATTCGCCGTAAACCGCCGCATCACGCTGCCGGACTGCAACGAGCCGTGGAAGAAGAGCAGCAGCTCCCCAGTGGGGGTTTCCGGCTCTACGGTGACAAAGGTGCGGGTGCGGCCATCAAGTTCCAGGGATTCCTTCACAGCCCGTCAGTTTAGTCAGGGTGCGCGCAGTTTTCGTCGTGTGTGCTGGTGTGGTGCTCCTCCGCGGGGGTCTTGTGCTCGCGGTGGAAGCGTGCGGCCGCGATGTCATCGCGCACCGCGGTGCGCCCGCGCAGCCAGCCGATGAGACGGCAGACCAGGTAGATGACGAACGAAATGGTGGTAACGAACACCGAGACCGGCAGGCCCGGGGCCAAGGAGAGGACGAAGCCGCCGACGGCCGCGACCTCCGCAAAGACCGTGGACCACACCACCGCCCGCAGCGGAGAGGAGGTAATCTGCACCGCGGCCGCGCCCGGCGTGATGAGCAGCGCCATGACGAGCAGCGAGCCGACGATCTGCACCGACTGCGCGGCCGTGAGCCCCACCAGGATGGCAAAGCCCACCGAGAGGAACTTGACCGGCACGCCGGCAGCCTGCGCCATGACCGGGTCGGCCGAGGCGAAGAGCAGCGGGCGCCAGAAAATTGCTACCACGGCGACGACGATGATCATGGTGGCCGCCAGCAGCCACACGGAGGCAGAAGATACGCCCACGATTTGGCCGGTCAGCAGCGTCATCGCCGTGTTGGCGTTGCCGGGGTAGAGGTGCAGGAACAGCACGGATAGGCCTAGACCGAAGCTCATGACCACGCCGATGGCGCTATCCTGCTGGCCCTTGAGGCCCAGCACCGCCAGGATGATGGCCGCCACGATGGCCCCGGCGATGGCGCCGAAGCCGAGGTTGAGGCCGAACAGCAGTGCCGCGGCCGCACCCATGAGAGCCAGCTCCGAGGTGGCGTGCACGGAAAACGACATCTGGCGCAGCACGATAAGAGAGGTCATCACGCCGGACAGGATGCCCAGCAGGGCGCAGGCAATCAGGGAGGATTGCACGAAATCGACGCCCAGCAGGTACTGGGTGTCTTCGAAGAACTTAGACAACGATGAGCCTTCCATCGACGTTGATAACGGTGACGTCTGAGCCGTAGAGCTCTGAAAGTACCTCGGAGCGCATGACGTCCTCCACCGCGCCAAACGTGTGGCCGTTCGGGGCGATGTAGAGCACCTTGTCCACCACGCCCAGCACTGGGTTGATGCCGTGGGTGACGAAGATAATGGAGGTGCCGCGCTCACTCCGCCACGTGTCGAGCTTGGCCACGGTGGCCTGTTGGCGCGCCGGGTCGAGGGAGAGCAGCGGCTCGTCGGCGAGGATGACCTCGGGGTCGTTCGCCAGAGCCTGGGCCTGGCGGATGAGCTGCTGCTGGCCACCGGAGAGCTGGCCCACGCGGCGGTTGGCAATGCCGGTGGCGCCCACCTCTGCGAGGAGCTCGTCGACACGCCCGCGGCCCACGCGGCGGTGGCGGACGGCGCCGTGTGCCAGCGACAGGGAAACCAGATCGCGGGCGCGCAGCGGCAGGTCCTGGGGGAACATGCGCTGTTGGGGGATAAAGCCGACGCGGCAGTTGACGTCAACGCTTCCGGCGGTGAGCTGGCGGGTGCCCAGGATGGTACCGAGGAGCGTGGATTTACCCACGCCGTTGGGCCCCAAAACGGCGATGAACTCGCCGCGGTCAACGGCGAGGTTCATCTGGGACCACAGCGGTTCAACTGCGGCATTGTTAAAGGATAGAAGCACTACTGGGCAGCCTCGAGTGCGGAGACGGCCTCGTCGTAGTAGTCAAGGAAGTTGGTGTTCTCCGGCGGGGTTTCACCAATCTCGACCACCGGGATGTTCTGCTCCTTCGCGGCGTCCCGGATGCGGGTGGCCATGTCGGTCTCCGTCTGCGGGTTGAAGACGAGCAGGTCGATCTTGCCGGACTTGATGTCCTCCAGGAAGGCCGCGAGGTCGGCCGCGGTGGGCTCGCCCTCGGAGACGGTCGCCTTGCGGTAGCCCTCCGGGGTGGCGTCGGTGCTGTCGGTGTACTTGAAGATGTAGTCCGCGATCGGCTCGGTCTGGGCGTAGTTGCGCTGGGGCAGCTTCTCGACGCGCTGCTTGATCTCCTCCACGCGCTTGACCAGCGGGTCCGCGGAGGCCTTGGCGTCCGGGTTGGTCTCGTTGACCATGTCGGCGACGTCAGAGGCTACCTTTTCGATAGCCGCGGCGTCGTACCAGACGTGCTCGTTGCCGTCGATGTTGGTGATCTGGGAAGGATCGCCCTGGGCAATCTTCTTGGCCTCATCCATGGTCACGGTCTCTTCGTCGCCGTGCTCGTGGCCTTCTTCATGGCCCTCGTCGTGGGAGTGTCCGTGGCCCTCGTCGTGGGAGTGGCCGTGGTCGTGGTGGTGCTCCGTCAGCGGCAGGGCGTGGATGATCTCGTCCTGGTTCTCCACGGCCTGGTAGAGCCACGCGTCGTAGCCGCCGCCACCGGCGATGATGACGTCGGCCTCGTTCGCCTTTGCAATGTCCGCGGCGGTGGGCTCGAAGTGGTGCGGGTCGACGCCGTTGCCGGTGACGATGGCCTCGACATCAATGTTGACGTCGGTCTGGGCGGTGTCCACCACGGCCTCGGCCACATCAGCCCAGATGGAGGTGGAGGCGACGACGTGGATGGTGTCTTTGTCGGAGCTGCCGTCAGAGCCGTCGGCGCTGCTGCCGTCGGAGCTGCAGGCGGTGAGAGTTGCGGCGCCGAGGGTGGCGGCGAAGACAGCGGCGGTGGGGCGCAGGAGTGCCCGGCGTGAGAAAGATGTGGTCATGCGAAATATCCTAACCAGTAATGAAAAAGGTTGCCAAATGGTAATGAGTTGAAAACGGGTAGGGTTACCGGCATGTCGAAACGCAGCACGACGCTGGCCTCCCTCGCCGCCGAACTGGGGGTCTCTCGCACCACGGTGTCCAACGCCTATAACCGCCCGGACCAGCTCGCCCCCGCCACCCGCGAGCGCATCCTTGCCGCAGCCGCTGCCCGTGGATACGCCGGCCCCGATCCCACAGCGCGGAGCCTGCGTACTCGCCGCCAAGGCTCGGTGGGGGTGCTGCTCACCGAGCACCTGTCCTATGCCTTCGAGGACATGGCCTCGGTGGACTTTTTGGCGGGGATGGCGGAGGCTTCGGCAGGCGCGAGCACCACCCTGACGCTCATTCCCGCCGGCCCCGACACGGTGGGTGCGCCGGACGACGCCCACGCGGCCCAGCTTGTCAGCTCCGCCGCCGTCGATGGCTTTGTGGTCTACTCCGTGGCGGCGGGTGACGCGTACCTGGAGGCCGTGCAGCGCCGCGGCCTGCCCGTCGTGGTGTGCGACCAGCCCACGGATTCGGGTCTGCCCTTCGTGGGCATCGACGATCACTCCGCGATTGCCCCCGCGGCGCAGGCGCTTATCGACTCCGCCCATGCCCGCATCGGCATCCTGTCCATCCGCCTGCACCGCGAGCGGCACGACGGCGAGGTCTCACCCGCGCAGTTGGCTGCCGCGGACATGCACGTGCAGCGCGCTCGCGTCCAAGGTGCCCTCGAGGTGCTGTGCGCGGCGGGGATCGAGGGCGTTCCCGTGGTCACCCGCCACATCAATGACTCCCGTACCGCCTACGCTGCCGCCGAAGAGCTGCTCACCGCGCACCCGGATCTCACGGCGGTGCTGTGCACGACGGACTCGATGGCCCTCGGCGTCCTGGCCTACGCCCGTGATCACGGCATCAGCGTCCCCGAGCAGCTGTCCGTGACCGGATTCGACGGCATCGCCCCCGCACTCGCGGTGGGCTTAAGCACCGTGGTGCAGCCGAACAAGGCGAAGGGCGCGGCCGCCGGCCACATGCTGGCAGACCTCATCGACCGCGACGCGGCCCGCGGCGGGCGTACTACACAACTGGCCGAGCCGCCGCATAAGTTGCTGCGCACGTCCTTTCATTCCGGGCGCACGGTGGCACGCCCGCGGGGCGAGCGGCTTCTGCCCGGTCGCGGCTAGGCGTGGGCCGCGCGGGCACGGGCCAGCTGCTCCAGGAAGTCCGACACCGCGTGGACGTCGGGCACGCGCAGCTGCGCGTGGGTCTCGCCTTCGCCCACCTTGACGCCGACATCCGGCGGCTGGTTGAGTACGGCGAAGCCGTCCTCGTCGGTGGTGTCATCCCCCAAGAAGACCACCGCCGTGGCGCCTACCCGGGCACGCAGCCCCTCAATCCACGTGCCCTTAGTAGCGCGGGTGGCGGAAAACTCCACCACGCACTTGCCGGTGGTCTTGGGGAAGCCATCGGCGCTGAGCGCCACGCCCTCCGCGTAGGCGGCCGCCGCCGCGTCGGGGTCCTGCAGCTCCAGCGCGCGCAGGTGCAGCACCCGCTGGAAAGGCTTGACCTCCAGCTCCGCGCCGGGGTGGCGGGCGATGATCTCCTGGATCTCCGCCTCCTTCTTGGCCAGGTGGGCCTCCATCTCCGGGGTTAGGGCGGAGCTCTCCCACGAGGACTCCGCGCCGTGCGAGCCGCCAAATAAGATGGGTTCGCGCAGCGGGAAGACCTGCTTGAGACCGTCGAGGTGGCGCCCAGAGAGCACCGCCACCGTGGTGTTCGGAAGCTGGGAGAGCGCAGCCAGGGCGTCCACGGAGCGCTGCTCGGGGCGCACGGAGTAGGCGTCGCGGGCGAAGGCAGCCAGCGTGCCGTCTAAATCAGAGACAACCGCCAGGTGCTCGGCGGAGGCGAGGGAGTCAATCATGATTCCCAGGCTACAGCGTGGCCAGGCGGATAATGGGGGAGTCCACGGCGTCGGTGCGCAGCGTGAGAATCAGCTGGTTGTTCTCGTTGACCTCAAAGGAGAAGTCGTTGCCCGTCGCAATGAGATTGCGCAGGAGAAAATCCACCCGCTGGGGCGACCCGGTGCACTCCGGCCCACCGGCCGCGTCCTCGTAGGTTACGTCCTCCACGTGCATGGAGTCGGCGTCCCAGATGGTGGAGTCCTTCTCGCCCTGGCGGAAGGAGACATCGGCAGTAAAGGGCACGCAGCCGGTGGAGCCGACCATCGTGTGTTCCCCAAAGCTCAGGTGCGGCACCTGAGTGGTGTCCTTCGCAATCGCCGACGGCGCATCCGGCGTCGTGTACAGGTTGACTACCTGCCACTGCTTGCCCACCACGGTGTCGTCGCCAGGTGCGGTTGGCTCCGCGTCGTCCGCGCCGCATCCGGAAAGCGCGCCCGCGCACAGGGCAGCGGCCGCGAGGCGGCCGAGAAAGCGCTTCATGCCTGCTCCTCCTGGGAATCGAGCGCGCCCAGGAAGGAACGTGACCACAGCGCGATGTCGTGCTCGCGGACCTGGGAATTCATAGCCGCCATGCGCTCGCGCATGGTGTCCGGGGACTCATCCAGGCCCTTGATGGCGGACAGCAGCGCTCGCTTGATCGACTCGATGTCGAACGGGTTGCACAGGTTGGCGTGTGTCAGCTCCGCCGCCGCGCCCGCGAACTCGGAGAGAACGAGCGCGCCGGAGCCATCGCCGTGGCTGGCCACGTACTCCTTGGCCACCAGGTTCATGCCGTCCTTAAACGGGGTGACCAGCATGATGTCCGCGAGGCGGTAATAGCGCCGGAGCACCTCCTTGGGCACGGAACGGTGCTGGTAGTGCACCACGGGAGCGCCCAAGCGGCCGAAGCGCCCGTTGATGCGGCCCACGGCCTCCTCCACCTTCGAGCGGGTGGCGCGGTAGTGGTCGATGCGCTCGCGCGACGGCGTGGCCAGCTGCACCAGCGTGACCTCGGCCGGGTCCAGGGCACCGGTATCGAGCAGCTCCTCGAACGCGATGAGGCGCTGCAGGATGCCCTTGGTGTAGTCCAGGCGGTCCACGCCCAGAATGATGTGCTTGGGGTTCCCCAGCTCGGCGCGCAGCTTCTCGACGTCCCCCTTATCCCCCTCACCAAAGTCATCCGCGGCGATGGAGATGGGGAAGGCAGCCACGCCGACGCGGTGGCCGCTGGAGGTCACGATGTGCGCGGTGACCTCCCGCGTGCTGACCTCGCCCTCGACGCGCAGGCCCTGGGTGCGCGCCAGCTCGAGGAAGTTGCGGGCATTGGACTCGAGGTGGAAGCCGATCAGGTTGGCGTCGAGAAGCCCCCGCACCAACTCCTCGCGCCACGGCAGCTGGCGGAACAGATCCGGGGAGGGGAAGGGGATGTGCAGGAAGAACCCGATGGTCAGATCCGGGCGCAGCTGGCGCAGGATGCCTGGCACGAGCTGGAGCTGGTAGTCCTGCACCCACACCGTAGCGTTCTCGGCGGCAACAGCCGCGACCTCGTTGGCGAACCGGAGGTTGACCTCGCGGTAGGTGTCCCACCAGTCGCGGTTATAGACGGGCGTGACGATGAGATCGTGGTAGAGCGGCCACAGCGTGGCGTTAGAAAAGCCCTCGTAGAAGGCCTCGAAGTCCTCCTGGGTGAGGCGGACGGGGTGGAGCAGCACGCCGTTGTCGGTGGTGAAAGGCTCCGGGGCAGCATCGGCCACGCCAGGCCAGCCCACCCAACAGCCCTGGTGCTCCTCCAGAACCGGGGAGAGCGCAGTGACCAGCCCGCCCGGGGAGGCCTTCCACTCCCGAGTGCCGTCCGGGTGGGTCTCCAGATCCACCGGCAGGCGGTTGGCCACGACGACGAAGCTGTTGGTGCGGCCCGACATGCCTAGTCCTTCTTGGTCGACTTCTTAGCGGCCTTTTTGGTGGACTTCTTGGTCGATTTCTTCGTCGACTTCTTGGACGCCTTCTTCGTAGCCTTCTTGGTCGACTTCTTAGACGCCTTCTTCGTGGACTTCTTCGATGCCTTCTTGGTGGACTTCTTCTTCGGGGCGGCATCCGCCTGCTCCGCCAGCACCTTGCGGTGTACCAAGCCCTCCGGCTCCACGCCCAGCATCGACATAAGCGTTACGCCATCGAGGAAATCCTCCGCATAGGTGGCAACGACGCGGCGCGCGGCGCGGGCGGTCTCTTCCTCAACGGCGTGGGTCTGATCAGCTGCGGGCTGAGTATCGGTGACCTTGGGTGGCACGGAGTCCTCCTGGAATGACGTGTGAAAGCTTTCAGACCGGACATTCTACGCTATTGCTGCTCCGGAGGGGTGGTGGGGGCGGGCTTGCCTGGGACCGTATAGGTGGGGCGCTGTGCTGAAGCTTGATTTGGTGACTGCGCTGGTTGCTGGGCCGGGAATTGAGTGGTGACCGGCCACATGTCCGTGATGGGTTCCGTGACGGCGTCGCCCTGCTGGAAGCGTGCCTGCTGGGCCGGGGTCGGCGGCTTGGGGCCGTACTCCGGCGGCGGGGCCGGCAGGTTGTGGCGCGGGGCGAAGGGCGACATGGGTACGCGCGGAATGCGGGCGCGCTGCGCCAGGCGGGTCGCCCGGGAGAAGGAGAAGGTGCCCAGGCGCTTGAAGGCGGTGTAGGGGCGGAAGTACTGCGGGCGGCGCAGGCGGCGCGCCACGCGCTCACCAAAGACCACGCCAGCCGCCAGCGCGCCGGAGATTGCCAGGGCGCTGGCCAGGTTGGTCAGGCCGGTAACAATCTGCTCGTTGAGCATGGCGTACATGCCGCGGTACAGCGTCAGGCCCGGCAGCATCGGGGTATAGCCCACAATCATGGTGATAAGCGGCGGCATCATGTAGCGGCGGGAGAGCAAACCGCCGGCCAGGCCCACCGCCACGGCGGAGATGCCGGAGGCGACCACTGGGCCGACGCCGAAGGGCACGATCACGAAGTAGTAGAAGACCATACCGGCAGCAGCGGTGAGCCCGGAGATGGTGACCTCAGACCACCGCGCGCCGAGGGCCAGCGCAAAGCCTGCAGAACCGATACCGCCGCACACCACGAGCAGTGGGATCTTGTGATAGACCGGCGGGGCCAGCGTGGCCAGCGGTGGCAGGCTAAAACCCAGCCACCCCGCCACCTGAATGCCCAGGCCCACGCCGGCGATGATGGCGCCGGTGGCCATGATGGCCTCGAAGAACTTGGCGGAGGACGTAACGGGGGCGCGGGTAATGCCGTCGACGAGACACTGCACCAAGGTAAGGCCCGCTACCAGCACGATGATGCCCGAACCGATGATCTGGGAGGGAAGCATCTGGATGCCGAATTGCGCAAACACGTTGTAGAGGATGGCGGCTGGCACCACGGCGAGGAAGCCACCCACAATGTTCTGATAGAAGGGCGGCAGGCGGTAGTTAGCCAGGAACATGTTTGTTCCCATGCTCAGCATGGTGATCAGGAAGGTCACCACGCCGACCAACAGGTCGCCGCCGAGCATGACAGCGATGAAGCCGCCCATCGCTCCCCACGCAGTAATGATGGTGGGTTTGGAGTAGGGGTTCTGCATGGCGTCGATGTCATCAAGGATCTTCTCCGCCATCGCCGGCGGGGTGGCGCCGGAGTGGATGGAGTGGATGAGGCGATCCACGGCCGAGAGCTTGGTGAAGTCCACCGCGATACCCGGGGCGACGCGGAAGACGTGCAGGTTGCGGCGGTGGGGGCCGGTGCCCATCGACGTGTGAATCGTGATGGTGTTCATCAAGATCGACACATGGCAGTAGTGCAGACCGTAGGAGGAGGCCACCAGGTGGATCTGCGCCTGGGCGTCCGTGTTGGCCGTGCCCGCCGCGATGAGAATTTCGCCCACGCGCGCCGCGATCTCCATAACGCCTGTCACCTGTGCGGGGTCGGTGAGGTCGACCGGGGCGAGCGGGGAAGGAGGCGGCGCGGCCTTGGCGGCGTCAATGGTGGCTACGCGCGACGAGCGGCTCTTAAGGCGCTGGCGCAACGAGGAGAGTACAGACACGAAAAAGAAAGACCTCTACAAGTTCTGGGCTAGGTAAACCAGCACTTTAGTAACTGCCGTCAATTTATGCACCTGCCAGTGACTATCCCCCTCCACAGGCGCGGGAGACCGTAAGCTTTTGCGCTGCGCACGGGGCGTAATGTGCCCCGGCTTTCTCTGCTTGGGGGTGGCTCGGGTACCATTCCGGTAGCGGATCATCCGCGGTGCTGGAGTGGCGCAATTGGTAGCGCAACGCACTTGTAATGCGTAGGTTGCGAGTTCAAGTCTCGTCTCCAGCTCAAATTATGTGTTGAGGTGTCCCAGGGCGACGTCGATAAGCGCCCGGCGCCTCCCCTTAGGCAGGGGCCTTTCGGTGAGGTGGTCGTAGACCCACAGGCCGTTGCCAATCACCGCCGCGAGCAGCACGGACTCATCCTCCGTGTCGGGGCTGGGAAGCCAGCGACTATCGACGTCCCGCCACACCGCCTGGAAGTCCGCGTGCGACTGGGCGTGGATGGTCATGAGCAGCTCAATGAGCGGATCGTGCTTGCCCATCGACGTAATCGCCGCCCGGTAGCGCTCGCGCTCCGTGAGCTCGTCTGCAGTCTTGCCGCCGGACAGCTCCACTAGCTCCGCCTCCCAGCGCTGCGCGCACAGCCGGTGACAGTCCACGAGCAGGTCGTGCCGGGTAGGGAAGTGATAGATCAGCCCGGACTTACTCATGCCCGTGGCAGCCGCCAGGGAGTCATAGGTCAACGCGTGGACGCCGTCTTGCTCGATGATGCCCAGTGCTGCGTCGAGAACATTTTCCTTCTTGCTAGTGCGCGGCATTGGCACCTCCCGAGGTGGGGTTGGTGCGGAAGCACCAGGCGGTGAGCGCGGCGAAGACCAGCATCGCCACGGCCAGCCCGGCCGCGGTGGTCAGGTACGCCTCCGTGTAGGCGCCGGCAGCAGTCTCCCGCAGTGCAGGGTCGTGCAGCGCGTCCAGACCAACCTGCCGCACCTCCTCTGAGGCGTTGGAGGTGAAGAGGAGGGGGACCACAGAGCCCGTCACGGCGATGGAGAGCAGCGTGCCAAACTCATACGAGACCTCTTCCACGCCCGCGGCCATGCCCGAGCGCGAAGCCGGCGCCGCGCCAATGATGGCGGTGGAGGAGACCGACATGACCAGCCCAGCCCCGAGACCGGTGGCAAAGAGGCAAGCAAGATAGACCGCGAAGTGCTCGTGGTGTCCTGCCCACACTGCACCGGATACGCCGGCAGCCATGAGGACGAATCCACCCGAGATGATCGGCAGGAACCCCCAACGGTGGAGGTTCGCTCCGCCCAGGGCGGACATGGGAAGTGCCGCCAGCGCGATCACGGAAATGATAAGACCTGCTTCGAGCGGCGAATGCGCGTCCACCAATTGCAGCTTCTGCGTGGTGGTCATCTCCAACCCGGAGAGGCCAAACATGGCGCCGCCCGCCGCGATGACGCCGCCGGTGAAGATGGGGGAGCGGAAGACATCGAAGGTGAGCAGCGGATCGCTGAGCTTAGACTGGCGGCGGGTAAACAGAGTGGCGCCGAGGAGGAAGACGGCGAGCGCTCCGCCGATGAGCGTGAGGTGCGGGTGGGAGCTGGCCGCGGTCTTGATGACCAGCACCAGTGCCGCCAGGGTGATGAGCGCGTACAGGGAGGACAGGAAATCCCAGTGCTTGTCCGGGTTCGCCACGTTGGGCGGGGCGAGGAAAGGCGTGAGCACGAGCGCGAGGAGGACAATGGGCACGTTGACGAGGAAGACAGAGCCCCACCAGAAGTGCTGGAGGAGGAAGCCGCCCACGGTGGGCCCGGCCGCCGCGCCGACGACGGCAATGGAGCCCCAGATGCCAATCGCGGTGTTGCGCTCAATCTCGTCCTCAAAAGTCAGCCGGATAAGGGCCAGGGTGGCCGGCATCATGATGGAGGCACCGATGCCCAGGAATGCGCGGGCGGCCACCAGCTCCCACGCGCCGGGTGCGAGGGCGGCGGTCAATGAGGCCAGGCCGAAAATCCACAGGCCGATGACGAACATGCGGCGGTGCCCGATGCGGTCCCCGAGCGTGCCGGTGCCCAGGAGCAGGCCGGCGATCATGAGGGCGTAGGCGTTGATGATCCACAGCTGCTGCAGCGAGCTGGCATGCAGCTGCTCCGAGAGTGTGGGCAGGGCCGTGTAGAGGATGGAGTTATCCAGGCCAATCATGAGCAGGCCGAGCGACACGACGCCGAAGAAGGACCAGCGGCGCAGGGCAGAGGAGCGCAGTGCCTCGGCGGAGGTGCGGGTGCGGGCGGACCTGTGGGCTGACGGGGGCAGGGTGGTGTGCGGCGTTCCTGACTCTGACATGCCGGAAACTATAGCGAACGGTCGTTACAGTTTCAACGCCAGAACGCGCGGTTTGTTGTTAAGGTCACAAAGATTTTCTAACGTGAGAAATGAGCGTTAAGGTGGCGAAATGCCCTTGTGGAGGGGAACACTGGAGAGTGTTCAAGAAATAGAGTTAGAAATCGAGGTTAGGTAAACATGGCAGGTAACTACGCTGAACAGTTTGTCGACACTCTGGTGGCCCAGGGTGTCGAGCGCATTTACGGACTCGTGGGTGACTCCCTCAACCCGATCGTGGACGCGGTTCGCCGCTCCTCCATCGAGTGGGTTCACGTCCGCAACGAGGAGGCTGCCGCCTTCGCCGCTGAGGCGGACTCCCTGACCACCGGCAAGCTCGCCGTCTGTGCTGCCTCCTGCGGCCCGGGCAACACCCACCTCATCGAGGGTCTGTACGACGCCCACCGCAACGGCGCCAAGGTGCTGGCCATTGCTAGCCACATCCCGTCCCGCCAGATTGGTTCCAAGTTCTTCCAGGAGACCCACCCAGAGGCTATCTTCCAGGAGTGCTCCGGCTACTGCGAGATGGTCAACTCCGCAGAGCAGGGCGGCGTTGTCCTGCACCACGCCATCCAGTCCACCATGGCGGGCAACGGTGTGTCCGTCCTGGTTATCCCCGGTGACGTCTCCATGCAGGAGGCAGAGGATGACACCTTCACCTCCTCCGTCATCTCCTCCGGCTCCCCGGTCGTCTTCCCGGACCCGGCCGAGGCCGCAGCCCTGACCCAGGCCATCAACGAGGCCAAGACCGTTGCGCTCTTCGTGGGCGCCGGCGTGAAGAACGCCCGCAAGCAGGTCCTGGCTCTGGCGGAGAAGATCAAGGCCCCGATCGGTCACGCCCTCGGCGGCAAGATGTACATCCAGTACGACAACCCCTTCGATGTCGGCATGTCCGGCCTGCTCGGCTACGGCGCTGCCCACGAGGCCACCCACGAGGCTGACCTGCTCATCATGCTGGGCACCGACTTCCCGTACAACGACTTCCTGCCGGATGCCAACGTGGCGCAGGTCGACATCGACGGCTCCCACATCGGCCGCCGCACCCGCATCAAGTACCCGGTGACCGGTGACGTTGCCGCCACCATTGAGAACATCCTCCCGCACGTCGACGAGAAGAAGGATCGCTCCTTCCTGGACAAGATGCTCAAGAAGCACTACGACAAGCTGGAGCACGTCGTGGAGGCCTACACCTCCAACGTGGACAAGCACACCCCGATCCACCCGGAGTACGTGGCCGACCTCATTGACCAGAACGCCGATGAGGACGCCATCTTCACCGTGGATACCGGTATGTGCAACGTGTGGGGCGCGCGCTACATCACCGCCAACGGCAAGCGCGAGCAGATCGGTTCCTTCCGCCACGGCACCATGGCCAACGCCCTGCCGATGGCCATCGGCGCCCAGGCTGCGAACCCGGGCCGCCAGGTCATCACCTTCTCCGGCGATGGCGGCCTGTCCATGCTCATGGGTGAGCTGCTTACCGTGAAGCTGCACAACCTGCCGGTGAAGATGTTCGTGTTCAACAACTCCTCCCTCGGCATGGTCAAGCTGGAGATGCTGGTCCAGGGCCTGCCGGAGCACGAGACCGACCACGAGCACGTCAACTTTGCCAAGATTGCAGAAGGCGCTGGCATCAAGCACTTCCGCATCGAGGATCCGAAGGACGCACCGCGCCAGATCAAGCAGGCGCTGGCGTACAACGGGCCGGCGCTGATCGACGTCGTGACGGACCCCAACGCCCTCTCCCTGCCGCCGACGCTGACCTTCGAGCAGCTCATGGGCTTCTCCAAGGCTGCCACCCGTACCGTCTTTGACGGTGGCGTGGGCCAGATGCTCACCATGGCAAAGTCCAACCTGCGCAACATTCCGCGTCCGCAGGACTTCTAAGCGGCCCTTTACGCATTCGGTCGATAACCCCCGCCTTGCCCCTTAGCGCACGTGTTGCCGTGGGCGGGCGGGGGTTTGTCATGCTTAAAAGCTCTCGCCTTGCACCTGCCGCGACGACAACTTCTAAGCTGCGTGTCATGAGCACGGACGACAACGAGTACAGCATCGGCGAGGCGGCCGCCCTCCTCAAAGTCACCACTCGCACATTGCGGCACTGGGACGGTATCGGGCTGTTGAGCCCCCAGTGGCGCACGGTGGGGGACCACCGCCTCTATACGGAGGATGACCTGCAGCGCGGCATGGACATTGTGATCTATCGAAGCGTTGGGATCGAGCTGAAGGACATCGCTGAGCTGTTGCAGGCGCCCGCCGCATCCGCCGTGGATCGCCTCCGCGCTCAGCAAGCAGCTCTGCAGAAGCGGCGTGCCGACGTCGACGAGATGCTGCAGGCAGTGAACCGACTAATCAAGGAGACCGAGATGGACAAGAACCTCACCGCGAGCCAGAAGGTAGAGAAGCTGGGGCAGCAGTGGCCGCAGCTGCGCGAGGAAGCCTGTCAGAAGTGGGGAAACAGTGCGGAGTGGGCCGCTAGCGCCGCCACCGCGGAGAACATGGGAACGGCGGAGTGGGACGAGGCGGCCGTAAACCACGAGAACTTCGCCCGCGAGCTCGAGGGCGCCGCCGAAGCTGGAGTGGAAGAGGGTAGTGAGAGGGCGCGGGAGATCGTCGATAAGCACTTGGCGTTTATCGCGCAGTGGTACCCCGCCACCCGCTCCAAGCAGGTCATCCTGGCCCGCATGTACTGCGAGGACCCGCGCTTCGATGAGGCCTACCGCGGTCATGCTGCCTACCTGCGCCGGCTGATTGAGGCCCAAGCGAAGGCGGAGGGGATGGACCTTAGCGCAGTGGCGTGGGAGTAGCACCCCCGCTGACGTCGTCCTCCGGAGTTCACAGCACACGTACAGATTCCGCTCAGTAGGCTGGGAAGGCGCAGTGCCATACTTTTCTTTCTGAGTGAGAATTCTGTAGAGAGCCCGCGCCACGGGCGGCCCAATGAGGTGCCCGGAGCGCGGCGGAGAAAGGACTAAAGCGGGACCATGGAAGAGTCAAAAGAGGTCAAGGTACTCGTCGTCGATGACGAGCCGAATATTGTAGAGCTGCTCACGGTATCCCTGAAGTTCCAGGGCTTCGACGTGCACAGCGCTAACTCCGGCAACGAGGCCCTGCGCATCGCGCGCGAGATTAACCCGGACGCCTACATCATGGACGTCATGATGCCCGGCATGGACGGCTTTGAGCTTCTGGGCAAGCTGCGCAGCGAAGGCCTCGACGGCCCCGTCCTGTACCTCACCGCCAAGGACTCCGTGGACCAGCGCATCCACGGCCTGACCATCGGCGCGGACGACTACGTGACCAAGCCGTTTAGTCTGGAAGAGGTCATCACCCGCCTGCGCGTCATCCTGCGCCGCGGCAGTGTCGCCGAAGAGCAGGACGGCAGCGCCACCATGTCCTACGCAGACCTGACACTCAACGACGACACGCACGAGGTCACCAAGGGCGGTGAGATCGTGGAGCTCTCACCCACCGAGTTCAACCTGCTGCGCTACCTCATGCAGAACCGCGAGGTCGTGCTCTCCAAGGCCAAAATTCTGGACAACGTGTGGCACTACGACTTTGGCGGCGATGGCAACGTGGTGGAGTCCTACATTTCTTACCTGCGCCGCAAGATCGACACCGGTGATACCCCGCTGATCCACACCGTCCGCGGCGTGGGTTATGTGCTGCGCATGCCGCGCTCGTAGGCTCGGCAAGTATGAGCCACCCCGAATCTGCATCCTCGGACCCCGGCACGGCCGTCGCGGTCGAGCCGCCCCAGCGGCGCCGGCGCGGCCCCAAGGCGCTCCCGCTGCGCACCTGGCTGCTGGTGTTGATGGTGCTGGTGTCCGGCATTGGCCTCGCCACGTCGGCGCTGGCAGTGTCGTCGATCATGCGCAACGTGCTCTATACCCGCGTGGACACCGAGCTTAATGACGCCCTCCACTCCTGGGCCAGCAACCTGGACGAGGCCCTCTACACGCAGGACCGCAGCCGCCGCCCACCGACGGATTACGTGGCCATTGCGTACTATCCCAACGGCACCATCTTGTCCACAGGCCCGACGGTGAACCTCCCCGATTCCAAGGACGTGCTTATCGGCGGCGAGCCGACGTCGGTGAGCTCGACGCAGGATGACACCGAATGGCGCGTGGTGGCGCAGATGAAGCCGGACGGCTCGGTGGTGGTCGTGGGCAAGAACATGACCACGGAGAATTCCATCCTCAAGGGACTAGCCATCGTGCAGGTCATCATCGCGGCGATGGTGCTGCTCATCATCGCGCTGGTGGGCATGGGGCTCATCCACCGCGCGCTGCGGCCGCTGCGGGTGGTGGAGAAAACAGCCTCCCAAATCGCGGCGGGCAACTTGGACAAACGTGTGCCGGAGTGGCCGCTGCATACCGAGGTGGGCCAGCTCGCCGCAGCACTCAACGTCATGCTGGGCCAGCTGCAGAACTCCGTGGTCAACGCCCAGGAAAAGGAGGCGCAGATGCGCCGCTTCGTGGGTGACGCTTCCCACGAGCTGCGCACCCCGCTGACGAGCTTGCGCGGTTACACCGAGCTCTACCGCTCCGGCGCCACACAGGACCCGGAGTTTGTCTTTGAAAAGATCGATGCGGAGTCCAAGCGGATGTCCCTGCTGGTGGAGGACCTGTTGGCCCTGACCCGCGCCGAGGGCTCGCGCCTGGACATGCGGAAGGTCGACATGCTGGAGCTGGTGCTGTCCGTGGGCTCCTCGGCACACGCGGCCTTTGCCGGGCGCACCATCGAGGTCAACAACGCCGCCGATGACATCCCCATCGTCGACGGCGACGCGGACCGCCTGCACCAAGTCCTGCTCAACCTGGTCTCCAACGGCATCCGCCACGGCGGGCCGGAGGCGTCGGTGACGCTGACCCTGCGGGACGACGCGGAGCATGTGCTTATCGACGTCGCCGATGACGGCAAGGGCATCTCCCCCGAGGACGCCTCTCACATTTTCGAGCGCTTCTACCGCGCGGATACCTCGCGCACCCGCGACACCGGCGGCTCGGGCCTGGGCTTGGCCATCGTGAAATCTCTGGTGGAGCAGCACGGCGGCTCCATCTCCGTGGAGTCCGAGCTCGGCCGCGGCTCCGTGTTTACCGTCTGCCTGCCTAAGTCGGCCGAGGCCTAGCTGCGGCGGCCGTCCTCGTCGGTGCCCAAGTGTTGGCGGATGCGGGCGGCTGCCTCGTCCATGGCGGCGGGGTCGGTGGCGTCGGCCGCGAAGGCCTTGGCAAAGTCGTAGTCCTCCATCTTCTCAGCGGGGAAGAGGTGGATGTGGGTGTGCGGCACGTCGAATCCGGCGATGACGTAGCCGGCGCGAGGCGTGTCGAAGGCGGTGCTGATGGCGCTGCCGATCTCCTGCGCAATGCTGTTGAGGTGCGCCCACACCTCGGGCTCGAGCTCCGTCCACTTGTCTACTTCCGCCACCGGCACGACCAAGGTGTGGCCGTAGCGCAGGGGCTCGATGGACAAAAACGCCACGCAGGTCTCGTCGCGGTAGACAAAGCGAGCCGGCAGCTCGCCGTTGATGATCTTGGTAAATACGGAAGACATGGCCCCTAGGCTACCGCCCGTTAAGATGGACGGCATGCGTATCCTCGTTATCGGTTCGGGCGGCCGCGAACACGCCCTGCTCACCGGCCTGAAAGCAGACCCATCCGTGACCGACCTGCACGTCGCGCCCGGTTCCCCGGCGCACGCGCAGGTGGCCACCGTGCACCCGGAGTACTCCCAGGTGGGCGACCCCGCACGAATGACGGAGCTCGCGGTGGACATCGCCGCGGATCTCGTCGTGGTGGGACCCGAGGTGCCCCTGGTCAACGGCGTGGCGGACGCGCTGCGGGAGCGCGGGATTGCGGTCTTCGGGCCGTCGGCAAGCGCGGCCCAGATCGAGGGCTCCAAGGCCTTTGCCAAGGACGTCATGTCCGCCGCCGGAGTGCGCACCGCCCGCGCGGAGCAGATCGCGCCCGGCGCCGCCGAGGCAGACATCGAGGCCGCCCTCGACCGCTTTGGCCCGCACTACGTGGTCAAGGACGACGGCCTAGCCGGCGGCAAGGGCGTGGTGGTCACCGAATCCCGAGCCGCCGCCCGCGCGCACGTCGACGCCGTCCTGGCCGCCGGCAACCCGGTCTTGCTGGAATCCTTCCTAGACGGGCCGGAAATCTCCCTGTTCTGCCTCGTGGATGGCGAGACCGTCGTGCCGCTGCTGCCCGCCCAGGACCACAAGCGCGCCTACGACAACGACGAGGGGCCCAACACAGGCGGCATGGGCGCCTACACCCCGCTGCCGTGGCTGCCGGAGGAAGGCGTCCAGCGCATCGTCGACGAAGTATGCACCCCCGTCGCCCGGGAGCTGGTCCGCCGCGGCACCCCGTACTCCGGCCTGCTCTACGCCGGCCTGGCGTGGGGCGCGGAGGGCCCGGCCGTGGTGGAATTCAACTGCCGCTTCGGCGACCCGGAGACCCAAGCCGTGCTCTCCCTGCTGAAGTCCCCGCTGGGCCAAGTCCTCAACGCTACCGCTACGGGACACCTGGCGGAGCTTGCTCCCTTGGAGTGGCAGGAGGGCTACGCGGTCACCGTGGTCCTGGCAGCCGAGGGCTACCCGGCCTCCCCGCGTAAGGGTGACGTCATCACCTCCCCGGACCTGCAGGATCCGACGCGAATCCTGCATGCGGGCACTGCCCTCAAGGAGGGTGCGGTGGTCTCCAACGGCGGCCGCGTGCTCAACGTCCTTGGCCACGGCGCCACGCTGGACCAGGCGCGAGCGGCGGCCTACGAGGTGCTCGATAGCATCGAGCTCGAGGGCGGCTTTTTCCGTACGGATATCGGCGCGCGTGCCGCCCGCGGAGAAATCAGCATTTAGTTCCATCCACGCCCCGCGGCGTGGAATAATGGCGGCGTGGTTGAAAAGAAGAACATTTCTAACGTCCTATCCACCCGATACGCCTCCCCCGACATGGCGGAGATCTGGTCCCCAGAGCACAAGATCATCCTGGAGCGTCAGCTGTGGATTGCGGTGATGAAGGCGCAGAAGGACCTCGGCGTCGACATCCCCGCTGAGGCCATCGCCGCCTACGAGGCCGCGGTGGAGCGCGTCGACCTGGACTCCATCGCGCAGCGCGAGCGCGTCACGCGCCACGACGTCAAGGCGCGCATCGAGGAGTTCAACGCCCTGGCTGGCTTTGAGCACATCCACAAGGGGATGACCTCGCGCGACCTGACGGAAAACGTCGAGCAGCTGCAGATCCTGCGCTCGCTGGAGCTCGTGCGCGATAAGGCCATTGCGGTCGTGGCGCGCATTGGCGAGCGCGCGGCGCAGTACCAGACCCTGGTGATGGCCGGCCGTTCCCACAACGTTGCCGCGCAGGCCACGACGTTGGGCAAGCGTTTCGCCTCGGCTGCCGACGAGTTGCTGCTCGGCATCGAGCGCGTCGAAGCACTCCTTGGCCGCTATCCGCTGCGCGGCATCAAGGGGCCGATGGGCACCTCGCAGGACATGCTCGATCTGATGGGTGGTTCCGAGGACAAGCTGGCGGCGTTGGAGACGAGCATTGCGGATCACCTCGGTTTTTCCCGCGTGTTCAACTCGGTGGGCCAGGTGTACCCGCGCTCCCTTGACTTCGACGCCCTCTCCGCGCTCGTGGAGCTCGGTGCGGCTCCCTCCTCCCTGGCCACCACGATTCGCCTCATGGCCGGCAACGAGACCGTCACGGAGGGCTTTAAGGAAGGCCAGGTCGGCTCGTCCGCCATGCCGCACAAGATGAACGCCCGCTCCTGCGAGCGCGTGTGCGGCTTCCAGGTCATCCTGCGCGGCTACCTCACCATGGTGGCGGACCTGTCGGGCCAGCAGTGGAACGAGGGCGACGTGTTCTGCTCGGTGGTGCGACGCGTGGCGCTTCCCGACGCCTTCTTTGCCATCGACGGCATGTTTGAAACCTTCCTTACCGTGCTCGCGGAGTTCGGTGCCTTTCCGGCGATGATTGACCGCGAGCTGGAGCGCTACCTGCCCTTCCTGGCCACCACCCGTATCCTCATGGCGGCGGTGCGTGCCGGCGTGGGCCGCGAGACCGCGCACGAGGTTATCAAGGAAAACGCCGTGGCCGTGGCGCTCAACATGCGCGAGAACGGCGGGGAGCAGGACCTGGTTGAGCGCCTTGCTGCGGACGAGCGCCTCCCGCTCGATGCCGCCGCGCTGTCCGATGCCCTCGCGGACAAGCACGCCTTCATCGGCGCCGCCGAGTCCCAGGTCAACCACGTGCTGGGGCGCATCAAGGCGCTGGCGGATCAGCACCCGCAGGCCGCCGCCTACACGCCGGGCGAAATCCTCTAGCGGTGCACTAGCGTTCGTTGGGGCCGTGGGCGCCGGAGGAGCCGGCGTCGGCGGCTCCCTTACTAGCGCCCTCGATAGCACCCCGGGCAGCACCCTCCAGCGCACCGCGCGTTGCGCCCCACGCCTGGCGGGCGCGGCGAAGTGCTGTGGGCGACACGGCGCGCGGCGCGGCCGCGGACTCGGTATCGCTGAGCTGCGCGAGGGCGGCCTCGGGGCCTAAGAGGAGCGCGCCCTCGTCGCTGACGAGAAGCTCCAGTTCGTTGTCCTCGGGGTCCTCGGGCTGGCCCACTAGCCCAGCCCCGGGATCTGCAGGACCGGCACCTCAAAGCCGCCGAATGGGGCGATGGCCTGCCCGTTCATCACCATGTAGCCGCCGACCACAACGACGGCGAGCGCCAGCATGCCGCCGAGGACTGCGGCACCCGTCGAGGAGCCGCGCTCCTGGGTGGTCTGGCCCGGGATGGTCAGCTCCGGCACCGGCTGAATGCCCTCCTTCGCACCGTGCGCACGCAGGTCCTGCGCACACTGCTCGAAGGCACCGGCCTGCGCGGCGTTAAAGGCGTTTACCGCGGTGGGGTCCTCGTTGTCCCGCAGCGCCTGGCGGAGCTGTGGGCTGAACTGCGTGCCGCTGGAGAGCAACGGCGCGGGCCCGTCTTCGGCGCGCGCTAGGACAGCGTTGAGGGAGTACTCACGTCCCTCCGGGACGAGCACGTCTTCGTCTCGCACCAGGGCCTCCGGGGCCGTCGCGCCGACCAGGATGATGAGCATGTCCGCGCCGGTGTAGCCGGCCTTGCTCAGCGCGGCCACCGTCGCCGTGTAACCCGGCACCTTGCGTACGTCTTGCGAGGTGAACCCGGAGAAGTCCAGCTTCGGGAACTGCGCCTGCACCTGCTGCGAGGTGGCCCGCACGGTGTCGATGTAGCTCTCGCGAACCTCGTGCGCCAGGGCGCGGTCGGAAGCGGAGGGCTCCACCGCGCAGAGCCATTGGCCGTGGGCGGATTCCCGCACGGAAGTATCGGCTGCCTGCGCTGCGGGCGCGCAGAGAGCGCCGCACACGACGGCAACGGAGGTAACAAGGGACATCATGCGGGTGCGCACAGGCAAAACTCCTCGGGGACCGGGGATAGGGAGGTGTCTGGATGCAGTGTAGACGGGGCTAGGATGGATGTCATGCGTCCAGAACTTTCTTCCTACACCCATATCGCCTCCGGCAAAGTGCGTGACATCTACGACATCGATGACAACACCCTGCTCATGGTGGCCTCCGACCGCATTTCCGCCTTCGACTTCGCCCTGGAGCCCGCCATCCCAGACAAGGGCCGCGTGCTTACTGCTACCTCGAAGTTCTTTTTCGACGCCATCGACTTCCCTAACCACCTCGCTGGGCCGCTCGATGATGAGCGCATCCCCGAGGAGGTCCTCGGCCGCGCCATGGTGGTGCGCAAGCTCGACATGCTGCCCTTCGAGTGCGTCGCCCGCGGCTACCTGACGGGTTCGGGACTGCGGGAGTATGAGGCGTCGTCAAGCGTGTGCGGCGTGGCGCTGCCCGCGGGGCTGGTTGAGGCCTCTCGCCTGCCCGAGCCCATCTTTACCCCGGCCACCAAGGCGGAGCAGGGCGAGCACGATGAGAACGTGTCCTTCGACGTCGTCGCGGACAAGCTCGGCCGCGAGCGCGCCGAGGAGCTGCGCGCCGCCACCCTGCGCATCTATTCGGAAGCCGCTGCCATCGCTGAGGCGAAGGGGATTATTTTGGCGGATACGAAGTTCGAGTTTGGCGTCGATAAGAACGGCACCCTCGTCCTGGCTGATGAAGTCCTCACCCCCGACTCCTCCCGCTACTGGCCCGCCGACTCCTACGAGGAAGGCAAGGTTCAGCCCTCCTTTGACAAGCAGTACGTGCGCAACTGGCTAACCTCCACGGACTGGGACAAGGAGTCCACCCCGCCCCGCCTGCCGGACGACGTCGTCGCTGCCACCCGCGCCCGCTACATCGAGGCTTATGAGCGCCTGTCTGGAGGGACTCTGTAGATGACCCCGCCCATCGCCGCCCAGCGCCCCATCACCCGTGAGTTCCACGGCCGCAGCTTCGTGGACAACTACGAGTGGCTGCGCGAGAAAGACTCCCCGGAGACCCGCGAATATCTCGAGGCGGAGAACGCCTACACCGCAGAACAAACCGCGCACCTGGACACCTTGACCGAGAACATCTTCACTGAGGTCAAGTCCCGCATCAAGCAGACGGACATGTCCGTGCCTCAGCGCCGCGGTAAGTACTGGTACTACGGCCGCACCGAGGAGGGCCAGGAATACGGTTACAGCTGCCGTATCCCGGTATCGGAAGGTTCCGATCCGTGGATCCCACCCACCATCCCGGAGGAAGGTGCGCCGGAGGCAGAGCAGGTGCTTCTCGACGTCAACGCGCTCGCCGAAGGCCATGACTTCTTTGCCCTCGGTGCCTCCACGGTGAGCGATTCCGGGGATCTGCTGGCTTATTCCGTCGACGTGGCCGGTGATGAGCGCTTTGAGCTGTTTATCAAGGACCTGCGTACAGGGGAGCTGTTGGAGGATCGTCTCGAGGGCATCTTCTACGGTGCCGTCTGGGCAGGGGAGGAGTTCATTTTCTATACCACGGTTGATGATGCCTGGCGTCCCGACACCGTGTGGCGCCACCGCGTGGGTACCCCGCAGTCGGAGGACGTGGTGGTCATGCGCGAGGAGGACGGGCGCTTCGGCCTGGGAATCGGGACCACGCGCAGCGATAAGTACCTCATGATTGTCTCTGGGTCGAAGACGACGAGTGAGGCGTGGGTCTTGGAACAAGAGGACCCGACTGGCAAGTTCCGCCTTTTGTGGGAACGCGAGACCGGCGTGGACTATGACGTCGACCATGCGGTGGTTGGCGGCACCGACTATTGGGTGGTCACCCACAACGTCACCGGCCCCAATTTTGAGCTGGGCTACTGCGCCGTGTCTGACGAGCTTCCGGCCCTGCGCGAGCTCACCGTCCTCATGCCGCACGATGACTCCGTGCGCATCGAGGGCGTAGATTGCTACCGCGACCAAATAGTCGTGGGCTACCGCCGGGGTGGTATCGGCCGCGCGGCCGTCATGGACGTGCGGGAAGGTTGGGCGCGCTTTAGCGAGCTTCACTTCAACGAGGAGCTCTACACCGTCGGTGTGGCCGGCAACCCCGAGTGGGATGCGCCGGTGCTGCGCGTGAGCTACACCTCCTTCATCCAGCCCGCGCAGCTCTTTGACTACCGCGTGGTCACCGGCGAGTACACACTGCTCAAGGAGCAGGAGGTCCCAGGCGGCTACGACACGGACTCCTACGTGGCCTACCGCGTGTGGTCGCAGGCGCCGGATGGAACGCAGGTGCCGGTGTCCCTCGTGCACCACGCGGACCTGGACCGCACGCAGCCGAACCCGACGTTGCTCTACGGATACGGCTCCTACGAGGCGAACATGGACCCGTACTTCTCGGTCTTCCGTTTGTCCCTCATGGACCGCGGCATGATTTTTGCCATGGCGCACGTGCGCGGTGGCGGCGAGATGGGCCGCACCTGGTACGACGACGGCAAGATGCTGTCCAAGAAGAACACGTTTACTGACTTCATCGCGGTGGCCGATGACCTCATCGCGCGCCGGGTGACCACGCCGGAGACCTTGGTGGCGGAAGGTGGATCCGCCGGTGGCCTGCTCATGGGCGCGGTGGCCAACATGGCGCCGGACAGGTTCAAGGCCATCGAGGCCAACGTGCCTTTTGTGGATCCGCTGACCTCGATTCTCATGCCGGAGCTGCCGCTCACCGTGGTGGAGTGGGAAGAATGGGGCGACCCGTACCACGACCCTGAGGTCTACGACTACATGGCTTCCTATTCGCCGTACGAGAACATTGCGCCGCAGAAGTACCCCAATATTCTGGCGCTGACCTCGCTGAACGACACCCGCGTGCTCTACGTGGAGCCGGCGAAGTGGGTGGCGCAGCTGCGCAGCACCGCTACCGGCGGCGAGTTCCTCCTCAAGACTGAGATGGCCGCCGGCCATGGCGGTGTATCGGGCCGCTATGCCAAGTGGAAGCAGAGCGCGTTTGAGTATGCGTGGCTCATCAACCAAGCGACGGGGGCGGAGGCTTAAGCTTCACCCCCACTCGGCGCGCGGCGGCGCGGTGGCTGTGCGATAATTTTTCTTATGCATGGCCACCTTTTGGTTTCGATTTCCAGTATTTTTGATGACACCCGAAGCCAGGCCTCCGGTCTGCTCAAGCAGCTCGATAAAGCCACAATTCCTGTTTCGTTGCTTGTGGCGCCGCACATTGATGGCAACTGGCACTTGGCTAAGGATTCGGCGACACAGTCGTGGTTGCGGGAGCAAGCTGAATCGGGCCGAGTGCTCATTCTCAACGGCTTCGACCAAGCAGTTCAGGGCCGCCGCGCGGAGTTTGCCAACCTGGATGCGCACGAGGCACGCCTGCGCCTGAAGGGGGCGACGCGGCAGATGGCAAAGATTGGCTTCGAGCCCACTATCTTTGCGCCGCCGCGCTGGCGCATGTCGGAAGGCACGCTCGCTGTCCTTCCCGAGTTTGACTTCGACTTCGCCGCCTCCACCCGAGGTATCCATGACTTGCGCTCCGGCGAGCTCCACCAAGCCCGCAACCTGTCCTTTGGTGAGGGTTTTGGTTCGGCGAAGTGGTGGCGCCGCAACATCATCCGCGCCGCGGAACGCTCCGCCGTGCGCGGCAATACCGTGCGCCTTTCGATTTCCGGCCGCAATCTCGATGACCGTAAGGTCGTCTCTGATTTCCTCAAGGCCGCCGAACGGGCCGCTGCCGCAGGCGCTCGTCCTGCTGATTATTCCGTCTTTACGCACGCCGAATAGTTTGTGCGTTGCCAGAGGGTTAGGCCTGTGGAAGTGTGTTTGTTCTTTCTAAATCGAGGATAGTGTCCGGGGCGGTGTTGGGGTCCGACTCGAGGTTGGTGTCAGTTCATTAGGCTGCTTCTTCGACGGTCTTCGTACTACTAGCATTGAAGGTGTTGGCGGCTATGAGGTTTCGGGTTTGTTCCAAGCTCGCCAGCGACATGTAGCGCTTTTGCTGGATCCAATCATCCTGCTGTTCAGCTAGCACAGAACCGATCAGGCGGATTTCAGAACTGCGGTTAAGGGAGATTCCTACAACGTCGGTGCGCTGCCGGATTTCCCGATTCAGTCGTTTTGTCGGATTTTTAGACTACACCTCAAAGCGGCTCTTCCGGTTTCGGGGTGCGTAGCGGGGTGAAGTAGAAACACGACGGGTTCAGCGGGTCACCACAACATATAGGGGTCCCTGGTGTGAAGATGAAAGTTCCTACACAACCATCTAAACCCACCAGGGACCCGTACTGTGAAGCCTACTGGAAACCTCGTCGCCGACACTATCTGCCGTACCGCGGAAATCGGTCTTGCCATCACCGGTGCCGCTGACGCCGGACCACTGACCATCATTGAGGCCACACCAGTAGCCGTTATCGGCGTGTGCCCGGACTGCGGACAGCCAGGAAAGCTGCGCGACCACACCACCCGTCGACTCGTTGATCTTCCTGTCGTCGGATTCCCCACTAGGCTGCACGTAAAAGTCCCTAGATTCCGGTGCACAGCCACCTCATGTAAGAGAAAGATCTTCCAAGAATCTTTAACCTGCGCGGATGACGGCGCCAAGCTCACCCACCGGGTCACCCGCTGGATCTTGCAGCGCCTTGCTATTGACCGGATGAGTGTGTCAGCTACCGCCAAAGCACTCGGTGTGGGCTGGGACCTGGTCAATAAAGTCGCACTGGACGCCTGCCGCCAGCTTATCTACAGCGACCCCTGCCACCTAGACGGGGTTCGCATCCTCGGAGTCGATGAACATGTATGGAAACACACCCGTAAACCGGAAGGGCCTTTTAAGGGTCGCTCCGGCTTTGCGTAACATCTGAAATATGTCTGGCGCACTCATACTCATTGCCAAGCGGGCGTCAGGTATGATGATCCACTTTCGTCAGTTAGGTTATGAGAGTTCATGAGCCACAAGCGTAAGCAATGAATAAATAGTCTGCGTCACTTCCGGCATTAAGAGCCTTAAGTCTGTTCATGATCTGTTTATAGGCCAGCGGCGTATTCCAGCAATTCTTTGTAAGGCGTCGATTTCTCTTTCCAATATAAGTTTGCCCCATCAGGCTTAGGGCGATGATGTGTCGCAGTTAGAACAAGTTCATCTTTTGCGCGTGAGATCGCAACGAAGTACTCAGACCTCACGGTTTCGATTGAACCCCGGTAGAATTGGGTTTCAACTCCGAGTGTGATTACCTTCTCAAACTCGAGGCCTTTGCATTTATGGATAGTCAGTATCCGGACCGCATTGTTTTCCGAGAGGCGGTTCAATCCTGCTACGGGGCTGCCATCTACCGTCAACTCACGCTTGAACGCATTAGAGATTTCGTCAATAACGTCATTGAGCCGTTGTCCGTGATGGTAAGACGGGGAGAGTGCGATAAGTGCTGGCCGCGTAATGAATTCCAAAAAGCGATTAATGAGCAGTCTCCAAGAGGAGTAGTTAGATGCATCGAATCCTGTAGTGCGTATTTCCGCACGCACTTCGCTCAAGAATGTCCGTAATTTACTTTCCTGCACTCCATCAGTTTTGTCACTGGCGCCGCGGGAGACCATGTGCATTAGTGTCGAATATTCATCGGGGCGCCCATCGTCTGCGACAACATACAAAAAGTTGAGGATCAAAGCGGCGGCAGGTTCAGCAGTAAGATTCTGGGACTGCTGGTCGTTGCGAAAGGGAATGCCGTCTGCAGTGAAGTGTTTCCCCAGGAGTCCAGCAATAAGGTGGGGCTGTTGTCGTACAATTACTGCGATTTCACTAGGGGGCACTCCTTGACTGAGCCAGTGGCCAATCATATTGGTAACGGCGGCAGCTTCCTCCTCGTCGTCGTGGAATCGAAAGACTCTCACGACACCTCCTTTCCCGAGAATCTGCGCTGCTGGAATGGCCGCCGTCGGCTCCATCTCTCGGATCATCCGATTCTGCATCCGACGAAGTTGAGGTTTCGATCGAAAGTTTTGGTAAAGCTGCAGTGTCGTCGCGCTGAAATCAGTAGCGAAATCTGCCATAACGCCTTCGAGTGCACCTGCAAAGCCCATGATCCGTTGCTTAGTGTCGCCAACTCCGGTGAGTTGTACGCCGGTATCAGTAAAGGCGCTTTTCAAGAGGTTGTATTGGTCCGCTGTGGCGTCTTGAAACTCATCCATGAAGACATGGCTATAGGTTTGTCGCAGCGCTCCGCGCGCATACGCGCTTTTCTTCAAGATTGTCAGCGCGAGTGGAACTAAGTCGTTGAAGGTAATTTGTGTGTGGAGGATCTTCTCGTTTTCATCAATGCGGTAGTCAGCGTTGAGCGCGTCGGCCCCAGTAAGTACTGGTCGGAAATTGTCGATGAGGCGTTTAGCGAACGCGTGGAATGTGAAGCTGTCAAACCGAGCCGCGAACTGAGAACCAGACCGAAGTCGGACGCGACTCTGTAGATTGCGAGCTGCATCCACTTTGAACGAAATCGCGAGGATGCGTTTTGGATAGCTGCTAGCTCCTGTGCGGAACAGAAAATCAGCGCGCTGAGCTAGTAGTTCTGTTTTCCCGGTACCAGGCCCAGCCATCACAACGACGTTTGTAGTGGTCTCTTTGACGGCTTTTAATGCGTTGGGTTCGAGTTGCAATCCGCCAACGGGCGTCCAATCGTGTGGCTGGATCATTCTGGAAGCTCTTCCAGAATGCTTTCCACCTTCGAAATTAAACGCTGCAGTACCTCAGGAAGGTTTTCCAAAAGTTGTTCATCCGTCAACGCAGCTAACGCTTCGAGGTGGGTGGCGGGTTTGCTCTTAAGATTAAAAAAGTGGTGGTAATTTTCGAACAAGTTACGGACGTTACAGGGGAGATGATTTTCGTTAACGTGGGACTTGCCAAGGACCGCCGTAATCACTTCATCATCAGGGGCTGTAGCGCTGTTAACTCCGTAGACATCAGGAAACGATTCAAGCATCATTAGGTCGAGGTCAACTGGATGTGAAAAGTAGACCCCTTTCTCTTCAAGCGCATAGACAGGCCCCTCGCCCCGTGAAAAAGAGAAATCGTCGAAAACGGGGAAGTCAACGTCATGATTCCATGCTGGGAGATTGTTGATTTTTGTTTCATCAAAAGTTCCAGGGTGGAACTCGTTGTACTTGTTAAGGGCGTTCTTAATGCGCCCCCAACCTCCCTGGTAACGGCCTGAGTCCAGATCCAGCAGCGTTACATGCGGGATTTGCAGTTCCGTTAGCAGACGCCAGAAATGGTTAACGTGACGGCCACCGAGTGGTACCACTGATACAGAGGCATCATCTTCGGCAATACCAGCAGCAGCTAGAACGCGCGGAAGAACAATTTGCTCGCTATCCCCTTCTCCCAGGACTACCAATCTCGAAAAATAGAGTTCAGGGAAAGCTAAAACGGCCTGACGGACATATTTTGCCGCCAGATCATCCGTCCGTGGCAAAACAATTCGTCGTACCTGGGATTGCTGTTTGGCATCAAGGCGGAGGAAGCAGATATCTTCGGGCTCGACGCGGCGAAGAAGGGATGGTGAGTGTGTAGCAATCAGAGCTTGTAAATCCCTTCCTTCAGTAGCATTACGAATCTGCCGAATGATGCGGCCGAGATACTGAGGAGCAAGGCTGTTCTCTGGTTCTTCGAGTGCGAGAACTGTGTGCACAGGTGGGTGAAGTCGATGTTGATCAAATGCGGTCTCTTTGCCGTTCAGAACTTCCCGCCCTAGTTTCTGCCATGCCAGTACCAGTGAAATGTAAAGCAGCGATTTTTGGCCGTCACTAAGCCGATCGAAAGGCACGGGAGAATCGTCTGGTGATGGCGTGAATAATATTGTTAGCTGGCGGAGGACGGATTCGAGATCCCCGTTACCAAAAGTAACGGCGGGATCCTTAAGGAAGGTTCCTGAATGTAATCCTGACCACTGTTCCGCAAGCTTCGAGTCGATACTTATGACAGCTGCATTGTCAGTCAATTCATCAGTTAAGTCTTTGGAAAGATCTACAAGCGTGTCACGTTCTGTGGTCCAATCTGCTGCTCGCAGTGCTCGCCCCAAGAGCGATGACGTGGTGTAGACAATCTGCTCAGCTGGGTCTCGACGGGCAGGCAAATAGTGCACCTCGATGTTGGCACGATCGAACCTAGACATGTCGGTTCGTCGAGTAGGCTTTCCATCCGTATCTGTCTCGAGGATATACTCAAGCTTCTCTTCGATTACATTGTCCTCGGCAATCTTGGCCGTTAATCGGACACGAATTTGGGGCACCCCATCTTCGGAGACGACACGCATATGTGCGAAGTTCGGAGGCACTGAGGGGTGGTCACCTTCGTCCCCAGATTCTGATACTTCAATATCGGCTTCAATCCAAAGCTCTGGTGATTGAGCATGCACCTCGACCGCGTTTCGTCCACTTTCAATATGGAAATCGGTTCGCTGAATTTTGCGCTGTGAAGGGAGCGGGCTGAAGAGCCGTGCTAATGCTTCGAGAACAGCCGTCTTCCCTGCCCCATTTGGGCCAAGGACATACGTGAGATCATTTAGTTCGATAGTGGTCGGTACTGGGCCGAAAGACTGAAACCCACTAATTCGGAGGTGAGTGATCTGCATCAGATGTTAAGACCTTGGTATCTAGTAGGAGCAGTTTGCTGGGACTCGTGAGAAAAAGGATAGTTCGAATCAAGTCTATCAGTTAACCCATTTAAGTCTATGACTGTTATTTCACTTAGTTATACAGCCTAGCGGGATACTCGCTCGGAATTAACTCTGTCGGTGATCTGGCGCGGAATCAAGGACAGTGACCACGAGGGAAAACTCAAGACCAATGATTACGTGTCGATATCACTGTCGCCAGGTATTCCGCTATAAGCGAATTGCCGGTTAGGCTCCCGCCCCTTCGGGTACGACCTATAGTTACGCAGGGTTGCGCCTACATCTTGGCCGTAACATTGGCTTGGATTAGCCATTGTTTTACACCTGCATAGTGAGGCTTAGACTTTAGCTAGGGCCTGACCCCGAAACCCCCATGCAGTACCGGGTATGCGGAACACCGGTACCAACTACGCGGATAGTCACGACACTGCTACCAAATAACCGGTCGCAACAGAATAGCCCACCACCCCTTTCTGGTAGGCGGGTGTGGCCGACGTTGACGCGGTGTAAGTGTGCGAACCGGTCGGGTGTGCTGGTTGCGCGTTTCACGAGCGCAATCTAGTGGACGTAGGTTTCTAGTCCCCACCCGCAACCGGAATTAGAAAAGCCCCTCATGATGAGGGGCTTGACCTGGCTGAACAGAGACGAGCCTTCCAGCCGTTCTTTGAGACTGGTGTCTAAGCCTAGAAGTTCGTCTGGGTTATTTGTGGGGCCGCTGTTGAGATAGATTTCGTTGTGCTGTGCGTACGAACTTAGCGAGTATTCCGGCGTCGCGGGTCAGTGAGGAAGTGGCAGGAAGCTCCGTCAGTAATGCTGGCGGGGGTCTGGCTGCACTGTTGGCGGCGTCTAGCGCGTACTCGGTACTACATGGGGTGTTGGAGACGCCACGACTCGGTGGTGTTGCGTCAACTTCTACTTGGAAAAGCCAGTTCTTGTGGCTAACTTCAAACAGATCATCGCGATGTGCATTGAAGGTGATGGGGTCTTTACAGGTTTACAGCCAACTGCCCGTGTAAACACATGCAGATAAGCGTTTGGTGCTCTTGGGGCAGAGGTTTAAAAGCGTTCATTTGTTTGAAAATGCTGTTTTGCTGCTGTCATTAAATGCGCCAGCTTCTCATACGGGCGCGTACGAAAGTACGGTTCCCTCTCAAATTAGGTGTGGTTCATTGAAAGCGTGTGCCCCCAGGAGGTTTCCCTGGGGGCACACGCGTGTTTCTCTTAGCTCTTTAGAACCAAGAAAGTTAGGGCCAATCTACTTAACAACAATCTTTACCATTACCGGCTCGTCATTCACAGTTACTTCCTGACTTCCCTCGAGCACTCGCGCGGAGGAAAGGCTGGAAAGCCCTGAACAAGATGCGTTGATGGTATGCGAACCAGGCTCCAACCCGTAGAAGTACACGCCATTGGCATTAGTCGTGTGTACCTTTTCCTGCGAAAGACCAATAAGCTTACATTCGCCTGCCGGGTTACCACTGGAGGTTACAACTTGAATCGTTGATTCTCCTTCATTAGGCGTGGCCTGCCCATCGTCGGGGAGACCTTGGCCGACACTGATTGCAACAACTAGGGAAATAATGCCCAGAACGGTACCAATGAGTCCCAGAAGATTACTGGGGTTATTAATGAGAGCTTGAACCTGAGCTGGAACCGGGATCTGTGGTTGCATTGTTTTGGATCTCCTTAATGTCATTGAAGGTATTTAGCATGCTTGGGCTGATACGTAGGGCACTGTTTTCAGGGCAGCCGAGATCGCTGATGCCATGCGTGTGAATGCCGATGGCAGCGTTGTCTGTGGTATAGACCGGCGAACCGCTTTGTCCGCCCGTGGTGTCCAAGTTATAGCAGAGTCGAGTTTGGGTCCCTGGTTGAAGGATTCCGCTCATTGTCCACAGTTGTCCGTAGTCGCGAATCAGACCCTCGCCTTTTTCTCCTGGAAATCCGGTGACAGTTGCTTTTTGCCCGGAGAAAGCGGAAGAAGTATCGCTCGGTTTAATTCCAAACCAGCTGGAAGAAATCGGCTTTGAGAACTTTACAACTCCCCAGTCATGATCGGCGGACTCTGTAGTCGGGTATTTGGCAGATACCCACTTTTGGGATGCAAAGGTGTAAGACCACTGGCTCCAATCGGATGGACGGAAAATGAGCTTTGGAGTCCATCTCTGCTCATCTACGTCGTAAAGGCAGTGGGCCGCCGTAATGAGAGTATCTGGTGAAATCATCCAGCCAGTACAATGGTTGAAGCCGTCTCGCTGGATCTGGACGATAGCCGGGTTGGGAGATGCCTTTTGCCGATCATCGGTACCGATAATCGAGTAAGTCCCTACCGTGGTTTCGCGGTCTTGGGAGGTCGCCGTGTTTGGAAATCCGGAAAGTCCAACTGCCTCCGTGCCAGAGTTGAGGTCATCGTTATCAGTTGCAATTGGCAGGAATAGCTCCTCGCCTGTTTCTGACACGCCCACCACAGAGTCGTGAAATGCTTGGGTTTGAGCATTTGCTACGGTGGGGGACAGACAGGTTATTGCAGCCACTATTGCTGTGATAGTAGATTTCCGAAGAGAGAACTTCATGAGTGTCCTTTGCAGGTGAGAGATGATGATGTGTGGGGTGAACTGGGGTAATTCCCATTCACCTTGCAGTGAATTATGAGGCATCGAAAAGGGCCGTGCAACCGTCAGGCGGTTTGATGTTGCCTCGTGTTCCCCCAAATAGGGGAGGGGTGGCCTCTTGTTTCATCGGGTCCGACTGGCCGGCTGCGCTGGGGATCCTATATAGGTTGCCAACCTCGTGGGTGGGGTAGTCGGGGTTGGTTTTCTCTGCGGGAGCTATATGGACGTGTTGTCTCCGGGCATGACTTTAAAGCTTATCCATGACGACAAAACTTGGGACCCTTCAGACCGGTGGCTCGATACCCACACCGAAGAACCTGTAGCGCCACTGGAGTTAGCCAAGTAACAAGACTTCGGACGCCAAGGAGAAAAAGCACCACGCGCTGCCTGGGCGAAAGAAGAACTCAAACGGCGCGGCCACCCAGACGGCGACCAGCCACATACGACGCCCACATCGACAACGAATGGAACCCCAGCCTAGACGTAAGAAAAGGCTGGGTCGGGCGTTCCTAAATCCACACGAAATGTCCGTTACGCGAGGAGAAAAATGCCCTTGAGTCCAAGGCTTACATACAAAACGCACACATTAAACTCAGGAGAGCGCTTTATTCAGATTCGGTTGGAGCACAGGCTGCGGCGATGATGCCGAGGGCAGCGAGCAAGCCGATGCCACCAGCAGCGTACTGAGCCTCGCGTGGAATGTTGCGAGTGATCGACTCAATCTGCTTCTTCACCGGCTCAAGTCCCGGGATGTTGAGCTTTGCGCCGAAGCTGCCGAGGAAAGCCAGCGGAATGGCGAGTGCTGCTGGGATGGTGAGGCCGAGGACCGTCGGCAAGCAGCGCTCGCTCACAGAGGAACCACCTGCTGGGGCGGCTGGCTTGTCGCCGGACTTGACGGTTTCTGAGGTGCCGTCGGTGTAGGTGATAACGAGGTTACCGTCGGCATTCGTGGTCACGGACTTAATTCCGCGGCCATCCTTGCCGTCTTTACCGTTTGCGCCATCGCGGCCGTCGGTGCCGTCGCGGCCTGGTGCGCCATCGAAGCCATCGCGGCCCGGCGTGCCCTGGTCGCCCTTCGCGCCGGCGAGGGTACCGAGAATCTCAGAGGTGCCGTCGGTGTAGGTGACGACCACCTCGCCCTTGTCGTTGGTCGTCACGGACTTGATGCCACGGCCGTCCTTACCGTCGGCACCGTCTTTACCGTCGACACCGTCTTTACCATCGGCACCGTCCTTACCGTCGGCACCGTCCTGGCCGGCGTCGCCCTTGTCGCCATCGTTACCGTTGGCGCCGTCCTTACCGTCCTGGCCATCGGAGCCGACGACCTTGCCAACGTTCTGCTCTTTGCCATCAGTGAACGTCACAATGAGTTCACCCTTGTCGTTGATGCGAACAGACTCGATGCCGCGGCCGTCGTTGCCCGGCTCACCCTTGTCGCCCTTCGGGCCAGAAACCTTGCCGGCGTTCTCGGTGGTGTCGTCGGTGTAGGTGATGATGAGGTCACCCTCGTCGTTGGTAGTCACGGACTTAATACCGCGGCCGTTCTTGCCATCGGTTCCGTCCTTGCCGTTCTGGCCGGCGTCGCCCTTATCGCCCTTCGGACCTTGGACGCCGTCCTTGCCGTCGGCACCAACAACCTTGCCGGCGTTGACAGTGGTGTCGTCGGTGTAGGTGATGATGAGGTTACCGTTCTCGTCGGTCGCTACGGACTCAATGCCACGTCCGTCCTTGCCATCGGTTCCGTCCTGACCGTCTTGGCCAGCGTCGCCCTTATCGCCCTTGGGGCCCTGAGCGCCGTCCTTACCGTCTTGGCCGTCTTTACCGTCCTTGCCAGCATCGCCCTTATCGCCCTTATCGCCCTTCGGACCCTGGGCGCCGTCCTTACCGTCTTGGCCGTCTTTACCGTCCTTGCCAGCATCGCCCTTATCGCCCTTGTCACCCTTCGGGCCGGCGACGCTGCCGAGGTTCTTGGTGGTGCCGTCGGTGTAGGTGACTTCGAGGGTGCCGTCGTCAAGCACGGCGACGTCAGCAACGGTCTTGGGCTCGGGAGTGTCGCAGCCCTGAAGCTGGTCAGCGGAGCGCTCGACGGTGCCGAGGTTGAAGCCCACCTTGACCGGGTCGTGGTCGGAGGAGCGGTACGGGTTATCGGACTCAAAGACGTCCCCGCCGGTGTAGTTGCGGCGAGAGTACTCCATGGCAATCGGCTCGTCGGAGTTGATGTTCCAGGTCTGCGCAGCCTGCGCGTTGACGTGCTCGTTGGCCAAGATGTGGTCGAGGGAGCCGATGCGGCCGGAGAACTGATAGGACGCGACGGCCTGCCACTCAGACTCCGGGTTCAGCTCTTCGACCGGGATGGTGTAGCCCGCGTTGCGGAAGATCGAGATGGCGTCTTCCTTGGAGTAAGTGTTCAGGTCACCCATGACGAAGGTGGCCTTCTCCTGCCACTGCGGCTGCTTCGCCAACCCATCGAGGACAGCCTGGGCGTGGGCATTGCGCACGTTGGGGTTGTTGCCCTGGCCATCGCCGGTGTCCTTGTCGCCGTTAGCTACCGAACCCTTGGACTTGAAATGGTTGGTGACCACAACGAAGGAATCCGGACCTTCAGCAGCGCACTTGTCCTGCACCGGCACGAACTCGGCAGCCAGCGGGGTGCGGGCGGTGCCTTTGAAACGCTCGTCCTCCAGCAAGGTGGCCTCACCTACTGGCTCGACGCGGTCCTTCTTGTAGATGATCGCAGTGCGGATGACATCCGTGTCCGCCGCGGAGTTTGCCGGAGCCTTGACGTAATCCCACACCTCGGAACCTGCGCGGGAGTTGAGCTCGCCCACGAGGTACTTCACGGCGTCATCGTAGGAACCGCCCACGGTGTTGGCGGCGTTCTCAATCTCAGACAGGCCGATGACATCGGCGTCGAGTCCTTCCAGCGCAGTGAGGATCTTGCCCTTCTGGTCCTCAAATGCGGAGGCAGACCACGCGCCGCGGAACGTACCGCTGTCAGAACCCACGCCGTTGCCAAAGCGGTCCTTGTAGGATTTCGCACCGTTGTCCTCACCAAGGTTAATGAAGAAGTTGAGGACGTTAAACGCAGCAACGGTGTAATCGCCGGCTACCTGCGGGGCTTCTGGGCGGGCTGGGTCCCAGGTAATGGGCAGGTCAGCGGTGGCGGAGTCACCGGTAATCAGCGTGGTGGGCTGGAAGCGCCACTGGTCGTGCCCGTAGCCCAAGATAACGCCAGACTCGGCGAACTCCACCTGGTTGGTGGTACGGATGGTCTTCACATCCGAACCGTTCTGCATGATGTACGGCAGCTTGGTGGAGGCGCCATCGCGGGTGAAGTCACGGGTGGAGCCGTCATCCAGGATGACGTACTTCGCAGCGTTGGACTCCTCGAGCGCGTGCATCTCCGGGGAGCCAGGCGCGAACTTGTCGGTGGGCTGGCGCAGTGCCTCCGTACCCGGGGCCAGGCCCAACTCGCCGTAGCGGTTAAGGCCGTAGTTTTCCGTCACTGTGTGCACGCCCGGCTTGAGCAGCATGGACTCGAGCTTCTCTCGAGCCTCGTCGCCCTCCGGCAGGGCATCGATGGCAAGCGGGGTTACGGGATCGAGTGCAGTCTCGAGGACGGAGCCCGAGGACAGGACCACCTGGGTCTGGCCGTAGTACTCGTCGACGGAACCGGTGACCTCGACGGATTCCCCAATCTTTGGGTAGAAGCCGGTGCCGCCGGTGTAGACGAAGACAGCCTCAGAGGCGTCTGCCGGTGCGGCGTCGCCCGTTCCCGGGGTCTGGATGGTGAAGCCATTGAGGGACTTCTCGCCCTGCCACACGGCGGTGACAACACCCTGGGTGGTGACGTTCTGGCCCTTGAGCGGGGACTCCGTGCCGGTGCCCTGGATCTCTGGGATGGCCACGGTCGCGCCCGGCTCGACCGGGTCCGGCTGTGGTTCTGGGGCTGGCGGTTCAGGGTTGGTTGTGTCGCCGCCTGCAGACTTCGGTGTTGGGGTGCCCGTGCCGAAGTCAGCGGAGTTGTCGTCGGTGTCCGCGCCGGCTGCGTTGCGCTGTGCGGAGGTCGTGTTGCTCAGGGCGGGGGTGGGAGAGCCTTCGCTTATCGACGCCGCGCCGTACCCCACCACGTCAACCTCGGCCCCGGAGGCGTCGTACAGCTTGACCGAGCCCTTGGAGCCGGACATGTTCAGGCTGCCCTCCGCATCTGGGGATGGCAGAGGATCGCCATTGCCGCCGCCACCTTCCTGGATAAGGTAGTTGCCGCCGGCGGGGAGGGAGCCGGACAGGGCGGTCTTCCCGCCGGAGTTGCCCTTGGAGGAGAAATACTCCACGGACCAGCCGGTGAGGTCGATGGCAGAGTCCGTCGGGTTGTAGAGCTCGATGAAGTCGTTGGTGAAGGGGGCGCCCTTGTTGCCGCCGCCACCGTAGACCTCGGAGATGACAGCGGTGGAGCCATCCACCGCGGCAGTGGCCTGAGGGACTACCACGCAGGTGGAAACCAGCGCGGCGATGGCGAGCGAGCCAATTCGCTTGAGATGCATGAGACAATCCTTGAGTCGGGGAGATGAGTGATTGTGCATCTCGTTCTACCTGCTGGGGAGCTGGTGCGACACCGGAGAGCTGAGAGCGAGCTGGGAGTTAAGGTGCGATTCCTCAAGAATTCTCGAGGCGTTTAGTGCGTGTTCACCCCCTGAAGATTCCGAAACTGTCCGGGTTGGGGGATACACTGGCAGGGCACCCATACTCACGCACAGTAAGGCAAAATTTTCATGGCTCGTGTAGTTGTCAATGTCATGCCCAAGGCCGAGATTTTGGACCCGCAGGGTCAGGCCGTCGTTCGCGCGCTGGGGCGCCTGGGGGTTGCTGGGGTCAGCGACGTACGCCAGGGCAAGCGTTTTGAAATCGAGGTCGATGATTCCGTGAGCGCCGAGGAGATGGAGAAGGTTGCTTCCACGCTGCTGGCGAACACCGTCATCGAGGACTACGAGGTCATCCAGTAATGAAGATCGGCGTTATTACCTTCCCGGGCACGCTTGATGACGTAGACGCGGCCCGCGCCGCCCGCACCGCCGGCGCCGAGATGGTGTCCCTGTGGCACGCGGATGAAGACCTGCGCGGCGTCGATGCCGTCGTGGTTCCTGGCGGCTTCTCCTACGGTGACTACCTGCGTTCCGGCGCGATTTCGGCACTGGCTCCGGTGATGCGTGCGGTCGTCGATGCAGCAAATAAAGGCATGCCGGTGCTCGGCATCTGCAACGGCTTTCAGATTCTGACTGAGGCCGGATTGCTGCCGGGCGCTTTGACGCGCAACCAGGGCCTGCACTTCCACTGCGTGGACACGTACCTCGAGGTGGCGAACGCGGAAACCGCGTGGACCAGCGAGTTCGAAAAGAACCAGCGCATCCTTATCCCCGCCAAGCACGGTGAGGGCCGCTTCCAGGCGGACGCCGAAACCGTGGAGCGCCTCGAGGGCGAGGGCCGCGTGGTCTTCCGCTACACCGAGAACTTCAATGGCTCCATCAATGACATTGCGGGTATCACCAATGAGGCCGGCAACGTCGTGGGCCTCATGCCGCACCCAGAGCACGCTATTGATCTGCTGACCGGACCGTCCACCGACGGTCTGGGCTTGTTTGTGTCCGCCATCAACACCCTGGCCAGGGCCTAAATCGCCGGCGGCTGAAAGGGAACAAGGAGAAACCATGACCGTACACAACGACACCGTTGAGCAGGCTACCCAGCAGTCGGATATTGAACAGCCCTACCGCGACCTGGGCCTCAAGGACGACGAGTACGCCCGCGTCCGCGAGATTCTGGGCCGCCGTCCTACCGACGCCGAGCTGACCATGTACTCCGTGATGTGGTCGGAGCACTGCTCCTACAAGTCTTCCAAGACGCACCTGCGCTACTTCGGTGAAACCATGACCGAGGAGATGGGATCGAAGATTCTTGCTGGCATTGGTGAGAACGCTGGTGTGGTCGACATCGGAGACGGCAACGCCGTGACCTTCCGCGTCGAAAGCCACAACCACCCCTCGTACGTGGAGCCGCACCAAGGCGCGGCCACTGGTGTGGGCGGCATCGTCCGCGACATCATGGCCATGGGTGCTCGCCCCATTGCCGTGATGGACCAGCTGCGCTTCGGCGCTGCCGATGCCCCCGATACCAAGCGCGTTCTCCCCGGTGTTGTCGACGGTATTTCGCACTACGGCAACTGCTTGGGCCTGCCCAACATTGGTGGTGAAACCGTCTTCGACGAGTCCTATGCTGGAAACCCGCTGGTTAACGCCCTGTGTGTGGGTACCCTGAAGGTGGAGGATCTCAAACTGGCCTTTGCCTCGGGAACGGGCAACAAGGTGATGCTCTTCGGCTCGCGCACCGGCCTGGACGGCATTGGCGGTGTGTCCGTGCTGGCCTCTGACACCTTCGAGGACGGCGCGGAGCGTAAGCTGCCGGCCGTGCAGGTCGGTGACCCGTTTGCAGAAAAGGTCCTCATCGAGTGCTGCCTGGACCTGTACAAGTCCGGCATCGTCGTCGGCATCCAAGACTTGGGCGGTGCGGGCCTGGCCTGCGCCACGTCCGAGTTGGCTGCCTCCGGTGACGGTGGCATGGAGATCAACCTCGACAACGTGCCGCTGCGCGCCAAGGACATGTCCGCCGCGGAGATCCTCGCCTCCGAGTCCCAGGAGCGCATGTGCGCCGTGGTGACCCCGGAGAACGTGGAGAAGTTCAAGGAAATCTGTGCGCACTGGGACGTTACCTGCGCTGAGATTGGTGAGGTCACCACCGGCAAGCACCTCATCATCCGCCACCAGGGCGAGGTCGTCGTCGACGCACCGGCCCACACCATTGCGAACGAGGGTCCGGTTTATGATCGCCCCTACGCCCGTCCGGAATGGCAGGATGCGTTGCAGGAATTCCAGGGCGTCGAGAAGCAAGGCCTTACCGCGACCCTGAAGAAACTCGTGGCCTCCCCGGCGCTGTGCTCGCGCGATTTCATCACGAATCAGTATGACCGCTATGTGCGCGGCAACACCGTGCAGTCCCACCACGCCAACGCCGGTGTGCTGCGCATCGATGAGGAAACCAGCCGTGGCGTGGCCGTCTCCGCGGATGCGTCTGGCCGTTACACCAAGCTGGATCCGAACATGGGCGCGCGCCTGGCGCTGGCGGAGGCCTACCGCAACGTTGCTGTGACCGGTGCCCGCCCCGTCGCCATCACCAACTGCCTTAACTACGGTTCCCCGGAGAACCCGGACGTCATGTGGCAGTTCCGTGAGTCCGTGCATGGCCTTGCCGATGGCGCCGTGGAACTCGGCATCCCCGTCTCTGGCGGCAACGTGTCCTTCTACAACCAGACCGGTGAGGAGCCGATCTTGCCGACGCCCGTCGTGGGTGTCCTCGGCGTTATCGATGACGTTCACAAGTCCATCGGTAACGAGCTCGGCCGCGTGGACGAGCCGGAGGTTCTCATCCTGCTGGGTGAAACCAAGGACGAATTCGGCGGCTCCATCTGGCAGCAGGTCAGCGCCGATGAAGCCAACACGGATACAGGACTCAATGGCCTGCCGCCGCAGGTGGACCTGGCCAATGAGATGCGCCTCGCGGACTTCTTCGTGGGCAATGAGGGCGTGACCGCAGCGCACGACATTTCTGAGGGCGGCCTTGCCGTCACTGCGTTTGAGATGGCAAAGAATAGCGGTACCGGCCTGAAGCTCGACCTGTCGAAGGTGCATGAGGATGCCTTCGTGGCGGCCTTCTCCGAGTCCGCCTCCCGCGTGCTCGTCGCCACGACCGCAGACCGCGTCGACACCCTGCTGCACCGCGCTGAGGAGTGCGGCGTGCCGGCCGTCGTCGTCGGTGAAACCACCGATACGGGCGAGTTGGAGCTCGGCGAAGAATCCATTGCCGTCGCCGCGCTGCGCGAGGCTTGGTCTGCTACCTTGCCGCTGCTCTTTGGTCACGCGGTGGGTGCCAACTCCGTCGTAGAGTAAAACACACAGTTCCGCTCAGCAGCGTTGACGCTGCATCAGCCCGGCTTCGGCCGGGCTTTTTCCGTTTTCTGAGTCATCTAAAGTGTTTCTCCATCCCAGTTGCCGTGAACACCGATACTGGCTTTTTCGACAAGAGGATTGGTGAGGAAGTGCTCATTTAACAAGGCCACTACTTTTTCAGGCCACGTGGTTCCGGGAGACACGGTCCGCAGCAAATGCGCCATGATCCTCTGTCGATCTTCATGCCGCGGCTTTGAAGACGAAGAATGTGTTCGCCAATGGTCGCTGCTGGCTTGAGCGTAGAAGACATGAAAAGCCAATCTAGAGGTGGGATGTGTTGCCACGGCGACAGTGTTGGCGACACTGCGCAAATAGAGATCCAGCCCACTCCGTGTTTCCGAAGGGAACCGGGCGGGATGAACTATTAACCAAAATTTTACCGCAGAATCTTGACATGCGTCAATCCCTTTTTTCGGGCAAACGTGAACTTTGAAGATCTAGTTGTTTAGCTGAGGGTTAGTGGAATCAAAACCTACAGTGGGTATATTCCGTGGTCGTGGTGATGAAGGGGGCTTGCGTCTGCAGTGAAGCGACAACCAGTCAAAACTTAGGCGCCGATAGCGCGGGCAATAGTCTGATCCCAGCTCAGCTTCATCTGGTGGGAGAAAAGGTTGAAGGTGTGTGAACCGTAGGGGCTGAAGTAGCGGTTCACGCGCACTCCGGCTTTGCGGGCGTTGCGTGTAAATTCCTCCGAACACTGGTTGGCCACCATCTCTATCGCGTGGGGCCCGAGCCACTGGGCGGGGTTGGTGGTGCCATCGATGGGGCCCGGCGTTCCGGAGGCGGAGCCTACGAAGACTTCAACGCCGCGCAGGCGAGCGGGGTTAGCATTGGGGTCGTGGTCCAGCCATTGCGGGGAGCCTGGCAGACCCCACGCGTTGAGGGAGGAGCCGCCGCCGTAGGCAATCATCGCGGTGGAGGTGGGGAAACCAATCGCGCCGGAGCGCACCGGGCAGCCGGAATAGGAGGCAGCGGCCTTGTAGCGCTGCGGGGCATGGCCGGCGATGTCGAGTGCGGCACCAGCGGTGGAAGAAATGCCGCCGATGGCATCGCGGCCGGTGCCGTGGAATTCGGCGTCGATAAGCGGCGGCAACTCAGTGGTCATGTAGGTGTTCCACTTGTTGACGCCCAGGATGGGATCGTCGGCGTTCCAATCGGTGTAGAGGGAGTAGGCACCGCCGAGTGGCATCACCACGTTGACGTTTTTGCCCACAGCCCACCTGCCGATATCGGAGTGGGTCATCCAATTCATGCCCGCCTGGCCGCCCTCCACGCCGGGCAGCAGGTAGAAGGAGGGCCGGGGCTTATCACCTGCGGGGAGGAGGACGTTATTGGAAATCACCGCACGGTTGGCCGGGGACCACACGTCCACCACCCAGTGGTTGCCGTGCACGTGGCGCTTTGAGGTGATGAAAGGCTTGTTGCCAAGCCAGGGTTGCGGGTTGGTCACGCGCGAGGAAGCCTCACCGATCGTGCTGGACTGGGCGGCGGCAGAGCCGGTGCTTGCCGACGCCGCCCCCAACGCCACCAAGGCAGCCGCGCACACTGCCGCGGCGCGGCGAGAAATTGAGACAGAGGAAAACATAATGTGCGTAGTTTACGGGGTTAGCACCCGCGAACTTTAAATATCGGTGGAAATTTCGTGGAAACTTTCGCTTCGCCCTTGTCTGCCGCGGCGCTCAGCCGTATATTTACGGTTACGTAAGTTTTGGGGGTGAATGCGTTATGCGCATGACCCGCATCTCAGGCAAGGCAAGGCCCCTCACTATGAACGCACCCAGTACTCACATTTCCTCCAGGCACGAACCTCCCGTTGCAGAAGCCCCTGTGCGCCAGGACAGCACCATGGAGCAGCTCATCCAGCGGAGCTATTGGATGGCAGACCGCGGTCCGCGCCCGCTCACGCGCGGCTGGGGACACTTCTTCGCGGCCATTCTGTCCGTGATTGCTTCCACGGTGCTCATCACCTTCGCGTGGATGACGCTGCCGTGGTGGCAGGGGCTCGCGGTGACGGTCTACGGCGTGGGCGTCGTGGGCCTCTTCGCGGTCTCAGCGCTGTACCATCGCTGGCCGTGGGTGACCATGCGGGCGGTGCAGTGGTGGCGCCGGGCGGACCACGCCACCATTTCCGTCTTTATCGCCGCGACGTACACGCCGCTGTGTGCCATCGTCTTGGAGCCGACCCAGGCGCTATGGATGCTGACCGCGGCGTGGGTAGGCGCCATCATGGGTGTTGTCCTGAACCTGGTGTGGATCAATCACCCGCGGTGGCTGGATGTGGTGGTCTACCTGGTACTGGGCTGGCTCATTCTGCCGCTGTTGCCGAACCTATGGCACTCCGCGAGCCCGGCCGTGGTGTGGCTGCTGTTTGCTGGCGGGGTGGTCTATTCAGTGGGTGCGCTCATGTACGGCTTCAAGTGGCCGGGGCGCAACGCCCGCTGGTACGGCTACCACGAGCACTTCCACACCGCGACGATTGCCGCGGCGGTGGTGCACATGGTAGCTATTTGGATGGTTGTGGTCTAGGGGTGTAGAAGTCTTAACGCTACGAGCTGCGAGTTCTCATCCAAGTTATTGCGGCAGCACCCAATGTCGCCCACATGACGTGAACAAGAAGAAGAATTAGCAAGGCGGCGCTGACAGTATCCAACCATTCCACGTTCCACGACAGCGGAGCGCTCTGTGTGGACACGGCATGGCTACCGAGGCAACACGTGCCTACAGGAAAAGTACTGGCCCACCACGAGGGGTTGTAGGACATTGAAGTGCTACCCAAGACTGCCCCCCAGTGTTTGGTGATGGCATAAACCGCTAACGGGACGCCGAGGCTGAGCATCGCAGCGCCGTAGACCGCAGCTCGAAGGCGCCATTGATCACCAGTGAGCAATTTGTCACCAGCGAGTAGCTGCGCAGCTGCGGTGGACTGGCCGACCAAGCCGAGCGGGATCCAAGCAGTGGCGGCGAAGCTGGTGGGAAGCTTTGGAAAAGTGCGCAGGTAGACGAAGGTAAACGTGGGTACCGCGGTAGTCCAGGCCAGTACAAAGCAGGCCACACCGATACCGTGGACTACCGAAGCCCACTCGCCAGCATGTGGTGTCAATTGCGCTGAGGACGTGGCGGCCACCATGGGTGCTACGAGGGGTAATCCCCAGGTAAATGCCGGCCCAGAGGGGCGTGTGACGATAAGGAAATGGAGAAATCGAAGGCAGGTAACGACGCCAAGGACAGTTCCTACTCCCCAGCACAGCGCATGGATTGTCCAAGCAGTGAAAACACTGGAGTAGGCGCTCCCCAAGGCGAGGATGCCCATTGAAGCCATACCCCACGCTGGCATGTCAGTGGAGTCAAATCCAGGAACGCGGTTTCTCAAGAAACCGATCAAGAGCGCTAGGGCTAGAGAGGTTGCAATCCCAAGCATGAATGCGGCGGGCAGCCTACCCACAACTGGCGTCAGATGAATGTTGATAAGGGTCGATGAGATCGATAGGCCCATGAGTGAACCAGCCCAGGCAGGGCCTAGAGGTGGGAGTTTTATCTCATCGTGAATTTTTAACATGGGTTTCAGGCTAGGCACTGCCTCGGCGAAGCGGGAGAGCGCAGAAACCTATCGGGGTTACAATAAAAAAATGTACCCCACGCCAAATAACCGTAGCGATGAAATTTTTCCAGTCCCACGCGGTTACGTACCCGACGCGCTTACAGTTGATGCAGTGCTTGCCGTAGTTCGGTACGGGGGGATGAATAAAGCCGCTCAACACTTGGGGGTCTCCCAGCAAGTGGTTAGTACGCGTATTTCAAAACTTGAAAAGCGATTGGGCCAACGGATTTTTTGGCGCGGAGCGGCGGGTAGCTTCACCACGGAGGCGGGGAGCCGGATCGTTCGCGTGCTCGAAGGTCTGCACGGTGCCCTAGACGAATGCGCGAGGGGTCTCGAAATTGCTGTAGGAGGAAGTCCCACCGAGGAAGTCAAATTGGTTGTTTCTCATACGATCGCCGAAGTGGACTATCCTCGCTGGGCTGCGGCCTATCAGCGTGCTTACCCGCATACCCATTTGCACATGCGTCAGCTCAACAGCCGGGAGGCGCAGAATCATGTTGTTCAAGGACATGCGGAACTAGCCATTGTTGAAGGCAACTGGGTAGCGCACGAGCTGCATCAGCGTGTGGTCGGGCATGATGAGTTGGTCGTGGTTGTCCCTGCAGCGCACCGTTGGGCTGAAACGAATAGTCCGCGACAACCAGGCGGTACTGCAGTTTCCCCAACAGTTCCTGAGGTAGCGGCGGTGACTAAAGAGGAGTTGCAATCCACACCTCTGGTATTGCGTGAGCAGGGAAGTGGTACGCGTGAAGTTGTAGCGGATGTTCTGGGGACGCTTGCCCCGCCCGCGGGGGAGTTTGGATCGTTGGGCGCACAGCGTACCGCGATAGGAGCTTTGGGAGCTCCCGGGGTAATTGCACGACGGGCGGTGGTGTCTCAGCTGGAGACAGGTGAGTATGCAGAAATACCGGTGGCCGGTGTTAGTTTTGACCGGCCGCTACGCGTCGTGTGGAGCTCACAGAACCGACTTTCCGATCCCGCCCAGCAGTTCCTGCGTTTTCTCGTGGACTATGCGGAAGGGGCGAGGGCCTAGCCCAGGGGACTCGAAGTCAGGCCAGGATAGGTAAAAACCAGGGAACGCACCCCGCGAGCGGGGTGCGTTCTGAACGGTGGGAACGTTGCTTACGTGTGGAGCGGATCCACACCGGCCTCGTTCAGCATCGGAATGTTGTGAACCTCGGACGGGACGCCGAAGGCATCCACGAGCACGACGGACCACGGAGCTAGCGAATCAACGAGGTCGTTGATGGCGGCGCGGGCGGCCTTGATGCGGCCAGCCGGGATGAGGTTGTGCTCCTGGTACCAGCCGGCATGCTGCACGATGGTGTCGAAGACGAAGAGGTGGCGCAGCTGCTCGAAGACCTGGCGAGCCATCGAACCCTCCTCAAGGCGCTCCTCCGCCTCAATCATGGCCTGCACGAGCAAGGTGTCCACGCGAGCCCAACCGGCGGCGATGAGGTGGTCCTGGCACTGGTCCACAATGGCGGCGGCCTGCACCTTATCCGCCTTGCGGGCCGGCTGGATGCGGCGCACGAGGGAGAGGAGGACGGACTGGGCGCGGTCGTCGATAAGCTTGGCCTGGTACGTGGCATCGAACAGCGATGCTTCCGACGGGTTCACGCGGTCCACCAGGCCCTGCAGGCGGGTGGTGAAACCGTAACGGCGGTTGACCACGTCGGTGGCGGTCGTCGCCGCGTACTTTACGGTGTCCCATGGGCTCATGTCATTCATCTCACGGCCATAGGCGGTGAGCAGGTTCTTGCCCACCATCTGGATGAGGACGGTGTTGTCGCCCTCAAAGGTAGCGAACACGTCGGCGTCCGCACGGTAGGTGGTCAGGCGGTTCTCGGACATGTAGCCGGCGCCGCCGCAGGCCTCGCGGCACTCCTGGATGGTGCGGTTGGCGTGCTGTGTCTGGGCGGACTTGATGGCGGCAGCCAGCGATTCCATCTCGCGGGCGGCGAACTTCTGCTCCTCGGTCGGTTCCGTGACGGACCACGTGCCGGCCTCGTGCTGGTCGTTCTGCTCCTGGTAGCGCTCCAGAATTTGGTTGTACAGCAGGTGCAGTGCGTAGGTGCGGGCCAGCGGGATGAGAAGGCGGCGGCGGTGCTGGCGGTGCTCGATGAGACGCTTCTCCGCGCCGGTTGCGCCCTCGAACTGGCGGCGGCGGTTGGCGTAGCGGATGGCGATGTCGAGGGAAGCCTCGGTGGCAGCACCGGCGGCGCCGGAGACGCCGATGCGGCCGCGGATGAGGGTGCCCAGCATGGTGAAGAAGCGGGCGTTCTTGGACTCGATGGGGGAGGAGTACTTGCCGTTCTCATCGACGTCTGCGAAGCGGTTGAGCAGGTTCTCACGCGGGACGCGGACGTGGTCGAAGCGAAGGGTGCCATTGTCGACGCCTACGAGGCCGCCCTTGTGGCCGTGGTCGCCCAAGGAAACGCCCGGTAGCTCGTTGCCGTTCTCATCGCGGATGGGCACGATGATGGCGTGAACGCCGTGAGAGCGGCCCTCGTTGCCCGGGGTGATCAGCTGGGTGAAGACGACGGCGGCGCGGCCATCTTTGGCGGCGTTGCCGATGTAGTTCTTCACCGCGGTATCGGAGGGGGTGTTAATGACGAACTCGTCGGTCTCCGGGTCGTAGGTGGCCGTGGTCTCCAGGGACTGCACGTCAGAGCCGTGGCCGCGCTCGGTCATGGCGAAGCAGCCGGGCAGCTCCAGGTTTGCGGCCTTCTTGATCCACTCGATGTGGCGCTCGGTGCCGAGCTGGTCCAGGGCGCCACCCCACAGGCCCCACTGCACGCCGGACTTGATGGCCAGTGAGCCATCAACCCAGGCCAGTCCCTCGAGCGTGAAGGTGGCCAGGTTCGGCTTTCCCTCGCCGCCGTGGGCGCGGCGCAGGCCGTAAGTGAAACCGCCGAAGTCACGGACCTTGGTCAGGTTGTTGAAGGTGTGCTCGCGCTGCTGCTCCAGGGACAGCTCCGGGTGTGGGAAGAGCTCCGGGTTGTTGAGGAAGGAGCGCAGGTCGTCGCGGAAGGAGGCATTGGGGCCGTCGAGAAGCGCGCCCAGCTCCGTTGCCACGCTGGGCTTCGCGGTGGTGGGCAGGCGGCGGGGGCTGCGGGCTTCAGCTTTGGGAGCCTTGGATGACTCTGCCTCGCGGGTGGTGTCGAAAGACTTGGAGAGTGTCATGGTGGGTTCCTTTTTCGTTGCGTTCTGGGGAGTTCTGTGGAGTGAGGTTTGCTTAGCGCTCGACGATGGCCGCGACGCCCTGGCCGCCGGCGGCGCAGATGGAGATGAGGGCGCGGCCGCCGCCATTTTCTTCGAGGATCTTGGCGGCGGTGGCCAGGATGCGCGTGCCGGTGGCGGCGAACGGGTGTCCAGCGGCAAGGGAGGAGCCCTTGACGTTGAGCTTGGCGCGGTCGATGGGACCGAGCGCGTCAGGCAGGCCCAGGCGCTCGCGGCAGTAGGTCTCGTCCTCCCAGGCGGACAGGGTGGCCACGACCTGGGAGGCGAAAGCCTCGTGAATCTCGTAGAAGTCGAAGTCCTGCAGGGAGAGGTGGTTGCGCTCCAGCAGGCGCGGGACGGCGTAGGTCGGTGCCATGAGCAGGCCGTCCGGGCCGTGGACGAAGTCGACAGCGGCGGTCTCGGAGTCCACGAGGAAAGCACGCGGCTCGAGGTTGTGTTCGGCGGCCCACTCCTCGGAGCCGAGGAGGGCGACCGAAGCACCGTCGGTCAGCGGCGTGGAGTTGCCTGCCGTCATGGTGGCCTGGGCGCCGTGCTGCTCCGCGTCGCGCTTGCCGAAGACCGGCTTGAGCTTGGCCAGGGACTCCAGGGAGGAGTCCGGGCGCAGGTTGGTATCGCGGTTGACGCCGAGGAAGCCGGTGGTCAGGTCGGTGAAGAAGCCCTCCTCCCAGGCCTTGTGGAGGTTCTGGTGGGAGGCCAAGGCGAGCTCGTCCTGGGCCTCGCGCGACACGTGCATCTCGCGCGCGGTGATGGCGGCGTGCTCACCCATGGACAGGCCGGTGCGCGGCTCGCCGTTCTGCGGCTGTTCCGGAGCGAGCTGGGAGGGGCGGATGGAGCCGATGAGCTGTGCGCGCTGCGCAGCGGTCTTCGCGCGGGTCAGGCCCAGCAGGGTGCGGCGCAGGGTGTCGTTGACGGCTAGCGGAGCATCGGACGTGGTGTCCGTGCCGCCGGCGATGCCGGCGGAGATGCGGCCCTGTGCAATGGCATCACCCACGTGGATAGCGGCGGCCAGCGAGGTGCAGCAGGCCTGCTGGACGTCGAGCGCCGGGGTGCGGGAGTCCAGAGCGGAGCCGAGGACGGTCTCACGGGTGAGGTTGAAGTCGCGCGAGTGCTTGAGCACCGCGCCGGCCGCCACGAGGCCGAGGCGTTCGTCGTGCAACCCGTAGCGCGCGACCAGGCCGTCGAGCGCGCTGGTGAGCATGTCCTGGTTGGACGCGTGTGCGTACTGCTTGTTGGAGCGGGCAAACGGGATTCGGTTGCCGCCCAGAATGGCTACGCGGTGCTGGGGGGTGGTCATTAAGGCTCCTTCGCAAGTGGTTCAGCGCGAATCGTCTCGGTGGGAGGGGGGTAGTGAACCCCGCTGAGAGTTTCGCATCACAACTAAAGTGATAGTGTTAGTTCTATCACTCAATTAACTAACCTTGCAACCAGGGCAACAAAGCTCGCAAGGTTGTGAAGATTCAAGAAAGGATTGCGACCACACATGCCGCACGTCACCCTCGCTGAGAAGCTCATTAACTCCCCGCTTGCCGCCAAGGCGGGTGTGCCGCAGGGCTACCCCCTCCGCCGTCACCAGGCAGGTGAACCGGCGCTCGACGGCCCCATCGTCATCGGCGGTGTCGGCACCGCCCGCGTGGCCGAGTACCTGCGCTCCCAGCTGGCCGTGGACTACCAGATCATCGACACCACGGCGGAGGCCAAGCGCGCCGCCTTGGTCTTCGACGCCACCGGCCTGGAGACCCCGGAGCAGCTGCGCGAGCTCTATGACTTCTTCCACCCGCAGCTGCGCAGCCTCCTGCCGTGCGCACGCATCGTCGTGGTGGGAACCACCCCCGAGGCCGCCGAGACTATCGACGCCCGCATTGCCGCCCGCGCCCTCGAAGGCTTCACCCGCTCGCTGGCGAAGGAAATGCGCAAGGGTGGCACCGTGAACCTGGTGTGGGCGGACCCAGCCGCCACCGCGGAGGTGGAATCCACCCTGCGCTTCTTCCTCTCCGGCAAGTCGGCGTTCGTCGACGGTCAGGTGGTCCGGGTTGCCGCCCACGCGCAGGCGCCTGAAGCTGCCAACTGGGAGAAGCCGCTCGACGGCCGCCTCGCCGTCGTCACTGGCGCCGCCCGCGGTATTGGCGCGACCATTGCGGAGGTGCTCTCCCGCGACGGCGCTGACGTCATTTGTATCGACGTCCCGCAGGCCAGCGAGCATCTGGCCAAGACTGCCAACCAGGTCAAGGGCACCGCGCTGCCGCTCGACGTCACCGACCCGCAGGCCGCCGACAAGATTGCGCAGCATGCGCAGGAGCGTCACGGGCGTGCTATCGACGTCATCGTGCACAACGCCGGCATTACCCGCGATAAGCTGCTGGCCAACATGAACGAGGGGCAGTGGGACGCCGTCCTAGCCGTCAACTTGCTGGCCCCTGTGCGCATCACTGAGAACCTCCTCGAATCCGGTTCTCTTGCGCCGGGCGCGGCCGTCATTGGCGTGTCCTCCATGGCCGGTATTTCCGGCAACCGCGGCCAGACCAACTACGCCACCACCAAGGCGGGCATCATCGGCCTGGTAGATGCCCTCCGTGACGAGCTGGCAGACAACGGATCCACCGTCAATGCCGTGGCCCCGGGCTTCATCGAGACCGCGATGACCGCTGCGATGCCGACCGGCCCGCGCGAGATCGGACGCCGCCTCAACTCCCTGCAGCAGGGCGGCCAGCCGGTGGACGTGGCCGAGACCGTCGCTTTCTTCGCTGCCCCCGCCTCCGCCGCGGTTACCGGCAACACCGTCCGCGTCTGCGGCCAGAACCTCATGGGAGCCTAAATGAACTACACCACCCTCAACGAGATTCCTGACCTCTCCGCCCTCTACCGCACGCTCATGGTGGGTGCGGTCCCGGTGCCGGGGCTGGGTGCGGGGAAGCGCACCACCGCCGATCCGCAGACCGCCTTCCGCGTCGACGGCGTGCACGTGGACGCAGAGCACCTCGCGCGCTACTGCCAGGCCACCGGCCTGCGCCTGGGCAACGAGCTGCCCGCGACCTACCCGTACGCCCTGGCCTTCCCGTTGGCTATTAAGGTCATGGCGGCGAAGGACTTCCCGTTCCCAGCGCTAGGGGTTGTGCACCTTTCTAACCGCATCGAGCAAACGCGCCCGCTGCGCGTCGATGACGCACTGGACATCGCAGTCCACGCGGAAAACCTCCGCCCGCACCGCAAGGGCCTGGTCATCGATATGGTGACCACCTACAGCGTGGACGGCGAAGAGATTTGGCGCCAGACCTCTGCTTTTCTGGGCCAGGGCGCGAAGTTCACCAAGGACACCCCGCAGGAGCTCACCACCCGCCCGGAGGCGGAGCGCTTCCTCGACTTCCCGGCGGAACCGGAGGATGGGGTAGCCCCGACTGCGACACTGCGGTTTAGCCCCGAGAGCACGCGCGTCTACGCGGAGGCCTCCGGGGATAAGAACCCCATTCACGTCTCGAAGGTAGGAGCCAAGCTCTTCGGCTTCCCGGCCACCATCGCGCACGGTATGTACACCCACGCGCGGATGCTGTCCGTGCTCGAGGGCGCCACGCGTGGCGCCACCCGCATCACCGCGGACTTTTACAAGCCCGTCATCTTGCCCGCCACCACGGGCGTGTACGTGGCGCCGGTAGGCCGCGACGGTAGTGGCACCGCGGCGCGGGACATGACGCTGCGGAAGGCCAAGGACCCCAGCGCGCTGCACGTGGCTGCCCGCGTGGAGCCTGTGGCCTAGCAGCCCATTAGTCCAGGTGCTGGTGCTTCGGCGCCACCACCAGGGGCTTCGGCGAGTACTTGCCGCGCAGCCCGCGAAGAATATCGGCATGCTCCCACAGGCGCTTGTCTTCCTCGGTGCGGGGGATGAACTGGCGGGCGGACATCGGCTGCCAGTCGGCGTCCATAGCCATGTAGGAGACTGTGGCGTGGATGGCGGTCTTGAGGTGTTCGCGGCCGCCGCGGGGGTTGCCGGAGCGCACGTGCACCGACATCTGCATCGAGCGGGCGTCGGTGCGCATCATGCGGGCGTCGACCTCGATGAGGTCACCGATATGGATGGGCTGGTAGAAGCGGATGCCACCCGCGTACACGGCCACGGTGTGCTCGCCCGACCACTCCATCGTGCAGGCAGAGGCCGCCTCATCGATCCACTCCATGGCCGTGCCGCCGTGGACGTTGCCGCCCCAGTTGACGTCGGTGGGCTTGGCCAGGAAACGGTTGATCATGCGCGGGGCGTCGGAGGGGCCGTCATAAGTCTGCTTTTCCATCTCTTCTTCGATGGCCTTGCGCAGCTCAATGCGGGACTGCGCAGCTTCCCACACGCGCTGATACTCCGTGGACTCCGGGGTGAGGGCCGGCACCGGCACGGACTTGCCCGTTTCGGTGTCCTTGGCCACGAAGATAACCAGGCAGTCGCAGGCGCGGGTAAAGATGCCGTCGCGCGGGTCGGCGGAGAGCACCTCATTGACGATGTGCATGGAGGAGCGCCCCGTCATCGCGATGCGGGAGCGCACCTCCACCAGGTGGCCGGAGGGGATCGGGCGCGTGAAGTGAATGTGGCCCACGTAGGCTGTCACACAGTAGGTCCCTGACCACTGCACCGCGCAGGCATACGCCGCCTTATCGATCCACTCCAGGACGCGCCCGCCGCCAATGCCTTGGGCGCCGGCGATGGTGAGGTCGGTGGGGGCGGCCATAAAGCGCAGAGTGATGGCCGGGGACTTCCCGGTAGGGACAGTATTCTTTTCTTCCGAAAGGCTTGGTGACATGGATAACAAACTAGCAGGGGGAGTGGTCTAACTATGAAGAAGGCTGTAGACGCCGCCACCACCCGCGCCGCCGTCGAGGCGATTGCGGAGTGGATTCAGCGCCCCGAAGATACAGAAAAACCAGGTCGCGCCGCCCTCGCCCTTGCCACGCGCAGCACCGCCCGCACCCTGGAGGCGGACGCGCCGGGCCACTCGGTGGAGCTGCGGGTCCCCCCATTTGTGGCAGTACAGTGCATCGAGGGGCCGCGCCATACCCGAGGTACCCCACCAAATGTGGTGGAAATGGACCCCCTGACGTGGCTCCAGCTGGCCACGGGGGTACTGGGCTGGGAAGACGCGCTGGCGCGTCCGGGCGTGGAGGTCTCCGGCTCCCGTTCCCAGGAGATCGCCGGGTGGTTGCCCATCATTCCGTTAGTTTTCGCAGACCGGAACCGCTAGGATAAGCGCCGTGGTAGCTGAACACGACCCCAACAAGAGCACACCCCTGTCCACGGATCCCACCCAGGATCCGGAGCCCCGCGAAGAGTGTGGCGTTTTCGGAGTCTGGGCCCCGGGGGAGGAAGTGTCCAAGCTGACGTACTTCGGACTGTTCGCCCTGCAGCACCGTGGTCAGGAGGCCGCGGGTATTGCGGTGGGCGATGAGGACCGCATCGTCGTTTTTAAGGACATGGGGCTGGTCTCCAATGTCTTCGACGAGTCCATTCTGAGCTCGCTCCACGGAAACGTGGCGGTGGGCCACACCCGCTATTCCACCGCGGGCGGCAAGGAATGGTCCAACGTGCAGCCGATGTTCGGCACGTCCCCCAGCGGCGTCGACATTGCCCTGGGGCACAACGGCAACCTGGTGAACTACCTGGAGCTGCGTGCGGAGGCCGTGGAGCGCGGGCTCATCCAACCGCACGAGGAGTCCGTGTCGGACTCGATGTGCCTGTCCATGCTGCTGGCCGACGGCGTCTCGGAGGACACCACCGTCTTCGACTCGGCCCTGCAGTTGCTTCCCGACGTCAAAGGGGCGTTCTGCCTGACCTTTACGGACGGGCACACCCTGTACGCCGCGCGCGACCCGCACGGCGTGCGGCCGCTGTCGCTGGGCCGCCTGAGCACCGGCTGGGTCGTGGCCAGCGAGACTTGCGCGCTCGACATCGTGGGCGCGCAATTCATCCGCGAAATCGAACCCGGCGAGCTCGTCGCCATCGATGAGACCGGTATTCGCTCCGAGCGCTTCGCGGAACCGACCCGCCACGGCTGCGTCTTCGAGTACGTGTACCTGGCCCGCCCGGATACGGACATCAAGGGCCGGTCGGTCAATGCGACGCGAGTGGAGATTGGGCGTCGTCTAGCGCGGCAGTACCCGGCACCCGACGCGGACATGGTGATCCCCGTCCCGGAGTCCGGTAACCCCGCCGCCGTGGGCTACGCCCGCGAGTCCGGCCTGACCTTCGCGCATGGCCTGGTGAAGAACGCCTACGTGGGCCGCACCTTCATCCAGCCCACCCAATCCCAGCGCCAGATGGGCATCCGCCTCAAGCTCAACCCGTTGCGCGAGGTCATCGACGGAAAGTCCATCGTGGTGGTGGATGATTCCATCGTTCGCGGCAACACGCAGCGCGCGCTCATCCGCATGCTGCGCGAAGCTGGTGCTGCCGAGGTGCACGTGCGCATCGCCTCGCCGCCGGTGAAGTGGCCGTGCTTCTACGGCATCGACTTTGCCTCCCCGGGCGAGCTCATCGCCAACGCCAACCCCTCGGACGACCCGGAGGAGGTGGCGCAGACCATCTGCACCGCCATCGGCGCGGACTCCCTGGGGTTTGTGTCCATCGACGAGATGGTGGCCGCCACCGAGCAGCCGCGCGCCGAGCTGTGCTGCGCCTGCTTCGACGGCAAGTACCCGCTCGGCCTGCCCGCCGGCAACCCCAACGCGGAGGCCGTGCGCACCCTGCAGGGCTCCACCACCCACTAGTTCCCACCCGGATTTCATCACCAGAAGGACCGTGTCACACATGAGCGAAAACACCTACGCAGCAGCAGGCGTCAACATCGAAGAAGGCGACCGCGCCGTAGAGCTAATTACCCCGCACGCCAAGCGTGCCTCCCGCCCGGAGGTCATGGGCGGCCTCGGCGGATTCGCCGGCCTGTTCAAGCTGGGGGAGTACAAGGAGCCGGTGCTGGCCGCCGGTTCTGACGGTGTGGGTACCAAGCTGGCCGTGGCCCAGGCGATGGACAAGCACGACACGATTGGCATCGACCTCGTTGCCATGTGCGTCGACGACCTCGTGGTGTGCGGCGCGGAGCCGCTCTTCCTGCAGGACTACATCGCCGTGGGCGAGGTCGTGCCGGAGAAGGTCGCGGACATTGTCAAGGGCATCGCGGAGGGCTGCGTCCAGGCCGGAGCGGCCCTGCTGGGCGGCGAGACCGCCGAGCACCCCGGTGTGATGGGTAAGGACGAGTACGACGTGTCCGCGACCGCGGTGGGCGTTGTCGAGGCCGACGAGCTGCTGGGGCCGGACAAGGTGAGCGAGGGTGACGTCCTCATTGCCATGCAGTCCTCGGGCCTGCACTCCAATGGCTACTCCCTGGCGCGCTACGTGCTGCTGGAGCAGGCAGGGCTGCCGCTCGATGGCTACATGGAGGACCTCGGCCGCACGCTGGGAGAGGAGCTGCTGGAGCCGACGCGCATCTACGCTAAGGACTGCCTGGCACTGACCTCTGAGTGTGCGGTGTCGACCTTCTGCCACGTCACTGGCGGCGGCTTGGCCGGAAACCTGGAGCGCGTCATCCCGGAGGGGCTGACCGCAGAGGTGAACCGCTCCACGTGGACGCCGGGCCAGATCTTCAAGACCATTTCCTCCGTGGGCAAGGTGGCGCTGGAGGAGATGGAGAAGACCTTCAACATGGGTGTGGGCATGATCGCCGTGGTGGCTCCGGAGGACCGCGAGCGCGCGCTGGCCATGATGGCCGCCCGCCACGTCGAGGCCTGGGAGCTGGGCACGATCCGCGAGTCCGCCGAGGGCGAGTCCCGCGTTCTCATGACCGGTGAGCACCCCGGCTTCTAAACGCTGACACTACGCCACAGGCCGGCAGCCACTCCCTGACAAGGGAGGAAGGCTGCCGGCCTGTGTGATGAACGCCCGGAGCGCAATAAGCCGTGAGGGCCTAGCGCTCGTCGTCCTTATCCCACTCGTCCGAATCCCACGTATCGGCGTAGTCTGCGTACTCCGAATACGGGTCTTCGTCCTCATCGTGGGAGCGATTCGCGCCCCGGGAATTCTGCGAGGCCAGCTCACGCTGGAGGGAATCCAGATCCATCTCGGGCGAGTTGTACTTCAGCTGGCGTGCAACTTTGGTCTGCTTTGCCTTCGCGCGTCCGCGTCCCATGTGCATGACCCCCTTGAGGTGTGTAGGGCGGACCAGGGATTCTTGGCCGCCCCATCGTCTTAATCAGATATGTGTATGTTCCTGTAAGACACAATAGCCTGTGTGACGAAAAAATTCCGAACTACCCCCTGCAATGGGAGCAAATAGTGCTATACCCCGCGGCGATGGGGGCATGTGCGATTTACCACTACCGGCCGCGCAGGCGGTCTTGAGCGGCGCGCCCGGCCTTCGGGCCTTCATCGACCGGAATCGATTCCGGCTCCACCGACGCCGCCACCGGACCAATGCTCAGATCTCCCTGTCCTAGCGCACTGCGCTTGACCAGACCAAGTGCTATGGGACCGAAGTCGCAGTCTTCCACGACCGTGCCCAGGCGGCCTACGCGCCGCCCGCCCAGGGTGATGTCGGCGCCAGACTCCGGGGCCTCAGGGGCCGAGCCGTCCAGGTAAAGCAGCACTAGAAGCCGTGGCGAGCGCCCCAGGTTTTCCACGCGGGCCACGGTTTCCTGGCCGCGGTAGCAGCCCTTGTCTAGGTGGACGAAGGCCGGATGCTCAGCGCTGCGCCGAATCCAGTGCGGTACCTCGTGCGCGATGGTCTTTTCATCCAGGTCTGCGCCCAGCTCCGGCTCGCGGGCCTTGACGCGCTCGGCGGTGTAGGCCATGAGCCCCGCCAGGGTGCCGCCCTGGGCTTCGAGTTCGTCCACGGCCGCCTCGAGCTCCGCACGCCGCACGCCGAAGTCCTGGCGCGGGCAGCCCGGCCATTCGACGGTGCGCTGGAAAACGGCCCCAGCGGGTGCCTGCAACGGCGCGCCCAGCACGGTGACGATGGCAATATCGGCTTCCTCCACCGTCACCTGGGACCAGAAGATCATCCGGGTAAGGAACGTCAGGAGTGACTCGAACTGCGCTTCGGGAACGTCGAGGTAGAAGGTGTCTCCCGTGAAGGTGAGGTCCATCTGATGCAGCACGCGGCCCTGCACGTCCAAGTCAAGGGCGCCGGCGCTCAACCCCGCGGGGACGTCGTCCAGCTTCTGGCTGAGCAGGTTGTTGAGGAAGCCTGCAGCGTCCGACCCGGAGACCGCAATGACGCGGCGATGGGAGCGGTCCACGATGGCGGAGGAGGACTCCACGGCGCGCTGTTCCACCAAAGGGTTTCCGTAGTGCCAGGGGACCGATGAGACGTCGACAAGCGTGGCGCCCTGAAACTCAGCGGCGCCGGGGCGGGAAAGTAGCGGCGAAGAATAACTCACGGCTACCGATGGTAAGGCATAATCGGGTACATGAGCTTTCAGCGCAAGAAAGAGCCGGTCATCTACGTGGTAGAGCCCTTTGGGGGATCGGTGCGCAGGCATATGCCGAACCTGCCGCTGGTCTACTGGGACGACGCCGCCGTAACACGCGGAGATGGCATCTTTGAATCCCTGCTGGTGCGCAACGGCAAGGCCGCCAACCTGGAGCGCCACGCTGAGCGCTTCGCGCAGTCCGCCCGCGCACTTGAGCTGCCAGAGCCGCCGCTGCACAAGTGGCGGGAGGCGACCGAGCTGGCCATCGCGGACTTCTTCGCCGGCTCGGCGGCAGATAGAGACGCGCAGGCGGAGGCCAAATGTACATGGACGTACACCCGTGGTCGCGCGGCCACCGGCGTGCCGACCGCCTGGGTTGCGGTGCAGGAGATACCCGCAGACGTCGTGGCGCAGCGAGAATCCGGCGTTAAGGTCATGAGCACGCCGCGTCTGTGGCAGGTGGCGGAAGAACTGCCGGCAAAGACCCTCAACTACGCGGCGACGATGGCCACGCTGCGCCTGGCCCGCGAGCGCGGTTTTGAGGACGTCATCTTTACTGACCCGAAGACCGGCCAGGTGCTGGAAGGGGCCACTTCCACGGTGGTGGCGGTCAAAGGCTCGAAGCTGCGGACCCCGGCAGGCAAGGGAATCCTGCCCGGCACCACGCAGGCGGCGCTCTTTGAATACGCCGCGGAGCAGGGCTTTCGTTGTAAGGCCAAGGAGCTGACCGTGGAGTACCTGCAGGGCGCGGACTCCGTGTGGTTGGTCTCCTCCGTGCGCACGGCGGTGCGCGTTACCCGCCTAGACGGCGTGAAACTGAAGGCGCCGGGCAACGCCGAGGAGATTCGCGCGCTGATCGACGCCGCACTGGCCCGCTAAATACCCCTTCCGAAGAAGTGGGCTAGCCCGCGACGCGGGAGAGCTCGGCGGACATGTAGGGGCGCATTTCGCCGTCGACCAGCCGCTCGTCCACCCAGCCCAGGTTGTTGTTCGGCATCAGACCGTACATGCGCTTGCCCGGGCCCAGGTTGGCGGGGCCGGTCTCGGTGACCATGGTGGAGGCGGATTCCAGCTGCCACGCACGCTCGTTAAAGAGGGAGCCGTAGAAGATCTCGTTGATGCCGTTGGAGGAGGTGTAGGTCATCTCAATCTCGTCCTTGGGCGAGATGCGCCAGAAGCCATTCTCCCGCACGTCCGGGCCGGCCGGGTTGCCCTCGGAGTCGATCCTCCACGTACGGGAAGAGTAGGTGAGGTAGTTCTCGCCATCGTGGGCGATGATGAGCTGCTGGCCAAAGGAGTACTGCTCGCCGTCGGTGCTGTGAGCCTGGCCCTCGCCCTGCCAGACGCCCACGAGGGGGAGGAGCCCCAAAAGGCCGTCATGCAGCGACGGGCCCTGGCGCAGGTTGGCCGTCTCATCCGGGAGGGGATTCTCCGCTACCTCCACGGTGGGGATATTGCGGGAAGCAGCGTCCTTCCACGCCTCGGCGGCCTGGTTGACGGCCTCGTTGCCGTCGATCTTGGTGTTTTCTGGGTGATTTCCATTAGCAGTCTGTTCGCTCATGCTGTCCCAGCGTAGTCGGGGAGAGGACACAGAAACCACCTCGGTTCCAGTATTCTGGGCGCCTATGCGAGTCCTGCTTGTTTCTAACCCGAACTCCACGAGCCAAAACGCGGCCCTGTTTCGTCAGGTGCTGCCCGTTATCCGCGACGTGGAGGGGCTCCGCCTTCTGACTCAGTTCACGCACTACCCCGGCCACGCCGAGGATATGGTCCGTGGCATGACCCGTGAGGACTTCGACGTCATCCTGGTATTCGGCGGTGACGGCACCGTCAATGAAGTTGTCAACGGCCTACTTGGCCCGGCCAACGCTGAGTCGCGCCCCGCGCCGCAGGACATCCCGGCGTTGGCAGTCATCCCGACTGGTTCCGCAAACGTCTTCGTACGCGCGCTGGGCTTCCCCAATACTCCGGTGGAGGCCGCCCACGTGCTGGCCCGCATGCTGGAGCGCGATATTCGCCGCGAGGTATTCCTGGGAACGTGGAACGACCGTTGGTTCGCCGTCAACGCGGGGTTCGGGCTGGACGCCGACGTGCTGGCTCGCGTCGACCGCGCCCGCGAAAAGGGCTTTTCGGCCACGCCGTTGCGCTACCTAGCCGTGGCTTTCCAGGCCCTCCAGCGCGCCCGCGTCCACCCGCCGCGGATCTCCGTGCGTGCGGTGTCGCGCTCCGGGGAGACCTTCGAGGCGGAGGACGTGCCGGTCATGTTCACCTCCAACACCAACCCGTGGACCTTCCTGGGCCCACTTCCGGTGGTGACCAATCCGCGCAATTCCTTCGAGCAAGGCTTAGGCCTCTTCGGCGTTTCGGACCTCACTGGTCTCGACGGCCTCGTGGGGGTTCTGCACCTGTTTGGCGTGGATCATCGCCACTGGCTCAACAAGGTGGCGGACGCGCGGACCTTGCACTTTGAGGATGCCGCGGAAGTGGACCTGACCTGCCCCAAGCCGCACCGCTTCCAGGCGGATGGAGAATCGGAGGGAAAGTTCACGGACATCCACTTGGAGTCCGTCCCGCAGGCCCTGGAGGTCTTCGCGCCCATTGATCCGCACTCGGCCTCCGAGCGCAGCTTCCGCGCCGTACTGCGAGACTTGGTCCGTATTAAGTAGGGCCGCCAGTTAACGCGGCAGAGCAGGCGCCGCGGCGGCTAATTTTGCTCTCGGTTCTGCTTCCAGCTCGGCGGCGTGGTGGGGGCGCTTCCGACCTCGTTGGCGGTGTCCTGCGCCTTTTGCTCGGCATCCAGGACCGCCTGTTCCTCCGAGCCGTCGATTTCCAGCGGGGAGAGCTGGGTGGTCTTGAGAGTGATGTTGCGGCGCTGCACCTCGAAGGAGATGGAGCCGCCGAGCAATTTCACGGAGGTGGCCTGGGAGGGCAGCGGCAGCGAGCGGGTGTCTAGCACGAGTCCGAAGGCTTTCTTGAGGCGCTCGTCATCGGTGCCGTAGACGCTCATCCGGAACTCTGGGCCCACTAGGCGGAGCGTCACCGTCGCGGTAGACTTGTGGGTGTCTCCCGGCAGCGTGCCGGTCAGTTCTGCCTCCGCGGAGGGACCGCCGGCAGGAGACATGTCATCGGGGTTGGCAATGGACAGGTCCGTAATGCCCAACAGGCGCCCCAGCGCCACGCCATCGAGGCTGATGCTGCGCGTATACGTCGAGACTGGGGCGCCTTCGAGGTCGCCGCTAAAGAGCTGCTCTGGCTCGATCGTGATATCGCGCAGCGTGGTGGAGGCGTTGACCATGCCCAGCCGCGGTACCTCCACGTCGGAGGAGTTCACCTCGAGGTAGGGGATCTCCTTGCGCAGCGCTGCGGCAGTAAACGGCACGCCGCCGACGTAGACGTTCGGGGTGGTTTCCAGGCGGGAGGATTCCTTCGCCTCCTGCGCCACGCTGTGCTCGGTATGCATCGCCACCGCGGAATCCGCCAGCCATGCGGTAAGAAGCACGCCCGCGACGGCGGCGAGGCGGAGGGCGTTGCGGCTGAGATGGATGACGGTCACCCCTCTATTTCTACCGCACGTACTCTGGGAAGCATGAATATTGAGATTGAGACACTCGCATTGCCGTCGAACCCCGCGCTGGCGCAGCGCGCGGAGGACCTGGCCCGGGCAGCGGCGGGGCAGGATGGGATCGATCCGCTCTCGGAGCAGTTCCTCCTGGGTCTGCGCGATGAGCGCCTGGGCCACCGCCACTTCTTGGCCGTGGAGGACGGCGCGGTGCACGGCGTTGCCGCCGTGGATGGCGATCAGGTCGAGCTGGTCGTAGACCCGGGACACCGCCGGAAAGGAGTGGGGCAGGCGCTTGTCGACGTCGCAGTGGACACCCTCCCCACGCCCCCGCAACTGTGGGCGCACGGCAACCTTCCCGCCGGCCAAGTGCTGGCGAAGCATAACGGCCTGGAGGTGGTCCGCCGCCTGCTCGTGATGTCTATCGAGGGCGAGGCTCTTCGTGATGCGGCCGGGCAGGGCGCGCTGGACGGCGAGCTGCGGATTGAGAACTACTCCGATTCTGTTACCGCCTGGGGCCGCGAGCACGTCGAATCCGAGTGGGTACGCGTAAATAATGAGGCCTTTTCCTGGCACCCGGAGCAGGGCGGCTGGGACCTCGAGCGCCTGCACCGCGGCATGGAGGCGGAGTGGTTTGACCCCGCCGACGTACTCTTGCTGTGGGATACCGCGCAGGGAGGCGATCCCGTGCTGGCGGGCTTCCACTGGCTGAAATGGCATACCGAGACCGAAACCGAGGGCAAGCCGCCTTTCGGCGAGGTGTACGTCGTGGGCCTGGCGCAGGACTATCGCGGGCGCCGCCTGGGCGGGCCACTGCTATCCGCAGGTTTGCAGCGCATGGTGGACAAGGGGGAGGACAAAGGTGCAGCTCAGGTCATTCTTTACGTGGAGGCGGACAACGAGCCGGCGGTGAAGGCTTACGAGCGCCTAGGCTTCACAGTGGCCGAAGAGCATTGCGTGTGGGCCCGCCCTACCGTTGTGAGTGATTAGTCTCACGCACTTTTGGTACATGTTTACCGAGTGTTCATCTTTTGATCCCTGTGTGGTTAACCCGGTGTGGATAGCTTTACTACCCGTGAGTTAATCGTGCTCGACTTGTGAGGCGATTTCCTCGGACAATCATTCTCTTGTATCCGCACCGGAAAGGTTTCCCGTGATTCGCAACTTCAAGCGCACCGCCGCTATCTTCGGCATCGTCGCCGCTACCTCTACCGCTCTCGTCGCCTGCTCCGAGTCCAACGATTCTGGCTCCTCCTCCGAGGGTGGCGCTGACGCTCAGGACGTCGCCGGTGACCTCTCCGGTGAGGGCGCTTCCTCTCAGAAGTCCGCTATGTCCGTCTTCGAGAAGGCCTTCCTCGAGGCCTACCCGGACGCTAACTTCTCCTACACCTCCTCCGGATCCGGCGCTGGCGTCAAGGCCTTCAACGGTGGCACCGTGGACTTCGCTGGCTCTGACTCCGCTCTGAAGGAGGACAAGGGCGAGGTTGAGGCTGCCAAGGAGCGTTGCGGCGGCAACGATGCATGGCACCTGCCGACCACCATCGGCCCGGTCGCTATCGCTTACAACCTGGGTGACACCGAGGTAAACCTCTCCACCGACACCCTGGCCAAGATCTTCAAGGGTGAGATCACCAAGTGGAACGACGACGCCATCAAGGCTGAGAACGAGGGCACCGACCTTCCGGAGAAGGACATCACCGTCATCTTCCGTTCCGACGAGTCCGGTACCTCCGACAACTTCCAGAAGTTCCTGAAGTCCGCTACCGGCAACTGGGACTCCGAGGGCAAGCAGTTCCCGGACGCTGTCGGTGAGGGAGCTAACGGCTCCTCCGGTGTTGCTGACCAGGTTGCTTCCATCGACGGTGCTATCACTTACGTGGAGTCTGGCTACGCAAAGCAGAAGGAAGGCGACGGTGTCAAGATCGCCAAGATCGACTTCGGTAGCGGCCCGGTTGAGCTCTCCTCCGAGTCCGTCGGCGTTGCCCTGGACCACCTGGCCTTCAAGGAGACCGGCTCCGAGCACAACATGGTCGTTGATTCCGAGAAGCTCTTCGCTTCCGACGACGAGGGCTCTTACCCGCTCATCCTGACCACCTACAACATCGTCTGCTCCGCTGGCTACGATGAGGAGACCTCCGCTCTGGTCAAGGCCTTCTTCAACACCGTCCTGGACAACCAGAACGAGGACCTGGAGAACGCCGGCTTCATCCCGGTCTCCGGCGACCACCTGGAGCGCCTGAAGGCTGCTGTTGAGGCTATCCAGTAAGAGCGCTTAGCGCGTGATAGCTACCGCTGGGCGCACTGCCTAGCACCGCTTTCGCCCCCAATCCGCCCGTTACGAGCGCTTTGGGGGCGCTGGCATGTCACATATTTTTATTGCTTCCGTTGAAAAGGATTTCGTAGTCTCATGGCAGACAACAATCTCACTACGGCGTCGTCAGCCGAGGAGGACGTTATCGCTACGTCCCAGCCGGCAATGTCGAAGAACGATGCCAACGTAGCAACCGAACCCGCAGTGAAGTCCGGCGTTAAGCGCCCGGGCGACCGCGTATTCGAGTTCCTGTCCACCGCTTCCGCGACGCTGATTACGGTGATGATCGCTGCCATCGCAGCCTTCCTGATCCTGCAGGCAGTGCCGTCCCTCGCCGTCAACGAGGGCGGCCTGTGGGGCTTCTTCACCTACGGCGAGCGCTGGGAGACCACCAACACTGACGCGATGAAGTTCGGTATTCCGACGATGTTCGGTTCCACCGTGCTCATCTCCGTCGTGGCGCTCATCATCGCGATGCCGGTCGCACTCGGCATCGCCATCTTCCTGTCCAACTACGCCCCCGCCAAACTGGTCAAGCCGCTGGGCTTCCTAGTGGACATGCTCGCCGCTGTGCCGTCCATCGTGTACGGCCTCTGGGGCTGGCAGGTGCTCGGCCCAGCGCTGTCCGGCCTGTACACCTGGATCCACTCCTGGGCTGGTGGATTCTTCCTGTTCAAGGTTTACGACAACTCCCCGAACTTTGCGACTGGCCGCAACATCCTGACCGGTGGCATCGTGCTGGCCGTGATGATCCTCCCGATCATCGCCGCTACTGCCCGCGAGGTCTTCGTGCAGACCCCTCCCGGCCAGGTCGAGTCTGCGCTGGCGCTGGGTGCTACCCGCTGGGAAGTTATCCGCATGACTGTCCTGCCGTTCGGTATGTCCGGCTACATCGCCGGCTCCATGCTGGGTCTGGGCCGTGCGCTGGGTGAGACCATGGCTCTCTACATGGTCGTCTCCCCGCTGGTGGACTTCCGCTTCTCCCTGTTCGACGGTGGTACGACCTTCGCTACCGCCATCGCCCTGGCAGCCGCCGAGTTTGGTAATGAGATGCGCGCCGGTGCCTACATCGCCGCAGGCCTCATGCTGTTCCTGCTGACCTTCCTGGTCAACGCCATTGCCCGCTCCATCGTGAAGAGCAAGTAAGGAGGGACGAAGAATGACTACGACTACGACTACCAATTCCGTCCCGGCCTCCTCCGGCCCGACCTTCCTGGATATCTCCGCCGGCCGCAAGGCCACCAACAACGTCGCCACGGTGCTGGTGTGGGTGACCATGATCATCGCCATGATCCCGCTGCTGTGGGTTCTCTATGAGCTCATCGCCCGCGGCGCCGGTGCAGTCATCTCGCCGGAGTGGTGGACCAGCTCCCAGCGCGGCATTCTCGATACCGAGGCTGGCGGCGGTGCCGCCCACGCCATCATCGGTACCTTCGTGCAGACCATCATCGCCACCATCATCTCGGTGCCGATCGGTATTTTCACCGCCATCTACCTGGTGGAGTACTCCAAGGGCGGCCTCCTGAGCCGTCTGACCACCTTCATGGTGGACATCCTCTCCGGTGTCCCGTCCATCGTTGCGGCGCTGTTCATCTTCGCCATGTGGATTACCATCTTTGGCTTCAAGCGCTCCGGCATGGCCGTGGCCCTGTCGCTGGTGCTGCTCATGATCCCGATTGTTGTCCGCAACACCGAGGAGATGCTCCGCGTGGTCCCGATGGACCTGCGCGAGGCGTCCTACGCGCTGGGCGTTCCCAAGTGGAAGACCATCGCCCGCATCGTTCTGCCGACCGCCCTGTCCGGCATCGTCACCGGCATCATGCTGGCCGTGGCCCGCATCATGGGTGAGTCCGCACCGGTCCTGGTGTTGGTCGGTTCCACGTCTTCCATCCACTGGGACCCGTTCAAGGGCGCACAGTCCTCCCTGCCGCTGATGATGCTGGACATGTACAAGTCTGGTGCACAGCCTGCCGTGCTGGACAAGCTGTGGGGTGCCGCGCTGACGCTGGTTATCCTCATCGCCGTCCTCAACATTGCCGCGCGCATCGTTTCGGCGAAGTTCTCGGTCAAGAAGTAACCGTAACCACTCTCTACTTACACACTAGGAGCATTACTCATGTCCAAGCTTGAGCTCAATGACGTGAACATCTACTACGGTGACTTCCACGCCGTACAGAACGTCAACATGCAGATCCCAGCGAAGGCCGTCACCGCGTTCATTGGCCCGTCCGGCTGCGGTAAGTCCACCGTGCTGCGCACCCTCAACCGCATGCACGAGGTCATTCCGGGTGCCTACGTGAAGGGGCAGATCCTCCTGGACGGCCAGGATATCTACGGTCCCAAGGTGGACCCGGTGTCTGTTCGCAACACCATCGGCATGGTCTTCCAGAAGGCTAACCCGTTCCCGACCATGTCCATCGAGGACAACGTCGTTGCCGGCCTGAAGCTGTCCGGCGAGAAGAACAAGAAGAAGCTCAAGGAAGTTGCCGAGAAGTCCCTGCGCGGCGCTAACCTCTGGGACGAGGTCAAGGACCGCCTGGATAAGCCGGGCGGCGGCCTCTCCGGTGGTCAGCAGCAGCGTCTGTGCATCGCCCGCGCGATTGCCGTGGAGCCGGAAGTCCTCCTCATGGACGAGCCCTGCTCCGCGCTGGACCCGATTTCCACCCTGGCCGTGGAGGACCTCATCCACGAGCTGAAGGAGAACTTCACCATCGTTATCGTGACCCACAACATGCAGCAGGCAGCCCGTGTGTCCGATAAGACCGGCTTCTTCTCCCTGGAGGCCACCGGCAAGCCGGGCCACCTCGTGGAGTTCGATGACACCACCAAGATCTTCGAGAACCCGTCCAAGAAGGACACCGAGGATTACATCTCCGGCCGCTTCGGCTAAGCCCGACAGGCGCGGCGCGGATACGTAAAAAGCCAGCCCCTCCGGACCGTAAATGGTCTAGGAGGGGCTGGCTCTTTTTACGCCGTAGAAGGCGAGGGGGAGTGCTCGTGCCTAGTGGCGGAACTGGCGCTCGAGTTCCGCCATGCGGGACTCGAACTCGGCGTCGCGCTGCTCTTCGTCGCGCTTGGCAATGTACTCTTCGGGGGCCAAGCCGGTGGCCAGGTAGATGATGCGCTTGGCGGCGGACACGCAGTGGTCTGCGAAGCGCTCGTAGTAGCGTGACAGCTGGGAGGTTTCCACGGCTTCGCGCACTGAGGCATCCCACTCGCGCTGCGTGAGCAGGCGCAGGAGGTGGTGGTTGATATCGTCCACCGCGTCGTCGTCGGTAGTCAGGCGCAGCGCCAGCTCCGGGTCGCTGGTGACGAGGAGCTCCCGCAAGGTGGTGGACATCTCCAGAACCAGGCGCACATACTCCTCGAAGTAGCCCAGGATCTCATTCGGCACCACGGGCTCGGGGTGGCGGCGCCGGGCGCTTTCGGCAATGTGCTGCGCGAGGCGGCCCATGCGATAGTAGTCCTCCACGATGTAGATAGAGGAGATGACCTGGCGCAAGTCCTTGGCCATCGGGTTCTCCAGTGCCAAGAGGGAGACGGCGCGGTCCTCACAGCGAGCGCGCAGCTCATCCAGCTCATCACGCATGGAGAGCGCCTCCTCGGCAGGCTGCAAGGCAGACTCCACCAGGGCCTGGGATGCCAGGGTCATCAGGGAGTGAACGTTATCGCTCATGATGATGAGGTCATGAGAGAAATTATCCATTTGTTCGCGGTAAGCGGCTCGCATGGCCGTTAGGATAGCGCATTTTTTGGTCTAGCGCGCGTCGAGGTAATTCTTAACCGCCAGAGTGCATAATCTCGGCGCCCTCCGGTACGGTGGCATCCTCCGGATCGTCCAGCCAGCCGTCGGGCAGGACCACCTTGGCGGGGGAGCCTTGGCGGCCACGGGCGCCATCGGCGTCGTCGGCAAGCGCCGGCGAATCCGCCCATGGAGCGAGCAGCTCTCGGAGATCGGCGAGGGAGTTCACGCGGGACAGTCCCGCGCGCACCTGGCCACCGACGGGGAAGCCGCGCAGGTACCAGCCGATGTGCTTGCGGATGTCGCGGCTGGCCTGGTCTTCGCCGTCGTGCTCCGCCAGCAGTTCCGCGTGACGGATCATGATGCGCGTGACTTCGCCCAGGGTGGGCTCGGCCGGGACGGGCTCGCCGCGCAGGTGCGCCGAGAGCTCCGCAAAGAGCCACGGGCGGCCCAAGCAGCCGCGGCCGACGACGACACCATCGCAGCCGGTCTGCTCCATCATGGCGTGGGCATCGGTGGCCTTAAAGATATCGCCATTGCCCAACACCGGGATGCCGGTATCAGCCAGGTGCTCCTTGAGTCGGGCAATCTCGTTCCAGTCCGCGTGACCGGAATAGCGTTGTGCCGCGGTGCGGCCGTGGAGCGCGACTGCCGACGCCCCCTCTTGCACCGCAATGCGTCCGGCGTCGAGGTGCGTGTGGTGCTCGTCATCGATGCCCACGCGCATCTTCACGGTGACGGGAATGTCGGTGCCCTCCGTGGCCTTAACAGCCGCGGCCACGATGTTGCCGAAGAGACGGCGCTTGTAGGGCAGCGCGGAGCCGCCGCCACGGCGCGTCACCTTCGGCACCGGGCAACCAAAGTTCATGTCGATGTGGTCCGCCAGGTTCTCATCCACGATCATCTTCGCGGCTTTGTACGTGTACTCCGGATCGACGGTGTATAGCTGCAGCGAGCGTGGGCTCTCCTGCGGATCAAAGGTGGTCATGTGCATGGTCTTGGGGTTGCGCTCTACTAGGGCGCGCGCGGTGACCATTTCGCACACATAAAGGCCGGAAACGGTTCCGGTCTTCTCAATCTCTTGCTCGCGGCACAGCACACGGAACGCCACGTTGGTCACGCCGGCCATGGGGGCGAGGACAACGGGCGAGTTGAGCTGAATATTTCCGATTGCAAGAGTCACGCCGCCAATTGTGCGCGGTAAGTGGGTGGGGTGGCAAATTGGGGTGCCGGCGAGCGTGACGCGCATATCGTGCCGCGCGGGAAGTGTGGGGAATGGGGATAGAGAGGGGGTGCACACTATTGCGAAGATTGCGGTAAATTCTCCGCACATTCGCTACTGTGGTGCATGTAACTAACAGGGAAGGACCGTAATATAGGTCCTTTCCGTGCATAAAGGAGGATTACATGTCTGAGAGAATCGCGTACGCACCGTTTGCAAAGCTCGTAATGAATGCCGAGGACGCTGCAAAGTTTGTCAATCACGGCGACCGCGTAGGCATCTCCGGCTTTACCGGCGCGGGTTACCCCAAGGCGCTGCCGACGGCCATTGCGGAGAAGGCTAAGGCTGCGCACGAGGCGGGCGAGGAGTTCAAGATCGACGTCTTCTCCGGCGCCTCCACCGCTCCGGACTGCGACGGCGTGCTGGCGGAGGCGAACGCCATTCGCTTCCGCTCCCCGTACAACTCCGATCCGACTCTGCGCGGCCGCTTTAACGACGGCTCCGCCCTGTATCAGGACATGCACCTGTCCCACTCGGGCCAGCAGGTAGAAGAGGGCTTCTACGGCGACTTCCAGGTGGCCATCATTGAGGCCGTGCGCATTGATGAGAAGGGCAACATCGTCCCTTCCTCGGCCGTGGGCAACAACCTGGAGTACATCGAGGCGGCGGACAAGATCATCATCGAGATCAATGAGTGGCAGTCCGAGAACCTCGAGGGCATGCACGATATCTACCGCATTGAGAAGCTGCCGAACCGCCAGCCCATCCCGATTACCTCCCCGGGCGACCGCATTGGCACCACGTACATCGAGATCCCGGAGGAGAAGGTTGTCGCAGTAGTCAAGACCAACGCCCCGGACCGCAACGCCCCGTTTAAGGCGCCGGATGAGGTATCGGAGAAGATTGCCGCCAACTTCATCGAGTTCCTCGAGGGTGAGGTGGCCGCCGGCCGCCTCGAGTACGACAAGTTCATCATGCAGTCCGGTGTGGGCAACGTTCCCAACGCCGTGATGGCGGGCCTGCTGGACTCCAAGTTCGAGAACATCCAGGCCTACACCGAGGTCATCCAGGACGGCATGCTCGATCTTATCGACGCTGGCAAGATGACCGTCGCCTCCGCCACCTCCTTCGCGCTGTCCCCGGAGTACGCAGAGAAGATGAATGCAGAGGCTGAGCGCTACGCCAAGCACATCATCCTGCGCCCGCAGCAGGTGTCCAACCACCCGGAGGTCATCCGCCGCGTGGGCCTGATTTCCTCCAACGGCATGATTGAGGCCGATATCTACGGCAACATCAACTCCACCAACGTCTCCGGCTCCCGCATCATGAACGGCACCGGCGGCTCGGGCGACTTCACCCGCAACGCTTACATCTCCACCTTCGTCTCCCCGTCGGTGGCCAAGGACGGTGCCATCTCCGCGCTGGTTCCGTTCGTGTCGCACACCGACCACACCGAGCACGACACCATGGTCATCATTACCGAATATGGCGTTGCCGACCTGCGCGGCCTGGCGCCGACCGAGCGCGTGGAGAAGGTCATCTCCGTGGCACACCCGGATTACCGCCCGCTGCTGGAGGAGTACTTCACCCGCGCCAAGGAGAACAAGTTCCAGCACACCCCGCACGATCTGAAGACGGCTTTCGACTTCCAGGTGAACTTCATGGAGAAGGGTGACATGCGCGGCTAACTCCGCTGGACACTGACCCTCGCCCGGGAAGTCTTCTTAAGGGGTGAGGGTCATTTTCCTTTCCTGCTTGCCACCTACTAGGATGAGTGAGCATTGGGCCTTTAGCTCAGCTGGTAGAGCTACGGACTTTTAATCCGCAGGTCGCGGGTTCGATCCCCGCAGGGCCCACCCATCGTGCAGCCGCCTTCGGGCGGCTGCACGTGGTTTTGTGGGCGGGTTAGCTCTTGACCAACTTACGAATGGCGCGCATAGCCTCCTCTAGCTTCTCTGCAGCGGCCTTCTCGTCCTCTGCTGCTGCCCCCGCGACACAATGCTCGATATGGTCCTCCAGGAGCGCGAGAGACACGTTCTCGAGGGCGGAGGTGACCGCAGAAATCTGCGTGATGATGTCGATGCAGTACTGGTCCTCATCAATCATGCGGTGGATGCCGCGAGTTTGGCCCTCAATGCGCTTGAGCCGTGCCAGATACTTCGCCTTCTGCTCGCTATCGGCGTTGTAGCCGTGCACGCCTGGTTCGTGACAGGCGCAGGTATCGTGCTGGTCAGCCATGGTGTACCGCCTTTCTGACGGGGCGATTTGGTCAATTCAGGATATCTCCAGTATATTTTTACAACGTTGCCTCCACGGCAACGGGCCCCCATCGTCTAGCGGCCTAGGACACCGCCCTTTCACGGCGGCGGCACGGGTTCGAATCCCGTTGGGGGTACCAACACAATTACGTGTTGGTGCGAATTTAATATCTTTGGCCCTGTGGCGCAGTTGGTTAGCGCGCCGCCCTGTCACGGCGGAGGTCGCGGGTTCAAGTCCCGTCAGGGTCGCCAAAGTTAAGGCCCCGGAGCGCCATCAGAGAGATGGTTCTCCGGGGCCTTTGTCGTGCGCTGTGGCGGCTGCTCCTGGGGTGGACTCTGGAGGCTGGCGCGGGGACGCCTTCAGCTTTAGGTATAGCAGGGCAGTGGGTGCTGGAAAACGGTGGGACGAAGGGGTGTCTCCCAACTTGGTGAGAAGACCCGATGACGTGCTGATTTGGTGTGTATTCTAGGCGTTGTGTAAAGTACTTATTCGTGCCCAGCGCACAAGAGATAATTAAAAATGGCCCTGTGGCGCAGTTGGTTAGCGCGCCGCCCTGTCACGGCGGAGGTCGCGGGTTCAAGTCCCGTCAGGGTCGCCGAAGTCACGTGTGGCTTCTGGCCAGATAGCTCAGTCGGTAGAGCACACGCCTGAAAAGTGTGGGGTCGCCAGTTCGATCCTGGCTCTGGCCACAAGAAAACCCCCTCCTTGCGAGGGGGTTCTTTTGGTTTAATGGTGGTATGTCTACTTCAGTTGCACACCAGACCGATCAGTCCCGCTTCGTCATCACCGTCGATGGGGAAGAGGCGGGCTTTGCGGAGTACCGCGATACCGAGGCCACCCGCGAGTTCTTCCACACCGTCATCGATGAGAAGTTCCGCGGTCAGGGCCTGTCCAAGCCGCTTATTCAGACCGCGCTGGAGGATGACTCTACGGCCTCCCGCCAGGTCATCCCGACCTGCAGCGCGGTCGCCGGCTTCATTGAGAAGAACCCCGAATTTCAGCCGCTGACCACGCGCGAAGGCAACCTCTAGATGTAGTAGTCCGGGTCCACCAGCTTGATGCACTCGCTCTTCTTGCGAGGGCGGTTGGTGGCCGGGATGCCGACGGCGATGTGCTCCGGGGGCACATCCTTGGTCACCACTGCGTTGGCACCCACAGCGGAGCCGTGGCCGATGGTGATGGGGCCGAGGACCTTGGCGCCGGCGCCGATCGTCACGTTGTCCTCAATAGTGGGGTGGCGCTTGGTTTGCGTGAGCACCTGTCCGCCTAGGGTAACGCCGTGATACAGCATCACGCCGTCCCCAATCTCGGCGGTCTCACCGATAACAATCCCCATCCCGTGGTCAATGAAGAAGCGCCGCCCAATGGTCGCTCCGGGGTGGATCTCAATGCCGGTGAAGAACCGGTTGACTTGAGCCAGAATGCGCGCAGGACCGCGCCAGCCGCGCTGCCACATCAGGTGTGCGATGCGGTGTGCCCAAATGGCGTGTAGGCCGGAGTACACCACAGCATTTTCCACGTCGCCGCGCGCGGCTGGGTCATGATCGCGGGCATTGGCGAGATCTTCGCGGATCGTCCTCAAGATGTGCATACACACCATCCTATCTATAAAGAAAAAGCGCCCGGGGGAGAACGGGCGCTTGGTAGCGCCGCCCTGGCGGGTGACGCCACTGAAATTAAGTTGGAGAGATTACAGAGAGATAGAAGCTAGAGCTTAGGCCTCGCGAATGTCCTCGAAGAGGATGGTGGAGACGTAGCGCTCGCCAAAGTCCGGAGCAACAGCCACGATGGTCTTGCCCTTGAATTCGTCGCGGGCAGCCAGCTTCAGGGCGGCGGAAACATTGGCGCCAGAGGAAATACCGACCAGCAGGCCTTCGTCGGTAGCCAGCTTGCGCGCGGTGGAGACGGACTCCTCGGTGGTGGCGGTGAGGACCTCGTTGAGGATCTCACGGTCCAGCACCTCCGGGACGAAGTTGGCGCCGATGCCCTGGATCTTGTGCGGGCCGGCGTGGCCCTCGGACAGAACCGGGGAATCGGAAGGCTCAACGGCGACAAGGTAGGTGTCCGGGTTCTGGGAGCGCAGGTAGCGGCCGACGCCGGTGACGGTGCCGCCGGTGCCGACTCCGGCCACGAAGGCGTCAACCTTGCCCTCGGCATCCTTCCAGATCTCCGGGCCGGTGGTCTCCTCGTGGATCTTCGGGTTGGCAGCGTTCTCGAACTGGGAGGCCAGGATGGCGTTCGGGGTCTCGGCGATGATCTCGTTGGCCTTCTCGACCGCACCCTTCATGCCGGCAGCGCCCGGGGTGAGGACAATCTCTGCACCGTAGGCGCGCAGGAGGACCTTGCGCTCGTTCGACATGGTCTCCGGCATGGTCAGGATGACCTTGTAGCCCTGAGCGGCGCCGACGAGTGCCAGGCCGATGCCGGTGTTGCCGGAGGTGGCCTCCACGATGGTGCCGCCCGGCTTGAGGTCACCGGACTCCACTGCGGCGTCGACAATAGCCTTAGCAATACGGTCCTTCACCGAGTTTGCCGGGTTGAAGGACTCCACCTTGACCAGCACCTCGGCGCCGAGGCCCTCGGTAAGGCGGTTAAGGCGGACAAGCGGGGTTCCGCCGATGGTCTCGAGAATGTTGTTATATACAGCCACGATGGGTGCTCCTCTAGATAGTTAATACTGCAATACGCCCCATACTCTACACCCGGCTAGTAGACTAAGTGGTATATAAATTCTGAACAGATCATTCGGGCATGGGGTGTGGGATTTTGCAGCCGCAGGGCGCGCGGCGCGATTTAGAATTACCCCCGTCGGCCGGTTATACTTCACAAACAGTGTTCGCCTACCCCCGTTCGAAATGGAGGGTATGGGTGCACCTGATGGTTACCCCCGAGTAAGAGAGAGTCTCATGGAGCCGCATCGACTCAAGGATGACGACGAGGCCGTGCGCGCAGCGCTGTCTTCGCTGAAGACTGCCACGGGCATCCCCGTCACGATGTATGGAACCTTGCTGCCGGACAATCGCGTGCAGATCACCCAGTGGGTGGGACTGCGCACCCCGGCGCTGCAGAACCTGGTGATTGACGCCAACGTGGGCGTCGGCGGGCGCGTCGTCAGCACCCGCCGCGCGGTCGGTGTTTCTGACTACACTCGCGCCACCACCATTAGCCATGAGAACGATCGTCATATTCAGGACGAAGGCCTGCACTCCATCGTTGCCGTCCCGGTGACGGTGCAGCGCGAGATTCGCGGCGTCCTCTACGTCGGTGTGCACTCGCCGGTGCGCTTGGGGGACAAGGTGATTGAGGAGGTCACGATGACCGCCCGCTGCCTGGAGCAGGACCTCGCGGTCAACTCCGCGCTGCGCCGCGCCGACGGTGGCAAGGGCAGTGCTGCCCGCGGCCACGTGATGAACGGCGCCGAGTGGGAGCAGGTGCGCTCTACACATTCCAAGCTGCGCATGCTGGCCAACCGAGTCTCCGACGATGACATGCGCAAGGAGCTCGAGGCACTGTGTGATCAGATGGTCTCCCCGGTGCGCGTCAAGCAGTCCACCAAGCTCTCCGCGCGTGAGCTCGATGTTTTGTCGTGCGTGGCCCTCGGCCACACCAACGTCGAGGCTGCCGAGGAAATGGGAATCGGCGCCGAAACCGTGAAGTCCTATTTGCGCTCTGTCATGCGCAAACTGGGTGCCCACACCCGGTACGAGGCGGTCAACGCGGCCCGTCGTATCGGCGCGCTGCCCTGATCATAGGTAAGTTAGGTGGGCGTGAAGGACCAATTTATTGTCTCCGGAGGAGCGCGCCTGCAGGGCACCGTCAAGGTGGATGGTGCTAAGAACAGTGTGCTGAAGCTGATGGCCGCCGCACTTTTGGCGGAAGGCACCACCACGCTGACCAACTGCCCCGAAATTCTCGATGTCCCCTTGATGAAGAAGGTTCTCGAGGGGCTCGGGTGCACCGTTGATCTAGAGGGTGCAACGGTGCGTATTACAACCCCCGCCCAGCTGCACTCGAATGCGGACTTCGACGCTGTTCGCCAGTTCCGCGCCTCGGTCTGTGTGCTGGGCCCGCTGACTTCTCGCTGCGGTCACGCCAAGGTGGCCCTCCCGGGCGGCGATGCGATCGGCTCCCGCCCGCTGGATATGCACCAGTCCGGACTAGAAAAGCTTGGCGCGCAGACCCGCATTGAGCACGGTGCCGTCGTTGCTGAGGCGGAAAACCTGCGCGGCGCCAGCATCAAGCTCGACTTCCCGTCCGTGGGTGCCACGGAAAACATCCTGACTGCCGCTGTTCTGGCGGACGGCGAAACACAGCTGCACAATGCAGCGCGCGAGCCGGAAATTGTGGATCTGTGCCTGATGCTCAAGGAGATGGGCGCCGACATTGAAGGCGAAGGCACGTCCACCATCACCATCAGGGGAGTGGACAAGCTCCACCCCACTGAGCACGAGGTCATCGGTGACCGTATCGTGGCCGGTACCTGGGCTTATGCGGCGGTGATGACGCAGGGTGATATCACCGTTGGTGGCATCGCGCCGAAGCACTTGCACCTGCCGCTGGAGAAACTGAAGTCCGCCGGCGCCGAGATTGAGGCCTACGTCAACGGCTTCCGAGTGCGCATGAATCGCCGCCCGAGCGCAGTGGATTACCAGACTCTCCCGTACCCCGGCTTCCCCACGGACCTGCAGCCGATTGCCATCGGGCTGTCCGCCGTGGCCGAGGGAACCACCATCATCACGGAAAACGTCTTCGAGTCCCGCTTCCGCTTTGTTGATGAGATGCTGCGCCTCGGCGCCGATGCCCAGGTGGATGGTCACCACGTAGTCATCCGTGGTCAGGAGAAGTTGTCTTCCACGCACGTGTGGAGCTCCGATATCCGTGCTGGTGCCGGCCTGGTGTTGTCCGCCCTGTGCGCGGATGAGAAGACCACCGTGCACGATGTCTTCCACATCGACCGCGGTTACCCGAACTTTGTGGAGAACCTCCAAGCGCTGGGCGCCACCATCGAGCGCACCCAAGAGGAAGAGCTTTACTAGGGCGCACTGCTTGACGACGTCGCCATGTGAGCCCGCCAAGAAATGTGGGTTTGCCTGGCGATTTGTTGTTTGTTGGGGGTGTGCGTATATTAATTCGAGTCGCCGCGAGGTAGCCGAGAGGTTAATAAGCAGTGACGTTGAACGACTTGTTCAGCACCGATGAGGTTCGGATTTCTTTGAGAGTTTGACTTCGTTGGGTTGGTTGTGTAAGTTAGTTCGGGCCGCCAACAAGAGGTTAACGGATGGTTAACTGATTGTGGTGTGCGGATGATGTGTGAGAACTCAATAGTGTGCCAATGTACTTTTTGTGTTGGTTGGTTTTTGATTGTTCTGGCTGTGACGCGTTGTATGCGTGTTGTGGTTGGTGTATGCCGGATGGCGCTTTTTTCAAGCGGCGTCATTGTAAATAACATAAGTTGTTTGGGCGTAGATTGAAAATCTTCTAACTGGGCCAATCCCTGTTTGTGCCCCGTCGGGTTGGGGGTTGGTTGGATTTTTTCTTTATGTAATTTTTGGATTTGCCAGTCCGTGCTGTGCACGGTTTGGTTTGTTCTTTTTTGTTAGGTTTGGGCTTTTCACGGCCTTTTTTGTGGAGAGTTTGATCCTGGCTCAGGACGAACGCTGGCGGCGTGCTTAACACATGCAAGTCGAACGGAAAGGCTCCTGCTTGCAGGGGTACTCGAGTGGCGAACGGGTGAGTAACACGTGGGTGATCTGCCTTGTACTCTGGGATAAGCTTGGGAAACTGGGTCTAATACCGGATAGTAGCCGCCTTTAGTGTGGTGGTTGGAAAGTTTTTTCGGTGCAAGATGAGCTCGCGGCCTATCAGCTTGTTGGTGGGGTAATGGCCTACCAAGGCGTCGACGGGTAGCCGGCCTGAGAGGGTGTACGGCCACATTGGGACTGAGATACGGCCCAGACTCCTACGGGAGGCAGCAGTGGGGAATATTGCACAATGGGCGGAAGCCTGATGCAGCGACGCCGCGTGGGGGATGACGGCCTTCGGGTTGTAAACTCCTTTCGGCAGGGACGAAGCTTTTTGTGACGGTACCTGTATAAGAAGCACCGGCTAACTACGTGCCAGCAGCCGCGGTAATACGTAGGGTGCGAGCGTTGTCCGGAATTACTGGGCGTAAAGAGCTCGTAGGTGGTTTGTCGCGTCGTCTGTGAAATTCCGGGGCTTAACTCCGGGCGTGCAGGCGATACGGGCATAACTTGAGTGCTGTAGGGGAGACTGGAATTCCTGGTGTAGCGGTGAAATGCGCAGATATCAGGAGGAACACCGATGGCGAAGGCAGGTCTCTGGGCAGTAACTGACGCTGAGGAGCGAAAGCATGGGTAGCGAACAGGATTAGATACCCTGGTAGTCCATGCCGTAAACGGTGGGCGCTAGGTGTAGGGGGCTTCCACGTCTTCTGTGCCGTAGCTAACGCATTAAGCGCCCCGCCTGGGGAGTACGGCCGCAAGGCTAAAACTCAAAGGAATTGACGGGGGCCCGCACAAGCGGCGGAGCATGTGGATTAATTCGATGCAACGCGAAGAACCTTACCTGGGTTTGACATACACCAGATCGCTGCAGAGATGTAGTTTCCCTTGTGGTTGGTGTACAGGTGGTGCATGGTTGTCGTCAGCTCGTGTCGTGAGATGTTGGGTTAAGTCCCGCAACGAGCGCAACCCTTGTCTTATGTTGCCAGCATTTTAGTTGGGGACTCATGAGAGACTGCCGGGGTTAACTCGGAGGAAGGTGGGGATGACGTCAAATCATCATGCCCCTTATGTCCAGGGCTTCACACATGCTACAATGGTCGGTACAACGCGCAGCGACACTGTGAGGTGGAGCGAATCGCTGAAAGCCGGCCTTAGTTCGGATTGGGGTCTGCAACTCGACCCCATGAAGTCGGAGTCGCTAGTAATCGCAGATCAGCAATGCTGCGGTGAATACGTTCCCGGGCCTTGTACACACCGCCCGTCACGTCATGAAAGTTGGTAACACCCGAAGCCAGTGGCTCAAACTCGTTTAGGGAGCTGTCTAAGGTGGGATCGGCGATTGGGACGAAGTCGTAACAAGGTACCCGTACCGGAAGGTGCGGGTGGATCACCTCCTTTCTAAGGAGCATTATTTTTGTGCACCAGTTGGTGCTTGAAGCAATCATCATCAACTCTTGTTTGTTGTTGTGGTGGTTGTGTGGTGGTTGAGTAGGCGATTGTTCTACTGCCACTTTTTGTTTAATCGGGTGGAGATACGCCTTAACCAGAAGCAATCAATTGTTTGCCAGCTGACACGTTTGTTTGAAGTACTTGGTGCATTGTTGGGTGTCTGGGGCATTATCCCCTGGTTGTAACCCGCACGTGATTCAGCAGTCATGGTTAATGTTTCGTGGTTGTTGGTCTGTGTGGGGTGTTGTGTGAGAACTGTATAGTGGACGCGAGCATTAAACCGCACGCTGTTATGCTGCCGCCTTTGTGAGGTGGTTGTTGGTGTGTGGTTTGTGTGATTTCTGTTCTTTTGTGTTTTGTGTAGTTCACGCCGGCATGGATGATGATGTCACTGCTTTTGTGGTGGTTGTTGTTTGTGTTGGTTGTGTGTTCGTTATTGAGGGCGCATGGTGGATGCCTTGGCATGCTGAGCCGATGAAGGACGTGAAAGGCTGCGTTAAGCCTCGGGGAGTTGTCAATTAAGCGTTGATCCGAGGATGTCCGAATGGGGAAACCTGGCGCCTGTTATGGGGTGTTACCCTTCAGTGAATTCATAGCTGTTGTGGGGGTTTACGCGGGGAAGTGAAACATCTCAGTACCCGTAGGAAGAGAAAATAAATTTATGATTCTGCTAGTAGTGGCGAACGAACGTGGATGAGGCTAAACCGTGTGCATGTGATACTTGGTAGGGGTTGTGTGTGCGGTGTTGTGGGCCCCAATGTGAATCAGCTACCACTGGTTTGCTTGTGTGTTGTTGTTAGGTGAAGTGGTGTGGAAACGCCTGCCGTAGAGGGTGATAGTCCCGTAGTTGAAGACTTCAGCATTTAAGTTGTTGGGTTGCCCGAGTAGCAGCGGGCTCGTGGAATCTGCTGTGAATCTGCCGGGACCACCCGGTAAGCCTAAATACTCAGTGTGACCGATAGTGTATTAGTACCGTGAGGGAATGGTGAAAAGTACCCCGGGAGGGGAGTGAAATAGTTCCTGAAACCGTGTGCTTACAATCCGTCAGAGCACCTTCTTGTGTGTGATGGCGTGCCTTTTGAAGAATGAGCCTGCGAGTCAGCGGCATGTCGCGAGGTTAACCCGTGTGGGGTAGCCGTAGGGAAACCGAATCCTAATGGGGTGTTTTTAGTGGCATGTCCTGGACCCGAAGCGGGGTGATCTACCCATGGCCAGTGTGAAGCAGCTGTAAGAGGTTGTGGAGGCGCGAACCCACGTAGGTTGAAAACTGCGGGGATGAGCTGTGGGTAGGGGTGAAAGGCCAATCAAACTCCGTGATAGCTGGTTCTCCCCGAAATGCATTTAGGTGCAGCGTCGCATTAGCTTGGTGGAGGTAGAGCTACTGGTTGGTTGAGCGGGACTACAATCTTAGCAATGTCAGCCAAACTCCGAATGCCATCAATTGTGTTGTGCGGCAGTGAGACTGTGGGGGATAAGCTTCATAGTCGAGAGGGAAACAGCCCAGATCGCCGGTTAAGGCCCCTAAGGGTGTGCTAAGTGGAAAAGGATGTGGGATCGCGAAGACAGCCAGGAGGTTGGCTTAGAAGCAGCCATCCTTGAAAGAGTGCGTAATAGCTCACTGGTCGAGTGGTCCTGCGCCGACAATGTAGTGGGGCTCAAGCACACCGCCGAAGCCGCGGCAATAACTTGTTATTGGGTAGGGGAGCGTCGTGCATGTGTTGAAGCGTTACCGTAAGGAGGCGTGGAGTGTGTGCGAGTGAGAATGCAGGCATGAGTAACGAATTGGAAGGTGAGAATCCTTCCCGCCGGATGACTAAGGGTTCCTGGGTCAAGTTCGTCTTCCCAGGGTGAGTCGGGACCTAAGGCGAGGCCGACAGGCGTAGTCGATGGATAACCAGTTGATATTCTGGTACCCGTATATCCGCGCCCATGATAAAGCACTGATACTAACCACCGCGGATTCGATCGTCGTGTTCTTTGAGCATGGTGGTTGTTGATGTCGTGGGGCCTGATGTGTGGTTCAAGTGATGGGGTGACACAGTGTAGTAGCCATGCCGCTTAGTGGATTGTTGGTGTAAGCGTGTGAGGTGGTGTGTAGGTAAATCCGCACACTTTTTGCCTGAGGCGTGATGCGTAGCCCGATTGGGGTGAAGTTGGTGATCTAGTACTGTCGAGAAAAGCCTCTAGCGATGTGGATGTATGGCCCGTACCCGAAACCGACACAGGTAGTCAGGTTGAAAATACTAAGGCGTTCGGGTGAACTGTGGTTAAGGAACTCGGCAAAATGCCCCCGTAACTTCGGAAGAAGGGGGACCACACGACTTCTGCATCTTTTACAGGTGTGTGGGGTTGTGGGGTCGCAGAGAATAGAGGGAAGCGACTGTTTATCAAAAACACAGGTCCATGCGAAGACGTTAAGTTGATGTATATGGACTGACGCCTGCCCGGTGCTGGAAGGTTAAGAGGACCGGTTAGTCAATGTTTGTTGGCGAAGCTGAGAATTTAAGCCCCAGTAAACGGCGGTGGTAACTATAACCATCCTAAGGTAGCGAAATTCCTTGTCGGGTAAGTTCCGACCTGCACGAATGGCGTAACGACTTCCCTGCTGTCTCAACCACAGGCCCGGTGAAATTGCACTACGAGTAAAGATGCTCGTTACGCGCGGCAGGACGAAAAGACCCCGGGACCTTCACTATAGCTTGGTATTGGTGTTTGGTTCGGTTTGTGTAGGATAGGTGGGAGACTTTGAAGTGCGTGCGCCAGCACGTGTGGAGTCGTTGTTGAAATACCACTCTGATCGGATTGAGCATCTAACCTTGGCCCATGATCTGGGTTGGGGACAGTGCCTGGTGGGTAGTTTAACTGGGGCGGTTGCCTCCCAAAATGTAACGGAGGCGCCCAAAGGTTCCCTCAGCCTGGTTGGCAATCAGGTGGCGAGTGTAAGTGCACAAGGGAGCTTGACTGTGAGACAGACATGTCGAACAGGGACGAAAGTCGGGACTAGTGATCCGGCACCTACTTGTGGATGTGGTGTCGCTCAACGGATAAAAGGTACCCCGGGGATAACAGGCTGATCTTCCCCAAGAGTCCATATCGACGGGATGGTTTGGCACCTCGATGTCGGCTCGTCGCATCCTGGGGCTGGAGTAGGTCCCAAGGGTTGGGCTGTTCGCCCATTAAAGCGGCACGCGAGCTGGGTTCAGAACGTCGTGAGACAGTTCGGTCTCTATCCGCCGCGCGCGTTGAAACTTGAAGAAGGCTGTCCCTAGTACGAGAGGACCGGGACGGACGTACCTCTAGTGTGCCAGTTGTTCCGCCAGGGGCATCGCTGGTTGGCTACGTACGGAAGGGATAACCGCTGAAAGCATCTAAGCGGGAAGCCTGTTTTAAGATGAGGTTTCATTCAAGGTCCCCCAAAGACGATGGGGTTGATAGGCCAGAACTGTACGCACCGCAAGGTGTTTAGGCGACTGGTACTAATAGACCAAAACAAACACACACTTAACCCCAAGAGGGAAGTGTTAACAACACAAACACACGATTGTGAATTCACACTGTCGCTCGCGTCCACTACACAGTATCTGACACAACACCCACGGCCAGAAAAATGCCCTGGAAGTTCGTCGGTGGCCAATAGCAGCAGGGAAACGCCCGGACCCATTCCGAACCCGGAAGCTAAGCCTGCCCGCGCTGATGGTACTGCAACTGGGAGGTTGTGGGAGAGTAAGAAACCGCCGACACCAAACAACAAACAATAACTCAATACAACACCGAAAAAGGGGACCGTTGAAGCACCACCACTTCAACGGTCCCCTTTTTTCACGTTTTACACCTGCGCACCCACCCCCGTCGTTTAAAACGACGACACCAACCCGGTTGCCCGTCGTTTAAAACGACGACCGGCCAAAGCCCGGGGCACACTTGTCCCTTGGTGAAAACCCAGACACCCAAGTGACACACCACACCCCAACACCAGGCCAAAAACCCGACCAGCATGGATCGCCTTCCACGTCTGCACAAATACAACACCCAAGGGTTGTGCAGCCCATGGCATTCAGTGTGGGGCAGGAGCCTAGGGGAGTCTCATGTGGGATAATATTGGATTCATGCTTTCCCTCTATCGCGACTTCCCCGACAACGACATCATCGCCACCGTCCTGGGCTTCCCGGAAGCAGAGTTTTTGTTTATCGTCTCCCAGGTGCCGGAGCGCTCGGAGAGCGAATCGCCCTACTCGGAGGACAGGACGCACATCCAGCTCTTGAGCATGCCCGGTATGGCCCTGCGGGTACTGCCGGGCGGAGAGCTTTATACGGGTTCGGTGGACGTGCGCTACCCACAGCTCTTCGAGACCAAAGGCGGCCACACCGTGCGGGATCCGCGCGAGATCGCAGAACTCTCACCATTCACCGTCTACCGCGCGCGGGGCGCATATCACTTTAACGATAGGCGCCAAGAGCACTACGTGGACATCTGGGAGCTACTCCCTGCCGGCGAAGATCCGGAGATGGAAGCACTTACCGCGCGCATTGCTGCGCCGGTGTCTTTGGACTCAGAGTGGGGGCCGCTGGTTCTCGACCGCTCGACGAACACGTTCGACGGGCGGGCGGAGGAACTCAGCGTCGACATCAGTATCTGGTACGAGGGTGAGGATCTGCTCCTCGCAGAACACAAGAACCTTTCCCGGAAGTTCAAGTCGCCACTCAAGGTGCTGGGCAAGGTTGCCACCACGTCCACCCTCGACAAGGCGAAACGGTTTGCGGCCGATAAGGTTCTGGCCGCGGCTAACCGCTGGCGGGAGGACGTGGCGGCGTCGGAAAGCAGGCCTGGCCCCGTCGCCGAGCTCACGGCGGAGGATGTCTACGCCGCGCTCAGCCCAGCCGGCATCGAGGTCCCCCAGCGCGGCCACGTGGCCGTCGAGTTCGATGACGGCTACCTCTTCGGCGGCCACCCCGTCACTGTCATGGTCAAGCGCAACGGAACCCCGGCCTCGGTGGAGCTCGACGCCTAGCGCTGCTCCCGCATCCGAGTGATGACGTTCTGCGCCGAGATGAGGCACATGGGCACGCCCACCCCGGGCACCGTGGTGCCGCCGGCGTAATAGAGGTTGCTGAGCTTCCGGGAGACGTTGCGCCCGCGGAAGAACGCCGATTGCCGCAGCGTATGTGCCGGTCCCACCGCGCCGCCGGACCAGGAATTGTACTGCTCGGCAAAGTCGGAGGGACCGAGCGTGCGCTGCACTATGATTCTGTCCTGCAAGTCCGTAATCCCGGCCCAGTCGGCCAGCTGCGCCACGGCGGCCGCGGCAATTTCGGACACACGCGGGGAGGCCACCGCCCCGTAAGCGTCTCCGTGCCCGAAGCGTTCTTCTGCCGGTACCGGCACGAGGACAAAGAGGTTCTCGCAGCCCTCGGGCGCCACGGTGGGGTCAGTGGTTGACGTCTTCGATACGTAGATCGATTCGGACGCCCCCAGCGGCCGCGCGGGCTCCGGGCCGTGAAAGACCGCCCGGAAGTCCGGGGTCCAGTCCTTGCTGAACAGCAACGTGTGGTGCTGGAGTTCGGGTAGGGCACCACGCACGCCGAGGAAGACCAGAACGGTGCCAATGCCCGGGTCGCGCCGCGCAAAGTAGCGCTCCGGGTAGGTGCGGGCCCACGCGGGTAGGAGGGCGGTTTCGGTGTGGTGGAGGTCGGCGGCGGAGACGATGGCGTCGGCGGTCAGCCGGGTACCTCCATCCAGCAGGACGCCCGTCGCCCTTCCTTCCGCGCACTCGATGGCGGTGACGGCACTCCCCAGGAAGAAGTCCGCGCCGGCAGCCTGGCGGGCGATGCCCTCCACCACCGCCGCGAAACCGCCCTGCGGGTAGCGCACGCCCTCCACCAGGTCCGTGTGGCTCATCAGCGAATACAGCGCCGGCGCGGCGGTCGGTTCCGTGGACAGGAACACCGCCGGATAGGTCAGCACCTGCCGCAGGCGATAGTCCGTAAACCGCGCCGCCACGTGTCGGTTCAGCGAGCGCGCCAGCAGCAGCGCCAGGGTGCCGAGGCGCTTGGCGACGTCCCCCCGAACCAACTCGTAAGGCCGCGCAAACGTGGTGTACAAGAAGTTCCGCAGCGCCACGCCGTACACCTCGGTAGCTTGTGCGAGGTAGTCGCGGACCCGGGCACCGGCGCCGGGCTCGAGGGACTCGAAGAGCTGCGCCACGCGGTCGACGCCAGTCTCGACGTCGAGATAGGCGCCGTCCTCGTTGTAGATGCGGTAGGCGGGGGAGAGGTCCACCAAGTTAAGCTCGCGCGCGGTCGAGGTGCCGCAGGCGCGGAAGAACTCGTCGAAGGCCTCGGGCATGAGATACCAGGAGGGGCCGGTGTCGAAGCGGAAACCGTCGATGTCCAGGCGGCCGGCGCGTCCGCCGACATCGCGGCGTTGCTCCACCACGGTGACTTCATAGCCTTCGCGCAGGAGGAGGGCGGCGGTGGCGAGTCCCGCGATGCCCGCGCCAATGACAACGACGTGCTGGCTCATAGCGCCTCCACCGCCGCGCGGCTGACCAGGAAGGCCTTCCGGCCAGGGGGCACGGACACGCGTGTGTGGGTGATATCGGCGGCCGGGGTGGTGGCGAGGCGGTCCGTGAGCTCGGAAAACAGTGCCGTAGCTGCCGCGACGCCGGCGCGGGAGCCGCGGGGTAGCCGCGCCGTGGCGGCCCGCGCCACCTTAAGGTCCGCGCGGATGTCCGCGATGAGCTCCTGCTTCTGCGGCTCAGTCAGGTGGGCCGGGTCTGGCACGGTGGGGAAGTAGGCGCGGCCCAGCTCGGTGGTGTCCTCGTGGAGGTCGCGCAGGAAGTTGATTTTTTGGAAGGCTGCGCCGAGTCGCCGTGCGCCGTCGTCAAGCTCCGGCGGATAAGGCCGGCCCGAATAGAACGCGGAGAGGCACAGCAGACCGATGACCTCTGCGGAGCCGCACACGTACTCGTCGAAGCTGGTCTGGGTGTGGGCGGTGCGCGTGAGATCGCAGCGCATGGAGGCGAAGAACTGCGCCACGTGCGCATCCTCAAAGCCACAGCGGCGGGCTGAGAGCGCATAAGCGTGCACGATAGGGTCGGCGTGGAAGCGCTGAGCGGGGGCGGCGCGCACGGTGGACTCATAAGCGTCCAAGAGCGCGGCTGCATCGTGGGGAGGCAGGCCAGCGTCGACGATCTCGTCGGCCGTGCGCACCATGGCGTAGAGGTTGCGGATGTCCGTCCTGACCTGTGGCTGCAGCAGGCGGGTGGCCAGGGAAAAGCTGGTGGAGTAGTGACGCATCACCTGCGCCGCGGCGGCCTCGGCGCTGCGATCGTAGCGTTCCAGAGCGGACAAAGAAGCGCGCATGGTTCATATTTTAGACCACATGCGTCACACAACTCACCCTGGGCACGATAGGGTGGTGACGTTACTTTCCCCATCTATAAGGAGAATACGTCCATGACCACCCCAACCATGACTGCCGCGGCCCGCGCTGTCGACTTGTTTAAGCAGTACGGCCAAGGAGATACCGCAGTCACCGCGTTGGACCACGTCAACGTCGAGTTTGCGCGCAATACCTTCACCGCCATCATGGGCCCGTCCGGCTCCGGCAAGTCCACGCTGATGCACACCATGGCAGGCCTGGATTCTGCGACCTCTGGCTCGGCGTTCATCGGTGACACGGACATGTCGCAGCTGCGCGACAAGGACATCACCACCCTGCGCCGCGACCGCCTGGGCTTTATCTTCCAGTCCTTCAACCTGGTCCCGACTCTGACCGCGGCGGAGAACATCACCCTGCCCACCGATATCGCGGGCAAGAAGGTGGATCAGGCGTGGTTCGACGAGGTAACTCAGCGCCTGGGCCTGGCGCAGCGCCTGTCGCACCGCCCGGCGGAGCTGTCCGGCGGACAGCAGCAGCGCGTGGCCTGTGCCCGCGCCCTGGTCTCGCGTCCGGAGATCATTTTTGGCGATGAGCCCACCGGTAACCTCGACTCGAATTCTTCGGCCGAGGTCCTCGACATTCTGCGTACCGCCGTGGACCAGGACGGCCAGACCGTGGTGATCGTTACCCACGACGCCAAGGCTGCCTCCTACGCCGACCGCGTTGTCTTCCTGGCGGATGGCCACCTGGTCAACGAGCTGCACAACCCGACCATGGAGTCCATCCACGCAGTGATGGCAGAAATCGAGGGCTAGAGCATGGCCACGAAGACGACGATGCGCACGGTGTCCGTGCGCAACATCCTGGCGCACAAGCTGCGCCTCGCCCTGACGCTGCTGGCCGTGGTGCTCGGCACCGCGTTCATTTCCGGCTCCTTCATGTTCACCAACTCGCTGTCGAACACCTTCGACTCCGCCGTGTCCACCGCCTTTACCGGCGTGGACGCCGCAGTCAGCCAGAAGGAGGGCGGCCCGCTGCTGGATCAGAAGATGCGCGATGACATCGCCGCCGATCCGGACGTGCGGGCGGTCAACATGCAGAGCAGCCAGACCGTCGTGGTGGCCGATGCGAATGCGGAGGCCTTCCAGACCGGCGGTGGCACCGCGAGCGTTGAGCCGTACTACCCGGCCGACCAGGTGGTGGGGGAGGCCGCCGAGCTTGTCGACGGCTCCGAGCCGAACGGCACCGGAGAAGTCCTCATCAACGACTCGGCCGCGGAGAAGTTCGGTATCCAGCTGGGCGATACGCTGACCGTGGTCCACCCGGATCAGCGCGACGAGGTCAAGGTCGTGGGCGTGTTCAAGCCCACCGTGGAGCAGGGCTCCAGCCTGAGCCTGCAGATGGCCAACGACGCGTTTAGTGAGCGCTACGGCAACTCCTCCCAGCTCAAGGTCGCCGCGGCCGAGGGCGTGAGCGCGGACGAGCTGGTGGATCACCTCAACCAGACCTTCGAGGTGGACGCGGAGTCCGGACAGAAGCTCGCGGACGAGATATCGGATCAGATCTCCTCGGCGCTGAAGTTTGTCAACTACTTCCTCATCGCCTTCGGCCTCATCGCACTGCTCGTGGGCACGTTTATCATCGCGAATACGTTCTCCATGATCGTCGCCCAGCGCACCAAGGAGTTCGCGCTGCTGCGCGCCCTCGGTGCGTCCCGCGGGCAGATCACGCGCTCCGTGGTGACGGAGGCCCTGCTCGTCGGCCTAGTCGGCTCCGCGGTCGGCGTGGTGGCCGGCATCGGTCTGGTGGCGGCCATCAAGGCGGTCTTTAAGGCGCAGGGCATGCCCATGGACGGCGGCCTGGGCCTGAGCGTCAGCGCCGTGGTGGTGCCGCTGATCCTCGGCGCGGTGGTCACCGTGGTTTCTGCGTGGGCGCCGGCGCGCCGCGCGGGTGCGGTCAAGCCAGTGGAGGCCATGCGCACCACGGAGTCCGCGGCGGGCTCCTCGCTGATGGTCCGCACCATCCTGGGCGGCCTGCTGCTCGCGGCCGGTGTCGTGTTTACCCTCCTGGGCGTGTTCCTGGGCGGCGGCACGGGCCTGCGCGCATCACTCGTCGGCCTGGGCGCGCTCGACCTTATCGTCGGCTTCTTCCTCGCCGGCCCGGCCATCTCGCTGCTGATTGTGCCGGGCATCGGGCGCGTCGTGGGCGCGCCGTTCGGCGCGGTGGGCAAGCTCGCCGCCACGAACTCCGCGCGCAACCCGCGCCGCACCGCGGCCACCGCCTTCGCCCTCATGCTGGGCGTGGCCCTGGTGACGGCGATTGGCATGCTGGGCGCGACCATGAAGGCCTCGGTCTCCGACGCCGTGGATGAGAACATTCGCGCTGACTACCTGCTCTCCGGGCCGTCGTCTGGCAGCTTCCCCACGCCGAACGAAACGGCCCAGCGCGCCCGCGATACCGAGGGCGCGGGCCAGGTTGTGGCTCTGAGCGCCGGCCCGCTGGCGGTCGACGGCCAGGCGTCCATGAACTATGGGCCCGAGATGACCATGAGCCAGGTCCTCGACGGCAACGCCGATGACGTCTTTAACCTGACCGCCGCGGACGGCTCCCTGGCGACGGGCGATGAACCAGGCTTCATCGCCGATAAGGACCTGGCCGCGGAGAATGGCTGGAAGGTCGGCGACAGCTACGAGCTCACCGGCCCCGATCCGTCCCGCACCGCCCAGGTGAAGCTGCTCGGCACCTACGAGCCCTTCCAGATGCTGCCGGGGCTGGCCGTGTCCCAGTCGGCGGCCGCGGAGGTCCTCGACCCCGCGTCGCTGGACATCACCATGGTGGGCGTTAACGCGAGCGAGGGCTTCGACTCCGAGCAGCTGCGCTCCAACCTGGAGGAGGCCGTCAAGGACCTCGTGGTGGTGCAGGTGCGCACCGGCGAGGAGTACGCGGGTGAGGCCGCGGGCATGATCGACCAGATGCTCACCATCCTCTACGCGCTGCTGGCCCTGGCGGTCATCATCGCCGTGCTGGGTATTATCAACACCCTCACCCTCGGCGTTATCGAGCGCCGCCAGGAGATCGGCATGCTGCGCGCGGTGGGCACGCAGCGCGGCCAGATCCGCACGATGATCACCGTGGAGTCGGTGCAGATTGCGCTCTTCGGCGCCATCATCGGCATCCTCATGGGCCTAGGCTTGGGCTGGGCGTTCATCGCCGTGCTTGCCGACGACGGCCTGGACACCGCCACCGTGCCGTGGCCGATGCTCATCATCATGCTCGTCGGCTCCGCGATTGTCGGCGTGCTCGCCGCCATCTGGCCCGCCCAGCGCGCGGCGAAGACCCCGCCGCTCGACGCCATCGCGGACTAGGCCAACAGGGAGCCTACCCAGGCTCCTCGCCAGGCCACCACGATGCCCAGGCCCACGGTCCACAACAGATAACGCGCCAAGCGCCACCAGCGCTTGGCCTTTATCATTTCCCCGAGTTCCTTGGCCAGCGTGGACCACGTGGACAGCCCGCCGGCCAGGCCGACTGCCAACAGCGGGACAAAGAATTCGGGGGCGGTAGTGTGCGCGGCGTATCCATAGGCCACACCGGCCAGCGCCGCGCCCACCAGGTTGGCGGCAAAGGTACAGGCGGGGGAGGGCAGAATGCGGGTCAGCGCGAATCGTGCGCAGCCGCCCACGAAGCCCCCAATAAGTACCGAGAGGGCGGAGAAGAGGATCATGCGGGCCTCCGGGAGACGTCGCCAAGCAGGTAGGCCCCCGTACAACCCACCACGGTGGCCAGCACGTACGCGCCCGCCTGTGCCGGGTCGAACCCGGAGGTGAGGAAGGCAAACGAGGCGAAGCTGGTAAACCCGCCCAAGAAGCCCGTACCCCAGAAGGCCGGCGGCTTGGCATAGCCCATGATCGCGCTGCCCACAATGTTGATCAGCAGCAGCGGCAGCGCACCGCCGCCGAGGAGAGCAGAAAGGCCGAACCGCGCCAGCGCACCCAGCGCCGCCCCGCAGCCGACGAGAATGGTCTGTGGCATGGCCACCATCCTAATTGGGATGCGAAACCTCCGCGAAGCAGGCAAGCTAAAGGTACATCCACGTCTTTTAGGAGGACCCACCATGGCACACGAGCGCGCCGGCCAACTTGCCCAGCCTTCCGACCTCATCGACATCGCGGAGCTGGTCACCGCCTACTACACCCGCACCCCCGACGCCGATAACCCCGACCAGCAGGTCGCCTTCGGTACCTCCGGACACCGCGGCTCCGCCCTGGACACCGCCTTCAACGAGGCCCACATCCTGGCCATTACCCAGGCCATCGTGGACTACCGCACCGAGCAGGGCACGACCGGCGCCATCTTCATCGGCCGCGATACCCACGCGCTGTCCGAGCCCGCCATGGTCTCCGCCCTCGAGGTGCTCCTGGCCAACGAGCTGGAGGTCCGCGTCGACGACCGCGGCCGCTACACCCCAACGCCGGCCGTCTCCCACGCCATCCTGACGAACCCAGGCACCGACGGCATCGTCATCACGCCTTCCCACAACCCGCCGCGCGACGGCGGCTTCAAGTACAACCCGCCCACCGGCGGCCCGGCGGATACGGACGCCACCGACTGGATTGCCGCTCGGGCCAACGACTATCTGCGCGCCGGGCTCGAGGGAGTCAAGCGCGTACCGGTTAGTGGAGTGCTCGATGAGCGCTGCGTGAAGCACAACTACCTGGATAACTACGTGGCAGACCTGGCGAACGTGGTGGATATGCAGGCCATCAAGGACGCCGGCGTGCGCATCGGCGCGGACCCGATGGGTGGCGCCTCCGTGGACTACTGGGCGGCGATTGCGGAGCACTACGGACTCGCCATGACTGTGGTGAACCCGGAGGTCGACGGCGCCTTCCGCTTCATGACCCTGGACACCGACGGCAAGATCCGCATGGACTGCTCCTCGCCGGACGCGATGGCCTCCCTGGTGGCCAACCGCGATAAGTACGACTTGGCCACGGGCAACGACGCGGACTCCGACCGCCACGGAATCGTCACCCCGGACGCCGGCCTGATGAACCCCAACCACTACCTGGCCGTGGCCATCGAGTACCTGTTTAGCCACCGCCCGCAGTGGGGTGAGGCCGGAGTGGGCAAGACGCTGGTGTCCTCCTCCATGATTGACCGCGTGGTGGAAAGCCTCGGCCGCGAGCTCGTCGAAGTGCCGGTGGGCTTTAAGTGGTTTGTGCCGGGGCTTGTCGACGGCTCCTTGGGCTTCGGCGGCGAAGAATCCGCCGGCGCGTCCTTCCTGCGCTTCGACGGCACCGTCTGGTCCACGGACAAGGACGGCATCATCCTGGACCTCTTGGCCGCGGAAATCCTCGCGGTGACCGGCAAGACCCCCTCCCAGCGCTACGCCGAGCTAGCGGAAGTATACGGCGCGCCGGCCTATGCGCGCACCGACGCACCGGCGACCCGCGAGCAAAAGGCCGTGCTCAAGAAGCTCTCCCCCGAGCAGGTCACCGCGACCGAGCTGGCGGGCGAGGAGATCGTGTCCAAGCTCACCGAGGCACCCGGCAACGGCGCGGCCATCGGCGGGCTGAAGGTGACCACGGAGAACGCCTGGTTCGCCGCCCGGCCCTCCGGCACCGAGGACAAGTACAAGATCTACGCCGAGAGCTTCCTCGGTGAAGAGCACCTCGCGCAGGTCCAGCAGGAGGCGCAGGCTTTGGTGGCGGAGGTGCTGGGGTAGGCGTCGTCAAGCACTGCATAATCCGTGAGCGGGAGAGATTTGTGCTACATCTAGGCTGAATAAAATCCGGCGCGTGAATAGTCGCGGGCCGGGTTTGTTAGAGTGAGCCGCGTGGCACACAAGAAGATGAGCGTGGTACTGGACGTTATCAGTGCCTTCGCGCGGTTTTACATGGCATACATCTGGATTAAAGCGGGCGTGTCCAAATTCTCGGACCAGCTCGCCGTAACCCAGAACATCAAGGCCTACGAGATTTTCACGCCGGAATGGTCGGGCTACCTGTCCTACCTGATCGGGCCGCTGGAAGTCTGCGGCGGCCTGCTGCTGTTGTTGGGCCTGTTCCTGCGCCAGTCGGCGTGGGTAGGCCAGGTGGTGCTGATCCTGTTCATGATTGGTATCGCCCAAGCGTGGCTGCGCGGGCTGGGAATCGACTGCGGTTGCTTCTCCGCCAACCCCGACGAGGACGCACAGGTGATGAACTACATGATGACCCTGCTGCGCGACATCTTCTACTCTGTCCTCATGGTGTGGACCATCAAGCGTCCATTCACCAAGTTCGCACTGCACCCCTAGGTAGGGTGTGTAGGATTTCCGTTCGTTCCATAAACGTCATACAAGGCAAGGTTGTTCAATGAGTACAGTTAAAGACCCCACCGCCAAGGGCAATAGCGGATTCCTGTGGGGCATCGGTGTTCTCTTGGTAATTATCGCCGTCGTGCTCGGCTTCATCTTCTACCAAAACCGTGGCGCCAACATGCAGGGCTTGGAGGGGTTTGCCAAGGAGAACGTCAACATGGAGATGTCCTTTGGTGATAACGCCGTCACCCTCAAGGCCGCCGACGCCAAGGATGCGCCCGAGGTTGAGCTGTACGAGGACTACTCCTGCCCGCACTGCTCCGATCTGGCCAAGGAGACCGATGGTCAGATGAAGGAAAAGATTGAGCAGGGCAAGCTCATCGTAAAGGTGCGCACCCTCAACTTCCTCGACGGCAGCCAGAACGGCATCGAGAGCATCAAGTCCAACGACGGGCACTCCTCCAAGGCAGCAGCCGCGATGGAGCAGGTGGCCAAGTCGGGCGACGTGCAGCTCTACTGGAACCTGCGCAAGTACCTCATGGATGAGCAGTCCAAGGTCTACAACAAGTGGGAGATGAACGACTTCGCCGAGGCCGCCAAGACCCTGGGCGCGGATGAGGAGACCGTCTCCGCCATCAAGGACGCACCGGTGGGCAAGGGCAACGCCCTGGTGACCGCGAACTACGAGAAGCTCGAGGGCGACACCGGCAGCGTGTCCTCGCCGCGCGTCATCAAGGATGGCAAGGACATTCCGGAGGACGACAAGACCTCCATCATGGAGTGGGTTGACCTCGTTGCCGCCAAGTAGGCGCGTGTAAAAATACCGCGCCTTAACTCGCGATTTGGTGAGTGAAAACTGAGGCGATATATTGTTACGAGTTGCAACCGCGAAGGTTGCACCTCGTATGAGGGGCTATGGCGCAGCTGGTAGCGCACCACACTGGCAGTGTGGGGGTCACGGGTTCGAATCCCGTTAGCTCCACTTAAAAATTCAATATCTTTGGGGCTATGGCGCAGCTGGTAGCGCACCACACTGGCAGTGTGGGGGTCACGGGTTCGAATCCCGTTAGCTCCACGTACGGCCGTCTCCTTGCAGGGAGGCGGCCTTTTTCTATGCTGGGGGACATGGATGTTTTCACCAAGACTGTGTCCCGCCCAGACCAAGCCGGTGCGGAGGCCGCCGGGTTGCGGTGGCTTGCGCAGGCGCGTGGCGACGTCGTCGTGGACGTCACTGGCTACACCTCCACCTCCATCAGCACGCGCCGGGTGGTACAGGCTCGGCCGAGTGCGTCCGCGGCCCGCTCCTTCGGTGCCGCGTTGCGCGCGGTCCATGAGGCGGGTGCGCCCGCCTTCGGCGCGCCACCGGAGGGCTGGGACGGGGCGAACTTCATCGGGCGCGTGGAGCAACCCTGTGAACCGTGCGGGCAGTGGGGCGAGTTCTACGCCGAGCAGCGCGTGCTTCCCTTCATCGGTGGGCTGCCGCGGGGGCTGCAGGAGGTCGTGCAGCAGGCGTGCGAGGCCATCGAGGCGGCCGACTGGGACGTGCAGCCCGCGCGCATTCACGGCGACTTGTGGGCGGGCAACGTGCTGTTTACGGAGTCTTCGGCGGTGATGATCGATCCCGCCGCGCATGGCGGCCACCCGTGGACCGACCTGGCCATGCTGGAGCTGTTCGGCACGCCGTTCTATGAGGAAATTCTCCGCGGCTACGGCGCACCCAAGGACTACGAGCAGTGGGTGCCCATGCATCAGCTGCATCCGCTGGCGGTGCACTCCATGACGCATGGGCCTGCGTACTACGGCCCTCTCGGACGGGCGGCGGAGGCTACTCTCGACGCCTTGCGTTAGCGCGATCACCGAATTCCCCGTCAACCTGGTGTGGTTGGCGGGTTTCGGTGTTTGTGGTGGGTGCAGGCTGTCTAGCTTGGTGGTTTCTCGGCGGCGAGTCTGGCGAGGGCTTGTTGGTATTCGGGTGTGGCGGTGATTGGCACGTCCCAGGGTGGGATGTATCCGATTCCGTCTTTCATTCTGAAGACGTAGCCGCGGCCTGTGGGTTTCGACGGGTCATCATCGTTGATGCCGTTGTGATAGGCGCACAGGAAGGTCAGGTTCTTGATGTTGGTTAGCCCGCCTGCTTGCCAGGGGATGATGTGGTGGACCTGGCAGTAGTCGGCCGGCTTGTTACACCCTGGGCGTGAGCAGGTTTGGGTTTCGGCGCACAGGGTGAGGCGTTGTTTCCAGTTTGCGTGGCGTTCAACTCGGTAGGAGTTGATGGGTCCTTCTACTGGGTGGGTAATGGTGGCGTAGCCTATTTCGGCGAATTTGTGGGTAAGAAACTCTGCCCCGGTCATGCGGGCACCATTGGTGAGCTGCAACTCAATCTCGTCGCCGTCGCCGTTGATGATGCGGTCGAATTCGTCCAGGGTGACAACGACTTGAGCGTGCACGGCAGGCCTAGTGCCGGTGTTACCGCCCAGGATGACGGTTGTGGCGGCGTCGAGCAGGTTGGTGGGGTTGACTGATTCGAGGGTGCCGCGGATATCAGCAATGACTGTTGGGGTGTCGGTGATGGTGACGGAGTTGGGTCCCTGCTTGCGGTAGGTGAACCGTACCCCGGGTTTGTGTTCGCGTTTCTCCTTAAGTTCTTTGAGGCGTTTTACGGCGACTTCGCGGATTTTGTGGGCTGGTGTGGCGGCCAGGCGTGCGCGGAGGTTCCAGGCGTCGAGTTCTTTCTTGACGCGGTTGGCGTAGGACTCGATGAGGTTAAGGGTGGCTAGGCCGTGCTTTTGGGCTATAGCCGCGGTGCGGGCTTTGCGTTGTTTTCCGGTGAAGCGGGTGGGCCCGAAGTAGATGCGGTGCAGGCGTGCGAGCTCGGCCGCGTCGGCTGTATCGGCGCCGAGCGCGCGGAGCTTGTCGGGTGAGCTGGATGCATGTTCCACTAGCGCGATCCCCGAGTTGCGGTAGTGGAAGTAGGTTTCTAATACCCCCATGGGCACTGAGGTTAAAGCACCCTAGGGGAGCCTGCAACCGGAGGCGGATTATTGCGGGCCGGGCGGCATGATGCGCTTGTGGGCGCCGCGGTGCCAAAGGGTTTCGATGCGCGATTGGGCGTCGGCAGGCACGGCCTTGCCCTCGAGGTAATCATCGATGTGGGTGTAGGTGACGCCGAGGGCTTCTTCGTCGGAAAGCAGTGGGCGGTCGTCCTCCAAGTCCGCGGTGGGGACCTTCTTCCACGTGGACTCCGGCGCGCCGAGGTGCTCCAGGAGCTGCGCGCCCTGGCGCTTGTTGAGCCCGGCGAGGGGAAGGATGTCGGCAGCGCCGTCGCCCCACTTGGTGAAGAAGGCAGTGACGTTTTCCGCGGCGTGGTCGGTGCCGATGACCAGCGCGCCGACCTCGCCGGCCAGCGCATACTGCGCGGTCATGCGCAGGCGCGCCTTGAGGTTGCCCCGGTTGAAATCTCCCAGCGAGTCCTGCTGCAGGGCGCTGGCCACGGCGCCGTCGAGAGCCGCGGTGGCCTCCGCGATGTTGACGGTGAGGCGGTGGTCGGGCTGGATGAAGTCGAGGGCAATCTGCGCGTCGTCCTCGTCGGCCTGCACGCCGTGGGGAAGCCGCACGGCCCAGAAGTGCGCGCCGTCGACGCGGGAGACCGCCAGCTGCGCCAGACGGCCGGCCAAGGTGGAGTCCTGGCCGCCAGAAATTCCCAGGACAAAGCCCTTCGCGCCGGTGGTGCGCAGGTAGTCAACCAAGAATGTGACGCGGCGCTCAACCTCTTCTGCTGGATCGATACAGGGCTTGACACCCAGGGCTTTTGTGATGTCGTGCTGCAGTTCTGCGGATTCGTGTGACATGACGCCCATGGTAGCCGCCTGCGAGAATGGGAACCCGTGAACAGTGATACTTATGTCGTGCTCGTCGCCGGGGTAGCCGCCCTAGGCGGCCTCCTCTTCGGCTACGACACCGGTGTGATGTCCGGCGCCCTCCTCTTCGTCGGCCCGGAATTCGGCATGTCCGCCCACGAAGAGGGGCTGGTGACCTCGATGCTGCTGGTCGGCGCGGCGGTCGGCGCGCTCGTGGCCGGGCGTGTGGCGGGCAGCATCGGGCGGCGCCGCACGCTCATCGCCGGCGGACTCATCTTCGTGGCGGGGTCCGTGTGGTGTGCGCTGTCGAGCTCGGCTACTGAGCTCGCCGCGGCCCGCACGTTCCTCGGCGTGGCGGTGGGCGCGGTGTCCATCGTTTCCCCGATGTACATCTCCGAAATCACTCCGGCGGCCGTGCGGGGCCGGATGGTCTCGCTCAATACGCTCATGATCGTCGTCGGGCAGCTGCTGGCATACGGGGTGAACTCGCTGCTGGCCGCCAGCGGGAGCTGGCACTGGATGCTCGGTCTGGCGGCGGTTCCGGGCGCCGCGCTGGCGCTTGGCATGTTCTTCCTCCCGGACACCCCGGCCTGGCTTATAGCTCAGGGCCGCGCGGACGACGCCGCCGCGGTGAGCGCCCGGGTCGGTGCGCGGGGAGCCGAACTGGAACACAACGGGCGGCCGAGCACGGGCGAATGGCGCGCTTTCCGACGCCACCGCTGGATGCGCTGGGCCATAGCGCTCGCCATGCTCATGGGGCTGACCCAGCAGATTACAGGTGTTAACGCCATCGTGTACTTCGCGCCCACCATGATGAACCAGGTGGGCATCTCCACCGCCAATTCGGTGTACACGTCGATGGTCATTGGCGCGGTGTCGGTGGCCGCGTGCGTGGTCGGCATGCGCGTGGTGGACCGCCTGGGGCGCCGGCGGCTGCTCCTCGCGGGCTTGAGCGGCAACGTGGTCTCGCTCGTGGTGCTGGCCGTGGCCTATCACTTCGCCCACACGTCCACGGCCATGGCCCTGGTGTCGCTGGCCTGCATGGCGGCGTTCATCGCCTTCCAGCAGGCGGCGGTCTCCCCGGCGACGTGGCTGCTGATGTCGGAGATCGTGCCGCCCGCGGTCCGCGGCGTGGGCATGGGCATTGCCGGGCTGGCGCTGTGGGTGAGCAACTGGGTGGTCGCGCAGTTCTTCCTGCCGGTCGTCGAGTGGCTGGGAGGCTCTCTGGCCTTCGGAATCTTCGCGGTGTTGGGGCTCGTCGCGGTGGGATATACGCGGGCGCTGGTGCCGGAAACAGCGGGGGAGAGCCTCGAGGACGTCGCCAAGCAGCTGCGCTCTCGCTACTCCGAACGGTGAGTGTTTTGGTTATGGCGCGCGCGTGGGGTAACATTTTTCCTCGTGTCATTGCTGGGCGTTTGCCCGGCTGTGCTTTGAACTAACCATTCGCATGAAGTTTGCGCATAACGAAAGGAGCGCCCGATGAAGGTTCGCAAGTCGCTTCGGTCGCTGAAGAAGAAGCCGGGCGCCCAGGTTATTCGCCGCCACGGTAAGGTCTTCGTGATCAACAAGAAGGATCCGCGCTTCAAGGCTCGCCAGGGCTAAGAAACGAGTTTCCTCGTCTCCGCCTTCCCCACATTGTTGGGGGAGGCGGATTTTTTATGCCCACTTGCCTGGACAGATGCGGTTTAATGAATATAATTATCGCGCGGGCTTCAGCAGGGGCCCGGCAGGTGGTTGAAAGAAAGAAGAATAATGAACAAGCGTCTCGTGGCGGCGGCGTGTGCTGCGGTAGTGGGGTTGTCTGTCCCGGTGGCCCAGGCTGCGGAAGCGGAATTTGAAAGCTTGGCCGATCCTTCGCTGGGGATCAACGACCCCTCGTGTGCGCCGAGCGGCGAGGTGCGCGAACCGGTGGTGCTCCTGCACGGCACGTCGGACAACGCGTCGACGTGGGACGAGCTCATCCCGGTCCTGCAGGAGCAGGGCATGTGCGTGTGGGCCTTTGACTACGGCGCGGACGACGTCACGCTGCAGAACGCCAACCCGCGCACCAAAGCGATTGCGGACCTCGATGACTCGGCTCGCGAGATTGCGCAGCAGATCGACTACGTGCGCGAGGTGACCGGCAGTGACAAGGTGAACTTGGTGGGCCACTCGCAGGGTGGCCTGCATATTAAGACCTACACGCAGATGTATGGCTCGCCGGAGCACGTTGCCCACGCGGTGGCCATCGGCGGTAATTTCCACGGCACCACGCTCAACGGGATGGGTACGGTGCTGGCAAAGGTGATTGCGGCCATGCCGAACTTCGCCCGCTTCATGGCGAGCTCTGCAGGCATCCAGCAGGTGGTCGGCGCGGAGTTCATTGAGCACCTCAACACGCTGCCGGATACGGCACCGGGGCCGCTGTATACGTCGATTTACTCGCCTGCCGACGTCACCGTGACCCCGAATTCCTCTTCCATGCTCGCGGCTGTCGACGGCGCGGACGTGGTCAACATCGACCTGGGAGAGCTGTGCGGGGCGCAGCCGCAGCACCCGGACCTGCCGCGGGATCCCATGGTGATGAGCCAGGTGCTCTTTGGCCTGACGCGTGAGGCCGGCCAGGAGGCTGATTCCAGCACCTGCGTCGAGCCGGTGCGCGGCTAGACTGCACGAGCCCGGAGAGCGACGGGGCGAGGCCTGAGCGGGCCGCGCCCCGTTTGTGGATTTTGTCACAAAGTAGGTGAACGTTTCGTAAACGCGCAGGAAATACCACCCGTGTAGTTACGGCGGTGGGGACGGGTGCGTGAGCGGGGTGTCAACATGTGGGGTTGCGGCGGCTTACAACCTGGGAATATCAGCCATGTAACTACTACATATTGTGCCGCTTGCGGTGTTTCGGCACAAAGTATAGTGTCGTTGATGTTGCTCGGGAGGTGGTCCGGAACCGCCTCGCCGAACTGAGAAACCTCCAGTAAACCGTCAGATACCAGCCAGTTATTCCGACAGTTATCTCGTAACCTGACGTTGCGAGCAGTGCAGTAGAGCAGAAGGAAGCCACCACATGACCATCACCCTGTACACCAAGCCCGCTTGCGTCCAGTGCAACGCCACCAAGAAGGCCCTGGACCGCGCTGGGCTCGACTACACCACCGTCGACGTCACCGTGGACGACGAAGCGCGTGACTACGTCATGGCCCTGGGCTACGTCCAGGCTCCCGTCGTTGAGGCGAACGGCGAGCACTGGTCCGGCTTCCGCCCGGACCGCATCAAGGCCCTGTCCTCCCTGGCGGCCAGCGCCTAACTATCGCCATGTTGGTTGTGTATTTTTCTTCCGCCACGGAAAATACCCACCGCTTCGTCGAGAAGCTCGGCCTGCCCAGCGCGCGCATCCCGCTGCGCTTAACGGACGAACCCCTCGTGGTCAACGAACCCTACGTGTTGGTGTGTCCGACGTACGGGGGAGGGGCGTCGATAAGCAAGCAAAACACTCGGCCTGTACCGAAGCAGGTCATCCGCTTCCTCAACAACGAACACAACCGCAGCTTTATCCGCGCGGTTGTGGCCGGTGGAAACAGCAACTTCGGCACCGACTTTGGCAAGGCCGGCGACGTCATCGCCGCCAAGTGTAAGGTGCCTTATGTGTACCGCTTCGAGCTGCTCGGCACCGAGGAAGATGTCACAATGTGCCGCGAAGGCTTGCTCGCCAACGCGGCCGCGTTAGGTCTCGCGGCTTAAAACCCCGCGCCTAGCGCTTCTCCTTATTTATATCCCGTCTCTCCGCACCGTCCGTACAAGAAGAAAGGCCCGTGAACGCCGTGACTACGCAACTGGGTAAGACTGTCGCCGAACCCGTGAAGCCCGCCGAGCAGTTGGATTACCACGCTCTTAACGCGCTGCTCAATCTGTATGACGAGAATGGTCAGATTCAGTTCGACAAGGACCGCGAGGCCGCCAACCAGTTCTTCCTCCAGCACGTCAACCAGAACACCGTCTACTTCCACGACCTGGAAGAAAAGATGCGCTACCTGGTGGACAATAAGTACTACGAGCCGGAGCTGGTTCAGCAGTACGACTTCGATTTCATCAAGTCCCTGTTCAAGCGCGCCTACGCGTTTAAGTTCCGCTTCAAGTCCTTCCTGGGTGCCTACAAGTACTACACCTCCTACACGCTGAAGACTTTCGACGGCCGCCGCTACCTCGAGCGCTTCGAGGACCGCGTGGCCATGACCGCGCTCTTCCTCGCGGACGGCGATACCGCCGTGGCCGAGCACCTCGTGGACGAGATCATGACCGGCCGCTTCCAGCCGGCCACCCCGACCTTCCTCAACGCCGGCAAGGCCCAGCGCGGCGAGCTGGTCTCCTGCTTCCTGCTGCGCATCGAGGACAACATGGAGTCCATCGGCCGCGCCATCAACTCCGCCCTGCAGCTGTCCAAGCGCGGCGGCGGCGTGGCACTTTTGCTGTCCAACATCCGCGAGTCCGGTGCGCCGATTAAGCACATTGAGAACCAGTCCTCCGGTGTCATCCCCGTGATGAAGCTGCTGGAGGATTCCTTCTCCTACGCTAACCAGCTGGGCGCTCGTCAGGGCGCGGGCGCGGTGTACCTCAACGCGCACCACCCGGACATCATGAGCTTCCTCGATACCAAGCGCGAGAACGCGGACGAGAAGATCCGCATCAAGACGCTGTCCCTGGGTATCGTCATCCCGGACATCACCTTTGAGCTGGCCAAGCGCAACGACGACATGTACCTGTTCAGCCCGTACGATGTCGAGCGCGTCTACGGCAAGGCCTTCGGCGACATCTCCGTGACCGAGCACTACGAGGAGATGGTGGAGGAGCCGCGCATCCGCAAGAAGAAGATCAACGCGCGCCAGTTCTTCCAGACCATCGCGGAGCTGCAGTTCGAGTCCGGCTACCCGTACATCATGTTCGAGGACACCGTGAACCGCGCGAACCCGGTGAAGACCGGCCGCATCAACATGTCCAACCTGTGCTCCGAGATCCTGCAGGTCAACGCTCCCTCCGAGCTGAACGACGACTTGACCTACAAGACCCTGGGCAGCGACATCTCCTGCAACCTGGGCTCCCTCAACATTGCCGCCACCATGGATTCCCCGGACTTCGCGCTGACCGTGGAGACCGCCATTCGCGGCCTGACCGCCGTGGCGGACAAGACCGCGATTAACTCCGTGCCGTCCGTGCGCAAGGGCAACGATGATTCCCACGCCATCGGCCTGGGCCAGATGAATCTCCACGGCTACCTGGGCCGCGAGCACATCGAGTACGGCTCCGAGGAAGGCCTGGACTTTACCAACGCCTACTTCGCCGCCATCATGTACGCCGCCCTGCGCGCCTCCAACAAGCTGGCCCGCGAGCGCGGGGAGTACTTCACCGAGTTCCCGGAGTCCGAGTATGCCAGCGGCGAGTTCTTTGACCGCTACGACCCGGCCGAGTTCGCCCCGCAGACAGAGAAGGTCAAGGAGCTCTTCGCGGAGTCCTCCATTCACACCCCGACTGCGGAGGACTGGGCAGCGCTCAAGGCCGACGTGGCCAAGCACGGCCTGTACAACCGTAACCTGCAGGCGGTGCCGCCGACGGGTTCGATCTCCTACATCAACAACTCCACGTCTTCCATCCACCCGATCGCCTCCAAGATTGAGATCCGCAAGGAAGGCAAGATTGGCCGCGTCTACTACCCGGCGCCGCACATGGACAATGACAACCTGGAGTACTTCAAGGACTCCTACGAGATCGGCTACGAGAAGATCATCGACACCTACGCCGCGGCCACCAAGTACGTGGACCAGGGCCTGTCGCTGACGCTCTTCTTCAAGGACACCGCCACCACGCGCGATATCAACCGCGCGCAGATTTACGCGTGGCGCAAGGGCATTAAGACCCTCTACTACATCCGCTTGCGCCAGATGGCGCTGGAAGGCACCGAGATTGAGGGCTGCGTATCCTGCATGCTCTAAGGCTCGTCGGACTGCGGCGCGTCGTGGCGCGCCAGCCCTAAGATGGTGCGGGAAATCTGCTCGGCCGCCGCGGCGTCGCCCGCGTTGATGGCGTCCGCTAGGTTGAGGTGCAGGTCGGCCGTGCCCGACGTCGGGTTGCGCTTGGCGGAGCCGAAGACGGAGCGCCCGCGGACCATGGAGAGCAAGAACGGGCTGAGCGCCGCAAACATCTCGTTGCCGGAGGCGTGCAGCACCATCGTGTGAAAGCGCAGATCCGTGGCGAGTTCATCGCCCACGCGGCGGGAGGGGGTGACCTCCAGCGTGCGCAGGCGCTGCGCCAGCGCCAAGATTTCGGCCTTCTCCGCGGCGGAGGCCTGCTGGGCGGCCAGTCCCGCGGCGACGGGTTCGATGGCCAAGCGCAGCTGGTTGAGGGAGGCGCGCTGGTCCTCCTGGGACCTCTCCGAGCTCAAGCGCCAGTTAATGATGGCGGAGTCATAGACGGCCCACTCGCTCAGCGGCAGCACCGTAATGCCCACCCGCCGCGAGGACGCCACCATGCCCAGCTGTTCAAGCGCACGCATGGCCTCGCGGGCAACGGTGCGGGAAATGTCGAAGCGCGTGCAGATGTCACTGAGCGTGAACCGCTCACCGGCGGGGATGGTGCCGCTAACAATCTCTGCGCCGATGGTATCGAGCACCGTGCTGAGTAGGGGAGCGGACGACTCTTGCGTGGTAGTCATGGTGGCGAAACCTCCGTGAAGCTGGTGCTCTCTCAGGCTAGATAAGAAGACAGTATAAATCCGCACAGCCGCCGGCTGGGGACGCGTGGGGAGTCGCCCCACGGCGGGGGCTAAGTTGGTACCATGGCGGGGTAACAAACCCGTACTAGCAAGATGAGGTGACGTGCGTGTCTCACGACTACGACGACTACATCGCCAGCCACGAGGCGCCGGTGAAGGCGATCAACTGGAACACCGTTCCGGATGACAAGGATTCCGAGGTGTGGGACCGCCTGACCGGTAACTTCTGGCTTCCGGAGAAGGTCCCGGTGTCGAATGACATTCCCAGCTGGAAGACGCTGACGGAGAAGGAGCAGGAGACGACCATGCGCGTCTTCGCCGGCCTTACCCTGCTGGATACCATCCAGGGCACCGTGGGCGCGGTCTCGCTGCTGCCGGATGCCGTGACGCCCCACGAGGAGGCCGTCTACACCAACATTGCGTTCATGGAGTCGGTGCACGCGAAGTCGTACTCCAACATCTTCATGACGCTGGCCTCCACCCCGATGATCAACGATGCCTTCCGCTGGTCTGAGGAGAATGAGAACCTGCAGCGCAAGGCCAAGATTGTGATGTCGTACTACCAAGGCGATAACCCGCTGAAGAAGAAGGTGGCCTCCACGCTGCTGGAGTCCTTCCTCTTCTACTCTGGCTTCTACCTGCCCATGTACTTCTCCTCCCGCGCGAAACTGACCAATACCGCGGATATCATCCGCCTCATCATTCGTGATGAGGCCGTGCACGGCTACTACATTGGCTACAAGTTCCAGCAGGGCTACAAGCAGCTCTCCGCCGAGGAGCAGGAGGACATCAAGGGCTACACCTTCGAGCTGCTCTACGAACTCTACGAGAACGAGATCGACTACACCGAAGATCTATACGACGACCTGGGCTGGACCGAGGACGTGAAGCGCTTCCTGCGCTACAACGCCAACAAGGCGCTGAACAACCTGGGCTTCGAGGGGCTTTTCCCGGCCGATGAGACGCGCGTGTCCCCGGCCATCCTTTCCTCGCTGTCCCCGAACGCCGATGAAAACCACGACTTCTTTTCCGGCTCCGGCTCCTCCTACGTCATTGGTAAGGCGGAGGAGACCACGGACGACGACTGGGATTTCTAAACAGTTTTCACTCCTGTCACTGTGGTGACGGGGCGGCGCTTGTCGGCGCCCCTCCTGACGCACCCCCTGAGATCATCCGAAAGGTTGATTCTTTCAGGGGGTGCGTTTTCGGCGTTTTGAGCGAGGGTAACCCCCGTCGCTGTGTTCTGGATCACCGCGTTGCGCTGGGGGTTGTGCGGTATGGGTGCAGCGTGGCCGCGCGGGCGGCCCGCGTGCTGGGAGTTCAGCGCGTGGTTCAGCTGTGGGCGGGGTCAACAAGATTGGCGGAAGATGGAAGAGCGCTGGAAATTTGTCTGCTAGGTGCCCTAATATAAGGCGAGTAAACCTAGGTGTTTCACCGTTCTGTCGGTGGCGCGGGCATTCGCGCTGCTGGTGGGGAGGCGAAGCACTTGTTCTTCAGGAGGATTTTATGACCGCTGTGGCGCCACGGCTCGACGATTACGTCGCGCCCACACGCCCTGAGCCGACCGGCAACGGCAAGACCGGTTCCAAGGCTTGGGTTCTACTGACCACCACCGACCACAAGCAGCTGGGCATCATGTACTTGATCATGTCCTTCAGCTTCTTCTTCCTCGGTGGCTTCATGGCCCTGCTGATCCGTGCTGAGTTGTTCACCCCGGGTCTGCAGTTCCTGTCCAACGAGCAGTTCAACCAGCTGTTCACCATGCACGGCACCGTGATGCTGCTGCTGTTTGCAACGCCGGTTGTGTGGGGCTTTTCCAACTACATCCTGCCGCTGCAGATTGGCGCCCCCGACGTGGCCTTCCCGCGTCTGAACGCCTTCGGCTTCTGGATCACCCTGACCGGCGGCATCGTCATGCTGCTCGGCTTCGTCACCCCGGGTGGTGCGGCTGACTTCGGCTGGACCATGTACGTCCCGCTGGCTGACTCCGTCCACACCCCGGGCATCGGCGCGGACATGTGGATCGTCGGCGTCGGCGCCACCGGTGTCGGCACCATTGCCTCCGCGGTCAACATGATCACCACCATCCTGACCCTGCGTGCTCCGGGCATGACCATGTTTCGTCTGCCGGTCTTCACCTGGTGTGTGTTCACCGCCTCCGTCATCGTTCTGATGATCTTCCCGCTGCTGACCGCTGCAGCATTGGGCGTTCTCTACGACCGCAAGCTCGGCGGCCACATCTACGATTCCGCGAACGGCGGCGCCATCCTGTGGCAGCACCTGTTCTGGTTCTTCGGCCACCCGGAGGTCTACGTCCTCGCACTGCCGTTCTTCGGCGTTATCTCTGAGGTCGTCCCGGTCTTCTCCCGCAAGCCGGTCTTCGGCTACATCGGCCTGGTCTTCGCCGTCCTGGCGATTGGCTCCCTGTCCATGGCTGTGTGGGCACACCACCTGTTCGTGACCGGCGCCATCCTGCTGCCGTTCTTCTCCTTCATGACCTTCCTCATCGCCGTGCCGACCGGCGTGAAGTTCTTCAACTGGGTCGGCACCATGTGGAAGGGCCACATCACCTGGGACACCCCGATGATTTGGGCTATGGGCTTCCTGTCCACCTTCCTCTTCGGCGGTATGACCGGCGTCATGCTGGCCTCCCCGGCGCTGGACTTCCACCTCGCGGAGTCCTACTTCCTCATCGCGCACTTCCACTACACCCTGTTCGGTACCGTGGTCTTCTCCGCCTTCGCCGGCCTGTACTTCTGGTTCCCGAAGATGACCGGCCGCATGCTGGATGAGCGTCTGGGCAAGATTCACTTCTGGCTGACCTTCATTGGCTTCCACGGCACCTTCCTGGTTCAGCACTGGGTGGGCAACATGGGTATGCCGCGTCGCTACGCCGACTACCTGGCGTCCGATGGTTTCACGGTCTACAACCAGATTTCCACCATCTTCTCCTTCGTCCTCGGTGCGTCCGTTATCCCGCTGGTGTGGAATGTCTTCAAGTCTTGGCGCTACGGCGAGATCGTCACCGTGGACGATCCGTGGGGCTACGGCAACTCCCTCGAGTGGGCTACCTCCTGCCCGCCGCCGCGCCACAACTTCGTCTCCCTGCCGCGCATCCGTTCTGAGCGCCCGGCCTTCGAGCTGCACTACCCGCACATGGTCAAGCGCATGCGCGAAGAGGCTCACTACGGCCACGCCAAGCAGGCCCACTAAGCCCCGCTAGTTTCGTGGCTCGTCTCGCCCACTGATAGCGAGACCTCCTGAACCGCCGCCTCCCTGTCATCCACTCGCGATGATGGGGAGGCGGCGTTTGGCGTTGAGACGTGCCTTGGCTCTGGTCGGTCCCTGCGTGCGATAATGAACGCCGTGGATATTCAGAATGAACACCCGAAGCCCGGCACCGCCTTCGCCGTCGTGACCACCTCGGGTCCCGACCGGCCTGGAGTGTCCGCGGCGTTCTTCCGCGTGCTGGGCTCCTACAACGTTGAGCTTGTCGACGTTGAACAGGCCATCTTCTCCGGGCGCTTCTCCCTGTCCGCATACATTCGCGTCGACGCCGCCCGCCTGGAGGCCATGGAGAAGGGGCTGCGCAACACGCTGAGCATCTACGCCCAGCACGTGACGGTCTCCCCGTGCGAGAAGGAGACGACCTCCCGCCCGCGCTCCACCCACGTGGTCGTGGTGCTGGGCCGCCACCTCAACGCCAGCCACATGTCCGCGGTGGCTCGGGAGCTGGCCAACTACGACGCGAACATTGACCGCATTCGCGGGCTGTCGACATCCCCGCTTAACGGCCTTGAGCTGTTTATTACTGTCGGCGATAACTGCGATGCGGTTCGCGCGGCCCTGGCCCGCCTGGCCACCGAGCAGGGGGTGGACATCGCCATTGAGCGCGCGGGCCTGCAGCGCCGCTCCAAGCGGCTGATCTGCTTCGACTGCGACTCCACGCTGATCACCGGCGAGGTCATCGAGATGCTCGCCGCGCATGCCGGCAAGGAGGAGGAAGTCGCCGAGATCACCGCGCGCGCGATGCGCGGTGAGATCGACTTTGAGGAATCTCTACGCCAGCGCGTGGGCGTCCTGGCCGGGCTGCCAGAGTCAATCATTGCGGAGACCGCGGTGGATATTCAGCTCACCCCGGGCGTGCGCACCACCATCCGCACGCTCAAGCGCATGGGTTACCGCGTGGCGGTCGTTTCCGGCGGCTTCATTCAGGTGCTGGAGGACTTGGCTCGCGAGCTCGACCTGGACTACGTGCGGGCCAACACGCTGGAGATCGAGGACGGCAAGCTCACCGGCCAGGTTATAGGTGACGTGGTGGACCGTAAGGCAAAGGAGCGCTTCCTCCGCGAGTTCGCTGCGGATTCGGGTCTGCGCATGTCACAGACCGTTGCGGTGGGGGATGGCGCCAACGACATCGACATGATTTCCGCCGCCGGCCTGGGCATTGCCTTCAACGCCAAGCCCGCGCTGCGGGAGGTCGCCGATACCTCCGTGAACTACCCCTACATGGACGAAATTCTGCAGATTCTGGGCATCCCCATGGAGGAGGTTCTCAGTGAGTAACCTCCTAGAGGCCCACCGCCGGTTGGTAGAGGCGTGCAGCGAGCGCAGCTGGCGCGATGATCCCGAGGATCCGAACCGGCCAGAGACCGTGCAGGCCATGCAGATCGCCCTGCACCTTCCCAAGCAGGAGCCGCCGGCGCGCACGGAGGTGCTGGAGGCCGCGGCACGCGCGGTGGTTAAGGTCTGTCTGGATGACCGAGCGGGCCAGGACGGAGCTTTTGCTGCGGCGCTGGGTCAGTGGTACGGCCACCGCATCCGCAAGGTGGCTCGCCGGGCGCGCAACAAGGCCTGGCGCGACGTGCAGGCATTGCCCGGGGCGACGGTGGCGGACCGCGCACGCGCGTTTGTGCCGTCGGCGGTCAGTGAGGTCGATTCGCTCATCGCCAAACTGCAGATTGGGAACACGGACCTGCCCATGGATTCCCCGGGGCCGGCGCGTGCCGACGTCCCCGTGATCTACGTCGACGCCTCCCTCGCCATGAGCGCGGGCAAGGCGGCAGCCCAGGTGGGTCACGGCTCAATGCTGTTGGCTGCGGCGATGAGCGCCGACGAGGTCGAGGAGTGGGCAGCACGCGACTTCCCGCTGTCGGTGCGCGAGGTCTCGGCGGAGAACTTCGCCGCCGCCCGCGCGCGCCCCGGGGCGGTGGTGGTGCGCGACGCTGGGTTCACCGAAGTCGCGCCTGATTCCGCCACCGTCTGCGCTCTGCGGAGGCCTGAGAGGCCCGAGAAGCCTTAAGCGGTCTTGGGCCCTAGCGGGCGTCGACCAGCCGCTTGAGCGCTCCCCGCACCACGGCCGGGTCAGTCGTCGGCCACATCTGCGGCATGGATGCCCGCAGGTAGGAGCCGTAGCGCTTGGTCTCGAGGCGGTTATCCAGCACGGCAACCACGCCGCGGTCGCTGGTGGAGCGCAGCAGGCGGCCGGCTCCCTGCGCCATGAGTAGCGCCGCATGCGTGGCGGAGACTTCCATGAAGCCGTTGCGCCCGGCGGCCTTCGCGGCCTCGGTGCGCGCCTGCATGAGCGGGTTATCCGGGCGGGGGAAGGGGATGCGGTCGATGAGCACCAGCGAACACGAGGGGCCGGGCACGTCGACGCCCTGCCACAGGCTCAGCGTGCCGAAGAGGCAGGAGTTCTCGTTCTTGGTGAATTTGTCCACCAGCGCCCCGATGGAGTCCTCGCCCTGGAGGAAGATGTCGAAGGGAATCAGCGGCTTGAGCTCCTCGGCGGCCTGCTGCGCGGCCCGGCGGGAGGAAAACAGGCCCAGGGTGCGCCCCCCGGCGGCCATGATCAGCTCCCGAATTTCCTGGACGGTCTCCGCCGGGAGCCCATCGCGGCCCGGCTGCGGCAGGTGCGTGGCGGTATAGAGGATGCCGCTGCGGGCCGGGTCGAAGGGATAGCCCACGTCCAGGGAGTCCCACGTGCCCTTCGGCAGGCCCCACTGGGCGGCCATGGCGTCGAAGCGCCCGCCCAGCGCCAGGGTGGCGGAGGTGAGCACCACGGTCTGCTCCCCGAACAACTTCTCGTGCAGCATCCCAGCAATGGAGAGGGGAGCAACGGCCAGCGTGTCGGTGTTCGTGCGCTCGTCGCGCTCCAGCCAGACCACGTCCGCGTGGGCCGCGGGATCCCCCGTAGCAAACACGTCGAGGATGCGGGCGATGGCCTCCACCATGGTGGCCAGGTGATTAGCCAGGTTCTGGCGCTCGGCGGACTTCTCCGGGTCGCTCGCCTGTTCGCCCTCGGGGGCGCGGGCGATGGTCTCGCGGCAGCTGCCCAACGTGTCCGCAAGGCCCATGAGCTGCTGCTTGGCTTCCTCCGGCAGGTCGGTCCAGCGGCCCGGGGAGAATTCGCCCAGCAGTTGGGTGAGTTCCGCCGCCTGCTCGCTGAGGCGCTGCTCCTTGCCGTTGGCGCCGAGCGCCTTGACGCGGTTGGCCGCCATCTTGAGCGCGCGGCCGGTGAGCTCGGCGGTGGATACGGAGGTGATGCGCCCGTCCAGTTCGTGGGCCTCATCGATGATCACCACCTCGTGCTCGGGCAGGATATTGATGTCCGCCACCGCGTCGATAGCCAGCAGGGCATGGTTCGTCACCACCACGTCGACGTCTGCAGCGCGCTGACGCGCTTGTTCAGCAAAGCAGCCCTCGCCGTGCGGGCAGCGCGTGGCTCCCAAACACTCCGCCGAGGTCACGGATACCTGGCGCCACGCCAGGTCCGGCACGCCTGGCTCCAGATCCTCGCGGTCGCCGGTTTCGGTGTCCTCCGTCCACTCGTAGATACGCTGCACGTGGCGGCCGAGGCGGGAAACCTCGTGCTCATCCAGCAGGGCGTCTTCGCTCTCCAGCTCGGAGGCCTGGGCCACCTTGTTGAGGCAGACGTAGTTGGAGCGCCCCTTCATGATGGCGAAGGTGGGCTTGTGCTCGAGGAGGGGCTCTAAGGCTTCGGCAAGCCGCGGCAAGTCGCGCTCCACCAGCTGGCGCTGCAGGGCCAGGGTTGCTGTAGAGACGATGACGGTATGCCCGGTGGCCTGGGCGTGACGGAAGGCGGGCACCAGGTAGGCCAGGGACTTACCCGTGCCCGTGCCTGCCTGCACCGCGAGGTGGCGCTCCTTTTCCAGCGCCGCGGTGACCGCTGTGGCCATGCGTACCTGGCCGTCGCGCCGGGCGCCGCCGAGGGAGTCGACGGCGGCGGCGAGAAGCTCGTGCGTGGATTGGTTCAGGGGCTGCTCGTCACTCACGCGAGACAGTCTAGCCGCCCCCGGATGCGCTACTGGGAGAAGCCGACGAAACGGGTAGGCACCGCAGGTTCGTCGCGGGTCAACGCTAGGCCCTCCCACGGCAGGGTGGTGATGGCCTGGGCCAGGTAGTCGCGGGATTCGTGGAGGGAGGGAAGGTTGTCCACGATGTTGCCGTCGCGCATCAGCGGCACCGTCATCTCCCGCGTGCTGAGGGTGCCGGTGTCTGGGTCCGCGGCGTCGATTGGCAGCACGAGCTCTTCGACGGCCACCCCGGTGGAGCGGTAGGTGCGCAGCGAGCGCTTCGCCCCGCCTTGGGACTTCTTGGAGGAGGAGCGCTTGGCCACCGGATGGCCTTCTACCTCGACCACCTTGTAGACCATGCTGGCCGTCGGCGCGCCGGAGCCGGTGACCACGGAGGTGCCCACGCCGTACACGTCGACCGGGTCGCCGCGCAGGCCGGCGATGGCAAACTCGTCGAGGTCGGAGGAGACGACGATCTTCGTGTTGTGGTTGCCCAGGTCATCGAGCTGCTTGCGCACGCGACGAGTGACCGCGCCCAAGTCGCCCGAGTCGATGCGGACGCCGCCGAGCTCCGGGCCGGCGACCTTGACAGCCGTCTCTACGCCCTTGGTGATGTCGTAGGTATCCACCAGCAGGGTCGTGTCCACGCCCAAGGTCTCGATCTGGCTGCGGAAGGCCGCCTCCTCGTTCGGGGTTCCGTCCTCGTTGACGTGCGCCAGGGTCCACGCGTGCGCGGCGGTGCCGGAGACCGGGATGTCGTAGCGGTAGCCCGCCTCCAGGTTGGAGGTGGCCTGGAAACCCGCCAGGTAGGCAGCGCGGGCGGCGGTGACGGCGGCGTACTCGTGGGCGCGGCGCGACCCCATCTCGATGATGGGGCGACCGTCCGCAGCCACCACCATGCGGGAAGCCGCAGAAGCGACCGCGGAGTCGGCGTTCATGATGGAGAGGATGACCGTTTCCAGGATGAGGCATTCGCCGAAGGTGCCGCGCACCGTGAGCAGCGGGGAGTAGGGGAAGTAGATTTCTCCCTCCCGGTAGCCATCGATCTGGCCGGAGAAGCGGTAGTTGGCCAGGTACTCCTTAGTCTGCTCATCCAGGAAGTCCATCTCCGCCAACTGGTGGGCGGTGAACCGGAAGTCGCGCACGGCGCGGAGCACGCGGTCGATGCCAGCGACCACGCCGTAGCGGCGCTCGTTGGGCAGGCGGCGGGCGAACACCTCGCAGGCTACCTGGCGGTGTGCGGATCCGTCCCGCAGCGCGGCCTGCAGCATGGTGAGTTCGTATTTGTCAGTAAGCAGCGCGGTCGAACGATCCGTGGGAACGTTGGCGGCTGCGTGGTTCGCGGTGTCAGTCACATACCAGATGCTACTTCGCCACCACGGAAAATTCAGGAATACCTATTCCTCTAGCTGGATGACTACCCAGACCTGGCCGTCGCTGTAGGCCACGCCCACGGCAGCGGTGGTCATGCGCCGATCCCGCAGCGCATTGACGTGTGCGGGGGAGGAGCGGAAGGCCTCCACGAAGTCGTACGCACTGGCCTGGTCCACGGGAAGATGGTGCTGGACCATCTGAATGTTTTCTTCGGCAGGCTCCTCGGAATGGGTAACCGCATTGCACTCGGCCTTCTCCCGGGCCGCGGTTTGACGGTCGATCCACGGCAGCAGGGGCGCTTGCTGGTCTTCGGCGCGCCACGCGTTGAGCGCCTCCATGAGGTCGGTCTGGGTCCGCTCGAGTTCGCGCTGCACCGAGCGATCTGGCAGCTCGTAGTCGCACGTGCGCGGCGCCGGGGTGTCTTGGGAGCTGCCGCCTGTGGAGGGCGAGCTGAGGCTTATAATCGCCGCCACCAGGGTGCCCACGATGGCCACTACCGTGACAACGCGCTGCATAAGCTGGATCAAGTCCTCCGATACCGGCGCGCGGCCGGCCAAGAAGTCTGCCACCGCGTCAGGAAGGAAAGAGGAATTCATCGAGGCCACCTGGAAACGGGAATCAAGAAAGGAGGGGATGTGCCAGACAGTATAGCCGCATGCGACGCAGAAATTTCTGGCTAGCCTAGCTAGGCTAGAGAACATGATTGCACACCAAATTCCGTCCGCGGGCGTGACGATGAGCTCGCCCATGGCCACCCCGGAGCTGGATGAGGCCATTGAGGTTGATGTCGCCACCAGCGAAAACCTGCCGTGGATGTGCATCGTGTGGGATGATCCCGTCAACCTCATGAGCTACGTGTCCTACGTGTTCCAGACCGTGCTGGGCTACGACAAAAAGCGCGCCAACGAGCTCATGATGCAGGTGCACACCGAAGGCAAGGCCGCGGTGTCCTCCGGGGAGCGCGACAAGATTGAGGCCGACGTGAAGAAGCTGCAGATCGCCGGCCTGTGGGCAACGATGCAGCAGGCGGGATAGGCACACGACGTATGCAGGCTTGGAAGAAGAAAAAGTCCCTCATGCGAGGGGCCAAGTTCACCGCTGTCTTTGAGCCGATGGAGCGAGAGGTCCTGGGGGATCTCACCTCCACGGTCTCGGAGGCCATCATCGCGCGCGCCCAGTCCGCACCAAAGGATGAGCTGGCGGACATGCTGGACATGCCCACCGGCCACACCGAGGCCCCGGAGGATCCCTCTCTGGCTCGTCTGTTCCCGGACTTTGAGAAGCCAGGGGATGAGGAGTACGAGGGCGATAATTCGCTCCTGCGCTCCTTGCACGAAACGGATATTGCCCGGGCCAAGCTGGAGAACCTCCAGGTGATGAACACCGCACTCGGCCCCACCGGCGGGGTCGAGGTGGCATTGAGTGAGGACGAGGCCCACGCTTTCCTGGCGGGGCTCAATGATCTGCGCCTCTATGTGGCCTCGGGGGAAACCCCGGAGCCGGACGCGCAGGACAACCGCGATGCCCTGGTGGAGTGGCTGGCTTTCTGCCAGGATTCGCTGCTCACCGCGCTCATGGAGTAGTGCCCTCCGTGCGCGATATCTCTGAGCTGGGATTCTCCGTTGGTCACGCCACCGGGCACGATACCGGCGTGACCGTCATTTTCTGCGGCGAGCAGGGCGCGGTGGCTAGCGTCGACGTGCGCGGCGGCGGCCCCGGCACCCGGGAGACGGATCTGCTCGAGCCGCACAATACCGTCGAGCGCGTCCACGCCTTGGTCCTCGCAGGCGGCTCGGCCTTCGGGCTGGCGGCAGCCGATGGCGTGATGCGCGGTTTGGAAGAGGCCGGTATCGGATTCCCCGTCTTCGGAGACGAGGTTCCGGGCCCGCGGGTGCCCATCGTGCCGGGCGCGGTCATCTTTGACCTGCTCGCCGGGCCACAGCGCCCGACGGCTGCCGATGGCGCCGCCGCCCTGGCGAGTGCTCTGGCGGGGCACGATGCGACGTCGGGAAGCATTGGCGCCGGCGTTGGCGCGTGCGCAGGCAAGATCCGCGGTGGGGTCGGCAGCGCGCTGGTTGATGCCGCGCCGTACACCGTGGCCGCGGTGGTGGTGGCAAACCCCGTGGGCCAAGTCATTGATGCCCGCACGGGCCGGCTGTTCGGCGCCCCGGAGCGCCCAGCGGTCGACGTTGATCGCTTCGCCGCAGCCCGCAGCCTGGCGGACGCGCACCTCAACACCACGATCGGTGCAGTGCTGACCGACGCCCCGGTGAGCAAAGCCCAGGCCAAGCGCCTCGCCCTGGCCGGCCACGATGGCATCGCGCGGGCGGTGCGCCCATCCCACTCGCCGCTGGATGGGGACACGCTCTTCGCGGCGTCGTCAAGCCCTGTGACAAGCCCAGTAACAAGTTCAGCGCCTAACCCCGCACCAGTACTCGGCCCCGAGGACCTCGCCCGGCTCAGCGCCGCGGCCGCGGATGCCGTCGAGTCCGCCATCGTGGACGCCGTAGTCAGCGCCTCCCCGGGGCTGGGCTTGGAAACGTACTCCGCACTGCTGCCTTGCTAATGTGGGAGGCATTATGACAACGAGTGGACCGTATAGGCAGGGCTCGACCCCCGCGGATTTCGGCACGGGGCGCCCCGCGAACGCACCGGTGAATAAGGGCGATTCCAGGAACTACACCCGCGGCGGGCGCCTGCGGACGGCCACCGCGCTGACCGTGGGCTTCCTGGCCATCGAGTGGATTATCCAGATTGTTAATGCTGTCCTCTTCGGCAACGACTTGGGCCAGTTCGGTATTCACCCGTTGGACTTCAACGGAATCTGGGGAATTTTCACCGCGCCGTTGCTGCACGCCAACTTTGAACATCTCATCGGCAACTCGGTGCCCGGAGCGGTCTTCTGTTTCCTCATCGGTTTGTCGGGGCGCAAGGCGTGGTGGGAGGTCACCATCATCGTGGTGCTCATCGCGGGCGTGGGTACGTGGCTGCTTGGCGGTCCGGGCACCTCCCATATCGGCGCCTCCGGGCTGATCTATGGTTGGCTGACGTACCTCATCGTGCGCGGCATTTTTAACCGCTCGCTGATTCAGTTCATCACCGGCCTCGTCCTGGGATTCGCCTACTCCGGGCTGATCTGGGGCGTGCTGCCAATCTACGAGGGGGTCAGCTGGCAGGGCCACCTGTTCGGCGCCATCGGCGGCGTCGTAGCGGGCATGGTGATTACCTCCGATGACCCGATTCGGAGCGTGCGTACGACGTCCCAGGCGGCGCGGTACTGATGCCGGACGCTAGCGCACCCATCGGAATTTTTGACTCAGGCGTGGGCGGGCTCACCGTGGCCCGCACCATCATCGAGCAGCTGCCGAACGAATCCATTTCCTATATCGGCGATACGGCGCACGCGCCGTACGGCCCGCGGCCCATTGCCCAGGTCCGTGAGCTGTCCACGGCCATCGCCGATGAACTAGTAGACCGCGGCTGCAAGATACTCGTCATTGGGTGCAACACTGCCACGGCGGCGTTTTTGCACGACGCCCGCGAGCGCTACGACATCCCCGTCGTGGAAGTCATCCGCCCAGCCGTGCGTCGCGCGATTGCCACGACGCGTAACGGCAAGATTGGCGTCATCGGCACGGAAGGAACCGTGAAGTCGGGCGCCTACCAGGACCTCTTTGCCGTCAACCCGAACGTTCAGGCGCATGCGGTGGCCTGCCCGGACTTCGTGGGCTTTGTGGAGCGCGGGATCACCGCGGGCCGCCAGATTCTGGGTGTGGCCGAAAACTATCTCGCCCCTCTGCAGGCCGAAGGGGTGGATACGCTGGTGCTGGGCTGCACGCACTATCCCTTGCTCACCGGCGTAATCCAGTTGGCTATGGGGGACAACGTCACCCTGGTCTCGTCCGCGGAGGAGACGGCGAAGGACGTCATGCGCATCCTCACCAACACCGAGATGCTGGCGCCGGCCGGGCACACCCCCGTGCGCACCTTCGAAAGCACCGGTGATCACGAGGCGTTTTCCCGTTTAGCCGCGCGCTTTCTGGGGCCGAAGATTTAACCTGCGGGGGATGTACAATCGTTGTACATCCAGCACGCCTTATAGTTTCGTGGAACGATTGAACGCATGAAGTTGACCATCCTTGGCTGTTCCGGCTCGGTGCCCACCGTGGGCAATCCGGCCTCTGGCTACCTCGTGTCCTTTGACTCTGCCCCGTCCATCATCATGGATTTGGGGCCCGGCACCCTCGCGCGCCTGCAAGAGCATCAGGATCCGTGCGATGCCCACGTGGTGTTTACGCACCTGCATGCGGACCACTGCCTAGACTTTCCCTCCCTGATGGTATGGCGCCGCTTTCACCCCACCGCGCCAGCGCCGGCCCGCAATTTCTGCCTGGGCCCGCAGCGCACGGAGTCCCACCTGGGGCGGTTGTCCTCGGATGATCCGGGGGGTGTGGATGATATGAGCGATACGTTTGCGTTTAGCCCCTGGGTGGACCGTGAGCGCCAGTTGGTCGATGACGTCTACATCACCCCCTACCGCGTGGTTCACCCGGTGGAGGCCTACGCCCTGCGCATGGAGCAGGCCAAGGGCGGCGCCACGCTGTGCTACTCGGGGGATTCGGCCTACGCACCCGCGCTTGTTGAAGCCGCACGGGGCGCCGACGTCTTCCTGTGCGAGGCCGCGTGGGGCGAGACCTCTGAGGGCAAGGCCCCGAACATGCACATGTCCGGGGCGGAGGCCGGGCGCCTGGCCCGCGAGGCCGGGGTGAAGAAGCTGGTGCTCATCCACCTGCAGCCGTGGGGTGACGCGGCGGCCACGTTCGCGGCCGCGGCCCGCGAGTTCGACGGCGAGGTTGTCCTGGGTGCCGCCGGGATGGAGTTTGAGCTGTAGCTGCCCACGGTAGGGTAGGGGGCATGACTGATTTCACTCGTGCCGATGGTCGCGCGCTCGACCAGCTCCGCAGCGTCCGCATTACCCGCAACTTCACCACCAACCCGGCTGGGTCGGTGCTGGTGGAGTTCGGCAATACCCGCGTGATGTGCACCGCCTCCGTGGAGTTTGGCGTGCCGCGTTTTAAGAAGGATTCCGGGGAGGGCTGGCTGACCGCGGAGTACGCGATGCTCCCGTCCGCCACCCACGACCGCATGCCGCGCGAGTCCATGAAGGGCAAGGTCAAGGGACGCACCCACGAGATCTCGCGCCTGGTGGGCCGCTCCCTGCGCGCCGCGGTGGATTTGGAGGAGCTGGGGGAGAACACCATCCAGCTGGACTGCGATGTGCTGCAGGCCGATGGTGGCACCCGCACGGCGTCGATTACCGGCGCCTATGTTGCGCTTGCCGATGCGATCGCGCACCTCAAGGAGGAGGGCGTGGTTCCGGGCGAGCCGCTGCTGGATCCCATCGCGGCGGTGTCCGTTGGCATCATCGACGGCCACGTGTGCCTGGACCTGCCCTACGAGGAGGACTCCCGCGCGGAGGTGGACCTCAACGTGGTGATGCAGGAAGGCGGAGACTTCGTGGAGATTCAGGGCACCGGGGAGCACGGTCTCTTCGGTCGTGCGGAGCTCAATGACATGCTGGACGTGGCGCAGGAGGGCTGTGCCCAGCTTATCGACGTTCAAAAGGCGGCCCTGGGATGGTAAAACTTCTCGTCGCGTCGAATAACTCGAAGAAGCTCGCTGAGCTGGAGCGCATCCTGGCCGATGCCGGGATTGAAGGCATCGAGCTGCTGCCGCTGTCCGCGGTGGAGGCCTACCCGGAGCCGATCGAGGACGGGCGCACCTTTGCCGATAACGCGCTCATCAAGGCCCGCGCCGGGGTCCAGCACACTGGCCTGGCCACGATTGCGGATGATTCCGGCCTGGCCGTGGAAGAGCTCAACGGCATGCCCGGCGTGCTCTCTGCGCGTTGGTCGGGCGGCCACGGCGACGATGAGGCGAACAACCGCCTGTTGCTGGGGCAGATGTCCCACGTGCCGGCGCAGCGCCGCGCGGCGGCCTTCGTCTCCGTGTGCGCGCTCGTGACCCCCGATGGGCAGGAGCACGTGGTGGAGGGCCGCTGGCCCGGGGTCCTGCTGACCGCGCCGCAGGGTGAGAACGGCTTCGGCTACGACCCGCTCTTCCAGCCGGAGGGCGAGCAGCGCTCCGCTGCGGAGATGTCCCCTGAGGAAAAGAACGCGGTCTCGCACCGCGGCCGCGCCCTGGCGCAGCTGCGCGAGCCTTTGGCGGCGCTTGCCGGCCAAGCCTAAGCATCCGCCGGGCCATGACCGCAAGCCCCGGCATCCGCTAGCGGGGCTGGTTAAGAAGGACCATCTGCACACATTCTGCGAAGACCACCTAGGGAAATGCAGAAGCTGAATCGCAGGTGGTCCCTTAACTTTGGTCCCTTCCGCACATGGTTCTACTCAAATGGTTCTCCTGCCCTCAAACGAACCTTCTGCGGTGCTTCAGCTGGTTTCTTTGCCCCCAGAGGAGCCCGATGAGGGGAACCAAATGACTAAAACCATTTGGGGGCAGGGCTGGGGTAAAGAAAACCCCGCACGGAAAACTCGCGCGGGGTTTGAAATTGTGCGCCCGGTGAGACTTGAACTCACACGTCATAAGACACTAGAACCTAAATCTAGCGCGTCTGCCAATTCCGCCACGGGCGCAAACTATGTGCTGCCGCGCACGACGCGAATGCGTCTGCGGCAACGGGGACCAGCTTACAGGGCGGCAGGGCACGGACGGAAATCCACTTTTGCGGGGCTGGTGGGTAGGCTGTTGTACCGTGAGCAACAACCTAACGCCGAAAAAGAAGATGAAGGTCCGATGGTGGCACATCGTTCTCATCGCCTTCTTCGTTGTGCTCTTCTTGTTCCTTGCCTACTGGCAGTGGACGCGCTTCCGCTCCGGCTCGGGAACCTTCCAGAACTTGGGCTATGCCTTCCAGTGGCCGCTGTTCGCGGTATTCGTCGTCTACGCCTACCGCACGGCGATGCGCTACGAGAACGAGCGCATCGACGCCGAGAATGAAGCCCTTGAGCAGGGCACAGAGCCCGGCCACTACCAGGCGCCGCAGCGCGCCACGGGCAGCGGCAAGAGCGCACAGGCCGAGAAACGCCAGCCGGTCACCAAGATCGACGAGGACTTCCTGCCCCCGCGCCCGCAGATCGACGTCGAGACCTTCAACGCTATGAACACCCAACGCCGCCGTCGCGGCACAGAAGAGGAGAACTAATGAGCAACTCCGCGAATTCCCCCTTTACCGAGTCCGCGCAGCAGACCAAGGGCATTCACCCTGCCCGTAAGGACCGCATCCGCGGCCCGCTGAAGTTTTTCTCCATCGCGGCCACGGTGACCGGTATCTTCCTGCTGGTGCTCGTCGCCCGCATGATCCTGCAGTACGGAGTCGGCATGGAGATGCCGTCCTGGGCAACCCTGGTGGCCCAGGCGCACGGCGTGGCCTACATGATCTACCTGCTATCCATCCTCATCCTGGGCCCGCGCGCGCTGTGGCCGGTGAGCAAGCTGATCACCACTGCCCTGGCCGGCGTGGTGCCGTTCTTGTCTTTCTGGATGGAGCACAAGCGCCGCGCGGAGCTCAAGGAGCAGTTCCAGCTTTAGCCAGGGACACGCGGCACGCGCTACGCTAGACAGCGTCTTTTCGTGCCGTGAAAGGGGCTCTATAGTCATGTCTCCTCGCAAAGTCAGCACTACGCTTATCGCCGTCGTCGTGCTGTTGTCGTTGGCCTGCGCGGCCTTGGGCGTCTACGCCCTGCGTTCGTCGGACGATATCTACAGCGCCCCTGTGGAATCCACCAACACGCAGGTTATCAACGCCGTGCAGCGCGAGGAGCAGGTCGTGCTCCTCAGCCTGGGCATTCAGGGCCTGGCGGAGAAGTCTTCCGCCGGCGAGGTCATGGGCGTGCGCGTCCCGTGGACCGACCGCACCCAGTTTGTGCAGTACTCCTACAAGGCCAAGCTGGGTATTGAAGGAAAGGACGTCCGCGTCACCGAGTCCGGCGAGCACGCCTATACCGTCGAGATCCCGCAGTTCATTTTCATCGGCCACACGGATGAGGAGTTCAAGACCGCGGTGGAGGATAACGGCGTGCTGAGCTGGACCACGCAGCCGCTGGATGCGGCCTCGACCGTCTCCGATGTCCTCAGTGCGGACAAGAAGCGCGAGGACATCAACGACAACCGCGAGCTACTGCAGGACCAAGCCCGTTCCTTCTACGAGGGCATCATTCGCGGAGTGGACCCGGAAGCCCAGGTCACCTTGGAGTTTCACTAGGCCCTGAGGGCGGTTACTCCACCTCGGTGAACTTGCGGTCCCAGTACGCGCGCACCGGGTTGGCATCCGCTAGCAGGATGTCGAAGCGGTCGTTGGCAATCTCGATGATTTCGCTTAAGATGACGCGCTGCTCCAGCTCGTCGGAGTTGGACAGGCGGCGCACGCCGGCGTCGATGACACGGTCGGCGGAATCGTTAGTGTCCAGGTAGGCCACGAACGGCATGTCGAAGCGCTCGCGGTAGGCCCGGGCAACGTCGACCAGCTGCTCCGTTTGCACATCGTCCAAGTCATCGAGCGCGAGCGAGCCGCGATCGGCGGAGATGGTGGCCGCCGTGTCAACGTCGGCAAGCAGCAGCTCATCCATCGCCGGGTAGTCGTGGATGAGGGCGCGGCGCTGTTCGGCCGGGGCGGTGAGCACGGCCACCTGGATGGCCTCACGCAGCTGGCTGACGTCGGCGAACGGGCGGGACTCCCACGCGGCCTTCAGCGGCCAGGTCTCGTTGTTGAACAGCGGGCGCAGGGCGGCGACGAAGCCCTCGCGGTCCATCGCGTTGAGCTCGCTGAGGGAGACCCCCGCGCCGTCGATGCGGCTGACGTCATCCTCGGACTGCGTGCCCACGTGGAAGAAGAGCAGGTTGAGCAGGATGGCGGTAATCGCGCCAATGGACATGCCGGAGGAGACGAAAATCTGCGCCCACTCCGGGAAGGCCGCGGCCACGTCCGGCTTGAAGGTCACCAGCATGGCCAGTCCCAGGGCGGTGGTGACGATGGCGGCGTTGCGGCCGTCGGCGATGTTCTCCTTGGCAATGGTCTGCAGGCCCGCCCACGCCACGTTGGCAAACAACGCCAGGGAGGCGCCGCCGAGCACAGGAGAGGGGATGGCGGCCACGATGGCTGCGGCCTTAGGCAGCAGACCGAGGATGACCATGAAGCCGGCGGCGGAAGCGGCCACCCAGCGCGACTTCACGCCGGTGAGGCGGACCAAACCAACGTTTTGCGCAAAGCAGGTATAGGGGAAGGAGTTCATGATGCCGCCGAGCATGGTGGACAGGCCGTCGGCGCGGATGGCGCGCACCACGTCGTCGCGCTTGATGCGCTTCTTCACAATTTCGCCCGTCGCGAAGACGTCACCGGTGGTTTCCACCATGGTGATGATCATGACGATGATGAGGGACAGAATCGCCATGATGTCGAAGCGCGGGGCGCCGAAGTAGAACGGGGTGGTCATGCCGATAGCGTCGGCGTCGCTGACGCCGTTGAACGAAGTATCCCCCAGCACCAGCGCCACGCCCGTGCCGATGACGAGGCCCAGGAGCACGGACAGGGTGCCCAGGAAGCCGCGGAAGAAGCGCTGGACCACGATGATGATGGCCAACGTGCCGAATCCGTAGGCGAGGTCCCGCGCGGTGGGTGTGGCCTCGGCATAGTTGACGAAGTCATTGGCGGAGACCGCCAGCAGGGACGTGCCCATGACCAGCAGCACTGTGCCGGTGACGATGGGAGGGAAGTACTTGAGTACGCGCCCGAAGACGGGGGCGGCGAGGAAGGTGAAGATACCGGAGGCGATGATGGCGCCGTAGATGGTAGGCAGGGCCTGGTCCTCGGCGCTGAGGCCGATGGCGATAATCGGGCTCACCGCGGTGGTGGTCACGCCCTGGATGATGGGCAGGCGAACGCCAATGTGCTTGCCGACGCCCACCGATTGGATCAACGTGGCCAGGCCACAGGTGAGCAGGTCGGCGTTGATGAGGTGAATCGTCGTGGCCTCATCGAGGCCCAGGGAGCCGGCGATGAGCAGCGGGACGATGACCGCGCCGGCGTAGAACGCAAGCACGTGCTGGAGGCCGAGCGCGGCCAGTTTCGGGGCGGGCGGGACCGAATCAACGGGGTGTGTGGGACGTGGGGAGTGAGGTACGGCGGCGGTGTCAGACACGCGGGCAAGCTCCTTGGGACAGGGCAGAAGACGTTTTGTGCACTTACTTTAGAGCGCGCCGCGGACACGTCACAAAAAATAATCTTGGATTTACTCCGGTTTTAATGTGTTAAAAGACATGATAGGGGGTGGCTCACCCCCGGAGTTAAACCGTACGGCCGTTACCCATGGCTGTTATAACCAGTAGGTTGGTGCTAAAACCCCATGATATGGTGGCGTGGGTCTCAAAATGGCCGATGTGAGGTTGTTGTGAATACGTCCTAGGATGGTGTGCAGAGAAGGGTTGATGACAGCCCGGACCCTCCGTAGCCCACGTCATAAAAGCCCTTCTAAACACAACCTTTGTGACGTCGTGTGAACCAAGAAGGGAGTCATTTACGTGACCACCGCAACCGAGCAGTCCGTACAGTTCGAAGCCTGGAAGGGCTTTGAGCCGGGCCCGTGGACCGAGAACATTAATGTCCGCGACTTCATCCAGCGCAACTACACCCCGTACGACGGTGACGCCTCCTTCCTGGCCGGCCCCACCGAGAAGACGAAGAACGTGTGGAACCACCTGGAGGAGAACTACCTGTCCGTCGAGCGTAAGAAGCGCATTTTCGACGTGGACACCCACACCCCGACAGACATCGACGCTTTCCCGGCCGGCTACATCTGCGAGGATGACAACGTCATCGTCGGTCTGCAGACCGACAGCCCGCTCAAGCGCGCCATGATGCCCTTTGGCGGCTGGCGCATGGTCAAGCAGGCCATCTTCGAGGCCGGCAAGGAAGTCGACCCGGACGTGGAGAAGATCTTCACCCGCTACCGCAAGACTCACAACGACGCGGTTTTCGATATCTACACCCCGCGTATCCGCGCTGCCCGCTCGTCTCACATCATCACCGGCCTGCCGGATGCCTACGGCCGCGGCCGCATCATCGGTGACTACCGCCGCGTGGCCCTCTACGGCGTGGACTACCTCATTGCTGAGAAGGAAGCCGCCAAGCACTCCGTCGGTGACGTGGGATTCTCCGAGCACTGGGCGCGCTACCGCGAAGAGCACTCTGAGCAGATCAAGGCTCTGAAGAAGCTGAAGAAGATGGCGGAGTCCTACGGCTTCGACATCTCCGGCCCGGCCAAGACCGCGCACGAGGCAGTGCAGTGGACCTACTTTGGCTACCTTGCCTCCATCAAGTCCCAGGACGGCGCCGCCATGTCCATCGGCCGCCTCTCCGCCTTCTTCGACTGCTACTTCGAGCGCGACCTCGCCGCCGGCATCATCACCGAGGAAGATGCCCAGGAGATCATCGACCAGCTGGTGCTCAAGCTGCGCATCGTCCGCTTCCTGCGCACCGAGGACTACGACCAGATCTTCTCCGGCGACCCGTACTGGGCAACCTGGTCCGATGCAGGCTTTGGTAGCGATGGCCGCCACATGGTGACCAAGACCTCCTTCCGCCTGCTGCAGACGCTGATCAACCTGGGCCCGTCCCCGGAGCCGAACATCACCATCTTCTGGGATCCGCAGCTGCCGGCCGGCTACAAGGAATTCTGCGCCCACATCTCGATTGAGACCTCCTCTATTCAGTACGAGTCGGACCGCCAGATTCGTGAGCAGTGGGGCGACGACGCGGCGATTGCGTGCTGCGTGTCCCCTATGGCCGTCGGCAAGCAAATGCAGTTCTTCGGAGCCCGCGTCAACGCCGCCAAGGCCCTGCTCTACGCCATCAACGGCGGCCGTGACGAGGTCAGCGGCAAGCAGGTCGTCGACGGCTACAAGGCCATCGAGGGTGACGGCCCGCTGGACTTCGACGAGGTCTGGCAGAAGTACGAAGAGATGCTGGACTGGGTGGTTGGCACCTACGTCGAGGCGCTGAACATCATCCACTACTGCCACGACAAGTACGCCTACGAGGCCGTCGAAATGGCGCTGCATGATTCCGACATCGTGCGCTCCATGGGCTGTGGCATCGCCGGCCTGTCCATCGTGGCGGACTCCCTCGCCGCCATTAAGTACGCCAAGGTCTACCCGGTGCGCGATGAGACCGGCCTGATTGTGGACTACAAGACGGAAGGTGACTTCCCCTTCTACGGCAACGACGACGACCGCGCCGACGACATCGCCGCCACCGTCGTCCACACCGTGATGGAGAAGATTAAGGCCATCCCGATGTACCGCAACGCCATCCCCACCCAGTCGGTGCTGACGATTACGTCCAACGTGGTCTACGGCAAGGCCACCGGTTCCTTCCCATCCGGCCACGAGGCGGGCACCCCGTTCGCGCCGGGCGCTAACCCGGAGAACGGTGCGGACAGCCACGGCATGGTCGCCTCCATGCTCTCGGTAGGCAAGTTGGACTACAAGGACGCTCTTGACGGCATCTCGCTGACCAACACCATCACCCCGTCCGGCCTGGGCCGCACGCCGGAGGAGCGCATCACCAACCTGGTGGGCGTCCTCGACGCCGGCTTCATCATGGACTCCGAATAATCCTCCCCCCAAACGCAACTATCTCTTCCGAAGGAGAAAACATCATGGCAACCCCCACTTTTGACGAGCGTCTCGCAACTATGAAGGCCAACCGCGAGGCACACCAGATGAACTCTGGCCTGTACCACGCCAACATCAACGTGCTGGACAAGTCCACCCTGGAGGACGCCGTTGAGCACCCGGAGAAGTACCCGAACCTGACCGTGCGTGTTTCCGGCTACGCGGTGAACTTTGTAAAGCTCACCCGCGAGCAGCAGCTCGACGTCATCTCCCGTACCTTCCACCAGGGCTCCTAAATGGCTGATGGCATTACCGGCGTCGTTCACCTATCCCCCGAAGCGGGAGACAAGGTGCGCGGCGCCGCCGCCGGTTTGGGCTCGGTCAACGACCTCGAGGACATTACTCGCCCGGAGTTGATGCAGGCGCGGCGTACTGGTGACGTGGCCCTCGTCCACTCCTGGGAGCTGGTGACGTCCGTCGACGGCCCCGGAACCCGCATGACCATGTTCATGTCGGGCTGCCCGCTGCGCTGCCAGTACTGCCATAACCCGGACACGATGGAGATGAAGGTGGGCACGCTGGAGCGCATCGAGGACGTGGTCAAGCGCATCAAGCGCTACAAGCCGGTCTTCAAGGCCTCCGGCGGTGGCCTGACCATCTCGGGCGGCGAGCCGCTGTTCCAAATTGCCTTCGCCAGGCGCGTGCTTAAGGAGATCCACGACGCAGGTATTCACACGACGATTGACACGTCGGGATACTTGGGCTCGCGCCTGCGCGATGAGGACCTGGACAACATTGACCTGGTGCTGCTGGATGTGAAGTCCGGCGACGAGGAGACCTATAAGAAGGTCACGCACCGCGAGCTGCAACCCACCATCGACTTTGGCGACCGCCTCAGCGCGGTGGGCAAGCCGGTGTGGATCCGTTTCGTGGTGGTGCCGGGGCTTACCGACGCCCCCGAGAACGTCGCCAACGTGGTCAAGATTGTCTCTCGGTGGAAGAGCAACGTCGAGCGCGTCGAGGTCCTGCCCTTCCACAACATGGGCGCGGACAAGTGGCACGAGTTGGGCTACCCGTACACCCTGGAGGATACGAAGCCACCCAAACCGGAGGACATCGAATCTATCCGGGATGCGTTCCGCGCGGAAGGTTTCGTGGTCTACTAGAGGGCATGAAACGCTTCGGCCACACCATCAAGGAACACACCCTCACCGTCCCCTGGGACTACGAGAACCCCGCGGCGGGCTCCTTCGAGCTCTACGCGCGGGAGGTGATCCCGCCTGGCGGTGAGAAGTACCCGGCACTGCTCTATAACCAGGGCGGGCCGGGTTTCCCGTCTCCGCGGCCGGTTGGCGCCTCGGGGCTCCTAGGCAAAGGCTTGGAGCGCTATCGCTGGATCCTCATGGACCAGCGTGGCACTGGGCGCAGCCACCGGATCGACGAGCTCAGCCCAGCGGCGGACCGCACAGCGCTGCGCCTGTCCCAGCTGCGCCAAGAAAACATCGTGCGCGACGCCGAGCGCCTCCGCGCGCACCTGGGGGAGGAGCGCTGGAATCTCTTCGGCCAATCCTTCGGCGGTTTCATCATCACTTCTTATGCCTCGCTGTTCCCGGATTCCATCGGGCGCGCCTTCCTCACCGGTGGCCTGCCCACCTTGACCAAGGGCGCGGACGATCTCTATCGGACCACCTTTGCCAAGCTCAAGGTGCGCCACGAGCGCTTTTATACCCAGTTCCCGTGGGCTCAAGAACGCATCGAAGAGATTATCCACCACCTGGACAATTCGGAAGAACTGTTGCCCACGGGCGAGAGGCTATCTTCCCGCCGCTTCCGCACCATCGGCATCGAGCTGGGCCGCGGCACCGGGTTCGACAACCTGGCCTACCTGCTGGAGGAACCCTTCCGCACCGTGGACGGGGAGAAGCGTCTGCGCTCGGACTTTCTGCACAACGTCGGAAGCCGCGTGAGCTTCCAGGCCGGGCCGCTCTATGCCGCGATCCACGAGTCGATCTATGGCGGCGTCGGCGGCCAGTCCGTGACCGGCTGGGCGGCCCACCGCATCCGCGAGGAGTTCCCCGAGTTCGCCGAGGACGGGATGTATCTGACCGGCGAGCACATCTTCCCCTGGCAATTCGACGAGGACCCAGCGCTGCGCCCCTTCAAGGAGGGCGCGGAAGGTCTGGCCGCTCATGAGTGGAGCAGCTCGCCGTACGATGCCGAAGTGCTTGGCAGCGCACCGCTTGGTGCTGCGGCCGCCGTCTACCTCGACGACGTCTTCGTGCCCTTCGAGGATTCCCTGGCCACGGGGGAGACCTACCGCGACCTGCGCCCGATGGTGACCAATCGCTTCCAGCACAACGGCATCGCCGAAGACGGCGCCGGGATTCTGGGCGAGCTGTTCCGCTTGGCCGACGACCACTAAGCGCTCCTTATGCCCAGCGCGCCGGGTAGGTCGTGGCGGTGCTCACGTTGTGGCAAAATTGTCGTTAACGGTACAGATCTTCAGAAAGGGTAGTCTATGTTCGGACTTGTCGTCGTCGGCCTCCTCTTAATTCTCATCATCGTCACGGCTTTCGACGGTTTCTACATCGTGCGCACGAAGGAAGCCGCCATCATCGAGCGCTTGGGTAAGTTCGTCACGGTCGCGCACGCCGGCCTACACCTCAAGGTGCCGTTCGTGGACCGCGTGCGAGCGAAGATCAACCTGCAGGTGCGCCAGCTCGACGTCATGGTGGAGACCAAGACCAAGGACAACGTCTTCGTCCAGATTCCGGTCGCTGTGCAGTACGAGGTGGTTCAGGGCAGCGAGCGCCAAGCTTTCTACACCCTGTCCAACCACGAGCAGCAGATTGTGGCCTACGTGCAGGACAACGTTCGCTCCTCGGTGGCGAACATGGCACTGGATGATTCCTTCTCCTCCAAGGACACCATCGCCCGCAACGTAGCGATGAGCCTGCGGGACAACATGGCTGCCTACGGCTGGAACTTCGTCAACACCCTGGTGACGGATATCCGCCCAGACTCCCGCGTGCGCGAGTCCATGAACTCCATCAACGCCGCGCAGCGTGAGCGCGAGGCGGCGGTGGCCCAGGCGGAGGCCGAGAAGATCCGCGTGGTCAAGGAGGCCGAGGGTGCGGCCGAAGCCAAGAAGCTGCAGGGCCGCGGCGTGGCTGACCAGCGCAAGGAGATCGTCGAGGGTATTGCCCAACAGTACGAGCTGCTGCGCGCCGCCGGTGTGGAGGAGAACCCGGAGACCCTCATGCTGGTCTCTCAATACCTCGACGCCATGGTGGACGTGGCGGACCGGGCGCACACCAACGTGCTGTACATGCCGTCGAACCCGGGTGGCATGCAGGACCTCTTCAGCGGCATGCGCGACACGCTCCTGTCGACCGATGCCATCAACTCCGCCCCGAAGCCGTCCGTGCCCGCCGGGGAGGCGAAGCGCAGCCGCGAGGACTTCGCCGACGCGCGCCGCCGGCGCGAGGAGCAGGAGCGCCGCGAGCGCGATGAGCGTGCCAGCCGCGATGCGGAGGCGATGGAGCAGGCCCAGCGCGCCCAGCAACAGGCACAACAGCAGGTGCAGCAACACGCCCAGCAGAACCCGGGCCAGATGCCGAATTTCCCGGGCACCCAGCAGGGCAGCGCCCAGCCGCAGAGCGCGCGGGACTACTTTAACCAGCTGCGCAACCAGCTCAACCAGAACAACAACGGCAACCACTAGGCATTAGGCACGACAACTCAGACGCAGGGCCTTCCTCCAGAAGCGGGGGAGGCCCTGCGCTTAGCAGGCATGCAGCAGGCGGCTCAGCGCGTCCTTTTCGGCCTCGGTCACCCACACGCCGTAGGCGGCTTTGACGTCGACGATGCGCTGGGCGTACGCGCAGCGGTAGGCCTTGTGCGGCGGCAGCCAGGTGGCCGCGTCGCCGGCGCCTTTCTGCTGGTTGAGGGGGCCATCCACGGCGAGGAGATTGCGCGGGTCGTTGGCAAAGTCGCGGCGCTGCTCCGGTGACCATTGCTGGGCGCCCTTCTGCCAGGCGTCGGCAAGCGGCACCACGTGGTCGATCTGGACCGCACTCGACGTATCCGCCCCGCGCTGAAAGTCAATGTCCTCGTCCGAGTACGGGTCGTGCAGGGTGCCGGACAGGGCCACGCAGTCGTGAGTGCCTTCCTTGATCACCAGGTTGTCTAGGTCGCGCCGCAGGATGTCATTGCGGGTATCGCAGCCGTTGTGGCCGAACTCCACGGTGACGTCGTCGGACCAAGCCTGCCCGAACTGTTCGCGCTCGTAGCCGGTCATCGGCGCGCGCCCCTTGACCGCGAGGGAATCCAGCGCCGCAAGAGAGTCTGCGGCCTGCGGTGCGGGAGTTGGGGTGCCGGAAAGCGCGGCGTCCGAGTGCGCACCGGTGGATGCCGTGGTGGATGTGTTGGGGGAGGAGAAGACGATGCCGCACAGCACGAGTACAGCGACAACCACGTTGAGGAGAGCTGCGAGAATGAACGGGGTACGAGAGGCCATGACGCATTGATCCTAGTGGGTAGAATCTACTGTCGGTATGAGTATCGATATGTTCTTTGACGAGTACCTCTCCGAGCGCGGCCTGACCCGCTCAGCCGAGGTAGTGCCGGATCACGCCTGCCAGGTCTTTTGTGCCCAGCCCGGGGACTCGCCGCAGGCGGCACTCGAGGAGGCCGCGCAGCGGGTTGCGCGCGGCCTGGGGGAGTAGCGCGTGAACATCCCTCACAACGCGTTCGCGCGGTCCTTCTCTGGGCAAGGTTTTGCCTGGCTTCCCACCCTCCAGGAGGCGCTGGCTGCGGGGGTGCGGCCCCAGGTGGCTGAGTACCTCGCCGACGCGGAGGAACTACTCGCCCCGCTGGCCGGCGACCTCCTCCCCGCCAGCCCGCACGGCTTCGCGCCGCTAGCCTGGGCCGATAACGAGCCCGCCTTTGCCCTCACCGCCCCAGCCGTGTCGGTGCCGGGCATCCTCACCGCGCAGCTCGCGGTGCTGGAGTCCCTCCGCGCGCAGGGCCTCGATGCTTCCGCGTCCGTGCTGAACATCGGCCATTCCCAGGGCTGCCTTGCCGCCGCCGTCGCGTCCGGCCGCGCCGCTCCGGCCGAGGCCCTCGCCCTATCCCGCCTCATCGGCGCCGCGCTGACGACGACCGCCCGTATCCATGGTCTCGTGCGCACGGCGCAGGGCGTCCCGATGGTCGCGGTCACGGGTGTCACACAGGAGCGCCTCTGCGAGGCCGGGGCCTGCATCGGGCTTATCAACGGCCGCGACCGCCACGTCATCGTGGGCACCCCGGAAGAACTTGCCTGCGTGCGCCGCAGCATGGCAGACGAGCAGGCAACCTTCACTGACCTCGACGTCGACGCCGCCTTCCACCACCCCGCCCTGGCGCAGGCGGTGGAGCAGGTGGAGCACTGGGCGGCCCGAATCGGTCTCGATTCGGCACTCAGCAGGGAGCTGGCGCGCGCGGTGCTTACGGATACCGTCGATTGGCCTGCCTGCGTCGATGAGGCCGTTGACGCCGGCGCACAGTGGATCCTGGAGGTCGGCCCCACCCGCGGCGTCGAGCCGCTGACGCGGGCCGCGGTGGCCGGCCGCGGTGTGGGAACCCTAGCCGTGGGGACTGCTGAGGGCCAGTCGCAGCTCTTCGAGCCGGGACGCGCACCCGCGCTGCCGGAGGCGTGGTCCGACTTCGCTCCGCGCCTGGCAGGTGGCCGCCTCACCACGCGGTTTACTGAGGTTACCGGCTATTCCCCGGTGATGCTGCCCGGCATGACGCCCACCACGGTGGACCCGGACATCGTGGCCGCAGCAGCCAATGCTGGCCACTGGGCGGAGCTCGCCGGCGGCGGGCAGCACACCGACGCCATTCTGGATAGAAACCTGACAAGGCTCGCAGGGCTCCTCCATCCGGGGGTCAACGCCCAGTTCAACGCCCTGTACCTCTCGGCCGCGCAGTGGCGCCGCCAGATTTCGGAAGAGCATGCCATCCCGCGGGCGCGGGCCGCCGGAGCACCGCTCAACGGCGTGGTCATCTCCGCGGGCATCCCGCCGCACGAGGAAGCACTCGCCCTCATAGAGCGCCTCCACGCGGAGAACATCCCCTGGGTGGCCTTCAAGCCCGGGACGGCGGAGCAGATCGAGCAGGTGCTCGCCCTCGCCCGAGACACGTCCGCCACGCTCATCATGCAGGTCGAGGGTGCTAGCGCCGGCGGGCACCACTCCACCGAAGAGCTCGACACGTTGCTCGCCGCAACGTATGCAGACATCCGTCGGTGCCCCAATGTCCTGCTCGCGGTTGGCGGCGGCATCGGCACCCCGGCGCGGGGCGCGGAGTACCTCACGGGCGCGTGGTCGCAGCGCTTCGGCCTGCCTCAAGCGCCTGTCGACGCCATCATGGTCGGCACCGCCGCCATGGCTACCCGCGAGTCCACAGCGTCCGAATCGGTGAAGCGCGCCCTCGTTGCCGCCACGGAGGAGGACGTGACCTCTGGCCGCTCTGACTTGGGGGCGAGCATCCATGAGCTGGACAATTCCTTCGCCCGTGCCGGGCGGCTGCTCGATGAGGTCGCGGGCGACGCGGAGATCGTCGCCGCCCGCCGCGCGGAGATCAGTGCGGCGCTGGCGCAGACCAGCAAGCCCTACTTCGGTGACCTCGACGCCATGACCTATGCCGAGTGGCTGGGGCGCTACCTAGAGCTGTCCTTCCTGGGCGGCTGGGTGGACGAGTCGTGGCGCACACGCTTCGAGCAGATGGTGGCGCGCGCCGAGGCCCGCCTGCATGAGGCCGACCACGGCGAGATAACCCTGCAGGTCACCGTCGATGGTGATGCGCCCGCCGTCGCTATTGACGCGCTTACTGGGCTCTACGGCGACGCCGCCCTTCACCCCACGGACGCCGCGTGGTTCATCACACTCATCGATGGCCCCGGCAAACCGCCGAGCTTCGTGCCGCTTATCGACGCCTCCGTGCGCCGCCGCTTCCGCCAGGATTCGCTGTGGCAGGCCCACGACGAGCACTACAGCGCCGACCAGGTGTGCATCATCCCCGGCACCGCCGCCGTGGCCGGCATCGAGCGCGCCAACGAGCCGGTGGCCCAGCTGCTGGTGCGCTTCGAGCAGGCTGCCGCTGAGCGGGTCGCCGACTCTGCTCCCCAGGGCCTGGACGTGCCCGCGCCGAGCGCCGCCGAGCGAATCCGCCGTGCCCCCAGCCTGTGCTGGGCCGGCCGCGAACAGCCGAACCCGCTGCTCCTCGAGCTGCCCGGCGCGACGCTGGAGCGGGTGAACCCAGACTCCGCCGACTTCTGGTTCACTGTCCCGCTGGACCCTGGTGCCCACCGCGAAGCGACTGGCGGCGCCGCACTGCGCGTGCGCATCACCCCGCCGCGCGTGCCGGGTGCCTCGCCCGTGGTCAGCGCGGAGGACGCAGCCTCCGCCATGCGGGAGCTCGCGCGCGTGGCCGCGGGCGGACGCCTGCCGGAGGTAGACCACGGCAGCGCCACGGTCACCGCCCGCCTCGACGCCTCTGACATCGCGAACTACTTGTCCGTGACCAGCGCAGGTGTGGTCGATGGGGCATGTGCGCCGGACGTCCTGGTGGGTGCTGCGTGGCCGGCTATCTTTGCGGTCATTGCGGATGCCCGCACAAACGCCGATAGCGCCGGGGCAGGCGAGCCCGTGGTCGAGGGCCTGCTCAACCTGGTGCACTTTGAGCACTCGCTGGAGCTGGCGGACGGCGCGGCTGCGCTGCTTGACGCTGCGGCCGCGCCGGGTGCCACGCCCCTGGACCTGTCCGTGACCGCGGACCTGAGCGCAGTGCGGGATACAACTGCTGGCCGGGTGATCGAGGTTGCGGTGACACTGGGCGGTGACGCAGATGCCGCCCAGCTGCGCGAGCGCTTCCTCATTCCCGGGCGCACCGGCGAGGAGCCTGTGCCCGGCGTGGATGAGAACGCTGACACGACCGAGGCGTTCGTCCGCGACACCCCGCGCTCCTTCCGGCACCGCCTCACCGTCATGGCGCCAGAATCCCTGCGCCCATTCGCCGCGGTGACGGGGGACCATAACCCCATTCACGTCTCCGCGAACGCGGCGGCGCTGGCGGGGTTGCAGAACGGGCCCATCGTGCATGGCATGTGGACCTCCGCGCTGGCGCAGGCGGCCGCGGCCTTCGACGGCACTCGGGTCCTGCAGTGGTCGGCGAAGATGCTGGCCCCGGTGCAGCCGGGCAGCGAGGTGGAGCTGGTGGTGCACCGGGTGGGCGTCGACAAGCGCCGCGGCCACGGCGAGGTCCGCTCCGTCACTGCTACCAGCCACGGCGTGGTGGTGCTCGACGCCCGCGCCACACTGAGCGCGCCGCGCACGTTTTATGCCTTCCCCGGACAGGGTATCCAGGCGCCCGGGATGGGCATGGCGGAGTATGGCGCCTCGCCCGCCGCGCGCGCAGTATGGGACCGCGCCGATGCGCACACGAGGCAGCACCTGGGCTTTTCGATCCTGGAGATCGTGCGGAACAACCCGGAGACCGTGGTGGTCGACGGCACCGCGTATTCCCACCCCGACGGCGTGCTGTACCTGACCCACTTCACGCAGGTGGCCATGGCCACGCTGGGCTGCGCGCAGGTGGCGGCGCTAAGGGAGGCGGGGGTCCTAGACACCACCGCGGCCTTCGGCGGGCACTCCGTGGGCGAGTACAACGCCCTGGCAGCCTATGCTGGGGTGCTCTCGCTGGAGGTGGTCCTGGAAATCGTCTACGTTCGCGGTCTCACCATGGACCGCCTGGTGGAGCGCGACGCCGCAGGCTATTCGCGCTACGGCCTGGGCGCGCTGCGGCCGCACCGGATGGGCATGCGTGCCGACGAGGTTGAGGACTACGTGGCCGGCATCGCGGCGACCTCCGGTGAGTTCCTGGAAGTGGTCAACTACAACGTGGCCGGGCGCCAGTACGCCATCGCCGGTACCACCGCGGGCCTTCGCGCCGTTGAGGCCGCCGCCGAGCACCGAGCGCCTGGCGCACGTGCCTTCGTGTCCATTCCCGGCGTTGACGTGCCCTTCCACTCCTCGCGTCTGGTGGCAGGCGTGGATGACTTCCGCGCCCACCTGGATGAGCTCATCCCGCAGGAGATTGATCTGTCTGTGCTGGTGGGGCGCTACGTCCCCAACCTCGTGGCCCGCCCTTTCGCCCTGGAGCGCGGCTTCGTGGAGGCCATCGCGGAGGTTGTTGATTCCCCGCGCATCGCGGCCATCCTCGCGGATTTCGACGCCGCCGCCGCGGAGCCGCAGAAGCTTGGGCGCACGCTGCTGGTGGAGCTGCTGTCCTGGCAGTTCGCCTCCCCGGTGCGCTGGATCGAAACGCAGGAACTGCTGCTCACCCCGCGCGGGAGGCAGACCGCGTCGGGGCTTGCGGGCTTGGGCATTGAACGCTTTATCGAGGTGGGAGTAGGCCATGCCCCCACCGTGGCCAACATGGTGGGCCAGACGCTGGGCGCGCCGGAGTACGCGGGGGTGAGGGTCGAGGTCCGCAACTCCGAGCGCGACCGCGCCAGGGTCTTCGCCGAGGACGCGGATGTGCAACCGGAAGAAGCACCCATTCCGGACGCCGCGCCGGCTGCCCCGCGCCGGCTCCCGTAGCAGAGGCACCCGCGCGCGCTCAGTCCCCGCGCCAGGAGGTTGCTGACCGGCCGCTGAGCGTGCAGAGCGCCGTGGAGATGCTCATCGCGCTGTGGACCAAGGTGCGCCCCGACCAGATGGCGGCCACCGATACAATCGAGACCCTCGTGGAGGGGGTCTCCTCCCGCCGCAACCAGCTGCTGCTGGATCTAGGCGTGGAGTTCGGCATCCCCGCCATCGATGGTGCGGCGGATATGCCGGTTAACCAGCTCGCGGAGACCGTGGCCCAGCGCGCGCCGGGCTATCACGCCTTCGGGCCGGTGCTCACCGAGCAGGTGGCGCAGGCCGTGCGCCGCGCGACCGGGCCGGCGGGGAAGAAGCCGTCTTATATTGCCCAGCGCGTGAGCGCCGAGTGGGGCCTGGGCCCCGGCTGGGCGGACCGCGCGGTGGCGGAGCTCGTGCTGGGCAGCCGCGAGGGCACCTCCGTGCGGGGCGGGGAGCTGGCCACGTTGCCCGTCACGGCAGTCACCACCCCAACGGAGCTGGATGCGCTTATCGACGCCTCCCTGACCACCGCCGCCACCCGCGCCGGCGTGGAGGTGACCCGGGTGGTGAAGGAAACCGCAACCGCGGTGGATTCCGCGGCGCTGGCGGCGTACACGGAAAGGCTCGAGTCCGCGCTGGAGGATTCCGCCCGCACGCTACTGGCGGCCCTGGGGCGCGGCGACGAGCAGGGCGAGGAATCCGCGCAGGAGGAAAACCCGACTGGTCTGGCCGAGCTCGTGGAGACTGAGCTGGGCTCGGACTGGGCGAAGCGCGTGGCGCCGGCCTTCGACGCGCAGAAGGCGGTGCTGTTGGATGACCGCTGGGCCAGTGCCCGCGAGGACCTCGTTCGGGCTGCCGCGGCCGGCGTAAAGGAACCGGACCTCGACGTCCTGGGAGCCGGTGCGGAGGTTGCGCGCATGGCCGATTACCTGGGCTACCGCCGCCAGGCCGTGGATGCTGAGGTGCCGGGCGACTCCCTGCTGCACGCCGGGCAGGTGGCCGTGGTGACGGGTGGGGCGCCGGGCTCGATTGGCGCGGAGATCATCGCCGAGCTGCTCGCCGAGGCAGCGACGGTCATCGCGACGACCTCGCAGCTAACCCAGGACCGCCTGGAATTCTTTAAGGAGCTCTACCGCACCAGCGCCGTCGGCACGGCGGCGCTGTGGGTAGTGCCAGCCAACCTCAACTCCTTTTCCGATATCGACGCGCTGGTGGAATGGATCGGCACGCAGCAGACGGTCACCGTGGGCGGGAAGACCGAGCTGCTCAAACCGGCCTTCGTGCCCGATCTGCTCTTCCCCTTCGCCGCCCCGCCCGTGCGCGGCACCCTGGCCGAGGCCGGTCCCGACACAGAGGCCCAGATGCGCCTGCTGCTGTGGTCGGTAGAAAAGCTCATCGCGGGCCTGTCCGCGCTGGGCGCGGATACCCACCTGGGCCACCGCCTCCACGTGGTGCTGCCGGGATCACCCAACCGCGGACGCTTCGGCGGCGACGGCGCGTATGGCGAGGCCAAGGCGGCTTTCGACGCCCTGGTGCAGCGCTGGCACTCCGAACAGGCAGCGTGGGGCGCGCGAACCTCGCTGGTCCACGCGCTCATTGGCTGGGTACGCGGCACCGGGCTCATGGCGGGCAACGATCCGCTGGTGGAGCAGGTCGAGGCCCGCGGGGTGAGCACGTACTCGGCGAAGGACATGGCGATTCAACTTGTCGATAGCGCCGCGGACGAGGAGGCCCTCCTCCGCGCCGCCGACGGGCCGCTGACCATGGACTTCACCGGCGGGTTGGCCGAGGCCGACCTAGACCTGGCTGCGTTGGCCCGCGACGCCGCGCTGTCCAGCGTCCCCCCGGCCACCACCGAGGACCTCACCCCAGCGCCGCGCACCGTCACGGCCCTGCCGAACGCGCTCGCACCTGTGGAGTGGACCCGGCCCGACTTCCGTGGGCTCACCCAATCCCTGGAGGACATGGTCGTCCTCGTCGGAGCAGGGGAGCTGGGGCCGCTGGGAACCGCGCGCACGCGCTTCGAGGTCGAGGTGGGCGGGGATCTCTCCGCCGCCGGTGTGTTGGAGCTGGCGTGGAGCCAGGGACTGGTGACCTGGGACGGCCCTTCCGCCGCCTGGGTAACGCCGGAGGGCGAGGAGGTAGCCGAGGAAGACGTCTACGAACGCTTCCACGACAACGTCCTCGCCGGCATCGGCGTGCGCCGCTTCCACGATGACTTCGGCCCGCACCTGCCCATGGTGGATAACCTCGCACCTGAGCTGACCACCATCTACCTGGACAAGCCACTCACCTTCGCCGTGGAGGATGAGGCCACCGCACGCTCCTTCGTGGACAGGTGCGAGGGCGCTTCCCTGAAGCGCGTCGACGTCGAATCCGGTGGCGCTGAGTGGCAGGTCACCCGGCCCGCCGGGTCCGCAGTGCGCGTGCCGCGGCGGGTGGCCATGACGCGCTTTGTCGGCGGCCAGATTCCGGAGGGCTTCGATCCGGCGGTCTACGGTATTCCGGCGGACATGCTGGACAGCGTCGACCGCCTCGCCCTGTGGAACCTCGTGTGCACGATCGAGGCCTTCCTCGCCGCGGGCTTGAGCCCGGCCGAGCTGCTCACCCACGTCCACCCGGCGCGGGTGAGCTCCACCCAGGGCACCGGGATGGCGGGGCAGGAGGCGCTGCGCTCGTTGTACGTCGATAAGCTCCTGGCCCACTCCCGCCAGCACGACATCCTCCAGGAAGCTCTGCCCAACGTCATCGCCGCGCACGTCATGCAAGACTATGTCGGCGGCTACGGGCAGATGGTCCACCCGGTGGCGGCATGCGCCACGGCGGCGGTCTCCGTGGAGGAGGCCGTGGACAAGCTGCGCTTGCGCAAGGCGGACTTCGTCGTCGCCGGCGGCATCGACGCGCTATCCGTGGAGGGCATTACCGGCTTCGGCGACATGGCGGCCACCGCCGATAGCGCGGCGATGGAAGCGAAGGGCATCGAGCACCGCTTCTTTTCCCGCGCCAACGACCGCCGCCGCGGCGGATTCGTGGAGTCGGAGGGCGGCGGCACGCTGCTGCTCGCACGCGGCAGCCTGGCCGCGGAGCTGGGCCTTCCGGTCCTGGGCGTGGTGGCCTTTGCCGAGTCCTTCGCCGACGGCGCGCACACCTCCATCCCCGCGCCGGGCCTGGGCGCCCTCTCAGCGGCGCGTGGGGGAGCAGATTCTCGACTCGCCCGCGATCTGGCGGCGCTCGGCGTTTCGGCGGACGACATCGCGGTGCTGTCCAAGCACGACACCTCCACGAGCGCCAATGATCCCAACGAATCCGACCTGCACGAGCGCCTCGCCCGCGCCCTCGGGCGCAGCGCCGGCAACCCGCTCTACGTCATCTCCCAGAAGGCTTTGACCGGCCACGCCAAGGGCGGGGCGGCGGCCTTCCAGCTGGCAGGCCTGTGCCAGGTCCTGCGCGGCGGCATCGTGCCGCCGAACCGCTCGCTGGACTGCGTGGACCCAGCACTGCGCCGCCACGAGCACCTCGTGTGGCTGCGCCAGCCGCTGGACCTGCGCGCGGCCCCGCCGAAGGCTGGACTGCTCACCTCGCTGGGCTTCGGGCACGTCTCCGCGCTCATTGCGCTGGTGCACCCGGAGGCTTTCGTCGCAGCACTCGCGGCCGAGCGCGGTAAGGACGCAGCCCAGGCCTGGCGCGCGGCTGCCACGGCGCGGGAGCACCAGGGCCTGCGCCGCCTCGAAGAAGCCATGCGGGGCGGGCCGGCACTGTACCAACGGCCGGCCGAACGCAACCTGGGCGGCGGCGACCCGGCCGCGCTCACAGAGCGCGAGGCCGCGGTGCTACTCAGCGAGTCCGCGCGCCTGCGCGGCGGCGTCCTCGAACCCGATCCGGGTGCGGAAGGTACATCCCAGCGGGGGTAAAAAGTCTCCCGATACCCCCAGCGTGCGCGGTCTGAAACGATAAAGAAGCAGGTCAGGTTGGGTTGAAGCGGGTGCGTGGGCTGGGGCACCATGCAGGGTGTGAAAATCAACATCAAACCTGCCCTCCCTGTCCTCGCAGTGGCCCTCGCTGCCACGATCGGGGGATGCTCCGCCACCGGCGGTGCACCCCGCCCCACCGCGGAGGGCGAGCTGGCCGGTGGCGTCGACACCGAACGCCTCGTTATCGCCATGGTCTCCCACGGTGCGCCGGGGGACACCTACTGGGACCTCGTGCGCAAGGGTGCGGAGGACGCCGCGCGCAAAGACAACGTCGAGCTGCGCTACTCCTCCGATCCGGAGGCCCCTAACCAGGCCAACCTGGTGCAATCCGCCATCGACTCCGGCGTGGACGGCATTGCTGTGACCATGCCGAATGCGGGCGCCATTGGGCCTGCCGCCCAGAAGGCCGCCGACGCCGGCATCCCCACCGTGGGGCTTAACGCCGGCATGGACGAGTACCAGAAGTACGGCATGAGCGCCTTCTTCGGCCAAGAGGAAAAGGTCGCCGGGGCCAAGGCTGGCGAGCGTCTTGAGGCCGAGGGCGCCCAGCACGCGTTGTGCGTCATCCACGAGCAGGGAAACTCCTCACAGGAGGCGCGCTGCGCCGGCGTGAAGGAGGGGCTTCGCGGCGGGAAGGTGGACATCCTCTACGTCAACGGCAAGGACCTCACCGCCGCGCAGTCCACCATCAACGCCAAGCTGGCGCAGGATAAGTCCATCGATTGGGTCATGGCCCTACAGGCCTCGGTGGCCATGCGCTCGGCCGCCGCGGTGGCCGATGCCGGCTCCGACGCCAAGGTCGCCACCTTCGACACCAACGCCGAGCTTGTCGACGCCATCGCGGACGGCACCATCCAGTGGGCCGTGGACCAACAGCCCTACATGCAGGGCTATCTCGCCGTCGACGCCCTGTGGCTGGCCCACCGCAACGGCTCCACCCTGGGTGGCGGCAGGCCGGTCTACACCGGGCCGTCCTTCGTGGACTCCTCCAACGTCGACGCCATTTCGGAGGCAGCGAAGGAGGGGCTGCGATGAGCGGGGAGGCGTCGACAAGCGCAGGCGATACCCGCCTGACCCGCCGCAGCGGATTCTCCCGCCTCATCCGCCGCCCGGAGCTGGCCAGCTTGCTCGGCGCGGTGGTGATCTTCGCGCTGTTCATGGCGGTCGCCCCCGCTTTTCGCTCCCTGGAGGCCTTCTCCACCGTGCTCTATGCCAGCTCCACGCTGGGAATTGTGGCCCTGGCGGTGGGGCTTCTCATGATTGGTAACGAGTTCGACCTCTCCTCGGGCGTGGCTGTGACCTCGGCCGCGCTCGTGGCCACGATGCTCAATTACAATTTTCACCTCAACTCTTGGGTGGGCGTGGTCTTGTCGCTCGTGACCGCGCTGGCCATCGGGGCGCTGAATGGCGTGCTGGTCACCCGCACCAAGATTGACTCCTTCCTCATCACGCTCGCCGCCTTCCTCATGCTGCAGGGGCTTAACCTGGCGATTACCAAGCTGGTGACCGGCCAGGTGGCCACCCCCACCGTCGCGGATATGGAAGGTTTTCCCTCCGCGCGCGTGGTTTTTGCCGGCACCGTGCACGTGGGATCGCTGAGCATTCGCGCCACGGTGCTGTGGTGGCTCCTGTTCGTGGCACTTGCCTCGTGGGTGCTGTACAAGACGCGCTGGGGCAACTGGATTTTCGCCGTCGGCGGTGACGACGATTCCGCCCGGGCCGTCGGCGTGCCCGTGCGCCGGGTCAAGGTGGCGCTGTTCATGCTCGTTGGCTTCGCCGCGTGGTTCGTAGGCATGCACACGCTCTTCGCCTTCGACTCTATCCAGGCCGGCCAGGGAATTGGCAACGAGTTCCTCTACATCATCGCTGCGGTCATCGGCGGCTGCTCCATGACCGGCGGGCGTGGCACGGCGGTGGGCACCGCCATCGGCGCGCTCATCTTCGGCATGACCAACCAGGGCATCGTGTACGCGGGCTGGAACCCGGATTGGTTCAAGTTCTTCCTCGGTGCCATGCTGCTTTTCGCGGTGCTCACCAACACCTCGGTGGCCAACTTCACGAGGAGGCGATAGGCATGATTGAGCTGCACGAGATTACCCAGACCTTCGGCAACTTCCAGGCCCTGCGCGGCATCAACCTCAGCGTGCGTGAGGGCACTGTCACCTGCGTGCTGGGGGATAACGGCGCGGGCAAGTCCACGCTGATCAAGATTCTTGCGGGGCTGACCCCGCCCACGGGTGGCACCATTACCGTCGATGGGGAAGAGGTGCACTTTGCTAGCCCGCGCGACTCCCTGGATGCCGGCATTGCCACCGTTTACCAGGACTTGGCGCTGGTGCCGTCGCTGTCGGTGTGGCGCAACTTCTTCTTAGGTCAGGAGCTCACCGGCGCCTTGGGCCGCCTGCGGGAGGAGGAGATGAAGAAGATTACGCACGAGCAATTGTCCAGCATGGGCATTGTGCTTGGCGACGTCTCCGTAGAACTCTCCGCCCTCTCCGGCGGCCAGCGCCAGGTGGTCGCCATCGCGCGCGCCATCTACTTCGGGGCGCGCTACATCATCCTGGACGAGCCCACCGCCGCCCTCGGCGTGAAGCAGTCCGGCATGGTGCTGCGCTTTATCGACGCCGCCCGCGAGCGCGGGATGGGCGTGGTGTTCATTACGCACAACCCGCAGCACGCGTACCTGGTGGGGGACCACTTCGTGGTGCTGACGGTGGGCGAGGCGACTGTCGACGCCGCCAAGGAGGACGTCACCCTGCCAGAGCTGACCCAGTGGATGGCAGGCGGCGACGAGCTGGAGGAGCTCAAGCAGGAGCTGGCGCGGTAGGCGGCGGTAGGATTAGGCCCCATGAGTGGCATAAGCGTGGGCACCGACCTAGTGCACATTCCGTCCTTTGCCCAGCAGCTGGCCACCCCAGGCACGCGCTTTGAGCAGGTCTTTAGCGCCTCCGAGCTGCGCGTGGCCCAGGCTCGCGGATTAGACGGTCAGGCCCGAGCGCGGCACCTAGCCGGGCGCTGGGCGGCCAAAGAGGCCTTCATCAAAGCTTGGTCGCAGGCGCTGTATGGCAGCGCGCCGGTGGTGGGCGAGGAGGACGTCGACTGGGCAGAGATCGAAGTCCAGCCCGATGGGTGGGGGCGCGTGGCCCTCACGCTGCGCGGGGACATAGCGCGCGGTGCTGAGCGCTCGCTGGGGGAGTATTCCACCGCGCTATCAATCAGCCACGACGGCGACTACGCCACCGCCACGGTCATTCTTACTTGTCGAGAGCTTTGAGCACGCGGGCCACGTGGCCGGTGGCCTTGACGTTGTACATGGCCTGGCCAATCGTGCCATCGGCCTCCACGAGGAACGTGGAGCGGATAACGCCCTGGACCACCTTGCCGTAATTCTTCTTCTCACCAAAGGCGCCGTAGGCCGTCATGACTTCCTTGTCGGGGTCCGACAGCAGCGGGAAGTTCAACTCGTGGTCCGCGCGGAATTTCGCCAGGGCCTCCGGCTTATCCGGAGAGATGCCCACCACGGCGATGTCCATGCCGTTGAGCTGCTCCAGGCTATCGCGGAAGTCGCACGCCTCCTTCGTGCAGCCAGGGGTATTGGCGCGCGGGTAGAAGTAGACCACGACGCGCTGGCCGGCGTAGTCGCTCAGGCTTACGGTGTTGCCGGCATCGTCGCTCAAGGAAAAGGACGGTGCGGAATCTCCCACGGAAAGTCGTTGTGCTTCAGTCATGCTCCCCACCCTACCGTGTGCTCCGGACACGGTAGGTCGCCTTCGCACGGGTGGACATGCGGTGAAGGTGAAGGTCAATGTAGAATGTCGGCGTTAGAGCAAAAACGAAGTCAAAAATCTCAGGAGATATACGTGGCACGCAACATTGATGACATCCAGCGCGACATCGAGCGCACCCGCCGCCAGCTGGCTAGCACCCTGGATGAGCTGGCTGACCGTAGCAAGCCGCAGAACTTCGTGGACGACGCCAAAGGTGCCGCCACCGATAAGCTGCAGGACCGCAACGTGCAGATGGCGCTCGCCGGCGTGGGCGCTGCCGTGGTGGGCCTCATCGCCTTCTCCGTCTTCCGCTCCAAGCGCCGCAAGTCCGACATCAAGGAGCTGCAGCGCCTGCTGGCTGAGCGCCGCTAGGACACCGCGCGCCGGCACGACGCCGCGCACGCACCACCCTGCCTGGGGACTTGTCCCAGGGCAGGGTTCTTTTTGTGTCTTGGGTCATCTGGAGAATTATTGCCTAGCCTATAGAGACTTTGGGTAGCCTTACCTGATTGTGTAGGATGAACCTCCGAACAGAACATCAAACGAAAGTCTGAAGGAGAATTCGTGCTTCACGTGTTGACACCCGGGCCGCGTGCCGGGCGAGTAGTAGGGGCGAGCGTCATGGTGGCGGCACTGGCCGCCGCGCTGGCAAGCTGCGCCTCCAGCAACGACGGTGCCGACGCCGGTGACGATGCGGCCACGGGTACCGAAGGTGCCGTGAGCTTCACAGACCTGGCCGGCCGCCAGGTGGAGCTGGACCACGCACCCGAGCGCGTCATCCTGGGCGAGGGGCGCAGTGTCTTCGCCACCGGCGTCCTCAACAAGGAAGACCCGCTGGACAAGGTCGTGGCTATCGGCTCGGACCTCAAGCAAACCGTCCCGGACTACTACCGCGAGCTGGAAAAGTCCGTTCCCAAGGTCAACGAGCTGCCTGAAATCGGCGGCTTCACCAAGGGCGACGTCAGCGTGGAGGAGCTGATTAGCCTCGACCCGGACCTCATCGTGCTCTCCATGGACCAGTACGAGGCCTCCCAGACTGCCGGGCTCACCGACAAGCTGGACCAGGCCGGTCTCGACTACGCCGTCACGGACTTCCGCGCCAAGCCGCTGGAGAGCACCGCCCCCACCATGGAAATCTTCGCCGATATCTTCGGCCACGAAGAGCGCGCCGACGAGTTCATCGCCGACTGGCAGAAGACTGTGGACCTGGTGAGCGAGCGCGCCCAGAAGGCGCACGACAAGCCCACCGCCTTCGTGTGGCGCGCCGCGGGAGTCTCCGACTGCTGCGGCTCGTGGAACGACTCCAACATCTCCGAGCTGGTCAACGTCGCCGGCGGCTCGAACCTGGCCGACGGCATCATCGACGGCGAATCCGGGGCCCTGACCCCGGAAAAGGTCATCGACGCTGATCCCGACATGATCATCGCCACCGGCGGCGACTGGTCCGCCAAGGTCGATAGCTCGAAGGGACACACTGGCTTCGCGGCCGCCGGCTACGGCATCAGCGACAAGGACGCTCACGACAGCGCCGCCACGCTGGCCAGCGTCCAGCCCGGCTTCGAGGACCTCACCGCCGTCAAGGAACACAACCTCCACGGCCTGTGGCACCAGTTCTACAACTCGCCCTTCAACTACCTGGCACTCCTCCAGATCGCCGCGTGGCTCCACCCGGAGGACTACGCAGACATCGACGTCCAGCAAGAGTGGGCCGATGCCCAAGAGAAGTACTCGCCCGTCCCCGGCGACGGAACCTTCTTTAGCACCAACTAGTTATGAGCATTTCTACGACCACCGCACGCCCGGTTCGCGCTGAGAGCACCACCGATCCCGTGGCCGCCGCCGCGGCGCTTGCCCGCGAGCATTCCCGCGTAACCCGCCGCCGCATTGCCATCGTTGCCGGCCTTATCCTCGTCGCACTCGCCGCCTTCGTCGTCAGCGTCATCGTCGGCGCCATCAACCTCACCCCGGCCGAGGTGCTGCGGGGGATGGTGGACCCAGGGGGCGTCGACAAGCAAACGCGTACCGTCCTGTGGAGCCTGCGCCTGCCCATGGCCGTCATGGCGCTGCTCATCGGGGCCAGCCTGTCGCTCGCCGGCGCGCAGATGCAGACCATCCTGGATAACCCCCTGGCAGAGCCCTTTACCCTCGGCATCTCCGCCGCTGCGGCCTTCGGCGGGGCCAGTGCCATCGTGCTGCGCTGGCAGCTTCTGGCCCAGCCGCAGTTTAACCTCGCGCTTATCGCGTGGCTGTCCGCTGCGGTAGCCACGGCCATCATCGTCGTCGCCGCCGTCATCCGCGGTGCGAAGTCCGAAACGATGGTGCTGCTCGGCATCGGCCTCGTCTTCTTCTTCCAGGCCATGCTCGCACTCATCCAGTACCGCTCCTCCAGCGAGGCGCTCCAGCAAATCGTCTTCTGGTCCATGGGCTCACTCACCCGCGCCAGCTGGCAGGCCAACGCCGTATTAGCGGGGGTGCTCGTGGTGGCGCTGCCCATCCTGGGAGCGCTGTCGTGGCGGCTGACGGCGCTGCGGCTTGGCGACGCCCGCGCCACCGCCCTCGGCATCAACACCTCCCGCCTGCGGGTCATCGTGCTCGTCGTGGTCTCGCTCGTCGCGGCCACCACCGTGGCTTTCGCCGGCATCATCGGCTTCATCGGCCTCGTCGGCCCGCACATCGCGCGCATGCTGGTGGGCGAGGATCAGCGCTACTTCGTGCCTGCCTCCATGGCTGCGGGCGCGGCGGTGATGTGCGCCGCCCACGCTCTCAGCCTCGTGATTAAGCCGGGGCTGGTCATCCCCATCGGCATCGTCACCTCGCTGCTGGGCGTGCCGTTCTTCATCGCCATCGTCATGACCCGGAGGAGGGCATTGTGGACGTAGAACTCACCATCTCCGAACTGTCTGCCGGCTATGGCTCGCACACGGTGGTGGACGGGCTGAGCCTTCCCACCCTGCGCGGCGGGCAGGTGGTGGGGCTGCTGGGGCCGAACGCGTCCGGCAAGACCACCACCATCAAGACGCTGGCCGGCGTGCACCGCGCGCGGGGTGGGGCGGTGGATTTCCGCGTCGACGGCCAGGCCCCGCGTGGACAGCGGCGCCGTCAGCTCGTCGGCTACGTGCCGCAGGGCCTGCCGCACACCGCGGCGCTGCGGGCGTTTGAGACGGTGCTCATTGCGGCGCGTCGGGAAGCGTGCGACGACCCGGTCGCGCGCACCGCCGAGGTCCTGCACTCCATGGGGCTCGACGAGATTGCGCAGCGCTATCTCAACGAGCTCTCCGGCGGCCAGCGCCAGCTCGTCGCCGTGGCGCAGATGCTGGTGGGCACCCCTGGGCTCATGCTTCTCGACGAACCCACCTCCGCCCTCGACCTGCACCGCCAGCTCTTTGTCTTGGGCCGCGTGCGGGCAAAGGCGCGGGAGGAAGGCAGCCTCGCGCTGGTGGCTATACATGACATCAACCTGGCTGCACGCATGTGTGACCAGCTCGTCGTGCTCCACGGCGGCAGCGTCCGCGCGCACGGCACGCCGGGGGAGGTGCTCACGGAGGAACTCCTGCGTGAGGTCTACGGCGTGGAGGCGGACGTGCTGGACCACCGCGGTCAGCCTGTCGTGGCGCTGCGCGAGGTTAGTTAGACTCGGGCCATGTGAGCCGACAATCGCCCGAGAACCTCCTGCTGTACCTCACGCCGGAGGATGAAGAGACCATCCGGGAGGTCTATGCTGCCCTGGCGGAGCGCGGTTTTCCGGTGCAGCACCAGCGCCCGCATATTACGGTGACGTTTGCGCCGGCGCTCGACGTGAAAGTAGTCGACCTTGCCCGCGAGCTGCTGCCGCCGCTTCTGCCCGCGACCTTTCGCCGTGTGGGCACGGTGGTCTTTGGTACCAAGAGTAAGCAGACCGTGGCGTGGCTCCTAGAAACCACAGATGAGCTGGAAACCGCTGCGCGCCGGATAAGTGCCGCCAACCCGGAGGGGAGGGGTCCGCGATGGACGCCGCACCTGACGATGGGGCTGCGGTTGCCGCGGGCCATGATGCCCGACTACATGCGGGCCCTCGACGACATTTCCACCTTCCGGCACAAGGAGTTCTCGGCGCCGCAGGCCGCGTGGTGGCGTCCGAAGACGCAGCAACTCGAAATCCTGGGTTAGGATCGACGAAACCCCTCACCTTGACAGGTGAGGGGTGATATTGTGCGCCATCAGGGACTTGAACCCCGAACCCACTGATTAAGAGTCAGTTGCTCTGCCAATTGAGCTAATGGCGCATTCGTTGTCGTACTAGCTGCTGATTTTCTCAGCGCCTGCCGTGCAACGAGAAGTAACTTTAACACCCTGTGTGGAAAAAGGTAAAATCGCCTGGTGAATGCGCGTTTTCGGGGTATTTGGGCGAAGGGTTGGTGGGGTGTCCGTGCCGCCGGCGATAACGAATCGGTTAAAGCCTGCGATGTTGGTGGTGTCAACTGGTTTCGATGGTGTTGCGCGGGCTAGTCTTAGAGCACTGTCTTGACAACCTTCGTTCAACTCTAACTAGGGGTTTGTGTGCAATCCTTTTTCCCTTCTGCACGTCCCGCAGTAACTCTCTCTCTGCTGGCCCTGCTGACTTCTATGACCACCGCGTGCACCATTGGTGCTTCCGAGGGGCAGGAAGGAGGTGCCCAGCCCGACGCGTCGGTGGAGGCGAGTGCGTCGGCAAGCGCGGCGGCTGAAAAGGCCAAGAAGGCCGAAGAACTGAAGTTCTCCGTGAAGGACGGCGCCAAGGACGTCGACCCCTCCGAGCCCATCAAGGTGACCTCCACCGCGGGCCTCAAGGACGTCACGATGACGAACGAGGTCGGCACCGTGGTGCAGGAAAAGCTATCCGACGACGAAAAGACGTGGACCACGGCCGAGGAGTTGGGCTACAACCACACCTACACCATCGACGCCACTGACAAAGACGGCGTTCACAAGACCATGACCTTCTCGACGCCGCAGGCCGCTGCCGTGTCGGATGTCGCGCTGTCCCCGCTGCCGGGCTCCGAGGTAGGCGTGGGCCAGGTGATTGGCGTGCGTTTTGGCAACTACGTCACCGACCGCAAAGCGGCCGAAGAAGCCATCACGGTGAAGACGGAGCCGGCCGTGGAGGGCGCGTTCTACTGGGTCAACAACCAGGAGGTGCGCTGGCGCCCGAAGGACTTCTGGCAGCCGGGAACCAAGGTTAGCGTCGACGTGGACCTGTACGGGCGCGACCTGGGCGGCGGAGCCTACGGCGGCGAGGACGCCTCGACGAACTTCACGGTTGGTGAGCGCGTCATTGCGCTGATTGATAACAACACCAAGATGATGTCGGTGTTTAAGAACGGCGAGGTGCTGCGCCGCGTGCCGGTGTCCATGGGCACCGACGGCAAGTGGGATACCCCGAACGGCACCTACGTGATCGGCGATGAGTACCCCACCCTGACGATGGACTCCACGACCTTCGGCCTGTCGCTAGCAGCCGGCGGCTACCGGACCAACGTCAACTGGGCCACCCAGATGTCCTACTCCGGCATTTACGTTCACTCGGCGCCGTGGGCGGCGGGCGCGCTGGGCAGCTACAACCAGTCCCACGGCTGCATCAACGTCATGCCTGAGGTGGCTGAGTGGTTCCAGAACACCGTCAAGCGCGGCGACGTGGTCAAGGTGTCCAACACTGGTGGCGAGACGCTCAACCCGCTGGATGGCTTGGGCGATTGGAACATGGACTGGGCCACCTGGTCTGCGGGCAACGCCACGGCTAACCAGTAAGGATTTGCTTAGGCGGGAAGGCCGCGGCGCCGGGAGACGGATTTGTCGAAGGGGATCCAGAACCGGAGAGGGGCCTGGGCGTTCTTCGAGATGCCAATCCGCGGGCCTTGGACCCAGCGGGGCTCTGTCTGGCGCTCGATGAGCTGAATGGGGCTGCCGTTGTCCGCCAGCGTAAATCCCAACGCCTGTCCCAGGTTGCCCGGCCCGCGGGCGAGGTTGTGGAAGTCGGTCTCACCGCGGCGGGCGTAGGCCTTGTCGACGCCGTCGATCACCTCGCCCGCGCGCAGCAAGCAACCCTGACCGGTTCCTTCGGGCGCGCAGACGATGTTGCCGTTCCGGTGGATGCCGTAGGAGGCATAGACGTAGAGATGCCCGGGAGGGCCGAACATGGCCGCGTTGCGCGGGGTGCGCCCGGAAAAGGTATGGGAGGCGGCGTCGCGCTCTCCGAGGTAGGCCTCGACCTCAGTAAGCCGCACTGACACCCCGTTGTGGCTAAGCACCGCGCCGAGCAGCTGCGGGGCTACCACCTCGGCAGAGGCTGAGAAATCAATCATTGCCGCAGTGTAGCGCGATCACCGAATTCCCCGTCAACCTGGTGTGGTTGGCGGGTTTCGTTGTGGCTCTGCGCAGGCGCTTAGCCTGCGCCTGGTGGTTGTTCTGCGGTTAGTCTGGCGAGGGCTTGTTGGTATTCGGGTGTGGCGGTGATTGGTGCTCCCCAGGGTGGGATGTATCCGATGCCGCCGGGCATTCTGAATACGTAGCCTCTTCCTGTGGGTTTGGTTGGGGTCGTCGTCGTTGATGCCGTTGTGATAGGCGCACAGGAAGGTCAGGTTCTTGATGTTGGTAAGCCCGCCTGCTTGCCAGGGGATGATGTGGTGGACCTGGCAGTAGTCAGCCGGCTTGTTACAGCCTGGTCTGGAACAGGTTTGGGTTTCGGCGCACAGGGTGAGGCGTTGTTTCCAGTTTGCGTGGCGTTCAACTCGGTAGGAGTTGATGGGTCCTTCTACTGGGTGGGTAATGGTGGCGTAGCCAATCTCTGCAAACTTGTGGGTGAGGAATTCCGCCCCGGTCATGCGCGCCCCATTGGTGAGTTGCAACTCAATCTCGTCGCCGTCTCCGTTGACAATTTGGTCGAGTTCGTTAAGGGTGACGACGACCTGGGCGTGCACGGCAGGCCTAGTACCGGTGTTACCACCCAGGATGACGGTTTTCGCGGCATCAAGCAGGTTGGTGGGGTTGACGGATTCGAGGGTGCCGCGGATATCGGCGATGACGGTGGGTGTGTCGGTGATGGTGACGGAGTTGGGGCCTTGCTTGCGGTAGGTGAACCGTACCCCGGGTTTGTGTTCGTGTTTCTCTTTAAGTTCTTTGAGGCGTTTTACGGCGACTTCGCGGATTTTGTGGGCTGGTGTGGCGGCCAGGCGTGCGCGGAGGTTCCAGGCGTCGAGTTCTTTCTTTACCCGAGAGGCGTAGGACTCAATCAGGGTGAGGATGCTCAGCCCGTGGGCGTTGTTTTGGGCGGCGGTGCGGGCTTTGCGTTGTTTTCCGGTGAAGCGAGTGGGGCCGAAGTAGATGCGGTGCAGGCGGGCAAGCTCGGCGGCATCACTGGCGTCGGCGCCGAGCGCGCGGAGTTTCTCGGGTGAGCTGGATGCTTTCTCCACTAGCGTCATCCCCGAGTTGCGGTAGTGGAAGTAGGTTTCTAATACCCCCGTGACCACAGAGACTAAAGCAGGGTGAGACACCCCCGCAACCGGAGCAGCAAAAAGCACACGCCGCGCGGCTGGAACATGTCCAAGCTGCGCGGCGTGTGCGTGACTTTGGGGTGGCTGACGGGACTCGAACCCGCGACACCCAGGATCACAACCTGGTGCTCTACCAGCTGAACTACAGCCACCATTGTTGCCTTGAAAAGCAACGAGATACAGGTTAACTCACGCGCTGGGAATTACAAAAACGCCTGGTAGTCGGCGGTAGTGGTGGACTTGAGCTCCTCTGCTTCTTTGGAGGTGGGACCGTTGTCGGTGCGGAATACGCTGCGGCGGTAGAAATCGAGCTCCCGGATGGACTCGATGATGTCTTGCAGCGCGCGGTGCGCCATGCCCTTGTCGGGTTGGTTGAAGTATGCGCGCGGGTGCCAGCGGCGCGCCAGCTCCTTGATGGTGGAGACGTCAATCATGCGGTAGTGCAGTGCGGCATCCAGGCGGGGCATGTAGGCGCGGATAAACGTGCGGTCGGTGGCGATGGAGTTACCGGCAAGGGGGGCGGGATGATTTGGGTCGCAGTGCTTCTGCAGGAGCTTAAGTACTGCGTCCTCCGCTTCCTCAATGGTGGTCGAAGACTGGCGGATTTCTTTGTCCAGGCCGGACTTCGCGTGCATGGCGGTGACGAAGTCATCCATCTCCCCGAGCTGCTCCTCAGAGGCGTGGACAACGAGATCGAGTCCTTCATCGAGGATGTTGAGCTCGGCGTCGGTGACCACTGCGGCGACCTCGACGATGACATGTCGGTCGGGCTCGAGGCCTGTCATCTCCAGGTCGATCCAGACAAGGCGGTCGTTCTTGGCGGGAATTTCACTCATGCACTCCACCATAGTTTCCCTGCAGTTCTCACCGGACGCCGCGGTGGCCGGGGGTAGGCGAGGGGGTGCGCGAACGACGCCGAATCTTTTGTACGACCAATTTTAGGAAGAAAAGATTTGGCTGCGGAGATCTGGTGTGAGCTGGTGGTTTGGGGAGGCGTCGGCAAGCGCGGCGTCCGCGTGTGGAAGATTGATTGGGATTACCGTCACATAACCGGGTTGAGATGCGCCACAATTGATTCAGTCCGCATAGTGACGGCACTCACATTCAAAGAAGGATGGTCACCCACCCATGTCAGGCTTTCTCGACACACTTAACTCCATAATTTGGTCACCAGCGCTGGTCTTCCTCTGCCTGGCCGCCGGCGTCTACTTCACCCTCGTGACCAAGTTCCTGCAGGTCCGGTGCATCCCGGACATGATCAAGCAAATCAAGGACGGCGAAAGTTCGGACGCTGGCGTGTCCTCCTTCCAGTCCCTGATGATTTCCCTGGCCGGCCGCGTGGGCGTGGGCAACATTTCTGGTGTGGCCACCGCCATCGCGTTCGGCGGCCCGGGCGCGGTGTTCTGGATGTGGGCGGTGGCCCTTTTGGGGTCCGCCACGTCGTTTGTGGAATGTACCTTAGCGCAGGTGTACAAGGAGAAGGACCAGGACACCGGCGAGTACCGCGGTGGCCCGGCCTACTACATCGAGAAGGCCTATAAGCACACCAAGGCCGGCCCCTTCATGCTGGTCTACGGCATCGTCTTTGCCATCGCTATGATTCTGGCCACGAGTTACTTCCTCCCCGGTATCCAGGCCAACGGTGTGGCTGCGGCGGTGGACAACGCGTGGGGTATCAGCGTGGGGTGGTCTGCCGTCGTCCTGGCGGGCGTGCTGGCCATCATCATTGTCGGCGGCGTGAAGCGCATTGCCAACTTTGCCTCCCTGGTTGTGCCGTTTATGGCAGGCGCGTACATCCTGTTCGCCATCATCATCCTCTGCGTGAACTTCAGCCAGATTCCGGAGGTCTTCGGCATGATCTTTAAGTCCGCGTTCGGCGCGGAGCAGGCGTTCTCCGGACTGCTGGGCTCTGCCATCATGTGGGGTGTCAAGCGCGGCATCTACTCCAACGAGGCCGGTCAGGGTACCGGCCCGCAGTCCGCGGCGGCTGCGGAGGTGTCCCACCCGGCCAAGCAGGGCTTTGTGCAGGCGTTTGCGGTGTATGTGGACACCCTCTTCGTGTGCTCCGCTACCGCGTTCATCATTATCTCCACCGACATGTACAAGGTCTTTGAAGGCGAGTCCGAGGACGGTGCCGTGCGCTACGCAGGCGCGCTTCCCGACGGCGTCGCGGTCGGCCCCGGCTTTGTCCAGCACGGCCTCGACACCCTGTTGGCCGGTTTCGGCCCGAGCTTCATTGCTATCGCCATCGCGTTCTTCGCCTTCACCACGGTGCTGGCGTACTACTACATGGCGGAGGTCAACCTGACCTACTTCAACCGCTGGATCAAGAACAAGGCCGCGCGCCGCGCGCTGGTGTGGCTTTTGCGCATCCTCTTGGTGGCCTCCGTCGTCATTGGCGCGACGACCACTCCGGGTGCTGCCTGGGCGCTGGGCGATATCGGCGTGGGCGCTACCGCGTGGCTTAACATCATCGCCATCCTTTTCCTCCAGGTCCCGGCGCTCAAGTGCCTCAAGGACTACAGCGAGCAGAAGAAGGCCGGCAAGGACCCGCAGTTCGACCCGGAGGCGCTGGGCATCCAGAACGCCGAGTTTTGGGTGGAGCGCAAGCTCGCGCGCCAGGAGGCCGCGCAGAAGGCCGTCGCCCGCGAGCAATAGCTAGGCCATCTTGGAGTAGAAGCTTCCGATCAGCGGCGCGGCGATGGGGGTGGGCACAATCTTGCCCAGGGTGTTCATTGCCTTGGACAGGGGTCCGGGAACCACGCGGCGCTGGTTGCGGGCCATGGCCTCGAGGGTCTCTTGAGAGCAGGACTCGTAGGTGGTCCACAGGAAGTCCGGTACCACCTTATCCACGATGGACTGCTCTTCTTCCGGGATGACGGCATCGCGCACCGGGCCGGGAGCAAGCAGCGTGCAGGTCACGCCGGAGCCCTTGAGCTCGTAGTGCAGGGCCTCCGTGAACGCGTTGACGCCCGCCTTGGTGAAGACGTAGGTGGCGTTGTTCGGAATCGACACGTTGCCCGCGGCAGAACCAACGTTGCAGATGGCGCCGCTGCGGCGCGTCAGCATCTGCTCTAGTGCCGCGCGGGTCAGCCGGTGCACGGCCTTCGCATTGAGGTCGAACTGGCGGGTCTCGTAGTCCCAGTCTTGGTCCATGAAGGCGCCGAAGCTAGCGATTCCGGCGGAGTTGACGATGATGGAGATCTCCTTGGTGGACATGAATTCGATGACCCGGGAGACGTCGGCAGTCTCGGACAGGTCCGCGGCCAGCGCGATGGCATCCACCTCGTGCTGCGCGCGCAGCTCGGCGACGATGGACTCGAGTACCTCCTGCCGGCGGGCGACGAGGATGACGTTGTAGCCACGCGCAGCCAAGTCGCGGGCCATTGCGGCGCCGATGCCCTGGCTGGCGCCGGTAAGCAGCGCGTAGGAGGTGCGGGTGGGGGCGGGCAGCCCGGGGGAGTGAGCCATGGTGTCAGGCGTCCTTTCTGTCATAGGGAGGTTTCCACCCAGCGTAGAGCACGAGTGGAAAGAAACTCGGGGAAACATAGGGGTAAACACTGATGCTTTCGCCGCCAGGGTTCTGAATAATAGGTGGTGAAAGGAGACAACATGAACAACCAGCGACTGACCCGTTCCACTACTGACACGATGATCGGAGGTGTCTGCGGCGGAATCGCGGAGACCTACGACCTTGACCCCACCTTGGTGCGCATCCTTTTCGTGGTTGCCACCCTGCTGGGCTTTTCCGGCATTCTGCTGTATCTGATCCTCTGGGTCGTTATCCCAGTGGCCTAAACGCTACTGCAGCGGCCCTAGCTCCATGAAGTCCTTCCACGTGCGCCATTCGTCTTGGAGGCGGGGGAGGGCGTCGGCAGGCGTTGCAGTGCCGTGAATGAGTGCGGCGTCCTGCATGCGCACGCCGTAATCGAAGAACAGGGCCGCGTGCCCGGACGCGCCGTAGCGCAGCACCGGCACCAGGTTGAGACCGTCGAAGGAAAGCCGGGCGTTCGGCCGCACGTCGAGCCCCGCGATGGCCGCCAGCGTCGGCGCGATATCCATGGGGGAGACGAGCTCACGCGAGGTGCCTTCCTCGGCCACCCCTGGCCACCACACGGACATCGGGGCCGGCTCGCCCAACAGCGAGCACACCGCGACGACGCCGGACAGGGTCTCGAGCGCGGCTGGGTCTGGCTGCTCTAGGAGCCGGAACACGCGCGCGGACTCGCTGTGGCGCGCGTCTTCCCGCACCTCGAAGCCGGCTTCCGCGAACACATCCGTGATGCGGGTGGTGGCGCCGCGCTGCGGGTACTGGCCGGTGAGCACCCCGCGGCGCGAGGACGCATAGCTTTCCGACGGCGCCCAGGCGTTAGCAAAGCGCACCCCGCGCAGCGCTGCTGCCGGGGCGTGCTCAAACGTGGCTAACGTGATGTCCATACGTGCCCCCAGCAGGACTCGAACCCGCGACACATGGGGTAGAAACCCACTGCTCTAATCCGCTGAGCTATGGAGGCGTACCGAGTCATCATAGCTCACAGGTGGCAGCCGCCTCGAAACGCCTAGATGTGCGCGAGTGGGGTACTGGCCGCGGCGCTGTCGGTGTTCAAGAGTACGTCCACAAACGTGCTGGCCGCCGGGGATAGGGCGTGATCCGCGCGGTGGATGAGCAAGGCCTGCACCGTCGGAAGCGGTTCCTGGACGCGGCGGAAGTGAACGCCGGCTTGGCTGAATGTCTGGGCCGTGTAGGGCATGAGGCTGATGCCGAAGTCCCCGGCGACGAGGGGGAGTGCGGTCTGGAGCGAGGAGACCTCTTGCGTTGAGGTGGGCGCGTACCCGGGATTGGTGGACCACAGGCGCTCGAGGGCATCCGGTAGAGTGCGCAGCTCATGGACCTGCGGCGGCAGCAGCCACGTCTCCTGGGTGAGCGCGGTGAGGCTGAGCGGTTCGGGAAGGTGCGCCAGGCGCTCCGGGAGTGCCACGCACAAGTCGATGTCACAGACGCGGTGGATGGATACCCGGTCGTTGTAACGGTGTGCGAAGGCGGCTGCGTCCGTGGTGAGCACGATGCCGATTTCGACGGAGCCGTCGGTGACGCGGCTGAGCGTGGATGAGGCGTCTAAGTCATTTAAGGAAATGCTTACCTCTGGTGCCTGCATCCGCATGCGACGCAGCGCTTCCGGCATGAACAGCCAGGTGAACTCCGGGGCGCAGGAGACCGTGACGGAGCCGGCGGTGCCGGCCGCCATCTCCGCCAGGCGCGTCTCCGCCGAGTTGAGCAGGGCGTCGATCGAGGTGGCGATTCCATAGAGGTAGTCACCGGCCTCTGTGGTCTTTACTCCACCGCGACCGCGGGAGAGGAGCTTGACCTTGAGGTGTTCCTCTAGCCTGCGCACGGAAAGGCTGAGTGAAGGCTGTGTTAATTGCAACTGTTCCGCGGCATGCGTAAAGGACCCATGGTCAACGACCGTCCGGAAATACTGCAGCTGGCGGGAGTCCATAAGGGCATATTACCCGATTGCTGAATCTTTGCTGCTATTTAGGTAAGAATCTAAGGCTGGCGGTAGACTGCCCCTTATGCACGAAGAAAAAGATAACTCCAGCTCACGGGCCCCGAAGGAGGCTGTGGCGCAGCCCTCGCACGCGCCTTCTAGGGCCAAGTCTTCCCGCCTTCTCTATCTCTTTTTCCTCGTTTTTGCCGGACTTGTCGGCGGCGTCATTTCCCTGTTCTTCCTCGCGGATTCCCTTGCCGCGTTGGGAATCCCGGATCCTGGTCGCCTCACCACCTTTGGCCTGCCCTTCTTCCGTGCCGTCGCCTGGATGCTCATGGCCTTGTCCGTGGGTTCCTTCATGGCCAGCGCGTTGCTGATTTACCCCGCCGTGCCGGAGGGGGATAACGAGCGGCTGAATAAGGCACGCCTGACTGTCGACGGTCACCTGGCCGCCCGCACCGGCGCATGGGCTGCGCTTGGTGCCGGCGTGGTGTCGTTGCTGGAGGTCCCACTGGTGATGTCGGACCTGACCGGCACGCCGCTGGGGCAGGTCCTCAACTCGGAGCTCATGGGCATGGCGGTGGGCCAGATTGCGGCGTCGCAAGTCTGGCTCGTCACCGCCGTCATTGCGGCCGTCGTGGCAGTGGTGGGCTTCGCCGCCCGCTCGTGGTCCGGTCAGGTCGTGGCTTTCTTCCTGTCGCTGCTGCTCACCGTGCCGTTGGGCTTGGAGGGCCACTCCGCAGCCGGCGGCGACCATGACTACGGCACCAACTCGCTGCTGCTGCACCTCCTGTTCATCATGCTGTGGGTAGGCGGCCTCATGGGGCTCATCGCGCACGGCCGGCGCCTCGGCCCCGACATGGGCGTGGCGGTGCGCCGCTATTCGAGCGTGGCCCTTTTCTCCATCGTCGGGCTCGCAGCTACGGGCGTGGTCAATGCGCTGATCCGCGTAGAGCTGGCAGACCTGTTTGCTACGCGCTACGGCCTGCTCGTACTCGCCAAGTTCGTGTTCACCGTGGTGCTTGCCGCCATCGGCTTCGTCCACCGCCGCGTGACCATCCCGCAGCTGGAGCGCTCCTCGCGTCTGTTTGTCCGCGTCGCTGTGGTGGAGGTTCTCATCATGGCCGCCACCGTGGGCGTGGCCATCTCGATGGGTCGCACCCCGCCCCCGCCGCCGCGCGATCCGAACCTGAACTCCATGCAGATCTTGCTGGGCTACGAGCTTTTCGACGCCCCCAGCTACACCAACGTGTGGACCATGTTCCGCTTTGACCTCATGTTCGGCACCCTGGGGCTGGTCCTCGCTGCCTTCTACCTGTACGCCGTGTGGCGTCTCAAGCGCCGCGGGCTTACCTGGGCGGCGTCGCGAACCGCGTGGTTCCTGCTCGGTGCGCTGGGTATGACCTTCATCATGAGCAATGGCATCGGCCTGTACATGCCGGCGCTGTACTCCATGCACATGCTGGTCCACATGATCCTCTCCATGGCCATCCCGCTCTGCTTGGTGCTGGGCGCGCCGGTCACGCTGGTGATGGAGGCCTTCGAACCGGGGGCTCCGGGCAAGCCCACGCTTCACGACGCCGCCGTGGCACTCACCAAGTCACGCATCCTCCGCGTGCTCACACATCCGGCTGTCAACCTGGTGCAGTTCCTCGGCTTCCTGTACGTGCTCTACCTCTTCCCGAACTTCTACGACCTGGCGATTTCGGAGCATGCCGGGCACGTCATTATGAACTGGGTGTTTTTGATTTCGGGCTACATCTACTACTGGGAGGTGATCGGTCCAGACCCGCTGCCGTGGCGCGCGCCCACGGGCATCCGGCTGCTCATCATCTTCGCCTCGATGCCCCTGCACCTGTTTGCCGGCGTGTACCTGATGCAGATGCAAACCATCCTGGGTCTGGACTTTTATCAGTCCCTGGAGCTGCCGTGGAACCCGGACTTTGTCACGGACCAGCGCACGGGCGGCGGCATTGCGTGGGGCTTCGGCCAATTCCCGCTGGTGGTGGTCTTTGGCAAGCTGTTCATTGATTGGCTGCGGGAGGACCGCGCCCTGGCTCGCCGCCACGACGCCAAGGCCGACATTGATGGTGACGCGGACTTGGAGCGCTACAACGCCATGCTCAAGCAGATGAGTGAAGGCGACGAGACGGGCTTCCGTCAGCAGTAGTAGTCCTTTGTCCGTGTAACGGGTGTGACAACCAGCCTGGGGAAACGGGGTTCTAGTTGACGTCTTCAACTAGTTATCCACAGGCTGGCGCGCGGGGCATTGTGGGTTCCGCAGAAGGCGGCGAAGATGCGAAGTGAGGGAAGCGAACAGGTTTCCTTAAAACCGCACAGAACCCACGACAACCTACAAAGAACGGACTACCACAATGTCTCAATACCCCATCACCATCACCGGCCGGCTTACTCACGAGCCGGAGCTTTCCAAGATCAGTGAGAACATGTACAAGACCCGCTTTCGCATCGCATCCTCGCGCAGTGTCGCCGAGCCGAAGGAGGGCGGCGGCATCCTCTGGCGCGAGCTGGACCTTAATTTCATCGACGCCGAGGTGTGGGGCCAGTGCGCCATCAACGTGAAGCGCTCCCTGCGCAAGGGAATGCCGATTCTGGTGACTGGCCCCCTCGTGACCGACCGCTGGGAGGATCAGCACGGCGCCAAGCGCTCACGAAGCTACATCAAGGCCTACCACGTGGGCTTAGACCTCAACCGCTTCGTGGTGGTGACCTCCACCAAGGTCCCGGCGGTCTATAGCGAGGACGGCAGCGAGCCGTTGTGGCTGGGGGAGAACCCGCCGGTGCCGGACTACGATCACACGGTCCCCACCGGCCAGCCGGACGCGGGCACGGAACAGCCTGCAGAGCCCGCGCCGGACGAAGAGATGCCGGAGGCGCTCCAGCCGGGAGCGGGGGACTCCCCGCACGACACGGCTGCGGACCGCCAGCAGGCCCTGAACGGGGCAGCAGCGGAGCAGGAGGAGCAGCGCGAGCCGGAGGAGGTTATGGCCTAGGCCGAGGGAACAAAGGGCGGGGCACCGCCGCCGCCCATGTGATGTAGTCTTTGTACTGTTATTTACCAATCCTGACAGAAGCAAAGGGTGAAACATGGGCGAGTTCATCTACACGATGAAAAACGTGCGCAAGGCCATCGGTGACAAAGTCATTTTGGACAACGTCACCATGGCCTTCTACCCGGGCGCCAAGATTGGCGTCGTCGGCCCCAACGGTGCAGGTAAGTCCTCGATCCTGAAGATCATGGCCGGCCTGGACCAGCCCTCCAACGGTGAGGCATTCATCGACCCGGGCAAGACCGTGGGCATCCTCCTCCAGGAGCCGCCGCTGAACGACGACAAGACGGTCCGCGAAAACGTCGAGGAGGGCCTAGGCGAGATCTTCCAGAAGAAGCAGCGCTTCGAGGAGATCGCAGAGGAGATGGCCACCAACTACTCCGATGAGCTCATGGAAGAGATGGGCAAGCTGCAGGAGGAGCTGGACCACGCCGATGCGTGGGAGGTTGACTCCAAGATTGAGCAGGCCATGGAGGCTCTGCGCTGCCCGCCGTCCGATGACCCGGTGACCAACCTCTCCGGTGGTGAGCGCCGTCGCGTGGCCTTGGCTAAGCTTCTGCTCTCTGAGCCGGATCTGCTGCTGCTCGATGAGCCTACGAACCACCTCGACGCCGAGTCCGTCCAGTGGCTGGAGAAGCACCTTGAGTCCTACCCGGGCGCTGTCCTGGCCGTGACCCACGACCGCTACTTCCTCGACCACGTCGCGGGATGGATCTGTGAGGTCGACCGCGGCAAGCTCTACCCGTACGAGGGCAATTACTCCACCTACCTGGAGAAGAAGGCGGAGCGCCTCGAGGTCGCCGGCGCCAAGGACAAGAAGCTGCAGAAGCGCCTGAAGGAAGAGCTCGCCTGGGTGCGCTCTGGATCCAAGGCTCGCCAGGCCAAGAACAAGGCCCGTCTCCAGCGCTACGAGGAGATGGCGGCCGAGGCCGAGCAGTACAAGAAGCTCGACTTCGAGGAAATCCAGATTCCGACCCCGCCGCGCCTGGGCAACAAGGTCGTGGAGGTCAAGGACCTGACCAAGGGCTTCGACGGCCGGGTCCTCATCAAGGACCTGTCCTTCACCCTGCCGCGCAACGGCATCGTCGGCGTTATTGGCCCGAACGGTGTGGGTAAGTCCACTCTGTTCAAGACCATCGTGGGCCTGGAGCAGCCGGATTCCGGTTCCGTCGACGTGGGCGAGACCGTGAAGCTGTCCTACGTGGATCAGAACCGCGAGAACATCGATCCGGAGGCCACGGTGTGGGAGGTCGTCTCCGGCGGCCTGGACTACATCCACGTGGGCCAGAACGAGATGCCGTCGCGCGCATACCTCTCTGCCTTCGGTTTTAAGGGTCCGGACCAGCAGAAGCCGTCCAAGGTGCTCTCCGGTGGTGAGCGCAACCGCCTGAACTTGGCGCTGACGCTCAAGGAGGGCGGCAACCTGATCCTCCTCGATGAGCCGACCAACGACCTGGATGTCGAGACCCTGGGCTCCCTGGAAAATGCGCTGGAGAAGTTCCCGGGCTGCGCCGTGGTCATTTCCCACGACCGCTGGTTCCTGGACCGCACCTGTACCCACATCCTGGCCTGGGAGGGCAACGTTGCCGAGGGCCAGTGGTTCTGGTTCGAGGGCAACTTCGGCGACTACGAGAAGAACAAGGTCGAGCGCCTCGGCGAGGACGCTGCCCGCCCGTCCCGCGTGACCCACCGCAAGCTCAGCCGCTAGGCCCCGAGCGCCTCGGGAAAGCCGGGGAAGAGAAGAAACCGGAAGGACTCTGGAATGTCTACTCAGAATGTCGTGTCGGAAGAGACCACGGACAACGTCCACGCGCTGACGGTGAACGTGCGCTGGTCGGACTTCGACATGTACGGCCACATGATGAACGCCAACTTCATCGAGCTGGCGCAGGAAGCGCGCTTGGCCTTTGCCATGCACAACTTCTACTCCCGCGGGCTGAACATGGTGGCCTTTGTCCGCCACATCGAGGCCGACTACCTCCGCCCCATCAAGTGGGACGGCCGCCACGGCACGGTGACGGTGGAGACTACCGTTGTGCGCCTGGGTAAGACCTCCTTTACCACCCGCCAGCAGGTGAAGGACGCCCACGGCGAGGTCGCCTGCGTCATCGACTGTGTCCAGGTCACCATCGACCCGGACACGCAGATGCCGCGCCCGGTCAGCGAGGACGAGCGGCAGATCATCCTCGAGCACGCAGTGGTCGAGCTCGATGATGGAGAGTGAGTCGCTCACCCTCACCGGCGGAGGGGTAGGGCTCAAGGCCCTGATTGCCCGCGCCGTGGGGCTGGATGCCGCGGCGTCGGTACGCCTGCGTCAGCTTGATGACCAGCACGTCGACGTCTTTGTCACCACTCCCTTCGAGGTTGTGGCCGCCCGCCGCATCACCGGAACGGTAGGGCGCGACGGCGCGGTGGTCTCCGCGCAGGCGCTTGGCGACGCCCTCTCGGCCCCCCACACCGAGAACACCGCGGACCTCGACTTAGGCCCTGCCCGCGATGCCTCGTGGCCGGGCGCGCTGCCGCCGGCGGAGGGGTTTCAGGAAATCGACACCCTGCCGGTTGCTGTCGTGCGCGAGCTATCTGATCAGGGCCAGCGCCTGGCCCGTGAGTTCTCCGGCCCGATGGGCCCACCGTCCAGCCTGCTCAACCAGACCGTCATCACGGTGGACAACGCTGCGGGCGTACAGGTGGAAATCCCCATGCGGATGATCTTCGCCTGCACCAACCTGGGGCTCATCCCGGGCTTTTCCGCCCCCATGGACGTGCCCCGCCACCTGCGCGTGGCCGGCAAGGGCCGCTGGGTGCGCGTGGACGCCCCCTTCGGCAGCGTTTATCACTCCACGCGCCTGTCGCTGTTCTAGCCGGCTATAGCAGTACCGCGCCCGCGAGCGCGGCGCCCACCGCAACGGACCACGGCGGGGCCTTCGCAAAGAGGGCGGCACCGGCCGCCACCGCAATGAGCCCGGTGGCCCAGCCGGTGACGCCGTGGGTGAGGATGGGGTCCCACAGCGCTGCCACGAGCAGCCCGATGACTGCCGCGCTCACCGCGGACAGCGCCCCGCGCAGCCACTCCAGGTGCCTCCACCGCGCCCAAAAGTGCAGCGCGGCCAGCGTCAGCAGGGCGCCAGGCAGGAAGATGAGGACGGTGCCGAGGACGGCGCCGCCAAGGCCGCCATCGACCGCCCCGAGATAGGAGGCGAAGGTAAACAGCGGCCCCGGCACGCCCTGCGCCACCGAATAGCCGGCCAGGAATTCCTCCTGTGTGAGCCAGCCGGAGCCCACGAACTGATCCTCGAGCAGCGGTAGCACCACGTGCCCGCCGCCAAAGATCAAGGCCCCCGACTGGTAGAAGGCGTTCGCCCGGGTGAGCAGGTACCCGCCGCTGAGCGGGGCAGCCGCCGCCAGCCCGCCGAGCAGGAGGAAGAACGCCCGCACGCAGCCCCACGCCAGGCCCGCGGGTACCGGGCGGAGTTTCTCGGAGGTGGTGGGCTGGGAGGACGTCGGCAAGCATCGGCGCAACACCGTCGCCCCCAGCACGCCCGCCACTGCCAGCACAGCCAGCTGCCACGCCGACCCAGCCACGATGAGCACCACAGAACTGATGAGGGCTAAGGCCCACGCGGTAATTGTGGTCAGGAGCTTGCGGCCCATGCCCATAATCGCGTGCACCACCACGCCCGCCGCCGCGGCGAGTAGCCCCGTGAGCGCCCCCTCGAGCCAGCTCACGCCACTGCCCGGCAGCGCGAGGCCGCACACCGTGAGGATAAGCGCCGAGGGGAAGGTGAACAGGAACCAGGAATAGGCCATCCCGGCAAGGCCTGCGCGCCCATAGCCCAGCGCCATGCCCACCTTGGAGCTGGCCGGGCCGGGTAGGAACTGCGACATCGCCACCAGGTCCGCGTAGGTGGTGTCACTCAGCCAGCCGCGGCGGCCCACAAACTCCGTCCGGAAATACCCCAGGTGGGCGGCAGGACCCCCGAACGCTGTCCACCCCAGGGGGAGGAAGGAGCGGCGGACATCGCGCAGAGAATTCACTGAGCTGGTCATTGTCCTCATCGTAGTGAGTGCTGGCTACCCCCGCGATCTGAATCCAGAAAACCACAATGGTGGGTGCGTTACCCTAACCTCGTAGCACTGAATTTTCTTCCCCCAAAGGAGTCTGCACATGCGCATTGCGGCACCCAAAGAAATCATGAACAACGAGAACCGCGTAGCTCTCACCCCGGCGGCGGTTCGCACGCTTATCAACGACGGCCACGAGGTCCTCATCGAAACCGGCGCCGGCGCAGGCGCTTCGTTCCCGGACTCCGAGTATGAGGCCGCTGGCGCCACCATCGTTGCCACCGCCAAGGAGGCCTGGGCGGCGGACATGGTGGTCAAGGTCAAGGAGCCGCTGGAGGCCGAGTATGGCTATCTGCGCGAGGACCTGTTGCTGTTTACCTACCTGCACCTGGCGGCGGACCGCCCGCTGACGGACGCTCTCGTGGAAGCCGGCACCACGGCTGTGGCCTATGAGACCGTCACCGATGCCCGCGGCACCCTGCCGCTTCTGACCCCGATGTCCCAGGTGGCCGGCCGCCTCGCCGTGATTGAGGGCACCCACCACCTGCTGTCCACCCAGGGCGGGCGTGGCCTGTTGGTTTCCGGCGTGCCGGGCACCCAGCCGGCGCGCGTGGTGGTCATCGGCGGCGGCCAGGTTGGTGCGTCTGCGGTGGCCATGGCGCACGGCCTGCGCGCGGAGGTCACGGTGCTCGACCTTGACCCGCACGTCCTGCAGCGCTTCGACGACCAGTACCAGGGCGGCGTGCGCACCCTGGTCTCCGACCCGGCCACGCTGGAGGCCGAGCTTCTCGACGCCGACCTGGTCATCGGCGCCGTCCTCGTGCCGGGTGCGGCGGCCCCGAAGCTAGTGCGCGAGGACGTGGTCAAGCGCATGAAGAAGGGCGCCGTGCTGGTCGACGTCGCCATTGACCAAGGCGGCTGCTTCGAGAACTCCCACAAGACCTCGCACGACGAGCCGACCTTCCAGGTCCACGACACCCTCTTCTACTGCGTGGCCAACATGCCGGGCGCGGTGGCTAACACCTCCGCGCGCGCACTCGGCTCGGCCACCCTGCCGTACATGCGGGCGCTGGCCGCCGGCGGTTTCGACGGTGCGGCGGCCCGCTTCCCGGGCCTGACCACGGGCCTGATGACTCGTGACGGGCAGCTGGTCTCCCAGCCGGTCAAGGACGCCTTCGGCCTCTAAGGTGCGCGGTTGATGAGCATCGCCGCCACCCGCTCCATGTGATCCCAGATCATTGCGCGGTAGGCCGGCGGGATGGTCTCCTCATCGATCTGCGCCAGCGAGTTTCCCATGAGCCCCAGCCAGCGATCGTGCGCGGCGACGTCGATGGGGTAGGGGGCGTGCCTCATGCGCAGGCGCGGGTGTCCGCGGTTCTCAGAGAAGAGCTGCGGGCCGCCCCAGTACTGCACCAGGAACCAGGTCAGGCGCTGTTCGGCGCCCTCCCAGTCCTGGTCTGGATACATGGGGCCAATGACGTCGTCAGTGCGCACCTGGGCGTAGAAGCCGCCGACGAGCTTCTCAAAGGTCTCCATTCCGCCGATAGCTTCGTACACGCTGGTGGGCTGCATTTTTTACTCTTCCTTCCTGGTTAGTCCGGTGCCGGACTCGTCCAGATCAAAGATAGCCATGCCGCGCGGGTAGGGAGTGCTGACCCCCTCCGCCTGCATGGCGGTGAGGATGGCGGCCTGCAGTGCGCGCTGGACGTCCCACTGCTTGCCGGGGAGGGTCTTGACGGAGACGCGGTAGGACATGTGGTCCACCTCGAGGCCGGACATGCCGTTGACCGTGGGCTTGGCCAGGATGAAGTCGCGGATGTTGGCGTCGCGGGCGGCGTCGTCGGCGGCGGCGGTGATGACGTTAAGCGCGCGGGTCGGGTCGTTGCTCAGCGCGATGGGCACCTGGACGCGGGCTACGGAGTAGCGGTCGGAGTGGTTGGCTACCTGCATGATTTCGCCGTTGCGGACGTACCACAGGGCGCCGTCGATGTCGCGGACGGTGGTGATGCGCAGGGAGATGGATTCGACGTCGCCGAAGACGCCGTTGCCCAAGTCGATGGTGTCGCCGATGCCGTACTGGTCCTCCATGAGCATGAAGATGCCGGAGAGGAAGTCCTTGACCAGGGCCTGGGCGCCGAAGCCCAAGGCGACGCCGACAACGCCTGCCGACGCCACCAGCGGCGCCACGTTGACGCCGAGCTTATCCAGGATGGCCAGCGCCGCCCATACCCACACGAAGATGGCTACGGCAGATCGGCCCACCCCGGCCAGGGTCTGGATGCGGGAGGTGCGCCGCGCCTCCTGGGTGCGGGCCAGGGCCTTGTCCGTTTCCTTGTGCTGCTTGCGCGGGGTAAGCGGGGAGGTGAGGCGGCCCTGCTTGATGCTGTTGTCTGCCAGTTTCGTGATGAGCCGGCGCAGCAGCCAGCTGCCGATGACGGCGATGAACAGGATGAGGAGGATGCCCAGCGGCTTGGCGACGACCCACGACCGCACAGTGTCGTCCTGCCACCACCGGGAGATGCTGTCGGCGGCCGTGGTGGTGTCGGCCGCAGCGTAGAGGGGTAGGAAAGTCACAGTAGAAGAGCGTCCTTTCAAGCGGGGGGAGTGTGTGGCTCCCGATACTAAAGACACGGCTGATGAATTTAAACCTTCGTATCAAACCCGAAATGAACCGCTTGGTCTAGAATTGTGCCTTATGACTGACAACCTAGGCTTTTCTTCGCGCTCCATTCACGCCGGTTACCAGCCCGATTCCCACATGGGGTCCATCAACGTTCCCATCTATGCCTCCACGACGTTCCAGCAGGACGGTCTGGCGCAGCTGCGCGGCGGCTACGAGTACGGCCGCGTGGCGAACCCTACGGTCCACGCGCTGGAGAAGACCCTCGCCGCGCTGGAAAACGCGCAGTATGCCCGTTGTTTCTCCACGGGCATGGCGGCCGTGGATACGCTCATCCGCATTCTTGTCCGCCCCGGGGACCACGTCATTCTGGGCAACGACGCCTACGGCGGCATGTACCGCCTGCTGCACCACGACTACGGGGAGTGGGGCGTGGAGTTGTCCATCGTCAACACCTCCGACACCGCGGCCGTGACCGCAGCAATCAAGGAGAACACCAAGCTCATCTGGCTCGAGACCCCCACCAACCCGGCGACCACCATCACGGATATCGCCGCGGTGGCCACGGCCGTGAAGGCTGCGTCGGACGCCCAGATTGTCGTCGACAACACCTTTGCCACGCCCTACCTCCAGAACCCTCTCGAGCTCGGTGCGGACCACGTGCTGCATTCGACCACCAAGTACCTGGGCGGACACTCCGACGTTTTGGGTGGGGCCGTGGTGACCAACTCTGCGGAGGTGGATGAGCGCCTGCTGTACTTCCAGGGCAACGTCGGCGCGGTGTCCTCGCCTTTCGACGCCTACCTCACCGCCCGCGGCATCAAGACCCTCGCGGTGCGCATGGACCGCCACTGCACCAACGCGCAGGCCGTGGCCGAGTTCCTCGAGTCCCGCCCCGAGGTCAAGCAGGTTCTCTACCCGGGCCTGCCCTCGCACCCGGGCCACGAGCTGGCCAAGAAGCAGATGCGCGGCTTCGGCGGGATGATGTCCGTGCGCTTCCACAGCGAGGAGCATGCCCGCCAGGTGTGCCTCAACACCAAGCTCATCTCGCTGGCCGAATCCCTCGGCGGCGTGGAGTCCCTCATCGAGCACCCGCAGAACATGACGCACATTTCCGCCGAGGGCTCCGAGTTGGTTCCGCCGGCAGACCTAGTGCGCATCTCGGTGGGCATCGAGTCCATCGGCGACCTCCTCGCGGACTTAAAGCAGGCCCTCGACGCCCTCCACTAGCTAGGATTCCCACCATGGAACACACAGCACAAAAGCTGCGGTCTTTCCACGACGAGGTGGAGGCTGCGCGAGAATTCTGGAAGTCATATTTCGACGCGATTCCAGCTCCATTTGAGAGCGGTTCCGACGAGCCCACCAAGGGATTTATCCAGTTCCTCAAAGGAACCCACTCTAAATACCCGCAGGCCACCGTCGCGTCGCACGGCGCAGACGTGGAAGCATTCCTGAAATCCTGCGTGCACGAGCAGGACTTTGCCACCATTGCTGAGTGGGATGCAGATGGCCTCAACGGCGACAGTCTTAACCGCGAAGAGCCGACGTTCAAGGAGTATCTCTGCGGCGCGGTCTTTGCTCCTTCTGATGCCTTTAAGAAGCGCATTAGCGCTGAATTCGAGGATGACCGCATCACGGAGAGCACCGAGGAAACTAAAGCGGCGTTTAGCGCGGGGTCTTCCAAGGGGGCCGCGCGTCTTACGCGAACCGTTCCGGAATCTTTGTCGGTCAAGCTAGATGGCGGCATCGAGCGCATTCGCATCCTGTGGCTGCTGAAGAATCCGGCATATGGCGGAAATGACGTCATCAGGCTGGCGCGAGACGGTATGGAAGGCGTAGCAAATACAAAAGATGGGGGAGAGGCCTTTACTCCCTTCATCAGGGACCAAGGCAACGTCGCGGCGCTGTTCTCGGATGACCTCGAAAAAGCGCGCTTGCCCTGGGATATTGCCGATACCAAGGGCTGGTATTTCGATCGCGCACGCTTTTACCTCTTCGATGAGTGCGAAGAGAAGGAGCCAGTTTCCTGGAATGAGGTCATTCCCCAGCGCCCGGAATCGGGTGAGCGAGCGGGCGACATCGTGCGCATGGAGATGTTCCCCTACAGGACCAAAGCGTCCGGTGACATCCCCAAGATCATTGAAAACCAAAACAAGAAGGGGCAGGTTCTCCCGTCTCAGGAGCTCGTGTTCAGATGCCTCATCGCCTTCCTTAACGAGGCTAAGCACGGCTACATTATTTGCGCCCGTGACCCGCAGCTGTGGAGAAAGGTAATCGGGGCGTATATCGACGCTAACGAATCTTTGGACGTCGACAAGGATTCCATCCTTGCGGCGTTTACGCACCACGTGTGGGAGTTCAAGGGGCAGAACGCACACCTCACCGTGAAAAATCTCGTTCCACCACTAGATAGCCGCGTTGCGGCGCTGCAACAGGTCTTCGCACGCAAATAGCACGTGGTCCCGAGGAATGACTCGGGGCCACGCGGCGGCTAGAGCGTGCCGAGGAGGGAGCCGGCCGTGCGGTCGGTCTCCTGCAGCATGAGCGGGTCCGTGCCCGGCATGGGGGAGATGGTGGTATCCGGCCACTGCGCGTAGGTGGGAATGCCCACGATGTGCAGGCGCGGATCTTCGGAACCGTCGGGGTTGACCGCGCGGCGGTTCCAGGTGGTCTCCGGGGAACCGGTGGGGTGGCCGTGATCGACGAAGGCGCGCACGCGGCCCTCCAGGGAGAGCGCGAGCGGGTCGCCGGCGAGGCGGACGTCGGGGGAGTGCATCCAGGCGTCGATAAGCCAGGCGGAGGAGGCCTCGCCGTGCTCGGTGCGCAGCGTGAACTGCTCGCCGGCGGTCAGGGAGGGGTGCTGGCCTAGGAAGGTGACCAGGCCGGCGTCGACAAGCGCCAGCAGCTGCCGCGTGCGGAACAGCGGCGGGCCGGAGCCCACCATCTGGCCAAACGCCATGAACTCCTTGTACGTGCTGGTCCGGGATTCCCACGTCATCCGGCCCTCAGAACCGGCGATGGACGCCGGCTTGCGTGCGGCAGAAATCGCCCACAGCGCGGACTTGAGCGGGGAATCGGCGGCGGCGACGGCCTCGAGGATGTCGCGCGCCAAGCTGTCGGCGATGTACTCGGTCAGGTCGCCGCCGGTGAAATCAGCCAGCGGGTCCGCCCAGTGTGCCAGGTCCAGCGGCAGCGCGGAAAAGCCCTCGAGGGCCGCGGTGAGCTGGTCCGCCATGCCGGCCAGGTCCGCGGCGTCCACCGCGGTGGCGTCGATGGCCGCGATGATGTCCTCGAGCGGGCGCTGCAGTGCCTCAGGGGCAACGCGCGCCTGGTTCTCGTAGTACTCGGCGTAGGCATCGCGCAGGATGTGCGGCAGCAGCTGGGTGGAAAAGTCCAGCTCGGAGCCCTGCTCCTGCACGGCCTTCCGGAAGCGCACCAGCGCTGCCTTTGGCGGCAGCGCGTGGTACTCCGACTTCGGGATGTACGGGTAGCCGCGCCCGGAGCTCACGATGAAGTGCGGCTCCTCGCCGCTGGGCTCGTAGCGCAGGCCGGAGCGCGTGGAGGGGTCCTCGACGAACTGACCGCCCTGGTCGATGGTGAGCAGCGCCATGATGTCGAAGAAGCCCATGCCCAGGCCGCGGACCAGGACCTTTTCGCCCGCGGGCACGGCACCCACGGGCTGCTCCACCGGGTTATCCGGGCGCACCCAGTGCAGGTCCGACTGTGCGGCGTCCGCTAGGACGCGCTCCGCGGAGTTGAGGGCGGGTACCTGCCAGCCGTAGGCCAGCACGGTGGCGTCGGCGGTGACCGTGGAGTCGTCGGAAAGCGCGATGGTGTCCTGGCCTTCCGCGGACTCGATGGACAGCGCGCGGGCGCGGTGCTGGACCACCTCCACGTCGGCGGGCAGCTGCGCCAACGCCACCTCGTAGACCCACTCCAGGTAGGCGCCGTACAGGGCGCGGGAGGGGTTGGACTCGGGGCGGGTGGCCGCGAGCTCGTCGGCGAAGGAGGAGGCGAGGCCCGCGCGGGGCGGGTGGGCGTCGTACAGCGCGAGCTTTGCCGGGGACAGGGCAGGGCGCTCGCCGCGCAGCAGCTGAATCCACTCGTAGAGGATGGGGCCTTCCAGCACCGGGGCGGTGGTGGTGGAGTCCGGCTCCGTAAACAGAGTGACCGCGCCGGCCAGCGTGTTCATACACAGCGTACGGGTCTGTTCAGTATCCCAGATGCGGCCGGCGCCGAGCGGGGCGTCGTCGATGATGTGGAGCGTGAGGGCAGAAGCCAAAGGCGCTGCCTTAAGGTGCGCCGCTAGGCGTTCGACCAGCGAAATGCCGCGCGGGCCGGCGCCGACGATGGCGATGGAGGGCATAAAGAATCAACCTCTATCTTTCAGACTATTCTGTCTAGTGGAATAATACCGTTCGGTATGTGTTGTGTTAAATCCAGGCACACGTAAACGAACTATCTTGTGAAAGCATTTACTGTGAAAACTCTACGCTCACTCGCTGCGGTCCTTGCGGCGGCGCTGGCCGCCACGCTGGCCAGCTGCAGCGCCGCAGACCGGCCGGAGGGGGAGGACAACGTCCTGACCTACCTCGAGCCGCAATTCTTCCGCACGCTCTACCCGCCGGCGGCTGGGTTCTACCCCAACGGCGGCGTGGTCAACCAGCTCACCGACCGCCTGCTGTACCAGGACCCGGAGACCCTCGAACTATCCCCGTGGATCGCCACGGACATGCCGAAGGTCAACGCGGACGCCACCGAGTACACCTTCGACATCCGCACGGACGTCACCTACTCGGACGGCTCCCCGCTTACCGCGGAGAACGTGGTGGCCAACTTCGACCTCTTCGGCCGCGGCGATAAGGCCCGCACGCTGACGACCTCGGAGCAGATTGCCAATTACGACCACGGCGAAGTGGTGGACAAGGACACGGTAAAGTTCTACTTCACTCAGCCTTCCCCGGGCTTCCTCCAGGTCACCTCTTCCTATAACTCGGGCCTGCTGTCTGATTCGACCCTGGCCCTGGACAACGAGGGCTTTGGCCAGGGTAACGCGGTCAACGTCATCGGTTCGGGTCCTTTCGTGGTGGAGTCGGAGTCCATCGGCACCGACCTCACCCTCAAGACCCGCGAGGACTACGACTGGGCCCCGCCCGCGGTCAAGCACCAGGGCCGCGCGGCCATCGACGGCATTCACTACATTCTGGCCGCCGAGGAATCCGTGCGCACCGGCGCCGTTACTTCCGGCCAGGCCGACATTGCCCGCCAGGTCTCCGCCCCGCAGGAGCCCCTGCTCAAGGATCGGGGCATCAACATCATCGCCCGCGGCACGAACTCCATGGACAACCAGTTCGCCTTCCGTTTCAACCACCCGTTGCTGCAGGACAAGCGCGTGCGCGAGGCCATCATTCACGGCGTGAATCGCGAGGAGATCCTGCGCGTGCTCTTCTCCGATTCCTATCCGCTGGCCTCGTCCACCATGGCGGCCACCGGCCTGGGCTACAAGGAGCAGGCCGGGGCCTACACCTTTGACCCGGAGGAGTCGAAGCAGCTTCTCGACGAAGCCGGTTGGACCCCCGGGCCCGACGGCATCCGCGTCAAGGACGGCAAGCGTTTGAGCCTACGCACGAACACCGCGCTGCCGCAGCCGCGCTCCAAGGAGGTCATGACCATGGTGCAGGACCAGCTGCGCGGGCTGGGCATTGAGATCGTGGTCAACGCCGGTGACCAGTCCACGCAGAACGCGGACTCCAAGGACATTGAGAAGGTGCAGATTTACCACTCGATGGTGGGCCGCGCCGACTACGACGTCATCACCTCGCTCTACGGCATCAACAACCGCGATGCTTTCCTCAACCAGGACGAGCAGGGCGAGCCCATTGACGCACACCTGCAGGAGCTTCTCGATGCCGTCCTGGACACCCCCGACACCGAAGGCCGCAAGAAGGCCGTGGAGAAGGTGCAGGACTACATCACGGAGCAGGCCTATGCGCTCCCGCTCTTCGAGGAACCCGTGGTCTACGCCGTGCGCCCAGAGGTATCCGGCTTTAGCCCGGAGTCGGTGGCGCGCCCGTGGTTCTACGAGGTCTCTATCGATCGTTCGGATAAGGGGGAGAAATAGATGACGACCCGCCAGATTCTCAGCCGCATCGGGCAGGCGCTGCTCGTGCTGCTCATTACGTACACGGTGGCCTTCGTGCTGCTCTCGGCGCTGCCGTCGGATGCCGTGCAGTCTCGCTTCGGTGACCCCGCTCTGGGCCTGTCCCAGGCGGAGATCGACGCCATCCGGGAGGAGATGGGCGCGGATAAGCCGCTCATTGCGCAGTATTTCTCCTCCTTGGGCGGCTTCCTCACCGGCCACTTTGGCAACTCCACGCAGTCGGGTGCCCCGGTAGCAACGCTGCTTGCTGACGCCCTCCCGCATACCCTCGTCCTCGCCGCCTGCGCCATTGGCTTGGGGCTCATCGTGGCCGTGGCCGTGGCCTTCATTGCCACCCTGCCCGGCATGGGCGCGGTGGCCGCCTTCTTCCGCGGCCTGCCCTCCTTCATGGTTTCGCTGCCCGGCTTCTGGATCGGCATCCTGCTCATCCAGGTCTTCTCCTTCCAGCTGGGCTGGATCCGTGTCATTGAGCCCGGCAGCGTCGAGGGGCTTATCCTGCCCACGCTGACGCTGGCCGTGCCCATGGCCGCGCCGCTTATCCAGGTGCTCATCCGCTCGCTGGATGAAACGCAGTCGCGCCCCTTCGTCCAGGCGGTGCGCTCCCGCGGCGCCTCGGAGTCGTGGATCTTCTGGCGCACGACGCTGCGCAACTCCCTGCTGCCGACCCTGACCATGGCAGGTCTGCTCTTCGGCGAGCTCGTCGGCGGCGCCGTGGTCACCGAGACCGTCTTCGGCCGCACCGGCCTGGGGCAAATGACCGCGCAGGCGGTGGCCAACCGCGATACGCCGGTGCTCTTGTCCGTGGTGCTCATCGCCGCGACCTCTTACATCATCATCAACCTGGTCGTGGACCTGCTCTACCCGGTGCTGGACCCGCGCCTGCGCAAGGGTTCCGCGGAGCGCACGGCCGCCAGCACTGCAGAAAGGACGGTGCGCGCATGATGCACACGAAGACTCGTCCCCTGGCAGGACGCCGCCATCACCGCGCGGCGGGACAGGGCAATCCCTGGCTCGCGCCGGGCTCAATTATCGCCATCGTCATCCTCGCCGTGGCTTTCCTCGCCGCGCTGGTGCCGGGGCTGTTTACCTCGGCCGACCCGTACGCCGGCACGGACGTCGCCCTGCTGTCCCCAGGCCAGAACGGCCACCTCATGGGCACCGACGCGGTGGGCCGCGACCTCTACGCCCGCGTGGTCTACGGCGCGCGGCAGTCGCTGCTGGGCGCGCTCATCGCGGTGGCCGTCGGACTCGTCGTCGGCACGCTCATCGGCCTTATCGCAGGCTCGCTGCGCGGCGTCGTCGACACCATCCTCATGCGCGTCGTCGACGTACTCTTGTCCATCCCGGGCATCCTGCTGTCGCTGTCCATCATCATCGTGCTGGGCTTCGGCTCCGTGCAGGCGGCCGTCGCCGTTGGTGCGACGTCCGTGGCCACCTTCGCGCGCCTGGCGCGCTCCCAGGTCATCACCGTGGCCAACGCCGAGTACATCGAGGCCGCCTACGGTGCTGGTGCTACCCGCGCCACGGTGCTGCTGCGCCACATCCTGCCCAACTCGCTGACCCCGGTCATCGCGCTGGCCACGCTGCAGTTCGGCACCGCCATCCTGCAGCTGTCCATCCTCGGCTTCCTGGGCTACGGCGCCCCGCCGCCCACCCCGGAGTGGGGCCTCATCATCGCCGAGGGCCGCGACTTCATGGCCACCGCCTGGTGGCTCATCATCCTGCCCGGCATCGCGCTCGTGGCCGTGGTGATGTCCGCCAACCGCCTGTCCCAAAACTTCCCCGTGGAGGCCTAACATGTCTGAACCTAAGAACGCAGCGCAGCCGCTGCTTGCCGTGCGGGACCTCAACGTTTCCTATGCCACCGGCCGCGGCGACGTGATGGCGGTGCAAGGCGTTAACCTTGCGGTCCACCCAGGCCAGATGACCGCCATCGTGGGCGAGTCCGGCTCCGGCAAGACCACCTCCGCCATGGCCACCATCGGCCTGCTGCCCTCCAACGCCACTATCGGCGCCGGCACCATCACCTTCGCCGGCCGTGATATCACCTCGCTGGGCCGCCGCGAGTGGCGCGAGCTGCGCGGGCGCCGCATCGGGCTCATCCCGCAGGACCCGAACAATTCCCTCAACCCGCTGAAAACCATCGGTGCCTCGGTGGAGGAGGGGATGTCCATCCACGGCATCGGCAGCGCCGCCGAGCGCAAAGCCCGCGCGCTGGAGCTGCTCGAGCGCGTCGGCATCGACGATCCGGAGCGCCGCTACCAGCAGTATCCGCACGAGCTATCGGGCGGCATGAAGCAGCGCGTGCTCATCGCCGCCGCCGTGGCGCTGGAGCCGGAGCTCATCATCGCCGACGAGCCAACCTCCGCCCTAGACGTCACCGTGCAGAAGATCATCCTTGATCTTCTCGATGATATGCGCGCTGAGCTGGGCATGGGCATCCTCTTCATTACCCACGACCTGGCGGTGGCGGGCGACCGCGCCGACCGCGTGGTGGTCATGGAATCCGGCCAGCTGCGCGAGGAGGGCCTGGCCGCCACGGTGCTGACGAATCCGCGCCACGACTACACCAAGCGCCTGCTTGCCGACGCCCCCTCGCTCACCGTCGCCGACGTTGCTCGCACCGGCGCAACCACCCCACGCGCCACCGGTGAACCATTGGTGCGCGTGGAGGGCCTGACCCAGCGCTTCGGCGACTTCACCGCCGTCGACGACATCTCCTTCACCGTGGCCAAGGGCTCCACGCACGCTTTGGTGGGCAAGTCCGGCTCCGGCAAGACCACGACCGGCCGCAGTATCGCCATGTTCAACACCCCGACGGCCGGGTCCATCACCGTGGGCGGGCGCGACATCGTGGGCCTGCGCGGCAAGGCCCTGCGCGAAGAGCGCAACAACATCCAGCTGGTCTACCAGAACCCCTACGGCTCCCTGGACCCCAAGCAGTCCATCGGCCAGACGGTGGCGGAGCCGCTGCGGAACTTGAAGGGGGCGTCGGCAAGCACGGCGAAAGCCAAGGCCAAGGAGTTCCTGGACCTGGTGGCGCTCAACCCGGACTACTACGACCGCCGCCCGCGCGAGCTCTCCGGCGGCCAGCGCCAGCGCGTGGCCATTGCCCGCGCCATGATCGTGGAACCGGAGCTGGTCATCCTCGATGAGGCCGTCTCCGCGCTCGACGTCACCGTCCAGGCCCAGATCCTGCGGCTGCTAGCCAGCCTGCAGAAGGACCTCGGCCTGACCTACATCTTCATCTCGCACGACCTGGCCGTGGTCAACCAGATTTCGGACACCGTCTCCGTGCTCTCGCACGGCAAGCAGGTGGAATCCGGGCCGACAGAGCAGGTCTTTAGCAACCCCCAATCGGAGTTCACCCGCCAGCTTCTCGACGCCATCCCGGGCTCCCGCTACCGCGCCGGCGACCTCAACCTGGGTCTGTAGCCTGGGGCCAGAAGAAGAAAGGATTAACTCATGGCAGACATCATTGACCTCTTGGCAGAAGCCGGCGACGTAGCCCAGCTGCGTGACCGCCGCCCCGAAGCCAAGGAGAACGCGCAGGCCTCCTTCTCCGCGCTGCTCGAGCCGGACGAACCCGGCACGTTCAGCTATGCGGAGCGCTACGCCATCGCGACCTTTGTGGCCGGCATCTTCCAGGCTCCTCGGGCGGTGGAATTCTACTCCGACCTGCTGGCGGAGGAATCGGAGGAGCTCGCCGCAGAAATCGCCCGCGCGGTCGAGCGCGGCAAAACCACCGGCCCGTACTCCGGCGGCGGCTTCACGCTCTTCGACGGCTCCCCGCGCCTTGCGGCTGCCCTCGACTTTGCCCACCTGCTTACCTTCCACCCCAAGGACGCCTCCCCGGCGGCCATCGGTCACCTGCAGGCGGCCGGTTGGTCCGACGATGACATTGTGACCTTGGGGCAGCTGGTCAGCTTCCTGGCTTTCCAGCTGCGCGTGGCGCACGGTCTGTCCGTGCTGGCGAGCTCCGCACCGTCCGCGCTGGAGACGACCAACCCGCGACCCGAGCAGACCCCGGAGTGGGAGCCGGGCGAGGGGACGCTGGTGCCGGACGTCGTCAAGCCTGGGCGTTTCGTCGCCCACTCCCTGGGCTGGAAGCCGTGGGTACCGCCGCAGCCCAAGGAGGAGTTCACGGACGCGCAGCGCGACGCCCTGATTAAGCCCGAGCGCATCGACATGGAGTACTTCCGCCTGCTGGCCCGCGACCCGGCCGCGCTTAAGGCGCGCACGAAGACGGACCTGGACATCTTCTACAACACCGATGGTGGCCTGGGCCGCGCCGAGCGTGAGCTGGCTGCGACGGTGGTCTCCCGCTTCAACGGTTGTGAGTACTGCGCGTCGGTGCACCAGCAGCGCTCCAAGGAAGAGGGCGGTGATCCCGCGGCGATTGATCGCCTGCTCGATGAGGGCGTTTCCGCTGACCTGGGCTCGGAGCAGTGGACCGCCATCCGTGACGCGGCGCTGGCGCTGACCGCCTCGCCCTTTGGGTTCACCTCCTCCCACGTGGAGCGCCTGAGTGAGGCCGGATTCGATACCCTAGCCATCATCGACGTCATCAACTCCTCCGCGTTCTTCAACTGGGCCAACCGCCTGATGCTGACGCTGGGGGAGCCGGACGTGCCGAAGCGCTTCCGCTAACTGAAGGAGAAAAATCATGTTGAAGACTGCTGTCGTCACCGGCGCTACCGGTGGCATGGGTGCGGAGATCATCAAGGACTTGGCGCGCGACCACCGCGTGTACGCACTGGGGCGCAGCGCCGCCGACCTGCCGGAGGCCGAAAACATCGTGCCGGTAGCCATCGACTTGCTGGCGCTTCTCGACGACGCACCGCTTCCCACCGAGCTCGCGTCACTCGAGCGCGTGGACGTGCTGGTGCACGCAGCCGCGCGTGCTGAGAAGAAGTCCGTGGACAGCGCCCGGCCTGCAGATTGGCGCGCGCAGATGGAGCTTAACGTGCACGTTCCGGCCGAGCTGACCCGCCGGCTTTTGCCCGCGCTGCGCGCGGCCGAGGGCCTTGCGGTGTTCATCAACTCTGGTGCCGGTATCCACTCCTACGGAGACAACGTCATTTACGCCGCCACCAAACACGCGCTCTACGCGCTTGCCGACGGCCTCCGCCTCGGCGAGCTCGGCATCCGCGTCTCCACCGTCGCGCCGGGCCCGACGGATACCCCGATGTTGCAGGGCCTGCAGGACTACAACCCGGAGCACGTCATCGCCCCGGTGGAGGTGGCCAAGGCCATTCGCGCCACCGTCGATGCTGGGCCGACGACGCAGCTGACGGAGATTCGCGTGCGCCCGCGCATCGAGCTGAATCAGCGGAAGTAAGTTGTTCGCTCAAGATGCGAAACTCATGGGGCGCGGTTAAGTTGTGAGACGTGTCAAACTCTCAACGCCGACGCCCCGCCTACCTGGTGATCGCGGACTCGCTGCGGAGCAAGATTGAATCCGGAGAGCTGCAGCCGGGCGACCGCTTCCCCACGGAGAGGGAGCTGGTTCAGAAGTACAACGTAGCGCGCATGACGGTGCGCCATGCACTGGACATCGTGCAGATCGAAGGACTCATCGACCGCAAGCGCGGCCGCACCGGCGGCACCTTTGTGCGGGCTACGCCGCCGACGCTGAGCCTGACCAGTGGGCGCAGCGCGCTTGAGCAGTTGCGCGAGCGCGGGCTGGACGTCTCGGTGCAGGTGCTCTCGCTGGACCTCATCGAGGCCCCGGGGCACCTGGCCACGGCGCTGGGCATCGACGAGGGCAGCAGCGTGTGGGAGGCCCGGGCGGTGCACATGTCCGAGGGCTCGCCGGTCATGGCCTCAACTCTGCTGATGCCGCAGAGCCTTGTCCCGAGCCTCACGGAGAAGCAGCTGGAGACCCCGCTGTCCACGCTCCTGCCGGAGCTGGGGCTAAAACCGGTGTTTAAGCGTGATTCCCTCATGGCCGCGACCGCGCGGACGGAGGAGCAGAAGGTGCTCGGCGTGGGGCGCACCCAGCCGGTGCTGCGCATTACCCGCACCATCAAGACCGCGGATGGCGCGGTGGCGGCACAGCTGGAGGAAACGCTGCGCCCCGACGCCGTCTCCGTGGAGGTCGAGCTTGGACAGGATCCCTCGCCGTCCCTCGACTAAGGCACGCCGAGTAGCCCGTCAACCTGGTGTGGTTGGCGGGTTTCGTTGCGGCTCTGCCCAGGCGCTTAGCCTGGGGGTTGTTCTGCGTTGAGTCTGGTGAGGGCTTGTTGGTATTCGGGTGTGGCGGTGATTGGTGCTCCCCAGGGTGGGATGTAGCCGATTCCGTCTTTCATTCTGAAGACGTAGCCTCTTCCGGTGGGTTTGTTGGGGTCGTCGTCGTTGATGCCGTTGTGATAGGCGCACAGGAAGGTCAGGTTCTTGATGTTGGTGAAACCGCCTGCCTGCCAGGGGATGATGTGGTGGACCTGGCAGTAGTCGGCCGGCTTGTTACACCCTGGGCGTGAGCAGGTTTGGGTTTCGGCGCACAGGGTGAGGCGTTGTTTCCAGTTTGCGTGGCGTTCAACTCGGTAGGAGTTGATGGGTCCTTCTACTGGGTGGGTAATGGTGACGTAGCCAATCTCTGCAAATTTGTGGGTGAGGAATTCCGCCCCGGTCATGCGGGCCCCGTTGGTGAGTTGGAGTTCGATTTCGTCGCCGTCGCCGTTGATGATGCGGTCGAATTCGTCGAGGGTGACGACGACTTGGGCGTGCACCGCGGGCCTGGTGCCGGTGTTACCGCCCAGGATGACGGTTGTGGCGGCGTCGAGCAGGTTGGTGGGGTTGACGGATTCGAGGGTGCCGCGGATATCAGCAATGACTGTTGGGGTGTCGGTGATGGTGACGGAGTTGGGGCCTTGCTTGCGGTAGGTAAACCGCACACCTGGCTTGTGTTCGCGTTTCTCCTTAAGTTCTTTAAGTCTTTTTACGGCGACTTCGCGGATTTTGTGGGCTGGTGTGGCGGCAAGCCGTGCGCGGAGGTTCCAGGCGTCGAGTTCTTTCTTGACCCGGGAGGCGTAGGACTCAATAAGTGTGAGGATGCTCAGGCCGTGGGCGTTGTTTTCGGCGGCGGTGCGGGCTTTGCGTTGTTTGCCGGTGAAGCGGGTGGGGCCGAAGTAGATGCGGTGCAGGCGGGCGAGTTCTGCGGCGTCGGCTGCGTCGGCGCCGAGCGCGCGGAGTTTATCGGGTGAGCTGGATGCGTGTTCCACTAGCGCGATCCCCGAGTTGCGGTAGTGGAAGTAGGTTTCTAATACCCCCATGGGCACTGAGGTTAAAGCACCCCGAGGGACCCCGCAACCGGAGGAACAAAAGCACCGGTTGCGGGGTGGAAATGCTTAACCGCGGTCGACGGCGCGGTTGCGCAGGGCGCGGGCGGTGCGGTCGCGCTGCTCGGTCACCGCGCGGCGCAGGCCGCCGGGCAGGTCGCGGGACAGGAACTCATCGGCGCGGTCGAGGGTCTCCTGGCTGACATCCCAGCGCGGGAAGAGCCCTGTCACCGTGGTCAGGGCAATCTCGTTGGACTGTGCCGACCAGATCTTCTCCGCCACGTCGAAGAACTCCGCGCTCGGCAGAAGCTCGTCGGAGCCGACGAAGGTGAGGCCCGCCAGCTTGGACGTCAGGTCGCGGTTGCCCAGCTCGCCGGCGACAATCTCGTCCCACACCGCGCGCTTGTTGTCCTCGGTGTTCACGGCAGCCAGGGCCTTGAGAGAGGCCTGGTGGCCCAGCGCGGTGTTATCGCGCTTGAGTTCCTCGGCCACCGCCGTCATGGCGGCGCCGGCGGCTTCGGGACCGGTGACGTCGGCAAGCGAGCCATCAGCAATGAGCGTGGTTAGCGCCTTCCAGCGCAGCCCCGCATCCGCGGAGGTCTTCAGGAGGTCCTGGAGGAAGGCACGGGAGGCGTCGTCAAGCGCAATGCCCGCCAGCGCCTGGGTGAAGACGATGGAGCGCTCGGTGTCGTCAGTACGCGCGCCTTCAAGGAGGGCCTGGGCAAGCTGCCTGTCTTCCTTGGCCCACTCCGGGTCCGCGTAGGTGGATTGGGCGGTGGCGGCCTGGGAGAGGATGCGCTCCAGCACGGCGAGCTCGGTCTCCGCCGCAGCACCCCGGGCCACGAGCGCCACGAAATCGCGGGCGCGCATGGACCCGGCACGGGTCATCTCCCACGCGGTGGACCAGCACAGGGTGCGGGCCATGGGGTCGGTGAACTTCTCAATGTTCTCCAACAGGAACTGGAGGGAATCCGCGTCCAACTCGATGAGGCAGTAGGTCAGGTCATCGTCGTTCGGCAGCACGAAGTCGATGTCCGCCAGCGGGCGGCCGATGAGCTCCGGGATCTCGGTGGCTGCGCCCTCGACATCCATCTCGATGCGCTCGGTGCGCGCCACCTTATCGCCCTGCAGGGCGTAGACGCCGACTGCCACGCGGTGCGTGCGCAGGGTGTCGCCGGATTGGGTGAGGTGAGCCTGCGTGATGGTGCCGGACTCGTCCGTCTCCAACGCCACGCCCAGCGTGTTCACGCCTGCGGTCTTCAGCCACTGCTGCGCCCAGAAGGACAGGTCGCGCCCCGAGGCCTCCTCCAGGTGGCGCAGCAGATCCCCGAAGGTGGCGTTGGACCACTGGTGCTCCTGGAAGTGGCGGCGCACGCCGGCCAGGAAGTTCTCGCGGCCCACATAGGCCTGCAGCTGTTTAAGCACCGACGCGCCCTTGGCGTAGGTGATGCCGTCGAAGTTCTGCTCCACGGTTTCGATGTCGGTGGCATCCGTGGAAATCGGGTGCGTGGTGGGCAGCTGGTCTTGCTGGTAGGCCCAGGCCTTCTCCACGTTGGCAAAGGTCACCCACGCGGTGTCGTACTGGGTTTCTTCCGCCTGAGAAATGGCCGCGGACCACGTGGCGAAGGACTCGTTGAGCCACAGGTCGTCCCACCACTGCATGGTGACCAAGTCACCGAACCACATGTGGGCTAGCTCGTGGAGGATGGTGTCCGCGCGGCGCTCGTACTTGTAGTGCGAGGCCTTCGAGGTAAACACGTATTCATCACGAATGGTCACGCAGCCGGCGTTCTCCATCGCGCCCGCATTGAACTCTGGCACGAAAATCTGGTCGTATTTGCCAAAGGGGTAGGCAAAGCCGAAGTTGCGGTGGTAGAAGTCGAATCCCTGCTTGGTCTCCGTAAACAGGCGCTCGGCGTCGAGGGACTCCATAAGCGACGGGCGGCAGTAAATCCCCAGCGGCACCTCCACGGTCTTCGCGGGCGAGCCCTCCGGGTGCTCCGCCAGCGTGCCGGTCCACGTATCCGTAACACCCACGTACGGGCCCGCGCACAGTGCCACCAGGTAGGTCGACAGAGGGTAGTCCACCGTAGCGCGTACGGTGTTGCCTGAACGCGTAATGGGGGAGTTCGTAATCACCGTCCAGTGCTCCGGAACCTCAAAGCTCAGCGAGTACGTGGCCTTCAAATCCGGCTGGTCAAAGCAGGCGAAGACGCGCTTGGCGTCGGCGGTCTCGAACTGGGTGTAGAGGTAGGCTTCGCCGTCGACGGGGTCCACAAAGCGGTGCAGGCCTTCGCCGGTGCGGGAGTAGCGAATCTTCGCCACCACCTTGAGCTCGTAGGAGGCTACCTGCAGGCCCGACAGGGGGATGCCGTAGGTGGGGTCGTAGGCGTCGACAGGCAGGGGCGCGCCATTGAGGCGGACCTCGAGGAGTTCGTCGCCGCGCAGGTCAATAAACGTCGAGCCGGCTTCAGTGGCACGGAAGTTCACCACGGTGGTGGAGGTGAAGAACTCCTGGCCGGTGAGGTCGAGAGCGACGTCGTAGTGCTCTACCTCCAGCATGGCCGAGCGCTGCTGGGCCTCCTCGCGGGTGAGGTTGATCGAGGTCATAGGGTGCATCTCCTCCTATTCGGTGGCTTGGTCTCTGCACTAGCGTAGTCGCGCGCCTAGGGTGGGGTGCCACAGACTGCACAACCAAAGGAGATCAATGTGGCTCAATCCGTAACGTTCTGGTTCGACTGCACCTGCCCTTTCGCGTGGCTGACCTCGCGTTGGATTAAGGAAGTGGAAAAGGTCCGCGATATTGAGGTCACCTTTGAGCCGATGTCCTTGTCCGTGCTCAACGAGGGCCGTGACCTGGACGCGGGCTACATGGAGATGATGGAGGCCAACTGGGGTCCCGCCCGCGTGGCCGCCAAGATTGCCGTGGAGGCCCCGGAGAAGGTCGATGAGTTTTACACCGCCATGGGCACCCGCATCCACACCGAGGGCCAGGGCGGCAAGAAGGGCTTCGGCGCGTACGACGCCATCATTGAGCAGGCGCTTGACGACGTCTCCCTGCCCGCCGACTTCGCCACCGTCGCCAACACCGACGAGATGGACGACACGTTGAAGAAGTTCCACAACCGCGGCATCTCCGAGGTGGGCGATGAGGTCGGCACCCCGGTGGTGAAGTTCGGCGATACCGCCTTCTTCGGCCCGGTGATTACCCGCGTGCCCACCGGCGAGGAGGCGGGCGAGCTGTTCGACGCCTCCGTGCGCCTGGCCCAGTTCCCGTACTTCTTCGAGCTCAAGCGCTCCCGCACGGAGGACCCGCAGGTTTAGTGCGTGCGGTTGCGCATTGCCGCCGCGATGACGCAGACTAGGACGATTGGCGTGAGCACGAAAGCAGGAAGTCCCGCGATGTTGATGATGGGCAGATAGCTCTGCGCCTGGTATTCCTCCCAGGCTGCGGCTAGCCACGTGGCCCACGACGCACCCGCAAGTAGCGCGAGGACGCCGGCGGTGATTCCGCCGGCGGTTCGTGGCTTATGCAGGAGCCACCACAGGCCCACGCCGAGGTGGGCCAGCGTCATCACTGCGGTCAAGAGAAGTGGCAGGATAAAGACGTTGTCGGTGAAGAAACCGGCGGCGAATAAACCTGCGCCGACAAGGATTGCGCCGACGTAAAGGGCACAAACACGAGTGTTCATGGACATAGCGGGGTCCTTCCTTGGGAGTAGACGTGCCCCACCATATCAATTTTGAGTTATTGCTAAAACGGGTCGGCGGGCGTGTTCGCTGACCGGTAGGATGTGGGCCATGCGCGTTTATTTAGGAGCAGACCACGCAGGGTTCGAGACGAAGAACGTCATTGCCGAACACTTGAAGAAGCAGGGCCACGACGTCATTGACTGCGGAGCCCACGAGTACGACGCCGAGGATGACTACCCGGCATTTTGCATCGAGGCCGCGCTGCGAACCGTCAACGATCCGGGCTCGCTGGGTATCGTGCTCGGCGGCTCCGGCAACGGCGAGCAGATTGCCGCCAACAAGGTCAAGGGCGCGCGTTGCGCCCTGGCGTGGTCCCCCGAAACCGCGCGCCTGGCGCGTGAGCACAACAACGCCCAGCTCATCGGCATCGGCGGCCGCATGCACTCAGAAGAGGAGGCGCTGGCCATCGTGGATGCTTTCCTGGATCAGGAATGGTCCCGCGCCGAGCGCCACCAGCGCCGCATCGACATTCTCGCCGAATACGAGCGCACGAACATTCCTCCGGAGACTCCGGAGGCTTAAGCTCGCGCTAGTCGTTCATCTCGTTCGGGTGGGGGCCGCCGCGGCCCTCTTCCCCGAGGTCGAGGTCGGTGATGGCGGCCATCTCTGCGTCGTCAAGCGCGAAGCCAAACACGTCGAAGTTCTGTGCGATGCGCTTCGGGTTCTCCGACTTCGGGAACACGATGACTCCGTTCTGCAGGTGCCAGCGGATGATGACCTGGGCGGGGGAGACGCCGTACTTCTCGGCGGGCTCGGTGATTTCCGGGAGCTCAAACAGGTCAGTCTTGCCCTGGCCCAGCGGGCCCCACGCCTCAATCTGCACCTTGTGGGAGCGGAAGGCATCGAGCTCGCGCCAGCGCTGCAGGTAGGGGTGCAGCTCCACCTGGTTAATCACGGGGGTCTCATCAGTCTGGGTCTCCAGCTTGTCCAGGTGCTCCAGCTGGAAGTTGGACACGCCGATGGACTTCACCTTGCCGGCCTTCTTGAGCTTAATGAGCTGCTTCCACGCCTCGACATAGGTGTCCTTCTCCGGGCACGGCCAGTGGATAAGGTACAGATCCACGTAGTCGAGTCCGAGCTTCTCCAAGGACTCATCGAGTGCTGCGGCCGCATCCGTCTGGCGGTCGTTCCACAGTTTGGTGGCAATAAATAGCTCCTCGCGCGGAATGCCGGACTTGGCAATCGCGCGGCCCACGCCCTCCTCGTTGCCGTAGATGGCAGCGGTGTCGATGTGGCGGTAGCCCACCTTCAGGGCCTCAGCAACCAGCTCTTCGGTCTTGTCCGCGTCAATCTTGAAGACGCCGAAGCCGAGCTGAGGGATGGAGTTTCCGTCGTGCAGTTCGATAGTAGGTACTGTCATGCGGCCCACTCTACGCAGGGCATGGACATCCGTGCAGAAGGGGAGCGCTAGAAAGTGTGTCTAGCGCTCCGAGATAGTACAGATGAATACTGGAGGAGCGGTGGGGGTTTTCTGTAAGTGCTATCTGTGCTGTCGAATGCCCTGCCTTAGCGTCGGCTGGTGATGTAGCTTCCGTAACTTCTGAAAGCTATCTCCACGCGCCAAGGGGGTGCAAAGCGACACTGGTGGGCGGTATGCGGAGGTGCCTTCCGGTGACAGTTTTGTAAATTGCAGCGCGTTAGGAGAGACGTCTGGCTCGGGGTCCATTGCCGGATCCCGTGCGTTTATCTATGTCAATGGAGCCGGATTATATGCAAATCACGCGCAGGTAAGGTGGCGCGGCGTCTTTAATCTAAAAACTCCATGGAAATTCGTCAAGCTGCACCATTTCTCCACAATCTATTTCCCGGGCCGCTACATTTCGTTAAATTTGAACACTGACACCATCAAGGCAAACACCGATGTTTGTGGTAGGTACACCAAAACGGGGAAACTTCTCCGTGGGCGTGCATCACGATGAAACCATAGGGAGACTAAAAGTGAGCTTCGGCGTAATTGAGCTAATTCCACTAGTTATTCTATTGGCAATAGTAGGAATCGTGTTCTTAATCTCTCGGCGTAATAAAAAGGACAAGGACTAGAAGCGTTGGAGAGTTTCTTCGATTTAGCGCTACTCCCGCTGACTTACTGGGCGGTGGTTCGGTCAGGAATGGGAAACGGGTAGAGACGGCACACTTGAATCTAAAAATTCTAAAGCCGCACTAGCTACCTAAACTAGGTGCTCAGTGCGGCTTTTGTGGAGGGAATGACGGGAATCGAACCCGCGTCTTCAGCTTGGAAGGCTGAGGTATTAGCCACTATACGACATTCCCACGCGCTGAAAATCAGCGTGCTCACTACCTTAGCGCAAGGACGTGCCGAAGCGAAAATGGGAACTTTAAGCTGCGGTTGTGCGTTGAGATCGATAGATTAGCCGTACTCAAAATCTCTATTGGATGTGATGCTTTCGTGGGCCCCATGTTGCTCATTCTTGTTGTTGTCGGTGGCGCCGCCGCAGTCCTGTCCTCCCGGAGTGGGAAGAAGCAGAAGGAAGTGCGTGAATCCCAGCGCTTCGACGATGCGTATGCGGACGCGAAGCGATGGATCGAGCGCCTGGGTGGCCAGGTGATGAACCTCAGCGGCACGGACACTGCCTCCCAGCAGGCCATGGCGGATGCCTCGGAGCGTTTTACCGCCGCCAACTCCGCGATTTCCCAGGCCAGCACGGTCAAGCAGGCGCAGCTGGCCCGCGAGTCCGCGCTGGAGGGTCTCTACTACGTGGCCGCCGCCCGCGACATTATGGGCATGAACCCCGGCCCGGAGCTGCCGCCGCTGGAGGGCCAGCGCCAGGCGGGCAAGGTGACGGAGACCCGCACGGTGGAAGCTAATGGTGAGACCCTGACGGCGTCGCCAAGCGCATCTGCACAAACCCCGAACTACTACCCGGGTGGTGTGGTTGCGGGCCGCCCGGTGCCGGCCGGCTGGTACTCCCGCCCGTGGTGGGCAGACGCGTTGACCACCGGCGTGTGGATGATGGGCTACTCCATGATGTTTAACGCCATGTTTACTGGCATGGCGGGCGTGGGTTACTCCGCGGCCGCGGCAGAAAACGGTGACTGGGGCGGCGACATGGGCGGTGCCGAGGGCATGGACGGCGGCGACATGGGCGGCGCGGATGCCGGTGGTGACGACGGCGGCGGGTTGTTTGACGGTCTCTTTGGGGGAGACGGCGGCGACGGTGGAATGTTTGACTTCGACTTCGACTTCTAACCGCCAATTCCCCCGATGAGCTGGGGTAACAGGCTCTAGCTGGGGGCCGGTGTTGGGGTGTTTACGCGCCTATCGGTACACTAGCCTCCAGTATGAAGCGCAGCTGCGCGCGGCACGTGATACTCCGCATCGTCGGAGGGTAGCGGCCACGCGTGGAGGCCATCCATACGGGGCGTGGCGCAGCTTGGTAGCGCACCTGCTTTGGGAGCAGGGGGTCGCAGGTTCAAATCCTGTCGCCCCGACGTATGGGGGCCTGGAATGCATCCAGGCCCCTTTCATTTTTTTAAACGATCACAATCAGGAGAGTTTCTCGTGAAGACCACCGTAGACAAGCTGAGCGATACCCGCGTCAAGCTCACCGTCAACGTTCCGTTCGCTGAGCTGGACAAGGAAATCGCTCAGGCCTACGCGGCGATCGCGCAGCAGGTTTCCATCCCCGGCTTCCGTAAGGGTAAGGCACCGCGCCAGCTTATCGACGCTCGCTTTGGCCGCGGCCCGATCCTCGAGCAGGTTGTCAACGACATGCTGCCGTCCCGCTACGAGCAGGCTGTGGCGGAAAATGACCTCAAGGTCATTGGCCAGCCGGAGATCGACATTGCCAAGCTGGAGGACAACGACTTCGTCGAGTTCACCGCTGAGGTTGACGTGCGCCCCGAGTTCGAGGTGCCGGACTTCTCCACCCTCTCCGTGACCGTTCCGGAGCTGTCCGTCTCCGACGAGGACGTGGACAAGGCCCTCGAGGACCTGGCTTCCCGCTTCGGTGAGCTCAAGGACACCAAGCGCAAGATGAAGACCGGTGACTTCGCCGTCATCGACATCACCACTGAGGTTGACGGCACCGCCCTGGATGAGGCTTCCCACGAGGGCCTGTCCTACCGCATCGGCGACGACAGCCTGATGAAGGGACTCGATACTGCCCTGCGCGGCATGAAGACCGGCGAGGACAACGAGTTCACCACCACCATCCAGTCCGGTGAGCACGAGGGCGATGAGGCCACCGTCAAGGTTCACGTGCAGCAGACCAAGGAGCGCAAGCTGCCGGAGCTGGATGATGAGTTCGCCATGATGGCCTCCGAGTTCGACACCATCGAGGAGCTGCGCGAGGACACCAAGTCCCGCGTGGAGGAGACTAAGAAGTCCGAGCAGGCAGCCGCCATCCGTGACGAGGTCCTCAAGGCCGCGCTTGCCGACGTTGACTTTGAGCTCCCCACCTCCGTAGTGGACGAGCAGGTTCACGCTCAGCTGCACCAGGTCATGGGCCAGCTGGCCCACGATGAGAAGGCACTGGCACAGCTGCTCGAGGCGCAGGGCACCACCCGTGAGGAGTTCGACGCTGAGGCACGCAAGTCTGCCGAGGAGTCCGTGCGCACCCAGCTCTTCCTCGATGCCTTGGCAGAGCGCGAGGAGCCGGAGGTGTCCCAGCAGGAGCTGACGGATCACATCCTGTTCACCGCCCAGTCCTATGGCATGGACCCGAACCAGTTCATCCAGCAGCTGCAGTCCAACAACCAGCTGGGGAACCTGTTCTCCGACGTCCGCCGCGGCAAGGCCCTGGCTATCGCCATCTGCCGTGTCGACGTCAAGGACGAGGCAGGCAACAAGGTGGATGTTGACCAGTACTTCGGTGAAATCGAAGAAGAGGACGCTGCAGAAGCTTCCGAGGAGAAGTAATCTCCCGCTTGTAACGCGCTGCTGCCACATGTGTGGTGGCGAGCGCGCATGAAACCCCGGATTCAGGTAACTCAAGGATGAGCCTGAATCCGGGGTTTGTGTCATTGTGAACGCCCTCTAGGAGTCCTTGCGTACTTCGTAGAGGGCGTGATGGGTGTTGGCTGGGGATACCGCTAGCCGTTCTTGGCTCTAAAGGCCTCGTCGGTCAGCTGCAGGAAGCGCATAACGTAATCCTTGACAAAGTCTGCGGTACGTTGATTGAGATGTCCGGACTCTTCGAAAAGGGTGGGGGATTGGCCCAGAAATACTTCGGGCTGACCAGGGAGCGGCATATCGAAGTAGGACAGGGCGAGGCGAAGGTTCTTCTGTGAACTGTAGCCGCCCATGCGGCCTACAGAGTGGCTAATGATACCTGCGGGAAGGTTCTTCCACGCCACATCTGAGTTGGGTTTAGAGCCGATGTCCACTGCGTTTTTGAGGCAGGCGGGGATAGTGCGGTTGTTCTCTGGCGTAATGAAGAGGATCCCGCTCGAGTTCTTGATGGTCTCGCGAAAGGTGGTGTACTCAGCCGGAGTGGGCTTGTCCGTGACGGCGGGGTCATCGTAGTCGAAGTCATAGAGCGGCAAGTCACGGATTTCCACGATGTTTGCCTCATAGTCTTCAGGGATCATCGTGAGCACCTCGTGTGCAATCTTGCGTGCAAATGACCCTCGCCGCAGGCTGCCGACGATAACGCTGATACGTGGGGTGGTCATGGTAAACCTTCTTTCTTAGTTGGGTGTAGGGAGACGTGGTCAAGGGAGAAAAGGCTTGCAGCCAAAGGCCGGTGGTGGGCCGGCAGCGTGGGCGGCGGTGAGGAAGCCATCTACTTTGTCTCCTTCTTCATGGCGGAAGTACAGTTCGATGAGTCCTAGAAGCCCCCCGAGGACGGCCTCTCGTGCGGCGGATGTATTCAAAAGCCGCATGGCTGCGGGTTGGTTTCCTTCGCGGATGGCTTCAAACAGCGCGATGGTCTCAAGCCAGCTTCCTTGGTCTGGTCGCGGAAAAGGCTTAGAAATCCCAGTCATCATCACTCGTTTCTTCAGCAGTACCAATGACATAGGAGGAACCAGATCCGGAGAAGAAGTCATGGTTCTCATCTGCTCCGGGGGCTAGGGCCGCGAGGATTTCTGGGTTCACTTCCGTTTCTTCGGGCGGGAAATAATCTGGGTAGCCCAAATTCATGAGTGCCTTATTGGCGTTATAGCGAACGAACACGGCTACATCATCCATGAGTCCCAAAGGCTCATATAGCTCGCCGGAATAGTCCAGCTCTAGTGCATAAAGCTCTTCGAGCAAAGAAATGGTGAAATCATGCATCTCCTTCTGCCGTAGCGGGGTCGTGGATTCCAGACCGCGCTGATATTTGTAACCCGAGTAGTAGCCGTGCACTGCCTTGTCACGCAGAATGAGGCGAATCATGTCTGCCGTATTTGTCAGAGTGGCGTGGACAGAAAAGTGCAAGGGAAGATAGAAACCCGCGTAGAGAAGCAGCGAGGAAAGCAGCGTCGATGACACCTTGCGTTTGAGTGGATCCGGCCCAAAATAGTGCGCGAGCACTTTCTTGGCGCGTGCCTGGAGAAGGTCGTTATTCACCGCCCAGCGGTATGCTTCATCAATTTCCTTTGTACTGCTCAGGGTAGAAAACACTGAAGAGTATGAACGGGCATGGACTGACTGCATGAAGGCGATGTTGGTATACACGGCCTCCTCGTGTTCGGTGCGGGCATCTTGAATCTGACAGATTTCACCCACGGTGGCCTGGACAGTATCCAGGGTGGTGAGTCCCGTGAACACCCGCATGGTGAGGTTGCGTTCCTCGGGTGTCATCTTCTGCCACGCCGGGAGATCATTAGAAAGCGGGACCTTCTCTGGCAACCAAAAGTTGGCGGTGAGACGGTTCCACACTTCAAGATCCTTGTCATCGCTCACCCGGTTCCAATTGATGGCGCGGATGCGGGCTGAAGGATCATGCCGGTAGCTCGGCGGAGTAACTGAAATGCTGGTTAGTTCAGCACTATTCGATGTTGAAGACATAGCTTCTTTCTTTCTGAGTGAATGGTTGTGGACAAGGGGGAGGACCGTGCTCCTACAAAGCACAGGAGACGCAGCCTTCGACCTCGGTTCCTTGGAGCGCGGATTGGCGTAAACGGATGTAGTAGAGGGTCTTGATTCCGGCTTTCCAGGCATAGATTTGTGCCTTGTTGATGTCCCGCGTGGTGGTATCAGCGGTAAAGAACAAGGTCAGGGAAAGCCCTTGGTCCACGTGTTGGGTGGCCACGGCGTAGGTGTCGATGATTTTTTCGTATCCCACGGCGTAGGAGTCATCGAAATACTCCAGGTTGTCGTTGGTCATTTCCGGCGCGGGGTAGTACACGCGCCCCAAGCGGCCCTCCTTGCGTATTTCAATTTTGGAGGCAATTGGGTGGATGGACGCGGTGGAGTCATTGATGTAGGAAATTGATCCAGTGGGTGGAACTGCCTGCAAGTAGGCGTTGTAGATGCCGTCGCGCATCACTTGATTCTTGAGCCGTAGCCAATCCTCGCGTTGAGGAATCTGCACGCCTGCTTCATGGAAGAGCTGTTTTACGTGTTCAGTGGCTGGCGCCCAGTCTTGGTCGATGTATTTGTCAAAGTAGGCGCCAGTGGCATAGGTGGATTCTTCAAAGCCTGTGAATCGTTGACCTTTTTCAACCGCGAGTGCATGGGATGCGCGGAGCGCATGGTAGGTCACCGTGAGGAAATAGATATTTGTAAAGTCCAGTGCCTCGGCGCAGCCATAAGGAATACGCTGTGAAGCAAGGAAGCCGTGGAGATTCATTTGGCCCAGACCAATGGCATGCATGGAAGCATTTCCGTGAGCGATGGAAGGAACAGCTTCGATATTCGTCAGGTCTGAAACCTTCGTGAGGGCACGCACTGCGGTTTCGACGGTCTCCCCGAAGTTCGGCGATTCAAAAGCCTTCGCAATGTTGAGCGAACCTAGATTGCAGGAAATATCCTGGCCAACGGTGGTGTAGTCACCCGAAGCTCCGTAGGTGGATGGCGTGTTGACCTGGAGGATTTCACTACACAGGTTGGACATATTGATATGTCCTTTGAGGGGATTAGCGCGGTTGACCGTATCCTCAAAGAGGATGTAGGGGTATCCGGATTCAAACTGAAGCTCAGCCAGCGTGGTGAAAAACTCGCGGGCCTTAATGGTCGTGTGAGAAATTCGCGGATTGGCAACCAACTCGTCGTAGTACTCGGTGATGGACATGTCAGACATGGCTACGCCGTACTCGCGAGCGATGTCATACGGGCTAAACAGATGCATATCTTTGTTCTCTTTGGCCAGCTGGAAGGTTATATCTGGAATAACAACCCCCAGCGAAAGAGTCTTGATGCGGACTTTCTCATCGGCGTTTTCCCGCTTGGTATCTAGGAAGCGAAGAATATCTGGATGGTGCGCATGCAGGTAGACGGCTCCAGCGCCCTGCCGGGCGCCCAATTGGTTGGCATAGCTGAAGCTATCTTCGAGAATCTTCATGACTGGGACTACGCCGGAAGCCTGGTTCTCAATCTTTTTGATCGGGGCTCCGGATTCGCGCAGATTGCTCAGCAACAAGGCCACTCCACCACCGCGCTTTGAAAGTTGCAGTGCAGAGTTCACGCTGCGGCCAATGCTCTCCAAATTGTCTTCGATTCGCAGGAGGAAGCAGGAGACCATTTCGCCGCGCTGGGCTTTGCCTGCGTTGAGAAAAGTAGGGGTGGCGGGCTGGAAGCGTCCGGTCATGATGTCATCCACCAGCTTTTCTGCGAGCTCTTCGTCGCCCTGTGCAAGGTATAAAGCTGTGGTGGCGACACGTTCTTCGTAGCCTTCTAGGAATCGGGAGCCATCAAAGGTTTTCAGTGCATATGAAGTAAAGAACTTAAACGCGCCGAGGAAGGTGCGGAACTGGTGCTTAGCTCGATGAGCTCTGTCGTACATGGCGCACAGAAAGGCGTCATCATAAAGCTCAAGGAAATCCCGCTCGTAGTACTCGTTATCAACCAACCATTCCAAGCGTTGCTTGGTGGAATCGAACTGATGCATGCGGGGAGCGACATGGTGCGTGACATAGTCTTGTGCTGCCTGAATGTCCTTGTCAAACTGGATTTTTCCAGAAGCGTCGAACAAGTTCAGCTGCGCGTTGAGTGCGTGGTAGCTCTTGCGCTTGCCGACACCGCCGGCATTGTCTGCTGAAGCGGTGCGGGGCGTAGCGCCAATAGTCTGTGTGGGGGTGGCATCAAGAGGCCACATTGTGTTTTCCAATCTGTGTGATGCGGATGTGTTCTTCATCTTGTGGGGGGATTAATGGGGTGTCATCGTTAGCTGCTTTTGCTGCTCCCAAAACTTGTGAAGGCCCTGTTTTACGGCGGCAATGTCTCTCTGGGTGCCGAGAAGCTCGAAGTGATACAGCTCCGGTACGTGGCACTTGGCGGAAATGATGCGTCCGGCGACGCAGTAAGCACTTCCGAAGTTGGTATTCCCTGAGGTAATAACGCCCCGGATAAAGGAGCGGTTGATTGGGTCATTGAGGAAGTCGATGACCTGTTTGGGGACTGCGCGTTTGAGCGAGCCGCCGCCGTAGGTGGGAACGGTGAGTACGTACGGGTGTGAAACCTGGATCATCCCGGTTTTCTTGGGGCGCAGTGGAATGCGCACCGCGGGTCTATCTAAGCGTTCGACGAATCTTTTCGTGTTTTCTGAAACGCTGGAAAAGTACACCAAATCTGGTGAGTCTGACATGGCAATCCTGCTCATCCTGGCCTTAGCCATAAGTGGGATAGGTGATATTCGAAAAGACTAACTACGCAATGCCGTAGTTGCAACTACGGTCTAACGTAATTTTGAAAAGGGCAGGTGAGAGCAGGATTAATGCAAAGGGGAAGGTCTAAAGGTTGTTGTGTGCTACAAACACTGCGTCGGTAGCTGGGCGTCCAAGTACTACCCACTGAGTGCTGCCGGCCACCTGTATTTCGAGAGAATCTGAAAAGGGCGCTCCCTCGCGCGTGCTAAGAACAGCCCCAGTGACAATGCCGCGCTCTTCAAGGAACTTCAGCAGTTGTGGGTCGGAATCAGAAATGCGTTCCACGGTCACCTGCGATTGTGCACCGCTGTCGGTGAGGCGATGCGCACTGGGGATTGTGATCTGTCCATCAACCGTAGGGATAGGGTCGCCGTGTGGATCCCTAGTGGGGTAATTGAGGAACTCATCCACGCGCTCTATGAGCATGTCAGATACCGCGTGTTCAAGATTTTCGGCTTCATCATGGACCTCGTCCCACGTATAGTCCAATGCTTGAACCAAAAAAGACTCCAGCAATCGGTGGCGGCGCACCATGACCAATGCGTACTGCCTGCCAAGTTTGGTTAATTCCACAGAGCCATAGGGCGTGTGTGACACAAGCCCTTGCTTCGTCATTTTGCGCACTGCGTCGGAAACCGAGGAGAGCTTGAGCCCTAGTTGTGCCGCAATAAGGGTGGCGGTTACGGGCTCGGATGACCATTCCTTTAGCCCCCAGATAGCTTTCAAATAGTTCTGGGTACTGGTGGACAGCTCAGAAACAGACATGAGTAAATGTTAACCCAGCTTCCGTATGTGCCTTTGGCGCTGTGTCCCAACGCTCATAGCGAACAGAGGCCAAGTTTGAGAGGAATGCCGGTAAGGTGGGGCCAGTTAAAGCATTCTTCACTTGAAGGAGAACCACTAATGTCTGAGAAGATTTCAATGAACTCGTCGTCTACGGGTATGAATCTGAGCGATAGCGTGTACGAGCGCCTGTTGCGCGAGCGCATTATCTTCCTGGGAACCCAGGTCGATGATGAGATTGCGAACAAGCTTTGCGCCCAGATCCTCCTGCTGTCTGCCGAGGACCCCACTCGCGACATTTCGCTTTACATCAACTCCCCGGGTGGCTCTGTCACCGCGGGCATGGCCATCTACGACACGATGAAGTACTCGCCGTGCGATGTGGCTACGTATGGCATGGGCCTGGCTGCCTCCATGGGGCAGTTCCTTCTCTCCGGCGGCACCAAGGGCAAGCGCTACGCTCTGCCGCACGCGCGCATCATGATGCACCAGCCTTCCGCTGGTGTCGGTGGTACCGCAGCTGACATCGCCATCCAGGCTGAGCAGTTCGCGCAGACCAAGCGTGAGATGGCTGAGCTCATCGCTGAGCACACCGGCCAGACCTTCGAGCAGATCACCAAGGACTCTGACCGTGACCGCTGGTTCACCGCCCAGCAGGCCAAGGAGTACGGAATTGTCGACCACGTCATCGAGTCCGTCAACGGTCCTATCAGCAACTAGGGAACAAGGAGCCTTAATACAATGTCTAACCTTCAGATGCCTTCTTCCCGCTACGTTCTGCCAGAGTTTATTGAGCAGAACGCGCAGGGATCCAAGACCACCAACCCCTACTCCAAGCTGTTTGAGGAGCGCATCATCTTCCTGGGCACCCAGGTCGATGACACCTCCGCCAACGACATCATGGCGCAGCTGCTGGTGCTGGAGTCTCAGGACCCAGACCGCGATATCACGATGTATATCAACTCCCCGGGTGGCTCGTTCACCGCGCTGATGGCTATCTACGACACCATGCGCTACGTCCGCCCGGACGTGCAGACCGTGTGCCTGGGCCAGGCTGCCTCCGCCGCCGCCGTGTTGCTCGCAGCCGGCGCTCCGGGCAAGCGTGCCGCGCTGCCGAACTCCCGCGTGCTGATTCACCAGCCGCGCACGCAGGGCACGCAGGGCCAGGTCTCCGACCTGGAGATCGAGGCCAACGAGATCGAGCGTATGCGCCGCCTCATGGAGGAGACCCTGGCGGAGCACACCGGCAATACCGCGGAGCAGGTCCGCATCGATACCGACCGTGACAAGATCCTCACCGCCCAGGAGGCAGTGGAGTACGGCCTCATCGATACCGTCTTTGACTACCGCAAGCTGAACGCCTAATTCAGCCGCGCCAGAAAGCGCGTTGCCCCGCCTTCCCGGATGATTCCGGGGGCGGGGCTTTTCACATGTTTTCCAGGTGGGCCGCGTATCTGGGCTCACCGGCAACGAGAACGGAGAGGCGTTAGGCGCGGGCTCCGACCGACACCGGCTGGGGTGCTGCCGTTGTAGTGGAGGTGTAGGCGCGCACGCCAACGAGGGATACCGCGGCCAACACTGCGGTCGATCCAGCGAGGGTGTAGAGGCCAGTCGGGGTCCACCCGTTCTCGAGGAGGTAGCCGGCGGCGATGGGGGCGAGAGTTGCTCCAACGCGCGCGATGCCAATGGCCGCGCCGGTTCCCGTCGTGCGCAGGGCCGAGGGGTAGGCCTCCGGGGTCACCGTATAGAGGCCGGAAATGCACGCGTTCAGGGTCAGGCCTACGCCGACGCCGAGTGCGAACATCAACCCTGTTACGGCGGTGGAGGTGATGAAACCGACGAGCACCGCTGCGGAGATGAGGCTGAAGACGATGAGGAGGGGACGGGCGTCGATACGGGTGGTGAGAAGACCAAAGAGGATGGCGCCGATGGCGCCGCCGAAGGAGAGCACGATTCCGCCCAGGATTCCCTGCTGTGCGGTAAGGCCCTCGGCGGTGAGCAGCTTCGGGGTCCATTGGGAGGTGAAGTTGTAGGCAAACATGATGAAGCTAAACGCCAGCCAGAGCTTAATGGAGGTCCGGAGGAACTGCGGGGAGATGAGTTCCTTGTAGGAGGTTTTGTGCTCGGTGCGGGGGCGGACGCTGACGTCGCCAGTCAGCTTCAGCGTGGCGGCGATGCTGCGCACTGTATCCATCCGGCCACGGGCGGCGAGGAAGTCGGCAGATTCCGGAACAAAGGCGACGGTAAGCGCGAGAGCCACGACGGTGAGAGCGGCGCCGGTCCAAAAGATGGGCTGCCACGTGTCGAAGGAGGAGGCGATGACACCGCACAGGGATGCACCGAGACCATAGCCGGAGGCGTAAATGGCGACGGCGAGCCCGCGGAAGCGAAGGTTGGAGTACTCGCTGACGAGCACGGTGACGCACACGAGCACGCCACCGACGCCGATACCGGTGATGACGCGGAAGAAAAGCAGCAGGCTAAACGTCGGCGCCAGGGCAGTGAGAACCAGGCCTGCTAAGTCAATGAGCAGCGATACAGTAATGAGCTTGGTGCGGCCCCAACGGTCCGCCAGCGGGGCGAGAAAGAGCGAGCCGAGCCCAATGCCGATGAGGGCGGCGGAGAGCAACCAGCCGAGGGCGGAATCAGACAGCGCAAACTCTTCGCTCACTGAGCCCGCACCAAAGGCCATCGCCACCATGTCGTAGCCATCGAGGGCGTTGAGGTAGAGGGCGATGGCGATGATGAGCCACTGGCGTGCGCCCATAGGGGAGCGGTCAATGAGTTCGCGGATATCCATGAAATTCTTTCTTACGGGGAAGGTTAGACAGTAAGTTAATGAACCGCTCTGTCTATGTCTATTAACTGGGGTTTTAAATTCAATGGCGCGCCACTCTGTGGGAATGAGACTCGCGTCGGAGTCGTTGACTAGAGTGTGAATGAGACCGGTGGGGACGAAAACAAGAAGTGCCCCACCATGCACCCAAAAGAGAGTTGAAAGGGCTTCATGGCACGTATGCAAGAAAGCGCTGACCTGCTCAAGTGTTCCTTCTGTGGAAAGAGCCAAAAGCAGGTGAAGAAGCTTATCGCCGGCGGCGGCGTCTACATTTGCGATGAGTGCATTGAGCTCTGCAACGAGATCATTGAGGAAGAGCTCGGTGCCGCCCGGGCTGCGTCCGAGGAGGAGAAGGAAACCCGCCTCCCGCGGCCCTCGGAGATTTCGGCGTTCCTGGATAAGTACGTTATTGGCCAGGACAAAGCCAAGCGCGTGCTGTCCGTGGCGGTGTACAACCACTACAAGCGCATCAAGGCCGAGGAGGCCGCGGGCCTGGAAAGCCGCCGCAAGAAGGCGCAGGAGGAGGACGTGGAGATTGCCAAGTCCAACATCCTCATGCTGGGCCCCACGGGTTCCGGAAAGACCTACTTGGCGCAGACCTTGGCCCGGTTGCTCGACGTTCCCTTTGCCATCGCCGATGCCACCAGCCTCACCGAGGCCGGCTATGTGGGCGAGGACGTGGAGAACATCCTGCTCAAACTGCTGCAGGCGGCGGATTTCGACGTGGAGCGCGCGCAGCACGGCATCATTTACGTCGACGAGGTGGATAAGATCTCCCGTAAATCGGAGAACCCCTCCATTACCCGTGACGTCTCTGGTGAAGGCGTGCAGCAGGCCCTACTGAAGATTCTCGAGGGCACCGTGGCGGCCATCCCGCCGCAGGGCGGGCGCAAACACCCGAACCAGGAATTCATCCAGCTGGATACGTCCAACATTCTCTTCATCGTGGCCGGCGCCTTTGCGGGTCTGGACAAGGTGATTTCGGAGCGTGTGGGCAAGAAAGGCGTGGGCTTCGGCGCGGAGCTGGAGACCAAGCAGGAGATGGAAGCCGCGGACCTCTTCTCCCAAGTCCGCCCCGAGGACTTGGTGAAGTTCGGCCTGATCCCGGAGTTCATTGGCCGCCTTCCCGTCGTGGCCACGGTGGATAATTTGGACCGCGAGTCCCTGGTCAAGGTCCTCATGGAGCCGAAGAACTCCTTGGTAAAGCAGTACCAGCGCCTGTTCAGTATGGACGGTTCGGAGCTGGTGTTCGATGACGCTGCGCTCGAAGCCATTGCGGAGCTGGCCCTCGAGCGCAAGACCGGCGCCCGCGGCCTGCGCGCCATCATGGAGGAGCTGCTCGTGCCGGTCATGTATGACTTGCCGGACCGCGAGGACATCGCCAGCGTGCACATCACCGAGGCCTGTGTGAATGGGGAGGGCGAGCCGGAGTTCGTCTACTCGGACGAGGCGAAGGAATCCGCCTGAACTCGGTGAAAGATTGTGGCCGATTGGTGCTGGGGGAGGCATCGGTCGGCCATTTTTGAGGTTTAGGATAGAAGCGGATAGGAGGCGCGCCTTATGGACCAGCGTGACGAGCAATCATTGCAGGTGGCCAAGCTCTACCATCGCGGTGGCATGAGCCAAGGGGAAGTGGCAGTTGAGATGGGCCTTTCTCGCCCGACTGTGGCTAAACTGCTCCAGCACGCGAAGGCTCGTGGATTTGTCACGGTGGAGATCCATGATCCGCGCGAAGACGGCGATGAATTTGGGCAGCGTTTGATACAACGCTACGGACTCGAGGACGTCCGCCTCGTGTTCAGTCCGCGAGGTGACGAAGATACCCTCACAGAGGGTTTAGGGCGAGTAGGTGCAAAAATGCTTCACGAGCTCGTGCACGACGGCATGAGTGTGGGCATTTCGTGGGGAAATACCATGTATTCGGTCGCGCGCCACCTACAGCCTAAAAGCGTTGCTGGAGTTGAAATCGTTCAGCTCAAAGGCGGACACTCGCACTCCAGCCGAGTGACGAATGACATGGATACGCTCAAGCGCATCAGCTCAGCATTTGGCGCAGAAGCGTTGAGCCTTCCATTGCCGGTGATTTTTGACTCTGCCGAAGCCAAAAAGATAGTCGAAGAAGACCGGCATATCTCCTCCATCTTGAATGCAGGCCGACAGGCAGACTTGGCGGTATTTACCGTGGGGGCGGTATCGCGTGACAGCTTGCTCCTTAACCTTGGGTACCTCAATGAAGAGGACATCACTGCGCTGGAGGAGAAAGCCGTTGGAGATGCGTGTTCGCGCTTTTACACGCCCGATGGGGCCATTGCGGAGCCGTCGGTGGATGCGCGTACTGTGGGCATTTCTCTCGAGGACTTGAAGCGGATACCTCAGCGCTTCATGGTGGCTGGCGGTCTGCAAAAAACGAGGGCCATCGATACGGCATTGCGGATGCAGTTAGCTACGCACATGGTGATTGACAAAGAGACTGCGAACCGTCTGCTGGAACTGTGACATGGTTAAGGCCCCCTCCGGTAAAAGGAAGGGGCTGTGTAGTCAGTGAGACTTTAGAGGACCATCGGGGCGACGATCACACCCACGATCGCGGCGTTGAGCATGTTGGTCAAGAAGCCACCAAGTAAGGCCTTGGGGCCCAGCTTGGCAATTTCGCCTCGGCGCTCGGGCACGAGGCCGCCGATGGCACCGATCTGGATGCCTATGGATGAGATGTTGGCAAAGCCTGCGAGAGCGAAGGAGGACAGCATGATGGCCTTATCGCTGAGTTGGTCGATGCTCTCTCCGAAGGCGGTGTAGCCGACGAACTCGTTAAGGATGGTTTTCTGTCCGATGAAGTTACCGACCTGCATGACGTCGTCCCAGGGGACACCGATAAGCCAAGCGACTGGCGCGAAGAGAAGTCCAAATAGGCCTTCCAGAGACCAATTGTCTTGGCCGAAGATGGACCCCACGCCGCCGAGGATCGCAGAGAGCATGGCGATCATGGCGATGAAGGCGATGAGCAGACAGGCCACGGAAATGGCGATCTTGCCGCCGGCCATAGCGCCGCTACTGATGGCATCAATGATGTTTTTGGACTCGGTGTCCCGAACGTCTTTAACCGTGGCGTCGAGGTTGGACTCCTCAGTCTCCGGCATAAGACCCTTGGCAACAAGGAGGGAGCCTGGCGCATTCATCAGAGAAGCTGCAAGCAGGTACTCAAGTGGTGCGCCCAACAGAGAGTAGCCGATGAGCGTGGAGCCTGCCACTGACGCAAAACCACCGACCATGCAGGTGTACAGCTCTGAACGTGTGAGCTTAGGCAGATAAGGCTTAATAACGAGAGGTGCCTCAGATTGGCCGAGGAAGATAACTGTCGTGGCCCACACGGACTCCACTTTGGAGGTGCCCATGATCCATTTGATGCCGGAGCCGATGTACTCGACAAGGTATTGGATGACGCGGAGGTAGTAGAGCGCCGCGATAATGGCGCCCAAGAAGATGACGACGGGGAGGACATTGAGGGCGAAGATGAAATCTTCGCCCAACAGGCCTCCGAAGACGAAAGACGTTCCCTCATTGGTGAAATCCGTGAGCTTGGTCAAGCCGTGAGAGACGGCTTCTAGGGCTTTAAAGCCTGGCTCCCATGCCAGCACTAGGTAGCAGAAAACGATCTGGAGGGCGAGACCGACTCCGATCGTGCGCCATTTGATGTTTTTGCGGGAATTGGAAAGTACGTAGATGACCGCGAGAATCGCGAGGATTCCCAAGAGGCCTTGAAGGCGTTCCATGAATATCAGACCATTCTGTTAGAGGGCCTCAGGGCCAAAAGAGTTAGGAAGAATTTCGCTGAAAGCGAGGCTTCGGGGAGCTCCATCAACGGACACGATGACTCGTTGGCAGTTGAATTCGCGCAAGACCTGGCGACATGCACCGCAGGGGTAGCACGGCTCGGCCTTCAGGCCCACGATGGCCACCGCGAGGATCGTCGGCAGATGTGGCAGGTGTCCGTCATCGGCGGTGACTTCACCAGAGGTGATCATGTGGGCGGCGGCATTGCGTTCGGCGCAGATGCCCAACGGGCTAGAGGCGTTTTCGACGTTGGAACCGGTGATGACCCGGCCATCATCGAGAAGTATGGCCGCTCCGACCGGGAACGACGAGTAGGGAGCCCATGCGTGGTGAGCGGCTTCCCTCGCTTTTTCCAAAAGCTCAACGTCCGTTGGCGTTGTGTTTTCTGTGGTGTCCATGACAACGCAGTCCTTTCTCGCGGTCGGGGAGGGGCGTTTCTACACTGTGAGAACAAAATGAAAACTCCCCATTGACATCTGTTCTAACAACGATGATAATGGTACGTGTTGCGATACACAAGGCCGATTTTAATGTGTCGCACAGCACATGAGCGGTTTTCGCACTCCGCACGTTGAGCCATTAATTAAGGAGTTGTCATGGCAGAGAAGTTCGATGCAGTCGACGTTATCCGAGTCAAGCGTGACAAGGGGGTGCTGAGCTCTGACGAGATCGACTGGATCATCGACGCATACACGCGCGGCGTGGTGGTGGATGAGCAGATGGCTGCCCTCAACATGGCCATCTTTCTCAATGGCATGAACCGTGAGGAGATCTCCCGCTGGACCAAGGCCATGATTGCCTCTGGCGAGACGATGAGCTTCGATTCCCTCTCGAAGAAGACCGCAGATAAGCACTCCACGGGCGGCGTGGGGGACAAGATCACGCTGCCACTTGCTCCGCTAGTAGCAGCGTTTGGCGTTGCCGTTCCGCAGCTTTCTGGTCGCGGACTTGGCCACACGGGCGGCACCCTGGACAAGCTCGAAGCTATCCCGGGCTGGCAGGCGGATATCTCTAACGAGCGCATGATGGAAATCCTTGAGGATCCCGGCTGCATCATCTGCGCCGCGGGTTCCGGGCTGGCCCCAGCAGACAAGAAAATTTACGCCTTGCGCGATACTACCTCCACGGTGGAGGCCATTCCGCTGATTGCCTCCTCCATCATGTCTAAGAAGATTGCTGAAGGCACGTCCTCCCTCGTGCTGGACGTCAAGGTGGGCTCCGGTGCTTTCATGAAGAGCGAAGAGCAGGCACGTGAGCTGGCCCAGACCATGGTTGATTTGGGTAAGGACGCTGGAACGAAGACGACTGCGCTGCTGACTGACATGTCCACACCGCTGGGCCGCAAGGTAGGAAATGCCCTTGAAGTGGAGGAATCCGTGGAGGTTCTGGCCGGTGGCGGTCCGGCTGACGTTGTGGAGCTCACCGTTGCCCTGGCCCGTGAGATGCTTGAGGCGGCTGGAGTTCACGATGCCGATGTAGAGGCAGCACTTAAAGATGGACGCGCCATGGATAAATGGAAGCAAATGATCAAGGCCCAGGGTGGGGATCCAGATGCTGCGCTTCCCGTGGCTACACACACGCATGATGTCATCGCGGACTCTGACGGCTACCTCACCGAACTCGATGCCCTCGCAGTTGGCGTAAGCTCGTGGCGTCTCGGCGCAGGCCGCGCCCGTAAGGAGGATCCGGTTCAGGCCACCGCTGGTATCGAACTGCACGCCACCAAGGGTGAAAAGGTGGCCAAGGGTCAGAAGCTGTTCACGCTGCACACCGAAACCCCGGATCGTTTTGAACGCTCTCTGGAGGTCCTTAACAGCGGCTTTACCATCACCGAGCAGCCGCTGTCTGAAGAGCGCAAGATCATCCTCGACCGAATCAGCTAGCTGAACTTTCTATTTCAAGGAGAAAATATGACTTCCCGTACTGACGTTGCCCAGATGATTGACCACACCCTGCTGAAGCCGGAAGCTACTCCGGACCAGGTAGCCGCATTGGCGAAGGAAGCTGGGGAGCTGGGCACGTATTCCATTTGTGTCTCCCCGAACCAATTGCCGGTCGAGGTGCCTGCTGGCGTTCACGTGGCTACCGTGGTGGGCTTTCCTTCCGGAGCTGTGAAGTCTGAAGTGAAGGCGGCTGAGACCGACCGCGCGGTGGAGGATGGCGCCGAGGAAATCGACATGGTGGTCAACCTTTCACAGGTGAAGACCCATGACTACGAGGCAGTGGAGGCTGACATCAAGGCGGTGCGTGACGCGGCGCCCGCTCCAGTCATCGTGAAGGTCATCATTGAATCGGCAGCACTCGATGACGAAGAAATTATCGCCACGTGCCAAGCCGCCGAGCGTGCTGGTGCTGACTTCGTGAAAACCTCGACTGGATTCCACCCTGCGGGTGGTGCCTCCATCCATGCGGTGAAGCTCATGGCAGACACCGTGGACGGCCGACTTGGCGTGAAGGCGTCCGGTGGAATTCGCGACGCTGAAGCGGCGCAGGCCATGATTGACGCGGGCGCCACGAGGCTGGGACTTTCGTCCTCCGCTGCTGTGCTCGAGGGATTTGAGGCCTAAAATGGCATCGCTGTTGGAGACTGCGCGGCAGTGGGCAGAACACGATCCAGATCCCTCTACCCGCGCTGAGGTGGAGACTCTGGTGGCTGCGCGGGACGAAGAAGCGCTTAAGCCTCTGTTTGCAGGACCTCTGGAATTCGGTACCGCAGGTCTGCGCGGAAGGATCGGCCCAGGTGAGTCCCAGATGAACCGTGCTGTGGTCATCCGCACTACGGCAGGACTTGTGAATGTGCTGAAGAAGTACGTTGATGTGCCCAAGGTTGTCATCGGCTGCGATGCCCGCTACGGTTCGGCTGATTTTCACAACGATGTCGCTGATGTGGTGGCTGCCGCGGGCGGTCATGCTCTGGTGCTGCCGCCGCAGAACCCGACACCGCTCACCGCGTTCACCGTTCGTGAGTTGGGGGCGGATGCTGGAGTCATGGTGACTGCTTCCCACAACCCACCGCAGGACAACGGTTACAAGGTTTATCTCGGCGGCCGAGTGGTGACTGGTGACGGTGAAGGTGTACAGATCGTGCCGCCTTTCGACGCAGATATCGCTGCTGCCATCGCTGCAGCACCTGCAGCTGATGAAATTCCGCGTGATACAGCAAGTGCAACAGGGGTAGTGGAGCGGGTTGATACCCGAGAGCAGTACCTCGCCCGTATCAAGAAACGGGCCGCGTCCGGCCCACGCGAGCTTGCCATCACCCTCACACCGATGCATGGCGTGGGTAGTGACCTTGCTGTGAAAGCGCTTCAGGCGGCAGGATTTACTGACGTTAAACTCGTTGCCGAACAAGCCCAACCAGACCCGGATTTCCCCACGGTGGCCTTTCCTAACCCAGAGGAACCAGGAGCGCTGGATCTTGCGTTCGCTGCGGCAGGCGAAGCACAAAGTGACATTATCCTAGCCTTGGACCCCGATGCTGACCGGTGTGCTGTTGCTATTCCTGCGGAAAATGGCTGGCGACAGCTCACCGGGGACGAAACCGGAGCCCTCTTGGGTGACTATCTGGCACGCGAGGGTGGAGTTCTAGCTAACTCGGTGGTGTCGAGTCGCTTCCTCGGCCGAATTGCTGAGGCGCGCGGCGCACAGTGGAAGACGACTCTCACAGGATTCAAGTGGATTGCTCGCACACCTGGTCTAAGCTTCGGCTACGAGGAAGCAATCGGGTACTGCTGTGACCCGGAAGCTGTGGCAGACAAGGATGGGATTTCAGCGGCTGTCACTGTTGCTTGCGCGGCCGCTGAGCTGAAGTCTGCGGGCAAGAATCTGCAGGATAGACTTGACGAACTCGCTAACGAACTGGGAACGTACAAGACCAAGCCGTTAACGTTCCGGTTCGATGACATCACGCGGATTGCTCCAGTGTTACAAGAGGTCTTGCAGACACCGCCGGCATACCTCGCGGGTTCTCCCGTGACGAGCGCCAGTGACATGTCGAAGGGCTACCAGGGTCTTGGTTCCACACCGGGCTTGGTGCTGGAGACTGAAGCCAATGACCGCGTTATCATTCGCCCGTCCGGAACCGAACCCAAGCTTAAGTGTTACCTCGAGGTGGTGCGTGAGGGCGGCGTCGATTGGGAAAGTGCGGACGAACGCTTGGAACAGATATCTGCGGAGCTCACGCAGAGACTGGGTATGTGACACCGTGCCTGCGAAACGCGCATGTCAATCGGAGTGAGCAGGCGGAAGGAATCCGCCTAGGCACGCATCCGCCATAGGGGCATTTCGTAAAAGGCATCTTCAGGTCTGAAGATGCCTTTTGTGCTGTCTAGAGGGAATTTTCACGCTTGATAATGCCTTGTGCCGGATGCCATGTGAGCGATTCACCACCTTGAGCACAGGGACTAGGGTAGTGAGACCCTTCTAAGCATGAGGGTGGCGGGTGACGAGGGAATTCAAGAAAAGCTGGACGCAGAGGGTCTTTGAATTCTGGTCTTGTGGTGGGAGGCGTTAGTCGTCGTAAAGCCCGGCGGAGACGTCGAGGCTGTCATCATCCTGGGTGGAGTAGACGTCCAAGGGCGCTGACTCGGCCTCAAGTTCGGTCCCATTCTGGGAGAGGTAGGACTCGAAACCGATATCGGGGATATTCGCCGTAAGGAAGGCCAGCACGGCATCGACGGCCATGCGGTGCAGACCCTCCGTGTTGTTGTGAGTATGCATGTCGATATCCAGCAGGTTACTCATCATCGCGTGGTTGGTCACGCGGTACATGGACAGTGCCGTGATGAGGGTGAAGATATCGTTGGCGGAAATGCCCGGGCGGAACGCGCCGGAATCTTGGCCCAGCATGAGGAGTCTGTCGAGGTGGAGGGAGATCTCGGAGACGTCGATGACGGCCTGGGAGGATTCCAGCACCCCGTGGGAGGATTCCATGGTCAGCATCCGGATGGCCTCCGGGTGCTTGATGTGCTGCCGAAAGATCCAATCCACGAGCGTACGCAGGCCCTCTACTGGGACGGCAGAGTTAACCTCCAAGCTGCCTTCCGGCGGGTTGAGGCGCTGGGCCGCGGTGGCCAGTGCCTGCTGGTAGAGCCCCTTCTTGTCCCCGAAGTGGTAGTGGATCATGCGCTTGGACATGCCGGACAACTTCGAGACGCTTTCGAGCTTCGTATCGGCATAGCCGTGTTCCGAAAACTCCGCGATCGCAACATCGATCACGTGCTCCACAGAGCCGGAGTCGGCCGAAGTGGTCTCAGTGGTCATGAATGTCCCGTCCTTATATACGTGAAAAGCAGGCGGTGATATGCCGCCGCATACTACTATGCCGAAAATGTCTAAAGATAGTGCAAAGGCGCTAAAACCCGTCTCATTTGGGGGTGAACTATCGCCCCCTTGCAGAGCGAAACGGGACTAGGCTGGGGCTAGAAGACCCCGCCGAAAGGATTTTCCTATGACTTCTTCCCAACCCGTCAAGATCACCGTCACCGGCGCCGCCGGCAACATCGCCTACTCGCTACTGTGGCGCATTGCCAATGGCGACGTGTACGGCCAGGACACCCCGGTGGAGCTGGCGCTGCTGGAGATTCCGGCCGCTATCGGCGCCGCAGAGGGCGTGGCCATGGAGCTCAATGACTCGGCCTTCCCGCTCCTGCGTGGCATCACCGTCACCGATGACCCGAACGTGGCATTCAAGGACACCAAGGCTGCCTTCCTCGTCGGCTCCCGCCCGCGCACGAAGGGCATGGAGCGCGCGGACCTGCTGGAGGCCAACGGCGCCATCTTTACGGTGCAGGGCAAGGCGCTGAACGACGTCGCAGCGCGCGACGTCCGCGTCCTCGTCGTGGGTAACCCGGCCAACACCAACGCCTACATCGCCGCCAACAGCGCCCCGGACCTGGACCCGAGCCAGTTCAGCGCGCTGATGCGCTTGGACCACAACCGCACGCTGAGCCAGGTCTCCCTGAAGACCGGCGTGCCCACCGCGGAGCTGAACAAGGTGGCCGTGTGGGGCAACCACTCCGCCTCCCAGTTCCCGGACCTGACCTTCTCTAACGCGGAGGTGGACCAGGAGTGGTACGAGAAGGAAATGATCCCCAAGGTGGCCAAGCGCGGCGCCGAGATCATCGCCGTGCGCGGCAAGTCCTCGGCGGCCTCGGCGGCATCGGCCGCGGTGGACCACATGCACGATTGGATCCACGGCACCGAGGACTGGCGCACCGCGGCCATCGTCTCCGATGGTTCCTACGGCGTGGACGAGGGCCTGGTGGCCGGTTTCCCCACCGTCGCGCGCGACGGCAAGTGGGAAATTGTCCAGGGGCTCGAGCTCACCGACTTCCAGAAGGAGCGCATCGAGGCCTCCGTGGCGGAGCTGCGCGCTGAGCGCGAGGCCGTCGCGCACCTGCTCAAGGACTAGTGGTCTAGCACCAAATTATCGATGAGCCGCACCGGCCCGACCTCCGCCGCAACCAGCGCGAGGGCGGGCCGGTGGCGTGTCTCAACCGGCTCGAGGGTGGCCGGGTCCACCACGGTGAGGTAGTCCACCGTGACTCCGGGGGAGCCGGCGAGCTGGGCGCGGGCGTGCTCCAGGGAGGCGCCGTCGCGCAGCGCGTAAAGCGCGCGGGAGAGAGCAGTGGCCTGCGCGCGCTCGGCGGGGCTTAGGCGCGCATTGCGGCTGGATTCCGCGACCCCGTCCGCCGCGCGCACGATGGGGGCGCTGACAATGTCGACCGGCAGGTCAAGGTCCGCCACGAGGCGGCGGATGATGGCCACCTGCTGGGCGTCCTTCTGCCCGAAGTAGGCGCGCTCGGGCTGCACCAGGTTGAAGAGCTTAGCCACCACGGTGGCTACGCCGTCGAAGTGCCCGGGGCGCGAAGCACCCTCGAGGACCTCACCCATCGCCTCGGTGCGCGCCCAGATGCGCGGGGTGCCGTCCGGATACATCTCCTCCACGCTGGGGGCAAAGACCGCATCGACGCCCAGGGATTTCAGGAGGGCGGCATCGGCATCGAGGTCGCGCGGGTAGGCGCGGTAGTCTTCGCAGTCACCTAAGTCGGTGAACTGCAGCGGGTTGACGAACACCGAGCACACCACCACATCGTTCTCCGCCCGGGCCCGCTCCACCAGGGAGGCGTGCCCGGAGTGAAGCGCACCCATGGTGGGCACGAACCCCACTGCGGCGTCAGTGCCGGCTACCTCGGCGCGAAAGTCCCGCAGCTGCTGCTTGGTTGTGAGAATCTGCATGGTCTACTCCTTAGAACGATTCCTCGGGGGAGGGGAAGGTGCGGTTTGACACCTCAGAGACGTAGTCCTCGGCACCGGCCGTGAGCGCGCTGCGCAGGTCAGCGAAGCGGCGCACGAAGCGCGGGGCCTTGGCCCCGCCGAGGCCGAAGGCGTCGGTCCAGACGAGGATCTGGCCGTCGGTCTGCGCGCCGGCGCCGATGCCGATGGTGGGGATCGGTAGCTCCTCGGTGACCTGCTGCGCCAGGTCCGCGGGGACCATCTCCAAGACCACGGCGAAGGCGCCGGCGTGGGCGAGCGCGTGGGCGTCGCCAAGCAACTGCTCCGCACCCTCCCCGCGGCCCTGGACCACGAAGCCACCCAGCGCGTGCACCTGCTGCGGGGTAAACCCAATGTGGGCGCACACGGGGATGCCGGCGCCGACCAGCGCCGAGACAATCTCAGCGCGCTCCGCACCGCCCTCCAGCTTCACCGCCTGCGCGCCGGTCTCCTTCATCACGCGCACCGCGGACTTAAGCGCCTGGTCCGGCCCGGCCTCGTAGGAGCCGAAAGGAAGGTCCACCACCACGAACGCCCGGGAGGTGGCCTCCACCACGGCGCGGGCCAGCGGAATGATCTCATCGAGCGTGAGGGAGAGCGTCGTTTCTCGCCCCAGGACGACGTTGGCCAGCGAATCGCCGACGAGCAGCAGCTCTACGCCGGCCTCATCGAAGATCCCGGCAGTCATGCAGTCATAGCTTGTCAGGCAGGCGATGGGACGGGACTCTTCTTTGGCGCGGGCGAAGTGGCGGGTACGCAGCCGCGCGGGCCGCGGTGTCGGAGAAATGTGTGACATGGCTTTACTCTAGCCAGGCATGCGGTGCTGGTTGACGTACAGGGTAGAGTTGGGCGGGTGACTGATCAGAACAAAGAGCAACTCGTTGGCACTAATCGCGCGGACCAGCTTCCTAAGTCCTGGGAGCCGCAGGCGGTGGAGAAGGACCTCTACGAAGGCTGGGTAAGCGCTGGTTACTTCACCCCGGACGCCTCCTCCGAGGCGGAGCCGTACTCCATCGTCCTGCCACCGCCGAACGTCACCGGCCAGCTGCACATGGGCCACGCTCTGGACCACACCCTGATCGATTCCATCATTCGCCGCAAGCGCATGCAGGGCTTTGCCACCCTGTGGCTGCCGGGCGCTGACCACGCCGGCATCGCCACCCAGACCAAGGTGGAGGCGAAGCTGCGTGAAGAAGAGGGTAAGAAGCGCTGGGATTACGAGCGCGAGGACTTCATTAACAAGGTCTGGGAGTGGAAGCAGCAGTACGGCGGCACCATCCAGAACCAGATGCGCGCCATCGGTGACTCCGTGGACTGGTCGCGTGAGCGCTTCACGCTGGATGACGGCCTGTCCCGCGCCGTGCAGACCATCTTCAAGAAGCTCTACGACGACGGCATGATCTACCAGGCCAACCGCCTGGTCAACTGGTCCCCGGTGCTGGAGACCGCCGTCTCCGACATTGAGGTGGTGTACAAGGACGTCGAGGGCGAGCTCGTGTCCATCCGCTATGGCTCGCTGGACGACGCAGAGCCGCACCTCATTGTGGCCACCACCCGTGTGGAGACCATGCTGGGTGACGTTGCCATCGCCGTGCACCCGGACGACGAACGCTACGCGGACCTGGTGGGCAAGGAGCTGCCGCACCCCTTCCGCGATGACCTGAGCTTGAAGATCATCGCCGATGACTACGTGGACATGGACTTCGGCACCGGCGCGGTGAAGATCACTCCGGCGCATGACCCGAATGACTACGCCATGGGCCAGCGCCACGGCCTGGATATGCCGACGGTCATCGATACCACCGGCCACATCGCCAACACCGGCACGCAGTTTGACGGGCTCACCCGCGAGGAAGCCCGCGTAGAGATCCGCGAGGCGCTTCGTGAGCAGGGCCGCATTGTCAAGGAGATCCGCCCCTACGTGCACTCCGTGGGCCACTCGGAGCGCTCCGGCGAGCCCATCGAGCCGCGCCTGAGCCTGCAGTGGTTCGTGGACGTGAAGAAGATGGCGAAGATGTCCGGCGATGCCGTGCGCGAGGGCGATACCACCATCCACCCGACGGCGCTGGAGCCGCGCTACTTCGAATGGGTCGATGACATGCACGATTGGTGCATCTCCCGCCAGCTGTGGTGGGGCCACCGCATCCCCATCTGGTACGGGCCAGAGCGCACAAGTGCGTCTGGCGAAGTGGAACGAGACATCGTCTGCGTCGGCCCCGACGAGGAGCCGCCGGCTGGCTACGAGCAGGACCCGGACGTCTTGGACACCTGGTTCTCTTCGGCGCTGTGGCCCTTCTCCACCATGGGCTGGCCGGAGAAGACCGCAGACTTAGAGAAGTTTTTCCCCACGAACGTGCTGGTGACGGCCTACGACATTCTCTTCTTCTGGGTGGCCCGCATGATGATGTTCGGCACCTACGCCGCCCAGGCCACCCCGGAGCTTTTGGGCAACGGCGAGGGCGGCCGCCCCCAGGTCCCGTTTAAGGACATCTACCTCCACGGCCTGGTCCGCGATGAGCAGGGCCGCAAGATGTCGAAGTCCCTGGGCAACGGCATCGACCCGATGGACTGGGTGCGCGATTACGGCGCGGACGCCCTGCGCTTCACCCTGGCCCGCGGCGCGAACCCGGGCGTGGACCTGCCGCTGGCGGTCGACGCAGCTGCGGCCGGCCGCAACTTTGCCACCAAGCTGTTTAACGCCACCAAGTTCGCGCTGATGAACGGCGCGGGCGTGGCGGAGCTGCCGGAGCGCGCCGCGCTGACCGACGCCGACCGCTGGATCCTGGACCGCGCCGAAGAGGTCCGCGCCAAGGTGGACGCCTACCTGGACGACTACCAGTTTGCTAAGGCCAACGAGCTGCTCTACCACTACGTGTGGGACGAGCTGTGTGACTGGTACCTGGAGATTGCCAAGACCCAGATCCCGCGCGACTTTGATGCCGCTTCTGCCGAAGAGCAGGCGACCGGACGCACCACCCAGATCGTCCTGGGCCGCGTGCTGGACGTGGTCCTGCGCCTTTTGCACCCGACCATGCCGTTCGTCACCGAAGTCCTGTGGAAGGCACTGACCGGCGGGGAGACCATCGTCACCGCCCAGTGGCCGACGCAGGAGCACACCAACGGTGGCGCAGAAAAGGACGAGGTGGCCGCGCGCCGCATCGAGGACGCCGACAAGCTCATCACGGAGCTGCGCCGCTTCCGTTCCGACCAGGGAGTCAAGCCCTCCCAGAAGGTCCCGGGCCGCCTCGACTTCGCCGCGGCCGACCTGCAGGGGCAGGAAGGCCTCATCCGCAACCTGGCCAACACCACGGAGCCGGGCGAGGACTTCACCGCCTCTGCCTCCATCGAGGTGCGCCTGTCCCAGGCCACCGTCGAGGTCACGCTGGATACCTCCGGTGCCGTGGACGTCGCCGCCGAGCGCAAGCGCCTGGAGAAGGACCTGGCCAAGGCCCAGAAGGAGCTGGATCAGACCGGCAAGAAGCTGGGTAACGAGGCCTTCCTATCCAAGGCCCCGGAGGCCGTGGTGGAGAAGATCCGCACCCGCCAGCAGGTAGCTCAGGAAGAGGTCGAGCGCATCACCGCTCGCCTGGAGGGGCTCAAGTAGTGGCGGAAGAGAAGAACCGCGAGGAGTTTGAGATCGTCGACGCCCTCGCGGAGGGCACCGACGGCGGGCCGGTCGAAATCACCGATTCCGGCCTGACCTTGAACCTGGGAGGGGAGGGTGACTACGAGGAGGCCGCGCCCGAGCAGGCCACGCCGGAGGAGCTGGCTCAACTCGCCGAGGTCACCGCGGAGCTCAACTCCCGCGCCCCAGAAACCGTCATCGCGCCGAGTCTCGAGCGCATCGAGATGCTCATGGATCTTCTGGGTAATCCGGAGCGTTCTTTCCACGTCATCCAGGTCGCCGGCACCAACGGCAAGTCCTCGACGGCGCGCATGATTGATTCGCTGCTGCGCTCCTTCCACCGCCGCGTGGGCCTGGTCACCAGCCCGCACCTGCAGCTGGTCACCGAGCGTATCGGCATCGACGGCCGCCCCATCCACCCGCGCGACTTCGTGCGCATCTGGCGCGAGATTCAGCCCTACGTGGAGATGGTGGACTCCCGCTCCGATATCCCCATGTCCACCTTCGAGGTGCTCGTGGGTATTTCCTACGCCGCGTTCGCTGATGCGCCTATCGACGTCGCCGTGGTCGAGGTCGGCCTCGGCGGCACGTGGGATGCCACCAACGTGGTCAACGCCGAAGTCGCTGTCGTGATGCCGGTAGGCCTGGACCACACCGAGTACCTCGGCGACACCATCACGGAGATCGCCGGTGAGAAGGCCGGCATCATTAAGGCCCGCGAGCACGACGCCGACGATGTCCTGGCCCCGGGAGAAAACATTGCTATCATCGCCGAGCAGGAGCCGGAGGCCATGCGTGTGCTGTTGCAGCGCACCGTAGATGTCGGCGCCGGCGTGGCGCGCTCCGGCTCCGAGTTCGCCGCGCTGGAATCCCGTATTGCCGTGGGCGGCCAGCAGCTGACCATCCAGGGCTTGGGCGGGGTGTACGAGGACATCTTCTTGCCGCTGCACGGCGAGCACCAGGCCAAGAACGCGGCCGTGGCGCTGGCTGCGGTGGAGGCCTTCTTCGGGGCGTCGTCGGGCCACCCCATCGACATCGCCTCCGTGCGCACTGGCTTTGCCAAGGCTGTGTCGCCGGGCCGCTTGGAGCGCGTGCGCACCAGCCCCACGACCTTCCTGGATGCCTGCCACAACCCGCACGGCGCGAAGGCGCTAGCCGCAGCACTTGACCGCGACTTCGACTTCGCCCGCCTCATCGGCGTGGTGTCCATCTTCACGGACAAGGATGCAGCTGGCATTCTCACGGCGCTGGAATCCGTGCTCACGGAGGTGGTCATCACCCAGAACACCTCGCCCCGTGCCCGCGACGCCTACGAGTTGGCCGAGCTTGCCCGCGATATTTTTGGTGAGGAGCGCGTCTTCGTCGACCCCGACCTGCCCGGCGCCTATGCCCAGGCCGTCGAGCTGGCCGAAGACGCCGAGGTCCAGTCCGGCTCCGGCATCATCATCACCGGCTCGGTGGTCACCGCCGGTGACGCCCGCGCCCTGTTTGGAAAGGAGCCCGCATGAGTTCTCGCAAGCCCGTCCCCGAGGAGGAGATCGGCCCGCTGGGCTTAGGTCAGGCCCCGGTCAAGGACCCGCTCAAGCAGTTCGGCGGCATGGTCGTGGCCAGCTCGCTGACGATGGAGCTCATCACCTTCGTGTTGGCCCTGCCGCTGTTGTACAAGCTCTACGACGGCGCCCTGTGGACCCCGTTCAACTACGGCGTGGTCATTGGCTTCATGGTGCTCTTGTTGGCGTCCTTCCCGTTTATGAACAAGCCGTGGATTGTGGGCGTGGAGATCGTCGTGCACCTCATTGGCATCGTGCTGGGCTTTATGATCCACTGGTCCGTGGCCACCATCTTCATCATCTTCGCCCTCCTCTGGGCGCTGGCGGCGTACATGCGCTCTGTCATCGTGGCCCGCATGGACCGCGGCTACCTCACCACGCAGCACCTCAACGAGAAGTAGGCAGGCGTGTACATTCGACCGGAGCTGCGCGCGGGCGCGGCGGTGATGTCGCTGTTCGATCCCACGCATCCCTTCATCCGCCACGCCGGGCGCGTGGTGCCGGCGTTGCGGCCCGCGCCCTATATCCACGGCGTGCGCACCCGGCGCGTGAAGAATAGGGACATCCACGCCACCATCTACGAGCCGGAGAACCCCCGCGCGGTGGTGCTGTGGATCCACGGCGGAGGTCTGGTCATGGGCCATCCCCGCCAGGACGTCAAGCACCTCAAGGAGACCGCCGCGGAGGTGGGCGTGACGGTGGTAGCACCGCACTATCGTTTCGCCCCGGAGCATCCGTACCCTGCTGCGCTTGACGACGTCCACCGGGCCCACCACTGGCTCCTTAACCATGCGGATGAGCTTGGGGTGCGCGCCGACCGAATCGTCATCGGCGGTCAGAGCGCCGGCGGCGGGTTGGCGGCGGCCCTGTGCCAGCGGCTGCATGACGAGGGCGGGACGCAGCCGGTGGGGCAGTGGCTGTTTTGCCCGATGCTCGATGACCGCGCGGCCTCCACGGAGCGCAACGTCATCTGGGATGCGGATTCCAACGCACGCGCCTGGCGCTTCTACGTTCGTGATAACCCGGACGCGCCGTACGCCGTCCCCGGCCGCCGCGCGGATCTAAGCGGTCTGCCGCCGGCGTGGCTGTATGCCGGCCACAGCGAGCTCTTCTACGGCGAAATCTTGGACTACGCCCAGCGCCTGAGGTCCGCCGGGGTTCCCACCGAGTGCGAGGTCGTCGAAGGTGGCGTGCATGCTTTCGAGCTGTGGGCGCCCTATAGTGCTGCGGCAAAGCGGCTGCTCATGAGTTCCCGCATGTGGCTGGCGCACGTGCTGGACGCGCTAGACTAGCGGGCATGCGCTACCTCCTCTACGGTCTCTCCGCACTCCTGTGCCTCGCCGCGGTCTTTGCCAAGCTCTTCTACGGCGGCTTTGCCCTGCCCTTCGCACTGCTCGTTCCCGCCTTTATCTTCCTCGTGGTGGCCATGCTCAAGCATCAGAGCGAGCAGCGCCCGGTGGAGTTTGAGGACTTGGAGGGCTGGCACAAGGAGGAGCTTCAGGGCCTGCTCAACAACGGCCAGTACGGCACCGCCGTGCGGCAGGTGCAGATGTGGTTCCGCGGAACCAGCCACGAGCGCGCGGAGCGGATTGTGCAGCGCCTCACATAGGAGGGCTTCGCGCGACGCGGCGGGAAGTCTTAGGTAGGCTGTGTCTTATGACTGAACGTACACTCATTCTCATCAAGCCGGATGGCGTCAAGAACGGACACGTGGGCGAGATCATCTCCCGCATCGAGCGCAAGGGCCTCAAGCTGGTGGCCATGGATCTGCGCGTTGCCGACGAGGAGACCGCGAAGAAGCACTACGCCGAGCACGAGGACAAGCCTTTCTTCGGTGACCTCGTCGAATTCATCACCTCTGCGCCGCTGGTTGCCGGCGTTGTCGAGGGCGAGTCCGCTATTGCTGCATGGCGTCAGCTGGCCGGCGGCACCCACCCGGTCGAGAAGGCCACCCCGGGCACCATTCGCGGTGACTTCGCCCTGACCGTGGGCGAGAACGTTGTTCACGGTTCCGACTCCCCGGAGTCCGCTGAGCGCGAGATCTCCATCTGGTTCCCGAACCTGTAAAGAAGTTCGCCGCGCCTTATGCGCAAGAAAGCCCGAGCAGTGAATGATGAACTGCTCGGGCTTTTGTCATTCCTGCTATCGGGTACCGGTTAATCGAATGACAGTAGCGTGCGCAAGGCCGCAAAAGCGTCTTTGTTCACCTGGTGGGTGACGGTGCGGCCGCATTGCTGCTTGGATAGCAGGCCGGCCTCCCGCAGACGTGCTAAGTGGTGGGAGACCGTGGGCTGGCTCAGCGCAGTGAGCTTGGTGAGTTCCGTGACGCTCATTGGCCCGCAGCCTTCCTCGCACAAAATGGACAGCAGACGAAGGCGGGCTGGGTCTGCGAGGACCTTGAATTGCTGCGAAAAATGCATCGCCTCGGCGTCGCTGAGTGGACCCATGCTTAAGGAGCAGCACTCAGTGCCGGGCGCACTGGTCTCGGGCGTGGAAGAGGAAGCCATGTGATCAGTATAGGAGCTATCTTCGCCCCTACGTCATATTGAAGTACATCAATATGTTCTGTACATTGAATGTTCGTATCACGTTCTATTCAAGTTAGAAGGAGGGAAGGCATGGCCGCTCCGCAGCGCCCGACGTTGTCTTTTCTTGACCGATTTTTACCGGTGTGGATTATTCTGGCGATGGCCGCCGGACTGCTCATTGGCCACTTCATTCCCGGAATTGGCCAAGCCCTAGGGGCTGTTGAAGTGGGTGGGATTTCCATCCCGATTGCCATTGGCCTCCTCGTTATGATGTACCCACCTTTGGCCAAGGTCCGCTACGAGAAGACCAAGGAAATTGCCACGGATGGCCGCCTCATGGCGGTATCGCTCGTCCTCAACTGGCTGGTGGGGCCGGCGTTTATGTTTACCCTGGCGTGGCTGTTCTTGGCGGACCAGCCGGAGCTGCGCACCGGCCTCATCATTGTGGGCCTTGCCCGCTGTATCGCCATGGTGCTTGTGTGGTCGGACCTCTCGTGCGCTGACCGCGAGGCAACGGCTGTGCTTGTTGCCCTGAACTCCATCTTCCAGGTCGCTATGTTTGGTGTTCTGGGCTGGTTCTACCTTCGCGTCCTCCCCGGATGGCTGGGCCTGGACACGACGAGCGCTGACTTTTCCTTCTGGGCCATCGTCAAGGCCGTACTCGTCTTCTTGGGCATACCGTTCCTGTTGGGTGCGCTGTCTCGCGTCTGGAGCGAAAAGGTAAAGGGGCGGGAATGGTTTGAGAACCGCTTCCTCCCAGCCGTATCGCCCCTGGCCATGATCGGCCTGTTATACACGATTGTTCTGCTCTTTTCCCTGCAAGGCGAGCACATTGTGGAGCAGCCAGCCACGGTAGCGCGCGTGGCCGTGCCGCTAGTTATCTACTTCGTGGGCATGTTTGTGCTGTCGCTGGGCGTGGCAAAGGCCGTTGGTATGAACTATGCGCAGTCTGCCAGCGTGGCGTTCACCGCAGCAGGAAATAACTTTGAGCTTGCCATTGCGGTATCCATCGGCACCTTCGGAGCGATGTCTGCTCAAGCCCTTGCCGGAACGATTGGTCCCCTCGTTGAGATCCCCGTCCTCGTTGGTCTGGTCTATCTCATGCTGTGGATTGGGCCGAAACTCTTCCCAGGAGATGAGACCCTCCCGTGCTAGCGCCGGCGCGCGGCGTTGATGCTGCGCACCCCGGCCTCTGTGAGAGTGACGTTAAAAGTGCGCTTGCCCTTGCCGTAGATGAGCCCCGATAGCTTCACCACGCCGGCCTTCTGCAGATCCTTGAACTCTTCCTCGAGGCCCTCCTCGTACCCGAGCAGTCGGCCAAGCGCCGGAATAGATACCGTATTGCCCGTAACCGCGCCGGAAGCTACGAGCCCGCTGAGCGGCCCCGGGTGCCTTTCTACCGCGTCCAGGCTCTCCCGCGTTACCCCGTCCAGGCTCTCCTGGTCAGTGATGGCCTGGATGCGGCGCTTGCCCACGCGGAAAGAACTGGTGGCGAATGCCCGGCCGCCCAGGATAAACGCGGGGATAGCAAAGGCGGCGTGGCCGGTGGCCACCAGAATGGGATTCACGGACACGTCTCCGATGATTCCGGTTGTGGCGATGATGTCGGTGATCATCGGGGAGCAGATGGCCAACACCGGCAGGAGGTAGGCCACCAGGGGATAGTCGCCCGCCCGGAACTCTTCTTGGGCGGCCTGCACGAGGGCGGGCCTGCTCCGGAAGATGCGGAACGCTCCGTAGAGCATCACCACGATGAGCACCCCGTAGACCGGCACGCCGTAGGGATACGGGAAGTCTACGGCGCGCAGGCCCGAGGCGATGCCCGCGGGCACGGCAATGGTTACGATGTCCCGCATCGCAATCTCGTTGCGCGCCCGCGCCTGCGCCACGGTGCGCGGCGCAGATTCGCGTCGAGCTGGGGTAGAAGGTGTGTTTGTGCGCTCAACCTCGGACATAGCGGCAATACTAACAAGTGGCCTAAGCTAAAGGTTGTGCGGCGATCGACGGCACAGGTACCTGAAATAAATGAATACGGAAATATAGAGAATTTTTTAAAGTCTCACCACCGTGTGGCGGCAGTCTGCGCCCGGGGTGAGCAGAAGTCAGGAGACAAGCCACGCATGGCATCCAAGAAAAAAGAAGAAGCAGCAACTGAATCGACTGTGGCTGCGGCGGTAGCCAGCATTGACCGCGCTAGCCTCGCGCCCAAGACGCGCCTCTACGCCCTGGCCAAGCAAGTGGGCGTGGCCTCCAAAGAATTGGTGGCGCAGTTCGCACAGATGGGCATCAAGAAGTCCGCGCAGTCATCGCTGACCCCGGAGGAGATTGGCCAGCTTATCGACGCCACAGTGCCTGCCTCCCAGCCCGCAGCCACAACGGCTGCGGATACCGCGGCGGAATCTGACACAGAATCTGACACGGACGCAGAGAATACTGCTGAGCCCGACACGGAGAAGTCCGCGGAGCCGGCAAAGACCACGAAGAAGAAGCGGGCGAAGCGCGCCACCAAGCGCACCGCGAAGGCGGGGAAGAAGGACGGCAAGCCGGCCGAGGCCAAGAACCCCAAGCAGGCTGAGCAGACTGAGCGGGCCGAGCCGCAGCAGCAGGACGAGCCCGCACAGCCGGAGCAGTCCGCACAGTCAGGGCAGCCGGGGCAGCTGAGCGAGGATGAGGAGAAGCTGCGCGAGCGCGTGCGCAAGAACGTCGACAATGAGATCTCCCAGATCGTGGAGAAGGTCGACGCGGAGATGCTGCACGAGGCCCTCGTGGAGGCCGGCGATGACTTCGATGAGGACGAGGTGGCCCCGGTCATCACGCCGATGCCGGTGGACGAGCCGGAGGTCTACGACTACGCCCCGGTCTTCATGGCGCCGCAGGCCACCAGCCCGAAGTCGCGCAAGCGCCGGGACGCGCAGGACGCCGTGGCCGACGACGCGCGTGATGTCGAGGCTGCGGAAGACTACGAGTCCTATGATTCGGCTGACGCGGCACAGGACTCACAGAACGCGAAGGACGAGCCGCGCAGCCGTCGCCGCGGGCGCCGCGGCACCTCGCGCGGCCGCGGAGCGGAGGTCATCCAGGAGCCGAAGGCCATCAAGGGCTCGACCCGCATCGAGGCGCAGCGCCGCCGCCGCGCCGAGTTGCGCGAGAAGGGCCGCGAGCGCCAGCACATCGTCTCCCAGGCGGAGTTCCTGGCCCGCCGCGAGTCCGTGGAGCGCACCATGGTGGTGCGCGATAAGCAGCGCACCGATGGTGCGGGCATCATCACCCAGGTTGGCGTGCTCGAGGATGACCTCCTGGTCGAGCACTTCGTGACCACCGAGTCGCACCCTTCCCAGATCGGCAACATCTACTTGGGCCGCGTCCAAAACGTCTTGCCCTCGATGGAGGCGGCCTTCGTCGACATCGGACAGGGCCGCAACGGCGTGCTGTACGCGGGAGACGTCGACTGGCGCGCGCTGGGCATCGGTGGGCGCGGCCGCAAGATTGAAAACGCCCTGAAATCCGGTGACCAGGTGCTGGTCCAGGTGGCCAAGGACCCCATCGGACACAAGGGTGCGCGCCTGACCACCCAGATTTCGCTGGCCGGCCGCTTCCTGGTCTACGTGCCGGGCGGGCGCAGCGCAGGCATTTCCCGCAAGCTGCCGGTACCGGAGCGCAAGCGCCTCAAGTCAATCCTGGAGCGCGTTATTCCGGGCGATGGCGGGGCCATCATCCGCACCGCGGCGGAGAACGTGCCGGAGGAGGACATCGCCACCGACGTCAACCGCCTGCACTCCCTGTGGGAGGACATCAGCGCCCGCGCCGCGCACGAAAAGGCCACGAAGGGCGCCAAGCCGGTAACGCTGTACGAAGAGCCGGATCTGCTTATCAAGGTCGTGCGTGACCTCTTCAATGAGGACTTCAGCACGCTCGTCGTGGACGGCAAGCGCTCCTACAATACGGTGAGCGCCTACGTGGACTCCATGGCGCACGACTTGGCGGACCGCGTGGTGCGCTACGACGCCCGCGAGCACGGCGGCGAGGACGCCTTCGACGCCTACCGCATCGATGAGCAGCTGCACAAGGCACTTAGCCGCAAGGTATGGCTGCCCTCCGGCGGCACGCTGGTCATCGACCGCACTGAGGCCATGACCGTTATCGACGTCAACACGGGCAAGTTCACCGGTTCCGGCGGCAACCTGGAGGAGACCGTCACGCGCAATAACCTGGAGGCCGCCGAGGAAATCGTGCGCCAGATGCGCCTGCGCGATATGGGCGGCATGATCGTCGTGGACTTCATCGACATGGTCCTGCCGGAAAACCAGGATCTGGTGCTGCGCCGCCTCAAGGAGGCCCTGGGCCGCGACCGCACCCGCCACCAGGTCTCCGAGGTCACCTCTTTGGGCCTGGTGCAGATGACCCGCAAGCGCGTGGGAACCGGCCTGGTCGAAACCTTCTCCACCGAGTGCGAGGCCTGCCATGGCCGCGGCATCATCATCCACGAGTACCCGGTGGACGAGGAGCCGGAGGAGGAGACCGGAAAGCCGCAGCACCGCCGCGGGCGCAAGGAGCGCCGCAAGCCGCAGCGTGATCCGCAGCAGCACCCGACCGCCGTCCACATGCACGAGCATGAGGACGACGAGCACTCCGCGGAGAACCGTGGAGATCGCCGGGCAGAGCGCAGCGCAGACCGCAGTGAGGACACCTCGCTGGAGGATCTCGTGGCCAACGTCGTCGTCGACGACGAGGGTGGCACCCCGGACAGCGCGTCCATCGGCTACGCCGTGGCAGAGAGCCTGGCGCCGAAGAAGTCTCAGCGCGGGCGCAAGCCCCGCCGGGCTGCCCGAACGTCGCGCAAGCAGGACAAGCGCGCGGAGCAGGAGCCGGCACACGAGGCTCCGCAACAGCGTGCGGAGAAGCCTGCTGAGCAGCCGCCGAAGAAGAAGGCAGCGAAGGGTGCTGAAAAGAAGCGCCCGGAGCGCACCTACGAGGAGGCAGTGGAGGAGTTCGAGAAGTCCCCTCGCCGCCGGCGCCGCACCCGCGGCAACTCGCGTTCTGATGTGCGCCCCCGCCCGGAGGACTTCCAGCAGGACGCCGAGCCGACAAAGGCCGAGCCGCAGCAGGCGAAGCCGCAGCATGACCGGAAGGGGCAGCAGGAGGACGCCACCGCGCGCACTGGTCGCCGCCGTGGGCGCCGCCGGGCGGTGCGCAAGACGACGTCGCCAGTCGCGGCCCACGCGGAGCAATCCCGCCGGGACTCTGCTCACGCCAACTCCGGCGACGCCCACGAGAACTCCTCTTCGCGGGGCTCCGGAACCGCGCGCAAGGGTGGACGCGGACGCCGCCGAGTGGCGCGGCGCAGGTCACGCTAGATAGGGCGTTTTGCCTTTTCGCCCCATCGCGGGGTAGTCTTTGACAGTCGCTGTTTAGACCATGAACGCGCTGGACGGGACGGACGCGGTTTACGCACGCCCCTCGCCGCTCACGGTTTAGACGCAATTGTCCAATGTCCATTCGTCGGTGGCGTCACCCAGCCGCTGACGAGCCGAGTTTAGATAAGGGGTAGCCCTCTATGTACGCGATCGTCAAGACCGGCGGAAAGCAGTACAAGGTTGCTGAAGGTGACCTCGTCAAGGTCGAGAAGATCGAGGGTGAGCCGGGTTCCTCCGTGGCTCTCACCCCGGTTCTGCTCGTCGATGGCGCAACCGTCAAGTCGAAGGCAGCTGACCTGGAGAAGGTCTCTGTCTCCGCTGAAATTGTCGAGCAGGGCAAGGGCCCGAAGATCGACATCCTCAAGTACAAGAACAAGACTGGTTACAAGAAGCGTCTGGGCCACCGTCAGCCGGTGACCACGCTGAAGATTACCGGTATCAAGTAAGCCTTAACCGGGCTGTAATTCATCCCTGAAGGAGGGGAAACCACATGGCACACAAGAAGGGTGCTTCCAGCTCCAGCAACGGTCGCGATTCCGAGTCCAAGCGCCTCGGCGTCAAGCGCTTCGGTGGTCAGCAGGTTAAGGCCGGCGAGATCATCGTGCGTCAGCGCGGCACCAAGTTCCACCCGGGTGAGAACGTTGGTCGCGGCGGCGACGATACCCTGTTCGCTCTCGCTGCAGGCTCCGTCGAGTTCGGTACCAAGCGCGGTCGCCGCATGGTGAACATCGTGCCGGCCGAGGAGGTCGCAGCTGAGGCTTCTGCCTAAGCGCACAACCTTTTAAGTCTTCAGTCCCGAGTGCTTCGTGCGCTCGGGACTGTGGCGTTTTCGGGGGTCGGTCGGCGCGCAGGCCGATGCATGTCGTGCAGGAGGGCTTATAGTATACGAGGAGCGCTGTGATGTGCGTCATGTAGGGGCTATGGGCTTATTAGGCTCCACTTAGGCTACGAGGGGAGTCCTCAGCTTTACTCTTGCCAGAGGTGTGGGAATTGTTGGGATTGGGTGTATGCGGGGGTGTGCGTGGGGGAGCGAACATGCGGAAATGGTGCGAAAGGGTGTACTGCATAATCCTTCCGGGTTTCCGCAAAATCCCAGTACACAGCCTTGACGGCGAAATTTTCGCAGATGTAGTATTGCGTTCGGAACAGCGAGCACGCTTCGACACGAAGCCTCCATACCGTCTCTCCACAGTCGCCGTGCGTGAGCCGGACCTCGGCACCGCGCCATCCGCCTAGTGGCTGGCTCGCCCCGCACCCATTACCCTTCCCTTTGTCCTAAGGAGAATCACTATGTCCGCAGAGAACAAGCGCACCCGCACCGGCTGGATCGTCCCGGCCTCCGTCGCCTCTGTTGCCCTCGTTGCCTCCCTGGCAGCAGGCACCCTGGGCGCCTACTCCGCCCAAATCACCAACAGCGGCAACACCGCCGGCTCCGGTGGCCTGACTATGTCGGAGTCCCAGATCGTTGACGGCCAGCCCACCAACACCCACAACACCGCCGAGGGTAAGAACAACACCATCTCCGTCTCTGACATCAACAAGTACGGCGGAAACCTGAAGATGGTCCCGGGTGATACCACGACCACCACCGTGCAGTTCAAGAACACCGGCTCGGTCGACGCTACCGCCTTTACCCTCAACTTCGGTGACTGCACGGTCACCGGCCAGGACGTCGGCGAGAACAGCCTCTGCGACGTCCTGCAGGTCACCGTGAAGACCGGTGGCACCACCACCCTGACGGAGAACACCACCCCGACCGCCCTGGCCGGCAAGTCCTTCGACATCGCGGAGCCCATGGCGGTTGACGCGACGAAGGATTTCGACATCACCGTCACCCTGCCGGAGGGGACTACTGACACCTCGATCATGGATCAGCAGATCTCCCAGAACCTGGTGTGGACCCTGTCCGCCTAAGGGCGTCGATGAACCAACACCGCCGAAGCCTAGCAATTGGCGCGGCAGCGGTGGCCCTCGTCCTCGCACTCGCGTGCGGTGCGGCGTGGTGGGCGGGCGTGCGGGCGCACGTCCTGACCACTCCGTCGATGGGCACTGAGCTACCCGTCGGCTCGTTGGCGGTCACTGCCCCGGCTACCATTGCGGACGTCGAGGTGGGGGACACCGTCACCGTGCGGGACGGGGAGCGGACGCGGACCCATGAGGTCGTCGAGAAGCTGGGCAATTCCGCCATCACCCAGGGCGTGCTCAACGGCGCCCCCGACGCCCAGCCGGCGACGGATGAGTCCCTCGTAGGCAAGGTCATCTTTTCCTGCCCGGCGCTGGGCTGGGGAATCCGGCTGGCCGGCTGCATGGCCGTGGGCTGGCTCGTGATGCTGCTGGCCGCCTCCCGGATCGAGGACGAGCTGCACCGCCGCCGCTACCGCAACACCGGTGCATTCCTGGGGCTGGCCTGCGGGATAATCCTGCTGCGGCCGCTTTTGGGCGCCTACCTTCTGGGGATGGAGGTCAATGGTTCGGGGCAGGAGGCTTATGCCCGCGCACACGTGGTCTCCACCGGCCTGCTCCCCGTGCACGTCGTCCCTATCGGCGAGGGCGGGGGAGAGGACTCCGCAGTGATGAGCCCCACCGGCACGGATTCCTTCGCCATCGATTCCGCACCGAACGAGGAGGGCGACTTCGTCTTCCGCCCCCTTCCCGTCCTCACGTGGCCGTGGGCGCTGGCGCTGTTAGCGCTGGTGGCCTCACCCTTCGCGTGGTTCTATGCCCAGTACCGTCGAGCCTTGAGGGAGGACTCTCATGCCCAAGAATGAGCGCCTGCCGCTGGCTTTCACCGCGGTGCTGGTGGCCATCCTCGCGGTGCTGGGCCTTACCCTGCGGCCCACCCTGGGCAGCTGGAGCGCCCAGGTGACCAACTCCGCGAACTCCGCCGGCACCGCGAAAGGCGAGCTGGTGAGAACGTGTTACGACGAGATGCAGCGTTCCACTGAGGACTACGGCGGCTACCTCTACCACTTCCATACGCCTTTTGCGCGGGCCACGAATGACTCACTGGATAAAACGACGTGGGCGGCCACAAACGGTACCGCGATCAAGCCCAACCAGACGTGGAACGTGGACACCAGCCAGCAGGCCCCGACGGAGCCCTGCGTAGGGGTCACGGGACACGCATACCTCAAGGGCGGCAACGCGACGACAGGTGGAGCGATCCAGAGTGGTTTGTCGTCGACGCGCACGACTATCAACACCACCCAGACACCGGTGACCATGCCCACGCAGTTCACCACGGAGACGTGGGTGCGCACGTCGCAAGCGCAGGGCACCATCGTGGTGAACTCGATTTTTGGTAACTACGACCGCCCGGTGTGGCGTGTGCAGGTGCTTGGCGACGGCACCGTGGCCTTCCAAGTCCGCAAAGCCCCGCTCGGCACGGACTTGGTCTACGACCAGGTACGAAGCTACAGCCGCATTGACGATGGCGAGTGGCACCAGGTGGTGACGACGTGGGATTTCACCACCAAGGAGATGTCCATCGCCATCGACGGTGACTTCGAGGCGGCGAAGGTCTCTAAATCTGACCTGTACCGCTTCACCGGCGCCAACGAGGGTTACATCCGGTACGGCTACACCGGCGGTAACAACAACTGGCCGGCGACAAGCCCCGATAACTTCCTGGGGTACATGTCCTTCGCGGCGGTCTATCCCACGATTCTTTCGGCACAGGATGTGGCGCGGCACTGGGAGGCACGCGAAGGTGTCAGAGGCTGGACGGTACACTAGCCGTCATGGCACGTTTCATTGATCGAGTGGTTCTGCACCTGCAGGCAGGCGACGGCGGCCACGGCTGCGCGTCCGTCCACCGTGAGAAGTTTAAGCCGCTGGGCGGCCCCGATGGCGGCAACGGCGGGCACGGTGGAGACATCCTGCTGGAGGTTTCCACCCAGATCCACACCCTCATGGACTTCCACTACCGCCCGCACCTGAAGTCCGGGCGCGGCGGCAACGGCGCGGGAGATTGGCGCAACGGCGCCCGCGGCGAAGACCTTATTCTCGAGGTCCCGGCCGGCACCGTGGTCTACACCGAGGACGGCGAGATGCTCGCCGATCTCACCGTGCCGGGCACCCGCTTCGTCGCCGCCGAGGGCGGCTTCGGCGGCTTGGGCAACGCCGCGCTGGCGTCGGCCGCCCGCAAGGCCCCGGGGTTTGCGCTGCAGGGCGAGCCGGGCGAGGCCCGCGAGCTGGTCCTAGAACTCAAGTCCATGGCAGACGTTGGCCTGGTGGGCTTCCCCTCGGCAGGCAAGTCCTCGCTGATTTCCGTGCTATCGGCGGCCAAGCCGAAGATCGGTGACTACCCGTTTACCACCCTCCAGCCCAACCTTGGCGTGGTGGACATGGGCTACGAGTCCTTCACCATGGCTGACGTGCCGGGCCTCATCCCGGGCGCGGCCGAGGGCAGGGGCCTGGGCCTGGACTTCCTGCGCCACATCGAGCGCACCGCGGTTCTCGCCCACGTGGTGGACACCGCGTCCATCGAGCCGGGGCGCGACCCGCTATCGGACGTCGAGGCGCTGGAGAACGAGCTGGCCAAGTACCAGGACCTGCTGGATCAGGACACCGGCCTGGGGGACCTGCGGGAGCGCCCGCGCGTCATCATCCTCAACAAGGCGGACGTGCCCGAGGCCGAAGAGCTCGCGGAGTTCGTGAAGGGTGACCTGGAGGAGAAGTACGGCTGGCCGGTCTTCATCATCTCCGCGGTGGCCCGCAAGGGCCTGGACCCGCTGAAGTACAAGCTCATGGAGATGGTGAAGGAACACCGCAAGGCCCAGCCGAAGGTCAAGGCGGACAAGAACCACACCATCATCCAGCCCAAGGCCGTGGGCAAGAAAAAGAAGGGGTCCTTCGCGGACTTCACCGTCACCCGTGACCCGGAGGTGGAGGGCGGCTTCATCGTCGAGGGCGACAAGATCGACCGCTGGATCCGCCAGACCGACTTCGAAAACGACGAGGCCGTGGGCTACCTGGCGGACCGCCTGGCCAAGGCGGGTGTGGAGGACGAGCTGCACCGCATGGGCGCCGAAATCGGCTGCCCGGTCACCATCGGGGACATTACTTTCGAGTACGAACCGATGGCGGGCGGTCGCGCGACCGACGCGGGCCGCGGCCAGGACGGCCGCCTCATGAGCACCGAGCGCGTCTCTGCGGCTGAGCGCAAGCGCGCCTCCCAGGCGCGCCGCGGCTTGGTGGATGAGTTCGACTACGGCACGGACGAAGAGGTCACCCGCGAGTCTGCAAACCGGGATCGCTGGCAGGGTTAGGCCGGTATACTGCGCTGGTATGTCATCCGAACACGACAACCAGCCCGACTATCCTCTCCCTCTCGAACCTTTCGAGGGGCCGACCCCGGACATGGACTACCCGGCCACCCCGCCACTGTCTGACAAGTCCAGCGGTTTCTCCTCGCCGCTGCGTGAGCAGATTTCGAAGGCCAAGCGCATTGTCATCAAGATCGGTTCCTCCTCCCTGACGCGGGATGACTTCGTGACCTCGACGGAGAAGATCGACAAGATTGTGGACGCGGTCTGCGCCCGCATGAATGTTTCGGACATCATCATCGTTTCCTCCGGTGCGGTGGCCGCGGGCATGGGCCCGCTGGGCCTGAACCACCGCCCGAACGACCTGGCTACCAAGCAGGCCGCCGCCGCGGTGGGGCAGGTCCACCTGGCCTACGAGTGGGGCACGTCTTTTGCCCGCTACAACCGCACCATCGGTCAGGTGCTGCTGACTGCCTCGGACTTTGGCCAGCGCGATCGCGCCCGCAACGCCCAGCGCACCATTGACCGCCTGCGCCAGCTGCGCACGGTGCCCATCGTCAACGAGAACGACACCGTGGCCACCTCAGAGATGCATTTCGGCGACAACGATCGCCTCTCTGCCCTGGTGGCCAATCTGGTGAGCGCCGATGCGCTGTTCCTATTCTCCGACGTGGACGGTCTTTACGACAAGAACCCGGCGGAGCCGGACGCGAAGTTCGTGGAGGAGGTGCGCACCGGTAAGGACCTCAAGGCGGTCGTGGCCGGTGACGGCGGCAAGGTAGGCACCGGTGGCATGGCCACGAAGGTGTCCGCCGCCCGCCTGGCCACCCGCGGCGGCATCCCGGTGCTGTTGACCTCGACGGACAACATTGGGCAGGCGCTGGACGACGCCTCAGTGGGCACCGTCTTCCACACCCGCGAAGAGCGCCACCTGTCCGCCTGGAAGTTCTGGGCACTGTACTGCGCGGACGCCGGCGGCTCGCTGCGCTTGGACGAGGGGGCGATGGAGGCCGTCGTGCGCGGCGGAAACTCGCTGCTGGCGATTGGCCTGACCGATATCAAGGGCGAGTTCAACGCCGGCGAGATCGTGGATATCATGGGCCCGAAGGGCCAGGTCATTGGCCGCGGCGAGGTGGGCTATGACTCCACCACGCTGCGTCGCCTCATGGGCAAGCACACCGATGAGCTCCCGGAGGAGCTGCGCCGCCCGGTGGTCCACGCCGACTACCTGTCTAACTTCGCCTCCCGCGTCTGATGCGCTACTACATGGGCCCTGAAGAGTGGGCACCCACGGCCAAGGACATTGAGGCTGCCGGCCACGAGCGTGTGGACAGCCTGGCGGAGGCAGAGGTCTTCGTCAACACCTCCTCCGATCCGGCTGCGGTGCCGGACCTGCCGGAAAACATCCAGTGGGTGCAGTACTGCTTCACCGGGGTCAACCACCTCATCGAGGCCGGGCACATCCGGGAAGGCGGGGTGCCGTGGTGCAACTCCGCCGGCGCGTTTGCCAAGCCGGTGGCGGAGTCGGCGTTGGGGCTTCTTTTGTCCCAGGCGCATCACCACAAGGCCTTTGCGCTGGCGAAGACCTGGGACGTAGCTCACGAGCTGGATCAGTCCCAGGCCTGGCTCTATGACCAGCAGGGGCCGAAGCGTGTGGTGATCGTGGGCGCGGGTGGCATCGGCAAGCAGCTCATGGCCTACCTCAAGCCTTTCGGTGTGCACATCACGGCGGTCAACCGCTCCGGCCGCACGGTGGAGGGCGCGGACGTGACCTTGCCCATTGAGCGCGCCAGCGAGGTCTGGGGCGAGGCCGATTTTGTGGTGAGCATCCTGCCGGCGACGGCGGCGACGGAGCATTTCTTCGACGCCGAGATCTTCCGCGCCATGAAAGACTCCGCGGTCTTCGTCAACGTCGGCCGCGGCAGCACGGTGGTCACCGATGACCTGGTGCAGGCCCTGCGCGAGGGGCAGATCGCCGGCGCCGGCCTGGAGGTCATGGACCCGGAGCCGCTGCCGGATGGGCACCCGCTCTATGACTTGCCCAACGCCACGCTCACGCCGCACATGGCGGCGTCCTTCCAGGTGGCCCAGCACTATATGGGTGCTATCTTTAGCGCCAACGCTGCCGCGTGGGAGCGCGGCGAGGACATGCCCACGCGCGTCGATCCGGACGCCGGATACTAATGGAGGAAGTGCATGAAGTACGCCATTGAACCGAAGCCCTGGGAGGAGACCATCGCGGTGCTCGACGCTGCGGGGTTCGAGCGCGCCGCGCTTGCCGACGCCTCCTTCCTCATCTACACCGGCGACGGCACCGACTTCCCGGATCCCCTACCGGAGAACATCGGCTTCGTGCAGATTCCGTCCGCGGGCGTGGACCACGTGCTCGACGCCATGCAGGGGACTGAAGTCCCGTGGTCGAATGCGGCCGGCGTCTACGACAACACGGTGGCCGAATCCACCATCGCGCTACTCCTGGCGCAGCTGCACGCTCACCGCCGCGTCAACGGCACCTTTGAGTCCTACTCCGACATGGAGGCCCACACCTCTTACCTGTACGAGGACAAGACGGTGGCCATCATTGGCGCCGGTGGCATTGGCAAGCGGCTCATCACCATGCTCTCCGGCTTTGGACCACGCATCATCGCGGTCAACCGCTCCGGCAACCCGGTCGCTGGCGCGGACGAGACCTATCCCATTGCCGAGGTGGAGAAGGTGTGGCCAAAGGCTGACTACTTCGTCCTCATCGCCCCGCTAACCCCGGAAACCCGCCACATGGTGGACGCGGAGGCCTTTAAGCAGATGCCGGACCACGCCGTCGTCGTCAACGTCGGCCGCGGCCCGCTCATCAACACCGAGGACCTGGTGGAGGCGCTCAACTCCGGGCAGATTGCTGGCGCGGCGCTCGACGTCACCGACCCGGAACCGCTGCCGGAGGACCACCCGCTGTGGCAGGACAAGCGCGTGGTCATCACCCCGCACATTGCTAATACGCAGCGCTCCGTGCGCGAGAAGATTGGTGCGCACACCATCAAGGTCGCGCAGGCTTTTGCAGCGGGGGAGGAGCTGCCCACGCGCGTGGACCCGAAGGCGGGGTATTAATGGAGAACCCAGACATCCGCGTTGGTGATGCTGAGCGTTCTGAGGCCTTGGAGCAGCTGAGCCAGCACTTCGTCAACGGCGTGCTGGCACCTGATGAGTTCGAGCAGCGTACCGGCAAGGCCGCGGTGGCGCGTACCCGCGGGGATGTGGCACAGCTCTTTAAGGATCTGCCGGAGCTTTCCACTCCGCTCGCAGAGGCGCCCGCTACCGGGCATGAAGCAGAGCTGGAGGATATGCTCTCCCGCGGGCATAAGGTCAAGGTAGCTGATTCGGTCATTTGGACCGTCGCGATGACCTTTTTCTTCTTAGGAATCATCGTCTTTGACTGGACCTACTTCTGGCTTGCGCCACTTACCGGATTCGCTATGTCGATGGCGGTGCGGCAGGTGTTGAAATTCAGCGATTCGGACGAAAAGCTCTACGAGGAGCTCTCTGAAAACGAGAGCGCCGAGCGTCTACGCGCCGCAGCTGCGCGCCGTCGGGAACTCGGCGCCTAAAACGCTCATACCTGGAAAAATCCCTGACAAGCCGGGCCAGGTTCCGTACGCTGGTATGACATGAGCAACACCGAACGTGAGCAAGTTCTGTCCAAAGCCCGCGCCGCCAAGGCGGTGGCGCCGCAGTTCGCGCAGCTGCCCACCCCGCGCAAGAATGAGATCCTCAACCGTGCCGCGGACATCCTCATCGCGCACACCGAGGACATCCTTGCTGCCAACCAGCGCGATATTGAAGCCGGCCGTGCTAATGGCATGTCCGAGTCCCTCATTGACCGCCTCTCACTTGATGCCGCCCGCATCGAGGGCATTGCCGGCGGCCTGCGCCAGGTGGCCTCCCTCCAGGACCCGGTGGGGGAGATTCTCCAGGGCCGCACCATGGACAACGGCATCCAGATGAAGCAGGTCCGCGTGCCGCTCGGCGTGATGGGCATGGTCTACGAGGCCCGCCCCAACGTCACCGTGGATGCCTTCGGCCTGGCGCTGAAGTCCGGCAACGTGCCGCTGCTGCGCGGCTCCAAGTCCGCGAAGAATTCCAACGCCCAGCTCGTCGAGCTGCTGCAGGACACCCTCGTGGAGTTTGATCTTCCGCGCGAGGGGGTGCAGCTGTTGCCCTGTGAGACGCACGACTCCGTCCAGGATCTCATCACCGCCCGCGGCCTGGTGGACCTGGTGATCCCGCGCGGCGGCGCCCGCCTCATCAATGCCGTGGTGGAAAACGCCACGGTTCCCGCCATCGAGACCGGCACCGGCAACTGCCACTTCTACGTGGACGCTTCGGCCGACCTGGACAAGGCCATTGACATGGTCGTCAACGGCAAGACCCGGCGTACCTCCGTGTGTAATTCCACCGAGTGTGTGCTCATTGACGCCGCGCTTGACGACGCTTCCAAGCTCCGCATCATCACCTCCCTCCAGGAGGCAGGGGTTACCATCCACGGCACCGTGAAGGAACTCGAAGCCTTCGGTGTGCAGGATGCAGTGGAAGCCACCGACGACGAGTGGCGCGAGGAATTCCTCTCCATGGATATCTGCGCCAAGGTGGTCGACGGCGTCGACGGCGCCATTGCCCACATCACCGAGTACACCACCGGCCACACCGAGGCCATTGCGGCCCAGGATGCTGACGTGCTGCTCACCTTTGCCAATCAGGTCGATGCCGCAGCGGTCATGCTCAACGCCTCCACCGCGTTCACGGACGGAGAGGTCTACGGCATGGGCGCAGAAATCGGCATCTCCACCCAGAAGCTGCATGCCCGCGGCCCGATGGCGCTGCCGGAGCTCACATCCACCAAGTGGATCCTGCAGGGCACCGGCCAGACTCGCCCCTAAGCAGGGCAGCGGGGGCAGTTGTGGGGGTTGTGGTGCGCAGACGCGGTGCACTGGGTAGTGTGTAGCGCGGTAATAAAAACAGAATGATTGGTGAACCTCCCCGTGCTGTCCCGCCTCGCTTCCACCGCCGCCGCAGCTGTCGTTGCTGCCGCCGCCGTGTTTATCCCCCAGACCGTCTCCGCGCCCGCCGCGCAGGCAGACGAGCAGTGCCCCGCAGTGGTTTTCGTGGCCGCCCGCGGCTCCGGCCAGAATGACAAGATCTACCCCACGCAGTATTCCAACCAGGGCGGCCGCGCCTCCAACGGCTGGGAGGCGGAGTCCATCCGCATGATGCTGCAGAACACCGAGGCTCGCTACCAGGCCACCCACGGCGGCAACTCGGTAATGAAGGACGTCTACGTGCTGGGCCTGGAGCCCAAGTACTACCCGGCCACCAACCCGGAGTACACCGTGCCGAACGTGGCGCTGCCCACCACCGCCGCCCAGGTCTTGGGCCTGGTGCTGCAGTACGCCCAGCCGGCGATTGGCACCGCGGTGTCTGCCGTGGACCAGTTCTCCCACTCCGTGGAGACCGGCCGCCGGGGCGTGATGAGCGCCATCAATGACTACGAGGCAGGCACTGGCTGCCACCCGCAGTACATCCTGTCCGGCTTCTCCCAGGGCGCGATGGTCATTGCCAACCACGAGGCGGAGCTGGCTCTCCGCGGCCAGCTCGCCGGCGTGGTGACCTTCGGCGACCCGCTGACCCGCAGGAACGACCCGTCCGTCGTGGGAAATACCCAGGGCGCGGGCGGCCCGTTGGGCTTCATGCCCTACCCGCGCGCCACGGCGAACCGCGTGAACTACTGCCTGCCTGCCGACGGCGTCTGTGACCTCTCCGTCAACAACCTGTACTCCGCAGCGCCCAGCGGTGGCTCCCACAGCCACTACTTCTTCCGCGCCTACCCGTGGGATAACCAGGTCTATGACGCCATCGGCCGCTTCGTCGATGGGGTGCGCTTCCGCTAAGCCGTCTATACTCACCACCCATGACTAGTCCGCAACGCATCGGAATCATGGGTGGCACCTTTGACCCCATCCACAACGGCCACCTCGTGGCAGCCAGCGAGGCCGCCCACCGCTTCCGCCTCGACACGGTGGTGTTCGTGCCTACCGGTCAGCCTTGGCAGAAGGCCCACAAGCAGGTCACCGCCGCCGAGCACCGCTACCTCATGACCATGGTGGCCACCGCGTCCAACCCGCGGTTTACCGTCTCCCGCGTCGACATCGACCGTGAGGGACCGACCTACACCATCGACACGCTGCGGGATCTGCGCGCCGTCTTCCCCGACGCGGAGCTGTACTTCATCACCGGCGCGGACTCGCTGGCCTCCATCATGAGCTGGCGAGACTGGGAGGAGATGCTGGAGATGGCGCACTTCGTCGGTGTGACCCGCCCCGGCTACGAGCTCACCAAGGATATGCTGCCGCAGGACTCGCAGGACGACATCGAGCTCATCGATATCCCCGCCATGGCCATTTCCTCCACGGACTGCCGCGCCCGCGCGGAGCAGGGCCAACCGGTGTGGTACCTCGTGCCGGACGGCGTGGTGCAATACATTGCCAAGAACCACCTGTATAGCCCGCGCCCAGAAAAGCCGCTCTGATCGCCCTTTCCCCATTCTGAATAGGAAAACTCGCAGTAACGTGTAAGACTAGAGTCCTTAAAGTTGTCCGCATCCAACGCGTTGTATAGGGATTGTCATGTCGATTACTGATGAAGCACGCCAGATGGCGGAGACCGCCGCCCTGGCGGCCAACGAGAAGCTGGCCACCAACATTGCCGCTATCGACGTCTCCGACGTGCTCGCCATCACCGAGGTCTTTGTCCTGGCCTCCGCCGATACCGAGCGCCAGGTGGCGTCCATCGTCAATGAAGTAGAGGACGAGCTGACCAAGCAGGGCTTCGAACCCAAGCGCCGCGAGGGCAACCGCGAAAACCGCTGGGTACTGCTGGACTACGGCCCCATCGTGGTCCACGTGCAGCGCAACGACCAGCGCGAGTTCTACGGCCTCGACCGCCTCTACCACGACTGCCCGCTGCTGGACATCCCGGGCCTTGAGACCCCGGAGCGCCCGGGAGAGTGGGCCAACGAGGTCAACTTGCGCGAGGTCGAGTCCATCGACGAGATCCCGCTGGCTCAGGCGGAGCCGGAAGACGACGAATTATGACCCGCCGCCTCCTGCTCATCCGGCACGGCCAAACCACGTATAACGCCACCGGCCGGATGCAAGGCCACCTCGACACCGAACTGTCGGAGGTCGGCTACGCCCAGGCCCGCGCCGCCGCGGACCTGCTGGAGGACAAGGACATCACCGCCATCGTGGCCTCCGACCTCACCCGGGCTCGCACCACCGCGGACATTATTGGTGAGCGGTTGGGGATCCCGGTAGACGTCGATAAGCGCCTGCGCGAAACCCACCTCGGCGACTGGCAGGGCATGACCTCCGCCGAGGTTGACGAACAGTTCCCCGGCGCGCGTGCGCTGTGGCGCCACGATCCCACCTGGGCACCGCCGCACGGCGAGAGCCGCGTGGACGTGGCCAACCGTGCGCGCCCCGTCATCGACGAGCTCATGCGCGACCACCCCGAGTGGGACAACGGCGCGGTGCTCGTCGTCGCCCACGGCGGCGCCATCTCGGCGCTGACCTGCCACCTGCTGGGCCTGGAGCACCACCAGTACGGCATCCTGTCCGGACTGAAGAATACGCACTGGTCGCAGCTGACCGCCCGCCCCGAATTCGACGCTGCGCGCCCCCTGTCGCCGCTGGCATTTACCCCAGAGAACGTGGACCGCGCGCAGTGGTACTTCGACGGCTGGAACATGGGCGGCCACGTCGTCGGCGGCGCAGGGGCGGACGTCTAGTGATTCGCGTCGTCACCGATTCCGCGGCGGGCCTGCCGGCGGACATCGTGGAGGAGCTCGGCATCAGCGTGGTGGACCTCCACGTGATGGAAAGCCACGGCAAGGACGGCGCGGAGCTATCCACCTCGGGGCTGACCTCCCTGGAGCTGGCCGCCCTGTACGGCCGGGAGATGGAGCGCTCCGGTGACGACGGCGTGCTGGCCATCCACCTGTCGAAGGAATTGTCCTCCACGTGGTCGGCGGCCGTGACCGCCTCCGGGGTCTTCCCGGATACCGTGCGCGTCATCGACTCCGGCACCGCCGGCATGGCCATGGGCGCGGCGGCGATGGCGGCGGCGAAGCTGGCCCAGGAGGGCGCTGACCTGCAGGAGTGCTACGCCGCCGCCGTGGATACCCTGGAGCGCGGGCACACGTGGGTCTACCTCAACTCGACGGAGGACCTCCGCCGCTCCGGGCGCCTCTCCGCGGCCACCGCGATGCTGTCCACGGCCCTGCTGGCCACCAAGCCCATCATGTCGGTGGAGGGCGGCAAGCTGGAGTTGGTGGGCAAGACCCGCACGCAGACCAAGGCGTTTACCAAGCTGGTGGACTTGGTGGCCTCCCGGGCGCAGGGCCAACCGGCCTTCGTGGTGGTGCAGTACAACCAGGACGAGGTGGCCGCACGCCGCCTGGAGGACTTGTTGCGCCTGGCGCTGCCGGATTCTTCCTTCCTCCGCGTGGAGCTGACCAGCGTGCTGTCCGTGCACGTCGGGCCTGGCGCTATCGGGGTATCCGTCGTCTTTAGTTGACGCCTTCACCAAGTTATCCACAGGCGGGCGCGGTGTGTGTCGCGGTCGGTGGGTGCCGTGCGTAGCGTCGCGGGCATGAACGCCATTGCTGACCGCCTCCGTGACCTCGCCCGCCCCACAGGTGAGGAAGACCTGCTCAACGTCGACTACCCGCGCCCGCGTGTGCGGATCCCGCCCTGGCTCGCGCTCGTGGTGGTGGGGCTCGCGGGCGCGGGCCTGCTGGTGTGGCTGGGCGGGACGAGTACGCCCAACCCCTACGAGGTCGAGGCCGTGAGCAGCGAGGCGCCGGCGGACATAGTGGTCGCGGTGGTGGGGGAGGTGGAGAACCCGGGGTTGGTCACGCTAGCACCCGGCGCGCGCGTCAACGACGCCTTGGAGCAGGCGCGGCCCAAGGTGCCCACAGACGGGCTCAACCTGGCGCAGAAGCTTAACGACGGCGAACAGCTCACCGTCGGCGCCCCTGAAGAGCCCGGCGGGGCGCCTGCCGACGAGACGGTCTCCCTGAGCAGCGCCACGGCCGAGGAACTCACCGCGCTCCCGGGCATCGGGCCGGCGACGGCGGCGGCGATTATCGCCCACCGCGAGGAGGCCGGCGCGTTCACCTCGGTAGAGCAGCTCATGGACGTCTCCGGGATTGGCCCGGCTAAGTTCGAGAAGCTCAAGGACTCGGTCCGGCCGTGAGGGAGCTGCGGCTGGTGCCCGCCGCGGCGGTGGCGTGGGCTGCCACCCTGGCGGTTCTGCTGGGGCACCCATGGCTCGTGGCGGGCCTGGTCGTCGTGGTGAGCTGGGCCTTTCTGCGCGCGGACCACCGCGGGCAGGCAGTCCTCTGTGCGGCCAGCGCAGCGCTCTTCGCCACGCTGGCTGCGGTGCGCTCCCAGCGCGCCGAGCGCTTCCACTTCGGCGCCGAGGTCACCGGCCGCCTTACTGCCGACCCCACCCAGACCACCTCCGGGTGGATGGTGCGCCTGAGCGTGCCGGGATACCCGGCGCAGCTGCCGGTCTTCCTCACCGAGCGCCCGGACGCCTTCGCCGGCTCGCTCGTCACCGTTACCGGGCGCCCCGGGCCCGCGGACCGTCCCGGGGTGGGGGATACCGTCTTCAGCGGGGAGCTCGTGGCCCACTCCCACAGCTGGACGGCCGGGGTGGCAGAAAGGTTCCGCGCCATCTGCGATAACGGCCTCATCCCCGGCATGGTGCTGGGGGATACCAGCCTGCAAAGCCCGGAGGACAAGCAGCTCTACGTTGATACGGGGCTGTCGCACCTGAGTGCGGTGTCGGGATCCAACGTGGCGATTGTGTGCACCGTGGCGGCGCTGCTGGTGCGGGGGCCGCGGGCGCGGGTGGCGGCGTCGGCAAGCGCGTTGGCGTTGTACGTCTCCCTGGTGGGGTGGGAGCCCTCCGTGCAGCGCGCCACCGTGGCCGGTGCGGTGGGGCTGCTGGCGGTGCTCAACTCCTCCAGGATGGAACCGCTCCACGCGCTCAGCCTCGGGGCCCTGGCGCTGCTCGCCCTGGACAGCGACCTGGCCGTCAACTACGGCTTCGCCCTCTCCGTGGCGGCCACCGCCGGCATCGTCGCACTCATGCCGCTGCTGCTGCGCGCGCTGGGAACCGGCATCCTCGCGCGGGCGGTGGCGGTGGCCATCGCCGCGGACATCGTCACCATGCCGCTCATTGCCCTGATGACCGGGCGCATCTCCGTCGTCTCCGTCGTGGCCAACGTGCTCGTCGCCCCCGTCGTCCCCGTGATCACGGTGGTGGGCCTTGTCGCCGCGGCATTTGCACAGGTGGGGTGGGGCCGCCCGCTGGTGATGCTCATCGAGCCGCTGGCGGACTGGATCCACGCGGTGGCTGCCGCCATGCCGATTACCACGGTGGAGGCCGGGCCCGTGGCCGTGCTGCTGTTCGGCGGGTGGGTCGTAGCGGCGTTGCTAAGATGACTGGCATGTCTTCAGTCCCCGTGCACCTCATCCTCGGCGATGACGAGTTTTTGGCCGAACGCGCCCGCCTCTCCGTCCAACACGGCGAGGTCACCAAGCTCAAGGCCTCCGAGGTCAGCGAGGGCGAAATCCTGGAGGCCACCAGCCCCAGCCTGTTCGGGGACGAGCGCTGCATCGTCATCAGTGACGTGGAGAAGGCGGGCAAAGAGGTCACACGCATTCTGCTCGACGCCTGCGTGAGCCCCATGCCCGGCATCACCCTGGTGCTGCTGTACTCCGTGACGGCGAAGACGCTGAAGAAAAAGAAGAAGCCGCCGGAGCTCATCGCCGCGCTACGCAAGACCGCCCAGGTCCACGAGGTCTTTTCACTGTACTCTAACGAGCTCGCCCCCTGGGCCACGCGCGAGTTCGCCTCCCACGGCGTGCGGCCGACCCCGGACGTGGTGCAGGCGCTTCTCGACGGCGTCGGTTCCGACCTCCGCGAACTCGCCTCCGCCATCTCGCAGCTCGTCTTCGACACCGGCGGCAACGTCACCCGGGAGGCCGTGCACCAGTACTACGTGGGCGTGGCGGAGGTGGCCAACTGGGACATCGCGGACGCGGCGGTGGCCGGCAAGGTGGAGGCGGCGGTCTCCACGTGCCGCCGCGCCCTGCAGCTGGGCGCGAGCCCCGTGGCCATCGCCTCGGCGCTGGCGAACAAGGTGGGCAACATCGCCCGGCTCTACAGCGCGCGCGGGGACCAGTACTCCCTGGCCGCGCAAGCAGGCATGGCGCCGTACGCGGTCAAGCTCACCCAGCCGGTGGCGCGCCGCTGGTCGGGAGACAACCTCACCAAGGCCGTCATCCTCATGGCGGAGCTCGACGGCGCGGTCAAAGGCCAAGGTGGCGACGAGGAATTCGCGGTAGAGGCTGCTGTGCGTCGGGTGGCGGAACTGGCGCGCTAAAATAGCCCACCATGGATGAGATCCGCGACTTTGCTACGAAGCTCTTCGACCTCGCCCGCGCCGGCGACGCCACGCTCCTGGACTACATTGCCCAGGGCGTCAACGTGGACATGGTGAACCAGGATGGCCAGTCCTTTATCATGCTTGCCGCCTACCACGGCCACGCCGAGCTCGTTAGCCAGCTGGCCGCCGCGGGGGCCGACGTCAACCTGCTCAATGACCGCGGCCAGTCCCCGCTGGCCGGGGCCATCTTCAAGAAGGAGGACGCGGTGGTCGACGCTCTCCTGGACGCCGGCGCCGACGCGCACGCCGGCCAGCCCAACGCGCTGGATTCGGCCCGCATGTTCGGCCGAGAGGACCTCCTCGAGCGCCTGTCATGAGCGTGTCCGCGTTCGCGGCCCTGATCCTTATGAACCTGGTGGGCGCGGCCGCGCCGGGCCCCGACATCATCCTGGTGACCCGCTATGCCACGCGCTCGCGCCGCCACGCCATCGCGGCGGCCACCGGCATTCAGGTAGGCGTGTTGTTCTGGTGCTCGCTCACCGTCTTCGGCGCGGCGGCTCTGCTCACCGCGTTCCCGCAGGTGATGTCCCTCATCCAGGTCCTGGGCGGCTGCTTCCTTGTCTTTATGGGCGTGCTGTCCATCCGCAGCGGGCTGGAGCAGCGCAAACACCCGCCGGAGGACCTCGAGGAGGCCGCGGCACGCCTCGGCTCCACGCGCAAGGTCTTCCGCACCGGGCTGATGACCAACCTGTCCAACCCGAAGATCGTGCTCTTTCTGGCCGCGCTCATCGCCCCGCTGCTGCCGCCGCATCCGCCGCTGTGGCTGTCGGTGGCCCTGGTGCTCAGCATGGGCCTATCCACCTACCTGCTCTTCGTCTTCCTCTCCACGGTGATTTCCACCCCCGCGGTGCGCCGCCGCCTGCTGGCCGCGGGCCCGTGGATCGACATCGGCTCGGGCGTTTTCTTCATCGCCGCCGGCTGCGGCCTGGTGTGGGCGGGCCTCTAGTCCAGCCTTTCGGCCAGCCAGTGCGACCACGCCGCTACAGTGGACGCGCGGCGCCGCAGCGTGCTCTCACCCAAACCCAAGCCGGCCGTGTGCATGAGCGACTCGGCCTCCTCCTTGGTGATGGGCCGGCCAGCGTCCACGACTAGCTTCACCATCTCCCGGAACACCGGCCGGGAGGCCAGCGCTTCCACCAGCGTGAGGTTGCGCTCGTCGCGGGTGCCGTCGAGGCGATTAAGCCCCAGGTAGCGTGCGGCGTTGGTGTAATAGTCCGCCTGGCGCGGGGTGAAGCCGAAGGCCTCCGGCATCTCCGCCTTGGCCACCGGGTTCTCCAACAGGCTGATGACGCGGGCGAAGGAATCGGCCTGGGGGAAGGGGACGTCCGGGGCTGCCGCCTGCGTGTGCGCCAGGATGTCGCGCACCGCCGCCGGGGTGAGCGCGGTGCTGCCCAGGACGTAGCGTGCGGAGTTGACAAGCTGGATGCTGCGAAAATCCGCCGGGTCCGGGAACGCGTAGCGGTAGAAGTGGAACACGCCGTTCGAATAGACCAGGTAGACCGGCACCACCTCCTTGTCCAGCGCCAGGGAGAAACGGCGGAAGGGGAAGTAGAGCTGGCGGATGTTGAAGTCGGGGCTCAGGCGGTTCTTGGCCTCCACCAGCACCAGGTGCTCGGCGGACTCGTAGCCGGCGTCGATTTCCATCTGCGCGCGGTCCACCACGACGTCGCGGCCGCCGACCCGGATGGGTAGCCGCTGCGTGGACATGCGGCCGCTGACCGTGGGCACCAGGCGGGAGCCGATAAAGTCCTCGAGCATGCCGCTTAAGTGCGCCACAGTCAACGCCATGCTTTCCGACGTCACCTGCTCAAAATCAATCGAACAAATATGCCGCGGCACCGGCACCGATTTCAGCGGCCCCGCCTCGTCCGGGAAGCGCTCGTAGAGGTCGAACTCGCCTATGAGATAGGCGTCCCGGCGAATCGGCAGCATGGACAACCCGCGCTGCCGAAAAGCCTGCGGGCGGGCCGCCGAAAAATCGTGCTTGGCCATAAGCCGCGGCTCGCGCCCGGATAGGCGCTTGAGTGTGGACGCTTCCAGCACCGCGTACCCGAAGGTGGCCAGCTCGGTCTCGAGGTGGGGGAGGACGCGGTCCCAAGCGTCGTCGTTAAGCATAGTTGCGCACGAGGACTTCGTTGACCTTGCCGCGCTTCGACGCCACCGAGTTCACCGCGCGCGTGGCCTTAACGGTCTCCACGCGGTAGTCGGCGTAGAGCTCGGTGATGAAATCCGTCGCCGAGTTCGACAGCAGGAACTTTACGCCGCGCGCATCGAGCGCATCGCAAGTCTCCTTGAGCCGAATCTGGTCCGCGCGGCCAAAACCGCCGGACTGGTAGCCGGTGAAGTTGCTGGTGGGGTTGACCGGATCGTAGGGCGGATCGAAGTAGACGAAGTCTCCCTCGTTCGCCTCCAGCGCGGCGTAGTCGCCGTTGCTAAAAGCCACGTCGTGGGAGCCTAGGTACTCGGAGACCTCCCGCAGGTTGGGCTCGTCGCAGATGGTGGGGTTGGCGTAGCGGCCGAACGGTGCGTTGAACTGGCCGGCGTTGTTGACGCGGTAGAGGCCGTTGTAGCACGTCTTGTTGAGATAAATGGTGCGCGCGGCGCGTTCCACGCGGCTTAGGTGCGCAAATTCCGGCGAGCGGTCCAGTGCGCGCATGGAATAGAAAAAATCCGACTCGTTCGGATACCCCCGAAGCAGCTCAATGAGCTCGTCCACGTCATCGCGGACTACTTCATAGACGGTAATGAGCTCAGTGTTGAGGTCATTGACCCGGGCGCGCTCAGGCGCCAAAGAAAAAAGAACCGCCCCGCCGCCCAGAAAAGGCTCGACGTACGTGTCGTAGCTTTCGGGCAGCATGGAGTGGATAGCGGGAAGCAACTGGCGCTTGCCGCCCACCCACTTCAGGAGCGGTTTCATTTAGGCCATCTTGTTGAAGGCGTTGGCCATGCCGGACTTCTTGTTGGCCGCGTTGTTGCGGTGGAACACGCCCTTGGACACGGACTTGTCCAGCGCACGGGAGGCCACGCGCAGCTGCTTCTCGGCAGCGGCCTTGTCGCCCTCGGCGACGGCGGCGCGGAACTTACGGATCTCGGTGCGCACTGCGGAACGCACAGCCTTGTTGCGCTGGCGAGCCTTCTCGTTGGTCAGGATGCGCTTCTGCTTGGACTTGATGTTTGCCATTAGAAATACCTCTTGCAATCGTAGGAATGTGTGTAACCGAGGAAGGCGGACCCAAGGTCCTGACCGCCAGCATGCCCCGGCATCCAGAAAAATCTAGCAGGCCAGACGCCGAATTCCCAAATCACGCCCAGTGGTAGCGCGAGCGCAGCCGGTTAGCCACGCGCTCGAAGCGGCGCTCCGGGAACAACGTGCCCTGGCGGCGGCACTGCTCTTCGGAGATTTCCAGCACGCGGTCCATGCGCACCCAGCACTGCCGGCCCGTTTCGTCCCACTCGCCGGTGCCGATGTCCAGCCATTCCTCCTTGTGGGCATGCCCCGGGTTGGCGGAGATGAGCAGGCCCAGCACGGTGGTGCGGGTGCGGGAGACGATGAGGATGGCGCGCTCGCGCGGCGGGGACTGCTTGCCGTCAGACGGCGCCCAGACCCACACCACCTCGCCCGAATCCGCCTGGCCGTCCATGTCCGGGGTGAAGAAGACGCTGCGCGGGTGGGCGGCGGCGGATTCGACGCGGATATCGGCGGCTTTGCGGGGTTCCGTGGCGGTGTCGTTCTGGTTCATGCCCAGGCGTCCGGTGATGTGATCCAGGCCGACATCGACAGGCTCCGGGCGTCCGAAGCCTAGAATGCGGGCCAAGCTAAACATGTCGTCTATTCTAAACTCATGTCTTCAAACTTTGCGGCCACTACGTTTACGGATCCCTCCCAGATTCGAAACTTTTGCATTATCGCCCACATCGACCACGGCAAGTCGACGCTGGCTGACCGCATCCTGCAGTTGTCGCAGGTGGTGGAGGAGCGCGATATGCGCGACCAGTACCTGGACAACATGGATATCGAGCGCGAGCGCGGCATCACCATTAAGGCGCAAAACGTGCGCTTGCCCTGGATTCCGCGCTCCGGCGAGTTCGCGGGGGAGGAGATCGTCATGCAGATGATCGATACCCCCGGTCACGTGGACTTCACCTACGAGGTCTCGCGCGCGCTGGAGGCGTGTGAGGGCGCCATCCTGCTTGTCGACGCCGCCCAGGGCATCGAAGCCCAGACCCTGGCCAACCTCTACCTGGCCATGGAGAACGACCTGGAGATCATCCCGGTCCTCAACAAGATCGACCTGCCGGCGGCGGATCCGGAGAAGTACTCCCTGGAGATCGCCAACATCATCGGCTGCGAGCCGGAGGAGGTACTGCGCGTGTCCGGCAAGACCGGCGAGGGCGTGGCCGAGCTGCTGGACAAGGTGGCCGAGCTCGTCCCGCCGCCGAGCTCGGAGTTCGGAGAGGATGCCCCGGCCCGCGCGATGGTCTTCGACTCCGTCTACGACACCTACCGCGGCGTGGTGACCTACATCCGCATGATGGACGGCAAGCTCACCCCGCGCCAGAAGGTCACCATGATGGCTACGGGCACCAACCACGAGCTGCTGGAGGTCGGCATTGTCAGCCCCACCATGCAAAAGTGCAAGGGCTTGGGCCCGGGCGAGGTGGGCTACCTCATCACGGGTGTGAAGAACGTGCGTGAGACCAAGGTGGGCGACACGATTACGTGGGCGTCGAATGGCGCGAGCGAGCCCCTCAAGGGCTACGCCGACCCCAACCCCATGGTCTACTCCGGTTTGTTCCCCATCTCCCAGGCGGATTTCCCGGATCTCCGTGACGCGCTGGAGAAGCTGCAGCTTAACGACGCCTCCCTCACCTTCGAGCCCGAAACCTCCGTCGCCCTTGGCTTCGGCTTCCGCTGCGGATTCTTGGGCCTGCTGCACATGGAAATTACGCGCGACCGCTTGGAGCGCGAGTTCGGCCTGGACCTGATTTCCACCGCCCCGTCGGTGACCTACCGCGTGGTGGCAGAAGACGGCGAGGAGTCCTTGGTGCACAACCCGTCGGATTGGCCGGCGGGCAAGCTGAACGAGGTCCACGAGCCAATTGTGAAGATGACCATCATCGTGCCGGAGGAGTTCGTCGGCCCGACGATGGAGCTGTGCCAGTCCAAGCGTGGCCAGATGGGCGGCATGGACTACCTCTCCGAGGACCGCGTGGAGCTGCGCTACACCATGCCGCTGGGTGAAATCATCTTTGACTTCTTCGATATGCTCAAGTCCCGCACCAAGGGTTACGCCTCCCTCAACTACGAGGAGGCCGGCGAGCAGCTGGCGGACCTAGTGAAGGTGGACATTCTGCTCAACGGTGACCCGGTGGATGCGTTCTCTGCCATCGTCCACCGCGATTCCGCCCAGTGGTACGGCAACAAGATGACGAAGAAGCTCAAGGAGATCATCCCGCGCCAGCAGTTCGAGGTTCCCGTGCAGGCGGCCATCGGCTCGAAGATCATCGCCCGCGAGAACATCCGCGCCATGCGCAAGGACGTGTTGGCCAAGTGCTACGGCGGCGATATCTCCCGTAAGCGCAAGCTGCTGGAGAAGCAGAAGGCCGGTAAGAAGCGCATGAAGTCCATCGGCTCCGTGTCGGTGCCGCAGGAGGCCTTCGTGGCGGCGCTGTCCACGGATAGCGATTAGGAAAAGTTACTATGAATTGTACATGAACTGCTGTCGTGTCCGCTGAACGGTAAATTGGTGGTCTATACAGCCCTTTCAGGGCATTCTCTTTCCGGGAATGCCCTTTTTCTTTTGTTGCGGAAACGCCACAGTAGGCGTTAAATCCGCTGTGAATGAAAGCGACCGATGACTCATTTGGCGAGCCACAGCCACTTTCAACCTCATTGTTCCTAAGAGTCTCATCTAAGGTTGGAATCTTCCATGAAACTTCGCTCTCGTGCTGTGGCCCTGTGCGCCGCAGTTGCTGCAACCACGTCCACCGTCCCGGCCCTAGCTGCCCCCGCGACCCCCATCGAGCACGTCGTGGTCATTTACTCGGAGAATATTTCCTTCGATCACTACTTCGCAACGTACCCTAATGCCCTCAATAAAGACGGCGAGAAGCTGCAGAGCAGTGAAAAGGATGCCCCGAAATTTGAGGCCAAGGAAGGCACCCCGAAGGTCAACAACTTGGAGAACAATGACCTGCTCGGAGATAAGAACCCGAACTCTACTAAGCCTTTCCGTCTCACCCCGGAGCAGGCTGTGACTGCGGATCAGAACCACCACTACGCCGATGAGCAGAAGGCCTACAATGGCGGAAAGATGGACAAGTTCTCTGAGACTGTGTCTGTAGACAATGACAAGTATGACCCGCAGTCCTACGGCACCACCGGCCTGACCATGGGCTACTACGATGGCAACACCGTTACCGGCATGTGGAACTATGCGCAGAACTTCGCCATGAACGATAATTCGTTTTCCACTATTTTCGGTCCATCTACGCCGGGCGCACTGAACCTTATTGCAGGAACCGTTGCTGGTGCCACGATGCATGACCCGGCCACGGGTGAGCAGCAGACCATCAAAGATGGCGAGAACCACGCTTTGGCCGGTGTTTCGGAAGACGGAAAGACCGCCACCGTGGTGGGAGACCCGGACCCGCTGTACGACGACTGCTCCAACAGTTCCTCCGCTGGCACCAACCAAGTCACCGCGATGCACTCCAAGAACATCGGCGACCAGCTCAACGAAAAGGACGTCACGTGGGGCTGGTTCCAGGGTGGTTTCCGTCCTACTGAAGAGGCCACCGATACCTCCCGTGCTCGCTGCGGCTCGTCTCACACCACGCTGACCGGTAATCCTCAGACGGACTACAACCCGCACCACCAGCCGTTCCAGTACTATGCATCGACGGCGAATCCCCACCACCTTGCGCCGTCGAGCGATGACATGATCGGCAAGACGGACCGGGCTAACCACCAGTACGATCTAAAGGATTTCGACACCGCCCTCAAGCAGGGCAACCTGCCGGCTGTGTCCTTCCTTAAGGCGTCGAACTTCCAGGATGGTCACGCAAGCTACTCCAACCCGCTCGATGAACAGGCTTTTATTACCCACTACATCAACGAGCTGCAGAACTCCCCGGAGTGGGACTCCACCGCTGTGATTATTGCCTACGATGATTCCGATGGTTGGTACGACCACCAGGCACCAGAGATCCTCAACGGCTCCAATGACCCACACCAAGACTCCGAGATTTGCACTGCGGCTGCTGCTAAGGTCGGCGTTGCCGGTGACAAGCATGGTCAGTGCGGTCCGGGTACCCGCCAGCCGCTTATCGTGGTTTCCCCGTATGCCAAGACCAACTTCGTTGATTCGACCTACACCGAGCAGACCTCCGTCACCAAGTTCATCCAGGACAACTTCGGACTGGGCCGCTTGGGTGGCATCGCCTTCGATGAACGCGCCGGCGAGCTGAACAACATGTTTGACTTCAACGGTGAGAAAGCTCCAAAGCTTTTCCTCAACGAGACCGACGGCACGGTGGCCAAGGACTATGCCTCGATCGAACACGCCGATGTCACCCCTCGTGCTGGCACCAACCTCAAGCCGGTCGTCGAGGGCATGAATGATCCGAAGGTGACCGAAAACGGCGTTCCGGAAATCACCAAGCTGCAGTCTGGGACCAAGCCTTCCGATGACAAGAAGGACGAAGATAAGAAGGACAAGTCTTCCGAGTCTTCCAAGGGTGGCGTCTTCGCCATCCTCGCCGTGCTTGCCGTTGCTGCCGCCGGTGTCGTTGGTTGGTTCATGAACGGTCACCCCGGCCTAGACCTAGACAAGCTCGGCATCAAGCTGCCGTTCTAATCTGACAAACCCATGAAGACCTTCCATATCACCACTGCGGCGCTTGCCGTCATGCTCATCGCCACCCCCACCGCCGATGCTCAAAGCTCCTTCGGGCTCAGCTCTTCGCGTTCCGATGCGCCCCCTAAGGTGTCTGCTGAGAAACCGAAGCCGCAGCTCAATGTGCGCGACGTGTACCACTGTCCGACTCCGGACGACGTTCAGGGACAGGCGGAGTGGAAGGTCTTCAACACCACCGGCCTTGCCCTCACCGTCTACGTTGCAGATGATGCGGGTAACGCCTACCAGGTCCTCGAGCGCGTTGGCAGCCCTGCTCAGCGCGCCTGGACCCCCAAGCTTCAGAACGGTACGTACCACCTGACGTGCGTGTTTCATAACGACTCCGCCATTAAGTCGAATAACTTCACAGTGTCTGGCTCCACCTTTACGAACGCTCCGAAGATGGTGCCTATTACGGATCGCGAGATTTCCGCGGTCGCCATTGAACAGGCAACGCAACAAAAGAAGCGCCTTCCCGAACTTGCTAGCAAAGCTGATGCCTTGGGTAAGGCTGTGCATTCCGGTAATCGTGCCGATGCACAGGCTGCCTATCTCGAGTTTTACGAGTTCTTTCGCACCTTTGACAACTATTCGGGTCTGTGGCCGGGAGAGGATGTTGAGTATGGGGGCGTCGAAAAGCAGCTCTTCTCCGACGCCGACCTCACGCCTACGCTTGCCGACGCCCTTGTGGCCGCCGTTCACGCCAAAGTTGAGACCCTTGAAAAGACGCATTTCACAGTGTCAGCTCCCGATTATGGCTTGCGCACCCACGAGGTGATGGAAGAATTTGAGCGATTCGATATGCGCGGCGAGCGTGATTACGGCGCCCATGCGCTACCAGTGGCATTGCGCGCCAATGTCCTCTCCACTCGTTTCATGCTCGACCCAGTACGTGCGCTGGTGGAAGGCCGCGGGCTAGATACGGCGCCGATTTACGCCCAACTTGAAGAACTTGATGCTTTGGCCGCTGAATTCGATGCGAAGTATGACGTTGCCTTTGCTGAGTGGTCCCAGAAGGATCGTTTGCGCCTGCAAGCTGCGGTTGCGAGCGCCAACGAGTTGCTCGCTCCGGTAGCTACCATGACTGTTGTCCGAAGGATGGATTAATGACCTGCCCGTTTCACTTCTCTCGTCGCTCTTTTCTTTCGGGACTCGCCGCGAGTACCGCGGCGGTCGCCGTACCAACGGCGAATGCGCAATCGAGCTTCTTCGGTTCTTCCAAGCCGATGACGAATCCGGACAATGGCAGGAGTAAGGACCTTGAGGAAGTTGCCGCCTTTCACGGCGAGCACCAAGAGGGCATTGTGACGGCGCCACAGAAGTTTTGTGAGGTTATTGCTCTTGATATCCAATTCGCAGATGTGTCGCGTTTGGAGACCCTTCTGCGCACCATAACGGATCGCGCTCGCTTCCTCACTACTGGCGGCCAGACCCCGCCCGATGGTATTGCTTACCCGGCGAATGATTCCGGTGAGCTGGGAACTGACCTGCCTACGGACAACCTGTCCATTACCGTGGCGGTGGGCGAGTCTCTTTTTGATGACCGTTTCGGCCTCAGCTCGCACAAACCTGCGCACCTATCCACGATGGAAGCTTTTGCCGACGACTCGCTTCAAGAAAATCTCTGTCATGGTGACCTCGCCATCCAGATTTGCGCCAACCAGCACGACACCGTTCTGCACGCGCTGCGCGATATCTTGCGCCACACACGCGGCGACGTCGCGGTGCGCTGGCGCCAGTCTGGATACATGAACGAGCCCCGCCCGTCCGGCACGCAACGTAACCATTTGGGTTTCAAGGATGGAATAGTGAACCCGAAAGAAGAGGAGAACGACACCCTAGTGTGGGCCGGTACCGATGAGCCCGCGTGGGCCGCGGGAGGAAGCTACATGGTGGTGCGCCTTATTGCGATGTACACTGAGTTCTGGGATCGTATTTCCATTGCGGAACAGGAGCAGATTTTCGGGCGTGACCGTGCCACTGGCGGGCCGCTCTCGGGCGGCGATGAATGGGCGGAACCAAGCTACCTCGACGATCACGGAGACGTCATTCCTACCGATGCCCATATCCGTTTGGCTAACCCGCGCACTCCGGAGACCGCGGATCAGCTTATGCTGCGCCGCGCGTACAACTACGACAACGGCGTGCGCGATAATGGCACCCTCGATGTAGGTTTGGTGTTTATCTGCTTCCAACAGGATCTGGATCGCCAGTTCATCACCGTGCAAAAGCGCCTTGAGGGCGAGCCGCTCGCGGACTACATCCGTCCTTATGGCGGTGGCTATTTCTATGCGTTGCCAGGTGTGCGCGATGAGTCGGATTTCTTCGGACGCGCACTTCTCACCTCCTAACCTAGTCCGTGCGTTGCGTGCCATTAGGGCTTGAATTCTTGGGGTCCGAAACCGGGACTTCCGGAGCATGATTCGCACATAGCCCTGTACCGAGAACACCCATTCCATTTGCGGACCCCCATTTCATTAGCACTGTGCGCTTCACACTGCGCAAGCCAGATTGGCGCGGGCGTGCGCGACGAGGTGGTGTTTTCTTCGCTCGCTGCTCGGCACTTATCCCACGCGCGCCGAATTTCCCGTCAACCTCCTTCTGGTTGGCGGGTTTCGCTCTTTAAGGTCCCTTAACCTCGGCGGGCAGCCCGTGAATCGTTGTGTGGGATCGCCGACGTGCCCGCTGACCGTGGTGTGGTTGGCGGGTGTCGGTGTGTGGTGTGGGTGGTTAGCCCGTACCTAGTGGTGGTGGTTCTGCTTTCTTGGCGGCGAGTCTGGCCACCGCTTGGTGGTATTCGGGTGTGGCGGTAATGGGCAGGCCCCAAGGTGGGATGTGAGTGATGCCTCCGGGGATTCTGAAGACGTAGCCGCGTCCGGTGGGCTTGTTGGGGTCGTCGTCGTTGATGCCGTTGTGATAGGCGCACAGGAAGGTCAGGTTCTTGATGTTGGTAAGCCCGCCTGCCTGCCAGGGGATGATGTGGTGGACCTGGCAGTAGTCCGCTGGCTTGTTGCACCCTGGCCTAGAGCAGGTTTGGGTTTCAGCACAGAGGGTGAGGCGTTGTTTCCAGCTGGCGTGGCGTTGGAGGTCGTAGGAGTTGATGGGGCCTTCGATGGGGTGGACGATGGTGGCATACCCGATGGAGGCGAATTTATGGGTGAGGAATTCGGCCCCGGTCATGCGCCCGCCGTTAGTTAGTTGGAGTTCGATTTCGTCGCCGTCGCCGTTAATTATGCGGTCGAATTCGTCCAGGGTGACTACTACTTGGGCGTGCACGGCGGGTTTAGCACCGGCTGTGCCGTCGAGGACTGCTGTTTTGGCAGCATCGAGGAGGTCGTTTTTGTTGATGGATTCGAGGGTGCCGCGGATGTCGGCGATAACTTGTGCGTTATCGGTGATCGTTATGGAGTTTGGGCCGGTGGAGCGGTAGGTGAATCTGACTCCGGGTTTAGCTTCGCGTTTGTTGCGTAGTTCTTTGAGGCGTTTGGTGGCCACGTCCTGGATTTTGTGGGCTGGTGTGGCGGCTAGCTGTGCGCGGAGGTTCCAGGCGTCGAGGTCTTTCTTCACCTTTGCGGTGTAGGTCTCGATGAGTGCCAGTGTGGCTAGGCCGTGTTGCTGGTCTAATGCAGCCTTGCGTGCTTTTCTTTGCTTACCGCTAAAGCGGGTGGGTCCGAAGTAGGTGCGGTGGAGGTGGGCGAGTTCTGCGGCGTCGGCTGGGTCGGCGCCGAGTGCGCGGAGCTCGTCGGGTGAGCTGGATGCTTTTTCCACTAGCGCGATCCCCGAGTTGCGGTAGTGGAAGTAGGTTTCTAATACCCCCATGGCCACAAAGACTAAAACAGGTCCACCAACCCCGCAACCGCTAGTCGATACTGAAAGAATAACGGCCGGTCAGACCGCTGTGGATGATGACGGTGTAGTCCTGGCCTTTGGCAGTGGCGCCGTCGATAAGCATGTGGAGCTCTTGCGCGTTGTAGTAGCGGCTTAAGCCAAGGTAGAGCAGCGCCAAGAGAAACAGGCCTACCGCGGTGATGGTCGCGATCGCAACAGGCGTGGAGACCTTCTGAGGCATGGGAATCGAATTTCCTTCACTGGGGTTGGCGTCATCAGCATGCTACACGCTAGTGCTGCGGGGTGGGCGTCGGTAGGCTCGGTGAGACGTAGCGTCGAAAGGACTTCACCATGAAGATGGCACCGCGCCACCGCCAGCAACTGCCCCCGCTCCCGATGGTCTCCGCCAAGCTCGGGGACCGCCGCGCCAGTGAGGTGTTCCTGGAGGAGGGCCGCGATATGCTGCCGGAGCTGCAGGAATTCCGGCGCGATATGCACCAGCACCCGGAAATCGGTCTGCACCTGCCGCGCACGCAGAAGAAGGTGCTCGAGGCCCTCGAGGGCCTGCCGCTGGAGATTCACCTGGGCCACGACTTGAGCTCGGTGGTGGCGGTGCTGCGCGGCGGCAAGCGCGGCGAGCGCCCGGTGTCGGTGCTGTTGCGCGCCGACATGGACGGCCTCCCGGTGCGCGAGCAGACCGGCAGCCCGTTCGCCTCCACGAACAACAACATGCATGCGTGTGGCCACGACCTCCACACGGCCGGGCTCATCGGCGCGGTAAAGATGCTGTGCCGCCACCGCGAGGAGCTGATGGGAGATATCACCTTTATGTTCCAGCCGGGCGAGGAGGGCCCGGGCGGTGCCAAACCCATGATTGAGGAGGGCGTGCTGGACGCGGCCGGGCGGCGCCCCATCGCCGCGTACGGTCTCCACGTCGGCCCGCAGGATCGGGGCACGTTTAACCACGTGCCGGGCCCCATGATGGCGTCCTCTTCCAACCTATGGATCACCGTTTACGGCAAGGGCGGGCATGGATCGCGTCCGCACGACGCGGTGGATCCGGTGGCGGCACTGGCGGAGATTCAGATGGCGCTGCAGGTGGCTCTGACGCGCCGCTTCGACGCCAACGAACCCATCGTCATCACCGTGACCAACCTGCGCGCGGGAGACGGCGCGGTCAACGTCATCCCGGACAAGGCCGAGCTGGGGGCGACGGTGCGCGTGCTTCGCGACGAAAAAGTGGAGTCCGTCCGCCAGATGATCATCGAAGTCGCGAGCTCCGTGGCCGCCTCCCACCGCTGTACCGCGAAGGTCGACTTCGAGGTCCTCTACTCCGCAACGAAGACGTCGCCGCGTGAGAATCAGTTTGCGGTGTCGTTGTGGTCGGAGATGTTCGGCGCCGAAAACGTCGTGCCGATGGAGACTCCAATGATGGCGTCCGAGGATTTCGGCACCGTCTTAGCCCAGGTGCCCGGCACCTTCATGTGGCTGGGCACGGCGAACCCGGATACACCGGAGCACGTGAGGGAGTGGAACCACTCGCCGCTGGCGCGCTTCGATGATTCTGTGCTGGGTAATCAAGCCGCGGCGCTCGCGGCGGTGGCCTTTGAGCGCCTCGCTGTCGAGGACGCGCACCCCTCGCCAGCGACGAAGGCTATGCGGGAGCCCGTGCAGTCACAGGGCTCGGATCAGCAGCCGCCTTCTTCCGCAGCGTGATAACGCCCCAGATGGTGGCCGCCCACACAGCGACCACGACGACCATCCCGGCGAGGAGGGGCCAGATGGCGTTGTCGAACGCGGTACTGAGCGAAGGGAAAAGGTTCATCGTGACGTGTACCGCGATTGCGGCACTGAGCCAGCGCACCGGCTGTTTCTGGGATAGGCCATAAGCGCTGAGTCCGGTAAATAGCGAGTGGGAGAGCGGGTTAGAAACCAGGCGGATAACGCCCGCACCGAGTGCGCCAGCGGTATCCGAATCGAGGTTATCCGCCGTCATGCGCGCGAAGGCGGTTGCGTCCTCACCCACAGTGAAACCGATGCCCACGGCCACGCCCACGAAGACATAGTCGAGCCAACTGCGGGGCCGGATGACGCAGGTGCAGATGAGCACCACGCCGAGGAACTTCAGCAGTTCTTCGTTGAGCGGCGCATAGCCCGCAGCGCCGAGCCAATCCAGGCCCGCGCGGGCAAGGAGGTGGGTCATGTTCGTATTGATCTCCACCGCTAGCCCGGAGACCGCGAAGCCCCACACCATGCCGTGCGCAATCCCCGGTCGGCGGCGCAGAAGGAACAACGTGAGGGAGACGAGTACGGCGGCGAAGACCACGGCGGCCAGAGCACTTGCGGGCAGGAAGGGCTCGCCCGCGTAGTGGAAGGCAGACACGGCCAGCGCGCCGAGGGTGAGCAGGTAATACAGGTATCTCATGCGTCCGCTTGTGCTCGGTCGGCGAAGTCACGTTCCTTCGGTCCGTAGATGTGGAGGAAGGAAATGGTGTTGTCCTGTGGATGCGCGAGGGTGATCCCGTTGTCGTCGGCAACGCGGTAGAGTTCCGGTGCTTGGGTGGTGATGGGGGCGTCGGTGAGCGCGCTGGTCCCGTTGAAGGAGCGGTGCTGACGCGGCAGGTACGTGTCCACCTCGTGGGGGGAGCTGCCTTCTTCGGCAATGATGGTCGCGCCCTCACAGTTCCACGTCTGCGAGGAGGAGTACGGGTCCTCCGGGCATTCAAGCCCCGGGATACCGCGCACGGGGGTGGTGTCGGGAGTGGGGTCGGGGAGGAGGGCGTCGGCAAGCGGTACTGCGGCGAGGACGCCGAGGCAGGAATAAATCAGTGTGTTTTTCATGCGTTCGACCCTATGAGCTGTGGTTTCGTGGTGGTATCCTCCGCAGGGAGGATTTTCCGGATCTTGACAATGCTGACAATCGTGGCCACCCACAGGGAGATGAGAATGATGAGGGCGGCAAAGACGGGCCAAATGGCGTCCTCAAACGCGATAGAGGTAGACGGGCCGAAATTGGCCGTGAAGTGCACCGCCATGGCGAGGAGCAACCACCGCACCGGTTGCCTGCGGGAGAGCCCGTAAGCCGCGATACCAGTGAAGAAGGAATGCATGAGCGGGTTCGCGATGAATCGGGCAAGGAGTCCCATCAGCGTTCCCTTGACATCGGAGTCCAGGTTCTCCAGCGTCATGTTGACGTAGTAGACGGCGTTCTCGCTCACGCTAAAGCCCATCCCCACGGCCACACCGACGAAAACGTAGTCCGCCCAGTGGCGGGGCTGGATGACGCAGGTGCAAATGAAGATGACGCCGAGGAATTTGAGGACCTCCTCGGGGAGTGGGGCGATTCCAGCACCGACCAGCCAGTCTGGGACCACGCGGATGAGGAGGTGATTCATGTTCCCGTTGAGCGAAGCCGCGACTCCGGTGACCGCGATGCCCCACACCACGCCATGCGCAATGCCTGGGTATCTGCGCAGTATCAGCAGCGTGAGGCCGATGGCTATGCCGATGTACGCTACCGCGGCAAGCGCGCTCGTGGGTACGAAGGCGCCTTGGGAGAATTTATAAGCGACGCTCATGAGCCCAGCGGCGGTGAGCAGATGATACAACATTCGTGTTCTTCTCATGCGGCTTAGGTTATGAACTGCGCCCGGGGTACCGGTATCCTCCGCAGGGAGGATTTTCCGGAACGCGGGAAGAACTATCGTGGCAACCATGACGAGAAAGACGAGACCACTGTGGATCACGGTGCTGCTCATTCTGCTCTGCGTGGTGGCGGATGGGGCCGCGTGGATCCCCGAACTCGAAAGCTATGATGGCTCGGATCAGAAAGCCTACGTTTTGATGTTCATGGTTCTATCTACCCTTGTCACGTGGATTCTGCTGCCCTTCGCCCTGCACCACTCACGGCGGGAGCGCAACATCCACGAGGCGTACCCCGGCCACCCGGTGGCGCTGATTGCGGCTCTGCTCGTCCTAGTACTAAGTGGGTTTCGCCCACTGTCGCTGTCAGTGCTGGTGGTGCTGATCTCGCTCATTTCGCGCGGCCGACTGCGGTGGTCCCTGGCGGGTACGGCGGTGTTCGTGGCCTCGTATGTAACCATCATTGCGGTGCCTTACCTGAACGTGAGCTACCTGTCGGCGTTCGGTTACGGGTTCTTCGGAATCATCTTTCTTATCGTTGCCTGGATTACAGGCTCGGTGCGCGCGCAGCGCCGCCAGCGCGAGGTCACGCTGGTGAGTTTGGCGGAACTCAATGAGGACCAGTTGCGCTCGCGCGAGGAGCGGGCGCGCCTGGAGGAGCGCAACCGCATCGCGCGCGATATCCACGATTCCCTCTCGCACCGGCTCAGCCTTATTTCCGTGTACGCGGGTGGCCTGAGCTACCGCAAGGACGCCGATCCGGAACGCATCCAAGAGGCGTCAGAAACCATCCAGTCGGAGGCGAAGGCGGCCGTGGAAGACCTGCGCGGGGTGATCAAGGCCCTCCGTGTGGACGACCGGGTGGATCCGCGCGCCAGCATCGAGGAACACATCGGGCGCGCCCGCGCGGCGGGAACCAAGGTGCGATATGAGAAGGGGGACGTCGATAAGCTAAGCACGATGGCGGCTCACACTTTGGGCCGCGCCGTGCAGGAGGGGCTGACCAACGCGCGCAAGTATGCGCCGGGGAAGAAGGTGACGCTCAGCGTGGACAACGAGGAGGGTAAGGTGCAGGTGACGATGCAGAACAAGAAGGTGGCGCACCAGCCTGAGTCCGGCGGCGGCAACGGGCTGCTGGGGCTGGAGGAGCGCGCCCGGCTGGCGGGAGGCACCTTCACAGTGCTTGACGACGCCTCCACGTTCACCTGGGTCCTCGAGCTACCGGAGGAGGCACACGCGTAATGATTTCGGTGGTATTGGTCGATGATGAGCAGGCTCTGCGGCGCGGTATCCGTTTCATCCTGGAAGGTGCTTCGGACATCGAGGTGGTGGCCGAGGCCAGCAACGGACGCGATGGCGTGGCACGCGTGACGGATCTGCGGCCGGACGTCGTTCTCATGGATATCCGCATGCCCGTTATGGACGGCATTGAAGCGGCCGGGCAGCTGCGTGCAAGTGCTCCGGATATCCCGGTGGTCATGCTCACCGCCTTCGACACGGATGAGTTCATCGTGGATGCGCTGCATGCCGGGGCGATGGGCTTCCTGCTCAAGACCATCGAGCCGGAGGGCTTGGTCTCCGCGGTGCGGGCTGCGGCCACGGGGCAGCAGCTACTGAGCCCGCGAGCACTCAAGAACTTGCTGGCGCTCAAGCGGCCCGAGCCGGAGCCGGCAGAGGTCGAGGTGCTTGAGCCCTGCCCGCTGGAGGGCTTAAGTCAGCGCGAGAATGATGTGGCGCAGCTCGTGGCCCAGGGCTTGGACAACCAGGAGATCGCCGATCAGCTTTACGTGTCGGTGACGACCGTGAAGACCCACATCAAGCACATCCTGGACAAGCTGGGTGGTACTAACCGCGTGCACATTGCGATTGCGGTGCTGGAATCGCGCTAGCGTCGGCGGAGGAAGGCGGAAATGATGCCGATGATAGCGATGACGACCAGGATGATGGAGGCCGCCGGCCAGTACTGGGGGTAGTACTTCAGCGTGTAGCCAAAGACCTGGCTGTCGTTGAACTGTTGGGCCAGTACGATGGGCATCCACCACAGCTTGGTCAGCGTCAGGATCGCGCCCAGGAGCCCGGCGAGGAGGCGGCCGCGCCCGCGCAGGAAGAAGCTGGCTGCCACGAGGAGCATGCCGGCGAGGGTGAGCGCGAAAAGCAGGGGAGTTGCCGTGGCGAGGGGAGATCCTTGGATGAGGAATTCGTGGTCCACTTCGTGCTGTTCGATAAGGGTGTAGCCGTCGAGGACGACATCGTCAGGGATGCCCACCTATTTCTCCTTTTGCTCAGAGTTTGGGTCGTAGCCATCGGACCAAGTATCGGTCTTAAAGTCGTAGTCTACATTTTCACCTTCTTCGTCCGTGCGCTGGTACCAGTCGGTATAGCGGTGGGCGGAGGAATCGAAATCAGATCCGGCACCGCGGCCGTCGGTATCGCGCGAGCCGAACATCATGGCGACCCAACTGAACCAGCCGAACTCGGGTTCTTCGTCGTCGGTGCCGAGCTTGATGCGACCAAGGCGCGAGAAGCCGATATACGCCATGGTGACAATGGCCATCATCATGGTGACATTCAGCAGCCAACCGGCGTTGGTAATGGCCCACGAGAACGCGGCGGAGGATGCCGCAGAGACGGAATCGGGGGAGCTGATACCCCAGATGATGAAGGCCACGACAAGGACGGCGGTGGTGAAGAAGGTGACTTTGTCGAGCCCAAAGGTGTTGCGCTGGTCCTCCACGCCAATCCCGGGGACCAGGCCAGGATGCATGTTATGAGGATAGAGACCGACCGCAGGGCTGGTGGCTTTTTGAGAGTTCACGGCCACCATCTGTCTCAGATGAGCGAAATGACAGCGCTGTGAGTTAGGATGGGGGCACTTATTTCTGCGTCGATTGGAATGCCATGTCGCTGCCTAATTTTGATGAGAATGTCCGCGAGCTGGAGGAGGCCTTTGCCGTCTTCGAGCGCGAGGAAGAGCACGTGCTGGACCCGAACCTTCTGTTGACGGTGAGATGATTCGCCTCTTCAGCGCGCTTTTCCCCTCGGCGGAAGCGCGCGAGCATCTCGTGCGGGCGGTGCGCCCGCTAAAGGACAACGGGCTGCGGTGGGTCGATCCAGTTAATTGGCACATCACGCTGGATTTCTTCGGGGATCAGCCCAATGACGCCGCCGAGGTCCGCGAGATGCTTCGCGGAATTGAAGGAGCGCCCGTGACATTGAGTCTGAGCGGGGCGGGGTCCTTCGACAAACACGTCCTGTGGGCTGGGGTTACGGGCCGTGTGAAGCATCTAATGCTGGAACCATCCCGTCCGCATCTTACGCTGGCCCGCGCGGGGCGTCGTACGCGCGACCCCTGGCTTATCCCGGATGCTGTCCACGCGCTGAGTGTCTACCGCGGACCGGAATTCGAGGTCAGCACCATCAGCTTGGTGCAGTCCTTTCTTGGGGAAGGCCGCGGGGGCGGGCCGCGCTACGAGGTCATCGACGAGTTTCCGCTTCGGTGATGTGCTCAATGAGTGTGTCTAGCTCCGCGCGGCTCGGTTGTGAGAGCGGGTTGACCACGCAGAAATCCAACAGATAATAGCCGGCTGTCTGCAGGGCGGTGTGGCGGCGCCAAAAGTGATCGATATCGCTGCGGTTGGTGGCCAGGGACTGGATACTGCGGCGCTCCGAGAGCAACTCGTAGTGGAGGTCGCGCCGCTGCGCCAGTGCTTCCTCAGGAGTCTTGATAAGCAGTGCGCCGAGTAGGGCGGCCATGGCCTCGAAGCAGCGCGTTTGCAAGCGGTGGTGGTTGAGCATCTGCGCGTCGGGCTTCCACAGCCATAGCACCAGCATGGCCACCACCACCGACAGGCCAATTTCGGCCATGCGCTGGCCAATCGTCTGCGCCAAGTGGCCTGAGGAATTGCCCATGAGCAGCGCCAACGGGGTGGAGAAAATAACGCAGAGCGCGTAGTTTTTCACTACGAGAATCTCCGCGCAGAACTGGCAGAATGCCAGCGCCAGCAGCAGCGCCCAGCCATGCGGGCTCAAGGACGCAATGAGCGCGAAAACGCACACGCCCAAGACCGAGCCGAGCATGCGCTGCACGCCGCGGATCGTGCCCGGAACACGGTCCGGCCCCCACTGCAAGAGTAGAAGCACGGACACAGCTCCCCAGTCAGGGCGGTTAAGCCCTAACGCCAAGCCAATGAATGCCGTGGCTAGACCACCCAGCGCAATCTTTTCTGCGGTAACCACCGCATGGGAATTGCCCACGGCCGCCCGATAAATGCGGTAGCGCATCGTGGGCTTCGTGTGCGGAATTGTGGTGCGGTCAGGGTCGACGTAAGTAGGCGCATCCGACAGGTCGTCTGAGTTGCCGCCCACCTGCTGGTGGTGGGTCACGATGCGTTGCTGCGCGGACAAGGCTCGATGCACGAGCGAGGCCTGCGAGGGGCGGCGGATGCGGCCGCCGCGGATCACTCCGGCGTCGGCAAGCGCTTGCCACGCGGTGGACAGGGCAGATTGCGCCTGATGGTGCTTGGCCAGGAAATCCGAAGAGGAGTCCACGAAGGCCGCGGCGGCTTTCTCCAGTGCGGCCACCGCGCGCGTTTCCGGTCCGTGTGGGTCCCAGAATCGCGGCGACAGGCCCAGCACGTAGCCGGCCGCTACACCTGCCAGGCTCCACCCGGCGACCTCCCATGGTGAAATCCCGCGCAGCATGGTGGAACCGCCCGCCACCATCACCATGAAGAACGTGCCCGGCGGCGGCAGGCGCAGCGCGTTCTGCATGAACGCGCCCACCGTGGCCAGGGCCACGGTGAACAGTGCCGTTAAGACCAAGCCGTCGATGAGGGAACCGACCGTCGCCGCGAGAGTGAGCAGCGCGCCGGCGGTGAGGATGATGCGGCGCCGCGTGCGGTAGGGGTGACCCTCGCCGTAGATGACGGAGAAGGCTCCGGCGGAGACCAAGAGCACGGCGTCGGGGTGTCCGATGAGGATGGCCACCGAGCCAGGAATGATGATGGCTAAGGCCGCGCGCAGGGCGCCGGGCCAGCGGCGGGCGGAAGTGTTGAAGGCAGTAAACAGCTGGAGAGCGCTAGGGCGTTGCGGCAGGGGGTGTTCCATAACGGGATAACACCTTACTCGTGTCGCCGCGATCCACGATTCGGCCGTCCTGCAGCATGGCCACGGTGGGGCATAAGTGCTTGACGACGTCCATATCGTGTGACACGAACACCAACGTCATGCCTTTCGTGACACGGTGGAGTAGCTCAAGGACCTGCGCGCGGGAGGTGGCGTCGAGGGCGGAGACGGCTTCATCGGCCAGCAGGATCTCGGGCTTGCCCACGACCGCACGCGCGAGGGAGATGCGTTGGCGCTGCCCACCGGAGAAATCGCGCGGGTAGCGCTCGGCGCCGTCGATGCCGACCTCCTTCAGTATCTGCTCGGCCTCCTCGCGGGTGCCGCCGCCTTCGGCCACGATTTTCCATACGGGCATGCGCGGGTTGAGTGAGCTCTTTGGGTCTTGGAAGACCATGTGGAAGGGCTTGGTCACGGTGACGGTGCCGTTGGTGGGCTCGGTGAGACCGGTGAGTAGCTTGAGGAGGGTGGATTTGCCGGAACCGGATCCGCCGACGATGCCGAGGCGTTCGCCTTCGCGCACGGTGAGCGAGACATCATCGAGGGCGGTGACTCCGCGGTAAGTCTTGGTGACGTTCTCGAGGGTGATGACGGGCTCGCCCAACACAGGTGTGGGTGGTGCGCTGAGGTTCGGTGTGGTTAGCTCGCCGATGCGGATCACGCGGTCACACATGCGCTCAACGGCGTCTTGGTCGTGGCTGATGAAGAGTAGCGCGGTGTCGCCGGTTGTGGCGGCTGCGATTTCGTCCAGGATTTCTGCTTGTGTGGTGGGGTCCAGGGCGGTGGTGGGCTCATCGCAGATGAGCAGCTTGGGATTGCGGGCCATGGCCATGTGAATGAGCGCGCGCTGGCGCTGGCCCCCGGAGAGCTGGTGGGGGAAGCGGCCGTACTCGGCGACCTTCATGAGCGGGTCAAGCGCGGTCATGGGCTCTTGGAAGACCATGGACAGGGGGAGTGAACGCAGCTGCTTATCGCGCATGCCTATGAGCTCGCGGCCCTCAAATTGGATGGAGCCGGTGGCCTCAAGATTCTCGGGGAGAAGTCCCATAATCGCCAAGGCGGTCAGCGACTTGCCGCTGCCGGAATCCCCGACGAGGCCGACGCGCTCGCCCGGTGCAATGTCAAAGCTGATGGGGCCGACGGGGCCGATGCGCAGGTCTTTAACGGTCAGCATGGCGTCCTAAAAGGTTAAAGCCCAGCACGGTTCCGGCGATGGCCAGCCCGGGCCACAGGGCCTGGAGGGGATGGGTGGCGAGGAGGGGTTGGGCGTCGTGAAGCATGCGGCCCCACGACGCCGTGGGTGGGGCGGTGCCCAGCCCGAGGTAGGACAGGCCGACCTCCGCCAGCACGGCCAGGGCGAAGTACACCGAGGCCTGCACTGCCACGATGCCGGCGACGTTGGGCAGCACGTGGCGCCAGGCGATGACCATGGGCGGGACCTTGGAGATGCGTGCCGCGGCGATGTAGTCCTGCGTCATGACCTGCAGCGTGCCCGAGCGCGTGACGCGGATGAAGGAGGGAATGCCGGCGATGCCGATGGCGATGGTGGCCGTGAGCGTGGAGGAACCCCACACCGCGCCGGCGACGATGGCGAGTAGCAGCGCCGGGAACGCCAGCAGCAGGTCGGTGCCGGCCATGATGACCCGGCCGCGCGTCATGCCGGCGATAATGCCCAGCGGCACCCCGATCAGGGCGGCGATGGCCACCGCCACCACGCCCACGAGCAGTGTGATCTGCGCGCCGGCCAGGATGCGGGAGAAGGTATCGCGCCCGAAGCGGTCGGTGCCCATCAGGTGTTCCAGGCTGGGGCCGACCAGGCGGTCCGGGCTCACCTGGTTGGGATCGAAGGGCGTCCACACCAGAGACACGAGCGCGGCCACCACGGTGAGTACTACGAGGACGTATCCGGGTTTCATCGCGCCTCCTTCAGCCGGGGGTCGATGAGACGATAGGCGGCGTCGGTCAGCAGGTTCACCGTGAGGGTAAAGGTCACGAAGACCATGATGAGGGTCTGGACGGTGATGAGGTCACGGCTGGACACCGCGCTGAGCAGCATGGAGCCCAGACCGGGGAGGACGAAGACGTTCTCGATGACCACCGCGCCCACCACCAACGTGCTCAGCTGGACGCCGGTGACCGTAAGGACGGGCAGGGCGGCGTTGCGCAGGCCGTGGCGCAGGAGCGCCCCCGTGCGCGATTCCCCCATGGCGCGGGCGGTGCGGATGTAATCCTTGTCCATCTCCTCCACCAAGGTGGCGCGCACGTAGCGGGTGAGCATGGCTCCCTGCACCAGCGCGAGCGAGATGACCGGGAGGACGAGGTGGCTTAGCCCCTCGCGCGGCAGTTGCCAGCCGTTGGCGGGCAGCCAGCCCAAGTGCACGGAGAACACCGCCACGAGCAGGATGCCGGCCAGAAAGCTTGGCACCGCGATGCCCAGCTGGGTGGCGGCGTTGAGGACGGGCAGCCGGAAGCGCGCGAGGAGCAGGCCCATGGGGATGGCCCCGGCCAGGGCGAGCGCTATGGCCAGGACGATGAGCAGCAGGGTGACCTGGGCGCGGTCGAGCACCAGCGGGGTGATGTCCTGCTGCGAGGACAAGGAAATGCCAAAGTGGCCGGTACAAAGGCCCTTCATCCACTCGGCGTATTGCACGATAAGCGGGCGGTCTAGGCCCATGGAGTGGGTGAGCTTTTCCACGGCCTCGTCGGTGGCGTTGACCCCCAAGGCCACGCGCGCCGGGTTGCCCGGGACCGCGCGCATGAGCAAGAAGATGAGAACGGAGGCAGCAAAGAGCGTGCCGATAAAACGCAGGAGCCTCACTTCAGCCCCCGCAGCTCGATGGCGTCGGTGATCTGGTTGGGCTCCAGGCCGGTCAGGCCGTCGCGGTAGAGCACGATATTGGGCAGGTTCATCATGGTCAGGGCGGGCATATCGGACATTATCTGGTCAACGGCGCCGCGCATATCGTCCTGCTGCAGCAACGTGCGGGCGTGCTGGGAATCATAGCCGATGTAATAGTCCGGGTTGCCAAAAATGGTGGGGATATCGCGCGGTTCGACGTGGGCGACCAGGGACATCTGGTAGTCCTTGGCACCCATTACTTGGCTCAGCCACACCGCCGGGAACTCGGCGGTTTCTAGGGTGACGTCGAAGCCAATGTCGTGCAGCTGGGAGTAGAGGAACTCCGAGAGCGTTTGCGCATAGGGAAGGCTGGGCACGGTCACGGTCAGCGGGGTGCCGACGGCACCGGCCTCCTCCATGAGCGCCCGCGCGCGGTCCGGGTCGAAGGGGTAGTAGTCCTGGCCGCTGAACCATGGGTCCGTGGGCGGGACGGGCGCGCCGCCGGTATCGCGCGCGCGTCCGCTCCACAGGATGTCGTTGGCGGCCGCGCGGTCGACGCCGTAGGCCACGGCGCGGCGGACCCGGGGGTCGTCGAAAGGCGCGGTGCGGTTGTTCATGGACAGCAGCACCTCGCCGTTGGTGGTGCCCACGGCGGTGTGGATGGAGTCCTCCAGGCTGTCGAGCAATTCCGGGTTCTGCACGCCCCACACGGCGTCGACCCCGCCGGTGCGCAGGGCGTTGACCGCGGTCAGGGAGTCCGGGAAGTAGCGGATGGTGACGTCCTCGGCGGCCGGGGCGCCCCAGTAGTCCTCCCGAGCCTGTAGGGCGATGTACTCGCCGGGGGAGAAGCCACCAATCGTAAACGGGCCGGTGCCCACGGCCTCGGTGGGAGTGCGCATCGCGCCGATGGCGGTGCCCATGGACCATAACCAGCCGGCGGAGGGGCGCGTGAGCGTGACGACGAGCGTGTGCTCATCCACCGCCGTGGCGGTATCCACCACGTCCATCTGCGCGCTGATGCCGTTGGTCCACTCGGTCTTGACGGCGTTGATGGACCACGCGGCGGTCTGCGCGGTAAAGGGCTCGCCGTTGGAGAAGGAGACGTCCCGCAGGTGGAAGGTGTAGCGCGTGGAGTCTTCCTCCCAGGATTCGGCGAGGCCGGGGACGATGGAGCCGTCGGGGGCGATGCGCACGAGGGTCTCGTAGACGTTGCTCATGAGCGCTGCCGGGATGGCAGCACCGCCGACGGTGGTGAAGTCCAGGGAGGTCGCCGGCGTGGTGGTGGCAAGCGTGAGTGTGTCCGAGCCGGAGTCGACCACAGCGGTGGAACCGGCGGAGCAGGAGCTCAACGCTGCTGCGGCGGCAATGACACCGAAGAGGGCAGGGAGGCGCTTCATTCCGCGGACAGCTTGACCTCGAGCGGGGAGGTGGTGCCGCGCACGCTGGTCATGCCCAGGGTGAGGCGGTCACCGAGGTAGAGGATCTCGGTGCACTCGACCGGGTGGCCGGAGTGGTCGGAGATGTCCAGGTGCAGGCGCCACAGCGGGGTGCCCGGATCGATGTTGAGGGCCGCGGCATCCTCGTCGCTGGCGTAGGTCAGGGAAAGCTCGCGGTTGACGTTGTCGAACTCGACGCCCTGGGCGCTCAAGTGATCGTGGATGGAGCCGCTATCGGCGTCGAAGTTGAGGATGTGGCTGCCCACGTCGACCGGGAAGTACATGCGCTCGATGGAAATGGGGAAACCGTTGGCGGAGCGCACGCGGTGGACAAAGACCACCGGGTCGCCCTCTTTGATCCGGAGAAACTTGGCAGCCTCCTGGGTGGCGGGGCGGCGGGCCATCCACAGGGTCTTGGCCCCAGGCTCGAAGCCGCGCTCGCGCAGCCAGTGGGTGACGGAGAAGATGGAGTCGAAGGACTCGGAGGTAAAGCGCCCCAGGACCACGGAGCGGCGGCCGCGTCCGGAGGAGATGAGGCCCTCGGAGCGCAGCGCGGCGACCGCCTGGCGAACCGGGCCACGAGAGGAGGAGAACTGGGCGCACAGCTCGGCTTCGCTGGGGAGGAAATCACCCGGTGCGAGGTCCTTTTTGCGAATGAGGTTACGCAGGTAATCCGCGATAATGCTGTGCTGCTGGGTACCGCGAAGTGCCACGGTGGATCTCCTCTATATAGATTCCGTTAATACGTGTGAATTTTAATTCAATCGACTGCAAAAAGTGTTGCAAATCTGCGAATAAATTACAACTCCCACGCATGCGCCAGGGTTTCCATGTTGCGCAGCACGGTATCGTGGCTTGAGGACTGCAGGGAAATCATCAGCTCATCCGCCCCGGACAGGCTCTGGAAGTCCGCGAGGTAGTCGCGCACGTGCTCGGCACCGCCGACGGCGGAGTACTGGAGCATCTGCAGGATCTGCTGGCCCTGCGGGGAGGAGATGATCTGCTCCACTTGGGCGTCGCTCAGCTGCTTGCCCCGACCCGCGAAGGCCTTCACGCGGTTGAAGCACACGCGCTCGAACTCCTCCTCGGCGTTGTCGCCCGCAGTGACGTTGACGCCGGCGATGACGTAGGGCTCGGCGCACGCCTCCGAGGGCTGGAAGTTCTCACGGTAGTAGGCAGTCGCGGCCTCCAGGTGCTGCGGGGCAAAATGGGAGGCGAAGGCGTAGGGCAGGCCGTACTTGGCGGCGAGCGAGGCCCCGAACATGGACGAGCCCAGGATGTAGAGCGGCACGTTGGTGCCGGCGCCCGGAACCGCCTGTACGCCCGGGACGAGGGACTTACCGCTCAAGTAGCCCTGCAGCTCCTTGATGTCCTCGGGGAAGCGCTCGGCCGCGTGGCCATCGCGGCGCAGGGCGCGGCCAAGGGTCTGCATGTCCGTGCCCGGGGCGCGGCCCAGGCCCAGGTCGATGCGGTTGGGGTAGAGCTCCGCCAGCGTGCCGAATTGCTCCGCAATGACGTAGGGCGCGTGGTTGGGCAGCATGACGCCGCCGGAGCCCAAGCGGATCTTCTCCGTCTTGGCGCCGATGTGGGCGATGAGCACCGCCGGGGAGGAGGAGCTGATGGTGGACATGTTGTGGTGCTCGGTGTACCACATGCGGGTAAAGCCCAGCCGCTCTGCCTGCTGCGCTAGCTCCACCGACCGCGCCATCGATTGGGCCGCGGTTTCGCCCTCGTAGATGGTGCAGAAGTCAAGAATGGACAGGCTAGCGCGCGAGGTCATTTAAGATTCCTTTCTCCCGGATGTTGCTGCATCAATGATAACGCCGATGACGAAGGCGAGGAGGGTGGGAACGACCCATCCCAGGCCCACGCTCTGACCAGGCGAGAAGTCCAGCGGAACGCCGAGGGTGGTGGCGGCCGACCACAAGACGGATACCCACAGCGCCAGGCGGAAGGCCCAATGGAAGGTCACCCAGCGCTTGACGGCTGGCTGCAGCAAGGTCAGTGCGATCAGGGAGATGGCCGGCGGGTACAGGAAGACGATGAAGGGCACCGCGATGGACAGCACCGTTTCCAGGCCCTGGAACGCAAACGCGATGGACAGCGCGGTAAAGAGGCAGGCCCACATGTGGTAGGTGGTCTTCGGCACCAGCATGGCGAAGAACTCCGAGGTGGAGGAGATAAGCCCCACCGCGGTGGTCATGCACGCCAAAATGACGATGGCGGAGAAGACGGCTTGGCCGACGGTGCCGAGGGTGAGATTGGAGGCGTCGGCAAGCAAGGCAGCACCGGAATCGTACGAGGAACCGTTCGGCATGGTCTGCCCAATCCACGCTAGGCCCAGGTAGATGGAGGCGAGCAGCGCGCCGGCGATGAGCGCGGCGATGATGGTGCCGCGCAGGAGCTCGCCGCGCTTAGAAAAGCCCTTGGAGCGCAGGGAGCTGACGATGACGATGGAGAACGCCAGGCCGGCGATGGCATCCATGGTGTTGTAGCCCTCGAACAGGCCGGTGACGAACGGCGAGGAGGCGTAGTCCTCCGTCGGAGTACCCGGCATGCGGGGATTGGTGGTGGTCGCCACGGTGATGAGCACGACGAGCAGGATGACCAGCGCCGGGGTCAGGAACTTGCCCAGGGTGTCGATGATGCTGTTCGGGCGCCAGGCTAGGGCCAGCGCGATGAGGAAGAAGACCACGTTGAACGCGCCGTTGGCGAAGGTGCCCTCCCAGCCCAACAGCGGGGTGACGGCCGTTTCCATGGACACCGCGCCGGTGCGCGGCAGCGCGTAGAAAGCGCCGATGGCCAGGTAGGCGATGACGGAGAACGCCACGCCGAAGAACTTGCCGCCGTGGTTGCCAATATCGCGCACCGACTGCCCGGAGATGGCCACCGCGATAATGGCCAGGACCGGCAGCGCCACGCCGGCGGCGAGGAAGCCCAAGGTCGCGGGCCAGAAGTTGGTACCGGAGGAGACACCTACCTCCGGCGGGAAAATAAGGTTGCCCGCTCCAAAGAACATGGAGAAGAGCATGAGGGAGGCAACGACAACGATGCCTATGGGGGAGCGAGTGCCAGCCTTGGCGTCATTTATGGACATTTTTCAAAGGATAGTGCCCATGACGTGAGATGTAAATATTTAGGCGAAAGCTTTCTCCAGGCGGTCCAGCGCCTCCTCCAGCACCTCGCGGGAGGTGGCGAAGTTGAGCCGCGCGTGGTGTTCGCCGCCGGTGCCGAAGGTCACGCCCTCATTGAGGGCTACCTTGGCGTGCTCGCGCACCCAGGCGGCTGGCTTCGGGTCATCCCCGATGGCGGTCTCTGAAAAGTCCAGCCACAGCAGGTAGGTCGCGCCCGGGTGGGAGGTTTTGAGCCCCGGCACGCGCTTCGGCAGCTCCTCCAGGAGCCAATCGCGGGTGTCCTTGAGGTAGGCCACCTCCTCATCCAGGAAGTCCACGCCCTTGCTGTACGCCGCCTCCGCGGCCAGCACGCCGAGGGTGCCGGTGCCGTCCTTGGCCACGCCGGTCAGGCCGTTCCACGTGTCCACGTCGGCCGCGTTGGACAGGATGACTTGTGCGCACTTAAGGCCCGCGGTGTTCCACGCCTTGGACGTGGCGGTCACGGTGATGACGCGGTCCGACAGCGACGCCAGCGGAATGTGGCGGCCGTCGTAGACCAGCGGGGCGTGAATCTCATCGGAGAGGATGCGCGCATCGTACTTATCCGCCAGCTCCACCAGCCCGCGCAGCCACTCCTCGTCGAAGACGATGCCCAGCGGGTTGTACGGGTGAGACAGCAGGATGGAGCCGGCGCCGGCCTGAAATGCACGCTCGATATCGCCGAGTTCCAAGGAGGTCTCAATCTTCTCGCGCCCGGCGGTCTCCGGAAGCTGCAGCAGCGGTGGGTAAGAAGGCACCGGCACGGCGACGGGGCCTTCGGTGAAGTACTGCACGCCTAGGAGGAGGCCGCGGACGACGTCCCCGATCCAAAACACGTGCTGCGGGCGCCAGCCGTAGCGCGCCTCATAAAAATCCGCCAGCGCCGCGTTGAGCTGCGAGGCCTTGGGCGCGGGAGTGTAGCCGAAGGACTCGGCGTCCACCGCCTCCTGGATGGCCTCCTTGACCGCGGGGGCGGTGAGGAAGTCCGATTCAGCAATCCAGAGGGGGATGACGTCCTCGTCGTAGACGGTCCACTTGCGGGTGCCGCGGGCGGCGAGTTCTTTCAAGCTAGGAAAACGCATGCGTCCCAGCCTACTCGTCGGAGTTCTGCACAAATCCGTATTTTTTCAGCCGCTGGCGGTCCGCCGCGGAGGCGGATTGCGTCAGGCGCAGCAGCTCCGCGTAGATACCATCGCTTTGTGCCAGCTTCGCTGGCGCGCCGATCTCCGAGATGAGTCCGTGGTCCAAGGTGACGATGGTGTCCACGTCGGCGATGGTGGACAGGCGGTGGGCGATGATGAGCGTGGTGCGGTCCTTCATCAGCTCATCCAGGCCCTGCTGCACCGCGCGCTCCGCCTTGGTATCCAGCGCCGAGGTGGCCTCATCGAGGACCAAGATGGGCGCGTCCTTGAGCATGGCGCGGGCCACCGCCACGCGCTGCTTTTGGCCGCCGGAGAGCTTGAGGCCGCGCTCACCAATGACGGTGTCGTAGCCGTCCGGGAATTCCTCGATGAAGCCGTGGGCGTTGGCGCGCTTGGCCACGTCCACGATCTCCTCCAGGCTGGCGCCGGGCTTGCCGTAGGCGATGTTCTCCCGGATCGTGCCGGAGAAGAGGTAGGACTCCTGGAACACCACGCCAACCGACGCCCGCAGGCGCGCCGCCGTGAGCTCCGAGACGTCGTGGCCCAGTACGGTGAGCGTGCCGGCGGTGGGCTGATACAGGCCCAGCAGGAGGTTGACCAGAGTGGACTTGCCGCCGCCGGATTCGCCGACCAAGGCCACCTTGTGGCCCTCGTGGGCGGCGAAGGTGATGTCGCGCACCACGGGCTTGTTGGCCTCGTAGGAGAAGGCCACGTCCTGGAAAGCGAAGACGGGGCCCGCGGCAGGCCGCAGCGGCTCCACCGGGGTGAGGTCGAGCTCCGGGGTATCCGACGCCGTGGCGGCGGCGACGAGCTGCGGGTTGACCGTCGGCTCCGGGGTTTCCTCCATGACCTTGAAGTAGTCCTTGGAGCCGGCCACGGCGCGCTGGCTCACGTCCACGATCCAGCTCATCATGAACACCGGCTGCTTGGCCATGTTCACCAGCTGCAGCAGCATGACCATGTCACCGATGGAGAAGTGGCCCTCCAGCGTGCGCCAGAAAATCAGGCCGTAAATGCCCATGAAGATGAGCGCCATGGCCACCCCGCGCGCGGTATCCATGGAATGCCACCAGCGCGACTGCGGCTTCGTCGTATCCACCACCGTGCGGTAGCGCTTGCCAAAGGACAGCAGCTCCCTCGCCTCCGCCACGAAGGACTTAGTCACCTTCACCTGACCAATGACCTCGGCGAAGCGGCCGTTGGCTAGGTCGATGTTCTCGTTCTTGATGGCCTCGAACTTCTGCCAGCGCTTCGAGGTCAGCGCGGTCAGCCACATGTAGATGGGGAAGAGGGCCGCCAGGAGGACGGCCAGCGGCCAGTAGTACACCGCGGTGATGACGAGTACCGCCGCGGCCTCAATGAGCATGACGAAGAAGTTGTTAGAGAAGGACTGCAGGAACTGCGTGACGTTCGCAATGGAGCGGTCCAGGCGCGCGATGATGGTGCCGGTGACCTGGTTGTCGTAATAGCCCTGCGGCACGGAGAGCAGCTTGGCAAAGTAGCGCGTGGACAGGATCTGGCGCAGCCGGGCCACCATGACGTCGCCGATGTAGCCGCCCACGTTCTTCACGGCGTTACCGATGGCGTCGGCGGCAAAGAGCGCGACGACGAGCCAGATGATCGTCCTTAGGGGACCGCCCTCCACGACGGTGTCGGTGGCCTCTCGCATGATAAACGGGGTCAGCAGCGACAGAATCGCGGTGACCGACGCGGACACAAGGACGCCAATATAAAACGGCCACAGGGCAGAGGCACTGCGGACGATGCGGAGAATAGAGTTCATCGCCGGCCGATGATACGCCCTTGCGGGGAATATCCAACTCGTGGTCTAAGGTAGGGAGGAACCGAATCAGTGCCACGTAGTGGCCCAAGATAGTAATGGAAAAGGATTCGCGGTGAAGAAGTACCTCCCCGTGGCGTGCGTGCCCCTCTGCGGTGTTGTTTTGTCTGCATGCAGCGTCCTCCAGCCGCCGGACTCAGGGCTGCAGGACAACATTGTGGTCTCTAGCTCGGAGCAGCCGACGTTTGAAGCCAAGGACGTGGACACCCACGAGGTGACCGAAAACCTGGCGGAGCCCGTGAAGGACGAAGGGCTCAACGTGCAATTCGAGCTGCAGGGCCTCTACACCGGCTCCGGAGGCACCGTGGTCACCGTGAAGATCCACAACCTCAACGAGGTGCCCATGCCTGCCGACGCCCTTGAGGAACCCACCCTGGAGCGCGCCGACGGCAACGGCGGCTGGGCCAAGGTGGACCCGATTGCCTACGACCCCGAGGTTAACGTTGACCTGCCCGCGCCGGGCCTGGACCACCCGCTGGGCGCGGGGGCCTCGACCAATCTGCAGTACCTCTACAACGTCTCGCCGGGAAACCTGTGGAACGCGCGGTTTAGCATCGGCAACGTCTCCTACGTCGGAGACCTTAACCTATGACGGAGCTCGTCGTCCTCGCCTCGCCCGACGGCGAGGCTATCGGCACCGCGCCCAAGGCCACCGTGCACACCACAACCACGCCGCTGCACTTCGCGTTCTCGGCGTGGGTGGTGCGCGAGGGCCAGGTGCTCCTCACCCGCCGCGCGCTATCCAAGCGGACGTGGCCGGGTGTGTGGACCAACTCCTTTTGCGGCCACCCCGGTCCCGGCGAGGAGACGGCGGCGGCGGTGCTGCGCCGCGCCCGTTTCGAGCTGGGGCTGGAGGGCCAGCCGCGGCTCATCCAGCCGGACTTTTCCTACCGCGCGGTGGATTCCTCCGGCATTGTTGAGCACGAGCTCTGCCCCGTCTACCTGTTCGAGGGCGCGGGCGATCCGCAGCCCAACCCGGAGGAGGTCGACTCCGTAGCGTGGGTGGACGCGGACAAGCTCATCGCCGCCGCAGCGGCGACTCCCTTCGCGTTTAGTCCCTGGATGGTGGAAGAACTCGCGGAAGAGCCCCTGCGCCGCGCGCTGCTACAGTAGCCCGCCGTCCCGCGCGAAGGCCGCGGAAATGTAGTCCAGGCTGCCGTGGGCGATGCGGTGCTCGCCGCTGTCGAGGTTGTACTCCCAGATGGCGTGCTCGGGGCGGTACTCCTCAAAGCCCGGCTCGCCGGTGCGCGCGAAGTCACTGAGCCACGTGCACAGCGGGCTCTCGCCGAAGATGAGGGGGAGCTCGTCGCAGTGCAGCGCTGGGCCGGCGCTGCGGGTGAACTCGACCATCCAGGTCGTACCGGGGGCCTTCTCCGCGGCCTCCACCGCCCAGCGGCGGATGAGCGCATCCCCGATGAGCCGCCCCGTCGGGCGCTGCGGGTCGAGGAACTTTGCCACCTGGTACCAGGGTCGGAAGCCGTTGCGAGGGAAGCCGACCCGCGGGGCCAGGTAGCGCAGGATGAGGCTGCGGAAGGGGGAGCGGTCGGCCTTCTGCGTGGCGGGGATGGCGTACATCTCGTCGCGGGTGGTGGTGAGGACCAGGGGGACGTCGGCAAGCTCGGCACAGTCCAGTGGCGTGGGGCCCAGCGCGATGTCGAGTCCGTACTTTCTGCGGAACTTCGCGTACCCGGCATCGAGCTCCTCCGCGCTGAGCTGCGACAGCGACGAGCGCGTGATCGGAGTCTTCATGGCCTGGCGCAGCGCGGCCTTGCGCTGTTCAAAGCCCTCCCGGGGGAAGACGGGGGAGAGCGCCACCGCGCGGCGGAAGGCACCCCGGAAGTGATCGCGGCGCGCCAGCCACAGCACCGCATTCGCGCCCGCGGACTGGCCCACCAGCGTCACGTTCGTGGGATCGCCACCGAAGGCCTCGATGTTGCGCTGCACCCACTCCAAACCCAGCTGCAGGTCCTCGATGGCCCGGTAGCGCCCCGGCTCATCGTCGCGGAAGCGGGCCAAGCCCTGCAGCTTGAGCCGGTAGCCCAGCTGCACCACCACCGCGCCGGTGCGCGCCAGCGCGGTGCCGTCGGCGCGGGGATCCTCGTGGCTGCCGTTCTCGTAGCGCCCGCCGTGGACGTAGACCACCACCGGGGCCTGCGCGGCCGCGGCCGGCGCGGTGATGCTCAGCGCCACCTTCTCTGGGTGCGGGGTGCGCACATCCTGATCCCGCGGGGCGGCGGGCTCGGGGTTCTCGAAATCGCCCGGGATGTGCGAATACTCAATGGAGTGGAAGTAGTTCACCCCACCGCTGCGGTGGCCGGTCAGGGAGCCGGCGGGGCAGGTGACGTCGACAGGTGCGCTGCTCATGGACAACAGGCTACCCTGAGGGCATGGAATGGCTCGTGCAAGCACCCATATGGGTACAGATGGCGCTTCTGGCTGTCACGGCACTGCCTGCCGCGACGGTGCTGGGCTGGCTCCTCATGTGGGTCATCGACCGCCTCGCGGCACGCCTCGTGCCCCGGGGCCGCACCGACGCGCCGGACACCAGCCCCGCTCGCACCACAGACTAGGATGAGTGACCATGACTCACAATGATCCCCGTGAAGGGCTCTGGGACCCCGAGCGTCCCCAGCGCAAGCGCGCGCTCCCGAAATCTCGCGTGAGCGCGACCCTCTGGCTGATGATCGCGCTCGTCGTGGTCGTGGCCGTTATCGGCCTGGTCGTGTAGACACCCGTGCCAGGCGCTGGTACAGCTCCTGCTGCGTCAGCTCCTCCAGGAGCACGGGCTCGCCGGCGGTATTGCACAGCGGGATGCACCAGTTGGGGTACTGGTCCTTGGTGGTGCCCGGCTGGTTCTGCGCGCGCACGTCACCGACCATGTCCACCACGTTGGTCACCGTGAAGGCCGACGGGGTACCGGCCACGTACTCGTGGAGAGCTACCAGCACGTCGTTCTCATCCTCGCGGTTGTCCAGCATGCCGTAGGCCTGCAGGTTGTCCTTGACAATCTCCTGCCACTCGCGGTCCTCGGCCAATTCCTCCGCCACCGGGTGGGTGAGCAGCCCCAGGCGGGCGCGCAGCGCGATGTGGTCGCCGCGCAGGAACGCCAGCGTGGGCGGCAGATCATGGGTGCCCACGGCGGACATCGCCATGGTGCGGATCTGGTCCTGCGGGCGCGGGCCCGGGTTATCGTCCGCGTGCTCGAACCAGATGACGGTGGTGCCCAGCACGCCCATATCCCGCAGCGCGGTCTGGACCCACGGCTCCAGCGTGCCCATGTCCTCGCCCACCAGCACGGCGCCGGCACGCTCGGCCTCGAGCAACAGGATTCCCAGCATGGCCTCCCAGTCGTAGCTGACGTAGGTGCCGTTGAGCGGGGAGGTGTGGCGCGGGATCCAGTACAGGCGGAACAGGCCCAGCACGTGGTCGACGCGCAGGCCGCCGGCGTTGCCCAGCATCGTGCGCAGCAGATCGCGCCACGGCTGGTAGCCGGACTCCGCCAGCCGCACCGGGTGCCACGGCGGCTGGGACCAGTCCTGGCCCTGCTGGTTGTAATCGTCCGGCGGCGCTCCCACGGAGCACTGCGGCGCGAGGTATTCAGCGAGGTTGACCGCGTCCGCGCCGCTGGGGTGGATGCCCACGGCCATGTCTGTGATGAGGCCGATGCTCATGCCGGCATCGAGCGCGCGCTGCTGGGCGGAGCTGAGCTGTTCGTCGCAGAGAAACTGTAGCCAGGCGTAGAACTCGGCCAAGTCACTGACGTCGAGGTCCAGGGCGTGGCGGCGCCCGCTGTGGCGCTCCAGCTCGGATTCGGCGCACCACAGGGCAAAGTTGCGCAGGCCTTCGCCCTCGCGACGCTGGAACTCGGAGAACGCGGCGCGGCGCTCCGGGGTCATCTCGTGGCTAAACAGTTCCTGGAGGACCTGCAGCTTGGCCTCAAAGATTGAATCGCGGTCAATCTCTTCTGCGGAGCGGTTGCGCAGTTGGAACTCGGCGGCGAGCTCCGCCACGTCCTCCTGGAACTCGGCGCTGAGCAGCTCCAGCTCCGGAACGTCCTCGATGCGCAGGTAAATCGGGTTGATGAAGCGGCGCGTCGTGGGCAGGTAGGGCGAGTCCTCCACCGGCGGGATGGGCTCGGCCGCGTGCAGCGGGTTAATCAGCAGGAAGTCATACGTATCTGCCAGTGTTTCCGCCAGCTCGGCCAAGTCGCCGAAGTCACCCATGCCCCAGGACTTCTCCGAGCGCACCGAGTACAGCTGCGCCATCGCGCCAGCGGTCGGGCGCTCCAGGTACTTATCCGCAGTGCTCAGGTGGTTCGGCACCACGATGAGCGGGCACTCGTACTCGCCAATGCCGGGGGAGGTCAGCGTGAGCGTGTGGAAGCCCAGTGGCAGGTCACCCGGAACGTGGAAGCTGGCCTCGCCCCACATCACACCGGCAACGTCGGCAGCCGGGGCGTCGTTCGGGTCCTGGTAGGTGGGGCGGGTCTCGCCGTTTTCCAACGTGATGGTCACGGTTGCCGGGTCGCCGTCGTGGACGTGGACGGGGAAGGACTTTTCCGCGCCCTCGCGCGCCACCACGCAGGGCGGCAGCGGGCGGGAGGCGCGGGCGAGGTAGTCCTCAAACAGCGCCTGCGTCAGTTCCTCGTCATCCGGCCGGTCAGAGATGGAAACGCCGAGGGCCCGCAGCGTATAGGTAATGGTTTCCTCACTGACGTAGACGGGCTGGCCGTTCTGGGCGGTGTACTCGCACGCCACCCCGTGGCGTTGGGCGAGTTCTTGAAGCAGATCTCGGGTAGTCACGATGCCCAATTGTGCCACGTCAACCTGCCACGTGTGGGGGTTCCGGTTGGTAGAGTGGGCTGGAATTAATTTTTGTGGGAAAGGACACAAGCTGTGACCCAGAACGACCAGAATGAATCGCACACCCCGGCGCAATTCGACATCGAAGAGGGCGAAACCTGCCTGACCGCCATGCTGGATACGGCGAAGGCGCGCCCGCACGGCGTGATGTTTACCCGCCCCGCCAATTATGAGTGGGTCAACGTCACCGCCAAGGAGTTCGTGGAAGAGGTCTACGCGGTGGCCAAGGGGCTTATCGCCTCGGGCGTGGAGCAGGGTGACCGCATCGCGCTGATCTCAACCACGCGATACGAGTGGTCCCTGCTGGATTACGCCATCTGGGCCGCCGGCGCCATCTCCGTGCCGGTATTCCCGTCCTCCTCCATGTCCCAGGTGCAGTGGATCGTGGAGGACTCCGGTGCGGTGCTCGCCATCACCGAAACCCGCGAGCACTCCGAGCTGGTCCAGCACCTCAAGCTGGGGGAGGACGGCACCCCGCAGCTGCACGGCTCGCCCTCGCAGCTGCGCCGCGTGCTGGAGATCAACTCCTCTGCCATTGACACGCTGAAGTTTGAGGGACGCGAGCTTGACGACGTCACAGTGGACGAACGCATCCAGGCCACCCACACCGACGACGTGGCGTCGTTGGTCTACACCTCCGGTACCACCGGCCGCCCCAAGGGCTGCATGCTCACGCACCGCAACTGGCTGGCCGAAGCCCGCGGCCTGCTCACCAACCCCATCGGCGCCATCGCCGTGCCGGGCGCGCACGTGCTCACCTTCCTGCCGCTGGCGCACGTCTTTAGCCGCGCGGTATCCCTGGCCGTGACCATCGGCGGCGCCTCCCAGAACCACTGGGCAGACTTCAGCACCATTACCGTCGAGTTTGCCCGCTCGCGCCCGAACCTCATCCTCGGCGTTCCGCGCGTCTTTGAGAAGGTGCGCAACGGTGCTTCCGCCAAGGCCCACGGTTCCTCCGCCTTCAAGGGCGCCATCTTTGACCAGGCAGAGAAGGTAGCCATCGAGTACTCCAAGGCCCTGGACACCCCGGAGGGCCCGGACCGCTTCCTCAAGGCCAAGCACAAGGCCTTTGACAAGCTGGTGTACTCCGCCATCCGCCAGGCCATGGGCGGCGAGGTGAAGTACTGCATCTCTGGTGGCTCGGCCATCTCCCAGGAGCTGCTGCACTGGTACCGCGGCATCGGCGTGACAATCTATGAAGGCTACGGCCTCACGGAGACCGCGGCGGCCGCCGCCGTGGACTTTGTGGATCAGTCCATCGGCACCGTCGGCCCGCCGCTGGGCGGCACGACGCTGCGCATCAACGAGGACGGCGAGGTCCTCATCAAGGGTGACATCGTCTTTAGCGGCTACTGGAACAACCCGGAGGCCACCGAGGGCGCGCTGAACGACGGCTGGTACAACACTGGCGACCTGGGAGAGATCGACGCGGACGGCAAGCTGGTCATCACCGGCCGCAAGAAGGACCTCATTGTCACCGCCGGCGGCAAGAACGTCTCGCCCGGCCCGATGGAGGACATCCTGCGCTCCCACCCGCTGATCTCCCAGGCCATGGTCGTCGGCGACGGCAAGCCGTTCGTGGGCGTGCTGCTCACCCTGGATGAGGACGCGCTGAAGCGCTGGAAGGCTGACCACAACATCTCCGCGGCCAAGGGCATCCGCGAGGTTTCTGCGGACCCGGGCCTGCGCGCCGATATTCAGGACGCCATCAACCAGGTCAACGCCACGGTGTCCCACGCAGAGGGCATTAAGAAGTTCGTCATCCTGGACCAGGACCTCACCGAGGAGAGCAACGAGCTGACCCCGACGCTCAAGGTCAAGCGCTACGTCGTGGCCCAGCGCTACGCGGCGGATATTGAGCGCCTGTACGCCGGCAAGAAGTAAGGCTGGGCGGAGTCTGTGAATTTCTTCGGAGTGTCGCGCAGCCGTCCCCGGGGGATCTCTAATAGAGTCAGCGGGGTCAGAAAAACTCTCAACCTCAACTAGAGGTTCTCGCGGAAAGGGCAGCCTATGCACAAGATCGCAGCCGAGCTGCGCCACCGTGAGCTGACCCAAGAAATCTATAACATTGGCGACGAGGTGGTCGATTACATCGAGCACCTCATCGAGGCCATCGAGGACTGGGACGACGAACTCGCCCTCGACTGCCTGGCCGAGCTGGGGGACATTGTCGACGACGCCCGGGTGGATTCCGGGCGGTGCGTTGGCGAGCTCATCGGCCTGCGCCAGGCGCTCGTGTCCGGCCTGAAGTCCGGCACCATCTCCGCTGCCTCCTCCGGCGACAACGACGTGGAGGAGCCCACGCAGCTCACCGCCCGCGCGCTGGCGGAGGGCCTGCCCATCTCCGGCCCGCCCGTAGTGGTCTCCGAGCTCGCAGAGACCCTGCGCGGTCGCACCGCCACGGTGGCGGCGTACCTGCGCGAGCTGGTGGAGTATGTCCTGGCCCAGACCGATGCCGTGGCCCGCAACCTCGACGTGGTCTCCCTGCCCAACCTGTACAAGCGCGCAGGCGAGTCCTCCCTCATCGCGGTGCAGGCCTGGCGCCACACCGTCGTGGAGGCGCACCCGGCCTTCGTGCGCACCATGCGCGGGCACAACCCGCCGCCGTTCTTGGAGGAGCGCGCGCGTATCGACGCCGTCGTTGCCCGTGTGCGCGCCAAGCGGCAGCAGGCCGCCACGACCGCCTAGCAGGCGGTCACCCCATAAGACTTCCTTGTTGCCAACACACAAGGACAAAAGGAAAGCGCCACCGAGATTCCCTCTCTCGGTGGCGCTTTTCGTTATGTCGGGGCCCGCGCTGTCACGCGCTGGCCTCTGGGGGAGGCAGCAGGCTTAGGCTCCCGGGTTCTTCGTTGCCGGGGTGGCCTGGTCCAGCTGCTCCGTAATCTGCGGCCACAGCTGGCCCATGATGTCATCCCAGGTAAGAATCCACACCGTCTTGTCCTTGGTGGGCTTTCCCACCATGACGAGCTGCTCGTTGCGCGCGCGCATCTGGACCAAGGTCTTCTGCACGGTGGAAGAGGAGCCCACGGCGAGTGCCGGGCGGGAGAACTCCAGCACCGGGGTGTCCGGCTCTGCCAGCAGGGTGTCTCGGACGTGGACGATGCGCGGGATGCGGGAATCCCGGGGGTAGACCAGCACGCGCATGATGGACTTGCGCACCACCAAGTCGTGGAGGTCAGCCACCGTGGCGTCGGAGGACAGCGGCAGGATCTCGGAGCCGTGCTCGCGGGCCAGCTGCGCGGCCGTGGAGGCCTCCAGCTCGATGACGCCGGTGATCTGGTCCGCGGAGTCGTCGTCCAGCGTGCCCGCCTCACGGGAGTGCTCCACCAAGTGACGCAGCGTGTCGGCGTCGTAGCCGGCGGCGCCCGCCCGGTCTACCGGCTCCTCGCCGGCCAGCTTCACCAGCTTGTTCGCCATGACGTTGATCCATTTCAGCAGCGGGCGAAAGAGCCAGATGAACCCGCGCGCGGGCACGGCGATGAGCTGCAGGGCCGTCTCCGGGTGAGCGATGGCCCAGGACTTCGGCGCCATCTCACCAATCACCAGGTGCAGGAAGGTGACGACGAACAGGGCAAGGATGAAGGAGATGACATCGGCAATGCCCAGCGGCAGGCCGAGTGCCTCGAGCGGGGCCATGAGCAGGTGATGGACCCACGGCTTGGTCACGGCACCGAGGACGAACGTGGCGGCCGTAATACCCAGCTGGGCGCCGGCCAGCATGATGGTCAGCTCGTTGAGGGAGCGCAGGCCCGCGCGCGAGGAGGCGGAGGACTCCGCGGTCTCCTCCAAGCGGTTGCGGCGAGCGCCCATGAGGGAGAACTCGATGACCACGAAAAATCCGGAGGCCGCGATGATGAGCAGGGTGACGATGAGGTTGAACCACCAGGTATCAGTCATTAGTCATCCTCTCCTTCCGGGAATTCCTCCACCAGCTCAAGGGCTAAGACGGAGGGCACGTGGCGGTCGATTTCCTCGACGCGCACGTTGAGCGTGCGGGTGGGGGCCTCATCGCCCTCGACCCAGTCATCCGGCTCGGCCTCGAGCTCGATGGCGAGCTCTTCGCCCTCCTCCGGCAGCGTGCCGGCGTGGGCGATGAGCAGGCCGGCGACGGTTTCGAAATCGCCCTCCGGCAGGTCGTGGCCGATGGCGCGCTCGACCTCGTCGATAGGCGTGTCGCCGTCGACAAGCCAGTGCGTGGCGTCCTGCTCGGTGATTTCCTCGGTTTCCTCGATGTCGTGCTCATCGGTGACATCGCCCAGAATCTCCTCGGCCAAGTCCTCCATGGTCACGATGCCCACGAAACCGCCGTACTCGTCGATGACGCAGGCGAGCTTCTCGTCGGCGTCGCGAAGCTCAGTGACAACGTCGGGAAGCGGCATGAGCTCCGGCACCACCACGGGTTCCTGCATGATCTCCCGGGCCGCGGTCGCTGGCGGGAGGTCGGTGCCCAGCACGTCGTACAGGTGCACCACGCCGATGGGATTGTGCTCATCATCGATGATGGGGTAGCGAGTGTGGTTCTCCGACATCATCTCCCGGACCTCACCGATGGTGGTCTCCGGCTCGATGACGTCCACGCGCGAGCGCGGGATCATGGCGTGCTCGACGTCGTGCTCCGGGAAGTCCAGGAGGCGGTCCAGCACCAGGTAGGTGTCCTCGTCCAAATCGCCGGCCTCGTGGGAGGCGTCCACGATGGACTCCAAGTCATCGGTGGTGGCGGAAGAATCGACGTCCTCCACCGGCTCGATGCCAAAGACCTTGAGGATAGCGTTGGAGGAGTACTCGAAGAAGTGGATGAGCCAGCCGAAGAGGCGCAGGTACCACATCGTCGACGCCGACAGCCACAGCGCGGTCTTCATCGGGGCGGCGATGGTGTAGTTCTTGGGGAAGAGCTCCGCAAAGAGCATGGTGGCCACGGTGGAAATCGCCAGCGCGGCCACCGTGCCGACGGCCACCGACACGCCCGTGGGCACACCGGCATCGCCCAAGAGGATGCCCAGGCCCTGGCCCACGAGGGGCTCGGCCACATAACCGATGAGCAGGCCGGTAATCGTAATGCCCAGCTGCGCGCCGGAGAGCATGAAGGAGGTCTTCTGCGTTATCTTCAGGGCCCGTTGAGCAGGCTTGTCGCCGTTCGCGGCACGTTGCCGCAGCTGCGTGCGGTCCACCGACATGAAGGAGAATTCCTGGGCCACGAAGTAGGCGTTGGCCACGATGATGAGGCCGATGACGATAAAGCCCGCCAGAATCATGAGGATTGCGTTCACCATGGCTTACCCCACCGCCTTAGCAAGGAGGTGGGGACATCGACTCGGAGGTTCCACGTAGGGAGGCCTTTCTCTATAAAACTCGGGGGTAAAAAGTCTGCTCTTTAGACTACCGCTTTAACGCGTTAGTCAGTTATTTTGTTCCCCATGACGCCATTCGGTCTTTACATTCACGTCCCCTTTTGCGCCTCACGGTGCGGGTACTGCGACTTCAACACGTACACGCCGGGTGAGCTGGGAGGGGACCTGACCAGCGCCTACCTGGACGCGCTGGACAGGGAACTGGAGATGGCGGCCGTCCAGGTGGGGCGCGCGGCCGAGACCGTATTTATTGGCGGCGGCACGCCCAGCCTGCTGGGCGCGGACGGCCTGGGCCGCGTCTTGTCCACAGTGCGCTCGACCTTCGGCCTGGCCCCGGGGGCGGAGGTCACCACGGAGTCCAACCCGGAGTCTACCTCGCCGGAGTACTTCGCCGGGCTTCTCGACGCCGGATTTAACCGCGTCTCCCTGGGCATGCAATCCGCCTCCGCCCACGTGCTCCAGGTGCTCGAGCGCGCCCACACCCCGGGCCGCGCCTTCGACGCCGCGCGCGAGGCCATCGCCGCGGGCTTCGAGCATGTCAACCTGGACATGATTTATGGCACGCCCACAGAAAAAGATTCCGACGTGGCCTTGACCCTCGAGCGCGCCGTGGAGACCGGAGTGGACCACATCAGCGCCTATTCGCTCATCGTGGAAGACGGCACGCGCATGGCGCGCAAGGTGTCCAAGGGCCTGCTGCCAGCCCCGGACGAGGACGTGTTGGCCAGGCGCTATGAGGCGATCTCCTCCACCTTAGAGGCCGCCGGCTTCGAGTGGTACGAGGTGTCCAACTGGGCCAAGCCCGGCGGCGAATGCGAGCACAACCGCATCTACTGGGTCGACGGCAACTGGTGGGGTGCGGGCCCAGGGGCGCACTCGCACCTGGGCAACGAGCGCTTCTTCAACGTGAAGAACCCGCGGACCTACATCAAAGCCGTGGGGGAGGGTCAGCTCCCCATCAAAGAGCGCGAGGAGCTCACGGAGGCTGACCGCCACACCGAGCGCATCATGCTGGGCCTGCGCCTGCGCGAGGGCATCCCCGCCTCCTGGCTTGCCCCGGCGGCCGAGCCCGTCGCCCAGCACTTCATCGAGCGCGGACTGCTCGAGCGCGCCGGTGACCGTCTCCGCGTGAGCAAGGCCGGGCGCCTGCTGGCCGACGGCATCATTACCGACCTCCTCGTGGCCGAGGAGGCATAGCGACTTAGAATTAGCCCCGCCGGGAATCCATTAGTTTTTCTTCTGCTGTCGGGAAGCCTGATAGCGAGGTTAGTCGATGTTAGTTTCCTTCTCCACGTCGCGAAACCTGTTAGTCAGTCTCGATATTGCTAGTATTGGCGACATGGATGACGCCTTAAACCCCTACACTCCCGGCTCTGGCATCGCACCGACAGTTCTTACTGGGCGGGAGAGAGACCTTCATGCTTTTGACAATCTTGTCAAGCGCGTCCAGAACGGACTACTTGGCCGTCCGATGCTGCTCGTTGGCTTGCGTGGAGTGGGTAAGACGGTGCTGCTCAACCAGTTAAAAAGGAGGGCTGACCAGGCGGAGTGGTTGACAATCAAGTTTGAGGCTTCGCAAGGGGCACGTGGACGCGAAGGCGCCCGCCGAGCTCTTGCTCAGGGTTTAGCAAAAGCCTCTTTGCGCTACCGGACAAAAGCCCAGGTTTCTGAGGGCTTCCGCCATATTGCTGCGGCTGTCAAATCCTTTTCACTTTCGGTCGGACACAACATTATTGACCTTGGAGTTGAAATAGGAGACATTCCGCCGGCAACGGGAAACCTTGAGCTTGATCTGCACGACGTGGTTGAGGCCGTCACCACCACGCTCCTCAAGGAGGGCAAAGCCTTAGGAATCTTCATCGACGAAATGCAAGACCTTGATGAGGAGTTGCTCGAAGCGCTCATTTCTGCGCAGCATGAATCCGGGCAACTGGGGTTGCCTTTCTACGTCATCGGCGCTGGACTTCCAAGCTTGCCCGGTATTTTGGCAGAGTCTCGCTCTTACGCAGAGCGAATGTTCGAGGTGCACCACATCGGCAGACTTGACATGTATGCCGCGATTGCTGCCTTCCGCGAACCTGCGCGGAAGCAGGATGTGGAATTCGACGATGAAGCGGTGGAGTATCTAGCCGATGTGTCAGGGCAGTATCCGTACTTCATTCAGGAGTTTGGTTCGCAAATGTGGCGCACTGCGCGTACCTCACCTATGGATTATGATGCTGCTCGTCGCGCCGCGCGGCTTGGGATTGAGCAGTTGGACCGCGGATTTTTTCAAGCCCGGTGGGACCGCGCTACTCCAGCTGAGCGGGACTACTTGACCGCGATGGCAAAGGTTGGTGGCGAGGAAATCTTGAGCAAAGATATCGCGGATACCCTAGGTAAAGACACGAAGAAGTTAGGTCCAGTACGGGCCAAGCTCATCAGTAAAGGGTTGATTTATGCCCCAGAGCACGGAAGGGTGAGCTACACCGTGCCGAATTTTGATGACTTCATCGCCCGCCAGAACGGATAGCCTTAGAGACATGTCCAGCTCTACCGATGCTCGCCGCCAAGAGGTCCTGCGCGCCATCGTCGCGGACTACATCGCCTCCCAATCACCCGTCGGCTCGAAGGCCCTGCTCGAGCGCTACCAGCTGGGTGTGTCCTCGGCGACGATCCGCAACGACATGGCCGTGCTTGAGGCCGAGGGCCTCATTGCCCAGGAACACGCCAGCTCCGGGCGCGTGCCCACGCAGAAGGGCTACCGCCAGTTCGTCGACACGCTGCATGACGTCAAGCCGCTCTCGGCAGCAGAGCGCCGCGCCATGCTCACCTTCCTCGAAGGCGGGGTGGACCTAGAAGACGTGCTGCGGCGCTCCGTGCAGCTGCTGGCCCAGGTGACCAAGCAGGCCGCGGTTGTGCAAATGCCGAACCTCAAGGTCTCTCGCGTCAAGCATTGCGAGGTCGTGGCGCTGTCCCCGGTACGCCTGCTGCTGGTGCTGATTACGGATAATGGGCGCGTCGATCAGCGCAATGTGGAGCTGGCGGACATCATCGACCCGGAGCAGACGCTGCGCCTGCGCGATATTCTCAACACCACCCTGGAGGGCAAGACGCTCACGGATGCCTCGGTGGAGCTGGCCGCGCTGGTCAACGACGCCCCGGCCGACATCCGCCCCCACGTCCTCAAAGCCGCCACCACACTCATCGAGACCCTGGTGGAGCAGCCCTCCGATCGCTTGATTATGGCCGGCACCTCGAACCTCACGCGCGTGGCGCTGCCGGACGGCCTGCCCTCTATCATCGAGGCCCTCGAGGAGCAGGTCGTGGTGCTCAAGCTGCTGGCGCGCGTGCCGGATTTGGGCAACGTGTCGGTGTCCATCGGCGACGAGAACGAGGCCGACGAGCTGCGCCAGACCTCCGTGGTGGCCACGCGCTATGGCTTCGGCACCGGTTCCCAGGCGGCGGCCCTCGGCGGCCTCGGCGTGGTGGGGCCGACGTATATGGACTATTCGGGAACAATCTCCAAGGTGTCCGCCGTTGCACGCTATGTGAGTGAAATCTTGGCGGGCGAGTAAGCTTGCCTGCCGGACTTATTTAGTAAAGCAGCAACGAGAATTAGAAAAGGATGACAGTACGTGGCTCGTGACTACTACGGCATTCTTGGTGTAGAAAAGTCGGCCTCTGATGCCGAGATCAAGAAGGCCTACCGCAAGCTGGCGCGCAAGTACCACCCGGACGTGAACCCGGGCGATGACGAGGCCGCGGAGAAGTTCCGCGAGGCCTCCCTGGCCCAGGAGGTTCTCCTGGATCCGCAGAAACGCCAGATCGTGGACATGGGCGGCGATCCGATGGAGGAGCGCGGCGCGGCCGGCGGCGGCTACGGCGGCTTTAGCGGCGGCGGTCTGGGCGATCTCTTCGCTGAGTTCTTCGGCGGCGGCGGAGCTACCCGCGGCCCGCGCTCCCGCGTGCAGCCGGGCGAGGATGCACTCCTGCGCACCACCATTAGCCTCGAGGAGGCCTACAGCGGCGTCAAGCAGCAGGTCAAGGTGGATACCGCCGTGCTGTGTGACCGCTGCGAGGGCACCGGTTCCGAGTCCAAGGCCAAGCCGGTGACCTGTGATCACTGTAATGGCATGGGCCAGGTCCAGGAAGTCCAGCGCAGCCTGCTGGGCAACATGATGACCACCCGCAATTGCCCGAAGTGCCAGGGCTTCGGTGAGATTGTCACCGATCCGTGCGGGCACTGCGGCGGCGACGGCCGCGTGCGCAAGCGCCGCGACCTGACGGTGACCATCCCGGCCGGCATTGGCGACGGCATGCGCATCCGCATGGCCTCCCAGGGCGAGGTCGGCCACGGCGGCGGCCCCGCGGGTGACCTCTACGTAGAGGTGCACACCGAGCCGCACCCGGTATTTGAGCGCAACGCCGACGACCTGCACATGACGGTGCGCGTGCCCATGGTGGACGCGGCCTTGGGTACCTCCTGCACCGTGGAGCAGCTGGACGGCGAGGAGCTGAACATCGACATTAAACCGGGCACCCAGCCGGGCGAGTCCATCACCCTCGACGGCAAGGGCATGCCGCGCCTGCGCACCGATGGCTTTGGCAAGCTCTACGCGCACGTGGACGTCGTGGTGCCCACCGAGCTGGATAAGAAGACCCGCGAGGCGCTGGAGAAAATCCGCACGGCGGGCCACAGCGGCGCCGAGGTGCACCGCGCTGGCGACGAGCAGGGCGAGTCCATCTTCACCCGCCTGCGCGATAGGCTGCGCCGCTAATGTCGCTGCCCGTCTTCGTCCACCCGGATCTCAGCCACGCCGCGGCCGGCGAGCCCGTGGGGCTGGATGGCGCGGAGGGCCGCCACGCCGTGACGGTCAAGCGCATGACACCGGGGGAGAGCCTGGTGCTTATCGACGGCTCCGGGCGCCGCGTCACCGCCACCATCAATAGCGTGCAGGGCAAGGACACGCTCGCCGCGCTGGTCGACGCCATCGAGGACACCCCCGAGCCAGCCCCACGCGTGGTCGTGGTGCAGGCCATCCCGAAGTCGGAGCGCGCCGAGCTCGCCATCGATCTGGCCACGCAGGCCGGCGCGGACGAGTTCATTGCCTGGCAGGCGGACCGCTGCGTGTCCAAGTGGGATGCGAAGAAGGCGCCGAAGGCGCTGGCGAAGTGGGAGGCCGCGGCCCTGGCCGCCGCCAAGCAGTCCCGTCGCTCCCGCATCCCGGCCGTGCGGGGGCCGCTGAGCACCCGCCAGCTGTGCGAGGAGATCGCGGGCACGGGCGCGCTGGTTCTCCACGAGGACGCCACCGTCCGGCTCAAGGACCTCGACGACCTCGATGCCCCGGGGGCCATCTACCTGCTGGTGGGGCCCGAGGGTGGCATCGGCGGGGAGGAGCTAGCTCGCTTACAGGAGGCTGGCGCCACGGCGATCAAGCTGGGGCCGGAGGTGTTAAGGACGGCGTCGGCAAGCATGGTGGCGCTGGCCAGCATCGGCACGCTGACCGCGCGCTGGTAGCCTTTTGGGCGTGCCTATTATCACCACCAAGTTCGACCTGGATTCCGCCTACCTGGCCACCGTGCTAGGCCCGGCGGACGATAACCTGCGCGTGCTGGGCAAGCTTGTCGACGTCGACCTGTTCGCACGCGGCACCACCGTCACCGTTAGCGGCCCCGACTTCGAGGTGGCCCGCGCGAAGAAGGTGCTGGAGGAGCTCGAGGCCATCGCGCGCCGCGGGCACCCCGTGAGCAAGGACACCGTCAAGCACACGCTCGACCTCGTCGCGGTCGAGGCGCCGGAGTCCGTCTCCCAGGCGCTGGCGGCGGATATCGTCTCCCGCCGCGGCAAGTCCGTGCGCCCGAAGACCGTGGGGCAGTCGCGCTACGTACAGGCCATCGATGACAACACCATCGTCTTTGGAATCGGCCCCGCCGGTACCGGCAAGACCTACCTGGCCGTGGCCAAGGCCGTCCAGGCCCTGCGCGCCAAGCAGGTCAGCCGCATTATCCTCACCCGCCCGGCGGTGGAGGCGGGGGAGAAGCTGGGCTTCTTGCCCGGCACCCTCAACGACAAGATCGACCCCTACCTGCGCCCGCTCTACGACGCCCTGCGGGACATGCTGGACCCGGAGATGATCCCGAAGCTCATGGAGGCCGGCATCATCGAGGTCGCGCCCTTGGCCTACATGCGCGGGCGCACGCTTAACGACGCCTTCGTCATCCTCGACGAGGCCCAGAACACCACGCCAGCCCAGATGAAGATGTTCCTCACCCGCTTGGGCTTTGGCTCCACCATCGTGGTCACCGGTGATATCTCTCAGGTGGACCTTCCCGGCGGCCAGGTCTCCGGCCTGCGTCTGGTGCGCCGCATCTTGCAGGGCGTGCCGGATATCCACTTCGCGGAGCTGGGCTCCGCCGATGTGGTGCGCCACCAGCTGGTGGGGCGCATCGTCGACGCCTACGATACGTTTGCTGAGCAGCAGGAGGAGAAGAAGTGAGCATCGAATTTATCAACGAGTCCGGCTTCGAGGGGGTCAACGAGGAGATGCTCATTGACGTCGCCTCCTATGCCCTAGGCCGCTTGGACGTCAACCCGGACGCCGAATGCACCCTCACGGCCGTGGACCTGCAGACCATCGCGGACCTGCACGTGCGCTGGATGGATCTGGAAGGCCCCACTGACGTCATGAGTTTCCCCATGGATGAGCTCACCCCGGGTGCTACCGGAGGACGCCCGGATGCCGCCGAGGCGGGCCCGGCCATGCTGGGTGATATTGTGCTGTGCCCTGAGTTTGCCCAGCGCCAGGCCACCGCCGCCGGCCACTCCCTGGGCCACGAGCTGGCCCTGCTCACCGTCCACGGCTGCCTGCACCTTTTGGGCTACGACCACACCACGGCCGCGGAGGAAAAGGAAATGTTCGGCCTACAGAACGAGCTGCTGGCGGACTGGTACGAGGACCTGGACTCCCGCGGTGTGAGCTACCAGCCCAAGCCTTCTGGCCCGAAGGCCTTCCCGGATGCCGCCGAGCGCGCCCGGCTGGATGAGGAAGTGCCCGGCGGCGGCATCTAAACCCTTCCAACGTTGAGGTGTCCTGCTGCGCGTAGCACAATGGAGGGCTATGAACATCCTCTCCATTCAGTCCCACGTTGCCTACGGTCACGTTGGCAACTCCGCTGCCGTCTTCCCGCTCCAGCGCGCCGGCCACGAGGTGTGGCCCATTCACACGGTGAACTTTTCCAACCACACCGGCTACGGCGACTGGGGCGGACCGATGATTCCGGCCGATGACGTCACGGCCATCGTGGACGGCATGGAAAAGCGCGGCGCCTTCCCCCAAATCGACGCCATCCTGTCCGGCTACCAGGGCGGCCCGGATATCGCCGGCGCCATCGTAGGTGCGGTGACCCGCATCAAAACCGTCAACCCCAAGGCCCTCTACGCCTGCGACCCGGTCATGGGCAACGCCAAGTCCGGCTGCTTCGTCTCCGACGAGATCCCGCCGCTGCTGCGGGACAAGGTGGTCCCGGTGGCAGACATCATCACCCCGAACCAGTTCGAGCTGGGCTACCTCACCGACTCCGAGGTCGGCACCCTGGACCAGACCCTAGCCGCGGTGAAGAAGGCCCAGGAGATCGGCCCGAAGACCGTGCTGGTCACCTCGGTCCAGCGCCCGGACACCGACGAGGACGAGATTGAGATGCTCGCCGTCGACGGCGAGCGCGCCTACCTGGTTGCCACCCCGAAGCTGCCGGTCAAGCGCAACGGCTCCGGCGACGTCACCGCGGCGCTCTTTACCGGCCACTACACCGAGACCAACGACGCCAAGGAGGCTCTCAAGCGCACCGCCTCCTCCGTCTACGACCTGCTGCACAACACCTACGAGGCCGACACCCAGGAGCTGCAGCTGGTGCAGTCCCAGGATGTCTTTGCCAACCCGCGCTTGCAGTTCCGCGTCGAGGAGCTCTAGGCTTCAAACCTCTTTCGCTGTCCGCGCGCTTTTGCGGTCTAGGGCGTTTGCCTTGGCCCTGCAAAAATCGCTCGGCAAACGGCATCCCGCAGAAGGCACCTGTCAAAAGGCGTTCTTACGCCTGAAAACGCCTTTTGCTGCGCCTAGATGGCGTTTTTACAACCAAAGACGCTTTCTAGCAGATGCCTTTTGGAAGACACCATGTGGAAGATGCCTCATGGAGAACACGCTGTCTGAAAGACACCATTTCGCGGATATTTTCTCGCCGCCCACCTTCATCCCTCACGGCTCCACTGTTTCGCGGCCCCGGCAGTGGCGTTGTGTCCAGCCATGAGGTTCTACCTACAAGGTTCTACCCAGATGGTTCTGCTCACATGGTTCGGTCCAGAAGGTTCTCCTGGGGGCAAACGAACCTTCTGGAGGTCGCGAGACGGTTCGTTTGGGGGCAAAGAACCTTTATGACTAGAACCGTCTGACTCGCACCATATGCGCAGAGCTAAGGAACCATCAGTGCGTGCGTTATGATGAAAAGCAATATGAGCACCGATTTCGACGCCGCCTTCGCGGATCTGCCCGCCGAGGGCGAGGCTGACGCCGCAGACTATTCGCAGTACACCAACACGCCCGAGGGCTTCCGCTCCGGCTTCGTGTCCTTCGTGGGCCGCCCCAATACCGGCAAGTCCACCCTCACCAACGCGCTGGTGGGGGAGAAGATCGCCATCACCGCGAACCAGCCGGAGACCACCCGCCACCCCATCCGCGGACTGGTCCACCGGGAGGACGCGCAGATCGTCGTGGTCGATACCCCGGGTCTGCACCGCCCCCGCACCCTGCTGGGTGAGCGCCTCAACGAGGTGGTCAAGGACACTTACGCCGACGTGGACGTCATCGGCCTGACCATTCCCGCCGATGAAAAGATCGGCCCGGGTGACCGCTGGATTCTGGAGAATGTGCGCAAGGTCGCTCCGAAGACGCCCATCATTGGCATCGTGACCAAGCTGGACAAGGCATCCAAGGACCAGGTCGGCGCGCAGCTGCTGGCGTTGCACGAGCTGCTGAGTGAAAACAACCCGGAGGCCGTGGTCATCCCGGTCTCCGCTACCGAGCGCGTGCAGCTGGAGGAACTCAACCAGGTCATCGTGGACCACCTGCCGGAGGGCCCGAAGTTCTACCCGGATGACCACGTCACGGACGAAGCCCAGGCGGAGCGCATCGCGGAGCTTATCCGCGAAGCCGCCCTGTCCGGTCTGAAGAACGAGCTGCCGCACTCCGTGGCCGTCGAGGTGGATGAGATGCTGCCCAGCCAGGAGCGCCCCGGCGTGCTCGACGTCCATGCGGTGCTCTACCTGGAGCGCCCCGGCCAGAAGCGCATCATCGAGGGCAAGGACGGCCGCCGTTTCCGCCGCATCGTGGGTACCGCCCGCAAGGAAATCATCCAGTTGCTGGGCCAGAATGTCTACCTGGACCTGCGCATCAAGGTGCTGAAGAACTGGCAGTCCGACCCGAAGATGTTGGGCCGCCTGGGCTTCTAGATGCGGGAGAATTTCCGGGACCGCGCCCTGGTCATCCGCACCTACGATTTCGGGGAGGCGGACCGCATCATCGTGCTGCTCACCCGCTACCACGGCCTGGTGCGCGGGGTGGCCAAGGGCGTGCGGCGGGCGAAGTCGCGCTTCGGCTCGCGGCTGCAGCTCTTTGTCAACCTCGACGTCCAGCTTTACCCGGGCCGCAACCTGTACACCATCTCCCAAGCAGACACGGTGGACTACTTCGGGGCGCGGATCATCGAGGACTACGACCGCTACACCGCCGCCTGTGCGGCCCTGGAATCCGCGGAGCGCCTCGCTGTGGCCGATCCGGGCGGGGACCCGTACCTCTACGAGGCGTGCGTCGACGTCCTCACCCAACTTCAGCAGGGCGATCCCATGCAGGTGCTCGACGCCTTCCTGCTCCGCGCCATGGCCCACGCTGGCTGGGCGCCCAGCCTGTTCGATTGCGCGCAGTGCCAGCGGCCCGGCCCGCACCACGCCTTCCACCCGGCGGTGGGCGGGGCCGCGTGCCACGAGTGCCGCCCGCCGGGAGCTGCGGAGGTGGACCCGGAAACCCTCCATCACATGTGGCTTCTGGCCCACGGTCATCCCACCCAGCCCACGCATGCCCAGGCGCAGGAGGCGCATCGGCTCATCCGCGCGCACCTGCAGTGGCATCTTGAGCGAAGCGTTGGCGCGCTGGGGATCATGGAACAGTAGACTGTAGGGCGTGATTACGCCAGACCCGAACCGAGTTCTTCATCCGCCCGCTATCCCGCAGGAGTTCCTGCCGCGCCATATTGCGCTGGTCATGGACGGAAACGGCCGGTGGGCGGAGGAGCGCGGCATGAAGCGCACGGAGGGCCACCGGAGGGGAGAAGCGGTGCTTCTCGACGTCGTGGAGGCCTGCCTCGCCCTCGGCGTGCCCTACCTGTCGGCCTACGCCTTTTCCACGGAGAATTGGCGCCGCAGCAAGGAGGAGGTGCGCTTCCTCATGGGCTTTAACCGCGACGTGCTGCGCCGCCAGCGCCACTGGCTCAACGAGAGGGGAGTGCGCGTGGTGTGGGCGGGCCGCCGCCCGCGCCTGTGGCGCTCCGTCATCAAGGAGCTGGAGGCCGCCGAGGAGCTCACCAAGGACAACACGAAGATGACCCTGGTGATGTGCGTGAACTACGGCGGCCGGGCCGAGCTTGTCGACGGTATCCGGGAGCTCGCCCAGCAGGCCGCCCGCGGCGAGCTGGACCCGCGCTCCATCAACGAAAAGACGGTCGGCTCAGTGATGTATGACCCCGATATGCCGGACGTGGACCTGTTCCTGCGGCCCTCGGGCGAGAAGCGCACGTCCAACTTCCTGCTGTGGCAGTCAGCGTACGCGGAGATGATCTACCAGGACAAGCTCTTCCCGGACTTCACCCCGGAGGATCTGTTTGCCGCGGTGGAAGAATACGCGCGGCGCGACCGCCGCTTCGGTGGCGTCAAGAAGTAGGGGATTAGGACTTCTGGGCCTGGCGGGCGCGGCAGTCGGAGCAGATGCCGAAGATCTCGGCGTCGTGCCCGGTGAGCTCGAAGTCGAACTCGGAGGCAACCTGGCTGGCCCACTTCTCCACGGCACCGCCGTCGATCTCTTCGGTGCGGCCGCATTCGGTGCACACGAGGTGATGGTGGTGGTCCGCGGAATCGCAGTGGCGGTACAGCGTTTCGCCGGAGGGCATGTGGAGGGCATCGACCGCGTCGATGTCCGACAACGACTGCAGGGTGCGGTAGACGGTAGTCAGGCCCACCTTGTGCTCGCCATCGATGAGTGCCTGGTGGATGTCCTTGGCGGAGGCGAACTTGTCGAGCTCTCGGAGAACCTCGACCACGGCGGTGCGCTGGCGGGTGTTGCGCGCACCGAGCTTCGGGATGCTGTCGTGGATGGCCATGATGGTTAGTTTATCAATACACTTCCAATAAGAGATAGTGCGAGGCTGCTAGGAGGTGGCCAAGGAGGCGTCGGCAAGCAGGGGCAATACCTTCGGCGCTGCCAAGGTGTAGCGGACCTCGCGGCCAAGACGCTCGCTGTCCACAATGTTCGCACGCTTGAGAACGCGCAGGTGCTGGCTGATGAGCGGCTGGGACTTGCCGGTAGCCGCGACGAGCTCGTGCACGTAGTGATCGCGGGCAGCCAGGCGCTGGATGATGTTGATGCGCAGCGGTGAATCTAAAGCGCTAATCACGGTGGCGGCGCTGTCAACATCGAAAGAGTCGAAAGAAGCGGGTGCTGTAGGGGCTTGGGTCATGCCATTCACCTTCAGTCATATCTATAGATGGAGAGATAAAAAGAGATATACATACTATAACGCATGAGTCGATAGAAATGTATAAAATGCAGACCGCTGTGTGAAAAATCAACGGGGCGAGGTCACGCTGTTGTCTGGCACACGCTAGACTAGTGCGCGTTGAAAAGACTGTCCCCTACCAAAGGAGTCCCTTTTACCATGGCATCCGTCATCGATACCGTTGTTAGCCTGTGCAAGCGCCGCGGCTTGGTCTACCAGGCAGGTGAAATTTATGGCGGCTCCCGCTCCGCGTGGGACTATGGCCCCCTCGGTGTCGAGCTCAAGGAGAACATCAAGCGCCAGTGGTGGCGCCACATGGTGCAGTCCCGCGAGGACGTCGTGGGTGTCGATACATCCGTGATCCAGCCGCGCCAGGTGTGGGTCTCCTCCGGTCACGTCGAGGTCTTCACCGACCCGCTGGTGGAATCCCGCCACACCGGTAAGCGCTACCGCGCCGACCACCTCCTCGAGGCCTACGAGGAAAAGCACGGCCACGAGCCGGCCAACGGTCTGGCGGACATCAACGATCCGGAGACCGGCCAGCCGGGTGACTGGACCGAGCCGAAGGCCTTCTCCGGCCTGCTCAAGACCTACCTGGGCCCGGTCGATGACGAGCAGGGTCTGCACTACCTGCGCCCGGAGACCGCCCAGGGCATCTTCGTGAACTTCAAGAACGTCATGACCTCCTCGCGCATGAAGCCGCCGTTTGGCATCGCCAACATTGGTAAGTCCTTCCGCAATGAGATCACCCCGGGCAACTTCATCTTCCGCACCCGCGAGTTCGAGCAGATGGAGATGGAGTTCTTCGTCAAGCCGGGCGAGCACGAAGAGTGGCACCAGTACTGGATTGATGACCGCTACAACTGGTACATCGACCTGGGCATCAAGGAAGAGAACCTGCGCCTCTACGAGCACCCGAAGGAGAAGCTGTCCCACTACTCCAAGCGCACCGTGGACGTGGAGTACGCCTTCGGCTTCAAGGGCTCCAAGTGGGGCGAGCTGGAAGGCGTGGCCAACCGCACCGACTACGACCTGTCCGTGCACGCCAAGGGCTCGGGAGAGGACCTGTCCTACTTTGACCAGGAGGCCGGCGAGCGCTGGACCCCGTACGTCATCGAGCCGGCCGCCGGCCTGGGACGATCCATGATGGCCTTCCTGGTGGACGCCTACGACGAGGAAGAGGCTCCGAACGCCAAGGGCGGCACCGACAAGCGCGTGGTCCTGCGCCTGGACCGCCGCCTGTCCCCGATCAAGGTAGCCGTGCTGCCGCTGTCCAAGAAGGAAGAGCTGTCCACCCCGGCCCGTGAGCTGGCGAACACGCTGCGCGCGCACTGGAACGTGGACTTCGACGTTTCCGGTGCTATCGGCCGCCGCTACCGTCGCCAGGACGAGATCGGCACGCCGTTCTGCGTGACCTTCGACTTCGACACGCTGGAGGACAACGCCGTCACCGTCCGTGAGCGCGACTCCATGGAGCAGGAGCGCGTCAAGCTGGACGAGCTTGAGGCGTACCTGGCTGCCCGACTGATCGGCTGCTAATGCACTACACCAGCTGGGACCGCACCGACGCGAAGAACCCCGTCCTCCTCGTAGAGGAGGGGCCGGCCTCCCTGGGCATGTTCCAGGAGCGCTCCGCCGATGTGGAGGGCGACCACTGGCGCTTGGCTCTCGACGATTTGGGTGCGTCCATCACCCTGGAGGATGACCGCGTCTACCGCCTGGCCGGGAACGTCAAGCGTGATAAGCGCCTGGAGGCCTCCCTAGACGGGCGCACGTTCGCCTTCATCAACGAGGCCGGCGGCGACTGGATTGTGGAGGACGTTGAGGGCTACAAGGTGGCCCAGTTCTCCTCCAAGAACTCCGGCGTGCGCAAGGCCATCCTCGAATTCGAGGGCGAGCATAGCTCCGATTCCGGCGATCTTGATGACCGGGAAGTCGCCGGCTTGAGCTGGTTTACGCGCATCATCTTGGAAGCGCGCACCCAGCGCACCGCGATTCCCATCATCGCCACGCTGCTGCTCATGACCATCGTTGCCATCGTCACGGTGTTGATGTAGATGCAGCGCTGGGTGTGGCGCGGTGAAACGCTGGTGGGCTCTACGGGTGAAACCATCGCCCGCGTGACCCCGACGGGCTTGCTCGTCTCCGACTCCGCGGGCACCGCCCTCACCTTCGACCACACCCCGGGGGCTCGCCGGTTTAGCGTGCAGGGCCCCGAATTCTCCGCCGAGCAGGCCACCTTTACCGTGAACAAGCTGCGCGCCACCTGCCAGGACCGCGAGTACCTGCTCGTGCGCACCAACCCTTTCCGCCGCGAGCGCCGCATCCTCGACGCCACCGGCACCGAGGTCGTCCGCACCTCTCCGCGCGGCCGCGACCTTGAGGTAGCCGTAGGCAAACTACCCCTCACGGACGCCGTCTTAACCAGCTACTGCTGCCTTCTCATCGACGGCGCAACCCGCCCCCTGCGCACCTAATTCCCCATGCGCAGATTCGCTGCCGCATGGTCCCTCAATCTGCTCAGCAGACTGAAGGCGATCGGGTGATGCACCTGGCAAAAGGCACGTGGTTGATGGCATGTTCTGGTTGATGGCGGGTCTTAAAAGGCACCTAGCAAAAGGCATGAGCTAAAAGGCATCTTTGGGCCTGAAAACGCCATGTAGAGGTCGTAAAAGGCGTTTTTAGCTGTGAAAACGCCTTCTAGCGGATGCCGTTAGAGACATGCCAATTGTTCGCTGTGGCCTGAGGAGTAAGCGTCGGGGCCTGTGCCAGCGCAGGGGGGCCGGGCTCGGACCTGTGCTGAAAGCCGCGGCTGGGGCCAGGGCCGAGCCGCTAGGTGGAGGCGGCCGCGCTAGAAGGAGCCGCCGCGGAAACCGCCGCCACCGCCGCCGGAGAAGCCTCCGCCGCCGAAGCCGCCACCGAAGCCCCCGCCGAAACCACCGCCGTGGCCGCGGGAGCCGCCGCCGAGGACTTGGCCCAAGACCATGCCGGTGAGGACGTTGCTCGCAACGTCATTGGCTTGGCGGCGCTGCTGCTGGCGGCGGTAAGCATCCAGATCGCTCTTGGCTCGGTTAAGGGAGGTCTGCGCGGCAGCGGCAGCATCGCGGGAGAATGTGAGGGCCGCGCGCAGGTCCGTGGAGGCGGCGCTCTGGGCTTGGGCGTGGAGGCGGGTGGCATCAGCCAGAGCCACGCGCGCTTCAGAACCGACGACGCGCCCGCGGGAGGAGAGCAGGTCCTCAGCTGCCTGGATGGAGGATTCCGCGGAAGCCATCTGCTGGCGGTAAAGGGAGAGCTGGCGCTCACGAGTGGAATTGGTCTCGCGGACGGTGTCGAGTTGCTCGTCGAGTTTGGTATCGATTGCCGTCAGGGCGGTGTACTGGCCCAGCGGGTCAGCCTGACCGTTGCTGCGAGCCTGGTCTACGGCGGCTCGCGCCGTGGAGAGCAAGTCCTCCAGCGCGGACCAATCGGCAGGCGAGCCCTGGGCCTTGCCCTGTTGTTCCAGCTGATGGGCTTCGGTGATTTCTCCCTCGACTTCCTCAATGAGCGCCTGCAGGTTTGCCTTGGCTGAGGCGATGGAGGTCTCGGCGTTCTCTACGCCGGTGAGGAGGCGGTCGGAGACCTCGAGGGCGTGTTCGCAATCGCGAATAATACCGACCAACGGTCCTTGCTGGCCGGCCGGTTTGGACTGAAGCTCGCGGCCGCGGTCGAGGAGTTTTTCGGCCTCGGTGAGGGAGACTTCCGCCATCTCTGGGTTATCCGCGATGGAGGAGAGCGCCTCTTCCGAATAGGACCCGCGAAGGGACGACAACGTTGCACTAGCCTGCGGCAGGCGGCCTCGCAGATCCACCGTGCGGCGCGTGAGCTCATCGAGCTTGGATCCGGCATTAATGAGCAGGTCACGCATCTGGGCGAAGTCCGCTGCCTGCGCGTCGAGGGCATCGTCAGCCTGGCCACAAGAGGAAATAATCTCCACCAGCATCTGCCGGCGCTCGCCCTGGGAGGTGGGCAGGTTGTCATCGAGTTGCTGCTGCAGCTGGAAGGCTTTCTGCAGGGTCAGCATGGAGTGGCTCATGGCGCGGCTAAACGGGCGGGTGCGCTCCGGGCCGAACTCGGCGACTGCGATATCGAGCTCTTCCTTGCCGCGGCGAATGGACTCGTCAGTAGAGACCAACTCTTCCTGCGCCAGCTGGGAGAGCGTCGCCATATCCAGCCGGTCCAGCTGTGAGGTATTGCCCGGCTCAATCTGGCGAGCGGATTCCAAGGTGGCCGCCGAGTCCTTCTTGGTCTTGCGCCGGCTTGCAGCCGCGATGCCGCCACCGGCCAGCACGAGGGCACCTGCGCCGCCAGCCAACCACAGGCCGCCGGAGCCATCGGAGCCGCCAGACCCGGCAGAATCAGAGGAACCGGAAGAGCCCGAGGAGCCGGAGGAACCGGTCGCGGCAGCGTCGACAAGCGCTAGGGCCGAAGCCCCGTACTCCTTGCCGCCAGCAAGCTTGCCGTACGCCGCGTCATACATGACATCCAGGCGCCCGCGAGGCCAGTCATTACCGGTCTGCACACCGACAGTGGAATCCTCCACGCCCACCACGTACGCCGCGGAATTCGGCCCCTTCGCCTGAACGATGTCACCCGCGTAGCTCTCCGCGCCCTCCGGCAGGGAGGACGCAAAGACCACGAAAATCACCACGTGGTGCTCCTGCTGCAGGGCCACGATCTTGTCTTCCAACTCGGACTTCTCCGAGCTGGAGAGCACTCCAGCCTCATCCGTGACCTTGTCCGTGAGGGAGGCCGCTTCCGGTGCGGCAACAACGAGTTCAGTAGCCATGGCGGGCCCAGCCGTGGCACAGCCCAAGACGAGTGCGGCGAGCGCCGCGCGGCCAATTCGAGCAGCAGTAGTCATGCGCACCACGATACCTCCCCGGCGCTATGGTGGTAAGGCAGTGAAATACGTAATTGTCTTAGGCGCCGCGCAGTATGACGGCCGCCCCTCCCGCATCCTGGCTGGACGTGTGCGCTGTGCCGCCGAGTACGCCACCGCCCACAACCTGCCGATCATCACCGTGGGCGGCAACCTTCCCGGGGATAGGTTCACCGAGGCGGGGGTGGCGAAGCAGATGCTTTCCGATGTCCCCCTTAACGTACAAGCCCTCGAAGAAGGCATGGATACCCGCAGCTCCCTCGCCGCTGCACGCGAGAAGCTCGGCGTGACCGAGGCGGTCATCATCACCGATCCGCTCCACCGCCTGCGCACCTTTCTCATCGCCCGCCAGGAGGGAATCAAAGCTACCGTCCTCGGCACGCCGTATTATCCTTCCCCGCGCTTCTCCATCCCGTGGTGGCGCTACCTGGCCCACGAGACCGGCGGGCTTATCTACCTTGCCCTGCGCACCGCGGTGGGGGAGGAGCGTTCCGCGGGCCTGCGGCGGGCCTTTTACCGCATCGAGCGCATCATTCGCCCCAACCAGGCCCTGCGCCACCGCGTGATTGGCGCGAGGCAGCCCCAGCACGGCAAGGACAGCGCCTAAACTAAAGCCCTGTGAGCTACACCTATTCCGCCGATGACGTCGCCCGCCTGGCCGCCGAGAGCCCCAAAGGCTCGGCACTAAACCCCACCGAGGAACACCGCGGCGCGTTCTCCCGAGACCGCGCCCGCGTCCTGCACTCGGCGGCCCTGCGCCGCTTGGCGGATAAAACTCAGGTGGTTGGCCCCCGCGATGGCGATACCCCGCGTACCCGCCTGACCCACTCCCTGGAGGTCAGCCAGATTGCCCGCAGTATTGGCTCCGGGCTGGGCCTCGACCCAGACCTGTGCGACATGGCAGGGCTGACCCATGACATTGGCCACCCGCCCTATGGCCACAACGGCGAGAATGCCCTCAACGAGGTGGCCCTCGGCGGCTTCGAGGGCAATGCTCAGACCTTACGTATCCTGGCCAAGCTGGAACCCAAGGTCCTCCTGGAAACCCCACGCGGCCTGGAGAGCTTTGGCCTGAACCTTACCCGCGCCTCGCTGGACGCCGCCTGCAAATACCCCTGGAGCAAAACTAATCCGGATGGCAGCACGAACCGCAAGTACGGCGCCTACGACGAGGACGCCGACCTCTTGGCGTGGCTGCGCCAGGGCCACGACGACGACCGCAAGTCCATGGAGGCGCAGGTCATGGATTGGTCGGACGACATTGCCTACTCCGTGCACGACGTGGAGGATGGCATCATCTCCCGCCGCATTTCACTAGGCGTGCTGTGGGATCTGGTGGAGCTGGCCCAGCTGGCGGACAAGGGCGCGAAGGCCTTTGGCGGCACGGCCGACGAGCTGCTGGAGGCCGCGGACCGCCTGCGCCAGCTGGATGTCATTAATGCCATCGGCAGCTTCGACTACTCGCTGCGGGACTACGCCAACTTGAAGAAGATGACCTCGGAGCTCGTCGGACGCTACGTGGGCGCCACCGTCACCGCTACCCGCGCGGCCAATACAGGGGCGCTGGGCCGCATGCACGGCGACCTGGTGGTGCCGCCGGGCGCGGTGGCGGAGGTGACGCTGCTCAAGGCCATCGCGGTTCTCTACGTCATGGACGAGCCCGCCCACTTGGCCCGCCAGGACCGCCAGCGCGAGCGCATCTACCGCGTCTACGACTACCTGGTGGCCGGCGCGCCGGGCTCCCTGGATGCCACCTTCGCCCTGTGGTGGACCCAGGCGGAGACGGACCTAGAGCGGGACCGCGCCATCATCGACCAGATCGCGTCCATGACGGAGTCCCGCCTGGAGCGCCTGGCCCAGCGCAGCGCAGAGCTCTTCGGCTTCTTAAACTAGCGGGCCAGGCGCACGCCTTGGTCCTGCAAGACGGTAAAGATGCGTGTGTAGTCTTCCACCGCCAGCTCCATGTTGGAGGCCACAATGGTCCGGATGTGCTCCTGGCGCAGGAAGTCCGCCAGGTCATCCAGGTTGCGCGGCGCGGACACGTCGCAGCCGTGCAGGCGGCCTAATGCGCCGAAGAAGTCCTCGCGGGTGCGGATCTCTTCCGTGATCAAAATGCGTTCCATGTGTTAGCTCTCCGCCTTCTTCGCCTTCTGCTCGGCATCGGGGATGCTGCAGAAACTCTCGTAGTGATCGTCGGTGTAGTACCAGACATCGGGGTCGGTCTCGCTGCCGCCGCCGGTGATAATCCGCTTGGCGCCGCGGTGGTCCAGCCCCGGGGTATCCACGGTGTACTCGCGGTAATAGTCGCGGGACTCCTGTGGTAGCCGGCCCTCGTAGTTGCCAAAGCGGGCGTTGTCATTGTCCGGGTACTCGTACGGTCCGCCCGCCAGGATGTCCGCCGTCGTATCCGCAGCCTCCCGGGGCAGGGAGTCCATGGTGCAGGTGGACAGGGAGTCGGGATTGCCGCGCTTGTCGACGTCCCCCTGGTCCCCCGAGCCACCGCCTAAGTCGATGCCGAAGTAGCCGGCGACGAGGACGAGAACGGCGCCGCCGATGAGTGCCGGCAGCGACTTCCTTGTGGGCGAAGACTTGGCCATGCCTTACATCATTGCAGGTATGGGGACGGAAATGAAAATCCCGTCCGCCCGTACTGTGAAATAAAAAACCCACGTCAGCAGGGTGTTGTTACCGGGGAATGGTCCAACCCCGAGAGTGGGTACCTGAGTGTCCGGCGGGCGGGGTAGTCTGTACGCATGGCACGAGGCAGAATTCCGGAGAGCGACATCCAGGCAATCCGTGAACGCGCGCCTTTGGAAGAAATTGTGGGCGAGTACGTGCAGCTCAAGCCCGCCGGCTATGACTCGCTCAAGGGCTTAAGCCCGTTCAAGGATGAGAAGACCCCGTCCTTCCACGTGCGCCCGCAGCGCGGCTACTATCACTGCTTCTCCACCGGCAAGGGCGGGGACGTGTTTAGCTTCCTCATGGAGATGGAGCAGGTCTCCTTCCCGGAGGCCGTGGAGGCGGTGGCCCAGAAGATTGGGTACCACATCAACTACCAGGGCGGCAGCACGGGAGCACGCGATGAAAAGCCGGGCACCCGCCGGCGCCTCATCGCCGCCAACAAGGCCGCGCACGAGTTCTACCGCCAGCAGCTGGAGACCCCGCAGGCCGCCGCTGGCCGTGAGTTCCTGCTGGACCGCGGCTTCTCCAAGGAGATCATCTACGACTTTGAGTGTGGCTACGCCCCCGAGGGCTGGGACACCGCCACGAAACACCTGCTGCGCCTGGGCTTTTCCTTTGAGGAGCTGGAGGCCGCCGGCATTTCCAAGATGGGCAAGCGCGGCCCCATCGATCGCTTCCACCGGCGCCTGCTGTGGCCGATTAAGGACTTGTCCGGCAACGTCATCGGCTTTGGTGCGCGCAAGCTTTTCGACGATGACAAGTTGGGCAAGTACATGAACACGCCCGAGACCATGCTTTATCACAAGTCCAAGGTGCTCTTCGGCCTGGATCTGGCCAAGCGCAACATCGCGGACCAGCACCAGGCCGTGGTGGTGGAGGGCTACACGGATGTCATGGCCATGTACGCGGCGGGGGTGAAGACCGCGGTGGCGTCGTGCGGCACGGCATTCGGCGGGGACCACCTGCAGGTGCTGCGGCGCCTCATGCTGGATGATTCCTATTTCCACGGCGAGCTCATCTACACCTTCGACGGCGACGAGGCCGGTCAGAAAGCCGCGATGCGCGCCTTCGAGGGCGAGCAGAAGTTCACCGGCCAGTCCTTCGTCTCCGTTGCGCCCGACGGCATGGATCCGTGCGATCTCCGCCTGGAGCGCGGGGACGCCGCGGTGCGGGACCTGGTGGCGGACCGCATCCCCATGTTCGAGTTCGTCATCCGCTCCGTCATCTCTGATTTCAGCATCGACTCGGCCGAGGGGCGCCTGCAGGCCCTGCGCCGCGCGGTGCCGGTGGTGGCCCAGATCCGGGACCAGCCGCTGCAGCGCGAATACGCCCGCCGCTTGGCCGGCTGGGTGGGCTGGCCCGACCCGGAAGAGGTGCTCTACCAGGTCCGCCAGGAGGCCAAAAAGCCCAAGAAGCAGGAGCGCCCGCGCTTTGCCAGCGTGCAGGAGACCTCCGCGCCCGCGCAGGCTAACGCCCCGGTGATGCACATCCCGGGCCCGCGGGAGCCGCACCTGTGGCCGCAGCGCGAGGCCCTCAAGCTGGCCCTGCAGTACCCGCAGGTGGCGGGCAGCTACTTCGACGGTATTCCGGAGGACGCCTATTCCAACGAGGCCTACCGCACTGTCCGCCGTGCCATCGCCACCCTGGGCGGGGTGACGGCCGGCGCGGCCATGCCGGAGGTGGAGTGGCTGGCTGCGGTGGCAGGCGAGATGCTGGATCTCACCGCCCGCAACTTCGTTTCTGAGCTCGCCGTGGAGCCCATCAAGCTAGGGGAGAGCGGCAACCCCGCCACCGACTTAGAGGCCTACGCCGATTCGGTGCTCTCCCGCCTGCAGGAAACCCGCGTGGGGGACCAGGTAGCGCAGCTCAAGGCGCAGCTGGGCCGTATGCGCCCCTCCGACGACGAAGAGTCCTATAACTCACTCTTCGCCGACCTCGTGGCCCTGGAGCAGGCCCGCCGCGAGCTCAACGACCGCGCCTTCCGCGGGCCCCGATAACTCCGAAAACTCACGCCCCAGCGAGGGCTCTAATCCTCGTCCGGCTCGTAGATGCGGTCCGCCTGCACGTCACCATTACCTCGGGAGCCGCGCTTGCTGCGGTATCCCTTGTTGTAATCCTTGAGCTCGCGCATCCGCGGCTCCGGGTCCAAGCGGTTGGCCACGGCCTTGCGCGCGGACTTCACCGCGGCCTTTGTCACGGGGGAATTCACGGCCTTTTCGTAGGCGCCCTTGATCTGGTGGTAGCGCTTGCGCCCGGCCTTGGTTCCAAAGACGTATCCGGCGGCGGCACCGATAACAAACTGGTACATGGGTAACCCGTCATCCCCTTCTCACAGCCGGCATGTGGCGCCGGCGCAACGCGTACAACACTCCCACACACCCTACCTGTCTTTCACGCGCCTGCACAGGGCAGGCGGGGAGAGGCAACCGAATGTGGCCGAAGCACTTCCGCTGAGGCGTGTGTCACGTTAGGTTAAGTATGTGGATACTTCGAAGCTTTCTCACGCGGTGCCGGCGGCCGTGGCCATGGCGGCACTGCTCACTGCCAGCCTGGCGCCGGGGGAGGCCCGCGCGCTGGCCTCCGGGGATTCCAGTGACGTTGTCACTGCGGAGGACTAGCGTTTACCGCGCTGTAACCCGCCGGCCACTTAGGTTGTGTAAGACCTACTTTATGCTTCATTCCCTCCTCGATTCCGCCCGTGCCCGGAGACTCACCCTCTCCGCGGCACTGGGGGCACTCAGCACCTCCCTACTGTGCGCCCCCACGGTCATGCCCAGCTTGGCGACGGCACACGCGGCCGAGCTTCCCTTCACCGTCCCAGCCCTAGTGGAGCCCATGACCGGCTCCAGCATTGGTGACGCCCCGCAGCAGCACGCCGGCGCCCCGCAGCCCACCCCGTTTACCACGGACTACATCGCCGGCTTTCCTTCCGATGTCTCCTCCTACCAGTGCGGCGTGTACTGGGAAGTGGTGCGGCTATACGACGACGTCAAGAAGCGCCCCGACCTCATGGCCCAAGACCTGGACAAGGCGGTGGCGGTCAACAATGCCGCCGCGGGCGATCCGCAGCTTATCGCCCGCGCGCAGCACGACGCTGCTGCGGACACCGCCGGCGTGATGGAGGCCGTCTCCGACGCCCTGGGCCCGGAGATGGGCCGCGCCTTCCGCGACGCTCTGGCGGAGCACCGCCTGCCCAAGACCGAGTACCTGCTGGGCAACGGCTACCTGGCGCGCGCCGGGGGCTTAGCCAGCTCTACCTTTGCGGAGAAGTACTACTTCCGCGCCGCGCGTCCTTTCCAGCAGGCCCCGGACCGCATCCACCGCTACAACGACGGTAAGAAGGACTACTACCTGGATTCCCCGGCCTTTCCCTCCGGCCACACCAACCAGGCGGTGTGGGTCACCACGCTCATGGCATACATGCTCCCGGAGTTTGGCCCACAGTTGGCCCTGCGCGGCGCGGAGGCCGGCAACCACCGCGTGGTCATGGGCGTGCACTCGCCCCTCGACGTCGTGGGCGGGCGCATGACTGGCCTGGCTGCGGCCGCCGACCGTCTCAACGACCCGCACATGCGTGACGCCCTGGACCAGGCCGCCGCCGAAATCCGTGCTGAGATCCAGTGGCGCACCGGTAAGGACATCGCCACCCTGGCCGCGGAGCAGACCGCCGCCGGCACCTCCTACGCCACCGCAGAGGAGGCCGCCCAGCGCTACGCCCCGCTCGCGGACTATGACATGGCCACCGTCTACCACCCGGACGCCCCCATGATTGTGCCCCAGGCCGCCCCGGTCCTGCTCGCCTCCGCCCACCCGGAGCTCACCTACGAGCAGCGCGCCGAGGTCCTGCGCCAGACCGCCACCCAGCCTGGCACCCCACTGGACTGGCAGGGCAACAGCGGCTCCTGGCAGCGCATCAACCTGGTGCGGGCGCTGGGGGCGCGGGTGAGTGTGGATGAAAACGGGACTGTGCAAGTATCTCAAGCACTGTAGACTTTGGGAGCAATCTCTCATTTCTAGAAGTCGAAGGATTATATGTCTAAGCCAAAGATCATGACCGTGTACGGCACCCGCCCTGAGGCGATCAAGGTGGCCCCGGTCATCAAGGCACTGGAAAACGATGACCGTTTCGAGTCCGTGGCCGTTTCTACCGGCCAGCACAAGGAGATGCTGGAACAGGTCAACACCATGTTCGGCATTGAGCCGAAGCTGGACCTGCACCTGATGAAGCCGGGCCAGGGCCTCAACGAGATTGTCTCTCGTGCTCTCATGGGTCTGGATGAGATCATCGATGCCGAGGAGCCCGACGTCATCATCTCTCAGGGTGATACCTCCACCGCAATGGCCGCAGCCCTGGCGGGCTTCCACCGCGGCGTGAAGATTGTGCACCTGGAAGCCGGCCTGCGCACCGGTGACATCCACTCGCCGTTCCCGGAGGAGGCCAACCGCAAGCTCATCGGCCAGGTCGCGGAGCTGCACCTGGCGCCGACCTCCGGCTCGATGGAGAACTTGCGCCGTGAGAACGTGCGCTCTAAGGACATTGCGGTCACCGGCAACACCGTCATTGACGCCCTACTGGAGGCGGCCAGCTGGGACACCGAGTTCCAGGATCCCGCATTGCAGGAGGCCGCTGCCTCCGACAAGCGCCTCGTGGTGGTCACCACCCACCGTCGCGAGAACCTCGAGGCCATGAAGGAAATTGGCGGCGCCGTCAAGGACCTGGCGGAGGACTACCCGGACATCAACTTTGCGCTGCCGCTGCACCTGAACCCCAAGGTGCGCGAGGCCGTGCTCCCGGAGGTCGAGTCCCTGCCTAACGTCATCATCACGGACCCGCTGCCGTACGACCAGTTCACCAAGCTGCAAGACCGTGCCACCATCATCCTCACCGATTCCGGCGGAGTCCAGGAGGAGGCCCCGGCGCTGGGCAAGCCGGTTCTGGTCATGCGCCAGAACACCGAACGCCCTGAGGCAGTCGTGGCCGGCACCGTGAAGCTGGTGGGCACCAACCGCAGCCTCATCGTGGCGGAGGCCAAGCTGTTGCTTGATGACGACGCCGCGTACCACTCTATGGCCAACGCCGTGAACCCCTACGGCGACGGCAAGGGCGCAGCCCGCGCGGTCGCTGCCATCGCCGAACTGCTCGGCGTGGGCGAGCGCCTGCCGGACTTCGATCCTTCCGCGGAGTCCTAAGCAGTCTTAGGCACATCCCCGGCTCGTCCGGGCCCGTCTGGGGTCCAGTCTGGGTGTAAAACCCCAGCGCGTGGCGTAGAATAGGGGCCATGGGAACACGGGATATTAAGTGCACGGACACGCAGCGACTGACGGCCTCACAGGTCTTGGAGGATGCCTTGTCGGTGGGGCAGCTCAAGATTGCAGAATTCGATGAGCGCTCCGCCACTTGCGCGGCGGCCACCACGCGCGGCGAACTCATTGACCTCCTCGCGGACCTGGTGGACGACCCTGACAAGATTCTCTTCGGCACCTCCGAAGTGGTACCGCGTGCCGCACAGGAGCCCACCGAAATCAGCGAGGAGGCAGCAACACCGGTGCAGCGCTCGCTGGCACAGGTCGATCCCTCCGTCCACGGCGCGCAGAGCCTCTCCGTCGGCCTCTTCGGCGGCACCACAGTCCGCGGCACCCCGATTGCCTCCCACCACACCACGCTAGGCGTCTTCGGCGGCACCGACGTGGACCTGCGCGGTGCCACCCTCAAAGAGAACATCACCACCATCCAGGCTGTGGCCGCGTTCGGCGGGGTAGATGTGTGGGTGCCCGAAGGATTCCGCGTTCGCGTGGACGGCTTCGGCCTCTTCGGCGGGCACGACATCCACATCGAAGGCGGCGCGATTGACCCCGCTGACCTTCCCACCAGCGCCCCCGAAATTGTGGTGAACTGCTTCAGCCTCTTCGGGGGCGTGGACGTGCACGTGACCAAGCGCTAGGCCGCCACAGCACAGGGTTCGGCGGCCTAGGCCGGTTAGAAGGGGCTAGAAGGGCAGGGGAATGCCGAACTGCTTAGCCAGAGCCCGAATCTGCGGCTCATAGGTGGTGACCACGCCCGCGGCGAGAGCGATAGCGCCGAGCAGGCCTGCGATGATGCTCCAGATAGTGGCGCTGGAGGACAAGGAGCTGGTGTCCGAGCCCTGCTGGTGCTTCGGTTGCTCAAGGTGTGCCTTGGAGTGATCCGAGGTTGCCCTCAGCGGCAGGCAGGCCTCCAGCTCGTCGAGGGTGTAGAACGTCGAGCCCTCTTCGAGGGGCTCGCAGCCGTCGTGGAAGGCGATCTCCTTCCAGTTGCGGGCAATCTCAGGTTCCTGCTATCCGATAGGCGAGTTTTATACCGGTCAATCTTTGACATGTGGTACTTGGCTTAGTGGAATCGGTAAGGCCAGTACGTATGACTAATAGGAATCGGTCACGGGATATGTGAGGTCAATCATCCCCGATGTCGCGTCTGTAGCAGCACGTGTACCAAACACGGAAAACAAGTACTGTTCGCCAACGATGGCGATGCCGCACCTGCAGCGCCACCTTCACCCGTGTCAATGGCGACCCAGTACCAACCAAATGGTTCCGCCTATCCATCTCGTGGCTCATCTCCAGCCGCAGCCTGGCAGAGACAGCAAAGAACTGTGGAGTTTTCATCACGAAGTCTGCAGCGCCGCTTTACAGCGTTCTGGCTTATCCAACTTCCCGGACGTGTTAATTAGCAGCGAATCTACGAGCAAATCTTCGTCGACGGCACCTACTTCAACACCAAATGCCTTGTCGTGGCTGCTGACTCCAGCCACGTCATCAACTGGTTCTGGTGCACTAAGGAATCCTCTTGGTCGTATATGCGTCTGCTGGACGAGATAGCTCCACCACAACTAGTGACCTGTGATGGGGATTCCGGAGGGCTTAAAGCACTACGCCGCCTATGGCCTAATACCTCGGTTCAACGCTGCATTGTCCACGTCAAACGCAATATACAGCGCGCCACAGGCCTTCACCCCACCTCGCCGATGGGCAAAGCACTACAACGTCTTTCCTTTGAACTGCTCGCCGTTGACAACCTGGATAAGGCAGCTGAATGGACAGTCAAGCTACACCAGTTCGGCACCGTATTTAGCGCCCAGCTCAAAGCCAGAACGTACGTCAAAGACGTCCCCTTCGAGCAGATCCCGAAAGCCAAACGCGGCAACAAAAAATGGTGGTACACCCACGATGTTCACCGTGGTATCTACCTGCAGCTAAAGAAAATGAGCCAACAAGGACACCTCTTTGCCTACCTCACCCACGCTAAAGAAGGCCAACGCTTAGAACGCACGACCAACAGTTTGGAAGGCGGGGTGAATTCACAAATCAAGCAATTAATGTACGCCCACCGCGGACTACGCGACGAGCAACAACGCATCGCCTGCGACTGGTGGCTCTACCTTCACACGCAGCTGCCTGACGACCCCGTAGAGATCGCCAGGCAGCAAAACTGGGGCTAGGACGCACTCGCCAAAGCACAAACCCTAACCAACCAGGAAACACAAGCCACCAGAGGCCCGGACATGGTGTGGCAACAGCGTCATTATATTAAGCTGGCTACGCCAGGGTTGCCTGAGAAGCGTAATACGCGACGAGCTGGATAAATACTGCCGCGCAGGGAATTCCGGGCGGCCTATATTGGGGGTTTCGCTAGGCCTTGAGACGCCATCCCGAGGGATGCCGGCCGGTTGTTTCGCTGCGTTTGGTATTGCCACCGTAGTGGCAGCGTGGCCGATTCCTTGACATTGGGCCACCACACCACCGCTGAGTGTCACAGGCAGTCAGCCACACCGTGGATTTACGGCCCCCAAAATCAGGTATACGCTCCCAAAGCGTATATTTGACTCTAACCTAGAGGCCAGGGCCAAAAAATCCCCGATCTCAGACGCGCTTTCTGACCCTCAACCTTCAACACACAGACAAACGACACGCTTTGTCGTTTAGGTCGACCCTTATCCCAATTTGACCCTCAACCCGGAAACGTAAAAGCCGCCCTAAAAGAAGGCGGCTAATTGCTCCTCCAACTGGGCTCGAACCAGTGACCCTTCGATTAACAGTCGAATGCTCTGCCAACTGAGCTATGGAGGACTATGCGTACGCTGCTGGGTAAGTAACCTTGCCCTGTGCAACGAGAATTACTATATACGGAAGTCAGGAATAAACACAAATTTGCAGTTCAGAGAGATAATAGTGTTGAAAGTGTGGCCGTTCGGTTGCGACTGTTGAATAGGTGAAAGTACGCCTACAACTTTCGCAACTATAAAGGGTATCGATGGCATTACGATTGAGCGTTCAGCTAGACTCATCGGAGATAAATGATAGGAACGGCACGATGTACTAAAGAAAGAAGCGAGTATGCGTGTGTTGGTAATCTCGCAGTATTGGTATCCTGAACAAGGGGTTCCACAGCGGCGTTGGACCTGGCTGACCGAAATGATGTCGAAATCGGGGGACGAAGTCTTCGTAATTGCGCCACCAGCAAACTATCAGCGGAAGGTGGGGATCAGAGAGTGGCTTTCAAAACAGTCGTTTAAGCCGTCAATGGAGAATAAAGCCGGACCCTCGGGTGAGGAGATTCTCCGGACAGGCTATTTTCCGTTCAAGGGATCTTTAACGATGAAAGCGCTCAACCAAGCGACCGTCGCTTTGGGGATGATTAGGGTACTCGTGCTCCCCCCAAAGGAGTTGAGGCGATTTAGTCCGGAAATCATTATTGGAACCGTTCCTGCATTACCAACAGCTTTTGTAACAAGGGTCGCTGCATTGATGTACAGGATACCCTACATAATAGATCTACGGGATGCTTGGCCTGATCTTCTCCAGCAATCATCTCGCTGGAATATGGGACTAGATCGACGGTCTTATAAAGAAAAACTCTTTAGTGCTGGTGTGCGGGGTATCTCGCCTAGAACACTTGTCGTCTACGTTGTTGAACGATTCTTGAATAGAGCGTTAAAGTCCGCGGACGGGATAATTGTAACTGCAAGCGACCTTGGGGAAGAGTTTAAGGACCGGTTTTCTGGAAGGCAGGTAGCGAGGCACATCGAAACGGTCAGAAACGTTTTCCCCAATCCTGCCAAAGAGGTTAGGGATGCGCGTCGGGAAGGTTGGGCTCCAACAGCATCTGACCGGAAGTTGAAGGTGCTATATGCAGGAACAATCGGAAGAGCTCAGAACCTTGTGAATGTAATTGACGCCGCCGTGATCGCGCGGGAAAGGGGAGTTGATGTTTCGTTAAGGTTTGTGGGCGCTGGTGCGGCGAGGCAGAACGTTAAACGATTGGCGGCTCAACAGAATGTTAAAGCGGATTTTATCGAGCGAACCACGGTGGAGGATATCTCGAAACACTATCTTTGGGCTGATACCGCACTAGTGCACTTAACCGATTGGGAGCCGTTGGGGCGCACAGTTCCTTCGAAAACTTATGAATTAATGGAAATGGGTATTCATATATCAGGCGTTGTAGAAGGTGAAGCAGCCAGGTTGATCAAACAGCTAAATGCAGGTCATGTTGCCCCTCCGGAGTGCCCAGGGGCGTTGGCAGCAATTTGGGAAATGTTGACTCAAGATAAGTCCTTGCTGCAGGTCTCGGATGTTGGGCAAAGGTGGGTTGAAAGCGAACGTTTTCGCATATCTAATTCACTAATTTCGAATCTTTTGAAAGAGGTGAAGTCGAACCGTGAGGTTTCTAATAGCTAGGCAGATTACTCTAGTAGCATCTTCTTCTGTGTGGCGACTCTCCGAAGATCCTGTTGATTTCTTACAAAAAGTTAGTTTAAGGTTTAGGGGATTTGGGTGTCAAACTATCGCAAGATTTCTGTATAGGCTTGAAACAGCTATTGGTAAGATAGAACCAATCGGACAACGCCAGATTAGACAGGGCAATCTATCGGACGGTCTTCGTTGGTTCGCTGCTCAACCTACGTACTATCGGTTTTTTCACTCCAGGAAGGTACGGAGTGCGAAGGACAGGCTGGAATTCTTGCAGGAAACTGTTAGCCGTCCCAGTTTGGAGAGTAAAAATTCAGCGAATGCGAACCCGCAGGAGCGACACGGAGTCCTGTTCTTGTTGACGAATAGTCTTCCGTATACTCAATCGGGGTACACAATTCGGTCTCACAAAACTTTGCAAGCTATTTCCTTGAAAGGGATAGCCCCAATTGCGTTTACTCGAATCGGCTACCCAACTTTAGTAGGTAAACGAATCGATAGCGACACAGTAACCGTAGATGAGATTAAGTATAGGCAACTTATACCTTGGCGTTTGTCGCCTAGTCTCGAAGTGCGTACAAGTGCGACGGTCAAAATGGTGCTGAGTAAGTTAAATGGGCAGATCCCCCAGGCGATAGTCACTACTACAGACTTCAAAAACGCAATGGTAGCTCGAAAGCTTGCGAGTGAACTGGGAGTGCCATGGATCTACGAAGTCCGAGGCGAATTGGAGTCTACTTGGGCGGCAAAGCAGGAACTTTCTGGGAACGCCGATGCTCGGAAGAGCGAGCTTTATTCCTTGTTACGAGACCAAGAAATCGCGGCGATGAAGGCTGCGGACCGAGTTATAGTCCTTAGCAAAGTGTATAAAGAGAGACTGATTAATAGGGGGATTCCAAATGGGAGAATTGCAGTGATTCCTAATGGCGTAACCGAAGATGACTTTCTGCTCTATTATGATGAAGCCGAGGTTCTAAGGCAACGCTACTCGATTCCTGATAAGCCGACGATCGGTACTATAACATCTATTGTTGGGTATGAAGGTCTTAACTTGCTGGTTGGGGCTGTCGCACGGCTCGACGAGATACACTGCGTCATTGTTGGCGATGGCGAGGAGCTTGGAGATTTACGCGAAGAGGCTGATCGGTTAGGGGTTTCAGATCGGATCACCTTCGTTGGTCGAGTGCCCGTTGAGGATGTAAATCACTGGTATTCAATGCTCGATTTGTTTGTTGTCCCTAGATTAGATATTGAGGTGTGTCGAGTCGTTACGCCTCTTAAACCATTGCAGGCTATGGCTAAGGGGATCCCGGTTGTAGGGTCAGATCTTCCCGCTTTGCAAGAAATTACGGGTGGTCTAATGCGAAGCTTTAGGCCCGGTGATCTGGCAGACTTTGTAAATGCAATCCGCCTAGAACTAGACTCTCCTCACTTGAAGGACGATTTGATCCAATGGGCAAAAGAACACACGTGGAAATCCAATGCGGGTCGGTATGAGCGCTTACTCAATGAACTGTCCAATTGCAAGGAAATGGTAAGAGAGGGAAAAGTGTGATGAAGTCAATAAATGTCGGAATACTTAATGCTTTTGGAGAAAATGAAGTATTACAGGATATAGTTTCAAATTCTGGCGGTGAATATTTCGATATTAATCCCAGTAAGTGTTTGGAAAGCTTTCCAGAACTGCAAGACTTTATCCTGCAACACATCACTAAAAGGGGAGTTCAGAATGATACAGTGTATATTCTGAATTTGATTTCCGGAAATAGGGAAGGGGGTGAAGCTTCTGGTCGGCTTGCAGCGTCGAAATTTTCGGCTAATCAAGTAGTCGAATGGTTAATCAGAGAGTTTAATAGTGCCTTTGGTGTAGCGTGTATTATTGTCCGGCGCTCGGAGCGGCCAAATTCTGCGGTTCTTTCCAAGTTGCGAGACAGAGGCATTGAGGTAGCCAGTATTGATGTCGACTTCGACTTGGAATCGCTTGGTACCAAATATCGGGATAGCTCGCTGGTCGATTTCCCCCGTAGGGCGGAGTGGTTGGAACGGCGGCTTCGCCAGAGTCTTGTGAAGTGGAGGTTGAAAGATCCTGATTTTGATGAGTATTTGAAAATCAGGAGAGCGGCTCTTTCTAAATTGCACTGCGATTCGGAGGAAGAGAAGCGGGAGATTTGTGTTCCTGGGACTGAGTACAATGTTGACGTGCTGCTGGGCTTAAAGCAGCTGACTGAGAACGACTCTCCTAAGCTGACGATTTTTTTCAATGGAGCTATTGACCCGCAACGCGCAGCAGGAAAGCCTGTATACCAGCGTCACACATTATGGGGATCATTGAAGGATGATTGTTGCGCTATCGCGGACCCAACGCAGAATCTCTTCCCAAATTTAGCACTAGGTTGGGGGCAAGGGTCGAAGGGGCATTGGGGAATAGTAGCCCAAAGTGCCGTCGTATCTGCGGTCACCGACTATTGGCGAATGCAGCGAAAATTGGGTCCGGATGAAGGAACGGTCTGGCTCTATGGGTCCTCTGGAGGTGGTTTCCAAGCGTTGGCGTGCGGAACATTCGTTCAAGTCGACGGAGTCATTGCGAACAATCCCCAGATTGATTGGCTGAAATATGAAGGTAGAACTCAGGTTAAAGAGCTAATGCAAGCGGTTTATGGAAAGTGGTCTGATAGGCCTACATTCCGGGACGAGTGGCGAGAAAGAATATCATTGATCGATCTTTGGCGGTGTTCTTCTTATGCACCTGAGTTTGATTATGTGGTAAATGCGCGGAGCTCCACTGATATTAAGAATCAACTTTCTGGGCTTTTGGCGTTCTGGAGTGTGCAAGGGGCTGCCACGATCTCGGCAAACTCAAGTCTGCGTTTTTATAATTCAAAGAAAGACGGCCACAGTCCATTATTGGCACCAGAACTTTTTGATTTTTTGAATGGACGTGCTCAGACCTACTCAACTCGGTAGTCGACTGGGTGCGCTATTATACGAAGAAGTTCTTTCGAAACAATGAAAGGGATATAGCAGTTATGACTAAAGCAGAGGTTTGCTTCGTAGGCTTGGGGTATATTGGCCTGCCCACGGCAGTTGTTATGGCGAATAGTGGCCTTCAAGTCGTTGGTCTGGATGTCAACGCAAAAAGTGTCGAGCGAATCAATCGAGGCGAAGTAACGATAGTCGAGACTGGGCTAGAAGAAGCTCTCAAACAAGCCATCGACTCGGGTAGTTTTCGCGCCACCACTGAGGCCCCTGAGGCTTCAACGTATATTTTGGCGGTGCCGACCCCATTCAATGCAGACCACACCTGCGACATGAGCTTTATTTTCTCAGCGGCGGAGAGTATCGCACCCAAGCTCCAGGGAGATGAACTGATTGTTCTTGAATCGACGTCACCGCCCGGAACGACAGAGAAGATGGCAGAACGAATTCTCGAACTTCGTCCGGATCTTTCCGGTCGGGGTGCACAGTCGTCGGGACTGCGATTTGCCCATTGCCCAGAGAGGATTCTGCCTGGAAAGGCTATGGAAGAACTTGTTTCCAACGATAGAATCATCGGTGGTATGGATGAAGATGCAACTGACAGGGCATGCAAGGTTTACGCTTCATTCTGCAAAGGCCAGCTCTTGCGTACTAATGCGAGAACTGCCGAGATGGCGAAGCTTACTGAAAATTCATTTCGGGATGTGAATATAGCCTTCGCTAACGAGTTGTCCCTTATATCGGATGAACTCGATATCGACGTATGGGAACTAATTGAGTTAGCGAATCATCATCCAAGGGTTAACATTCTTCAACCCGGTCCGGGTGTAGGTGGTCACTGTATCGCAGTTGACCCTTGGTTTATCGTAGCTGCCTCGCCGAAAAATGCTAACCTGATCCGAACCGCACGTGAAGTAAATGATGGAAAGCCTGATTGGGTCCTGGAAAAGATCCGGAAGGGCCTTGGCGTTAGTGGTGACGAAGCAAGCATCTCTCTACTGGGGCTTTCATTTAAGGCAAATATTGATGACCTCCGAGAGTCTCCAGCTCTAGAGATTGCTCACAGAGTAGCTCAAGAATTCCCTAACCGGCTAGTTAGAATCGCCGAACCCAACATCTCATCGTTGCCGCCAGTTTTGGCGCAGTTTGAAAATGTTGAGTTGGTACCACCTACCGAAGCCATCGCACAGTCCGGTGTAGTTGTGCTTTTGGTCGACCATGATGAATTCTATGGCGCCGAAAAGAATATCCCTGACTCCGCGACGGTGATCGACACCAGGGGAATTTGGAGGAAATGGTGAAGTGGGGTGAGAAGCCTGTGGCAGAGGGACGGCCACCAACATCGCGAAGTCCGCGTTCGTTGGTGGTAGCACATTGGCTATTGGTTTTCGGCATTGTTTCGTTCTGCATTGCTATGGCAGCTCTTGCAACAGCGTCGATTCGGCTTGCGGTGAGCTTCGGGCTCTTGGCCATCCTTGCCCCTGTTTACAGTGCGTTTTTATACTTGAGACTAATCAGGTTTGCTGTTACTCGCATGGACAAGAAGCTCCGACGTCAGCTTGCCGAAATCGAGGCGGCTGCGAGTGCTAGCGAAAGCGCCAACTGGGATGAATTAGGGTTTGCAATGGACGGCATCCAGCTAACCATCGAAGAAGGCCTAGCCAAGTTACTAGAGGCCGAACCAAGTTCTTCCAAGTCTGGCATTGCTGGAAAAACGCTACTTACAGGGGAACGTGAGAGTACATACAGCTTGCTTGCTGAGTACTTATGCCAGCCCGGAAAGTCGCTTCTAGTCGGTAGTCGAGATGGATTGGGAAAATTGAGTCGAGCGCTTTCACCGAGTGTTCTTGAAAGGGTCAAGTTGTTCGACGTTACAGACTCCTCGGCCCCTCCTCTATTTGAAATTGGTAGGTATAGCAATATCGTGATTTGGCTAGAGCCAGATGAACACGAATCAAGCTACCGTCGCCAATTGCCGCTAAGTTGGATTAGTGAGACCTCCAATCTGTACTTCGGTCCCTCGGCTCAAGACGCCAAAAGCCAAATCCGTAGTATCACTTATGGTACTCCCGTGAGAATTGCCTTCGGGGACGCTAAGTCCGACATTTACCCAGCAACGATCGTTAGAAGCTTGGAAGGTTAGTGTGAAGCAGGAATTGAATACGCGCGAGCGGTTGTTAGCTTGTTACCGTAAAACGCGGGAGCCGTTTTCACTAGTTCCGGACTTGAAAAAGAGAAATGTTGTAGCAATTCTCGATGAATTTTCTGTCCGTTCTTTCTCGGACTTTCTCAATCTTTGGCTGGTTAGCCCCAATAAGGCTGAGCTAGATTTAGATTTTATACAGCCTGATTTCCTATTGGTTGAATCGGCTTGGAACGGAAACAACGGTCGCTGGAAATATATGGTCACCTCATCAAGCGGCCCTAAAAAGCCATTGAGAGATTTGGTAGAGGCGTGTAACCAGAGATCCATTCCTACCGTGTTTTGGAACAAGGAGGATCCCCCGCACTTCGAAGACTTTATCGAAACGGCGAAGCTCTTCGACTACATCTTCACGAGTGATGCCGCGATGATACCTCGATACCAAGAATTGGTACCGGATGCTTCCGTTAATCTTCTTCAGTTTGCAGCGTCCCCGCGTCTGCACAGTCCATGCCGAAGCAATGTCAAAGAGAAGGGAGATGTAGCATTTGCGGGGCAGTACTTTGCCCACAAATTTCCTGAGCGCCGTGAGCAGATGGAGGCGCTTTTTCCTGCGGCGAATAAGTTTGACTTTTCGATATTTTCTAGGGCCTTAGGGGGAGACCCGAGGTATCAGTTCCCGGAACCATATGACGATAATGTCGTAGGAAGCCTTCCATACAGCGAGATGGTTAAGGCCTACCGTGATTTTAAAGTATTTTTGAATGTAAACTCTGTCGTCAATTCGAAAACTATGTGTGCTAGGCGAGTCTTTGAACTGTCGTCTTGCAAGACCGCCGTGTTCGGAATGGAGAGCGAGGCGATCAGGTCCGTCTATTCCACGGAAGAAATTACGTTGGCCAAAGATCGCTCAGAAGTGCTGCCGAAACTTTCTATGTTGCTCGAAAATGACGAGTATCGTCGGCGCCAAGCACAATCGGCGTGGAGAGTAACGATGGCGCATCACACCTACGAACATCGAATCGACACGATTCTGTCGACGTTGGGCCTGCCTAAGAGCGCAAGTACAACGTACATCGAGATTTTTCCAGTGGATTCATCAGTTGTTTTGGATAAAGAATGGATTAGAGAATTCACCCAGGGCCAAGCACTGCCCGACGGAGTGTTCTTCGAGGAAAGCGTTGCTACAGATTCGACGAAGTTAAGCGGCGTGAAGAAATTGAATTTGTATTTGAACCCAGAAGTAGAGTATGGAAAGTTCTTCACCTTCGACCTTGTAATGACCCTACGCCAACAAGATACTCCACTCGTTTGTAAGTCATTTCGAAACGAGGACTCAGTGTTTGAAGAAGAGTTCACGGACTATCTACCAAACTCCGGATGGCTTACTTCTATCGATGCTTCAAACTTTAAAAGCCTAGTTTTCGGAGAGTTGGGCACAGTTGCTTCGCAGTTTCCCGTATATGCAGCTGATCCTTTTGAAGTCAGTAGCCGTACAGCAGATTTTGGATTTAAGGCAGTTAGGTAAGGGATATGCGGATATCGATATATGACGGGATTTTGGAAACACACGTTGCCTCGAGTCTAGAGCGAGCCCTAGTTGCGCGGGGGCACAGTGTGTTGAATACAGGAAAGATCGGGCACGGTTTCAAGTTTCCGTCCGGAGGGCAAGACATTAGCGCGCTTGAGATTGCTGTGCATCAAGTGATTGACTTTGACACAGACGTCTGTTTCGTTATGCGGCCCGCTTCGCTTCCGTTTAACCTATTGGATAAGTTAAAGAAGCAAGGAATAACTCTCGTCGCGTGGTTCTCGGATGATCCAGTTCTCTTTGACCTCTCGTATGGTCCGGTCGTGGATTCCTACGATCTAGTTCTACATTGTGGCAACGCCAAAGTTTTAGAGTTTTACGAGAACTTTTTTGGCCGGCCTACGGGCGTCAATTTTCCTTTTTGGACTGATCATGCGGCTTTCCCCAAAGTTTGGGGGGAGACTGAACCACTCGTGGATCTTATGTTCTTGGGGAATGTCCAGGACGAAGTCCGCCGGTCGAGGTATTTTAAGCTCGCAGAGCTAACCAGTAGCGTTCGTATCCACGGAAACGTTGGAGCGGACTATGTCGGTCTGTCTGGGGGCTACTTAGACGGGAATAATGAGGTGCTGTTATCGGGAGCTAGTACTCGCGCTGCGCTAAATATTCCTCAATTTTTCGGCGATCATCGTGGTCTCGAAACATGGTTCGACGGGCTTGGAGACCTAGGCTTTTTTGAATACCCTAGCCGGGTGGTCCAGTATATGGCAATGGGAATTCCGACTATTTCTGTCGTTCCGTCGGAGGCAGTATTTAGAAGTTACCCAGAGATGCTTACAGCTTCGTCCATCAAGGAGGCGGATGAAACCTTCCGCGAACTAAGCGAGAGCGGCGGTCTCGCAGAGCTCAGCTCCAGGGTCAGCGACCGCTTCGATCGAAATTTCTCCGCCCTTTCTCGTGTACTGGCATTAGAAGCACTCTTGCAAGGTGATGATTGGAAAAAGCTGGATGCTGTAGAGAGAGAAGTTTGGTTTACACAATTTGATGGTACGAACGCGGCCGCGAGAGAGGCAGCGTCTGCTCCTCTGACTTTGGTCAGAACCAATTCGCGGGACCACAACTCAGACGAGTCGCGAGGGGACTTAGGAGAGGTCGTGGTACTGCAGAAAGAAGGTGCGGCAGAGACTTCTCGGTCATCCGTAGTGGTTGAGCTATTAAGGCGTAGCGGTATCCAAGCGAAGATCTTAATTGCTTCGGAGGAATCTCGTTTGTTAGTTCCGGATCCTTCTCGTATCTGCGGAAAAGCAGTGAATGTTGGCCCTGTATTAGAGGCCTTCGGAAAGCAAAAGGGCCTGCTCATCGTAGCTGACGATTCCGCTGCGATTACCTCCACGGGTGCAAAGCTCCTTCGGGAAAAAGGCATAAAAACATTGGGCTTTGAGTCTGGAGAAACTAGTGGCACCAAAGTCATAGCCCGAATGGCGGAGTTCTACGACATGGTGGTTACCTCGAATCGACGAAACTATAGGTATTTGGCTTCGCGAGGATTCCAAAATATTCAATTCTTGCCGGCACTTATGCACCCTGACTTTCCAAACATCGTGGAGAAGCAATCTAACACTAATTCAATTATCAAGGTCAATAAGGACCAAGCCACCGAAAATGTATTCGCCCCGGCATTTTCCGCTGACCTGCCACTTTCTGTGATTGATGAGGTTTATCATTTAGAAGAGTTGGAAGCTGCATCCATGGAAGAACTGGCCCAGTCTCTGAAAGCGGAAATAGTCCTCCTTACCCACTCGGGTACACGAAACAGTCCGAGAATGTCGCCCATGGTTCCATATATTTTGACTGCGGCTGACTGGGTATTTTCTAATCGTGTTCCTGATATCGAGCAGATTTATCCGCTGAATATTGCGACGACTTTGGTGGGAAATCCGGGAGAGTTCCGTGCAAAGATGGAACTGATTTCTTCCAGCGATTATTCAGTTGGAAAAAGTATCGAAAAGCGTGACCGGGGCAGAGCTCTTCTAATGCGAGCAAATTCTGAATTTGTCGCCCTTGTAGCCTCGATTTTGGAAGCAGACTATTGTATGCCATTGCTCAAGCATGGTGATACGTTGGAGATTCCTTTGACTTGGACCGGTCAGCCGCAGGGGCAGGGTTCCGTGCAACTCAGGATTCATGATCGGTTTTACTATGGTCCCGCCCGCGATTGGCGAATTAGGGTCCTAGTAGACGGGAAGACTGAGTGGACTAATTCTATTCAAGATCTGCCTGATCTTCTGGTACAGCGAGTCAATAGCACGACTCACATCGCAATTGCTGCTGAGTACGTGGGTGAATCAAGGCTCATTCCACGAGAACATGCATTTTCTGCCGAGGGATCGGCTCGTTTCCAAAAGAGTCTAATTTTGGCAAATAGAAATTGTCCTAGAGTTCTAACTCTCCAAAGCTAAGTGAGGTTATTTTGTTTGATCCTTTCGCAAGCCGAGCTCCGATAGTAATAGTTACCCGATTTTCAGTGTTTAGTAGAAGCGCTGGAGGGCTACGAATTCGTCATGAATTTGGAACTGATCCTGCTGAATTTGAGCGACGCCTATTTGCGCCAGAACGCTTGGATAAGCGGCTTGATATTCTTTCTCGCATTACTGTCCCCGCCTTGGCTAAAGCATCTTTTAAGCATAATATTGTTCACATAGTCCAGTACTCGGAAAATCTACCTGACGAGTACAAGTCTGCTTTGTCGGATCTTTCTGATAGGTTTGATTTTTTCAAGCCAGTTCTTGTTTCGGACTCAAGTATGGCAGACAGCGTCCGCGAGGAGGTTGCTTCCTGGGGATCGGGATTTCGAGGCCTATACGCATGGGTTAGGCTCGACGACGATGATGTTCTTTCCAATTCATATTTCGAGTGTTTGGAAAGGTACTTGGTACAAGATAACGTCGGGATGGCTGTATCCTTTCCTATTCAAGCAGCGGCATTGTACTCGAATGGTCTCGTGAGCGATATTAGGAAAAAATTCGTTCGAAATCCGTCCGCTGGACAGGCCTATATTTGTCGAGCGAATAATTCCTTTCACAGCTTTGAGGAGCCAGGTTTTCCGGCACATCACAATATTGACAGTGTTATGCCTACTATTGTGGATCCGACCGTTGTAGGAAGTCTGCAAATGCTGCACTCAACTCAAGACACTTCAAGTTTTGTTTCTCCCGTGGGTGCGCGCCTAATAAATCGTCTAAGTCAGTTAAGTGAGTATCAGGAAATGGCATTCCATGATATTGAGACTGAGTTCCCAGGTCTTGTTCTTCGAAGTCGATACGCCGAGTCGATTAGCTACGGCGCTGAGGGAGAACTAGAACTAGGAAAGTGGCAAAAGCTGTCCGTACCTAGCACCGAGTTTGGCAGCGACGGAGTAGCATTCCGTGTGGACTATTCTATTATTGGCGAGCATAACGCGGAAAATTGTTTCACCTTGTCTTTTGACTTTTCAGATCGAAGCAAGGTGGAGGGGCACTACCCTTGGACGCCGGAGCGCGCAGATTACCTGCGTCTTTACACTGATAGTGTAGGAAAAGGTAGTGCTTTTATTGTGGTTCCAGGTGGCGCTAATCTAACAAGAATTCGATTGAATTCCGACGTGCCGACGGGCAATACATGTAGAGCATTGGTTAAGTTGGTCTGCTGTGGTCCGATGATAACGGCCTAGTTGACAGAGTGAGGAGTAGCTGTGCCTAGCATGAACGGGAATACGAAAGATTCTCAACATCAGCGTGTATCAATTCTGGTGGACGACTCTGCTGTTCACCCATTAGATGCTAGAGACTCGCTTGGGGCATATCTACTGAAACTTTGGAAGAGGCGCTCTTTTATTCTCCTCGATGCCCGTGCACGTGCTTTTCAGGGGCATCGAGGTATGTGGCTAGGGAAGCTCTGGATTATTCTCAACCCGTTGGTGGAAGCGGCAACATATGGGCTGATCTTTGGTCTATTGCTCCGTACTTCGAGAGGGATTGATAATTTCGTCGGATTTTTGTTGATTGGAATTATCTTTTTTGGGTTTTTGCAACAAGGTTTAAACAGTGGGGCGGGTTTGATTCGGTCGAATCGCGCGATGATCGCTGCGTTTCGATTTCCGCGCGCGTCTATCGCAATCGGGCTAGTAGTTAGACAGTTTCTTGATAACTTGGCTCCAGCCTTGATGGCCGTTCTCGTCGCACTGGTTTGTCAGCTTAATAAACCGATTGATGTTTCAGTCATTTGTGTTGTGCCTCTGTATATTCTTATTCATATATTTAGCTTGGGGTTAATTTTATTTGTTTCCTGGTTAACTGCCTTTGTCCCGGACGCCAAGGCCCTGTTAAGGGTAGTTAGTAGGGGTTGGTTCTACATTTCGGGTGTCTTCTTTTCGGTGGAAAACTTTGCGACTCATCCCGTGGTTAGGTCAGTTATGCAGGCGAACCCAGGCTTTCAGTTCATTAGTTCTGTACGAACTGCCGTACTTGATGGTACGACTCCCGATTGGCGAGTTTGGGTTTCACTTCTATGTTGGTCTTTTGGCAGCCTAGCTGTAGGCTTCCTTGTTTTCTGGGGCGCGGAATCGAAGTATGTTAAAGTTATCTAACCCTTCAGTCGTTCTAAATTCTGTCACTAAGTCGTATCCGGTTTCCGATCCGTCTTTACTCGATACGTTCGGCCTTCGGCGGAACGCAACTGTTGACGCACTTAGAGAAGTTTCTTTCGTAGCTGAACGCGGAGACTACGTCGGTGTTATCGGGAGGAATGGCTCAGGTAAGTCGACCATGTTCAAGCTTATTGCGGGTAGTGAAGCGACCACTTCCGGCGAAGTCTTGGTAGGTGGCGAGCCTACGCTTCTTGGAGTTTCTGCTGCTTTACAGCCTCAGTTATCCGGGGTTATGAACATTAAGCTAGGTTTATTAGCTCAAGGGATGAGCAAACGTGAGGCCGAGGAATATTGGCCAAGTGTGGCAGAATTTGCCGACTTGGGAGAGGCAGTTCATCGGCCGATGAATTCTTATTCCTCTGGAATGGGAGCTCGGCTCAAGTTTGCCATATCTACTTCTGTCGTACGAGATATTCTTCTTGTTGATGAGGCTCTCTCCACTGGCGACGTTGCTTTTGCCGATAGGGCGCAAGAGCGAATGGATGGTTTCCTTGATGAGGCCGGTACTATCTTTCTTGTTTCTCATGGAACGCAGTTAATTGAAGATAATTGTAATAGAGCTTTGTGGCTTCACGAAGGCTCTGTGGTAACTGAAGGCGACCCTAAAACGGTTTGTAAGCTATACCGTGATTGGGCGCATAGATTGGTCACCGGTAAACCTGAAGAAGCTGCAGAATTTTTCGCCGAAGCGCAAGCTTCATATTTTCCCCCTCGGATTATTTACGAGTCTCAAGCGGCAAAGTTTTTGAATCGGAATCTTTAATAGTTGTTGATTACTCCCGTGGTTCGGGAATTTATGTGAAGCTTCTACCTGTAGTCATCTATGCATATGGTGACCGCAATACTCCTTAGATCTGTTTGTTTGAAAGACTGGTGCAAGATTGTCGAGACTATCTATTTCTTATTTGAAATCTGTCGTAGTCCCAGCCGCCGGCATGGGCACTCGCTTCCTGCCCGCCACGAAGACTGTTCCGAAGGAACTCCTCCCAGTGGTTGATACCCCCGGCATCGAAATGATTGCGGAGGAAGCCGCAGCAGCAGGAGCGACGCGGTTGGCCATCGTGACGTCGCCAAGCAAGCAGGAGGTGCTTCGTCACTTTGACGAGTTCCCGGATCTTGTTGAGATTCTGCGAGCTCGCGGCAAGGACGAGCAGGCTGCGAAGGTGGAGCGTGCAGCTCAGATTATCCATCCGGTTGCCGTGCCCCAGGAGAAGCCTCTGGGCTTGGGCCATGCTGTAGGTTTGGCTGAAGATGTGTTGGATGACGACGAAGAATTCTTCGCCGTAATGCTTCCCGATGACGTCATTGAGCCCACCGCTGCCATGAGCGAGATGATTCGTGTGCGCCAAGAGCACGGCGGTTCCGTGTTGCTTGCGGTGGAGGTGGACCCGGCACACGTGTCGAACTACGGCGTGTTTGATATTGAGGACACTGAGCAGAAGGGCGTGAAGAAGGTTGTGGGCATGGTGGAAAAGCCTGCCGCCGAGGACGCCCCGTCGAACTTGGTGGCGACCGGCCGCTACCTTCTGGACCGGGCAATTTTTGACGCGCTGCGCCGCATCAACCCCGGCAAGGGCGGGGAGCTGCAGCTTACCGACGCCATTGACCTCCTCATCTCCGAAGGACACCCCGTCCACGTCGTCGTGCACAACGGTATCCGCCACGATTTGGGTAATCCAGCTGGCTTCATCCCGGCCAGCGTCGAGTTCGGCCTGCGCCACCCGAAGTACGGTCCGGCGCTTTTCCGTGACCTAGAGGCGATCATGGAGAAGTACCGATCCGAGCTGGGGTAGGTAAACACCTATTGGTTCAACCACCGCAGCTGCCTAGTTGAAAATCGTCAGATTTGCCGCAAACGCACTGGGAACGTTCGCAAGGTCCCCGCGCTCAAGGCGAGCAGTCTGGAGTGATTCTAGACGGAGGAGAAATCGACACTGCGGCTAACCTTGTGGCCCTCGTGGGGCTTGCTACGCCGCATTGAACGGGCTTCCGGTAGAGGCGCTTATATCTTGCCGATTGACCGGGTAGGGGAGGCGTCGGCAAGCATGGCCAGGCCCAAGCAGTGCACGCTAAGTCTGCCGAGCGAGTAGAACCGGCAATATCACCCGCACAGCTCGACAAAAAGAACATCGCAGTGGTTGCAAAGGTGTTGCGACCGGCTATTTGGTAGCAGTGTCGTGACTATCTGGTAGCGCTTTAGTGAGTATCTGGTAGCAGCTCAGCGCGCTCGGGGTGATACTTCCGGTAGTCGCACCATCCGGGTGCGGCGTGTACTGGAAGGAGTCCGCTGATGACGGATTACCGTGCGGTGATGACGCTGCTTTTAGGGAAGCGTTCTTACCGCCAGATTGAAGACCAGCTCGGGTGCTCGCACCGCGCGATTTCCCGAGCGAACCAAGCGCTGCGAAGCCTTGGCCTGACCACTGCCCAGCAGGTCGCGGCGTTGACGAATGACGAGCTGGATGAGATATTCGTTGATAAACGCACCAGCGGGCAAGGCGAATTCGTCCCGATTGACTTTGACGCGGTCGTTAAAGCACGCACAGGGCGTGCGAAGCAGACACTGCAAGTATTGTGGGCTCGCTACACTACCACCCCCGCCCAGCCGGGCCAGCGGCACTACAGCTACGACCGGTTCCGCCAGCTGGTTGCCTCCCATGTCGATGCGGCCGGGCTGACCGCCCGGATCACTCACGCACCAGGGCATACGATGCAGGTGGATTGGGCAGGGACCAGAATGCGCCTGTACGCCCCTTCCGGCACACCGGGTGAGAAAGTCAGCATTTTCGTCGCCTCGCTGCCGTATTCAGGGATGCTGTTTGCCTGTGCGTGTGTTGACCAGCGGCAGCAGTCTTGGCTTGATGCCCACCGTCAAGCGTTTGACTACTTCGGCGGGGTCTGCCAGGTTGTTGTACCCGATAACGCGTCGACGGCGTCGAATGCGATCAGCACTGCCGATAGGAATCGGAAGGTCAACGACACCTACCAGCAGTTCTTGGAGCACTACAACACAGCAGCACTTCCCACTCGTGCGCGTCGGCCGAAGGATAAAGCGAATGTGGAAGCTGCGGTAAAGATCGTCACGCACAAAGTCATCCACGCGCTCGATGGCCACCAGTGTGTTGATTTAGACGAGCTCAACGGAAAGATTGTGGGCGTAGTCGACGCGATCAATACCTCCGTGCCGTTTCGCAGTCAGCAGTCAAGCCGCAGGGATCTCTTTGAAGAACATGAGCAACATCTCCTTGCTGACCTGCCGGAAACCCCGTGGCAACACACCGAGTGGAAGCGTGCGAAAGTGGCCCCAGATTTCCATATCACGGTTTCAACCGTGCGCTACTCCGTCCCACACCAGCTTGTTGGCCGCACTGTCGATGTACGCATCACCGGGCAAGTCTTGACCGTCTTTGACCAGGGAACAACCGTGGCAACCCACCGGGTTTCGCATAAGCGTGGGGCCTATGTCACTGACTATGAGCACATTCCCTCTGGTATGGACTCCACTCGTGGACTGTGGACAAGCGACTACTTTTACCGTGAAGCCAGCAAAACCGGCCCGGCAACACGCAAGGTCATCGAAGAACTTATCGCGGCGAAAGCCATCCCGGCCCAGGCATACCAGTCCTGCAGAAACGTTCTGTCAATGGGCAAACACGGCAACAAACCAATCCTGGAAGAGGCATGCCAGCGCCTGACCGCCAACGACGACAGCCGACGGGCGGTGTCCTATACCGCGGTCAAAAACATGATGGCCGTCGTACGCAAAGAACACGCCACACGGCCTAGTGGTCTAGACCAGCTCCCGCGCAGCACCACAACCAACCAGCCCACCGGCACAGCACCCTCCGACCGGGATACCACCGGCGCGTTTCTCGGCGGTGCAGAACAGTTCAGCATGGACAACCTCATTCAGAAAGGAAACTAAAGCCCATGTCATCACCAACCCCGCCAACAGATCGCTTCCTTGATGAATCCGTCCTGGCCGACTTCACCGCGCTGCGGATGACTGCCTTCGGCAGAAGCGTCATCGACATCGCCAACGACCCCGCATTCGACGCATGGACGTTTTCCCAAAAAGTGCTTTACGCACTCGATAAAGAAGTCGCGGCCAGGTGTGAACGACGCATCAACAAACTGCTGAAAGCATCCCGATCGCCAAACCTTGATGCTTGCCTTGAAAACGTGGTCTGCACACCTGACCGCAACATCAACCCCGAGCAAGTCAGCAGACTCGCTCACGGACAATGGTGCCACCTGGGCCAAAACATTGTCATCCTGGGCAAATCCTCAGTCGGCAAAACCTACCTCGCCCAAGCACTGATCACAGCAGCATGCCGCAACGACTACTCCGCACGGTTCTACCGCACCGACATGCTCGCCGCCGAACTAGCAGTCCTACAACCCGATGACCCCATACGGCTGAAGTTCATCCAACACCTCCACGACGTCGACGTCCTGGTCCTAGATGACTTCCTCACCACACCCATTAATGCCGCAACCGCGCACCAAATACTCAACATCCTCGCCGGGCGTGAAGGCAAAGTGTCAACAATTGTGACCTCACAATTCACCCCGCAGGAGTGGTACAAGTCCATCCCCGACACCGTGATCTCCGAGTCAATCCTCAACCGACTCGTCTCCGGCGCCGAGATCATCACACTCGAAGGACCAAACATGAGACTGACCACCCACGCATAACCACCAACAACGCCTGAGTGAGACACCGCTACCGGATACTCACTCAGGCGCTACCAGATACTCACCACACCGCTACCATTTCAATCTTCTGAACAGCAAAGGGGCCTAGATTGTCTAGCTTGGAGTGGTAGGTATAGCGAGTCCTCGTAGCCGGTACCGGCATTCTGTGTCGTGACAAGCTTTTTGTGCAGCGCCATTAATATCCGGGAGCGTTTCAGCGAGTATCTAGTAGTAGCTCAAGGCGACTTAGGGCCGATCTGGGGTTGCTGATGTTATGTCCATGGACTTTTTGGACACGGAGTCCAGTAACTTTTTGGGCTAGGAGTCCAATGACTTTTTGGACGTGGAGTCTCCCTGCTTTTTGGGCAGGGAGTCTTTGGTGTTTTTGGACAGTCTCTAGCTCGTCTTACCGGTTATGGTTTCTTTCGTCTCGACGGGCGCGGACGCGACAGGATTGGTTTGATCTCTGGTGGCCGGCGGTGCCACATTCCTTCGACATGCCCGATGTTGATCTGTCCGCCGGCTGGACGCTCAAGTAGCTTGATGGGCAGTGGGAATGAAAACAGTGCTTCACCATCATGATCAGTGAAGAACTCAGCGGTGTCATCGGTAACGTGGCTGTATATGAGCCGGTTTTTAAACCGGAGTCCTACATAGAATCCATAGCCCAGGATGCGCACCACTCCGCTTTTGTTGATCCACAGTGTGTCGGGGATACCCCAGGCGTTGCTTGACTGGGCGGATAGACCGTCTACGGTGGGACTGACGGTAGGAGATGATTCTTGCTGGATTGGTTCGTTATCGTCATCGATGGTTGTGGGAGAAGCTGCAACTTCTCCCACAACCGGCGCCATCGCCTCTTTAACCCCATTCTCGATACGATGCTCGTGGTGTATCGCGCTTTCTGAGTGTGTATCCCGGTATGACTTCACAATCTTGGCCCACAGCAGATCCGGGTCAATGGGTTGTGTTGGGGATTGAGCGTGGGCGAAGTGCTCACGGGCTTGGGCTGGTGAGGTTACCCTCGTTTAGTGGACACCCTATTTGTACGGATCTTGTGTCCGTAAGAGAGGATGTTCATTGTGAGTCAACAGCGCAAGAAGTACACGCCGGAGTACCGGCGTGAAGCCGCGAACCTGGTAATCGAGTCAGAGCGACCGATCGCTCATGTGGCTAAGGAAATCGGTGTTTCCGCCGGGCTTTTGGGCCGGTGGGTCAAACTCGAACGTGAACGCCGAGGATCCTCCGATGGGATGAGCGAGGCTGACCTCCGAGCTGAGAATGCTCGTCTGCGCCGGGAGCTGGCAGAAGCCAAGATGGATAACGAGTTTTTGTCAAAAGCGACAGCCTTCTTCGCCGCGAAGCAACGCGAGCAGAAAAGTTCGAACTAATGCAGCAGGAGAAGGCGAACTACAGCATCAAGCGCATGGCACGACTATTAAAAGTATCTCGGTCTGGATACTACAAATGGGCCCATGCGCAGCAGAAACGACTATCCGGCGAAGATGATCGGGCAGCATTTTACGATGATGTTGACCGAAAGATTCATCAGATTTGGAAAGACTCCGATGAGGTTTATGGTGCTCCGCGGATCACCGCAGAGCTTGCCGAGCGCTACCAGATCACCTTGAATCGCAAGACTGTGGCTAAACGGATGCGCATGATGGGCATTGAAGGGATTTCACCGCGTGCCTTTGTCCCGGTGACAACGATTCAAGCCAAGCGTAAGTCAACTCTTCCTGACCTGGTCAAGCGCATGTTTGATACTGGTCAGCTCAACCGAGTGTGGATGTCAGATATTACCTACCTGCGCACCGGTGAGGGCTGGTTGTACTTGTGCGCGGTCCGCGATGGTCATTCCCGCAGGGTACTGGGCTGGGCTATGGATAGCGTTCAAGACACACACCTGGTTGAACGGGCCCTGCGGATGGCGCATACGCTACGCGGTGATGTTCCTGATGGGCTGGTGTTTCACGCTGACCGCGGAACGCAATTTACCAGTGAGAAGCTCTGGGAGGTCTGCCGCAACCTGGGCATTGCCCAGTCTGTGGGGCGTACTGGTGTGTGCTTCGATAACGCGATGGCTGAGTCGTTCTGGTCGACGCTAAAGACTGAATTCTATGACCGGCAGCGCTGGGCGACCCGTGATGCTGCACGCAAGGCCGTTGCCTACTGGATTGAAGTCGTCTACAACCGCCGACGCCGGCACTCTGCACTCGGGATGGTCAGCCCCGTCGACTTCGAAAACCACATTGGTCTAACCACCAGTAGAAAAGAAATAGCTGCCTAACCACTAGGTAGCTCCACTACGTGTCCACGATTTGCGGGCAACCCCACTGGAGTGATGTGCATTTTGCCGACTAGCAGGCCTTGATGGCGGCGCCTGGTGTTGTAAAACTCGCGGTAGTCGTCCAACAGCTGTTGGACGTGCTGAAGTGTCGTAGGTTGGCGTGCATCGAGAAACTTGGTCATGGTTTGATGCGAGCGTTCATCTTTGCCTTGGGTTTGCGGGCCAAAACCTGCAATGGACCAGATACCTTGGGCGGCGAGCCAGCGCTCGGTATCGGACAATCGGCCCCGGTGATAGGTGGCAAAAGCTTCACCGTTATCGGTCAAAAGTTCCTGCGGGCGACCATACGTTTCTATTGCTGCGGCCAAGGTAGTGCGAGCATCGAATCCGTTTTCTTTGGCGGCGAAGGCTTGTGAGCCCAGATCAAACCGGCTGGCATCATCAACCAGCTGGTAGATAGTGATCTGGGTATGTGGAGTGTCAAAGAGTCGGTAGACAAACCCGTCGAGTTGCCACAGCTCATCGACTTTATCGCGTGCCCAGCGTTTATAGCTTTTACGAGGACGTTTACGGGCATTGGCCTCAGCAACACCAGCTTCGTGGAGCCAAAGCGCAATCGTAGACCGTGCCGGTGGGTGCTCTAAACCAAGGTCATCAATGAGGTAGTAATAGATTGACCACGGGCCATAGTCACGTCCCTGGGCCTTGAGCACTGATCGAGCTGTGATGACTTTCTGACGAAGGTGATCATCGTAGATTCTGGCTGGGGAATGCGGGGCGGTGGAGTCAGGCAGGATGCCTGCACGGCCGCGTTGTTCAACGCGGCGTTTGATGTTGGCATAGGTTTGGCGAGATACGCCAATATCCTTGCAGAATTGGGTGACGGTTCGTCCGTCTCTTACTGGGTCGAAGTCCGCTATTTTCTTGCGGAGATGGGTTGAAATAGCCATCTTGGTATTCCAACCCACCGACTGTCCAAAAAGTCTTGAGACATCACGACAAGGAAGTCTTTGGACTCCGTGACCAAAAACTATCTGGACTCCCCGTCCAAAAATCCATTAGACTCCGTGTCCAAAAACTCCATAGACATCACACTCCTTGCCTAAAATATCCCTAAATCTCACGCAGCATTGCTAACCCTGACGTGTCTACTACTTTCTGGGGATGGGATCGATACCTTAATCTTGTTGCTTTAACTCGATTAAGGACAAGCGTGGGGATCTAGTCCTGCAACTCGGAAAATTTCAAGTCTGAAGTCTGAGCTTTCTTTAATTCGCTTCAGAAGCGCCCCCACATACCTTGTTTCGCTAATACTAAGTGCGTCGCAGATTTGCTTAGGCACGCCAAGGTCTCTGACTGGGTAGTTCTCGATAATCCTCCACCACTCGTGGTTAGTGACAAGAGTATTCAAGTTGTCAAGGACTTTCGGGAGAGGATTGCTCAAGCTAAGAATTACGTCGGCTGAATCCGCGTCTGAGAGTTCCAAGCTCGCTAATCTGTCGACAGCTGAGTGGTGTAACTGCTTTGTGGCGGTGGTCTTCGCCAACCTCGTCAGTGCTTTTTCACTTGAAAACAGACTTGTCAGTTTGCCCTCTACACGGTTGATGGTAGAACCTGCGGAAGAATCGAAGTTCTTTTCTAGGATGCGTGACATTTCATATACCGCGGTTTTGCTGTAAAGGACCGACTCAACTTCCTCGACGGATAGTACCTGTATCGTCTCCGATCGGAGACGATTGACTTGGAATTCGTCTCGAGAGTCACGGTCAAGGATGGCCATTGCAGTAAGCCAGTGATGATCCTTAGACTGGGCTATTCCGTTTGTGGACGCGATTACGTTTCGGCAACTTCCCGAGGGAACCACGCGAAATCCAGGGTAGAGAGCTTCATATATTTTTCTATCTAAACTGTTTGCTTGGCCTTCGACAAAGATTATTCTTTGTCTTCCGCCCAAAATAGCTTTGAGTGAGGATTCCGGGATTGCTTCAAACTGAGGTTTTTCGACCTTTTTCAAAGCCCACCGAACCGGGGAAGAGCTCTCCCATTTCACGCCGGAAGAGACTAGCAACGTATATCCAAGGTGTAGGAAGTCTTCGGCTAGCCTTTCGTCGTGACTTGAAATTATAAAAGCGCAGTCTGGACGTGCCTTAATCAATTCCAAAACTAATTTCGACGTAATATTTCTGTGAAGATGGCGTTCAGGTTCGTCAATTAGAAAGATTGTTCCTGACGGCTGGGATATGATTTCTGCCCCAAGTAGCAGGGCTGATTTCTCACCATCTGACAATTCGGTTATGGGGACTTTTATCTCGACTCCATCGGTCACTCGGATTATAAAGATACCGATGCTGGAGTGCCAATCTAGGCGTAGGTCGAGCCCGCATGCCGTGAAAATCCTCGTAAGTTTCTGAAAGTGAGATTCAGGGACCTGCTTGTCAGTTCCTTTGGCTGAGCGAATCACTGAAGCTATACGGTTGTTTGTGTCATGAAAATCATAAAGGACTTTGACTAAGGTTTGAGAAATCTCATCATCTTCGAAATCGGCCGAGGTGCGTGTCTTTGGTTCAGCACGGTTTCTCGTCAAATGGCGGATTCCGATGCCGTTCGGGTCGAAGACTGGGGAACTAGTATGTAACCAAATTCTTCTGTGGCCTACTATTCTGACGATTGGGAGTTCATCTGCGTTGGCATGAAGCCAGAGAAGAAGGGCCGACTTTCCCGATCCGTTCGAACCTAAAAGCAATGTCGGGCTTTCCCGTTTGGCTGAAAGTAGGACCGGCTGTCCACTAAATGATGGGACGGCCCATTCCTTGACTGTAAGGCTCTCTTGTGTGTTGGCCAATTCGATCTCTGTATCCACTGTGAGCATTCTCCAGATAAATGGGCGGTGGGGTTACTTCAGTATATAGCGATTGTAAGAAATGAATATTCTGAGCTTTTCGGATTGTTGGTCGGCCGCATTTTTGGCCCGAGGGGAGAAAGGAAATCGGTGAGTCTCTGGCAGTGGAGTTGTGACTTCTTAGATTATCCTTTCCCAGTTTTGTTGAAGTGTAAATGGTTTTCCGATTTTCACGGTGGAAGTCGAGCGATGGATAAGTCGGGACTGCCTTCGTTTCCGACATGCGAGGACGTTGATACTGCCAAAGGGGCTAAGTGTAGGGGGGAAGAGGGGGTGGCGCAGTGTCGATGGGGTGGGTGATGTAACGGCGGAACGTCGTCAAGCGTTGTAATATTGGGGTAAAAAGTAAAAATTCTACTATTTCAATTCTCTTTTCGTGCAAAGGATTTTGGGGGCCTTCCTGTCTGGCATTAGCCTCCCACCTTTCGTAGGAGTGGCAGAAGTTTGGATTGAATCTATCGGGTCATCAGATCTTCAATCGAGAATCTCTAGGCCTCCCAGAAATGCGCTCTGGGAACCTCTGCAAGGTCCCAGCGCTCAAAAGTGAATCATCTGGTGGGAAACAAGGAGCTAGAAAATCAGACTCTTCGGAAAACAATGCATTCCTAACCGGTCTTCACGATGGTGATCGTTGCGGAAACTGGCTGGGGTACTCGTGCGTCGTCGCGTTGAATGCGTCGGCGGTCACGCTCGTCTTCCGTGTCACGTTTCCCGAGTTGGTTACGCGGAGCGCGCTGTACGATGACGCCGGTTGGACCATCTACTTGCCCGAAGTAGCAATCTGCTCGATGTTCATTATTTTGTTTGCGTGGTTGAACACCAAGGGCGCAGCACTTTCAGGCCAGTTCCAGTTCTTTGCCGTTGCGCTCATGATTGTGGCAGTGGTGGTCATCGTGGCGTCGATGGTGATTTATTACATCGCTGAGCGTCCCGAGCTTGCCCCCGCTTTCCCAATCGACGTCCCACCGGTGGCGGCGGTTGCGACCATCATCGCCTTTGCCCCATGGGCCTACGTGGGGTTTGATTCTATCCCGCAGCTGGCAGGGGAGTTCAGTTTCTCGCCAAAGAAGGCATTGGGCCTTCTGATGTGGGGAGTTATTGCGGCGACCTTGATCTACTTGGCGATGATGCTCGCGACCTCGATCGCTGTGGGAACCCACCACGTTGCCTATGAAGAGGAGGCCTGGCCGCCGGCTGCAGCCATTAGCGAGGTAATGGGGCCGGCAGGTCTGGTACTCATGGTCGTTGCTGTCAGCGCTGGAGTCCTTACTAGACTTAATGGGTCCTTTACTGCAGCAAGCCGTGTGTTATTTACCCTTGGTCGCGCCAACCTGGTCTCTAGTCGGTTAGGTGAGCTAAACAGCAAGGAGCGCGCACCGCGCAATGCAATTCTCTTAGTGTGCGAAGTGCGCCTGGTGACCCCGTGGTTTGGGCGCGCGGCCTTGACGTGGGTTGTCGATATGTCCAGTGCTGGCATCACGGTGGCGTATTTCTACACGTGCTTCTGTGCATGGAAGATTGCGCGCACCGGACAGGTTCCTGGGATGCCCAAGCCGATTGCGCCGAGCAAGTTTTACGAATACTTCGCGCTGGCTGGGTGCATCCTCTCCATTGGGTTCTTGGCGCTCCTGTTTGTCCCAGGCTCGCCTGGCATGTTGGGAACGGCGCCGCTCATCGCGCTGGTGGTTTGGATATTGCTGGGGCTTGCGTCGTGGGCTGTCAAGAGCCGACAGCTTAAGGAAGTGCCGCCGGAGAAGACGGCCTCGTTGATTCTGGAATAGCTAGTCGGTCGTGTTCAGACGCTGTGGCCAGTCGCGGGCACCTGAGGTGAAGCTGGCGGGCACGCTGTTGTCACCAGGCTTGCGGCAACTCAGAACAGCTAAAACGCCGCCAATCTGACAGGTGAGTTGGGGAGGGGCCTTCGTCCTCCTCGGTGGTGCTTGAAGCACTGTCGGGGCTCTTTGCCGAAGCTAATTCTTTAGCCGTTGTTGTTTTAGACGGCGAGGATGAGAGAAGTGGGTTTGCGAATAGCGGAAACTGTAGACCTAGAAGCTTGCGGAGTCCTGGGGTTGCATGGCCGGATTGGTGGGAAAGAGGGACGTCGGCAAGCACGGCGCTGACGGCATGAATTAGCACTAGACTTTGAGAGGACAGTGTTCAGTCGGCGTCGAGAAGCGAGGAATGGGCTAATGGACAAGGTCGAGGTTGGAGACGTAATTGCGTTTAGAGAAAGCGATTCCATCGTCGGCCAATCTTTAAAAGCTCGGGTTGTGGACATTCAGCCTTCGGGGAAAGCCTCGTTTCGGTACTCCCTAGAGCTTGAGGACGGATCCATCCGTAAGGTCCCACGGCCGCGAATTAAGGGACCGTGGGCTAAGGCCGCTGAGATTGATGAACTAGTGAATCATCAGGTGAGACTTCACGCGCAACGAAGTGGGGAAGAGGAAGACAGTGCTGCAAGCTTCATGATTGAGAGTTGCCGCCTGGGAGAAGCCATAGAGCTGGGAAGCGGCGATGATTTTGTGATCACCGATGCGAAGGCTCTTGAAAAGCTAGTAGATTCCCCATTGGACGTGCTTTTGGAGGGAGTGCTATCCGCTCCCTGCAAAGAAGGGCTGCAAATATCTCCCCTTGGCGGAGTCCGCATTGTGCAAAGATTCGCGGAAGTCTCTCCTGATGAAGTGCTTGAGGTCGTGGCAAAAGAAGAGAAAGAGTGGAAATTTAAGCTCCAAGAGCATCACGGAATTAATTCTGCGCGATGGGAATGGGAATTCTATTGTGAGCACTACCGTCCGATGTTTGAACTCTGGCGTGAATGGTGCGGTTTTGCTGCGGTACGGAAGTACGAACGAGAAATAGCGGCTGAAGCAGAGGGGGCAAGGCTTTTCGGCTTGGCTCAGCGGCTAATCGAGATTATTGAAAAGAAACAGCCAGAGATTGCCCAAGTGTACCGGCAGGAACTACTTGCGGAGCAGATAACGGGCTCTTTCGGTTTCGGGGTGCGTAGCGGGTGAGGCAGAAAACGACGGGTTCAGCGGGTCACCACAACATGTAGGGTCCCTGGTGTGAAGATGAAAGTTCTTACCCAACCATCTAAACCCACCAGGGACCCGCACTGTGAAGCCTACTGGAAACCTCGTCGCCGACACCATCTGCCGTACTGCGGAAATCGGACTTGCTATCACCGGTGCCGCTGACGCCGGATCACTGACCCTCATTGAGGCTACGCCAGTAGCCGTTAGCGGCGTGTGCCCGGACTGCGGACAGCCAGGAAAGCTGCGCGACCACATCACCCGTCGACTCGTTGATCTTCCTGTTGTTGGATTCCCCACCAGGCTGCACGTAAAAGTCCTAAGGTTCCGGTGCACAGCCGCATCATGTAAGAGAAAGATCTTCCAAGAATCTTTAACCTGTGCTGATGACGGTGCCAAGCTCACCCACCGGGTCACCCGCTGGATCTTGCAGCGCCTTGCCATTGATCGGATGAGTGTGTCAGCTACCGCCAAAGCACTCGGTGTGGGCTGGGACCTGGTCAACCACGTCGCACTGGATGCTTGCCGCCAGCTTGTCTACGGCGACCCCCACCATCTAGACGGGGTTCGCGTCCTTGGAGTCGATGAACATGTATGGAAACACGCCAGAAAACCAGGCCAGGCATCAAACCGGCCTTTCAGCCCCATGGATTTCATGATGCTTGCGACCTTCTTGTGATTGATCGGAGGAAAGTCCATATCGTCATTGAGGGTTGCAGTGATGCGTTTAGCACCATAGAGTCCGTGCTCGTCATCGAAGATGGTCTTGATTCGTGCACCTATAAGAGCATCAGAACACATCTTTAGCCTGCGCTCTTCGCGGGTGTTGACCCATTTGTGATCGCGTTCGACGCCGTCGATGCGTTATCGGGTACAACAACCTGGCAGACCCCGCCGAAGTAGTCAAACGCTTGGCGGTGGGCATCAAGCCAGGACTGCTGCCGCTGGTCAACACACGCACAGGCAAACAGCATCCCTGAATACGGCAGCGAGGCGACGAAAATGCTGACTTTCTCACCCGGTGTGCCGGAAGGGGCGTACAGGCGCATTCTGGTCCCTGCCCAATCCACCTGCATCGTATGCCCTGGTGCGTGAGTGATCCGGGCGGTCAGCCCGGCCGCATCGACATGGGAGGCAACCAGCTGGCGGAACCGGTCGTAGCTGTAGTGCCGCTGGCCCGGCTGGGCGGGGGTGGTAGTGTAGCGAGTCCACAATACTTGCAGTGTCTGCTTCGCACGCCCTGTGCGTGCTTTAACGACCGCGTCAAAGTCAATCGGGACGAATTCGCCTTGCCCGCTGGTGCGTTTATCAACGAATATCTCATCCAGCTCGTCATTCGTCAACGCCGCGACCTGCTGGGCAGTGGTCAGGCCAAGGCTTCGCAGCGCTTGGTTCGCTCGGGAAATCGCGCGGTGCGAGCACCCGAGCTGGTCTTCAATCTGGCGGTAAGAACGCTTCCCTAAAAGCAGCGTCATCACCGCACGGTAATCCGTCATCAGCGGACTCCTTCCAGTACACGCCGCACCCGGATGGTGCGACTACCGGAAGTATCATCCCGAGCGCCCTGAGCTGCTACCAGATACTCACTAAAGCGCTACCGGATAGTCACGACACTGCTACCAAATAGCCGGTCGCAACACCGTTGAAAACAGCGAAACTTGCGTCCCTTTCGCCACCGTGAGCGTTGAAATAGTCTGCGACTCCTCCGGTGCGCGCATCGGCGTGGAACACAGCAGCTGTTCGCTCGACAGCAACGGCACCACCGTCCTCGCTGGCTCAGTGGCCACCAGCCTTGACGTCGCCATCAACCCAGAGCGCGGCTGGTGCACAGTCAACGGTGTCCGTAAAAGCGAACCGCATCGCCTCGCCCAAGCCGTTGATACTCTCACCTTTTCCCAAATCGTTTGGACCACAGTCCTCGAACCGGCCATCATTCTCGACGATGCCCCAGGAACCTTCACCGCCCATGGGGATGGGGACCGCGATATCGGTGTTGCCGGGGTAGTCCGAATACGCAGGACACTTTATAAAGTTAGCAGCGAATGCCTGTTCAAACATCGAATCAAGTGTTTGCAAGGAGAACTATACTGTGCGCGAGCAAGGAAGCTCATAGGCGAGATGGGGTCTTGAGTTAAGATTGGCTGTAGTTAGTTTTCCTTTATATTGGGAGTTTTTGCCATGGCAAAGAAGCTGCAATTGTCCGCTACTGACGAGCAAGCTTTATATGAAAATGCCCTTAATACGATCAATTTGGCATCGAAAATTCCATTTGTGAAGGTGGATCGCGCCGAATTCTTAAACAAGCATTTTGAGGGCTCACCCTACTTGGAAGAGATTCTTGAGCATGGTCCGCAGGCGGTTTTCTCACAGGCGACACTTCGAAAGCATGCCCAAAAGGTTGTAGCGTCCAATACAACCAAGACAGTTGCGGTATCTTTCGCATCCGGTATCCCTGCCAATGTCCTCGTAATGATTCCAGCTGGCGTTGCGGACGTTGTGCAATATTTTGGTTTTGCAATGCGTATGGCGCAACAGATCGCGTATCTGTATGGGGAAGATGAGCTGTTCGAGTCTAACGGGACGTCTGGCCTTTCAGATGAGGCAAAGAACCGTGTAATGGCTTATCTGGGTGGAATGTTCGGCGCGGCTGGTGCTGCTGCGCTGATTGCCAATACCTCCCAAAAAGTAGGGGCCCGGGTAGGCAGGAAGGTTGCTGGAAAAGCTTTGACCAAAACTGTTTGGTACCCCTTACTCAAGAAAACCGGCACGATGCTTGGCGCGAAGATCACCAAAAAGACCGTCGAGAAAACGATCACTAAGGGCGTTCCAGTTCTTGGTGGAGCTGTCTCCGGTGGAATTGCGTGGGCCTCGTTCAAGCCGATGGGCAAACGCCTTATTGACGTGTTCGAACGTCAACTAAATGGTGAGTTTGATGATATTGATGAATTGTTGCCAGAGTTTGCTGACAAGTTTGAAAGTAGACCCGCCAATCCTCCCGTAATTGATGGTGAAGTAGTCAGCGAGTAGGAGACTGCAGAGAACTTTCCGATTTGCGCGAGTTCCATTTGGCCCCTCCAGATATAGACTGCCAGTTGCCGTCCAAGGAGCTGGAGTCTGCGAATCGCCAAGTTTCTAACTTGCAGTTGCTCGTTGGCTGTGTCATCTGCATACGCAAAGAAAGTGTCTGATGGCCCGTAAATCAGGTCAGTCATCAAACCTAGAGACAATACTCGTTGAACTCACTCCATTAGGGGACGGGCGTGAGCCTGCTCGCTTGTTAGACATGGGAGCAGGACGCTCCGCAGAGGTGCTCAGAGGGTGGCTTAAGGGACGTGGCCCCTGCTTCCAGGAGCAGATGCAGGTAAGTAACAATGGACGGGTTCACTGGCTATGCCACCGCAGTCGAAGAACAACTACCACAGGCGAATAAAGTCATGGACCCGTTTCACGTCATGCACCTAGCAGCAGACAAACGATGCGCGATTTTGTCTAGAAGACCTTCGCTTTCCTGCAATGAAGGCTAAGGGGTGTTAGAAGAAACAGATTTGATCATCATCTCGTAATGAGCCTTATTGCCAGAATCGGTGAATATTCGTTGAAATGCTTTTAACCAGACCTCGCATGGCTCTGAAGTGATGGCAAAGTCGTCAGACTCGATGACCTCGTGCGAGCCGTGGTGAGTCCAAGCAATAAGAGCATTGTGTATGGATTGCTCTTCACTGGATAAGTCGTCGCCTAAAGAATAGAGGTCTGGGGCACCGCCCAAAGTTATGAAGTAGCTTTCCAGGATTCGGCGGAGAGTATTTGGTAGCCACCCGGGAGTCTCAATGCTTTTACCGTCTCCCAGATCTGTTACCGCTTTCCAAAGTTCCTGGTAGGAGGTTCGAACTGGATTGCTAGTACCGAAACATTGAATTTTATTTGGCGAAGGAGCGAGTTTCTTAATCCTAAAGAAACTCACGTCATCTTTTCGGCCTTGGCTGAGTCTAAATGCAACTTCGTTGTGGAACCGAGGATTATGGGTGAGAATAATGGCTTGCTTCACTCTCGGATGGGTTTTATCTCTGATTTCCTGCAACAATGCGCGAATAAGACTCGATACCACAAACATGATCGAATAGTCCAAGCTTGAAATTGGGTCATCGATGATAGCGATCAGTTCTTCGGTTTCATCTTTCCCGCGGACTGAAGAGAGGGACTGGTAATAGTAGAGAAAAGTTATAAAAGTTCTCTCCCCTTCGCTCAAAGTTAGGGGATCAATTGCGGTGCCATCGTTCCGAATGACAGTGTAACCGTCTTTCTTGTGCTTCGATTTAGCAAGGCGGAAGCTGTGGAATTGGCACTTTTCTAACATCTTGTTGATTTTTGCGATGGTTGACTCGCTGGAAACCGTTTCCGCTTCGAGGTCCCTGAGATTTTTTTCTGCATCTTTTACAAACTCGCGAGCCTGGATAACTTGCTTTTCCAATCCGGCGATCGCTTTTTCTAGTCGGTCAGTAGATGTCTTATAGTCATTCAAAGTACCGAAAGCTGAACCGTTTGCAAATGCGTTCCAGACTTGATCGAGCCACAACCTGCGCTCCTGTTCTTTTCTTTTTAGCACCTCGTTTCGCTGACTCATCTCTTTATACAATTCGTCCAGCATCTCTGAAAAATGCAGAATTGTCGCTTCTAGATCTGTTATAACTATTGCTCGACTTGGCTCTTGAATCTTTTGCCTCACCTTGGCTCGAGCCTCCTCCATGTGGCGCTCAAACTCGGCGCGTCGCTGAAGGTATATCCCGCCTGCGTCGACCTTTCTGAATTGGTCGTCATTCTCATCTAGGAAATTTGTGATGGCGTTGCTGAACTGTTCAAGCTTCGTTCTGGAGGATTCAATTGCATCTTTTCCCTGCTCGTACTCACGATCGAATAGTGAAGCTAGTGCTTTGTCGAACCCTGCAGGTAGCTCCTGTTGGCAGAAAGGGCAGCGGTCTTCCTCGTGCTTATGCATTTCTGCCAGGTGTTCCTGGCCTTCTGCGACCCAGTCGAACAGTTTAAATTCTGATATCAGCCGCGACAGTGGCAACTCTTTAGCTGGGATCAGGGGCTTCGCTAAAAGGGCTGGCAGACTTTCAAAAAGGTGAAGTTCAAGGCTAGGGCGACCTGGGATCTTGAACTCTTTCGCAGTCTCGTCAAAAAGAAGTGCTGCCTGGCTTTCTAGTGAATTCCAATCTGGGGCGATGGAGTTTCCATTAAATTTTTTTAAAGAATTACCTATGAGACTGTCAACACGTTTACTTCCTGTCCATTTTTCGGCGATGTTCTTGGGGATAGATTTTTTGATATCCTTAAGTGTCTCGCCCAGTTGGCCTTTTCGCGCGCCTAACTCGGACTGCTTTTGAACTAGGGCATCCCGCTTTTGATTGAGATTGTCATTTTGTCGTTTTCTTTCTTCTCTAGCTTCGATGAGTTGTTCCTCGAGCTTGATGCTGTCGGAGCCGAGTAGAAAAACGCCTTCGAGTTCTGAACCTGCAAACGCTTTGCGTTGAAAGTCCGAGTTGAACACTCTTAGAGATATAGGCGCAGAGTGGTCCCATTTTAAAGCGCTTTTGGGCGAGGTAAGTAGGCGCGTGATCGATGTTTTTCCTGATCCGTTGGGGGCAAAAACGAAACTATTAGGCGTGAGGCCGTCCAATTTCTGGTCATTTGCAAAGCAGTGCAATTCGCTTAGGTCAATTTCTCGTAACAACGGTTATAGCCTTTCCTTGTTCGATACGCTTCACTCTACATTCGGAGCTGAAGGACGGATCCGGAAAGTGTCTCGAATTTGAGAATGCTAGGCAGATAAGTTGACTAAAACCTGCCGACACGAGTGAACCCCTGCTTGGCTATGGTCGAGCTTCTCTTTCTGAAGGCTGCGGTGAGGACTGGGACGTTGGCATCGAGAAAGTCGTGCACGGTGGCAGAGATGTTCTCCTCGTCATCAGCATCGCGAGTGATTCGGCCAACCTGCTGAATGACAACGCCACGGAAGCTTACAGGCGCTGCCAGGACAAGAGTATCAAGTGCAGGAAGATCAAAGCCTTCGCCGGCTACTTGGGACATGGCTAAAAGGACAAAATGCGGTGTTGCGGCAAGTTTCTCACGAACGGCTTGCCTCTCGCTTGCCTTTTGTCCGCCGTGCAGCTGAAGGACGGGAAAAGGGGCGTCGGAAAGCAATGCGTTGAGGGCGGCGAGGTGTTCGCGTCGCTTCACTAGGACGAGCACATTCTTTCCATTCTGGGCGGCCTGCCTGATGGTGTCAGCGATGAGCTGATTCCGGTTCTTATCCGCCGCCAGAGCGGTGTCGAGGTCGGGCCAGAACAGGTAAGGGGAATCGTAAGTGAACTCGGTGTTGTGGACTACGTAGTCGCGGCGTCCGGGGCGTTTGAGCTCGACGGTATGGCGGACAGGGCCGCAGATCAGGGGAAGCAGCTTATCGAGGCCGTCGGATCGGTACGGTGTCGCGGTCATACCGAGCATAAAACGAACGTTGAGGTGAGCTAGAACGTTGGTTAATCCGGCGGCACCGACTCGGTGGCATTCATCAACGATGATGTGGCCGTAGCTGGAGAGAAAGTCAGTCTTGGAATCGCTACGGCTGATGGACTGAGCTGTAACAATGTCTACCACGCCGCTGAGCTTCTTCTTGGCACCTGAGTATTGGCCTACCTGTACTTCCGGGAGAAACTGCTCGAGGGCTTGGCGCCATTGGGTAGCCAGCTCCCTCGATGGAACTATCACTGCCGTGGGCACTGAGCGCTGAGCGATAATTGCACACGCCATGACGGTCTTTCCAGTGCCGGGAGGAGCAATGAGCATTCCAGACTTGTGTTTGAGCATCTGTTTGACAGCTGCGTGCTGGTAGGGACGTAGCTCACCGGAGAATGACGCATCAATGCGTCGGGGCTTAGGTGTGCGGCTGCGACGTGTGACCGTATATCCTGCAGTTTTCAAGATTATAATGACGTCATCGAGCGTGCCGCGGTCGAGCGTGAGGACTTGGTCCTTCTCATCAAAACGTACGATGATCCGTGGAGTGCCGAAAGTGGAGAAACGCTGGGCCTGTTTTATATAAAACTGTGGGTTGGCAATAGCACCTAGGTGCCGCAGGGCTGTACGAGTGGTGGCGTCGACGCCTGATAAATCGACGTGGACGTGTGAATCGTGCGTGACGTGGACTTTTCCCGAGGCTTTGAGCTTCTTTAGTTCTGCGCGAGTGGGTGCCTGAGGAAGGGAGGTCTCGGGATCGGGCTGAAGCGCAGCGTAGATTCTCTTGAGCTCGGAAAGCGTTGACTTCTTCGTACTTGCCAAAGCCTCGAATTGGTCTGGCAATGGATGAAAATCATTGTCGACGAAGACTGTTGTGCCTTCGGATCGATGGTGGCCCGCTAATGGGAGGGCAATCAGGTTGCCGAAGCCACGGCTTTTCGCCGGCAGTGTGTCTTGGGATGGAAAGAATCGGTCGAAACTGGAGAAGTAGGAATCCGGGCTGGCCTTGGCAAGAAGCCCGATGCCTACAGAACGAGCGAGGCTGGCGGGAATGGGCTCTTCGAAGAAGAGCCAGACGTGCGCACCGTTCCCAGAACGTGATACTTCTAGGAGCGCATCGAGGCCGTGGTTCTTGCATTCTTCGGCGTAGGAACGAGCGGCTTGTTTGAAGTCGTCATCATCAAAATCGCAGACCAAAAGCCGGCAACTATCATCTGTACACAATGGATAAAGCCCGACGTGGAAGTGGTTATCTCGGCGCAAATGTCCTTCGATCACCTTCGGCGTCAATGGCTTCAGGTCAGGGTTTCTTCGGTCATAGTAGCCGTTGCTGGCCGGGTACCAGGCCTTCTTCTCCGCAGTATTTTTGGCCACTGCGTAGACGTCTTTCCTCCCCGAGAAGTAATCCATGAAGAGCGCAATCTTCTGCTCCGGTGAGCGCTTTTCAGAATGAACGGTAGTCGGCGGCGGTGAGTCTGAAGGCCTCGGGTGTGAAGGAGCATGACCGAGGGCCCGCAGTAGCTGGGCTACCTGGGACTCCAATTCGCTAACGCGGGTTTCAAGCGCTTGGAGGCGTTCCTGTTCAGTCATGGTGCGTGTTCCTTGTACGTCGGAACTGGTTTATAGGACGGCATGCGGCTAAAGGTCTTGTCCGTCCAACGTTGTATTGCCTAGAATAATCGCACGATCTGGCTGCCGGAACGCCGCACGCCGTCCGTAAGACTCCTGATTGGCCATTGGACCTGATGAAAATCCAGTTCGTGTTGAGTATCTAAAGCGGCGCTGAGGCGGATCAGCGCTGAATCTCTTGACTGAATCGGGCTACATGAGGAATAGTTTGAGCTAGGAGCAGCCCTACATCACGTACAGCTGCTCGACCCTCACCGAGGCTACTGGCAGGTGAGGGTCAATTAGTTTTGCGGGTTAAGGCCCAAATGTTTGGCTGGCTCGGCGTGTCGGTGCGGTTAGAATTGGCCTTTTGGGTGCCGATTGAAGAGCCCTGGGTTTGTTCCGTTTGAGTAGATGGGAAAATCAGGGACAAATCAAAATTTGGTCCAAAGATTTGAAGTTCGGTAGCACGCTTGCAGCTCCAGGGCGCAGGTTGAAATAGTTAGGGCCGTGGGCGCAGCTTAGGCCGCGTCCACCTGGTCGCCTTGTATCTCTACGCTGCCCATGAAGTACCGTGAATGCGACTTCCTCAAGGACTCCAGGGAAGGCGCTGAGATATGGGCAATCTCAACGTTAGGATCGTCAATCGCTGCTTCGCGGCGGAGGCGTTCCTTTAAAGCTTGAGCCGAGTCCGAGAATTGCTCTATGACGGACTCGCCCGAGCTGCGTCTGTACGTGATTATGAAATCAGTCATTAATCTGCTCGCTTTCGATAGGAAGGTCAGTAAGGGAGTCCTGTAGTTTTCTCAGCGCTTTGAGGGTGCCAGTGTTGTTCTCGGCTGTGTCGGCTAATTTTAACTCATAGTTCGCCATATTCGTATAGAACTCAGCTCGGATTCTGTGCATATGCGGGTCTACGGGGATGGCTCGTGATGTCGCGACTATGGACTGCAAGCTACTCTGCACTGTTTCGTATCCGTCTTCCAGATCGGACTCGATGTTGTAGAAATTTTCAGAGATTTCGAGTAAGTCTTCCCATACAGATTGTAAGACGGGATGTGCAGGACGGTAGTCATCTTCGTATCGGATTCGTCGGCCGGTAAAATCTGCCAGTTTTTCAAATGTATTTGCCCATTCAGCTTGTAGCTGGGTGCGCAATTGGATTTCCACGCGACCGGTAGTTTTACTCGTAACCCAAACATGTACCGCGCGGTATCCCCGCTGAGGATTCGAGAGGTAATTCTTGATGGTTACCTCCGCATTGGCTTGCTTGACTAAAACTTCAATAACCTGGGCAATCTCAAGAAGTATGGAGTGAGTCGCGCCCAGATCGAATCGAACACCGGCGAAGTCTTGCATCGCCGATAACCGGGATCCTCTGTTAATTTTGTCTGCAATCGATGACCTAGTCTTGACTCGGGCAGATTGCACGACCTCGAAAGGTCCTCGTCCGTCGACCTTTATGGAGCGAACTGCAAGCGAAACCAGCTTCGACGCCGCGTCTTTTAACCATTCGTACCAGGTAATAATTTCCTCTTGGCAATCCGGCGGTGTACTGCGCTTTCCTGCATAGAACTCCCCCAACTTATCTATCTGTGAGTTTGAGAAGGGACGTTTCTCACAAAGGAAGTTGGCGTCGATACTCGTTTCGTTGCTCACTGCTAGCCTTTCCCCGAGCCGGACACAAAGATTTCAAATGTGCACAGCCTCAATTTAATAGAAGTTGGTCAAGTATGTGAAAGGTCTAGCTTTCTCTCAAGTGAATCCCTGCCTGGCGATGGTTGTGCTCTTCTTTCCGAAGTATGTGACAAGGGCAGCGATCTTTGCGCTGAGAAAGACATGCACGTTTGCGGAGATTCATTGCTTGTCAGCGGTATCGCGGGTGATTCGGTCAAACTGCTGAATGACAACGCGGCGGAAGTTTACGGCGCGGCCAGCACAAGAGTACCGAATCCAGCAAGCTGTTCACGGACCTCTTGCCATTCAGAGACTATTTACCTGCAATGGAGCTGACGGACCGGGAGAGGCGTCGGCAAGCTTAGCGGTGGCAATGGACGCGATGGTGAGCAGACTGAAAGTAAGGAAGTCTACGTGGCGTGGATGATGCGGAAGCCGGACACGCCAAGGGAAAGCAGCCTCAAGCTCGCCGGACTGCAAGGACCACAAAAGCCTGATTACATGAATGTGTCCTAGGGCCAGGTGCGTGCTTTCATCTAGATTTCGCTTTCACCTCATGCCTTACACAGCGGGCGTTGGTAGCGTCGTATTACATACCGCATCAAGCACCCGCAGGAGGCCATTCTATGGACGAGGATATTACCGGGCTGCTCGTATGTGCCGGGGCAGTGCTTGTCATGGTGCTCTACTGGACCTACTACATCCGGGACGTGCGGAGGGAGCCCAGATCGGAGTCGTGGTACGACGCTGGCGACTCTATAGGTGCGACGAGTGACGGCGTCCTCTTTATCTATCCTTACTGCTCGCTCATTATGGGCGCTGCTGGTGCCGCGGGGTTGGTCGCGAGTGCTAATCCTCCCGAGTTTGTGCACATGGTGCTGAAGGTAGTGCTCACGGCAGCTCTCGTCATCGGAGCCGTTGGATTCACAGGAGCGGTCGGAGTTCCGCTTCCGTGGCCTTTTGTTCCGCATTGGGTCGTTGACATCCGCAAGAAAAAGCGCGCTCGACGGCGCGAGCGCAGAGAAGCCAAGAGAAGGGCAAAGGATAAATAGCGCTGGCGGCTTTCTCGGGGCGGAACGAGCGCGATGCGCCCGTTACGTGAGAAAGCTTCCGCGCCCGTCCGAGCACACCGCTGCGGCAGGGACCTAGTCCTCCGCCACGGTCACGTTCACGTCAATGTTGCCGCGCGTGGCCTTGGAGTAGGGGCAGGCCTCGTGGGCGGCGTCGGCAAGCGCCTGCGCAGTTTCCTTGTCCGCGCCGGGGATGGTGACCTCAAGCTCCACGCTGATGAAGAAGCCCTCGGAGCCGTTGTTGAGGGTCACGCGCGCGCCGACGGCGGAGTCGGTGACGTCCGCGCCCTTGTCCTTGGCCACCATAGTGAGGGCGGAGTGGAAGCAGGCGGCGTAGCCGGCGGCGAAGAGCTGCTCCGGGTTGGCGCCCTCACCGCTGCCGCCCAGCTCCTTCGGGGCGGCCATGGTGAAGTCCAGGTCCGAGTCTTGGACGGCGGTGCGGCCATCGCGGCCGGCGCCGGTGGAGAGTGCTTCGGTGGTGTAGACAGCGGTCATGATGAATCCTTTCGTGCAAGGGAATTTGCACCAATGATTGTACGCTGCAAATCCGAAATTCTTAAGAGCCGGCAGTCACGAGCGCGCGCAGGGCGTCCAACGCTGCGCGGGAGGCGGTGGTGGAGCGCTGGCTGAGTGGGCTGCGCGCGGAGGAGAAGCTAGCCAGGTGCTCGTCGGTGCCGTGGGTAAGGCAGGATTCGCCGGCGGCGGTCTTGTCTACGGACCAGAAGCCGTTGGGGTCCAGGCCCAGCTCGCTGGCGCGCTCCAGGACGCTGTAGGTGTGGGAGGTAAACACCAGCTGGGCGCCGTGGACGTTGATGGTGGGGTCGTTGAAGGCGTGAATCATAAAGTCCAGCAGGGCGGGGCGCAGCGTGGCGTCGAGCTCGTCGGCAACGAGGATGCCGCCGCGCCGCAGGACGCTGAGTAGCACCGGAGTGGTGGCCAGCCAGTCGCGCGTGCCGCCGGATTCATCGAGGATGCCCAGGCAGTAGTGTGCAGCCTCGCCGCGGTGCTCCACCATCACGGCGTACAGCAGCGAGGTGAGTTCGGCGTCGGAGTAGGTCAGGGAGGCGTCGTCAAGCGGGGCAGGGCCATCGGTACTACTCAGCGCGGCAATGACCGGGCGCAGCTGCCGGAAGGAGTGCTCCGGGATGCACTCCTGGTCCAAGCGGACGTAGTGGATGTTGGGGTCGGCGGCGCGCAGCAGCGGCCCGGCCTCCTCTAGGCGCAGCGTGCCCTCCCGCATGAGCTGGGTGAGTCGCTCGGCGCTGCCGCGGGAAGCGCGGGAGTGGGGGAGGTAGGCCACGTTGTCCACCAAGGCGCGCGCGAGCGGGGCGAGCACAGGGTGGTCCTTGCGCAAGCCCACGGACAGGATCAGCTCGGTGTGGGTGACTGGGCCGAGTTTGTCGACGTCTCCCCGGGACATAAACGTCCGCGTCCACTGCGTTTCCTCCCCACGGGATCGCACAAAGCACGGCGACCACCTACTGGACGGCACTCTGCTCAGCCACTCCGCGTGGACGCCGGTAAAACTCCACTGGAAGCCGTAGAGGTAGCGCACCCCGGCGACGTCGAACTCCAGCTCAAACGTGCTGGGCAGCGCCTGCGTGCGCGGGTCCAGGCGGAAAGGGTTGTGCGGCAGCTGGTTGGGTGCCGCACCCTCAAGCCACGAGGTAGCAGAGGAGGCAATGGCCCGCAGCGCGAAGTCTAGGGCGTCCAAAACGCTGCTCTTGCCGGAGGCTGTCGGGCCCACCAGCACCGTCACCGGCTGGCTCACCAAATCCCAGCCGTCCTCCGGCGGAGTGGAGTGCCGCCAGTGGTGGTACAGAGAAAGTGTTTGGGTGGCGCGGATGCTGCGGAAGTTCGACACACTGAAGGAGAGGAGCCTCATGCAGGCCACGCTACAAGGTCGGGCGGGTGCGTGCGGGGGTTGTTGGGGGTCGATCCAGTGGGGGCGCTTTAGAAAATATGAGACATCTCTCACATGCAGCGGTTAGGAACCCTAGAAAGCTGGAATAAGTCGGTTTGGTCGAATCAGTAGAAGCATTTGAAAGGAACCCAATCCAACTAAATACGATCTGCGCGATAGGCTCAGACCTATGGTGATTATCGACGGACGCACCGATCTTGAAAAATTTCAGCAGCTAAGAAATTATCCCGAAGGCACGAATCTTGAGTTCAAATCAAACCTTGATCTTAGAAACTCAAGAGACAAACTCAACTTAGTCAAAGACATTGTAAGCATGGGGAATCGCCCTTCTGGTGGCTACATCATTCTCGGGCTTGATGATGATGCAAACCTTGTGCTCGAAAAAGGGAGCATCGAAAACCGAGGTCTTTTTGACGGTGCATCGCTCGGCTCTATGGTGCGGCAGTACATTGAGCCAGAGATTCACATTTCATCACAGTTTCATGAAATAGACGAGTATGAGATCGTAGTTATTCTTGTTCATGCTCACCAATCAGGGTTGCCGGTTCCATTCAGTAAAGATGGTCAATACCAGGACGCTAGGAATAGGACTAAGAGCGTTTTTCGGGAAGGGGATTTGGTCGTAAGGGAAGGGCCTCAAAACGTTGCAGTTAGATTCAAGCATTGGGAAGAACTGCTTGCTTCCTATGCTGAACGAATTCGTGTGGAAACACGACAGAATCTTGATGCGCTTGTTGTCCAGCTAGCCAAGAGTCTTACAGAACAGGACGCAACTGGGCGAGTAATCTCCCTTCCTCTTTCATTAGAGATGCCACTTGAAGCATTCGTCAACACAGTTGAGAATCAGTTGCTTTCAGGTGTGTCCGTCAGGATAGAGCAGTTTTTGCAATCGCTAGCGTCTTCGAATCTGTCTCAAGAAAAAGAGGAGCTGGCAATAGAAAGAGTTAGCGTTCTTGCAGTTCAAGCGCTGTGGTTTCAAAAGCAAGATGTGGCAAGGTTGTGCGTTGGGTATTTAGTGAGGAGCTATTCACAAGGGGAAACATCTCCCGAGATGAAGCTTCAGTACGCCACTTACGCCTACATAGTCGGAGCTTTTGCCCTGCGTACCCAACAGTGGACCTTTATCCGTGAACTAGTCTTGCAGAACTATCGGGATGAATTTGGCACATATGTCTGGGCCTCGTGGATTCGGCATGCGCAGGTTGCGGCCTCGAGAGCAAACTTATTTCCTCCGCAAACTGGTGGGATGATGATTACGCTTGCTCGGAAGATTCTTGCGACTCAAGGCACATTGCGCCCAGATATCGATGAAGACGGCCTACCAGCAATTGAAGCCATTAGTCCTGACGATGAGCTGTTAAACTCGCTGGCACAATTTGACTTCTTGTATTGTCTCTTGGTCGAGGTTGAAGGAAAGGGGATGGCCGGGGGATACCCTGCATCGGCATCGGGAAATCAACGTCGCGTGGACCCTATCCTTATCAATATTTCTACTGATGCGCGTGTGCGTCACGAATTATTTGGGCAATCCGACGACCTCAGCATTGCCCGTGGGATTCGAACGGTGTTTAATTCTGCGCGTAACGAATCACTCAGGTATGCAGGGTACTGGTCAGAACTTCCGCCTTCCGTTGGAGAATTCATTGGCCCGCTCTTAGGCAGCGAGGCCTAAGGCCTCGCAATCTTCGTTATGTGCCGATTACCTGCTGTGGGCTTAAAATGTGGAACCCAAAAAAGTAGTTCGGCCAGTGCGGCGGTCCGGAAATCTCGCTAGTCCCTAGCCTGGTGGGAATTGCTGTTTCCTCACCCCGCCGATTAATGTTGCGGGGAGCGGATTCCCCGCGGCGCCCGATATCTGGCTGGTTGTCGGTACGGGTGCTCGAATAGGGAATACGCGGGGCTATAGCTCAGTCGGTTAGAGCTACGGACTCATAATCCGTTGGTCCCGGGTTCGAGCCCCGGTGGCCCCACCACTGCGATGCTATCCAGGGCGGATACTATAGCCCACATGAGTGTTGAGATGGACCCGTTGATCGAGTCTCTGTATTACTGGTCCGATATCATCGGTGTCCTCCTCATGGGCATGATTGGCGGCACCATGGCCCGCCAGCGCGGCTATGACATTGTGGGATTCTTCTTCATCGCGATGTTCTCCTCACTGGGCGGCGGCATGATCCGTGACGTGCTCATTAACCGCGGCACGGTGGCGGCGATGAGCCAGCCGGAGTACTTGTACCTGGCGTTCGCCGGCGCCATCCTTGCGCGTTTCGTGTACTTCAAGGGCAAGACCTGGGATTATGTGCAGTCGCATGGGGATGCGATTGTCTCGGCACTGTGGGCGTCAACAGGCGCGCTCAAGGCCATCGCGTACGGCTTGCCGTTCATTCCCTGCATCATGATGGGCGTGTTCACCGCCACGGGCGGCTCCATGATCCGTGACATTGCGATGGGCCGCGAGCCGGCCGTCTTTGGTGACAACACCCCGACGGTGATCCCGGCGGTGGCGTGCGCGCTGGTGGTGCTGGGGGCGAACTCCTCCGGGTACTTGGCCTGGGGAGTCATCCTGGGCCCGGTTGTCTCCTTCGTGCTGACCCTGCTGGGCATCTGGGTGGGCTGGCGCGTACCAGCACGCCAGGAGTGGGCGCCGGTCAATGACACCGCCGCGCACGTCATGGTCTTGGCGCGCAAGGCGGAGAACAAGGGGCGTGCGGTGGGCCGCCGCCTGGAGCCGACGAAGCTGCGCTCCTGGCGGCACAGTCAGATGGAGAAGGCCCTGCAGCGCCGTATCGAGCGCGAGGTCCGGGCGGGCAAGCGGCGCGCGGACGCGGCTGTCGACGCGTCCGAGTTCCTCGATTCCTTCAACGAAGAAGTCGCGGAGATGGCGCAGGCACAAGCCGAGTCGCAGGCGGACAACCAGTCGGACTTCGGCGTGGACTTGACCGGTGATTCCTATGATCAACAAGACCCGACGGGCTCCTCGCCGAGGGAGATGCTAGACCTGATTTTGTCGGACGAGAGGCTCACCGATGAATTGGTGGAGAAGCTTGTGCGAAAGTACGAAAAAAGGGATGATTAAATGCTAAAGGCAGGTGATGAAGGTGATGAAGACACGTGCGCGCGTGGTGGCGGTGCTGACGGCGGCCGCGGTGGCGTCGGCAAGCAGTGCCTGCACCACGGAGCCCGACGCGGTGGACGTGTCGGGGCTGGACCTCATCATTACGGATACCTCTGACCCGCAGACCGCGCTTATCCCGGCGGATTCCGCCGACGTGCCGGGGCAGACCGTTATTAACCTGCTCTATTCGGGGCTGATGTACCTGGACAAGGACGGCAACCCGCACAATGACATGGCGGAATCCGTCACCCAGGTTGATGACACCACCTATGACGTGGTGATTAGGGATGATGCGGTGTTCGCGGACGGCTCCGCCGTGGACGCCCAGGATTTCGTGGCCACGTGGAACACCGCGGTGCGCCAGTCCCTGCTGGCCGCCCATAACTTTGAGCCCATCCAGGGCTACAACGAGGGCCAAGACACCATGCGCGGGCTGAAGGTGACGGGGGAGAAGACCTTCCGCATTAAGCTCTCCCGGCCTACCGCCGGGTTCATCGAGCGCCTGGGGTACTCGGTGTTTTTCCCCATGCGCTCCGAAGACCAGGACAAGCTCAGCGAGCGCGGGGAGGACCCGATTGGCAACGGCCCGTACCAGCTGGCCTCCTGGGAGCACGATAAATCCCTCATTGTGGTGCCCAACCCGAAGTATGACGGGCCGCGCACCCCGCGCAACGAGGGCATCGAGTTCAAGGTCTACCGCGACGTCGATAAGGCCTACCAGGACCTGCTTGATGATGACCTGGATGTGCTCACCCTCATCCCGGACGAGCGCCGTACCACCTTCCAGGATGATCTGGGGGAGCGGGCGGTGAACCAGCCCACCTCCTCGATTCTGGAAATCACCATTCCCGCCAATGACTCCAACTTCCGCGGGGAGGCCGGGCTGCTGCGCCGCCGGGCACTCTCCATGGCTATTGACCGCGAGAAGATTACGCGCGACTTGTTCCACGGCACCGCGACACCCGCCCGCGGCTTCTCGGCCCCCATTGGCAACACGGAGCCGTCGCGGCCGCAGGACACGTCCTTCTTTGAGTACCACCCGGACCGCGCGCGGGAGCTGTGGGCCGAGGCAGAAAAGCTCGATCCGTTTGAGGGCACGTTCAGCGTGGCCTACAACAACGATGGCAGCCACGGGCCGTGGGTGCGCGCGGTGACGGACCAGATCTCTGCCACCCTGGGGATCTCCGCGGAGCCGCAGCCCTTCGACACGTTTAAGGAGCTGCGCCACGAGGTCACCGCCCGCCACATCACCGGTGCCTTCCGCACCTCCTGGCAGGCCGAGTTCCCGGATGAGATCACCTTCTTAAGCCCGCTCTTTGCCTCCCACTCCGCGGCCAACGAGTCCGGGTTCAGCAGCTCCGAGTACGACGAGCTGCTGCAAAAGGCGGGCGAGGCCCGCACGAAGGACGAGGAGCGCGAGTACTACTCCCAGGCCCAGGACCTGCTGGTGGAGGCCATGCCGGCCATCCCGCTGTGGACGCCGAACGCGGTGGGCGGCTACGGCACCGACATCGAGCCGGCATCCTTTAGCTGGAAGCCAATCCCGGACTATCACAACCTGCAGCGCAAGTAGTCTCCCAGTCCGTTTTCAGCGGGGGAGACTACGCTGGCGCCAATGTTGAAGTATTACCTCTTCGCCGCGTGGCAGGCCATTGTGGACCACGCCCTGCCGCTAGCAGGGATGCTGCTCACGGCGATTCTCATTCCGCGTATTGGCCGGCTGGCCGTGCGCATCATTGAATCCCGGTTGGATGAGAACCAAGAGACCACCAAGGCCCGCCTGGCGCTGGCCGGCGCGCTGGTTTACGTGGCCCAGGCAGTGGCGTATTTCCTCCTGGTGCTCGCCGCGCTGTCCAACCTGGGCGTGCCGGCACTGGGGGCGGCCATCCCGGCCACGGTGGTTTCTGCCGCCGTCGGTTTCGGCGCGCAGAAGATCATCGGTGACTTCCTGGCGGGCTTCTTCATCTTGTCGGAGAAGCAGTTCGGCGTGGGCGATTACGTCAGCTTCGACGGCGTGACGGGCGTGGAGGGCACGGTGGTGTCCCTGACGCTGCGCACGACGAAGGTGCGCACGCCCACCGGTGAGGTGGTCATGGTGCCCAACGGCTCGGCGGGCGTGGTGACGAACTATTCCCAGGAGTGGTCCCGCGCCGTGGTGGACATTGCCATCCCGGTGCACGAGGGCGAGTCCCTGCCGGCGATCACCTCCCAGGTGGAGAAGATTTCCCACCGCGCCATCCGCGGTGCGGACATCCGCTCAGACGTGGCGGGCGAGCTCGACGTCCTGCCGGCCACTGGCCTGGTGGCGCCGACGGCGGCGGGCCAGCCCTGGCAGGTGAAGTACCGTGTGCTGGTGCAGGTCAACCCCGCGCGCCAGTGGGCGGTGGAGCGCGCCATCCGCTCGGCGCTGCTGGCGGCGTTCTGGGACCACTACAAGCTGCCGACGGCGGACGCCGTGCTTGACGACGTCTCCCCGGCCCCCACCGCCGACGATGCCCCTTCTGATTCCGTGAGCGCCGCGCCCACGGAGGTATTCGCGAGCGCTGCGGATGATGAGTCCGCGGACTCCCCGGAGCAGGCTGCCGCCACGGCTACGGCCACCGAGAACACCGACAATGGCCCGGGCAAGCCTGCCTTTAAGGACCCCGCTGAGGACGAGGAGGAGGACGAGCCGCGCCGCGGGATCTGGCGCGCGGATACCCCGAAGTCCAAGTGGGAGTACTTCTGGACCCTGGGCGGGCGCGTGCGGGCGTCCACCACCGCGCTGTTTGCTGGCGTGGCCGCGGTGGGCCTGCTGCTGTTGGCCTCCGCGAACCCGGATGGGACGAGCGCTGGCTGGCTCTCGCCGGCGCGCTGGAGCAGCGGCAACGCCCCGGAGTCAGCCGCGCCGCAGCCCCCGGGCACAGAAGCCACCACAGAGCCCGGGGCCTCTACTGCGCCGGCGGAGCCGACAGCACTGACGGAGGAGAGCGATACCACCGAGGCCACCGCCCCGACGGATACGATGGCGCCCGAGCAGCCCACCGGCACCACCGCGCTGACCGAGCCGGCCACGGCGACCACGGTTAGCAACGGCCAGGAGAATTTCACGGAGCCGGAGCGCACCACCGCGCCGGCAGCGCCCACCGCGGGCGCGACGCACACCCCGGCGCCGGGGGCAGAGACCACCGCGGCGACGGCCGCCCACTAGTCCCATCAGTAGCCCTGCGCTAGGCCCTGCGCTAGGCCCTGGCTAGGCCCTGGGCGCTAGTTCACGAAGCCAGTGCCCGGGCGGAAGGTGAGCGCCACGGCCTCCCGGACCGGGGAGCCCGGCGTCAAGATATCGTCCACCCGGAGCCAGTGCATCCGGGCCTCCTCGCGGGTGATGGTGACGTAGCTATAGCCGTGGTTATCCAGATCCACGTGGCGGCAATGTGGGTTGCCGGCCAAGAGGATCTGCCGGGCCAGCCGGGTCACCGAGTTTCCCTGCCGAAGGTGCAGGGCCTCGTTGATATTGGGCGCGGTCACCGAAGCACAGACCAACTCCGCGCCCACGATGTCGCCACCCTTAGAAATGGTGTGCGCCCACTCGGTGTGGATATCACCGGTGAGGAAGAGAGCGTTGGCGGGGGAGGCCTGAAGGACGTCGATAAGCGCCCGGCGCTCTGCCGAATAACCGTCCCACTGATCCCCATTGACGGGGATGCCGGTGATGTTGTCCGTCAGCGCCGAGGAAACCTGCCGGGTGGTGGCATTGTCCTGGAGGGTGACCAGGTTGAGCGGTGAAAACATGACGGAATTGCCCAGCACGTTCCACGCGGCCTGGGAGGTCTCAATCTTGCCCAGCAGCCAGTCATACTGCTCCGAGCCCAGCATGGTGCGGCCCTCCTGGCCAAAAGCTACGGGGTTCCAGGACACCTGCTGGTCGCGGTAGGTGCGCAGATCCATCATGGTCAGCTCCACCAAGTCCCCGAAGGTCAGCGAACGATAGAGGTGCCCGGCCTCCGAGGGGGACGTGGCGCGCACCGGCATCCATTCGAAGTAGGCGCGCATGGCCGCGGCCTGGCGCTGGCCCCACGGGCCCTCCGTGGCTGGGTCGTGGTTTCCGGCGCCGCCGGACCAGTTGTTGTTGGCAATCTCGTGGTCATCCCACACCGCCACCCACGGCAGCGCGGCATGCGCCGCCTGGAGCTCCGGGTCGGTGCGGTAGCGGCCGTAGCGGGTGCGGTAATCCGCCAACGTCACGATCTCGTGCGCCGGGTGGTGCAGGCGCACCGGGCCGAAGCCTGCGTGGGTCTCGGCGGCGTACTCGTAGAGGTAGTCCCCGAGGAAGACCATGTAATCCAGCTGCCCGCTACGCCCGCGCCGGGCGATGTCACTGTAGGCGGTGAAAAAGCCCGACTCCCAGTTGGCGCACGAGGCAACACCGAACGTCAGGGCATCCGGTGACGCATCCGGCGCCGGGGCGGTCTTGGTGCGGCCGACGGGGGAGACCGCGCCATCCAGGGTGAAGCGGTAGAAATACACCGTGTCTGGGCACAAGCCGTGCGGGTCCACGTGGACGGTGTGGTCGCTTTCCGCAGTGGCCTGCACGCTGCCGCGCTGGACCACCTGCGTCATGGCCTCATCGGTGGCCACTTCCCATCCCACCGTGACCTCGGGGCCGGTCCCGGAGCCGGGGCGCGCCTCCGGGGTGGGGCTCACACGGGTCCACAGCACCACCGAATCCGGGATCGGATCTCCCGAGGCAACGCCGTGGAGGAAGGGCGGGGTGCCCTCCGGCGGCTCCACCATTCCCAGGGCCGAGGAGGTGGTGGGATCCGCGGCGTGTGCGGCGGAGCTAGCAAGAGAGGCGGCCGTGGCGGTAGCCAGGCCCGTGGCGTGGAGGAGGCGGCGGCGAGTGAAAGAGCGGCGCATAGCTCTAAAGGTTTCTCGCTTGCGGGAGGCTCGCAACTTTTAGCGCGAGAATTCTTTCGCCGGTTAAGTGAAGTTTTCCTGGGCGTTACGTGCTTTACGTGGCGGCCACCCCCGGGGTCCCGCGTGATTCCTTTCCGGCGCTGAGAGGTCTATAACTTAGAATTATGAAGAAGATTGCCAGCGCTCTCATTGCTGTTTCCCTGCCGCTATCCATGACTATCCCAGCCTCCGCGCAGGTTGCCGAGCCGGCCGCTGCCGTCGGCGCGGTGGCCCCTGGCGCGGAGTCGCCCTCTGACACCGATGCGGCCGGTCCTGCCGATGCCGAGCAGGAGGGCTCTTCCCAGGGTGAGAAGATCGCTCTGGGTGTGGGCATTACCGCCGCGGTGCTCGCCGCCGCTGCCGGTGGCGCGTTCTGGGCTGTGCAGCAGGGCCTGATTCCGAACCCGCTGCCGGGCATCATTCCTTCCCCGGCGGCGCCTGCTCCTGCACCCGCACCTGCCCCTGCCCCTGCGCCGGCCCCGGCTCCAGCACCTGCGCCGGCTCCTGCTCCCGCGCCTGCGCCGGCCCCGGCTCCCGCACCGCGCCCGGCGGCGGCCTACCAGAATTGCACTGATGTGTGGAACGCCATCAATCGTCCGATTCGCTACGGGGAGCCGGGATTTCGGTCCAAGTTTGACCGTGAAGGCGACGGTGTGGGCTGCGAGATCGATCCGCGCTAAAGTCCGTTAAGCTAGGGCACATGAGCGCACTTTCCTCCCTTGAGTCCTGGCCCGTCGATACCGTTGCCGGTGCCCTAGTGCACCGCGGCGAGGTAGTGGAGCAGGTGGGGGATGCCTCCCACCGCTTCCCGGTCGCGTCCGTGACCAAGCTCGTGGCCGCCTATGCGGTGATGCTGGCAGTGGAGGAAGGCGCTGTGGAGCTGGAGCAACCCGCCGGTCCAGAAGGCTCCACCCTGCGCCACCTCTTGGCGCACACCTCCGGAGTGGGCTTTGATACGCGGGAGTCACAGAAGTCGGTGGGGCAGCGCCGCATCTATTCCTCGGCGGGCTACGAGTGGGCCGCCGAGGAAGTTGAGCGCGCCACCGAGATTGCGTTCCCGGACTACCTGGCGGAGGGTGTGTGCCAGCCGCTGGGGATGCGCGCCACCACGCTGGAGGGCTCCGCGGGACACGGGCTGGTCTCCACAGTGGAGGACCTCGCCGCATTCGCCGCGGAGGTGCAGTCCCCGCGGCTTCTGGCCGCACAGACGGTCGCGGAAATGCGCACCGTGCAATTCCCAGGCCTGCGCGGCATCGTGCCCGGCTACGGCAGCTTCAAGGACTGCACGTGGGGACTGGGGTTTGAGATTCACGGGGACAAGGAGCAGTGGATGGGGGCGCTGCCGGCGGATGCCGTCGGCCACTTCGGCATGAGCGGCACCTACCTGTGGGTGGCCGGCGAGTGGGCCATGGTGGCCCTGACCGATAGGGACTTCGGGGACTGGTGCAAGCCGCTGTGGGCGGAGACGAACTCGGCGGTGTGGGAGGACCTTCAGCGTCGCTAGGTGGGCTGTCCTCCCCGTCGGCTGCTAGCGGGGGTGACGGAGGAGTATAAATTCGTGCAACTGTTGGGGTAGCTGAGTGCTGGTGTTGCTGATGTGAATCATGTGGCGCCGATTGGCGGAGAAAGTCTCAACGTCAGGTTGAGGCAGCGGGGGCTTAAGTGCAGGTTGAGGGTTGTTGGGGTGGAAGTGGCGGGGGAAAATTGTGGGCACATTGACGCTCACTGTCACTCAATGTGGCGTGAGATGACTAAATGACAAGGCAAGTTCGTAGGGGAAGACGAAGCTCGTCTTGCGCCGGGTCCTTCCGGCGTGCCGTCATTGACGTCAAAGGAGTCAAGGAGTGAATCTTCGCGTTCACCCGCAGTCGGCGCACCCGCCGGTGCTCAGCGCTGCGGAAGAATGGCCGAACCGTGCTAGCGGTGAGGTCCGCACTGCCGTGCTGCAGATTTCGGGCATGCCCCGCACTCTGCGCCCGGCCATCGAGCGTGCCATGGCGCGCTGCATTCGCACGGAAAGTGAGTTCATCGTTCCGGGCGATGACCCGCTGACCGCGCAGTGGTGTACCCGTTGGCACCGCGATGGCGGTTGGGATCCCGTCAGCGGGCGCACCACGCCCGCGGGAATTGGCTGCCACCAGGTCATCACCGGCACGCCCAGTGAGCTGGAGGCGCTCGATAGTGCGGTGGGCCTGGTGGCAGGGGAGTACGGCTTCCACGCCGCGGTTACGCGCGCCTAGAAATAGCGCGCGTGCGGAGCCGCTGCTAGTCCTGCTCGAAGGGATCGAGGATGCGCTCCGGAAGCTCCGCCACGGAGTCGATGATGCGGCTGGGGCGGAACGGGTAGCGCTGGATCTCGTGGTTATCGCTGATACCGGAGCGTACGAGAATGGTGCGCATGCCGGCCTCCAGGCCCGACTTGACGTCGGTATCCATGCGGTCACCGATCATGACGGTGTTCTCCGAGTGCGCGCCAATGTTATTCAGCGCGCTGCGCATCATGACCGGGTTCGGCTTGCCCACGTAGTACGGCTCGCGGTTCGTAGCGGCGGTGATGAGGGCTGCGACCGCGCCCGTGGCCGGAAGGACGCCCTGCGGTGCCGGGCCGGTGACGTCCGGGTTGGTGGCGATGAATCGCGCGCCGGAGCGGATGAGGTTAATCGCGGTGGTAATCGCCTCAAAGGAGTAGGTGCGGGTCTCACCCAGCACCACGAAGTCAGCGTCAGTATCGTTGAGAATCCAGCCCGCTTCATGCAACGCGGTGGTGAGGCCCGATTCGCCCACCACGTAGGCGGTGGACAGGCCCGCCTGGGTGGACAGAAACGCGGCGGTGGCGGTGGCAGAGGTCCAGATGCGCTCCGCCGGGATGTCCAGGCCGGTGTTCTGCAGCCGTGCGGCTAGATCCCGCGGAGTGGACATGGAGTTGTTGGTGAGCACCATGTACTCGATGTTGTTGTCCTTGAGCGCCTGAATGAACTTGTCCGCGCCGGGAATCATCTCCCCTTCCTTGATGAGGACGCCGTCCATGTCAGACAGATACGAAATCACGAGTGTTCCTCCAGATAGTCAGCAAGTTCGCCCACGGTGGAAAGAGTGAGCATGGTTTCCTCATCAAGGCGTACCCCGAAGGATTCCTCGATGCGAACGGCTAGCTCGATGCGCTCGAGCGATTCCACCCCGAGATCCTCCAGGCGGGCTTCGCGCTCGAGGCCCTCGTCAACGCCCGTGACCTTGGTGATGAGCCGGGTCAGCTCGCCGTAAGAATCGGCAGCGGGCTCCTCACTGGTCGGGGCAGTGGCGCCGAATTTGGCGTGGAGTTGTGCGGAGAGGTCATTAGCCATGTCCTTCAGTCTAGTATTGAATCGTCATGGTTATTCGAGCACGCTCTTCCGCCATCGCGCGCAGCTGGTCACGCCGGGTCCGCCCGGCCCAGCGCCGCGTTGAGCATATGGTCCACTCTCAGCTGCATGATCTCACCACGGAGCCGGGGCTGACCGAGCTGAGTGATTCCGGCGTCATCGAGCACGACGGGGTGCAGGTGGCCTGGTACGAGGCCGGCCCGAAGGATGCCGCGGCCACCGCCGTATTCATCCACGGTTACTGCCTGTCCGCGGAGAGCTTCTACGCCCAAGTCAACGACGTGCGCGCTCACTTCCCGCAGGTGCGGTGCTTGCTTGTCGACGTCCGCGGGCACGGCCAATCCACCCACGTCACCCCCGCCAAGTGCACCGTGGCTGGCGCGGCCGATGACGTCCTCGCTGTTATTGCTGAGCGCGCCGCCGACGGCCCGTTGGTGGTTCTGGGCCACTCGATGGGCGGCATGATAGCGCTCAACCTCCTGCGCCGCGCCCCGCGGTCGGTGGCGGAGCGGGTGGCCGGCATGGTGCTGGTGTCCACTTCCATCCAGCGCTTCGCCGCGGCCGGCTTTGCGCGGGTCCTCGAATCCCACCTGATGAAGGCGCTGTACCGCGCCTGCCTGCGCCTGCCAGAAAAGGCCAATAGCGCGCGCTTTGAGGTTGCCGCCGTGGTGGCCCCGGCCTTCGCGGCACTGCTGCAGGGATTCCCGCAGATGGACAAGCTCCAGTTCCACGTCTCCATGCTGCTCGACACCCCCATGTCGAGCTACGCGGGCTTCTTCGATGACCTGGTGGAGCACTCTGAATTCGGCGCTGCGGCGCGGCTGCGGGACATCCCGGGAGAAATCGTTGTGGGCTCCGCGGACATCGTCACGCCCAAGCGCCAGTCCGAGGTCATCGCCCGCCACTGGCCCGCGGCCGCCCGCACCGTCATTGACGGCGCTGGGCACATGGTCATCCTGGAAGAACCCGACGAGGTCTCCAAGGCCCTGGGCCGCGTGTTGAAGGCAGTCGTGGACAAGGCACAGGGCCCTCACTAACGGAGGGCCTCCTCGATCCCTGGGGAGGGATCTGGGGATGTATCCATCAGTGAGGGCCCTAAGCGGTGCTTAACTACTGCTCCTCGACGTCAGACGTAGAGGAGGTAGCCGTCGGGTCATCCAGCTTCAGGTCGCGGGCAGCCTTCTCCACGACGGAGCGCTCCACCTTGCCCTCGCGGGCCAGGCCCTCGAGGACGGCGACGACGATGGACTCGGCGTCGGTGTTGAAGAAGCGGCGAGCGCCCTCGCGGGTATCGGAGAAGCCGAAGCCATCCGCGCCCAGCGTGATGTAGTCACCCGGGACGTAAGGGCGAATCTGCTCCTGCAGGTCCGTGGCAAAGTCGGACACGCCGACGAACGGGCCCTCAAAGCCCTTGAGCTGCTTCGTGGCGAAAGCCTCGGTCGGCTCCGCACCCTTGCGCAGCGCCTCCTTGTTGCGGGCGGCGCCGTCGCGAGCCAGGTTCACCCAAGAGGTGACAGAGAAGACGGAGGCCTTCACGTCGAACTGCTCCGCCAGGATCTCCTGGGCACGCAGTGCTTCGTAGACGCCCACGCCGGAGGCCAGGATGTTGGCCGGCAGGGAGCCGGACTCGGCGGTGTTGTAGTGGTAGATGCCCTTGTGCAGGCCCTCGACGTCCAGGTTCTCCGGCTCGGCCGGCTGCTTGACCGGCTCGTTGTACACGGTGATGTAGTACATGATCGGCTCGTTGTCCTCGCCATACATGCGCTCGATACCGCGCGGAACCAGGTGCGCGATCTCGTAGCCGAAGGCCGGGTCGTAGACCTCCACCGCCGGGTTGGTCGACGCCAAAATCGGGGAGTGGCCATCCATGTGCTGCAGGCCCTCACCCGTCAGGGTGGTACGGCCGGCGGTCGCACCAATGATGAAGCCACGGCCCAGCTGATCGCCGGCGGCCCAGAAGGCATCGCCCGTGCGCTGGAAGCCGAACATGGAGTAGAAGATGTACAGCGGGATCATGGCCTCACCCTGCGTGGCGTAGGAGGTCGCCGCCGCGGTGAAGGAGGCGGCAGCGCCGGCCTCGGAGATGCCCTCGTGGAGGATCTGGCCGTCGGTAGCCTCGCGGTAGGACAGCATCAGGTCGTGGTCCACCGGGACGTAGTTCTGGCCGCGCGGGTTCCAGATCTTCAGGGTGGGGAACCAGGAGTCCATACCGAAGGTGCGGGCCTCATCCGGGATGATCGGCACAACACGCTTGCCCAGCTCCTTATCGCGCATGAGCTCCTTGAAGGTACGCACCAGCGCCATGGTGGTGGCCACGTCCTGCTTGCCAGAGCCCTTGCGCACCGAGCGCAGCTTCGACAGATCCGGAACGGTAAGCGTGTCGAAGTTCTCGCGACGCTCCGGCAGGAAGCCGCCGAGCTCCTTGCGACGCTCCAGCATGTACTTGATTTCCGGGGTCTCCGGGCCCGGGTGGTAGTACGGCGGCAGGTACGGATCTGCCTCCAGCTGCTCGTCCGTAATCGGAATGCCCTGCTTATCGCGGAAGAGCTTGAGGTCCTCCAGCGTCAGCTTCTTCATCTGGTGGGTAGCGTTGCGGCCCTCGAAATTGTGGCCCAGGCCGTAGCCCTTAATGGTGTGGGCCAGGATGACCGTCGGGCGGCCGGTGCCGGCGTAGCTCAGCGCCTTGTCGTAGGCGGCGTAGATCTTGCGGTAGTCGTGGCCGCCGCGGCGCAGGGCCCAAATCTCGTCGTCGCTGAGGTCCTCCGCCAGCTTGAGCGTGCGCTCGTCGCGGCCGAAGAAGTGTTCACGCACGTAGGCGCCGTCGTTGGCGCGGAAGGTCTGGTAATCACCATCGGAAGTGGTGTTCATGATGTTGACAAGGGCGCCTTCCTTGTCGGCGTCGATAAGCTTGTCCCAGCCGCGACCCCAAATGACCTTGATGACGGACCAACCCGCGCCGCGGAAGAAGGACTCCAGCTCCTGAATGATCTGGGTGTTACCGCGCACCGGGCCGTCTAGGCGCTGCAGGTTGCAGTTCACCACGAAGGTGAGGTTATCCAGCTCGTACAGGGACGCCATCTGCAGCAGACCGCGGGACTCCGGCTCATCCATCTCGCCGTCACCCAGGAACGCCCACACGTGCTGCTTGGAGGTGTCCTTGATGCCGCGGGTCTCCAGGTACTTGTTGAAGCGTGCCTGGTAGATGGCGTTAATCGGGCCCAGGCCCATGGACACGGTGGGGAACTCCCAGAAGTCCGGCATCAGGCGCGGGTGCGGGTAGGAGGGCAGTCCCTTGCCCTCACCGCGGGAGTGCTCCTGACGGAAGCTGTCCATGTCCTCCTCGGTGAGGCGGCCTTCCATGAAGGCGCGGGCGTAGACGCCGGGGGAGGCGTGGCCCTGGAAGAAGACCTGGTCGCCGCCGGACGGATCGTCCTTGCCCTTGAAGAAGTGGTTCAGGCCCACCTCGTAGAGCGGGGCAGCGCCCGCGTAGGTGGAGATGTGGCCGCCCACGCCAATGCCCGGGCGCTGTGCGCGGTGCACCATGATGGCCGCGTTCCAGCGGATCCAGCGGCGGTAGCGCTTCTCCAGCTCCTCATCGCCGGGGAACTCCGGTTCGAGGGAGGTAGGAATAGTGTTCACGAAGTCCGAGGACGTCAGGGAAGGAAGAGGTACACGCTTCGCGGTCGCGCGCTCCAACAGGCGCAGCATGAGGTAGCGGGCGCGCTCCGGGTCGGAGGAATCAAGCAAACCGTCGAGTGAGTCCATCCACTCGCGGGTTTCTTCCGGGTCGGAGTCGTGCAGGTATGCAGCTACACCGTCACGAACGATGGGAAAATTGGAGTCACCCTTGACGGCGTCCAAATCGGCCATTGAATCCTCCTGGATAGTGGTACAAAGATCGTTATCTAGAATACGCGCCTACTAAATGGGGAGAAACCTCACTCCCCCATAGGTGTTTTGCGAGTGAAAAATGTCCACTTGTGGGTGGTCTCGGGGGAGGTTTGGCGCGAAAAAGTGCACGGCGGGCGTTAAAATACTCGCTATGACAACCACGACTCCATCGGAAGGAACTTCACACGTGACCGGATCTGCCGCCAAGCTCGGCATTGAGGAGGGGCAGATCGCCCTCGAGCTCGGCTGGGACGAGGACTGTGATTCCACGATTTCCGAGGCCATTGAAGACGTGCTGGGGGAGGATTTCCTCGACGAGGAGACCGACGAGCTGTGTGACGTTGTGCTGCTGTGGTGGCGCGCCGAGGACGGCGACTTGGTGGACGGCTTGGTCGATGCCTCCCGTCCCCTCGGCGATTCCGGCCGCATCTGGCTGATGACCCCGGGAGCTGGCAAGCCGGGCAACCTGGAGCCGGGCGAAATCTCCGAATCCGCACAGCTGGCGGGCCTGGTGCAAACCAAGGCGGAGCGCCTCGGCGAATGGCAGGGTTCCTGCCTGGTGGCTCGCGGCTACACCAAGAAGGCCTAAAATCGCCCGCTTTTCTAGCGGATTTGTCGCCGCGGGCGCACGTAGGCTAATCTTGTGCGAGCGCGTTAAGCGCACTGCGGCTTTAGCTCAGCTGGAAGAGCAACTGGTTTACACCCAGTAGGTCGGGGGTTCGATCCCCTCAGGCCGCACCAAATGAAACCCCTTTCCGTTAAGCCGGAGAGGGGGTTTCGTCGTGCTCGGAGGGCGCCCGCGGGTGCTCTAGGGCGAAGACCGCTTTGGTGGTGGGTGTAGATGCGAACTGCTCCGGCTGCTTTGAGTTGGGTGTGTTGGCGTTCGGGGTTTTGGTCGGTAGTGCTGACGCGGGCCTAGCCGATGATTTGGCCGGCAATGCCCGAGGAGTGTTCGTCAGGGTCTAGGGGTGGTGTCGTTTGTGTTCGTTTGGTCTGGTTTAACCCTTGCGAACACTTGGTATGATTCCGGAATGAGTGTTCGGTTGGGGTATACCTCAGAAGGGCACCCTCGCCCCAATTCGTTTGCGTGTCACCAGCTATCTCACGTCGCCCGAGTTGAGCCTAGTTGGAACTTGGAGGATTGGTGTCCTGATGTTGGACTTCCTAGAACAAAATAGCCGAACGATGTAATCTGGGTGGGGGGAGACGACTAACCACACAAACCCGCGCTAAAACAGCAAGCGTGTATTGAGGAGGATGGCATTGATGCGTAAACAGAAAAGCGCAGCCTACTGGTGGAGCGTTACTGTCGTTGTAGTGCTGTTCATCGCAACGCTTGTAATCAATTATCTAGCAGGACTAAGTGCTGATGAATCATACTTTGGAGCACATTGGTGGCATCGTCTGGCGTGGGTTACGCCACTGTTGTTCTTGGCTTCTTTGATTTGGGCCTGGTTCGAGCACAGGAAGAGGCATCGGTATCCGCATTGACCCATATTTAGTAGCGACGGGCGTGAATGAGAAGGAAGCCTTTGCGCTTGGGCGAAAGATGCTTTTGCTCTAGTGGGGAGTGTCGATCCTGCTTAGGCCAATTGGTGTGATGTCTAGCGACTCTTTGGACGTTTGCGGCGGTGGAATAGCCGGATGGCTTCGGCAATCTCGGTTTCGGTCGCTTCTCGCGTCCACGCAATCGCGTTCATGATCGTTCCCTTTGGGGCCGAGGCTAGAAGCGCTCGTGGCCGCGCTCGCGGATCCTCTCGTAGAAGTCCGGCTTGGAGGAGCCGTAGCGCGAGCGGGTGCGGCGGGACTGGGAGGCTGGGGTGGCCGAAGTCGGCGCCGACTCGTCGGTGTGGTCGGTGGTCTCCGCAGAAACCGCGGACTCGGGCGCAGAGGTGGTGGCGTCGCCAGCGGGGTGGGCCGGTTCGGCGGGGGCACCGTCGACAGCCGCGGCGGCGCTGGCCAGCGCGGCCTCCTCCTCGCGGGCACGGCGGCGCTCCTTGATCTCGGACCACACGAAGTAGCCCAGGCCCAGCGGCGCCATGATGCCAAACGCAATCCACTGGTAGCCGTAGGAGAGGTGATTGCCGCGGTCCAGCTTGGGCACCGGCAGGGCGTGGAGCTCGCCTGGCTGGTCGGGGGAGAGCTGCAGGTAGTCGTGGGCCAAGGAGGTGCCGGTGAGCTGGCCAATCTGCTCCGTGTTGATGGAGTAGACCTGTTCGTAGCCCTGCTGGTTCGTAGGTGCGGTGGCGTGCTGCGGCTCGTCGTAGCGCGCCATGCCCACGATGGTGACCTCGCCGGAGGGAGCCTTATCGATGTGGGGGACGGTGTTGCCCTCATCCGTGGGCATCCAGCCGCGGTTGACCAAAAGGGTCATGCCGGAATCCGTCTGGAAGGGGACGAGGGACTGGAAGGCCGGGGCGGAATCCACCGGGCGCAGGCGCAGCAGAACCTCCTGGTCGGGGAGGTAGCGTCCGGTGACCTCCGCGCGGGTCCACTCCTTGTTCAGGGAGCCGTCGGTGGAGAAGACGTCCTGCACCGGCTGCGGGTCGGACTCGTAGGCTTCCTCGATGAGGTGGTTGCGTTCCACAATCTTGTCGTCCTTGCCCAGCTGCCACGGCGCCAACACTGTGAAGGCGAAGTAGGAGAAGGCGACGACGAAGAGGAGCAGGAGCACCCACCCGGGCTTGAGGAACGTCTTGAGCATGTGGTTCAGCTTAGTCGCGCTGCTGGCGAATCCACGCGAGCAGGCCCGGCACCGCCGCGTCGATCTCCTTGCGGGTGCGGGTGAAGTCCTCCTCGGTGCCGTAGTAGGGGTCCTCGACGCTGGCGTCCTCCGGGGAGTTCGGGTCGAAGCTGCGCATGAGGCGCACCTTTTCTGCCGGGATGCCGCGCTCTATCAGCGCCTCGCGGTGGCCGGTGTCCATAGCCACGAAGAGGTCGGCGTCCATGTGCTCCGCGCCCAACTGGGCGGCGCGGTGGCTGGCGCCGTCGTGACCGCCGCGGCGCAGCTCCGCCACCGCGCGCTCATCCGCGCCCTGGCCCACGTGCCAGCCACCCAGGCCGCAGGAGGAAACGCGGGCGACGAGATCGAGCATGTCGGTCTCCATGGCATCGCGCGTAATGATCTCCGCCATGGGTGAGCGGCAGATGTTTCCCGTGCAGACGAAGACAATGTGGAGTTGGTTGTCGTTCTCCGGAGGCGTCATGCGGGAGTCTCCTTAAGATATAGGGTGCGCTGGCGAACGAAAGCTAGGATATAGCAGCGACACGAATGACGTGAAACCCAAGGTTACAAAGGAGCTTTTCAGATGGCAGAGCACACCACCGTCGGCGAGGTTCGCCGCGTCCTCCATGAGGCTTACCCGCCGGAGCTCGCCGAATCCTGGGACTCCGTAGGCCTGGTCTGCGGCGACCCGGCCGCCGAGGTGAGCACCGTGGCCTTCGCCCTTGACTGCACCCAGGAGGTAGCGGACCGGGCCGTGGAGCTGGGCGCGCAGATGCTGGTAGTGCACCACCCGCTGCTCATGCGCGGCGTGACAACCGTTGCGGCGGATACCCCGAAGGGCAAGGTCATCCACACGCTTCTTCGGGGCGGGGTGGCGCTGCTGGCCGCCCACACCAATGCCGACAAGGCCCGGCCCGGTGTCAACGACAAGTTGGCGGAGCTGGTCGGGATTAAGCCGGGGCGACCGATTGTGCCGGTGGAGCCCTACGAGGACCTGGAGACCGCGCTGGGGCTGGGGCGCGTGGGAGAGCTGCCGGAGGCCATCACGCTGCGGGAATTTACCCAACGCGTGGCCGACGCCCTGCCGGAGACCGTGTGGGGCGTGCGCGCGGCGGGCGACCCGGAGCGCATGGTCAAGAAGGTGGCGGTCTCCAGCGGCTCCGGGGATTCCTTCCTGGAGCAGGCAGTAGCCCTGGGCGTGGACGTGTACGTGACCTCGGACCTGCGCCACCACCCGGTGGATGAGCACCTGCGCGCGGCACACCTGATGGACCCGGAAGGCCCGGCCGTCATCGATACCGCCCACTGGGCCAGCGAATTTCCCTGGACGGCCCAGGCGCGCGATAGTGTGGAGGGCGCATTGCGCGTGAACACCGAGATCATCGATGTCCGCACCGACCCATGGACGATTTCTGCGCATAAGGAGAACTAAATGAAACTGCCACCGCATCTGCAGCCCGTACTGCTCGAGCTGGCCACCCTGGAGCGCACCCAGGCGCTCGGCGGCCCCGCTGTCCTTCCGGAGCAGGAGGAGTACGACAAGGCACAGGCCGAGCACGCCCGGCTTGTCGACGCTTCCGGCTCCGCCCAACTGGCCGTCGACGACATGGAGATGGAGATCCTGCGCATCCAGGCCGACGAGCGCAAGCTGCGCCAGCGCGAGCGCGACGACAGGGCCCAGCTCGGTGCGGCCACCGACCCCGAGCAGCGCAAGGACCTCGAGCACGACCTGTACGCGGCGAAGTCTCGTATCGCGGATCTCATGAGCGAGCTGCAGGAAGCCCACAACGAGATCCATGCCCTGCGCTCCAACCTGGACGTCCACGGCGCCAAGCTCTCCGAGTCCGAGCGCAAGCTGGAGGTTCTCAAGCGTGCGGCCGAGGCCGCCCAGGAGGCCGCCGCCAACCGTCCGGACCCGCAGCTGCGTATTACCGAGCTGCGCGAGCAGCTGCCGGCCGATGTGGTCGAGGAATACGAGACCGTGCGCGAGGAAAACGGCGTGGGTGCCGCGGCGTTTACCGGCCGGGCCTGCGGCGGCTGCTTCATCGTGCTGCCCCCGGCAGAGCAGAACGCGGTGCGCAACGCGCCTGCCGACGTCCTCCCGCAGTGCGGCGATTGCGGATCCTACCTGGTGCGCCCGGCCTCATGAAGCTCGTCATCTTCGCCGACGGTGGCTCCCGCGGCAACCCCGGCATCGCCGGCTCCGGCACCGCGGTCTACAACGCCGACCGCTCCCAGTTGCTCAAGGAAATCGCTTACGTCGTAGGCCGAAAATCCACCAATAACGTGGCCGAATACCACGGCCTCCTGCGCGGCTTGGAGGCCGCCGTGGCTATGGGTGCTGACGAGGTGGAGTTCTACATGGACTCCAAGCTCGTGGTGGAGCAGATGAACGGGCGCTGGAAGATTAAGCACCCGGACATGCAAAAGCTCGCGATTGAGGCCCGCGGCCTGCTGAACCAGATCAGCAGCTTCAGCTTGCAGTGGGTCCCGCGTGCCAAGAACAAGGTGGCCGATGCGCTGTCCAACGTGGCGATGGACGCCGCGGCCAAGGGCGAGCCCGTCGGCATCCTCGGCGCAGACAATGCCGACGCCGCCGGTGCGGCGGTGGCCGGGGAGACGTCGGAAAGCACTGCGTCACCGCGCTCCTCCGCCGAGCCCGCCGAGGGAACCTGGAATGCCTCCGACTGGCGCCGCGAGACCGGGCCGGTAGCCCGGTTCATCCTGCTGCGCCACGGCCAGACCGCCATGTCCGCCGCCAAGCAGTACTCCGGCCGCGCCAACCCGGAGCTATCGGAGCTGGGCCAGAAGCAGGCGCTCGCCGCCGCCCAGGCGCTGGCGGAGACCCACATCGACGCCGTCGTGTGCTCCCCGCTGCGCCGCTGCCAGCAGACCGCCGCCGCGGTGGTGAAGGGCCGCGACCTGCAGGTGGAGACCGTGGATAAGCTCATCGAGGTCGACTTCGGACGCTGGGAAGGCAAGACCTTCGCCGAGGCCGAGGCCGCCGACCCGGAGCTCCACGCCCGCTGGCTCAAGGACACCTCCGTGGCCTGCCCGGGCGGGGAGTCTTTGCGCGCAGTCCACCGCCGTGTCAGCGCCGCTCGCCGCGAGCTGGAGGAGCGCTTCGCCGGCAAGACTGTACTCGTGGTCTCCCACGTCAACCCCATCAAGTCCTTCGTGCGCCAGGCCCTCGACGCCGGGCCGCAGACCCCGCTCCACCTGTTCTTGGGCTTGGCCTCCCTCAGCGAGGTCGAGTTCTTCGACGGGGGTAGCACCCTGCACCGATTCAACGATGTGGGGCATTTGAGCGCACTGGGATAAACTAGCGGGAGCGAATGAGCCGACCGGGTAAACGCGTCCTTGCGAACCGGCCCCCAGTACGGGGCTAGGCGCGGGCCGAGGAAAGTCCGGACTCCACAGAGCACGGTGGTTGCTAACAGCAACCCGGGGTGACCCGCGGGAAAGTGCAACAGAGAGTAGACCGCCGCGCCCTCCGCTTCGCTTCGGCGCGGCGTGGGGAAGCGGTAAGGGTGAAAGGGTGCGGTAAGAGCGCACCAGCACCGTCAGCGATGGCGGTGGCTGGGTAAACCCCACTGGGAGCAAGGCATCACGGCCCGCCACGCTTGCGGGCCCGATCAGGCGTAGTAGGTTGCTCGCTGAAGCCTGAAGGTAGCCGCTTGAGCCAACTGGCAACGGTTGGCCTGGATGGATGTTTACCGCCGCGCCTTAGTGCGCGGTACAGAATCCGGCTTATAGGTTGGCTCATTCGCTCCCACCGGCATAATTTTTGGAACAATGGGGCGGCATGAAGCTGTATGCCGCCCCTTTAGATTTCCGCGCCATTGCGGAGGAATTCTCCGTTCCCACCGACTTTCCCGCGGACGTGATCGCCCACGCCGCAGCCGCCCACGACCGCTATGCGCAGTCGCGCCGCGACGCCCGCGACATCCCCTTCGTCACCATCGATCCGGCCGGCTCCAAGGACCTGGACCAGGCGGTGTTCATTGAGGCGCGCGGGGCCGGCTACCGGGTGCACTACGCCATCGCGGACGTCGCCGCGTTCATCGAGCCCGGCTCCGTACTGGAGGAGGAATCCTTAAAGCGCGGGCAGACCATCTACCTGCCGGACGAACCCGCGCGCCTCCACCCGGCGGAGCTGTCCGAGGACAGGGCTTCGCTGCTTGCCGACGTCGACCGGCCCGCCGTCCTCTGGACCTTCGACCTCGATTCGGCAGGGGAGGTCGAAGACTTCTCGGTGGAGCGCGCCCTGGTGCGCAACCGCGCGCGCCTGGACTACGACCAGGTCCACCGGGATCTGGAAAACAGCAGCCTCCATTCCTCCATCGCGCTTTTGCCGCAGGTGGGCAAGCTGCGCCAGGCCTCCTCGCTGCGCCGCGAGGCGATCAACCTGCGCGTGCCCTCACAGCGGGTTTCCGACACCACCGACGACGGCGCGGGACACTACGAGCTCATCATCGAACCGCGCTACGAGGTCATGGACTTCAACTCAGAAATTTCCCTGCTGACCGGCATGTGCGCCGGCCAGCTCATGGAGCGCCACGGCGTCGGATTCCTGCGCACCCTGGCTGCCGCCACCCCGGAGGCCGAGGCGGAGTTCCGCTCCGAGGCGCAGGCGCTGGGCTTCTCCCTTGACGGACAGTCCATCTCCGAGTTCCTCCATTCCGTCGATGCGGACTCGCCCCGCGGAATGGCGATTATGCGCGAAGCACAGCGCCTCTTGCGCGGCGCGGACTACGTGTGGCTGGACGACGCACCGGCGGAGGTACACGCCGGCATCGGCGGCTTCTACGCGCACGTCACAGCGCCCCTGCGCCGCCTCGTCGACCGGTTCGCCACCGAGGTATGCCTGGCACTCAGCGGCGGCTACGAGGTTCCGGAATGGGTACGTGAGCGCGCCGGGGAGGTCGTGTCCACGATGCGCTCGACCTCGCAGCTGGCCTCCCAGGTGGATAAAGCCTGCCTCAACCTCACCGAGGCCACCGTGCTCGCGCCCTGGGTGGGCACGAACTTCGACGCGGTCGTGGTCGACGGCGGGCCGAAGCGCGAGAAGGCCCGCCTCTTCGTCCTCGAGCCGCCCGTCATCGGGGAGGCCGTGGGGCAGCCAGCAACGGGCCAGGAAACCACCGTCTCCCTGATTAAGGCCGAGGTGGCCAAGCGCGACGTGCTCTTTGCCTGGCCGGCCGACTAGCCCTCCGTGATAGCCGGGGTGCCCGCGGCAATGGGCACCACCAGAAGGCCGTCCGCAGCCAGATCAGCCGCGAAGTTGTGTGCCTTGGCTTGAGGCACGTACGCGACCACTGCCGTCGACGTTCCCGCATGGGCAGAACGCGCCGCCAGCGCCCCGCGGGCGGTGGCCAATTCCGCGAGCTTCTCCGCCGAGTCAAAACCGTAGACGGTGGCTAGCGCCGACTGGGACTGCGTGAGCAGCGGGAAAAGCTCCGCCCCGCGGCGCGAGCGCAGCGCACGTGCCACCGCCTGGGCGCGCTCAGTTTCCTCGGCATAGAAATTAAGCCACGCCGTGGCCTGCGCAATGGTGGGCTGGTTTTCGGGGCCATGCACCTTGTGGACAGCAGCCAGCCACTCCAGGACGCGCTGCGGGGCGTCAGGCAGCAGGCGCAACGACTCCGCGCCGAAGGCTACGCAGGCCTTATCCACGAAGCGCTCGCGGGCGCGGATATCAGCAACCGCCTCCGCCGAATCGAACTCACCCGGCACGGCCAGCACGAAGGCGGCCACCTCCTGGTTGACCACGTGCGGTGCCTGGGTGACGGAGCCATCGGCATAGTCGATGATGGTGATCGCATCCCCCGTACCGCGCAGCGCCGCCGAGTGGCGGGCGCGCAACGCCGGGTAGTGGGCGAAAGTGCCCACCGCCTGGGCACAGACCTCCGCCAACCGGGCGCGCAGGGGCGCGTCGTGCGGATCGTCGGCGTCCCCCAGCAGTGCCAGGGCGGTGGCGACGTCGATAGCGGCCGCCGCGCCTAGGCCAGCCGTGGCCGGGATGTCCGTGACTACCGTGATGTCGGCGCCCGCGGTGTCGCGGGTGAGCAGCTGGCGATTAATCATGGTGTGGATAATCCCGCCGAGACGCGCGGCCAGCCCGCCCTGCGGGGCGGGCGGCTCGATGGGCTGGCCTTCCTCATCGACGGTGGGCTGCTGCTCGGCCGCCAGCGCGGACACCTGGTCCATGGTGATCGATTCTTCGCTGGTGGTGCCGTCAGCATGCTGGCAGTGCACGCGCACGGTTCCGTCGGTGCGGGGGCCGACGGCGACGGCAGCCCGCATGTCGTTGAGACCCATGATGGTAACGCCGCCGAAGTGGTCGATGTGTTCGCCGATGAGCGACCATGTGGCAGGAGCGCTGGCGACGTGCGCCGGTGCTGCACCAGTGGTTGTGGTGTGCTCGGCGCGGGCGCGATCGGCGGCCGGGGTGGTGGGGGCGGTCCACAAGGGCATAGGGAATGTACTCCTTTGCTGGTGGCGAGGGATTCTCTGCAGGTGTGCCCGAGAGAGTGACCCGTCCATTCTAGCGGGCGCGCCGGGGAGAGCGTCTGTAGTGTGGGGTGGCACTGCAGCACGCGGGGCGCGCACAGTGCGACTCGCGCAGTCCGGTGTCGCGCCCCTTGGGGCACGACTCGGCTCTACTGACACACAGAGATTGGAGATGACAATGGCCGACGTTGAGAACCAGTGGTTCTATGACCCTTCTACCGGGGAAGTTTCCCAGGGCAAGACTTCCGGGTGGGAGAACCGCATGGGCCCCTACAATTCCCGCGAGGAGGCCGAGCACGCCATTGAGATTGCGAAGGCACGCAATGCTCAGGCCGATGCCGAGGATGAAGCTGAGGACAACTACTAAAGCCTCCTCTCAAAATCTACTGGCCCCACCGCCAGGTGCACCCGCGCACACAGAGTGCGGGGCGACCTCGTGCGGTGGGGCCAGTGCTATTGCTCAGCCAGGTGGTCTGGTTACGAGCAGTTGGTGGCTAGCGCAGCTTCTTGCGCAGCGGCTTGAACGCAGACTTGATGGCCTTGAAGCTTTCGGCATAAGCGTCCAGTGCTTCCAAGCCGATGGTGCGCTCGCGCTGGTACAGCAGGCCGTAGCCAAAGGTGTCCTCGCCGCGGCGGCGTGCCGTCTCTGCGAGCTCGAGCAGCTTATCGCGGGAAGTCACGGAGTCCTGGAAGTCACCCAAGACGGACTGCATCTGCTTGCAAGCCTTGTACAGGTTCTTTGTCTTGAGGTTCGTAGCAGCCCCAGCGGCCTCAGCGGCGTAGCGCAGCTTCTTCGCCGCCTTGCGCATGTCGTGGAAGTAGTCCTCGCGCTCATGAAGAGTTAGTTCAGAGTTATCCCAGTTCGACACTGCCTTCTTGTGACGCTTGACCAGCTTCTCGTAGGCCTGCTGCAGGTGCAGCGCCATGACAGTGTCGAGGTCGTGCGGCTCGCCGTCTTCCTTCTTGGCGTGCTTCGCGCGAGACTTCTTCTCCGGCGCTGGTGCCTCGTTGTCGGTGCTGGTCGATTCGGGGTTGCCCTCAGCGGCCGATTCCTGGGCATTAGAGTCTTCTGATTCAGGCGCATCGGACTCAGCTTCTTCAGCCACCGGCGGGTGGGCGAGGAAAGAGTCCAATGCATCGAGCAGATCGAGGTACTGGTCGGAATCCAGTGCGGCAATGACACGGCGGTGGGCGCGGCGGTAGTCGCGGCCCATATCGTGCGCGAGGTGCTCACGGGTTACCTCATCCAGAACGTCGGAGTCCTCCGAGGCGAGGAGGTGCTGCCAACGCTCTTCTACGACCTCGGCGTCACGAGCCACGCCGAGCATGCTGGCGAGCTCCTTGAGATCCGATTCTATGCGCTCGATTTCCGGTCCAACCACGATGCCATGGAAGGTCTGCAGATGGCTGCGAAGCTCACGGGTAGCAACGCGCATCTGGTGAACGGAGTCCCACTCGTCGCGGCGCACGCGCGGGTCATAGTCCACGAGCTTGTCGCGGTTCGCCTTGAGGGCTTCAACGACGGCTGCGGCCGCGGAATCTGGGTCCACGTCTGACTCAGCGAGGGCCGGAGGGAGTGCCACGTTATTAATCGAGTCACCCAAAGCCGACTTCAGCTTCGATGGGGAAGAAGAAACACGCGCACCGGAGCTGATGAGGAACGAAGTGGCCTTGCGCAAGAATGCGCTGCCCTCCTCCGTGCCCGGAAGCGAGCCAGCGAGCTCAACTTCCCACTCACGCCAAGCGCTTTGGGAGCCACCCGGAAGGAAGGAGAACGCAGTGACGTGGTCATCACAGAACTCAGCAACCGGTTGGTCTGTGGAGTCCACCAGGAGTAGCTCAGTGCGGTTGTTGTCCACCTGGGCAATTGGCTCTAGTGCGTGGTTGCGGATAACGGAGCGTACCTCGCGGACCAGCTCCTCGGGTACCTCGTAGCGGCCGTCCACGGGTTCGCCGAGTTCGGCGCGAATCTCGGTGCGGCCGGCAGCACCTGGCACCTTGATGTGCCAACCGTCATCGTTTCCACCGGTGCGTCGACGCAGAGTGATCTTTGCGTGGGTAAGGCGAAGATCCTCGGTGTCGTAGTAAATCGCAGACATGGAGTGGTGGCGGGTTTCCGCAACGCGGGTGACTTCCTCAAGGCGAGTCAGGTCAGGGGCCGGGGTGGAATCGGCCACGGCGAATTTTGCTTCGACTTCTAGAAAAGTCTTCGGAGACATACACACACCTTCGTCGGGGGAGATGGAGGAGGGCTATATAGCCCTCATTTCTCTACGTAGCTTACCCGGCTACTGGAGCCAGTGGGGGTAGCTGGTGGGCGACTAGCCCGTAAGCTGGCGGCGGCCATTCACCCCAGCTGAATCACCTCCCAAGTGGGACTTATCCGCGGCTGTTGTGCCTGCTGACATACCCACGCGGCTGCCCATCGACAGCGACATTGTGCGGGCATTAGGAAAGAAGAGATCCCTCACAGCCTCGGCGTCACGTCGTCGTTGGTCCAGTACAGACAAATTCTTCTCCATAAGCATCAGCGAATGTTCGTCCGCGGAGGAACTATCGGGAGCCATCGACTCGCTAGCTGGTGGCGCACTGTTGTTGGTGGAATCGAGGATCTCTCCAATCCTTGCAGCGTAGGCAAGGATGAAACTTCGGCGGAATGACGCGAGGTTTCCGGACAGGCGGGCAGTGGATGCGTGGTCACCGTGACGCATATGCCAATCGCACTGTCGCTGTAGCGACCCAAAGAGATCGACTACGTGTTGTACGTCTTCTTCTGTGCCGAAGACGCCGACAATTCCCTTTGGGTGAATCTGCAGAGCAGAGCAACCGTTCCGGTCCGCGATGACGCTGAGGAGCGTGGACTTGTGATTGATGTACGGGGCACTGATGTGAATCCGACGGCTTACCAATGCAGTGGGGGAGATGCCGGCAGAGTCCTCCAGGCGGTATCTGTTCTGCAGGCTTTGGGCTTTGGCAATGAGGGCGTTGGCTTCTTCCTCGTAAGGGGTTGACTCTGCTTTCTTCAACAGGCCGCTGATCTTTTCCCGGATGCGTTCAGCCTTGCCTTTTCGGGAAGCTGCCGCCGGCTTCTCAGCAACTAGTGCCTCAACATCACTTAATCGGGGCAGGCGGTTGATGGTTTGGAGGAACTCAACCAGTTGCTCAGTAGTCATCGCCATCGAAGTAGGTGGCTCGAGCGTGAGCCAGTCTTTGCGCAAGACGGTAGACGTAACGTGCGCCGGCACCTGGCCGGCAGCCCGGTAGATGATGGGGTGGCAATAAGTTCCCAGCACATGGAGTAAGTCCCGTGGAGACCATCCACGTTGCGCCGTGCGAATGACGACTTCGATGCTTCGTTGGCTGAGGGCTTCGTGATAAGAGTTCATGATTCCTTCTGTTTGGTTAGTACAACTGTTCGTTTGTGCTGCCATTGAATCATGCCTGCAGTCGCGCTCGAATCTAGTTCGAAAATGTTTGCCCCCGAGATACTTTTGCCAGCTGGGAAAATGATTGGCGAAGCGGGGGCAATTAGCGGCAACTCAACGCTTGGCATGGTCACTCGCCGGTAGGGTTTAGGGCATGAACAGTCAGCACGAATTCGTCCTCCGTACGGTCGAAGAACGCGATGTCCGCTTTATTCGCCTCTGGTTTACTGACATCTTGGGGGCCCTGAAGTCCGTCGTCATGAGTCCCTCGGAGCTGGAATCCGCTTTTGAAGAAGGCGTGGGTTTCGATGGCTCATCTGTCGAAGGGTTCTCCCGTATTTCGGAGGCGGATACCATCGCCATGCCGGACCCTTCTACTTTCCAGATCATGCCCTTCGACAAGGACGAGCCGGAGCTCATGTCAGCTCGAATGTTCTGTGACATCGCGCAGCCTGATGGTCAACCTTCGATGGTCGATCCCCGCCACATCCTGCGCCGCCAGGTAACGGAAGCAGCTAATGACGGCTTTACGTGTATGGCTTCTCCTGAGGTGGAGTTCTATCTTCTTGAAAACACTCGGGACTTCAACAACCTTGTCGCAACCGATAACGGTGGTTACTTCGACCAAGCCACGCATGACAATGCACCGAGCTTCCGACGCAGGTCCATGTTCGCCCTCGAATCGATGGGTATTGCGACAGAGTTCAGCCATCACGAAACCGCGCCGGGCCAGCAGGAAATCGACCTGCGGCATGCGGATGTGTTGACGATGGCGGACCACATCATGACCTTCCGGTATGTCATTAAAGAGGTTGCGTCCCAGCAGGGAGTCCATGCCACCTTCATGCCGAAGCCCTTTGAGCAGCGGCCCGGTTCTGGCATGCACACACACTTGAGCCTCTTTGAAGGTGATTCGAATGCCTTCCATGACCCCGACGACGAGTTCTCGTTGTCCGAGACCGCGAAGCAGTTCATTGCAGGCATTCTTGAGCACGCGGTGGAGATGACTGCGATTACGAACCAGTGGACCAACTCCTACAAGCGTCTAATGTTCGGCAGCGAGGCTCCGGGGTCGGTGACCTGGGGAGTGTCGAACCGCTCCGCGTTGGTCCGCGTTCCTACCTACCGCCTGTCTAAGGAAATGTCGCGTCGCGTAGAGATTCGTTCGCTCGACTCTGCCATGAATCCTTACCTTGGCTATGCCGTACTTCTTGCCGCGGGGCTTCGAGGCATCCGGGAAGGCTATGAGCTTGCGGACCCGGCGGAAGACGATGTCCATCAGCTGACCCGACGCGAGCGTCGCGCGATGGGCTATAAGGACCTTCCCACGAGTTTGGACCAAGCACTGAGAGAATTTGAGCGTTCGGAATTCATGGCTGAGGTTCTTGGTGAGCACGTCTTTGAGTACTTCCTGCGTTCCAAGTGGGACGAGTGGCACGAATACCAGCAGCAGATCACCACCTTCGAGCTACGCCACAACCTGAACTTCTAGGAGAAGCATGCGCCCGGTATCGGTACCGTCACCGGCCACACTCGGCCTCACACGCCCCACTGCAGCAGAGGACCTAGCCCGTCTGGGGTGGGATAACCCGGAGTCTTTGGACCTGTTGTGGACACTCGCGGCTACAGGTGATCCGGATATGGCCCTCAACACTCTCATCCGAGTCCTGGAGGGGGCGCCGGAAATTGGGCTCGCGATGCGAGAGGACGAAACCTTTAGAGTCCGTCTCATCGCATTGTTGGGTGGTTCGTCTGCATTCGGTGACCACCTCGCCGCGAACCCGGAAACCTGGACCGAGCTCCAGCGTGCACTGCCCACGCCGACGGAGATGCTCTATACGCTCCTGAGCACCGTGGGCGCTGAGCCGGCGACCTTCGCAGAGGACCCAGAGCGGCCAGATACCGCCTCTGCAGACCTCACGACGCCCGGCACGTACCGGGCAGCAGAAGGGGACCACAAAGCGCAGCTCAAGAACGTCTACCGCACACTGATGATGCGCATCGCTGCACATGACCTGGCTGGCACCTTCCATTCGCGTAAAGGCCAATCCCGCCCGCAGTCGCGCGTAGGATTTCGCGAAGTCACGAGCCTGACCACGGCGCTGGCGGACGCTGCGCTGACGGCTGCTCTCGCGGGCGCGGTCCGCGTGGTGTACGGCGATGAACCGCTTGATGCCCAACTTTCCGTCATGGCGATGGGCAAGTGCGGTGCGGGAGAACTCAACTACATTTCGGACGTCGACGTGATTTTCGTGGGTTCTGAGGCTACGCCCAAGGTCACGCGGCTCGCCTCCGAATTTAACCGCATAGGTTCGGCCTGCTTCTTCGAGGTCGATGCAAACCTTCGGCCGGAAGGAAAGTCGGGCGCACTCGTGCGCACACTGGACTCCCACGTGGCCTACTACAAGCGGTGGGCCGAGACGTGGGAGTTTCAAGCGCAGCTAAAGGCCCGTCCGCAAACCGGCTACCTGCCACTCGGGAAAGACTATCTGGACGCGATTGGTCCGATGGTCTGGACTGCCTCGCAGCGCGAGTCCTTCGTGGAGGACGTGCAGGCCATGCGCCGCCGTGTGCTGGACAATGTGCCGAAAGACATGCGCCACAGAGAGCTCAAGCTGGGTGAGGGCGGACTGCGCGACGTCGAGTTCGCGGTGCAGCTTCTCCAATTGGTCCACGGTCGCTCCGATGAGACGCTGAGGCCGCTGGCTACCGTTGATGCCCTGGCCGCACTGGTCCGCGCCGGATATGTCGGCCGAGAAGACGGCACGCAGCTTATTGAGGCGTACGAATTTCTGCGGCTGCTCGAGCATCGTCTTCAGCTCGAGCGCTTTCGCCGCACGCACACGATGCCAGCAGCAGACGATGCGGACGCCATGAAGTGGCTGGCCATCAACTCAGGCTTCCATTCTCAAGGACAGCAGTCAGCCGCGGACCGGTTAAAGGAACACCTGCGTAAGATTCGTTTGCGCATTTCGGAGCTGCACTCGCGCCTGTTCTACCGCCCGCTGTTGAACTCCGTGGCCTCGATGTCTGCAGATGAGCTCAAGCTCTCCCGCGAAGCTGCGGTTCTGCAGCTGGCAGCACTGGGCTACCGCCATCCAGATCGAGCGTTTGAGCACCTCACCTCACTTGCCTCCGGTAGCTCTCGCAAAGCCCGCATCCAGGCAATCCTGCTGCCCACACTGATGGAATGGCTGTCGTCGACGGCAGACCCAGACATGGGACTACTCAACTACCGTAAACTGTCTGAGGCTTCCTACAATCGCAGCTGGTTCCTGCGCATGCTGCGTGATGAAGGAGTGGTGGGGCAGAGACTCATGAAGATTCTTGGAACCTCGCCCTTTACCTCGGAGCTCATCATCAGCGCTCCCGACGTGGTCAAGCAGCTATCGGACGGGGCCGCCGGACCGAAGCTCTTGGAGACAAAACCGGAGCAGGTCTCCTCGGCGTTGGTGAAATCCACCTCGAGGCATGCAAAACCGGACAAGGCCGTAGCAGTGGCGCGCTCGCTGCGTCGCGTGGAGCTAGCGCGCATCGCGTCGGCAGATCTGCTGGGACTTCTTCCTGTTCAACAGGTCTGCTACGAGCTGTCAACCATTTGGAACGCCGTGCTCGAGGCAGCACTGCGCGCTGAAATTCGGGCATGGCGCAACGACGCAGACGGTGCGGAGCCCCTCGCACGCATCGCCGTAATTGGCATGGGGCGACTCGGAGGCATGGAGCTCGGGTTCGGTTCCGACGCCGACGTCATGGTGGTGGCAGAGCCTGCCGAGGGCGTCGACGAATCTGAGGCAATGTCTTGGGCTATCGGAATCGTCGACAAGCTGCGGCGTCGGCTAGCAAAGCCCTCAGGAGACCCGCCGCTGGACGTGGACCTGGGGCTGCGCCCGGAGGGACGCTCCGGTGCCGTGGTGCGGTCCATCGAATCCTACAAGCGCTACTACGAGCGCTGGGGTGAATCGTGGGAGATGCAGGCACTGCTCCGCGCCGCATTCGTGGCCGGCGATGAACACGTAGGCCAAAAGTTCATGGACATGATCGATGGATTCCGCTACCCGGACAACGGGGCGAGCGAGAAGACCATCCGAGATATCCGGCGCATGAAGGCCCGCGTGGATAACGAGCGCCTGCCCCGTGGAGCCGACCGGAATACGCACACCAAGCTCGGCCGGGGTGGTTTGACGGACATCGAGTGGACCGTCCAGCTGCTGCAGATGATGCATGCCCACGAGGTGCCGGAGCTGCACGACCCGTCAACGCTGCGTGTGCTCGACGTCTTGGAGGAACACGAGGTGCTGCCCGTGCAGCAGGTGCGCGACCTGCGGGAGGCGTGGCTCTTGGCCACCGACGCGCGCAACGCCCTAGTGCTCGTGCGCGGCAAACGCGTCGATCAGCTGCCCGCGCCGGGCCCGCAATTGGCGCAGGTGGCGGGCGCCTCGGGGTGGGATCCGGATAATAACCAGGACTTCCTCGAGCACTACCTCAAGGTCACTCGCCACGCGCGGAAGGTAGTGGATGAAGTGTTCTGGGGCGAGTCGGAGTCCTTTGAGCATGACTAGAAGAAGACATCAGGGACTTCCCTGACTTATCCCTGGAACAGGCCCTGATTCTGCAGCTAAGACCTGTTCAATCCACTGGGCGGTTACTACCCTCGAAGGCAGACTGCTCGCACTGCCATAAGGAGACGACAATGAGCCTGAACCTTTCCCTCGACTTGAACGATGCCACTCTCGCGGACCTTGGGGCTTTCCTCGCTGCCGCCCGCGCGGCCAACGGCGACCCAGCAGCGACGGTGAGCGTGGAGGGCACGGTGCTCCGAGTAGACGTGGCCAAGCCCCGTGTGAGCCCTGCTGAACCCAAGCCCCGCCCCCGCTCCGGTCTGGACCGTCCCGTGGCGGAGAGCACGATTCGGACCATCATTGATGCCCTGTCGGAGCGCCGCGAACCCCCGCGCGGACATTCCTTCGGCACCTTCGACTCTGCCGATTAAATTCTCAGTTTATTAAAAGCGCATTAGAGTGGTGGATGTGAAGTCCAAGAACATAATCGCGGTGTGGATTGCGGTGGCAGTCGCGGTGACCGGGGTGACCCTTGCCGGCTGGTGGGCCACGCACCGCCACCAGCCGTCCGCGGGTGCGCTGACCGTCCAGGAGGCCATCAACGGCGGGGTGCCGCAGGATCAGTCGGTAGACCACTTCGGTGATCCGGCGGAACAGGACCGCATTGTGGCCTTGGCTGAGTCCCTGGGAATCCCCTCTGAATCCGTCCCGCGGGAAATTCTGTCCATGTCCTCGGATGAGTTTCAATCGCGCGCGGATCTCCTAGAAGAGCTCGAATCTGCGGTGAAGAGCGGCGTACTTACAGAGGAGGAGGCGCAGGGCGCGTTGGCTGCCTTCGATGCGGGAATCATGTCGCCCCGCGTGGGGCCCATTGTTGGGGAATCAACGCCCGCCGAATAGACCGCAGAGTTACTTCATCCGCAACTGGCAGACATCCGCCAGACACCAGCTATGCGCTTGGCAGGTACGGGTCTTACTCTCACACGCATACGATAACGAAACGATAAAGGTTGGTGCGTTGAGGTGGAGAAACGTCGAAAACTCGTGGAGTATCTGCGGGCCGCGTTCGCAGTGAGTGTCGCCATTATGGTGCCCATCGGCGGCGGGCTAGGAGTGTTTGAGATCGTCAACGGGGTGCCGATGGAGACCGCGATGAGCGCGATGGCGTGGCACTAGACCTGCTCGACAACGGTCACGCGCCGGCCCGGCCGCCCAGTCCTGCCGCGCAGCACGTGGGTGACGAGCACGCCGACAATGCCCACAACCCACACACCAAGCACCGCCCAGGCGGCATGGCGGAAATCCTGCATGGCGTAGTCCGGTCCTTGTCCCGCGTGGTCCAGCACCACGCCAAAGAGCTGCGCGCCGGTCATGGCGGCGATGAAGCCGCCCATATTGGCCAGCCCAGTGGCGGTAGCCACGACGGTGCGCTCCAGGTTTTCACGCACGATGTCGAAGCCGTAGTTGGCCACCGGGGTGCATAGGGCTACCAGGCCAATGAGGATAAAAAGTGACAGGTAGCTGCCGCCAAAGACAAAGAACCAGAACCACACTGTGATGTTGAAGGCCACGAAGCCGAGTGTCAGCCACGGCCGGTAGCCGCTGGCGCGGGAGGAAATTCGGCCGTGCAGCGGGCCGACGAGGACCATGCAGATGCTGAACCAGGTCAGCACCCAGCCGGCCTTGGGCTTGGAAAAGTCCAGGCCTGCGGTCATCATCGGCATGCCCCAGAGCATGACGAAGACATTCGTAGCACCCAAGCCCACCCAGTGAATGAAGAAGGCCTGCCAGGCCACGGGGGAGCGCAGCACCCGGCCCATCAGTGCGCCCAAGCTTGGTGACGGCGCAGAGGAATCCCCGGACTCCCCGGAATCTGACTCTTCTTCCACGATGCCGAGGGCCTCCGGCGAATCCGCCACCGCTACCGCTGCGGCAATCGCGATGAGAATTCCCACCGCGCCCAGGGACACGAAGGCGGTGGGCCACCCGGCCCACCCCAGAAGGAGCGAGAAGGGGATGGCGGAGATGAATTGGCCCAGCTGGCCCAGCGACGAGGTTACTTGGGTAAACATCGGGGTGCGGTGCAGCGGGAACCAGTAGGGCAGGATGCGCATGACGGACAGGAAGGCCGTGGCGTCGCCCGCGCCGATTAATATGCGCGCGGCGATGGCCACCCAGTAGCTGGAGGTAAAGCCGAGGATGACTTGGCCTATGCCCATGATGATGGAGCCGATGACGAGGAGCGTGCGGGGGCCGAACTTATCAATGAGCACGCCGGTAGGGATCTGCGCTATGGCATAGACGCCTAGCTGCACAGACGTGAACACCGCGATGCGGGAGGCATCCACCTCGAAGCGCTCGATGGCTTCCAATCCGGCCACGCCGAAGGAGGTGCGCCCCGCCATCGCCACGATGTAGACCAGCATGGCCGCCACCCACACGGAGAGGGCTTTGGTGGTGATTACTTCGCGAGGATGGGGTTGAGACATGGCTGATACTTTACGCGGCAACAACTATGATGCAGGGGGTGAAGTACATTTCAACCCGCGATACCCAGCGCACGCCGGCCGCCTTTACGGACATCCTTTTAGGAGGGCTCGCCCCCGATGGTGGTTTGTACCTGCCGGAGAACTACCCCCGCATCGAGGACGCCACCCTGACCGCGTGGCGTGACACTCTGGCAGAGGGCGGCTACCCGGCATTGGCCGCGGAGGTACTCAAGCTCTTCGTGGATGACATTTCGGTAGAGGACCTGGAAGGCATAGCGCAGCGCGCCTACGCCTACCCCAAGTTCGCCAACGAAGAGATCGTCCCTGTCAGCGAGCTGGGTGAGGGGCTCTACGTGGGCCACTTGTCGGAGGGGCCGACGGCGGCCTTCAAGGACATGGCCATGCAGATGCTGGGAGAGCTCTTTGAATACGAGCTGGCCCGCCGCGGTGACACGCTCAATATTCTGGGTGCGACGTCGGGGGATACCGGTTCTTCGGCCGAGTACGCCATGCGCGGGCGCCGGGGCATCCGCGTCTTCATGCTCACCCCGGCCGGGCGCATGACCCCGTTCCAGCAGGCCCAGATGTTTGGCCTGGAGGATCCCAATATCTTCAACATCGCTCTCGACGGCGTCTTTGATGACTGCCAGGACGTGGTCAAGGCCGTGTCGTCCGATGCCAGCTTCAAGGCCGAACACCGCATTGGTGCTGTGAACTCCATCAACTGGGCCCGCCTGATGGCGCAGGTGGTCTACTACATCAACTGCTACCTCAAGGTCACCACGGACAATACGGAGAAGGTCTCCTTCAGCGTGCCCACCGGCAACTTTGGTGATATCTGCGCCGGCCACATCGCCCGCCAGATGGGCCTGCCCATTGACCGCCTCATCGTGGCCACCAATGAAAACGACGTGCTGGATGAGTTCTTCCGCACCGGCAACTACCGCCCGCGCCCCTCGGCGCAGACATACAAGACGTCCTCGCCGTCGATGGATATCTCCCGCGCCTCCAACTTCGAGCGCTTCGTCTTTGATCTGCTGGGACGCGACGCCGCGCGGACCGCGGACCTGTTCGGCACCAAGGTCAAGGAGGGTGGTTTCAGCGTGGACCAGGAGACACTGGCCCGCGCGGTGGAGGACTATGGATTCCTCTCCGCCAGCTCCACGCACGCGGACCGCCTGGCCACCATCCAGGACGTCCACGAGAAGTACGGCGCCCTGGTGGATCCGCACACCGCCGATGGCATCAAGGCGGCCCGCGCGGCGAAGGAAAAGCACGGGGTGGATACTCCGATTGTGTGCCTGGAGACCGCACTGCCGGTGAAGTTTGCGGAGACCATCGTCGAAGCAGTGGGCTTCGAGCCGGAGGTGCCCGAGCGCTTCGCTGGCATTATGGACGCACCGCGCCACGTCAAGGACTTGCCCAATGATGCCGCGGCGGTCAAGGACTACATGTCGGCGTCGATGAACAACACGGAGGTTTAAGCCATGGGGCAGGAGCAGTTTTCGGGACCGGAGTACTTCACCGAGTTCGACCCGGAGAAGTTCATTCGCGATATGAAGATTCAGGCGGAGATGGCCAAAGAGAACGCCGCCGAAAAGCACCAGGGTGACGATTCCGCGAAGAAGGATGACTAGCAGATCCCTTCTCGGGGTTGTGCTGTTGGCCCCTGCGCTCACGGCAGCGTGCACGGCCGGGGAGGACAACCCGCAGGGGGACCGGGCCCAAGCAGAAAGCACGACCTCGCCGCACCCGCCCGCGCCGCCGCCGATATATGGCCCGGGGGACTCGCCCGTGCCGCCCGGTGCCGCGCTGGACATCTCCTCCCTGGAGCCGGTCCCGGGGGAGTACTTCGACTATTCCCTGTGCACGGCCGCGTGGAGCTTCGTGCTGGACAGCGGCCGGACTATCGCCGTCACCGCCGCCCATTGCGGTGAGCCCGGGGACACCGTCTGGGCGGGCAACGCGGAGGGAGAATTCACCTATCCCGCGGAACCGGTGGGCACGGTTGTGTACTCCGATCTCAGCGCTCCAGACACGCACGGACTGGACTTCGCCCTAGTGGAGATCACGCGCCCGGCGGAGTTCTATACCCCGCGTGAGATGGGAACCCAGATAGCCACCGGGGTAGGGAGTCCGCCTGATTCGGTGTGCAAGCTGGGCCGCGTCACCGCGGAGACGTGCGGGCCGCTGACGCACGCAGAAGGTCGCAGCAAGCTCACCATTGAAGACCGCAGCGTCGATACCGTCGCCGCGCGGGCGCAGGTGTGCTCCCAGCAGGGTGATTCGGGAGCCCCCGTCTACGGCGCGCCGGGCACCCCGGAGGCAGGCCGCATCGTAGGCGTGCTGTCCGGTACCACGTGTGAGGCTAAAGGCTCCGAGGCCGACTGCGCCGCGGAGCCGGCGCAGGACATGTCCTTTACTGTCGCCGCCGACATCGAGGCTGTCCTGCCGGAGATCCTCGCTGGCCTGTAGGCACGTAGGATTGGGCTTATGCCGACTCCTGACTATATCCTGTCCCTGCGCGAGAAAACTGGGCACGACCAGCTCTTCCTGCCCGGGGTGACCGCGGTCATCGTGCGCGCTGTCCCCACTGGTGCTGCGGTGTGGGAGCTGCCGTCGGTGCTGCTGGCCCAGCGCGCGGACAACGAAACGTGGGGGCCTATCTCCGGCATTTGCGAGCCGGGCGAGGAGATCACCACCACCGCTCTGCGCGAGGTCAAAGAAGAAATTGGGTTAGATGGCCGCGTCGAAGCACTGCTGGGCGTGGGGCAGGTGGGCCCGGTGGTGTACCCGAACGGTGACCAGTGCACGTTTATGGACACTGCCCTGCGGGTATCCGTGGCGGACGGGGCGGACCCCATTATCTCCGACGAAGAGAACCTGGATGCGCGGTGGTTCTCGGTGGGGCAGATGCCGACGTCGGTAAGCGCCCGGCACCGCATGATTATCGCTGACGCCGTGGCCCAGATGAAGCACCCGCAGGGCTTCCGCCCGCGCATGGGCTACACCAAGCGCAACCAGTAGGCCAGCTCGTCAGGCCCCTCAACCAGGTGCACCTCGCCGCCGGCGATGGAATCCTCCACGTCTGCCTGGGTAATCCAGGGCCGGTGCTTGTTGACGCCTACCAGGACCCGCTCACCCAGCGTCATCAACAGCCGCCCGCGAGACGACAGGGCGTGGAGCAGAGATACGTCGGAAAGCGCATAGCTCCACGCCGTGCCGTAGAAGTCCCGCGCGCCCGGGCCCAGGTAGGAGGTCTCCAGCACGAGCGTGCCGCGGCGCAGGTAGATGCCTTCGCGCGGAAGGTCGGACAGCAGGTCGCGCACCGCGCTGAGAACTGCTGCGTCGAGGGAAATAAAGGTCAGTGGCTGCATAACAGGGGCCTGTGTGTTGCTGGGGAAGAGCTCACAATATCAGTAAAGACTCATGAATCCGGTTGAGGCGGGCATGGGGCGCTGCTTAGTGTGGTCCCATGATGACACACATGGTCAAGAACACCGCAAAGAAGTTGTCCGTCGCTACCGCCTTCGCCGCCCTCACCTGCAGCGCCCTGGGCACCGGCGCGGCCGGCGCGCAGGAGATGTCCTCCCTGGGCGGCCTGGATAAGCTCGATGCGGGCCAGATTGAAAAGCTCAGCTCCATGGTGCTGGGCAAGGACAACAAGGACAATGCAGTGATGGAGAAGTACGAGGACATCAAGGGCCTGCAGGAAGCACTCCCGGCTGACCAGGCTCAGCAGGCACTCGACGGCACCTTCACCGCCAAGAACAACGACTCCGTGTTCGTGACCTTTGAGAAGAACGGCACCCTGACCTACAGCGATGGCTGCAACAATGGCAACGGCACCTACCAGGTGGACCAGAACGGCGCGGTAGTGGTGGACAACATGGTGGAGACCAAGATGGCGTGCGAGCCGTCCGTGATGCAGGACGCCCAGCAAGTCAAGCAGATCTTGGCGGGCAAGCCGGCCGTCTTCCCCGTGGATGACTCCACCTTCGCCCTGGGCAGCCAGGGCCAGGCCATTCAGTTTGTCAAAGGTGCGGCAACCGCGGAGAAGTAATCCTTTTCAGAATCTCAAAAAATCTCAACAGCTTTAGCGGCTAGCCTGTGGTCAGGTTGGTCGCTGAACCCTTTTTGCCCTCGATGACCCAGCTGATGAAGCGGCCAGAGCACAGGGACCAGTGCACAATCAGCAGCACGGGGATGCTCAGGGCGATGGCGTCGAGCCACTCGGAGCCATTGACGAGCGCCATCTGGTGGCCGCCCATGCTCACCGTGCCCGGCGGGAAGGTGCAGGCCCACCACGCCGGGGTGTAGGCCGTCCAGCGCGCCACGTTGGGGTAGAAGCGGGTCATGGCATAGATTGCCAGGGGGATGGCGATGATGAGCGCCACGTCGCCGTAGAGGACGGAGACCTTACCGGGGTAGAGGATCTGCATAGCGGTGGTGGACTGGCCCACTACGCCCAAGGGAACCCATGCGGTGGCGGAATTAGCGCCGCTGAGATCCACCTTGCCGTGCCACGCTGCCCAGTACACGCGGGCGAAGACCGGCACCGCGGTGAGGATGGACATGAAGAAGAACAAGGTGCCCAGAAGGTGGTAGAACTCACCGTAGTCGCGGGCCAGGAAGCCGGCGACCGAGGAGGAAATCATCGGCCCCACCAGCGGCAAGCCCCACGTGAACCGCGGCTTGCCGTCGAAACGCGTGAGCTGGATGGCCCACGTGATAACGGTGACGGGCCCGCCAATCCAGAAGCCGATGAGGCGGAACAGGCCGTTGTCCGTCAGCCCGGAGAGCGCTGCACCCAGGGCCAGGATGCCGATGAAGTACATGGACCATTCCGCCATGGTGGTCCGCTCAAAGCTGGGCTTGCGGTAGACCGCGTAACCTACCGTAAGGATCGCAAACACGACACAGGACAGCGCGGCGAAGAACGCGGCGGGGTAATTGAGGCCTTCTTCGACCAGCAGCCGGGAGACGATGGAGGTGCCCATGAGGCTGCCTCCCCATGCGGGGCCTGGCGGCGGCAATTGGCGGAATTGAGTAGTCACGCAGACAGCGTAGTCGCTCAGCGGAAACCATGCCGCATCGTTGTGCCCGATAGTGCGGTGAATTTTCCCTGAATTGGCTCACTCAGTAAGGGGCCCCACAATCCCGTGTGCCGGGCACGGTGGTGGGGCGAAAACGTGACCGAGGCCCCCACATTGTGGGGGCCTCGAGTACGAGTCGGGCGAGGAGTGGTGAGCGTCTTAAACGCTGTTAGCGTCGCGCCTGGCGCAGGCCGTTGAAGTAGTAGTTGCCGTCGCCGCCCTGGTAGCACTCCGTGGAGTTCGACGGCCACATGCCTTGCGCCTGGGAGCAGCCCATGAAGCCGCCGTAGGGGCCGATGGTGGCCCACTCCATGCCGTTCGATTGCGGAGCAGCAGGCGCTGGAGCCTGCTGCTGTTGTTGCTGCTGCTGGCGCTGTTGTTGCTGCTGCTGGCGCTGCTGTTGCTGACGCTGCTCCCGCTCGGCCTGACGCTCCTGCTCCGCTTGGCGCTCGCGACGTTCCTGCTCAGCCTCCTGCTCGCGGCGTCGCTCTTCCTCTTCACGCTCGCGCTCAGCTTCCGCCTCGGCCTCTGCCTGTTGCTCCTCGATGGCCTCGTCGATATAGGTCAGGGATTCAAAGTCCGGGCGGTCCATCATGAAGGAGGTCTGTTCCACATTGGTGACTGTCAGGTCCTTTCCACTGCCCTGAGGGCTAAACGCGAGAGTGCAGCGGTAGGTGACTTCCTCATTCGAGCTGGCAAATACGCCAGAATAGCTACCGGAGGCGTCGATAGTAACGCCGCGATCCCCAGAACGCTCGACCGAATTGATTGAGGTCGTCGTAAAATCCAGGTCATCGCTTTCTAAGTTCACCCCGAAGTATTTCGACACTTCGCGCAGCGCATTGGGCTCGCACTCTTCCACTGCGATCTCCGCAAGTACGTCTTTTTCGGCCTGCGCAGCGTCGTTCTTGCGGTCCTTGGCAAAGAGCACGCCGCAGACTACAACGGTCAGGACGGCGACAAGAACGGCTGCGATAACGGGCCAATTCGGCGTCGACTTCTTGGGTGGGGTGACAGGAGAGGCTGCCTGAGTCCCGTCGGCGCCCTGCGCGGAGAAAGGGTTGGTGGGCACCTGACCATCGGGGGAACCGAAGGGATGGGATTGTTCAAAGGAGGATTGTTCGAAGGGATTGTTGTTCATGGTTGGAGAGAGCTTTCAGCCCCAGATATTCGAGGGCGACAGAGTAGGTTGAGAGCCCTTTCGCACGCGGGGAGACAAACGCGCCAAAGAAAGAGCGGAGAGAGCAGAAGTGAATATACCCGTTAAAACGTGCCTGTGCCGAATAAAACCGCAACCGGCACGAAAAATCCCTGACCCGCAGGAGTAAAATCCTGCAGGTCAGGGCCTAGCTGCTGGGTTTAGCAGTCGTAGTACACCCCCAACCCCACGTTAACCTCCATTACCAGCACGAACACCACCCCCAGCGCCCTCACTACCACCCGAAATCCCGCACAAATCCCGCACTTGAGGCACAATCCCGCGCAGCCCCTCACCAGCACCAGGAAACAGGTGCGAATACACATCCAGGGTCATCGACGCCGACGCATGCCCCAACGCCCGCTGCACCATCACCACCGACGCCCCCGACTCAATCAACGACGACGCATAAAAATGCCGCAACCCATGAAACGTCGTATCCACGCCAGCAGCACGCGCCAGCTTACGAAACTGGGATGACACACTCGACGACGACAACGGCCTCCCCACCTTCGTACAGAACACCGTCTCCTCCGGGCCACGCGGCGCCCTACGCAGCTGCTCCTCAATCACCGCCACCGTCCCGGGCCCAATCGGCACCACACGCCGCGACGATTCCGTCTTCAACGGGGCAAACTCCCCCGTGCGCTGATTAATCTGCTCCACCACATGCACCTCACCGCGCAGAAAATTCACATTCCGCACCCGCAGGCCACACAGCTCCCCGGCACGCAAACCCGTCTCAGCCGCCACCTGCACCATCGCCGCCAACGTCAAATTCGGGGCACGCCCCACACCCGTACCCCGCGCCGCACGAATCAGAGCCTGCACATCCTCCACCGTGGGAATGTCCGCACGCTCAGCACCAACCTCCTTACGTGGAATCTTCACCCCACGCATCGGATGCCTACCCACCACATCATCCAGCACAGCCTGTGAAAACACCCCGTGAAGAATCGCGGCCAGCATATTGATAGTTGAGGCGGCCAGCGGCCTATCATCAGCCCATGGTCTGCCTTCCTCCAGCACGCTCATCCACTCCCGTACGTGTGACGGCTTCACTGACAGCACTGGCATGTCTCCCAAATCTCCCAGGTTGGCCAGCAGCATGCCACGCCCATTCCTCGTGGACTTATTTACCGCCTGCTGCATCCGCTCCTGTACCAGCTCCTTGACAGTCACACCAGTATCCTCGATGTACTCACCACGCCTAACGGCACGCTCCATATCCTGCAAATGCGCTTTCGCCTGCCGTGCGCGAGGAAAACTCTTCGAGCGTTCCTTACCGGACGGGTCACGCCACCGAGCGATAAAAACCTCTTTACCCGCCTTATTGATACGCTTCTGAATAGCCATTAGAATCACTCCTTGTTAGCCAGGGCTGAAAAACGCCCCGGGCGACAATTCCAAGCCCGTTAGGGTCTTGTGTTCCCCGCCCTTGGTGCTGCACTTCCACATGACAAGCGCCAAGGGCGGTATTAATTTATACTGCTGTTGGCCCACAACCCCCCCCGGTTGGGCCGGGACGCCCCGTGTTGAGCACAGCTCCACGGGGCTGTTCCTTATGGGCTGTTTAGTCCACCATCAGACGTAAGCGCGGGGTTTAGCCAGGGTAGGATTCGCAGCCCACGCCGTCGCCGTCCTTGTCATGCTTGGGGAGGTAGATACCGTCGCCGCGGTATACCTTGTGTCCGATGTCGGCGCACGACCCGGAAGTGCCGCCTCCAGAGTAGGCCGGGGCTGGCTGTTCCGGAGCAGGTGCTGGCGCTTCTTCCTGAAGTTCAGGAACCGGAGCGAATTGCTGAACTTGAGTGTTTTGCTCTGGTTCCGGTTGCTCTTGTGGAGCGGGGGCTGGTGCGGGTTGTTCGGTCGTTGGGTCCTGCGCCATGGAAGGCGAAGGTGCAGATGATGTCGGTTCAGTCGTTCTAGTCGTCGAGGTAGGTGCGGACTCCGAGCTTGTAGACGTCATTGAAGACGTGGTGGATTCCGGGGTGGTTGTTGATTCCTTTGGCTCAGTTGTTGTTTCGGGCGAGACGGCGGTTCCAAGGATGAGGAGTCCGACGCAGGCTGCGATTATCCACCACCAGTGGCGCTTTAACGGAGTGGCGCCGTGGGCTTCACGTCGTTCGTGCATGAGGTACCACGCCCCAGGAAAAAGGAAGACTAGACCGACGCATATTCCCGCGAGGATTCCTCGGAAACTGCCTGAAAACAAGTTTCCGAAGATGACAAACCCTCCGAGGGCTGCTGCGGTCCAGGCAAGCACTTTCTTCCACGTGGGCGCTTTATGGGGCGGAGGGGTGGGCTGGGCGCCGTACTCAGAAAAAGGGTTAGAGTTCATGATGGAATTGTCCTTTTGGGGTCAGGCTGCTTTGGTTTGGTAGTGGGCTTTCCAGACGCGTAGCAGGTGTTTGGTGACTTCTAGTTCGTCGGCGATGGCGGGGAGGTGGCCGTGGTGCCATGTTGCGGCGGCTTCGAAGTCGTGGGGGTTGATGAGGAGTCGGGCGGCGTATTCGTCGGCGCGACGTTCTTGACGTTGGTCGTAATGGCCGTTGCCGGTTGGGGTGTCCCCGTAGTGTGCGTGGCCGAGTTCGTGGGCTAGGACGCTGCGGTATTGCTGGATGCTCATGCCGCGCCTTGTGCTGATTATCCGCCGGCGGTGGTCGTACCAGCCGGGGCACCCGCCCGTGTGACGCTGTAGCTGCACGCCCATGCTTTCCGCTAGGAGGTGCAGCTCTACCGCGCTAATCGTCATAGGCATCATCCCTTTCTGCATCTTCATCCGGGCCGCTGTAGGCGACGGCACCTAGAGGTATATCAGCAGGGGCGGACATGCGGCGGCGACGCTGTTCGAGTTCGTTGATTTCGTCGGCACGTGTCGCGGGGTTGAGGCGACGTGCGAGTTCAATAGCGAGTTCCCCATCCTCGGCGGTGTCCAAGAGCTTGCCGTTGTTGTCGAGGTGGCTCATGGCTTCTGCTTCGGTGATGTGTCCGAGGTCTACTAGCGCGTCGATGGGGTTTACGCGTAGTCCTCGGCTGACCTTGATTATTTCGTCGGCGGTGAGTCCGTCTTGGGTGAGGCGGCGGGTCACGGTCGGGCGTGATGCTCCGATGAGCTTGCCGATTTCTTCTGCTGTTACGCGTTGTCCAGTTACGGACTTGTACCAGTCTCGGTAATCAATCATACCCACATCGTAGTGCGTCAGGATTGACGCACGCAACCCGGGCCTAGCTTTACAAATGAGAAATGGGTACCCCCGAAGTGAATCACACCATTGACATTATGGCGCAAGTGGTTCATTATTGAGTCATCCAAGCGAAAGGAGGAAAGGAAATGGCTCAGTTCTTAATCAGTCTGGATGAAGTGGAACGCGTCAAGAAACTAAACCGAATCGGCTCAACCGTGGAACTAGCACAGCGCACCAAAGTATCCCGCTCAACCTGGGGGCGCGCACTAAGCACACGAACCCCCAAACCAGACGTGCTCCAAGCACTCGCAGCCCTCGGCGCTAGGCCAGACCGAATCCTCGTAGCCGACGACCTGGAACCACTAACCGCATAAGAAAACCCCGCACAAGGCGGGGCCAAAACAACCTACTTAGGAGACTACACCATGAGTGAACTAATTCCCATTCAAGACCAAGATGGCATTCAGGCCGTAATGGGCCGAGACCTCCACGCATTCCTCGAAGTGTCGGAGCGATACACACAGTGGTTTTCCCGCATGGAGGAATACGGCTTTACTGCAGGTCAGGACTTTATCCGAGAAACCGGAAAAAGTACCGGTGGCCGTCCATCTTTAAACCACATCATAAGCCTGGACATGGCTAAAGAAATCAGCATGATTCAGCGCACGGAGAAGGGTAAGCAGGCTCGCCAGTATTTCATCGAGTGCGAGCGTCGCGTGAAGTCTTCCGCGTTGGCTATCCCGCAGACGTATGCGGAAGCGCTACGTGCCGCTGCGGATAACGCGGAACGTGCAGAAATCGAGGCACGTAACGCCGCTGAGCAGATGGCTATTGCGCAGAAAGCTACCGCCACCATCGAGCGACAAGCGCCGAAAGTTGCGAAAGCTGATGCGCACAGCGGCGTGAAGGAATGGAAACGCCGCCAAGACTTCTACCGCGAAGTGCAGCAATGGGGCGACTTAAAAGGGCTCGACATTAAGCAAAGCTCTGTCCGACAACTGCTTACCCGCAAGTCCATGTTGATCGGCGGCGCCCGAACCGACGCTGGGCAGATGACCCGCAGCGCAGTCAAAGCCGGATGGGGGCGCAACGAAAAAGGAGTCGCCGACAACGGTCACTCCTACTGCACCCCGCAATTATCGCCAGCCGGACAAGACATTGCCTGGAAGTGGATTTACCAGGCATCGCAGGAATATGGCGAAATTCTCAACCCGAAAGAAGGAAAGTAATGCGAGAAAACACTCTTTACCGCGCACACATCGTCGAATATCCAGAGTTTGAACGATATGAAGCCTTCGATGAGCGCGGAGAAGGCGGGGTGTGGACCTGCCCGGTCGGCTGGACTGCTGACGCTGACTACATCGAGCGATTCGGAACTAACAAGTATTTCGAGCCGAATACCGACAAGTTCTATAAGTCGCGGTCATCTGCGAAGGCGCGGGTGGACCTGCTCAATTCGATGGGATACATCGCGATTGTGCAGCGGTCCGCTCCGGTGGAATGGCCGGCAGATGGGCAGGAACGCGTCGAGGCTAAACAGCAGGTGGGCGTGTCCGAAGCTATCGCGGTGCTTAAGCAGGCCGGGGTTATCCAATCCGCCGACGAGCTTTTTAGGGGAGGTGAACCAGCATGACTCGCAACGAAAAGGAAACCTCCGGCGCTGCAACGCCGGAGGAACTGGCTGAAAAGTCAATCGCCTTCTCCAAAACAGCTATCGAATACGCAAAGAAAATAAACGAAGAACTGCAGAAAATTGACGACGACGAGACTGGTTAGAACGGCTTTTCTCCGTACCTCTGCTCAAACGCAGTAACGGCGGCGTTGAGGGCATCTTCGGCAGAGCTGTGTGACGTCTTGGCTTGCTGGTAGAGCTCCTCAGCCTTGTCGTACTTCTCGGCAGCTGCCTTCTTGGATGCCTCGGCCTGATCCAGGTTGAAACGGGCCCTACTGACAGAGATAGCTGCCTGGTCGAACATCGATTTCACCAGCTGCAATTGGGCTCGTTCTAGTTCCTTATCCATCATCATCACCTCACTTTCTAGGGCAGACCGCCCTGAATTAAGTGAAGCACATACGAAAAGGCCCGGTGCTGGAACACCGAGCCAAGAAGAAAAATCAATCTCTCAAAAAGGAGTCTACACCCATGCACCGACCACAAGAAGGCCGCGAGCACTTCCTCAACATTTACCTGCGCATCACTAAGACCCCACCGCTGGACCGGGGCCGCTCCTACTGCGGCACCCACCACGCATAAAAGAGGACCTCTTATGACAAGCACTTCTAAGTACCTCAGCACGGAGGAGGCGTGCGAGCTGCTGCGGTGCAGCCCGGACACGCTGCGCCGCTGGGCCCGCAACAACAACTGGGACCGCATCCGTCCCAGCCGCCGCCACGTCCTTTACCGGCGTGACCAAATCGAAGACCACCTTGAAAAACACACCTACCTAATCCAATAGCCCGACTTAGCAGGCGGGGGAGTGCAAGCCTCCCCGCGGGCACCAGGCCGCTGACCTTCCTGTCTCTGGGGATAGGGCAGGAACCAGCCGGGCCACGTTGAGTCAGAACTGAATAGAGAGCCTATCCCGGCAGAGAACAGTAGCCGGGCCGTGTCCATGTGGGACTACTTGGTGCAGCGAGCATGTGTCTTAGATTGCGATTGACCTGCACCGCCGACAGGCAGAAACCACCCGACCGCCGTAGCGGGCCAAGGGTGTGGCAACACCACGTAACAGGGGCACGAAAAACACTTGGCATGAAGCAGCCACTCACAGGGCGCAAGTCCCTGACATGCCACAGCGGCCACACAACGCCGCATGAATGGAGCTTAGATGACAGACATACAAGTGGTGGGGAACCACGAATACGCAGATGCATTCCCCATGGCGAGTGAAGAAGAGCTAGAAGGACTGGCGGCGTCCATTGCCGCTGTTGGTCTTATTCACCCGATTGTGCTCACCCCAAAGGGCGAAGTCCTCGATGGGCGCAACCGCCTCGCAGCGTGCAAGAAGGCAGGCGTTGAGCCAATCTTTGAGACCCGCGACGGTGACGATGATGACTACAAGGAGTTCGTCATCGGAGCCAACACCACCGGTCGCCGCGAATCCATGACCGTACAGATAGCTGCTGCTTCCACCGCGCTCATCCTTGGGCATGAACGGCGCATCAACGGTCAATGGAAACGGGGTGCGCTGAGCGGAGTTAGCTCGGAATCCCGAGCTAAGGGGAGCTGGACAGAAGCGATCGCCCAGGCCGGTCTCGTCCTTGACGAGCTTGGCCCGGCGCATCTCATTGAGGTGCGTGACGGTGTTCCTTCACTAAATGCGAAGTATGAGCAAGCCCGTAGTCAAAAGGAAGAACGCGAGCAGGCGGAGGCCCGCAAGGTTGAGGCTGAGCGCCAGGCTGAACAACGTGAGCAGCGTGCCCGTGAGTTCTTTGAGAATGATGCTGCCGCCCGTGAGTGGCTGGACTCGAAACCGGAGGGTGCGTTCGCCAACATGCGCGCCGCTTTCTCCGCAATCCAAGAAGAACGCGAAGAAATACGACAAGCCGAAGAAGCCCGCCGCCGCAAGGAAGAAGCAGCAGAACGCGAACGGATTGAAGTTCTTAAGCGGTCTGCCGCGTTCGTGAAGTCCTTTATCTCTGGCTTTGATACCGCGTACACCATCGCCACCGGCCAGCACCACGACAAACAGGGCGTGCTCAACATGCTCGAACCATCAGACAAACAACGATTCATCAACATCATGGAGGCAATGACATGGCCAAAGACCCGTCCCTAGATTCCCTTGACCAACTACTCAACAAGCGCATGACCGCGTTTCGGCATGAGCGCTACGAACCGGGCAACCCCGAACAGATGAAGTGGTTGACCAGGGCTGTGAACTCAGTGTTCGGAGAACTAAGCGCTGAAGAACGTGAACTCCTAGTAAAAGACCTCGTTCTGAGCCGCGCCCGAACCTTGGAGAGTGATGCCACCAAGTCCACTAACTCGCTACTGCGTGATGCGGGCAAGACCGGCCAGTTCCCACTGGATTGGTTCGACGATGCGCACCTTCCTATCTCGTTTGAGCGTATCGACGTAGACGATGACGGCAAGGAGACGAAGACCCGTCTTCGTGTGAAGTTGGGCTATGCAACTGCGGATGATTTCCGTGCGTGGATTGCTACGGAGAAGCGCCGCCTCGACCGCGCTACTGCCGCAAGCGATAACGCTGTGAAGGGGTGCCTCGTGATGATTGATGCGCTTGACCAGCTCAACGTTCCGTATCTAATGCAGACGAAGAACGAGGATGTAGCTTAGCCGAGCTTGCACGGCTTATTTGCGAGTAGCGCTGCTAGTAGCCGCCCCGGTGCGAGGCCGGGGAGCGCACTGGGGTGGGTGTGGAGTGTTACTGGCTCCGTAAGTGAAGGCGACGGGTGGCCCCGCCACTAGCCCACGCCTGCACCCACCCTCATACTCTTCACACGAAAGGAGAAATCATGGCAAACAAGTACGTTCCCGAAGACCTCAGCCTCATGGAAGCAGCCTGCGTCAACTGGGTACTTTCGGCCATTAAGGCCGATATTCTCTCCGGCACGCCCAGCGGCAAAGCCATAGACAAAGCACTTCAGGAAATAGAGAGAAATGCTTACCCCTCAGAATCCGACCCCGATGTTTCATCGTAACTATCTTTGGCGTTTGTGGCCTCTTCATTGCTTGAAGAAATGGCCGGCAATTCTTCTTTCACCAATTCATAGAGATCTTCCCCTGCTTGTTCAAGTGAAGATGAAGCCAAGATAGTGCCAGCAAGCACTACTGAACCAGTAGATTTCTTGAAGAACCCCCAAGCGCCTTCCCGCGCCCTTTGATAGAACCTTTTGTCTTCTTGGGTATCCGCTGCTTCTTCGAGTGCTTCCAAAATGTATTTCAATTCATGGAGGGCATCGATAATTCTGAACTCACCGTAAAGGTCGAGATCTTCGAGGCAACCCCGAAGATGCCGAATGACTCGAATCGAGTGCTCACGCAAAAACCGATGCGTTTCGTCAAGGGTCGAGACCCGGTACAGAAGGACTTCCAGGAAATTAGAGAACTTCTCCGAAGAGCCTTCTTCAAACTTTGGAATTACAAAGTCGAGTAGAGCTGCCACACCTTCCAATTGGTCTAATGGGACCTTCAGAATTCCCGGTTCGCTTCTTTCTCTCCACCCGTGAGGATAGGCAAAAATCGCTGCAGTCCACTGAGGTATGAACTGTTCGTAAACCGTGACAGGAACGCCCTCACGTTTGGCGACTTCAATTGATTCAACGACTTGGTTTAGTCGGGTTACTGCCAACCGATGGTCTGACCAAATCTGAGCAGTTCGACTTTTGAATTGGGAGTTATTTTCACCGTTCTGCTTGTCAAATTTTCTAGCTTCCTTAGCTGTCTCGGTGTGGCCATCAGCCCACCCTAAAAGTTGTTTGTGAAGTAGTTCTGCTGGGTTTGCCATGAGTTCTATTTAACCAGCACACGCAAATGTTTCTTGGTGGGGTGCGCACACCACAAACCACGCACATTCCTCTCATACACAAAGGCCCCCGCGTAGTTTGCAGCAGTCGCGGGGGCCTGCTGCCAGGAAAGGACAACACAATGCAGTCTACCAGGACTTACACAGCGCAAGAAGTAGCAGGAATGCTCGGCGTCGCTTTGAGCACACTGCTGCGCCACACACGCGCCGGGAAACTTCAGGAACTCCACCCAATACAGGTCGGGAACCGAATCGTGTTCCCCCGAACCATCGTTGACCAACTTTTAGGAGACGCAGCATGAAACGACTACTCAAACACTTTTTCCACCGTCGGCACCGCGCCTATACTCCGCGCTTCTACATGATGCGGAGGGGCTAATCGTGTCGAAGTTTGAAATCCCGCTCGACCAGGCAGCGAAAGAATTCTACGAGATTGAGGGCCGCTACCGCGCCCTCTACCAACTCGCCCGCCTCCCCACCACAACCCGCCGGCGCGTCAAAGACGCCGCAGCACAAGCCCACCACCTCGCCCTCATCGCACAGAAAGAAGCAGAAAAACATGGATACTAAGCGTCCGCCCCGCACCACACCAGATGCTCGCCGTATCGCCTACTGGCAGGACATTGCCGCGAAGCGCACCCGACTGTGCTGGGCCACCGGCCTCATGGGCGGAATCGCCGGCTTCGCCTTCCACGCACTCATCAGCATTCCGCCGGTGTGGATGTGAAAACCCGCATCCGCAAAGAACCAGACAGTGGCATTTGGCAGGTGGTGGATGGGCGCTTGATGGTGCCCGCCGCCAACTGGGAAGAAGCAATCCACTTCGTCCACGACATGGGGCAGCACCGCGCCAAGAGTCAAAAGCCCACGAAGATCCAGATTGTTGCTGAAGAGTATCAGCACCTTAAGACAATCCTTGGCCGCAAACTCGCCATACAGCGCCTCGCCACGGTCTACAACGTCACCCCGAAGACCATAGAAAAGTACCTCACGACATGGAACTCACACCGCCACGATTCAACGACGGCAGTTGGTGGGTAAGCATCCCTGACCCGACCGCGTTCAGCACGCGGGTTGAAGCCTTACAGGCCCGCAGCGAGTTCAAAAAGACACACGGGTGCCTCCACGCTGAATGCAACCAACTCGGCACCGACGACCTGGGCCTAGGAGCTGGATTCCGCTTCTGCCCACTGCACGCCCGCAAAGCCCGAAAGATCCTCAACAAGAACATAGGAGCATGATGAACACTCCCAATAAGATGCCGCCGCACTTGACGAGCATCACCCCACACTTCCAGTACATGGAACCACTGATTGAAGAAGCCGACGATGTGATGCAGGCATTCCTCGACCGTGGCCACGACCCCGATATTGCCTGCACACTGACCGATATGACCCTGTCCCGCTACGACGAAAAGAGGGCAAAGTGAGACGCTACGACCCCACCGATAACGAGGACTGGGCACGGTTCCGGCATGGTCGGCTGACTTCCACGGAGCTAGCCCGACTGCACGCCCACCGGAGTGCCGCGTCGTGGCATGCGTTGCGCGACGAAAAAGAACACGGCAGCAAGTTTAAGAAAAACGATTGGACAAGGTGGGGTAATGGCCGCGAACCCTTGCTAGCCCAGGTGCTGATTGATGAGGTGGACTCCCGCCTGGTCTACAACGAGGAACCACAGGTCATCTTCCTGCCGGACGATGACCGCCTCTCGTGCACCCCAGACCTCTACTCCGATGACTTGGAGGTCATTGGGGAGATTAAGACCAGCACGAAGCCGTTTACAGGTGGTCGCTGGCATGAGTGGTGCCCTGACCAGTACTGGTGTCAGATTCAGGCAAACATGCACTACACCGGGGCAGAAGCATGCGCCCTACTCGTGGAAGTGCACGACGACTTTGTTCCGGTCGCCCTCGACCACCAAACCATCACCTATGACCCGAAATTTGCGGCAGAGCTGATGAACACCGCGGGGGAGTGGTTTGCCTGGCTCGACGGCACAACACCCGACTGGATGGGCGAAATCACCAGCCTCGACCAGGTGGATGACGTCACCGACCTCGTCGCGCAGTACGCCATGCTCACCGCCGAGGTAGACGACCGCAAGAAGCGCATCGCGAATCTCAAGGCCGAAATCCTCAAGCTGACCGGCGACTCCCACACCGGCGACTACGGCGGCTACCACCTCACTGTCAGCACCACGCAGCCCAGCAAAGTGTTCGACACCCGCGTATTCAAAGCCGCCCACCCCCACCTCTACAACGAATTCCGCACCAAGACCCGCGCAGGGTCAACCCGACTCACCATCAAGGAGCAATAACAATGACCAACCCGTACACCCTCGAACCCACCCCCACCCCATACCCCATCGAAACCACCACCAATCAGCAAGACATTCAGCCCGCTGCAATGACCCCAGTCAACACCAACGTGCTTGAGCAGCTACAGGCTCAGGCTCAATCATGGGTAGCCGCATCGCAGATTGCGGAACAGCTCGCCAAGACTGACTTTGCAGGCCCATTCAAGGGCAAGCCGAACGACATGGCAGCAGCAATCCTCAAGGGCGCCACTCTAGGAATCCCACCAGAGTCCATCGGCAAATCCATCTACGTCGTCCACGGCACCCCATCGCTCTACGGCAAGGCAGCGCTCGCCATTGCCCTACAGCACGGCTACATCGCAGAAACCATCGAGGACACTCCTACTGCCGTCACGGTGCGCATGACTAGCCCGAAGGGCCAGGAGATGGAAGTTCGATACACCATCGAGCGCGCCACCAAGGAGGGCCTTGTTAAGGGCAATAAGGCTCAGTATGAGACGCGCCCGTCGAAGATGCTGTATTGGAAGTGCATTGGTGAGCTAACTGACCGTATGATTCCGCACCTAACCGGCGGTATGCCCATTAAGGAGGATTGGGAGCAGTCACCCGTGCGAATGACCGCTACTCGTGAGGATGTGCGTGCGAAGGCTGAGACGGCACCGGTACCAGCGTTGACCAAGAAGGAGCCGGAGGTGGTTGATGAAGATGATGATGCACAACTCATTGAGTTGGTACAGCAAACGCTCGCCGAGGCTACTACGCCGGATGATGTAACCGTCTTCGCGGGCAAATTGAAGGAATCAGGGGAAGTACCAAGCAAAGTGATGCAGATGGTCAACGCCCGCTGGGCTGAGCTGGAAGGGGAAAAGTAGATGATTGACACCATCACCATCACCGGTGGTCTGCCCCGTGACGCGGAGCTGCGATTCACCAAGAGCGGTAAGGCCGTCACCAGCTTCACCCTCGCATCGTCGGATAACAAGTTCGACCAGGAAAAGCAGGAATGGGTGAAGTCCCGCGTCCTGTACCTCGACGTCACCATCTGGGACGAGACCAAGAACCAGAATCCGGTGCAGTGGGCGCACCTCGCCGCCGAGCTGAAGAAGGGCGACCAAGTAGCTGTCACCGGCAAGCTGATTACCCGCTCGTGGGAGACCAGGGAGGGGGAGAAGCGCAGCAAGGTTGAGCTTCTTGCCGGCAGCTTCTACAACCAGCCACGCGGACAAGGCGGCGGACAGTCCCAGGCGCAACAGCAGTGGAACAACGCCGCACAGCAAGGCCAAACCGCCCAGTCTGGCGCGTGGGGTCAACCCGCACCAGTAGGCCAAGGCGATCCTCCCTTCTAGGTGGCCGGCATGGATGCCGCCTACTACCAAGAGAAGCTGAAAAAGTTTGAGGGCCTTCTCCTCGCCTACGCCGACGACATCGACCACCTCAAGCACTACAGCAACGATGATCCAACCCCCGCAGAATTACAAGACCTCGGGGCAGCAGACCTAGCCAAAGCCGCCGCACACGTCATAACCCTCATCAGACGAGGTGAGTATTGATGCCCTACGTGGAGATGACAGCGGCAGACCTCCCACACCACAAGGTTTGCCGCGTCGTCCTCAACCCCGACACTCATGACCCCGACCTGGTGCCGGACCGCATCGTCTACGCCACCCAAGAAGGTGACTACGTGTACTGCGCCCAACCCGCATTCCTTGACGCCCTCATCCGCCTATTCCAATCACTAGAGAAAGGAGGAGAAGACGATGCCGCACGACCCTCGTGTGTACGCGGTAATCACTCATGATTTTGCTGATTCTCCGAAGCTTCAAGTGGTGTCTGTGGAGGCCCGCTGGGCACTGCTGGAGATGATTTTGTACTCGTGTCGGATGCAGACGGATGGGGTACTAAGCAAACGGCTAGCAGCTGCTAAGTGGCCGCTTGACGTGTGCTTGGAGCTTGCTTCCAATGATGCCGAAAAACCGTCACTTGTGGAGACCGAAAATGAGTGGATTATTCACGATTTTTTGGAGCATCAGACCTCAAAAGCTCAGATTGAGGCGCGTAGAAAGCAGAAACAGGAGGCTGGGCGTAAGGGCGGATTGGCCCGTGGAGCTGCGAAAACACGCACCGCAAGCAGAAGCCAAGCACGTGCTAAAGCAGGTGCTAAAGCAAGTGCTAAGCAGACACTCAAGCAGAACGGAAGCAAACCTAAAGCAGAAATAAGAAATAAGAAGGGGGGAGGGGGACGCGAAAACAGGGTCGCTAACGCACCAGAAAACAGCGCCGAAACGGCCCCCACCCCTTCAAGTCTCGACGAGTTAGCGGCGGCTCACGCCGCCAGCCAACCCGACCCACGCCGCTGCCCCGACCATCAAGGCCTAGCGCCCGGAGCGGTACCCGCCTGTGGTCAATGCGCCGAAGCTCGACGCGCATACGACGAACGTGTCGAAGCGGAATCTGAAGCTGCCGCGCATGAACGTCGCCAAGCTATCGACGAGTGCAACCTGTGCGATGACAACGGGATGCGCTACGAGGGTGGGGAGGCATGGCGCTGCGACCACAACACCGAAACAGTCCCAAATCGCGGCCCAGCAGCCCCACAGGGCGACCAACACGACGCCCAAGGGCAATCACCCCAAACCACACCCCAAACCCGTCAGACGCGAAAGCAGGCACCATTTTGAGCAGAAACAGAAACAGCGCCAAACAAGCCGGAGCACGCTTTGAACGACAAATCGCCGACTACCTCGCCGCCAACCTCGACGACCGCATAGACCACCGCGTCAAAACCGGAGCGGCAGACAAAGGCGACATCGCCAACGTCCGCGACAGCCACGGAGCACGCATCGTCATCGAATGCAAAGACTACGGCGGACAACTACACCCCGCCCAATGGCTCAAAGAAGCCAACCAAGAAGCCGCCAATGACAACGCCTACGCCGGCATCGTCATCGCCAAACGCAAAGGAACCACCAACCCCGCCCACCAATACGTACTCACCGACCTCGCCACACTCACACGACTACTCAAAGGACCAGGACAATGACCGCTGATGACTACAACGAATTGCGCCGCGATATGCGCAAGGATGACGCCATCCTGCACACCCCGAACCCCGGGAAACCCATCACCCTCACACCGGACGAGCAGCACATGATTGTCGGCGCCATGCGGAACGCCCAAGGCCGCAGCGACTACGTCGTACGCCGCACCACACGCTTCGTCATCGACCACTGGGAAGAGTTGAGCGAGCACACCCGCTGCGTCCTCACCAGCGACGCGGGCCTCGACCTCCACATGCGACGCGAAGAAACCCCGGACCAGGCCGCCCACTACCGCCGCACCAACCCCGACTGGGAAACCTACCTCGACCACCTCCAAAAGGAACAGAAATGACCATCACGAAGCACGAACTCCAGGGCATCCTCGATGAGGCCGGTAGCTACAAGGAGCTGCGCTCGCGCATTGAAAAAATCGCCGGTACCGAGGACAAGGACAAGCAAAGATTCCTCGAAATGATCACTCGGCTTAACGCGGCACTCGCCAAGGCGGCGGGTGTGGAGCCTCTTGAGACTGACCCGAATGTCACCGAGTATCACTGCCTCAAAGGTCTGGGCTACACGGTAGGGGACTTCCTCATCAGAGTGAACGCCTATCTCGAATACCAGGACGTCTCGGCCCTCCAGGTGGTGCGAAGGCGGACGGGTGAGGAAATCGCAGAAATCAAAGTGTATCCACTCGGCCCTGAGGAAGCCGTCGCCCTCGCCGAGGCCTGTGTAAACCACCTCAGCCGCAAGTAAACACACCTCGAAAGGACACAGAAATGACCAACCCTTTTGCTTGCATCGCCAACGACACGGCCCGCCGCTTCACACACCGGGGCATCAACTGTATGACGCAGATGGGGCCGTTCAGCATCAACGGGTATGTCGAGCTACCCGAAGGGCATCCCTGGCTTGATTTCCCCGACACGCTTGAGGTGCACCCGGACATCGAAGTTCACGGCGGAATCACCTACCAGGAGGGCCGCGTAATCGGCTTCGACACCAACCATTTTGGGGATAGACACCACCCCGGTGCTGAGCACGCCTGCCTAACAGGCGAATCTCTGAACATCCTCGGCCGCATCCCCCATACCTGGACGTGGGAGGAAGTCGAAACAGAAACCCGCCGCCTAGCAGACCAAGCAAAGGACACCACCAAATGAGCACACCAACCCGCCAAGAAATCATCGACGCACACGAAGCTCTGCTGGAACTCAGCGGCTTAGCGGAAGAACTCGCGGTGACTGAGGTGGAGACACGGCAGGCGTGGAAGTACCACGCATACATCCTCGCCGCCCTCCCTCCGCTCCCGCGCCCCACCATGGCCGAGGTCGAATGGGACGACGACAAGCACTTCCTTGCGGAAGCAGAACAGTCGATATTAGGGAAAGTGGTCATGCTGGGGCCAAACGAAGACGGCTTTATCAACTTCTGTTTCCTTAGCCGTCGCGAATCTAAATACGATGCTGCGTACCCCAGCACTCTCACCCCGACGGGTCGCCGCTACACACTCACAGAGGTGCAGGATGACTGACCTGAGCACCACCAACCTGAAACGCCTACTGGATGAGGCCGCGCCCGGGCCGTGGCACGTATGGGACGCATACGAGGACGAGGACTACCGCCCCGACACTGCGCTCCAGCTGCACGGCGTAGACGGCGAATACCTGGGACTCATGCACCTCCATAATCCCTACCTCGCCGCCCTCGCCCCGGAACTCGCGGACGAAGTCCTACGGATGAGGCGGGAACTCACCCACATGGTTGAAGACCTAAACAGCATCCACGACAACCCGAATCATTCAGACATGGAATGTCTATTCGCCTTATTCGCCGCCATGAGACTCCGCAGCATCATCGGACACGACAACCTAGGAGACCCCGATGACTAACCTAGACCTGGCCGCGCAGGTCATCATGCTGTGCGTGCAGAAAGGGTACAGCCCCCGCCGCATAGCCGAATCCCTAGCCGACTACGGGCTAATCACCCCAGACCCGCCAGAGCCGCGCATCTTCCTCGACACAGGGGAGCGCGAATGGCACATGGTGGACGGCTACGTCAGCCTAGAAGACGGCATCATCCACGTCATCCACGACGAAACCGACGACGACCGGGAACCAGCAGCACTCAACCCCGACCACTGTGAACTCCGCTTCGCAGACACCACCAAGGCGCGGGAAAACGCTTATGCAATCCTCGCCGCCTGCGAAATGAAGGACACACACGATGAGTAACTATGACCGTGCCCTCAAGGCGCTGGAAGCCGCTCGACGGCCCGGCGACCTCCGCATCCACCCGAATGATGCGGTAGAAGCCCTCGGCCAGGCGGGACTAATCGCGCCAGACCTTCCGGAACCGTCGTGCATCGTAGAAGAACACGGCGAAAAGCGAATCTGTTGGGGCGCGCCCGGCTGCGACATTGAGCTAACGCCCGGGGAAATGATCACTACCTACGAAGCCCAAGCGGGACATGAAATCGAACACGCCCACGCCTACGCCCTCGCCCTACTCGCAGCAGTCAACTACCAGGAGGAAGCATGAGCAACATCGACAAGGCCGTGCAGGTCATTTACGACGAGGTCAACCAAACGTGGGAGCGCGGGGAAATCCTCACAACGGCAGGCGAAGCAGAGCGCCTCGCCAACGCCCTCGCCGACGCGGGACTCCTCGCCCCAGACCTCCCGGCCCCCACGTATGACATGCGAGACCCCAAGTGGCGAGCAGAGCACGAGGAAAGCTGGGATGACCCCAACGCCCCCAGCATCTGGGACGCCACCCCGTTCTTCAGCGTCGGGCTCTTCCCCGGCGACAACACCATCACCGTCTGGGACAACCACGAACCCCTCGAACCCCTCACCATCGACGAAGTGAAGAAGCTCCGGCTCGCACTCCACGCGGCAGAACAAACAGCAAAGGAACAAGCATGAGAGCCCACAAACTCCGCATCAGCCCACGCGGCATAACCCTCGACGGCATTCCACTCCTACACAGTGACGAAGCCCCAACCATCGAAACACTTGGCCCTGACATCCACCTCGTTCACCTCACCATCTACGCCGACCACATCCAACTCGACGGCGACAACCACCACACCCCAGAACCAACACCCATCTATGACCAACTCAAGGAGAAAGCATGAGAACACTGGCAGACATGAGCGAAGAAGAACGCGCCGAATGCGTAGGGATGTGGTGCGACTACCGGCCAGCAGTCGGAACAGCAGACCCAGATGACGCGCCCGAAGAAGTCATCACCACCGTAATCATCAAAGCCGGCAACGACTACGACGCGGACTATGAAGACGAATACGAGGTATTCAGCGCCGCTATCGGGCACGAGCTAGTACAGCCGGAGCAGATCACTCTACGCCCCGACTTACCCCGCGCCTGGGCACCAGACGGCACGCCGCCAGCGGGGGAATGGGAGCACGCCGAATACCTCGGCGACTACAAAGGCATGACCGACGTGTACCACCTCGACGGAGAACCCACACACCGCCGCTGGGTAGGAGAGTGGGAAACCATAGAAGAAGGGGAGGAAGCATGAGCAGGTGGGAAGTACGCAAAATCGGCGTCATGTGGAGCGTCGAAGACGTTGGCGGCAACAACTACGACCTATTTCACCGGTGGGACGAAGCCATGCACTACGCCAACCGAATGGCCCGGATAACCACCATCGAAGACCGCAGCGGTGCGCTCTGCGCACTCACCGCCACAGTCATCAGCCAAAACCGCATCAAGCTCAGAGCAGGCAACGATGTGTTTATCCTCGCATCACACGAATGGAAACCACTAGCGAAATTCCTACTCGCAGCAGCCAAACACCAGGAGAATCAATGAGCGTTGACGAGTTCCAACTCCGCGACCTAGCGAGAGAACTCCGCACCCACTACCAAGAACTGCAAGCCCTCAAACACACAACCCCCAACCCGCCGGAGGTCAAGACCCGCAACAGCATCAAAGGGCTGGGGCCGAAGTCACCGGGGAACTGGCTATGGGTCAACCGCTATGTAGAGATGGAGCAGAACCTGCGGGAACTCTGTCTTAATGCCTTCGGCAAAGACGGAATCGGTATCCACATCGCCGAGTCGGACTTCACCGCGTCAAGACTCTGCGGTCTTATCGCTTGGCATGCGCAGCCTCTATCCGAATTGGACTGGGCCAACGACCTCGCACAAGAACTCCAAGACCAAGCCCACACAATCAACAAGTGGGTCAACCCACCACAAGTTCCCCGCGTCCTCATCCGGCAAGCTGAATCATCAGAACAACTACTCACCGCATCCCACGCCGCCAAAGCAGCAGCGGCAGCAACCGGCAAAAGGATAGACCGAAAGCAGGTCACATATTGGGGCAACGCTGGACACGTCACCATCCACTATGACAACCACGGCAAAGCCTGCTACAAACTAAGCGAAATAGTGGACTACCTGCACAAACAAGAGTAGAATGGTTAGACGTAAGGAACCGGCGATGACGGCCATCATCCCGGTTCATGGCCAGCTAACAAGGAGCTGACAATGGCTAACTCTATTCCTAAGACATACCACCATCAACCCTCGCGGTACGCCACCCTTCGTCGGAAGTACTACATCTGTCCCGACTGCCTCATATGGATTGTCCGGGACCGGGCGAAAGACATGTTTCTTTGCCTACAGTGCGGGCGAAGAGAAACACGTGAAGAGTTTGCCCTAACCCTGAAACGCAACCAGGAAGAGTATGAGCGTAACAACACGGCGCAGAAACTTCTCCGAAAAGCAACTGACTCCATCAGCACTGCCTTGGTTTACTACATCAGGTTCGGAGACCGCATCAAGATAGGAACCACCTACAACCTACATAAACGACTAATCTCAATCCCATGGGACGAAGTTCTACTTACCGAACCAGGCGGCTACAGGCTGGAAGCAGACAGGCATAAGCAATTCGAAAAGTCGAACTATAGAAACGAGTGGTTCTACGCCACCGACGAGCTGATGGACTTCATCGACAAACGCAGAGAAGAACTGCGGGAATACAACCAAGACTATTGGATTTGTATGGGAGAGTTCCCGTGGCCTTATGGAATTGGCATCCCGAAGCGCCAAGGCATGAACCGACACACTCAGGACAATCTAATATTTTTAGCGGATCAGTATGGATATTCCGTGAGCTAGTGTGAATTATCCACACATGTGCTATGCTTCGCATTGAGCGAAATCTACATACACGCTCAACGAACTTTAACCCTCAACGCAAGTTGGGGGTTCTCGTCGTTTTGGGGCGCACTGCATCTACAACTACGACCGCTAGATACAGGTTTGTTACACCCCGCGCCCCAACATTCACGCCTTACCGCCACCCCTCAACACTTTTGACCGAGCTGGGGTTTTCGAATGCAACACGAGGGGCGCAGGCCGCCGGCTCACGACCGGAGTAAGGCACAAGAACAAGGGAGGTGACTGTGACCCTCATCGTTGTCACCGGACCACCAGCAGCAGGCAAGACCACCTACGTGGCCGAACATGCCAAACCTGGTGATATTCGCATCGACCTTGACCACCTCGCCAACACACTCGCGGGCGAAGACCAGGACAATCATGAGCACGCCGCGCACATCCTTACCGTGGCCAAAGCAGCGCGGCAAGCAGCTATAGACGCCGCAATCAAGCAGGACGCCACTGTGTGGCTTATCCACACCAAGCCCACGCCTAAGCAGCTGGACAACTACCGCGCCCTGGGTGCGACCATCCACGAAATCGACCCAGGCAAAGACGTGGTGATGAAACGCTGCAAAGCCGAGCGACCCAAAGGCTCACTGTTTGCAGCCGCCAAGTGGTACGACAACAAACCAGCAGCGAAGAAGAGCACTCATGAGCGCGGCTACGGACACCAGCATCAGCAACAGCGCCGCCGACTCCTCGCGCAGCTCAAAGATGGCTCGCCATGCCCAGAATGCGGCAAACCAATGTTTAAGGCCGCAGCCAAGAACTTCGATGGCGCGGCACTCGAAGCCGACCACGGGCCAGGCAGCGCGTTGAAATACGCCCAGGACAAACAGCGCACGAAAGCCACACGGCTGCTACACCGCACCTGCAACCGCAGCGGCGGCGCATGGGACAAACCAAAGAAGGGGAGGCCCGCAGGCGGCAAACCAGCAGGCCACGGCTTCATCTGGGCATGACCAACTTAATGAAACCCGCCACCAATAATCTTAGGCGGGTTGGTCGCCTGACTCCGCCCCGTCTGCCCTCGAGTCAGCCCGTCTCTCTCCCCACGTAACGCCGGATTTTTCGGGCCTGTGTGGCTCTCTGACGGCCTTTTAGCGATGGAGGTAATAAATGAGTCTTGAAGACCTTGAGAAGGCGTTAGGTGGCGACGGTGATTTAAACGAGTTCGATGCTCGTGCGGTCGCGATTGTGGCTCAGTTGATTGGTCGTGTGCGTGAGGCCCGCGAGATTATCGCTGCTGAGGGGCCTGTTGCTGCGAAGGAGTCGGGGGAGCCGATTGAGCATCCGGCTGTGAAGGTGGAGCGTATGGCTTCGGCGGAGATTAGGGGGTGGGTGAAGGAGCGCCCTGACCTATTTGGGCAGCGTTCTGGCTCGTCGGGGGCTGATTCAGCCTCGAAGGTGGATAAGTTCGGGGGTTTCAAGCTGGTGAAGTAGGTAGTGGAGGTGTCTGGTGGCTAAACCTGCGTGGTTGATTGGGTGTCAGACGCCTACACGGCAGCATGTACCTGTTGGTGATGCTGAGTTTGCGGAGCGCGCTTGTGAGTTTGTCCGTTGGGCTGGCCTGAGCTTGTACCCGTGGCAGGAAGACCTGCTGCGCGATGCGTTGCTGCAGACTGATGAGGGTATGTGGTCCTCGCGTGAGGTTGTGGTGTCACTTGCTCGCCAGAACGGCAAGGGCGAGGTCCTTGTTGCCCTAGAGTTGGTGGCTATTTACCTGTGTGGTGCGGAGCGCATCATGCATTCGGCGCACTTTCTGGATACAGCTATGGATGCGCGTGACCGCCTGTGGGATGTGATTGAGGCGAATCCTGCGCTCATGGAGTGGTGGGAGGATGAGCACCCGGGGGAGTACCCGAAACCGGTACTTGGTAATGGCAAGGACGCTATCAAGTTTCCGAACAAGGCGAAGATTTATTATCGCACGCGCACTAAAAAGACCGGTCGAGGTTTGTCGTTTGACTGGCTGATTTTCGATGAGTGTTTTGACCTCCCCAATGAGGTTTATGCGGCGATGAATAACACGACGAAGGCGCGCCCTAACGCGCAGAAGGTGTTCATCTCGTCGCCGGTGAATATTCGTGAGCATTTCCACGGGGCGATTTTCTCTGCGAAGCGGTGGGCTGCTTTGGATGGTGTGGACGGCATGCTGTTTAAGGAGTGGTGCCGTGAGGAGGGGGACGATCCGTTTGAGGAGTCGACGTGGGTGAAGGCGAATCCGTCGTTGGTGAATGAGCCGCGCCCTGGTGTGCAGTTGGATGAGGTGCGTTCTGAGGCTGCTTCGGCGCGGTCGTCGGAAGCACTTCTTGAGCCGTTCCTGGTGGAGACGTTGGGCCAGGGTGAGTGGGTGCCGCGTGACGGTGACGTGGTTGATGACTTTGTTCCGGTGGTCGATTTCGAGGCGTGGTCTGCTGCGTCGGCGTTGATGCCGTCGTCGTTGGGGGAGTCGTGTTTGGCGGTGGATGTGACCCCGGATGGTGAGTCTGTTGGTGTGGTGTCTGCCGCTCAGTGGAGTGACAAGGTTTATTTGTCTCTGGCGCCGTATGAGGAGTTTGACCGTGGCCTGGTGGTTGAGAAGGTCGCTAGCACTGTGAAGCTTAATGACCCGTCGGCGGTTGTGTTGGACCCGTCTGGCCAGTGCTCAACACTGGTCGAGCCGATGCGGGGTATTGGCGTCGCCCCGGAGACGTTGAGCGGTTCGCAGGTGTCGAAGGCGTATGAGTTGTTTCTGCGCATGTGGGCGGAGAAGCGGATTGCGCATGATGGTTCGCCGCGTTGGTTGGATGCGTTGGGTGTGGCGCAGGAGCGTTCTAAGAATGGTCGGTATCGCAGCCTTGATCGTTACTCAGGTGATGTGACTGTGCTTGTGGCCGCGTCGCTTGCTGTTTGGGGGCTGCAAGAGTTCGGCATCGGCAATGTTGAGGTTGAGGTGAAGCGAACACGTCATTACGTGAGCTCGGCGCGTGCTGTGAAGAAGCAGCGTCGTGTGTCTGAGATGAGTTTCTAAGGAGGTGGCCCGTGTGGCTGGTTTGAACGTGCGCGAGGTAGGCCATGCAAGGGCCACCCGTAACTTTGCGCTCGCGGAGGACAATTGGGGACTGCGGTTCCCACACTCGGCGAAGGTGTTCGCGAAGATGGGGCGCGAGGACGCTCAAGTCACGTCAGTGCTGCGTGCGGTGACGTTGCCTATTCGTCGCGCTACGTGGTTTGTGGAGCCGAATGGCGCGCCGGATGAGATTGTCGCCGCCGTGTGCGAGGACCTGCGGCTTAGGGCGAAGGGTGAGGACCCGAATAAGCCGTTCGCGCCGCGCACCGGCAGAGTGTCGTGGGAGAAACACCTTGAGCAGGCCCTGAAGGCGTTGCAGTTTGGGCACATGTTCTTTGAGCAGGTGTACGAGCCTGGTCTGGATGGGCGTGAGCGACTGGTGAAGCTCGCGCCTAGGTGGCCGGGGACGATTGACCAGATCAATGTTGATGATGATGGTGGCCTGGCGTCGATTCGTCAGACGCCGCTGGCATCTCGTTCCCGGGCGGATGAGGCGCGTGTCATCCCAGTGGACCGGCTTGTGGCTTACGTCTTCGACGATGAAGGCTCGCAGTGGCTCGGAAAGTCGGTACTACGCCCGGCATACAAGCACTGGAAGCTACGTGATTCGTTGCTGCGCCTGGAGCTGAACACCCTGGACCGTAACGGTATGGGTGTGCCGGTGTATACGGGTTCGGATGCGGCGATGGACCCGGATAAAGACCTTGAGGATGGGCAGGCCATTGTTGAGGGCTTCCGTGCTGGTGAGCATTCTGGGGCGTCGATTCCTTTTGGTGCGAAGCTGCAGTTGTTGGGCACGTCGGGGCAGCTTGTTAGCCCGCGTGAGGCGATTAACTACCACGACAGCATGATTGCTAAGTCGGTGTTGGCGCACTTCCTGAACCTTGAGGGTAAGGGCGGCTCGTACGCCCTGGCGGAGACGCAGTCTGACCTGTTTATCCAGTCCTTGCAGACCACTGCCGAGTGGCTCGCGGATGTTGCCACGCAGCACGTCGTGGAGGATTTGGTGAGGGTTGCTTTCCCCGAGCACACCGGTCTGGTGCCTCGTATTTCGTTTGACCCGATTGCGTCGAAGAAGGAAATCAGCGCCGCAGACCTCGCGGGGTTGAAGAACGCGGGCCTGATTCTTGGTGACAAGGACCTGGAGGAGGACCTGCGCCGTCGGTACACCCTGCCGCCGAAGCAGAAACTCACGGACGCGTTGGAGTCGAAGAAACAGCGGCAGCGATTGGAAGAGCAGATAGGGGTCACGTTATCGAGTGACGCTGATACCCCTACGAGTGATGAGGAAGGAGGCCCGGCATGAGCGAGATTCTTTTGTATGGGCCGATTGGGCCGGATTTTTGGGAGCCTGAGAATGCGATTACTGCGAAGTCGGTGATGGCTCAACTCTCCGAAATCTCCGGCGACGTGACGGTACGCATTTCATCTGGTGGTGGTGATGTGTACGAAGGAATCGACATCATGCAGGCCTTGAAGAACCACGATGGTGAGGTCACTGTGATTGTGGAGTCACTGGCTGCGTCTGCCGCGTCGTTCATCGCGGTGGGCGGTGCTGACCGTGTGCTGATGCGGCCGTCGTCGGAGTTGATGATCCATCGTGCGTGGACTTTGGCTGAGGGTAATGCGGATGAGGTTCGCAAGACCCTTACTGACCTTGAGCGCCAGGACAATAAGCTGGCCGCTATCTACGCCGGTAAGGCCGGTGGTGAGATTCAGGACTGGTTGGACGCGATGAGTGCGGAGACCTGGTACACCGCCGAGGAGGCCGTGGCCGCCGGGTTGGCGGATGGGATTGTGGCGGAGAAGTCGTCCGCGCCGGCGCCGACGGCGTCGTTGGCGAAACGGCGTTTCAAGTTCGCTAACCGGGCTGCGGCTCCGCCGCCGCCTGTCACCCGGTCGGTATCGGGGGACATTTCTACTACGCCCAGTGATGGGCAGATTGGAGACAAGATGAGTATCTTGAATCAGCTTGCCCAGGAGCTGGGCAAGACGCCGGAGGATGTGCAGAACGCACTCTCCGGCTTTTTTAATGAGGAGGTTACGGCGACTGCCACTGTTGACCTTGCCTACCCGGAGGATGCGACTGTCGTGCCGACCGGCGCGGTGGAGGTTGCTCCGGTTGGTGAGGTGCCCGATGGTGTCGCGTTTGAGCTGACCGGTACCCCGGACGGTTGGACTGGTGAGGTCGTCGAGGACACTGGTGTTCTTAAGGTGACCGCCCCGTCCAACGTGGAGCCAGACACTGAGGTGGAGTTCACCGTCACCGCTAACGGTGGTGACACCCCGGTGGAGCTGACCGTACCCGTCACGGTGAAGGCCGCGGCCAACACCGAGGATGACACCCCGGCTGAGACTGCACCGGCCCCAGCCGCGCCGGCGCCAGCGGATGACACCGTCACCCTCGACGCTGAAACCTACGCCGAACTCAAGGCAGCAGCCCAGCACGGCTGGAAGGCCATGGAGCAGCAGAAGGAAGCCGACCTCGTTGCCGAGGTCGACGGCTGGATTAAGGAAGGCCGCATCTCCGCAGCCCGCCGCACGAAGGCGATTGCTGCGATGAAGCGCGACCCCGAAGCCGCCCGCGACATCTACGGCTCTAACCCTGCTGGCACCATCCCGCGTGCGGAGATTGGCTACGGCAAGGACGCGGAGACGGAGCCGTCAAAGAACCTGTCCGCGAAGGCCGACAAGGTCGGCTTTCTTTCCCGCAAGAACTTTCACTAAGGAGAAGAAGTAATGCCGAACCCCACTTTCCGCTCCGGCCCGATTAGCTACAAGGCCGAGGAAGACGTCACCAAGTTCCGACTCGTCCAGGTCGGGGAGAACGGCGTGAAGCACGCCGCCGCCGCTGGCCCCGTGTTTGGCGCCGTAACCGAGAACGCGTTCGCCCCGAAGGAAGAGCAGCCGGTCAACACCCTTGCGCTGGACGCGCCGGGCATCGTTGCCGTCCACATTGGCCCCGCCACCGTCCCGCTCGAGGTCGATGGTGACGCCACCGCGATTAAGCAGGGCGACCCGGTGTACGCCGCCGCTGACGGCAAGGTGTCCGCGTCCGGTTCCCTGCTTGTTGGTGTTGCTGCCCGCCCGGGTGCTGGCAAGACCGTCAAGACCACCCTTGTCACTCCGGTTGTTGCCCCGGCAGCAGCGGGCTAGCCCAACAATTTTTTGAGAAGGAGAATTAAGAATGAGTGAGCTCATTACTAGCGCCTACGATGGGCCGAAGCTGACCGTTTCCGAGATGCTTGAGGACCCGACGTTTATCCCCCAGCGCATCATTGATGGTCTGCAGGGCCAGTTCCTCGAGGATCTGTTCTTCCGCCTGGCGGAAGACAACAAGGGTGTTGTGGCTTTCCGTGAGGCCGCTGGCCTGTACCTTGCTGATGATGCGGAGGAGATCGCGGAGTGTGGTGAGATTCCGGTGTCCGCCCCGGAGCTTGGTGCTCTGCGCGCCGCGTACGGCATTAAGACCGGTGAGGCTATCCGCGTCTCGTATGAGATGAAGAACGAGAACAAGGTCGACAAGCTCAATCGACACATCGAGGCGCTTGAGAAGACGGTTATCCGTCACGGTATTAACGCGGTGCTTGGTGTGTTTGAGACGGCTAAGGTGCCTGAGCTGCAGGCGTCCGCCCCGTGGACTGGTGGAGCCCCTGACAAGGACGTATTTGATGCGATTGAGCTGGTGCAGTCCGCGCACGACGGTGAGGATATCAACCGTCAGTTCGACTACGAGCCGAACACCATCCTCCTGCACCCGGCGTCTTACACGAAGCTGGTGCGCAACGAGCAGATGCAGAAGTACTACATCGGTAACGCCGCGCTGGATAACCCGGTTTTCCTGAACCAGAACGGTGATTCCATCTTTGGTGGCCTGCGTAGCACTGAGCTGTTCGGCACGCTGCGTGTCGCAACCTCGCGCCTTATCGTTCCGGGTACCGCGTACGTCTTCGAGGCGCAGGGCGTTGGCTTTAAGTCCGACACCATGCCCCTGACCGCGACGCCGATGTACTCCGAGGGCGGCCAGTCTGAGCTGGGCGGCCCGACCATGTCGTGGCGCTCTGACCTTGTGCGCAAGCGTGCTATCGCGGTGGATAACCCGAAGGCTGTCGTCAAGCTGACCGGTATCGCCTAATGGTTAAGGTCACGTTGGCGAAGTATTGGAGCCCGGAGGATGTTATTCACCCTCCGGGCTCTGTCGTTGAGGTGGACGAGGAGACCGCACGGTGGCTTAAGGCTTGTGCTGCTTTGGTTGATTCGTCTGCGAAGCCAGCGGCGAAGAAGCCTGAGCCGAAGCCAAAGCCCACGTCAGAGACGCAGCCGGAGCCTAAGGCGCCGGCTGGTGAGGTGGAGCGCCCGGCTCGTGCTGCGTCGATTGATGATTGGCGTAAGTACGCCGAATCACTCGGCATTGTCACTAAGGGCCTGTCGAAGAAGGACCTCATCGCCGCGACCCGATAGTGAGGGAGGTGCAGCATGCTTGAGATTAGCGCCGAGTATGTGGCCGAGCGTCTTCCTCAGTCGTTGACTGGTGAGGAGATGAAGCGCTTAGCGGTGTTCATCGAGGATGCCATTGACCTTATTGAGGTTGAGTTCATGCGTTGTGGTCGTGACTTTGACCAGGAACTGGAAACGGTGCCGTGGTTGGGGTCGGTGGCTCGGCGTGTGATTCGCGAGATGGTGTCTGCTGCGATTCTTGTTGGGCCTAATGCTGGAGTGCGTTCGGTGTCGTCGACGACGGGGCAGGAGTCGGACAGTATCACTTATGCCGATGTTGATTCGGTGAGCTTTGGTGGTGTGCGTCTGACCGATGCGCAGCGCGCCCAACTTGGTTTGTGTATGCCTGGTGGTGCTCGTGGGAGTTTCCCGCCGCCGCGTTGTTGGCCGGAGGTGTACTCGTGGCCGAGACGATAACTGTTCATGGTGCCGCGGGCGGCGTGGACGATGACGGGTACCCCGTGGCCGGCGGGCCTGACCGTGAGGTCATGGTGAAGTCGGTGCAGCCCTTGTCTCTGGCAGAGATGTCGGATGAGGACAAGCAGGGCACGAAGGACATTCTGCGTGTGTGGGCGCCAGCCGGCACCGCTGTCACTGATGGTGATGAGGTCACTGTTCGGGGTAAGCGGTACCAGGTGCGGATTACTGCGTGGGACTGGTCTAAGCATCGTCGCCCTGTGTATAGGCGGCATCGCCCGTCAATGGTTTTCGACTGTGTGAGGGGTGAGGGCTAGTGGCGAAGGTTGGTAAACCTCGTTTGGATATTCCGGATGAGTGGTACAAGAAGAATCTTGCTTCTCTTGCTCCTCAGTTGGCGTCGAAGGCACAGGCGGTCGCTGGCGCCGTTGAGGGTGATGTTCCGGTGACGGTGACGATGAAGACGGACCGCCACGGGCGCCCTGTCGCGCTGGTAACACTGGCTCATGCGAAGGGCTTGGCTATGCAGGCTAAGCGTGGCACGTTGACGCGTGCCGCTGCGTCGCAGGGGCTGGACGTGCACCGCTACAGACAGGGGTGACGCGGTATGGATTTCTTCATTCAGCGTAATGCCCCGGAGGTCATTCGCCGCGCTCTGCGCGGCGTTATGGCGAAGCCGATTAGGGTCGCGGCGGCTATCCCGCAGGGATGGTCGGTTGATGACGGCCCGGTAGTCACGGTATCGAGTGATGGTTCTCCACGCTCGGGCCGTGCTACGTCGACTGAGAATGTTCGTGTCAATGTGTACGGCAAGTATGAGCCAGAGGTTCGGCGGGTTGCCGCCGAAATTGATGCTTGGCTTTTAAACCCCCACAGTGTTGGGGGTTTTCGTATTTCTCCCGGCCCATTCCTCGTTGTGAAGGATGAGGACGTTAAGGGCTGGGTTGCTGCGGTCACGGTTGTGGCCGCTTCTACTAAGAAAGGACTTTCCTAAATGACTTCCCCTAACACTGACCAGGGTACTCAGTCCCTGGAAACGGATCGTGCCCGGTTTATTGACGTCTGGAAGGACGCGGAGGTTTATACCTCTACTGAGGCTGACCCGAAGATTGGCCTTGATGGGTCGTTTGACCCGAAGGTGTGGTCTTTCGTTGGTCTGCTGAATGATGGTTCCGCTATTACTCAGGAGCCGGAGGTTGACCGCACTGAAATCAACTCGTTTGGCGGCGTGCTGCAGTTGCTGAATAACAAGTTCAAGAAGGACGTTCGCGGGTTTGATGCGCTCGAGATGAACGACGTGACTTTCCCGCTGCTGTGGCCTGGCTCTGAGTTCAAGGAGGGTAAGCCGGGCGTGCTGATGGCACCGGAGAATCCTGCCGAGGTGTTCATCGCGTTCAAGACCACCAACAGCTTCGGCGACATCTACATTGACGTGTCTCGTCGCCGTGCTCTGGTGTACGCAGATTCTGGTAATGAGCGTAACGATGATGGTGCATCCGTCACCCAGTTCAAGGCTGAGATTCGTAAGGACCAGTTCGGCGCCCTATATGACTACCTGCGCTTGAAGGGTGACGATACCCCGGATGAGCTGCCGGATGTCATTCGCTTCTCCGAGAAGAAGAATGATTCTGGTGACGCTGCTGAGGAGGCTCCGTCTCGCGGCGCGGAAACTGAGGCTGGCGCCGGCGCTTCGGCATAGGCCGATGGGGTAGGGGAGATTTTTGGCAGACCGCCCCTACCCCTCACCAACAATGGTCTGCCCAATTTTCCTGATTCAACAATTCAATGTGAAAGGGTCTGCCATGACTACTCGCAAGAAGAAGACCGACGACACTATCGACCCGAAGGACGCCTCTGGCGCCCAGGCCGAAGCGCTCGAAGAAACCACTACCAACGAAGCGGATGAGGTGGTGGAGTACCCCACGTTCAACATCGAGGTCAACGGTGAAGACATCGAGATTGAAGACCGTTGGACTCGTGAAGCAGCCCCGGCCGGAATGATGTTCGTGTTCCATGAGCGCTACGCCCAGAAGTACATTCCTAGCGTGTTGGAGCAGCTCATTGGTGAGGACCAGGTGTTTAGGCTCATGGAGCTGGGTCTGTCGGTTGATGAGTTCCGTGACGTGTTTTCGGCGTGGGGTGAGCGCCGCCAGGGAAAATAGAGCTGCTATACCTCATTGCCCAGCATGAGGACTTGGTAGAGGTTGATTTTCAACGCTTCTACCACCTGGATTACCGGGATTTCTACCGTGAGGATGGGGGAGCGTCGCGTATGACGCTGCGGCGCATGCTGATTTTGGCGGAGCATTTGCCGCCGGAGTCGTTGTTTCATTCTGTGATTTCGGACCGACCGCCGGTGAGTGAAGTGTCGTCGGTGCTGATGGATATTTGGTCGAGTCTCAACGGGCAGAAGCATCCGCGTTGGGAGCAGTTGAAGCGTGAGCGCCGCGCTAAGGAGCGTGAGCTTGCGATGCAGCGGGCGCGTGAGAAGGCCCGAAAGTTTAACGCCGCCAGGTGATTGCCTGTGCGGCCTTTTTTGATGGAGGTGTTCGCCCATGGCAGGTGCAGCCGGTTATGGCGTTTTGCCGGTGACAGTATCACTCGCCGGCATCAACAAGGAGCTTCAAGATAAGCTCTTGGCCCCGGCGTCGAAGGCTGCGAAGAAGGCTGGCGACTCCATCGAGAAGGGCATCACTAAGGGCACTGATGACGCTGCGAAGCGGGTCGAGAAAGCCAACTACCGCGTGAAGAAGTCCTCGGAGGAGCTGGCGGACGCCGAAGCGAAGCGCAACGCCGAGGTGTTGAAGTCACAGGCTGCGTCGAAGCAGTTGGAGGCCGCGGAGTCGAAGCTTTCCGAGATGAAGAAGTCCGGTAAGGCTTCGTCTGAGCAGTTGGCTCGGGCTGAGGCTGATGTGCTGAATAAGCGCGCCCGCGTGGAGACTGCTGCGCAGAATGTTGAGAAGGCAGAGCGCGGCGTCGAGAAGGCCATGGCGGAATCGAAGCGTGCCTCCGATTCTCTCGCCACGGCGCAGAAGGAGCTGGAGTCCGCTACTGACGAGGCTACTGGCGCGACCCGGGAGTTTGGGGACGCCGCGGCTGATGCTGACGGTAAGGGCCAGGGGTTTGAGGTTTCTCTGGGCAAGATTGCCGCCGCCGGTGCCGTTGTTGTTGGTGCTGTGGGTGCGGCTGGTAAGGCTGCGTATGACATTGGTTCCCAGTTTGATGATGCGTATGACACGATTCGTGCGGGCACTGGTGCTAGTGGTGCTGCTTTTGAGGAGCTGCAGGATTCGATGCGCAAGGTCGCTGGCGAGTCCATTGGTGTCGGCTCCGATATGGGGGCTATCGGTACGACCCTGGCGGATCTGAATACGCGCCTGGGGTTGACTGGTGCGCCGCTTGAGGAGATGACGGCGCAGTTCATGCAGCTGCAGAACCTCGGCGTGGATGCGGACATCAACGAGGTGTCCAAGGCCATGAGCGGCTTCGGTATCGAGGCCAAGGACATGCCGGGCGCGCTCGATGAGCTGTTCCAGGTGTCGCAGGCTACCGGGTTGACGATTACCGAGCTGTCGCAGTCGGCGGTGAAGGCCGGTCCCGTGTTGCGCGGGTTCGGTTTCTCGATGTCTGATTCTGCTGCGCTTGTGGGCCAGATGGATAAGGCTGGTCTGGATGCGGATAAGACGTTGCAGTCGATGCAGCGTGCGTTGGCGGAGTTTGCGTCTGAGGGGCGTGACGCACCGGAAGCGCTCAAGGAGACCATCGGGTCGATTGAGGAACTCATCAATGCGGGTGATGATGCTGCTGCTATTGATATGGCGTCCGGTATTTTCGGCACTCGTGGCGCCGCCCAGTTTGTAGATGCGGTGAAGACCGGCACGTTGTCTGTGGATGATTTCATGGATGCGACGGGGGCCACCTCGGACACGATTGGGGGACTGGCGGAGGAGACCGCTGATTTCTCCGAGCGGTGGGACCAGTTTAAGAATCAGGCCATGTTGGCGCTGGAGCCTATTGCGACGGCGGTTTTTGACTCTTTGGTTCCGGCTTTGGAGATTGCTCAGGGCGCGGTGTCTGGTGTTGCTGATGCGCTTAAACTGATTGGTGAGCATAAGGGACCGGTTCTGGGGGTTGTGGGTGCTCTGGGGTCGTTGACTGCCGGTATTGCTGCTTATAACGCGGTGCAGAGCTTTAAGGATGCTGGTGGCTTTGTCGGCATTATGAAGTCGATGAAGACCGCGATTATGGAGACCACTGTCGCGCAGAATCTCCTGAATACCGCGATGTGGAAGTCCCCGATTACGTGGATTACGGCGGCGATTGTTGCGGTCGGTGCGGCCCTGTGGGCTTTCTTCACGAAGACGGAGACGGGCCGCAAGTTGTGGGAGTCCTTCACGGAGGCTCTCGGCGCCGGCTGGGATTGGGTTGTCGAGAAGTTCAAGGCTGGCCTGGATTGGGCGCAGTCTACTTTCGGCCCGGTGTTCTCCCAGATTGGTGACACGATTTCCGGCGCGTGGGATGCCACGGTGGAGAAAGTCACCGGGGCGGTTGACCGCGTTAAGGAGATTGTTTCCGGAGCTTTGGAGTTCTGGAAGACTGGCGACTCTACTGACTACGCCGAAGCTTTGGGCATGAACCCGGACTCCCCACTGTTTACCTTCATGGAGTCCTTCCGCGAGAAGCTGATCGCGTTGAAGGACTTCGCGATTGAGGCGTGGGGCTTCATGTCTGAAAAGTGGGGCGAGTTCGCCGCTGGCTTCGGACAGTTTTACGAGACGTGGATTGCCCCGATTGTGTCTTTCATGGGGGATGCGTTCCAGGTGCTGGGCACTGTCGTGGTTGGCGCGTTTAAGGGGATTTGGTCGGCGATTGAGCTCGTCGGCTCGATTATCTCAACGGTGTGGTCGTCGATGATTCAGCCCACCTTGTCGGTGTTTATGTCGGTGGTGCAGGGCGTGGCGTCGGTTGTTGTGCCGATTTTCACCGCGGTGATTGGTGGGGCGTTCCGCACTCTGGGCACTCTCATTTCTGATATCTGGAGTGGGATTATTAAGCCGACGTGGGATTTCTTCCGCAACGCGGCTGGCCTGCTGGCAGACGTTCTCACCGGGAACTTCTCGAACATTGGGAATCGCTTCTCGTCGATGGGCGACGCCATTTCCAATGTGGTGCGCGGCGCGATCAATGCGGCGATGAATCTCTTCAAGTCGATTTTCGACAATGCGAAGGGTGTTGTGTCCGCGTTTGCTGACTCTGTCGGCAACATGGTGTCCGCTGTGCGCGGCAAGATTGGCGAGATGATGAGCCTGTTCGGGCAGATTCCGAGCAAGATTCAGGGCGTCTTCGCCTCCGCCGGCACGTGGCTGGTCAACGCCGGCAAGAACATCATCAGCGGTCTCATCAACGGCATCAAGTCTATGTTTGGGCAGGTTGGTAATGCTATCGGGTCGATTATGCCGGACAAGATTCGCGGCATGATGGGCTTCGCTAGTGGTGGCCTCGTCCTCGTCGACGGTGGTATCACTCGCGCCTACATTGACGGTGGTATCGACAAGCTGGAGCGCTACGCCAACGGCGGCACCAGGGAGGACCACCGGGCGCAGATTGCTCGCGGCGGTGAGTGGCGTGTGTGGGCGGAGCCGGAAACCGGCGGCGAGTCCTACATCCCGCTAGCTAAGTCGAAGCGGAAGCGCTCCACTGAGATTCTTGCCAAGACCGCGGACATCTTCGGCCTGACTGTCCTGGACAAGGACGGGGAACGTATCACCCCGGCCCCGTATTCGGCGGTAGCGCCAATGAGGGCCCACTATTTCGCTAACGGCGGTTTGGTTTCTTCTAAGGAACTGCTGGCGTTTGTTAGCGGCCAGAATGTGAAGGGTAAGCAGGCGCCGGCTTCGCTCGAAGGCTACCCGTACACCTGGGGTGGTGGCTTGCTTGGCAACTGGGGTGACTGCAGTGGAATGATCTCCGGTCTGGCTGCGTTCATCGTCGGCATGAGCATCGTGGGCCGTAAGTTCGCCACGGGCAACGAGGGCTCTGTGCTTTCACAGATGGGCTTCTCGCCTGGCACGTCGCCTGGCAAGTCTGCGTTCGAGGTTGGTTTCTTCAACGGTGGCCCGTATGGTGGTCACACTGCTGGCACGATCTACGACGCGTCCGGTAAGGCCACCAATGTGGAGATGGGTGGCGGGCGTGGTAACGGCCAGATTGGCGGTGCTGCGGCTGGCGCTCGGGATGGGTCGTTTACTGACCGGTTCTGGATTCCGCTGAAGGATAAGCCGCCGGTGCCGCCGAAGATGAATGAGATTCTTCCGATGGCGGAGACCGGTGAGATTGACACGTCGCTGGTCACGGGTGAGTCCACATCATCGGGTACTGCTTCGCAGACGGTGAAGCTGTCTCCTGAGGAGGCAGCTATCGCGACGGCTGCGAATGAGCTGGGCGATAAGTCTGTTGTGGAGCACTTCACCGAGGGCCTGCTGGATATGGCGGGTCTTAGTGGTGGTGTTCTTGCCAAGGTGCTTTTGGGTAAGCCTGGTGATTGGTTGCCGTCGGGTGACTCCATCGTCACTGAGAAGCAGGTTCAGGTTCCGACTTCTGGGAAGAAGGAGGAGCCGAAGGTCGATGTGGATAGGTCGGTGGCGCCGGCTGTTGTGACTCCGGATGAGGCCAAAAAGGCTAAGACTGCGGAGTGGGGCCAGTCCTTCTTTGTGAGTGAGATTGCGGAGGCTGCGAAGCGTCTTGGTGTTGGTGCTAAGGGCGCGAAGATTGGTGTGGCTACGGCGCTTGTGGAGTCGGGTAATCCGATGAAGATGTGGGCTAACCGTGCTGTGCCCGAGTCGCTCAAGTATCGTCACGACGCTATCGGCTCTGACTACGATTCCGTGGGCCTGTTCCAGCAGCGTGATAATGGCGCTTGGGGAGAAGTCTGGCAGCGCATGGACCCGTACGAGAGTGCTGCGATGTTCTTCCGACAGCTGCACACCTTCAAGTGGCAGGACATGGAGCCTGGCGCCGCGGCGCAGAAGGTTCAGGTGTCCGCGTTCCCTGGCCGCTATGCGCAGCAGATGAACCTTGCCGAGGACCTGGTCAATAAGACCGGCGTCTTCGGCGGCAGCGGAGGCGGTAACAGCGTGCCTGCGAAGCCGGAAGTTCAGCTCAAGGGTGCGTTCCAAGAGTTTTTCCACGCTTGGGATGGTGCCGACGCCGGCATTGTGGATACATCCTTGCTGCTGCGTAGCGAGGACGCCGCCCGTAGAGTGTTCAACCTGGTTGAGGAGCGTGGTAAGGCTAAGACTGGTATCGCAGCTAAGGACGCTTCGCCGGTGGCCTCGTACAAGCATCTGATGACGACCGGTGACTATGACGGTCGTATGGCTCAGATAGGCATTCACGAGGATGATGACCTCGTAGGGGCTGTCCTTGATGCCCGCCGTGCCGGGGCGGTGTATGACCAGGGTGGCTGGTTGAAGCCCGGCGGAATCGCGGTGAACCTGTCCAATGAGCCGGAGCCGGTTTTTAATGGTGACCAGTGGCGTGACATTAAGCGCGGCGGTCTTAAGTCTGATGATGGTTTGACCCTGGTGGTCAATCTTGAGGGCCAGGAGGTGCTGCGTAAGCGCGTGGACAAGGTTGAAGACGAAGTCACGATTAATACCGAGGAGATTAGCAAGCTGCGTCGTCGTACTGGTGTGGCTGTTGCTGCGACTACTAGGGGAGGTGCGATGTAAATGGTGAATCCTGTGAGGTTTGGTTCCGGTTTTTCGGGTGTTGATTTGCCGGACCCGCCTGGCTACAAAATCACCTATACTGCGCCGCATCGCCCCGGCGAGCAGTTCATCCTTCACACCATGCTTGACGCGGAGGCTGATGAGCAGCGCGTAGTGCTGAAGGAGGGCGGTTTCGGTGATGGTGTTGGCGGGGTGGATTTCGCTTCTGCGGAGTCCGTCACCCGCTACGGTTCCCGCGTGGCCGGGATGAAGGTTCCGGCGTTTACCGGCTCTCTGGATGTGGTTGTGCGCCCTGGTCCTGATGAGTCTGTGATGGAGACGCTGCGTGATTGGCGTAATGCGTGGTCCTATTTCGAGGATGGCCTGTTGAAGGTCGTTGCGCGTGATGGCGGTAACCGTGAGGCGCGTGTGCGTTTGGTGAGTTTCGCTGAGGTTCCTTTCGACCCGTCCGGCGTGACCCTTATTGAAGATAGTGTTCAGTATCAGTGCCTTGATGGGTGCTGGACGGGTGGTATTAGGGCATACACGGGTAACGTCACTGTGACGGTTCCGGGTGATTTGCCGCCGAAACTTCGTCTGAAATGGGACGGTCAAGCTACTAACCTCACCTTGCCGAGTGGTCTGCGCGTCAGTTTGGCGCAAGGCCCGGGCACAAGGTGGATTGATTTGGAACGCGGCATGCAAGGCCAGGTCACCGACGAGGATGGCGACGTCGATACCGGAACGTGGTCGTCGCTGCGCGGCGTGCTCGTGGGGGAGACCCTGCAGCCGCATACGAAGAATGATTTCCAACTGGGTGCGGGCCTGACTCTTGAGGTGACCCCGCGCTACCTGAGCCCGTGGAGGTGACACATGGTCAATTGGCAGCAGCATAAAGCTCACCGTGAGGCGGTGATGCGCGAGCACGGCCAGTACGTCGGGCTGTATGACAAGAACTGGGAACCAGTTCTCGATATTGAGGACTGGCTAGAAGCCGAGTGGGGTGGCATTTTTGCGGACGTGGGCAACATGTCCATGACCTTGCCGGGTGAGGTGTCACCTGGTGTGGTCAACCCCGTGGTGGACTACCTACTGCGCGATGACCTCCGCAACCTCGATAAGGGTGGTCGTTTGGATGCGCTCATTCATGGCGCGGTACACGTGGTGGTGGAGCGCCCCGGGCTTAATCGCCGCTGCTACCGCATCCTAGAAATCAGTCCCCGCGGTGGCGACCCTGAGGGCAACCCCGCCGAGGTGGAACTCGCGGGTGTGGACTCGATGGAGCACTTGAAACATCTTCCACTGTGGGCGGACCCGTCGAACCGGTCGAAGGTTGTGCAGGCTCAGTGGGAGGACCGGCAGAAAGGCAGCGCCGAAAAGGTCAGCCGTAAGCTCATTGGCCGTAACCTGATTGGCTACCACCAGCCGTCAATGCTTGCACAGCTTTTCGATGGGAAGCTTGGCGCGTGGTCCATGACTGATGACTACACAGACCCAGACCGGTGGAAAGTATGTTTGCCGAATATGCATCCGGTGATTTGTTCACCGGTCATGTCGGGCAATCGCTCCGAGTGGTGTGTGGTGTCCGCCAGGTGGGATAACGCCTGGGACCTGTTGAAAGCGACGTGGGCGGCGGCTGGCGTGCAGCCTTTCGCATGGCTGTGGCTACCTGGCGATGAGCAGCCCTTCCCCGAATACACGATGTTGTCGTTGCCTACGACGATTATTGACTTTGCCCCTAGGGCTACGGTGACGGGTGCGGCTGGCATCGTCGGGCAGGCATTCCGCCAGTTGAAGCGAACGATTAGCAGTGATGACTTCATCACCTCGACGACCGAGTTTGCGGACGTTGACGTCCGTAATACGGACGGGCGTAAGCCGTGGGTGGTGTACACGCTGATGGATGCGCCAAGCGTGCAGGTACGAAAATCCACAGACCACAGATTCCTTGTTGGTGGTAAGTCGCCTGATTTGGTGAATAAGGCGGCAAAGATTGGCATTAAGACTGCGTTTGCAGCGGCTGTGTCAGCTGTGCCTGTGATTGGTGGGCCTGCTGCTGAGGCGATTAAGGGCGGCGGCGAGCTGGCGGCGGAGATGTCCGCCGACAGGTTGTTTGTCCTCAACGAGTACGTGGACCGGAACCGGCAGTTTCACTACGGCCGGTCACGCTTCACCGCCGTGTCCAAGCCGGGTGAGGCCAACACGGTCGATTCGCTTCAGAAGGCATGGCAGACGAAGCAAGAGACAGAAGGCGGCATCAGCGCTGAGTTCTCCATCGATAACCCCGACCCGTATTTGCCGGGGCGTGATTTCGACCTGGGCGACACCATTGGTGTTACCGCGTGGGGAGTTGTCTGGGCCGCGTACGTGTCTGGCCTGACGTGGACCTCGAAGCCGGGGCAGGAAGTTGGCTGGCAGCTGCGTATCGGTGACTACGCCTCGTTGGCATCGCCGGGCGAGCTGTACCAGGCCAACAAGGAAAACATTCGCGCTGTCATCGGGCGGCTGGCTGTAACTAAGGGAGGATAAATTGGATTACCGCTACATTGTGCCCACGGAGGTGCCGGAGTCGGAGCACCCGTACGCGGGCCTGTTCCTCGGCATCGTGCCAGAAGGCTACGAAACTAGAGCAGCACGTCACGTCTTCGACGAGCTCGGCGCACGCCTTGAGATAGGGGAGCCGGAGACTATCAGGCTTGGGTGGGCTGTTGATTTCGACACTGATAGTGACCGCCAGCGTGCCAATGTTGGGGACATCATGGACATGGTTGTTGCTGGCGCTGACCGGCGTGGTGTGCGCATCGTGGAGGGGCACCTTCCGCCTGGGGTTGAGCTCAACCGTCACAATGGCACCCTGACTGGCACATTTGCGAAACCGGGCCTGTACGACGTGACCCTAGCGCTTGGCCCGGCGGTGAAACTCGACCCACTAGGCAGCGCGGGCACACCAGGTGAGCAAGTGGCGTGGATACCCATAGGGCAGAAGCGCGCTAGGGCTGAATCAGAAACCCCCGCGCCTAAAACACTCGCTGACCTGAGCGCCCTAGAGCTTTCCCAGCTTGCCGCCGAAGCCATGCGACTAGAGCGCTTGAAGGCGATGGAGGAGATAGAGAATGGGTATTAGGCCAAACCGCGGCGACAAGGTTGAAACCAACTACCGCATCGACGGCAGTACCGAAGCCCAACAACTCATCACCGACGTGGAGCACACCGGCCAGGAAGCCGGCAAAGTCTTCGCAGAGATTTCGGCTCAAGCAGACTCCGCCAACAAAGGCACGACTGAGCTCGCTTCCCGCGTGAAAAATCTTGAAGGCAAAATCGATACGCTCACCAATGCAGACACCAGAAAAGAAGTTACTAACGGAAGACTGTCAGCGCATCGAGCAGGGCCAATAGTCATAGTCAATTCGGCGGGCTCCATATCGGCCCAAGAGCTCCTAGCGTGGCAGCTCCCCGATTGGGCTAAGCCAATAGTGACTGTTTCATGCGTTCCGGTCAACGCCCAAGGTGGGCAGATCTACATCGGAGTAGACGGGAGATTCACTCTGTCGGGGCTATCTGAGAAAAACTTCCGGTTCACATCTACATATATATCTGCTGCTTAAGGAGCAAAATAATGGCATTGACTCTCACGGGCGTCCTGTCGGACATAACAACTAAACCTATTGAGGATGTGGCAACAGTCACGGTAAAGGCTCCCGCTATTAGGGTTGAGCCCGGTGGTCTGGTGACTACACAGCCGCGAAAAGTCTCGTTCGATGAGACTGGCAGAATCTCAATTACAGTGAACCCAGGGCTAGGGTGGCTATATCTGGAAGGCCCTGGGTGGTCTGACTCAATTTCATTTGTCGCTGCTGAGGGGATGACCTCTCTGGTTGAGGCGGTTCTCAACGCGACTCCAGGCGGGGCAGTTATCGGGCAGATGCTGGCTTTGGGTAGGGAAGAGATCGCTGCTGCGCTATCTCGTATTTCCGGTGACCCGCGGTGGCGACGTGGAACCCTGGATAAATCAACAAACCTGGACACCTTCGCTCATGATGCAGACCAAGGAATTTGGGCGGTAACGTCGACGGCTACGGCGAAGTCGCTAAAGTTGCCGGTCGAATCTGCTGGCGCTTTGACCGTGGTGTGGCTGGCAGGGGCTGGCACTCCATACGCTGTGCAAGTATGGGAACCGCTGACAACTGGCGAGCGGTGGGTGCGCACCAATCAGTCCTACGGATGGTCTGCATGGAAAAACCCCGTTGCAGACGTTGATGCAAAGCTCGCCGATAACGCGGTGCAGCTCAACGCCCAGGCCGCTACAGCCGGCAGCAACTTTTCTAAATTGGGGAAGGTTGGGCAGTGGCGGGTGCCTACCGCTGAGCTCGCTGCTTCTATCCCGGGCCTTCCTGAAGATGCTCCGCAGGGTATTCTCACCGCTTTCTCCACTACTGGGTCAACGACCGCGACTATCCGCGTATATCAGGGCCTGGATGGTCGGGTGTGGACTCAGGGGCTGAATGCGGCTACATCTTCTTATTTGCCGTGGTCAGAGCTGGGGTCGGGGGGCGCTACATCCGGTGGTGCGGTCCCTTTAACTGCCCGTGCGCGCAGAGAGCAGCTAATTCAGTCCCGTGGGGGCCGTATCGGCACCGGGGGGAAAGGCGTGGTCGCGTTCCGCTTTGACCATAATCTGCGTGCTTTTGAGGATACGATTTTGCCGATGCTCGAAGCGCGAGGTCTGCCCGCAAGCATGGCACATTTCATCAATGAGATGAGCCCTAATCCCACCTACAGTAAAGACGATTCCACAGGCGCTACTTGGGCAACGGTAGCTAATCACTTCACCCGCGGTGTGGAGGTTTGGTCGCACGGGTGGTCGCATACCGACGCTCCAGACCAAAAAACTATCTATAAGGAGATTGTGGAGTCTCGCGCTGAGCTGGAGAAGCAGGTGCCCTCGGCAGATGTTCAAGGCTGGATTCAGCCCGGCCTTGAGGGCACCAAATATGATGGTCTAGGCGAGGTGTTCAGTCAGCCGGAGCTGCATGCATCTACCTACGCTGGCGCGTTGATTGAAGCGACCTACGGGGCCCATGACCGTTCGGGTACTACATTTACCCCGCTAGGGTCGAACACGTTTGGGTGCCTGTGGATTGATTCTGCAACTTCACCCGACGCCACTATTGCGGCGATTGACCAAGCTGCATCGCTTGGTGTGGGGCTAGTTATTGCTATGCATCCTTCTCAGCTGGGGAAAGGGATTAGCTCTGGAACTTTCACCGCAATCCTCGACCATATCGTAGGGCTGCGTGATGCTGGGAAACTGGAGGTTCTCACCCTGGCTGGCATGAGTGCGGCGGATCCGTCTTCAACGTGGCGGCACACGATTACTCCAGAATTGTCCGCTTGGTCTGGTAGTGCCACAACGAAGCTGGCTACGGCGGTAAGCGTTACAGCCCATGAGTACATGCGTGGCAGCGCTCGTGAAGTTGTAGCTGATGTTAGCGGTGTAGGAACAGTCACTCTTACTGTGCGCGACACTAACGATTCCACTCGGCTGAACGTCACCCGCACTGAGCAGGTCACAGACGGTGGTGCGGTACGCCTTCCTTTCGGCGTGCCCAACTCGACGACAAATCTGACAATTGAGGCCGTAGTCAATGGCCCAACAATTACAGGAATCCGCGCCCACGCAATCTAGCCCCTCACAAGAGGGGCTTTTTCATACCCAAAGGAGGACACAATGGTCACACATCCAATGAAGCAGGGCACCTATACGGTGTCATCGGGCTACGGTCCACGGTGGGGCACGTTCCATGCCGGGCTTGACTTCGCCGCGCCTATCGGCACACCTATCTACGCGGCTGCTGATGGTGTCGTGGTGGAGGGCCGGGAGCGCTACAACGTGGCGGGGTTCGGCTCGTGGATATGGCTCGACTGCCAAGACAGCGTCGGCAAGGATTTCATCTATGGCCACGTAAAGCATGACGGCATTCTGGTTAAGGCTGGTGACCGTGTACGTGCAGGTCAACAGATTGGCGTTGTAGGTAATGAGGGGCAGTCCACCGGCCCTCACCTGCACCTAGAAGTATGGGGAGCACCGGGGCGTCTAGGCGGTGCCCACCAAGACCCCGCCCCGTACCTGGCGGGCGCGGCACAACCCGGCAATGCTGTGGCCCGCCCTGTGCGGAAGCAGGGCGGCACTATCTTCGGCGTTGATGTGTCTGAGCACCAGGACGGCATGAGTCTTGCGCAGGCGAAGCGCGAGGGCGTGGAGTTTGCGATTATCCGCACCACCGACGGCACGCACCGTGACCGCTGCTACCGCTCACATCTTGAGGACGCGGAGAGCGCCGGGATGCTCACGGCTGCTTACCACTACCTGCGGAACCCGAGCGAGGGCACCAGCGTGGCGCAGCAGGTTCAGGCATCCCTGGAGGTCATGGGCGACAAGAAGCGCCCGATGTGGATTGACGTCGAGACCAACGCCGGTTTGCACGTTGACCACATCCGTACCTGCAAGCGCGAGTTCGAGAAGCACGGGGTGCGTGTCATCGGCGTGTACTCCTACGTCCCGTATTGGGAGGGGCGCATAGCTCCGAGTGAGCCGGACTCACACGAGTTCGGGGCGTTCTGGGTCGCGGCCTACGGGCAGAATCCGCACGGCAAGCCGCGTGATATTTACCCCGGCGACCAGCACCACCAGTGGAGCCACCCGCTGGGCAATCAGAAGCCTTCCCTGTGGCAATACGGCAGTAATGCTCAGGTTGCGGGGTACAGCGTGGACATCAACGCCTACCGGGGCAGCAAGGAGCAGCTACACGCCCTATTCACCGGGCAGCTAGCACCAGAAGAGGAACTATCGGAGGAAGAAATGAACACGCTCTACAAGCAAATCACGACGTTTATCAGTGGGTTTTTGGGCCCCCAGATTGATGCCCTACAGGACGTCTGGACGCAGCTACGCGGCCCTAAGGGCAAGGGCTGGCCCCAATTGGGCGTTAATGACAAGGGGCAGAATCTCACGCTGGTGGACGCGGTGGCCGCGCTGCGCCAGGACGTGGCCCGCATCGAGAAGAAGCTGGAGGGCAAATAATGGCACGCCACTACAAGACCCCCGTGCTCACGACGGTGGGGGAGCAGGTGGCCGACGCTGTCGCCGCTGAGCTGGTGGCTCAGCCGTGGTGGCTGCGCTACAAGGGTTCTATCATGCTGGTGTTGCAGGCCGCCGCGTGGCTGGCGGGTATCCTGCCGGTGTATCTGGCTGACGCTCCGTCATGGCTCATCGCCGTCGCCGGCGGTATCGGCTTCATCCTCACGGCGCTGGTGAACCGCCTCACGATTGACGGCGTCACCCCGTCTATGGCGCCGCGCCTTGCGGAGCAGGCCCAGGCGGCGGAAGACGCCGCCGCGCCCGCCACCCTGCCGGTCTACACCGGGCCCACCACGGCGGGGGAGTAGTCGTGAGATGGGAAGAATGTAAACGTCGTCTCTCCCGGTGGCTGGTGTCAGATGCCGCGGGCCTGCTGATTCTCGGCAGTATCTCCATCGCCCGCGGCATGTCCTACACTCCACTGCTGGTGAACCCGGAGCGCAAGCCGACGCACTTCATGGAGAGCGTGCTTAACCCGCCCTCGTGGGCTGTGGTGTGGCTTCTCATGGGTGCGCTGTGCCTGTGCGCGGTTAAGCGGCACAGGCTCGTGCCCGCCGCTGTCGGCGCCGTCGTGGGCCTGCACTCCATGTGGGCATTGAGCTTCATCTTTGCCACGCTCTTCGATGACCTCAGCCGCGCATGGGTCTCCTCCCTGGGCTATGTGGGCATTGCCGCCATGACCCTCTACGCCTACGGCAGGGGACAGACCAGGGAGCTACGAATTACAGATGGGAGATGATGGGTATGCCAGTAGACGGCCCGCTGGCGACTATCATCGTCGCCGTCATCGGTGTCATCGGCACCGTCGCCGGTAGCCACCTGACCGCGCAAAGCCAGAAAAAGAAAGCGGAGCTTGAAGCACGCGGACCGGAGTGGGAATCCTTCACCAAAAGCATCCGTGAATGGACGAACGAGCAACTGGAAGCCCGCGACAAGTCCATTAGTGAAATGCGGGTAGAAATCGCGGAGCTACGCGACAAGCTGGAAGTGTGGAAAAGCCGCTACTTTGTCGCCGTCAACCACATCCGCCAGTGGCGTCTACGCCACCCGGAGAGCGTCGACGAGCTGCCCATCCCGGACGAGCTAGAAAACGACTTTTGAAGACCTTTGAAGTTTATGAAGTTTGACCCTCACCCCTCGCGGGGTGGGGGCCTCTTTCTGCGTTTTAGGGGGCTACCTCAAAGTCGAAGTCAGCCAATGTGTAGGCCATGCAAATGTGCCCCATAAGCGCGGTGTGCTCATGCCTGCTAAGACCCTCACCTGTGACCACATCAGTTAGGGCTATTGGCCGGCCTTCTTCCTCAGCCTTCTCGGCAATCTGTAGGGCTTGGTCGATACAGTCTGCGAAACGTACCCACTGGTCCTGGAGCCACACGCCGGCATCAAGCGGGGGCTGATGCGTGGATTCCCACCTTTGTGCGGTGCGGATGCTGACGTTACAGGCGTCGGCTACATCCTGGGAGGTGAGTCCCATGCTGGTGCGGAGGATGCGGAATTCATTGGGGGTCATGCTGCTTGTGTCCTTACTTCGGTGATGGTGCCGAGGTTGAAGTGCTGGCGTCCAACGACGCGGTCGATGGTGCCCCACTGGCCCGGTGTGTTGGTGCGGCGGAATGTGACGTCCTCGGGGAAATGTTCTTTGAGGATGGCGTACATGTGGGGGCCGGTGAAGGTGCCTAGGGTGGTGATGATGGTCTGCATGGTTAGGCACCTGCAATCGTGGCGTTGATGATGGCGTGCATCTCCTCGCCGCTGCGTAGCTGGATGTCTGCTCCGTCGATGGTGCGGGCCTTCGGGAGGTCGATGCGGGCGCCGCGCAGGGTCATGCAGTTCTTCACCCACTCTCCACGGGTGTGGTTGTATCCGAACCCCTGAGCTTTGAGCTGGCGGCGGATACGCGGGGCCTGGGTCTTGTCGGTAATGGTTGCGATGAGGAACATCTTTCGGACTCTCTTTCCGGTTTGTGCGGCCTCTTCCAGGAGTTGTTCTCCTTGCCGTCTAACCTAAGTATATGTCGTAAAATACGACATGGCAAGTTATGGAGAGTGCCAGTGGGGAAGAACACAATTAGGAGGTTCGAACACCAACACCGTCGAGGACTCAAAATCCCGCAGAAATCCCGCAAGAATCCCGCAAACCCCCGAAAACATGCAAACTATGCAAAACATAAAAAGTCCCTGACCAGCGCAAACACAAACACGCAGGCCAGGGACAACCCCCAAAAACTAGCAGTCGTAGTACATTTCGAATTCCTGCGGCGTCGGGCGCAGGCGGACCGGGGCGATTTCGTTCTCGCGCTTGTAATCGATGTAAGTGTCGATGAGGTCCTCGGAGAAGACATCGCCTTCGGTGAGGAAGTCGTTGTCCTCCTCCAGCGCGGCCAGGGACGCCTCCAGGGAGGTCGGTGCCTGCGGGATGGAGGCGGCCTCTGCCGGCGGCAGCTCGTACAGGTCCTTATCCACCGGGGCGTGCGGCTCGATGCGGTTCTTAATGCCGTCGATGCCGGCCATCATCATGGCAGCGAAGCCGAAGTACGGGTTGCCCGACGGGTCCGGCGCGCGGAACTCGATGCGCTTTGCCTTCGGGTTGGAACCAGTAATCGGGATACGGATGGCCGCGGAGCGGTTGCGCTGCGAGTAGACCAGGTTGATTGGGGCCTCGAAGCCCGGCACCAGGCGGTGGTAGGAGTTCAGCGTCGGGTTCGTGAACGCCAGGACAGCCGGTGCGTGGGCCAGGATGCCGCCGATGTAGTAGCGGGCCATATCGGACAAGCCCGCGTAGCCGGCCTCATCGTGGAACAGCGGCTTGCCGTCCTGCCACAGGGACATGTGGGCGTGCATACCGGAGCCGTTGTCACCCGCGAGCGGCTTCGGCATGAAGGTGACGGTCTTGCCGTACTCGGCGGCCGTGTTCTTGATGATGTACTTGAACGTCTGGATGTCATCCGCCGCGTGCAGCAGGGAGTTGAAGCGGTAGTTGATCTCGTTCTGACCGCTGCCCACCTCGTGGTGGAAACGCTCGATGGTAAAGCCAGCCTTCTGCAGCTGCTCCACCATGGCATCGCGGACTTCGCCGTGCTTGTCGACGGGCGCGGTGGGGAAGTAGCCGCCCTTCACGCGGGTCTTGAAACCAGTGTTCGGGGTGCCATCGAAGTTGGTCTCGGAACCGCGGTTCCACCACCCCTCATCGGTGTCCACCTCGTAGAAACCATTGTTGATCTCGGTGCCGTAGCGCACGGAGTCAAAGATGTAGAACTCCGCCTCGGCACCGAAGTTACAGGTATCAGCAATGCCGGTGGAGGAGAGGTACTCCTCAGCCTTGCGGGCGATATTGCGCGGGTCACGGCTGAAGGGCTCCAGCGTGAACGGGTCGTGGACGAAGAACTTGATGTTCAGCGTCTTGGCCGTGCGGAACGGATCCACAAACGCGGTTGCTGGGTCCGGCAGGAGGGTCATATCGGACTCATCGATGGTGGTGAAACCACGGATGGAGGAGCCATCGAAAGCGAGGCCCTGCTCGCCTGCTTCTTCGGTGAACTCATCAGCCGGAATGGAAAAGTGGTGTTCGGTGCCGGGAACGTCCGTGAAGCGGATGTCAACGAACTTGACGTCCTCTTCCTTGATGAACTCGACGACGTCCTGGATTGTCTCGAAGGACACGGTAGTCTCCTGTTGGTTGACCTGTAGTACTCCCGATCAGTTTACAGGTAGAAGGGGCACAGCTGGGGCACGTGGGGGACCAAGTGAGGAATTTCCTGCCTGCCCCACCTGCGGGCTAGATTGGTGGGCATGGCAGATAAGCGCACGTGGCTCGATGGGCCCTCTATTCCGGGCGAAAACGACGGTTACCAACCGGGCAAGTGGCCGGGGGAGAAGCTCGGCTTGCCCGAGAAAGGCCCGGGCGCGATGGCCTCGGTGATGCGCCGCACGGGCGGGGTCTTCATTGACTGGATTCTCTGGGGGCTGGTGGCCAACGTCATTGCGCACTACACCGATGCCCTGGGCGGGCCAGCATTCCTGGGTTACGCCCTGTGGGCCGTGATGGGCATTGTCTGCGGCTGGCTGTTCGCGCGTACCCCCGGGATGCTGGTGCTGGGGATGGGTGTGGCACGGCTCGATAAACCCGGCGCCCGTGTCGGCTTCTGGCGCGCCGCCGTCCGCACGCTGCTTACCGGAGTGCTCTTCCCCGCCGCCATGGTGGATGCCGATGGCCGCGGTTTGCACGACCGCGCGACGGGCACCGCCGTCATTCTGGCCTAGGGATTATCTCCGCCGAGCGAGCGGGGCGGCGGATAGCAGAGCACACAACGAAGAAGGTCCCTTCCCCGGTAGTGGGAAGGGACCAACTTGTGTAGGCAGCGTGTGGCGGCTGGCTTACTTGCCGCCCTTGCGGGCCTGCATACGACGCATGCGGCGGTTCATGCCAGACATGTTCTGCGCCTGGCGCGGCATCGGGCCCTTCGGCATGCCCGGGGTGGTGCCCGGCATGTCATCCATGGCCTCAATGCGGCGGATGTTGTCGTAGGTTTCGTTCTTGTTGAAGTTACGCGGCAGCTTCATGATGTGGTTGCGCAGCTTCGACACGGGGACTTCATCCTCGCCGCTGCCGACGAAGACTTCGTACACCGGCACGCCGCCGGCCATGCGGTCCACGCGCTTCTTCAGACGGTTAAGGGTCGGGGCCACGCGCTTGCGGTCGCCCTCAACCACGAAGACGACACCGGAGTTGCCGATGACGCGGTGGACCAAGTCCTGCTGGCGGGTCGCAGCCACGCCCGTCTTGACCTTCCACACCACACCGACGGTGTTACGCAGCTGCTGCTCCAGCGCCCAACCGGCAGCGCCCGGCTGATCCTCCACCTTCTTGTACATGTCGCGCTCCAGGCGGCGGGTGAACAGGAACATCGCCAGCATGGCACCGATTCCCAAGCCCAGAATGAGCATGAACCACTGGCCGTTAAAGAGGCTGCCGATGAGGAAGAAGAGCAGTCCCATGCCCAGGAAGGCAGCCAGCATGATGGGGATGAGCAGCTTATCCTGCTTGCGCTGCATGTTGAACGCCTGCCACATCTGTGACCAGGTCTGCTTGCGCTGCGCGCGCTTTGCGGCGCGCTCCTGCTTCTTCGCTGCCTTGAGCGATGCCTTGTCGTCGTTAGCCATGGCTCCTACTTTAAAGGTCAGAGGGTGAAAAAGAGAATCGAACTAGCGGATGGTGGCCGCCGCAGAGTTCGGGCTCGGTGCGCCAGCCGGGGTCTTGACCATGCGGGTGGTCACCGGGGTTTCCTCGGACGGACCGTACTTCTCAATGAGGGTAGACGCCTCCTGGGCGGTAGCGCCCTGGGAAGTCTCGGCCAGATGCTTGAGGTTCTCCGGTAGCTCGAGGCCGCGGGCCTCCATGGCCTGCACGTACAGGCGGCCGGCGCGGTAGGAGGAGCGGACTAGCGGGCCGGACATGACGCCGCCGAAGCCGAGCACCTTGGCCAGCTTGGAGTGCTCCACGAACTCCTCCGGGCGCACCCAGCGCTCAATCGGGTGGAAGCGCGGGCCGGGGCGCAGGTACTGCGTAATCGTGATGATGTCGCAGCCCACCTCGCGCAGGTCACGCAGGGCCTCCTCGATTTCCTCGGCGGTCTCGCCCATGCCCAGGATGAGGTTGGACTTGGTGATGAGGCCAAACTCGTGGGCCTGGCGGATGACGTCGAGGGAGCGCTCGTAGCGGAAGGCCGGGCGGATGCGCTTGAAAATGCGCGGTACGGTCTCCAGGTTGTGGGCGAAGACCTCCGGGCGGGCCTCGAAGACCTCCTGGAGCAGGTCCGGCTTGCCGGAGAAGTCCGGGGTGAGGTTCTCCACGCCGGTGTGCGGGTTGAGCTCGTGGATCTTGCGGACAACCTCGGCGTAGAGCCAGGCGCCCTCGTCCGGCAGATCGTCGCGTGTCACGCCGGTGATGGTGGTGTAGTTGAGGTCCATCTCCTGGATGTTCTCGGCTACGCGGCGCGGCTCGTCGCGGTCCAGCTCTTCCGGCTTGCCGGTGGCGATGTCACAGAAATCGCAGCGGCGGGTGCACTTGTCACCGCCGATGAGGAAGGTGGCCTCGCGGGATTCCCAGCATTCGTGGATGTTGGGACAGCCGGCCTCCTGGCACACCGTGTGCAGGGAAGCTCCGGCAACGCGGGACTTCATGTCTTCGTAGCCCGGTCCGGTGCGGACCTGGTTGCGAATCCAGCGTGGCTTCTGTTCGATGGGCGACTCCGCATTTTTCTTCTCAATGCGGAGCATCTTGCGTCCTTCAGGCTTTACAGTCACAAAAACTCACTTTACGCGTCGGTGTGTGCTCTTCCTAATACAATCAAAGGCGTTGCACGCTTTATTCCCCCGGGTGGGCCTCATCCCGGGCGCGGCGCGCCTGACGTGCCTTTTCGTTGGCCACCTTGATGGGATCGGGGGCTGAGGCGAAGGTGTGGTCAGCCACGGTGAGCTCGCCGGAGAGTGCCTTCTCCAGGGCGCTCAGAAGCGGGGCTTCCGCCTCCTCCATGGTGACCTCGCGGCCCAGCTCAAGTGACAGGGTGGACACGTCGGCGTCGTCGATACCGCAGGCGACGATGTGCTCGTAGTACTCCAACGTGTTGGTGCAGTTGAGCGCCAGACCATGCATGGTCACGCCGCGGGTGATGCGGATGCCCAAGGCACCCAGCTTGCGGTCGCGGGTGGGGGCAGCCGGGTCGGCGGCGCGGGTGGTGGACGGAACCCACACGCCGGAGCGGCCGTCGATGCGCCCAGCCGTCGTCACACCCAGCTCGCGGACGGCCTGGATGATGGCTTCCTCCAAGCGGCGGACGTAATCCACGACGTCGACAGGCTCCGCCAGCTTGAGAATGGGGTAGACCACGAGCTGGCCTTCGCCGTGCCACGTGATGCGCCCGCCGCGGTCGACGTCAATGACCGGCAGGCCGTTATCGGGCATGTCCTCCGGCTGCGTGCGCTTGCCGGCGGTGTAGACATTGGGGTGCTCCACCACGAGGATGACATCACCCTGCGTGCCCGCTGCCCGGGCCGCCGCGAGCTCGGCCTGCAGATCCCAGGTTTCCTGGTAGCCCTTGCGGCCCAGGTGGCGGATCTCCAGTGGCTCGGCGGAGGCACGGATGGAGCGATCAGCGGGAAAGAATGGTTCGCGGGGAGCAGTCATGGCTCCCCATGCTAGTCCCCGCGTCACCAGAATTTCTTAAGCGACTCCGTTAGCGGAGGCGTACTCCTCAGCGCTCATGAGCTCGCCGGCCTCGGTGACCTCGACCTCGAAGAGCCAGCCTTCTCCGAACGGGTCGTTGTTGATGACGGCGTAGTCATCGTGAACGCCCTCGTTGACAGCGGTGACGGTGCCGGTAACCGGGGAGTACAGGTCGGAGACAGACTTGGTGGACTCCACCTCGCCGCAGGTCTCACCGTGCTCAACGGTGTCGCCCACGGCCGGCAGCTCGGCAAAGACAACCTCACCCAGGCGGTCGGTGGCCACGGAGGTGATGCCCACGCGGACGGTGGATCCAACGACGGAATCAGCGGCGGCGTTGATCCACTCGTGGTCCTCGGAGTAAGAGAAATCAGAAGGCAGGGTAGCCATTGGAAGGGTCCTTTCGGTAGATGCGTTCAGTTGAGGAGTTTACTTCTCGCGCTTGTAGAAGGGGAGCTGGGAGACCTCGAAGGGGTAGCGCTTGCCGCGGATATCGATCTCCACGGCGTCGCCAGCCTCTAGGCCCGCGGCGGTATCGATAAGCGCGAGTGCCACTGGGTGGCCCAGGGTGGGGGAAGGCTGGCCCGAGGTCACCGTGCCCACCTTGTTTTCGCCCACGAAGACCTCCGCGCCCGCGCGGGCCGCGCGGCGCTGGGAGGACACCAGGCCGGTGATCTGGGCCTGGGGGCCCTCCTCCGCGCGCTGACGCAGCACGTCAGAACCAACAAAGTCCTGTTCCTTCTTGGCAAAGGCACGGGCCATACCGGCCTCCACCGGGGTGATGTCCCGGGTGAGCTCGTTGCCGTAGAGCGGCATGCCGGCCTCCAAGCGCAGGGAGTCGCGCGCAGCCAAGCCGCAGGGCTTAATGCCGTATTCCTCGCCGGCCTTGAGCAGCTCCTCCCACAGCTCCGGGGCATCGGAGTTGTAGACGATGAGCTCGAAGCCGTCCTCGCCGGTGTAGCCGGTGCGGCAGATGAACGCGTACTTGCGGGCCACCTTGCCGGTCATCGCGGCGTAGTAAGGCAGGTCCATGACGGCCTGCTGCTTGGTGTCCTCCACCAGCGGGACGAGGATTTCCAGTGCCTTCGGGCCCTGAACGGCGATCATGGCCACGTCGCGGGACTCGTTCTTCAGGTCCACGTCGAAGCCCTCGGCGCGCTCGTTGAGGGCTTCCCAGACCGTGTCGGCGTTGCCGGCGTTGGGGACGACGAGGAACTTCGTCTCCTCCAGACGGTAGGAGATGAGGTCATCCATGATGCCGCCGTCTTCGGCGCAGATCATGGAGTACTTCGCCTTGCCCACCTTGAGGGAGGAAAGGTTGGAGATAAGGCAGTAGGACAGGAACTCGGCTGCGTCCGGGCCGTTGACCCAGATTTCGCCCATGTGGGACAGGTCGAAGAGGCCGGCGGTGGTGCGTACCGCGCGGTGCTCATCCAGCTCGTTGTCGTACTTCAGCGGCATCTCCCACGGCCCGAAGGCGGTGAAGGTGGCGCCGAGCTTCTCGTGCTCTGCGTGCAGCGGGGAGTGCAGGGACTCGGTCATTGGATTAATCCTCCTGGTTGTCGGTGTAGTCGAAGGCCTCCGGCGGCGGGCAGGAGCAGACGAGGTTGCGGTCGCCGTAAGCCTCGTCGATGCGGCGCACCGGCGGGAAGTACTTGCCGCCGCGCAAGGAAGCTACCGGGTAGGCGGCCTGCTGGCGGGTGAAGGTGAACTCCCAGTCGTCGGCAGCCACGGCCTCCGCGGTAAACGGGGCGTTGTGCATGACGGAGTCCTCATAAGCCACGGAGCCGTCGATGATCTCCTGGATCTCGGCGCGGATGGAGCGCATGGCCTCGATAAAGCGGTCCAGCTCACCCAGATCCTCGGACTCGGTGGGCTCCACCATGAGGGTGCCAGCGACCGGGAAGGACAGGGTAGGCGCGTGGAATCCGTAGTCCACGAGGCGCTTGGCCACGTCGGCAGCGGTGACCCCGGAGGCGTCGGTCAGCTCGCGGAGGTCAAAGATGCACTCGTGCGCCACCAGGCCAGCGTTGCCGGTGTAGAGCACCGGGAAGGAATCCTTCAGGCTGCGTGCCAGGTAGTTCGCGCCGAGGATGGCGTGGCTCGTGGCCTCCTTCAGGCCCTGCGCGCCAATCATGGCCAGGTAGGACCAGGAAATCGGCAGCACACCTGCGGAACCGTAGCGCGTAGCCGTGGACGGCACGCCGGCGCCATCCGGCGTGGGTTGGGAGGGATCGACCTCCGGATCGTTGGCATCGGTAGGCAGGAAGGGCACCAAATGCTCGGCCACACCCACCGGGCCCACACCCGGACCACCGCCGCCGTGCGGGATGGTGAAGGTCTTATGCAGGTTGAGGTGGGAGACATCACCACCGAAGGCGCCCGGGCGGGCCCACCCGGCCAGCGCGTTCATGTTCGCGCCGTCGATGTAGACCTGACCGCCGGCCGCATGGACCTTGTCGCAGACCTCGCGCACCTCAGGATCGAAGACGCCGTGAGTAGAGGGGTAGGTGATCATGATGCCGGCGATGTGCTCGCCGTGCTGTTCAATCTTGGCGTCCAGGTCGGCGACGTCGATGGAGCCATCGTCCGCAGTCTTGACCACCACGACGCGCAGGTTGGCCAAGGTTGCCGAGGCCGCGTTCGTGCCGTGCGCCGAGGCCGGAATGAGGATGACATCGCGGCCGTGATCGCCGTTGGCCACGTGGAAGCGGCGGATGGCCAACAGGCCAGCCAGCTCGCCCTGGGAGCCCGCATTGGGCTGGATGGACACCTGGGCGTAGCCGGTGAGCTCAGACAGCCAGGATTCGAGCTCCTCAATGAGCGCACGCCAGCCCGCGGTGGTCTCCTCTGGGGCAAACGGGTGGATACCGGCGAACTCGGGCCAGGAGATGGGTTCCATAGCAGAGGTGGGGTTGAGCTTCATGGTGCAGGAGCCCAACGGGATCATCGTGCGGTCCAAAGCCAGGTCCTTGTCTGCCAGGGTGCGCAGGTAGCGCAGCATCTGGGTCTCGGAGTGGATGGAGTTGAAGATCTCGTGCTGCAGCGGGGCCTCAGCACGCTGGACGCCAGCCGGAATCTCGAAGGAGGAGCCGGCGTTCTCTGCGGACACCGAGTCCGCGGAAGCCTTGGCGCCGAAGGCAGCGGCAAGCTTTACAACGTCCTCGCTGTTCGCGGACTCGCCGAAGGAGACCGCAACCTTATCCGAGCCAATCGCGCGGACCAGGTAGCCCTGCTCCTGCAGCTGGGATTTGATGGCGGTGGCATCGACGCCGGAAACGGTGACGGTATCAAAGAAGTCGCGCGAGACGAGCTCCTTGCCGGTGCTGCTGACGGCCGCAGCAAAGGCGGCGGCATGGCCGTGGACGCGCTGCGCGATTTCCTTCAGGCCAACTGGTCCGTGGTAGACCGCGTACATGGAAGCCACATTGGCCAGCAGCGCCTGCGCGGTACAAATGTTGGAGGTCGCACGCTCGCGGCGAATGTGCTGCTCGCGGGTCTGGAGAGCCAGGCGGTAGGCCGGGCGGCCGGCGGCATCCTTGGACACGCCCACGATGCGGCCGGGCATCTGGCGCTTGAGCTTCTCCGTGACGGCCATGAATGCTGCGTGCGGGCCGCCGAAGAAGAGCGGTACACCGAAGCGCTGGGAGGAACCCAGGACCACGTCCGCGCCCATCTCACCCGGGGCTTCAAGCAGCAGCAGGGACAGCGGGTCCGCCACGACGGCAGCTAGGGCGCCGCGGGTGTGCAGCTCTTCGATGGCCGCGCGTGGATCCACGATGTCGCCTTCGGTACCCGTGTACGCCAGGATGGCACCGACGAGATCCTCGCCCACGATGCCCTCGCGGACATCGGCAATCTCCACCTCGAGCTCGATGGCACGGGCGCGCTCAGCAGCCACGGCCAACACCTGCGGGTGCAGGCGGGAATCCAGCAGCACGCGGCGGCCCTTCTTCACCGCGCGGGCCATGAGTCCCACGGCCTCGGCGGTGGCCGAGGCTTCGTCGAGAAGCGAGGCGTTGGCGATGGGCAGACCGGTCAGGGACTCGATCATCGTCTGGAAGTTCAGCAGTGCTTCGAGGCGGCCCTGGGAAATCTCCGGCTGGTAGGGCGTGTAGGCGGTGTACCAGCCGGCGTCCTCCAGCAGGCCGCGGCGGATGACCGCCGGGGTGAGGGTGTCGGAGTAACCCTGGCCGTAGAAGGACTTCAGCACAACGTTCTGGGAAGCGTACTCGCGCAGCCGGGCCTGTGCTGCGTCCTCGCTCAGAGCCTCGGGCAGGTTGAGTGCCTCGGCGGCGCGGATGGTGGTGGGAAGGGCAGCATCAACCAGCGCATCGACGCTGTCATACCCCACTGCCTTGAGCATCGTCGCGCGCTCGGCCTCATCCGGGCCCAAGTGGCGAGAGATGAAATCCATGTGTTTGATCTCCTTCATGGCGTTAGTCAATTTGGCCTAAACCGCCCTCAAGTATAAGGCGTGAGTCATGGCATTATTGCCGGTTACCCCCGGTCTTTCTCTCCACACTTAGAGGCAGACAAGGAGCTAGCGAGGGCGGCGGAAAACGACGAAGCTCCCCCGGCCACGGTGGCGGGGGAGCGAGGTCTTCTTAAGGACTAGAGGTCGAGGTCCGCAGCGAAGTCCGCGGTCTCGAGGCGGTCCTTAATGGTGGTGATGAAGCGGCCTGCATCAGCGCCGTCGACCACCTGGTGATCGTAGGTGAACGGCAGGTAGCACATCTGGCGGATGGCGATGGCGTCCTGGCCATCTTCCGTCACCACAACGGCACGCTTGGTGATGGCAGCGGTGCCGAGGATGCCGGCCTGCGGCGGAACCAGAATCGGGGTATCCAGCAGGGCGCCCTCGGAGCCGATGTTGGTCACCGTGAAGGTGGCACCGGTGAGGTCGTTCGGCTTGAGCTTGTTGTTGCGGGCCTTGTCAGCCAGCTCGGCGATCTTCTGTGCGATCTCCGGGAGGGTGAGCTCCTGTGCCTTGTGAATGACCGGGGTCAGCAGACCCTTCGGGGTGTCAACGGCGATGGCCACGTTAACGTCAGCGTGGTAGGTCATCTCCTTGGTTTCCGGGTTGTAGGAGGCGTTGACGTTCGGGTGGGACACCAGAGCCTCCACGGTGGCCTTCACAATGAACGGCAGGAAGGAGAGGTTGGCCTCGTACTTGTCAATGAACGCCTGCTTGGACTGCTTGCGCATATCCCAGATGGCGGTCATGTCGACTTCTTGGACGTGAGTGAGCTGAGCGGAGATCTGCAGGGCCTCGACCATCTTGGAGGCCGTAATCTCGCGGATGCGGTTGACCTTCTGGGTGGTACCGATGAGCTCCTGCTTCTCCGGATCCACGGACTTGGTGGACCAGCGAGCGCGGGCATCGGTGGAGCCGGTGCTTGCCGACGCCTCCGGTGCCTTGCCCTCGCCGGCTGCAGCCAAGACGTCCTGCTTGCGGATGCGGCCGCCGACACCGGTGCCGGAGACGGTGGACAGGTCTACGCCGTGCTTCTCAGCCAGCTTGCGCACCAGCGGAGTGACGTACGGGACGTTGTCGCCGTTGTTGACCTTGGTGGAGGTCTCGGAAGCCTTCGGCTCAGCGGACGCGGCCGGCTTCTCGTCCTTCTTCTCAGCCTTGGGCTCGGCCTTTTCCTCTGCCTTTGGCTCTTCCTTCTTCTCGGCCTTTTCTTCCTTGGCCGGGGCGGCGGAGCCGTCGCCGACGCGGGCGATGACGGCGCCGACGTCTACGGTGTCGTCTTCATCGGCGAGGATTTCAACGAGGGTGCCGGCGACCGGGGACGGGATTTCGGTGTCGACTTTGTCAGTGGAGACCTCGAGCAGAGGCTCGTCGACCTCGACGGTGTCGCCGACGGACTTCAGCCACTGGGTAATGGTGCCCTCAGTGACAGATTCACCCAGCTCCGGCATTTCGACATCAGTCGCGTCGCCGGAGGCGGCAGGCTTGTCCTCGGACTTCTGCTCAGCCTTCGGCTCGTCCTTCTTCTCTTCCTTTTCTTCTGCCTTCGGCTCGGCCTTGTCGGCCGGCTTCTCTGCGGCGGCGGAGCCGTCGCCGACGCGGGCGATGACGGCGCCGACGTCGACGGTGTCGTCCTCCTCGGCGAGGATCTCGACGAGGGTACCGGCGACCGGGGACGGGATTTCGGTGTCGACCTTGTCGGTGGAGACCTCGAGCAGCGGCTCGTCAACCTCGACGGTGTCGCCGACGGACTTCAGCCACTGGGTAATGGTGCCCTCAGTGACGGATTCGCCCAGTTCCGGCATCTCGACATCGGTAGCGTCACCAGATGCGGGTTCCTCAGATTCAGCCTCAGCGTCTTCAGGCTGCTTGTCGGGGGTCTCAGCAGCCTTCTCGGAGGAGTCTTCAGAGCCGGACTCATCAGCGGCCGGAGCGGACTCGCCTTCATCACCAATAATGGCGATGACCTCGCCGACATCGATGGTGTCATCCTCTTCAGCCTTGATTTCGAGGATGGTGCCGGACACTGGGGACGGAACTTCGGTGTCGACCTTGTCGGTGGAGACCTCGAGCAAAGGTTCGTCAGCCTCAACAGTGTCACCGACGGACTTAAGCCACTGGGTAATCGTGCCCTCAGTTACGGATTCGCCCAGTTCGGGCATCACAACGGAGTGTGCCATAAGTTATAAGACTCCTCGAAAGTTGAAAGTAGTGAAACGCTAATGCTTGATTCTACAGCGTGACCGCTCACAGTGCGCACAGGTGGGGTGAATTGGGGCACCCTCTTCACGGGGTAGGCTGGAGAGTCATGTTCAACCTCTTCCGTCGCAACAGCTCCCGATCTCAACTGCGCCCGCCCCGCGCACCGGGGGAGACCATTCGCGCGGAGGATGCTCAGGAACTTCAGTCCTGGGCCCAGGGGCGAGCGTATGTCGAGGCGTTTGTTGAACCGGAGACTGTGGTTAATGAGATGTCCGTAGTCGTCGTCGATGAGAACGGCGCCTTCATCCGGCGTCGCATCGGCGGGCCGAAGGGCATTGACGCGGTGGCCAAGCTGCTTCGGTGCGATGTCTACGATGTCGAGGAAACCGGCTATCCCCAACGTATGCGCGAGCGTATTGAGCGTGAGCGCATCTTGCGCAAGCGCGAAGAGCAGCGCGAACGCCGCGAGCGCTTCGAACAGCGCCAGCAGCGGAACCAGGGTTAACTAGTCTTCATCGGGGGTTAATCCCGCACGATGGTGGCACCCGCTTCGGCGAGTTCTTCAAGCGCGGCTTCGCCCCGGGAGTCGTCGACAGGCGCGCAGTAGTCCGCCAGAACGCGGACAGTAAAGCCTTCCGTGAGGGCGTCGGTAGCAGTGGCGCGCACGCAGTGATCCGTGGCAATACCGACGATGTCCACGTCCGTGATGCCACGTGCGCGCAACCAATCCGCGAGCGCGGCGCCGTCAGCGGCTCCCTTGAACCCGGAATACGCCGCGGTGTACTCACCTTTGCGGAAGTAGGCCTCCGCCGGCCCGATGGATTCATGCATGGCGGCGCCATAAGAATCAGCCACGCAGCGCACAGGCCACGAATCGACAAAGTCTGGATTCTCAGAGAAGTGGCTTCCTGGGTCGATGTGCCAGTCCTGCGTGGCGACGACAATGTCGTAGCTGGGCTGGAGGGCGCCGATGCGATCAGCTACCTCGTTGCCCCGCTCCGTAGCGAGCGCGCCACCGGGACAGAAATCGTGTTGGACGTCAACGATGATGAGTGCGGGCTTCATGCGTGACAATTCTATACGCTGGGGGTCAATGAAAACACCGATTCCTTTTTACCTACAGAAAATCCTCAACTCCGTACGCGAGGAGGACGGCGGCGAGGTGGCTGACTACATCCCGCAGCTTGCCCAAGCCGACCCAGATCAATTGGGCGTCGCGCTGTGCTCGGTCACGGGCCACCTCTACAGCGCCGGCGATGCGGAGAACCGCTTTACCATCCAGTCCATTTCCAAGCCTTTTGTGTATGCCCTAGCTCTGCAGGAGTTGGGCCTTAATGAGGTCTGCGAGGTCGTCGGCCTCGAGCCTTCCGGGCAGGCGTTTAATGAGCTCTCCTTGGCCAACGATCACCGGCCAGTCAACCCCATGATTAACGCCGGCGCCATCGTGGTTAACCAGCTTATCAACGGCGTGGACTCCTCGGTGGAGGACCGCGTGGAGCGCATCCGTTGCTATGTGTCGAAGTTGGCGGGGCGCGAGGTAGACGTGGACAAGCGCCTGTGTGACTCCGAACTTGAGAACGCCGAACGCAACCTGTCCATCGCCCACATGCTGCGCTCCTACGGCATTATTCAAGACGATGCGCATGACGCAGTGCTGTCTTACGTCTCCCAGTGCGCGCTGTCTATCGACGTGCGCGACCTCGCCGTCATGTCCGCTACCTTGGCCAACGGCGGGCGTCAGCCGGTGACGGGGGAGAAGATCCTGGACGCTGACGTCTGCCGCCTCACGCTCGCGGTGATGAGCTCCTGCGGTATGTACGACGGTGCTGGGCGCTGGATGGCGGAGGTGGGCATTCCCGCCAAGTCCGGCGTGGCCGGTGGTCTCATCGGTACCCTGCCCGGTCAGCTGGGCGTGGCCACGCTGTCGCCGCGCTTGGACGAGCAGGGAAACAGCGTGCGCGGCACCGCCATCTTCCAGGAGCTGTCCTCCGACATGGGGCTGCATCTGATGTCCACGGACAACCGCTTTGGTGTGCACCCGGTGCGCAGCGTGGATGAGGACGACGAGACTGCGATTATCCGCCTGCAGGGTCACATCAACTTCACCGCGACCGAAGCCATCCTCCACGAGCTAGAGGAGCGCCAGTTCTCCGAGAAGCGTCTGGCGCTGGACTTCTCTCAGGTCTCGGGCCTGCACCAGGTGGGTCGGCGCATGCTCAAGGAGGGGCTGCGCCGCCTCAAGGAGGAAGGCAACGAAGTTGCGCTGGTCGACGATAACGGGCTGGTCACCGACCGGGCCATGTCCGACGGCACCGTCCTCCCGCTGGCGGACAAGGAAGACTACGTCATCGCCGGCGAGGAGGTCTGAGCAGCGTGACGCTGCCCAGACATGGGGCCGTATCGATGCCGCTCAGGCGTGATTAGGACTCAGCAATCTCGCGCAGCACGGCCACCACGGTGCGCACCGGAACCCCGGTGGCGCGCTTCGGGGTGTAGCCGCGCGGGGCGGAGCCGTTCCAGGACGGGCCGGCGATATCGATATGCGCCCACTCGATGCCCTCGCCCACGAACTGGCTGAGGTAGGTGCCGGCAAATTCCATGCCGCCTTCGCGCTTGACGTGGATGTTGCGGATGTCTGCCGCCTGGGACTTGAGCTCCTCGTCGTGCTCCTCCAGCAGTGGCATGGCCCAGGCATTCTCTCCCACCTCGCGGCCGATTTCGGCGAGGCGATCGCGGAAGAGCTCGGAGCCCATCACGCCCGCGGTGCGAGCGCCCAGCGCGACGATCTGTGCGCCGGTCAGCGTCGCGGTCTCGATGAGGTAGTCCGGCTTGTCCTCGCTGGCGCGCGCGATGGCGTCGGACAGCACAAGGCGTCCCTCCGCATCGGTGTTGAGGACCTCGGAGGTGATCCCGCCGTAGTGCGTAATGACGTCACCCGGGCGGGTGGCGCCGCCGCCCGGCATGTTCTCCGCCAGCGGCAGGGTAGCGGTGATCTGGACCGGCAGCTTGAGCTTGGCCGCGGCGATGATGGTGGCTGCCATGGAGGCGGAGCCGCCCATGTCAGAAATCATGTCCCACATGCCGTTGCCCGGCTTCAGCGAAATGCCGCCGGTATCGAAGGTGATGCCCTTGCCCACGAGGGCAACGTGCTTCTTCGCCTTCTTCGGCTTCCAGCTCAGGCGTACCAGGCGCGGCGGGCGGGCCGAGCCTTTGCCCACGGCGAGGATGCCGCCGAAGCCCTGCTTCTCCAGCTGCTTTTCATCGAGCACCTCGACGTCGAGCCCGGCGTCCTTAGCCTGTGCGGACAGGAAGGCGGCGTAGGTCTCCGGGTAGAGCTTGTTGGCCGGGGTATTGACCAAGTCGCGGGAGAGAAGGACGGACTCGGCCACGATGCGGGCGGCCTCGAGCTCCTCGCCCGCAGATTTGTCAGCAACCACGACGAAGTGGGCCGGCTGCTGGTCTTCGGAAAGCTCCGAGGAGCGAATGCCGCGGTAGGAGTAGCCGCCGAGGATGAGGCCTTCGACGGCAGCGGACACGCCGAAGTCAGCCACGGTGGTGACGATGGTTCCCACTCCCGCGGTAGCGCGGGCGGCGGTGCCGGCGGCGCGGCGCAGAGCCTCGTCATCGAGTGCCTCGACATCTCCCAAGCCCAGCGCGATAACCTGCGCGGCACCCGCCTTCTGCGGAGCGGGGACCTTCACGATTTCCCCGGCCTTGCCCGTAGCGCCCACGGCGGCGAGGGCCTCATACGTCGAGCGCAGCGCGGAAGAACCGAGCAGGGAGGTGCCCGGCACCTCCAGACCGTCTTCGCCCGTGAAGGTGGCGATCAGCAGGGCGTCTGCCTGCTTGGGGGCCTTCTTGGCCAGCTCAACGGTGGGGAAAGCGCCGCGTGCGGGCAGTTCGAACGTGGAAGAAGCCACGATGTCCTCCTTGAGAAAGTGACAATGGGATACTCCTCACACAGTACCCGGGGCAGTGGCAGCCGCCGCGAGTGGTTGTACTGCAAGGGGTCGAACCGCGCATATTTCTGCATCTCTATAGGCGGGTAGGGGGTACGCTGTGAGGCATGTTGAATTACACCGTGACGCGAACTGATACCCCCACCTCCCCGGAGCGCCTGCAGGAGATCCTGGCAGACCCGGGCTTTGGCAAGTACTTCACCGACCACATGGTGACGATTGACTGGACGGAGGAGAAGGGCTGGCACGACGCGCAGGTGCGCCCCTACGCTCCGTTTAGCATGGAACCGGCCTCCACCGTCTTCCACTACGGCCAGGCCATCTTCGAGGGCATCAAGGCCTACCGCCAGCCCGATGGCAGCATTGCTTCCTTCCGTCCGGATCAGAATGCGCAGCGCCTGCAGAACTCTGCGCAGCGTATGGCCATGCCGGAGCTGCCGGAAGAGGAATTCGTGGAGTCCCTGCGCCAGCTTGCCGCGGTTGACCAGGACTGGGTCCCCGAGGCCGGTGGCGAGGCAGCCCTGTACTTCCGTCCCTTCATGATTGCCACGGATGTCTCCCTCGGCGTGCACCCGGCGCACTCCTACCGCTATGTGGTCATTGCCTCTCCGGCGGGCTCGTACTTCTCCGGCGGCATCAAGCCGGTGTCCGTCTGGCTGTCTACGGACTATGTCCGCGCCGCACCGGGCGGCACCGGTGCCGCGAAGTTCGCCGGCAACTACGCAGCCTCCCTGCTGGCGCAGGCGCAGGCAGCGGAGAAGGGCTGCGACCAGGTGGTGTGGCTGGATGCCATCGATCGCACCTATATCGAGGAAATGGGTGGCATGAACCTGGCCTTCATCTACGGCGAGGAGGGTGACCAGACCCTGGTCACCCCGGCGCTGTCGGGCTCCCTGCTGCCGGGCATTACCCGCAAGTCCCTGCTGCAGGTGGCAGAGGATATGGGGCTGAAGGTGGAAGAGCGCCGCATTTGCTATAAGGAGTGGGAGCAGGACGTTGCCTCCGGCGCGATGACGGAGGCCTTCGCCTGCGGTACCGCCGCTGTGATCACCCCGGTGGGCCACGTTATGGGCACTGACGTGGGCTTCCACGTCAACAACAACGAGGCCGGTGCGACGACCATGGCGCTGCGCGAGCGCCTCACGGGCATTCAGCACGGCGCCGTGGAGGATACCCACGGCTGGCTGCACACTCTGGTGCCGGCTCAGTAAGAGCTACTGCTGGGCAGCTAGGCAAGCTCGGCGGCAAGCCGCACCAGCGGCAGGGCCGCGAGCGCGCCGAGGGGGTGTCCGGCGCGGAGATCCAATTCGAGAAGCGGGGTCAGCCCCAGCTCCTTGAGCGCGAGGGCGTACGCCGGCTCGGGGGAGGAGCTGCCGGCCCGCAGCCAGCCTTTCACGCCGGGGGCGCTGCGTTCGGCAAGGACGGCGGCGGTGGCGGCAAGGGGGCCGTCGATCAGCACGGGCGTGCGGCGCGCGGTGGCCTGGGCAATAAAGCCGATAAGTGCCGCCAGACTCGGGGAGCCGATGGTTTGCACGACCTCCCAGCCCTCTAGGTTGCGGGCGCGGAACATGGCATCGCGCACAACGGCCACGCGGGCCTTCCACATGTCATCTGTGACGCCGCCGCCGGTGCGCGTGCCCAGGATCGCCACCGGCTCCGTGTGGGTGATGCGGCCGAGGACGGCCGCGGCGACGGTCTCGCTGCCAATGCCTACATCGGAAGTAATGAGCAGGTCCGCGCCGGAATCCACTTCGCGGTCCGCGGCCTGCATGCCCAGCGTGACATGGTGTTCTAGATCCTCCGGGGACATGGCCGGGGAGGAATCAATCGCCGCGGACGGGGAGCAGTCAATGATGTCGAGGCCGACCTCCGCGCGGTGCGCCGCAGTCGTGAGGTTGTCCTTCCACCGCGCCACGTCCTCCTCGTCATAGGGACCAATAGCGGCGCCGTCAGTCGAGGGCTGCGCAATCCCGTGCGCGCCCGCAAAGACGATGGCGCGCGCCCGTGCTACGGGGGCGGCGTGCTCGGCGTCCTGGGCAGCAGCCAACCATGCAGCAATGTCCCCGAGGCGTCCGAACTCCTCGTTCGTGGGCTCAACAGGATGCAGCTGGGGAACAGCGGTGAATTCAGGCATGGTCAGCTCCCTGGTGTAGGTGGGTGATTTTTCTAGACGGTGGCGCCGCGCTCCACCTGCGGGCGCGGGGTGCGCCACTTGCGCGGCTGAGTAGCGCGGGAGTAGGCGTAGAAGCCCAGCCCGAAACCAGCCTCCGTGGTGCCCGGGAACTTCAGGCGTACCGCGTTGTTGCACTTGCGGGAAAGCCAGAAGCCCTCGACGGCAAAGACCACAATGCAGATCATGGCCACGATGGAGACGATGTTGGACAGGTTCGGGTTGCTGGCGCTGACGAACATGAGCACAAACAGCACAACGGCAAAGAGCATGACCCACTCGTTGAGGAAGCGGCGTGAATCTACCCAGTTGCGCACGTAGCGGCGCACATCGCCCTTATCGCGGGCGAGGAGGTAGCGCTCGTCGCCCGCCGCCATGCGCTCCTGGGCCTCGTTGTTGCGCGCGCGGTTTTCTTCGCGCTCCTTGCGCTTGTAGGCCTTCCACTCCTCCTTGGACATGGAGGCCTTAAGCTCCTTGCGGTGCTGGTAGCGCTGCGCGTCGGACATACCGTGCGGATCGCGCTTGACGCCGCGAGCAATCTCCTGCGCATCGCGCTTCGGGGTAGGGCGGCCCTTGGGCGGGGTGTAGCCCTTGCGGTGCGGTTTCTCGGCGGCGGTTTTCTGCTCCGGTGCCGGCGTGTGCTCAGCAGCGGAGGCGTTCTTGTCGTCTTTTTGCCACGGAAGTTTCACGCTGTTTAGCGTACAAGGTTGCCCCGACAAACTGGGAATGGGGCCACGCTAGTGGCGCCGGAAAGTGCTGGAAACAGGCCCGGCGAATGGACCCGGCAGTGTCGCCGGGAATAGCACCGGTAATAGCCCTGGGAATACAGCGGCGGAGCAGGCGGTTGCACGTAGGTGACACGACAATAGTGAGCTGGGCATCCTTTATTCCTTGTGTGCAAGGGGGTAGGGTAGTGACCAGAAAATTCCGTACATATTAGAGGAGAAACTATGACCGCTCCCGCGTCTGCAACCGGAGTTATCCTGACCGAGGCCGCTGCCGCCAAGGCAAAGTCCCTGCTTGAGCAGGAAGGCCGAGACGATCTGTCCCTGCGTATCGCCGTCCAGCCGGGCGGTTGCGCCGGCCTGCGTTACCAGCTGTATTTCGACGACCGCACCCTCGATGGCGACAAGGTTGACACCATCGGCGGCGTGAACCTGGTCGTGGACAAGATGTCCATCCCGTACCTCACCGGCGCCAAGATTGACTTCGCTGACACTATTGAGGCACAGGGCTTCACCATCGATAACCCGAATGCCGGCGGCTCCTGCGCCTGCGGTGATTCCTTCAACTAAACAGGAATCACAATTAAAGCCCTCGCCGTAATGGCGAGGGCTTTTCTCATTCCGGTAAGGAGCGCTTAAAGCTTCACCGGATAGTCGCGCTGCTCAATCTGCGGGTCGATGCGGTTTTCCACAAAGATGCCGTGCCAGATCATAAAGGACAGCACGGTCCACAGGCGGCGGGAGTGATCGGAGACGCCATCGCGGTGCTCCTTGAGCATCTCGAGGACCTCCTTCTTATTGAAGATGTCCTCAGTCTGAGACTCAGTGATCTGGTCCTGGGCCCAGCCGTAGAGCTCATCCCCGGCCAGCCAGTGGCGCATCGGAACCGGGAAGCCCAGCTTCTTGCGATGCAGCACGTGCGGCGGAACAATCTGCTCCATGGCCTTGCGCAGGGCGTACTTGGTGGTGCCATGGGAAATCTTGAGGTCGTGCGGAATGGTCTCCGCCACCTTGAAGACTTCCTTGTCCAGGAACGGCACGCGCAGCTCCAGCGAGTTGGCCATGTTCATCTTGTCGGCCTTGACCAGGATGTCTCCGCGCATCCACGTGAACAGGTCCAGGTGCTGCATGCGGGCCACCGGATCAAAGTCCTGGGACTGCGCATAAATCGGCGCGGTGACCTCGCGGTGGTCCCACTCGCGCTTGGCCCAGGGCAGGACTCGCTGCAGCTGCTCAAAGTTGAAGGAGCGAGCGTTGCCGTAGTAGCGCTCCTCCATGGTCATGGAGCCACGGTTGAGCAGGGACTTGCCCTTCATTCCTTCGGGAAGCACCTGCGACAGCTTGCCCAGCCCCTGGCGAAGAGGGGAGGGGATCTTTTCAAACGGGGCCAGGGACAGCGGCTCCTTGTAGATGGTGTAGCCGCCGAAGAGCTCGTCGGCGCCCTCACCAGAGAGCACCACCTTGACGTGCTTGCGGGCCTCCTGGGCCACGAAGTACAGCGGCACCAGGGAGGGGTCTGCCACGGGATTGTCCAGGTACCACATGATCTTCGGTACCGCGTCGGCGTATTCCTCGGGGGAGACGATCTTGACGATGTGATCCACTCCGATTGCTGCTGCGGATTCAGCAGCCACGTCCACCTCGGAGTAGCCCTCGCGCTCGAAGCCGGTGGTAAACGTGAGCAAATCTGGGTTGTGGCGCTTGGCCAGGGCGGCGATGGCGGTGGAGTCAATACCGCCGGAGAGGAAGGAACCGACGGTCACATCGGCGCGCATGTGCTTCTCGACGCTATCCTCCAGCGCCCGTGCGATCTTGTCGAAGAGCTGCTGCTCTTCTCCCTGCTTCACCGGTTTAACGGGGAAGCGGGGCTTGAAGTAGCGGGAGTTGTGCACCGTACCGCCTGGGGTGAGGGTGACACTGGAGCCAGACTCCACGCGGCGAATGTTGGCGTGCAGGGATTCCGGCTCCGGCACGTACTGCAGGTCGGTGTAGTGCTCGATGGCGCGCTTATCAAGGCTCAAGTCTAGACCCAGGGACTCCGCCATGCTGAGGATGCACTTCATCTCCGAGGCGAAAACCGTGCCCTTATCGGTGGTGGCGTAGTACAGCGGCTTGATGCCGAACTGGTCGCGCGCGGCGAACATCGTCTTGGTCTCGGTATCCCAGATGACAAAACCGAACATGCCGCGCAGGTGCTCGACCACGTCCTTGCCCCAGTGGTGGTAGCCCACCACGATGGGCTCGCCGTCGCCCTCGGTGCCGAAGGAATAGCCGGCGGCGGACAGCTCCTCGCGCAATTCCACGTAGTTGTAGATCTCGCCATTGAAGGTCAGGGCGTAGCGCTCCGGGTTGTCCTCCGGGCCCCAGCGCAGGGGCTGATTGGAGTGCTCGAGATCAATGATGGAGAGGCGGTTGAAGCCGAATGCGGCGTCCTCATCGTGCCAGGTGCCCGCTGCATCGGGGCCGCGGTGGCGCATGCAGGTCAAAGACTGCTCCAGGGCCGCCAGATGCTGGGCGGCGTTGTGCTCAGCGCTCAAAAACGCGCAAAGTCCGCACATAAACTTGTTACTCCTTATATATGCAGGTTCGTCTGGCACACACTTTACGGTTCCGCCCCGACATTCGGCGAACCCCGCGCCGCGTTCCCCGTTAGGGTGCGAACTTTCGGTTGATGAGATGGTCTTGGCCTTGTGAATTGGATCATAGGCAAATGGGGGCAAGTGGGGGAGCCGGCGTGATCTTGCGCAGGTGGGCCGGTAACATGCCATCCGTTCAGTATTTATAGGGCGCTTTCAGCCTCTATCCAGGCTGCTGAAAAGGTCTGAGATTCGAGGTTGATCCACTATCCTGATTGGATAGGAATGCTCTGTGAGTATTCGAGAAGTTTGTGTGCACAGAAAGGCAGAACACACGTGGGACAGCGTAAACAACGCAACCTCGCCCGTAAGGCAGGCCTAGCGGGCGTTATCGCTCTGGGCGGCTTCGCACTGGCTGGTTGTGACGTCGCAGCTCCGACCGCCGTGGAGAACCTCCTCGGCTTCGGTTGGCCGAAGGGTATTACCCCTGAGGCGCACTCGATGTACAACTTCTGGATCTGGGTCTGGGTTGCTGCCTGGATCGTCGGCTTCACCATGTGGGGCCTGTTCCTGACCGCCATCTTCCGCTGGAGCGCGAAGAAGGCCAAGAAGGACGGCAAGGGTGAATTCCCGAAGCAGCTGCAGTACAACGTGCCGCTGGAGATGGCCCTGACCATCATCCCGGTCATCATCATTATGGTGCTCTTCTTCTTCACCGTGCAGGCACAGCAGAAGGTCACCGCCCTGGATAAGAACCCTGAGGTGACCGTGGACGTCACCGCTTACCAGTGGAACTGGAAGTTCGGTTACGCCGAGAACAAGGTTGACGGCGAGAACTACGAGGGTGCCGACACTGAGCGCCAGGAGCTGGCTGAGAAGAGCGCTCACGACCCGGAGGGCGTTCCGAACGCTAACCCGATTCACGGCAAGTCCACCGGTGACATCTCCTACCTGAACTTCAACAAGATTGAGACCGTGGGTACCACCGAGGAGATTCCGGTTCTGGTTCTCCCGGCTGACACTCCGATTGAGTTCCGCCTCGCGTCCGGTGACGTCTCCCACGCCTTCTGGGTTCCGGAGTTCCTGTTCAAGCGCGACGTCTACGCTCACCCGGAGAACAACGCTCAGGAGCGTCGCTTCCAGATTGAGAAGATTGAGGAGAAGGGCGCATTCGTCGGCCGCTGTGCCGAGATGTGCGGTACCTACCACTCCATGATGAACTTCGAGATTCGCGTTGTGGACCGTGCGGACTTCAACCAGTACCTCAAGTTCCGTGAGAACAACCCGGAGGCCACCAACGCCGAGGCTCTCGAGCACATCGGTCAGGAGCCGTACGCAGTCACCACGTCTCCGTTCAACTCCCAGCGCGATACCCGCGATGCCGACAACTTCGTTGACACCGCCGACGCGGCATAAGAAAAGGAACTGATTCACAATGCGTGCAACATCTAAGGTCTTCTACTCCATTGCGACCTACCTCTTCGTGTCGCTCATCGTTTACGTCCTCGGCGTGAACTTCGTAAAGGATGACGGCTACCTGTACGGCCCCGAGTGGGTTGGCATCGTGGGCATGATCCTCTCCGTGGTGCTCTGCATCATGCTTGGCGGCTACCTGCAGTTCACCGATAACCGCGTGGACGTTGTCCCGGAGGATTGGGAAGAGGCGGAAACTGAGGACGGCGCTGGTATCCTCGGCTTCTTCTCCCCGAGCTCCATCTGGCCGCTGGCCATGACCGGCTCCATCGCCGTTCTTGGTTTGGGCGTCATCTTCCTGTACTACTGGCTCATCGCCCTGGGTGCAGTGCTGCTCGTCACTTCCGTGACCGGCCTGTCCCTGCAGTATGGCCTGCCGAAGGAAAAGCACTAAGGCACTAAGCCTTCCGCTCTGCGGCGCGTGAGCCGCACACGACTTCTTCCGCCTCCGTTTCCCACTGTGTTGGGGAGCGGAGGTTTGTCGGTTTTAAGGCGTCGCAATGTGGGCGAAAAAGTTCCCGCGCAATCGAAAGTTTTCTGGGGTGGGGGAGTCGCTGGGATGGTGGGCGATGCTTAACGACGTCCCCTGCCACCAATCTCAGCACGTTATCGACGGTTTTCCGCGGGGGTCAACCGAAAGTTGCAATCCAGCGGGTTCGGGGCGCTGCGCCTTGTGATTTATCTCATTGATGGAACTGCACTAAAAGCTTGCGTTTTGTGGCCGACGGCGGTGGGGCAGGAAGGTCTCCGCGTACGAGTTGGTTGGAGAGGTGCGCTACCTGCATCGATGGGGCGTCGGAAAGCGCGCGTAAAAGTTCCCGCAACATTTTGTCGTGCTGATCTCGCCGTCTACCTGTGAGTAGGTTGGGAAAGGATATGGTGCAGGCTCAAAAAGCGGGGGGAATTGAGATGACTTATGGGCTTTGACCGGCCATACTGTTATGCGTGACGAGCGTAGTTTCTAACCAAGGTATGGCAGCATCACGTGTTGCCGCGCTGAACCGACCCAACATGGTCAGCGTCGGCACCATCGTGTTCCTGTCTCAGGAATTGATGTTCTTTGCTGGACTGTTCGCGATGTGGTTCACCTCGCGTGCGAACGGCCAGGAGGGCGACTGGGCAGAGCACACCGCGCACATCAACGTGCCGATGGGCTTCATCATTACGACTGTCCTGGTCCTTTCCTCCGTGACCTCTCAGTTCGGCGTGTTTGCAGCAGAAAGGGGTGACGTATACAAGCTCCGACTCTGGTACTCGGTGACCCTCGCGTTGGGTGTTGTCTTCTTGGGCATCATGGCCTTCGAGTGGTCAGAGTTGATCATGGAAGGTGTGACGGTTCAGTCCTCCGTGTTTGGTTCGGTCTTCTACATTCTGACCGGTTTCCACGCGGCGCACGTGACTGCGGGTCTGATTTCCTTCGGAATCATCTTGGCGCGTATCAGCCGTTCCAAGTTCACGCCGGCACAGGCAACCGCGGCAATGGCAGTGTCCTACTACTGGCACTTCGTTGACGTTGTCTGGATTGGCGTGTTCGTAGTCATCTACCTAGTTCAGTAGGCCGTAGGCGCCGGAGCTTCCGGCCTACAGCCATTCATTTCCGTGTACGAGTTATCTAAAGGAAAATGATGGATAACATCCAGCAGCCCGCCGCAGTGGAGGAGACCACTGCCGCGGCTAAGAAGACCCGCCGTCGCCGCAAGGCGAAGCGCACGCTTGCTGGCGTCTTCGCACTGAGCATCGGTCTCACCGGTGCTGGTGTCTTGGCTTCCGCCTTGACCCCGGACGCTCAGGTGGCTACCGCTGCCAGGGATGACCAGGCCCTCGTTCAAGAGGGTAAGGACATCTACGAAGTCGCTTGTATCACCTGCCACGGCGCGAACCTCCAGGGAATCCAGGACCGCGGTCCGTCCCTCGTCGGTATTGGTGCCGGTTCCGTGTACTTCCAGGTGCACTCCGGCCGTATGCCGATGATGTCCAACGACGCTCAGGCTGAGCGCAAGACCCCGCGCTACACCGAGCAGCAGACGCTGGCTCTGGCAGCCTACGTGGCTGCCAACGGTGGCGGCGCTGACATCGTCTACAACGAGGACGGAACTGTTGCGCAGGAGTCCCTGCGCGGCGCGAACTACAACGGCCAGATTCAGGCCGAGGACGTGGCGAAGGGCTCCGAGCTCTTCCGCATGAACTGCGCGTCCTGCCACAATTTCACCGGCCAGGGCGGCGCGCTGTCCTCCGGTAAGTTTGCTCCGGAGCTTGGACCTGCTAGCGAGCAGGAGATCTACCAGGCCATGCTGACCGGCCCGCAGAACATGCCGAAGTTCTCCGACCGTCAGCTGACCGCGGACGAGAAGAAGGACATCATCGCCTACCTCAAGTCCGCGAAGGAAACCCCGTCTCCGGCCGGCTGGGACCTGGGCGGTCTCGGCCCGGTGGCTGAGGGTCTCGCAATGTGGATCATTGGCATCAGCCTTCTGTGCGTTGCCGCAATGTGGATTGGATCTCGCTCATGAGCAACGTAAAAAAGAATTACTCTCGCAAAGAGCTCGATGCTATGAGCAACGACGAGCTCGCCGCTCTCGGTACCGAGCTTGATGACGTGACCGTTGCGTTCCGCAAGGAGCGCTTCCCGGTTGAGGGCGACCCCGCTGAAAAGCGCGCCGCCGGCAACATCACCGTGTGGCTGCTCATTTCGGTCCTGATGGGTATCGCCTTCTTGGGCGTGTACCTGTTCTGGCCGTGGCAGTACAAGATGCTGGGGGAGGACGGCCTGTGGCTGCACACCCTCTACACCCCGCTTCTCGGCCTGACCGCCGGGCTGTGCATTCTGGGTCTTGGCTTTGCCATCGTTCAGTACGTGAAGAAGATTCTGCCGGAAGAGATTTCCGTGCAGCGTCGCCACGACGGTCCTTCTGAGGAAGTTGATCGCCGTACCCTCACCGCTCTGCTGAATGACTCCTGGAACACCTCCACTCTGGGTCGCCGCAAGACCATCATGGGTCTGCTCGGCGGCGCTGGCGTTCTCTTCGGTCTGACCGTGATTGCTCCGCTCGGCGGCGCAATCAACAACCCGTGGAAGAAGCGCCACGACCTCGACTACGCCGGCGACGGCACCCTGTGGACCTCCGGCTGGACCATGCACGAGAAGGGCGTCAAGCTCTACCTCGCACGTGACACCGGCACCATCGCTGAAAAGCACGAGGGCGAGTCTGGCTCGCACTACACCACCCGTGGCCTTGCCCGCCTGGTGCGTGTGCGCCCGGAGGACCTGGCCGCCGGCGGCATGGAGACTGTCTTCCCGCTCGCTGAGGAAGACGTCAACGATGGCGCCCAGTGGTCCGAGGAGAAGGATGTCTACGAGAATCACATGCACTCCATTCATGGAAACCGCAACGCTGTGATGCTCATCCGCCTGCGCAACGACGATGCCAAGAAGGCTATCGAGCGTCAGGGCCAGGAGGACTTCCACTACGGCAACTACTACGCCTACTCCAAGATTTGTACGCACATTGGCTGCCCGACTTCTCTGTACGAGGCGCAGACCAACCGCATTCTCTGCCCATGCCACCAGTCGCAGTTCGACGCGCTGCACTACGGCAAGCCGGTCTTCGGCCCGGCCGCCCGTGCTCTGCCGCAGCTGCCGATCGAGGTGGACGACGAGGGCTACCTCGTTGCCAAGGGCAACTTCATCGAGCCCGTCGGACCTGCATTCTGGGAGCGTAAGTCATAATGAGTAACAAACTTGCCAAGATGGGCAACAACATGGACGAGCGGTACTCCGCTGCCGGCGTCCTGCGTACCCAGCTAAACAAAGTCTTTCCCACCCACTGGTCCTTCATGCTTGGTGAGATGGCGCTGTACAGCTTCATCATCCTGCTGTTGACCGGTATCTACCTCGCGCTGTTCTTCGACCCGTCTATCACGAAGGTCATTTACGACGGCGCCTACACCCCGCTGAACGGCGTCGAGATGTCTCGCGCCTACGCCACCGCACTGGATCTGTCCTTTGAGGTTCGCGGCGGACTGTTCGTTCGCCAGATGCACCACTGGGCAGCCCTGATGTTCATGATGTCCATGGTGGCTCACATGCTGCGCATCTTCTTCACCGGCGCGTTCCGCCGCCCGCGTGAAGCAAACTGGATCATCGGTTGCGCGCTCATCCTGCTGGGCATGATCGAGGGCTTCCTCGGTTACTCCCTCCCGGATGACCTGCTCTCCGGCGTTGGTCTGCGCATTATGTCCGCCATCATCCTCGGCCTGCCGATCGTCGGCACCTGGCTGCACTGGGCCATCTTCGGCGGCGACTTCCCGTCCGACCTGATGCTGGATCGTTTCTACATCCTGCACGTGCTGGTTATCCCGGGCATCATCCTGGGCCTCATCGCGGCCCACCTCATCATGGTTTGGTTCCAGAAGCACACCCAGTTCCCGGGACCGGGCCGCGCAGAGAACAACGTCGTTGGCGTTCGCATCATGCCGGTCTTCGCCACCAAGGCAATCGGCATGGGCATGATGGTCGCTGGCGTGCTGGCGCTCATCTCCGGTCTGCTGACCATCAACGCCATCTGGACGCTTGGACCGTACAACCCGTCGCAGGTCTCCGCTGGTTCCCAGCCGGATATCTACATGCTGTGGACTGATGGTGTCGCCCGTGTCATGCCGGCATGGGAGCTCTACTTGGGCAACTACACCATCCCGTCCGCGTTCTGGGTAGCACTGCTCTGTGGCCTTATGGTCATCCTGCTGTTCGCTTACCCGTTCATTGAGAAGAAGCTGACGGGCGACGACGCTCACCACAACCTGCTGCAGCGTCCGCGCGACGTGCCGGTACGTTCCGCGATCGGCGCGATGGCCATCACCTTCTTCCTGCTGGTCACCCTGTCCGGTGGTAACGACCACGTGGCTCACTTCTTCCAGATCTCGCTGAACGCCATGACCTGGGTTGGCCGCATCGGTCTAATCGTTCTGCCCCCGATTGCCTACTTCCTGACCTACCGCATCTGCGTTGGTCTGCAGCGCTCCGACCGCGAGGTGCTGGAGCACGGCATCGAGACCGGCGTTATCAAGCAGCTGCCGAACGGTGCCTTCATCGAGGTTCACCAGCCGCTCGGCCCGGTGGACGAGCACGGCCACCCGGTCCCGCTGGAGTACGCGGGTGCACAGGTTCCGAAGCAGCTCAACCAGCTCGGCTTCGCCGACTCCGAGACCCAGGGCATCTTCGCTCCGGACGATCCGGCACTCATGTCTCGTGTCCACGAGATTCATGAGGAGAACCACCGCGAGGAGGCGGACATGTACCGCAACCTCAACGCCGCGAATATCCGCGACGATGAAGAGAATGGCCGCATCTAGCGCCAGTTCCTTCTGAAACACGCTCACAAGGCCCGCTGCCCCTTAACGGGGCGGCGGGCTTTTGCGCTACCTGTGTTGCCGCGGCACGTTCGTCGCGGTGTAGCTGGCGGTAGGGCGAATTGGGGTGTTCCAGAGGGCTGCAGCACACTCAGGGCCTAACGCGCCTCCAGCAGCCCCACAACACGGATTGGCTAGGAAGTGGGGCACCTCGGCCGCGTGCCTGTTTTAGGAGTGCCTATATATAGGGAAAGGCCGAGCGCATGTAACGCCTACGGAAGGCGAGCGCCATGGGGCAGACGTGAGGAAGTCACCAGGGTGGGAGTAGCTGACTCAACTGCCTCTTCTGCCCTCGCTGGGCGCTGGGATACGCGTGCGGTCATGAGGGGGCCGACTCAAACTGTTCACCTGCAGTTTACGTTGATTTGCGGGGTGGATTTTCATAACGTTGAGTAGCTCCTATTGCTTCTCATTCCGCCCTAACCGTGACCTGCCTGACACTAAAAGTGCAGGCAAACGCGTCGAAGAGCGGGGTAAAGATGGGGCGAAAAATCCCCCTGGGACGCCGCCACATGGCTTGTTTTAGCCCTGTGTGATGAAGGTTACAGTGCAAATTTTTTGCACTATTAACACTCGTGTAATTCGGCTTTGGTCTAAGAATTTGCAGCCGGCAGCGTGGTTCGTCCTTGCAGCGTGTGGCAAGAATTTGGGTTTCGGTCGGGTGATTTGTAGTCGCGGGATTTAGTTCTGTCTCGGAAGCGTGGAGGTTTGGTAACAGGACGGTAACGGTGCCGGTTTTGGTGTTTCGACTCGACATGGCTTGTGATGGTTTCGTAACCTATTCGAGACATTGAGTTACAGACACGGTGAACGAACACCGGTGCTCAATACGAACTGAAGATTTAAGCGCCGCATCTGGCCCCTCCTAAATCCGGGGGCCGAGTGGAGATGGCCCTACAGGAACGGGTCATCGTCGAACGCTAGGCCCGCCCCTTGGGTCAGAGCCGCCCCGCAGAAGTTTCCAGAACGGTAAACGCGGGGAGGTAGGCGCGCAGGAAGATTTGGAGTTTTTAATCGTGGCTAAGCACCGTCGTCAGGGCACCATGAATACCCGCCGTATTGCAACCACCGCTGCTGTTGCAGCAACCGCCGCCGTGACCGTCCCGGCCGCCGCAAACGCTGCCGAGGTCGTCGTGCCGAACACCGACATTCGCTTTGAGGTCAACGGCCTGGAGAACGTTCCGAACCTGGACCGCGTTCCGGATATCCAGAAGTACGTGCCGTCCATGGCAAGCAACCAGGGCAATGGCTACGCCGCTGCCGTCGAGGCCCCGGCACAGCAGGAGGCTCCGGCCCCGGCACCGACCACTGCCGGCCAGAAGGCCCTGGAGGCTGCCCGCTCCGTTATCGGTGCACCGTACGTCTACGGAGCCAACGGCCCGAGCGCCTTCGACTGCTCCGGCCTGACCTCCTGGGCTTACCGCCAGGCTGGCGTGGACATCCCGCGTACCTCCCAGGCACAGGCAGCTGCCGGCACCCCGGTGTCCCTGGACGCCCTGCAGCCGGGTGACATCATCGTGTACTACTCCGGTGCATCCCACGTCGGCATCTACACCGGCAACGGCACCATCATTGATGCGCTGAACTCCGGCGTACCGGTTCAGGAGCGTTCCCTGAACTACATGCCGATCCACTCCGCAGTCCGCTTCTAAGGGCTGCGCATAATCTGGCTTTAACCCCTTCCGCCACCTTGATTGCCACGGTGATCTCGGTGGCGGAAGGGGTTAGGCTATTGTATGTGTGTGTAGTTTTATCCGGCGCTGCGCTGGGTATATAATTCAGCTTGTTATTATCCTGTTCTTAGTTCCTTCGGGGGTGCCTCCAGTGCGTCGTCATCTCGCCACTGCCATCGCGGCTCTAGCCGTCTCCGCTGCTTCGGTGCCGGTTGTTATTCCGACTGCGATCGCGCAGGACGTCGACGAGGTCGGCAGTCCAGAGGCGGAGGACAACGGCGCGGGTGACGTGGCCGCACAGGACACGCAGGACCCGCAGGACCTTGGCGCGCTGATTGAGGAGATGGCGGACGTCGCCCAGCGTGTCTCTGCGAAGGGCGAGGAGGTCAAGGGCCTCGAGGACGAGCTGGCGGAGACGGAGAAGTCCATCGGGGAGCTCGAAGCCAAGGCTGAGGAGGCCCGCCGCGCGTCCGATGAGGCCGCCGGTGCGGTCGTCGAGCAGCAGAAGCGGATTGATGCGCTGGCGCAGTCGCGCTACCGCCGCGATTCGAATTCGCCCATCGCCGCTGCCCTTGACGCCGACGATGTTGCCAGTGCGGTTGAGCGCATGGGCTACCTCGGTGCGCTGTCCAAGGCAGCTAAGCGCGAGGAGGACGCCATGGTCGCGGCGTCGGCAGACGCGAAGAAGGCGCATGAGGACGCCGAGAACGCCACGGAGGAGGCGCGCCGCAAACGCGACGAGCTTGCTGCGCAGCGCGATGCCCTCCTGCAGGAGAAGTCCGATCTGGAGAATGAGCAGAAGGACCTCGAGGCAAAGGTGGACGCCTTAAGCCCGGAGGCCCGCGCGGCCTGGGTGGATCACTTTGGCGGCGCCGCTGACGTTGACTTAGCCGCCTTGGCCGATGGTTCCGGTTCCGCCGCCGTGCAGGCCGCGATGACCCGCTTGGGCGCGCCGTACGGCTGGGGTGCTGCGGGCCCCGACACGTTTGACTGCTCCGGCCTGATGTTGTGGAGCTACCAGCAGATGGGCAAGCAGATTCCCCGGACCTCCCAGGCACAGCTCGCCGGCGGTACGCCGGTGCCGCTGGATCAGCTGCAGCCGGGTGACATCATTGGCTACTACCCGGGCGTGACCCACGTGGGCATGTACATCGGTGATGGTCAGGTGGTCCACGCGTCCACCTACGGCGTTCCGGTGGCCGTGGTGCCGTTGAACTCGATGCCGGTCCAAGGCGCGGTCCGGTACTAGCCGCATGGCACGCACCCTGCTGGTCACCAACGATTTCCCGCCGACTATCGGTGGGATTCAGTCCTACCTGCGGGACTTTCTGTCCACGCTGGACCCGCACAACGTGGTGGTCTTCGCCTCAACCCAGGACGCGGATGCTGTGGCAGAGTATGACCACAGCCTTGCCTACCAGGTTATTCGCTGGCCACGGAAGGTTATGCTGCCGACTCCAGCCACGGCGCGCGAGATGCAGCGCATCATCCGCGAGCATGACATCGACACCGTGTGGTTCGGCGCGGCCGCCCCGCTTGCTCTCATGGCGCAGGCGGCACGCGCGGCGGGGGCGCGGCGCATTGTGGCCACGACGCACGGCCACGAGGTGGGCTGGTCCATGCTTCCCGGAGCGCGCCAGGCGCTGCGGTGGATCGGCAACACTGCAGACGTGGTCACCTACATTTCGGAGTACACGCGCAGGCGGCTCGTACGAGCAGTTGGCACGCACCCGCAGTGGGTGCACCTTCCGTCCGGGGTGAGCCTGGAGGACTTTGTGCCGGCCACCCCGGCGCTGAGAGTCCAGGCGCGTGCACATTACGGTCTGGGGGCGGGCCCGGTCATCGTGTGCATCTCCCGCCTGGTGCCGCGCAAGGGCCAGGACCAACTGCTGCGAGCGATGCCCCAGGTAAGGCAGCGCCATCCGGATGCGCAACTGCTCATCATCGGCCGCGGTGGGTACGAACCCACGCTGCGGGCCCTGGCAGAACTGTACTGTCCCGACGCAGTGATTCGGGAGGCGCGCGATACGGCGGAGCTGCGCCTAGCGCTGCAGGCAGCGGACATCTTCGCCATGCCGGCGCGCACGCGTGGGGGAGGCCTCGACGTCGAGGGCCTCGGCATTGTCTACCTGGAGGCCCAAGCAGCGGGCCTGCCGGTTATCGCCGGTGATTCGGGCGGTGCGCCGGAGACGGTTACCCCGGAAACCGGCATTGTGGTGCGGGGCTCGTCACTGGCGGAGTTGGAGGACGCCCTTGATGCGCTGCTTGGCGACGTCTCCCGGGCCCACCGCCTAGGTGCGGCCGGGCGCCGCCACGTGGAGGAGAAGTGGACCTGGGAAATCATGGGGCAGCGCTTGCGCGCGGTCTTAGAATGTGACCGCGGGTGAGTTAGGGGTATATCCTACTAGTCATGCTTAATGAGACTCCTTCCGCCGACGGTGGCCAGAGCAGCCAGAGCAATCAGAGCGGCCTGACCATTGGCTTCGACATCGGCGGAACCAACCTGCGTGCCGCGGTGATCGATGCGTCCGGGGAGATTATTGATTCCACCAGCGTGCCCACTGCCACGACGGCGGAACAGCTGGAGGACGATATCGTGCGCTGCGTGGAGGAGCTTTCGGCATCTCACGAGGTGTCCGGCGTGGGCCTCGCACTGGCAGGGTTTCTTGACCCTGAGTGCGAGGTCGTTCGCTTCGCCCCGCACTTGCCTTGGCGGGACGCGCCGGTGCGCGAGATCCTGCGCCGGCGTCTGGGCATGCCCGTGCGCCTGGAACACGACGCTAACTCGGCCGCGTGGGGTGAATGGAGCTACGGCGCCGGACGCGGCGCTAAGGAATGGGTCTTTTTCGCCGTCGGCACCGGCATTGGCGCGACCTTGCTGACTGGCGGCACCATCTACCGCGGCGCGTTCGGCACCGCGCCGGAGTTCGGCCATCTCGTCGTCGATCCCGGCGGGCGCCAGTGCTCGTGCGGCAAGCGCGGCTGCCTGGAGCGCTACGCGTCCGGGACCGCGTTGCCGGATACGTGCGCGGACCTGCGTCCGAAGTATGAGACGTCGCTTCCTGCCAACCCCAGCGGTGAACAGATCACTGCCGCCGCTCGGAAGGGGGACCCGTTGGCCGTCGCCGTGATGGAGGACTTTGGTCAGTGGCTGGGGCGCGGGCTTTCCATGGTGGCTGACGTGCTCGATCCGGAGCTTATCGTTCTGGGCGGGGGTGTGTCCCAGGACGCGGACCTTTTTCTCGATACCGCCCGCAAGCGTATGGCGCAGGAGATCGTCGGCGCGGGGCACCGCCCGCTCGCGCGCGTTGCGACGGCAGAGCTGGGCTCGGCGGCAGGTATGATTGGCGTAGCCGATCTTGCCCGTCAGGGGAAGTAGTACTCACGACGATAAGTCCCGCCGCGGATCCTGCCCGCAGCGCTGGCATAACCAGATAGGAAGTGGAGCGATGCGAAACAAGTGGTATTGGGCTTTTAAGCACATCTTTTTTGGCCCCGCGCTGCGGGTGTGGAACCGCCCTTGGTCTGAGGGGATGGAGCGCATCCCGGAATCGGGCCCGGCCATCTTGGCTTCTTCGCACCAGGCGGTCATGGACTCTTTCTACTTCCCGTTGCTGTGTCCGCGGCAGATCACTTTCCTGGCCAAGAGCGAATACTTCACTACCCCAGGTTTCGTCGGAGGGCTGCAGAAGTGGTTCTTTAGCTCCGTGGGCCAGGTGCCCATTGATCGCGTGGACAAGAACGCGAGCGACGCCATGCTCACCAGTGCTGAGCGCATCATGAACCGCGGTGACTTGTTCGGCATCTATCCAGAAGGCACGCGTTCCCCGGACGGCCGCATTTACAAGGGCCGCACGGGCATGGCCCGCATCGCGCTGACCACAGGGGAGAAGGTCATCCCCGTGGCAATGATCAATTCGCGCAAGGCTAACCCCATCGGCACGTGGATCCCACGTCCCGCACGCGTGGGTGTACGCGTGGGCGAGCCGATTGACCCGTTAGCGTGGGCGGCTGAGCGCGGGTTCGATCCGGAGGAACATGACACCGCCCGGGAGTTCACGGACTACGTGATGAAGGAGCTAGCGCAGCTTACCGGCCAGCCCTACGTGGACGTGTATGCCTCGGACGTCAAGGCCTCCTTGCAGGCGGGACATGGCTACCCAGCGGGAGCCGAGCTCGGCTCCCAGGCACTGGACTAGGCGCTCAGGCCGCCGCGCTTAGTGGCGCGCGGCGTGCGCCGCCGGACCGCGTGCTACTCGCGATACGTGCCACGGCGCTGGCAGTCACCAATACTGCGGTGACGATGAAGTAGTCGTTGCCCGGTAGGTGCTGCCACCACGCCCACGTCAGCTCAAGCTGGTTATTGTGCGGCACGAGCCAATGCCCGCGGGCAAGCAGCGCCACCCAAGCCAAGGCTGCGAGGCACCACCGGCGCTGCACCACCAGGTAGGCCGCGGCGAGGCTTAAGTACGTGAAGTGGTGCGACCACGACACCGGGGAACACAGTAAGGCCGCGGAGGAAGCGAGGAGGACCAGCACGGCGTCGGAGGCCGTGTGCTCCATGATCCACCACAGCGCGACCACAATGAGGACGCAGCCAACCAGCCACAACACGTCGGCATGCTCCGGTGCGATCCTGCTCAGAACTCCGTGCAGCGACTGGTTGCCGGCGTACTCCAACCTGCCGATGCGGGTGGAATCCCGCAGAGTGGAGGTCCAGTACGTCGCGGAGCTCTCCGGCGCGACGAGGAATCCGAGCAGACCGCAGGAAATAAAGGTAGCCACCGCGGTGACTAGCGCCCGCCAGTCGCGGCGCACGAAAAATACCGCGAGGAATACCGCGGGGGTGAGCTTGATAGCCATCGCAATTCCTGTGAGCACGCCGCGCCACGGGGAGCGTCGCCGCACTAGCAGGCAATCCACCACCACCGCCGCGGTGAGAAGGAGATTGACTTGGCCAAAGTACAGGGTTTGTGTCACGCTCTCCGTGGCCAGGCAGGCCAGTAGCGCCCATGACGCCCACAGGATTGGCTGGGGAGTATCGGTACCGCGCGAGATGACCGCGTAGAGGCTTATCCACAGCGCGGCCACGGAGGCAACAGTAACCAGGACCGACAGGGCCGGCAGTGGCAGCCAGGACAGGCTGGCAAACAACGCGGCGGCGAAGGGCGGGTAGGTAAAAGGCAACGAAAATCCGGCGGAGAGCTCATAGCCCTGGGCGTAGAGATTCTCGCCGCGCACCAGTGCGCGGCCGCCCTCCCGGTAGACGTCGAGGTCAATGTGATAGAAGGAGTCGATGCTGCCGGTGCCGAACAGCGTACTTACATTGATGAGCCAGTACAGTGACGCGATACCCGCCAGCACGAGCGGTACGAGAGGAGAACGCAGAGACTTGTGCACGGGCCTGAGTATAGGACCCAGTGGGTGCGGGAGAGAATTAGGGGACTAGGCTTGGTTTTCGTGCGCTACTTCTACGACACCGAGTTCATCGAGGACGGATCGACCATCACCCTGGTGTCGATCGGCATCGTGGGCGAGGATGGTAGCGAATACTATGCGGTTTCCACGGACTTTAATCCTTCCGCGGCTAATGCTTGGGTGCGCGAGAACGTCTTGGACAAGCTTCCCAGTCCTGGAGACCCGGTGTGGAAGTCGCGGGAAACCATCCGGGAAGAGGTCTTGGAATTCTTGGGCCGGCACTCCACGCCCATTGAGCTGTGGGCCTGGGTAGGCGCTTATGATCACGTGGTCTTTGCACAGCTCTGGGGTGATATGGCGGGCTTGCCGCGGGGCCTGCCGCGGTATACCCGGGAGCTCAAGCAGTATTGGGAGTTCGCCGCGGCCCAAACTGCCGCCGGTCCCCAGCGGAAACCACGATGCGCTGGTGGACGCGCGCCACAACCTGGCTAAGTTCCGCGTGTGCGAGGAACTACTGCCGCTGAGCCGCGGTAACCGCGTGATGAATTGCGGAAATTAACTCACGTTTAATCCGCGTAAAGTGGTTAAATACTCTGTGTGAGTTGGACAGTAGATATCCCCAAAGACGTGCTCCCTGATCTCCCGCCGTTGCCGGAGGGAATCAATGAGAAGTTCCAGGACGCCATCGCGCGCGAAGCTAAGCAGCAGCCCAGCTGGGATCAGCTGCAGGCGGACAACGTCCGCAAGATTCTGGAATCCGTCCCGCCCATCGTCGTAGCCCCAGAGATTGAGGCATTGAAGCGCAAGCTTGCCGACGTTGCCTTGGGCAAAGCCTTCCTCCTCCAAGGCGGCGACTGCGCAGAGACCTTTGAGTCCAACACGGAGCCGCACATTCGCGGCAACATTAAGACGCTTTTGCAGATGGCCGTGGTGCTGACCTACGGTGCGTCCACCCCGGTGGTGAAGCTGGGGCGTATTGCTGGCCAGTACGCCAAGCCGCGCTCGTCTGATCTGGACGGCAATGGTTTGTACAACTACCGCGGAGACATCGTCAACGGCGTCGAGGCCACGGAAGAGTCTCGCCGCCACGACCCCGCCCGCATGGTCCGCGCCTACGCCAACTCCTCGGCGGCGATGAACCTGGTGCGCGCGCTGACCCATTCAGGCACCGCGGACCTGTACCGCCTGCACGAGTGGAACCGCGAATTCGTGGCGAACTCCCCGGCGGGCGCGCGCTACCAGGCGCTGGCGGATGAGATTGAAAACGGCCTGGCCTTCATGAACGCTTGCGGCGTCTCCGACGAGACGCTGCGCTCGGCGGAAATCTACTGCTCCCACGAAGCATTGCTGCGTGACTACGAGCGCTCCATGCTGCGCTTGGGCCTCGACTCTAACGGCGAGACCAAGCTCTACGATCTGTCCGCGCACCAGCTGTGGATTGGCGAGCGCACCCGTGGCATCGACGACTTCCACGTGGCCTTCGCCGCGCTCATCGGTAACCCGGTGGGCATCAAGCTGGGCCCGGGAGTTACCCCGGAGCAGGCTGTGGAGTATGCAGAGAAGCTCGACCCCAACCGCGAGCCGGGGCGCCTCACCATGATCGCGCGCATGGGCCACGACAAGGTGCGCTCCGTCCTGCCGCCGATTGTGAAGGCGGTGGAAGATTCCGGGCACAAGGTGGTGTGGCAGTCCGATCCGATGCACGGCAACACCTTTACTGCCTCCAACGGCTACAAGACCCGTCACTTCGACAAGATCGTGGACGAGGTCCAGGGCTTCTTTGAGGTCCACCGCGAGCTGGGCACCCACCCGGGCGGCGTGCACCTCGAATTCACCGGTGAGGACGTCACCGAGTGCCTCGGTGGTGCGGAGGACATCACCGATGTGGATCTGCCGGGCCGCTACGAGTCCGCCGTGGACCCGCGCCTGAACACCCAGCAGTCGCTGGAGCTGTCCTTCCTCATCGCGGAGATGCTGCGCAACTAGCGGCTAATCCAGCGCTAATACGGCCTCCAGAGAATCGGCCACGTGCCGTATTCTCCGGAGCCAAACCACCACGCCGCCACGGCGACGGCAAGGGTGGTCACGCCCACCACAAGCAGGTAACCGATGAGGGACACCGCGCTGCGGTTGCTCACAGGCCGCTCCTCCGGTTCCTCCTCTGAGCCGGCGGGCGGGTGTGGTTCCTCCATTGGGGCCACGGGGGCCGGCGGGGCAGGCGCGGGCTGTGTGGGCTGCGGAGGGGCGACCGGGGGCTCGACGCGGGTAGCGGTGCGGGGTGGTTCCTGCTGCGGCGTCTGGATCGCCGAGGTGGCCTCGAAGACACGCGTATTGCCTGTGCCGGCAAAGTCCGTCGGCACCGCAGCCGTGCGCGCCGCGGCCGAATTACGGGGTAAGGGAACGGTAAAGGCGGGCAGTGCCAGCTCCCGCGCCACGTCATCCAGGGCGTCGAGGAATTCTCCGGCGTCGGCGAAGCGCTCGGCGGGCTGCCGCGCGGTGGCGGTGGCTACGAGGGCGTCGAAAAGCATGGGCACGCCCTCGATGCGGGAGGAGGGCGCCGACACGTCCGCGTGTACACGCGCCGTCGCGTGCTCCAGGGGGGTATGCCCGTGGAAGGGAACGGTGCCCGTGAGCAGCTCGAAGAGGACGATGCCGGCCGAATACACGTCAGAGGCCGGGGTGATGTCGGCGCCGGTGACCTGCTCGGGGGAGAGGTAGCTGACCGTACCGACAATCTGCCCGGAGCTATCGTGCTCCGCGCTGGCAGAGCGCACCAAGCCGAAATCGCCCACCTTGACCCGGTGGGTATCGGTGATGAGCACGTTATCCGGCTTAATATCGCGGTGAACCAGGCCGGCGCGGTGGACCTCGGTGAGCCCACTCAGTACCGCATGCATGACCCCGGCTGCGGCATGCGGGGGCATGGGCCCGCGCTCTGCCAGCAGCTCGCGCAGAGTGCCGCCGGTAATGAGCTCCATGATGAGGTAGATGGGAAAACCGTCGGCGGAGAAGTCGTGCACGCCGACCAGGTTGGGGTGGCTCAGCTGTGCCATCGCACGCGCCTCGCGCTCGAAGCGGTGCACGAAGACCGGGTCGTCGTGGTAGCGCTCATCCATGACCTTGGCGGCTACCGCGCGTCCGAGCCGCATGTCGACGCAGCGGTAGACCGTGGACATGCCGCCACGGGCGATCGGCTGATCGATGCGGTAGCGGCCCTCCAGAATGTCACCCACGTTCAGCCTTGTCATGGATTCCAGTATGGTCGATCCGCGCGCCGAAGTGTTATCCCGCTACAGTTGTGTCTGTGACTAATTCCGCGAACTCTGAGAACAATTCCCACCCAGAACTGGCGCAGCTTCTTGCTGATGAGGAGCTGCTGACGCTTAATGAGGTGGCAGAAAAGCTCGACCTTGTCATCACTCGCGTCTTTGACCTGCTTAATGCGCGCAAGTTCATTGCCTGGCGCGACCCGGACGGCAACCGCCTGGTGCCGGCGGCCTTCTTCAACGATAAGGGCGCGATTTCCAAGTACGTCTCCGGCGTCATCACCGTGCTGTCCGATAATGGCTGGAGCGACAACGAGATCCTCGCGCACCTGTTTACCGAAGATGACTCGCTGCCGGGGCGCCCCATCGACGCCCTGCATGGGCACTTGGCGCGCGAGGTTATTCGACGCGCGCAGGCCTCGGCTTTTTAGCCTCTCCGGAAGTGGCGTCGGCGGTGGCGTGGGCTGGGGTGTGAGCAGTGGCGTCGACCCCGTCGAAGATCCACTGCGTAGCCGACCACGCGGCCACCACCATCGCGATGTCCCACCACCAGTTGTAGAGCTGGTGGTTTCCATCGCCGGAAAAGGCGACGCCGATAAAGAGCGCCACGCCGGTGGTGAGCTTGATGAGGTGCAGCGGCGGGCGGAAGGTGCCCATGAGCGTGAGCACCGAGGCGTAGTACCACGGCAGCGTCACCGAGTTGAAAACGAAGGCCACCTGGTAGGCCGCAGCGGTGGCGGCGATGGCGCGGCGCACGCCCGTGCGGCCCCACCACCAGGCCAGCACCAAGCCGGCGAGCATGAGCACCATCGACACCGAGCGCAGCAGGGAGAGCACGGTGTTGTACGTGGTGTCGGGGGAGAAGAACTTGATGACGGGCACTAAAACGTCGGCAAGCAGCGTCGGCCCCGCCAGCGGATTGATGACCTTGGCGTTGCCGCTGATCTGAGACAGCCAGCCCCACGAGCTTCCCGACGCCCACGTGATCGCCGCCACAGCCACCGCAACCTCTGCGACCGCGATGATGCCGGAGGCCAGGAACACTCCAACGCGCTTGAGCGCGCCGCTGCCCTTCGGCGCCCAGTGGTGCAGCATCAGCCAGACAATGAAGGGCGCGGCGAAAATAGCCGTGGCCTTCAGCGAGACCGCTACCCCCACCAGCAACAGGCTGGCATGGAACTTGTGGTGTACTGCGGCAAGCAGGCCGAGGGATACCAAGCCGACCATCACGGACTCGTTGTGCATGCCGCCGATAAGGTGCAGGAGCATCACCGGGTTCGCCACGCCGAGCCACAGCGCCAGCGCTGGGTCGCCGCCGATAGCGCGGGCCAGGCGCGGGATAGCCCAGGCGATGGCCGCGAACCCCACCACAGAAATGACCTTGTAGACGATGATGCCGGCAGCCACGTGCTCACCCACGAGGTGCGTCACCCCATTGCCCATCCACAGGTGCAGCGGGCCATACGGCGTGGTGGTATTGCGCCAGTCGTGGGAGACCTCGAGGAGGAACGGGCCGGGATTAACCGCCGCACCCTGGACGTACGGATCGAAACCATCGCGCACCATCGCCCCCTGCATGAGGTAGGAGTAGACGTCGCGCGAGGCCAGGGGAGCAGCAACCAGCAGCGGGGCAATCCACGCGGCCAGCATGCGGCGGATACGGTCCAGGCCGCCATTGGGCTGCGGGTTCTTCAGCTGCGGAGCGATGACCTGCCGGCCGGCCAGCACCCACGCGGCGACAAGTCCGAAGAGGCCTACCCAGTAGAGCATCATGCCAATGTTGCGGCCGTGCCCGTAGGCCAAGAAACCAACGTTGAGGGCCTCGAGCACGCCGCCGCGGTTGCGGGTGGCGCCGCCCGAAAAGGACGCGAGTGCGAGGATGGCCGCGGACGCGACGCCCAAGGGAAGGGCGCCGGGAACGCGCACGCTTAGCGACGACTGTGTGCGCACCATGCTACATCCGGCGGGCAGTGGATTTGCGGGCGAGCTCCTCCAGGGTAGCGGTGACCTCTGCCGGCACGTGGGCATCCCCCAGGTGGGCCAGGCCCGAGTGGGTAAGGTCCGTGATGCGCTGCTCGACGACGTCCGGTGCGCCCGAGTCCGCAATAATCTGCGCCATCCGCTCAATATCCGCGGGGTCGTCGGTGTTGCCGATCAGCCGGCGCAAGTCAGCCGCGGCGGCCGGATCGGAAGCATCGGCACGCTGCAGGGCCAGCGACAACAGCACGGTACGCTTGCCCTCCCGCAGGTCGTCTCCCGCCGGCTTGCCGGTGACAGTGGGATCGCCGAAGACACCAAGCAGGTCATCGCGCAGCTGGAAGGCAACGCCGATGTCCCGGCCGTAGCCGCGGAAGGCGGCGATGAGCTTCTCCGGTGCCCCGGCGATGGCCGCCCCCAAGTGCAGCGGGCGCTCGATGGTGTAGGCGGCTGTCTTAAACCGGTTCACCGAATCCGCCAAGGCAGCGTCCTCAGACCCCTCTGCCTCCAGGCAAATATCGAGGATCTGGCCACCGATGACCTCTCGGCGCATACCGCGCCACGGTGCCCGCGCGCGGGCCAGTGCCTCCGGACTCAGACCGGAGTCTTGGAACATGTCCTCTGCCCAGACCAAGGCCATGTCGCCGACGAGGATGGCGATGGACTGCCCGAAGAAGTCGGGGTCGCCCCCGAGGTTGAGCTCGCGGTGGCGCGCAGCCACCCCGCGGTGGACGGTGGGGTTGCCGCGCCGGGTATCGGAGGCATCCACGATGTCATCGTGGATGAGGGCGCAGCCCTGGATGAACTCCAGCGCGGAGGCGGCGCGCAGCATCGCCTCCGGCGACTCGGGCCCCTCCAGGCCGCGCGCGCCAATAAAGCCCGCCCACGCGTAGAGCGGGCGGATGCGCTTTCCTCCGTCGAGGACGAAGGATTCCAGGTAGGACACGGCGTTGGTTACCGGCTGGCCAATGTTCGCCAGCGCTTCGCGCTGCCCTTCGAGGAAGCGGTCAAGCTCCGTGCGGACAGCAGCGGGGATTTCGGCCAAGGATGGAATCTTCGGTTCACTCACACCTGTCACGATACCTGCCCTGGGTGGGTGATTAGGCGCTGGGCTACTCGGGGCGTGTGCGCTCCGCTGGGTGCGGTGGCTGCGGTGACTCAAGTGGCTGCAAGGGGATTGGGGCTTGGAGAATGGCGAAGGCGCGAGAATCAGCCGGATAGTACAGCTGGCGCAAGAAATCCGTGAATCCCATCTTGCGGTACAGCCTAAAGGCGGAATTGGACTCCTGCGGGTGCTCCGGCGTGGAGAGCAGGATAAAGCGCGCCGGGAGGTTCCAGGCTAAGGCCTCCAGCAACGCACGGCCCAACCCGCGGCCTTGTGCGGAGGGCAGCACATGTATTTCAGCGAGCTCGAAGTAGTTGTGGAGGACGTCTTCCTGTTCGGCGGAGGCGCCGCCCAGCCGGGTCAAGGCCCGGCGCAGCTCGCGGTCCCACCACGTGTCAGGAGACCCCAGGAAGCCGTAGGCAAAACCAGCGATTCCGGTCTCAGAGGTGGCTACAATGCAGCCGAAGCCGGGGCGGATGAGATCCGTCTTCCAACGGGCGATGGAGCTCTCGCGCACCGTGGGGGAGTAGTCCATGGCCGTGATGTAGATGTCCACCAGCTGGGGGACGGCGATGGCGAACTCTTGGGGCGTTAGGCGGCGCAGTGTGTAACTCACAATCTCAATAACAGCAGATCTGGCACAGCGGCGAAAGCCAGTCACGCTTTCAATCCGTCGAGTGCATGTTCGTTAGAAATGTGAATAGTCTCGAACATCTATTGGTGAACTCGAACATGTGAACTAATGTGGGGAGTGAGTGTTCGGGTGCGATTCTAGGGTGAGTTGTAGTACAGCAACAAAGGAGGATGGTCATGGCACAGGTAATTTCGGCAACGGCGGCACGCGGTCGCGGACGGGAGGCGCTGCAGATTGTGCGCCGTGATTGCTTTGTCGAGCAGGCTCTCGATCTGCTGTCGGCGGCCCGTGCAAGTGCGGCGCGGGGGCAGATGGAGGACGCACTGGAAATGGCGTACCGGGCCGCGCTGCGTGCAGCGGGCGCACGGGTGGCAGGTTCTACGGTGGGGCGCCGCAAGCGGTTGCCCTCGTCTGCGTGGGAGCAGGTGGCGCTTATTGGAGCAGCGGATGCTCAGTGGGCTGCGGAGTTCGGTGAATACTCGCGAGTGCGCTCCCGTGTTGCCTCTGGAATGGACCCGGTGCCTGCCGACGAAGTCGTGCTCGGGTACCTGGCGCTGGCTGCCCGCTACGTGGATGCGACCGAGTCGGAGCTTGGCTTTGGTGGCCTAGCCGCCTAGTGGGATGCCTGCTCTCGCGGTAGACCACCCTGGAGGGTGTGGGAGAAGATCTATGTATCGTCGTGCGGAGAATGCGCAAACTGTATTCGCGGGAACTATCTAGCTATTCTTGACGTTACAGAGGTAGTACCCGATTAGCCCCCACACCCTACATGGAGGACACTGTGTCCCTTTCTGAGCACGAACAGCGAGCGCTGCGTGAAATTGAAGAGTCGTTGCTGGCCAACGATCCTAACTTTGGTGCGTCTGTGTCCGAGGATTCTTCCTTTGGCGGCGGCACTGGGGCAATCACGCTGCGCGGCGTAGCGCTGGTGGTTGTTGGTCTGTGCATGATGGTGGGCGGAATCGCGCTGGCGCAGCAGTCTCTGTGGTTTATTGGTCTGTCCATCCTTGGATTCTTGGTCATGTTTGGTGCTGGCGTGTGGATGCTGCGTGGTGGTTCGACTGCCTCGCCGGCTTCGGTCTCAGTTCCATCGCGCGGGCGCGAGGGGCAGCCGAAGAAGAGTGGTAGCAACGTGGGCAATCGCCTGGAAGATAACTTCCGCCGCCGCTTTGAGGGGCGCTAAGTGCATTGGCTGAGCGTTAAGTAGAGCCGAAGTAGTCCGCATCTCCCGGATTGGGAGGTGCGGGCTTTGGCGTTTTCGGGCCATTTTTCTGGCAAGCGGGACTCGATTGCTGCTTAAAGGGGGTTGTGGGGCATCTTCCCATTTCCCCCACTTTGCCCCACCAATTGCCGGAGGGCGCGCCTCTGTGGGGGAGAGTGGGGAGTGGTGGAAGGGGGAAGGCCGGAAGACGGGGGTAAAAGTGCAGGAGCCAGTGTGTGATGCTGCGTTAAGTGGGGCACGGTAGCAGAGTTAGAGATGCGGCTGATGGTGTTGGTGGTGCATTTTGTGGGGTATGTCAAGGGGACTCCGGGGAAATCTCCCCACCGGAAACAGTGCTGTTTATCTGCGGTTATGGGGAGACACGCGGATGTAATTTACTGGCAAGGTGTGGATGGTGGGGGAAAGTGGGGTAGAGTGGGGCGCATCGGTGGAGAAGTGTTCTTCTGCCGTAAGAGGAAACCGGAGTTTTTCGAGTGACAGGAAGGTGGACCCGGGATGTTTCTCGGTACCTACACTCCCAAGCTCGATGACAAAGGGCGGCTTACGCTTCCGGCGAAGTTTCGTGAAGACCTGGCTGGTGGCCTGATGGTCACAAAAGGCCAGGATCATTCCCTCGCGGTGTATCCGCGGGAGGAGTTCGCGGCACGAGCTCGGAAGGCAGCGGCGGTGTCACGCACCAACCCGGACGCGCGTGCGTTCATTCGTAACTTGGCAGCAAGTGCGGACGAGCAGCGCCCTGACGGGCACGGGCGAATCACACTGTCAGCAGGGCACCGTGAGTACGCAAACCTGACTAAGGAATGCGTGGTCGTGGGTTCAGTTGACTTCCTTGAAATCTGGGACGCAGCCGCGTGGGCTGAGTACCAGGCGCAAACTGAAGACGCTTATTCGGCGGCTGACGCCGATGACGTACTAGCCGGCCTGCTCTAACGGTCGGCGCGACAAGAGTGCGTGTACGGACTCTGCCCGAGGAAGATGATCTGGTGTACTTCCCCGACATCAGAAGCCTTCCTCGGACAGGGCCCTATACGCACTCGACTTTTATCGGGAATGAGAAAGCGACGAGCGGACCCAGGCGCCACGAGGAGAGGGGGTGCGAGACCATGACCCACGATGAGACGATCAACTACGGCGTGAACGATAACCACGGTCACGTCCCCGTGATGCGTGCGCGCATGGCTGAGCTCCTTGCACCCAGTGTGGAGGCGGCGGGGGAGAACGCTGTCATCGTGGACGGCACCCTTGGCGCCGGCGGACACAGTGAGTACTTCCTTTCCCACTTTCCGCAGGTGCGCGTCATTGGGGTGGACCGAGATTCGGCCTCCTTGGCTGCCGCGACTGAGAGGCTTGCAGGTTTCGCAGACCGTTTCGTGGGGGTCAACACCCGCTTCGATGAGGTCGGCGCGGCCATTGCCCACGGCGAGCAGGAGATTTTCGCAGCGGCGCGAGACGCCGGCGTGGCCGGTGCGCTCTTCGATCTGGGCGTGTCCTCCATGCAGCTGGATCAGGTCGAGCGCGGGTTTGCCTACAAGACCGATGCACCGCTGGACATGCGGATGGACCCGAGTCAGGGGATAACCGCCGCCGACGTGCTCAACACGTATAGCCACGGCGATCTGGCCCGAGTGCTCAAGTCCTACGGTGATGAGCGTTTTGCCGGCAAGATTGCTTCTGCTGTGCTCAAAGAGCGTGAGAAGGAGCCGTTTAGTAATTCGGGGCGCCTCGTCGAGCTGCTTTATGCCACCATCCCTGCGGCCACTCGCCGCACTGGCGGGCACCCCGCCAAGCGTACCTTCCAGGCGCTTCGCGTCGAGGTCAACCGGGAACTGGAAGCCATTGAGCAGGTCATTCCGGTAATCACGGACTCCCTCGCCGTAGGCGGGCGGGCCGTCTTCATGAGCTACCAGTCGCTTGAGGACCGCATTGTGAAGCAGGCCTTCAAGCAGCTGAGTACCTCGACAACGCCAGCAGGCTTGCCCATGGACTTGCCCGGTACGGCGGCACACTTCTCCATTGTCACGCGCGGTGCTGAGAAGGCGAGTGACGCCGAAATTGCGGAGAATCCCCGGGCTGCTTCCGTCCGCGTGCGCGCGCTGGAGCGAGTGGAAGGAACTCCGTCCTTTCACGGACCGGGAGGCACTCCATGACACTTCGAGACCGTTTTCCACAAGCCACCCCGACCCGCGACCACGAGAGGACCCACACCATGGGCGCTAGCCGCGACTTCACCACCGGATCCGACGCCGCCGGGCGCGGCACCGCGCTGCTTGAGCGTGGCCGCCGCACTACTCCGCTGCCGAGCCGCACTCCGCATCGTGGGACGGTCCCGACGCGCCGCGTGCGGGAAGGCTTGGGCGGCAGCCGCCTCGGATCCAAGCAGGTGGTCAGCCTGCGCGGGCGCCGCGTGGTACAGCCGCAGAAGGCCTCCGGACTTTTCGGCCGGCTATCCTTCATTGCACTCGGCATCCTCGTTGCAGGAGTCGTTGTCGCACTCTGGTTGTCCGGTATGTCTACCTCCCAGACCTTCAAGATTCAGCAGCTCACCGCCCAGGAGTCCACGCTGACGAACCAGCTGGAAACCCTTAACCGCGATCTGGAAAACGTCCGCTCTTCCTCGGATGTTGCTCGCCGCGCGCACGATGCCAACATGGGAATCCCGGTCCAGCCGGGCGTGGTGAGCGTCGATGAAGAAGGCAAGGTGGAGCAGAAGCGCGAGGCTACTCCGGAGAAGGAATCCGTCATCGACGTCAACGGCGAGCCGGTCCGCCCGGGCCAAGCCTCCAGTGACCCGAAGCAGACTTCCAATATGTCCGATAATCTCAACGCCCGCCCGCACCTGACGGAGGGCCAGCAGAACCAGGAGAACAACGGGCAGGAGGCGCCGACCGCTAACACTCCGGACGGGGCCCCGTCCGGCGAGCAGAACGTCGAGCTGCCGGACATCCCGGCGCAGGCGCCTTACGCAGCTCGTGGCTAGTTTCGTTGCGGACCATTGAGATTCATTGAGATTCCCTGGTGCCCGCGCGTGCCTGCGCGGGCCCGCGGCGATCATAAGGCACAATTCGGAATGAATCTGCCCGCCGTCGGTGCGGTGGGCTCCCCGGCCAGTTCGCTGCAGAGAGAAAGGTGACGTGTGACTTCACCACATTCCAGTGGTAGGCGCCCGCGGCGCTCGTCGGCCGCCCGCGCCACTCGGTCAAACCGGGCTGCGCAGCCTTATGGCACGGAGCACCGCTCCCGGCAGCGCCCTGCCGCAGAGCGGGTTGTCCCAGCTACCCGGGACCGGAACCCGCGTACGGGAAAGCCTGCGGTCAGCCAGCAGCAGACTATGCGGCACCGCGTGCACGTCGTGGCTGCCATTTTGATGGTGGTCATGTTGGTATGGACCGGACGGTTGGCGTTGGTCCAGCTTGTCTGGGGCCCGGATCTTGCCGCCAAGGCAGCGGAGCAGCGCACCCGCGTGTACATCGATACCGCGGGCCGCGGAGAGATTGTGGACCGCGACGGGCAGCGTCTTGCCTACACCATGCGTGCCCGGTCCTTGACCGTGTCGCCCACGCGCCTGCGCGACGAGCTGCGTGAGCAGGAGGAGCAGCAAGCCACCGGCGAGGCTGACTTTGACGGCAAGTCCTCTGAGGACCAGCAGAAGTTCCTCGATGACAAGGTCACCAACCGCCTCAACGACATGGCCAACGGTATCCCGGAGATGCTCAAGAGCGCTGGCGTTGATGCGGGCGATGTCGACCCGAAGCAGATCATGGATAAGCTGCGCGCGGATACCCAGTACGAGGTTCTTGTCCGCAACGTCGACCCGGACGTGGCCGTGGAGATCTCTGAGAAGTACCACGGCCTGGCCGCGGATGAGCAGCAGATCCGCCAGTACCCGAACGGGGCAATCGCCGAAAACGTCATCGGCAAGGTCTCGATGGACGGCCAGGGCCAGTTCGGCTTCGAGGCGTCGGGAGACAGCACGTTGACCGGCATTGACGGCAGCTCCACCGAGGACGTCTCCGCCAGCGGTCAGGTCATTCCTGGCACGCTGCGTGACCAGGTTCCGACGACCGACGGCAAGAACGTCACCTTGACCCTTGACCTGGACCTGCAGACCTACGTGCAGCAGAAGCTGGAAAAGGCCAAGGCTAACTCCAAGGCGAAGAACGCTGAGGCAGTGGTGCTGGACGCCGCCACGGGCCAGGTGCTGGCCATGGCTAATACTGGAACGATTGACCCCAACAAGGATATTGAGAAGCAGTTGGATAAGGACAAGACCTTTGACAACCGCAGCATCTCCCATCCCTTCGAGCCGGGTTCGGTGGCCAAGATTATTACGGCCGCGGCCGTGATCCAGGAGGGGCTGACCACCCCGGACGAGGTTCTCCAGGTACCCGGCTCCATCGACATGGCGGGCGTCAACGTGTCTGACGCCTGGCAGCACGGCGTGGAGCCGTACACCACCACAGGTGTGTTTGGTAAGTCCTCCAACGTGGGAACGCTCATGCTGGCGGACCGCCTGGGCCAGGACAAGTACGACGACTACCTGAAGAAGTTCGGGCTGGGGCAGACGACGGGTATCGAGCTACCGAACGAGTCCGCCGGCTTGGTCCCGGACAAGTCGCAGTGGTCCGGCGGCACGTTCGCCAACCTGCCGATTGGTCAGGGGCAGTCGTGGACGGCTCTGCAGCTGGCTTCGATCTACCAAACGCTGGCTAACGACGGCGAGCGCATCGAGCCGCGCATCATCGACTCCGTGACGGCGCCGGACGGTACCCAGGAAGAGTTGGATCCGCCGGAGACTACCCGCGTAGTTAGCCCGGAAACCGCGCGTACGGTGGTGGATATGTTCCGCTCGGTCTTCCAGTCTGATCCGCAAGGTGTGCAGAACGGTACTGCCGGAAACGCTCAGTTGGAGGGCTACCAGCTGTCCGGCAAGACCGGCACCGCCCAGAAGGTGGATGAGGAAACCGGAGCGTATTCCAACTCGAAGTACTGGATCACGTTCGCGGGCATTGCGCCTGCCGACGACCCCCGCTTCGTCGTCGCGGTCATGCTCGATGAGCCAGAGTCCGGCGTCAACGATGACGGTTCGGGCGGACAGTCCGCGGCGCCGGTGTTTACGGACATCGCCTCGTGGCTGCTCAACCGCGACAACATTCCCACCTCCGCGCCGGCACCGCACTTGACGTTGCGCGCAGAATAGAGACGACTACACAACTGAGAGGAAACACAGTGACAAGCAGCATCAGTCTTGAGCGTCTAGCAGCACTTGCCGGTGGCCGCGTGATCGGAGATGACTCGGTCACCGTCGACTCGTGCGGCCTCAACTCCGCCACGGTCCCGGAGGGCGGCCTGTTCGCGGCGCTGCCGGGAACCCGCGTGCATGGAGCACGCTACGCGGCGGATACCAAGGCGGCGGCCATCCTCACGGACGAGGCCGGCTGGGAGCTTCTCTCCGCAGAGCAGGAGGCGCGCCCCGTGCTCGTGGTGGAGGACATCCGTGAGATACTCGGCCCCGTCTCGGCTGAAATCTACGGGCACCCCACCCGTGAGCTCACCGTCCTGGGAGTCACGGGTACGTCGGGCAAGACCACCACGAGCTACCTCCTCGAGGCTGGCCTGCTGCACGCCGGCTACTCGGTGGGTCTCATTGGCACGACGGGTACCCGCATCAACCGCGAGCCGGTTCCGACGTCCCTGACCACGCCGGAGGCGCCGACTCTCCAGGAACTCTTTGCACGAATGGTGGCCGAGGGCGTGACCCATGTGGTCATGGAGGTCTCCTCCCACGCTTTGTCCCTCGGCCGCGTGCGGGGCACCCGCTTCGCCGTGGGCGGCTTTAGTAACCTCAGCCAGGACCACCTGGACTTTCACCCCACGATGGAGGACTACTTCGAGGCCAAGGCACTGCTTTTCGACGGCCCCCAGGCCGCCGACCAGGCCGTTATCTGCGTGGACGACGAGTGGGGCGAGCGTATGGCACGTCGCGCCGCAGAGCACCCGGTGACCCGTGTGGCCACCACCCGCCCGGCGGGCGGCACCGGCGACGAGGCGGTCGACGTTTCTGCCCGCCAGCTCAGCACTGAGGCGACCGGCGCCCAGCAGGTGGAGCTCACCGTGGCCACCGGCGAGACCGCCGGCAGCTACGAGTTCCGCCTTCCCATGCCGGGCGAATTCAACATCGCCAACGCCGCCTTGGCCACGGGAATGGCCGCGGCCATCGGACTGGCGCCGCGGGAGTTCCTCCAGGGTGTGGAGAAGGTGGCAGTGCCCGGCCGAATGGAGCGCATTGACCGCGGCCAGCAGTTTGTCGCGGTCGTCGACTACGCGCACAAACCAGCCGCCATCGCGGCCGTTCTCGATACGCTGCGCGGACAACTAGAGGGAACCGCTGGCCGGATCGGCATCGTCGTCGGCGCCGGCGGCGACCGCGATTCCTCCAAGCGCCCGCTTATGGGCGCTGCGGCCGCCGAGCGCGCGGACCTTACCGTCGTCACCGACGACAACCCCCGCACCGAGGACCCCGCCACCATTCGCGCTGCGGTCATGCAGGGCGCGCGCGAGGCCAACCCGGACGGCGATATCCGTGAGGTTGGCTCCCGCGCGGCCGCCATCGATGAGGTCGTGGCGTGGGCCCAGCCGGGCGACGCCGTCATCGTCGTGGGCAAGGGCCACGAGGTGGGCCAGCTCATCGGAGACACCGTCCACCATTTCGACGACCGCGAAGAGATGGCGCGAGCGTTGGACTCCGTGCTGGGCAACCGCGCCGGCAAGCAGGCGCAACCCACCGCGGCGGGGTACGGTGACAGCGACACCGTCCCGGCACGTGGGACAGCTACAGAATCTAAGGAGCAGGCATGATCGCGTTAACGCTCGCAGACATCGCCGACATCACCGGCGGCCGGCTCGATAGTGTCGAGGACCCCGACGCACGCGTGACGGGCTTCGTCGAGTTCGATTCCCGCAAGGTCACCCCCGGCGGGCTCTTCGTCGCGCTGCCCGGCGCCCGCGTGGACGGCCACGACTTTGCCCAGACCGCCATCGAAAAGGGTGCGGTTGCCGTGCTGGCAGCCCGCCCGGTGGGGGTCCCCGCTATCGTCGTCGAGCCGCACGGCCGCGTCGAAGGCGACGGAGCTAATGCGGACATCTACGCCAATGATGAAGACGGCTCCGCCGCTGCCGTGGTGCAGGCTCTCTCCGCGCTGGCCCGCGCTGTCACCCAGCGCCTGTCGGCCGAGCACGCCCTCAACATCGTCGGCGTGACCGGCTCCGCCGGCAAGACGTCGACCAAGGACCTCATCGCCACCATCTTCCGCGCGGTGGGGGAGACCGTGGCCCCGCCAGGCTCCTTCAACAACGAGATCGGCCTGCCGTACACCGCGCTGCGCTGCGACGAGCACACTGAGTACCTCGTGGCGGAGATGTCTGCACGTGGCATCGGGCATATCCGCCACCTCACTCACATTACCGCCCCGCGCATCGGCGTGGTGCTCAACGTGGGCACCGCCCACCTCGGCGAGTTCGGCTCCCGCGAAAACATCGCGCTGGCCAAGGGCGAGCTGGTGGAGGCACTGCCGAGCGCCGCCGACGGCGGTGTGGCGGTGCTCAACGCCGACGATCCCTTCGTCGCGGCGATGGCACCGCGCACCTCGGCGAAGGTGGTGTACTACTCCGCGGAGAACCGGCGGGGTGGGGCACCGGCCGCGCAGTACTACGCCACGGACGTGGAGCTTGACGACGTCGCCCGTCCCTCCTTCACCCTGCACACCCCCAACGCTGCACCGCTTCCGGTGAAGCTGCAGGTCTTCGGCGCGCACCAGGTCTCCAACGCCCTCGCAGCCGCGGCCACGGCCATCGAGCTGGGACTGTCCGCAGAGACCGTGGCCAGCGCCCTATCCGGGCACCGCATTGCCTCGGAGCACCGCATGGATGTGCGCACCCGCCGGGATGGCGTCACCGTCATCGATGACTCCTATAACGCCAACCCTGACTCCATGCGCGCGGCCATCGCCGCGCTGGCCTACACCGCGGCAGCGCGCCCCGACGCGCGTTCCATCGCGGTTCTCGGTGAGATGGGGGAGTTGGGCGCGGATGCCGATTCCGCGCACCGCCGCCTGGGCGAGGTTCTGGCCAAGTACCACGTGGATTACCTCGTGGCCGTGGGAGAGAACCCGAATTGCTGGGCAATGACCGAGGCGGCCGCGCAGCAAGGTATAACTACAAAGGTGTGCGCGGATGTTGATGTGGCCGCGAAGGTGGTCGACGCCATCCTGCGAACGGCCCCGGTCGGGGTCGACGATTGGGCCAGCCGCAGCGTCAAGGATGTGGTCTTGGTCAAGGCCTCGAACGCACAGCGTCTCTGGTTGGTCGCGGAACAGCTGAACCACAGCTAGCCGCTAGAAAGGATTGTCAAGCTCGTGACTCAGATCATCATCTCTGGTGTGGTCAGCTTCCTCGTAGCCATCTTTACCACCCCGGTCCTCATTCGGTACTTCTCCGATGCCGGCCGCGGCCAGGAAATCCGCGAGGACGGACCCAAGTCCCACCTGCGCAAGCGGGGCACCCCGACCATGGGTGGTCTCGCCATCCTGGCCGGTATCCTCATCGCCTACCTGGTGGTGGGCTTCTACGGGCTGGCCATGGGGCACGGCGGCTTTACGGTCTCCGGCCTTCTCGTCCTAGGCCTGACGCTGGGCCTGGGTGCCGTGGGCTTTGCCGATGACTTCATCAAGCTCTTCAAACAGCGCAACCTGGGCCTGAACAAGAAGGCAAAGCTGATTAGCCAGCTGGTCCTGGCTTTGCTCTTCGGGTTCCTAGTGCTGCGCTTCCCGGACGAGTCCGGCCTCACCCCGGGCTCGACCAAGCTGTCCTTCATCCGTGACCTCAACACCTTCGACCTGGCGGTCGGCGGCACCGTCATCGGAACCATCGTGTTCCTCATCTTCATGTACATCCTGATTGCCGCGTGGTCGAATGCCGTTAACCTCACCGACGGCTTGGATGGCCTCGCCGCCGGCGTGACCGCTATCGTGATGGGCTCCTACTCGCTCATGACCTTCTGGCAGTTCCGCAACTCCTGTGCCGTCGACGTTACGGCCGGCTGCTACCAGGTCCGCGACCCGCTCGATCTCGCGGTTCTCGCGGCGGCAGGCCTGGGCGGCTGCCTTGGCTTCCTGTGGTGGAACGCCGCACCAGCGAAGATCTTTATGGGTGATACCGGCTCCCTGGCACTCGGTGGCCTCGTCGCTGGCCTGTCCGTGGCCAGCCGCACCGAGCTGCTCATGATCGTCATCGGCTCCATCTTCGTCATCGAGACCGTCTCCGTGGTCATCCAGATCGTGGTGTTCCGCACCACGGGCAAGCGCTTCTTCCGCATGGCCCCCATCCACCACCACTTCGAAAACGGTGGCTGGGCCGAGACCGCCGTGGTGGTGCGCTTCTGGCTGCTGGCTGCCATGGCCGCCATGGCAGGCGTGGCTATTTTCTACGGTGACTGGCTCACCGCAACTGGCATTGGGCTGAGCGCATAATGCTTCCTGACTTTCTTAACGGACGAGTCCTCATCGCCGGTGCCGGCGTCTCGGGCCGCGGCTGCGCAGCAGTGCTGCAAGGCCTCGGCGTGGATACCACGGTGGCCGACGGCAACCCGGAATCCCGCGCCCGCATCGCCGCCGAGCTCGGCGTGGAGACCGTGGACGCGGCCACCGTCGAGCCGGGGGACTACTCCCTCGTCGTCACCTCTCCGGGCTGGCGCCCGGACTCGCCGCTTCTGGTCCGTGCAGCCGCTGCGGGACGCGAGGTCATCGGCGATGTTGAGCTGGCCTACCGCCTCGACCGCGCGGAAGTCTTCGGCGCCCCGCGCCGCTGGCTCGCGGTCACCGGCACCAACGGCAAGACCACCACCACGGGCATGCTGGCCGCGATCATGGCCGCCGACGAGCCCCGCTCCGGCCTGCGCTCCCAGGCCGTGGGGAACATCGGCGTCTCGCCCTTCGACGCGCTTGCCGCCGACCCGCGCGTGGATATCCTGGTCGCGGAGCTGTCCTCCTTCCAGCTGCACTGGTCTTCCCAGCTGCACCCAGAAGTAGGAGCGCTGCTCAACCTGGCGGACGACCACCTGGACTGGCACGGCTCCTTCGCCGCCTACGCCGCTGATAAGGCGAAGATCCTGCACGGCACCCACGCCGTCATCGGCATCGATGACGAGTACGTCCGCGAGCACTGGGCCGGCTCCACCAAGATTTCCGCGACCGCGTTCACCCACACCGAGCCCGCCACCGGCCAGGTCGGCGTGAGCGAGGGCGGACTGCTGGTCAACGACGTTGCCGGGATGCGAGCCACCGTCATCGAGGACGTCACCACCATCCGGCCCGCCGGCATGGCGGGCGTGCTCGACGCCGCCGCGGCCGCCGCTATGGCAGCCCTCGCCGGCGCGCAGCCGGAGTCCATCACCGCCGGCCTGGAATCCTATGTCGTCGCGGGGCACCGCGGCGAGATTGTCCTTGAGCAGGGCGGCGTGACCTACATCGATAACTCCAAGGCCACCAATCCGCATGCCGCCGAGGTGGCGATGCGCGGGCTGGATTCCGTCGTGTGGGTCGCCGGCGGACAGCTCAAGGGCGCCGACGTCACAGACCTCCTGCGCACCCACGCGGCGCGGTTGAAGGCGGCGGTGCTGGTGGGCGTCGACAAGCACGTGCTCGCCCGCGCGCTTGGCGACGCCGCACCGCACGTCCCCGTCACCCTCGTCGACAGCCACGACCCCGCCGGCGCGATGGAGGAGGCCGTGGCTGCCGCGGGGCAACACGCCGACGCCGGCGATACCGTACTTTTGGCGCCGGCTGCGGCATCGTTGGACATGTACACCGGAATGAGCCAGCGCGGCGATCTTTTCGCCGCCGCTGCCCGCCGCCTCGCCTAGTCAGGAGCTCTACGCCGTGACCGCCCCCACCTCCCAGAAGCCGAGCCGTACGCTGGGCCACCACCTGCGCGACATCCGTGACCGCATGAGCGCCTACCCCGGGCTGGACTACTTCATGCTGCGGGTGGCTATCTTTTCTCTCATCGGCATCGGCGTGGTCATGGCGTTTTCGTCGTCGATGGCCACGTCGCTCTCAGAGAGCGCGAGCCCGTGGTCGGCTGCTCTGCGCCAGTGTCTGCTGGTCGCCGCCGGTTTGTTTATCTTCTGGATCGCGCTGCGGATTTCCCCGCGCACGCTGCGGGCCTGCGTACCGTGGTTCCTGGGGCTTTCCGTTCTGCTGCTGATTTTGGTGCTGGTGCCCGGGGTGGGTACCGGCCGTGCGGAGGTGGGCTCGCAGTCGTGGATCATGCTGCCGGGCGGCGTGGCCTTCCAGCCCTCCGAGTTCGCGCGCGTGGCCGTGGGCATGTACGGCGCCTCGGCGCTGGCGGATAAGACGCACCGCTCGCTCAAGCTCACGGAGCCGTTCATGATGTACTCCATCATCTCCGCCATCATGTTCCTGCTCATCATGGCGCAGGGGGACTTGGGCATGGCTGTGTCCTTGGCCCTCATCGTGGTCTTCACCCTGGTCTTTGCTGGCGTGGACTGGCGCGTGCCCGTTGTCGTCGGCGTGGCCGGAGTGATTGGCATGACCACCGTGTTCTTGGCCGGTGGTTTCCGCTCCCACCGCTTCCACACCTATTTCGATGCTTTGCGCGGCAACATCGCCGACACTCAAGGTACCGGCTTCCAGGCCTACCAGGGCTTTCTCTCGCTTGCCGACGGCGGATTCTGGGGGGTTGGCCTAGGACAATCCCGCGCCAAGTGGTTCTACCTGCCGGAGGCGAAGAATGACTTCGTCTTCGCCATCATCGGTGAGGAACTCGGCCTGTGGGGCGGCGCGCTGGTGATCATCCTGTTCGCCATCCTCGGCTACTTCGGACTGCGGGCGGCCAAGCGGGCGCAGAACCAGTTCCAGTCGCTCCTGGCGGCCACCCTGGCAGTCGGCGTGGTGGTGCAGGCCTTTATCAATATCGGCTACGTCATCGGCATGCTGCCCGTGACGGGTATTCAGCTGCCCATGATTTCCGCGGGCGGTACGGCCGCGATTATCACCATCGGTTCGATGGGCCTGCTGTGCAACGTGGCGCGCCACGAGCCGCTGCAGGTCTCCGCCATGCAGAACTACGGCCGCCCGATGTTCGACCGCCTCTTCTTCGTGCCGGAGCCCACTCCACCCAACGAGCGCCGCGGTGGCGCGCACCGTGCCCCGTCTGACCGCCGCACCTCCCGCGGCGGCGGGGCATCAAAGCAGCGCACCCAGCGTGTCCAGGGCGACCAGCGCGCGTATCGCGACCGGGAGCGCAGCCGCGAGGAGCGCTTCGGCCGGGCGGTGACTGGGCGCGCGGATAGCGGCCGTACGGGCAGGGACCGTCGGCGCGGCGAGCGCCGTTAATCGCCTGCGGCGCTGGTAGCCTGTAGGGCATGAATGCCACGCCAATTTCCGTCGTCATCGCAGGTGGCGGCACCGCCGGACATATTGAACCCGCACTTGCCGTGGGGGAGGAGCTGCGTGCGAAGCACGGCGCCCGCATCACCGCTTTAGGCACCCCGCGGGGGCTGGAAAAGGACATCATTCCGGCCCGTGGTGTGGACCTGCGAATGATTCCCCCGGTTCCCGTTCCGCGCAAGCTCAATCTGGACTTGGCCAAGCTGCCGTGGCGCGTGGTGGACTGCGTGCGCCGGACGCGTGCGGTGCTCAAGGACGTCAAGGCAGACGCCGTCTTTGGCACGGGCGGCTACGTTGCCGCGCCCGCCTACCTGGCGGCCAAGTCCCTGGGCATCCCCTTCTTTGTGCTGGAGACCAACGCCTTGGCGGGCATGGCTAATAAGCTAGGCGTGCGCCTCGGCGGAACCGGCTTCAACGCGCAGGAAGGCTCCGGCATGCCGGGCGAGGTCCTCGGCATCCCCGTGCGCTCCGGGGTGGGGGAGGACCCAGACGGCTTGAAGGCCGCTGCCGCTCGTGACGCGTGGAAGCTGCGTGCGGATCTGCCCACCGTCGTGGTTACCGGCGGCTCCCAAGGCGCGGTGAGTATTAATACCGCGGTGGCTGGCGCCATCGAGGACCTCAGCCAGGACTTCCAGGTGCTGCATGCGTATGGCAAGAAGAATCAGGCTCCCGTGCCGTGCGGGAACTACACAGCCGTGCCCTACATCGACGACATGGCAGGTGCGCTCGCTGTCGCCGACCTCATGGTGTGCCGCTCCGGCGCGATGACGGTGGCGGAGGTCTCCGCCGCCGGTCTGCCCGCGATCTACGTGCCGCTGCCGCACGGCAACGGCGAGCAGGCGCTCAACTCCCGGGCCCTCGTCGACAGTGGGGCGGCCGTCCAGGTTCCCGATGCGGAACTAACCCCCGAGCGGCTCATCAAAGAAGTGCGCGCGATTCTGGATAACCCTGACACTTTGGCGTCGATGCGCGCTGCCACCCAGGCCAGCTCCGCGGGCGACGTGGCAGGGCGCATCGCTGAGCGCATCGTGGCCGCAGCCCGCAGCTAGTTCTCCCTGCGCGCCGCATCCCCTGCCGGGGTAGCGGCGCCACCTAATACACAGACTTGAAAGATTCACAGCATGACTGAAACTCCTTACACCGTCGGCAGCGTTGACCTCTCGCGTGTCCACATGGTGGGCATCGGCGGCTCCGGCATGTCGGGCCTGGCGCGCATCCTCTTGATTCGGGACGCGGTGGTGACTGGCTCCGACGTGAAGAAGTCCACGGCCGTGGAGGTGCTGCGCACCATGGGCGCCACCATCGAGATTGGCCATAAGGCGGAGAACCTCGAGCTGGGCGGGGAGAAGCCTACGGTCGTGGTGACGTCGTTTGCGGCTATTCCGCAGGATAACCCCGAGCTGGCCGCTGCCCGCGCGGCGGGGATTCCGGTTATCCGCCGCTCCGACTTGCTGGCGGAGCTCATGGACGGCCATCGTCAGATTCTGCTGGCGGGCACCCACGGCAAGACGTCGACGACCTCCATGGCAGTCAACGCCCTGCAGCAGGCTGGCCTGGACCCCTCCTTTGCCATTGGCGGTCAGCTCAACCGGGCCGGCACCAATGCGCACTCCGGAACGGGGGAGGCCTTCGTGGCGGAGGCTGACGAATCCGATGCGTCGCTGCTGCGCTATAGCCCGACCGTGGCCGTTATTACCAATACTGAGCCGGATCACCTGGACTACTTCCAGACCCCGGAGCGCTACTACCAGGTATTCGATGACTTCGCGGACCGCATCGTCGAGGGCGGCTACCTGGTGGTGTGCCTGGAGGATGAGCACGCCGTGGCCACCGCGCAGCGCGCTGCGCAGCGAGGCATCCAGGTGCTGGGCTATGGCGGAAGCGACGCCGCCGTGGGCACCGACGTGCCGTGCGCGGCGGAAGTTCTTGAGGAGAACGTGTCCGCCACCGGCGCGCACGTTCGCGTGCGCCTCACGCTGCCGGAGCAGGGTCCGCAGGAACTGAGCTATGACCTGCACATCCCGGGCCACCACATGGTGCTCAACTCGCTTGCGGCGTTGCTTGCTGGTGCGTTGGCCGGTGGCGAACCGGACGCGCTGGCGGCGGGACTGACCGATTTCACTGGTGTGCGTCGTCGCTTCGAGTTTCGCGGCGAGGCGGGTGGGGTGCGCGTCTTTGACGACTACGCCCATCACCCCACCGAGGTCTCCGCGGTGCTCACGGCTGCGCGTGAGAAGGTCGACGCAGAGGGTAAGGGAGCGCGTGTCATCGCCTGCTTCCAGCCGCACCTGTACTCCCGGACGATGAAGTTTGACGCGGAGTTTGCGCAGGCGCTCGCGCTTGCCGACGCCGCCGTGGTCCTCGACATCTACGGTGCCCGCGAACAGCCGGTGGAGGGAATCACCTCCCGCATCATTACCGATAAGATGCCGGAAGACATGCCGGTAATCTTTGAACCGGACTTCTCCGAGGCTGCCGGCGACGCGGTGTCGCTGGCCCAGCCGGGGGACGTGGTGCTCACGATTGGCGCGGGTACGATTACCTATGTTGCCAGCGAAATTCTCCATGCGCTGGAGAAGAGCGCAGACCAGAAGGGCAAGGATGTCTAAGCGGACTGGCGTGCTCGCCGGCGGTGCGGTGCTCCTCGTTGCCATCGTGGCGGCGGTCGTGGTGTGGGCGGTTCCGATCCTGAAGGTGAGTTCTTTCGAGGTGGAAGGCAACGCCCACGTCACCCCGGAGGACGTCGAGCAGGCGAGTGGCGTGGCCAAGGGTTCGAACTTGGTGCGCCTCGACGCGCATACGGCGGCCGGGGGAGTAGCCCAGCTTCCGTGGGTGGAATCCGCCACGGTGTCGCGGTCCTATCCGTCGACGGTGCGCATCGAGGTCGTCGAGCACGAGGCGGTGGCCTTCGTCCACGACGGTGACCAGACCGTGCTGGTGGATGACCAGGGTAAGGAGTTTGCCACGGACACCCCGCCGGCTGAGGCCATTGAGCTCACCGGCCATACCGACTCCGGGTCGCCGGAAATGCAGGCGGCCGTGGACGCGGTGTCCGCGCTTCCTGCCGAGCTGCGCGAAAAGGTCAAGACTCTGGAGGTCCGCGGGACCTACGACCTGACGTTTAAAACCAAGGACGATAAGACCATCTATTGGGGCGCGGCGGAGGATAACGCGAACAAGGCCATCGCCTTCGAGGACGTGCTCAAGCTCGAGGGCACGGAGTGGAACATCTCTAACCCCGCATTGGTGACTCGACGCTAGCCCTACGAGACACAGAGAGAATTTTTTAGCGAAATCTCGAGGCACAGCCCCCGCGGTCATCGCCGCGGGGGTTTCGTGTGCGCACACGCCCGCGGCGAGTGGGGCGGGTGGGACTGCTGTTAAGAAAACCCCATGTCAGCAACCCTAAAGTAGAGGTTGAGGGTACCGACACGCGGAAAAATGTGCGCCGAAATTACCCCGTTGTCGTTAAAGATGGAACTAACCGCCTCTCACGCGCAGGGGCGCCTCCTCGTTTACGTTGAACCTTAATCGAAAGGCCAGAGACCCCCGTATGATCTCAACTAGCAACAACCTCGCGGACATCAAGGTCGTCGGTGTCGGCGGCGGTGGTGTCAACGCCGTTAACCGCATGATCGAAGAAGGGCTCAAGGGAGTCCAGTTCGTCGCGATTAATACCGATTCCCAGGCGCTGATTTTCTCCGACGCCGACACCAAGCTCGACATCGGCCGCGAGGCCACCCGTGGTCTCGGCGCCGGCGCCAACCCGGAGGTGGGCAAGACCTCCGCCGAGGATCACAAGACCGAAATTGAGGATGCCCTCCAAGGCTCCGATATGGTCTTCGTTACCGCCGGCGAGGGCGGCGGCACCGGTACCGGTGCAGCACCTGTCGTCGCATCCATCGCCAAGAAGATGGGCGCGCTCACCGTCGGTGTGGTGACCCGCCCCTTCAAGTTCGAGGGCGCGCGCCGCACCCGCCAGGCAATGGCCGGTATCGAGGAGCTGCGTGAGGTCTGCGATACCCTCATCGTGATCCCCAACGACCGCCTCATGCAGCTGGGCGGCGAGGAGCTGTCCATCGTCGAGGCCTTCCGTGCCGCCGACGAGGTGCTCCACAACGGTGTGCAGGGTATTACCAACCTCATCACCATCCCGGGCATGATCAACGTCGACTTTGCTGACGTTCGCTCCGTGATGGCTGACGCCGGTTCCGCCCTCATGGGCATCGGCTTCGCCCGTGGGGACAACCGCGCACTCAACGCTGCCGAGCAGGCCATCAACTCCCCGCTGCTGGAGTCCACGATGGAAGGTGCCAAGGGCGTGCTGCTCTCCATCGCCGGCGGCTCCGACCTGGGCCTCCACGAGGTCAACGCCGCTGCCTCCATGGTGGAGGAGCGCGCCGATGAGGACGCCAACATCATCTTCGGCACCATCATCGACGACAACCTCGGCGACGAGGTCCGCGTGACCATCATCGCCACCGGCTTCGACGCCCAGGCCAACATGACCAGCCAGCCGGCCCACGGCGCGCAGCAGACCAACACCGCCACCCCGGCGGCCCGCCCGGGCTCGCTCTTCGACAACCGCGCCGAGGCAGCTCCCGAGCAGCGTGCCGAGGCTCCCCGCGAGGACTACTCCCGCGCCGAGGCGCAGCCGGCCCCGCGCGAGGAGTACGCACCGCGCCACTCCTACGAGCGCGAGCAGCCGGTGGAGCCGGCCCCGTCGAGCGGCCTGTTCACCAGCTCTGATCGCTTCCGCCACGACGACGCCCGTGACGCCCGCGAGACTCGCGAAGTCCGTGACCCCCGCGATGCCCGCGATGACTACCGCCTGTCCCGCCCGAGCGAGCCGCGCGGCCGCGACTTCGACGACGACGGCGACGACGATCTCGACGTGCCTTCCTTCATGCGCTAGAGCGCCCGCGCTAGTGTGGAGTGCATGCCAGTAAACGAGGAAAATTCCGCACCCCAACGCCCCGTCCGCATGGTGTTTACCAGCCGTGCGGGCGGGGCGTCGTCGTCCCCGTATGACTCGTTCAACCTGGGCGGGCACGTCGGCGACGACCCCGCCGCAGTCGCAGCAAACCGCGATCGGCTGCTCCGCGCCACCGGGCTGGAAGACATCGTGTGGATGGAGCAGCTGCACACCAACACCGTGACGGTCGTCGGCGCTGAGCGCCGCGGCAATCCCGAACCGGTCGAGGCGACCGACGCCCTGGTCACCACCGAAAAGCGCCTAGGCCTGGGTGTCCTCGTGGCGGACTGCACGCCGGTGCTGCTTGTCGACGTCTCAGCGGGCGTCATCGGCGCCGCCCACGCCGGTCGCCTCGGCGCGCGCAACGGTATCGTGCGCAACACGGTAAACACCATGGTTGACCTGGGGGCGAGGCCCGGCAGCATTCAGGTGCTCATGGGCCCGGCCGCCGCGGGGCGCAATTATGAGGTGCCGGAGGAGATGGCGCGGGACGTCGAGAAGCACCTGCCCGGTTCCCTCACGCGCACGGCGAAGGGAACCTGGGGCGTGGACGTGCGCACCGGCCTCGTGCGCCAGCTCATGGGGATGGGAGTGACGGCCATCGAGTCGGACCCGCGCTGCACCATTGAAGACACCGACTTCTTTTCCTATCGCCGCGAGGGCGTCACCGGGCGCCAGGCCGGCGTGATTTGGTTGGAGGATTAAATGACAGACTCACAGGAGGCTCGCCGCGAAGAGCTGCGGGCAGGACTCGAGCGCACCCGCGCAGAGATTCAGCGCGCTGCCGAAGCCGCCTGGCCCTGCCCCACGCCTGCTCCCCGTAACAAAGTTCCACCCAGCTAGCGATATTGCGCTGCTGGCCGAGCTCGGAGTGCACGACGTGGCAGAAAACCGCGAACAAGAAGCGCGCGCCAAAGCCGAAGAGTTGCCGCAGGTGCGATTCCACATGATTGGCCAGATACAAACCAAAAAGGCCAACCACGTCGCCCGCTGGGCGCGCAGCGTCCACTCGCTCGACTCCATCAAGCTGGCCCGCGCGCTAGATAGGGGTGTGGCGCTGGCGAAGGAACGGGGTCAACGCGAGGATTCGCTGCCCGTGTACATCCAGGTTTCCGTCGACGACGATACGGCCCGCGGCGGCTGCCCGCTAGACGACGTCGACGAGCTAGTTGCAGAGGTTGAATCCCTCGGCCAGTTGGAGCTTCGCGGCATGATGGTCGTGCCACCGCTGGGCAGCGACCCGCAGGCGGTGTTCGAGCAGGTGCGGGGGCTGGCGGGGGACGTCGCCCAGCGCCTGGGGCGTGGCCTCGAACTGTCCGCCGGAATGAGCGCCGATATGGCTGCAGCAATTGCGGCGGGTACTGATATCGTGCGTGTCGGAACCGGAATCATGGGGCCGCGGCCGCTAGGTTAAATGGCAACGCAAATGCGCATTTCAAGGCTGCAAACGTACAGCACACACTAGGTCAGAGGGAGACCCAGAATGTCACTGATTGATAGAACTAAGGAGTTCTTCGGGCTGGGCCCGATGGATATGGACGCCGACGACGCCTACTATGCCGACGAGCGCTCCTACAACGCTCCGGCATACGCCGCGCCGTACGAGAAGCAGGAGGAAGAGGAGTTCGTGCCCACTATCGTGGCGCTGTCCCTCGTTTCCTTCAACGATGCAGCCAAGGTAGGCGGCCCCTTCCGCGACGGTGACGCAGTGGTCTTCGAGCTCACTGACGCCGACCGCGGCTCCGCTAAGCGCTTCGTCGACTTCGCTGCAGGTCTCTGCTTCGCGCTGGAAGGCCGCATGAAGAACCTGACCAAGAGCATGGATACCAGCCGCAAGGTCTTCGCCATCGTGCCGAAGGGTGCGGATATCTCCACTGTGGAGCTGGAGCGCGCCGCGCACCTGCGCTAAAGCACACCCAGAATGCCGCCTCAGATTTTCCTCCCCGTGTTGGCTTTGGGAGAGGGGAACGTGGGGCGGCGTTGGCGGTTTTGTATGCCCGTGGCGAACTGCCGGGGTGGGGAGTCACACCCGCGGGGGTGATTCCTATAGGGTCGGAATTTGTGAATGCTTTAGGTTCGATTCTTCTTGTCGCCGTGAATCTCTACTCGTGGATTCTCTTGGCGCGTATCGTCATCGAGATGATTGAGTCATTTTCGCGCCAGTTCAACCCGCCGCGCTGGTTCATGATGGTTGCTGAGGTGCTCTTTATGCTCACCGACCCGCCCGTTAAGGCCCTGCGCAAGGTTATCCCGCCGCTGCGGCTTGGCGGCATTGCGCTGGACGTATCCATCATTGTTTTGTTCTTGGCGCTGTCCATTCTTTCGCAGGTAATTCAGGTGGCATTTTTCGGCGCCGGCGGGCTGGCCGCGTAACCAACGGGTGTATTCAACCCTCCTGTTAACGTTGAGACTCTAGCGCACGTTAGATAATGTGTTGTTCTGGATACAATGAGTTACAAGAATCCGTATTATTAACCGCATATGTACCCGGCCTCTGGACCCACTAGAGGTTTGACCGATTCGTAAGGGGAAGAGAAGTCAATGCCACTGTCACCAGCTGATGTACACAACGTCGCTTTCAGCAAGCCGCCAATTGGCAAGCGTGGCTACAACGAGGACGAGGTAGATCAGTTCCTCGACCTTGTGGAGGATGCTCTTGCTCAGTTGCAGGACGAGAACGACGACCTCCAGGCACAGGTTGAGGACCTGAAGTCCCAGACCAAGGGCGGCGCTGCCGCCGGTGCCGGGGCAGCCGGTGGTGCCGCTGCAACCACGGTGGATGAGAACGCCGTGCGCAAGGAGGTCGAAACCAAGCTGCGCGCTGAGTACGAGGCTAAGCTGGCTGACTCCAAGCAGGAAATCGCCCGCGCTAAGGAAGAGGCCAAGAAGGCTCAGGAGCAGGCCAAGACCGCCCAAGCTCAGGCTGCGCAGGCGGCACCGGCCGGCCACCAGACGGATAACAGTGCGGAGCTGAAGGCCGCCCGCGAAGAGGCCGCGGCCGCCAAGCGCGAGCTGGAGGCATCCAAGAAGGAACTCGAGAACACCAAGAAGGAGCTCGATTCCGCAAAGAAGAGCGCTGCTTCTTCTTCCGCCTCCACTGCCGCTGCAGGTGTGGCCGGCGCCGGCGCCGCCAAGGCCTCCGACGGCCTGGCTACCCCGGAGACCCACATGCAGGCCGCCCGCGTCCTGGGCCTGGCCCAGGAGATGGCGGACCGCCTGACCAACGAGGCAAAGGCAGAGTCCGAGTCCATGCTGTCTGAGGCACGTACTGCCGCAGAAAAGCAGCTGGCCGAGGCAGATTCTCACTCCAAGGCCCAGTTGGCCGATGCACAGAAGCGCTACGACGCTCAGCTGCAGGATGCAGACAACCGCTCCAAGAAGCTGGTGGCTGACGCCGAGAACAAGGCAAAGCAGACTGAGAACGACGCCACCTCCCGTGCTGAGGCGCAGATTCGCCAGGCACAGGAAAAGGCAGCCGCGCTGCAGGCGGACGCTGAGAAGAAGCACACCGAGGTTATGAACACGGTGAAGCAGCAGCAGACTGCTCTCGAGGCCCGTATCTCCGAGCTGCGCACCTTTGAGCGCGAGTACCGCACTCGCCTCAAGACGCTGCTTGAGTCCCAGCTTGAGGAGCTGGAGACCCGCGGCACCGCGGCTCCGAACGGTGAGGCTGGAAAGGTCAACAACTAAGTAGAAAGCACACGGCGCCCCCGAAAGCGGGGCGCCGTTTTCGTTTGCCCTAATGCCCAGGCTGGGCGGACAGTAACAGAGGTTGAGGCCGGTACGTGTAGGCTCTCGTAGTAGCTGGCTGCCATCCGGGCGGCAGACACAGGTTTCGGCTTGAGCGGAAGGGGAGCGACGTTGCTCATAGGTGCACTAATTCTGGCCTTTGTGGCCTTCGTAGCGCTCGTGAACTATATCCTCACGGCGGCCGACTGGTCGCTCTACCTGCTCTTTGTGGCGGCCGGGGTGGGCATCGTGCTGTTTGTCGCGGACACTGTGGTCAAGATGCGCCGCAAGCACGACGAGTAGCCCCTAGCCTCAGGATTTTTCTGAGGATAAGGGCTTCGGGCCTAAGGCTCGCCGGCGGTGGGTGGGTCGCCGCGCTGCGGGGGTGGCCCGGTAGCTCTGCTGAGCGCTTGCCGGTTAGTCGGCGGTGGGGCAGGGCCGAATACGCGCCGGACGGTTCCAGCAACCCGGGCCATTCGACCGCGCCCCGGTGGGGCGTTGGGGTCATCCTGATTGATGCCATTGTGATACGGGCAGAGCATGACCAAATTTTCCGGGTTGGTAAATCCGCCGTGCTTCCACGCGATGATGTGGTGTACCTGGCATTCATCCGCCGGGCGATTGCAGTCATCCCAGGCGCAGACGGGAGATTCTGCCATAGCCATTATGCGTTGCTTGAGGCTGGCCATCCGCTCCTCGCGGTACAGGTTGACCGGCCCTTGCACGGGGTGGAACAGCGTAGCCAGCGTGTCATCGAGGTCGATTTCCCCGGAGATGACCTTGTTGACGTAGTCTGCGCCAGTCATCGTGGCCCCGTTGGTCATGCGCAGGGTCACCTCCTCGCCGTCGCCGTCAAGGATCCGAGTGAGTGCATCCAGCGGGACGAGAATATTGGTCTGCAGACCGCGGCGCGCAGGAGCACCTTTGAAGAAGGCCTGTTGGATGGACTCGATGGGGCGTTTGTCATCCACGGCGTCGTTAAGCGCGGCGATGACGTGGGACGGCGCAGTGATCGCCATCGTCCACGGCGCGTTGCGGCGGCGGAAAATCTTCACGCCTTCCTGCGGCTTAGGTGCGGTCCTGTGCTCCTTGAGCTTCTTCTTAGCTAAGGCCTCCATCGCCAGGGTGTCGGCACTGGTGCGGCACAGCTCCAGGCGCATCTGCCAGCCCAGAGCCAATGTCTTAGCTTTGCGTGCGTAGTGGTCGATGACTTCGAGCGTGGGCAGTGAATGGCGGCGCTGGCGGGCGGCCTTGACGGCGTCGCGTTGCATGCGCGTCATGGCCGTGGAACCGAAGAAGCTGCTGTGGAGGCGCACGAGTTGTGCGGCCGTTTTATCCGGCGCACCGGCGGCGATGAGGTCAGCCTCAGACATCCCTTCGCACCCGGCGACGACATCGATGCCGGCGCCGAGCGCAGTGAGGAAGTTCTGAAGTGCTGGCATGGTTCCTGAGCCTAGAATCATCATCGTGCCGACTGCACTAGAAAGAATGTTCCTGTGAATAACCTTTTCACGCGTGCCTCACGGGTTTACCGGGGTTTCTATTTCGAGTTTTCGGGAACCCGGGCCTGTGAAAACTTGACCTGCTCGGTATACTTCCAAGCATATGCAGTGAGCCGGCAATCACCGGGGAGCATTCCGGAAGAACGTGGGGCGCACGCGCCTCATTAGTAGAACCGGGCGGGTAGGGACCGTCATCTCCTTCACACAACGAAGCGGAGCGCCGTGGCGCTCAAGCGGGGTGGTACCGCGTGCCTGAGGGCGCGTCCCCGCAGAAGCGAACGAGTGAAGGAAAGAATGATGAGTGAATCCACCGCCGGCGGCGAGAACGTGGGCAAGGTCTATCCCAAAGTAGACATGACCAGTGGCTCGACCCGCTTCCCCGATATGGAGCAGGAAGTCCAGAAGTACTGGAAGGCCGACGACACGTTTAAGGCCAGCCTGGAGCAGACCAAGGGCTGCCCTGAGTACGTCTTTTACGACGGCCCTCCCTTCGCCAACGGCCTCCCGCACTACGGCCACCTGCTGACCGGCTACGTTAAGGACATCGTCCCGCGCTACCGCACGATGGCCGGCAATCACGTCCCGCGCGTCTTCGGCTGGGACACCCACGGTCTGCCCGCAGAGCTGGAGGCAGAAAAGCAGCTCGGCATCACGGACAAGGGCCAGATCGAGGAGATGGGCCTGGAGAAGTTCAACGAGTACTGCGCCAAGTCTGTCCTCGAGTACACCGACGAGTGGGAAGAGTACGTCAACCGCCAGGCGCGCTGGGTGGACTTTGAGAACGGCTACAAGACCATGGACTTGGACTACATGGAGTCCGTCATGTGGGCGTTCAAGGAGCTCTACGACAAGGGGCTTATCTACCAGGGCTTTAGGGTTCTGCCGTATTCCTGGGCTGAGCACACCTCGCTGTCGAATCAGGAGACGCGTCTGGATGACTCCTACAAGATGCGCCAGGACCCGACCCTGACGGTGACGTTCCCCGTAGCGGGAGCACGTGAGGGAAGCGCGGCGGAGAAGACGTTGGCTGACAACGCCGAGCTTGCCGACGCCTCCTTCCTCGCCTGGACCACCACCCCCTGGACCCTGCCGTCCAACCTGGCTTTGGCGGTCCACCCAAAGGTCACCTACGTCCTATTCAAGGCCACCGACGGTGACTTCGCCGGCCGCACCTTCATCATGGCCGAGGCCCTGGTGGGCACCCTAGCCAAGGAGCTGGGAGAGGCAGAGGTACTCAAGACCTTCCAGGGCTCTGAGCTCGAGGGCTTTAAGTACCAGCCCATCTTCGATTTCTTCCCGGACGTCAAGAACGCCTACCAGCTGCTGCTTGCTGATTACGTTACCACCGAAGACGGTACCGGCGTGGTCCACCAGGCTCCGGCCTTTGGTGAGGACGATATGCTCACCTGCCAGAAGTACGGCGTGGGCCTGGTCATCCCGGTGGATGAGGACGGCAAGTTCACCTCCCAGGTGCCGCCGTACGAGGGCCAGCTGGTCTTTGACGCCAACAAGGCCATCATCAAGGATCTTAAGGCCGCCGGCCGCGTGGTGCGCCACGTGACCATCGAGCACTCCTACCCGCACTCCTGGCGCTCCGGCGAGCCGCTTATCTACATGGCGCTGCCGGCGTGGTTCGTCAAGGTGACGGAGTTCCGCGACCGCATGGTCGAGCTCAACCACAACGAGATTGAGTGGCTGCCGGAGCACATCCGCGATGGTCAGTTCGGCAAGTGGCTGGAGGGCGCCCGTGACTGGAACATCTCCCGCACCCGCTACTGGGGTGCGCCGATCCCGGCGTGGATCTCCGATAATCCGGAGTACCCGCGCGTGGACGTCTACGGCTCTCTGGACGAGCTGGAGCGTGACTTCGGCTTGCGCCCGACCAGTCTGCACCGCCCGTACATCGATGAGCTGACTCGCCCGAACCCGGATGATCCGACGGGGAAGTCGACGATGCGCCGCGTGCCGGACGTGCTGGACTGCTGGTTCGAGTCGGGCTCGATGCCGTTTGCGCAGAAGCACTACCCGTTTGAGAACAAGGAGTGGTTCGAGACCCACTCGCCGTCTGATTTCATCGTGGAGTACTCCGGCCAGACGCGTGGCTGGTTCTACCTGCTGCACGTGTTGTCCACCGCTCTCTTCGACCGGCCGGCGTTCAAGAAGGTGGTGGCGCACGGCATCGTGCTGGGCAACGATGGCCTGAAGATGTCGAAGTCCAAGGGCAATTACCCGAACGTGAATGAGGTGTTTGACCGCGATGGCTCGGATGCGATGCGGTGGTTCCTCATGTCTTCGCCGATCTTGCGCGGCGGCAACCTGATTGTCACCGAGCAGGGCATCCGCGAGGGCGTGCGCCAGGCCATCCTGCCGATCTGGAACTCGTACACCTTCCTGCAGCTCTACGCCTCCCAGGACGCGAAGTTCGACGTGAGCTCCACCAACGTGCTGGACCGCTACATCCTGGCGAAGACGCACGACCTGGTGAAGAACACCAACGATGCGCTGGCGAACACGGACATCGCCTCGGCGACGGAGGAGGTTCGACTCTTCGCCGACGCGCTGACCAACTGGTACGTGCGCCGTTCCCGCGACCGCTTCTGGGAGGGCGAGGAGGCCTACCCGGAGGCCTTCAATACCCTGTACACGGTCCTGGAGACGGTTTCCCGCGTGGTGGCGCCGCTCCTGCCGCACGTGGCGGAGGTTATCTACCGTGGCCTGACCGGTGAGCGTTCGGTGCACCTGGCTGCGTACCCGAAGGCGGAGGACTACCCGGCGGACGATGCCCTCGTGGCGGCCATGGATGCCACCCGCGCGGTGGCCTCCGCTGCGTCCTCGGTACGCAAGTCGAACAAGCTGCGCAACCGCCTGCCGCTGCCGAAGCTGACGGTGGCGATGCAGGATTCGGCGCGCCTGGCGGACTTCAAGGACATCATCCGCGACGAGGTCAACGTCAAGGACGTGGAGCTTACTGACGACGTCGACGCGGTCGGCACCTTCGAGGTGGTGTGCAACGCCAAGGTGGCCGGTCCGCGCCTGGGCAAGGACGTACAGCGCGCCATCAAGAACCTCAAGGCCGGCAACTACGTGCGCGAGGGCGAGGAGGTTGTGGTCGACGGCGACATCCGCCTCTCCCCGGAGGAGTACACGGAGCGTCTGCAGGCGGCGAATGCCAAGTCGACGGCTCGCGTGGAGGGCCTCGATGGTCTGGTTTCTCTGGACACCGAGGTGACTGAGGAGCTCGAGGCTGAGGGCTGGGCAGCTGATGTCATCCGCGGTCTGCAGGATGCCCGCAAGGCCGAGGACTTTGTGGTCACTGACCGCATCACCGTGTCCCTGTCGGTGCCTGCGGAGAAGGAAGAGTGGGCCAACCGCCACCGCGAGCACATCGCAGCGGAGGTGCTCGCCACCGATTTCACCGTCACCACGGAGGCGTTGGCGGCGGATGCGGGCCAGACGGTGCATGACGTGCTCAAGGGTGTCACCGCCACCGTGGCCAAGGCATAGAGGCTCAGACAACGCGAAAAGCTCCACTTCCCGGGAGGGAGAGTGGAGCTTTTCGCGTTGTTGGGGAAAGTTAGCGGCGGGCGCCCGGCAGGTGTGCGCGCCACGCCAGGATGACGTTGACCAGGCACAGCAGGGCCAGGACGCTGCCGATGATGAAGAGGTTGGTGAACCCGATGTAGGGCGCCAAGGCACTGAAGGCCATGGGGATGAAGAAGCCGGTGTAGGAGATGGAGTAGTACACGGCGGTCAAGCCTGCTAGCTCGCGCTCACCCGCGATGCGCTGGACCTCAGAGAGGCCAGCGACAAGAGCGAGACCGTAGCCGGCGCCCATGGTGGCTGCTGCAGCAATGCCCAAGGGCAGAGAGAGGCTGTGTGCTGCGAAGGCAGACAGGATGGCACCGACGGTGATAACGCCCATGGCGATAGCGGATGCTCGGGCGGATTTGTGGGTATCCACCAAGCGGCCGAGCATCTGCACGCCCACACCACAGCCCAGGGTGATTACGGTCATGAGGCCGGAGAAGGCAATGGGGTTATCGCCCGCAGACTTCGACAGCAGCTGGGGCAGGAGCGCATAGGCGGCGCCGGCGCAGCCGAAGACCCACGGAGCCACCGGGATGACGACGCGGACGAAGCGCTTGTGGGCGGCGGCCGGGATGTGCAGCATTTCGAGCATCTCGCGCACGGTGAGATCCAGGATGGTGGTCTTTACCGTGCCGTGGCTGGGCTCGCGGGTCTCCGGGGTGTGGAGCAACCAGATTGCGGTGACTATTGTCAGCAGCATGTGGAGGATGTAGGCGGTGTGGGTTGGCCACGGACCCCACTGTGCTAGCACGGAGGCGATACCGGCGCCAACGAGGAATCCGGCGGTCAAGCACAGCGACGCCTTGCGAGCGCCCGAGGCGGGATCGCCGCCGGCGCGCGTGATGAGCTCCGTAATCCACGTCGAGCCCACGGCCATGACAAGTCCCAGCGCCATGCCACACAGCACGCGACCCAGCGCGATGATGAGCGGCTCCTCCGGGGCGATGGACAGGAGGAAAGAACCGGCCAGCGAGAGGGGAGCGGCGGGCAGCAGCATCGGGCGGCGGCCGATAAGGTCCGAGAGCGGGCCGCCAATGAGCAAGGCCGGAATGATGCCGATGACGTAGGCCGCGAGAAGGCCGTTGACCGTGACCTGGGAGAAGTGGGAGGTCTCGCGGTACATCACCAAGAGCGGGGTGAACTCGTTGCCGCCCCAGGCCACGGCGACCATGGAGCCGGCCACAGAGAACCACGCGTGCGGGCTAAAGACCTTCTCGGTGGCGGTTGCCTGGTGCGGCTGGTGGGTCTCGGGGGATAAGTCAGGTTCGGGGGCGGGCGCGTCGATCGACGGATTCGAATGCGCAGAAACGGTCACAGTTGCTTCCTTGAAGAGTTGAGATGGGAGTCGAGTTCACTGAGGTATGTCTCCAGGTCGCCGGTACGCAGGGCGTCGGCAAGCAAGGAGTGTTGGGCAACGAAGGCGCGGGCGCGCTCGACGCTGCGCCCGATAGCCGTGGCGGTGAATCGCTGCTGGCGCTCGCGCAAGGTGTGGCCCAGGTTGGCCAGCAGGCGGTTGCCGCCGTTGTCCATGATGGTTTGGTGGAACTTGGCGTCGAGCAGGGTGTAGGCCCGCAGGTCGTCGGCATCCAGCGCGGCGTGTTGTTCCTTGATGGTGGCGTCGAGGACGTCGGCAATGTGCCCGCGCTCCTCGGCGCTTAAGGTGCAGATATGGCGAGCAGAGTTTTCGTCGACAAGCATGCGTGCCTCGTACACCTCGCGGATATCGCGGGGGCTAATCGGTACCACGAGCGCGCCGCGCTTCGGATACAGCTTGAGAAACCCCTCGACCTCGAGGCGGAGAAACGCCTCGCGCACTGGGGTGCGGCTCATGCCGAGCTCGGCGGCGAGGGCGGCCTCGGAGAGCATCTCCGATTCGTCGACCGCGTCCTCAATGATGCGCCGCTTGAGGTAGTCGTAGGCCCGTTCCGCAGCGGGTACTCTGTCTTTCTGCATGTATACATGATGCATGCATGCGGTGGGCAGCGTCCAGTGGACAGGGCGAATGGTGAGAGAGTGATCACACAGAAAGGGACTGAGACCCACTTCTCCATTCGGGCGCGGAGGGGCGCTAGAGGCGGGTGATGGTGGCCGAGGGGACGTCGACAAGCACTGCTTTACCCATGCCCACCCAGCCGATGAAGGGATCCTGGCTGAGGACCTCCGGGGTGTGGACGTGGCCAAGCACCCAGGCGTCGGCACCAGTGGCGGACAACGTCTGGGGAGTAAGTGGCAGGCACGTGCCCTTGGAATACTCCCCGGTGACCGATGAATGCAGTAATCCAATGAGTGTCCCGTCCGCGGTGCGGGGCGGGAAGGCGAGCTCCCGCGGATCTGGGTCCGTGGCTACGGCCGCAGTCAGTACCGTGGCGCCCGCGCACTCGAAGGAATGAACCTCCGTGGAGTGGACGCGCACAGCCTCCGGCAGCTGCAGCTTGTGGTGGACGTCGTGATTGCCGGAAATGAAGTGCACCTCTGCGAAGAGCTCGCACGCGCGCTCCATGACGGCATGAACCTGCGGGAGGAACCGGTCCGGGTCCGCGGCGCGGTCGATGATATCCCCCAGACACACGCAGGCGCTGGCGCGGTGGGAGGCCTGGGAGAGCATGTCTAGTGCCCACTCGAGCCCGGGCGCGCCGGGGCGGCCGAGGTGGAGATCGGCGAAAACCAGGATGCTAGGCACGGGCCCTCCGGTTCTGCCACCAGGTGAGGATGACGAGGACCAGCGTGGAGGTGCCCACGCCGATGAGGGTCATGGCCATGGCTTCGGCGCGGTGGCCTTGGTCGAACTGGTTCATAATCCACGGTGCCAGGAGATTGAGCTGGCTGGGGCGGATGAGGGAGGACATGACCAGCTCGCGGAAGCCCACGAAGAACGCCAGCAGCCAGCCGGCAAAGATGCCCGGCGCCAGCAGCGGCAGAGTGATGGACCGCAGCGTGTGGCCGGCGGACGCGCCCGAGACTGCGGCGGCCTCATACACGCTGGGGGAGACCGCGCCGGCGGACGTCTTGATGTTTTGCACTGCCATGGGCAAGAACAGCACGGTAAACGCCATCACCAGGATGCCCATCGTGCCGTACGGCGACCACGGCAGCCACGGCGCGTTCCACAGGAGAATAAAGCCGATGGCCAGGACGATGCCCGGAACCGTATCCGGGGCCACAGCCAAAAAGTCCGCCGCGCGTGCGCTGACCATCTTCGTGCGCTGAGTGAGCAGCGTAATGGCAACACCCAGAATGACGGCAGTGGTGGCGCCGATAGCGCCGAGGGCGATGGAGCGCAGCAGCGCCTCTTGTGCGGTGGGCATCTGCAGAACGATGGCGAAGTAGTCGAAGGTGAGGTTCTGCGGGGTCGGCGGTGCGGAGCGCAGGATGGTCATCGCTGCCAGCGTGATGGAGATATAGGGGATGAGCACGGAACAGGCGACGATGAGAAAAATGATCACCCCGCCAAGCGCCGTGCCGGCGCCTCCCAGACGCAGCGCCACCTGGCGGGAGACTCGTCCGCCGCCGGTGAGGTCGCGGCGAGATACCCACTGCTGGAAGGCCCACGCCGCCACGCCCAGAGCGAAAAGGACGGAGGAGGAAGCGGCGGCGTCGGAAAAGCTCAGCGGGTCAATGGTGACGTCCTGGTAGATGGAGGACACCAGCACCTTGAAGCCGATGGCATTACCCAACGTCACCGGCGTGCCGAACTCGCCGGCCGCCTTGATGAAGACGATGAGTGCGCCGAGGGAGTAGGGGCCCACGACCGCCGGCATGATGATGCGGGTGGCCTGCTGCCAGCGGCTCGCGCCGGCGACTTGGGCCATCTCCAGGGAGGAGGCGGGGATGGAGGCAAGGCAGTTGCGCAGAATGAGGTAGAGGAAGGGGAAGAGCTCGCACGCCATGATGAACGCCATGCCCGGTACGGAGTAGATGGCGTCGTGCGCGAGCTTGCCCACCGCATGACCGAAGAGCATTTCGGAGACTCCGCCGCGGCGGGTGAAGTCCATCCACGCCATCGCGGCGGCGAAGGGCGGGGTCATGAACGGGATCATGATGGCAATTTCTATCCAGTTCGCTGAGGAATACCGCGTCCACGCCCGCAGGAAGGCGAGGGGAGCAGCGAACAAGGTAGAAAAGACCACCACAAGGAGGGAGAGAACGATGGTATTGAGCAGCACCTGCCCCATGCCCGGCTCCACAATCTTGTGGAGCGAGGAGGGCTCGTCCCGGTAGCCCAGCACTGCGCTGATGAGCACCGACACCAGCGGCGCGGCGACGAGGACCAGCAGGACAATCAGTACTGCGTAGATGCCGAGCCGGCGCTGCGGGGTGCGGGTGGTGGTGCTCATGGCGTGCTGCTCCGAAACGTGAGGACTGGAAGAGATGAACTGGGAAAGAGAAGCGGACTACTTCAGGTAGCGCTCGGCGAACTTTTCCTTGACGTCCTTGGACGAGGACGCAATGCCGTCGAGGTCCTCGTTGAGGGTCTGAATCTCATCCAGCTTCGGGCCGTTCTTCGGGGTGATCTCGGTGTTGGCCGGGATCATGTTCTTGGAGGCGGAAATCTCCTGGGCCTCGTCGGAGAACATGAAGTCCACGAAGGCCTCGGCGGCGTCCTTGTTGTCCGTGGTCTTGAGGATCATGACCGGGCGCGGGGTGACGGTGGTGCCGGAGGAAGGGATGACGACCTCGAGCGGCTCGCCCTTGGCCTTGGCGGAGTAGGCGGAGTAGTCAACGCCACCGAGCACGACGCCGCGGGAGCCGGAGGTCACCTGGTCCAGGGCCGGGCCGTTAGCGCCCTGCACCAGCATGCCGTTGTCGAAGAGCTTGTCAAAGAGCTCCCAGGTCTTGTCCTCGCCCCACTGCTCCACCATGGCGGCGATGAGGTCGGCGGCGGTGCCGGATTCGCGCGGATCCGGCATGATGACCTGATCCTTGTACTTCTCGTCGGCCAAGTCCTCCCAGTCCTGCGGGACGGAGTCGATCACGGAGGTGTTAGTCACCAGCGCCAGGGCGGAGCCGTCGCGGCCGGTGAAGGTACCGCTCTGGGAGGCCCACGACGGGGTGATCTTGTCCGCGCCCTCCGGGGTGTACTCCTCCAGCGCACCGGCCTTGTCCTGCTTCGAGGCAGCGGCCCAGGACGCCAGGTAGACCACGTCCGCCTGCGGGTTGGCCTCCTCGGCCTTGAGCTTGGCGGTGATCTTGCCGGTGGTGTCCGCGAAGACGTTGACCTTCACGTCGGTCTTGGCCTCGAAGGCCTCCACGAGGGCGTCGGTAAGCCCCTGCGGGTTCGCGGAGTAGTAGTCCAGCTCGCCGCTGAGCCCCTCCGGGGCCTCCCACTCCTGGGCGTTCGAGGTCTCAGAGCCGGAAGCGTTGTCGGCGGAGGAATCGGTGGAGTCAGCAGACTCGACGGAGCCGCAGCCCACGAGGGCCACGGCGGAGGCAGCGGATACAGCCAGAAGGGCAGAGAATTTCTTGGAGAACATGACAGAGTCCTTTGCGTAGCAGGTAATGAATAGAGGTCTAGTAGGCCAGACGGACAGCTTCCCCGCGCTGAACGCGGGTGCGGCTATAGGCCACCCAGGGGGTGTCCGAGCCGTCGACGTCGCAGTGCAGCTCGTAGCGCCCGCCGATGTATTGGGCGGTGCGCACGATGCCGTCCACGTGGTGCGGGAAAGAGCCGATGTCTTCCTCCGCGCTGAGGACGGTGAGGTTTTCCGGGCGGACATCGGGAAGCCCGGCGCGGCGGTTCATGGTGCCCACGAAGCCGCCGACGAAGTCCGTGGCGGGGGAGTCGTACAACGTGACCGGGTCGGCGAACTGCTCGATATGCCCGTCTTTCATCACCACGACGCGGTCCGACATGGACAGGGCCTCGGACTGGTCGTGGGTGACGTAGATGACGGTCAGGCCGAGGTCATGGGCCAGGGCGGTCAGCTCGGCGCGGATCTGCACGCGCAGGGCGGCATCGAGGGCGGAGAGGGGCTCATCCATCAGCAGCAGCTGCGGGTTGGACACCAGGGCTCGGGCGATGGCGACGCGCTGCTGCTGGCCGCCGGAGAGCTGGTTGGGGCGGGCCTGGGCCTTGGCGCTAATGCCCACCATGTCCATGCACGTGCGCACGCGCTCGGCGCGCTCTGCGGCAGAGAGCTTGTTGCCGGCGGTGGTTAGCGGGAACTCGATGTTCTTTTCCACCGTCATGTGCGGCCACAGCGCGAGATCCTGGAAGACCATGGACAGGTGGCGCTTGTTGACGGGAACGTTGGTGTGGGGGCCGAAGACTTCCTTGCCGGCAAAGGTGATGGTGCCGGAGTCCGGGGTTTCGAGGCCCGCGATGCAGCGCAGGAGCGTGGACTTTCCGCAGCCGGAGGGGCCGAGGATGGAGATGAACTCGCCGGGGTTGATGACGAGGTCAGTGGCGTGCAGGCCGGTGTTGTCCGCGAACTCGCGCTTGACTCCTTCCAGAACCACGTGGGCCTGGGAGGAGGGGTGTTGAGGCGAGGCTGGAGAATTCACGAGGAAACAAGTTAAACCGAAAAAGTAAATAAATTGGAGCAATTACATGGCGCGGCGGCGAAGGAAAGGTGAACAAATGGTGGCGTGTGGAGTAAGCGGAGAGGTGTTTTAGACTGGAGCGCATGCAACGCTGGGTCCTTCACATCGATATGGACGCGTTCTTCGCCTCCGTGGAGCAGTTGACTCGGCCGACGCTTAAGGGGCGTCCGGTGCTGGTGGGCGGCACTGGCGGGCGTGGTGTCGTGGCCGGCGCCTCCTACGAGGCTCGGAAGTACGGCGCCCATTCCGCCATGCCCATGTTCCGCGCGCAGCAGCTCGTCGGGTTCAAGGCGGTGGTGGTTAATCCGCGCCGGGCGGTGTATTCCGCGGCCTCGCGCCGGGTCTTCGACATCATTGCTGAGCACGCCGGGGTAATCGAGCAGCTCTCCATCGATGAGGCCTTCATGGAACCTGCCGCACTCGTCGGTGCCACGCCTGACGACGTCCGCGAGTGGTCCGAGAACCTGCGCCGCCTCATCCGGGAAGAGACCGGGCTTCCCAGCTCCATCGGGGCGGGCGCGGGCAAGCAGGCGGCGAAGATTGGTTCCGGGGAGGCCAAGCCGGACGGTACCTTCGTGGTGCCGCAGGAGCGCTTCGATGAGCTCATTCACCCGCTGCCGGTGGGCAAGCTCTGGGGCGCGGGCCCGGTCACGCAACAGAAGCTAGCGGCCATCGGCGTGGAGACGATCGGGCAGCTGGCTGCCATGAGCCAGAAGGAGGTGGAGATTTCCCTCGGCGGGGTGATGGGCCTGCAGCTGTGGCGCCTGGCCCAGGGAATCGATGACCGCGAGGTGGCCCCGCGCGCGATTTCCAAGCAGATCTCCACCGAGCACACCTATCCGAAGGATCTGCACACGGTGGCGGAGGTAGACGCGGCGCTTCACCGCGCGGCGGAGGGGGCGCACCGCCGCCTGCTCAAGGACGGCCGCGGCGCGCGGACGGTGACGGTGAAGCTGCGGATGGCAGACTTCCACATCGAGTCGCGCTCGGCCACCCTGCCGTACGCCACCGACGACCTGGAGATCCTCACCGCGAAGGCGCAGAGTCTCGCGCGCTACCCGGACGAGCTGGGGCCCATCCGTCTCGTGGGCGTGAGCTACTCGGGCCTGGAGGCCGCCCGCCAGGACATCCTCTTCCCAGAACTCGACCGCGAGGTGGTGCGCCCCGCCCCGGATACGGACTATGAGACCGGGGTCAGCGATAACCTGCCCGGCGCGAGCGGGCAGGCAACCGCGGCGGAGGGAGCGGCCGGCGGGGTGGACTCTGCGGACTCTGTGCCGCGCTGGCACGCCACCCAGGACGTTTACCATCCCGACTATGGACATGGCTGGATTCAAGGCACCGGCCACGGCGTGGTGAGCGTGCGATTTGAAACGCGCGCGACGGGCCCGGGTATCGCCCGCTCCTTCGCGGCTGACGACGAGCAGCTGCGCCCGGCCGATCCGCTGGACTCGCTGGCGTGGGAGGAGATACCGACAGAGGACGACGACGGCGAGGGGGACTAGCCCGCGGTATAGGACGCGGAACGCGACGCCGCGTTAAACAGAGAACCTACCGGGGTTCCGGTAGCCAGCGCCGCGGCGAGCATGATGCGGGCCTGGCCGGCACGGAACCCGCCGGAGGCCACGGCGCCTAGCTCCCCCAAGGTGGCGCCGCCACCCGCACCGCCATAGGCCAGCTTGGTGGCTCCGTAGGGAGTGCGGGTACTGATCACCACGGGCACGCCTGCCTGCAGGGCACGAGCAACGCCAGTGCCCATCTCTTCGCCCATATTGCCCGAGCCCAACGCTTCGATGACGAGGCCGGAGGAGTGGGCCAAGGAGGCGTCGACAAGCGCGGCGCCCGCGCCCGGATAGGCGGCGATGATCTCCACGGGGTGCTCCGCCAGCTGAGCTAGGGGCAGGGGAGGCACTGTGGAATCACCCACCGGCAGCTCTTCAAAGCCCGCAAGGTGCGAGGTGTGCCACTTGCGCGCCGCGCGGCCCGGGATGGTCTTCCCGCCGAACTGCACCCACACACCCGGCTTTCCGGAGCGCACAAGGTCATAAGCATCGTGCAGGTTGCGCGGGCCGTCACCAGATGGGTGGTCAAAGGCGCGCTGGGCTCCGGTGAGCACGATGGGGCCGGCGCCCAGGTCAAAGAGAGACAAGGCCAGGGCGGTCTCCTCCATGGAATCCGTGCCGTGCGTGATGAGCACGCCCTCGATGTCCGGGCGGGCCAGCTGGTCGCGCACGCAGGCCAGCAGTTCGTCGAGGTCAGCCAAAGTAATGGAGCTGGAGTCCAGCGCGCGGAATTCCACCACCTCAATGTCGGGGCCCAGGGATTCAGCCAGCTGGTGGCCGTTGACGGTGGGGATCAGGGAACCATCGCGGGCAGTGGTGCAGGCGATGGTGCCGCCGGTGGCGATGAGCGCGAAAGTCATTGCACCAGGATACTTCAGGCGCAACGCTGCGCGGGAACCACAGGGTGGGGCGGGTGAGCGCTAGAGTGAAGAAAATAACCACGACCCCCTACACGAGGAGTATCTGTGAAATCCATCAAGCTGAGCGCCGCCATCCTGGCTCTGGGCGCCGCCACCACCCTCGCCGCCTGCTCGTCCTCTGACGAGGGCAGCTCCACTGATATCAGCGCTGACCAGACCGCCGGCGAGACCTCCGCGTCCCAGGTTGTTACCACCGAGATGCCCACCGTGGAGCAGCTCAACGAGATCCTGACCAAGGCCGCCGACCCGAATGTCCCGCAGGAAGAGAAGGTCAAGCTGGTCCAGGGCAGCGAGACGGCGCCGGAGCTGTTCGACGTCATGGCGCAGTCCCAGGCCGAGTCCGGAGCCACCTTTGAGGTCGTCGACCCGGTCGTTCCCGGCCTGATGCCGGATTCCGCGCTGGCCACGGTCAACATCAACACCCCGGACGGCCAGCAGCAGACCGCTGACCAGGTGGAGTTCATCAACGAGGACGGCTCCTGGAAGCTGTCCCAGTCCTGGGCCTGCGTGCTGGTGACCAACATTGTGCCGCCGGAGGAGGTCCCGGAGATGTGTGCGGATGCCTCCACCAACGGCGCGGGTGCCGGCGCGGACGCAGGCGCTGAGGGAGAGGCCGGCGCCGGTGCTGAGGCGCCTGCCGACGCCCCCGCGGCCGGCCAGGAAGAAGCCCCCGCCCAGTAGCTTCCTACAACGGCTTCCTTTAGCCTCCCGCTACTCGCGGGAGGCGAACTCCATATCGGTGGCGCTGGCCTGCACCACGCGCAGGTCTGAGCCCTCCGCGCCGTAGGAGATGACGGTGGTCACGGACACCTCGCCCGCCGTGGGCAGGGGCTTGCTCAGGTCCACGGTAACGGAGCCCTCGGACTTCGTCGTGGTGTCGACCACCTTGAGTTCCTTGCCTCGCAGTTCCTCTGGGGCATCCGCGGCGTCGAAAGACAGCGCGCCTAAGGAAGGGCGCTGCTCCACCGAGACGTTGAGGGTGGCAATGTCGCCGTCCAGCGAGTCCAAGGTGTAGGTGGTGGTCTGCAGCAGCGTGGATTCGCCCGTCACGCGGGATTCCACGCTCCACTGCGCGCCGGGGCCGATCTCTTCTTCAGGAAAGACCACCGGCAAGGCGGTGAGGCTGGTGATGGCGCGCTCGACACTGCTACGCGCCTCATCCGTGGCCGCCTGCGGGGCAGCCAGGCGCAGCGAGTTCATCTGGCCGGTATCGGTGCCGCGCCAGCCAAACTGGAATCCCTCAGCGGAGGACACATCCGCGCCCTCTGCCTCCGGCGTGCCCACCGTGGCGAAGGCATTGCGGCTGGCCGGCAGCTGGCCCTCCACGTCCTGGGTGGCCGCCTCCACGGAGGCTTCCAGGGGGAGCGTGACCTTGTCCTGCGCCTCGACCGCGGACTCCGCGCTTTTTTCGCTGCCGTCCTTGGCCAGCTGCTGGTCAAAACCGGTGGCCACGGAGTAGGTGAGCTCTTGCTCAGAGTCGATGTCGTGGAAGGCCAGCACGCGGTGTTCTCCGTCTCCGGGGTCGAGGACGGTAACGCGCGGGGCGTCGAGCGGTAGGCCCACGGGTTCTTCCACCGGCTTGGCCGGTTGGGAGTAGGAACAGCCGGCGAGCGCGCCACTTACTCCGAGGGCGGCGGCGGACAGGACGGATAGGACTCTCACACGAAACACGCATTCCAAAATACCGGATGGGGCTGTTTAGAATAGAACGGGTGAAAGCAAGGAGACATATCGGAATGATGGCTGCGGTGGTGCTCACCGTCGCCGCAGTGGACCAGGTCGTCAAGCAGCTGATGCTGTCGATCCTCACCGAGGGTGAGGCAATGCCCGTGTTGGGCAACTGGTTCCGCTTCTATCTCCTGTTCAACCCCGGCGCGGCCTTCTCCATGGGCGGGGAGGGATCCACCTGGCTGTTTACCACCATCCAGCTGGCCTTCGTCGTCGGCGTCGCCATTGCTGCTCCGCGGATTCGGGACCGGTGGCAGGCCGTCGGCCTGGCCATGATTGCGGGCGGGGCGCTGGGCAATCTCATCGACCGCCTGGTGCGCGAGCCCGGCTTCTGGTTTGGCCACGTGGTGGACTACATCTCCGTGGGCAGCTTCGCCGTGTTCAATATCGCGGACGCGTCGATTACGTGCGGCGTGGTGGTCTTTATCATCGCGATGTTTATGACAGAGCGGAAGGAGGCTGAAGGCTCTGATGCGTGAAAGTCGTAGGTTGCCCGTGCCGGAAGGGCTAGAAGGCATGCGCGCCGATGCGGCCCTGGCCAAGCTTCTGGGCATCTCCCGGGCCAAGGTGGCGGAGCTGTGCGCGGCGGGCGATGTCGAAATTGATGGCGTTGCCGTGGGCAAGTCTGAGCGTCTTACTGCCGGCGGCTGGATCGACGTCATGATGCCCGCCCCGGAGGAGCCGCTCATCCCCAAGGAAGAGCTGGTGGAGGGAATGGACGTCCTCTACGCGGACGAGGACGTTATCTGCGTGTTCAAGCCCGTGGGCGTGGCCGCGCACCCGACCCTGGGCTGGGAGGGACCCACCGTGATTGGTGGGCTTAGGGCGGCGGGCTATGCGCTTGCCGACGCCGGACCTACCGAACGCAAGGGCATTGTCCACCGCCTCGATGTGGGCACCTCCGGAGTTATGGTGGTCGCCGCCAGCGAGCGCGCCTACTCCCAGCTGAAGACTGCCTTCCGCGAGCGCACCGTGGACAAGACCTACCACGCGGTGGTCCAAGGCCTGCCGGATCCGATCGTCGGCACCATCGACGCCCCGATTGGGCGCCATCCCTCCGCCGGCTGGAAGTTCGCCGTGGTGGAGGACGGCAAGCCGGCGGTAACGCACTACAAGGTGCTCGAGGCTTTCCGCGAGGCCAGCCTCCTCGAGGTTCACCTGGAGACTGGACGCACCCACCAGATTCGCGTGCACATGTCTGCTACCGGGCATCCTTGCGTGGGGGACCCGATGTATGGCTGCGATCCGAATCTGGCCCAGCGCGTAGGCCTTATCCGCCAGTGGCTGCACGCGGTAACCCTGGGCTTTACCCACCCAGGCACCGGCAAGTGGTTCGAGTGCACCGCGCCCTACCCGGAAGACCTCGAGCACGCCCTTGAGGTTCTGCGCGGATGAGCAACAGACGAGCCGCCAGCCAGCGCATCTACCGGCGCCGCCGAGGCGCTGCCCTTGCGCTGCTGGCAGTCATGGCGCTGGCGGTGGTTCTGGCCTTTGGTATGTTCGGCACGCAGCCCAGCACGGCGCTGCAGGGCGACCAATTAGGCCCGGACGGCTCCGAGACCGCCGCCGAATACCGTGACCGCGCCGAAGAATCTTGGCGCGGGCGGATCAGCCGGCCTACGCCCTGGTCAACTTTCAGGAATCGCTGTCACCAGCAGAGACCGCAGAAGTCCTGAATTCAGCGCGGCGCATGGACGCCATCGTCATCGGGCTGGTGGCCCCCGTCGCCGTGCCGGAGCCCACCGCGGCCTCGGACCGCAGCGACGTCATCCAGACCGCGCTGGACCGCGTGGCCGCCGCGGCGAGTCAGGCGGGCGGCACGCCACCGAGCAACGTCGATTCCGCCGTGGTGTACTCCGCCGGCGCGGAGTTGCGCGCCATCGCCGCAGACCCCAGAGTGGACAGCGTAGAGGTAGCGCCGGCCGATGCCGCGTGGGGCTCTTTCGGCGTGCGCCCGCGCGGGAACGTAGCGCGCGACTAAGCCGACAAGGCAGACAGGCCGAGCCGGCAGCTCAGTAGCAAGTACTGGAGAAAAGAAGGGGCGGGCTCAGGTGGTGAATGCATCTATACAGCTGGGAGGTTGTGTAGATGTCAGGTGACAAGAAGCTACGTGAGCAGTTTGTGGAGGCGTATCTGCATGATGCGCGTCCGATGCCATTGATCCTGAAGGAGTTGGGGGTTTCGAAAGCTCAGGCGAGGGCGTGGCGTCAGGCTGAGGGCCTTAGCCGTGCTCGGCGCCAGCGGAGTTTGGTTGACGAGCAGTATCAACACGTTGTTGCTTTGGTTGAAAGCGGCCGGTCTGTGCTCAGCGCAGTTAAAGAGGTCGGGTTCCCTCAGCGGTTGGCCTATAGCTACCTTGCCCAGGACGGGTTTGAGCTCGTCCAAGGCAACCGTGGTGGAACCGCACAACACCAGCGGGATCGCATCGCTAAAGCTTTACAGCTTGTTGATGCTGGCAAAAGCTATAAACAGGCCGGTCAGGTAGTTGATCGCAGTGATGCCACGGTTAAAGCGTGGCATCATAATCGCATGTCTGGGGAGAGTGTCTGATGGTTTGTGTGTGGGTACCTAACCTGCATGAGGAGATGGACCAGAATGACTACTGTGGCACGACGAGATCCGGCTGATAAGGCCAAGATTGATGCGATTGAAAAGAAGCTGCTTGCTAACCCTGAGATCGCGAAGCTGATTGATGACCTAGGCACGTCTACAACGGATGCCAATGACCTGGTTCGCGGCATGTTGCAGGCCTCGATTACCAGGGGGCTCAATGCTGAAATGGATGCCCATTTGGGCTACGAGTCTGGCGACAGGAGCGCTAAAGCTGCTGCCGGGACAGACAATTACCGCAACGGGTCGTATCCAAAGACCGTGGATTCTAACTACGGGCCAGTAACCGTTGATGTCCCGAGGGATCGGGCTGGTACATTCTTGCCGACTATGGTTCCTAAAGGTTCTAGGCGCTTGACTGATGTCGATGACATGATCGTCAGCTTGTATGCCGGTGGGATGACAATTAGGGACATCCAGCACCATATGGCAACGGCGATGAGGGTTGATATTTCCCATGAGACGATTTCCGCAGTCACCGATGCTGTCCTCGATGAGGTCATGGTCTGGCAAAACCGCCAGCTAGACGAGTTCTACCCGGTCATTTTCCTGGATGCGTTGCGCATTAAAGTCCGCGATGGTGGCCGAGTGGTCAATAAGTCCGCGTACATGGCAATCGGTGTGGATCTCGACGGCATCAAGCACATTTTGGGATTGTGGATTGCCAAAGAAGAAGGCGCTTCATTTTGGGCGCAGGTATGCGCCAATCTTTCTAACCGTGGGGTCAAAGACGTCTTTATCGTCTGCTGTGACGGGCTTAAAGGCCTGCCTGAAGCAGTCGAGGCAACGTGGCCGAACTCTATGGTGCAAACCTGTATCGTGCACCTGATTCGTGCCGCTAACCGGTGGGTAGCCTACGGGGATCGCCGCGGCGTATCGGCCGCGTTGAAAAAGATTTACACCGCCGCGGATGAACCCACAGCTAAGGCTGCCTTAGACGACTTTGAAGCCTCTGAATTGGGAGAAAAGTATCCACGCTCAGTCAAGGTCTGGCGAGATGCTTGGCAGCGTTTCGTACCGTTTCTACAGTTCCCACCAGCGGCCAGAAAGGTTATCTATACGACGAACTCGATTGAATCATTCAACAATGAACTGCGTAAAGCTACCCGCAACAGGGTGCAGTTCACCAACGATGAATCAGCGCTCAAGACACTATGGCTGATGATCTGCAATATCGAAGACAAACGAGCTGCAAAGAGAGCGAAGCAAGGCAAACGAGTCTCAGCGACAGCCGGCAGACTCATGGAAGGAGCCCGAGTTTCCGGCTGGAAACAAGCTATAAACCAAATGGCCGTGGCCTACCCCGACCGCTTCGACAAATACCTGTAAACCTAGCCCCACACACAAACAACTTGACACGCTCTGTCTGGGCGTTTGATACTCAATGATCATCCCACTGAATCCGAATCGAAGGTAGGACGCGGAAAGCGTCTTATCCGCCATGACCGAATAGCGATAGGCTACCTGCTTAAACAGGGGCTTACTCACCGTGAGATTGCAGCCCAACTGGGCCGCAACCAGTCGACGATTAGCAGGGAAATCGCCCGTGGGATGACTGAGCATGGCTACGATGCCCTCGTGGCACAAAAGCGGGCTGTGGACCGTTTAGCCAGGCCTAAACCCCGCAAACTCGATACCAACCCGCAGCTGCGTGCCTTGGTCATCGAGGGATTGAACACGAAGTGGTCGCCTGAGCAGATTTCGAACTATCTTGCCCGCTGCTTCAGTAAAGGTGGGGATATGTCAATTAGCCATGAAACCATCTACCAAGCTCTCTACATCCAAGCTAAAGGTGCTTTGCGCCACGAGCTGAAAGTAGAAAAAGCGCTGCGTTCTGGGCGGACCGGACGAAAGCCACAATCACGCCTGCCAGCCCGCGGTAATCGAAGCTGGATTGGTGAGGACTACCGCATCAGCGAGCGCCCTGCCAGCGTTGAAGACCGCGCTGTCCCAGGACATTGGGAAGGCGATCTCATCATCGGACAAGGAGGAAGCACTGCACTCGTGACCTGTGTGGAACGCAGTACTCGCTACACCATGATCCGCAAACTGGATGTTCATGATTCCGCCACAACTGTCGACAAGTTAATCGAGATGTTCACCGGCAAAATACGCAACATCACCAAGACTCTCACCTGGGACCAAGGCGTTGAATTAGCCCAAGTAGACAAGCTGAGCATCGCACGTGGACTAGCAGTCTACTTCTGTGATCCGCACTCGCCCTGGCAGCGCCCTACCAACGAAAACACTAACGGGCTAGTCAGAGACTTCCTACCTAAAGGAAGCGACTTTAGTACCCTGACCGACAAGGATGTCCAACACATTCAAGACCTTCTCAACGGGCGCCCCAGAAAGGTCCTCAACTGGTATAAACCCGAAGAGAAGATACAAGAACTATTCAAGTGATGCATCCACCACTTGAAACCGCCAGGAGACATAGCGTGCGTTTGTACCCGGACACGTCCACGTGGCCCGCCAACTACCGCTTTGCCTACACCCTGGTGTGGGCAGGAGCGATCATCACCGCGCTGGCCACCATCGCGTTGGGGCTTCTCGGCACCGACAGAGTGACGCTGGCAATCTGCGCCATGGTGGCCCTCTATTGCATCGCCTTGGCCATACTCATGCCGCGCTGGGCGCTTAATGGCAAGGAAGAATCGGCCAAGCGTGCCCGGGCGAGTAAAGCCCGCGAGGAGCTGCGCCGGCGAAAAAGCGTTAGGCAGTAAGGCAGTTAGGCGGCAGTCTCGTTGGTGGTGGCGTGTGGGGAGTGGCGGGGGTGACGTCGTGAAGCGCGGCCCCTGCGCACTAGGTCCGCCAGGTAGATGATGACCGCCACCCAGATGATGCCGAAGCCGATCCAGCGGGCGGTGGACATGTGCTCGTGGGTGATAAACAGCGCCCACAGCATCTGCATGATGGGCGTCATGTACTGCAACATGCCCACGGTGGACAGACGCAGATGCTTTGCGCCCTGGGCAAAGCACAGAAGCGGCAGCGCGGTCACCAGACCGGAGGTCACCAGCAGCAGGATGTGTACGGGGCCCTCGCTGCTAAACGTCGATTGGCCCTGGGCGTGCAGGTAGCCCAGGTAGATGAGCGCGAACGGCAGCATGACGAGCGTCTCCGCGGCCACCGAGCCCATGGCGGAGACGTTGAGGCGTTTTTTGAGCAGGCCGTAGATGCCGAAGCTGAAGGCCAACGCGAGGGAATAGTACGGTGCCTGGCCGGTCATAAAGGTCAGCCACAGCACCGCCACGAACGCGATGATTACTGATACCACCTGGGCCTTCGTCAGGGTCTCCTTGAGGAAGACAATGCCCAGGGCCACGGAGACCAGCGGGTTAATGAAGTACCCCAGCGCGGCATCGGCCACGTGGTCGGTGTTGACCGCGATGACGTAGGTTCCCCAGTTGACGGTGATCGCCACGCCACACGCCAGCATCCATCCCCACATTCTGAGGCTGAAGGCCTTGAGCTCGCGCCACCCGCCGGTGACCAGCAGCACCGCGGTGACGAGCACGGCGGTCCACACGATGCGGTGGGCCAGAATCTCGAAGGGGCTGGCGGGGCGCAGCAGCGGGAAGAAACCCGGGAAGAAGCCCCACATCAGGTAAGCAGCGATGGTGTACAGCACGGCTACATAATTTACAGAACCGCGGCTGCCGCAGGGGGTTTGACGTCCCCGCTAAGATGACCGCATGGCCAAAAACTCATCCTTCGTCCACCTGCACAACCACACCGAATTTTCCATGCTGGACGGCATGGCCAAGGTGGATATGTTGGCCGATGAGGTGGTGCGCCAGGACATGCCCGCCGTGGGCATGACGGATCACGGAAACATGTACGGCTCCAACGCCTTCTACCAAAAGATGACGAGCGCGGGGGTCAAGCCCATCATCGGCATCGAGGCCTACATGGCGCCGGAATCCCGCTTCAATAAGAAGCGCGTGCTGTGGGGAACCCCGGACCAGAAGCGTGACGACGTCTCCGCCTCCGGCGCGTACCTGCACCAGACCATGCTGGCGGAAAATGCGACCGGCCTGCACAACCTGTTCAAGCTGTCCTCCCTGGCTTCCTACGAGGGACAGCTGGGTAAGTGGCCGCGGATGGACGCCGAGCTCATCGCGGAGCATGCGGAGGGCATCATCGCCACCACCGGCTGCCCCTCGGGAGACGTCCAGACCCGTCTGCGCCTGGGGCAGTTTAATGAGGCCCTCGAGGCGGCTGCCATGTGGCAGGACATCTACGGCAAGGACAACTTCTTCCTGGAGTTGATGGACCACGGTCTGGATATTGAGAAGCGCACCCGCGACGGCCTGCTGGAGATCGGACGCAAGCTGGACCTGCCGCCGCTGGTGACCAATGACTGTCACTACGTGTTGGAATCCCAGGCGCCCTCCCACGAGGCCATGCTGTGTGTGCAGACCGGCAAGACCTTCATGGACCCGGATCGCTTCAAGTTTGGCGGTACCGGCTACTACATCAAGTCCGCCGCCCAGATGCGCGAGGTGTGGGACGAGATGGTTCCGGAGGCCTGCGACAACACGCTGTGGATTGCAGAACGCGTCCAGGACTACGGCGAGATTTGGGAGGAGCACACCCACGACCGCATGCCGATTGCGGATGTGCCGGAGGGCCACACGCCCACCTCGTGGCTCACCCACGAGGTCATGGAGGGCCTCAAGGATCGCTTCCCGGGTGGGGAGGTGCCGGAGGAGTACGTTGAGCGCGCCAAGTACGAAATTTCCGTTATTGAGATGAAGGGCTACCCGTCCTACTTCCTCATCGTGGCCGAGCTCATCAAGCATGCCCGCTCCATCGGCATCCGCGTCGGTCCGGGCCGTGGCTCGGCCGCCGGCGCCCTCGTGGCCTACGCGCTGACCATTACCAACATCGACCCGATTGAGCACGATCTCCTCTTCGAGCGATTCTTGAACCCGGAGCGCCCGTCCGCCCCGGATATCGATATCGACTTCGACGACCGCCGCCGCGGCGAGATGATCACCTACGCCGCGGACCGCTGGGGCGAGGACAAGGTGGCGCAGGTGATTACCTTCGGCACCGTGAAGACCAAGCAGGCCATTAAGGACTCCGCCAAGGTACACTTTGGCCAGCCCGGCTTCCAGATGGCGGACCGCATCAACGGCGCCCTGCCGCCGGCCATCATGGCGAAGGACATCCCGCTCGCCGGCATCACCGACCCGGATCACGCCCGCTACTCGGAGGCCGCCGAGGTCCGTCAGATGATTGAGACGGATCCGGACGTCAAGAAGATCTATGAGACCGCCCGCGGCCTGGAGGGCGTGGTCCGGCAGGCCGGCGTGCACGCCTGTGCGGTGATTATGGCCTCGGTGCGCCTCATGGACCACATCCCCATGTGGAAGCGCCCCGCCGACGGCGCCTACATCACCGGCTGGGATTACCCGGCGTGCGAGGCCATCGGCCTGCTGAAGATGGACTTTTTGGGCCTGCGTAACCTCACCGTGATTGGTGACTGCCTGGAAAACATCAAGAAGAACCGCGGCGAGGAAATCCAGCTGGAGGACCTCCACGCCGACGACCCCAATGCCTCCAAGGTCTACGACCTGCTCTCCCGCGGCGATACGCTGGGCATTTTCCAGCTGGACTCCGGCGGTATGCAGGAGCTGCTCAAGCGCATGAAGCCGACGGGCTTTAAGGATATTGTGGCGTCGCTGGCACTGTACCGCCCGGGCCCGATGGGTGTGAACGCCCACTGGGACTACGCGGACCGCAAGAACGGCCGCAAAGAAATCACTCCGATCCACCCGGAGTTGGAGGAGCCGCTCAAGGAGATCCTTGATGAGACCTACGGCCTCATCGTCTACCAGGAGCAGATCATGCGTATCTCGCAGAAGGTGGCCAACTACACCGCCGGCGAGGCAGATGGCTTCCGTAAGGCCATGGGTAAGAAGAAGCCGGAAGTCCTGGCGCAGCAGTACGACAAGTTCTGGGGCGGCATGAAGGACAATGGCTACTCCAAGGAGGCCATGGACGCACTGTGGGGCACCATCGAGCCCTTCGCGTCCTACGCGTTCAACAAGTCCCACGCCGCCGGATACGGTTTGGTGTCCTTCTGGACGGCCTACCTCAAGGCCTACTACGCCCCGGAGTATATGGCCGCGCTGCTAACTTCCGTGGGCGATAAGAAGGATAAGTCCGCCATCTACCTCGCCGACTGTCGTCACCTGGGCATCCGCGTGCTGTCCCCGGATGTCAATGAGTCTCAAGAAACGTTTCAGGCTGTGGGCGAGGATATTCGCTTCGGCATGGGCGCTATCCGCAACGTGGGTGGGGAAGTGGTCGATTCCATCGTGAAGACCCGTCGGGAGAAGGGCGCGTACACCTCCTTCTCCGACTACCTGGACAAGATCGAGCTGGCCGCCTGTTCCAAGCGCGTGACCGAATCCCTCATCAAGGCCGGCGCTTTCGACTCCCTGGGGCACCCGCGCAAGGGGCTCATGCTCATCCACGAGGACGCGGTGGACTCGGTGCAGACCACCAAGAAGGCAGCGGACAAAGGCCAGTTCGATCTCTTCGCTGGCTTCGGCGGCGGCGAGGAGGAGGGCGAGTCCGTCTCCGCGTTCGCCATCGACATCCCGGATGAGCAGTGGGATCGCAAGCACGAGCTGGCCCTGGAGCGTGAGATGCTGGGCCTCTACGTCTCCGGCCACCCGCTCGACGGCTTTGAGGAAGCCCTCAACGCGCAGATTGATACCCCCATCCCGAAGATCCTCAACGGCGAGGTGGGCAACGGCCAGGAGCTGGTCATTGGCGGCATCATCTCCGGCGTGGACAGGCGCTTCTCTAAGCGCGATGGCTCCCCGTGGGCCATCGTCAGCATGGAGGACCACAACGGCGCCCAGGTGGACATCCTGGTGTTCAACCAGGTCTATTCGCTGGTGTCGACGCAGATCGCGGAGGACAACATCATCCTGGCCAAGGTCCAGGTGAAGATCCGGGACGAGCGCATGTCCCTGTTCTGCTCGGATATCCGCGTCCCCGACCTGGGGCCTGGCAACGGTGCGGGCCTGCCGCTGCGGCTTACCATGCGCACGGACCAGTGCACGATGGACAACATTGCCCGGCTCAAGCAGGTGCTGGTCAACAACAAGGGTGAATCCGACGTGTACCTCACGCTGGTCGACGGCGAAGAGTCCACCATGATGGTCTTGGGTGATCACCTGCGCGTGGAGCGCTCGAGCAACCTCATGGGTGACCTTAAGGCCACGATGGGGGCGGGCATCCTCGGGTGAATTTAAGGTGCTGGGGAATCCCGTGGGACTGGTCCCTTACGCTATTCTAGACAGCATAGTCTAGAAGGAAGGAACCTGATTTCCCATGGTCAACAAGATTCGCACCACCCACGTGGGCTCATTGCCGCGCACGAAGGAGCTGCTGGAAGCCAACCTCGAGCGCTCCGCCGGCACCATCTCCGAGGAAAAGTTCCACGACATTTTGGAGCGCTCCGTGGCGGACGTGGTCAAGCGTCAGCTGGATCTCGGCCTCGACATCATTAACGAGGGCGAGTACGGCCACATCACCTCCGGCGCCGTGGACTACGGCGCGTGGTGGAACTACTCCTTTACCCGCCTGGGCGGGCTGACCATGACGGATAAGGACCGCTGGGAGATCGGTGACAAGATTCGCTCGGAGCCGGGCAAGATTCGCCTGTCTTCGATGAAGGACCGCCGCGACCGCGCCCTGTTCTCCGAGGCCTACAACGACCCGGATTCCGGCATCTTCACCGGCCGCAAGAAGGTGGCCAACCCGGAGTTCACCGGTCCGGTGACCTACATCGGCCAGGACCAGGTGGCAGCGGACGTGAAGCTGCTTGCCGACGCCCTCCCGGACCGCGCAGAAGGCTTCGTCGCCGCGCTGTCCCCGGGCGCCGCCGCGCGCCTTCCCAACAAGTACTACGACGATGAGTCCGAGCTCGTCCGTGCCTGCGGTGAGGCCCTCAAAGAGGAGTACAAGGCTATTACGGACGCAGGCCTGACCGTTCAGTTCGACGCTCCGGACCTGGCGGAGGCGTGGGACTCGGTGGTCCCGGAGCCGACGGTGAAGGATTTTCAGGCCTTCCTGCACGAGCGCATCGAGATCCTCAACGAGTCCATCAAGGACATCCCGCGCGAGCAGACCCGCCTGCACATCTGCTGGGGCTCCTGGCACGGCCCGCACGTCACCGACATTCCGTTCGCGGACATCATCGAGGAGATCCTGCAGGCCAAGGTTGGCGGCTTCTCCTTCGAGGGGGCTTCCCCGCGTCACGCACACGAGTGGCGCGTGTGGCAGGACCACACGCTTCCGGAGGGCACCGTCATCTACCCGGGCGTGGTCTCGCACTCCACCAACGCGGTGGAGCACCCGCGCCTGGTGGCTGACCGCATCATCCAGTTCGCGGAGCTGGTGGGCCCGGAGAACGTTATCGCCTCCACGGACTGCGGCCTCGGCGGCCGTCTGCACCACCAGATCGCGTGGGCCAAGCTCCAGTCCCTCGTCGAGGGTGCGGAAATCGCCACCACGGAACTGTTCTAGAAGGACCTGTTCTAGTCAGAAAAACAGCTGAAGGGCGCTGCGGACAATTCCGCAGCGCCCTTCAGCGTCGCTGCGCCAGGACTAGGCGCGGTACGACTACTTGCCGGCCTTCGCTGCCTCTTCCTGGTGCTTCTTGGAGTTATCCCAGTAGAAGCCCATCGAGCGCAGGGTGGCGGCCAGCTGGTTGCGGAACTGTGGGTTGAACTGGACTGCCAGGGCCATCACGTTGACGCTGACACCGAGCAGGGAGGCGATGCCGGCCATCCATGCGCCGATTTCCCTGGACGTCTCCGTCGGGCGGGCGGACTGAACCCATTCTGGCATCTCGTCCCATTCCTTCTGCAGCTTGGCTTCCTTCTCCGCATCAATGCAGTCCGGAACCGCCGGCATGCCGGAGGAGCCGTAGCCGTTAAGGACGCCCAAAGCCAGCTCCTCCGGGCCCATGAAGGACGAGCCCGCGGTGCCATCGGCAACAGCCTGCTCGTGTTCCTTGCGGGCCTGATCAACCTGTGCCTTGCACTCCGGGGAGAGCTCAGAGGTGTTGACGTGGCCCACGTTGAGCGAGCTTCCGCCGTTGCTGCCGTTGCTCGAGGAAGAGGACGACTCCTTCGTGGAAGAACCCTCACCGGAAGACTCCGGCTCGGACGAGTCAGTCTTCCCAGCCTCCTGGTCAGCTTCCTGGCCAGAATCCTGCGCGGCGTCAGCGGCGCTGTCCGCGGCGGCCTCTGCCGTGCTGTCCGCAGCGCCGTCGGCGGCCGCCGGGGCAGACTCAGCGGTTGCCGGGGCAGGCGTCGGGGTGGTGTCCGCGGCGCTGGCAACCGGGGTGACCAATGCCAGGCTGGTAGCACAGACCGTAACGAGGGACGTGGAAAGACGCATAGCGGAAATTCTCCTTGAAGGTACGACAGGTGTAGGGAGCTAGTCGAAGCTCATTTCAATGTAGCAGCCTGCCCGGCTGGGCGTGTGCTTACAGGAACTTCTCCAGCTGTGCACGCAGCTCCGCAGGCACGGCACCGAGGACGAAGTCACGGATAGCCGGGTTGGTCATGACACCGGCAGCCACGGCGACGCCCGCGATGATGCTGATGAGGGAACCCGTCAGGAAGCCACGGGAGGAGTAGGAGCTGGCGAGCTTTGCAGCGTCGTCGCCCTTGGCCTTGCCGTCGTTGCCGTCGTTGTTGCTGCTGTCGTCGTCATCCTCGTCGGAAGCCAGCAGGGCCTCGACAGTGTAGACGGTGGTGGTGCCGGAGACCTCGTTGCCCACGAGCAGGAGGTACTCGCCGTTGGGGGAGTCCTTCTTGTCCACGAATGCGAAGCCCTCCGGGCCGAGGTCACCGGCGTCGGCGAACTCGTCGGTGGAGAAGTCGCGGTTATTGACGTAGGTCTCGAACTTCGCGTTCTGCGGGTCGGTGACGTCGTAGACAAAGATTCCGCCGACGCGCTCCGCGCCGATGAAGGCGTAGGTGCGCTCGCCCACGGTGCCGATGGTCAGCGCCTCCGGCTCCGGACCCTTGTTGTCGGAGCGGTCATCGAATTCAGCGGAATCGTTGCTGGCGTTGTGGTGGAACACGCCTGCCTCGTTGAGCTCGGCGGTGATCTCCTCGAACTCGGAGCCGGAGTCGAAGACAACGTTGCCCTCAGAGTCGTAGATACTGAAGGAGCGGGAACCATAGGCATACAGCTCGTCGAAGCAGCCCTTCTCCTCGTTCCAGCCGGAGGCGTTGGTCAGCTTGAGGTTACCGGCCTGCTTCTTATCAGCCAGCTCCTCCAGGTTGGCATCACCCAGCGCGCCCTCGCACACCTTGCCGTCCTCAATGAGGTCCTTGAGCTCCACCTCATCGGTGTAGACGCCGGAGCCGCCGTCCTTTTCCTTCACACCCCACTCGCGGGCATCGCCCTCGTTTGCGGTGGCGAAGTAGATCTGGCCGCCCGCGGTGAAGGCGCCGATGGAATCCGGCATGGACAGGCCCTTCACCGGCACGGTGCGCAGCTCGGCCATGTCGTCCTTGTTGGACGGATCGATCGGTGTGGTGCTGTGGTCGGCGACGAAAGCCGGGACGATCTTCTCCACGGTGGCGGAGGCAATGTCGATGATGCCGATGGCGTTAGCCTCCTGCAGGGTGACGTAGGCCGTGCCGTCCTGGGAGGAGATGTACTCCGGCTCGAAGTCGACGGACGGCTTGGCGTCGTGGCCTTCCGGCCCAAACACGCGCACGCCGGCCGGCAGCTCCTGGCCGTCGAAGGCCGTGAAATCCGCGGTGCGGGCGGCGGACTCGGCGGGGGCCTCCACACCCTTCGGCAGCTCAATCACGGAAACGGAACCCTCCGGGTCCGTGACGTAGTCGGTGCCCTCGGCGTTGAGCTCGTTGGACGGCTCGCCTTCGTTGGCCAGCAGTGCGTGGCCGCCATCGGCGGTGATGTGCACGTTATCCGGCAGGGCACCGACAGTGATGCGGCCCAAGATGGAGGACTCAAGGTCCTCAGCAGCAGCGTCAAAGAACAGCGCCTCGCCGTTCTCCGTCTTGTCTGCCTGCTGGACGGCAGCCACGGCCAGGCCATCCGGGCGCACGGCGACGGAGTTGATCTCCTTGTCCTCCCCGGCGGAGATGGAGCCGATGAGGGTGGGCTTGGTCGGATCGGCGGCATCGAGGACGTCGATCTTGCCGGAGCGGGCGTTGACGGTGAGGATGCGCTGGGAGGCCGGGTGGAACGCGACGATCTCGGCGGCGGACTCCTCGTACACACCGGACTCGTAGGTGCCGATGGGGGAGAGCTTCACGGACGCGTCGGCAGCGGAGTGCTCGTGGACGTCACTGACAATCGCCGCGTGTGCGGCGGGGGCGGCCAGGCTCAGGCTGGTGGCGGTAGCCACGCACAGGGTAAGAGCGCGGCGGGGGAAAGAGCGAGACATGCTTTAGGCTCCTTGTGAGATACGTTCCGGGTGGAATCTGTGGAGTGAGAAAACGGACGGTGAGAGAGCTCCCCGCCGAAGGGGCGGAGAGCAGCACGAACCACACTACGGTGACGAGCACACGAAGCGTGGGCAAAGAAGTAACGCGCAGTGAAGATTTGGGTAAACATCGGGTTAACCGGTCGAGCACTAGGTAATGTGCGCTGCGGGCTGACCCACCGGCTAGAATGAGCCACCATGAGTAGCACCCTGGAAGCCTTCGAGCCCGTCCACGCCTCTGACATTCAGCTGGCTCAATCGCGCATTAGCTCGGAGATTGCCCCGACCCCGCTGCAATACTGCCCGCGCCTGTCCCAGGAGACCGGCTACGAGGTCTACCTCAAGCGGGAGGACCTGCAGGACGTGCGCTCCTACAAGATCCGAGGCGCCCTCTACGGCATGTCCAACCTTGGTGACGAGCAGCGCGCGCAGGGAATCGTCACGGCGTCGGCAGGAAACCACGCCCAGGGCGTGGCCTACGCGTGCCGGACCATGGGAATCCAGGGCAAAATCTTCGTCCCGGAGCCCACGCCCAAACAGAAGCGCGACCGCATCCTTATCCACGGCGGGGACTGGGTGGAACTCGTTGTCACCGGCGCCAATTTTGACGAGGCCGCCGCGGCCGCACACGCCGACGCCGCAGCGCGCGGCGCGTTCTTCATCGAGCCCTTCGACGCCCGCGATACCGTCACCGGCCAGGGCACCGTCGCCGCAGAAATCGTCTCCCAGCTGTCCTCTCTGGGCAAGGCCCTCGACACCGTCGTGGTGCCCGTCGGCGGCGGCGGGCTCATCTCCGGCATCACGTCCTACCTGGCGGACATGGCCCCGCGCACGGCGGTGGTGGGGATTGAGCCGGCCGGGGCGGCGTCGTTAAGCGCTGCGTTTACCGCCGGCGAGCCGGTGACGCTGGAGACCGTCGATCCCTTCGTTGATGGCGCCGCCGTCAAGCGCATCGGCGCGCTGCCTTACCACATCCTTGAGGCCAACCAGGGCCGCCTTCACTGGGACACGGTGTCCGAGGGCGCGGTGTGCACGGAGCAGCTGGCCCTGTATCAAAACGAGGGGATTATCGCGGAGCCGGCCGGCGCGCTCAGCGTCACCGGCCTGCGCACGCTTAGCCTGCAGCCGGGCTCGACCGTGGTATGCGTGATTTCCGGCGGCAACAACGACGTGCTGCGCTACGCCGAAATCATGGAGCGCTCCCTGGTGCACCGCGGCCTAAAGCACTACTTCCTGGTGAATTTCCCCCAGGAGCCGGGACAGCTGCGCCACTTCCTGCAGGACATTCTGGGCCCGGACGATGACATCACGCTGTTCGAATATCTCAAGCGCAACAACCGGGAGACAGGCGCGGCACTGGTGGGCATTGAGCTGGGCACCGCCGGGGACATCGCGGGCCTGCTCGCGCGCATGGAGGAATCAAAGATTCACTGCCAGCAGCTGCAGCCCGGCACGCCCGAGTACGACTTCCTGGTCGCGTAATGCTGGAGAGTTATCAGCGCCCAGTAGCCGGCGAGCTCTACGAGCACGAGATTGAGATCAAGCGCTCCCGCTTCATTACCCTCATCGGGCGCGCGACGAATGAGGAAGAAGCACGCGCGCTTATCGACGCCGCCCGGGAGCGCTTCCCCGACGCGCGCCATCACTGTTCGGCGTACATCTATCACGTTGATGCGGCGAATCCGGTGGAGCGCTCCTCCGATGATGGCGAGCCCTCCGGCACCGCCGGTAAACCGATGCTTGATGTGCTCAAAGGCTCCGGGCTGCTGGATATCTGCGCGGTGGTGGTGCGCTACTTCGGCGGTATCAAATTGGGCGCGGGCGGGCTCGTTCACGCTTATGGCGGCGCCGTGAGCGAGACGATGGAGCAGGTTGAGCCCGTCACGCGTGCCTTGCGCGAGCTCTACACCGTGGAGGTCTCCCACGCGGAGGCCGGCCGGCTCGAAGCGGAGCTGCGCAACCGCGGCGTCGACATGGTGGAGACCGCTTATGGCCAGGCCGTGACTTTTACCGTCTCAGTAGAACCCGGAGGCGAGGAGGAACTCACCGCCACGCTGGCCGCGCTCACCCAGGGCAAGGTCGCCCCACAGGAAGCCGGGACTGCCTGGGTAGAACTCACGCGCTAGCCCTCAGCGAGTCTTCCGCACTCGGCACTGAGGCCTTGCCGGAGTGCTTTCCGGTTTGCTTGTAGGATTGACGGCATGACTATGCAGCGACGCCCCAATAATCCAATTGAGCAGCGCAAGCAGGCGGTGCGCACCCACGCCCGTAACGGCGCCATTGCCGTGGTGGGCGGCATCGGTGGTGGCATTCTGTTGGGCTGGGCACTGACTGGTTTCTGGACCTGGATGGCCATTGGCCTCGTCGTCGCCGTGGTCGGCGGCGTCTACAACTGGGTAAAGATCCAGAAGATCGTCAACGAGAACCACAACCTTTAAAAAGCCCCATGGTCAACCAGCCTGACGGGCGCCCAGTACGCATCGATGCCTGGGTATGGTCCGTGCGCATGTTCAAGACCCGCTCGGAGGCCGCCACCGCAGTGCGCGCCGGGCACGTTAAGCTCAACGGCAGCGCTACCAAGCCTGCCCAGCAGGTGGTCCCCGGCGACCGTGTCCGCGTCTGGCGCAACCACCACGAACATGACCTTGAGGTGCTCGCTACCGTATCTAAGCGCGTGGGTGCCCCTATTGCGCGCACGTGCTATATCGACCACGCCCCGCCGCCACTGCCGAAGGAGTTCCTCCCCTCCGTCCCCGTCCGCGCCCGGGGCACCGGCCGCCCCACGAAGAAGGAACGCCGGCAGATGGATAAGTTCCGCGGCGGTTTCCGTTAGGGATCGCCGGCCCCTGCACCGTGTCATGCGGGGATTTAGCGGTTATTGATGCAGGAGAGGAGGGCCTTTAACTCAGCGGCGTTGGCGTCTCTTTCGCTCTGAGTGTCCGGGGTTCCGTTCAGGATTTCCTGAACGCGGGTGGAGGCGTCGGATAGGGGAGCAGCGCAGGCATGCGCTAGGGAGAGCGAGATGTCCTGGGACACGGTTTCCTCATCAGCGAGATTGTGCGGAGCGATGAGGGAACGCTGGCGCATGAGCTGCAGAGCGATGGGAAAGTCGCTGCGGAGCTGTTCTGGGACGTCACGAAAGGACGAATCGGTGACGAGTACCTTGTCCGGCAGTACATCACTGTAGGGTGAGCTCTCCATATAGTGGGTGAGCGATTCCTGCGCGGCTGCAAAATAAGCCTGGTTGGTGGGGAGCCCGCATACCGTGGGAGCGGTCGCCGTGCACTTCAAGTCTGCGATGCTGGCTGAATCCAGGCGCTCGTGTTCGCCTATGAGATCGATGTTGAAGGCAGCGATGATGGTCGCAACGAAGACCATGACGGCTGCCAGCGCGGCAAAAAATTTGTAGCGGATGCACCCGCCGACTAGCGCCGCTGTACAGGACACCGTGCAGAAGCGTGCCGTAAGCGCGAGCATAAGAGGAATGCTGTCGCGCACGTCGGCCAGGATGGTGGCGCTGTCCAGGCCATCGTGTAGGCCGCCATATAGTGCCAGCGGTACCGTTGCAGCGAGGTAGACGGTCATTCCTACAAGAGATAGAAACGCTCCGCCCACAGCGCCTAACGCTATCGGTACTGCCTTGCCGCGTGGGCTAAAGTAGTCCCATTGTGCGCTTCCACTTCTCCACCGCCACTGGCCGATGATGACACCAACGCCTGCCAACCACGCCATCATAAACGGGGTGGCGGAGGCTGCCGTATCGAGGAGCATGTACACACTCCCGCCCCAATCGCCCACGGAGGTCCATGCAAATGTTGCCAGGAACAATCCGGTGATGAGGCTCAATAGGACTAGTCCCTGGATGCGGAGAACACCTCTTGGCCAGTACGCGGCGGGCGGCGTGGCGGAGTCAGGTAAAAGGTGGGTGGTCCGAGTTGGCATTGAGCTCCAATCGATAGTGTGAGAAGTGCCGCACAGCGAGGTGTGTCGGAGTGGCGGGAAATTAGCGCAAGAGAAAACTCGGCATCCCTAGCGCGGCGGCACCTGCAGCGATGAACCAACTGCCGTCGAAGGCGCCCTCTTGTGTGAACAAAAGTCCAGGTGATTTGAGCGGCAGCCAGAGGGTTTCCGTCGTGGGAAGAGGATAGGACGGTGAAAAGAACAAGAATATGCAACCCATCAGCAGAGGGACCGTCCAGAGGTACAGGCTTGGCAGTATACGTGAAACTATGCAGGCGCATCCGAGGAGGAAGACGCAGTCGCGCGCACAGGCCGGCCCGGCATATGGGGCGATGTTGAAGCCGAAGCACATTACGCTGATGGCTGCTATGACCGCGGCAAAGACTAGGAGGAGTATGGACCGCCGTGCTATGAGGGAGCGGGCACGCGTGCGTTCCATTGACGATTCGCTCTTCATTGCGATGGTGAGGCATGTGCTCGCGGCGATGGCGATGAACAGATGTCCATCCTCAATAGTAGCCCCAGGGCGGCTGATAACTGTCAATACTGCCTTGGCAATCAGTGCCGTGCACACTGCTGCGGTAACTGCGATGGGTAGGCTCTGGAAACGTGCCCACAGCAGCCATCCATAGTGCGGGACGAGCTTGTTGGGGGATGCTCCTGTCGTCATTGTGCCACCATTATTCCGCTTATTTAGCCGCGTGCGCCGTATAGGCGGACGCGATGGCTTCGGCGGAGTTGTCACCCGGTGTGAGCTCGGAGAGTGAACCGGTGAAGGTCACAGATCCGTAGGAAAGAATGGTCACATCTGTGGCTACACTCGCTACATCGTCGACAATATGCGTGGTGAGCAGTACCGGAGTTGTCGCTGCGATCGAAGAAATGGCAGTGCACAGTTCTTGTCGCTGAATAATGTCGAGCCCCACGGAAGGCTCATCGAGTACGAGGAGACGCGGGCTACCTAGCAGGGCAGCGGAAATACCTACTCGCCGCCGGGTACCTCCGGAAAGGTTACGGATCTTCTCGGTGGAGTAGTTCTCAAGATGCGTCAACGCGAGGGCTTTCTTGACCTCGGCGCCGGCGGTGTCACGCGAAATCTTGTTGAGCCACGCCATATAGGAGAGGAACTCAGCTACCGTAAAAGAGCTTGTAGGAAGATTGTCCTGTGGGAGATAGCCCACGTGGAACTTCCGATGCCGCGGGTCAGCAATCCCGTCAAGCTCAATCGTGCCTCCAGCCGTGGGGACCAACCCGACAATGGCTTTGAGAATGGAGGACTTGCCCGCTCCGTTGGGACCTAGGAGGGCGTGGACACCGTCAGTGACATCAAAACTGGCATCGCTTACTACCTTCTTTTTCTTGTAGGAAACGGAAACGTGATTTAGTGACAGCACAGGCTACCTCAAACGTTAATGACAATTAGAGCGTGAAATTTTGATGCGCGTGCAACGTGTACGAACTGTGGCGGGGTTAGCGAACTTCGAACGTTACCCCTCTGTGGTGCTCGATGCCGCACGTTGCGACTGCCTGGCGGCCGGCTTGGGTCCACGCGGAAGTCTGATCAGGCCAGTTATTACAGTCGAGGCGAATGCGGAAGTCTCCACTCCCTTGGCTGCAGCTTCCGATAACGCTCTTTCCGTTTACCTCATAGTGGCAATCAGAAGGGGCAGCTTGTGCGGCACTGGGCCCGAACATTGCCACCGAAGACAGTATGAGCGGAGACGTCAATAAAACAGCTAGTCTCTTCTTCATTGATGGATCCCGTCTGAAGGTGGGTAGCAAGGGGGAGACCCTTCTATATGTATAAGGCCCTTCTACTATAACTCATAATGGTAAAGGATCTCATTAATGTGCCGGGTTATTCTTCGGAAAAGCGACGTAGCGCCTTGAGGCGTGCGTTCAAGCGGCGCTTGCGGTCTTTGCGGTCACCCGCCTCAGACGTGGCGTCGATGTGCCGGGGGCCGAACTTGTTGAGCAACAAGTCGTCGATAAGCCTGACCTGGCCGGGACGGAAGCGGTAGCGCATCGCGTCGTGCACGTGGGCGATGTCATCATTATCCAGGAGTTGTTTGAGCTGGCTCAAGCGGGTAATGCCGTTGCTTTCTAGCAGCTCAGAAAGGAAGCGGTAGTGCTCCGAGCGCGAGCGTGGGAAGCGGTTTCCCAGAATGATGGCCAGTACGCCCGGCAGAGTCTCCGCAGTGAGCTCAATATCCTCGTCGGTCTCCGCGCGGGGCGCTTTGAGTGCCGCGATCTCATCGAACTGCTGATCCGCTAGCTCAATGAGACCCGCGGCCAGTGTGAAAAGGCGATCCACCTGCGGGGAGGGCGGATTGGGGCCTTGCTTGTAGCGAATATCGTGCTCAAACTCCGCCCAGGCGTGCTGGAGGACGGTGCGGATTTGTACCTCGAAGGTCCAGCCGACGTACGGCGCCAGCTCTTCCAACGCCGCGGCGCTGTCTTCCGTGACCGTGAGGACCAGATGGTGGGAACCGTAGCCGAATCCGCCCGAAATGCGGGTTTCCGCCGCCTTGTCCACCGAGCGTACGACCGTGAAGGTTTCACCCAGTACGGCAATGGTTTCCGGGATGACCGTGGAGTGGAAGACGTTGATGCGCACGCCGAGGACATCATGAATGTCCTCCCAGGGGGCGGGGTACATGAGCTCGCCGCTGGCGGTGCGCTTCTTTGCCTTGGCCTTGAGCGAAGGCCACTGCTTCACGCGGGTGGCCACGCGGTCGAAAATAATGCCGGCGTCGTTGAGTAGGTCCTCGATTCCGTCGCGGAAGTCTTGCGCCGCCGTCGGGTGCGTGCGAACCCAGGAGTGGTATTGATTGCTCAGGCGTGACATGGGGGACTCAGCCATGGGCGCGAACACGACTCCTTTCGGCAGCGGAAATGACAGTGCCAGTGACAGTGGCAGTAGCAGTGACGGCGGCCGAGGAGGAGCGAAGAGGGCTATACCTCCACGGGAAAGCCGTTAGCCAATACTAGCGGTTGCAGGCTCAGTGTGGGCCGATGCCGTGGGCGCAGTTCGTTCGCACGGCACGCGAGTTCCGTGGCCTGCTGCACGGACACATCGACCAAGGCATAGAGCGTGTGTGCATCTGGGACCAGATAAGTAATCTGCTGGCCGTGTGTAATTCGGAGTAGGTGGTTGTCCAGCAGCGTAAAGGTCTGCGGGTGCGCTAACCACGACGATGCCAGGCTGCGGTGGGCGCGGACCTCGAGACAACCCGGTGCGTTCTGGAGGCTGTGATCGGCGGGGCGAGTAAAGAAGCGCAGCCCCTGGTCCGTAAGCGCCCGGCGTTGCAGGTTAATCGCCGCGGCATCCCAGGCGCGGCGCACTGTGAGTCCCATGTCATCGAGGCTGCGGCGGCTAATTCTTGTGACAGTGGAGCCGCTGCTACGGAGCATGGCCATGGACAATGTGCGTGATAGCTGGATGCTAGCGGGTGAGTCAGAAAACCCATCGTCGCAGAGCTTTACCCCGTTCAGCTCCTCGCTGGGGCACAGCGAAGGGAGGAGGTTCTCCGTCTGGAGCGGTGAGGTGGACAGTGGGGCGGATACGGCAACGGTCATGGCAGGACTCCAAAAGAGTGGAACTAAAAGAGATTCGTACCCTTATTGGACTGCGCAGCTGGCCTTGCGGTTCCCGCCCCCTGGAAAAGTTTCCTTGGCGGCTTGAACGCTAGGTTTAGAAGGGCGGAGCCTCGTCGAGCTGGAGTTCTGCGAGCAGCTTCTCCGACGGCCAGATATCAATGTCCTGGCCTTTGCCTTGCAGCTCTTCGGCGCGCTTTTCCTTGGAGGTCTTAGTCGCCCACTGGCCCACGACGAGGATGGTGGTCTTCTTCGTCACGTTCTTGCCCACCTGGCCGCCGCGTTCTGCGATCTTGGACCACAGCAGCCCCTTGTCAAAGGGCTCGAAATCACCGGTCAAGGTGACGTGTTGGCCATACAGCGCGCCTTCCGGATCGGCATCGGGGTTGGGATCCGGGATGGTGTCAGGTGTGGAGACTGATTGCCACGGGGCTGGTCCCCGGCGGTCGTTGCCACCTGACTTCGTACCGCCGGTGGAGCCGCCCTTGCTGGAGCCCGGTCCGGCAGATGTGGTTGAGCCAGACGCGGACGCGCCCGCCATGCGGGTCTTGTCCCGAAAATCCGTTCCGGCACCGAGGTCGGCGGCGGACAGTGGGGCGGTGTTGGCTCGCAGCACGGGGATGACGGACTCTTCGCTCAGCGTGCCGAGGGCGAACTCGCGGGAGGCAAAGAGCTCTTCTACGGAACCGGAATAGGACAATCGGCGGGCCAGGCCGGTGACAATTTCGCCGGCCGCACGGGCGTCGGCCGTGGCGTCGTGGTGTTGGAAATCGTCTGCGCCAACGTAGGCGGCGACGGTGGGGAGCTTGTGGTTGGCCACATCGATAACCCCGGCCCGGGAGGCATCGCGCGCGAGCGCCAGCGAACAGGCCAGACGCACGTCCGGGACAGGGGCCCCGGCCGTGCGCAGACCGGAGCGCAGCGCGGTGGAATCGAATTGCGCGTTGTGGGCCACGAGCACGTCGCTTCCCAAGAACTCGAAAAGCTCCGCGGCGGCATCGGCAAACGGCGAGGCATCGGCCACATCGTCAGCGGTGATGCCGTGAATCTTCACGTTGATCTCGTCGAAGTGCTCTAGGCCCGGCGGGGGAGTGCACAGCCACGTGCGGGCCTGAGTCTCCTCGCCGTCGCGGAAGCGCACCGCACCGATCTGGCAGACAGAACCCCAGTTGTCGTTGGCAGTCTCCACGTCGACGGCGGTGAAGTCGAGCCCAGAGACACCGGCGCGTGCTGCAGGCGCCTCACCGCGCAGGGCCGCTGCGATGGCATCGGCACAGCCCTTTGCATCCTGCCCCGGGGCAAAGCGAAGCGTGACCTCCTGCTCCCCATGCACCACTACCTGACCAAAGCCAGTTGCCGTCGGCGCCGTGTAGTCCACCTCGCGCGCGCCGGCGAGGGGAATATCCTCGTGGGCGGCAGCGCCCAAGGAGGCCGCAAGGAGGGAGCGGCGGAGAAGCAGGGAATCGGCGGTGACGTCGACGACGACACCGTGGGCAGTGTAGGACACGGAATCCTTTCTAGAGGGAGGGGTGGGCGGCTAGTCAGGACACTAGCCGTGGGCGCTAGTTTTCAGCCGAGTCTTCGAAGACAGGCGGCTCGGTCTGGCGCAGAATCAGCGTCGAGCGCGGCTGAACCACGATCGTACCTTCGGCGTCAATGAGTTTCTCTTCCTCCGGGTAGCCGCCGGAATCGGCCGTATCGACGATAAGGCGCCAGCTCGCTCCGAGGTCCTTCGTGGGGAGGGTGAACTCGATGTCCTCATGGTGGGCGTTGAAGATCATGATGAAGGAATCGTCGGTGATGCGCTCACCGCGGGCGGTGGTCTCCGTAATGGCATTGCCGTTGAGGTAGACCATGAGGGCCTTGCCGAACTCGAAATCCCAGTCCTCCGGGGTCATGAGTTTGCCCGAGGGAACCAGCCACGCGATGTCACGCTCCTTGACATCGGAGCCGAACGGGCCGCCGGCCAGGAAGCGCTCACGGCGGAAAACCGGGTGGTTGCGGCGGATGTTGATGAGGCGCTTGGTGAAGCCGTGCATGGCGGCGCTCTTCTCTTCCTCCAGCAACGACCAATCGATCCAGGAGAGCTCATTGTCCTGGCAGTAGACGTTGTTGTTGCCGTTTTGGGTGCGGCCCATCTCGTCGCCGTGGCAGATCATCGGCGTGCCCTGGGACAGCAGCAGGGTGGTGAGGAAGTTGCGGATCTGGCGGCGGCGGAGCTTCTTGATCTCTTCGTCGTCGGTCGGGCCCTCCACGCCGTGGTTCCACGAGCGGTTGTGGGATTCGCCATCGCGGTTGTCCTCGCCGTTGGCCTCGTTGTGTTTGTCGTTGTAGGACACCAAATCCCGTAGCGTGAAACCATCATGCGCCGTAATGAAGTTGATGGACGCGGTGGGGCGGCGGCCATTGTTGGCGTAGAGATCGGATGAGCCGGTCAGGCGGGAGGCGAACTCGCCCATCTTTGCCGGCTCCCCGCGCCAGAAGTCGCGCACGGTGTCGCGGTACTTGCCGTTCCATTCGCTCCAGATCGGTGGGAAGTTGCCCACTTGGTAGCCGTTGTGGCCCACGTCCCAGGGTTCCGCGATGAGCTTGACCTTGGACACCACCGGATCCTGCTGGACCAAGTCGAAGAAGGTGGCCAGCTTATCCACGTCGTCAAGCTCGCGCGCCAGGGTAGAGGCCAGATCGAAGCGGAAGCCATCGACGCGCATCTCAGTCACCCAGTAGCGCAGCGAATCCATGATGAGCTGCAGCGAGTGGGGGTGGCGAACGTTGAGGGAGTTGCCTGTGCCGGTGTAGTCCATGTAGTGCTCGGGGTTGTCATCCACCAAGCGGTAGTAGGCGTGATTATCAATGCCACGGAAGGCGATGGTGGGGCCCATGTGGTTGCCTTCGGCGGTGTGGTTGTAGACCACGTCGAGGATGATCTCAATGCCGGCTTCGTGGAAAGCGCGCACCATGGCCTTGAACTCCGCCACCGCCTCACCCGGTTTCTTGGCGTAGGCATAGTCGGAGTTGGGGGCGAAGAAACCGAAGGTGTTGTAGCCCCAGTAGTTGCGCAGGCCCAGCTGGCGCAAGCGGTCATCTTGGAGGAACTGGTGGACCGGCAGCAGCTCCACGGCGGTAACCCCGAGGTCCTTGAAGTAGTTAATGATGGCCGGATGCGCCATGCCGGCGTAGGTGCCGCGCAGCTCCTCCGGGACATCGGGGTGGGTCATCGTCATGCCCTTGACGTGGGCTTCGTAGATGATGGTTTCATTGACCGGGGTGTGCGGGCGGTTGTCGCCGTGCCACTCGAAGAAGGGGTTGATGACCACAGAGAGCATGGTGTGGCCCAGCGAGTCATCCTCATTGCGCCCGGTGCCGGGCTCATCGGCGAAGATATCGTAGGAGTACAGGGAAGCATCGCCGTCAAAGTCGCCGTCGAAGGCACGCGCGTACGGGTCCACGAGTAGCTTGGACGGATCGCAGCGCAGGCCTTTTTCGGGCTCGTACGGGCCGTGGACGCGGTAGCCGTAGCGCTGGCCCGGGGTGACGTTTGGCAGGTAGGCGTGCCACACGTGGGCGGTGACCTCGGTGAGCTCGACGCGCTCCTCGGTGCCGTCTTGGTCAATGAGGCAGAGCTCGACCTTGTCGGCCGCCTCGGAAAAAATTGCAAAGTTCGTGCCGGCACCATCGAAGGTGGAGCCAAGTGGGGAGGCGGAACCAGGCCACACCTGGCGAGAATAGGATACGTTCGCGCGGGTCTCAGTCATGAGGCTTAGCTTAGCCAAATCTAGTCAGCCGCATCGGCCTACAGGGTGCGCAACCCCGCCACCACGAGTTCCGCAGCGCGCCGCGCGGCAGCGTCGACCTCCGACGCGGCGGTGGAGGGCGCGGCGTCTGCCTGCGCTGCAGTGCTGAGCTGCGCGCGCGACTGCTCCATGAAGGCGGCGCCCAAAACGTAATGAATGAGAGTACGGGCGGCCACGCCGATGCTGTCCGGCGTGGCATCAGGCACAGATCGGCGCAGGGCCGCGGTAAACAGGTCCTCGAGTTCCGCGCGGGTGGTTGCTTCCGGGTAGGCGGAACCGGCGATGGCCACCTCGGCCCCATCGCGCCAGCGCGCCAGCTCCGTGTGGAGGGAACTGGCCAACTGAGCGGGGGTGTCTCCGGCGACGGGCGAAAGAATCTGCGCGGCCATAGCGGCGATGAGGGCCTGCTTGTTGGCCACGTGCCAATACAACGCGCCGGGGGCGACGCCGAGGGTGGTGGCGACGCGGCGCATGGTCACATCGGCCAGCCCGTAGGCCGTCAACAAGTCGAGCGCCGTGGAAACTATAGTGTCGCGGGAAAGGTGCACAATGTTGTACTGTACGCGGCCTACCGCAGCTGGGGTTCACAGGAATCTTCAAGGTCCCCGCTATGCATTCCTCAACCAGTGCTTGTTAAAGTAGGTCGAAGTGCCCAAGAGTATTCGCTGCCTTCGCACGACTGAAACCGGTGAGAGTTTCACAGGCGTTGCGGGGAAATGGCGGCGTAATTTCGCGCTCTCTGACATGAATTTTAGGAGTTATCCCTTGTCTTTTCTGACACCTGCCAAGAAGTCCCTCGTTGCTGTTGCGCTGGTCGCGCCTCTGGCTCTGACCGCCTGCAACTCTGACGGTGAGGACACGGTTTCTGATGCTTCCTCCGCCGTGAAGACCATGACGACTACGAAGGCTAGCGAAGGGACTTCCGCCCCGTCCAAATCCGAGGACAAGAAGGACGAAGACAAGGACAAGTCCGAGGAGAACAAGGACGGCGAGGACAAGGAGCCGCAGCAGGAGGGCGAGCAGCCCCAGGCTGAGGGCGCAGCCCCGGAGAGCGTGACCAACCCGTTCGAGAACGGCGGTGACCCGTTCAAGGACATGCCGAAGGCGGAGCCGGTCCAGGGTGAGGCCGCAAGCCAGGAAGACGTCGACGGCATCAACAACCTCGTCCGCGGTCTGTATGACACGACCACGATGCGCCAGTTCATCAAGTACCTCCCGGATCACGCCTGCGCCGAGGTCCGCAACAACCCGGAGAGCGGCCTGAACAACATTGACTACAACCAGGTTCCGGATATCCCGATCAACCAGCTGCGTGACATGGTTGCCGCTTCCGGCCAGGGTGACGCCGGGATGGAGGACTTCAACTGGGATCAGACCGGCGTGGAGTCCATCAATGACGTGGTGGTCAACGGTGATGACGCTTCCGCTACCGTGAACGTCAACACCAACAAGGGCGTTGACAGCTCCACCATGCGCTTCAAGCGCGAGAACGGAAACTGGACCTTCTGCGGCTAGTACCTCCGGTTTCTCTTTGTGTCTCATCTGAGATTGCCCCGCATACCCCGCGCCATCGGCTTTGGCGCGGGGTTGCTCGCGTTAGCGCTGCTCCTGTTTTCGGCCGCCGGTGCGCTGTGGGGCCTGTGGCGCCCAGCCATTACCGGGCGCCGGGTGGACGGCGGCTACGCCGTGGACACCGTGGCCAACGTGCAGTTCGATTCCTTCATTACCTTTGCCGTGTGCACGGGCGTGCTGGGCATGGTGCTAGGGGCGGTGGCCTACCTGCGAGGTGTTGCCTACCGCGGCGTGGGGGTACTCCTCTGGGTGGGCGTGGCCTGCGTGGCAGGGGCTGCGGCGTTCTACGTTTTTGGCGGGGTCACCGCCACCAGCCCGCCGGAGCACCCGGGGGACGTCGTGGAGTTTGTGCCCAAGTTTGCTCCCCGCATTGCGTGGCTGGTGGCGCCGTTTATGGCTATGTTCAGCTACTGGGCCGCAGTGTTCGTGGACGTCCCGGAGTTTTCGTCAATGAAAAGCTGGACGGGGGCGAATAAATAAGGAAATATAGGGATTAAATCTCTCGTATCGTTCCGAGAGGAGACCCCTGATATGGACCTCGTCCTCGCCCTCGGCGAAAACCCCGATTACCCCTTGTGGCTGCGCGCCAGCCACCTCATCAACTTCATCCTCATGGGCCTGCTGCTGCGCTCCGGTTGGGAAATGCTCAGCTCCATGCCGCGCCTGTGGTGGAGCAACGATTGTGCGCCCGGCAAGGAATGGCTCAAGTTCACCAAGCGTGAGCTGCCGAAAGAAGAGGGTGTGTACACCTCGCTCATGGATGAGCTGTCCGCCTCGCCACTGCTGACGCTCCCGGGCCGCGAAAACATCGGCCTGGGCCGCCACTGGCACGGCGTTTCCGTGATGCTGTGGGTCCTCAACGGCTTGGTCTACGTCACGCTGCTCTTCGCCACGGGCCTGTGGCAGCGCATTGTGCCGACGTCCTGGGACATCATCCCGGAGGCGTGGGACAGCCTGCTGACCTACCTCAGCTTCCGGACCCCGGCGCTGGAGCACTTCGACCCCTATGACTCGCTGCAGCAGCTGGCGTACTTCGGCGTGATCTTCTTCCTCGCGCCGTTCATGATGCTCACCGGTGTGGCGATGGCTCCTGCCGTGCGTGTTCGCTTCCCGTGGTACGTCAAGCTGTGGGGCGGTCACCAGGGAGCGCGGTCCCTGCACTTTATCGGCATGGTGTTCATGTGCGTGTTCATCATCATCCACGTCTTCTTGGTGTTCTTCGTGCACCGCGAGCACAACATGGTGCACATGGTCTTTGGTGATGTCACCCCGGAGCGCTACGCCCAGGCCTTTACCACGATGGTGATCACCATCGGCGTCGTCATTGCCTTCTGGATTGGCCTGTCCTACTGGTCCCTGGCGGACCGTGTGCGTGCGCAGCGGCTTACCACGGCTATCACGGAGGTTGGACGCAAGCTCTTCCTCAACTGGATGCACCCGGTGAAGCAGTCCAAAAACGCCTACACGGACAAGGACATTTCTCAGTTCCACTGGACCAACGGCCTGCCGCCGACCCCGGAGGAATCCCCGGAGTGGACCGCGTTCCATGACAAGAACTTCGAGGGCTACGAAATCACTGTGGCGGATGAGGTGACGGGTGCCTCCCGCGTGGTCACCCTGGAGGATCTCAAGGCACTGCCGCAGCGTTCTTACGTGGCCACCCATACCTGCATGCAGGGTTGGTCGGCCACGTCGCGGTGGGAGGGGCCGGCGCTTGTCGACGTCCTTGGGCTCCTCGGCCCGCGCCCCGAAGGTGCGAACTACGTGATGATCGAGTCCTATGGCTTGGCCCAGAAGATGTACGATAACCGCCCGCGTGAGCCGTTCTACGCGTGCTTCGACGTGGCTACTGCCTCGGAGGAGCAATCCATCCTGGCGATTAACCGCAACGGTAAGCCACTCGAGGTGCACCTCGGCGCGCCGGTGCGCGCGCGTGTGGAGTCCAACCACGGCTACAAGGCGGTGAAGTGGGTGTCCAAGATCGCGTGGATTCATGACTACGCCGACTACGGCGACGGCCGCGGAGGAACCCGTGAGGATTCTGCCCTGCAGACCTTCAACGGGCGCATCTAATAGGCAGCTGCTAGACCGTAGGGGAAGCCGAGTACACTAACCGCCATGTCGATTGTTTCTAGCTACTTTCAGGTCAGCGGCGTCAAGGATGACGATGACGTGCGCAAGGCACTGCAGTCCCTGTATGACATCTTCGCTTCCCACGGTCTGGGCCAGGCCACGTTTGAAATCACCGATGCGGAACACGCGCAACTGGTGGTCAAGCACAAGGCGGACGTCGAGCCCTCGGTGGACGTGATGAATGAGGCACTGGCGAAGGCCGGTGACTATCGTATCGTGGCCTAAGGCTTAGGCTCAGGCCTGAGCTGGAGGGAGGGAGCTCAGGGCCACGCGACGGGGGAGGAGCCGACGGCATCGTGGGAGATGTCGTCGATGCCGTGGAGGATGTGCTTGAGGCCGCGCCCGAGGGCGGAGACCAGTTGGGCGTCCGAAAGTCCGGCGCCCGTCATTACCACGTAGTCCACGCGGACTTGGAGCCCGTCCACGTTGGAGTGGCAGTACGCCGAGGCCGAGCTATTGGCGCGGTTCCAGTCGTTACAGATGAGAAAGATCTTGGAGAAGTCGCTGCCCTCCAGGTTGGGGTCCCAGTGGCCCTTGATGATGAGGCTGGGCCCAGAATCGAGGGCGAAGGCGAACAGGACGTCGTTGATCCAGGCGAAGATGGCGTCCTCGGACTCTGCCTGAAAGCGGCTGATTCCCAGGGAGGGGAGCATCTCCTTGAGGCGGGAAATGCTGACCTCGCGCACCGGATCCTCGGCCTCCTCGGCCTTTGCGGTGCTGCCGGATGCCGTGTCTTCCGGTTCGTCGAGGCTGCCGGGCAACGGGGCGGGGCGCTGGTGGCGCAGCCCAGGGAAGTGCGCGGCGAGCTCCTCTAGGTACGCCTCCGCGTTGTAGAGCGCCGGCAGGGTTGCCGCGGCAAGCTGCGCGGTATCCGGCTCGTTATGCACCACGAAGAAGGAATGGCCCCACACCTTCACCGCGGTGGGGTGGTCGTAATCGAGCACGAGCTGGGGCGAGAGGCAATCGTGGTTCCAGTCGTTGACAAACTCACTGAGCTCCGGAATTTCCCCGAAACCCAGGGCGCGGTAGTGCGTGGTGCACAGCCGCAGAATGGAGTCACCTTCGCTGTCTATCCGGATGCGCGTTTCCCCGAGCGGCGGGTGGGGAAGGACCAGTTCCTGATCGGTAACCCGGAGGCAGTCGAAGTCCTCACGGAGGGCTAGCTGCTCCACGCGGTGGAGCAGAGCGGGATGCTGCGGGGTGTGCTGGCCGTCGGCGTCGTTATACATCTCGCCGCCTCTCTACACCGTCCGATGGTGCGTGAATGTATCAGTAATTGCCCATTCTATAGCCTGTACCGTGGGCTTCGCTGGCTTTTTGGCGCGGATATGGTAATGATTGTTATAGGATATCGCGCATAATATACACAGTGTGAAGAAATAGTGTGGAAGACTCGAACCGAAGGGGCCTACAGCATGCTACAGACCATTGACCTGCGGGGGCAGACCCTCAGCACGTCCCGCTTGCGGCGCGTGCTGCCGCGCGGCGGCACCGACGTCGCCTCCGTGATGGGGACCGTGACCCCGCTGGTTGAGGAAGTGCGCACCGGCGGGGTGGCGGCGGCGCTGGACTACGGACAGCGCTTTGACGGAGTGCGCCCTGCAGCGGTGCGCGTGAGCTCTAAGGAAATGGAAAAAGCCGCCGCAGAGCTCGATCCCACGGTGCGCACGGCCATTGAGGAATCCATTGCTCGGGTGCGCGCGGTGCATGCGGATCAAAAGCCGGCCGCGCACACCACCTCGCTGGCCCCGGGCGCCACGGTGACCGAGGTCTTTCGCCCCATTGAGCGCGTAGGCCTCTACGTGCCCGGCGGCAAGGCGGTCTACCCATCCTCGGTCATCATGAACGCCGTACCCGCCCAGGAGGCGGGCGCGGAAGCGATGGTGGTGGCGTCGCCCCCGCAGAAGGAATTCGGGGGACTGCCGCACCCGACGGTCTTGGCCACCTGTCACATCCTAGGCGTCGATGAAGTGTGGGCCGTCGGTGGGGCGCAGGCCATTGCGCTGCTGGCCTACGGCGACGATACGCCGGCCACCGGGGAGGAGGCACTGGACCCGGTAGACATGATCACCGGGCCGGGAAACGTCTTCGTGGCTGCCGCCAAGCGCGCAGTGCGCGGCGCAGTGGGCACGGACGCCGAGGCCGGGCCGACGGAGATTGCCGTCATTGCGGACGACTCCGCGGACCCCGTATTCGTGGCCTTGGACCTGATTTCCCAGGCGGAGCACGATCCAATGGCGGCCTCGGTGCTCATCACGGCCTCGCCGCAGTTGGCGCAGGCGGTCGACGCCGAAGTGGAGCAGCGCTACACCGCCACCGCCAACGCTGAACGGGCCGCGGAGGCGCTGCGCGGGGAGCAATCGGGCATCGTGCTTGTCGACGATATCGATGCCGCCATCGCCGTGGCGGACGCCTACGCCGCCGAGCACCTCGAGGTGCACACCGTCGATGCCCGCGCGGTGGCCGAGCGCATCCGCCATGCTGGGGCCATCTTCGTCGGTGACTACTCGCCGGTCCCGCTCGGGGACTACACAGCCGGCTCGAACCACGTGCTGCCGACCTCTGGGACCGCGCGGTTTAGCGCGGGGCTATCCACCCACACGTTCCTGCGCCCAGTCAACATCATTGAGTACGACCGCGCCGCGCTGGGGGAGGTGGCGGACCACGTCATTGCGTTCGCCAAGGCTGAGGCGCTGCCCGCGCACGGCGAGGCCATCGCGGCCCGCTTCACCGGCGCTCGTTCAACCAAGGAGGCATAGTCCGTGACTGACCTGAATCAACTGCCGCTGCGGGAGGAGCTGCGCGGGCGCAGCGCCTACGGCGCGCCCCAGCTCACCGTGACCAACCAGCTCAACACCAACGAAAATCCCTACCCGCCGACGGAGGCGCTGGTGGCGGACCTCGTCAAGGCTGTGGAGAAGCACGCGTGTGAGCTTAACCGCTACCCGGAGCGCGACGCCGTGGCACTGCGCACCGCCCTTGCCAGCTACGTGACGGACCAGACCGGAGTGCCGGTCACCGCGGACAACGTGTGGGCAGCCAACGGCTCAAACGAGGTGCTCCAGCAGCTGCTCCAGGCCTTCGGCGGCCCGGGGCGCACGGCGCTGGGGTTTACGCCGAGCTATTCCATGCACCCCATTCTCAGCGCCGGAACGCAGACCGAATTCCTCTCCTGCCCGCGCGATGCGGACTTCCGCATCGATGAAGGCGCCGCGCTGGCTGCCGTGGCAGAGCACCGCCCGGACGTCATTTTCATCACCACGCCGAACAACCCCACAGGGGACGTTACCCCGCTGGAGCTGGTGGAAAAGATAGTTCAAGCCGCGCCGGGCATCGTCATCGTGGACGAGGCCTACATGGAATTTTCCGCCTCCCCGTCCGCCACCACGCTGCTGGAGAAGTACCCCACACAGCTGGTGGTATCCCGCACGATGTCGAAGGCCTTCGACTTCGCCGGCGCGCGCCTGGGCTACTTCGTGGCGGACCCGGCGTTCGTAGAGGCCGTCATGCTGGTGCGCCTGCCGTATCACCTCTCGGTGCTCACCCAAGCCGCCGCCATCGTGGCGCTCGAGCACAAGGAGGATACCCTGCGCACCGTGGCGAAGCTCTCCGTCGAGCGGGACCGCGTGGTGGAACGCCTGCGTGAGCTGGGGTATTACGTGGTGCCTAGCGAGTCGAACTTCGTGTGCTTTGGCCGCTTTGCTGACCCGCACGTGGTGTGGCAGCAGTTCCTGGACCGCGACGTTTTGATCCGAGACAACGGGGTGCCGGGCCTGTTGCGCGCCACGGTTGGGCTGCCGGAAGAAAACGATGCCTTCCTTTCTGCGGCGCAGGCGCTAGCGGATACAGTAGACATGGTGCACTAGCGAAGCAGCGACTTCGCGCGTGCGTGCCGCACATCCCCACATCTGCGAAGGAGGAGAGCACGACGATGAGTGTCGACGGAGCCACTACTCAGGACTATCCGCCCCGCGTCCGGAAGGGCCGCGTTGAACGCGCCACGGCGGAAACCAGGATCGTTGTGGAGATCAACCTGGACGGAACCGGCCAGGCTGATATCTCCACCGGTCTGCCGTTCTTCGACCACATGCTGACTGCGCTGAGCACGCACGGCGCTTTCGACCTCACCGTCTGCGCGGAGGGCGATGTGGAGATTGACGCTCACCATACCGTGGAGGACACCGCGATTGTCCTGGGCCAAGCCTTCCGGGAAGCGTTGGGGGATAAGGCGGGCATCCGCCGCTTCGGCTCCCAGCTGTTGCCCATGGATGAGACCCTGGTGGAGGCCGTCGTGGATATCTCCGGGCGCGCATACTTTGTCATGAATGGGGAGCCGGAGAACCTGCAGTGGCAGGTCATCGGCGGGCACTACGCCACAGTGATCAACCGGCACTTCTTTGAAACTTTTGCCACCCACGCGGCCATGACTCTGCACGTCAATGTCCGCTACGGGCGCGACCCGCACCACATCACCGAGGCCGAGTACAAGGCTGTGGCCCGCGTACTGCGCCAGGCAACTGAGCGCGATCCGCGCATAATTGGCATTCCGTCGACGAAGGGAGCACTCTAAACCACAATGAATGTCTTGGTTCTCGTACTTTTCCTTGTTGCCGGTTTACTGGTGGGCGGCGCCTGGTCCGCCTACCAGAACGGCTCTAAGCTCATGACCGTGGTCGCCGGCGTGCTGGCCGCAGTGACGGTCGCAGCGGCGCTGGCCTGGTTGCTGGACATCTTCTCTGCAGGGACGGCGGCGAAATGAGCGGCACGGCTTCCACGAACCCAAAGAGCGTGTGGGCGGTAGCCGGCTTCAAGGAGACGATGATTGCGGTCGTCTCCGCCTTCGGCGCGTGGTCGGTGCTGCTGCCCGTGGTGCCGCTGGCAGTTCTAGACGCCGGTGGCACCGCTACTCTGGCGGGCGCGACGACGGGTGTGTTCATGCTGGCCACGGTGCTCACGCAGATGCTGACGCCGATGCTGTTGCGCCAGTGGGGATACCGGCCGGTCATGGCCATGTCTGCGTTGCTGCTGGGCGTTCCGGCCTTGGGACATATGCTGGGCGATGCCGCCCCGATCGCCCTAGGCTTCTCCGCGCTGCGCGGCATCGGCTTTGGTGCACTGACCGTCTCAGAAAGCGCCCTCATCGGCGAAATTTCTCCTCGCCGCCTGCTGGGCAAGGCCACCGGCATTTTCGGCCTCTGCGTCGGCGCTGCCCAGATGGCCTTCTTGCCGGTCGGCGTGGCCATCGCTGGGGCAGTGGGGTATAACGCCGTATACCTGCTGGCCGCGGCCCTAGGCTTGCTGGGTTTTGCCACAAGCGTGCTGGTGCCCAAGATTAAGGCGGCGCCGCTGGGCTCGTCGGACCCCGCGGATACAACGCCGCGCGCACCCATGTGGAAGCTTGTCCTCGTGCCGGCTTTGGCGCTCACGAGCTTCTCGGTGAGCTACGGCGTGGCCTCGAACTTTATCTCTCCGGCTGTGCGCGAGCTCGACCCGGAGCGCGGCGCGGTCTTGGGCGGACTCATGCTCTCCGTCATCGGCGGATCCGGCATGATCGCCCGCTACATCGCTGGCGTGGTGGCGGACCGCGTGGGCCAACCCGGCACGCTGATGATCCCGGCACAGACCTTCACCGTCGTCGGCGTGGGGCTTATCGCCGCGGTGCTGAATCAGCAGTGGCCGGTGTGGTGGCTGGTGCTGGGCGCTGTTCTCTACGGCGCGGGCTTCGGCATCGTCCAGAACGAGGCCTTGCTGTCCATGTTTGACCGGCTTCCGCGCGAGCGGCTCTCCGAGGGCTCTGCTGTGTGGAACATCTTCTACGACGGCGGCACGGGTCTGGGCTCCACAGTCTTGGGCGCGGTCGTGGCACTGACCGGCTACGACGGGGCGTTTGCCACCGGCGCCGCCATCATTGCGCTAGGCCTGCTCATGACGCTGGCAGACCGCGCCTTGGGCAAGACTCGCGTGAGCGAGACCAACGATATTAAAACCCGACTCCGCAGGATTCGACGGCGAAAGGCCTAGCTACATGACAGTAAAAAAGATCGCGCTGCTGGATTATGGTGCGGGAAACGTGCGCTCCGCCGTGCGCGCCCTCGAGCGCGTGGGCGGGGACGTCACCGTGACCCAGGATCCGGCCGTGGCCGTTGAGGCAGACGGCCTCCTGGTACCCGGCGTGGGCGCCTTCGCGCACTGCATGGAGGGCCTCAAGGCCGTGCAGGGCCCGCGCATTATTGGCCAGCGTCTGGCCGGCGGGCGGCCGGTCCTAGGTATCTGCGTGGGCATGCAGGTCCTTTTCGATTCGGGCGCCGAGCACGGCGTGGAGACCGCTGGCTGCGGCGAGTGGCCGGGACGCGTCGAAAAGCTGCACGCGGACGTTTTGCCGCACATGGGGTGGAACACGGTGGACATCCCCGACAACAGCCGGATGTTCGCGGACATCGATCCCGAGGACCGGTTCTATTTCGTCCACTCCTATGCCGCGCGCCGCTGGGAGCTGGAAACTGAAATTACTGAGCCGCCCAAGGTGGCGTGGGCGGACTACGGCGGGGACCGCTTCGTGGCCGCCGTGGATAACGAGGCACTGTGGGCCACCCAATTCCACCCGGAAAAGTCCGGGGACGTGGGCGCACAGTTGTTGAAGAACTGGATTGCAACGCTCTAAAAGCGCGGCAGAAAGCTCTGTCGCATTCGTTGACCCGGATTTTCCGAAAGGTAGACTACACACCATGAGCTTTACAGTGTTGCCCGCGGTCGACGTCGTCGATGGCCAGGCGGTCCGCCTGGACCAAGGCGAGGCCGGAACCGAGAAGTCCTATGGCTCCCCGCGTGAGGCGGCCCTGACCTGGCAGTCCCAGGGCGCGACGTGGCTGCATGCGGTGGATCTGGACGCCGCCTTCGGCCGCGGCTCCAACCACGAGTTGCTTGCGGAAATCACCACAAGCGTCGATCTGCAGGTGGAGCTGACCGGCGGGATTCGAGACGACGAATCCCTGGCCCGGGCGCTGGCCACCGGCGCGCGCCGCGTGAACATCGGAACCGCCGCGCTGGAGAATCCGGAATGGATCGCCCGCGTGCTGGCGGAACACGGGGACCGCATCGCAGTGGATCTGGCGGTGCGCGAGGTCGACGGCGAATGGCGCACCCAGGGCAATGGGTGGGTCTCCGACGGGGGCGACCTGTGGGAGGTGCTCGAGCGCCTCGACTCCGCCGGATGCACGCGCTTCGTGGTCACTGATGTGTCCAAGGACGGAACGCTGAAAGGCCCGAACATTGAGCTGCTGCGTGAGGTTGCTGCGGCGACCGACGCCGCAATCACCGCCTCCGGGGGAATCTCCACTCTGGAGGATCTCCGCAGCCTCGCCCTGTACGAGAACGAGGGAATCGACTCCGCCATTGTGGGCACAGCGCTGTATGAGAAGCGCTTCAGCATGGAGGAGGCCCTAGCCGCAGTCTCCGAGGTCACCCCGCTGCCGGCCGAGGACTACATTGACCCGATCGAGGAGGTCTAAGCCATGTCAGACAATGCTTTTCAGGCTTCCCAGGCTTCCCAGGCCGGTGGACACGGCGGACTGTCGGATCCGCGGGAACTCGTCGCTTTCGCCGAAGCGGTCGTGGACCAGGTCGATGACCTCTTCCGCTCCGGCCTAGGCGCCCCGCCCGCCCGATTTAAGGGTGAGGGCGACTTTGCCACGGAGGTCGACCTGCAGATTGAGCAGCACCTGCGCCAGACACTGACCCAGCTGACCGGCATCCCCGTCTACGGCGAGGAATCCGGCGGCAGCCTGGAGGAGACCGTGTGGGTCGTCGACCCGGTTGACGGCACCGCTAACTACTCCGCCGGCAATCCCTGCTGCGGCATCCTGGTCTCGCTGCTGCACGAGTCCAAGCCGGTCGTGGCGGTCGCGGACTTTCCTCTGCTGGGCCGGCGCGTGGTGGCCGCTGAAGGCATGCCGCTGCGTTCGAGCGGTGGACCCGCCACCGGCTTCGGAGGTGGGGAAGGGGCCCTCGGATTCGATGAGGGGCGCGGCCACGTCGGCTGCTCGTCGCATCTGCCCACCGCGCTTTTCGACGACTTGCGGGAGACCGGCCTGCGCCCGCGCATGACCGGCTCCGTGGGCCTGGATAACGCCTTTGTGGCCCAGGGTGTTTTCGACGGAGCGGTGAACTTTTCGCCGCATCCGTGGGACAACGCCGTCGGCGCGCTCATCATCAAGTCTGCTGGCGGGCGAGTGAGCGACCCCGACGGTAACGAGTGGACTGCGGCGTCGAAGGGCCTGGTCGCGGGCACCCCGCAGGTCCATGACACCATCCTGGACGCCATCGCGCGTAACCCGCGCGGGCGCCGCTAACGGTGCTAGCCTCTCGCGTCTGCGATTAGCCGCTTCCTGTTTCCCAATCCCACAGATCCCATAGAGGGGAGAGTCACCATGGCGCTTGCCGTGCGCGTAATCCCGTGCCTCGATGTCGACCACGGACGAGTGGTCAAGGGCATCAACTTTGATAACTTGCGCGATGCCGGGGACCCGGTTGAGTTGGCCGCCCGCTACGACGAGCTGGGCGCTGATGAACTCACCTTTTTGGATGTCTCCGCCTCCAAGGACGGACGGGGAACCATGCTTGACGTGGTCAAGCGCACGGCCGACCAGGTCTTCATCCCGCTCACCGTGGGCGGGGGCGTGCGCTCCGTTGAGGACGTGCGGGAATTGCTGCACGCCGGGGCCGACAAGGTCTCGGTGAATTCCTCCGCCATCGCGCGGCCGGAGCTGCTGCGTGAGCTGGCGGACGTGTTTGGCTCGCAATGCATCGTGCTGTCCGTGGACGCCCGCCGCGCGGCCGACTATCCCAGCGGATTTGAGGTCACCACGCACGGCGGCACGCAGGCGGCAGGCTTGGACGCCGTGGAGTGGGCGCGCCGCGGGGAAGAATTGGGAGTCGGTGAAATCCTGCTCAATTCGATGGACGGCGACGGCACGAAGGAAGGCTTCGACATCGAGCTCATCACCGCCGTGCGCGAGGCGGTGTCTGTCCCCGTCATCGCCTCCGGTGGTGCGGGCGCGGCCGCAGACTTCCCGCCGGCCATCGCCGCCGGCGCGGATGCCGTACTGGCAGCGAGCATCTTCCACTTCGGTGAGGTAGAAATCTCCGCCGTCAAGCAGGAACTTAGTGCCGCCGGCTACGAGGTGCGCGCATGACTGACAACGCCACAGCTGCGGAGCTGGTAGGCACGTATGAGCTCGACCGCGAGATAGCCGCGCGCCTTAAGCGCAATGCGGCCGGACTGGTCCCCGCCGTGGTCCAGGCCGAGACCGGTGAGGTTCTCATGCTGGCCTGGATGGATGACCACGCATTGGCGTACACGCTGGCAACGCGCCGCGGGACCTACTACTCCCGGTCCCGGCAGGAGTACTGGATCAAGGGGCTGACCTCAGGACATACCCAGGAAGTGCGCGGCGTGCGCCTCGATTGCGATGGCGATACCATCTTGCTGACCGTGCGGCAGTCAGGGGGCGCCTGCCATACCGGGGACCGCACCTGCTTCGATGCCGATGACTTGTTGGGAGATGATGCCAATGGCTAGGCGCATAGGGCCGATTCTGATGCTGGTGGGCGCCATTGTGCTGTGGCTGTCCTCCCGCATGACGTGGGTGAAGGCAGCGGTAGAGGATGACAAGGCCGGCTCCAGCGTGGCGGAGCTGTCTGGCTCGCTGTGGTCGCTCGAGCTCATCGCGTTGACCGTGGTGATTCTGGCAGGCAGCGTTGCAGCGCTGGCTGTGCGGCGCACCGCCCGGCGGATCGTGTCCGGCTTGACGGCCCTCGCCGCGGCGGGCGTGGCATGGCGCCCGCTTACGCTGCTTACCGCCGGTCCTGCGGCCGAGCGCGCCCAGGAGCTTCTGCAGGGCGGCACGAACGATACGTCGGTGGATGCGACGTCCATCTCCGACTGGGCCTCGGTGCTCAGCGCCGATACGCAGGCGGCCGGTCCGGCGGTGGCCCTTGTGGGGGCTGCCGTGGCCCTGTTCGGCGCGGTGATGGTGGCCAGCAACCCGGGCACTGACAAGCCACGTTCGGCAAAGTACGAGACGCCGGCGGTGCGCCAGGAGCGCCTCCGCGAGGACTTGGAGAATTCGCAGGATTCCGGGCGCGTGATGTGGGATGCGCTGGACGCGGACATCGATCCGACCGATACGGCGGCCCCGCGCACGGACGGCCCCGCGGGCCGTGAGTAGGCACTCCGCCTGCCCCCGGATTTCCGGTGCGGGCCGTGCGCGCGCTAGCCTAAGTGTGATCTCAATCGCCATCCATGTCGCCCTTGTGAGTTTCCCTTCCGGAGGGAGGTGCTGATGCCCACCCCGATCGCTGTTGACCATCTTGTAGCAGGCGTGCTTGCCGACGTCGCCGCGCGCGAAGCCCGCGTGTCCTTTAAGGAGGTCAAGGCGCGCTCCCGGGACATGGAAGCACCTCGCGATGCCGCCGCCGCATTGTTGCGCCCCGGGTGCTCCATCATCACGGAAATTAAGCGCGCGGTTCCCTATGCCGGGGAAATTGCGCACCTGTCCAGCCCGCACTCGGTGGCCACGATGGCGCACGACTTGGAGGAGGCGGGCGTCCACCTCATGGCCTGCCAGACGGATCGGCGGCGTTTCCACGGCTCGCTCGAGGACATGCGGGTGGCACGGGCTGCGGTGGATCTACCGATGATCTGCCGTGACATCATCGTGGACCCCTATCAGATCCACGAGGCCCGCTGCTATGGCGCCGACGCCATTCCTTTGCAGGTGGAGCTGCTGGATCAGGCTCGTCTGGAGTCGCTACTGGACCGGGTGGAATCCTTAGGCATGACCGCGATCCTGGAGGTGCGCAACTGCGTCGAGGTGGATCGGGTGCTTAAGGCGGGGGGAACCGTAGTGGCCGTCAATGCATGGTCTTTGGCCTCTGATGCTATTCATCGGGAGGCCTTTTCCACTATCTCCCCGGGGCTGCCGGAATCCATCACGCGGATTGCCGTGGGAGGCGTTAACAACCCGCGCAACGTGCTGTCCTACGCCGCTCACGGGGCTGATGCCATCATGGTGGGGGAGTCCGTGATGGCGGCGCAGGACCCGATGGCGCTGGCGCGTTCTTTGGTGGCCGCCGGTCAGCACCCAGCCTGCCCGTCTCGCAAGACCTCCTAAGACACCCTAGGGTCGCCGCACTGCGCGTGCGTTGTCGAAGTTGTACTTTTCAGGCACACTATTTTTCGTGCAGATTTACAACCTGGCTAACATTCCCTCCCCGCCACAAGGCGTGTGGCACCTTGGACCGATGCCGATTCGTGCGTACGCCATGTGCATCATCGCCGGCATTCTCGTCGCGATGTGGATGACCGTGCGGCGCTACACCGCCCGCGGCGGCAATGCGGACGTGGTGTGGGACGCGGCCATTGTGGTGATCCCCGCCGGCATCGTGGGCGGGCGTCTCTACCACGTCATCACGGACAACGATAAGTACTTCTGTTCCACGTGCGATCCCATCGATGCTCTCAAGATCACCAACGGTGGCTTGGGCATCTGGGGTGCCGTGGCGCTGGGCGCCTTTGCCGTGTGGGTGATGTTTAAGGTCAAGCGCATCCCGCTGGGCCCGTTCGCGGACGCCGTGGCGCCCGGGCTTATCCTGGCGCAGGCCATCGGGCGCTTGGGCAATTGGTTTAATCAGGAGCTCTATGGGCGCCAGACGGACGTGCCGTGGGCGCTGGACATCTACAATCGCGTCAACGCCAACGGTGACTACGCGCCCATCAGCGGCCGTTCTACTGGTGAGGTCCTGTTCTCGGTGCACCCGACGTTCCTGTACGAGCTGCTGTGGAACGTCGCGGTCTGCCTCTTCCTCCTGTGGGCACAGAAGGCGTGGAAGCTAGGCCACGGACGCGTCTTCGCCCTCTATGTGGCCGGCTATACGCTGGGCCGCTTCTTTGTGGAAAACATGCGCGCCGATGAAGCCACCCACATCTTCGGACTGCGCGTCAACGTGATTGTCTCCGTGGTCTGCTGTGTAGCGGCCCTCATTGTGTACTTCAGACTTCCGAAGGGGCAGGAAACTCCAGCCGAGGTGGATCCGAGCAACGCGGAGGATACCGACGCCGCCCAAACGACCCCGCGCTAGCCCCTGGGAAGGGGAGAGTAGCCCGGATCACAGAACTTTTTTAAGGGCCTGGAGCGGGCGCGGGAGGCGTCGGCCAGCACTGCCCCACAAGCCCAGACATGCCCGGTCACGCCCGTTTGTGGCCGAAATGTGGTGGCGTGGTTGTTTGCTTTGGCCGGGCTTCGAGAGCCATTGGAAACGATCCACTTGCTTTATTCAGTAGCCGAGACCAGCGAAGAGGGGTAGCTTGGGAACCGTTAGAAGCTCCCGATGTGAGTAAGGCATTCCATGTTGGATAGAAGAACCAAAATCGTTTGTACTCTGGGTCCCGCTGTGGCAAGCAAGGAGGGAATCCTGGGCTTGGTTGAGGCAGGTATGGACGTTGCACGTCTGAACATGTCTCACGGCGACCACGCAGACCACGAAGCGAACTACCGCTGGGTCCGCGAAGCCACCGATGAAACCGGCCACGCCGTGGGCGTCCTGGCTGACCTCCAGGGTCCGAAGATCCGTCTGGGTCGCTTCGTCAATGGTGAGGAGATGTGGAAGGACGGAGAAATCGTCCGCATTACCGTCGATGACATCGAAGGCACCCATGACCGCGTGTCCACCACTTACAAGGGTCTGGCCAAGGATGCCAAGCCGGGTGACCGCTTGCTGATCGATGATGGCAAGGTCGCCGTCGTGTGCAAGGAAGTCGAAGGCAACGACGTAATCTGTGAGGTCACCGAGGGTGGCCCGGTCTCCAACAACAAGGGCGTGTCCCTGCCGGGCATGGACATCTCCGTGCCGGCCCTGTCGGAGAAGGATATCGCTGACCTGCGCTTCGCGCTGAATCTCGGCGTTGACATCGTCGCCCTATCCTTCGTCCGTTCCCCGGCCGACGTGGACAAGGTCTACGAGATTATGGATGAGGAAGGTCGCCGCGTTCCGGTTATTGCCAAGCTGGAGAAGCCGGAGGCTGTCGATGCCCTCGAGTCCATCGTGCTGGCCTTCGACGCCATCATGATTGCCCGTGGCGACCTCGGCGTGGAGGTGCCGCTGGAGCAGGTTCCACTGTTCCAGAAGCGCGCCATCCAGATCGCTCGCGAGAACGCTAAGCCGGTCATCGTGGCAACCCAGATGCTGGACTCCATGATTTCCAACCTGCGTCCGACCCGAGCAGAGGCTTCCGACGTGGCTAACGCTGTGCTCGACGGCGCAGATGCCGTCATGCTCTCTGGCGAGACCTCCGTGGGTATTGACCCGCAGAACGTTGTGCGCACGATGTCCAAGATTGTGCAGCACGCCGAGCAGGGCAGCTCCGTTCCGTCGCTGACCCACGTGCCGCGCACCAAGCGTGGTGTGGTCTCCTACTCCGCACGTGATATTGCAGAGCGCCTCAACGCCAAGGCTATCGTCGCCTTCACCACCTCTGGCGACACTGCTAAGCGCGTGGCCCGTCTGCACTCTCAGCTTCCGCTGCTGGCATTCACCCCGAACCCGGCCGTTCGCTCGCAGCTGGCCCTGACCTGGGGTGCAGAGACTTTCCTGAGCCCTGAGGTCAAGTCCACCGATGACATGATGGAAGCCATCGATGAGGCGCTGCTGGGCATGGATAAGTACGAGGAAGGCGACATGATTGTCGTTATCGCTGGTACTCCTCCGGGAATCTCTGGCAACACCAACATGATTCAGGTTCACCAGCTCGGTCTGGCCGTCCAGCAGAAGTAAGTCACACTTCCTTCGGAACAACAGCGCCGCCGCGGCCTCGCTTGAGAGGCCGCGGCGGCGCTTGTTGGTTTTACTGTACCGTTCTTAGGCCGGCTCACGGGAAGAGCTGAAGAAAGGGGCGGTTGATGGCAACCGCCCTCATGCGATGCTCCCCTAGGGAGGCAGAGATACTACTTGGCTGAGATAGGTGTCGGGGCCAGCTTCCAGACCTCGTTGGCGTAGTCCGCGATGGTGCGGTCGGAAGAGAAGCGGCCGGAGTAGCAGATGTTCAGCCAAGCCTTCTTGGCCCAAGCCAGCTCGTCCGCGTCATAATCGGCGGCCATGCGGTCACGCGTCTCGCGGTAGTCCGCGAAGTCACCCAGGACGTAGTAGGTGTCCTGAGCGTCCTCGCCGAAGCCATCGAGCAGGGAGGAGCGCAGGTCACCGAACATGCCATTGTTTTCTGCACCCAGGGTGCCGTCGGTGAAGGCATCGAGCACGCGGGATAGGCCGCGCACGGAGTTGTAGAGCTCGCCCGGGTTGTACTCGGCGCGCAGCTGCGGGATCTCCTCGTTGCGGGCGCCGAAGATGTAGGCGTTCTCTTCGCCCACGGCCTCCACGATCTCCACGTTGGCGCCGTCCATGGTGCCCAAGGTGAGAGCGCCGTTCATCATGAATTTCATGTTGGAGGTACCGGAGGCCTCCTTGCCGGCCACCGAAATCTGCTCGGAGACGTCCGCTGCCGGGATGATGTGCTCGGCAGGGGAGACGTTGTAGTTTTCCACAAAGACCACGTGCAGAATGTCCTTGGTCGCCGGATCGTTGTTGACCAGCTCGCCGACGGTGTTAATGAACTTGATGATGGCCTTGGCGCGGACGTAGCCCGGGGCGGCCTTGGCACCGAAGATGAAGGTACGCTTCGGCACGGATTCGCCATCGACCTTGACACGGAAGTAGAGGTCCAGGATGTACAGCGCGTTCATGAGCTGGCGCTTGTACTCGTGGAGGCGCTTGATCTGGACGTCGAAAATGGAGTCCGGATCGACCGTCTCGTTCTGATGGGACTCGATCCAGGTGGCGAAGTCCTGCTTGTTGGCGCGCTTGATGTTGATGAGCTGGCGCAAGACCTTCTCGTCCTCAGCCAGCGGGGCGAGCTTGGCCAACTGTGTGAGGTCGGTAACCCAGTCATCGGAGCCAGCCTGCTCCGTCAGCAACGCGGACAGGCGCGGGTTGCACATACGCAGCCAGCGGCGCGGGGTGACGCCGTTGGTCTTGTTGTTGAACTTCTCCGGCCACAGCTCGTGCCACTCGGAGAGGGTATCGGCCTTGATGATCTCGGTGTGCAGTGCTGCCACACCGTTGATGGAGTAGGCGGCGTAGCAGGCGATCCAGGCCATGTGGACCTGTCCGTCGGAGACCGGAGCCATGTAGTCGATGCGGTCTTGGTCGAGCCCACGCTGCGCCATGTCCTCGCGGAAGCGGCGGTCGATCTCCTCCACCAGCTGCCAGATGCGCCAGAACAGCTTCTGGAAGATGGAGACCTCCCAGCTCTCCAGGGCCTCTGCCAGGACCGTGTGGTTGGTGTAGGCGAAGGTCTCGGTGACCACCTTCCAGGCCTCGTCCCAGCCCATCCCGTGATCGTCGAGAAGCAGGCGCAGCAGTTCCGGGATGGCAAGCACCGGGTGGGTGTCATTGAGCTGGATGCAGTTGTACTTGGCAAAGCCGGTGAGGTCCTCGCCGTGGTGCTCAATGTAGTTGTCAATCATCTGCTGCAGCGACGCAGAGACGAAGAAATACTGCTGACGCACACGGAGGACCTTGCCCTCGTATGTGGCGTCATTGGGGTAGAGGACGCGGCAGATATCCATGACGCGCTCGCGGTCCACGATGGCCTCGGTAAAGCGCTGGGAGTTAAACGCGTCATAGTCGAACTCGTTGATGGGCTCAGACTTCCACAGGCGCAGGGTGCCCACGTTGTCGGTGCCGTAGCCGGTGATCGGCATGTCATAGGGGATGGCGCGCACATCCATGTCGTCGAAGTGGACCAGGCGCTGCTCGGAGGCGCGGCGAATGACAAAGTCATAGCCGTTTTCCATCCAGGCATCCGGTTCCTCGTGCTGGAAGCCGTTGTCAAAGCTCTGGCGGAACAGGCCGTAGCGGTAGAGCAGGCCGTAGCCGGTCACCGGGTAGTCCTGGGTCACGGCGGAGTCGAGGAAGCACGCGGCGAGGCGGCCCAGGCCACCGTTGCCCAACGCGGCATCGTGCTCGGCCTCGAGAATATCCGCCAGCTCGTGGCCGGCGGCCTGCGCGGCGGCGCGGGCGTCATCGACCAAACCGACGTTGGTCAGGTTGTTGAGCAGCGCGCGGCCCTGCAGGAACTCAGCGGAGAAGTAGTGCTGCTGGCGTGCGGCCGCGTAGGCGCGGCGGGTGGCCTCCCAATTATCGGCGATCTGCTCCATGACGGAGGAAGACAAGCCCGACCAGAACTTGCGGTTCGAGGCAGAAGGCGGGGTGACGCCGGCAGCTGCGCGAACGTGCGCGGGAACAGCGGTCTGAAAATCGGAATGCTGAGGCTGGCTCATGAAAAGTCCTTACAGTTGAGCGGAAAACAGAATCCAATTCCCAAGAGTATCTAGTTCAGGCACGGCCTGCAGGGAGGTGAGAGGCCCCAGCGGTGGTGCCGAATTAGCCCGCGGCGCGCCCCAGAAACGACAGGGCTGCGGCAGCACCCGCGCGGGTGGCGGAGTCCATCGTGGGGGCGTAGTCCGGCAGGAACGTGGATTGGTGGTTGACCGGCGGATTATTGAGTTGATCCTCTGGGGTGCAGCCGACAAACCAGAAGTTGTACGGCACGCCCCAGGCCTGTGGGAGATAGCAGAAATCCTCCGAAACTGTGGCGGGTTCCGCTGTAACAGATAACTCCCCAAAAACGTCATCGAAGGCGGCGCGCACGGTGCCATGCACAGCCTCGTCGTTATCGGTGACCTCTCCATGTGCGTAGTACTCAAAGGTGGGCTCGGCCGGGCAGCCGGAGGCCACGCACTCCGCGCGCACCATGCGCTCAAGGGAGGCGTAGACGCGCTGGGCCAGTTCGGGTTTGTAGTAGCGGGTATTGAGGACCAGCTCGGCACTGCCCGGGATAATGTTGTTCTTGTCGCCTGAATGAAGCTCGCCGACGGAGATGACGAAGAAATCGTGCGGAGCAACCTCGCGGCCCACGATGGCCTGCAGGCGGGTGACCACCATGGCGGCGACATAAGACGGATCGATCGCCTCGTGCGGCATGGAGGCATGCGCGGAGCGGCCGGTGATGTGGATGCGCAGCGAATCGCAACCGGCCAAGATGGGGCCGGCGATGGACTGGACCTGGCCGGCGGGGCCGGGCATGATGTGCTGGCCCAGGCACACGTCGGGCTTCGGCACGCGCTCGGTGAGCTTATCCGCCACCATGTACTTCGCGCCCATGGAGGATTCCTCGGCGGGCTGGAAGAGGGCCAGGAAGGTGCCCTGCCAGGCCTCCCGGTGGGCGTCGAGCAGCGCGCAGGCGCCCAGCAGCGCGGTGGTGTGGACGTCGTGCCCGCAGGCATGCATTGCGCCGTTTGTGGCGGCGAACTCGACGCCGGTTTCCTCAGCCACAGGCAGGCCGTCGAAGTCCGCGCGCATCAGTGCAGTGGGGCCGTCGCCGTTGCGGAAGATAGCCACCATGCCAAAGCCGCCGATGCCCGTGACCACCTCGCAGTCGTAGGACTTCAGCTGCTCCTGGATGCGCCCGGCGGTGCGCTCCTCCTCGTGGGAGAGCTCCGGGTGGGCGTGCAGGTCCTCATAGAAGGCGCGCTGCCAGCTCAGGTCGACCGAGCCGTCCGTGAGCAGGCGCGCGAGCGCCGGGTTAACTGTGGGATCTGCCATAGTCCTCATCCTTTAACTTAGGGTAGGGTTACCTTCATGCCAATGATTCAGTTTGATGTTTTAGTGCCGGATGACCACGCGGAACGGGTGGCCGAAATCTTTTCGACCGCAACGCACAGGCTCGTGGACAACGGCTCGCTAGCCTCCGCCGACGTTACTCGCGTGGCGGAGCCCACGATTCCGGAGGGGCTGGAGGAGCAGCTGCGCCAGACCTACCGCGACGAGCATGAGGACCGCGACCTCGAGGGTGCACACGTGCACCGCTATGCCATTCAAGTCGCGGGGGTTACCGGGTCTGTCAACCAGCTCACCATGGTGCTCTCGCGCCTGCTTACACCGCACGCGGTGCTACCGAAGGACCACGTTTTGCTCGAGGATGAGGTGGCCCATGAGCGCCCCGCCATCTTCCCGTGGGCGGTGCAGGTTAACCCCTAGGCGGTGACACGTCGGGGGAGTGCCTAGCCGCGGGGCAGGGACTGAATGAAATCCTCGGTGAGGCGCGCGGCGGCGTCGCTTAGCTGCTGTGCCACGTTGTCTGCTCGGCCTGCTGGGTCTGCTGGCTCAAGCTGCTGCACCAGCGCGCCGTCCGGGGTGTCGTCCGTGATGGAGCCGGCGATGATGCCCAGGCGGGTGGGGGTGTCCGCCCCCGTGGGCTCCGCGGCGATTTCTGCCACGGTGCCCACCACCTTGCCGGTCAGGGACTGCTCGTCAAAGCGCCCCTCGCCGGTAATGACGAGGTCCGCCTCGGCCACGCGCTCGGGCAGGCCGAGCGCGTCAGCCACGAAGTGCCCGCCCGGCACGACTTCGCAGTGCTCCTCGTTTCCCCACAGGGTGCGCGAGAGCCAGCTCAGCGCAATCGGCACGCCGCCGGCCGCGCCCATGAACGGCGCCTCAGGATCCGTGCCGGTGACTTCACAGAGCTGCAACATCGCTCCGGCGAGGAGGGCCACCTGCTCGCCCTCGGCGCCTTTCTGGGGACCGTACATGGTGGCTGCCTGCACGGGGACTGCGCGGGTATCAGTCACCAGCGTGTAGTCCAACATGCCGGCCTTCATGTTGAGCTGGGCGGTGTCGATGTGGTCGAGGTGCACCAGGGGTGCGCCGCCCTTGGGGAGTGCATACCCGCGTGCGTCGTGCGCCGCCGCCCCGAGGGCTGCCAGGATCCCCAGGCCGCCGTCGATGCTGGCGGTGCCGCCCAGTCCCAACGTGATGCGGCGCGCGCCCCGGGCCTCGGCGTCGGCGATGAGCACGCCCGTGCCGTAGGAATCGGCGTGGAGGGGGTCTAGGGCATCGGCCACGGCGGGCAGGCCGGTCGCCGCCGCGACGTCGATAAATGCCTCGTCGCCGACAAGAACGTAGCTGGCCTCAGTGAGTCGGCCCACGGCGTCGGTGGTGGGCAAGGTGATGGTCTGTCCTGGGGTGCCGCGCCGGGCCACGGCGGCGCTGGCGAGGACCTCCGCGGTGCCCTCTCCGCCATCGGCCATGGGGAGGGTGGTCACGGTCGCGTCAGGGAAGGAACCTGCCAACGCGCGCCGCACGCCCAACGCAATCGCGGCGGCGGCTTCAGCGGCGGTGGCGGTGCCTTTAAACGAGTCTGGGGCAACGAGAATGCGCATGCCCACGAGTATATGAGGGCCCTATCCGGTGGCTTAATTTCAGGGCGCTGAGCTGGGCGCGAGGAAGAAATCAGTACGCACGTCTTGCAATTTAGGTCAATTGATAGAAAACTAATCGGTGTTCATTGCCTCACGCGGTGGCCCCGAAGCTACCGCAGCATGGAAGGATCGCAATGTCCATCGACCAGCAGATTTCTGACTATTACAGCAAGCTCCTCGAACGCAATGCGGGTGAGCCGGAATTCCACCAGGCCCTGTCTGAGGTACTGGATTCGCTCAAGATCGTCCTCAACAAGGACCCGCACTACGCTGACTACGGCTTGGTCGAGCGCCTGTGCGAGCCGGAGCGCCAGCTCATCTTCCGAGTGCCGTGGGTCGATGACAACGGTGATATTCAGGTCAACCGCGGATTCCGCGTCCAATTCAACTCCGCGCTCGGCCCCTACAAGGGCGGCCTGCGCTTCCACCCCAGCGTGAACCTGGGCATCATCAAGTTCCTCGGCTTCGAGCAGATCTTTAAGAACTCCCTCACCGGCCTGCCCATCGGCGGTGGCAAGGGCGGCTCCGACTTCGACCCGAAGGGCAAGTCTGATGCCGAGGTCATGCGCTTTTGCCAGTCCTTTATGACGGAGTTGCACAACCACATTGGTGAGTACCGCGACGTCCCGGCCGGTGACATCGGCGTGGGCGGCCGCGAGATTGGCTACCTCTTTGGCCAGTACCGCCGGCTGGAGAACAAACACGAGTCCGGCGTGCTCACCGGCAAGGGCCTGACCTGGGGCGGTTCCCTCGTGCGTACCGAGGCCACCGGCTACGGCTTGGTGTACCTGACTTCCGAGATGATGAAGACCCACGGGGAGTCCTTCGATGGCGCCAAGGTTATTGTCTCCGGTTCCGGCAACGTGGCCATCTACGCAGCGGAGAAGGTCCAGCAGCTGGGCGGCACCGTCGTGGCTATGTCTGATTCCTCCGGCTACATCACCACCCCGAATGGCGTGGACCTGGAGCTGCTTAAGGACGTCAAGGAGGTCCGCCGCGAACGTATCTCCGCCTACGCCAAGGAAGCCGGCGAGGGCGTGGACTACCACGCGGGTGGCAACGTGTGGGAGGTCCCCGCAGACGTGGCCCTGCCGTGCGCTACCCAGAACGAGTTGGACGGCGACGCCGCGAAGCTGCTGGCGGAGAACAAGGTGCGCTACGTTGCTGAGGGCGCGAACATGCCGTGCACCCCGGAGGCCGTGCACTACTTCCTCAACAACAATGTGGCCTTCGCGCCGGGCAAGGCCGCCAACGCTGGTGGTGTGGCAACCTCCGCGCTGGAGATGCAGCAGAACGCCTCGCGTGACTCCTGGTCCTTCGACTACACCGACCAGCGCCTGCACGACATCATGTCTAACATCTTCAAAAACATTGATAAGACCTCCAAGGAATACGGCTTGGAGGGAGACTATGTGGCCGGCGCGAACATCGCGGGCTTCAAGAAGGTTGCAGACGCCATGCTGGCGCAGGGCGTTATCTAAGCGCACTCCCTAACGGCACTCTGACACGCTCAACCTCCCGCGGCACGGCCTGCGGGAGGTTTTCGCTGTACACACCCGCGTGGGATACGGGGCGGTGGCGTGGGCCTTGGTTAGGCTGGTGCCATGTACCGCGTTTTTGAGTCCCTTGATGAACTTGTTCGCAACCTGGAGCAGGCGTATGCCGTTCCGATGACTTCCAACTGCATGGTTCCGCGCCACGAGATGCTTGCGCTTCTCGACGATTTGCGTAACGCCCTCCCCGTCGAAATGGATGACGCCCAGGACGTCCTGGATAAGCAGGACGAGATCCTGCAGGGCGCCGAAGAGCGCGCCCATGCGATTATTTCCGACGCAAACGCGGAGGCCGATGACACCCTGGCCCGCGCCCGCGAGGATTCCGATGCCATGCTGGCGGACGCTCAGCATCGTTCCACCACGATGGTGGCTAAGGCCGAGGACGAAGCGGCCAACCTGGTCGATGACGCCCGCGCCGACGCCGAGCGCACCCGCTCCCAGGCCGACGAGGAGTACCAGCGCACCGTCGCCGCCGGCCAGGCGGAGCAGGAGCGCCTCGTCTCCGAGTCTGAGGTGGTCCGCCGCGCTGATGAGGAGGCGCACCGCATTGTCGAAAGCGCGCACTCTGAGTCGAACCGCCTGCGCACCGAGTGCGATGAGTTTGTCGATGCCAAGCTGGGCGAGTTCGAATCCACCCTATCCGACCTGCTGCGCACGGTGAACAATGACCGTTCCGCCCTGCGCCGTGGTGCGGGCGTTCGCTCCCGGAGCGAGTCCCGCGATCCGCGCGACGCTTACGGCGAGAGCCGCGACTCCTACGGTGAGGGCCGCGAGTCCTACGGCGATAGCCGCCCGCGCGGGGGTCGCGCGCCGCGCGCACCGCGCGACTACTAAAAGCAGGGGAAGCGAGAAAGCGGGGGGTTAAGCCCTTGGCGCTCTCTGCGCCCTAGGCGGCCGCCCAGGAGCGGCGCGTCTGGCGCGCCTCCGAGGTCACAGCCGGCGCGGTCGGCGTAGAAGGCGCTGAAGCTGCAGAAGGCTCAGCATGCGCAGAAGGCGCAGAGGGATCAGTAGCGGGCATACGGCTGAGCGCTACAGCGATGCCGGAGGCGACGAGCCCGGGCAGGGCGTAGAGGAGCCACATGGTGGCAAAACCGGGGGCCTCCGAGGTCGAGTGGGGGATGGGGTCCCAGGCGGCGTCGACAAGCACCAGCGCTGCCTGCACCGCGCCCACGCCGGCCATCATGACGCCTACGACCATGCAGACCGCGGAATAGGGCTCGCGCGCACCCCACGCGATAAACCCGGCGAGCAGGGAGAACAGGGCGGCAGAGATGATGATGGTGGAGCTAAAGTGCAGCGGCAGCAGCATGACAGCGCCCACCCCAACGCCGGCGAGGACGCTGGCCACGGTGACGTCTCGCAGTTTGAGGCCATCCTCGCCGTACACGCTGGGATGACTCTTCTTCAGCAGCCGGCGGCACAGGATTCCCACGACCGCCAACGCGACGGCAGGGACGAGGCAGCGCAGTGGGAAGACCACCGCGAGGTCGCGTGCCGTGGCGCCGAGGGCGGCCGAGTTAATAGTGTGCAAGCTCATACTGTGCAACGATAAGTGCGCGTTGACCTGTTGGCGAGTGCTGGAGCCAAGTGTTTACCAGGCTATGCCCTGAAGGACAGGTTCCTGACAGACAGGGGAGAAGACTGGCAGGAAGCACGGCGCGGGACTGGGGCGGGGCACAGGGTAGGCTAGTGAGCGCTATGAATTCACCATTGAAGTTCGACGTGACGGAATTGCTCCGCAGCCAGGGCGCCGACGCGCTGCCTGAGCACCGTGTACAGACTGGCCCCGCCCCCGAGCGCATCGGCGTAGAAATGATTGCCATCCCGCAGGGCGACGAGCTGACGGTGGACGCCACCTTGACCCCGCTTGGCTCGGGAGTCCTCGTGGACGCCGATGTCACCGGCACCCTCAGCGGCGAATGCGCGCGTTGCCTCAAGGAACTGCACCCGCCGCTGGATGTGCACGTTTCCCAGGTTTTTGCCGCCGATGAGTCCTTCATCAGCGGCGATTCCGCCGACGTCGAGGACGAAGGCTCCGGCGACGAGGTCCCGGAGATTAAGGACGGCATCCTGGATCTTCTGCAGACCGTCATCGATGAGGCCGGCCTCACACTGCCCTTCGCGCCGACTTGTGAGGATGGCTGCGACGTGGACACGCCGGAGGGAGTCACCACCGGTGTCTCCGGCGAAGAAGAGCGCGTTGACCCGCGCTGGTCCGGGCTGGAGAAGTTCCTATGAGCAAGAAGAAGAAGCTGACAGGGGAGCAGGCGCTGGCCGCAGCCTATGCCGAGGTAGACCACGCCCCACTGCTGCAGTCACTGGGCATTACGATCAGCGATGAGCACCTGCGCCTGGCGTTGACGCACCGCTCCTTTGCCAACGAAAACGGCTACCTGCCCAACAACGAGCGCCTCGAGTTCTTAGGGGATGCGGTGCTGGGCCTTTCGATTGCCGCCAAGCTGTATGAGAAGTACCCGTCGCGGCCGGAGTCGGACATCTCTAAGATGCGTGCCTCCATCGTCTCGCGCTACGGACTCTCCGATATTGCCCGCGAGATCGAGCTGGGCAAGCACATCCTGCTGGGCAAGGGCGAGCAGGCCACCGGCGGGCGCGATAAGGACTCCATCTTGGCCGATACTACCGAGGCCATCCTGGGCGCCATCTACCGCGAGCATGGCTTCGAGGCGGCCCGCGGCGTGATCCTGCACCTGTTCGCCGCCAAGATTGACAACGCCGTGGTCTCCGGGCGCCACATGGACTGGAAGACTACCCTCCAGGAGCTGTGCGCGGAGCTGAAGGCGGCCATGCCGGTTTATTCGGCCACCTCTACAGGTCCGGAGCATGACCAAACCTTTAGCGCGGTGGCTACCGTGGCCGGGCTTACGGTGGGCCGCGGCACCGGGCACAACAAGAAGCTGGCGGAGCAGCAGGCCGCCGAGGAAGCCTGCCAGGCGCTGCGGGAGACCCCGCTGCTGGTGCAGGGCACTGCCGCCAAAGAGAGCTAGATGCCGGAGCTGCCTGAAGTAGAATCCGTCCGCCGCGGGCTAGCACCCCACGTGGTGGGGCGTAGCTTCGCCTCCGTGGAGGTTCTCCACCCGCGCGCCAACCGCGGGCAGGACGAGCCGCTGTCTGCGCTGCTGGTGGGGCGAGGTATCGCCGCGGTGGCGCGGCGGGGAAAGTTCATGTGGCTGGAGTTCGCCGACGAGGACCCCACCGATCCGGGGCGCGACGTCCTCTTCATTCACCTGGGCATGTCCGGCCAGGTGCGCATCGGTGAGGTGACCTCGCCACACGTGCGCATCGAGGCGGTGCTGGACGACGCCACCCGGCTCAGCTTCGTGGATCAGCGCACCTTCGGCTACTGGCGGGTCGGGCCGTGGCAGGACATGGCGCACATCGCGCCCGACCCGCTTGAGGACGCCTTCGACGTCACCGCCACCGCGCGGCGCATGCGCGCGAAGAAAACCCCGGTCAAGGTGGCGCTGCTGGACCAGACCGTGGTCAGCGGCGTGGGCAATATCTACGCCGACGAGGCCCTGTGGGCGGCACAGATTTCTCCCCGCAAGAAGGCGAATACTTTGCGTCAGCGCGATGCCGTGGCTCTCCTCGGCGCCGCCGCGGACGTCATGCGCTCTGCCCTGCGCGTGGGCGGAACCAGCTTCGATGCTCTCTACGTCAACGTCAACGGCGAGTCCGGGTACTTCGACCGCTCGCTGCATGCCTATGGCCGCGGCGGGCTGCCGTGCGATCGCTGTGGCACCGAACTGGTCAAAACGGTGCTAGGTGGGCGCGGTACCCACTACTGCCCGCGCTGCCAGGTGGCTTCCCGCCGGTAGTTTTCACCCCTGCGAGTAGGACAGGGAAGGGCTGGGCCGATAGGGTGTTACCCATGCAAGAAATCTTTAGCACCGTGATTGGTGCCATAAACAACAGCCTGTGGTCCTACGTGCTGCCGTGGCTGCTCATCGCTGCAGGCCTGTTCTTCGGCATCCGCACCGCGCTGGTGCAGGTGCGCATGGTGCCGGACATGTTCAAGGCGGTCGTCGAAAAGCCCAAGGGCGTCGGTGCCGACGAGGACGCCGACTACGGCGGTATTTCCGCCTTCAAGGCCTTCACCATCTCCGCGGCCTCACGCGTGGGCACCGGCAACGTCGCCGGCGTGGCCGTAGCCATCTCCGTGGGTGGTCCGGGCGCGGTGTTCTGGATGTGGATCATCGCCATCCTGGGCGGCGCCACCGCTTTCGTGGAGTCCACCTTGGCGCAGCTGTGGAAGGTGCGCGAGGGAGACGCCTACCGCGGCGGCCCCGCCTACTACATGTCCCGCGGCCTGGGGTGGACCCCGCTGGCCACCATCTTCTCCGTGGCCATCGCGATTACCTTCGGCTGGTTCTACAACGCCTTCCAGACCAACGCCATCTCCGACTCCCTGGCAACCTCCTTTGGCCAGGACTCCACCGCGTTTAAGGCCGGGGTGGGCATTGCCATCGTCATCGTCTCCGGCCTCATCATCGTCGGCGGCGTGCAGCGTATTGCGTCCATGACGCAGTTCATCGTGCCGTTCATGGCGCTGGCTTACCTGGTGGTGGGCCTTATCGTCGTGGCCCTGAACTTTGACAAGGTGCCGGACATGATCGTTGCCATCGTCGGCTCTGCCTTCGGATTCCGCGAGGCAGCCGGCGCGACTTTGGGCCTGGCCATGCTCAAGGGCATCCAGCGCGGCCTGTTCTCCAACGAGGCCGGCGAGGGTTCCGCGCCGAACGCAGCGGCGACGGCCACCGTGTCCCACCCGGTCAAGCAGGGCCTGGTGCAGACCCTGGGCGTCTACTTCGACACCCTGGTGGTGTGCTCCATTACCGCCTTCATCATCCTGCTGGGCACGGACTTCGAGACCTTCGGCTCGGACTCCATCGAGGGCGTCACCCTGACCCAGAACGCTCTGTCTGGCACGGTGGGTGACTGGGGCATCCACTTCGTCACCTTCATCCTCTTCTTCCTGGCGTTCTCTTCGATTCTGGGTAACTACTACCTTGCGGAGTCCAACGTGGAGTACCTCTCCGACAAGAAGTGGGTGCTGTGGGCCTTCCGCATCATCGTGCTGGCCTTCGTCTTCTACGGCGCGGTGGCCCCGCTGGGCACCATCTTCGACTTGGCCGATACCGGTGCGGCCATCATGGTGCTGCTCAACATTCTGGCTATCGTGCCGCTGTCCGGCGTGGCCATCAAGCTGCTCAAGAACTACAACGAGCAGCGCCGCAAGGGCGTGGACCCGGTGTTCCACCGAGACATGCTGCCGGAGCTGAAGAACGTGGAATGCTGGGACGGCTCCGATCCGGTGACTCGCCGCAGCGCGGAAGACCGCCGCCAGCTGCAGCACCAGCACGATCTGGGAGACCACACCAACTTGAGGGAGTACTAAATGGCTGACACCGCACAGCGCCTGACGGCCTTCGTCCACGGCACGGTCCAGGGCGTGGGCTTCCGCTGGTGGACGCGCTCGCGAGCCCTGGAGCTCGGCCTGGCCGGGCACGCGACAAACCTGCGGGACGGACGTGTCCAGGTTATCGCCGAGGGCCCGCGCGCCGACTGCGAGCGTCTTCTCGAACTGCTGCGAGAGGAGCCATCCACCACGCGCCGCCCGGGCGTGGTGAACGCGGTGGTGGAGCAGTGGGCGGACCCGCGCGGCGAGTCCGGCTTCATTGAGCGCTAGGCGTTGACGCTAAACTAGGTCAAATGCACCTCAAATCGCTCACGCTCAAGGGATTCAAGTCCTTTGCGTCTGCGACGAACCTGAAATTCGAACCGGGCATCTGTGCCGTCGTGGGGCCGAATGGTTCGGGTAAGTCCAACGTGGTTGATGCCCTGGCCTGGGTGATGGGCGAGGGCAGCGCGAAGACCCTGCGTGGCGGTAAGATGCAGGATGTCATCTTCGCCGGCGCCGGCGAGCGCAAGGCCCTGGGCCGAGCCGAGGTCACGCTGACCATCGACAACGCCGATGGCGCGCTGCCCATCGATTATTCGGAGGTCTCCGTCACCCGGCGCATGTTCCGGGACGGGGCGAGCGAATACGAAATCAACGGCTCCAAGGCGCGCCTTATGGACATCCAGGAGCTGCTCTCGGATTCCGGTATCGGCCGGGAGATGCACATCATCGTGGGCCAGGGAAAGCTCGCGGAAATCCTGGAATCCCGCCCGGAGGACCGCCGCGCCTACATCGAAGAGGCCGCCGGCGTGCTCAAGCACCGCCGCCGCAAGGAGAAGGCGCAGCGCAAGCTCACTGGCATGCAGGCTAACCTGGACCGCCTCCAGGACTTAACGGATGAGCTGGGCAAGCAGCTCAAGCCCTTGGCGCGGCAGGCCGAAGCCGCCAAGCGCGCTGCTACCGTGCAGGCGGATCTGCGGGATGCGCGCCTGCGCCTGGCCGGTGACCGCGTGGTGCGGTTGCGCGCCACGTTCGATGATGCCGAGCGCCGCGCCGAGCTCCTGGCTGAGCAGGTGGAAGAGGTAACTGCCCAGCTGGAGGAGGCCACCGCCCAGCAGCTCGAGGTGGAGGCTGAGCTAGGGGAGGTCACGCCGCGCGCGGAGGCCGCCCAAAAGCTGTGGTTCGACTTGTCCACCTTGTCGGAGCGTATTTCCGCGACCCAGCGCATCGCCGCGGAGCGCGCCAGCAACGTCGGCGCGCAGGTGGCGTATGCCGGGCAGGATCCGGATGAGTTGGAGGCGCGGGCCCGGCATGCCGACGACGAGCATGCGGAACTTCTTGCCGCCGCCGAGGAAGCCGCGGAGCGCCTCGAATCGATTCGGGAGGAAGTGGCCGAGCGCCGGGAAACCTTTGAGGCTGCCGACAAGGAACACATGGCGCAGCTGCGCGCTATCGCGGACCGTCGCGAGGGCGTGGTCCGTCTTATCGCTGCGGAGGAGAACCTTTCCGGCCAGGTCTCGTCCGCGGAGGCCGAGCTTGCGCGCCAGGAGGAAACCCTGGCGGGCACCAAGTCCCGCACGCGTGCGGCGCAGGCGGAGGCGGATGAGGTCGCTGACAAGCTGGCCGCGCTCGCTGCTGAGCGTGAGCCGCTGGAAGAGGCTCACGTGCGCGCCGCCAGCGAATCGGATGCGGCGGACAAGCGTCTGGACCAGCTGCGGGATGCCCAGCGGGAGCGCGAGCGCGCGGTGTACACGCTCCGCGCGCGCATCGATACCCTGGGCCAGACCGCCCCGGAGGCGCTCGACTTGGGCGAGGGCTTCGCGCCGCTGGCCAACTTCATTTCCACCAGCTACGACTCGGCTGTGGCTGCGGCCTTGGGCGCATTCGCGGAGGCCCAAGCCGGTGAGGTCACCAGTGACATCGTCGCCTCCCTCAGCGAGGCCAGCCGCACCCCGCTCATTGACATCGCCGCTGGGGCCGATGGGTCACCGGAGGACCCCGAGTCCCCGGCGGCGTGGCGCTTGGACGCCGACCTGCCTGCGGGAGCAGCCTGGTTGCTCGACCACATGGTGTTGGTTCCCGAGGTCTCCGCGGCGGTTACGCGCCTGCTGTCCGACGTCGTCCTGGTGGAGGATTTCGCCGCCGCCCGGGAGCTCGTTGCCGGGGATCCGCGCCTGCGCGCTGTGACGCCGGCGGGACTGTTGGTGGGCGAGGGCTGGGTCGAAGCCGGCACCGGGGCCGCCTCCACCGTCGAGGTGAGCGGCCAGATCGCGCAGGCAGAGCAGCAGCTGGAGTCCGCGACGCAGGAGCTGGAGGAGCTGTCCGGCACCGTGGAGGGCGCGAAGATCGCCGCCGACGATGCACGCGTGGGCGCGGCAGGTGCCAAGGCCGCGCTGCGCGAACACGACCACGAGGTGGACGCGTGGAAGCGCGACCACCAGCGCCTGCTCAAGCAATACGAGGCCAACAAGGCCGAACATGAGAAGGCCGCGGCCCGCGCGACCGACATCGAGGTCCAGCTAGCACGGCTGCGGGAGGAGCTTTCAGAAGCCCGCGACCGTCTTTCCCGGGTGGACGCGGATGAGCAGGCCGACGAGCCTTCGTCCGTCGAGCGCGACGAGGCCTCCCGCGCCCTCGAGCAGGTCAAGGCCATGGAAGTCGAGGCCCAGCTGGCAGCGCGCAGCGCCCAGGACAAAGTGGGACAGGCCGCCGGCCGGGGCGACGCGTTGCGCCGGCAGGCACAGCACGAGCGCCAGGCCAAGGCCCGCCATGACCAGGCGATGGCGCGGCGCCAAGCGCAGGCCCGCCTGGCAGGAGCCGTGGATAAGCACGCCCAAGACCTCGCCGCCCGCACCGCGCATGCGCTCGACCGCGCGGCGGAGGAGCGCGATGAGCTGGTGACGCAGCGCGGGGTGCTGCAGTCCCGCGCGCAGTCCGCCAAGCAGGCGGTCTCCGCCACCCGCCAGCAACTCGATCGTTTGACTGATTCCGCCCACAGCTCCGAGATCGCGCGGAGCCAGGCCCAGGTGCGCGTGGATGAGGCGGAGGCCAAGATCATCGAACAGCTCGGCGTGGCCATCGCGGATCTGCTGCGTGACTACACCCCGGGTGAGGACTTCGACCGCTCGGCGGAGACCGCCCGGCTCAAGCAGGCGGAGAAGGATCTCAATTCCTTGGGCAAGGTCAACCCGCTGGCGCTGGAGGAGTACAAAGCCCTGGAGGAGCGCTACTCCTTCCTGTCTACCCAGTTGGATGACGTCATCCAGGCGCGGACGGATCTCACGGGGGTTATTGAGGACGTCGACGCTCAAATCCTGCAGCTGTTTACGGATGCCTGGCACGACGTGGAGCAGGAGTTTCCCAAGGTCTTCCAGACCCTGTTTCCGGGCGGCGAGGGCCGCCTGGTCCTTACTGAGCCCGATGACATGCTGGCTACCGGCATCGAGGTGGAGGCCCGCCCGCCGGGCAAGAAGGTCAAGCGCCTGTCCTTGCTCTCGGGTGGTGAGAAGTCCCTGACCGCCCTGGCGATGCTGGTGGCTATCTTCCGCGCGCGACCCTCACCGTTCTACGTTATGGATGAGGTTGAGGCCGCGCTTGACGACGTCAACCTGCGCCGTCTCATCGCCCTCTTCGAGGAGCTGCGGAAGGATTCGCAGCTCATCGTCATCACGCACCAGAAACCGACGATGGATGTGGCCAACGTGCTCTACGGCGTGACCATGCGCGGCGATGGTGTGACGCGCGTGATCTCCCAGCGCATGAGCCGCGCGGGCGAGGCCCCCGGTACTGCCCAGGCGGCTGCGGACGCCACGCGGTTGGGCGTCGACGCCCCGCGCTAGCGGGTACTCGTTTCGGACTTGGCCGGGCCCGCTCGCGCGGGTGCGTGACGGCTCGTGGTGCCGGGCGGGGACAAGCCTGGCACTATGGAGGGTATGACTACTACTTACCTGTGGATTGCGATTGCAGTCATCGTCCTGATCCTGCTGGCGATCGTGCTCGTTGTGCTGGGCAAGAGGCGCGGCGAGGCGAAGAAGGTGTCCTTTGACAAGCCCGTCGAGGAACCAAAGGAGCTCACCCAGCAGCAGAAGTCCGGCAACTACCAGGCGAAGTCCGGTTTTAACTTTGCCCCCGCTGGCGGTAGCGCCGAGAAGCAGCCGGCTAAGGCTCAGCCCACCCAGGCGGCTCAGGCGCAGCCGGACAAGAACGGGGATAAGCGCGATGCCACTGAGCTCGCCAACGCGCAGTTGAACGGCACTCAGAAGACTGAGAAGAACGAAAAGCCAGCGAAGCCGGAAAAGCCCGCGCAGTCGGAAAAGCCGGAGCCTGCCGAGCCGGTGAAGGCTCCAGAGAAGGCTAAGGAGGCAGAGGCTCCTCAGGAGGCTCAGAAGACCAAGAACGATGAAGGTTCTGAGTCGGCCGCCGGTGCCGTGGCTGCAGGCGCTGCGTCCGCTGCTGCGGCCGGTGCCGCCGTGCCGGGGGCTGTCGCCGCCGACATGGAGGAGCGCGAAGAGGACGTGCGGGACGCAGAGGTAGCCGACGCTCCGAAGGAGGTCGAGGCTGAACCTGCCACTGAGCCTGCCACCGAAACCACCGAGGCCACTGAGGCCACTGAGGCTATCGAGCCGGCGGTGAGCGAGAGCGCCGTCGAGCCAGAAAACAGCTCTGCTGACGATCAGGCGGAAACTGGCGCAGACGCCGGCGTTGAGGAAGACGTCGTTGCCGAGGAAGACGCTGCTGCCGAGGAAGCTGCTGCGGCGGCGGGGGAGCAGACGGCGTCGGCAAGCGCGGCACTCGAAGCAGAGCCGGAAGAGCTGGAGGTCTCCGACGACGCTGAGGTCGTTGAGGCCCCGGCCCAGCCGCAGGATGACATCGCCCCCGCCTCCGGGCGCTTGGGCAAGCTGCGCGGACGCCTGTCGCGCTCCCAGAACGCCATCGGCCAGGGCCTTATGGGCATCCTGTCCGCCGGCGACCTGGATGATGACGCCTGGGAGGACATCGAGGACACCCTCATCATGGCGGATCTGGGCACCAAGTCCACGATGAAAGTCACCGACTCGCTGCGCGAAAAGATTGCGGAGCGCGGTGTGAGCTCCGAGGAGGAAGCCCGCGCCATGCTGCGTGAGGCCCTCATCGAGGTCGGCCACCCAGAGATGGACCGCTCCATCAAGGCCATGCCGAATGACGGCAAGCCGGCCGTCATCATGGTCGTCGGCGTGAACGGCACCGGCAAGACCACCACCACCGGCAAGCTGGCCCGCGTGCTTGTCTCCATGGGCCACAACGTGCTGCTGGGTGCTGCGGATACCTTCCGTGCTGCCGCCGCCGACCAGTTGGAGACCTGGGGTCGCCGCGTGGGTGCGTCCACCGTGCGCGGTAAGGAAGGCGCCGATCCGGCTTCCGTGGCCTTCGATGCCGTGGCGGCGGGCGTGGACCAGGGTGTGGACGTCGTGCTCGTTGATACCGCCGGCCGCCTGCACACCTCGGTGGACCTCATGGACCAGCTGGGCAAGGTTAAGCGCGTGGTGGAAAAGAAGACTGAGGTCGATGAGGTCCTGCTGGTCCTCGACGCGACCGTGGGGCAGAACGGCCTCACCCAGGCGCGTATTTTCCGCGACGTCGTGGACATCACCGGCGTGGTGCTCACCAAGCTGGACGGTACCGCCAAGGGCGGAATCGTCTTCCAGGTCCAGGAAGAGCTGGGCGTGCCGGTCAAGCTTGTGGGCTTGGGTGAGGGCGCTGACGACCTGGCGCCGTTTGAGGTTGAGGGCTTCGTGGACGCCCTGCTGGGGGAGAAGTAAAAGAGTTACATTCTGCTCCTGCGCGGCGCGTGTCTTCCTGCTGGAGGGCCGCGCCGCGCGGTGGTTTTAAACCGCTAATAATGTGCTTCGCCGGAGGTCACAATGGTAGTCTGGGACAGTCCTGTCTAGGTGATGCTGACTTTCTCAGCTCTAAACAACGGTTCGTGAGGCTACTCTTTCGTGACACTCTTGTATGTCGTCCTCCTCGCAGCTGTCGCAGTGGCGCTAGCACCGGTGACCGTCAAGGTTGCCGACCGCGCAGCCGGCTACCCGCTAGCCGGCATTTTTATTGTCGCCGCAGCACTGCTGGCTAAGGAATTTCCTGCACTGGCCCGCGGCGAAGAACTTACCTACTCCGTGACCTGGGTCCGCGATGTTATCGCGCCCGGCGTCGACGTCAACCTCGCCTTCCGCGGCGATGCGCTGGGTATCTTCTTCGCCATGCTGGCCCTCGTTATCGGCGCCGTGGTCTTCATCTACTCCGCGGCCTATCTCCCCAAAGGAAAGGGCAACGTCAGTTTCTATGTGCTGATGACGGCGTTTACGCTGTCCATCTTGCTGCTGGTGCTGGCGAATGACATTGTCGTGCTCTTCCTGGCCTGGGAGCTGGTGTCCCTGGCGTCGTTCATGCTCATCGCGCGCAGCGGTAAGGCCGGTGAGGCCGGCTCCCAGCGCACGCTGATCCTGACCTTCATCGGTGGCCTCACGCTGCTGGCCGGCTTGGCCATCGCCGCCACGGCGGCGGGCACCACCAGCCTGGAGGGCATCCTGGCCTCGGGCGTCTGGTCCGAGCGCCCAGGGCTGACCACCGGAGTGGCCATGCTGATTGCGGCCTCTGCGTTTACTAAGGCGGCGCAGTTCCCGTTCCACTTCTGGTTGCCTGAGGCCATGGCGGCCGCCACCCCGGTCTCCGCCTTCCTGCACGCGGCAGCCGTGGTGAAGGCCGGCGTGTACCTGCTCATTCGCTTCTCCACCATCTTCCACGACGTCGCCGCCTGGAACTGGCTGCTTATCGTCGTCGGCATTGGCACTGCTCTCATGTCGGCGGTATTTGCCGTGCAGAAGACGGACCTGAAGAAGCTCACGGCCTACTCCACGGTGTCCCACCTGGGGTGGATCGTGGCCACCATCGGCGTGGGCACCCCGTTCGCCATCTCCGCGGCGCTGGTGCACACCCTGGCACACGCGCTGTTTAAGTCCTCCATCTTCATGCTCATCGGCGTCATCGACCACGAGGCAGGCTCGCGCGATATCCGCCGCCTGGGCGTGCTGTGGAACAAGATGCCGTGGACGTTCGGCTCCATGCTCATCGGCGCGGCGTCGATGGCCGCGGTGCCGCCGCTGTTCGGCTTCGTGTCGAAGGAAGGGATGCTCACCGCCTTCGAGGAGGCCCCGCTGGGCTCTGCTGGGCAGATCGTTCTCTTGGCCGTTGCCGGCATCGGTGCATTCTTTACCTTCACCTACTCGGCCAAGATCATCTTCGGCGCCTTCTTCGACGGCCCGCGCGATATGTCGAAGGCCCACGAGGCGCCGGTGCGCCTGTGGCTGCCGGCTGCCTTGCCGGGCGCGATGTCGGTGCCGCTGGTCTTCTTCATGGGCGTGCTCGACAGCCCGCTGGATGATGTCGTCGCAGCGGTTGGCATGGAGGGCCATACCCACCTGGCGCTGTGGCACGGCGTGACGGTCCCGCTGATTATCTCCGTGCTCGTGCTGGTCGCCGGCGTGGTGGGCGTGCTGTTCCGCAAGCCGTTCTGGACCGCGATGGAGGAGCGCCAGCTGCTGCCGCGCACCGGCAACGACCTGCTCAAGGCTGTGCAGGACTACTCCACCAAGTTCGGCCGCTTTGTCGGACGGATGTCGGATACGCACAACCCGTCGCTGCTCATCCTGCCGATCATCGTGCTCATCATCCTGCTGGCCGGTGCCACCGTGCTGTCCGACGGCGTCGACGGTGTCGCCCTCAACCCGCGCATGGAGGGCCTGGACAATCCGTGGGACCTGCTTCCGCTGGGCATTATCGCGCTGTCCATGTTCGGCCTGGTGCGCACCCAGAACCGCCTGACCGGTGCGGTCATGATCGGCACCGCCGGTACCGGCGTGACCCTGCAGATGTTCCTGTTGGGTGCGCCCGACGTGGCCCTGACCCAGTTCACCGTGGAGGCCCTGTCCGTCATCGTCATGATGATGGTGCTGCGCTACCTGCCGGAGAAGTTCCACCCGGTCCAGGACAAGCGCCGTAAGGTCGGCTCCATCGTGGTCGCTGTCCTTGCCGGACTGGCCGCCTTCCTAGGCGTGTGGGCCCTGATGGGCCGCCACGAGCGCTCCGATTTGGCCCTGTGGTACCTCAATAACGCCCCGGACATTACCGGTGGCGACAACGTGGTGGCCACCATCATCGTGGAGTTCCGTGCGCTCGATACGCTCGGTGAGCTCTCCGTGCTGGGCATGGCGGCCGTGGTTATCGCCGCGGTCACCTCGACGCTGCCGCGCTTCCCGTTCACCTCGGGCACCCGCCCGGCGCCGTTTGGCCAGTCGCAGCTCAACTCGGTGCCGCTGCGCAAGGGCATCTCTATTGCCATCCCGATTCTGGTCATCATGTCCGTCATCGTCTTCTACCGCGGCCACCAAGCCTCGGGTGGCGGCTTCCCCGCGGCGCTGATTATGGGCGCGGCCATCGGCCTGACCTACCTCTCGCGCGGTACCGACGAGATCGTCTTCGGCCGCATGACGCCGATTCACCTCACCGGTGTTGGCATCATCGTCGCGCTGACGGCGGGCTTCATCGGCTACATTCCGACGTCGCACAGCTCCGGCGGCTTCCTCACCGCCATCCACGGCCACGCGTTGGGCCAGCACTGGACCACGTCGCTCATCTTCGACCTCGGCATTTACCTGGCCGTGCTGGGCATGCTCACCATGGCTATCAACGCCCTGGGCGGCTACTTGCGCCCGGGCACGGAGCGCGACTTCCTGCCGTGGGTCCACGACGACGATTCGGCGTTGCCGAACACGCCACGCGTGGTGCTTGACGACGTCGACGATCCTTACCCCGAATCCATCAACCCGTCCTCCGACCCGGAGGCTCTGCTCAGCGATTCCGAGGCACGCAACCGCGCCGCCTCTCCGCACTATACTCCGGCGGAAGGGGAGAAGAACTCATGATTCTCGCACTGACTATTGCCCTGCTCATCGGTAGCGCTGTCTACCTCATCCAGCAGCGCGGCCTGGTCCACATTGTGTTGGGCATGATGGCCTTCGGCCACGGCGCCAACCTCATGCTGTTGGCCACCGGCGTGTACTCCTACCGCGGCGAGTCCTTCCCGTCGCAGGTCCCGGCGGACCAGATGGCGGACCCGCTGCCGCAGGCCTTCGTGCTGACCGCCGTGGTGATCTCCATGGCCACCTCCACGATTCTGCTGACCATGGCCGCCATGGGTGCCAACGACGACACGGACGTGGTGGAGCCGGTGGACGATAACACTATTGACCACGCGTTCTCCACGCTGGGCCGCGATACGCAGAACCGCGACATCCTGGAGCGCTCCGCCAACAAGATGGACCGCTTGAAGGAACTTGACCACGAGGGGGAGAAGTAAATGTATGACACCGTAAGTGCCCTCCTTCCGCTTTTCCCGGCAGTTCCGCTGGTGTCCGCGGCCCTGGCGCTGCTGGCGCCGTGGCACCGCGTGCGTGACGCCATTATGCTCATCGTGCCGGGCGCGGGTATCTTCGCCGCGTTCGCGCTGCTGCTCTACACCATGGACAACGGCGTGGTCGCCCACACCGTGGGCATGTACGTGGGCAACGCCGGCATCGCCTTTGCCGCCGATACGTTCTCCGCGCTCATGCTCATCACCACGATGATTGTGGCCTTCGGCGCCAACTGGTTCGCCATCGTGGGTGGCGAAACCAAGTCCCGCTACTACCCGTCGCTCACGCTCATCCTCGTGACCGGCGTGTGTGGTGCGCTGCTGACCGCAGACCTCTTTAACTTCTTCGTGTTCATTGAGGTCATGCTGCTGCCGTCCTACGGACTTATCACCATGTCCGGTACGTGGTCCCGCCTGGCCGCCGGCCGCGCCTTCGTGCTGGTGAACCTGTTCGCCTCCACGCTGCTCGTGGTCGGCGTGGGCTACATCTATTCGGTGACCGGCGTGGTCAACCTCGCCGCGCTGGAAGGCGCTGCGGCCGGCAACGGTCCGGTGACGGTGGCCTCCGCCATCATTGTTATCGCCATCTCCGCTAAAGCCGGCGTGTTCCCGGTGCAGTCGTGGCTGCCGCGCACCTACCCGGGCACCTCCGCGGCGGTGATGGGCCTGTTCTCCGGCCTGCACACCAAGGTGGCCGTCTACATGCTCTACCGCCTGTGGGTCCACCTTTTCGGCATGGATGAGCGCTGGGGCACCCTCATCATCGTGGTCATGATCATCTCCATGCTGGTGGGCTCCTTCGGCGGCTTGGCGGAGAACTCCCTGCGCCGCGTGCTGGGCTACCAGATGCTCAACGGTATGCCCTTCATGCTGGTGATGATGGCCTTCACCACGCACGATGCGCAGCGCGCGCTGGGCGCGGGCATCCTGTACATGATTCACCACATGATCACGATGGGCTCGCTCATCCTGGCCTCAGGTGCTATCGAGGAGACCTACGGCACGGGCCGCCTCAACAAGCTCTCGGGCTTGGCGCGGCGCGATCCCATCATCGCGTGGATCTTTGCCGCCGGCGCTTTCTCCATCGTCGGTTTCCCGCCGTTCTCCGGCATGTGGGGCAAGGTCCTCATTGTGGCCGAGGTCGCCCGCACCGGCGGGGGATGGGCTTGGGCCGTCATCGCGGTGATTATCATCGCGTCCTTCGCTGCCTTCCTCGCCATGCTGCGCGTGTGGCGCCGCGTCTTCTGGGGCAAGGACCTGCCGAAGGAGAAGGTGCCCAAGGAGCTGGTCATCCGCAAGAAGCTCATGGCCCCGTCCGCTGCGCTTATCTTGGGCTCTCTGACCATGTTCATTCTGTCCGGGCCGATCATCGACGTCATCCAGCACGCCTCCGCTGACCTCCTCGACACCGAGGGCTACACCCAGGCAGTGCTTGGCGACGACCCCGTAGCCCTGCCCGATATCGACTCCATTCAGGAGGGCCGTTAAATGAAGACTGCGCTTAACGCTGTTGTCTACGCGCTGTGGCTCATCAAGGAAATCTTCGTGGCCGGCTTCACGCTGGCGCTGGAATCCTTCAAGCCGCGCAACAACTACCACCCCGTCGTCCTGCGCTACCCGCTGCGCGTGAGCAGCGCCTGGGAGATCTTCTGGTTTACCTCCTCCATCACCGCCACCCCGGGCACCTTGTCCATGGGCCTGCGCGAGCCGGTGCGAGAAGGTCTGCCGCGCATTGTGCTGGTCCAGGCGGTCATGGGCGATGACCCGGCCAGCATCATGGCGGACCTGGCGGACATGGAAGAGCGCCTTGCCCCGCACGTGAAGGGCACCGACTATGGCGTGCCGGGCCAGGGCCCCACCACTGAGCTGGCAGAAACGTTCTACGAGTACCCGCTGGATACCGTGGGCCGTCACATGCGCGCGCCGGACATCGCGAAGGTGGATGACACCCCGCTGGCGGCGAACGACGTGGAGAAGTACTCCGTGTGGCCGCTGCGCCACGCGGTACCGAGTAAGAAGACCCAAGCCCGAAAGGACGCTAAGAAATGATTGACTTTTCCTCCCTGAGCGCCTTCCAGTGGGTGGTCTTTGTCTGCGTGTTCATTATGGGCGCGGCGGTGTGCGCGTCGCTGGTGCTAGCGCTGCGGTCTCGCGATGAGCTGACCCGCACGGTGATGAGTGACATGGTCTTCTACGGCATGCTGTGCATGTACATCACCTGGGCCACCACCAATCACGCGTCGATTCTGTATGACATCGTGATGCTGGCGGGCATTGCCGCGGGCGTGCTGCCGACGCTGTCGATGGCTCGCATCATCTCGAAGGGCAGGAGGTAAGCCCCCATGACTATTGCTGAAATCGTTGCCACCGTGCTCCTCATTGTCGCCACCGTCATGGTGGTGGCCACGGCAGTCGCGTTGTGGCGCGCGCCGGATGCCCTGACCCGAGTCAACTTGCTCGGCCCCACCGTCGGTATTGCCGTGCCGCTTCTTCTGGTGGCCAAGCTGGTGGTGGATTTTTCCGAAAACGGCTTCTCGCTGTGGTCGCTGGTTCGCGCACTGATCGCCTGCTTTGGCGTGTGGATCATTGGCTCGGTGGGCTCGTTCTACATGGGCCGCTCTATCTATGGCGTGACGGTGACGGACGTGAAGTACGCCAAGCGCATGCGGAAGCAGGCCCAGACTATTGAGGCCGACGAGGACGAGGTCTAGTCACTAGCGTCGCCGCCTACCCCGCGGCGCTAGGATTAATCCTGCACCCACCGTCCAGCCGCGCGCCGACGTCGCTGGAGCTAAGGAGTAGAACATGAAACTCATCACTGCCATTGTGAAGCCGTTTACGCTGCCGGACATCCGCGAGTCTCTGGAACAGCACAACGTCCACGGCCTGACCGTCACCGAGACGCAGGGCTTTGGCCAGCAGCGCGGGCACAGTGAGGTCTACCGCGGCGCGGAATACGCCACCGACTTCGTGCCGAAGGTCAAGCTGGAAATCGTCACCTCCGACGAACAGGTCGATGACATCGTTAACGCTGTGGTGGATGCCGCCTACACCGGAAAGATCGGCGACGGCAAGATCTGGATCACGCCGGTCGAGGACGTTATTCGCGTGCGCACTGGCGAGCGTGGCGACGCCGCGCTGTAGCCCCATCCCGTGACTTCCGCGGCACAGCTGCGCGCCCGCGCCATCGACGCGGCGACGCGGCTCACCCAGACGCTGAGCGTCCCGCCGGGCTGCGCCCTGGTGGCCACGGGGTCCTTTGCGCGGCGCGACATGACGCCGTACTCCGACCTCGACCTGATTCTCCTGCACCCGGACGGGACGGAACTTACACCCGAGGTGGCAGCGAAGGTGTGGTACCCCATTTGGGAGGCCAAGTACCACCTCGACCACGCGGTACGCACCCCCAGCGAGTTCGCGGCAATCGCCGGCTCCGACCCCGCTGCTGGCTTCGCGCAGCTTGACCTCGCCTTTGTGGCGGGGGATAAGCAGCTGGTCGACTCGACCCGGGCGCAGGTCTACGCCACGTGGCGGCGCCTGCTGCAGCGCAACTTCGACGCCTTCGTCGATACGGCCATCGCTCGCTGGCGGCGCTCCGGCACGCTGGCCACGATGACGCACCCGGACATCAAGAACGGGCGCGGCGGTTTGCGCGACATTCAGTTCCTCCGGGCCCTGGCCCTGGGCAATCTGGCCGACGCCCCAGCTCTGGACGCGGAGCGCACCCTGCTTCTCGACGTCCGCACGCTCCTCCACACCACCACCCGCCGCCCGCGCGATGTCCTCGACCCAGAGTTCGCCGCCGACATCGCCCGCGAGCTGGGGTTTGCGGACCGCTACGAACTCTCCTCCGCCGTCGTTGCCGCCGCCACGACCGTTGACCGCGCGCTGGAGAGGGCGCTGGCGACGGCCCGTGGGGTCGTCGTCAAGCGCAGCCCCACCAAGGACCGCAAGCCGCTCGACATCGGCGTGGTCGATGCCGGGGGAGAGATCCGCCTGGCGCGCACCGCAGACCTTTCCGAGCCGTGGCTGCTCCTGCGCGTGGCCGCCGCCTCCGCGCGCTCCGGCCGGACGGTGCCGGTGGAGGTATGGGAGCAGCTGCGTGCGCTGCCGGAGCTGCCGGAGCGCTGGACCGCGGCAGCAATCGACGCCTTCTTCGGACTTTTGTCCTCGCCCGTGCACACCCCGCGGCTGATCCAGGCCATGGATGCGCACGGCCTGTGGGAGCGGCTCGTGCCCGAGTGGGGCCACATCCGGGGGCTGCTGCCGCGCGAGCGCAGCCACGCGCACACCGTGGACTACCACTCCATCCTCACTGTGGCGCGCTGCGCGGAGGCACGCACGTCGGTGCCGCGTCCGGACCTGCTGCTGTTGGTGGCGCTCTACCATGACATCGGCAAGGGCCAGGACCGCCCGCACTGCCTGGTCGGGGCAGAGATGGTGGCTCGCGCCGCGGCCCGGCTGCGCCTCGACTTAGCGGACCGCTCCCGCGTGCAGACCGTGGTAGCGGAGCACACCACGCTGGCGCGCATCGTCTCCCGCATGGACCCCCAGTCGGATGCGGCGCGCGACGAACTTCTCGAGGCCGTTCGCTACGACTATCTCACCCTCGCACTGCTCGTCGTCCTCGCCCGCGCCGACGCGGAATCCACCGGGCCGGGCGTGTGGAACCGCCGCCTCGAGCGCGGCATTGAGGAGGTCAGTCAACGCGCCCTTGCCCAGCTGCAGGAGCTGAGCCCCACGCGCCCGCACGTGACCGTCGACCGCCCCATCGGGCTGCGCCACAACCCGGAGGATGACACCTTTACGGTGCTGTGGCGCGGCAGCAGCCAGCAGGAGGCGGCGCGTCCGCTCGCGCTTATCGCGGCGTTCGGCTGGAATATCATCTCCTCCCGCCTCGTGCGCACCGCGGAGGGCTACAGCGCGGAGTTTGATGTGCGCGCTTTGCATGCGCTTATCGACGCCACAACGGTAGAAGAACAGCTGGTCCAGTCCTACAAGTCCGAAACGTACACGCAGCTGCCGCCGTTCGTGCCGGGGCCAGCCACGGCGATGTGGACCGGCAACATCTTCGAGGTGCGCATTGACGACTACCCGGGAACCTTGGCCCACGTGCTCGCCACGCTGCCGGACTGCGAGTGGCTGTCAACCACCACGCCGGGCGCGACAATGGTGCTGCATGCCTTGCCGGCGGCAGAGATTTCCCGCGCGGCGCTGGTGCGGAATGTGACCCAGGCACTGGTCAACGGCTAAGCTGGGGGAGTTAAAAAATATCCACGATAGTTTAAGGGAGCACTCCGACGTGTTTGAGTCTTTGTCTGACCGCTTGCAATCAGCCCTGTCAGGCCTGCGCGGCAAGGGCAAGCTGACCGAGGCAGACATCAACGCCACCGCGCGTGAGATTCGCCTGGCGCTGCTCGAAGCAGACGTGTCGCTCAACGTCGTGCGCGGCTTTATCAAGCGCATCAAGGAGCGCGCCACCGGCGCCGAGGTGTCCGAGGCCCTGAACCCCGCCCAGCAGGTGGTCAAGATTGTCAACGAGGAGCTCATTGAGGTCCTCGGTGGCGAAACCCGCCGCCTGAACCTGGCCAAGAACCCGCCGACGGTCATCATGCTCGCCGGCCTCCAGGGTGCGGGTAAGACCACCCTGGCCGGCAAGCTGTCCAAGCACCTTGCCTCCAAGGGACACACCCCAATGCTGGTGGCCTGTGACCTGCAGCGCCCGGGTGCGGTGCAGCAGCTGCAGATCGTCGGCGAGCGCGCCGGCGTGGAGGTCTTCGCGCCGGACCCGGGCACCTCCCTGGACTCCCACGAGCACGAGATGGGCACCTCTCACGGCGACCCGGTAGGGGTGGCCCAGCAGGGTATCGAGGAAGCCAAGCGCACCCAGCACGACATCGTCATTATCGATACCGCCGGCCGCCTCGGCATCGACGAGACGCTCATGACCCAGGCCCGCAACATCCGCGATGCCGTCAGCCCCGACGAAGTCCTCTTCGTCATCGACTCGATGATCGGCCAGGACGCCGTCCAGACCGCCGAGGCCTTCCGCGACGGCGTCGACTTCACTGGCGTGGTGCTCACCAAGCTGGACGGCGACGCCCGCGGTGGTGCCGCACTGTCCATCCGCGAGGTCACCGGCAAGCCCATCATGTACGCCTCCACCGGTGAGAAGCTCGAGGACTTCGACGTCTTCCACCCGGAGCGCATGGCCTCGCGCATCCTGGGCATGGGTGACCTGCTCTCCCTGATTGAGCAGGCGGAGTCCAAGCTGGACCAGTCCAAGGCGGAGGAAGCCGCCAAGAAGATGGGCACCGGCGAGATGACGCTCAATGACTTCTTGGACATGATGCTCATGGTCCGCAACCTGGGACCGATGGGCAACCTGCTCAAGATGATGCCGGGTGGCTCCAAGATGAACGAGATCGCCGACATGGTGGATGAGAAGCAGCTGGACCGCATCCAGGCCATCATCCGCGGTATGACCCCGCAGGAGCGCGAGGATCCGAAGATTCTCAATGCCTCCCGCCGCAAGCGTATTGCCAACGGTTCTGGCGTGTCAGTCTCCGACGTCAACCAGCTCATCGAGCGCTTCAACGAGGCAAAGAAGATGATGTCTCAGATGGCCGGCCGCTTCGGTATGCCGGGCATGGGCGGCGGCCGCAAGGCCACGAAGAAGAAGCCGAAGGGCCGCAAGGGCAAGAATGGCAAGCGCAAGCCGCCGAAGCGCCGCGGCGGTGGCGGCGGTATGCCGGGTATGCCGGGCATGGGCGGCGGTATGCCGTCGATGGAAGAGCTGCAGAAGATGCAGGAGCAGATGGGCGGTATGCCGGGCATGGGCGATATCAAGATGCCGAAGGGCATGGAGAACATCGACCTGAACAACTTGGACTTCAGCAAGGGCAAGAAGAAGTAGGCGATTACCCACGCGGGAATATACCCGACTAAAGTTGGATAAAACTGTTCTCGCGTGGAAAGGTCCTCACTGTGAAGGCCAGCCCTGTGGTGCGCCAGATGCGCCACGACATCACAACCAAACCGTTCATCGCCATCTGGGAGGTCACCCGCGCCTGCCAGCTGGTGTGTCAGCACTGCCGGGCCGATGCCCAGCACGACCCCGCACCGGGCCAGCTCACCACCGCCGAAGGCAAGGCGCTGCTGGATTCCCTGGCCAGCTACGACAAGCCACGCCCGCTCGTCGTGCTCACGGGTGGGGACCCGTTTGAGCGCGGCGACCTGGAGGAGCTCACCGCCTACGGCACGTCCTTGGGGCTCAACGTGTCGCTCTCGCCGTCGGTCACGCCCCGTTTGACGCGCGAGCGCCTCGAGGGCTTGCGCGCGGCGGGCGGATCCGCGCTATCGCTGTCTCTCGACGGCGCGAGCGCTGCAACCCACGACTACTTCCGCGGCTTCTCCGGTATCTTCGAGCGCACGATTGAGATGGCCAGCGTGGTCACCGACGTGGGCTTCCGCCTCCAAATCAACTCCACCATCACGAAGAACAACGTCCACGAGGCCCCGCAGCTGTTGGCGCGGGTCATCGAGATGGGTGCCAAGCTCTGGAGCGTGTTCTTCCTCGTGCCCACCGGCCGCGGTACGGGCTTAGAGGCGCTGAACTCACAGGAGCGCGAGGACGCGATGCAGTGGCTGCGCAGCGTGTCCACGCGGATTGCCATTAAGACCACGGAGGGGCCACAATATCGGCGCATCGTCCTCCAGGCCCAGCGGGGAGAGAAGTACGAGGGCGGCGAACTGTACCGCTACCTGACCGCGGAGACCGAGCGCATCCTGGGACCTGACCCGCATACGCGCCGCCCGCGCCCGCCCATGGCCATCAACGCGGGATCCGGCTTCGTCTTCATCGACCACGTGGGGGACGTCTACCCGAACGGCTTCCTGCCGCTGCACTGCGGCAACGTCAAGAATCACCCGCTGCCGGATATCTACGCTAACTCGCCGGTGTTTAAGAAGCTTAGGGACCCCAACGCGTGGAGCGGCAAGTGCTCCGTGTGCGAGTTTGCCTCGGTGTGTGGTGGCTCGCGGTCCACGGCTTTTGCCATGACGGGCGACCCACTCGCGTCAGACCCTACCTGCGCCTACGTGCCCGAAGCCCTGCGCTAGCGGCGGCTACTAGATGGCCTTGCCCGCGGGGAAGGCAGGGTAGGGGACCGGTTTGGCGGGAGTCGGCGCCGCCGGGGTGGACGGTGCCGGGCCCGCCTTCGTCGTGGAGGTGGACGTGGCGGTTTCCGGTGCCTCCTGCTGCTGCGGGACACCCTCGATGAAGGGGGTAATGGCCTCGCGGATGAGCGGGATGGCGGAATCGCCGAAAGCCTTGGTGAAATGGTGCATATCGCGGTAGACCATGATGTTGCCGATCACCGCCGGGCAGTCGCCCTCCGCGTTGCAGAACCACGTTGAGGTGTCCACGGACACCATGTTTTGATAGTTCGACAGCACCTGCGCGCCCGGGTCGTACGGCGCGTAGACCTCCTCGAAGCGCATGCCGCAGCCCAGGGAATCCTCCGTGGCCACGTAGCACTCGTCGAACTGCAGGCCCTGGCCCTTGTCGTCGAAGCCCCACGGGTTGTCGCGGAAGCCCAGGAACGGGATGTCATTGGCGGCCAGCTCGTCCCAGAAGGCCTGGTAGCCGGCGGGCACGGCGTCGGGGCCGTGGCCGTAGGGCCTGCCCGGGCGGGTCGAGTTCGACACCACCAACGCCGGGTCCGCCTCCTCGATGCGGTCGACGACATGCTTGCCCCACTCGGCGCACTCGGGGGTCACGGTGAGGTCATCGCCCAACTCGATGGGGCAGCCCACGCGCGTGAGCGGGACGAGCTTGAAGCCCATCTCGCGGCCCAGGTAGTCCAGCGCGGACGAGTACTGCTCGGCGTGGGAGCCACCCACCAGGTACACCTCGACGTCCGAATTGACGTCACCGAACACGCACGGGGTTTTGCCGTCTCTTTGCACTTCCTCGAAATAGTCTGCGGGCTCCTGCTCGGGGATGAAGCACCAGTTCTCCGCCGCCGTGGTCATGATGCCGCGGGCAAGGATTGGGTCCGGCTTTACCTGGACATCGCCGGGCGGCTCGATGTCATCGACAAAGGACATGGCGCCGGGGTAGAGGGCCGGATCGAGCATCTCGGCGTCGGCGTTCTCGACGCTGCGCAGCCACAGCGGTTGGATGCACAGGAGTGCGACGGTGCCGATGGCAACCACCACGCCGCCGACGGCGCGCAGCCCGCCGGTGCGGGTGCGCATGTCGGTGAGGCCGCGGCGGACCGGGAGATCGTCGGCAAGCGGGCGCTTGCGGTGCTGACGCAGCGGCTTCTCGACGAAACGGTGAGTCACATCCGCCAACCCCAGCGACACCGCCACGATGATGATGCCGAGCCACCACGGAGGCGTATCCAAGCCCAGAGCGGACGTGGAGATAATCAGCAGCGGCCAGTGCCAGAGGTACAGCGGGTAGGCAATGTCACCCAACCAGCGCGAGGGCCGTGCTGTTAGCACGCGGGAGAAGGAACCACCGGAGCCAATGATGATGAGCACCGCGCCGCCGATCGGCAGCAGCGACAGCGGGCCCGGGAAGGCCAGCGTGTTGGAGATGACCAAGCCGGTGCACGCCAGGGCTGCCAGGCCCGTGGCGGTCGCCAGATTCGACAGCCGCTGTGGCATACGCAGGTGCTTGCTGTAGATGACCAGCACAGCACCCAGCGTTAGCTCCCACGCGCGCGAGAACGTGGAGTAGTAGTTGTGCGGGCTGCCGTACAGGCCGTCCCGGCAGGCGTAGGCAAACGACGCAATGGTGACCACCAAAAGCACCGGGCCGGCGATGGAATTGACGGTGGGGAAGCGCGAGCCGGTCAGGCCCGACTCCTTCGGTCGCAGGCGCATCAACGCTGCCAAACCGATGGCAAAGAGGATGCCTGCCAGGTAGAACTGGCCCTGAACCGCCATGGACCACATGTGCTGTAGCGGGGAGGTGGATGCCGCGGCGGCCACGTAGTCAGCATCTTGGCGCGCGAGCTCCCAGTTCTGGTAGTAGAAGATCGTTGCGGTGATCTGCTTAGCCAAGTCACCGCTCATGCGCTCCGGGGCGAAAAGGCGCACCAGGATATAGCTGGCGCCGATGACGAGCACAAGCGACGGCACGAGCCGCCTCAGCGTGCGCCAGATGGGCCACCACGGGTTCAGCGAGGCGTTGGGGCGCGCAGCGTACCGCAGCTGGGAACCCAGGAAGAAGTAGCCGGACAGGAGCAGGAAGACATCCACACCGCCAGAAACACGGCCGACAAACACGTGGTAGAGCACCACGAGGGCGATTGCGATGCCGCGGAGACCATCGAGGTCATAGCGGTAGCGGAAGCGGGAAGGGGCGTTATCAGTCATAAATTAGGTGTGGGTGGCAGTAGAATAACCGCGTTACAGGGTACCCCCTTCGCGGGGAGCGACCTAATACGGCAGCACGGGGGCAATTTCCCATTTGCCATCCCTCCGGCTAAAGTTAGACAGGTTGTCCGCGTCTTCCCACCTGGAGGATTCGGAGAGCAACCTACAACTTCATCTCTGCGTAACGCCGGTACCGCCCACGGACGGCCGGCACGTCACGCGCAGGATAAATCCAAGGGTTGAACCGGCGCGCCACAGGTAAGAGGCGCGCGTCCGCACTGCCCGGTGACTAGAAAAGGAGCCAATCATGGCCGTCAAGATCAAGCTGCAGCGTATGGGCAAGGTCCGCAACGCTGAGTACCGCGTCATCATCGCCGATGCACGCACCCGCCGCTCCGGCAAGGCTATCGAGAACATCGGTATTTACCAGCCGAAGCAGGAGCCGTCCCTCATTCAGATCGATTCCGAGCGCGTTCAGTACTGGCTGGGCGTCGGCGCGCAGCCGACCGAGCCGGTTCTCGCACTGCTCAAGGTGACCGGTGACTGGCAGAAGTTCAAGGGCCTGCCGGGTGCAGAGGGCACCCTGAAGGTTGCCGAGGAGAAGCCGTCCAAGCTGGACCTCTTCAACGCTGCTCTGGCTGAGGCCAACAACGGCCCGACCATCGAGGCCATCACCGAGAAGAAGCGCAAGGCTAAGGAAGAGGCTGAGGCTAAGGCCGCCGCCGAGAAGGCTGCTGAGGAAGCAGCTGCCGCCGAGGCCGCTAAGGCTGAGGAAGAGTCTGCTGACGCGGAGTCCTCCGAGTCCGCAGAGGCTTCCGAGGAGTCCGCAGAGTAAATTCTGCGCACACTCAAAACCCCTTGACCAGGAAGGTCAAGGGGTTTCGTGCATTCTATAAGGCCCTAACGCTAGGCCGCGGGGTAGTTACGGCACGGGTCCGAGGGATCGACAAAGTCCAACCCGCGCACCGACGCTGCGATTACCACCTTGGCCAGCCTGTCCTTCGCCTCGCGCGGAAGGGGTGCCAAGTTACCCGCGGTGCACAGGACCGTGAAGCCGTGAACGGAGGACCAGCACGCAAGGCAGTTCGCCATCATGAATTCCGGCTTCGGATCTTGGCCGATCTCCCGCGCGTAGCGCGCCATGTACGCGTAGAAGGTCGCTAGGGCCTGGATGCGCCGGTCCGAATCGCTGCCTACCGTTGCAGCATCCAACCCGGCTGGGACGTCGAAGCCGTGTGAGGTGATCAGGCACTCAAAGAAGTTGGGCTCTTTCAGCCCGAACTCGAAGTACGCGAAGCCCGCCGCCATCATCTTGTCCACGACGGTGCCCTCAGTGGATTCTGCCGCCTCGTACAGTCGCGAAATGAGTTCGTTGGAGGAGACTTCCGCTACTGCGTCGAGAAGCGCGGCTTGGTCCGCAAAGTGACGGTAGGCCGCTGTGGGGGAGACTCCCACCGCGCGGGTGGCCGCCCGAATGGTCACCGCTTGCGGGCCGTGCTGGCGACCCAACGCGATGGCTTCCTTGAGGATCTCCTCGTGCAAATTTCCATGGTGATACGGCTTCGAACTACTCACAATTCGATAATATTACCTGTCGCTCAATCCCCGCTGTGTGTTTGCGTCGTCAACATGGTCAGCAGCATAATCGCAGGTTGATCCGTGCTTGTCACGCCGTGCGGAACCCGTGCCGGAAGGTGCACAATCCGCCCCGGTTCCAGCCGCTCCACCCGCTCACCGCACGTGAATTCTACTGCGCCGCGCAGCACTTGCACCGTGATGGGATGCGCGGCCATGTGGTCCGGCAGGTCTTGGCCGGGTAAAAAGTTGAACACGATGAGATTGGTGCCGTCGGCACTGAGCACGCGGCGCACTGCCGGGCGCGGGCGAGACGGGTCGGCCGGTGGGGCCTCGGCCACCAGATCCACTGCGGACAGCGAACCGCCGTGGTGGGCGGCGGCGCCGAACGTGGAGACGTCGTTAAGCGGAAGCTCATTCATACCACCGAGGCTAGCCCGTTAAGCTTAAAGGCATGGAATTACTGATCGGTCGCGTGGTGAAATCCCACGGCATCAAGGGCGAGGTCGCCGTCGAAGTGACCACGGACGCCCCGGAGGCGCGCTTCGCCGTCGGCGAGGTCCTTAACGGTAGGCAAGGCAAGAAGGAACACGAGCTCACCATCACCGCGGTGCGCGCCCACAAGGGGCGTTTGCTCGTGACGTTTAAAGAAGTCCCGGACCGCACCGCGGCGGATTCCCTGCGCGGTACCCAGTTCTTTGCCGCCCCGCTGGAGGACCCGGAGGACGATGGCTTCTACGACCACGAGCTGGAGGGGCTCAGGGTGCTCCAGGACGGCCGCGACATTGGCCAGGTCACCGGCGTGACTCACGGCCCCACGCAGTCGCTGCTGGAGGTGACGTTGGACAGCGGCGCGGAGGCGTTGGTGCCCTTCGTGGAGGCCATCGTGCCCGAGGTCGATCTGGACGCCGGCACGTGCACCATCACCCCGCCGGAGGGGTTGCTCGAGCTATGAGAATCGACGTTGTCACCATCTTCCCTGAGTACCTGGACCCGCTGCGCCACGCGCTGCTGGGCAAGGCCATTGAGCAGGGAAAGCTTGCCGTGGGCGTGCACGACCTGCGCCAGTGGGCCACGGATGTGCACAAGTCGGTCGACGATTCCCCGTACGGCGGTGGCCCCGGGATGGTGATGAAGCCTGAGGTGTGGGGCCCCGCGCTTGACGACGTCTCCTCCGCCACCGCTTCCACCCAGGACCTAGTCAGTGCCCTGCCGCACCTGAGCAAGCCGCGGCACGACGATATCCACGGCGTGGAGTCCCGCGCCTATGCCGAGTCTGGTGCGGAGGACAAGCCTCTGCTCATCGTGCCCACCCCGGCGGGAAAGCCCTTCAGCCAGGAGGACGCCCAGGCCTGGTCCTCCGAGGAGCACATTGTGTTCGCGTGCGGGCGCTACGAGGGAATTGACCAGCGCGTCGTCGATGATGCGGCGAAGCGCTACCGCGTGCGGGAGGTCTCCATCGGGGACTACGTGCTCATCGGTGGCGAGGTGGCCGTGCTGGTCATCGCGGAGGCCGTGGTGCGCCTGATCCCGGGCGTGCTGGGCAACCGGCGCTCCCACGAGGAGGATTCCTTCTCCGACGGGCTGCTGGAAGGCCCGAGCTACACCAAGCCGCGCGAGTGGCGCGGCCTCGCGGTGCCCGAGGTTTTGACGTCCGGTGATCACGCCAAGGTGGACCGCTGGCGCCGGGAACAGTCGTTGGAGCGCACGCTCGAGCGCCGCCCGGAGTTGCTGGAGGCGGCCGAGTTGGATGCCGCCGACCGCGCATACCTGGATCAACTGAAGGAGGACACGCATGGACGTGAGTACTGATCTGTCGATTCTTATGACCGAGGCCGAATGGAACAAGGTCTTGGCAGAGATGCCGCAGCGTTTGCGCGAAGGCGGGCTGGAGCCGCACGACATCAACGCCGAAATCGTGTCCTTTACCTGCGAGCCGGACAACATTCTGGTCAACGAGTACATGAACAACCACGGCCACCCGCCGGTGAGCGAGCACGTGTGGCGGGTTATCGTCAACGGATCGTCACAGTTGCCGCTGACGAAGGTCACGGCGGCCGTCGCGGACTGCCTGCCGCCGCACACGCTGTGGTACGGCACCTCGGAAATCGGCCACACCGAGTTTGGGCTAGGCACCTCCTGTGCGTGGCAGGGCGGGGTATAGGGTGGGAAGGTCTTTAAGTCCCCGACCCACATAAAGAGGTTTTGTGAACATCGCAGCCACCATCGCCACCGAGCTGGGAGTCAAGGAGTCCTTCGTCGCCGCAGCACTCAAGCTCATGGCAGAAGGCAATACCGTTCCGTTCATCGCCCGCTACCGCAAGGAAGCGACGGGCGGGTTGGATGATTCCCAGCTGCGCATCATCGAGGAGCGCTCCACCTACCTGCGCGAGCTGGAGGAGCGCAAGGAGACTGTACTTGCCGCCATTGAGGAACAAGGCAAGCTCACCGATGACCTCCGCGCGCTCATCGTGGCCTGCGAGACCAAGGCCCGCCTGGAGGACCTGTACCTGCCGTACAAGAAGCGCCGCAAGACCAAGGCCGACATTGCTCGCGAGGCCGGCCTTGAGCCGTTGACGGACAAGCTCATCGAGAATCCCAGCGCGGACCCGGCGCAGCTGGCGGGGGAGTACCTCACCGAGGGTTTCGAGGAGACCAAGAAGGCCCTCGAGGGTGCGCGGTCCATCCTGATCGACCGTTTTGCGCTCGATGCGGATCTCGTGGGCGAGGTGCGCGAGCGCATGTACACCACAGGCTCCATGAATGCCGGCGTGGTCGAGGGCAAGGAAACCGAGGGCGCGAAGTTCAAAGACTACTTCGAATTCTCCGAGCCGTTTGAGAAGCTGCCCTCGCACCGCATCTTGGCGCTGCTGCGCGGCGAGAACGAGGGTGTGCTGCAGCTTAACCTCGATGCCGGGGACGACGCCGTGTACGAGGGGATCATTGCGGACCGCTTCGACCTTGATGTTGCCACCTCGCGCTGGCTTGCCGACGCCGTCCACTGGGGCTGGCGCACCAAACTCTCCATCTCCTCCGGCTTGGACGTGCGTATGCGCTTGAAAGAAAAAGCGGAGGAAGGCGCGCTCAAGGTCTTCGCCACCAACCTGCGCGACGTGCTCCTAGCTGCCCCGGCCGGCCAGCGTGCCACCTTGGGGCTGGATCCGGGCTACCGCAACGGCGTGAAGTGCGCGGTTGTTGACCCGACCGGCAAGGTCCTGGCCACCACCATCGTCTACCCGCACCAGCCGCAGAAGAAATGGGCTGAGGCGGTGCGCGAGTTGGCGTCGTTAAGCGCTGCCCATTCGGTGGACCTCATGGCCATCGGCAACGGTACTGCCTCGCGCGAGACGGAAAAGCTGGCCGGGGAGGTCGCCGACCTTATCGCGCAGGCAGGCGGGGCTCGCCCCACACCGGTGGTGGTCTCCGAGGCTGGCGCGTCCGTCTACTCGGCCTCCCAGCTCGCGGCCGACGAATTCCCCGACATGGACGTCTCCCTGCGTGGTGCGGTCTCCATCGCGCGCCGCCTCCAAGACCCGCTGGCGGAGCTGGTGAAGATCGACCCGAAGGCCATCGGCGTGGGCCAGTACCAGCACGACGTCAACCAGGTAGCGCTCGCGCGCACCCTCGACGGCGTGGTGGAGGATGCCGTCAACGGCGTCGGGGTGGACCTCAACACGGCCTCGGCCCCGCTGCTGGAGCGCGTGGCCGGCGTGAACTCCACGATTGCCGCCAACATCGTGGCCTACCGCGACGAGAACGGCACGTTTGCCTCGCGCAAGGAGCTGAAGAAGGTGCCGCGCTTGGGGCCGAAGGCCTTTGAGCAGTCGGCGGGCTTCCTGCGCATCACCGGCGGCAGCGATCTCCTCGACGCCTCGGCCGTGCACCCGGAGGCCTATCCGGTGGTCGCCCGCATCGCGGAGAAGACCGGCCTGGGGGTCTCGGAGCTCATCGGCAATTCCCGCGTGCTGACAAAGCTTAGCCCGTCCGACTTCGCGGATGAGACCTTCGGCGTCCCGACCATCACGGACATCATCGCGGAGCTGGACAAGCCCGGCCGCGACCCGCGCCCAGAGTTCAAGACCGCCACGTTCAAGGAAGGCGTGGACAAGGTCTCGGACTTGAAACCAGGCATGATTCTGGAGGGCACCGTGACCAACGTGGCGGCGTTCGGCGCGTTTATCGACGTCGGCGTGCACCAGGACGGCCTCGTCCACGTCTCCGCCATGAGCCACAAGTTTGTCTCCGATCCGCACGAGGTCGTGCGCTCGGGGCAGGTGGTCAAGGTTAAGGTGATGGAGGTTGACGTTGAGCGCCAGCGCATCGGGCTAAGCCTGCGGCTGGACGACGAGCCCGGCCAGCCCGCGCCGAAGCGCCGCAGCGGCACCAACGGTGGCGGGAACTCCCGCCGAAGTTCCGGACGCAAGGGCGGCCGCTCGCGTGGCCGCCAGGACCGCGGGGGCGGCGGCTCGATGGCCGATGCCCTCAAGAAGGCCGGCTTCTAACGCGCTACACCCCCGACCGTTCGAACGGTAGGGGGTGATTTTCGGCGTGTGGGATCGCCGATGTCGCGGAAGGCCTTGTGGGCGTTCCGCGTGGCGTTGTGGTTCTAGTCGGGTGCGGCTCGTGCTGCGGCTTGTTGGTAGGCCGCTTGGGTGGTGATTGGTTCTCCCCAGGGTGGGATGTAGTCCACCTCGCCGCGAAGACGGAAGACGTAGCCTGCCCCGGTGGGTTTATCCGGGTCATCATCGTTGACACCGTTGTGATAGGCACACAACATTGTCAGATTCGGCGGATCGGTGGTACCTCCTGCTTTCCATGGGATGAGGTGGTGCACGTGGGCGTAGTCGGCGGGTTTGTTGCAGCCTTTCCTGGCACAGGTGGGATGCTCCGCACTAGCCATCATGCGCTGCTCAAACCCGGCCAAGCGTTTCATGCGGTGTAGCCACACCGGCCCGATCGTGGGGTGGATGAGGGTGACGTAACCGATCTCGGCAAACTTGTAGTTCAGAAACTCCGTGCCGGTCATCCGGCCGCCATTAGTGAGCTCAAGCACGATGTCATCACCGTCGCCGCTAACAATCTTGTCGAGCTTGTCTAGGGTAACGACCACACTGGTCAGCACCGCTGGTTTGGTTCCGCCGTGGGATTTTTCAAAGAAGACCTGTTTCGAGGCATTCAACAAGTCGGTGGGATCAAGCGATTCTAGGACCCCGCGCATCTCGGTGATGGTCAGTGGGTTATCGGTAATCGTCAGCGAGTGCGGGCCGTCTTTGCGGTAGGTCATGCGCACCCCCGGCTTGGGCACACGCTTGGGGTTGAGCTCCTTGAGCTTTTTCGACGCTACGGCGGGGATGTTGTGGGCGGGTGTGCCGGCTGAGTTTGATGCGAAGGTTCCAGGCGTCCAGCTGATTCTTCAACCGTGCCGTATAGGACTCGATGAGGCTTAGCGTGGCCACATCGTGGCCGCTATCGACCGCACGCTTGCGGGCGGTGTGCTGCTTACCCGTGAACTTCGTGGCACCGAAGTAGACGTGGTGCAGGCGTGCGAGTTCGGCGGCATCGGCTGGTGCAGCGCCGAGTGCGCGTAGGTGCTTTTCGCCTCCTTCCGCTTGCTCCACCAATGACATCCCCGAGCAACGGAAGGAGAAATAGGTCTCTAAATCCCCCATGGGAAGGAGACTAAAGCAAGCTCACCACCCCCGCAACCGGAAGAGGAGGAGTGTACCGCTTAGTCAATTTTCTGAATGAATTGCAGTTCGTTAAACGGTTGCTGTGCTCCAGTGGTACGTTTGTAGAAACAAACTAAAAGGCGGCGTCTTTATTCTGCAAACCAGCAGGGTATCTGGCCGTCCTCGTCAATCCCAAGGAGTTTCCATGAGTGAAGAGAAGCGTAGTGCTGTGTCTGTCGAGGCGAACGATGCTTCGTCATCATCAGCGATGGGCTGGCACCGTGTACTTGATTGGCGTCCCAGGAGCACCCTGTCCAGAGTGCTCATCGTCTTCCTCCTTGTGGCCCCGATCATCGTGGCCGGCACCATGATGTGGGCGATGTGGGATCCGTCGAAGTACATGCGCAATATTGACTTGGCGGTGGTCAATGAGGACGTGGGCGTCGACAAGCAAGGCACCTTCACCAACTACGGCGACCAAGTGGTGGAGGGGCTGCTGGAGACGGACTACCTCAACTTCGCGGAGGTCGACCAGGCCCAGGGGGAGGAGGGGCTGCTCAAGGGCCAATACCTCATGGTGGTGACCATTCCGAAGAACTTTTCCGAGCAGGCCGTCACCATCATCAGTGATAACCCCGTGAAGCCGGAGATTCACTTCGCCACGAATGACTACTACGGTACGAACGGCTCGGTGATTTCCGCCAGCCTGATTCCGCAGGTGCAAACCAGCGTGGAGAATGCCATTTCCAAGAAGTACGCCGACCAGGTCATCGAAGGATTGGGCAAGCTGAGCGAGGGCCTGAATACTGCGGCCGAGGGCGCGGGCCGACTCGATGAGGGCGCGGGCGCGCTGCAGGACGGCGGCGGGCGCGCGGTCGAGGGCATTGCCAAGCTGGACTCCGGCGCGAGTGAACTCAATACCGGTACCGGGCAGTTGGTGGACGGCACGACGCGGTTACAGGAGGGCGTCGGCAAGCTCAGTGCCGGTGCGACGCAACTGGATGATGGCGCCACGCAGCTCGCGGACGGCTCCGATAGGCTGCTGGCCGGCACCGGCCGCCTGGCCGAGGGCGCGGGCCAGATCGACGGCGGCGTCAACCAGCTCACCGGCATGCTCATCCCGGTGCTCAAGCAAGCCCAAGCGGTGGCACCGGCGCTGCTGCAGTTGGTTGACGTTCTTCGCAGCCTCGGCATGACTGAGCAAGCCGAGCAGCTCTACTCGCTGGTGTCCAAGCTCGACCCGGCGGCCAGCGGCAACATGGTGGCGCAGCTGGAGAAGCTTTCGGCCGGCACCGGCGAGCTCTACTACAACCTGTCCGACCCGAACTCGGAGTACCTCGGCGGTATGCAGACTTTGAACGACGGCACGCACCGCCTGGCCACGGGAACCAAGGACCTGCGCAGCGGCGTGGGGGAGCTCAGCACCGGCGCGGCGCAGCTGCACGACGGCGCGACCCGGCTGCACGAGGGCACGGGCACGCTCAAGGACGGCACCAGCCAGTTGTCTGCGGGCGGCGCGGACCTTAAAGACGGTATGGATCAGCTCAAGTCCGGCTCGAACGAGCTGGCCACCAAGCTTGCCGACGGCGCCGCGAAGGCCCCGATCGTCCCCAAGCCCGACGCATCGGCGCAGAACATGGCGGTGCCCATCAATTTCACCGAGTCCAACGTTCACCCCGTGCAGACGGTGGTTAATCCGCTTGACCCGACCCACAAGGACATCACCGGCGGCGTGTCGATGCTACTGGTCCTGGTCTTTGGCTTCCTCGTCATGCTGCTCGTGGCGATGACGCTGCCGTACTACCTGGGCCGCCGCAACGGTACTGCGGCCAGCCCGGTGCGCGGAATCCTCGCCGCGTTCGGCGTGGTGGCGGGTCTGAACTTCCTGGTTCTGGCGTTTATGGCCATCATGTCCGCCACCCTGGGATGGCGTCCGGAGAGCTGGCCCATGATTGTGCTCGTCATCTCGGCCATTGCCGCGGTGGGCGCGGCGACGTACCAGTTCTTCCTCGTGACCTTCGGGCGGAAAATCGGGGCGGTGTTCTCCGTCGGTGCGTTTGCCCTCGGCGTCATGGTCTTCGGCGGCGTGTGGCCGGTGGCGGCCATACCGCGGCCGCTGAGCATGCTGCACCCCTTCCACCCGATGACGTACGCGAAGAACGCGTTTACCCGGGCTACCGACGGTATCCACGACGGCACCTTCGTCGCGGGCATCGCCGTGCTGCTCATCGTCACGGTGCTGGCGCTTGTGGCCTCGTGCCTGGTGTTCCGGGCGCGCCACCACGGCACCGCCCGCATCTTGGACGAGCACCTGTTCCGCACGAAGGCGGCGGCCGGCGCTTAGTAGCCTAAGGCCGCCAGCCCGCCGGGGAGGTTGCGCAGCTCGATGCCCATCGAAGCGGCGAGGTCGGCGTAGCGCAGGGCAAAACCGGCGCTGCGCCCGCCCGAGGGGCAGGCCACGAACACCAGGTCGGCGTCGCACGATGCGAGGGCGCGGCGCACCGCATCGTCATCGGTGACGGTGTGCCAGGGAAGCGCTACCGAGGGAAGGGGAGCGAGTGCAGCGGGGTGCTCGGAAATATCTAGGAGGGCGGCGCGGCCTGTGCTTAGCTCCGGCGGCAGCTCAGCGGCGGTGTCGAGTGAGGTGACGAGGGCGCGGTCGGGGTCTGCGGCCGCGCGCAGCGTGCGGAAGGAGCCGGGCAGCGCGTCGTAGGTGGTGACGCGCCCGACCAGCTCCGCGTGGTGGGGGAGCGCGCCGAGCATGCCGATGGCGGAGGTAGCCATAAGCCCTGCGATGACCGACGTCGTGGCCCCGAGAACCCCAGCCGTGGAGCACTCCAGGGCCTCGCCCTCGGGCGGGGCGGGGAAAAGGTCGCGCAGGCCTACCCCGCGCCCGTCGTCGCAGGCGGGACCGGAGTGCCACAGCGCGGCCTGCCCGCCGTAGCGCAGCACGGTTCCCCAGGCCAGCGGGGTAGAGGTGATTTCGCAGGCGTCGGCGACGAGGTACTTGGTGGCAAAGGTATCGGAGCCATCGAGCACGAGGTCGGCGTCGGCGCACAGGTCCACGACATTAGTGGTATCGAGGCGTTCCTGCAGCGGGGTGACGGTGAGCTCGGGGCCCAGCTCGCGGGCGCGCGTGGCTGCCACCTGGGCTTTGGGCTTGCCGACGTCTCCCACCCCGAACAGCACCTGCCTGTGCAGGTTGCTCATATCGACGGTGTCGGAATCAATGAGCGTGATGTGCCCGATCCCGGCGGCGGCAAGCTGCTGGAGGGCCGGGCAGCCGAGTCCACCCGCGCCGACGATGAGGACGTGGGCGGCGTGGAGCCGTTCTTGGGCGTCGTCGCCGAAGCCGGGCAGGATGCGTTGGCGCGCGGTGCGGGCGCGCTCGGAGTCGCTGAGCATGAGGGCTTAAAGGACCTGGTCGGCCCAGCTGGCCAGGCCCTCAAAAGTGGAGGAGGCCTGGGCATGCTCGCGCTGGGGGATGCGGCCTGCACTCCTAGCGAGGCGTCCGGCCTCCACGGCGTGGCGCATGGCGGTGGCCATGGCCTCCGGGTCCTGGCAGCGGTTCACCGCGCTGGCGAGCAGCACGCCCGAGCAGCCCAGCTCCATGGCGCGGGCGGCGTCGGAGGCGGTGCCGATGCCGGCGTCGACAAGCACGGGCACACTTGCGCGGGAACAGATGAGCTCGAGGTTGTGTGGGTTGAGAATGCCCAAGCCGGTGCCGATGGGCGCGCCGAGCGGCATGACGGCGGCGGCCCCGGCGTCCTCCAAGCGCTGGGCGGCTACGGGGTCATCGCTGGTGTAGGCCAGAACGGTGAAACCTTCGGCGGAAAGGAGCTCGGTGGCGTCGAGGGTTTCGAGGACGTCGGGAAGCAGCGTGTGCTCGTCGGCGATGACCTCCACCTTGACCCAATTCGTGCCGAGGGCCTCCCGCGCCATCTGGGCGGTGAGCACAGCCTCGCGCGCGGTGCGGCAGCCGGCGGTATTCGGTAGCGGGGCGATGTTCAAGCGGCGCAGCAGGTCAAAGACACTTTCGCCGTGTGAGGTGCCGGCGTGGCGGCGCATGGCCACCGTGGTGAGCTCCGTGCCAGAGGCGACGAGCGCTCGCTCGAGGGCCTCGTGGCTCGTCGCCCCGCCGGTGCCCATGATGAGGTGGGAAGAAAAGGTGGTGTCGGCGATGGTGAGCATTTAGCCTCCTTGGACGGCGGTGAGGATTTCCACGCTCGCGCCCTCACTCAGCGTGGCGGTATCCCACTGTGAGCGCGGCACGACCTGCTCGGCCACGGCCACGGCGGTGCCGTCGGCAGCAATGCCCTTCTCCTGGAGCAGCTGGGCGACGGTGCCGGCAGCCGTGTCATAGGGTTGGCCGTTGAGGATGAGAATCATGGTTTACTCCTTGTCATGGCGCAGGGGCGAGCAGGCGGTGAGGTCGATGCTGGGCTCGGAGTGCTCGACAAGCTCGCTGGTGCACCGAGCCGCAAGCGCGGTGAGCAGGATTCCGTGGCGGAAATAGCCGGTGGATATGACGAGCTTAGCGCCCACGCGGCCGAGATAGGGCAGGTCATCCGGCGTGCCGGGGCGCGCGCCCGCGCTGGCCTCGAGGAATTCGCACTCCTCGACGGCGGGGAGGAGCCGGATGGCGTCGCGCAGCAGGGCGTAGACCCCGCCGGCCTGGGCGGAGGCCAGGGAATCTTCCCGGGTGGTGGCTCCGATGGCCAGGGTGCCATCGTGGCGCGGAATAAGGTAGACGGGGCGGTCCTCCACGAAACCGCGGACCACGCGGTTCAGCAGCGGGCGAAGGTGCTCTGGCACACCCAGGCGCAGGATATCGCCGTAGACCGGGCGCAGCTGCAGGGGAGAGCGCTCTAGCCCTGCCGATTGTGCCCATTCGACGTCGCGCGCGCCCAGGCCGGCGGCCAACACGACGTCATCGGCGTGGAACTCGCCGGTGGGGGTGCGCACGACGCCGTGTTCGGCATCGATGGCGTGGGCGGGCGTGCGGAAAAAGCGAACGCCGAGTTTCTGGGCTGCGCTTAGGAGTGCGGCCGCCCACTGGCGGGGAAAGACCTGGGTGTCGCCCGGGATGCTCACAGCACCTGCTAGCCGCGGGGAGAGAAGCGGTTCGGCGCGGCGGGCCTCGCGCACGGTGATGCGCTCGACCTCCATGCCGTGGAGAGATTGATAATCAGCTAGCTCAGTAAGGTGCTGGGCATCTGTGCGGTCGGCGGCGACGACGAGCGTGCCCTCATCGCGGTAGCCGGTGGGGACGTCCGTGTGGGAAGCAACGAGGTCGATGAGCTCGGGATACCACGTGCCGGAAGCACGCATTAGCGGAAAGAGCGGATCCTGCTGGTAGACCACCTCGGCTGTCGGGGCGAGCATGCCGCCGGCGAAGTGTGTGGCGCCGAAGGCCGGCTCGGGGTCGAGCACGGTGACCGCGTGGCCACGGGAGGCAAGCTCCACCGCGGTGGCCAGGCCCACCACGCCGGCGCCGACGACGATGACGGTGGAGTCAGATGCAGTACTCATCGCGCACCTTCATCGAAGCCGGAAAGGAGCTCGCGGCAGTAGGCCTCCGGGTCGTCTGCATGCATGATGCCACGCACGACCGCGAGGCCGGCCACGCCCGTGGCCGCGAGAGCTGCGGCATCGTCGGCGGTGACATCCCCGATGGCCACGAGCGGGACCCGGGAGAGCTCGACCAGCTCCGGATAGGCGTTAAGCCCCAGGGGCGGGCGGCCGGAATCCTTCGTCGGGGTAGCCCGGAACGGGCCGCACCCGATGTAGTCAATGAGGTCAGCAACCTCGTTGGCTTTCTCGACGAGCTCGCGGGTACCCGTGGTGAGCCCGATAATCGCGTCCGGCCCGAGGAGCGCGCGGGCCTGCTCGACGGGGAGATCATCCTGGCCAAGGTGCACGCCGTGGACCGGCTCGCCGTCGTGGCGTAGGGCGAGGGCGACGTCCACGCGGTCGTCGATAAGCACACGCGTTGCCGGGTTCGCCGCTGCCACCGCGCGGGCGACGTCCCGGCCCAGCAGGTAGAGATCGCGCGCGGAAATCGGCTTCGAGCGCACCTGCACGATGCCCGCCCCGCCCCGGGCCGCCGCCGCAGCGATGCGCACGATATCCGCAGGGGAGTCCGCAGTGCCGGTGACGAAGTAGCAGCGAAGATCAGGCATGGACCCCGTCTTCCTCGTGGTAGAGCTGCGAGCCCTGCGCCTTGAACTCCTCCGACTTGCGCTCCTCGCCCGCGCGGGCCGCGGCGACGACGTCGGGGTCGATGGAGCCTTGCCCCGGGAAGCTGGGCATGCCGAGGGAATCGGAGAACGTATCCCGAATGTCCTGGCTGATGCGCATGGAGCAGAACTTCGGGCCACACATGGAGCAGAAGTGGGCGGTCTTCGCCGGCTCCGCGGGCAGGGTTTCATCGTGGTAAGCCTGCGCGGTGTCCGGATCCAGTGAGAGCGCGAACTGGTCGTGCCAACGGAACTCGAAGCGGGCCTTGCTCATCGCGTCGTCCCAGGCGCGCGCACCCGGGTGGCCCTTCGCCACGTCGGCGGCATGGGCGGCGAGCTTGTAGGTAATAACGCCGGTCTTGACGTCATCGCGGTTGGGCAGGCCCAGGTGCTCCTTGGGGGTGACGTAGCACAGCATGGCCGTGCCTCCCATGGCGATGTTCGCCGCGCCGATGGCGGAGGTGATGTGGTCGTAGCCCGGCGCGATGTCGGTGACCAGCGGGCCCAGCGTGTAGAAGGGGGCTTCCGAGGCCCACTCCTGCTCCAGCTCGTTGTTCTCCTGAATCATGTTGAGCGGCACGTGGCCGGGGCCCTCCACCATGACCTGGACGTCGTAGTCCCAGGCGCGCCGGGTGAGCTCGCCAATGGTCTTGAGCTCGGCGAACTGGGCGGTGTCGTTGGCATCCGCCAAAGAACCCGGGCGCAGGCCATCACCGAGGGAGAAGGCGACGTCGTAGCGCGCGAAAATCTCGCACAGCTCATCAAAGTTCTCGTAGAGGAAGGACTCCTTGTGGTGCGCCAGGCACCAGCCAGCCATAATCGAACCGCCGCGGGAGACGATTCCGGTGACGCGCTCGGTGGTCAGCGGCACGTAGGGCAGCAGCACGCCGGCGTGGATGGTCATGTAGTCCACGCCCTGCTCGCACTGCTCGATGACGGTATCCCGGAAGACTTCCCAGGTGAGGTCCTCGGCTACGCCGTTTACCTTCTCCAGGGCCTGGTAGATGGGCACGGTGCCGATCGGGACCGGGGAGTTGCGCAGAATCCACTCGCGGGTGGTGTGGATGTCATCGCCGGTGGAGAGGTCCATGACCGTGTCCGCGCCCCAGCGCGTGGCCCAGCGCAGCTTGGAGACTTCCTCGGCAATGGAGGAGGTCACCGCGGAGTTGCCAATGTTGGCGTTGATCTTGGTGAGGAAGTTGCGGCCGATGATCATTGGCTCGGATTCCGGGTGGTTGACGTTGTTGGGCAGGATGGCGCGCCCGCGCGCGATTTCGGAGCGCACGAACTCCGGGTCGCAGTGCTCGCGCAGGGCTACGAACTGCATCTCCTTGGTGATGATGCCCTGGCGCGCGTAGTGCATCTGGGTAACCCGCTTGCCCTCCTGAGAGCGTAATGGCTGGCGGCGCTCACCTTTCCACTCCTGGGAGGCGGCGCCGCGGCGCTCGGCGGAGCGGCCGTCATCGGCCAAGTTGCGGGCGCGGCCGGCGTAGGTCTCCACGTCGCCACGCTCTGCAATCCACTCTGCGCGCAAGGCCGGCAGGCCCACCTCGGGCTCGCACTCCGGGCCGCGCGTGCGGTAGACGCGGAATGGCTCGTTGGGGCCGGTGGGGGAATCATCCAGCTGGATTTCGGTTTCCGGAACCTCCAGTCCGTTCTCCCGGATGGGGGAGTAGGAGTGCTTGGGATGGATCTCATTGTGGGTAGCCGTCATGGCTGCTCCTCTCTTCCTTCGCTGGTGCTAACCAGACAGGTTCGAACGGTGCAGGCGCGGTGTCAGCGCCACTCTCAGCCCACTTCCTGTGGGCACCCGTGGGGTGTATCAGTGCGTAAACCACCATAGAATGCTCACCGCAGCCGTGTCAGGCGTTTGGGCAATTTGGCCGGTGGGGGCGGGGTATGGAAAGATAGCGATGTTCTATGTAACAGGCACGAACCGGTCAGCCGCCACAAGGTGGCGCCAGGGTCCTCTGTCTTAAACTGAAAAGGAAACATTCAATGGCAAACCTCATTGACAAGGTTGACGCAGCACAGCTGCGCGACGATATCCCGTCCTTCCGCCCGGGCGATACCCTTGACGTTAACGTCAAGGTCATCGAGGGCACCACCGAGCGTACCCAGCTCTTCAAGGGTGTCTGCATCCGCCGCCAGGGCTCCGGCATCCGCGAGACCTTCACCGTGCGTAAGGTCTCCTTCGGCATCGGCGTGGAGCGTACCTTCCCGGTTCACTCCCCGAACATCGCCTCCATCGAGGTTGCTCGCCGCGGCCGCGTTCGCCGTGCGAAGCTGTACTACCTGCGCGACCTGCGCGGTAAGAAGGCCCGCATCAAGGAGCGCCGCTAGTCTTTCGGCGCCCTCGCCAAGCCCCCTGTTCTCCTCCTGCTGGCTCTAGTGGGAGGGAGCAGGGGGCTTTTTCGTGCGCCGCGCGCGGTGAGCAGAAGGCGGATTGCTAGGATTTAGCCCGTGGAAAAAGACAACGACATTACTGAAGGTGCCCAGCCTGCCGTCGAGGAGACGGTGGGGGACACGGGGGCGTCGGCAAGCGCGGCGGCTCCTGCCAAGGAAAAGAAGCAGATGCCGTGGCTGCTGGAAACAGCGCTCGTGGTGGTCTGCGTGCTCGCCGTGGTGGGCGTGTTCCAGAACTTCGTGGGCCGGCAGTATGTCATCCCTTCGGGCTCTATGGAGCCGACCCTGCATGGCTGCACGGGCTGCACCAACGACCGCATCTTTACGGAGAAGGTCTCCTATTACGGGGATAAGGGCCCGGAGCCTGGCGACGTCGTCGTGTTCAAAGGAACCCCGGATTGGGACACCAACTGGGTGTCGCCGCGCTCCTCGAATCCGGTGATTCACCACATCCAGGACGCGTTGAGCTACGTTTCTCTCACCCCGCCGGACGAGAACACTCTGGTCAAGCGTGTTATCGCCACGGGCGGGCAGACCGTGTCCTGCCAGGAAGGCGACCCGGCTGTCATGGTGGACGGCAAGCCCATTGACCAAGACTACGTCCAGAACCCGCCGACCTACCGCGTGGACGAGTCCACCGGTTCTAACGCCTGCGGTGGCGCCTACTTCGGCCCGGTGACCGTCCCGGAGGACAACATCTGGGTCATGGGTGATAACCGCACGGCCTCGGCGGATTCGCGCTACCACATGCAGGATGAGTACCAGGGCACCATCCCGGTGGAGAATGTCCGCGGCAAGGTGATGTTCGTGTTCTTCCCCTTCAACCGCATCGGTGGGGTCGATGACCTGGACATCCAGTCCTAAGGCCCGCCCGCGCGCGCGGGATTTCCTCCCCGCGCTCCTTCTCACTTTTGTTCTCCTGGCACTGATCCAGGCCTTCGTGGGGCGGCTCTACCTCATCCCGTCCTCCTCCATGGAGCCCACCCTGCATGGCTGCCCTGGGTGCAGCAATGACCGCATCGTGGTGCAGAAGGTGAGCTACTACTTCTCCCCGCCGCAGCCCGGGGACGTGGTGGTCTTTAGCGGACCGGAATCGTGGAATACCTCCTTCGAGGTCTCCCGCTCCCGCAACGTGCTGGTGCGCGGCGTGCAGAACCTGGGCGCGGTGGTGGGTCTGGTGCCCAACGGCGAGAACATTCTGGTCAAGCGCGTCATCGCCACGGCAGGCCAGACGGTGTCCTGCGAGGAGGGCGATCCGTCCGTCATGGTGGATGGCCGGCCTATCAACCAGGATTTCGTGCTCGACCCGCCGGAGATCCCCATCGATGACCGCGCCGGCTCTGTGGCCTGCGGGGGCGCCTACTTTGGCCCCGTGACGGTGCCGGAGGGCCACCTCTGGGTCATGGGGGACAACCGGACCAATTCCCTGGATTCGCGCGCGCACCTGGGGGATAAGGAGCAGGGCACGGTGCCTCTCGACGCCGTGCGGGGCCGAGTGGAGGCCGTCGTGCTGCCGCTTAGCCGCCTGCAGAGCGTCGACCGCGCGGAGCTGTAGCCGCATGCGCAGGTTGAAGCAGAAGCGCACCTATGAGGTGGCGCTGGATAAGGCCGGTCTGGGGCCCGTGGTCGGCGTCGACGAGGCCGGGCGGGGCGCGTGCTGCGGTCCGGTGACTATAGGGGCCTGCATCCTGCCCCAGCGTATCCTCCCGGAGCTCGACCGCCTGGATGATTCGAAGAAGCTCAGCCCCGCCGCGCGGGAGAAGCTGGAGCCAGTCATCAAGAAGCGCGCGGTGGCGTGGGCGGTGGTGCACATCGATGCGCAAGACGTGGACACTTTTGGCATCCAGCACGCCAACCTGTCCGGCATGCGCCGGGCGGTGGCGCAGCTGGCGGTGCGGCCGGGCTATGTGCTTACCGACGCCCTCCGGGTCCCCGGCATCCCCGCCCCGCAACTGCCGATCATCGGTGGCGACGCCGCGGCGCGGTGCATCGCGGCTGCCAGCATCCTGGCGAAGGTCTCCCGCGACCGGCTCATGGGTGAGCTGGATGCGCGCTACCCCGGCTACGGGCTCGCCGGCCACAAGGGCTATGGCACTGCCGTGCACCAGGCAGCGATCGCTCGCCTCGGCGCCACTCCAGAGCACCGGATGAGCTACCGCAATGTGGCGCAGGCACACGCGGAATTTATCGCGCGCGCCTGAGCGAGTGTGCCGGCCGAAGCAAGTAAGCTGAGGCGAGTTCACCCTGGGTTATGAGCGAAGGAGATGCACACCGTGAGCGCTGAGGAACTCGATAACTACGAAGCTGAAGTCGAGCTGTCGCTGTACCGCGAATACCGCGATGTGGTCAGCCAATTCTCCTATGTGGTGGAAACCGAGCGCCGGTTTTACCTGGCCAACGCGGTCGAACTCATCCCACACACCTCCGGCCCCGACGTGTACTACGAGGTGCGCATGTCCGATGCCTGGGTATGGGACATGTACCGCTCTGCGCGTTTCGTGCGCTACGTCCGTGTCATCACCTACAAGGACGTCAACATTGAGGAGTTGGACAAGCCGGACTTCGTCCTGCCTGACTAAGCGCCCGCGGGTCCTGCTCCGTGGGGGAGAGAGTGAGCGGGGTGCCGAGGACGTGGTGAGCCCGGGGGAGTTATCCACAGATCTGCCGGGGCGGGGCAGATGACCCTAGCCAGCAGTGGCAGCGGTGGGGTGTTCTGGGAAGTGTCGTGAGCAATGCGGCATGTAGCTTTCCCACACTTTCAAGGAACACCACAATGACAACTTTTACTGATTCGACCGTCCCCGGCAGAACACTGCGTCATAAGGACGCCTTGGGTAAAGCCGGCGAGCAGTTCGCCGCCAACTTTTACCGCGCCCGCGGTGCGCAGGTCATCGCCGCCAACGTGCACTACCGCGTGGGCGAAATTGACCTTGTCGTCCGCGAGGCGGACGGCACCATTGTCTTCGTCGAAGTTAAAACTCGCGCCAGCCGCGCGTATGGCGTGGCTGAGGCAGTAACCAAGCGCAAGCTAAAGCGCCTGCGCAAGGCCGCGGCCCACTGGCTTGACGGCAAACCCTTCTCACCGGTTCGCTTCGACGTCCTTGCCCTAGTCAAGGCCGGGGAGGACTTCGACGTGGAGTACTTCCAAGGGGTGGACAATGGCGCTCGGTAGGTGTGACACCATTGCCCTCGACGGCGTGCTGGCGCGCGTCGTCGCTGTAGAAGCCAACGTGGGGCCGGGACTGCCCGGGGTCCACGTGGTGGGGCTCGGAGATGCCGCCATCTCCGAATCCCGCGACCGCATCCGCACCGCAGTGAGCAACTCCCACCTGCCGTGGCCGAAGACTAAGGTCGTCGTCTCCATGTCCCCGGCCTCGCTGCCCAAGGCGGGTGCCCATTTCGACCTACCGATGGCACTCGCCATTCTGGGCGCGGGCCAGGGCGAGCACGGCCGGCTGGCCCGCGCCCTAGTGCTGGGGGAGCTGGGACTCGATGGTCAGGTGCGCCCTGTCTCCGGCATTATCCCCGCCATCCTGGCCGCGCGCTCTCACGGCTATGACACCCTGGTTATCCCGACCGGAAACGCGGCGGAGGCGGCGCTCGTGCCGGACATGAACGTCCTGGTGGCAGACACCCTGTGGGATGCCTACGCCTGGGCCTGCGGGAGCGATTGCCTTTTCCTGGCGCGTGAAGTGGCCCGGGAATGCTCACCGGCGGACGAGGAGCCGGCGGATTTCTGCGAGGTGGCCGGCCAGTACGAAGCCAAGTGGGCCGCGGAGGTAGCCGCTGCCGGTGGCCACCACGTGATGATGGTTGGCCCGCCAGGCTCGGGAAAGTCAATGATTGCCTCCCGTCTTCCGAGCATCCTGCCGCGCTTGAGCACCGATCAGTCGGTTGAGGCCACGGCCATTCACTCGGTGGCGGGCTCCCTGGGCTCGGTGGTCTCGCGCGCACCGTTTATTGCCCCGCACGCCTCAGTAACCAAGGCGGCGCTCATCGGCGGCGGTTCGGGCCGCCCGCGTCCCGGCGCGGTAAGCCTGGCGCATCACGGGGTGCTGTTCTTGGATGAAGTCAGCGAGGTTCCGGCCCAGGTGCTGGACGGACTCCGCGCTCCCTTGGAGGAAGGACAAGTGCGCCTGGCCCGCGCGCGGCGGGAGGTGACGTTTCCCGCACGCTTCCAGCTGGTCTTGGCGGCCAACCCGTGCCGCTGCGGTACCGAGGACCCGGCGCGGTGTGAATGCCGGGCGGCAGACCGCATGAATTACCTGTCGAACCTCTCCGGCCCGCTGCGCGACCGGCTCGACATCATCGTGTCCCTGTCGGGACAGGCCGCAGTGCTTAACGCGGCTGGGGAGGAGACCTCCGCGGTCATCGCCGAACGAGTGGCAGAAGCCCGCGAGCGCATGGCCGCGCGGTGGGAGGCAGACGGCCTTGGTGTCGTGGTCAACGGTGCTGTTCCGGCGGCATATTTGCGGCGACATCGGCCGGCGTCAGAGTCAGCGATGGTCATGCTGTCGGCGTACCTGGCGGAAGGGGAGCTGAGTCAGCGCGGGGTAGACCGCGTGCTGCGCCTGGCCTGGACACTGGCGGACCTCGAGGGGGCGCCACGCCCAGAGCTTGAGCACGTGAGCCGAGCCCTGGACCTGCGCGGCGCCGGAACCATCGAAAGGCTGGCGGCATGAGTGAGCTGAATCTGTCTACGCCACAGCACACCTGGGCCTACCTCAATCGCGTGGTCGACGGGCCATCTCCCGCGCTGCATGGGCTTCTTACCCAGTACCCGGCGGAGGAGATCGCGCGCGGCATCTACCGGGCGGAGGAGTGGATCGGACCGCTGCGCCAGGCCACGGCCAGCCGCCGGGAGTGGCTGCGCCAAGACGAGGACCTGGCCGCTGCCGCGGAGGTGGGAGCACGGCTGATAACCCCGGAGGATGCCGAGTGGCCGCACGAGGAATTCTCGCAGGCCTTCGGCTTCTACCTCCAAGGGCAGGTAGATGCGCCAGCGACCTTTGATAGCCAGGCGGTCCCGCCGAACAGTCTGTGGGTGCGCGGCGGCAGCCTTCGGGAGGCCGTGACCCAGTCTGTTGCGCTGGTGGGAACGCGGGCTATCAGCAAGTACGGCTGGGAGGTAAGCCGGCGACTGGCTAGTGGATTGGCCACGCATCAGTGGACCGTGGTGTCCGGCGGGGCCACGGGAGTGGATACCGCCGTGCACGAGGCCGCGTTGGAGGCTGGCGGGCAGACGGTCGCGGTGGCTGCCTGTGGCATCGACGTGTCCTACCCGGTGCGCAACGAGGCACTCTTTAACAAGATTGCTGACAGCGGGTGCATTGTGTCGGAGTTCGCGCCGGGAACCCGCCCGGAGCGCTACCGCTTTCTCTCCCGCAATCGATTGGTCGCCGCCCTGACGGCAGGCACTGTGGTGGTGGAGGCGGGCTTTCGCTCCGGTGCCCTCAACACCCTGAACTGGGCCGAGGCGCTGGGAAAGGTTGCGATGGCGGTTCCCGGTCCAGTGACCACCTCGGGCTCGCTCGGCTGCCACCAGCGCATTCAAGAAGGACGCGCGCAGCTGGTCGCCTCCGCGGATGAGGTGCGCGGCTTCATTGGGCATGCGGGCGATGTGGACGTGGCTGGACAGTACGAAATGGAGTTTCAGCCCACCGCTGTCCAGCGATTGTCCCACAACGAGCTGCGGGTCTATGACTCGACTCCACCGGAGACGGCGGAGGCAGGCGCCAGCGCGGAAGAGATTGCCCAATCCGCGGGTATGCGGGTGCCGCTGACCATCCACCTGCTCGTGGCGATGCAAAAGATGGGAGTGATTGCGCGCTCGGGGGCGCTGTGGCGACGCACCTGAGTACACTCATGAGCTATGAGTGACGCACGTGGCACAAGAGGCGCAACCGGCGCGGGGGAGCCGCGCGTGGGCGGACAGCTCGATGAGGCGATCGAGGACTTTGCCGAATACCAGCGCGTGGTCCGCGGCCGCTCTGCGGCCACCGTGCGCGGCTATTGCTCGGACCTGCGTCTCCTCGCACGCGGCGTCCCGGACTTCGCGTCCTTTACCCTGGCAGAGCTTCGTGCGTGGCTGGCCAGCGCGGTGGAAGAGGGGAAGTCTCGCTCCACGCTGGCTCGGCGCACCGCGGCATTGCGCGCTTTTTCTTCGTGGGCCACGCGGGAGGGCTACCTCGACGTCGACGTGGCCCAGCGCCTGGCCACCCCTGCAGTGGGCAAGCACCTGCCGACCGTCATGTCGCCGGCCAAAGCGGGTGAGCTCATGATGAACGCCGTATCTGCCGACGAGGCTCACTTTCTGCGCGATAGCGCCATGCTGGAATTCTTGTACGCTACCGGCACGCGTGTGGCTGAGCTCGTCGGGCTCGACATCGACGACCTAGACCTGTCACGCCGCACCGCACGAGTGACCGGTAAAGGCAACAAGCAACGCGTGGTTCCCTTCGGGGAATCCGCGGCCGAGGCCCTAGAACAGTGGCTGGAGGTTGGTCGCCCGCACCTTGCCGGCGATACTCCCGCGGTGTTCGTGGGCACCCGAGGCGGCCGCATCGACACGCGCCAAGTGCGGCGCGTGGTGGAAAAGGCGGCGCAGGTTACGGGTGCACCGGGACTGACGCCGCACGGCCTGCGCCACTCGGCGGCTACGCATCTTCTCGAGGGCGGGGCCGATCTGCGCGTGGTCCAGGAGCTGCTGGGCCACTCCTCGCTGCAGACCACGCAGGTCTACACGCACGTATCAGCGCAGCGTCTTAAGGACGTCTATGCCCGCGCCCACCCACGGGCTTGAGCCGAATCACCGGCCCGGACAACAAGCTGAGCGGATCGATGTAGTTCTCCGCGCCGGACCTGCCTTCGCGTGCGCCCCAATGCAGGCCAGGGTAGCCATCGACCGAGGGAGCTAGTGTGCCGATCACCTGTCCCTCGTCGACGTGGTCGCCGCGCTCGACCCGCGCGAACACCGGCTGGTAAGTGGTGCGCAGCCCGGAAGCATGCTGGATGGAGACGACCGGCGTGCCGGCAACGGAGCCCGCGAAGTGGACCACCCCGGCACCGGCCGCTTTGACTTCTCCGCCTACGGGTAGCCCTAGGTCCACGCCGCGATGTCCGGCCAGCCAGCGCTTTTCCGGAGGATCGAAGCCACGCAACACGCGGGAGGCCGTGGGCTCGCCGGTGGTGGGGTCGACGTAGGCGGCAGCCGGCGGTGCGGTCGTTGTGGCCAGTGCAACGAGGCCAGCGAGGAGGAGGCGGTGAAAAGTGCGCATGTGCCAAGCATGCGCGGGGCGCAATCGGTGCGATAGGGCGTGGCGCGTCGCTGTGGATAACGTGGGGAGGATGTGGCTGATGGGGTGAGTGGTAAAAGATAGATGAGGGGGTCAACTAAACATGGCCGATTGAATGGTTGTCGTTTTGGAATCCCCAGCCAATCAGTACTAAGCTGACGGCTAGCAGTCTGTGTCAAATGTGTACCGCGCAAGCTGGTGCAACACGACTCGGATTGACTACGCGCGGCGAAGCCGTCGCTTCCTGGGTTAAGGAAGAGACAGTCCGTGGTTGACGTGGTCCCCGTGATATCGGGGTGTTGACCTGGGCCTTCGTTGCTAGGGTGCGGAATAAAACACCGCACAATTTTTTCAAAACCGAAACAACAACAGAAAGCGAGCGAATCATGGCAGTTGTAACCATGCGCGAGCTCCTCGACGCCGGTGTCCACTTCGGTCACCAGACCCGTCGCTGGAACCCGAAGATGAAGCGCTTTATCTTCACCGACCGTAACGGCATCTACATCATCGACCTGCAGCAGACGCTGACCTACATCGATGAGGCCTTCGAGTTCGTGAAGGAGACCGTCGCACACGGCGGCACCATCCTCTTCGTCGGCACCAAGAAGCAGGCCCAGGAGGCCGTGGCAGAAGAGGCCACCCGCGTTGGTATGCCGTACGTTAACCACCGCTGGCTGGGCGGCATGCTCACCAACTTCCAGACTGTCTCCAAGCGCCTGAAGCGCATGAAGGAGCTGCAGGCCATGGACGCCGCCGAGGACGGCTACAAGGGCCGCACCAAGAAGGAAGTCCTCATGCTCAACCGTGAGCGCGTCAAGCTGGAGCGCGTTCTGGGCGGCATCTCCGACATGACCAAGGCTCCGTCCGCTCTGTGGATCGTTGACACCAACAAGGAGCACATCGCGGTCAAGGAGGCTCACAAGCTTAACATCCCGGTTGTGGCCATCCTGGATACCAACTGCGATCCGGACGAGGTCACCTTCCCGATTCCGGGTAACGACGACGCTATCCGCGCCACCAAGCTGCTCTCCGGCATCATCGCCACCGCAGTGGAAGAGGGCAAGAAGGCCCGCGAGGAGCGCAAGCTGGCTCAGGCTAAGGAAGCCGCCGGCGACTCCGCTGAGAAGGACGCACGCGACGCTGCCGAGGCAGCCGCTGCTTCCGACCCGGCTTCCGCTGAGAAGGCTGAGGAGTCTTCCGAGAAGTCCGCAGAGTAATCTGCTGCCTGATTAGCCCCCGCACCGCGCGGCACCTCGTGCCCACGGCGATGGGGGCTTTTCTTTCGCGTCGCCCGAGTGCGGCGCCACAGCGCTGACTGCGTTACCCTCGCGGGGGAGTGGGGATGGTGTTAACACCCCCCTCAACGCGACGTGGTGGCAGCTATTCAGCTACGCTGTTTCATCGAATACCGTTTAATTCCAAGGAGGATCGCTCCAACTATGGCGAACTACACTGCTGCAGACGTTAAGGCATTGCGCGAGGCTACCGGCTCCGGCATGCTCGATTGCAAGAAGGCTCTCGAGGAGTCCCAGGGCGACTACGACAAGGCTGTCGAGTTCCTGCGCATCAAGGGTGCCAAGAACGTGTCCAAGCGCGCTGAGCGCGAGGCTACCGAGGGCCTGATCGCCGTGTCCGGCAACACCATGGTCGAGATCAACTGTGAGACCGACTTCGTGGCTAAGAACGACGCCTTCAAGGCCTTCGCTTCTAAGATTGCTGACGCTGCCGGTGAGGCCAAGGTGAACTCCGGCGAGGAGCTCAACAACCTGGAGATCGACGGCAAGAAGGTCTCCGAGGTCGTTGACGAGGAGTCCGCAAAGACCGGCGAGAAGCTGCAGGCCCGCCGCGCCGTCACCATCGAGGGCGACAACGTTGCCGTGTACCTGCACCAGCGTTCCGCTGACCTGCCGCCGGCAGTGGGCGTGCTGGTCTCCTACGAGGGCAACGAGGAGGGCGCACACGCTGTGGCCCTGCAGATTGCCGCAATGAACGCCGAGTACCTCACCCGTGAGGACGTTCCGGCTGAGGTTGTGGAGAAGGAGCGCGAGATCGCTGAGGCCACCACCCGCGAGGAGGGCAAGCCGGAGGCAGCCCTGCCGAAGATCGTGGAAGGCCGCCTCAACGGCTTCTACAAGTCCGTCGTCCTGCTGGAGCAGGCTGCCCTGTCTGACTCCAAGAAGACCGTTAAGCAGGTTGCTGAGGAGGCCGGCACCACCATCACCGGCTTCGTCCGCTACGAGGTTGGCGCCTAAGCGCTACCTGCCTTAGCCCCACGTTCCCCCTCCTCCCTTTCCACTAGCCGTGGGAAGGGGAGAGGGGGCGTTGGCGTTTTGGGGCGTCGCTAAGCAGCGGGCGTGTGCTAGCGCGGGTGAATATATCCGTCTTAGTCCCTATGGTTAAGATGGAATAGAATTATTCAAGTGCTCATCTCGAATGCGCCATGTTGATGCTCGAGGTGACGCACCGCCATGCGTGAAGGAGACGATGAAGGCCGTGACTACTGAACCGAAGCGAACCGGATACAAGCGCGTCATGCTCAAGCTGGGCGGTGAAATGTTCGGCGGCGGCAAGGTAGGCATCGACCCGGACGTTGTCGAAAACGTTGCCCGCCAGATTGCAGAGGTGGCTGAGCAGGGAACCGAAATCGCCGTCGTCATCGGCGGTGGCAACTTCTTCCGCGGCGCCGAGCTGTCCCAGCGCGGCATGGACCGCGCGCGCTCTGACTACATGGGCATGCTGGGTACTGTCATGAACTCCCTGGCGCTGCAGGACTTCCTCAAGCAGCAGGGCATTGACTGCCGCGTGCAGACCTCCATCAACATGGCCCAGATTGCGGAGCCGTACCTGCCGCTGCGCGCCGACCGCCACCTAGAGAAGGGCCGCGTGGTCATCTTCGGTGCAGGCATGGGCATGCCCTACTTCTCCACCGACACCACGGCTGCGCAGCGCGCCCTGGAAATCGGTGCCGAGGTGCTCTTCCTGGCCAAGGCTGTCGACGGTGTGTACTCCGACGACCCGCGCACCAACCCGGACGCGGAGCTGTACTCCGAAATCACCCCGCGCGAGGTCATTGAGAAGAACCTCAAGGTGGCCGATGCCACGGCGTTTAGCTTGTGCATGGACAACAACATGCCGATTCTGGTGTTCAACCTGCTCACCGAAGGCAACATTAAGCGCGCCGTCAACGGCGAGAAGATCGGCACGCTGGTTCAGTCTTAGCGCGAACCGCCCGCGACCTGCTAAATTCTTTCCCAGTACTTTTAACTATTTCAAGGGAGTTGTAAGACCCTCATGATCGACGAGATCCAGCTCGAAGCAGAAGAGCACATGACCTCCTCCGTGGAGCACACCCGCGAGCAGCTGGTCACCATCCGCACCGGCCGCGCAAACCCGTCCATGTTCAACGGCCTCGTGGCCGAGTACTACGGCGTTCCCACCCCGATTACGCAGATGGCCACCGTCTCCGTTCCGGAGCCGCGCATGCTGCTGATCAAGCCTTACGAGCAGTCCATGATCGGCGAGATTGAGAACGCTATCCGCAACTCCGACCTGGGTGTTAACCCCACCAACGACGGCCAGGTGCTGCGCGTCACCGTGCCGCAGCTGACGGAGGAGCGCCGCCGCGACATGGTCAAGATGGCTAAGAGCAAGGGCGAGGACGGCAAGATTGCCATCCGCAACATCCGCCGCAAGGCCATGGAGCAGCTGAAGAAGCTGCAGAAGGACGGCGACGCGGGCGAGGACGAGGTTATCGCTGCGGAGAAGGAAATGGAGAAGATTACCTCCGGCTACATCGAGCAGGTGGACAAGCTCGTAGCCAATAAGGAAGAGGAGCTGATGGAGGTCTAGCCACCTCCGCCAGCGACCCATCGCCGCCGTGCCCAGACTGACCGTGACGAGCCCGGCGGCTTCTTTCTGTGTAGAGCTCATTCAGCTCAGCTTGCCGCCGCAAACAACGTAAAGGAGCACGCGTGATCACCGAGCACCAGCGCCGCATGCCGAGGCCAAAGAACGGGGCAGGCCGCAACCTGCCCGCGGCTATCGCCGTCGGAGTGGCGCTGGGCGCCCTCGTTGTGTTCGCTGTCTGGGCCGGCCCGCTCGTGTGGTACCTCGTGGTAGCCGCGGCCGTCGGCGTGGCCATGTGGGAAGTGCTCACGCGCCTGCGGGAGAATTCCTACCAGATGCCGCGCACGCTGCTCATTATCTTGGGCCAAGCCATGCTCTGGATCTCGTGGCCGCTCAACGCGGCCGGTCTGGTCTCCGTGTACGTGGTGGCGGTTTTAGCCCTCATGTTTGGGCGCTTGTTCCACAACGGCCGGCACCGCCCGCCTATTAACTACTTGCGCGATATGTCCATGGGCATTTTCGTGCTGACGTGGATCCCCCTGTTCGGCACGTTTGCCGCCATGCTCTCGCGCGTGGAAACACCGTTCGCGTCCGGAGCGGCGTCTATTGTCGTGTTCATGCTGTGCGTGGTGGCCTCCGATACCGGCGGCTACATTGCCGGTGTCATGTTCGGCTCGCACCCCATGGCCCCGTCGGTCAGTCCCAAAAAGTCGTGGGAAGGCTTCGCCGGGTCCATCATCTTCGGTATTGCCACCGGCACCCTGTCCTTCGCCTTCTTGCTTCACCACAAGCCGTGGCTGGGCGCGCTCATGGGCCTGGGCCTAGTCTTCTGCGCCACGCTCGGTGACTTGGTGGAATCGCAGTTCAAGCGCGAGCTGGGCATCAAGGATATGTCCGCGCTCTTGCCCGGCCACGGCGGCCTCATGGACCGCCTAGACGGCATGCTGCCGTCCGCGATGGTGACCTGGGTGGCCATGAGCTTCCTGGCCACCCTGACGCCCTAACCCCCTTAAGGCGCCTCCGCCACAGCTGCCCCTAGCGGTGGCCCTGCTTGCGCACCTGGCGGCGCAGCTCGAACATGCGCCAGCCGCCGACGAGCGCCATGATGAGTGCACCAGCGATGGCGCAGATGAGGTAGGTTACGCCTGCCGGGAACTCCACGGACCAGTTGAGGAAGTTCATGGGCACCTCATGCTGGTTCTGAAGGATGAAGATGATGAGCACGATGAGCAGCAGGAAGCCTACGATCAGCGCGATCCAGGTGCTGGCTGCGAAGGAACCCTTCACCTTGCCAGACTCGTCTCGGGTCGTGTCGTACTCGACGGAGCTGGGTGCGGTCTCCACCGCGCCGGTGGTGTCGGGCGTGGTGGCGTCCGGGGCGGAATAGGTCGGTTCGCTCGCGGTGGTGTAGTCGGTGGTCTCCGGCGTGATGCCGTCTGCGGGAAGGTCTGCAGAATGCTTTTCTGGATTCGTCATAGTCCTATTAAATCGTCCAAGATGTCACTTCCGCCACTCAGGCGGCCGCTCAATTGGATAAAAGTCACGAAAACGTGGAAAATGGGCTGCACCATGGCTGAACCACTGAAATTGAACTTCTCCGCCCCGCGCCGCGGGCTGCCCCCGAAGCACTTCGCGGACCTGACTGAGGACGAGCGCATTGCGGCGCTCGCCGAACTTGGCCAGCCCAAGTTCCGCGCCAAGCAGTTGGCCAAGCACTACTACGTTCACCACACCGCGGACGTGTCCGAGATGACGGACATTCCCGCCTCCGCGCGCGAGGCTGTGCAGGAGCGGCTGTTCCCAGAGCTGATGACGCCCATCCGCCAGACGTCTACCGATGACGGGGAGACCACCAAGTCCCTGTGGCGCCTGCACGATGGCACCATGCTGGAATCGGTGCTCATGCGCTACCCGGGCCGCGCCACCCTGTGTATCTCTTCCCAGGCCGGCTGCGGCATGGCGTGCCCGTTCTGTGCCACCGGCCAGGGTGGACTTGACCGCAACCTCTCCACCGCGGAGATTGTGGAGCAGTTCCGCCACGCCGCGCGCCTCATGGAGGCCGAGGGCGGGCGCCTGAGCAACGTCGTGTTCATGGGCATGGGTGAGCCGCTGGCCAACTACAAGCGCGTAGTCCAGGCGGTGCGCCAGATCACCGGCCAGGATCTCACCGGTTTCGGCCTGTCCCAGCGCAACGTGACGGTGTCCACTGTGGGCTTGGCCCCGGCTATCCGCAAGCTCGCGGACGAGGACTTGGCCTGCACCCTCGCGGTGTCCCTGCACACCCCGGACGACGAGCTGCGTGATTCGCTGGTGCCGGTGAATAACCGCTGGCCGGTCTCGGAGGTACTCGACGCTGCGAAGTACTACGCCGATAAGTCCGGCCGCCGCGTGTCCATCGAGTACGCGCTGATCCGTGACAAGAACGATCAGGACTTCCGTGCGGACATGCTGGGGCAGAAGCTGCATGCGGCATTGGGATCCAAGGTGCACGTCAACGTCATCCCTCTGAACCCCACTCCGGGTTCTGAGTGGGATGCCGCGCCGAAGGCCCGCCAGGACGAGTTCGTCCGCCGTGTCATTGCTCAGGGCGTGCCGTGTACGGTGCGCGATACCAAGGGCGATGAGATCGCAGCGGCCTGTGGCCAGCTCGCCGCCGATGAGCGCGAAACCGCCTAGCTTACTGATAACAATGTTCTAACGACAATGGGGATCTAGCTGGGCGCTGTCCGCAGGTTGGTAGCGTTGGTGGCTATGACCACTCCCTACCGAGAAGACCTCGCCCCGGACCCGCGCAGCCAAGCACTGGCCGTCCGGGGCCTACGCAAAGCATTTGGCAACCACGTTGCGGTGAACAACCTCAGCCTCGATGTTCCCCGTGGGTCCATCTATGGCGTAGTGGGGCCCAACGGTGCGGGCAAGACCACGATGCTCACCATGGCCTGTGGCCTGCAGCGTCCCGACGGCGGGCAGAGTTTCATCGCGGGGCACGACGTGTGGCAGGCCCCCATTCCGGCAAAGCAGTCGATGGGCCTCCTCATGGATGGCGCGCCCGTCTTTGATCGCCTCACCGGCGCGGAGTACCTGCACTACCTCGGCGCCTTACGCAAGCTGGATCGGTCGGAATCCCTGCGCCGCGCCCAGGAGCTTCTCGACGCCCTCTCCTTGAGCGACGCCGCCGACAAGCGCATCGTGGATTACTCCGCCGGCATGACCAAGAAGATTCTGCTGGCCGGCGCCCTGCTGCATGATCCGGACGTGCTGGTCCTTGATGAGCCCCTGGAGGCCGTGGATCCCGTCTCCGGCCGCCTCATCCAGCAGCTCCTGCGCGCCTACGCTTCCCGCGGCGGCACCGTGGTGCTGTCCTCCCATGTCATGGAGCTGGTGGAGGGTCTGTGCGATCACGTGGCGGTGGTCAGCGGCGGTGAGGTCGTCACTGCTGGGCACGTCGACGCAGTGCGCCAAGGCCGCAGCCTCACCGACGTCTTCATCGCGGCCGTGGGCGGCCAGGATTTGGATGCCTCCCAGTTCGGCTGGCTGCGCTCGGCGCCGCGCGCGGCGGAGGGGCCGGAGGGGGCCGCATCATGACCTCCACGCTGTTTCGTCTTCACCGCACGCTGTGGTGGCGCAGCGTAACGTCGAATGCCTCGGCCATCATGATGGCCTTGGTGATGGCCCTATACGGCTTCATCGGCCTGGTCAGTCTGTTGCTGATGGCCTGGGCCGACATTTCTCAGCCGGGCCACGGCTTCCAGGCCCTGACGCTGGGCGTGGCAGCAGGCATGGTTGTCTATGTGGCGTTGGCCATCTTCATGCCGGCGGGGGAGACCCAGCTCTCGCCGGCGACCTTGGGGGCGCTGCCGCTTCGCCCGCGCGAGGTGTACCCGGGCTTGTTCTGGGCCAGCCTGCTTACCACGCGCGCGATTCTGTCGGTGCTCATCTCCGTGGTCTACGCGGTGGCGGGGGCGGTCATCCTGTCCCTGCAGGGCGCGGGTTTGTACGCGATCCCCTTCGCCCTGGGCATGCTCCTGGCCTGCGTGACCACCATCGTCTTCGGCGAATGCGTGGCCTTTATCGGTTCCGCGATTGCCAATTCTCAGAAGACCGCAGTCCAGGCGGCGGTGATGATTGTCGTTGGCCTGCTGGTGTTCGGCATGCTGCAGTTGGAGTCCGTCTTGGAGAACCTGCCGTCGCCGGAGGCCATGGGGGCAGTCGCCGCGTGGACCCCGTTCGGCGCGGCGGTGGGGTGGGCGCTGGCGCTTGCCGACGGTCACCTGCTCACCGCCCTAGCCCAGCTCGCCATCGCGGCGCTTACTCTGTGCGTGCTGGTGTGGGTCTGGGCCCGCCAGGTCGCCCGACTCATGCGCAACCCGGAGGCGAGTGTCGACCACGCCCCGAAGGCTACCGGGAAGGGCGTGGCTAAATTCGAGCTCGGCGCGTGGTCCTACTCCAGCCCGGGGGCGATGGAATTTACCCGCGCGCTGCGCTACATCCGCCGCGATAGGCGCCTCGTCGGCACGATGGCGGCCCTGCCGCTGTTTATATTTTTCACCCTCTTCCAGCTGTGGCAGGGCGAGGACTTCGTGGCCTTCCTCATGATGGGCATGGCCGCCATCATGATGTCCTCCCTGTTGAGCAATGACTATGGCTTCGACGGCCCGTCGAACTGGGTGTCCATGGTTGCGCCTGTGCGCCCGCGCGTCATCCTCTACGCGCGCCACCTGGCGCACGTGGTGCTGCCGTGTATTGCTTACCTCGTGCTGGCAGTGGTGGTCATCGTCTTCAGCGGTGACACTACCGCCGCGATATTGGCAGTTGCGGTATGTATCGGCTTTTTCATCTCCACGGCTGCGATCAGCCTGGGGCTGACGGTGCTCAACCCGTACCCGCTGTCGAAGCCCGGTCAGAACCGCTGGAACGACAAGTCCAGCTTCTCCGCGGGCGCGTTCCTCGGTGCCTTTGCCGGAATGCTCCTGGCGTGGATTCCGGCGTTGCCCGGCATCATCCTCTCCGTCCTGGCATACGAGCAAGGCTGGCCGCTGTTCATCGCGCCGCTGGTGTCCCTGGCGCTGCCGGCGGTAGTCTATGCCGTGGTGTGGCGCTTGGCTGGCACTTACGCCGACAAGCACGTGCCCGAAATCTACGCCAAGGTCAATCGCTACGTGAGTTAGTCTCCCCAGCGAGCCTCTCCAAAACGCCAGCTCCCCCGCCTCCACATTCAGAATGTGGGGTGCGGGGGAGCGTGCTGTATCAGCGGCTCAAGAAGCCTGATGAGTCCTTAGTGGGACACCGGCTTGGCAGTGTGGCGACCGGTCACAGCAGATGCGGCGGTGCCGGCGTTGACGCCGCCACGCAGGTGAGCAACGCGGGAAGGCTCAATGTTGAGGGCGCGCAGTTCATCGTCGGTAAGCTGGGCGTACACGTTGCCCACGGTCTTCTGCTCGTAAGCCCAGTCCGGCTCCTGGTGGCCCACCGGCTGGTTGCGCGCGGTCAGGGTGCGCACCTGGGAGAGCTTCGGCTGCAGGGCGTGGATGATGAGGCCGACAACAAGGAGGGCGGCGAGTACGCCGAGCCAGACGGTCTCCACGTGGCCCTTGTGGTTACCAAAGTTGTAGGCCAGCAGGAACAGGACGGATACCCAGCCGGCGATCTGAACGCCGGAACGGCTGATACGAGACCAACCAAAACCTGCGGACGGAACGTCGTCAGTAGAAACGCCGTCGAAAACCTGCGATGCCGGCTTGTGGGAAGACACTTGCTCTCCTTTGTCTGTACACGCAGCTCACCCGCGTGAGCGCACGAAATGCCAGTTATTCTATGCCATATTCTAAAACATCCGGCCCATAACCGCGATCAAACACCCCCGCAGGATTCTTCTCCGGTGCGCGCTACTCGGGCTAGGGTGGAGGGAGTGAGTACCCAACGCATTCTTATTCTCGGCTCTACTGGCTCGATTGGCACCCAGGCACTGGAGGTTATCGCAGACAACCCGGATAAATTTTCCGTCGTCGGCATCGCCGCGGGCGGCTCGAATCCGCAGCTGGTGATCGACCAAGCCCGCGCCCTCAACCTTTCGTTTGACCACGTTGCCGTGGCCCGGCCTGAGGCCGCGCGGGACGTTTCGGAGGCCCTCGGCGGCAGCGTCCTGTCCGGCGCGGATGCCGCGGAGCAGCTCGTGCGTGCGGTGGACGCAGATAAGGTGCTTAATGCTCTGGTGGGGTCCATGGGCTTGGCCTCCACGGTGGCGACGCTGGAAAAGGGCGAGCTGCTGGCCCTGGCGAACAAGGAATCCCTTGTCGCCGGCGGCTCCATCGTGACCCGGCTTGCGGCCGAGGGACAGATCATCCCCGTGGATTCCGAGCACTCCGCTATGGCGCAGTGCCTGCGCGGCGGCAGCAGGAAGGAGCTGGATCATCTGGTGCTCACTGCCTCGGGCGGTCCCTTCCGCGGCTGGACTCGCGAGCAGATGTGGGATGTGACCCCGCAGCAAGCGGCTCAGCACCCCACGTGGTCCATGGGGCAGATGAATACGCTGAACTCCGCCACGCTGGTCAACAAGGGGCTGGAGCTTATTGAGGCCACGCTGCTTTTCGACGTCGCCCCGGAGAGCATCGAGGTCACCGTCCACCCCCAATCCATCGTGCACTCGATGGCGACCTTCACCGACGGCTGCACCATCGCGCAGTGCTCGCCGCCGTCCATGAAGCTGCCCATCTCCTTGGCACTGGACTGGCCGCGCCGCGTGCCGGGCGCCCAGCCGGCGCTGGACTTCTCCACGGCGCACGAGTGGCGCTTCGAGCCGCTCGATGACGAGGCTTTCCCCGCCGTGCGGCTCGCCCGGGAAGCGGCCGCGGCGGGCGGCACCCATGCCGCGGTGTATAACGCCGCCAACGAGGAGGCGGCCGCCGCCTTCCTGGCTGGTCGCATCCACTTCCCGGAAATCGTTGATGTGGTCAGCCAGGTCTTGGGTCAGGCCGAAAAGTTCGCTGGTGTACCCTCAAGCGTCGATGACGTCCTCGCCGTGGAAGGCGAGGCCCGCCGGCGCGCCAACGCGTTGGTGGATTCGCTCGCTCGTTAGAAAGCCCCCACTTCAATGGCAAACATCCTGGGCATTATCCTCTTCGCCTTAGGCATCGGAATCACCGTGGCCTTGCACGAGGCCGGCCACATGCTCACCGCCCGCGCCTTCGGGATGCGCGTGCGCCGCTTCTTTATCGGCTTCGGCCCCCGCGTGGCGTCGTTTAGCCGCGGCCACACCGAATACGGCCTGGCGGCTTTTCCCGTGGGTGGTTTCTGTGACATCGCGGGCATGACGGCCCAGGACGAGTTCCTCACCGAGGAAGAGGAACCGTACGCAATGTACAAAAAGCCGGCATGGCAGCGGGTGCTGGTCATGGCCGGTGGCATCGCCGTCAACCTGGTGTTGGGCTTTATCATCCTGCTGATTATTGCCATGACCACGGGCCTGCCGAACCCGGACGCCGACGTGCGCCCGCGCGTTGGCGAGGTCGCATGCGCGGCGGACCAGAACGCGCAGGGCGAGCTCGAGCCGTGCCAGGGTCTCGGCCCAGCGGGCGAGGCCGGCGTGGAGCCGGGCGATATCGTGTTGGCGCTCAACGGGGAGCCCATGGAGTCCTTTGCCCAGGTGCGCGATGTAGCAATGGCGCACCCGGGAGAGACCATCACGCTGGAGGTGGAACGCGACGGGGCCGTGCGTGACTTCGATATCCCGCTGGCTACCGTCAAGCGCCTCAATGCTGAGGGCGAGCTGGTTGACGCCGGCGCGATCGGCATGACCAATCAGGTCATCGACATCGTGGAGACCTACTCCTTCGTCGACGCCTTCCCGGCCACGGCGCGCTACTCCAGCTACGTGTTGGACGCCACGGTGCGCGGTATTGCCCAATTCCCGGCGAAGATTCCGGGAGTCGTGGCCTCCATCTTTGGCCAGGACCGCGACGTCAATAGCCCCATGTCCGTGGTGGGTGCCTCCCGCGTGGGCGGCGAGCTGGTGGAGCGCAGCCTGTGGTCCTCCTTCTTCATGATGCTGGCCACCCTCAACTTCTTCTTGGCGCTGTTCAACCTCATCCCGCTGCCGCCCTTCGATGGCGGGCACATCGCCGTTATTGCCTACGAGAAGATCCGGGATGCCGTGCGCCGCCTCATGGGTAAAGAGGCTAAGGGCCCGGCGGACTACACCAAGCTCATGCCTGTGACGTACGTGCTTGCCTTCCTCCTCATGGCGGTGGGCGCACTCATCATGATCGCGGACGTGGTCAATCCAGTGCGGCTCTTCGGTTAGGACTTTTCAGTTAGGACTCTGTGGCTGGGCCGGGCCGGTGCACCTGCTGGGAAGCGACTTCCCAGCGGTGCTAGAGTAGGGGCGTTAACCCCAATTCTTAAAGGAGCGCACATGTCGACCCCCATCGGTCTTGGTATTCCTGACGGCCCACCTCCCACCCTGGCGCCGCGCCGCAAGACGCGCCAGCTCATGGTTGGCTCCGTGGGCGTGGGCTCTGATCACCCGATCTCCGTGCAGTCCATGACCACCACGAAGACGCACGACGTCAACGCCACCCTGCAGCAGATTGCCCAGCTCACCGCCAGCGGTTGCGATATCGTCCGCGTGGCGTGCCCGAAGACGGTGGACGCAGAGGCCCTGCCGGCCGTTGCCAAGAAGTCGCCGATTCCGGTGATTGCGGATATTCACTTCCAGCCCAAGTACATCTTCGCCGCAATTGATGCCGGCTGCGCCGCAGTGCGCGTTAACCCGGGCAACATCAAGGAGTTCGATGGCCGCGTCAAGGAGGTGGCCAAGGCCGCTGGTGACGCGGGGATTCCGATCCGTATCGGCGTGAACGCCGGCTCGCTGGACAAGCGCATCATGGAAAAGTACGGCAAGGCCACCCCGGAGGCGCTCGTGGAGTCCGCCCTGTGGGAGGCCGGCCTCTTTGAGGAGCACGGCTACGGGGACATCGCCATCTCCGTCAAGCACAACGACCCGGTCGTCATGGTGGAGGCCTACCGCCAGCTGGCCGCGCAGTCGGACTACCCGCTGCACCTCGGCGTGACCGAGGCTGGCCCGGCCTTCCAGGGCACCATCAAGTCCTCCGTCGCCTTCGGCGCACTGCTGGCTGAGGGCATCGGTGACACCATCCGCGTCTCCCTCTCCGCCGACCCGGTGGAGGAGATCAAGGTCGGAGACCAGATCCTGCAGTCCCTCAACCTGCGCCCGCGCAAGCTGGAGATCGTCTCCTGCCCGTCTTGCGGCCGTGCCCAGGTGGACGTGTATAAGCTGGCCAACGAGGTCACCGAGGGCCTCGACGGCATGGAGTTCCCGCTGCGCGTGGCCGTCATGGGCTGCGTGGTCAACGGCCCGGGTGAGGCCCGCGATGCCGATCTTGGCGTGGCGTCCGGCAACGGCAAGGGCCAGATCTTTGTCAAGGGTGAGGTCATCAAGACCGTGCCGGAGTCCAAGATTGTGGAGACCCTCATCGAGGAGGCCATGCGTTTGGCCGAGGAGCAGGGCCTGGAAGCCGTCGAGGGCGCTAAGGCTGACGTCCGCGTCACCCAGTAGGCACCTTCTGCGGTGTGGGGCGGCCTGAGAGCCGCCCTTACCTGCTACGCTGCGCACTCATGAAGAAGTTGGTGGCGGTGCTCAGCGCGGCAAGCATGGCGGGGGCGTCGCTGGTCGCCTGCACCCCGAAGCCGGTCTCGGCAGAACCCGTAGCGGAGCAATTCCTCGAAGACGTAGAGACCCGAAACAACGAGGATCTCGCCGCGCTTGTCGACGATCCCGCGACCGCCACCGACACGCTCGACGCCACCTTCACCGGCCTCCAAGCCGAAGGCCTCGACGTGGAGCTGACCGGGGTTGACCAAGAAGACGCACGCGCCACAGCGCACTACACCGTGACGTGGGATCTGCCGCGCGAGCGCACCTTAAGCTACGACACCTCCATGGCCTTGACACGCAAGGACAAGGACTGGACGGTGCGGTGGCAGCCCAGCATCGTGCACCCAGATTTGGGCGCGCATCAGCACCTCGAGCTGCGCTCCGTCGCCGCCAAGCGCGCCGGCGTGGTCTCCTCGGACGGCGTGGAATTGATGTCCCCGGGCCTGCAGTACCGCTTGGTTGTCGATACCGACGCGGTTGATGACGTCCGCCCGCTGGCGGCCAAAATTTCCAGCGCGCTGAAGCAGGCTCACGCCGACGACGAGTCCATCGCGGAGATGGATTCGGGCGAGCTGGCGAAGAACCTGGAAGGCGCGGAGGGGTCCTATTCGGTCGCCATGTTCAGTGATGCGCAGGTCGGTCGCCTGCGCCCCGCCCTGGAGGGGGAGAAGGGGATTCGCTTCAACGAGGAGCCGGCGCTGGTGACCCGCGATGCGGGCCTGGCACCCGACATCCTCTCGCGCGTGCGGTCCATGGTCTCCGAGGAGGTCGACGGCACCAACGGCTGGTCCGTCTCCGTGGTGAATGAGCACGGAGCGGCACTGTCAGACGTTGAGTATCACGCCCCCGAGGCCGCACCCGCCGTCAAGGTTTCCCTGGACTACGACGTGCAGCGCGCCGCCCAGGAGGCCGTGGATCAGCACTCCGCCAGCGAGGCGATGATCGTGGCCATGCGTCCCTCCACGGGCGAGATTCTCGCGGTGGCGCAGACCCCGGAAGCGGACAAGAAGGGCGATATCGCTTTGGCGGGCCAGTTCCCGCCGGGCTCGGTGTTCAAGATCATCACCGCCTCCGCCGGCGTGGACAAGCAGGGCCTGACCCCCGAATCGATCGTGCCGTGCCCCGGCACCATGGATCTGTACGGCCGCACGGTGACCAACTACAACGCCTTCTCCCTTGGCTCAGTCCCGCTGCGCCAGGCCTTCGCACAGTCTTGCAACACCACTTTCGCTGACATCTCGACCAACCTGGCGAAGGGCGAACTGCAAGACGTCGGAAAGCAGTACGGCCTAGGAATTGACTACGAGGTGCCGGGCTTGTCGACGATTACGGGTAGCATCCCGGAAGGCGATACTCCGCTCGACCGCACCGAATCCGGCTACGGCCAGGGCCTCGACCTTGTGAGCCCCTTCGGCATGGCGCTCGTGTCCGCTACGGTGGCAGCGGGCAAGACCCCGGTGCCCACCCTGGTGGAAAGCCATGAGACCAAGGCCTCGGAAAAGGTGGACCCTCCTAGCGAGGAGACGATCAACCAGGTGCGTGACATGATGCGCCAAGTGGTCGTCGGCGGTACGGCATCCGGAATGAAGGCTGGCGGCACAATCTACGGCAAGACCGGTGAGGCGGAGATTAACGGCGGCTCCCACGCGTGGTTTACCGGCTATCGCGATGACGACCTTGCCTTCGCCACGTTGGTGGTGCTTGGCGGCGGTTCGACGATTTCGGTCAACATTACCGACGACTTCCTGCAGAAGCTGGACGCGCACCGCGCCGAGGACCACCCGGCGCCGGCGCCAGCCGCCGAATAGCGGCCGGGCTTTGTTGCCCTGTGGGGCAGCGGGCTACCATGGTAAACCATGAGTACGCGCGCAAAATTGAAGCAAGAAAAAGACACCCCTATCCGCACCGTTCCCAAGGAGATTGAGCGGCCGGAGTACGTGTGGAAGGACTCGGTCAAGGAAGCCCAGGGCGAGCCCTTTGTACAGACGCCGGAGGTCATTGAGGCCATGCGTGAGGCCTCCACGATCGCGGCTAACGCCCTGCAGGAGGCCGGCAAGGCCGTAGCACCAGGCGTGACCACTGATGAGATCGACCGCGTGGCTCACGAGTATATGTGTGACCACGGCGCCTACCCGTCGACTCTGGGCTACCTGGGCTTCCCCAAGTCTTGCTGTGTATCCCTCAACGAGATTGTCTGCCACGGTATCCCGGACACCACGGTCATTGAGGACGGCGACATTGTCAACATCGACGTCACCGCGTACAAGAACGGCGTGCACGGCGATACCAACGCCACCTTCTTCGCCGGCAACGTTTCGGAGGAGCACAAGCTTCTGGTGGAGCGCACCAAGGAAGCCATGATGCGCGGCATCAAGGTGGCGAAGCCGGGGCGCGAGATCAACGTCATCGGCCGCGTCATCGAGTCCTACGCGCACCGCTTTGGCTACAACGTGGTTACCGACTTTACCGGCCACGGCGTTGGCCCGACCTTCCACAATGGCTTGGTGGTTCTGCACTACGATTCGATGACCTACCGCGACATCCTGGAGCCGGGCATGACCTTGACCATCGAGCCGATGATCAACTTGGGCTCCCTGGATTACGAGATTTGGGACAACGGCTGGACCGTCCAGAACACCGACGGTAAGTTCTCCGCGCAGTTCGAGCACACCATCGTCATTACTGAGGACGGCAACGAGATCCTCACTTTGTCGGACGAGGCCTAGCGTTTAAGCGCCGAGCGCTTAAACGCTGCCACAACGAAACAAAGCCCTCCACCTCCCGTGCAATACACGGTGGGGTGGAGGGCTTTGTGCTGCCAGTAAAGAGCGCTAACTAGAAGGAAAGGTTTTTCAAAGCCTGGCCAACGTAGTCCGGAATCATGCCGGAGTACACGGCGTAGTTGTAGCCGGCGACTGCGGTGGAAACAGCGGCGGCAGCGACCATAGCGATGGTGCCACCACGCCAGAGGTCCAGCCACTGCGGAACCTGGGACTCGTTCTTGGTGGAGCCGAAAGCGTCGGCGCCGTTGCCGGTGATGTTGCCGTCGGTCACGCCACCCAGCTTGGAGGAGAGGGAACCGTCGCCCTTGGAGGACATTGCGGAGGACATCTCGGAGGAGGTAGCGTCCTTCTGGAGCTCCTCCTGAACCTGCTGGTCAGTCAGGCCGGAGCCCTCTACAGCCTCAGCGGCGGAAGCAACGGTGGTGCCAGCGAAGGCGACAGTGACGGCGGTTGCAGCTGCAACGGCGGCGGTGCGGAAATTACGCATCTTGAGTGGAGCCTTTCGAAAAGTAGTGGGGTAGAAGAGTAGGGAGGAGAACTACATGCCGAACTTGAGGTAGTTCAGTGCCGGGCCAACCAGACCACCGGCGATGGTGATGATGGTGGCGACGATACCGATGCCGGCGAGGGCCTGTGCCCACTTCGGCTCACCGGAGATGGAAGACTCGCCGAAGATGTTCTGGCCGTTGGCTTCCTTGTCAGCGTCGAGCGCCTTGCCCAGTGCGGAGGAGCCGCCTGCCTTCTGGGTGCCCTGTTGTTCACCAGCGGTGGTGGAAGAGTTGGAAGCGGAATCGTTGCTGCTGCCCTCTGCAGCGGTAGCAACGGTGGTGCCGCCGAATGCAACAGCGAGAGCGGTAACACCGGCAATGGTGGCCTTGCGAATACGCATAGTGTGAATCCTTCTAAACCTCGTAGGAACTGGAGTAACTATAGGGTGCCCCAAGTCACTTGAGTGATTCTAGCGTAAACATTGGCAGGATTCACGGAATTCGCATCATTATTGTGCGCGCATATCCCGCTTAAAGCGCTCAGCTACTCAGCTCTGGGCCCAAGCATACAAAAGCGCCCATCCTCACAAGAAGAGGATGGGCGCTAGAACAGTTCGCTGAATTAGTCAGCGTACCGGCAACTTAATTAGCCGCGGAAAATCGGATCCAGCATGTGCTGCGGAATGATGTGGTTGTACACAGCGTAGTTGTAAGCGCCGATGATAGCGCCGATGACGGAGGAGACGCCCAAGGTGATAACACCGGTCTTCCACTTGGAAGCCCACTCCGGCATGTTCGGGTCGGTCTCTTCGCCCCACATATCCTCGCCGGTGACCTTGTTATCAGGGTTAACGACAGGCTTGCCGTCCTTGTCAGCTTCCCAAGCGCCCCACTTCTTGCCCAGCTGGGTCAGGGAGCTGGAGGAGTCCTCGCTGGAGGAGGAGGCCTCTTTGGTGTTCTCGGTCGAGGCGGAGGTGCCCTCGTTGGTGTTAGCGGTCTCTGCGGAGGCAACGACGGTGCCGCCGAAAGCTACGGTGACAGCGGTGGCAGCAGCAACGGCTGCAGTGCGGAAGTTACGCATTGTGAAAATTACCTTTCGGAAGTTTTGGTGAAGCCGTGTGGCTGTTGCTTAGAAGGACGGGCCGTGTACGAAGAAGTTGTATACGGGGCCGATGATGTTGCCGACCAGAGCGGCGACACCAGTAGCAACGGTTACGCCGTAGAGAATCTTTGCCCACTCCGGCTCGCCGGAGAAGTCCTTGGAGGAGCCGAAGATGGCAGTGCCGTCGGCTGCCTGGTCGCCCTCAACCTTGTTGCCAATCTTGGAGGACAGGGAAGGCGTGTAGTCCTCAGGGGTGGTGTCGGCTACGCCGACCGGGCCGGTCTTAGACTGGCTCTGCTTCTCAACGGTGACGGTGTTATCGCCCTGCTCAGTGGTCTCAGCGGCGAAAGCAACGGTGGAGCCGCCGAAGGCAACAGCGAGAGCAGTAGCGCCGGCGAGGGCTGCATTGCGGATACGCATATCAAAAGTCCTTAGTGTCGTACGTGCAAGGCCTCTGGTTGGGAGGTCTTGTTTTACAGGGATAGGGATTAGTTTGGTATCCCCAAAACACACTGAGCCGGTAGAGAGTATCGGCTCGTTCCGGTGTCCGTAATTAACCTAGCCAACGGTCAGCCAAAATGCACGCCAGTTGGAGTGTTCTTTTTTGCGCTGCCAGCAATCACCCCCGAAATGGGTGATTTTATTAAAGGTGGCTGGCAGATGTTGTTGGCGCTAAGTCGCGCTTGTAGTGGAGTTCAGCGGAAATGGTGAATTAGTTTAACGCCAATGTGAAAAAGGTCACTCAATCCGATGTAACTTTCACTCTAGCCACTCTAGTCCCAAAACGGCGTTCTCCACTACTTCTGGCAGTGCCGGATGGATCCAATACTGTGAGCGGGCGAACTCGCGCATGTCGAGGTCGTAGCTCATCGCGGTGATCAACTGCTGGATAAGCGTGGAGGCCTGTGGACCCATGATGTGGGCACCGAGGAGCTTGCCGGTGGCCCGATCAGCTACCAGCTTGCAGATGCCCGTCGAGTCTTCCATGGCCCAGCCATAGGCAACGTCACCAAAGTTTTGCACCTTTACTGTGACGTCATAGCCCTCCTCGCGGGCTTGCGCCTCAGTAAGGCCGACCGTCGCAATCTGTGGGTGCGTAAAGATGGCGGCGGGGACGTGTTCGTGGGGCATCGGTTGTAGATCCTCCGGGTGCAGCAGGTTGTGCTGCACCGCGCGCTGCTCCGCGTTAGCCACGTGCTTGAGCATGTAGGGCGAGGAGATATCACCCAGGGCCCAGACGCCCTGACACGTCGTGCGGCCAAACTCGTCGACCTTGATGCGGCCGTCCTCGTGCATCTCGATGTCACTGTTTTCTAGATCCATCTGGTCACCGTTGGGGCGTCGTCCGGTGGCTACAAGGATGGCGTCGGCCTCCAGCACCTCGCCCGTATCGAGCGTAAGTTGAACGCCCGAGCCGGCAGACTCCAGCGATGTGCCGGTGCCAATGCGGACGTCGAAGCGCTCGCGCGCGATCTCGTTAAAGGGCGCGCTGAGGTCCGAATCCAGGAACCGCAACAGTGTTTCCGAGCGGTTGACCACCGTTACCTTGGTGCCCAAGCCATCAAAGACGTGCGCGAATTCCATGGCGATGTAGCCGCCGCCGACGACGATGAGGCTCTCCGGTTGCTTTGGCAGCCGCATGATGTCCTCGTTGGTGTGGACCGGAACGTCTGTGCTGGCATAAGGCTCTGGCAGTACAGGGCGGGAGCCCGCCGCGATGACGATCTGGTCGCCGGTAACGACGTCGTTGCCCACCTGTAGCGTCTTTGGTCCGATGAATCGGGCGTGCTGGTCAAAGACCGTAATATTGGGCGTCTTGTCGCCTCGGCGGTACGCCTCGCCGCCCTGCGCAATCTGATCAATACGGTTGTGGAAGACGCGGGAGACAATACCGTCCCAATCCACGGCATCGACGTGGGCGCTGACCCCCAAGCGCTCACTGGTGCGCGCGGCTAGTGCGACGTCGGCAGCGTAGACATACATCTTGGTCGGGATACAGCCCACGTTGAGACAGGTTCCACCAAACGTCCCCTTTTCGATGATGGCAATCTTCTGGTCATCAAACTCGGGGGAGGGAATGGAATTTCCGGAGCCGGTGCCGATAATAACTAGGTCGAAATGCTCTGCGTTAGTCATAGGGGACATTGTAGGCAGAGCTCGCGGTAGGCAACGCGAGGACAGAGCGCGCACAGGATACGGAACGGCTGTTCCTTCTCTTATTCCCTCTTATTTCGCTCTTTTCCCGCGCCCTAGTCTTCCGGCAGGATGGTGCGCAGCCATGCTTCGGTGGTGTTGAAGACCTCCTCCAGCGGGGCGGGGCGCGACAAGAATAGATCGTGGCGGCCATCCGGAATCGGGTGCAGTGTGTAGTGCGAGCTGAGCTCCTTGGCCCACCGCTGGCTCTGCTTCACGTCCACGATGACGTCGGCCGTGTTTGTGGATTCGGAGTACTCCTTACCCAGTTCGGAGCGGCCCGAGGTCATGGTGAGCAGCGGCACCCCCATATCGACGTGTCCGGAGTGAATCGCGTCGAAGCCGCGGAACACCGCAGCAACCCACCCCAGGTACTTTTTGTGGCCGCCCATGGGTTTCATCTCTAGGTCGAAGTCCCACTCGCCGTGCTCGGTGACGTGTACCGATTCGCCGTACGTGGTCAGGTCGCCGGCTGGAATTTCCAGGCGCGGGGCTACCTTGGCGCCCGCGTACACCGCGTGCTTGGCCGCCTCGTAGGCGGAGTTCGACATTCCCATCATGGCCAGCCACGGGCTGTTGAAGACGACGCCAGAGATTCGCTGGAAGCGCTCTGGGTCGGTGCGGCGGAGGCGGTCCATCCACAGCGCCACAATGGTTCCTGCGGTGGAGTGTCCCATGATGACCACCCGCTTGTTCGGGAGGGCGTCGAGCGCCGCGTTCAGGTCTGCGTCGTAATAGCGCAGGTCACTAATGTAGTGCCAGGTCTGGCCCGCTCGGTGTGAGCGGCCGCACTTGCGCAGGTCCACCGCGTAATAGGCGTAGCCGCGCGCGTAGAAGTACTCGGCAACATGGCTGTGGAAAAAATAGTCCGTCATGCCGTGGACCCAGACTAGGGCCGGGCGATCGTCGTGCGCATCGCCGTTGGGGCAGTAGCGGACGAGCGTTGCGCAGACGTCGCCCTCGCCGTCGGGGTCGGGCCCTAATTCGAGGGGTGCGGACTGGAAGTTGGGGCCGAGGATATCTTCGTGCCACGCGAGCGCATCATAAGTCATGGGATACATGATAGGACGTGAAAGTATTTTTAGTGACCGGCCGCGAGGTGTCGCGCGGCTATGCCCTACACCACATAGGGGTAGTGGATTCAAAAACGGGCATTTATTTCACTAGAAACGCCTATTTCACATGTGGGGGCGTAAAGTGGGGAGTTAATGCTTGATGGTTCTGTAGCTTCTGGCCCCTGCAGAACTGCCGAGCGCACCGCATCGCACCCCGCACTGTCTGCAGTGTGAGGGGGCAAAAGACCACATCGAAGATATCGATTCAAAGAGGTAATAAATACAGTGTCCTCCGACAAGAAGACAGCACAAGTAGTAGACGAGGTCGAGGTTGCCCTCATCGGTGCCGGCATCATGAGTGCCACCCTGGGCGCTATGCTGCGTGAGCTCGAACCCAGCTGGACGCAGATGGTCTTCGAGCGTCTCGATGGCCCGGCATTGGAATCCTCCTCCCCGTGGAACAACGCTGGTACCGGTCACTCCGCACTGTGCGAGCTGAACTACACCCCGGAAAAGAACGGCCGCATTGATGTCTCCAAGGCAATGAACATCAATGAGAAGTTCCAGGTCTCCCGCCAGTTCTGGTCCCACCAGCTCAACAACGGCATCCTGACGGACCCGCGCGCCTTCATCAACCCGGTGCCGCACGTCTCCTTCGCGCAGGGCTCCATCCAGGTGGATTACCTCAAGCGTCGCTTCGATGCGCTGAAGGACAACCACATGTTCCCGAACATGCAGTTCAGCGATGATGACGCCACCTTCCAGGAGAAGCTGCCGCTCATGTCTGAGGGCCGTGACTTCTCCTCCCAGAAGGTCGCCATCTCCTGGACCGATGCCGGTACTGACGTCAACTTCGGTGCACTCACCAAGCAGTTCCTCACCGCGGCCAAGGCATCCGGCACCGAGATCCGCTATGGACACGAGGTCGTGGACATCAAGCGCGACGGCCCCAAGTGGCGCGTGGTGGCCAAGAACCTGCACACCGGTGACTACACCGCCGTGCACGCCAAGTTCGTCTTTGTCGGTGCGGGCGGCTACGCGCTCGACCTGCTGCGCAAGGCAGGCGTGCGCGAGGTCTCCGGTTTCGCGGGCTTCCCGGTCTCCGGCCTGTGGCTGCGCGCCAAGAACCCGGAGCTGGTCAAGCGCCACCACGCCAAGGTTTACGGCAAGGCTGCCGTCGGCGCCCCGCCGATGTCCGTGCCGCACCTGGATACCCGCGTCATCGACGGCGAGGAAGGCCTGCTCTTTGGTCCGTACGGTGGCTGGTCCCCGAAGTTCCTGAAGAAGGGCTCCTACCTGGACCTGTTTAAGTCCATCCGCCCGGGCAACCTCACCTCCTACCTGGGCGTTGCCGCGCAGGAGTTCGGCCTGACCAAGTACCTGGTCTCCGAGGTGCTCAAGGACTTTGACAAGCGCGTCGAGACCCTCAAGGAGTACGTCCCGAACGCAGATCCGGCCGACTGGGAGACTGTCGTGGCAGGCCAGCGCGTCCAGGTGATCAAGCCGGCGGGTGCCCCGCAGTTCGGTTCCCTCGAGTTCGGCACCACCCTGATCAACAACCCGGAGGGCAGCATCGCCGGTCTGCTCGGCGCATCCCCGGGCGCGTCCATTACCCCGGCCGTCATGGTGGAGCTGCTGGAGCGTTGCTTCGGCGAGCACATGATCCAGTGGGGCGACAAGATCCAGGAGATGATCCCGTCCTACGGCACCAAGCTCTCCAAAGACAAGAAGCTCTACGCCGAGATGTGGGAGTACACCCAGAAGACCCTCAAGCTCGACGCTCAGTAGGCCTGAGAGGACCCTTCCTGACAGGAACCTTTCAGTATCTGGCAGGAAGCGTTCAGTCTGAAAGAACGCTTCCCTAAGGACGACACTCCATACTTATGTTGTGCGTTTGAGAGAGCGCATGCGAGAGATAGAGAGAACCCCAGCCGCGCGGGGCGGTCGGCGTGAGAAACCGACCGGGAGCGCGGCAGTGAGAGATAGAGACGCATCAACGCCCCGGGCTCCGTTCCCTTTCCTGCGGAGGCCCCGGGGCGCTGGTGTGTTTTCTGTGTTTTCGTCCCCCCTTAAGTGCCGCAGTACGTCAGGTATCCCTCGGTGCCTCCGGGCTGCTCGTAGTCGGGCGCAGGGGTATAGGGGTGGGTGACGGCGTCGAGCAGGTGGGGGAACGAGGAGACGTCCCCAAGCGCTGCCTCCACCAGACGAGGGCGCGGCACCACTCGGGGAGTGCGGGTGGTGCGGGGCGCGCTGGCGCAGTACTTATCGACGAATTCCTCGCCACCCCACAGCACGTCCGCCCGGCTGCGGTCGCCGCCCGCGGCTTCTGCCAGCTCCAGGTTCGCCTGAGTGAGATCCGGGCTGTGGGCGCTTAGCGCTGCCACGTAGTCCTCCAGGAGTGACTCCGGCAGGGACAGCCGCCGCGCCGCCTCAGCGCTGCGGGCCTGGTGATAGCGCTGACCAAAGTCATTAATGGCCTCCTGTGCCCAGGCCAGTCCGTCCTCCGGGGTATCGCCCAGAATCGGCAGCATAGACTCCGCCAGGCGCGCTAGGTTCCACCCCAGCATGTCCGGCTGGCGGCCAAAGCGGTAGCGCCCGCCACGGTCGATGGAGCTAAAGCAGGTATCGAGGTCGAAGTCCTCCATGAAGGCGCAGGGGCCATAGTCAATGGTCTCACCGGACAGCGTGGTGTTGTCCGTGTTCATCACGCCATGCACAAAGCCCAGCTGCATCCACCCCGCCACGGTGGCGGCCTGGGCGTCCATGACGTGGGTGAAGAGCTCGCGGTAGTCGGCGCCGGGGTAGTGGCGCTCAATGGTGTAGTCCGCCAGTTCCTGCAGCAGGGTGGGATGATTGGTGTGGGCAGCCTGAGCCGCGAAGTGGAAGGAGCCGACGCGGATGTGGCTGGAGGCCACGCGTACCAGCACGCCGGCTTCTTCCATGATCTGGCGCTGGATGGGCCGGCCAGTGGCGATGACCGCGAGCGAGCGTGTGGTGGGTACGCCGAGCGCATGCATGGCCTCAGAGAAGAGGTATTCGCGCAGCATGGAGCGCAGCGTGCCGCGGCCGTCGGAGCCGTAGCGCGAGTAGGGAGTCAGCCCGGTGCCCTTGGCGTGGAGATCCCACAATCCCGTGGGGTTCTGGACCGTGGTGGGGCCGGTGACTTCTCCGAGGAGCAGCGCGCGGCCATCGCCCATCGTGGGGTTGTACTGGCCAAACTGGAAGCCCGCGTAGGCCATGGCGTGGGCCGGGCTCTCGTCGGCGGTGCCGCCGGTGCCGTGGCCGAGGAGGAACTCGAGGCCTCCCGGGCTGCGCAGCCACTCGGGGTCGAAGCCCAACTGCACGGCTAAGTCTTCGTTGAGGGCGATGATGCGCGGGGCGGGTTGTTCCTCGCCGCGGCTTAACGCCGCCATGCCGGGAAGCCGGGCGGCCCATTCGTGGTGGATGGTGGGGTGAGACGCTGCCGTCACTGGCCTTCACCTGCCTCAAGGGTCCCGCGGACGCGAATGTGGGCCCTGCCGCCGACCCAGATATCCTCGCCGTCGTCGGTGATGTGCACCAGCCCGCTGCGGCCCACCTGCCCGCCTTGGGCCGCGGTGTAGCACTCCGGGACCGCTTGCTTGGCCCGCAGGAACTGTGCAGTGCCGCCGTTGAGGGAGCCGGTGACGGGGTCCTCGAATTGCCCGGTGATGGCGCGCACCTCGTACGCGGGGGAATCGCCGCCGCTTAGCCCCACCACGCCGACCTTGACACCGGGGGTGGGCGTGGGGTCCAGCGCGCGGACGGCCGCGGCGGAGTCCAGCTGCACCAGCCGCCACCCGGGGCCGTTATCCACCCATCCCGAATCCACGACGTCCTCGGCGGAGATTCCGAGCACCGCGGCTGCCTCGCTCAGCTCGTTGTCCGTCAAGGCCCCGGAGCGCACCAAAGGTGGGGTGGCAAACGCGAAGCGACCCTCTTCCTGCCGCACGGTCACCAACCCCACACCGCACTCCTGCACCACGGAGCCAGTCGCGCCGCTCAGCTCCGCAAAGACCCGCGCAGAACCCAGCGTCGGGTGCCCGGCAAAGGGAAACTCTTCGTACGGGGTGAAAATACGCACGCGGTAGTCCGCGCCCGGCTCGGTAGGAGAGCACAGGAACGTGGTCTCCGAAAAGTTGGTCCAGTTCGCGATGCGCTGCATCTCCTCGGTGCTTAAGTCATCGGCGTCTGCCACCACGGCCAACGGATTGCCGCTAAAAGGGCCGGTGGCAAAGACATCTACTTCGAAGAATTGGTGCTGCATGGCGCCCCAGTCTAGTAGCACGCAGCGACACCGCATCGACATCGCAGCGACACTGCGAGGACACTGCGGGCTCGTGCGGTCTACTGTGGGCACCATGAGCGAAGCACTCTTTAGCCGCGTCGAGCCTATCCAGACCATGGCGGATGGCACCGTCAAGCAAGTTAACCCGTTCTCCGGGACCGAGGTCTGGACAGTGCCAGGCCGGGGCAACCGCCCGCTGGCGCGCCCGGGGAAGAACCCGCAGCCGCTGACCGCGGATGCGCCGACGCATACCTGCGCCTTTTGTTCGGGCAGAATGCTGGACACCCCACCGGAGAAGTCTCGCATCCTAAACTCCGGGGAGATTCAGCGCGGGCTCCTGCCGCACGAGCTGGACAACTCTGAGCCGGCCTTTCGCCGCGTGCCCAACCTCTTTGAGATCGTCTCCTATGACTACTGGCACGATAACTACGGCTTCACCATGGACTCTGAGCTGGCCCAGTTCAAGGAGCGCTACACGGCCGATCCGGCCGGGCGCGAGCACGTCCTCAACGTTGTGCGCACCAAGCTGAAGGCCGCGGGCAAGGACGCGGAGCTTTCCGACGCCTCACTGCTCGCCTTAGCCGACGGCTTCTTCGGCGGCGGACACGACGTCATCATCGGCGCGCGGCACTTCGTTGAAGGCGCGACCGACGATAGTCAGCTGGCGTCCTCCGGCACGTTGAGCCCCGACGAGCATTTCCTGCTGACCTCTTTTACCGCGGAATCCACCCGGGAGCTCTACCAGCGCAACCGCTACGCGGCCTATGTGTCGGTGTTCCAGAACTGGCTGGCGCCGGCCGGTGCGTCCTTCGATCACCTGCACAAGCAGTTGGTGGCCATCGACGCGTTGGGCATGGCCGCGCACCAGGAGAATGGCATCCTGCGCGCGCACCCCAACATGTACAACGACTGGGCAGTCGGCTACGCCGCACAACGCAACCTTGTCATCGCGGAAAATGACTACGCCGTGCTCTTTGCGGGCTTTGGCCACCGCTATCCCACGCTGGAGATCTATTCCAAGTCCCAACGCTGCGAACCCTGGGAGCAAACCCCGGGGGAGGTGCGCGGAATGTCGGATCTCATCCACGCCGCGCATGCTGCCGTGGGACCCGACGTGGCGTGCAACGAGGAATGGCACCATCGCCCACCCAGTGTGGATTTGCCGCAACCATGGCGCGTCATGATCAAGCTGCGCGTATCCACCCTTGCCGGCTTTGAGGGCGGCACGAAGGTGTATATCAACACTATCGACCCGTGGGGGCTGCGGGACCGCATTGTGGACGCCATGTTCCGCCTACGCGAGCGCGGAAAGATTGCCTCCGGCATCGCGATTGCCACCGAGTGCGAGCTCAAGCGCAATAGTTTGCGCTATAACCCGCTGGTGTAGTCGTTCATGGTTAGTCCACGTAGGTTTGTTCGCCGCCTGCGTGAAGATAATTGCGGAGGTACGGAAGGGCGAGAGCAACTGTGCCGTGCCGTGGGGCGTCGATAAGCCCCTGCTCTAGCAAACGTGCGCGCACCTCACTGAGAGACGTCGTCGTTGTCTTGAGTTCGTGAGCAATAGCGCCAGAGGTGGCCGTCCCCGCCTCATCAGCTATGTTCGCCAGAGCGTGTAGGTACTCAAGTTGGCGTTGGCTGAGTGCGCGTACCGCAGGATCATGCACTTGGGTTCCCATTGTCGTGATTGCTTCACCAAGAACAGCGTTGACGGTTGTTGAGGTAATGGTCGTTTCACTGGCTTGTGACGCGGCGTTCCAGGCCAAGTATCCGATGAGCTGGATGAGGAAGGGATAGCCGTGGCTAGCTTCAGTAGCGCCGTGTGCGGCTTCGTCGTTGAAGGCAATAGATGTTAATGCTGCCGTATCTTTGAAAGCACTGGTGGTAGCTTGCGGGTTAACAGGTCCTAGGTGAAATCTGCGGGCACGACGCAAAAACGTTGTTCCAGGCAGGTGCAGGAGCTTGTCAACACCGGCAGTAAGCCCTGCCATCACAATGGCAACGTCGAGTTCATCGCGAACAAGATGCTGGAATGCGACTGCGATGCTCTCAAGGTCATGAGGATCGGCGTCCTGGATCTCATCGATAGTAAGTAGAATTCCGCTGTCTCGGAGATGCTCGGAGAGCTCGCGTAAGCGTGATTCCAGTGTTGGGACTGGTGGCGTACCGATTTCCTCAGTGCCAATGCCGCCGAGGCCCGCAATGCGTATGTCCTTGATTCGACGGGTTGATGGAGAAGACAGCTGGTTGATCTTTTCTGGAATGATGGAGTCGATGAGCTGGGTGACTGAATTGCTCCGGCCACTGACTCGAATAACAGCCCAACCTTGTTGGGCTGCGAGGTCCTCGAGCTCAGTCAACAGGACCGTTTTGCCCATCCCACGATGACCGCTAATAAGCATTGCGCGATTAGGGTTGCCAACTCCGCCGTCGAGCCCAACCGTGAAGTCGTTGAGGACCGCACTGCGGCCAGCCCACTTAAGTGGGCTGGCACCAAAGGTTGGGCGAAAAGGGTTTCCAGTCATGCTGGAAGTATATAGCAGTCAGATAAATTGATAAATAGATAAATCGGCGGGCGTAGATAAATTGATAAATAGATAAATCAGATCACGAGTACCAGCTCGCTGCCGCGCAGTTCGGTATTCAAGCCAGCTTCCTGGGCTATGCGGGCGGCGTCCTCGAGGGAGGAGACCTCCGCGCCGTGCAGGGCGAGCACCCGGGCTAGCTTACCCTTGTAGTGCTTGTTGAAGTGAGAGACCACCTTGCGGGAGCCATCCTCCTGCACGGACTCCACGCGGACCGTGGCCGCCTCCTTGAGCTTGCCCAGCTGCTGATAGGTGCCGGAGCGCATGTCGATAATGAGCTGCTCGCGAGCAAGCGCACGCAACTCGTCGCTAATTGCGCTGCCCCAGCGTGACTTCAACGTGCGCCCACCCAGCTTGGTGCCGCCGGAGAGGCGATAGTGGGGGATGAGGTCGTCCGCGCGCACGAGCCCAAACAGTGCATCGCCCACTGCTAGGAACTCGCGGGCGTCCGCGTCCAAGGAGGGTGCATTGAGGGCGTCATACAGCACGCCTGTAAACCGCTCGAGGGCCGGCATGGTGGGGGAGGATTCCAGCACCCGATTGGACTCTGCCTCCCCGCGGAGCTTCTCCGAGATCTTGAGGACCTTAAGCGCCTCGTCGACGTCGAGAGCCGCCAGCTCAGCGGCAATTTCGCGGCGTACGGGATTCAACTTAGGGAAGGAGAGCGCGTCCCAGTCAAGTGGTGCACTGTTGCCGCCGTGGGCTTTGGTCTCAGAAGGTGGGAGGATGATGAGCATGGCTACATGCTAGCGATGTAGACTGAGCAACCATGATTACCCGTCTATCTGAGCTTTTCCTCCGCACCCTTCGCGAGGATCCGGCGGATGCCGAAGTTCCTAGCCACAAGCTTCTTGTCCGTGCAGGTTACGTCCGCCGCGCCGCGCCGGGCGTCTACACGTGGCTGCCGCTGGGTCTGCGCGCGATGCGCAAGATTGAGGACGTGATCCGGGAAGAGATGAACGCCATCGGCGGCCAGGAAATGCTCTTCCCGGCGCTGCTGCCGCGCGAGCCTTATGAGACCTCGAACCGCTGGACCGAGTACGGCGACAACCTGTTCCGCCTGCAGGACCGCAAGGGTACCGACATGCTCCTGGGGCCGACGCACGAGGAGATGTTCGCCACCGCAGTCAAGGATATGTACTCCTCCTACAAGGACTTCCCGGTCACGCTGTATCAGATTCAGACGAAGTACCGCGACGAGGAGCGCCCGCGCGCCGGCGTGCTGCGCGGCCGCGAGTTCACCATGAAGGACTCCTACTCCTTCGACATGTCAGATGAGGGCCTGGACCAGTCCTACGCGCGCCACCGCAAGGCCTACCAGAACATCTTCAACCGCCTGGAGATTGACTACGCTATCTGCAAGGCCACCTCCGGTGCGATGGGTGGCTCCGCCTCCGAGGAGTTCCTCGCCGTCTCCGAGGTGGGCGAGGACACCTTCGTCCGCGCCACCGAGGGCGACTATGCCGCCAACGTAGAAGCTGTCGTTACCCAGGCCCCGGCGGAGATTCCGCTGGAGGGCCAGCCGGAGGCGCAGGAGTATGACACCCCGGACGCACCTACCATTGAGTCCCTCGTGGAGTGGGCCAATGGCGAAGGCGTAACTGTCGCGGGCCGCGCGGTCACCGCTGCCGATACCCTCAAGTGCATGATGGTGAAGGTGGCCCAGCCCGCCGCCACCGAAGAAGACCGGGAGTGGGAGCTGGCCGCAGTTCTCATCCCGGGCGACCGTGAGCTGGATGAGAAGCGCCTCGAGGCCTCCCTGGAGCCGGCGGAGTTCGAGCTCGCCGGCGAGGCGGACTTTAAGAAGAACTCGTTCCTGGTCAAGGGGTATGTGGGCCCGCGCGCTCTCAATGCGAACGAGGTCAAGGTCTACGCCGACCCGCGCGTGGTCTCCGGTACTTCCTGGATTACCGGCGCGGACGCCGCGAACCGCCACGTCGTGGGCTGCGTTGCCGGCCGCGACTTCACCGTGGACGAGTTCATCGAAGCCGCCGAGGTCAAGGAAGGCGACCCGGCACCGAACGGCCAGGGCACGCTGACCCTGGAGCGCGGCATCGAGCTGGGCCACATCTTCCAGCTGGGGCGCAAGTACACCGAGGCCTTCGACGTCCAGATCTTGGATGAGAACGGCAAGCGTGCCGTGCCCACCATGGGCTCCTACGGCATTGGTGTCACCCGCATGCTCGCGGTGTTGGCGGAGCAGCGTCACGACGAGAAGGGCCTCAACTGGCCGGTCGCCGTCGCGCCGTATCAGGTGCACGTGGCTGTGGCGAACAAGGACGCCGCAGCCATGGAGGCAGGCAAGAAGCTGGTGGAAGACCTCGACCGCGCCGGCGTGGAGGTGCTCTTCGACGACCGTCCGAAGGTCTCCCCGGGCGTGAAGTTCAAGGACGCGGAGTTGCTGGGCATGCCGTTCATCGCCATCCTGGGCCGCTCCTTCGCCGATGGGATTATCGAGCTGCGCATCCGCGGCGGCGAAACCCGCGAGGTACCCGCGGATCAGATCGTTGACACCCTGCAGGAGCTTATCCATGACTAAGGCAGTACACGGTATGGCAGCGGCACTGACCGCTATGGGCGTGTTGCACTTTGCCAAGCCACAGCCCTTCGAGTCCATCATCCCGCCGGAGCTGCCCGGGCCGGCACGCCTCTACAACTTCGTCTCCGGCGCGTGGGAGATTGCCACGGGCGCGCTGCTAGCTAACCGCCGCACCCAGGAGTGGGGCGGGCTGTCCGCCTTCGCGTTGCTCGCGGCGGTGTGGCCGGCGAACTTCTACCATGCACGCAAGGAGCTTGCTGGTGGCACGGCGCCGACGGGCAAGAAGATTTACCACATGCTGCGCCTGCCGCTACAGATCCCGGCCCTGGCCTTTGCCTGGTCGATCTTTCGCGGCCGGCAGCGCGGAACGAAATAGCCCAGCGAAATAGCCCAGTGAGCGCGAACTAGGCCGTATGGAAGCGGTGCGACTGCGCCGCGACCTCGATGAGCCAGCGCCGCCAGGCATTGGTGGCCTCCGCGTCGCTATCGCTGCCCGCGGTGCCGGCAGCCTGGGCGGCGGCGTCCGTCCACTTCAGCGTGTCGTTGTGGGCGAGAGTATCCACGAAGGCTCGGGCTGAGTTGGCATCTACGGGCAGTTCGCCCGCGGTGGGCGAGTAGGCCGCGGCCGGCTGGGGCACCGGCCCCTGCTCTTCGAGGCGCTTCTGCAGCTGCAGGATGCGCCGTTCGTGGACGTCGAGGCGCTCATCAATGTCCGCCTCCTGGTCGGGGGCGGCGTAGGAGCGGGTGAAGTCCAGGCCGTAGACCTGCTCGTACTCCCACTCCAGAAGGTCGGTGGCCTGGTCGATCTCCGGCTTGGTCAGCTCGGGGGCTTCCGCGGCGTCGTCGCCGGTCCAGGCCTCCAGCGCGATGGCCTGGGCGGTGACCAGCGCCCGGGACTCGGAGGAGACGTGGTTGAGCTGGTCTTCGGTGGCCACGGCGGCGTCGTCAAGCACTGCATGTACTGCGTGCGCCGCGTCCTCACTGGGTACGTCTCGGGCCGGGACGTCACGGTCCACCGCGCAGGAGCGCGGCGCTTGGCCGTCCTCGTTGCGCCCGCAGAGGCGGTCGATCTCCGCGTAGAGCTCGTCTGCCTGCTGGGAGCGCAGCGCCGCGGCATCGGCGTCGAGCTCCTGGAGGGCTGTGGCATCCGCGCTGGCGGACTGCGCCAGCTTAGTCAGCGCTGGGTCGGCGCGGGGGCCAAAGTAATCGACCACAGCGTCGGTGGCCTGGCAACCACTCAGCCACGGCAGGGAGGTCAGGAGCAGGGCGGGGACAACTACACGGCGGTTCACCCGAAAGACCCTACCTGCTTGACCTACGCTAGAGCGCATGGCATTCCCAACTTCCGCGCAATTGACCGAGATTCTTCAGCCCGTGGCCGCCGCGCGTGGCCTCGATATCGAGGACGTGAAAACCACGCGTGCCGGTAAGAAATCACAGGTCATTATCCGTATCGACGGAGACGAGCGTCCCAGCTCCGATCTCATCGAAGAGCTCTCGCAGGAGATTTCCGCGTTGTTCGACGCCAAGGAGGAGGCCGGGGACCTCAACTTCGGTGCCGGCTACACCCTGGAGGTGTCCACCCCCGGCGTGGACTTCCCGCTGACCCAGCCGCGTCACTGGCGCCGCAACCGCGGGCGTCTGGTGGGCTACGCGCTTCTCGACGCCCCCGATACCACCCACGTCGCACGCATCGGCGCGCTGTCTGACGACGAGCAGTCCGTGGCGCTCATCACGACCGTGAAGAAGGAGGTGCGTTTTCAGGTCGAGCGATTGGAAAATATCACCCGTGCAGTGGTAGAAATTGAATTTGCTCAGCCTCCGGCAGCGGAGGGTGAGGCAGCAATGCAGACGTTTGATTACGCCGAGCAGAACTCGGTGTACCGAGAGGATTAATAAGTGAATATCGATCTTGAGGCACTTCGTACGATTGAGCGCGAGCGTGGCGTCCACGTCAAGGACCTGCTCGAAGCAATCGCGGGTGCCCTTTTGTATTCCTACCTGGACTACCGCGCCGAGTCGGCCGAGACCAAGGCCGCCGGCACCAAGTCGCGCGTGGACATCGACGCCGACAGCGGTGCGGTCAGCGTCATCGTCACCGAGAGTGACCCGGAAACCGGCGAGGTAAGCAGCGAATACGACGATACTCCGGAGAACTTTGGCCGCATCGGCGCTCAAGCCGTTCGTGATGCGATCCTGCGCAAGCTGCGCGAAAACGAGGCGGAGCGCACCTACGATTCCTACTCTGAGCTGACCGGCACGGTGGTCTCGGGCGTGGTGCAGCGCGATATCCACGCCAACAAGCGCGGTGTCGTGGTAGTGCAGCTGGGCACCGAGCACGATTCGCAGGACGCCATCCTGCTGCCGGCCGAGCAGCTCCCGGGGGAGAAGCTGGAACACGGTGACCGCATCAAGGCCTACGTGGTGGGAGTTAACCGCAACGGCGCCAAGGTGCAGATCACCCTGTCCCGCACGCACCCGGAGTTGGTGCGAGGCCTCTTCGAGCTGGAAATCCCGGAGGTGGCCGACGGCACCGTGGAGCTCATCGCCATCGCCCGCGAGGCGGGTCACCGCTCCAAGGTCGCCGTCGTGGGGCACGCCAAGGGGCTCAACGCTAAGGGCGCCTGCATCGGCCCGAAGGGCGCTCGCGTCAGCAACATCATGCGCGAGCTGGGCGGCGAGAAGATCGACATCATCGACTTCAATGAGGACCCCAGCGTTTACGTGGGCAACGCCCTGGCGCCGTCCAAGGTCGTGCGTGTGGAGATTCTCGACGCCGAAGCGCAGGTGGCGCAGGTCACGGTGCCGGACTACCAGCTCTCGTTGGCAATCGGCAAGGAAGGCCAGAACGCCCGCCTGGCTGCCCGCTTGACCGGATGGAAGATTGACATCCACTCCGACGCCGCACGCGACTAGGGCGAGCCGAGCAGAAGCTAGATCCCAGATTAAAGGTTTAGCTTCTTTTCGCGTAGAATAGCCAACGGCCCACATGCAGGAATGCTGTGGCGTGGTACGAATCGCGATGCGTGAAGGAGTTGGATGTCTCAGGGACACTCTCGGGGACACCGCCTCCGCACCTGTATCGCGACGCGTCGCAGGTATCCCGACACGGAGCTATTGCGGGTTGTCGCCGATAGGAACGACCCCACCGGCCGCCGTGTCGTTCCGGATCCGGGCCGCCGCCTCCCCGGCAGGGGAGCGTGGATTCGCCCGGATCTGGAGGCGGTAGAGCTGGCGGAGCGCACTAAGGCCTTTCGGCGAGCGCTCCGATTGTCCACCGACGTGGACACAGGTCACGTACGTGAGTACCTGGCTGCTCAGCAGCAGGTGCTATCGGCGGGCTCACGCCCGTGCGAGCCAGAGTTAAAAAGGAAGACCGAACACTGATGAGCGCACAACGATGAAGCAGCATCAGCGATGACAGTCCATAGCCATTAACTAGGGGTCAGGCCGTTTCCGCGGCCTTGGCTCCTAGGAAGATTGAAGAGGAGACAAGTGCCCGGAAAGCTACGTGTACACGAGTTGGCAAAGCAGCTCGGCGTAACCAGCAAGGAACTACTCGCCACGCTGAAGGAGCAGGGCGAGTTCGTCAAGACGGCATCCTCCACCATCGAACCCCCGGTGGTGAAGAAGATGCGCGCGCACTACGAGGCCAAGGGCGGCAACGAAGGCGCGAACAAGCCTGCGGACAAGAAGCCTTCTGACAAGAAGACCGCAGAGAAGAAGGCCGCTAAGCCGGGCCCGAAGCCGGGTAACGCCGCGGCCCCGAAGCCGGGGGCCCCGAAGCCCTCGAACGCCCCGAAGCCGGGCGCCGCAGCGAAGCAGGGCAACGCCCCCAAGCCGGGTGCGGCCCCGAAGCCAGGCGGTGCTCCGAAGCCGGGTGCTGGCCCCAAGCCGGGCGGCGCCCCGAAGCCGGGTGCGCAGCAGAAGAAGAGCGGCCCGACTCCGCGTTCCATGCCGAAGCCGGGCGGCTCCCGCCGCGTGGCTAATAACCCGTTCTCCACGGGCGGCTCCAGCGATCGCCCGAGCCCCGGACCGCGTCCGGGCGGCACCAAGGGCGGCCAGCGCAATGGCAGCCGTGGTGGCCAGCGCCCGCAGGGTGAAGGCAACAAGGGCGGCGGCCGTCGTCCGTCGCCGGCAATGATGCCGTCTCACCCGAACCCGGCCAGCATGCCGGCCAAGTCCTCCGGTGGCAATGGCGGCGGTGGCCGCGGCCGCGGCGGACGTGGCGGCCCGGGTCAGCGTGGCCCGGGTGGCGGTCCCGGTGGCTTCCGTGGTGGTCGCGGCGGACGTCGCAGCGGCACCGCTGGTGCGTTCGGCCGTCCCGGTGGCGCACCGCGTCGCGGTAAGAAGTCGAAGCGTCAGAAGCGCCATGAGTTTGAGGAGCAGCAGAAGCACGAGGTAGGCGGCGTACGTCTGCCTGACGGCGGCGGCAAGGTCGTGCGCCTGCGTCGCGGTGCTTCGCTGGCTGACTTCGCCGAGAAGATCGGTGCAGATCCGGCAGCGCTGGTCCAGGCACTGTTCAACCTTGGTGAGATGGTGACCGCCACGGCCTCCGTCTCCGAGGACACCCTGCAGCTGCTGGGCTCCGAGATTAACTACGAGGTTCAGGTCGTCTCCCCGGAGGATGAGGACCGTGAGCTGCTCGAGTCCTTTGACCTGCAGTTCGGCGAGGACGAGGGCGGCGAGGAAGCCTTGGAGAAGCGCCCGCCGGTCGTGACCGTCATGGGCCACGTCGACCACGGTAAGACCCGCTTGCTCGATACCATCCGTAAGACCAACGAGCGCGAGGGTGAGGCCGGTGGCATCACCCAGGGCATCGGCGCCTACCAGACCACGGTGGATCTGGAGGAAGGCGACCGCACCATCACGTTCCTGGATACCCCGGGTCACGAGGCGTTTACCGCCATGCGTGCCCGCGGTGCCAAGTCCACTGACTTGGCCATCCTTGTCGTTGCTGCTGACGACGGCGTGATGCCGCAGACCGTGGAGGCTATCAACCACGCCAAGGCGGCGGACATCCCGGTGGTCGTGGCTGTCAACAAGATTGATAAGCCGGAGGCACAGCCGGACAAGATCCGTGGCCAGCTCACCGAGTACGGCCTGGTGCCGGAGGAGTACGGCGGCGACACGATGTTCGTGGACATTTCTGCGAAGAACAACCAGAACATCGACGAGCTGCTGGAGGCTGTCATCCTGACTGCCGACGCTGCTCTGGAGCTCACCGCCAACCCGGACATGGACGCGCAGGGTGCCGCCATTGAGGCGCACCTCGACCGCGGCCGCGGTCCGGTGGCGACAGTCATCATTCAGCGCGGTACGCTGCGCGTCGGTGACTCCATCGTCGTCGGTGACGCCCACGGTCGTGTGCGCCGCATGCTCGACGAGTTCGGCAACGACGTGGAAGAGGCCGGTCCGTCCCGTCCGGTTCAGGTCCAGGGCCTCAACGGCGTCCCGGGCGCCGGCGACAACCTCTTGGTGGTCGAGGACGACCGTGTCGCGCGCCAGATTGCTGCGCAGCGTGACGCCCGCAAGCGTTCCGCGATGCAGGCCAAGGCACGCAAGCGCGTCTCCCTCGAGGACCTGGATGCGGTGCTCAAGGAGACCTCCACGCTCAACCTCATTCTCAAGGGCGACAACGCCGGTTCGGTGGAGGCCCTGGAGGATGCCCTGCTGGACATCGAGGTCGACGACGAGGTGCAGCTCAACATCATCGACCGTGGTGTTGGTGCGGTCACCCAGACCAACGTCTCCCTGGCAGCGGCTTCCGACGCCGTGATTATTGCCTTCAACGTTCGCGCTGAGGGTAAGGCCACCGAGGAGGCCAACGCTGAGGGCGTGGACATCCGCTACTACACGGTGATCTACCGCGCCATCGAAGAGGTGGAGGCTGCTCTCAAGGGCATGCTCAAGCCCATCTACGAGGAGCGCGACACCGGTGCCGCCGAGATCCGCGCGCTGTTCAAGTCCTCCGCCGTCGGCACCATCGCCGGCTGCATGGTTACCGAGGGCAAGGTCAAGCGCAACGGCAAGGTACGCCTTGTCCGTGACGGCAACGTCATCACTTCCGATGCGAAGATCGAGTCCCTGCGCCACGAGAAGGACGACGCAAACGAGATCAACGCCGGCTACGAGTGCGGTATGGTTCTGTCCTACCCGGATATCCAGGTGGGCGACATCATCCAGGCCTACGAAGAGGTCGAGGTCCCGCGCGACTAGTTGCGTGTCCTAAGGCGAAGCCCAGTCAGGAAATCCTGGCTGGGCTTCGCCATTTCTGTCTCCTGTGTGGCAGTGTGTGCGACAGCCCGAGTGCGACAGCGTGAATTACTTTCTCGGCGGTTTCGGCAGGCGGTGTCGGATCGGTATCCTAGAGTGGTTGTTAAGAGCAGTACACGAAGGAGCTACAACATGGTTGATCACGCACGCGCCGCGCGTATGGCCAAGCGCATCCAGGCAATCGTGGCCAGCGCCATCGAGCATCAGGTGAAAGATCGCCGCTTGGAGCTGGTGACCATCACCGATGCCCGCGTCACTGGTGACTTGCACGACGCCACCGTGTACTACACCGTGCGCGGCAAGAACATTGACGCCGAGCCGGATTTTGACCAGGCGGCAGAGGCCCTGCACCGCGCGAAGGGCCAGCTCCGCAAGATTGTCGGCGACCAGCTGTCGGTGCGTTTTACCCCGACGCTGGCCTTCGAGCTGGACACCGTTCCGGAGGCTTCCGCGCACATGGAGGACCTCTTGGCGCGGGCTCGCGCACGTGACGAGGAGCTGGCGAAGCTGAAGGAAAACGCCACCCCGGCTGGTGAGGCGAACCCGTACAAGACTGCGGAGAGGGAAGAGGACTAAGTGTCGCGCACAAACTACGAAGCAGCGGCGGATGCGCTGGTTCAGGCCAGCAGCATTTGCATTATCACGCACCTGCGGCCCGATGCTGACGCCGTGGGCTCCGCCGCAGCTTTGACCCTGGCCCTGCGCCAGCGCGGTAAGCAGACGCGCACGGTGATTGGCCAGCGCCGCGAGATTTCCTCCAATCTGTTTTCCATCCCGACTGTGGATGAGATTGAACTGGTTGATGAGTTGCCGCAGGGCTACGACTTGTACGTGACCCTGGACTGCGGCTCGCTCGACCGCACAGGTTCCCTCATGGAAGCCGTTGAAGCCAAGGCAGCCGCAGGGCGGGTGTTGTGCATCGATCATCATTCCTCTAACCCGGGCTTCGGCTCGATCAACGTGGTGGACCCCGTCTGCGAGTCCACCACGGTCGTGTTGCTCGATATCCTGGATAGGTTGTCCGTGCAGATCGACCGAGTCATTGCGCACTGCCTGTACGCCGGGCTGGTCACTGACACTGGCAGTTTCCGCTGGGGTCGCCCCGCCATGCATGACATCGCCGCACGGCTTATGTTGTACGGGCTCGACACCAAACAGATCGCCATGGAGCTCATGGACTCCAATTCGGCCGATGACATTCAGATGATTGGCCGGGTCCTCGCCGGACTGTCTATCGAGGACGCCGGTGAGCACCGCCTGGCCGTATTGTTCGTGCCTTATGAGGAAGTGCGCACCCACGCCGATTCCGCCATCGAGTCTTTCGTGGACTACGTGCGCGCGCTCAAGGGCACCGATATCGGCGTCGTATTCAAGGAACAGGCCCCCGAGGTCTGGGCAGTGTCGCTGCGTTCCTCCGAGGTCAACTGCGCCGAGGTGGCGCTGACCTTCGGTGGCGGCGGCCACGTCCCGGCCGCCGGCTACACCGCCCACGGCACCCCGGAGGACGTTACCGCACAATTGGTAGGTGCACTGTCCTAAATGACTGCGGAGCAACCCGTTAGAGAGCAACCCGTTAAAGTCACCGCGCGCGAGGTTTTTCGCCTCGCCGTTCCAGCCCTCGGCGTGCTCGCGGCTATGCCGTTGTACTTGTTGCTCGATACCGCTGTGGTGGGCCGCCTCGGCGCCGGCGAGCTGGCGTCCCTGGGCGCGGCGGCTACGCTGCACTCGGTGGTGACAACACAGTTGACCTTCTTGTCTTATGGCACCACGGCCCGCGCCTCGCGGCTCTATGGTGCGGGCAAGCGCGGGGAGGCCGTGGCCGAAGGCGTCCAAGCCACGTGGGTCGCGGTGGGCGTCGGCCTGCTGCTGGCCACCATCATGTGGCTCTTCGCCGGAACCTTTGCCACGTGGCTTACCGGCAATCCGGACACCGCCCAAGGCACCGCCCTGTGGCTGCGCATCGCAGCCTTTGCCATCCCGCTCACGCTCATTGAGATGGCCGGAAACGGCTGGATGAGGGGAGTACAAAACACCCGCAAGCCCCTCTACTTCACCCTGGCCGGCATGATCCCTGGCGCCATCGCGGTGCCCATCTTCGTGCACCTGTGGGGACTGGCGGGGTCTGCCATCGCCACGGTCCTGGGCATGGGCATCATTGCGTGCTTCTTCCTCATGGAATTGCGCCGCGAACATACCGGGTCCTGGGCAGTAAAGTGGGACGTGGTGCGCCGCCAGCTCGTTCTTGGCCGGGACCTCATCGTGCGCTCGCTGAGCTTCCAGGTGGCCTTCCTGTCGGCGGCCGCTGTGGCCTCCCGCATTGGCACGGCGCAGCTGGCAGCGCACCAGATCATGATGCAGATGTGGAACTTCCTGTCCCTCGTGCTCGACTCGCTGGCCATTGCCGCCCAGGCGCTCACCGGAGCGGCGCTGGGAGCAGGTTCTGCTCGCTACGCCCGCACGGTGGGTACCAAGGTGACCTTGTACTCCACGTGCTTCTCCGTGTCGCTAGCGGCCGTGCTGGCCCTCGGCTCGCAGTTCATCCCGCACATCTTCACTACCAGCCCGGAGGTCCTCCACGTCATTGCCGGCCCGTGGTGGGTGATGACCTTCCTCGTGGTCATTGGTGGCGTGCTGTTCGCGCTCGACGGAGTGCTGCTCGGCGCGGGCGACGCAGCGTTCCTGCGCACCCTGACCCTGGGAGCGGTGCTCCTCGGCTTCCTGCCGGGAGTGTGGCTGGCCTACGCCCTCGACGCAGGTCTGGCCGGGGTATGGGGTGGCATCGCCGCCTTCATCCTCATCCGCATGCTCGGTGTGGTGTGGCGCTTCTACTCCATGCGGTGGGCTAGGGTCTGAGGTCACGGGTTTCGGCCGAGCCCTGTGGTAGAAGTAGAGGACATGCAGTCAAGAAGGAGGCGCCATGACCACGCTGTGGGCCGTCTCTGACCTACACGCGGCGGTGCGAGTCAACGCCGCCCGCATCGACGAACTCGTCCCGGAAGACCCCACCGATTGGCTGATCGTGGCCGGCGACGTGGCCGAACGCATCGACTTGGTACTTAACACCCTGGCGCGGTTGAAGAACCGCTACGCCACGGTCATCTGGGTGCCCGGCAACCACGAGCTGTTTTCCCGTGGCCAAGACCGCTACAAGGGGCGTGATAAGTACGACCGCCTCGTGGCGGGCTGCCGCGAAATCGGTGTTGTGACCCCGGAAGATCCATTTCCGGTATTTGGCGGCGTGACCATCGTTCCGCTGTTTACCCTCTACGATTACAGCTTCCGCCCGCCCGGAACGACCGCGGAGCAGGCGCTGGCCAATGCGCAGCAGAAGCAGATTGTCATGACGGACCAGTTCGCAATTGCGCCTTTTGTTGATGTGCGTGCGTGGTGCTGGGACCGGCTGGCCTATTCCATCAAGCGGCTCTCCCGCGTGGAGGGGGAGACGGTCCTGATCAATCACTGGCCGCTGGTCCAGGAACCGACGCTCTACATGCGCTGGCCCGAGGTGGCCCTGTGGTGCGGAACCCGCCACACGCGGTCGTGGCCGCGGCGCTACAACGCGCAGGCAGTCATCTATGGGCACCTGCACATGCCGAACCGCGCCAACATCGATGGGGTGGACCACATCGAGGTCTCGCTGGGCTACCCCCGCGAGTGGCAGGCCCACGGCGGCGTCCAGCAATGGCCGTACCCGGTGCTGACCCTCGATGAGCAGACGGGGAGGGCCGCGCATGCTTGAGCCCAGCCTGTTTCCGGAGTCCGCGCGCTTTTGCTATGTGCGCACCACTGACTCCTACACTGACCTCGTGAATTACCACCACCTCGCCCCGGAAGAGCGCTCCGTGGTGTCCCAGGCGGTGGATATCCGCAAGTCCGAGTTCGGCGATGCCCGCTGGTGCGCCCACCGCGCCCTTAAGGAGCTGGGCTATACCGGCAGCGAACCTATCCTGCGCGGTGAGCGCGGCATGCCCCTGTGGCCGGAAGGATACACCGGCTCCATGACGCATACCGAGGGCCTGCGCGCGGCGGTCGCGGCACCGGTGAGCCAGGTGCGCTCGATGGGGCTGGATGCCGAACCGGCGGAGCCGCTGCCGGAGCATGTGCTCACCATGATCGCCCGGGCGGGGGAGATGCCGCAGCTGGGAAGGCTGCAGCAAGCGGGTATTACGTGCCCGGACCGGTTGCTGTTTTGCGCCAAGGAGGCCACGTACAAGACGTGGTTCCCCATGACGCACCGCTGGCTCGACTTCGACCAGGCGGAAATTGATCTGCGCCTGGACGGATCCCTCATCTCCTACATTTTGGCCCGTCCCACGCCGGTGCCGTTTATCACCGGCCGGTGGGTAATCCGAGAGGGCTACGTCATCGTGTCGGCCGCGGTGCCAGCGCTCGACTTTCGGAGCTAGAGAGTCGACGGCCGCGCCACGAACACCGTGGCCAGGCGCTTGCCCTTCTCCTTGATCAGCGCGATGGAGCGCCCATCCGGATCGACAGCGGCGTGGATTCCCTTCAGCCCGCGGGGCTCCAACCACTTGCCCATGGCCAGGGCTTGCGCTTCCTCCGCGGTGACGTTGAGCACCGGGTAGCTGCGCGCGAGCGCCTCGTCCAAGCTCAGGGACAGGGAGGGAGAGTCCTCGAGGGAGGCGAGGGGGAGGGCATCGTCCAGCGTGAAGGGGCCTACCTCGGTGCGGCGCAGTGCCGTGAGGTGCCCGCCGACGCCTAGGGCCTCGCCCAGATCGCGCGCGAGGGAGCGGATGTAGGTGCCGGAAGAACACGCCACTGACACGTCCAGATCCACGAACTCGCCCGTGCGGCGAATCTCGTGGACATCGAAGCGGCTCACGGTGACCGGGCGCGCGGGAATCTCCACCTCCTCGCCGGCGCGCACCCGCTCGTGAGCGCGCTTGCCGTCGATCTTGATGGCGGATACCGCAGCCGGGCGCTGCATAATGTCCCCGGTGAGCTGGGCGATTTCGCGGGCAATGGAGGCGTCGTCAAGCGCGGCTGCGTCCTCGCCCCACGTGCGCTCGCCCTCGGCGTCGTCGGTGTGGGTGGCGCAGCCCAAGCGGATCGTCGCATCGTAGGCCTTGGTGGAGGCCACCATGTGCGCCAGGAATTTGGTGCCGCGCTCCAGGCCCACCACGAGCACGCCGGTAGCCATGGGATCGAGCGTGCCCGCGTGCCCTACCTTGCGGGTATGAAAGTAGCGGCGGAGTTTTCCAACGACGTCGTGGGAGGTCATCCCGGCGGGCTTATCCACGACCACGAGGCCGGAGTGTGCGAGCGGATCAGTCATGCCCTGCAGTCTAGGGCACTGGCCAGAGTGGGATAGCATGGTGCCCGTGGATATTTGGTACGGAATCGACAGCATCCCCGCGGACCTTGGCCCGACGTCGGTGACCATCGGAGTCTTCGACGGCCTGCACCGCGGCCACCAGCAGCTCGTCGCCGCGACGGTGCAGAACGCGCGCGAGAATGACCACCGCGCCGTCATGGTCACCTTCGACCCGCACCCGGTGTCCGTTTTCCTGCCCGAGCGCGCCCCGCTGGCCGTCATTACCGTGGAGCGCCGCCTGCAGCTGGCAGAAGAGCTGGGGATTGATGCCGTGCTCGTTATCGATTTCACCCGCGAGCTGCGCGGCCTGGGTCCGCGCGAGTACGTGGACACGCTCCTGGTGAACAGTCTCCACGCCGAGCACGTCGTGGTGGGGGAGAACTTCACCTTCGGAGCTGGGGCGTCCGGAACCGCCACCGCGCTCTCCCAATTTGGGGAGCAGCTGGGCTTCGGCGTGGAGATTGTGCCGTTGCTTGACGACGCCGGACAGCGCATCTGCTCCACCAACATTCGCGCCGCACTGGCGCGGGGCGATATTGCCAGCGCGAACTGGGCGCTGGGCCGCCATTTCACTGTCACGGGGCCGGTCGTGCGCGGCGCCGGACGCGGCGGCAAGGAGCTGGGCTATCCCACCGCCAATCAATACTTCCCGGATTCTGTGGCCATTCCGGCCGATGGCGTCTACGCCGGCTGGTTCGTCATCGAGCCCACCGACGCCCCAGTGGACGGTGACATGGAGGCGGGCGTGGCGTACCCCGCGGCGATTTCCGTGGGGACCAACCCGACCTTTGGTGATGAGGAGCGTTCCGTGGAGTCCTTCGTCCTGGACCGCCATGCCGACCTCTACGGGCATGAGGCGACGGTCCGCTTTGTTGATCACGTGCGAGACATGGAGAAGTTCAACTCCGTCGAGGAGCTGCTCGCCGCCATGGCCCGCGACGTGGACAAGGTCCGCGAGATTCTGGCGAAGGAGTCCTAGATGACCAAGATCATCCTCGACCTCGATACGGGTATCGACGACGCCATGGCGCTGGCCTACGCCCTGGCGCATCCGGACCTCGAGCTCATCGGCGTGACCGGCACGTACGGCAACGTCCCGGTGGAGCTGGGCGTGCGCAACTCGCAGGCGCTGCTCGAGCTTCTCGGCGCCGACGATGTGCCCGTCTTCGTGGGACCCGTGCGCGAGGGCTTTCAGGTGGCTGACATCTCCGCCTTCATCCACGGCCGCAACGGCCTGGGCGAGGTCCTACTTCCGCCCCCACGCCGCGCCCCGCAGGGCGATGCCGTGGACTTTCTCCTCCAGTCGGTCCGCGAGCATGGCGATGACCTGGTGATTGTGCCCACGGGGCCGTCGACAAGCTGCGCTGCCGCAATGCGGAAGGACCCGGAGTTCGCGCGCAACGCCCACCTCGTCATGATGGGCGGCGCGCTGACCGTCCCCGGCAACGTCACCCCGTATGCCGAGGCCAACGTGTGGCAGGACCCGGAGGCGACCGACTACGTCTTCCGCCACGCCCAGGACCTCACCATGGTGGGGCTCGATGTCACGCTGCGCACGCTGTTGACCAAGGAGCACACGCGGCAGTGGCGAACCTCCCACGCCGGGCGCGTCTTCGCCGATATCGTGGATTACTACATCGGCGCCTATGCCACCACGTCGCCGCACCTCGGTGGCTGTGGTCTGCACGATCCCCTCGCGGTGGCCGTCGCGGCGGACCCGTCCCTGGTGACCTGTCTGGAGATGAACCTGCGCTGCGAAGAAAATGGCCGCACCATCGGTGACCCGGAGCGCCTCGGGGAGGCGGCCACCACCCGGGTGGCGGTGGGAGTGGACGCGCTGCGCTTCGTCGATGATTTGATGTCGAAGCTCACCAGCCTCTATAGTTAAGCGTTGGCTTGCTGACTGCGGTCCACAGCAGTTACAGGCAGCGCGTAGTGCGCGCTTACTTTTATGTGGACTGAAATATATAGGAGATTTTTCCATGGCTTTGACCACCGAGAAGAAGGCTGAAATCCTCAAGGAGTTCGGCCTGCACGAGACCGATACCGGCTCCCCGGAGGCACAGGTTGCCCTGCTGACCTCCCGCATCAACACCCTGACCGAGCACCTCAAGGATCACAAGCACGATCACCACTCCCGTCGTGGTCTGCTGCTGATGGTTGGTCGTCGTCGTAACATGCTGAAGTACCTGGCTGCGAACGACGTCGACCGTTACCGTGACCTGATTTCTCGTCTGGGTCTGCGCCGCTAAGCTAGCGCGCGACGTCAACCCCCGCCCACGTGGCGGGGGTCTTCTTGTGTTTTCTGCTAAAATCTTGGGGCGTTGTTGAAATAAGAACACCAGTAGGCGGCACCGAAGATCGCCACGACAACTCCAAGGAGAGTCACGTAGATGAGCGCACGAAACGCTAAGAACGTTAAGAACCCGAAGAACGCTGCACAGCACAACGTCGAGTTCGCTATCGACGATGATTTCGGTATCACCGAGGCCATCGCCACCCTGGACAATGGCGATTTTGGTACCCGTACCATTCGCTTCGAAACGGGCCAGCTCGCCCGCCAGGCCGGTGGCTCCGTGACCACCTACCTGGATGAGGACACCATGCTCCTGTCCACCACCACCGCGTCCAACCAGCCGCGCGAGGGATTCGACTTCTTCCCGCTGACCGTGGACGTGGAGGAGCGCATGTACGCCGCGGGCAAGATCCCGGGTTCCTTTTTCCGCCGCGAGGGTCGTCCCTCCACCGAGGCCATCCTGGCCTGCCGCCTCATTGACCGCCCCCTGCGCCCGACCTTTGTCAAAGGCCTGCGCAACGAGGTCCAGGTCGTCGTGACCGTACTGTCAATGGACCCGGAGGAGTACTACGACGTCGTGGCCATTAACGGCGCCTCTGCCTCCACCCAGCTGTCCGGCCTGCCGGTCTCCGGCCCGGTCGGTGGCGTGCGCATGGCGCTCATCGCCGATGACAAGCACCCGGAGGGCCAGTGGGTGGCCTTCCCGAACAGCGAGCAGCACGAGCGTGCCCTTTTCGAGATGGTGGTGGCTGGCCGCATTGTCAAGAAGGGCCGCAAGGACGATGTCGCCATCATGATGGTGGAGGCAGGCGCCGGCGTGAACGTGGCCGAGCGCATCAAGGAAGGCGCTCCGGCTCCGCAGGAGTCCACCGTGGCCGAAGGCCTGGAGGCAGCGAAGCCCTTCATCAAGACCCTGTGCGAGGCCCAGGCTGGCCTGGCGGAGCGCGCCGCCAAGGAGACCCAGGAGTTCCCGCTCTTCCCGGCGTACAGCGACGATGTGTACGAGGCTGTCGAGAAGGCAGCATCCAAGAAGCTGGAGAAGCTGCTGACCATCCCGGGCAAGCAGGACCGCGACGACGCCACGAACGAGTACATGGAGCAGGTGGAAGCCGATCTCCTCGACGAGTTCGATGACCTCGAGGAGGCTGACGCCTCCAAGCAGATCCGCAACGCCTTCAACGCCCTGATGAAGGCCATCGTCCGCACCAAGATCCTCACCGAGGGCTTCCGCATCGACGGCCGCGGCGTGACCGACATCCGCGACTTGGGTGTGGAGGTGGACCTCATTCCGCGCGCCCACGGCTCCTCCCTGTTCGAGCGCGGCGAGACCCAGATCCTGGGTGTAACCACCCTGGACATGCTCAAGATGGAGCAGCAGATCGACTCCCTGACCCCGGTGGAGTCGAAGCGCTACATGCACCACTACAACTTCCCGCCGTACTCCACCGGTGAGACCGGCCGCGTGGGCTCCCCGAAGCGCCGCGAGATCGGCCACGGTGCGCTGGCTGAGCGTGCCCTGCTGCCGGTTATTCCGTCCCGCGAAGACTTCCCGTACGCCATCCGTCAGGTCTCCGAGGCCCTGGGCTCCAACGGCTCGACTTCCATGGGCTCTGTTTGCGCCTCCACCTTGTCCCTCTACAACGCCGGTGTCCCGCTGAAGGCGCCGGTGGCGGGCATCGCCATGGGTCTGGTCTCCGGCGAGGTCAAGGGCAAGGAGAAGTTCGTGGCGTTGACCGATATCCTCGGCGCCGAGGACGCATTCGGCGATATGGACTTCAAGGTCGCCGGTACCTCCGAGTTCATCACCGCCCTGCAGCTGGACACCAAGCTGGATGGCATTCCTTCGCACGTGCTTGCCGACGCCTTGGAGCAGGCCCGCGACGCACGCGCCGCCATCCTGGAGACCATGGCTGAGGTCATCGAGGGCCCGGACGAGATGTCCGGCCTTGCCCCACGCATCACCTCCGTGACCATCCCGGTCAACAAGATTGGTGAGCTCATCGGCCCGAAGGGCAAGACCATCAACACCATCACCGAGGAAACCGGCGCTGATGTCTCCATCGAGGAGGACGGCACCGTGTACGTGTCCGCCGCTACCGGCGAGGCCGCTGAGGCCGCCATCGAGCGCGTCAACAGCATTGCCAACCCGCAGCTGCCGAAGGTGGGCGAGCGCTTCCTGGGCACCGTGGTCAAGACCGTAGCCTTCGGCGCCTTCGTCTCCCTGACCCCGGGCCGCGATGGCCTCGTCCACATCTCCAAGCTGGGTGGCGACGAGCGTATCGAGAAGGTCGAGGACGTCGTCAACGTCGGCGACAAGATCCAGGTGGAAATCGCGGACATCGATAACCGCGGCAAGATCTCCCTGGTGCCGGTCGAAGAGGACTAGGTCTCGCAGAAGGGCCCTGCATCCCAGCCTTTTTCGCTGGGGAGCAGGGCCCTTTTGTGTTTGGTATGACCGTGGTCTAACTATCGCTTGAGCTGGACCAGCTGAATCAGGTTACCTACCGTGTCATCGAATACGGCGATGATGGAGGGGCCGACGTCGGTCGGGTCCATAGTAAAGCGCACGCCCTTCGCGCTGAGCTCGGCGTACTCCTTCTCCACATCCTCCGAGAAGAACTGGGTTGCGGGAATACCGTCGGCTTTGAGCGCCGCCGTATAGTCCTTGGCCGCTGGGTGCGCCTTCGGCGTTGGTGACGGTCAGCCACCGGAAGTCGCCATGGGCGACGTCATCGACGAAAACTGACGCAATAAAGACCTGCATGTGCGCGATCGTAATCACCGCGGCCGGAATGTGTAGACCTCCTTTCTGGTTCGACTTTCTTTCTGCCGTCGTTTTATACGACGACATTTAGGTTGAACCTGATTCTTAGAACGGAATGTCGTCGGTGTCGTCGTCCTGTGAGGCTTTGGCTTCAGCCTCAGCCTTTGCCTTCTGCTCGGCGTTGTAGTCATCAAGCTCTTGCTTGAGCTTTTGGGCTTCTTCGCGAACCCGCTTACGCGTCGCAGTGACGTGTTGCCCCACAGTCTGTGCCCAGCGCTTTTCCTTCGGCGACAGCGGGCCTTCAGCCACGGTCATGCACCACGTCCCATCCTCAAACAACCAGATGACATCCCCAGTGTAGGGGTCGAGTAGGTAGTGGAGAGTACCGTCGGTCTTCATGTTGTGGTGCTTTTGACACAAGCAAGCCAGGTTGCTGGGGTGGGTAGCCCCGCCCTCGGAGTAGTTGTGGCGGTGGTCGAGCTGTGAGCTTACGGCAGGCTCGGTGCAGCCACCGGCCCGGCACGACCCATCGCGGCCTTCTACCTCTTTACGCATCGGAACTCCCGGCCGGTAGTTGTCGCTCTCCGCACTAGGAGTGGTGAGATCCCGGACCTTGTCGTGAGGAAGCGGTGCTTGGCGCCAGCCGAAACCGTCAATGTAGGTAGGGGCATTGTCTACGTCGCAGGCGCGATATGTGTTGAGAATGACGGTGGCGGGAGGAGAAATCTCCCCGCTGAGAAGCTTCTTGATCGCATCGGTGATAGACAGCCCGTGCTGGGACGCGGTCTTCCTGATGAACGCATCGAGCTTAATGCCAGTGTCCTCGTCGAACCCCAGCTCAAGCCAGGCTTGGGTGCCGTTGCTGGAAAAGGAGTAGGTGTCTTTGGGCCGCGTGTCACGGTACGCAATGCTGTCATCCAGGGACTTGCAGAGGTCGCGTACTTTGCGGCGTATTTGGCTGCGGTTGGGAAAGACTTGGTTGGGCTTGGTGGGGGAGAAGTAGTCCGCCAGCATGCTGTCGATGAGGTCAAGTGTGGCCGGCGAAGGGGCGGCAAGCGCGGACATCGGCTGATCGATGGCGATCAGTGATTCGATATCTAGCAAGCAGTACTCGGCTTGTAGCGCTTTGACTTTGGGGAGGCTATCGAGGCGAAGAAGTGCCCGCAGCCCGGCCTTGATGTGTCCTTCGGCTAAGGACCAGGCAGTGGCGAGGGACACGGCTGTGGTGTCTATGTCTGCTTCAAGGGTGGGCGTAGCAGCTTCCCAGGCGGCAAAGGTGGCTTTGCGTGCGATAGCGCGGGCGGCTGCGTGCGGGTTCTCAGGATTGGAGATGGCGAAGAAGGCTGGTGGAAGTACGGTTGTGGTACTCATGGAGTCCCCCGGGAAAGATTATATGTAGAAGAAATGTTCTAATTAGAATCCTAGCCCAAACACCACTGTAGGTCCATACCGTAAGCACTATCAGTTTCACAAAGCGATTGCGGTGGGGGTGTCAACCACCACTTTAGGCAGCATGTTCGAGTATGGGCGAGCTGGGATTTTACAGCAGACGCGGTGAAAACGGCGGGGGTAGCTAGGTTGGGTGGGAAAGAGAATCTATTCCGCGACGCCCCTGTCAGAGCTCATTGCGCAGACGGGGATAGACTGGGCGGAGTTAACCGCATGTCAGCGAGTGAAGGGATTGTGAATGACTATCAAGGTAGGCGTCCTCGGCGCTAAGGGCCGCGTGGGCCAGGCAATCGTCGAAGGTGTCAACGCTGCAGAGGACCTAGAGCTGGTTGCTGAGATCGACCGCGAAACGCCGCTGGAGAAGCTTGTTGAAGCAGGCGCTCAGGTGGCCGTCGACTTTACGCAGCCGGCCTCCGTGATGGGAAACCTCGAGTTCTGCATCGCTCACGGCATTCACGCGGTCGTGGGCACCACTGGCTTTGATGATGAGCGCTTGGCGCAGGTGGAGGAGTGGACGAAGCAGGACGGAGCCGGGCACGTCCTTATTGCCCCCAACTTTGCCATTTCCGCGGTCCTGACCATGGTGTTTGCGGCGCAGGCAGCACAGTACTTTGATTCCGCTGAAGTGGTGGAGTTCCACCACCCGAACAAGCTCGATGCGCCGTCGGGCACCGCAGTTCACACCGCACAAGGCATTGCGAACGCACGCAAGGAAGCAGGCGTTGGGCCGATGCCGGATAAGACGGAACAGTCGCTCGACGGCGCGCGCGGCGCGGATGTCGACGGCGTCCACGTGCATGCCGTGCGCATGCAGGGCATGGTGGCGCACGAAGAAGTAATTTTCGGCACCCAGGGTCAGTCCCTGACCATCCGCCAGGATTCCTACGATCGCTCCTCCTTTACCCCGGGCGTGCTCATGGGTGTGCGAGCCATCGAGTCTCACCCTGGGCTTACCGTGGGTCTTGAGAAGTACCTGGGGCTGTAATGGCAAAGGTTACAGAGCTTGACGTCCAGCTCATTGCCGCCACGGAGTTTCACGCGCCGCAGGGGGTTGAGTGGGAGGTGGACCCGGGGGCGTCGGCAAGCGAGGCACTCGTGGAGTTCGCTGGACGTGCCTGCTACGAGTCCTTCGATAAGCCCAACCCCCGCACGGCGTCGAACCAGGCCTACCTGCACCATATTCTGGAGGTCGGCCACGATGCGCTGCTGGAGCACGCCACGGCCACGCTCTACATCCGGGGTCTGTCGCGTTCGGCTACCCACGAGCTGGTGCGGCACCGCCACTTTTCCTTCTCGCAGCTGTCGCAGCGCTTCGTGCATCCGGAGGAGACGGAAGTGGTGTTGCCGAAGCTTATCGCAGAAGACGAGCAGCTTACGCGGCTGACACTGCAGGCGGCCGACGACGCCCGCTTTGTCTACGAGGAACTGCTCAATGCGCTGGAGTCGAAGCTGGAGGAGGAACCGAACGCGCTGCTGCGCAAGAAGCAGGCGCGCCAGGCCGCCCGCGCCGTGTTGCCGAACCTCACCGAATCTCGCATTGTCGTCACCGGTAACTATCGCGCGTGGCGTCACTTCATCGGCGCGCGCGCCACGGAGCAGGCGGATACGGAGATGCGGGAGTTGGCGGTGACCTGTCTGAAGCTGTTGCGGCAGAAATCGCCGGTGCTTTTCGACGATTTCCATATCTCCACCCTCGCCGACGGCACCGAGATGGCCTCTAGTCCCTACGCTTAAGACGCGCGCAGGCCCCCGATGCGGCCAAGAAGGGGCAAAGCGGGTAATCTTGACGCCTATGAGCACAGGTATGACAGCACAGACAGGTGTCGATATCTTCGGACGCGTCGGCGTAGCCATGGTCACCCCGTTTGACCGGGATGGCGCGCTGGACGTGGACACGGGTCGCCGCCTCGCGGCTCATCTTGTAGACAACGGCATCGATTCCCTCATCCTGGCAGGAACCACGGGTGAGTCACCGACCACGTCGCTGGATGAAAAACTGACGCTGTTTGCGGCTGTGAAGGAAGAGGTAGGGGACCGCGCGCGGCTGTGTGCCGGCGCTGGAACCAACAACACCGCCAGCAGCATCGAGGCAGCACGTGCCTTCGCTGACGCAGGTGCGGATAGCCTCTTGGTTGTTACCCCGTACTACTCCAAGCCCTCGCAGGCTGGTGTGTACGCGCACTTCACCGCCGTGGCTGACGCCGTAGACCTACCTATTTGTCTCTACGACATCCCTGGCCGCTCGGGCATTCCGATTGAGACGGAGACGCTTCTTCGCCTTGCGGAAGTGCCGAACATCCAGGCCGTGAAGGACGCCAAGGGCGATCTGACCGCGGCCGCACCCCTAATCCAGGAGACCGGCCTGGCGTGGTACTCCGGAGATGATGGACTGAACCTGCCGTGGCTTTCCCTCGGCGCGTCCGGCGTCATTTCTGTGGTGGGCCACCTTGCGCCGCGTGCCCTGGCTGATCTCTACGTTGCTTTTGACGAGGGCGATATTGCCCGCGCACGAGAGATCAACGCGAAAACTTTAACCCCTCTCATCCAGGCGCAAGGCCGCCTGGGTGGAGTAGCTCTTGTTAAGGCTGCCCTGCCTCTGCAGGGCATGGAAGTAGGAGAACCTCGCCTCCCTGTGTCCGCGGCCAACGCGGACGAGGTCGAGGCTCTCCGCCACGATATGGAGAAGGCTGGAGTCCTTTAAGAATGACTGAACCCCGTAACCGTTCCCGCAAGGTGACCCGAAAGGCGGGTCCGCCTGCGGAGACTGAGACCGCCTCGAATGAGGCGGCTTCGCCGGTTTTCCAAGCACCGAGTGCCTCGGAAGGATCCGGCAAGGATTCGCGCAACGATTCCAACGGTGAGTCCCGCAACGAATCCCGCAATGAATCTCGTAACGACGGCAACAACAATAACCGTCGTTCCCGCTCCCGCGGTTCCCGCGGCGGCCGTGGTCGCGGCCGCGGTGGCAATGGCGGCAACAATGGCAACGGCCACAACGTTAATAACGGCAACAATGGTGGCAAGAACAACGGCCGCAACCGCAACAACAATCGCGGTCGCCGCAACGTGCCGAAGTCGATGCAGGGTGCGGATCTGACCAAGCGCCTGCCGGAGCCGCCGAAGCAGCCGAAGGATGCCCTGCGCATCTACGCCCTCGGCGGCATCTCGGAGATCGGCCGAAACATGACCGTCTTTGAGTACCAGGATGATCTCCTGATCATCGACTGTGGCGTGCTCTTCCCGTCCTCGGGTGAGCCGGGCGTAGACCTCATCCTGCCGGACTTTGGTCCGATCGAGAAGAAGATCCACAAGGTCAAGGCCCTCGTGGTCACGCACGCGCACGAGGATCACATCGGTGCTATCCCGTGGCTGCTCAAGCTGCGCCCGGACATCCCGATCGTGGCCTCCCGCTTCACCATTGCGCTCATCGCTGCGAAGTGTAAGGAGCACCGCCAGAAGCCGAAGTTCGTTGAGGTCAACGAAAAGTCGGACGTCAACTACGGCCCGTTCCGTTGCCGCTTCTGGGCAGTGAACCACTCCGTTCCGGACGCGCTGGGCATCATGCTGGGTACCCCGGCTGGCAACATCATCCACACCGGTGACATCAAGCTGGATCAGACCCCGCTGGACAACCGCCCGACGGACCTGCCGGCCCTGTCTCGCTACGGTGACGAGGGCGTGGATCTCATGCTCTGTGACTCTACGAACGCGAACATTCCGGGCGTTTCTGCCTCCGAGGGTGACATTCCCGCCACCTTCCGTCGCCTCGTCTCCGGCGCGAAGCAGCGCGTTATCATCGCCTCCTTCGCCTCCAACGTCTACCGCGTGCAGGCGGCTATCGACGCCGCCGTGGACGCCGGACGCAAGGTGGCCTTCAATGGCCGCTCCATGATGCGCAACATGGAGATCGCCGAGAAGATGGGCTTCCTCAAGGTTCCGCGCGGTACCATCATCCCGATCGATGAGGCGGCCAAGATGGCGCCGCACAAGGTCATGCTCATCACCACGGGTACGCAGGGTGAGCCGATGGCCGCCCTGTCCCGCATGGCGCGCCACGAGCACCGCCAGATCACTGTCCGCGATGGCGACCTGATCGTTTTCTCCTCCTCGCTCATTCCGGGCAATGAAGAGGCCGTCTACGGTGTTATCAACATGCTGTCCCAGATCGGTGCTGAGGTGGTGACGAACAAGGAAGCCAAGGTTCACGCTTCCGGTCACGGCTACGGCGGCGAGCTGCTGTTCCTGTACAACGCGGCCCGTCCGAAGAACGCCATGCCGGTCCACGGCGAGTGGCGCCACCTGCGCGCCAACAAGGAACTCGCAATCTCCACGGGCGTGGCCCGTGACCGCGTGGTCCTGGCGCAGAACGGTGTCGTGGTTGACCTTCGCAACAACCGCGCCGAGGTTGTCGGCCAGATTCCGGTGGGCAACCTGTACGTCGACGGTGTGTCCATGGGTGATGTCGATGCAGATACGCTGGCTGACCGCACCAACCTGGGTGCCGGCGGCGTGGTATCCATTACCTGTGTCATCGACAACCGCACCTCCCGTCTACTGGAGCACCCGGCGGTGTCGACCACGGGCTTCTCGGACGACGACCGCGGCATTGTGCCCGAGGTGGCGGAGCTGGTGGAAAACACCATGAACGACTTGGCAGCGGAGGGTGAGAACGATACCTACCGCATGGTCCAGAAGATCCGCCGCAAGGTGTCCAAGCTCATGGACTCCAAGTACAAGCGTGAGCCGGTGATTCTGCCGACCATTGTGCCGACGAATTCGGACACGCTCGAGCTTGACGACGACGAAGTGGAATCCGCCCGCGAGTCCCTCTAAGCGTTAAGCGCCCCAGCGCACAGCACCCCAGCGTTCCTGCCGCCCGTAGGTATGCTGGGGTGCATGTCGTTTTCATCTGCTGAGCGCGCCAAGATGGTTGCGCTATTTCATGAGCTTGGCCCCGACGCCCCCACGTTGTGCGAAGGCTGGTCTACCAAAGACCTTGCCGCCCACCTGTGGGTGCGCGAGAACCGTCTAGATGCAGCTGCGGGACTGTTTCTCTCGCCGCTGGCCTCGCACCTAGACGAGGTAACCGCCCAGGTACTTGAGCGTGACTTCGATGATCTTGTTGACGCGTGGGGCAGGGGAGCGGGGAAGATCAACCCGTTCCGCTATGTTGACTCCCTGCTTAATGGCGCCGAGCACTTTGTGCACCACGAAGACATTCGCCGCGCCAATGGCCGTACGGAGGGAAGGGACTTCTCGCAGGTGGTGATCGAGCAACTACACACCCAGCTCAAGCGGATGGCGCCGGGGATGCTGGCGAAGTCCACGATGTCGGTGGTCCTAGAGCCTGCCGGATTTCAGCCCCTAGTTACAGCGGATAAGAACGGCGTGGCAAAGAAGGGCGATGCTGTGGTGCGCGTGCGGGGCTCCGTTCCGGAGCTTCTGCTCTGGGCCTTTGGGCGCGATGCGGCCCATGTAGAGATTGAGGGCGACGCCTCCGCGATCCATAGGTCAAGCCTGTAGGCTGAACTCGCTAAAATCTCCGCCACACACGTGTTGCTTATGTTGTTAGTGGTGTTTTAGCTACTAGAGTGACAGACATGTCTGTCAAAAATGCCCCGTCTCGCGCGTCCGGCCGTGGCCGTGATCGTTCACGCCCATCAGGTCGTTCGAGCTATTCGCTGACGTCCGCCACTCGCGCTGCCGAGACCTCCCAGGAGAGGACCGGCAGCGCCTTTCGTCCCGTCGGGCGAGTCTTGGGTAGTGCATTCGGCGCTACCGCGAAGGGGGTGGGCACTATCGCGCGCGGAGTGGGGCATGGCATAAACGGCCTCAAGCCAGCTGCGGACGGGAGCCGGGACGAGGATGTCTACGGCAGCACCTATGATTCTTATGGGTACGACGAGTACGAGGATTACGACGAGATTAGGGAGCCAGGGGAAATTTCTGCGCGGGGTGACAAGCACACGGGTTCGGCCAAGGGGTCGAAGAATGGCGCAAAGAAGAACGCGAAACGAAGCAAGGTAACGCGCGCTCAGGACATCGTGGAGGATGACGTCCCGACGACGGTGATCTCGCGCCGTGAAGAGAGCGGGGAGAAGAGCATTCGCGTGTCCAACCCGGACGCGGTGGCCCTCGTGCTCATCGGTGTGGCCATTGTTCTGGCGTGCGCGACCTGGTTCCAGGTTGCCGGAGTTATTGGTGAATACCTCACCAATGCCGTGCGCTACGTGATTGGTGCCGGCGCCTACGTGTTGCCTATCGCGCTGGTGGCGGTAGCTATTGCCCTCATGATGGATCTGTCTGGCCCGGCGGGACATTTCAAGTCCCGCGTCGCCGGCGGTACCGCGTTGATCATCGTGTGCATGCTCTCCCTGATCCACATCTTTGCCGGCCTGCCGGACCTGACCTGGAAGGATAACGCGGCCGGCGAAGCCGGTGGCGCCATTGGCTTTGGCATTGGTGAATTGCTGGTTGCCGCATTCTCTAGCTACGTGGCCGTTCCGCTGTTGTTCCTGCTCATTGTCTACGGGGCGTTGAACATCACGGGAATCACGCTGCGCGAAGCATACGATTTTGTGGCTGCCCAAGTGGCGGGCCTGCTGGACCGTCGCCGCGAAGAACCTTTCGATGACGAGCTGGTGGATGATGACTACGGTCATGTCACCGATGACATCGACGCCATTGCGGAAGGCCGCGAGCGCCCCGTCCGCCCCGCACGTCCGGCGCGACCCGCTTACCAGGCGCCGCGTCGAAGCCGCCCGCGCCCGGCACCGCAGCCGGACCCGAATGCGACGGTATCCTTCGATTCGGCAGCACAGCCTGTGTCCCAACAGGTCGAGCAGCCGGAGCAGCCGGAGCAGCCGCAGGAGGAGCCTCAGGAACCGGTACAGTATGGTCGCCCGCCGGCTCGTCCCGCGGCCAAGGACATTGGGGATACCGATGAGTTCCCGGCCGTGAGCGCTGAACCGGAGCCGACTCAGGTCATCGAGCCGGAGCCGGCCAAGCCCGCGAAGCCGGCACCGAAGCCGGCCAAGCGTTCCGCCGTTGGAGGTGCCGCGGGTGCGGCGTTGGGTGCTGCGGCGGCGTCGGAAAGCGCTGCGGTGGCTGCCCAGACTGCCGGAGCAGCCAAGGCGACCGAGACGGCGGCTGACGTGGCGGGGGATGCTGTCTCCGCCGCTCACGCCGAGGCCGTGCGGCTCTTCCAGCAGCGCTCCGGGCGGGACGCCACGACGGGCGGGAAGGTAGAGGAGCCAGCCGAGGAAGCGGCGCCGGAGGTTGCGCCTACTCCCAGCGGTGCGGAAGACACCGCCATGGGTGGCGGCTACGACGTGCCGACGACGGACCTGCTGACTGCTGGCAAGCCCGCCATGGCCCGCACCGAAGCCAACGACCGCATTATCGAGGCCATTACCGAGGTCTTCGAGGAATTCAAGGTCAATGCCCAGGTCACCGGCTTCAGCCGTGGCCCGACAGTCACGCGTTACGAGATTGAGCTGGGCCCGGGCGTGAAGGTGTCGAAGATTACCAACCTCCAGTCCAACCTGGCATACGCCGTGGCCACGGATAACCTGCGCCTTCTGACGCCCATTCCGGGCAAGTCCGCCGTCGGTATTGAGGTACCCAATGCTGACCGTGAGATGGTGCGCCTGCGCGACGTTCTGGATTCCCCGGCACTGCGCGCGGACCACGACCCGATGCTTATCGGCTTGGGCAAGGACATTGAGGGCCAGTACACGTCCTTCTCCGTGAAGAAGATGCCGCACCTGCTCGTGGCCGGTGCAACTGGTTCCGGTAAGTCGGCGTTCGTCAACTCCATGCTTGTGTCTCTTCTGACGCGTGCTACCCCGGAGGACGTGCGGCTTATCCTGGTGGATCCGAAGATGGTGGAGCTCACGCCGTACGAGGGCATCCCGCACCTCATCACTCCGATCATTACGCAGCCGAAGAAGGCTGCTGCCGCACTGCAGTGGCTGGTGGAGGAGATGGAGCAGCGCTACATGGACATGCAGGCTGCCCGCGTGCGCAAGATCGAGGACTTCAACCGCAAGGTGCGCACCGGCGAGTACCAGGCCCCGGCTGGTTCCCAGCGAGAGATGCGGCCGTACCCGTACATCGTGTGTGTCGTCGACGAGCTGGCTGACCTCATGATGACCGCGCCGAAGGAGATCGAGGACTCGATCGTCCGTATCACCCAGAAGGCGCGTGCCGCAGGTATCCACCTGGTGCTGGCAACGCAGCGCCCGTCTGTCGACGTTGTCACCGGTCTCATCAAGACCAACGTGCCGTCCCGCCTGGCGTTCGCGACCTCCTCGCTGACGGACTCCCGCGTCATCCTGGACCAGGGCGGTGCCGAGAAGCTCATCGGCATGGGCGACGGCCTCTTCATCCCGCAGGGTGGCCGCCCGGTGCGTATGCAGGGCGCGTTCGTCTCCGACGAAGAGGTGCAGGCGGTTGTCGACGCCGCGAAGGCCCAGGGCACCCCGAACTACACCGAGGGTGTCACGGACGACAAGTCCTCCGAGGCCAAGAAGGAGATCGACGAGGAGATTGGCAAGGACATGGACGACCTCCTCGAGGCCGTCGACTTGGTGGTCACCTCCCAGCTGGGCTCGACGTCGATGCTCCAACGCAAGCTGCGCATCGGCTTTGCCAAGGCGGGACGCCTTATGGACCTCATGGAATCCCGCGGTGTTGTTGGCCCGTCGGAGGGCTCCAAGGCGCGCGAGGTTCTGGTTAAGCCGGAGGAACTCGACACCATCATCTGGATGATCAAGGGCGCGGACCCGGCCGAAGCACCGAAGGAAATCCAGGACGCGGAGGAGCCCGATTCCTCCGCCGAGGGCGATACCCGCACCGTACAGGTAAATGACAACCCCTCTGCAGGCGCGTTCTAGCCTCCACGGGCTTCCGTGTAGGATAGGACGAGTCTTGGAGGGGAGTACCCCAGTTCTCGGCGCCGATCGTCAACACGGCTACTGCGAAACGGCAGTTCCCGGTCGCGTCGGCTAGCACAGTGTCAACAGTGTCAACAGTGTCAGCTGTAGGTCAGTGCTAGCGGGGGAGACCTCCGGTCTTAGTTGTCACGCCGACCGGAGGGATAGTGCACCATGCATGTACCTGTCTGGGTCTGGGCCATCACCATCGTGGTGGTACTGGGCTTTTTCATTTTCGATTTCTATAGCCACGTCCGCTCCCCGCATGAGCCCACCATCAAGGAGTCCGCGGGCTGGACCATTTTCTACATGGTGATCGCCCTCATCTTTGGCGGGGTGGTGTGGGTGCTCTGGGATCACGAGCACGCCATGCAGTTCTACACCGGTTGGGTCACCGAGCAGGCGCTGAGTGTGGATAACCTGTTCGTCTTCTCGCTCATCATGGCGTCGTTCAAGATCCCACGGAAATACCAACAGAAGGTGCTGCTCATCGGTATTGTGCTGGCGCTGGTCTTCCGCCTGATCTTCATCATGCTCGGCGCAGCCATCATCGCGGCGTGGTCGGACGTGTTCTACCTCTTCGCCATCTTCCTCATCTACACCGCGGTGAAGCTGCTCATTGATGAGATCAATGATGCCCCGGAAACCGACCCCAATGACATGCTCATCATCAAGTGGCTGCGCAAGGTCGTTCACGTCACCCCGCGCTACCACGGGGACAAGCTGACCCACCGCGAGGAGTCTGGGAAGAAGAAGGGTAAGTTCGCCCTCACCCCGCTGTTTGTGGCGCTGGCAGCCATCGGGCTGATCGACGTCATGTTTGCCTTCGACTCCATCCCGGCCATCTACGGCGTCACCTCGGAGCCGTTCCTGGTGTTCTCGACGAACGCCTTCGCGCTGATGGGCCTGCGCCAGATGTTCTTCCTCATCGACGGGCTGCTGGACCGCCTGGTGTACCTGCCGTACGGCTTGGGGATCATCCTGCTCTTTATTGGCGTCAAGCTGCTCTTCCATGCTCTGCACGAGAACAACCTGCCGTTCATCAACGGGGGCGAGGACGTGAGCTCCATTCCGGAAATCTCCACCATCACGTCACTGCTGGTGATCGTGGGAGTGCTGGTCATTACCGTGCTGCTGTCGCTGTGGAAGGACAAGCGCGACGAGTCCCAGGGCGGGGTGTCCATCTCCCACAACCACTACGACTGGGACGACTTTGGCAACAAGATTGTGCGCAACAAGAAGGGAGAGCTCGTGGGCAAGGCCGAGGAGCTGCCGGAGGCACAGTTGCCGTAGCGTGCCCGCGCCGGCGCCTGCTGGAGAGGGCTGGAAGGGCTAGAAGGAGTTGATGACGGGATTCCACTCGCGGAAGGCGCGGCCGGTGACGGCCCCCTCGGCGTAGAAGGGATCCTGGTCCATGAGCTCAATGACCTGTGCAACCTCGGTGGACTCGTCCTCGAACTGCAGGACGATGAGCGCCCCGCCCTTGGAATCCGTATAGGGGCCCGAGCCGCAAATCTGTCCCTTCTTCAGGAGGGATGTGATGAATTCGCGGTGCTTCGGGCGCACCTGGGCGATGACGGGATTGGACGGGTTGTACTCGTACGAGACTGCGAAATACTTCATGTTCCTCACTGTAATCAGTGCGTGGTTCGAGCGGGCCGGATTGGGGGAGGCCGAAGGTAGCGAGGAAAGTGACCACGGTAGGATGAAGAACGTGAATGATTCTCAGGCTGCGCAGAACCAGGCACCACATGCGGACGTCGATCCGGCGGTGTCGAACTGGAATCTGCCCAATATCTTGACCGGCCTGCGGATCCTATTTATTCCTTTGTTTGTGTGGCTGGTCCTCGCCGGCCACGACTGGTGGGCTTTCGGCTGCTTCGCGCTGCTGATGCTCACGGATAAGCTCGACGGCGACATTGCTCGCGCGCGCGGGTTGATTACGGATTTTGGCAAGATCGCCGACCCCATCGCCGACAAGGCCTTGATGACCGCGGCGTTCGTGAGCCTCAACATCATCGGCGCGTTGCCGGTGTGGATCACCGTGGTCATTTTGTTCCGCGAGTTTGGCATCACCATCTGGCGCTTCGTCCTGCTGCGTCAGGGCAAGGTGGTGCCGGCGTCCAAGGGCGGAAAGCTGAAGACTGCTCTGCAGACGTTGGCCGTGGCGCTGTACTTGTGCCCGCTGCCGGAGTGGATGGATATCCCGAGCCGCATCGTCATGCTCGCCGCCGTCGTAGTCACGGTGGTCACCGGCGTGCAGTATCTCGTTGATGGGCGGAAGGAAAACCAGTGAGTACCGCAGCGCGCGTCGTCACCGTGCTTCGTGAGCGTGGGGAAACGGTGGCGTTCTGTGAGTCACTTACTGCCGGCCTGGCGGCAGCCACGGTGGCGAGCATTCCGGGTGCTTCTGCGGTGCTGCGTGGCGGCTTGGTGACGTACGCGACGGAGGTCAAGGCGCACTTTCTGCACACGAGCGTGGAGGTGCTGGAGAACCAAGGCGTGGTATCAGCCGAGACGGCAACTGAGATGGCCGTGGCCGCGTGTGCGGAGACTGATGCTGACTGGGGGATTGGGCTTACCGGCGTGGCGGGGCCCGACCTGCAGGAGGGAAAGCCGGCGGGAACGGTCTACGTGGGGGTGTGCCGTAGGGGTGCGGGCCAGCGCGGCGTGTTGGTGCAGCTCGAGGGCGGCGAGCGCAACGCCATCCGCGAGGCAGCAGCGGACGCGGCCTTGAGCCTTCTGCTATCAACTCTTGCAGAAAATTAGGGCGCCGCGGGAACAAACGCTTTCGCTGAGCCGTTGTACGGGGTGATGAACACTTCAGTTGCACTTCTTGATAAGCCCACCCGAGCACCGAAAGCGCCCGAACCCCTGCTGCGTGAGGCGCTGGGACTTACCCTCCGCGCGTTTCGCGCAGACAAGGGCGTGACGCTACGCGAGCTCGCCGGTGTGGCCCGCGTGTCCCCGGGCTACCTCTCTGAGCTGGAGCGCGGACGCAAGGAGGTGTCCTCTGAGCTGCTCGCCTCCGTGTGCCACGCCCTAGACGTCACCGTCTCCGACGTTCTCATTGAGGCAGCTGGCTACATGGCACTGCCCTCTATGGACGAGGAACTAGCCTCCACGGCACCCGCGGCCTCGGAGCTCTAGACAGGCCGCGCGCCGGTTCCGTACCGCAACGCTTACCCACCCTCTTCGCTACTATTGGGTGGGTAGAACAACTCTCGAAACACTATTGACTGCTGAGAAAGGCACCTTCTGTCATGGCGAACCCATTCGTAAAGGCCTGGAAGTACTTTATGGCTCTCTTCGATTCCAAGATTGAGGAGAACGCGGACCCCAAGGTTCAGATTGAGCAGGCGATCCAGGATGCGCAGCGTCAGCACCAGGAGCTGTCGCAGCAGGCCGCGGCTGTCATTGGCAACCAGCGCCAGCTGGAGATGCAGCTCAACCGCCGCCTGAGCGAGATTGAAAAGCTGCAGCAGAACACCCGCAACGCGCTGAACCTGGCGGATAAGGCTCGCGCGGAGGGCGACGTGCAGAAGGCCACCGAGTACGAAAACGCCGCAGAGGCCTTCGCCGCCCAGCTGGTCACCGCTGAACAGTCTGTGGAGGACACCAAGAAGCTGCACGACCAGGCCCTCCAGCAGGCCGAGCAGGCCAAGAAGGCCGTGGAGCGCAACGGCATGGCGTTGCGTGAGAAGGTCAACGAGCGCTCCAAGCTGCTGTCGCAGCTGGAGCAGGCCAAGATGCAGGAGAAGGTCTCCGAGTCGCTGAATTCCATGAATGAGCTCACCGCTAGCGGCAACACGCCGTCCCTGGACGCGGTGCGTGACAAGATTGAGCGCCGCTACTCCAACGCTCTGGGTCAGGCGGAGCTGGCGGAGAATTCGGTGTCGAACCGCATGCAGGAGATCGAGCAGGCTGGCGTGCAACTGGCTGGTCACTCCCGCCTGGAGCAGATCCGTGCGGAGATGAATAGCCCGAAGTCGGTGGAGGGCAACTCCCAGCAGGCCATCGGCGGCAACTCGTCGGCTTCCCAGTCCAATGCTCAGGATGACGCCGTGCAGGCCCGCCTGCGCGAGCTGCGCGGGGAGTAGAAACCAGCGCTAGTCGCCGACACCACGCGCCTGCAGCGCTTCGCCCATGGCGCGGGCGCGGCGGATGGAACGAATAACTACCGGGGTGCCAAAGGCCGTGAGTGAGGCCGTGGCACCCCGGGCTTTTCGTGCGTCAAGTACCTCGAGGGCGGTGTTGAGCATGAGGGGGAGCAGGCGAATGGTCAAAGACATCGCCAGCGTAATGTTCTCCACGGGCACGCTGAACCGGGCGAGCGGGGCCAGCGCCCGGTCAAAGGAATCCATCATCTCAGAAACCTGCGTTGTCAGCGTCAAGAGAATGGCCGCGGCAACTGCCGCGTAGACCGTGAGAAACATGACGGCGGCGTCCACGAAGCCCTTTTGCCACCACTGGAAGGCAGCGAGGGCAATCAGGAGGTAGAGCGGCGGCGCAAGCTGTCCCACCGCGACGCGGAAGGGGATCCGCGCGATGGGGTAGAGCGCAAAGACTAGGGCCAGGCACAGCCCTGCCCAGGGTATGGTGTGCACCGCCAGCGAGGTCACCAGGATGAAGGCGATCAGTGCGACAAACTTGAGCGCCGCGGGGAGGCGGTGAATCACGGTATCGGCGTCCACGTAGAAGCCGAGGGGGATGTTCTTGGGCATGATGCTAGAGCGGGCGGGAGGCCATGAGGTCGGTGTAGAAGGGGATGACGTCTTCAGGAGCGCCGTCGGCGGCAACGCGGTGGTTGTCGATGCACAGCACGCGGTCGAAGTCGGAGAGGAAATCCAGATCGTGGGTCACCACGATGAGCTGCTGCTCCAAGCAGGCGAATTCCCGCCGAATGCGGTCGCGATTGCGCAGGTCAAGCAGCGTGGTGGGCTCGTCCGCAATGATGACGGTCGGCTGCATGACCAAGACTGCGGCAAGTGCTAGCAACTGCTTTTGCCCGCCGGAGAGGGTGTGCGGTGACTGCTCGGCCAGCGAGTTTAAGCCAAAGCGCTCAAGGGCGGCGTCGACGCGAGCTGCGCGCTCCGCCTTGGGAAGCTTGAGCCGACGCAGGGAAAAGTCCACGTCATCCCGCACATTCGGCATGACAATTTGGTTCTCTGCATCGGAAAAGACAAAGCCCACCTTGCGGCGCACCTCTTTGCCGTGCTTGGCGACGTCCACCGAGTCCACCAGCACCTCACCTTCCGTGGGCTCACCCAGGCCGTTGATGAGGCGAACCAGCGTGGACTTGCCGCCACCATTGGCACCGATGATGCCGATGCGCTGCTCTGAAAGCGTCAGCGAAATATTAGTGAGAACCTGCTTGTCGTCGAAGGAGACAGAGACATTGTTGAAGTCAATCCGTGGCACGACGATGGCCTAAGCGTGTTGTTGGGTGGAGCTAGCGTGGCGCCCCATGAGGTCAGGGAAGGCGGTGTGTACGCCGACGGCTACGGCCACCATGACGGCAACCTTGATCAGATCCGGGATGAGGAACGGGCCCTGCGCGGCGATAGCGACGATGAAGGACATGTCGGAGCGCACCATGAGGCCGATGCTGCCGCAGAAGTACTGGATGGCCAAGCCCACGACGCCAGCGACGGCCAGAGTGGCAATCATTCCGCCCTTGGCACGCGGGGCGCGGTAGGCGATGAGTCCCGCGATGGCGGGGGCGATGATGTAGCCCACCAAGTAGCCCACGGTGGGGCCGGCAATGGCGCCGAGGGCGCTGCGTCCGCCGGCCAGGATGGGCATGCCGACTAGGCCCAGTGCGAGGAAGAGCAGTCCGACGAAGAAACCACGTCGCCCGCCCAGTACGAGTCCGGCGAGGATGATGACGGCGTTCTGGAGGACAATGGGCACGCCCGCGGTCGGGGTGGGGATGGACACGAAGGCGAAGACGATGATGAGGGCCGTGAATACCGCGACGTAGGCGATGTCGCTTGCGACAGAGTTCTTTTTCATGGGCCGAAGTTTATCTAGCATTGCAACGTGCCAGCAAATACGGGATTTTGAACGGTGTTCAAGCTTGGCGTTTTCTTGCCTGGAATACCCTCAACTGGGTGGCGGGAGTGAGCTTGTTCGACACACCAGGGTGAAAGTGGATAATCGAACACCTGTGTGTGTATTGTGTGAGGAGAGTCCGGCGGGCGCGCTAGGGTGTGTTCGTGGTTCGGGAATGAGCCGGGAACCTAGCGGCTGCAGCCGCAGTCTAAAGGCTAAACACTGCACAGAAATTAGCGATTAACAACGACAAGTAACCACGACGAGGTAAAGGATTACATGGCTACGAAGAAGAAGTCCTCGGCGGCCAGCAAGGCCGGAAAGGGCGATGACCGCCAGAAGGCGCTCGACGCCGCAATGTCGATGATTGAGAAGGATTTTGGTAAAGGTGCTGTGATGCGCCTGGGAGATGACGATCGCCCGCCAATCCAGGCCATCTCTTCCGGAAACACGGCGATTGACATTGCCTTGGGCGTGGGCGGCTTCCCGCGCGGACGCATCGTGGAGATTTACGGTCCGGAGTCCTCCGGTAAGACCACCGTGGCCCTCCATGCAATAGCCTCAGCGCAGAAGACCGGCGGCATTGCCGCGTTCATTGACGCCGAGCACGCGCTTGACCCGGAATACGCCCGTCTGTTGGGCGTGGACACCGACAATCTTCTGGTGTCCCAGCCGGATACCGGTGAGCAGGCTCTCGAGATTGCGGACATGTTGGTGCGTTCCGGCGCCATCGACATCATCGTCATTGACTCGGTGGCAGCCCTGACGCCGAAGGCGGAAATCGAGGGCGAGATGGGTGACAGCCACGTGGGCCTCCAAGCCCGCCTGATGTCCCAGGCGCTGCGAAAGATGACCGGCGCGCTGTACAACTCCGGCACTACCGCCATCTTTATTAACCAGCTGCGCGAGAAGATCGGCGTGATGTTCGGTTCCCCGGAGACCACCACCGGTGGTAAGGCCCTCAAGTTCTACGCTTCCGTGCGCTGCGATATTCGCCGTATCCAGACGCTCAAGGACGGTCAGGACGCCATTGGTAACCGCACCAAGCTCAAGGTGGTCAAGAACAAGGTATCCCCGCCGTTCAAGATCGCGGAGTTCGACATTATGTATGGCGAGGGCATTTCCCGCGAGTCCTCCATCATTGACCTGGGTGTGGAGAACGGCTTTATTAAGAAGTCGGGCTCGTGGTTCACCTATGAGGGCGACCAGCTGGGCCAGGGCAAGGAGAAGGCGCGTCACTTCCTCAAGGACAATCCGGACCTGGCGGATGAGATTGAGAAGAAGATCTTCGTCAAGCTGGGCGTCGGCGCGGCTGCGGCTGAGGCCGGCGAAGACGTGGCCATGGATGTGCCGGGCGCAGACGATCCGCTCACGGATGAGTCTGTGGATCTGGTCCCCAACGTCGATTTCGACGACGACTAATCTGCCTTACTGATGGTTCAACCCTCACCGGACAAGATTGAGCGCTTGCGCCACGCCCTCGAAGAGTATGAATCGGGGAACGCGGGCGGCAGCCTCATCGATACCGAAGCAGAGGAAGCCAAGGCCGCGGTGCGCTCCCGCGCGCTGGGCCTGCTGGATCAGCGGGCCCGCTCCCGAAAGGAGCTGCACGACCGGCTCGTCGCAGCCGAGTTTGAACCCGACGTTGTCGAGGCGGTCCTCGATGACCTCGCGGGCGTGGGGCTTATCGACGATGAATCTTTCGCGCGCGAGTGGGTTCGCCAGCGCCACGTGCGGCGCGGTAAGTCCGCGCGGGCCCTCAACCTGGAGCTCAAAGAGAAGGGAGTTGCTGCCGAGGATCGCGCTGCGGCCCTGGAGCAAGTGACCGAGGATTCGGAAGAGACCATCGCGCGTCAGATCGCGGCGAAGAAGGCCCGGACGCTGAAGAAGGTCCCCGCGGACCGCCACGAGCGGGATAAGTTCCTGCGGCGCATCGTGGGCACCCTGGCGCACCGCGGCTACAACCAGGGCCTGACCATGCGGGTATCCATCGAGGCGCTCGATGCGCGCATAGCGGAGCTGTCCTAGGCAATCCCTGGGTCAAGCGCGCCTATCCAGGGCTGCTGACGCATTATGAGTAGCGGGAGTGGGCCGTTAAAATGACCCGACGTGAGCACCCCTGTAACTGAAAACCAGCCCCGCACCTACGAGGTGCGTACCTTCGGCTGCCAGATGAACGTGCACGATTCCGAGCGTATCTCCGGATTGCTCGAAGAAGCCGGCTACACCGCCGCCCCCGCAGACGTGGAGCCGGACCTCGTCGTCTTCAACACCTGCGCGGTGCGTGAGAACGCTGATAAGCGCCTCTACGGCACGCTCGGCGCGCTCAAGAAGACCAAGGAAAATCACCCGGGCATGCAGATCGCGGTGGGCGGATGCCTGGCGCAGAAGGACAAGGACACTGTCCTCGATCACGCGCCGTGGGTCGATGCCGTCTTCGGTACCCACAACATGGCCGCGCTGCCGACTTTGCTCGAGCGCGCCCGCCACAACGACGAGGCCCAGGTGGAGATCGTGGATGCTCTCGAGGCCTTCCCCTCTGTGCTGCCCGCCAAGCGCGAGTCCGCCTACGCTGGCTGGGTCTCGGTGTCCGTGGGCTGCAATAACACCTGCACGTTCTGTATTGTCCCGTCCCTGCGTGGCAAGGAGGAGGACCGCCGCCCGGGTGACATCCTGGCGGAGGTCCAGGCACTGGTGGACCAAGGCGTGACCGAGGTGACCCTGCTGGGCCAGAACGTCAACGCCTACGGAGTCAACTTCGCTGACCCCGACTTGCCGCGAGACCGCTTTGCCTTCTCCAAGCTCCTGCGTGAAGTAGGCAAGATCGAGGGACTTGAGCGCCTGCGCTTTACCTCCCCGCACCCGGCTGAGTTCACCTCTGACGTCATTGATGCGATGGCGGAAACCCCGTCGGTCTGCCCGCAGCTGCACATGCCGCTGCAGTCGGGCTCCGACAAGGTGCTCAAGGACATGCGCCGCTCCTACCGCACGAAGAAGTTCTTCGGCATCCTCGACGAGGTGCGCGAAAAGATGCCGCATGCGGCAATCACCACCGACATCATCGTGGGCTTCCCGGGGGAGACGGAGGAGGACTTCGAGGCCACCCTGGATGTGGTGCGCCGCGCCCGCTTCGCCTCCGCATTTACGTTCCAGTACTCGCCGCGCCCCGGCACTCCCGCGGCAGAGATGGACAACCAGATCCCCAAGGAAGTGGTGCAGGAACGCTTCGAGCGACTCGTCGCGCTGCAGGATTCCATCCAGGCTGAGGAAAACGCCAAGCTGGTCGGCACCGATGTTGAGCTGCTGGTGCAGGCTGAGGGCGGCCGCAAGAACGACGAGACGCACCGCATGTCCGGCCGTGCTCGCGACGGCCGCTTGGTGCACTTCGCGCCCGTCGATGCAGAGGGCAAGGACATCTCCGGAGACATCCGCCCCGGCGACGTCGTCCACACCACGGTGACGGATTCGGGTTCCTTCTTCCTCGTGGCTGATGCGGGCGTGACCGAGCATCGTCGCACCAAGGCCGGTGACATGTCCGCTGCCGGCCAGGTCCCCACCACCGCACCGATTGGCGTGGGCTTGGGCCTGCCGGGCGTCGGCAAGCCCAGCGCTCCTGCCGCGTCCGCTGACGCCTGCGGGTGCTAGGGGAGTAGGCTCCGAGAACATGAGTGAGGATATCCAGGCCGCCCAATCCGCCCATGATGCCGTAGTGGCCGAGCGCCGCGCGGCCCAGCGCATAGAGTTGGGCAACTTCCGCTACCTTCTGATCGCTTCCGTTGTCGCCTATGTGGCCTACCTGCTGTTGCCGTACGCGGGCGCAGCGCACGGCTGGGAAGCCCTCGCGCTGACGGAGACCTCCGAAGGCGTGCGAATTTCCATCATGGAGACCGTGAGCGCGTGGTTCGCGTTGCTCGGTGTGGGCGTGCTGACCACGGTCACTCTCCTCGTGCGGCGGACATCCTTGGCACTGGTTGCCTGGATGCTGGTGACCATCTCCTTCTTCATCAACCTGTGGGGCTTCTGGTTCCGCGGGAGCTCGGCCGACGGCGCGTCCATCGGGATGTATGTCGGCGCGCTGTCCACGTTGCTGGCGTTTGTGGCGTACTGCAACGTGGCCCTGCGCCGTAGCCCGGAGCAGCTTGCGGCCGCGGAGCGCGTGCGCGAGACCTCCGGCAAGCTCGATCACGTGGGACTGCTGCAGACCGAAGCCGCCACGGACCTGCCGGCGGAGCAGAACCCGCTGCTGGTCGACGACCGCCGCTCCCAAGCCGCCGCCCGCTACCGCCGGCAGCACGGCGCGGAATAAGCGTCCGCTACGCCGTGTTGTGGTGGGCATGGCATCACTATTTGACTCACTTGAACTGGGACGACTGACCCTGCCGAACCGCGTGACGATGGCACCGTTGACGCGTTCACGCGCCGGCCGCGACGGTGTCCCCACGGACTTGCACACGACGTACTACACGCAGCGCGCCTCCTTGGGACTCATCGTGACCGAGGGCGTCTTCCCAGCGGTGACAAGCCGCGCCTTCCCGGGCCAGACCGGTATTGAAACCGCGGAACAGGTCGCCGGCTGGCGCCGCGTGGCCGACTCCGTTCATGCGGCCGGCGGGCGCATCTTCATGCAGGTGATGAACGGCGGGCGCTTGTCCCACGCTAGCTTGCTTGAGGGAGAGCAGCCGGTGGCTCCGTCGGCGCTAGCCTCCGGCACGGCGGTGCGTGATTTCGAATCCCGCAAGGAGTGCCCGGTTCCCCGTGCCCTCGAGGCTGAGGAGCTGCCGCGCATCGTTGATGAGTTCCGCCAGGCGGCCCGCAACGCCGTCGACGCCGGCATGGACGGCGTGGAGATTCACGGCGCTAACGGCTACCTGCTGCACCAGTTCCTGTCCCCGAGCTCTAATCACCGCGAGGATGGCTACGGCGGATCTCCGGAGAACCGCTACCGCCTCGTGGAGGAGGTCGTGCGCGCAGCGGCCGAAGAGATCGGCGCGGACCGCGTAGCGCTGCGCCTGTCCCCGCAGAACAACATCCAGGGCATTGCGGAGACCGATGCCGCGGATGTGCTCGCCACTTACGGCGGCCTGCTCCGCGCCACCGCCGACCTTGGCCTGGCCTATGTGTCCTTCCTCAACGCGGAGCCTACCGGCGAGCTGATTTCTGAGCTGAGTGCTCACGCCCGCGCGAATGGGCGCACCCGGGTCATCCTTAACTCCGGCTTTGGCCAGATCACCCAGCGCGAGGAGGCCGAGCAATTGGTACAGCACGGCGACGCCGTGGCCGTGGGCCGGCTGGCCATCTCTAACCCGGATCTGGTCCGCCGCTGGCAGGAGGAGCTGCCGGTCACGGCCCCGGACGAGTCCACCTTCTACATGGGCGGGGAGCGCGGCTACACCGACTACCCGTCGTACACCGTCAGCTCGTAGGCGCTGCTTGCAGAAATAGCGTGGGCGCCAAGGCTCGCGTAGAGCGCGTTCATGGCGGGGTCGGCGTCCGCGACGGAGCAATATGCGCGGCGCACGTCCGGCCAGTGGTGGCCCACCGCGTGCTGGGCGTGCTGCTTGGCGCGGGTGGCGAGCCCCCGTCGGCGGTGTGCGCGGTCGGTGACGGTGAGTGTCCACTCGCAGACTTCCGGATCGGCGTCGCTGTGGCAAGATAGCTCCGTGAGCGACACCACGCGGCCGCCCTCAATGATGGCGACGAGCAACGTGTGAGCATGACGGGAGCGCAGGCGGGCGTGCGCCTCGCGGAGGCGCTGCCGGGTCCACACGATGGGCTCCACGCTGAGGTCACCGAAAACGGCATCCGTGGAGGCCAAGGTCAAGAGCCGTAGGACATCGTCCAGGAATTCCTCCGGAATGTCGTAGTCGGGCCACACCTGTGCGCCGAGGATCGGGGGAGTATCGGTGATGTCCACGTACATCTGGTGCTCGGAGTGCTTGCGGGTAAACCCCAGCTCTGTGTAGGCCTGCGACATGGGGTCGTAGTGAAAGTCCGCGTCTGGCGGGTAGAGCATTCCTACCTGGACGGTGCGGCGGCCGAGCTCGCGCGCCAGCCGCAGGGCTTCGCGGGCCAGCGCCCGCGTGACCGCAAGGGCCTCCGGGGCTAGCTCCTCCCCGGGCAGCGGCAACAAATCAGCGGCGAGAACGCATTCGACGTCTGCGTTGTCCGTCTCCTCCAACAGCGGGAGGGAGATGTGGATGAAGCCATCGAAGTCGATCTCGGGGCTGGGCTCCGCCGCGGAAATGACGGGGAGGCCTAGTTCTCCGGCCTTACCGAGAGCGGAATCCGTCAGCCCGAAGAGCAGCGTGCGGGACTCGGTTGAGCCTTGCAGGCGCTGGAGGACGCGGCGCGGCGAGCTGCTGGCCGCTGGATCACCGCTGGCCTCCTGGGCGGCCAGGTTGGCGTCGAAGACGAAACTGCGCAGGCAATCCGCTGGTTCGGCGGTGGCCGCAGCGGCGGGCGACGGCGCGACTATCTGGACGAACACCTACTTGTCGTTGACAGCGGCTGCGGCGGCGTCCGCGAATTCCTGCCACTGCGCTGCCTGGGCGCGTAGGTCTTCGGCCTTCTTGGCGTTGCCCTTGGCCTCGGCCGCCTCGGCCTGAGCGTTAAAGTCATCCACCTTGGCCTGGAACTGGGCCACGCGGGCCTGCGCCTCCGGGTCGGTGCGGCGCCACTCAGAGTCTTCGGCGTCGCTCACGCGCTTTTCCAGCGCGGAAATCTTAGCCTCATACTCGCGGACCTGGTTGCGCGGGACGAATCCGATCTCCTCCCACTTCTCCTGCAGCTCACGGAGCTTGGCCTTGGCCATGTCGATGGACGTGGAGGGATCAATCTGGGAATCGTATTCCGCGATGAGAGCATCCTTCGCCGCGGCGTTGTTCGCGTACTGCTTGTCGCGCTCATCGTTGACAGCGTTGCGGGCGTTAAAGAAGTGATCCTGGGCAGCGCGGAACTTGGCCCACAGCTTGTCATCCACCTCGCGCGGCGCGCGGCCAGCAGCCTTCCACTCCGTCATGAGGTCGCGGTAGGCGCGGGCGGTCTCGCCCCACTCGGTGGACTCCTTGAGGGCCTCGGCGCGCTCCACCAGCTCTTCCTTCTTGGCGCGCGCGGCGGCGCGGTTACGGTCCAGCTCAGCAAAGTGAGAGCCGCGGCGGCGGTTGAAGGAATCACGGGCGCGGGAGTAGCGCTTCCATAGCGCGTCATCCGTCTTGCGGTCGATGCCGCGGATCTGCTTCCACTCCTCCAGGATGGCACGGATGCGATCGCCCGCGGCCTTCCACTCGGTGGAGTTGGCGGCAATCTCCTCCGCCTCGGCAGCCAGCTTTTCCTTCTTGGCAATAGCTTCCTCGCGGTGGCGGGCCTTGTCCGCCTGGGCCTGCTGGCCGGCTTCGACGGAGTGCTCGATGACGGCGGCCAGGCGGGTGTCGAGCGCTGCAATATCGCCAATCACTGCCTGGGTGGGCAGTGATTCACGCAGCTCCTGCGCGGTGGACTTGATGGACTCGGCCTCGCCCGGGTGTGCGGTGAGGCGAGATTCCAGCAGGGCGATCTCAGTGGAGAGGTCGTCGTAGCGAGCGCCGTAGTGCGCCAGGCCTTCCTCTGGGGTGCCGGCTTGCCACTCACCAATCTTGCGCTCGCCCTCCGGGCCGGTCACGAACACGGAACCGTCCGCGTCAACGCGGCCCCACTTGGCGGGGTCATTCTTCGGGGTCGTAGCGGGGCGTGCGGCCGGAGCGGCAGGCTTCGGGCCGGGACGGGCGCCCTTGCGGGGCATTGCTCCAGGAGTAGGGATGGGAGACATAGGAGGAAACCACCTTCAGTACACTCGCGCCGCGCGACACGGCTGCCAAAACTTATGCCACCTAACACTACCGTTTCCACCGCTTGGTCGCGTGCTAACCACCCAAATGCGACCTATAGGATGGGAATCGATGCTGAATCTTGTAATCATGCCCGCCTCCCCGGCGCTGGCGGAAGAACTCTCACCCAACGACGACGCCTCGCGGGCCCTCCTTGCTGCAGTCCGCGAGCTGATACGGGATTTCGCGCGCGCCCAGGCTGCCCCGGTGAGCGTGGATATCGTGGGCTCGCAGGCCCAGCGCTGGTACACCGCGCACACCGGGAGCCTGCGCGCGTGGGGCGCGCCGCAGGTCGAGGTAGGCGGCGGCAACTATCTGCCGGAGCTCATGGCCCGCTATGCGCTCAGCCGCGAGCTGGGAGCGGATGGCTTTCGGGTGGCGGATTCCCGGGCCGATATCGCTCAGGTGCACCCAGAACGGCTGACCATTGTCTGCGTCGACGGCAGCGCGGGCCTGACCCAGCGCGCGCCGTTGGCCCTAGTGCATCGTGCCCAGGACGCCCACCTGTGGTGCGAGGGTCTCGTTTCGGGGGCTGCCGGGGGACAGGAACACTGCGACGAGGAGTTCCTGCGCTCCGCCGGGGTAGTAGAGACCGAGCTGTGGGCTCAGCTGGCTCGAGTGCACCCGCATCACGGGGAGCTGCGGGCGGCGGACTCCACGCTGGGGGTCGGCCGCTACGTTGCTGGGTGGGCGGTGTCATGAGCACTCCCGTTGCACCGACAGCTCCCATCGCTGTTGTAGGACCCACCGCGTCAGGAAAGTCCGCACTCGGCGTGGCGCTTGCGCACGAGCTGGACGGGGAGGTAGTCAACGTCGATTCCATGCAGCTCTACCGCGGCATGGACATCGGCACGGCCAAGCTCACCGTGGCCGAGCGCGAGGGCGTGCCACATCACCAGCTGGACGTGTGGGACGTGACCGAGACCGCCTCGGTGGCGCGCTATCAAGCCGCCGCCATCGCGGACGTGGAGGACATCCTGGCGCGTGGCAAGACCCCCATCCTGGTCGGTGGTTCCATGCTCTACGTGCAATCCTTGGTGGACAACTGGCAGTTCCCGCCCACGGATCCACAGGTGCGAGCGCGCTACGAGGCGCGCCGGCAGGAGATTGGCACGGATGCCCTGCATGCGGAGCTGGCGAGCATCGACCCCGCCGCCGCGGACATCATCGAGGACAAGGACCCGCGTCGCACGGTGCGAGCCCTGGAGGTCATCGAGCTGACCGGACGGTCCTACAAGGCGAGCCAGCCGCCCAAGGATGCCCCGCCGCGCTGGGGAACGCGCATCCTGGGGCTGCGCACCCAGGCAGAATGGCTCAACCCACGCATCGAGCTGCGCAGCCGCCGTATGTTTGACCAGGGTCTGGTGGAGGAGGTCGAACGCCTGCAGGCCCAGGGCCTTGTCGCAGACTCCACCGCCGGGCGCGCGATTGGCTATGCGCAGGTACTGCAAGCCCAGCGCGGGGAGTTGACGTGGGAGGAGGCCGTGGAGCGCACGATCACGGGAACGCGGCGCTACGTGCGCCGTCAGCGCGCGTGGTTCAACCGCGACAAGCGCATTGTTTGGCTCGACGCCGCCGGGGATACCCTCGGGCAGGCGCGCCGCGTTCTCGCCACCGACGTAGACTAGCGCCTATGAAATTTGCCAAGGGACACGGAACTGAAAATGACTTCGTCATCGTCGAGGGCACGCAGCCGCTGCCGCCAGGGCAAGTAGTCGCGCTGTGTGATCGCCGCGCCGGGCTGGGGGCTGACGGCGTCCTCCGCGTCATCCGCGCCGCAGAGCTAGTGAAGGCGGGGGAGATTGACGCGCTCGCGCCGGGTATTGATCCAGAGGACTGGTTCATGGACTACCGCAACGCCGATGGCTCCGTGGCGGAGATGTGCGGCAACGGCACGCGCGTCTTTGCCCACTGGGTACGCTCCCGCGGGCTGGTGGATACAGATACCTTCACGGTGGGCACCCGCGCCGGGGCAAAGCAGGTGACAGTGCACTCCTGTAGCGACACCGATGCGGTGGTGAGCGTGGAGATGGGCCCGGCCACCGTGCTGGGTGTGTCCACCGCGTCGATGGCCGGGGAGAGCTTCGCCGGCCTGGGCGTCGATATGGGCAACCCCCACCTGGCAGCGGTCATCCCGGGCCTCAGCCCCCAGGCGCTGGCGGAGCGCACGCTGGAGCAGCCAGTCTTCGATACGGAGTTTTTCCCCGCGGGCGTCAACGTGGAGCTGGTGACCCCGTTGGAGGACGGAGTGGCGCACATGCGCGTCTTCGAGCGCGGCGTGGGGGAGACTCGTTCCTGCGGCACGGGAACGGTGGCTGCGGCACGCGCCGCGCTTGCCGACGCCTCCCGGGGCACCGGCACAGTCCGCATCATCGTCCCCGGCGGCGAGGTGACCGTTGAGATTAGCGATGACGGCTCGACGCTGACCGGCCCCTCGCGCATCGTGGCCAGCGGCGAGGCCTACTTGTAGTCTGTCCCCAGGCTGAGCGCGGCACAGCGTGCCGCGAGCCAGGCTTCCTTGAGTTCGGCGGCGCGTTCGTCGGCGACCTTGAGGAGCGATTCCAACTCGCTCGTTTCCACGTCCGCGGCGTTGACGCGGGCGTTGAGCCGGCGCAGGAAGCGTTGGGCCCCGTGCATCTCGTAGTGGAAGGCCTGGATGGTGGGGTGGGCACAGTCAACGTCGGCAAGCGCGGGGCGGTGCAGCGTGCGGTCCGCCAAGGACTCCGCGTCGTCGCTCGTGGCAAACGTGGCGTAATCCTGCAGCACGCCGGTGATGTCTTCCACAGTCAGCGCGATGGACGCGCGCAGTGCCGCGTGCTCGGACGCGTTGGGGCGCGCGCTCGCAAAAAGCCACATGGCGCCGGCCACGAGCACCGCCAGCACCGCCCCTGGCAGCTTCAGCGTCACGATCAGCACCGCAGCGGTGGCCACGGCGAGAAACACGGCAAGCTGCCGGCGCTGAGATGCGGAGAAACTCATGGATTCCACCCTACGATATGCCTAGTGGCCGCCGCAGCCGCAGCCTCCGGAGCCGCAACCGCAGCCGCCGCCGGTAGGCAGCGCGATGGAGGCAGTGAGCATGGCCGTACCGGCGAGCACCGAGTCCTTCTCCGGGAGCTGACCGAAGGACTCCGGCAGGCACAGATCGAAGGGGAAGGCGCCGTCCATGACCATGTGCATGAAGCGCTGGCCGGTGAGCTGGTTGTGGCGCCACTCGGACTCCATGACGCGGGCAGCAAAGCTGCAGCCCGGCGTCGGCGCGGCAGCCCCGGAGCCGGAGGCAACAATGGCGGCTCCCTCGGACTCGAAGGTGGCCGGGTACTCGCCGTGCTGCGCCTCGTAGGCGTCGGAGTTGTCGTAGCGGGAAACGTCGAGCCCCATCGCCGTGAGCTCGACCTGCTGCCACTGCTGGGTATCTTCCTCCACCAACAACGGACCCTGCGCCAGGTTGGCGGTGGCCTGCGTGATGACGGTGCCGAACGGGTCGATGATGTCGAGGTAGGCCAGCACATCATTGATCATCGACACGTGCGCAAAGCCCTGGGTCACGGACTCGAAGCCGATGAAGGTGGCGAAAGGTTCTACCGCCAGGATGTTGAGCTGGGCGCCCGAGGCGTCAGTGAACTGGATGAGCTGACCGCCGCGGACCTCGCCGGTCACCGCCAACTGATTGGTGGAAATGGCGGCCTCGACGGCGTCCTGCCAGCGCTCGTAATTCAGGCCGATAGCCTGCATCTCGGGGTGGGTCGTTTCTTTCACGCTCATAGCCACTATTGTATCCGGCACCCGCCCCAGCCAAAAATGACTAAGTACGGCCCAAGCCGTAGAAACTTGATTCCCGTTCTTGCAGGCAGTCGTGCAAGAATGGGGAGCAGTATGACAGATAAGACACATGAAGAACTCCTCGCGCAGGCCTTCGGGGAGCCCGCGCCCGCACCGGCCGAGCCGACTACCGGTGACCTGGACCTAGCGGAGCGCAACGCCTTCCGCCGCGTGACCCGGGAAACCACCATCCGCTCCGAGGACACCACCGATGGCTACGAGGTGGAGTACCGCAAGCTGCGCCTGGAGCAGGTGGTGCTCGTCGGCGTGTGGACCGAGGGAACCGTGGCCGAGGTAGAAGCCACCATGGCGGAGCTGGCGGCGCTGACGGAAACCGCCGGCGCGGAGGTCGTTGAGGCCATCTACCAGAAGCGCGAGAAGCCGGATTCCGGCACCTACATCGGCTCCGGCAAGGTCAAGGAGCTGCGAGACATTGTGGAGGCCACCGGCGCCGACACCGTCGTGTGCGATGGTGAGCTCAACCCCGGCCAGCTCACCGCGCTTGAGCGCGCGCTTAACACCAAGGTCATTGACCGCACCATGCTCATCTTGGACATCTTTGCCCAGCACGCGAAGTCCAAAGAGGGCAAGGCGCAGGTCTCGCTGGCGCAGCTGGAGTACCTCTACACACATACCCGTGGCTGGGGTGGCAACCTCTCGCGCCAGGCGGGTGGCCGCGCCGGCTCCAACGGCGGTGTGGGCCTGCGTGGTCCCGGTGAGACCAAGATCGAGACCGACCGTCGCCGCATCCGCACGCAGATGGCGCTGCTGCGCAAGGAGCTGCGGGCGATGAAGACGGCGCGTGAGGTTAAGCGCTCGAAGCGGCAGCGCTCCACCGTGTCCCAGATCGCCATCGCCGGCTACACCAACGCCGGCAAGTCCTCCCTGATTAACGCGATGACGGGCGCGGGCGTGCTGGTGGAAGACGCCCTGTTCGCCACGCTGGATCCGACCACGCGCCGCGCCGAGCTTGCCGATGGCCGCCAAGTCGTCTTCACCGACACCGTCGGCTTCGTGCGCCACCTGCCCACACAGCTGGTGGAGGCCTTCAAGTCCACCCTCGAAGAGGTGCTGGCTGCGGATATCATGCTGCACGTGGTCGACGGCTCCGACCCGTTCCCGCTCAAGCAGATCGAGGCGGTGAACCAGGTCATCTATGACATCGTGAAAGACACCGGTGAGGAAGCCCCGCCGGAGATCATCGTCATCAACAAGATCGATGAGGCCGATCCTCTCGTCCTGGCGGAGCTGCGTCACGTCCTCGACCGCGACAACGTGGTCTATGTGTCCGCGAAAACCGGCGAGGGAGTAGACGAGCTCACCGCCCGGGTGGAGCTCTTCCTCAATTCTCGTGACGAGCACGTGCAGCTGCTTATTCCGTTTACCCGCGGCGACGTTGTGGCACGCCTCCACGCGGAAGGCACCGTGCGCAGCGAGGAGTACTCCGGGGAAGGCACGCTTGTCGACGTCCGCCTGCCCGCCTCCGTCGCCGCCGAGCTCGCCGAGTTCCGCGTGGCGGATTCCGCTTAGGATTCGGGGCGCTGGTGGGCCATAATTAAGGCTCGTGAGTATTTTTGCCTGGGACGTCCATGGGGACGGAAAAACTATTAAGCCGGGTGCCGTCGTTGCGCCCGAAGAACGATTGAGCTGGGGCCGCACCATTGGCATCGGCATGCAGCACGTCGTGGCCATGTTCGGCGCGACGCTGCTGGTGCCCACCCTGACCGGTTTCCCGGTCAACACCACGCTGCTCTTCTCCGGTCTGGGAACCATGCTGTTCCTCACGATCACGCGCAACCGCTTGCCCTCCTATCTGGGCTCCTCCTTTGCGTTTATTGCGCCGCTGACCGCCTCGCAGCAGTACGGTATCGGCGCGCAGGCCGGCTCGGTCCTGGTGACGGGTCTGGTCCTCGTGCTCATCGGACTCGGAGTCAAGGCTGCGGGTAGGAAAGTCCTCGACGCGGTCATGCCGCCGGCGGTCACCGGCGCCATCGTGGCGCTCATCGGCCTGAACCTAGCGCCCAATGCGGCCTCCAACTTCTCCAGCCAGCCGCTGGTTGCCACCGTCACCTTGGCGGCCATCATCCTGGCCACCGTGGCGGGACGCGGCATGGTCTCGCGACTATCCATCCTCATCGGCGTGGTCGTGGGCTGGGCATTTGCCGCTGCCACGGGCAACCTGGGGGAGGGCGCGGTGGAATCCATCCGCGAGGCCGCCTGGATCGGCTTCCCGCAGTTCCACGCACCCGAATTCCACATCTCCGCTATTCTGGCGGCGCTGCCGGTGCTCGTCGTCCTTATTGCGGAAAACGTCGGCCACGTCAAGGCCGTCTCCGAGATGACCAAGCGCAACCTCGATGACCTGGCCGGCGACGCCCTTATTGCCGACGGCCTGGCCACCTCCCTGGCTGGCGGCTTCGGCGGCTCTGGTACCACGACCTACGCGGAGAACATCGGCGTTATGGCCGCCACTCGCGTCTACTCCACGGCCGCGTACTGGGTGGCCGCTATCACCGCCATTGCGCTGGCCTTCATCCCGAAGTTCGGCGCGCTCATCTTCACCATCCCCACCGGCGTCCTGGGTGGCGCCTGCCTGGTGCTCTACGGCCTTATCGGCATGCTCGGCGTGCGCATCTGGATGGATAACAAGGTCAACTTCAACAACCCGGTGAACCTCACCGCGGCGGCGGTGGCGCTTATTGCTGGCATTGGCAACCTCACCCTGGACGTCTTCGGCGTGACCCTGGAGGGCATCGCCTGGGGCTCGGTGGGCATCATCGTCCTCTACCCGGTGATGAAGAAGCTCTACGAGACCGTCGGTGAGGGCCACGGCGCGAAGTACTAGCGCTCTCGCCGCATAAGTGTTGCGAGAGCGGGGCATAGTGGCGGGGGATAAGGGACCGGAGTAAAGACACCATCTGGAGCAGCAGTGAGCTAAAACCCCAGGTGGCTGCGTGCAGAATCCTGCATAAGGTGTCTTTACTCTGGTCCCTTCTCGTACCTCACCGCTTCTTAATCACCGAAACCACGGTGCGGCATAAGCCCTGCGACGAATTCGTCGTTTACCCACACATCATCACTTCCGGGCCGCGCCTGAACGTAGTCACGCAGCTCCTCAACCGTGTGCAAGTAGACCTCGTCATCGGTGTGAGTTGGCCACGTAATAGCTTCGGGATTAGTGAAATCAGCTTTTCCAATCGGATAGTCTCCCGCGAGCTGATCCGCCCAAAGCACTGAAGCTATACCGTGATAGAGGGTTTCAGTACTGACGTCACGGCGGAAGCGGGCCTGTGCCCCCACTATTTCGTAACCCATGAACGCTAGGCCTTGTTCGCAGTCAGTCTCTATGGCCAGGACGGTATCGATAGCCAATGTGTGCCTTATGAGCGCGACAACGGTGAACTTCGGTTCCTTCCACTCTCCTTCGTGCGGGTAGCGATTCTCGGAGGCAGTAAAACTGTCCAAGCGAGGTGTTAGGGCTTGCTCAATCTGTGCGAGATCTAGGTCTTCGATACCTAGGTCTTTAGGAGTTGTGGGCCGTTGCGTCATGGAATAACGCTAACAAAGCGGCAAACGAAAAAGCTCCCGCCTCCCTCACTCAAGAGGGAAGCGGGAGCGTGCGCCTGAAGCGGCGGGACGCTATCTAGGAAGCGTCGAGGTCCTGCTCAATCAAGCCGGCAATCTTCTCAACTGCAGCCTCGTTGTCAGAGGTGACGGTGACCTCATCGCCCTGCTCGGCGCCCAGTGCCATGATCATCAGGGAGGAGGCAGCATCGGTCTCGTCCTCGTCCTCGTCGCCGACGAGGGTCAGGAAGATGTCCTCATCGAACTCGGCGGCAGCATCAGCGATGATGGAGGCCGGACGTGCGTGCAGCCCGACGGAGGAACCAACCTTGACGGTCTTAGAAGCCATGATGATAGTCCTTTCGGCTTAAAGATTTTTTCGTGATTACAATTGTACGCCCGTTATGGGTTACGCTGCAGCCTTGGCCTTTTCTGCCTGCGCAGCGGCTTGCTCCGCAGTCTTGTTAGGCCAGAACTGCTTCATTGCGATGACCGCGAGGGCGGCCACCACAACGCCGGCCAGGATGGCCACGAAGTAGGCCCATGCCGGCTCGATGGCGAAGATGACGAAGATGCCGCCGTGCGGGGCACGGGACATAACGCCTAGGGCCATCGACAGTGCGCCGGTGACCGCGCCACCCAGCATCATGGAAGGAATAACGCGCAGCGGGTCGGCAGCGGCGAACGGGATTGCGCCCTCGGAAACGAAGGACAGGCCCAGCAGCCATGCAGACTTGCCGTTCTCCTGCTCAGCCGGGGTGAACAGGTTCTTGCGCAGGAAGGTAGCGATGGACAGCGCAATCGGGGCAACCATACCGGAGGCCATGACGGCTGCCATGATCTTCATGGAAGCCTCGTCACCAGTGGACAGGCCAGCGGTGGCGAAGAGGTAGGCCGCCTTGTTCACCGGGCCGCCCAGATCGGAGCACATCATGAGGCCAAGGATGATACCGAGCAGGACTGCAGAGGAACCGGACATGGAGGACAGCCAGTTCTGCAAGCCCTCCATGATGGCGGCCAGCGGTGCGCCCAGCAGCAGGTACATGAGCAGGCCGGTGATCATCGTGGCGAGCAGCGGGATGATAACGACAGGCATGAGGGAACCGATCCAGCGCGGGACCTTCCACTTGCCAATCCACATAGCGACCAGGCCGGCGATGAGGCCGGTGACCAGACCGCCGATGAAGCCAGCGCCCAGAGTGACGGCGATGGCGCCGCCAGCGAAGCCCGGTGCAATACCCGGGCGGCCCGCGAAGGCGAAGGCGATGTAGCCGGACAGGGCAGCCACGATGAAGCCCATCGCAGCCTGACCGGTGGCGAAGAGGACCGCACCGAGGTAAAGGCCGAGGCCAGAGTGCTTGAAGGTCGTGGTCACGCCGTCGACCACCACGTCGTGGCCCGGCAGGTTAGTCAGCGAGTAGTCCGTGGTGATGGCCTGCCAGCCGTTGGCCACGTCGTAGCCGCCCAGCAGGAAGCCCAGGGCCAGCAGGAGGCCGCCGGCGGCGACGAACGGCACCATGTAGGACACACCGGTCATGATGGCCTGCTGGATGCGCTTGCCCCAGCCCAGGCCCTCGCCTTCTTCCTTCGCAGTGGAGGAGGACGCGCCGGCGGTGCCGGAGACCTTGTGTGCGTTCGGGTTCTTGGAGGCGGCGATGGCCTCGTCGATCATCACGCCCGGCTCGTTGATGGCGCGCTTAACACCGGACTCGATGACCGGCTTGCCCGCAAAGCGCTCGCGGTCGCGGACTCCGACGTCGGTGGCGAAAATGACGGCGTCGGCAGCCGCGATGGTCTCCGGTGAGACCGAGGTGTTGTTCGACGAGCCCTGGGTCTCCACGGTGAGGTCGACGTCGTTGCGCTCCTCAGCGGTCTGCGTCAACGCGTCGGCAGCCATGTAGGTGTGTGCGATACCCGTCGGGCAGGCCGTAACGGCCACGATGCGCGTCTTGTTGGTCTTGTTGCTGGACTCGCTGGCAGCGCTCGCCGGTGCAGCGGCGGCGCCAGCGGGCGCAGCGGCAGCGGCCGGAGCCTTCTTCGGCTTCTCCGCGTTGACCACGCCGAGGACCAGCTTCACAATCTCTTCCTTGGTCTGCGCGTTGCGCAGAGCCTCGAGGAAGTCCTTCTTCACCAGCGCGCGGGCCAGCTTGGACAGGATCTTGAGGTGGGCCTTGCCGCCGCCCTCGGGGGCTGCGATGAGGAAGACCAAGTATGCGTCGCCGTCGGGGCCGGAGAAGTCTACGCCCCGAGACAGACGAGCAAAGGCCAACGTCGGCTCCGTGACTGCGGCAGAACGGCAGTGCGGGATAGCCACTCCGCCAGGAACGCCGGTGCCGGCCTTGGCCTCGCGGGCAATGGCCGGTGCTGCGAGCTCGTCAACGGAGGTGGCGCGGCCGGTGTCGTGGACCAGCGTGGCCAGGTTGGTGATGACTGATTCAATACTGTTACCGAAATCGGCGTCGAGCGCCACGAGATCGGTGGTAATGAGATCGGATGCCATGGTGTTGGGCACTCCTAACGAAGATTAGAGGTTGGATACCGCCGAAACAGCGGTGTGATCGATATCGAGTTGTTGGGGGGTCGGAATCTGGGTCCCAGGCAGGGATGCCGCGGCTGAACCATAGGCCACCGCCTGGCGCAGGGAGTCCGCGTAGGATGCCCCAGTACGCCGTGCCAGAATGTAGCCGGACAGCGACGAATCGCCAGCGCCCACGGTGGACTTCACGGTAGTCGGCGGCGGGGTAGCCACCCACGCTTCGTCCGCCGTCACCAGAACGGCACCGGCGCCGCCGAGGGTGACGAGGACCTCGGGGATGCCGCGCTTGACGACGACACGGGCGGCCTCGACCACACCGCTGTAGTCGCCACCTTCGGCAGCCTTTTCCAGCGCCTGGCCGTCGACTCCTGCCAGCTGCCCCAACTCGAGCCCGTTCGGCTTGATGAGGTCAGGGGCGGCGGTGCTGAGGCCCTCGCCGAGGGCCACCATCGGAGCGTCGGAGGTATCGACGGCGATGTGCAGTTCTGGGTTCGCCGCGCGAGCAGCGGCTACGAGCTGGGTGTACCACTCGGTGGGCACACCCTTGGGCAGGGAACCCGCCATGACGAGCCACTCGGCCTTCGGCGCGTGTGCGGCCACTGCGTCTAGCACAGCGCGCTGGGTATCCGTGCTGAGCACGGGGCCAGGGCCGTTGAGCTTGGTGGTCCGGCCATCCGGCTCTGTCAACGTGGTGTTGATGCGGATGGTTCCGTCCATGGGGATCGCCTCCACTGGGATGGAATCCACGGCGGTAAGGGAGAGGAAGTGATCATCTTCACGGGCTGGCACGAGCGCCAGCGTATCGACGCCGGCAAGGGCTACCGCGTGGGTTACATTGACGCCCTTGCCTCCGGCAACCTGGGAGACCGACTCGGCGCGGTGAACGGCACCGAGCTCGATTTCCTCGTGCAGAGAGATCGTGGCGTCAATACTGGGATTCGGGGTTAAGGTGAGGATCATACTGGTGAATCGTCCCTTTCCGGTGTGCGTATAGTGGTGGCAAACTCGCCCGGCGGGAGCCGGCGCGGTCGAACTAGACATACATCAGCTCGAGGGTTCGTCGGTGTTGATTGTTGCCCGATTGTGTCCGATTGTCAATCGAATCACTGTGGTTTTCGTTGCATTTTCGGAAAATTTGTGATGATCTTGTAAAGAGAAAAAATTCGTCTCCGTAAGGAACTGTGTCATGGAAAACGTGTCCCAATCCACCGTTAAAGGAACTGGCGTTGTAGCCGGCGTTGCGTACGCCGAAGCCGTGTGGGTACGGCCTCGCCCGGAGCTGCCCTCCGCCGGAAAGACCATCGCCGAGGATAAGCGCGATGCCGAGTACGACCGCTTCTTGGAAGCGGTGGACATCGTCGCAGCGCGTTTGGAACAGCGTGCCGCTGGAGCCGATGGCCAGGCCGCAGAAGTGCTGGGGGCGACCGCCGGCATGGTGAAGGATCGTGGCTGGCACAAGGCTGTCCGCAAGGGCATCCGTGGCGGCAAGAACGCCGAGTATGCCGTCGTCGGCGCTACTGACAAGTTTGTCACCATGTTTGAGGCCGCCGGCGGCGTCATGGCAGAGCGCACCACGGACCTGAAAGACGTGCGTGACCGTGTCATCGCGCAGTTGCGTGGCGAGCAGGAGCCTGGCCTGCCCATGGTCTCTGGTGAGGCCGTTCTCTTCGCGGACGACCTGGCACCGGCTGATACCGCCACCCTGGACACCGCGCACATTAAGGCGCTGGTTACTGAGATAGGTGGTCCGACCAGCCACACCGCCATCATCGCCCGTCAGCTCGACATTCCGTGCATCGTGGCCGTGGGTGCTGACCTACGCTCCATTGAGGCCGGCACGCAGGTCTTCGTCGATGGTTCCATGGGCACCGTCTCCCTCGGCGCTGACCGCGCGGAGTCCCTGAAGGCAGTGGAGGAGTACCGCGAGAAGGCTGCCCGCGTGGCGCAGTGGCGCGGCCCCGCCCACACCAAGGACGGTCACCGCGTGCAACTGCTGGCCAATGTGGCCGACGGCAACGCCGCCCGCATCGCTTCGGACTCCCAGGCCGAAGGTATCGGCCTGTACCGCACAGAACTGTCCTTCCTTTCCGCTAGCGAGGAGCCGACTGTTGACGAGCAGGCGCGCATCTACAGCAAGGTGTTCAACGCCTTCCCGGAGTCCAAGGTCGTCGTCCGTACCCTGGACGCTGGCTCGGACAAGCCGATTTCTTATGCCACCCTGGATTCTGAGGAGAACCCGGCCCTCGGTGTCCGCGGCCTGCGCGTGGCCCGCGACAACGAGGCGCTGCTGACCCGTCAGCTCGACGCTATTGCTCAGGCAGCAGCTGAGCGCGACGAGAAGGCGACCACCTGGGTTATGGCTCCGATGGTTGCTACCGCCGTCGAGGCTAAGTGGTTCGCGGGTCTGTGCCGCGAGCGTGGCTTGACCGCCGGTGCAATGATTGAGGTTCCGGCTGCTGCGCTGATGGCGGATACCATCATGCCGCACCTGGACTTCGTGTCCATCGGTACCAACGACCTGACCCAGTACACCATGGCGGCTGACCGCCTGTCCCCGCAGCTAGCATACCTTACCGACCCGTGGCAGCCGGCCGTACTGCGCCTCATCCAGCACACCTGCATGGTGGGCCGTGACAACGACGTCATGGTCGGCGTGTGTGGCGAGGCTGCGGCCGATCCGATGCTGGCTTGCGTGCTCACCGGCCTGGGCGTGAACTCGCTGTCGGCTGCGTCGACCGCCGTCGCCGGCGTCGGTGCCCAGCTGGCCGATCTCACCCTGGAGCAGTGCCAGAAGATGGCAGACGCTGCCATCAATGCTGAGGGTCCGTCCGATGCCCGGACCGCGGTCATCGCCCTGCTGGAAGAATTCCAGGCCTAGGACTCCAACGAATAGCGCCGCTGAGCGAGCTCACTTGCTGCAGCGGCGCTTGGCTGCACAGGCGCTAGATAGAACAAGAGCGACCGCCGGATTACCTTCCGGAGCGGTCGCTGTTGTGGTTTTCGGGGAAACTACTTATCCCCGGCGAGGACGACCTCGACGTCATTGGCGCGCAGTGCGTCGAGGAAGGAAGTCGGGGCGGCGGCGTCAGTAATAACCACATCAATGTCCGCCAGGGACGCGAAGCTGACGAGGTAGTCGTTGCCCAGCTTGGAGGAGTCACACAGCACGACGACCTTGTGGGCGTTGGTGACAAAGGCGGCCTTGATAGCGGCCTCTTGTGAGTCTGCCGTGGACAAGCCATGGTCGATGGTGAGTGCGTTGGTGCCGATGAATGCGACGTCGGCGCGCATCAGCGCCATGGTGCGCAACGCAGTATCGCCAACGACCGCCTGAGTAATGGCACGCACTGTGCCGCCGAGCAGCTGCACGTCAGACACACCGTTGCTGGCAAGCGACAGTGCGATGGGGAGGCTGTTGGACACGATGTTGAACTGTCCGGCAGAGAAACGCTGTCCGATGAGATCTGCCAGTGCGTTGGTCGTGGTGCCGGCGTCGAGGAAGATGCTGCCGTCTTCGGGAAGCTGATCAAGGGCTGCTCGGGCGATGGCCATCTTGGCGCCGGTAGCCGAACGCTGGCGGGTGTCAAGAGTGAACTCGGCAGTCTGGAAAGACTGGGAGGCGACGGCGCCACCATGGACGCGGTGAACTACGCCTTCGCGGTCCAGTACCGCAAGATCGCGGCGGATGGTTTCTGCAGTGACATCGAAGCGCTCAGAGAGCTCGGTGACGTTGACACGGCCTTCGACGGCGGTCAGTGACGCGATCTGGCGACGGCGTTCTTCTGCGTACATTGTTTCTCCCTTGGGGGACTCCATTGTTCATCGCTAAGCCAGGGAAACATGGGGGATGAATTGATGGCTTAATGAAAATGTGCAACGGGTGTTGCTGTGATGTCCCCATTCTTTCATTGAGTGCGGGTAAAACGGAACAAAACAAAGAGATTCACACATCAAGAACGTTAAGGATTGGTGGAAAACAGCCATTGGCCTGCCCGTTTGGGAATGTGTGATTTAGGACGCTAATCGGGCGCAAATCGGGCATCTACACGCGCAAGGGGGTAAACAAACACAAAAGTCCCGCCCCGTCCTTCCGTTCTGAATGGGAGGAAGGCGGTTGGGGCGGGAAAGCGGTGGGCGACAAAAAAGGGGAGAAGGTGTTAGAGCTTGCGGAACACGGAGACAACCTTGCCCATAATCTCTGCCTCGTCGCCCTTGATCGGAGCGTATGCGTCATTGTGGGGGAGCAGCCAGACGCCGGAGGAATCTCGGTGGAACTCCTTCACCGTTGCTTCATCGTCCAGCAGGGCGGCAACGAACTCACCTTCCTCCGCAACCGACTGGGAGCGGATAATGACCCAGTCACCGTTGAGGATGCCAGCATCCTGCATGGAGTCCCCTACGACCTGCAGCATGTAGAGCTCACCGCTGCCCACGACCTCATCCGGCATGGGGAAGTAGGCATCGACGTTCTCCTCTGCAGTGATAGGGGAGCCGGCGGCAATGCGGCCCACCACTGGGATGTAGGTCGGGCGAGCGGCGTCCTCGGGTACGTCCGAAGACGTGGGCTCAGGGGAGTCCTGGGCTGCGGAGGTTTTGCGGCCGGGCTTCTTTGCGTCTTCCGAGTTGGGGAAGTGGCGGACATCCACGGCGCGCGGCTTGTTCGGGTCGCGGCGCAAGAAGCCCTTCTCCTCCAACTGCTTGAGCTGATATGCCACCGACGACGTCGATTGCAGCCCAGTTGCATCACCGATCTCACGGATGCTGGGTGGGTAGCCGCGCAGCATCACGGCGTCATGGATGACCTCCAGAATTCGGCGCTGGCGGGCAGAGAGGGAATCAAGAGTGGGCTGTTCGGTCTTCTTGGGTTTGCGGGACATTATGGGCTCCTCAAGGTGGGGTAAAGCTTGCGTTCACAGTGGCGTTAAGTGGGCTTCTTAAAAAGATTATGAAGTGCGCGGCACTGTCTTCCTTTGTAGCACGGAAAGAAAAAATGTTCGAGAAATGGCGCGCAGATGTGGACAAATATTCGAGAGGGTGTTATAAATCGAACATACGAACAGGATCGAACGGTTTAGCGAGTGGAATGTTCGAGTGTGTCAACCGCGTTGCATACACTGCAGGCAACGTCATCCGCTAGATGAAAAGAACGCAAAGGAATAATCATGGCAATCGTACTGAATACCAGCTCACGCAACCGCATCCCGAATGAAGCCTCTGCTAGCCCGCGACCCGCAGTTGTGCCTCCGGCGGCGGTGTGGGATCCGGCGGGAGAGCGTGGTCGGGGTGCCGGCCGAGCGTTCGGACCTCGCAATGTTCGAACGTTGAGTCCCCTCGATAGAACACAGAGCCGCCTCTGTGAATCGCGCTCGCGCGGTGGTGGACATCCAAAAGGCGTGGTGGATTCCACTGTTAAGGGATCGAACGTAGGTAACTATGTTCTGGGTGCGGTCTTCGGGGCCGCGGTATTCGTTGGCACTGTCTGGGGCGGTTTGAGCATCGACACTGAGTCGCCGGCGGCACCATCCCCGGCCGTGCACTCGAGCTCCGATATCGAGGCGGCATCCATCGCCCACTAACCTGTCGGAGAACGCGGTAGCGGTGTGCCTTTCAGTTCGGGGCGGCGGTAGGCTAACGGTCGGGGATGGAAAGCCTCCGCTTGGTTTCCAGGAGGCCTGAGTGAAAGGACGCCGCGTAACGTGTATTGCCCGTTTTGCCACAATGAACAGTCCCGAGTCATCGACTCGCGCGTGGTAGACAGCGGAACCTCTATCCGCCGGCGCCGCGAATGCGCGTCATGTAAGGGTCGATTTACCACCGTGGAGAAGGCTGTTCTTCTCGTCGTCAAGCGCAACGGCTTGGCGGAGCCTTTTAGCCGGGACAAGCTCATTCGCGGCGTGCAGCGCGCTTGTCAGGGGCGCGACGTGAGCGACGATTCGCTGAAGAAGCTGGCGCAGCAAGTAGAGGAAACCGTTCGCAGCCACGGCTCTTCCCAGGTCAATGCCAACGATATCGGCCTTGCCATTCTGGAGCCGCTGCGCGACTTGGACGAGGTGGCCTACCTGCGCTTTGCCTCGGTGTACAAGTCCTTTGAGAGCGCTGACGATTTCGAATCAGAAATCCGCCTCATGCGCCGCCGGGACCGCGATAGCTTCTAGCTGCGATTAGCGCAGCTTGTCTGCGGCCTTTTGAATGCGGCGCACCGACACTGCGTGCGCGGTACCGAGGCGCTGAGCAAAGAGCGAAACGCGTAGCTCCTCAATCATCCAGTAGATGTCCTTGACGTCGCGGGACTTTTCGCGGCCAGCAGGCAGGGAGCGGAGGCGGTTGGCCAGGTATGCCTTCGCCTCATCCACATCAGCCTGGCGGTCGGCATCGCGGTCCGGATCGAGGTTCATGTCCTCCAAACGGATTCGCGCGGCCTGAATGTACCGCGGCAGGTGGCGCAGGTGCTGCATTCCGTGCACCGTAATGGCGTGTGGCGGCAGTAGGAAGTCTAGCTGCTTGCGGATGTCATCAATCGCCGGTCCCTCCCAGTGCTTGAGCTCTGCGGAAAGATTGGAATATTCCGCTAAGCCGGGAGCAATAGCGACGACGGCTTGGCGCACTCGCCCGGGTACTTCCGGCTTGACCTGATTCAGTAGGGCCTTAAAGTCCGCCGGGGTGCGGACGGGTCCGCCCTTTTCCATCATGATGTCCCGTACGGCGGCCACGCGGGCGTCGTTGACCAAACCTTCCGCCCCGCCGTGCGGGTATGCATCAACGGCGACGCGCTGCTGCAAGGGCAGACCCTTGACCATCTGTTGGGTGCCGACGGTGATCTCGCGCAGGAGCAGCGTCAGCGTCGTGGTGATCATGGAGGCATCCGCTGCCGCCTTGGTGGGGTGCACCTTGAGCGCCACACCATTCTTCGTGGCGACCAGCGCCGGGTAGGCGGTGACCTCGTGGCCGTCGACGATGGTGGTGACCTCCTCGTCGATGGTGCCCAAGGTATCGTCGGACCACTCCTTGACTGCCTTCGACTCCGCGGCGCGGCCCACACGGGAGACCGACGAAGAAATGTGTCCAGCCTGGCGTTGCACCAGCGCTTGGAGGTTCCGGTCAGAGTCGATAACCTTGCCGCGCTTGTCCACAGCGGCATAGTTCATACGCAGGTGCGGGGCAAGCTGATCCGGGCGGAAGTCGTTGGCGTCAATGCCCTGGCCGCCCATTTCACGCAGCACTGCCGCGAGCTGCTCTGTCAGCGTGCCTTCGTACGGCAACAGCTTCGGCAACGCGCGCTCGGCGAACTCGGGAGCTGGGACCACGGTGCGGCGCAGCGCCTTGGGGAGGGAACGAATGAGTTCGGTGACGAGCTCTAGGCGCAGGCCCGGGACGAGCCAGTCAAAGCCCTCGGTGTCGAGCCCCGCCAGCAGGGGGACCGGGACCATGAGGGTGACGCCGTCCAGGGGATCGCCTGGCCCGAACTTGTAGCTCAGGTCGTAGTCAACGGTGCCCTTGAGCCAACGGTCGGGGAAGGCCTCCTCGGTGACGTCGTGGTCGTCGTCGAGCAACTTGGTCGGATCGAAGTCCAAGGCGTGCTTGTTCTTCTGCTTCTTCCACCACGAGTCGAAGTGCTTGGCGGTGGTGACCTTTTCCGGGATGCGCTGGTCGTAGAAGTCGAACAACGTGTCCTCATCCACGACTAGGCCGCGGCGGCGGGCCTTCTCTTCGTACTCGGAGGCGTCGGCAAGCTTGCGCTTGTTGTCGTGGAAGAAGTGGTGGTGGGTGTTCCAGTCACCGTCGACAAGCGCGTGGCGGATGAACATGTCGCGCGCTGCTGCTGGATCCACGCGGTGATATGGCACGGTGCGGTCCGCCACGACGGTGACCCCGTAGAGCGTGGAGCGCTGGGTGACGACAGCGGAGCCGCGCTTTCGGGACCACGTGGGATCCGAATAGTTGTGCTTGAGCAGGTTCTTTGCCAGCTTCTCGACCCAGGCCGGGTCGATGGCGGCTACGTCGCGTGCCCAGAGCCGCGAGGTTTCCACGAGCTCGGCGGCCATGAGGAACTCCGGTGGCTTCTTCGCCAGAGCCGAGCCGGGGAAGACAAGGAACCGGGTATTTCGGGCACCAATGAACTCCTTGGAGTTGCCGTCGCGTGCGCCGATATTGGACAGCAGGCCGGCCAGCAGGGACATGTGGATATCGTCGGGGCGGCGCTCGGTGGTCTCCTGGGTCTTCCAGCCGAGCTGCTTGGCCACGTCGCGCAGCTGACGCACTAGGTCGAACCACTCACGGATGCGCATGTAGTGGAGGAAGTCGGCCTTCATGCGCTTGCGGAAGGCATTGCCGCTCATCTCTTCGCGGGCTTCTTGGACGAAGTCCCACAGGTTGAGCATGGCCAAGAAATCGGAGGACTTGTCCTTGAAGCGCGCATGGGCCTGGTCGGCCTGCTCTTTCTTCTCCATGGGGCGCTCGCGCACGTCCTGGATGGTCATTGCAGCGACGATCACCATGACATCGCTCAAGCACCCGGAGGTGTGGGCCTCCACCAGCATGCGCGCCATGCGCGGATCCACGGGGATGCGCGCGAGGTCGCGGCCGACGCGGGTGAGCACGGGCAGGCCGTTCTTCTCCTTGCCCTCGAGGGCGCCGAGCTCATGGAGGAGCAGCAGGCCGTCGCGCACCGCTTTCGGCTCCGGCGGCTGGACGAAGGGGAATTCCGAGATATCTCCCAGGCGCAGCGAAATCATCTGGAGGATGACGCTGGCCAGGTTGGTGCGCAGGATTTCCGGATCCGTGAACTCGGGGCGGGAGAGAAAGTCTTGCTCGCTGTAGAGGCGGATGGCAATGCCATCGGCCACACGGCCGCAGCGGCCCGAGCGCTGGTTGGCGCTGGCCTGGGAAATCGGTTCGATGGGCAGGCGTTGAACCTTGGTGCGGGTGGAATAACGGGAGATGCGGGCGGTGCCTGTGTCCACGACGTAGCGAATGCCCGGCACCGTCAGGGAGGTTTCGGCGATGTTGGTGGAGAGCACGATGCGGCGCCCGCGGTGCGCGCTAAAGACGCGGTGCTGTTCCTGGTTGGACAGGCGGCCAAAGAGCGGGGTGACCTCCACGCCGCGCCAATGCCGGCCTTCGATGGCCTCCATGGCGTCGCGGATATCGCGCTCGCCGGGGAAGAAGCACAGGATGTCGCCCTCGCCTTCAGCCATGAGCTCTTCGATGGCCCCGCACAAGGCGTCGAGCGGATCGATGTCGACGAGTTTGCCGCCAACCTCCTCTTCCAGCGGGCGGTAGCGGATCTCCACCGGGTAGGTGCGCCCGGAGACCTCAATAATCGGTGCCGGTTCGCCGTCGGCGTCAGCGAAGTGCTGGGCAAAGCGTTCGGGATCGATGGTGGCGGAGGTGATGATCACCTTGAGATCGGGGCGCTTGGGCAGCAGGCGCTTGAGGTAGCCCAGCAGAAAGTCGATGTTGAGGGAACGCTCGTGCGCCTCATCGATGATGATGGTGTCGTAGGCATTGAGGAAGCGGTCGCGCTGCATCTCCGCGAGCAAAATTCCGTCCGTCATCAGCTTGACCGCGGTGGTGCGGGAGACCTTGTCGTCGAAGCGGATGGCATAGCCCACCGAGTCACCGATGGACTGATCCAATTCGTCCGCGATGCGCTCGGCCACCGTGCGCGCTGCGAGACGACGCGGCTGGGTGTGGCCGATGAGTCCGCGGCGCCCGCGACCAAGTTCGAGGCAGATCTTGGGGATCTGGGTGGTCTTGCCGGAACCGGTTTCGCCGGCAATGATGACCACCTGGTTGTTCTCAATGGCCTCAGCGATGTCATCGCGGCGTCCCGTGACAGGGAGCTGCTCCGGGTAGGTGATGCCCGGGACGGCGGCGTCGATGGCGGACACGCGCTCGGTAGCAGCGGCGATGTCCTGGCCAATGGCGGACAGGGCTTGAGGAGAGCGGGCCTTGCGGAGGCGGCGGCGGAATGCGCGCTCATCGCTCAGGGAAACCTGGGAGAGTGCGTCTAGAAGTTCTTCGCGAGTGGCAGTCATAATCGCCCTGAAAGTCTACTCGTTCGGTGAGACTTATGACTATGTTGGTAGGCTCGTGGTGACTGTGTGACTAAAGAGTAAAGGACACAATCGATGACTAACCCTTTTGATCCAAAATCTGACAACAACTCCAACGGTGGGTTTGGCTCCGGAAACGGCGGCGACCTGCCGCGGTATGAGACCACTAGCCACCCGGAGGACCAGGAAGGCTTCGGCACGAGCGCGAACCCGGCCTTTGGTGCACATTCCTCCAGCGCGGGCGACCAGTACGCCGGTTACGGTGCCGCGAACTCCGGACAGCCGGGCTACGCGGGCGCCGGCTACGGCACGGATTCCAGCTACGCCGGACCTGGTCCGGGCGCGGGTCCGGCGTACACCGGCCCGGTCAGCGCTATGGAGGCCATCAAGTGGGGCTTCAAGGCAGCTCTAGGAAACGCCGTTGTGTGGCTCGTCGGCGCTGTGGTGTACTTCCTCGTCATGTTTGTTCCCCAATTCGCCGTGGGCTTCGCGGTATCAGACAATGAAGAAGCTATGGGTGTGGCGTCCCAAGGCATGTCGTGGCTGATGGGAATCCTGTCGCTCTTTGTCTGGATCGTGGTCTACCGCCTTGCCTACCGCGAGATTGACAAGCCCAGCCCTTCCTGGGGCGACCTGTTCCAGGGCGTGCGATGGGTACCACCGCTGGTGGTCAACATCGTCTTGAGTGTCCTGGGAACCATTGTTTTTGTCGCTGTGGTTGTGGGCCTCGTGGTAGTAGGTGTTGGCGGCGGCAGCAACATCAACTGGGAGAACCCGAGTGATGCCGAGATGGGCAAGATCATGGGCATTATCGGGGCGATCTTCGGCATCCTGGTGCTGGTGCTCTTGGCGTGGCTGTTCATCCAGCCCTTCTTCACGCTGATGCCATGGCTGGCGGCGGATACGTCTTCCATCGGTGAGTCCTTCTCCAAGGGCCTGTCTTTGGGCAAGGAGAACTATGGCCACATCCTGCTGTTCCTAGTCCTGCAGGGTCTGCTTTACATGGCGTCTATGCTCACGCTGGGCTTGGCGCTTATCATCATCGGGCCCGCAATGGCGCTGGCAACCGCGCACCTGTGCCGCCAGTGCCAGGGCCGCTTCGCCCCGGCTGCTTAGTAGGGCAGTAGGAGAGTAGAGCTCAGCGCACACAGCACACAGCGCCGCCTCCTTGGAATAGTCCAGGGAAGCGGCGCTTCGTTCTTTTGCGGGAGGGTTTAGGAGCCGCAGGCGGCGCGGGAGCGCTCCAGCGCGGTGTTGAACGCGCCGGTGACTAAGCGCCCGAAGGCGAGGAATTCTTCCGCACGGGAGGCCGAGGAGCGATAGGTAAGCCCCACTTGGCGCTCGGCGCTTACGTCTTCCGAGAAGCGGGCTACGGAGAGTGAGGGGCTGGTGCACTCTGTGGCTAAAGCGGATTCGGGGGCCAGGGTGGTGCCGAGTCCGCCCATGACTAGCTGCAAGATCGTCGTCAGGGAGGAAGCGCGCGTGACGGCATTGGTGGCCTCGGAGGGATTGATCTTGGCGCGGCGGCACAGGTCGAGGGCCTGATCGCGCAAACAGTGGCCGTCGTCAAGCAGCAGCAGATCCAAGTCTTCCAGCTGGCTGAGCGTGAGATCCGTGCGCCCGGCCAAGGGGTGCTCCGAATTGGTGACCACGGTGAACTTTTCGGTGTAGAGAGGCACCTCGACCATCCCGGAAGCCTCGGTGGGCAGGGCGGTGATGGCGATGTCAATGGCCCCTTCGCGCAGCTTGTCCAGTAGGTGGTGGGTCTGTTCCTCGACGAAGCGCGGCTCCAGCTCGGGATAGTTCTGGGTGATGGACTGGAGGAGCTCGGGCAGGACGTAGGGCGCGATGGTGGGGATGATGCCGATGGTCAGTGGCCCGGTGAGGGTGCCGTGGGCGCCGCGTGCGTGGGCGAGGAAGGCGTCGGCAGCCTCTAGCGTGGCCTTAGCGTAGGGGAGAAGCTCCTCGCCGAGGGAGGTGACGATGACCTTGCGGGTGGAGCGCTCGATGAGCTGGATGCCCAGGCCCTGTTCCAAGGCGACGAGCGCCTGGGACAGGGAGGGCTGGGAGATCTCGAGCTTGGAGGCGGCCGTGCCGAAGTGCTTGTTCTCTGCGATGGTGACGAAGGTGCGCAGCTGGGCCAGCGTCGGGCGATACTCCTTATTGTGCATGCCTATAACTCTAACACTGATAAATAAGCTGAAACGTTGACGTGTGAAGCTCTCGTTGGCATACTTGGCAGGTGCGTGGTCACGGCCCAGTAAGAGGGTGGTAACGAGGCCCGCGATAGAGATTTGCATCACAATTTACTAAGGAGATGACGCAGTTAATGTCTATTCTGACCGTCGGTGAAAAGTTCCCGGAGTTCGAGCTGACCGCGCTGAAGGGCGGCGACCTGCACGACGTTAACGCTAACCAGCCGGAGGACTACTTCGAGCAGGTGTCCCTGGACAAGTACCGCGGCATGTGGAAGGTCGTGTTCTTCTACCCGAAGGACTTCACCTTCGTCTGCCCGACGGAGATCGCGGCATTCGGCAAGCTGGATGAGGAGTTCCAGGACCGCGACACCCAGATCCTGGGCGGCTCCACCGATAACGAGTACGCACATTTCAACTGGCGCGCTACCCACCCGGATCTCAAGGACGTTCCGTTCCCGATGTTCTCCGATGTCCGCCACGATCTGATCCGCGCCCTCGGCGTGGAGAACGCGGACGGCGTGGCTGACCGCGCCACCTTCATCATCGACCCGGACGGTGTTATCCAGTTCGTGTCCGTCACCCCGGATGCCGTGGGCCGCAACGTGGACGAGGTCCTGCGCGTGCTCGACGCTCTGCAGTCTGAAGAGGTCTGCGCCTGCAACTGGGAGGCCAACGACCCGACGAAGAACATCAACAAGCTCGACGTCGTCCAGTCCGCGCTCTAAGCACTCTCTAGACGTTCCTACTGAAGACATTCCTGCTGAAAGGAGATTCCTTCATGTCTATTGATAACCTGAAGTCCGCACTGCCGGCCTACGCGAAGGACCAGAAGCTCAACCTGGGCACCCTGACGCGTTCTACGGAGCTCAACGAGGAGCAGCTGTGGGGCAGCTTCGTGGCTGCGGCTGCCGCCACCCGCAACGACTCCGTGCTCAAGGAGATCCTGGAAGAGGCCAGCGAGCACCTGTCTGAGGAGGCAGTTGATGCCGCCCTGGGTGCCGCCACCGTCATGGCCATGAACAACGTGGCCTACCGCGCCAAGGGCTGGCTGGGTGATGACTTCGCCCAGGTCAAGTTCGGCCTGCGCATGAACATCATCTCCAAGCCGGGCGTGGACAAGGCCACCTTCGAGCTGTGGAACACCGTGGTCTCTGCCGTCAACGGCTGCGAGCACTGCCTGACCGCTCACTCCAAGACCCTCCTGGAGGAGGGCCTGACCAAGGAGCAGATCTGGGAGAGCATCAAGGTGGCCGGCGTGGTCCAGGCCGTGGCGCAGGCCCTGCAGGCAGAAGCCGCCCGCTAAAAGCGCTTTAGCCAACCACTCCGCCGAAGGCCACACCGATTCCAAAGGTGATGAGTGCGCCGCCGGCGACCAGCCGGACCACGGAGCGAGCGGCGTTGGTGCCCGCCAGCCGCGCAGATACGTAGCCGGTGACGGCCAGTGCGATAAGCGTGACGATGGCGACGGTGGCACCCGCCGCCGATTCCGGCGCGACAAGCACCGCGAGCAACGGAAGCGCGGCACCGGCAAGGAAGGATACCGCCGACCAGAAGGCTGCGTGCCAGGGGTTGGTGAGGTCCTCGCCGTCGATGCCCATTTCTAGCCGCAGGTGTGCCTCGAGCAGGCGCTCCTCGGCCGCAATTTCCCGGGCCGCGGTGTCGGCGGTCTGGGCTCCCATGCCGTAGCTCGACAGCATGGATACCAGCTCTTCGTGCTCCTGCGCGGGGAGCTCATTCAGTTCCCGGGTTTCCTTGTCGATGAGCTTGCGTTCGGAATCTCGCTGTGCAGACACCGACACGTACTCACCTAATGCCATGGAGGCCGCGCCCGATACGGTGGCAGCGAGACCGGCTGTGGCAATCGCGCTTGCCGACGCCCCAGAGCCCACCACTCCGAGTAGCAGCGCAGCGACTGAGACAATGCCGTCGTTGGCGCCGAGAACCCCCGCGCGCAGCGAATTCAGCCGCGCGTTATTCGATACGAGGTGGGGCTCGTTAGCGTGTTGAGCGGTGGCGGTCATGGTGCAAGCTCCTGGGGGACTGGGTAAGTACCTTCAGTATTGCCGCTGGTCAGAAGCTTGTAAAGGGTGCGTAGGCTTAGCTCACTGAAGCTTAGTGAGGCTCACTGAGGAAAGCTTTGGCTTCGCTGTGACGATTGGTACTAGTTAACTGTGCCCGTCCACTCGCCGCAGGGCTGACCGTCCACGTGCAGGGCCATAGTAAAGACCCGGTCATCGAGGTCGAAGTGTGCCTCGGGGACATGGATGGCCAACTCGTCGCTGGTGTACGTGTACGCATAGTCGACGGGATAGGAGTCACCCCGGGCGTTCTCGCCGAAGCCGGACATCTCCATGCTGGTGAGGTTCTCGCCCTCAAAGGAAGCGGTGAGCTCACGTTCGACGGTGTGCAGGGTAAAGACCGCATTGCGGTGATGGGGAAGGCCTCCGAGGAGCCAGTGGACGGTGACACCATCTGCCCGAACATCGAAGCTCACGCCCGCAAGACGGATTCCGGTGGAAGAAGAGCCTGGTTGAGTCATAACACCACCCACCCTACGCTCACTTACTCGAAGTTGAGGGCGTAATACTCGGGCTTAGTGAGGCGGAAAACACGTTCAAAGAGCCAACTAAAGAAGAGACCGAGGGCTAGCGGAACGGCGATGTAGACGATGGCGATAATCGTCACGTTGCCGGCGGTCCACCCCCACCCCTCGTAGTTCAACGCTGCGAGCGGGCCCATCAGGCCGGAAATACCAAAGCCCGCAGAAAGAGCGGTTCCGGAGATACCCAGCGCGCCGCCGATGCCGCCCACGATGGCCGCGGAGCACACTACGGGGAGGAAGGTAACCGGCCTGGAGAGCATATTTGCCATCTGCACCTTCGGGGAGCCCAAGACGTGCAGGATGGCCCCGGCGAAACCGTTGGCCCGCCAGCCGGCGCACAGAAGCGTGAAGCTTGCGGCCACAATCCCGAGGTTGGCCGTGCCGGATGCTATGCCTTCCATGAAGATGGCGGTGGCGATGCCGACGGTGGAAATGGGAGAGACAATCATGACGGCGAAGAGCGTGGCCAATACCACGCCCATGACGATGGGCTGCAGACTGGTCGCGCCGTTGACTAGGTCGCCCAACCAAATGGTTAGCATCTTGACCACGGGGAACGTGACGACCCAGCCGATGGAACCAGCCACTAGAGTGACGATGGTGGAGAGCAGCAAGATGGAGTAGCTCTTGAGGCGATCACCAATGACCAACAGGAGGGCGACGGCTATCGCTGCCGTTAGCCCGGAGTTGATGACCAGGCCCGTGCCTTTGAGGAAGAACCCGCCCTCCGGATTGACGGTGGCCACGCCAGATCCACAAAACGAGGCAATGCCCACGGCGGCGGTCTGGATGGGCGTCATCTTGAACTCGATGCCGACCAGGACGCCAATCATGACCGGTAGCAGGCTCGAGGCCAGCCCGGTGAGCGCGAGGACGGTAGACGCCCCAGACCAATAGGGAAGCAGCGCCTTGGCAAGCTCGCCGAGCAGAGCCTGCGGGACCAAGGACACTACCACGGCGATGGAAATGCCGTTGAGCACCTTCATGGTGAAGCTGCCGGGCGTGACGGCAGGGCGAGGGGCGATGTGCGGGTCGGAGGCGGACGTACTCATTCCCTCAGCATACGAATACTATGCGTAGAACGGAAAGTATTAGCTCGGAATGGTGGGCTTAATATTCAACGCGCAGGGCGGAAAGCCGAACCTCGCCGGCGGCATCCGAGGCATCCAAATCCACGGTTCCCACCAGCTGATAGGAGTTGTCGTCCTGGGGGTCCTTGAGGATCTGGCGCACCGTCCACGAGCGGGAGCGTGCGCCCTCGGATCCCTTGTCGACGAGGAAGTACTCGGGACCGCGCGCAGCCGGGCCGACGTCGATATCGTCGTAGTCCTCGAAGTAGGCGTCGAGAGCTTCACCAAAGTCCGGAACCTCGTCGAGGTAGTCCAGCAACTCGGCCAAACGGTCCTCCTTCTCCAAAGCGAACAATTGGGCCAAGCGGAAGAAGTAGTTGCGGACCATGATGCCGAAGGCGCGTTGGTTGGCAGTGAGCGCGGTCGGGTCTTCCACGCCAAAGGCCAGCTCGCGGTCCAAGTCCTTCTGGGAGATGGGGGAGTCCTCACCGGCCATCTCCGCCCATTCGTCGACCAGCGAGGAGTCCACCTGACGGATAAGCTCGCCGAGCCACACGATGATGTCCTCGAGCTCATCAGTCAGGTACTCGGCAGGAATGGACTGCTTCAGGGTGCGCCAGGCGTCCGTGAGGTAGCGCAGGATAACGCCCTCGGAGCGCGCTAGGCCGTAGGTAGCCACGAGGTCCGAAAACGTCATGGCGCTCTCCAGCATGTCGCGCACCACCGACTTAGGCCGCAGCTCGAAGTCCTTGGCCCATGGGTTGGTTTCGCAGAACGTGTCGTAGGCCTGGTCTAAAAGCTCCTCCAGCGGCTTGGGCCACGTGATGTCCTCCACGATGGCCATGCGCTCCGTGTAGTCCACGCCCTCGGCCTTGAGAGCTGCGATCTCCTCACCGCGGCGCTGCTTCTGCTGGGCGGTGAGTACCTGGCGCGGGTCATCGAGCACGGACTCGAAGACGGAGATGACGTCAAGAGCGTAGGTCTCGGACTCGGGATCGAGCAGCGTGAGGGCCGCCAACGCGAAGGGGCCGAGAGGCTGGTTGAGCGCGAAGTCACGCGGCATCTCGCGAACCACGTGGTAGGGGCGCCCGTAAATGTCGAGCCCCTTGGTGGATTTCTGCACCACGCCGGAGTTGAGCAGACCGCGGAACAGGCTCAGGGCGGTGAGGATGTCCTGATTCTGGCGGCTGCGGGTGTTGTGGCTGGTGCGCAGCAGGTGCTTCAAGTGCTCGTAGCCATTGCCGTGGCGGGCAAGCACGTTCAGCAGCATCGAGTTCGATACCCGGAACTGGGAGGTGAGCTGCTCCGGTTCGGCGTCGATAAGCCGGGCGTACGTCTTCTCCGACCACGACACCTCGCCCTCGCGCGCGGACTTCTTCTTCAGCTTCTTCAGGCGCGCCGGGTCATCGCCCACGCGGCGGCGGGCCTTGGCGTTCTCAATCTCGTGCTCCGGCGCCTCGACGACGACCGTGCCTTCCGTGTCGTAGCCGGCGCGCCCGGCGCGGCCCGCGATCTGGTGGAATTCGCGGGACTTGAGGATGCGCTGGCGGGTGCCGTCGTATTTGGCCAGGCCCGTCATAAGCACCGTGCGGATGGGCACGTTGATGCCCACGCCCAGGGTGTCCGTGCCGCAGATGATTTTGAGCAAACCCTTCTGCGCCAAGCGCTCCACCAAGCGGCGGTATTTAGGCAGCATGCCGGCGTGGTGCACGCCGATGCCCTTGCGCAGCAGCTTGGACAAGTCCTTGCCAAAGGTGGTGGTGAAGCGGAAGGGGCCGAGCTCGGCGGCGATAGCCTCTTTCTCCTCCGGGGTGATGATCTTCGACAGCGAGGTCAGCGCCTGGGCGCGCTCGGAGGCCTCGCGCTGGGAGAAGTGCACCACGTAGATGGGTGCCTTACCAGATTCGAGGAGCTCTTCGATGGTCTCGTGGACCGCGGAGAACACATAAGAGAAGTCCAGCGGCACCGGGCGCGTGGTGCCGGCGACAAGAGTTGTGGTGCGGCCGGTGCGCTCCGTGAGATCCTTCTCCAGCCACGCGGTATCACCCAGCGTGGCCGACATGAGGAGGAACTGCGCCTTGGGCAGCTCCAACAGCGGTACCTGCCAGGCCCAGCCGCGGTCCGGTTCCGAGTAGTAGTGGAATTCATCCATGACGACTTGGTCGATGGCGGCCTCAGCGCCATCGCGCAGCGCAATATTGGCCACAATCTCCGCCGTGGCGGCGATGATGGGGGCGGAGCCGTTGACAGTGGCATCTCCGGTCATCATGCCCACGTTTTCGGGGCCAAAAATCTCACACAGGGAGAAGAACTTCTCACTCACCAAAGCCTTGATGGGCGCGGTGTAGAAGCTGCGCTGCCCGCGGGCGAGCGCGATGAAGTGCGCGGCGTTGGCTACCATGGACTTACCGGAGCCGGTGGGCGTGGCAAGAATGACATTATCGCCAGCCAGGATGCCAAGGGAGGCCTCTTCTTGGGCCGGGTACAGAGAAATTCCGCGGCCGGAAGCCCACGATTGAAAGGTGTCCCAAATGGCCTCATCAACCATCGACTCGGGGACTTCGGCGAGATCGGGCAACATCTGAGAAAGGTTCACTCGTCCCACCTTAGGCGAAGACCCTACCGGCTAGACGTCATCCCCCATATCCTTGCCGGAATCCTCATCGTCCGAGTCGCCGTCCTTGCCAAAGTTGTCCTCGCGGTCATCGATGTCCTCAGAGAGGATCTCCGGATTCTCATCCAGCCCCGCGAGGAAGGCCTCGAAATCGGCGCCGATCTCCTCACCGGTGGGCATGTGCTCCTCACCCGGCATGATGGCCTGTGGGTGGCGCTTGCGGTAGCGCTCCATGTAGGCGTCGTACTGCTCTTCCAGCTGGTGGACCACACCGGCAATCTCGTCGGAGTCAGTAACCTGCTCCTCCAACTGCTGGTTGACCCGGTCAACGTCAGCTTCCAAGCTGCCCAGCGGGATGTTGAGGTCTACCGCGGAGGCCACCGAGTCCAAGAGATGCAGCGTGGCGGAGGGGTAGGGCGAGGATGCCAGGTAATGCGGCACATGTGCGGTGTAGCCGGCGACCTGGCGGCCCTTCTTGTCCAAGGCGCGCTCGAGGTACAGCGCGGCGGCGCCGGGGACCATCATCGTGGATTCGATGCGGACCATGGAGTTCAGCAGCTCAGGAGAGTTGCCGTGCGCGGTCACAACCGTGGGGCGGGTGTGCGGAACGGGCATGGGGGCGGCGTAGAGCATGATGGTGTTCTGAATATCGAACTTCTCCACCAAGTTGACCACGGCATCCGTGAACGCCTCCCAACGTAGGTCCGGTTCTGGGCCGGAAAGCAGCAGGAAGGGCTTGCCGGAGTTATCCCGCAGCACCTTGATGCCCAGATCCACGTTCTCAATCTCCACTGTGCGGTCATGATCAATGGTCACAGCAGGGCGGCGGGAGCGGTAGTCCACCAACTCATCATTGTTAAAGGATGCGAGCTGACGGTTCTCTAGTGCGGCCTTGAGATGATCGGCGCTGGCCTCCACTGCCTGTCCGGCGTCGGCGTAGCCGTTCATGGCGACGATCATGGTGGGGCCGCTGCCTTGGGTGGAATCGTCCTTGACCACTGGTGCGGGGTACTCCAGCTCATACATGCGGCGCTGTTCTTCCTGCATGGTGTGTGACTCCTCCTTATGTCCGGCTCTAGAATCGAGCGTACGGACTAAATCAATGTTCTGTGGCGTGCAACGCCTTGCGACGGCGCCGTATTCCCCTCCTACAGCCAATCGGGGCATGCTCACTGTTAATCGGTCAAGCATGCCACAATCCGGACAATTCCGCCATGCTTCTGCACACTGCGGTGTGGATAACACCGACAAAAGACGGGCCTCAGGGGAAGTTATCCACAGAAATCTCGTGCGCGCAGGTTTGACCCTAGCGCGCCGAATGGGCCCTGATTCAGGCTAGGGCCATGAACACAACCACACCGCACACTGAGTACACCCCGCCCATTACGACCCCCGGCCACCTGCTGGCCAACATCCCCGGCCTGCTGGGCTTCTATCCCAGCGAGTCCGTCCTCTTCCTCGCCATCGACACCACCCCGCGCGGTCCGGCTATGGGCCCGCTTGCCCGAGTCGACATTGACCAAGCTCAAGACGCCCTGCCCGATATTGCGGCGACGCTGACGGAACACGCCCGGGAAGGTGTCTTCGCCTTCGTGGTCTCCCACCGCCCACTGACTGAGTTGCGAGAGGTGGCCACGTGGCTCTACGGCCTCAATTACAGCCGCGACGGTGTGGACGTCGATGCCGCATGGCACGTTAACGAGATTTCCCAGGGCGAGCCCTATATCCTCCTCCACGGGGCCGTCAGTACGGATGGCAGCGGCCCCATGAAGAAATGGGTAGAGGGGGAAGTTCCGCCGCTGACTAGCGCGCCGACGATGCGCTCCTGCGTGGACCACAACGTTGTCCCAGAGCTCAGCAGAGAAGACTTCTTCGCGGTGTTTACGCGACGCAACCCGCACATAGACCAGCTGGAAGCGGAGGTCATGGCGCGCCAAGCCCGACACCATGCCACGGCGCTGCGCGCACGTGTGGCCGCTGCTGACCCACAGGAGCGCACAGTGTTGGTTGATGATTTTCTGGCAGACGCCCGCTGGCAGCTCACACGCGCCGCCAGCCCGGAAGAAGCGGAAGCGGATGCAGACCTGCTCGCCGCCTGCGCGGTGTGGTTGTCCACGACGTGGACCCGGGATCTGGTCGTAGCGGAATGCGCGGCGGCAGGGGATAAGGCGGCACACCTGTTGCTAGCCGCGGCCCGTACCTTTAGTGGAGAAATTCGGGCGAACGCGCTGACCCTCTTCGCGGTAGCGCAGCTGGAGCTGGACTGGGAGATCCTGGCCGGTCCAGCGCTCATGCTGGTGACTGAGGAGTTTCCCAGCCACCGTTTAGGCTCTTTGCTCTGCCAAGCCTATAGGCACGGGCTGCACGAGAGGATCCGGGATACCGTAGCCACCGGTGCCCGGGCCGCCTACGAGACCGCAGTAGGCGCTAACGATGTGCCGAATGAGCCCTCTCGCCGAGCTGCCGGGTGAAGTTCCACGCATCGGTGACGATGGTGGTGAGATCGGTGCGGCTGGGGGACCAGCCCAGCTCCTCCTTGATCCTTTCGGAGGATGCCACCAAGGTGGCGGGATCGCCGGCGCGCCGGGGAGCCAGTTCTGCCGGGATGGGGTGGCCGGTGACCTCACGGCACGTCTCGATGACCTGCTTGACGGAATAGCCGTCCCCGGAACCCAAGTTGTAGATGCGGTGTGTGCCCTCGGTGTTCGTGGTGAGCGCCAGAACGTGGGCGTCAGCGAGGTCCCGAATATGGATGTAGTCGCGCACCGCGGTGCCGTCGGCCGTGTCGTAATCGTCACCAAAGATGAAGATTTTGTCGCGGTGGCCAAGTGCTACCTGCAGCACCAGCGGGATGAGGTGGGTTTCGACTTCGCGGTTCTCACCAATGGTTCCGTAAGCACCCGCCACGTTGAAGTAGCGCAAAGACGTAGCCCCCAGGCCGTAGGCGGTGGCGTAAGAGGTGATCATGTAATCGATGGCCAGCTTCGACGCGCCGTAGGGGTTGGTGGGCTGGGTGGGCATCGCTTCCGTGATGGGTACCTCGGTGGGCTCACCGTAGGTGGCAGCAGTGGAGGAGAAGACGAGGTTCTTCACGCCGTGCTCGCGCATGGCTTCTAGCAGCGTCAGGGTCGTAACGACATTGTGCTGCCAGTAGTCAGCGGGGGATTCGACGGACTCACCCACCAGAGACCGGGCAGCGAAGTGCACCACGCCCTCGAAGCCGCCTTCGGACAAGACGGTGTGGGCGACATCCGCCACGTCGCCTTCGACCAGACGCGCCTCTTCCGGCACGGCTTCCCGGTTGCCCGTGGAAAAGTTATCAATAATCGTCACGTCGTGGCCGGCCTCAACGAGGACCGCGGCGCAGACGCTGCCGACATACCCGGCACCGCCGGTAACCAAAAGCTTCATTGTCTTACTTCACCTCTACTCGGATGGCGTGTGCCAGATCGTCGACGAGCTCCACTTTCTCGCCGCCGGGCGCACTGAGCGTAATTGAGCCATTATTGTTCACCACGGTGACCTCGGCGCCGACGTAGATGCCGGAGGAATGCAGAGCGTGGAACGTGGAGCTATCTGCCTGCAGCACCTCATTGATCTGAATGATGGTGGCAGGGGTCTCCTCTCCCTTAGGCAGATCGATGGCGCGGGTGCCCAGATCGACCTCGGACGGGGTGGCGCCGAGCTGCGCAAGGCCTGGGATGGGGTTGCCAAAGGGCGAGCGGGTGGAATCCTCCAAGACTGCCACGAGGCGCTTTTCCACCTCTTCGCTCATGACGTGCTCCCACCGGCAGGCCTCATCATGAACCTGGTGAATGTCCAACCCGAGCACGTCGGTAAGCAGGCGCTCCGCCAGTCGGTGCTTGCGCATGACGCTGGTGGCTAGCTCCCGGCCGTGCGGGGTGAGATCCAGGCTGCGGTCCGTGCGCACGTGGAGCAGGCCATCGCGCTCCATGCGGGCGACGGTCTGGGAGACCGTGGGGCCTGACTGCTCGAGACGCTCGGCAATACGGGCGCGCAGCGGCGTGATGCCCTCTTCTTCTAGCTCATAAATAGTTCGCAGATACATCTCGGTGGTATCGACTAGATCCCTCACGTGGGCATACCTTTCTGCGTCATCATGGCCCGGTGCGGCTGGGCGGGCATCGGCCCGACCTCGGAGCACTGCCGGCCGGGCCAGTATAGGTTCAAGCGCGGTAATGGCGTTTTATTAAGAGAATAACTTAAACAATAGCGTACTCGGCTGAGTTCGGACGGCAGGTTGAGCGCCCGAGCCGGGACGAGTGCAGCGAGCGCGCAAAAGCAAAGCCACCAAGAATCAACCTCCTGTGCCCGGCGGCTCAGTGACTCACGGGGCGGAAGGACTCTTGGTGGCAAGACCTGTGGCGTAACGCGCCAGTAGCGAACTACAGGGCGTATTCGCGCAGACGGTCCGCGCGGTTGCCGTCACGCAACTTGGCCATAACCTCGCGCTCGATCTGGCGCACGCGCTCGCGGGAGAGGCCGAACTTGCGGCCAATCTGGTCCAGAGTGCGCGGAACGCCATCGTCCAAGCCATAACGCAGGCGGATAACGTCCTGCTCTCGCTCCTCCAGGGAATCAATAACGGAGCGGATATCGGAGTGGCGCATGGAGGCGACTACTGCCGTTTCGGCGTCGGTAGCCTCGGCGTCCTCGATGAAGTCACCCAGCGGCGCTTCCTCATCGGTGCCCACCGGCATGTCCAGGGATACCGGGTCACGGGACTGGCGCAGCAGCATCTCAATCTTGGATTCCTCGATGCCGGACTCCTCCGAGAGCTCCTCATTCGTCGCCTCACGGCCCAGGGACTGGTACATCTCACGCTTGATGCGGGAGAGCTTGTTGACCTGCTCCACCAGGTGCACAGGCAGGCGGATGGTGCGGGACTGGTCAGCCATGCCGCGCGTGATGGCCTGGCGAATCCACCAGGTGGCGTAGGTGGAGAACTTAAAGCCCTTGGCGTAATCGAACTTCTCCATCGCGCGAATCAGACCCAGGTTGCCCTCCTGGATGAGATCCAGCAGAGGCATGCCGCGGCCGGTGTAGCGCTTGGCCAGGGACACCACGAGGCGGAGGTTGGCCTCCAGTAGGTGGGAGCGGGCCTTCTTGCCCTCGCGGGCCAGAATCTTCAGGTCGCGCTTCTCGGCGCGGGTCAGCTTAGCGGCGTTCGCCAGCTTGTACTCGGCATAGAGACCGACCTCGATGGCCTGCGCCAGCTCGACCTCGTCCTCGGCGCTCAACAGCGCCGTCTTGCCAATTCCGTTGAGGTATACGCGGACCAAATCCGCCGAAGGGTTGTCGTTGGTCTGGTTACGGCGTGAGCCGCGGTCAACTTCCTGTCCGTCCTCGTCCTGGGCGGTAGCAGCGCTAGCAGCGGATGATGTGGCCATCTCATGCCTCCTAAGTTGCGGCTTGGTACACCCCTTCTAACGGCATGCGGCGCCGCGAAGTTCCCGCCGCGGGAAAAGTGGCGGGTACCGGCCGTGTACTCGGCCCCTTTTGGGGGTATACGTCACACCTCAACGAGCACGGTAAAGGGACCTTCATTGACTGAAGCGACGCGCATCATCGCGCCGAAGCGCCCTTCCTCCACGTGAATGCCGCGCTCCCGCAGGCGCTGTGCCACGCCCTGGATGACAGGCTCGGCCGCCTCGCCGGGCGCTGCGTCCGACCACGAGGGGCGTCGCCCCTTGGCTGTGCGCCCATACAAGGTGAACTGGCTGACCAGAAGAACTGGGGCGTTCGCGTCCGAGACGCTGACCTCGCCGTCGAGGATGCGCAGCTCCGCGATCTTGCGCGCCATGGTGTCCATGCGCTGTGCACGCTCATGCTCTGGGGCTTCGGCGTCCTCGCGGGAGACTCCTACCAAGGCAAGGATGCCACCGGTGTCCGGGCACGTAATCGAGCCAACGACGGAATCGTCAACGGTCACGGAGGCTTCTGATACGCGGGTCAATACAGCACGCATTGGGGTGGAGGTCACGTCCTTTCGCGGAGCGGGAAATAAAGGGGAGAAGAGTCCTATTCGGTGGAGCTAAACGCCAGCAGCTGCTCCGGAATGAGCAGACCATGGCGGATGAGGTCCACGATTGCTGGGAGTGCGGCGCTGACCAGCTCGGCCTCGTCGAATCCTTGGGCGGTGGCGTAGAGCTCGATGGTTTCGCCGATGCTCAAGCCGTGCGGGTTGAGCCCAGCCACGATGGCGGCGAGGTGTTCGTCCACGTCGTGCTGCCAGCGCGGGCCGTCGGTGCGGGTAAGGCGCAGCGCCGCGCGCTCAAAGCCCATGCCCACTTCGGTATCGGCCAGCCCGACATCCTCGCGGGCCACGCCGGGGCGCACCTGCACGTGAGTGGTCTCCAGCTCGCCGGGGACAAGGCCACGCAACCAGGCCACGCGGGCGAAGTATTCCTCCACCTCGGGGCCCAACGGATCGATGTGGGGCTGCGCCATGGTTTCGGCCAGGATGTCGGACGGTTCGTCGTCGCCAATGCGCTGAATTGCCACAAATCCAAAGCCGATTCCGGTGACCCCATGGTCCCGGAAGTGCTCGAGCCACTGGCGGGAGCGCTCGATGCCTTCGGGGCTGCGCACGTCGATGGATTCGTCCTCCAACCACGTGGACACATAGTGTGCGGGGTCCACCACGTCGCGCTCGATGACCCACGCCGCCACGCCGGTATCCGGTAGCCACGACGCCACGCGCTGCTGCCAGGACTCCTCGCCGCGGTGCACCCAGGCCGCCAGCAGGTGCGCCGTGCCGCCCGGGTTCAGGTGCTCTGCTGCTTGCGAGATGACCAACTCGCTCGCCGCATCCAGGTTGAGCCCGGAGTCGCGGTAGACGTGGCCGACCTCCGGCAGGCCTACGACGAACGGTGGGTTGGCCACGATCCGGTCAAAGCGCTCGCCCGCTACCGGCTCGAACCAGGAGCCCTGGCGCAACTCCACGGTGTCGTCGGCACCCGCGGCTGCCACGGTGGCGCGCGCCAGCTCCAGGGCGCGCTCGTGCACGTCGGTGGCCACGATGCGCTCCGCGGAATCGAGTTGCCCCAATAGCTGTACGCCAGAACCAGTGCCCAGATCCAACACGGAGGACACCGGCGTCGTCGGAGTCGCGTGCAGCAACGACAGGCTGGCAGAGCCCACACCCAGCACGTGGTCGGGGCCCGGGACGTGGTCCACCAGGGACGCATCGACATCCGAAAACACCAGACGGTTGCGGCCCACGATGACGTGCGGACGGATATCGTAGGCCACGTAGACGGTGCCGTGGGCATCGGTCTGCACCACGCCGGCGTCGATGAGCTTTGCGGCCAAGCGCGCGCCCACGACGTCGGACAGCAGCGTGGCCGGCACATGCTCGTGCAGCAGGAAGATCCGAATGAGGTGATCGCGCGGCGTATCGCCGCTTGCCCCCAGTGCCACGGCTGCAGGCTCGCCGCGGTGGAGCGCGTCGGTGCATTCCGGGCCGAGGTGTCCGGCGATTCCGTCGGCGCTAAACCCAGCGGCGTCAAAGACCTCCGCCAGCTCCGCGGCGAGTTCACCGATGGGGTGCGTCGGGTCCATGGGCGGGCCGAAAGGAGAGTGGTGGGTGCTCACAGGGGTAAATGCTCCTTAGTCCTCGTGATCGATAGTGGTGGGTTCGGTGGGGTCGGATTCACCGGGCAGTTGGCGGCGAGCGGGGCGCTCCAAGGATTCGCGCTGCGCCTGCGCCATCTGGCGAGCTAGTGCTGGCTTATAGACGGATTTCTCGCGCTTATCGCGCTTTTGGCCGCGACTGTTTCCAATCACCACCGCGATCCACGGAAGAGGGAAGGTCACGGCGACGACCGCCGCGGCGGCGATCCACCAGTGCCACACGGAGATGAGAACGCCGGCGATGATGAGTGACGGTATGCGCACAAACTGCAGGATGGAGTAGATGACCTCGCGGCGGTGCCGGTCCTGTCCGGGCGCGAGCTTGGCGGAGGTAATCAGGTGCGTCTCGCGGCTGAACACGCGCCTGCGCCGCCGCCCCGATTGTGGGGTGTCGGCTGCTGAATCGCGCGGGTTGGAAGGGGTCATGCACACCAGACTAGCGGGGAGAGTCGCCAACTTCGATACCGATGCGGCATGATAGGGGGCGTGAGTACGACGACTAAGACTATTGAACGCCCCGATGTCCGCGAGGATACGTCGACCAACGACGACACCCCGAAGTTCTTCCACTACGTCAAGAAGAACCAGATCCTGGATTCCGCGGTCAACGGCAAGTACGTCGTGGCACTGTGCGGAGAGACCTTCCCGGTGACCAAGCAGGCGAAGCCGGGCTCCCCGGTGTGCCCGGACTGCGAGCGCGTCTACAAGAGCCTGCGCCGCCGCTAATAAGCATCGCTCACTGCCGCCCGCACGGGCGGCGTAGCTCAACACCCCTGTGCGCCCTAGCGCACGGGAAACACATACCTGTCGGGACAGTGGGAAAATTGTGAGGGGGATAGTCGCTGACCGTGTCTACACAGTCATCAACTCAAAGATTTGCAAATAACGGTTCGCTGCGTGTGTGGCAGCGCGCCGCGCTGGATAAGTTCTTGGCCACCAAGCCGAAGGACTTCATGGCCGTGGCTACACCGGGCGCGGGTAAGACCACCTTCGCCCTTCGCGTGGCTACCGAACTCATGGCGGATCGCACCGTCGAGCGCGTCATCGTCGTGGTGCCGACGGAGCACCTCAAGGTGCAGTGGTCCGAGTCCGCGTCCCGCGTCGGGCTAGCTTTGGATCCGAAGTTCACCAACTCTTCTGGTGTGAACCCGGCCATGGACGGCGTGGTGGTGACGTATGCCCAGGTGGGTATGCACCCCTTCAAGCACCGTGCCATATCATCTGCCCGGCGCACCTTGGTGATCCTCGATGAGATTCACCATGCCGGCGACGCCAAGAGCTGGGGCGACGGCGTGCGCGAGGCCTACGACGACGTGGAGCACCGCCTAGCGCTGACCGGTACGCCCTTCCGCTCGGATGACTCCCAGATTCCCTTCGTGCGCTACGAGGAAGACGGGGAGGGTCACCTGGTCTCCCGCTCCGATCACACGTACGGCTACGGCGACGCGCTTGCCGACGGTGTGGTGCGCCCCGTCGTCTTCCTCAGCTACTCCGGCGAATCCCGGTGGCGCGATAGCGCCGGCGAGGAACATGCCGCGCGCTTAGGAGACATTCTCAACCCGGAGCAGACCGCGCGCGCTTGGCGCACCGCCTTGGACCCGAAGGGCGAGTGGATCCCCACGGTCCTGCAGGCGGCACACACCCGCCTGATGCAGATGCGCCGCAACATGCCGGATGCCGGCGGCCTCGTGCTGGCTACCGATACGACAACCGCACGCGCGTACGCCAAGATCCTCAAGCAGATCTCCAATACCCCGGTCTCCGTCATCCTGTCCGACGACCCGGGTTCCTCCGCGCGCATTGCCGAGTTCTCCGAATCCACCGACGAGTGGATGGTGGCCGTGCGCATGGTGTCTGAGGGCGTCGACGTCCCCCGCCTCGCCGTGGGCGTCTACGCCACTTCTGCTTCGACCCCGCTCTTCTTCGCCCAGGCCATCGGGCGCTTCGTCCGCTCCCGCATGCCGGGAGAGACTGCTTCGGTATTCCTGCCCTCCGTACCGGTTTTGTTGGGCCTGGCGGAGAATATGGAAAAGCAGCGCGATCACGTCCTCGGCGGGGAGAAGAATCCCGACAAGGAGGGCTGGGACGACGAGCTGCTTGAGGATGCCAATAAGAAGAAGTCCGAGCCCGACATGCTCGAGCCTTCTTATGAGTCCCTCGGCGCGGAGGCAGAGTTCTCCGGCCTGCTGTACAACGGCTCCCAGTTCAACACCGGAGCAATCACCGACGAGGACGAGGACTTCCTGGGAATTCCGGGGCTTCTCGACGCCGACCAAGTCAAGGACCTGTTGCGCAAGAAGCAGTCGGAGGAGATGGACCGCCGCGAGGCAGAAGAGAAGGCGCGCCGGGCTGCAGAGGCAGCCGAGGAACAGCGTCGCAAGCTCTACGGCACCCCGCACGCGCCGAAGCGTGGGGGACAGGCGGGTGCCGCGGCGGCTTCACCAAGCTCTGCCGGCTCCGATGCCGGAACGGTGGATGAAATCTCGGCGCTGCGCAAGGAACTCAACACCGTCGTGTCGATCACCGCGCAGCGCACCGGACGCCCGCACGGCGCCATTCACACCGAAGCGCGCAAGGCCTGCGGCGGGCCTCCCACCGCGCTATGCGACGCCGAGCAGCTTCGCGAGCGCATCGACTATCTGCGCAAGTGGTAGGACATCCCGCCACCGTGCGGAGCGCGGTAGGCGCCTGCGCGCCGCGGCGCTGCCGCTTCGCACTTGAAAACCACAAATGGCCCCCGTGGGGGCCATTTTTTCTGTGGGTACTTAGCCGGTACGGCTCGTTTTCCTAGTCCAAATAGTCACGCAGGACCTGCGAGCGCGACGGGTGGCGCAGCTTCGACATCGTCTTGGACTCGATCTGGCGGATACGCTCGCGGGTAACGCCGTAGACCTGACCAATCTCGTCTAAAGTGCGCGGCATGCCGTCCGTGAGGCCGAAGCGCAGGCGAACCACGCCGGCTTCGCGCTCCGATAGGGTGGTGAGCACGTCCTGGAGCTGGTCCTGCAGGAGGGTGAAGGACACGGCGTCGACAGCAATGACTGCCTCGGAGTCCTCAATGAAGTCACCCAGCTGGCTGTCGCCCTCATCACCAATGGTCTGGTCCAGGGAGATGGGCTCACGGGCGTACTGCTGGATCTCCAGCACCTTCTCCTCGGTGATGTCCATCTCCTTCGCCAGCTCCTGCGGGGTGGGCTCGCGGCCCAAGTCCTGCAGCAGCTCGCGCTGGATGCGTCCGAGCTTGTTGATGACTTCCACCATGTGTACCGGGATACGAATGGTGCGGGCCTGGTCCGCCATGGCGCGGGTAATCGCCTGGCGGATCCACCACGTGGCGTAGGTGGAGAACTTGTAGCCCTTGGTGTAGTCGAACTTCTCCACGGCGCGGATAAGGCCCAAGTTGCCTTCCTGGATGAGATCCAAGAACGCCATGCCGCGGCCGGTGTAGCGCTTGGCCAGAGACACCACGAGACGCAGGTTCGCCTCCAGCAGGTGGTTCTTAGCCTTGCGGCCGTCACGCGCGATAGCGCGCATATCGCGCTTTTCCATGGGGGAGAGCTTGGCCGCCTTATCGCCCTCGGCGCGGGCCTTTTCCATCTGCTCCATGCGGTACTGCGCGTAGAGGCCGGCCTCAATGCGCTTGGCCAGAGAGACCTCCTGCTCAGCGTTGAGCAGCGCAACCTTACCGATCTGCTTGAGGTAAGCGCGCACGGAATCTGCAGATGCGGTCAGCTCGGCGTCTTTGCGGGCCTGGCGCAGAGCGGCGGACTCGTCCTCATCCCAGACGGAGGAGCCGTCGTCCTCGTCGTCATCCTCCGCGTCGTCGCCGTCGTCCTCGTCGCCGAACTCGTCGTCCTCGTCCATGTCGGCGTTATCCGGGTCGAAGTCCATATCGTCATCGGACGCGTCGACATCGTCGGCGTGATCGTCGGTGAGGCCCTCAGCGTCCTCGAGCTCGTCAGCGTCGAGTTCTTCATTCTTTGCCGGGGAAGTTGCCTTCTTTGCGGCCGACTTACGCACGGTCTTCTTCGCCGACTTCTTGGCAGAGGTGCGGGTGGTCTTCTTAGCAGCCTTCTTCGCCGTCTTTTTGGTCGCCTTCTTCGCGGTCTTTTTGGCCGTCTTCTTGGCGGTTTTCTTAGCTGTCTTCTTCGCCGTCTTTTTAGCGGTCTTCTTGGCTGTCTTCTTCGCCGTCTTCTTGGCGGTCTTTTGTGCAGGTGCAGATGCCTCGGAGGAGCCCTCGCCCGCGCCGAGTACCTGGTCTGAAGAATCAGTGGCTGCCACGTACGCCCTTTCGACTTGCTCTGATGAGTGTAAATGCGGGGAACAGTGGAAGTTCTCGCAACTATTCCCCGATGCTAGCCCGCCTCAGAAGAGAGCATGTGAGGCGCGCCGCTGGGTATTTAATGATCGGCAGCCCAGTATAGAACATTTCGGCTGGGTGCCGGTCACTGGGGTCTGCCTGGGAAGTAGGTTTAGGCTTCCGGCTACGGGCGCACGCCTTCCTTCGCCGCCATTGCGGCGCCGACAATTCCCGCGCGATTGCGCAGCTGAGCGGGCACAACCGGGGTGTTGATGTCAAGGTATTCGCCCCACTTGTCGAACTTGCGGGAAATGCCACCGCCGATGACAAACGCCGACGGGTTCAACAGTGCTTCGTACTCGTGCAGCACGCGGTTGACGCGCTTGGCCCATTGCTTGGTCTTGAGTTCCTCGCGGTCCTTGACGGCGGAAGAAGCCTGCTTCTCCGCTTCCTTCTTGTCCACGGTGAGGTGGCCGAGCTCGGTGTTGGGGAACAGGTGACCGTCGAGAAGCAGGGCGGAGCCAATGCCCGTACCCAGGGTGAGGAACAAGACCGAGCCGGTACGTGCGATCTCGTCGCCGTAGGCAACCTCCGCGAGTCCGGCCGCGTCGGCGTCGTTCAGCACGGTGAAGGGAACATCGAGGTGCTGGCTAAACAGCTCCTGGGCGTCGACGCCGATCCAGGACTTATCGATGTTCGCAGCGCTGAGCATGACCTGGTCCTTGACTACGGACGGCATGGTGATGCCAACCGGGCCATCCCAGCACTTCTCGGAAACGATCTGCGCCACGACCTCTGCTACTGCCTCCGGGGTGGCCGGTTGGGGAGTAGCAATCTTTAGGCGGTCACCCACAAACTCACCGGTGGCAAGGTCAACCTCGGCGCCCTTGATGCCGGAGCCGCCGACGTCGATACCGAAGGAGTGGCCAGAGTGGTGGGCTGAATGTTGAGCAGTCATACCAATATTGTAAGCAACCGTGTGGTGCCGTGCCGCGTAGTGTGTCGAATACATCACGGCCACAGCGGCAGCGCGCATCCTTCGTGTCCGTCTGCAGCACCTGCGTCTGTAGTTGTGCCAATTGTGGTGCGGGAGGCGTGAGGTTGTGCCCATGAGATTGGCCACGCGGTGAGTTTGGAGTTGCTAGCCTAGAAATTTTTTAAACGGCGAACGAGCGTTCAAAAGCCCTGCTAGAGGGGTATCTCCTCCGAGAAATGCGGTGGCGGGGGTGGCCACTTTCTCGCCCCCACGCCGGGCCTAGTGTGACAGGGCGGCCCGAGTGGTTTAGGATGCCGTCGATAAATACACGTACCTATCGATCTGACTCACAGGGGCAAACACTATGGCCACCGATTACGACGCACCGCGTCGCCGCGTTGAAGATGAGCTTGAGGCCGATTCTCTCGAGGGCCTGAAGGCGGCAGAAAATGACAACAACGGCATGGATGATGACGGCGAAATCGTCGAGTCCTTCGAGCCGCCGTCAGTAGACCTGACCGGCGAGGAACTCAACGTCACCGTGGTTCCCCGCAAGGACGACGAATTCACCTGCTCCGTCTGCTACCTGGTGCAGTCCAACAAGCGCCTGGACCACGAGGAAGACGGCGAGCCGGTGTGCATGGACTGCGCCTAGAACCCGGCGGGGTAAGCTGCTGCGACATAGTCGCGGACGCAGTTGCGAACTAGCTGACCTGGTCGGGGACGAAGGCGGCCAGCAGCTGCTCGGGGTTCTTTGACCCGATGAGCCAGTAGGGGGTGGGGTCCTCGGGGTCATCGAGCACGAGCATCACGTGCTCCGGCACCCAGCCGTGGGTGACGATAAACGCCGCCGGGTCCAGCTGCGGGCCCAGCGCGTTGCGCCGCGCCGTGGCGGGGACGGCCGTGCTGCGGGAGACGACGTCATGCGGCAATTGCGCGTCCTTGACGGTAAGCCAGCGGGTGCCGTCCGCATCCTGCTCCACCTGCACCACAGTGTTGGACCACGTCAGCAGCGCCCACACGGCGATGATGCTGAGCAGGATGGCGGGAACGATAACCCACACAATGCTGCGGTTTAGGCTGACGGTTGCAGTGGTCAAGGCCACGATGAAGGCCGCCATAATCCACCAGTACCACGGCACCCACTGGCGCTCGCGGTAGAGAATGTCCGGGGTGGCCGCGGCCGGCTGCGGCGAAGAGGGCGAAGCTGGCGAGGTGGAAGTCATGGCCACCCAGTCTAGTCGCCGCACGGGCTTTGGTTCCAACGCATACCTTGTCACAGCGTCACAGCGCCGAGTTCTCGCTTCGGTACCAGGCTGAGTCAGGATATCGTGACAAGGTAGGCTGGGCCGGGTGAATGAGCAACACCCTCTCGTAGACCCTACAAGCCCGTTCGGAGACATCCAGGTCAAGCGCTTGGACAAGGAGCTGCCGCTCCCGCATCGCGCACACCGCGGTGACGCGGGCGCTGATCTCTATGCCGCGCACGCGGTGACACTGCGCCCGGGGGAGCGCGCGCTGGTGGGAACCGGCATCGCGATTGCCCTGCCGCTGGGGACCGTCGGATTGGTTCACCCGCGCTCCGGGCTAGCGGCCAAGCACGGCATTTCAGTGGTCAATACTCCCGGCACCATTGACGCGGATTACCGCGGGGAGATCAAGGTGTGCCTCATCAATCACGACCCCACCGAGACCTTTGAGGTCGAGCGCGGGATGCGCATTGCACAGTTGCTGGTCCAGCGCGTGGAACTGGTGGGTTGGCGCGAAGTAGACGATTTGGACGCGACCGAGCGCGGCGCCGGCGGCTACGGCTCCACCGGCGTTAACTAATTTTTCTAGCTTTTACCCCGCGATCTAGACGCAAATTCGACTCACAAGACTCGACGCACGAGAAAGGAATCAACCATGGCACTGTGGCCCTTTGGCAAGAAGAATAAGGACGAGCAGACGGAGGCGGCTACACCCGCCGCAGAGAACCCGGCCGGTACCTCCACGGACAAGGAACCGGCCGCTACGGCTAGCGCTCCTGAAACCGCGGCGAAGTCAGCAGATGCCGCTGAAGCCAACGCGAGCGCTGGTCCGGCGGGGGCGGTGCATGCTGTGGAGCACGACGCCATCAACGGCGACATGGGCCCCTTCGACGGCGATTCCGTGGATATTTCCCAGTTCAACTTTGAAGACTTCTCCGTGGGCTTGCTGGACCTAGGCTCCGTGCGCATCCCGCTGCCCAAGGGCTCGCAGGTCCAGGTGGAAATGGGGGAGACTGGCCCGCGCATGCTCCACATTCTTACCCCGCACGGACGGATGACGCCGGTGGCCTTCGCGGCGCCGCGTACCTCGGGGCAGTGGGCGGAGTCTGCCGCGGACATCCTCAACGGCCTCGAATCCGATGGCTTTTCCGCGCGACTGGAGGACGGCCCGTGGGGCTCGGAAATCGTGGGCAGCAATGACAAGGGCGGCATCCGCATCATCGGTGTGGAGGGCCCGCGGTGGATGTACCGTCTGACCCTGGCCGCCCCGGCGGGCAAGGAGGAGGAGCTGGCGCAGCTGGGCCGTGAAGTAGTCGCGCGCACCTTCGTCTACCGCGGCGAAGACCCGATTCTGGCCGGGAACCCGTTGCCGGTGGTTCTGCCGCAGCAGCTGGCGGAGCAGGTGCAGCAGGCCCTGCAGCAGCGCCAGCAGCAGGCGGAGGCTAACGGCTCCGCGGCACTGAGCACCGAGGGACAGGAAGAAGCGGACGCCCCGAGCACCGACGCAGAGGCACAGGCCCGTCAGCAGCTCAAGGATCTCGAGGACTAGGCTTAACGCGTGACGAAACCAACCACGACACCTGATTCCGGAACCACTGATGCCGCAGCAGAAGAACCCACTCTGCTGGAGCAGATGGGCGGGCTCACCGGCTTAGTCTCGGCCACCCTGCCCGTCCTCGTGCTCATCCCCGTCAACAACGTGTGGGGCTTGGGGCCAGCGCTGTGCGCCGCACTCGGCGTGGCATTACTTATCAGTGTCTGGCGCCTCGTGCGCAAGGAGACGCTGCAGCCGGCACTGTCGGGTCTGCTCGGAGTTGCCATTTGCGCGGGCATTGCGTGGTTTACCGGGGATGCCAAGGGCTACTTCCTGTACGGCATCTGGATGTCGCTCGTTCTGTGCATCGTGGCCGTGGTCTCCATTATCGTGCGCTGGCCACTGGTGGGCGTCGTGTGGAAGGGGCTTAACGGGGACGGCATGGACTGGCGTGCCGTGCCCGTGGCGCGCCGCGCATACGCCTGGGCCACGGCGGGCTGGGCCGCAGTTTTCCTCGCCCGCTTCGTGGTGCAGCGTGCGCTATACGACGCCGATGCGACCACCACTCTGGGCATCGTCCGCATCATCATGGGCTGGCCCTTGACCGGCGTGGTGACCCTGCTGACCATCTGGATGGTGCGCCGCGCTAATGCGGCCATGGAGACCGAGGAAGCCTCGGACACCGAAGTTCTGAAGGCTGCCGAGACGAAGGAGAACGCCAATGAGTGAAGCCGACGAGCACCGCGAACACACTGTGAATAAGGGCGATTCCTTTGACACCACCGTGGAGCGCATGGCACACGGCGGCGTCGGTATCGCCACCGCACCCGACGGCCGCGTGTGCTTCGTCCCGGGAGGATTCCCCGGTGACCGCGTGCACGTGACGGCCCGCAAGGTGAAGAAGAACTTTGTGGAGACAGAATTGGAGCGCGTCGTGGAGGCCGGAAGCCTTCGCGTTGACTCCGCGTGCCCAGCTGCAGCACTCGGGGCCGGCTGCTGCGACTTCGCAGCACTGGACCCGGGCGCGGAGCCGGGAATCAAGGTAGACGTGCTCACGGATCAGTTGCGCCGCGTAGCACACGTGGAGGACTTCCCGGAGATTGAGACTGTGGAGCTCGCCCCGCGCCGCGGGTGGCGCACGCGAGTGCGCTGGGGAGTGGACGAGCAGGGACGCGCGGGCACCCGCAAACGTGGTTCGACCGAGCTCGTCACGGACGTGGCCTGCTCGCAGTTGGTGCCGGGGCTGGCCGACGGCCTCGTGGGCCCCGGGGCGCGCCGGTTCACACCGGGCGCCGAGGTCATCGCCGTCATGGATAGCGATGGCAACCGGCACGTAGTTGAATCCCGCAAGGCACCTCGCGGCCGCCGCGTGGAGACTGTCCGGGAGGTCATTGAGGCGCCCACGCAGGATGTGGTGCAACGCGCCGACGGGATCGAATTTCGCTTCCCGCCCACGGCCTTCTGGCAGGCTCACAGTGCCGCACCCGACACCTACACGGGGATTGCGCGCGACTGGCTCAGTGCGGTCGGCTCCGATTCCGACGCTGAGCAGCAATCCCAGCACGTCGCGTGGGACCTCTACGGCGGTGTGGGGCTCTTTGCACCCGCGTTGGCAGAGTCAACTGCACCGCAGGGCGGGGCAACGACTGTGTATTCCGTGGACTACTCGCCGGCCGCTGCACGCGCAACGTCCGGCCTCGAGGCTGTCGAAGGATTGGACGTAAAGTTCCGCACCGCGAAGGTGGAACAGGTAGCAGCGCAGCTGCCGCACCCGGATGCGGTTATCTTGGACCCACCGCGCACCGGCGCCGGACGCGACGTCGTCGCTGCTATCGCGCAAGCACACCCGCTCCGCGTCATGCACGTGGGCTGTGACCCCGCCACGTTCGCCCGGGATCTGTCCTCTTGGGCCGAGCACGGATACCGCCTCGAGAGACTGGCCATGGTTAACGCCTTCCCGGGAACCCATCACTTCGAGACCCTCGCCCTGCTGGTTCCTTCCGCCTAGCCGGCCGGGAACCGTGGATGTGGACAGATAAACAAGAATTGCCGTGTCGGGCTCAGAAGCGGGTACGGTGGTAAGGAACAACACTATCGATGAAGGGGTTGAAGGCAGCTCTATGAGCATTCTGGATTCCATCGAATCGCCGGGCGATCTCAAGGCCCTGAGCAAGACGCAGCTAGTGGAACTAGCAGGAGAGATTCGCCAACGGCTGATTGAGAAGGTCTCCGCCACCGGCGGCCACCTGGGGCCGAACCTGGGCGTAGTCGAGCTCACGGTGGCGCTGCACCGCGTGTTCAATTCCCCGCGTGACCCCATCGTTTTCGACACGTCCCATCAGTCCTATGTGCACAAGATGCTCACCGGCCGCGCGGACCAGTTCGACACGCTGCGCCAAAAGGACGGCCTTTCCGGGTACACCGACCGCGCCGAGTCCGAGCACGATTGGACGGAATCCTCGCACGCCTCCGCGGCGCTGTCCACGGCGGATGGACTTTCCAAGGCCTTCAAGATCCGCGGCGAGTCTCACCGCAACGCCATTGCAGTCGTGGGCGATGGCGCGCTGACTGGCGGTATGTGCTGGGAGGCGCTCAATAACATTTCGGCGGACCAGGACCGCAACGTCGTCATCGTGGTCAACGATAATGGCCGTTCCTATTCGCCCACCATCGGCGGCCTGTCCGAAAATTTGGGCCGGATTCGCGCCCAGCACGGCTACGACGAGTTCATGGAGCTGGGCAAGAAGCGCCTGAAGTCCATGGGCTGGGTGGGCGAGCGCACCTTCGACGCACTACATGCAATGAAGGAGGGCGTAAAGTCCACCGTCATGCCGACGGAAATGTTCCCCGAACTCGGCATCAAGTACGTCGGGCCCATCAACGGCCATGACGTGGATTCCCTGGTCCGGGCGCTGAGCTATGCCCGGGATTACGACGGCCCCATCATCGTGCACACCGTGACCGAAAAGGGCCACGGTTTTGCCCCGGCCGTCAACGAGCCGAAGGACCAGATGCACTCCACCGGTGCCATCGACCCGGTCACCGGCGTGTCCAAGGGCGAGAAGCAGCCGGGCTGGACCGCGGCATTTTCGGAGGAGCTTATCAAGGCCGGCGGTGAGCGCGAGGACATCGTGGCCATTACCGCGGCGATGGCGGGGCCGACTGGCCTGGCGCCGTTCCAGGAGAAGTTCCCGGAGCGGTTCTTTGACGTTGGCATTGCTGAGCAGCACGCCATGACCTCGGCATCCGGCCTCGCCTTGGCCGGCATGCACCCGGTGGTCGCCATCTACTCGACGTTCCTCAACCGCGCCGTCGACCAGGTGATCATGGACATCGCGCTCCTCAAGCTGCCGGTGACCATCGTGCTGGATCGCGCGGGTGTCACTGGCTCCGACGGCCCCTCCCACAACGGCGTGTGGGACATGGCTCTGATGAGCATCGTCCCGGGCATCCGCATTGCCGCGCCGCGCGACGGGGCTCGCCTGCGTGAGCTCTTCAACGAAGCCATCGCCATCGAGGACGGCCCCACCGTGGTGCGCTTCCCCAAGGGCAACCTGCTGGAGGACACGGAGGCGCTAACCCGGTTGGACGATGGCGTGGATATCCTCCGCTACTCCGATTCCTCCGCGGAGGAGTCTGATGGGGAGAACGCTGTCGGCGACGCTACCGATGTCCTCCTCGTCGCCGTCGGCGCAATGAGCACCCGCTCGCTGGGTGCCGCGGAGCTGCTGGAGGCCCAGGGCTTCAACGTCACCGTGGCGGACCCGCGGTGGCCGGTGCCGGTGCCGCGGTCCCTCGTGGCGCTGGCCGCGGACCACGACCTGGTGGTCACGGTGGAGGATGGACTCCTGCGCGGAGGCGTGGGCTCCATGGTGGCGGAGGCGCTGGATGCTGCCGACGTCGACACGCCGGTGCACCGCCTCGGCGTTCCAGGCTGCTTCCCCAAGCACGCCAGCCGCGGCGAGGTGCTCGAGGAATTCGGGCTTACCCCACAGGGCATTGCGCAGTCCGTAGAGGAGTGGGTGGCCGCCCGCGAGGCTTAGCGGTGGTGGCCCGAGAGGGCGTCGGCAAGCAACGGCGTTGCCAGCTCTATCTGCCACTCGCGCGCGCCTTGGTCGGCCAGGAAGTCCGGAATGTCTGCCGTTGTGGCGATGTGGCCGGCGACGTCGGCGCCGTGCCGCATCGGGGTGCCCAACGCCGCCCAGACGGTGAGGCGGATGAGACTGGGCTTGAGGATGAGCTCATCGTTGATGCCCAGTTCCTCGCTGAGCTCCGTAAAGTCCGCGCGCACGTCCTGGTAGAGCTCCCACAGCTGCGGGTGCTCCTTGGCCACTACTGACTTGGAGGGCATCTGCCGCGGGGTGTGCTGCGGCTTAGGCCAACTAGCGGCGGGGGACTCGGAGGCGTGCGTGACCGCGTCGAGCCACTGCAGCGTCGCCCCCGCGCGGCGCCGGGGAAAGCCCTTGATCTTGTTGATCTCGTGCGGCGTGCGGGGCAGGCGGCGGGCAATCTCCACCAGCACTCGGTGGGGAAGGATGCGGTTGGGGGCGATATCGCGGGACCGCGCGATGGATTCCCGGCGCTGCCACAATTCGCGGGCAACCGCGAGCTGTTCGCGCGAGCGCAGCGAGGACACGCCCTTGACCTCGCGCCACGACCGCTGCGCGGGCGCGGTGATGTCGGCGTGCTCAGCCATGATGTGGTCGAATTCCTCGAGCGCCCAGTCCAGCTTCTCTTCCTCCGCGAGGATATCCCGCAGGGTCATGGCAAGCTCGTTGAGCAGTTCCACATCGAGCGCCGCGTAGTTGCGCCACTGGCGGGGCAGAGGGGTCTCGGACCAGTCGGAATCGCCGTAGCCCTTTTCCAATTCGACGTCGAAAAGCTCCAGCACCATCGCGCCCAGGTTCGGGTGGGGGTAGCCGGCGAAGCGGGCCGCGAGCTCCGTATCGAAGAGCGCGCCAGGGTAAAGACCCAGCCAGGCCAGGCAAGGTAGATCCGATGGCGCGGCGTGGACGACCCACTCCTGGCCATTGAGCACAGGGGCGAGCGCGGCGCGAAATTCCGCGCGGTGGTGCTCCGGAGCAAGCAGCACGGTTCCGGCCTCAGCCCGACGGATCTGCACGAGGAAAGCACGGTCGTCGTAGCGGTAGGCGGAGGCGCGCTCGGTGTCGATGGCGAACGGGCCCGACCCGGCGGCGAGGCGCTGTGCCGCAGCGTGGAACTCGCGCGGGGTGGACAGGACCTTCGGGGTGCCTTCGAGAGGAACCTGACGCAACTCGGTCATGGCAGCCGCGTATCCTTAGCGGCCGAGCTCGGCCACGCCCTCCGGCGGGAGACCGGCGACGTGAGCCAGAACCTGCGCAAAGGCCTCGACGTGCGGGGCCAGATCAAGGCCCTCGGCGGTCCAGGAAGCGCGCATTTCCAGCTGGTAGGCGCGCGGCGGCCCGCCAATCTCGCCGTAGCGCACAGAGGCCGTGGAGGTGACGGTGCCGCCCAAGTTGGTGTGGGTAGCCTCGCGCAGGTCGAGGGACTCAGTAAGCCACTCCCAGGCGACGTCCGGAAGAAGCGGGTCGCCCGCTACAGCGTCGTCCAAGTCTGCCTGAATGTAGGCCACCAAGCGCATGGCGCCCTCCCAGGCTTCCTCCGCGCCCGGGTCGTGCAGGAGGATGAGACGGCCGAAGGCGTCTCCCTCAGAATCGGTAGGGATGGCGTCGGCGTCCGCGTCGCCACCGCGGGCGACCTCGAGGCCGACAGCGTGGCTAAACGGCGCCAGGCGCTGCGGCGGGCGGATGGTGCCCAGCGTGATCTCCGGGCGCAACTGCGCGGCGTGGAGGGTGTCGACCGCTTCATTGAAGGCGGCCGGCGTGGTCTGCTCCGTGGTTTCGGTCGAAGCGTCGGCGGCGGCGCGGGCGTGCAGGGGAGTCGGTGCCCCTGCCTGGCTGCGCGAAGATACGTCGGAATTGCTCACGGGGATCAACGTATTAGTTTCGCGGGCGCGGCGGGCGAAGGCGCGCCGTGTCCGGCGGGGTTGAGGTAGTAGCGCGCCCGGCGGTGTACAACTTATGATGGATAGGTCATTTGATGGAATCACATGAGGAGAAATGCATGTCGAAGGTCAACTTCACTGAGCTCAACCAGAAGCAGCAGTACTCGCAGCACGCGGTGTTCAAAGTCGTCCCGGGTGCGCTTGGCACGGAACGCGCAGAGATCATCGCCCAGGCACAGAAGTTCTTCGCCGATCTGGCTGAGGCCCGCACCGTGACCGTGCGCGGCATCTATGATCTCTCCGGCATGCGGGACTCCGCGGACTTCATGATCTGGTGGCACGCGGAGGAGTTCGCCGACATTCAGAAGGCCTTCGCGGACTTCCGCCGCGAAACGGTTTTGGGGCAGGTCTCCGAGGTGACGTGGGTGGGCAACGCCCTGCACCGCCCGGCGGAGTTCAACAAGTCCCACCTGCCGTCCTTCATCATGGGAGAGGAACCAGGGGAGTGGATCTCGGTCTACCCGTTCGTGCGCTCCTACGACTGGTACACCATGGATGAGGAAAAGCGGCGCCGCATCCTCATGGAGCACGGCATGCAGGCTCGTGACTATCCCGACGTGCGTGCCAACACCGTTCCGGCCTTCGCCCTCGGTGACTACGAGTGGATCCTCGCCTTCGAGGCGCCGGAGCTGCACCGCATTGTGGACCTGATGTACCTCATGCGCTACACGGAGGCCCGCCACCACGTGCGCGAGGAGATTCCGTTCCACACGGGCCGTCGCGTCAAGGACGTGGCGGAGCTCATTAACGTGCTGCCCTAAGGCACAAGGGGGAGAGAGCCGGGAGAAGGAACTAGCCTTCGACCGGCTTTTCCTCTAGGTTGAGGCAGATCGAGTTGATGCAGTAGCGCAGGTCAGTCGGGGTATCGTAGCCCTCGCCCTCGAAGACGTGGCCCAAGTGCGACTCGCAGTTGGCACACAGCACCTCGACGCGGCGCATGCCCAGGGAGTTGTCCTCGCGCTCGATGACGGTATCGCCGGCCAGCGGGGAGAAGAAGGAGGGCCAGCCGCAGTGGGATTCGAACTTCTCCGTGGAGCGGAATAGCTCCGCCCCGCAGGCCTTGCACGAGTAGACGCCCTCAGTAGTGGTGTTGGTGTACTCGCCCACGTGCGGCGGCTCCGTGCCGGCTTCCCGCAGCACGTAGTACTCCTCGGCGCTGAGGCGCTGGCGCCATTCGGTATCTGCGATGAGCTTGAAATCGGTCATGCCGGGAGTTTATCGCTCTGGACCGAAGGTGTGCCAGCACCACGGGTGCTCGTCCACCAGCCGAATACGGAGGCGGCGGTGACCACGATGAGCAGTGACCAGCCAATAGTGGCGATGAAGACGAACATCCAGTGGGCGGCGGTGGGCATGCTGGTCGACGCCCACTCGAGCGGCGCCAAGAATAAAAATGCCGCGAGCCATGCGCCCCACGTGTGAAAGACGGAACGCTTCAGCAGCACCGTAAACATCATGGGGAACAGCCACATGGAGTAGTACTGCTGGCCCAGGGAAGACAGGAAGAAGACACCGGTCATGATGATGCCGGTGGTAGTCAACGCCCAGAACTCCGGCTCTGAGTTCCGCCAGCGCAGAAGCCCCAGGATTGCCGCTGCGGTCAGTGCCGCGAAGAGCAACCAGATGGGGTAATACAGCACGCCTGGCAGGTCGAAGTAGGCGCGCACGCCCGGCCAGGCGGCGTTGGCGTAGTCACGGGTAGTGGCGAGGTAAGGGAGCAATTTTGCGCGGTAGCCGCTCACGCCAGGCACGAGGGGCCACGCCGCGAGATTGGCCAGCACGGGAACAGCGATGCCGAGGCCCACCGTCCACCAACGCTTGCGCACGACCGCCAAGAACAGCAGGGGCGCGAACTGTGGCTTGACCAAGATGGCCAGTCCAATACAGAGTCCAGCGGCCCAGCCATACTTATCCAGCAGGACTAGGAAAGCCACCATGGCCAGGAGCAGCAGGCCGTTGATGTTGGTAAAGACCAGCGTATTGACTACCGACTCGGTGACGAAGGCGGCGGCGATGCTCACCGGCCATACCGGCCCGCGCAGACTATGACCCACATAGCGCGTGAGCAGCGCCAGGGCTGCGATAATCGCGGCGGCGTTGACAAAGATGAACGCGAGGCGCGCGTGCTCTTCAGAGACAATACCCATGGGGGAGAGCAGTACTGTTGCGCCCGGGTTGTAGAGGTAGAGCGGCTCCACAAAGGAGTAGTTCTGCTCGTAGACCGCAGTGCCCTCCCAGAAGTTCCGGACGGCGCGATAGACGGTGCCGAAGTCATCCGTCACAGTGCCATTGACCGCTAGGACGAAGACACGGTGCAAAACAAGCAGAACGGCCGTGGGCCACGCGGCGGCGGTCCACAGGCGGGCGGGGTTCGCGAAGTTGGAGGCCGGAGAAGTCACGGCAGAAGAGTTTACGGGGTGGACATGCGCCGGTAGCGCAGAAACACCGTGTTGTCGACGGGCGTGACGTTCTCCAGCTCGAGGCGCAGCGCCGGCGACGTGGCATCGCCGTCAACGATGGGTCGTTCCACGGACGGGGAGAGGTGAGGATCGACGGTGAGATAGAGCTGGTCTACCAGCCCGGCGGCGATGAACGCCGAATAGACCGACGGCCCGCCCTCGCAGGAAATGCGGGTGGCGCCGCGTGCGCGCAGGGCCTCGATGGCCTCGGTGACGGTACCCGTCCCTGTGCTCACGAGCTCCGCGCCGGCGGCGGCGAGCCGGGCGGCCTCGGGCGAATCCATCCTGTCTGCTGGGGTGAGTACGAGGGGGCCGGCGGCGATGAAGTCCTCGAAGCCGTCGAAGTTGAGGGAGTGGCTAAAGACGGCGAGACGCGTGCTTGTCGACGCCTGATAATCCTCCGCCTTCACCGTTCCCGATCCCACCACGGCCACATCCGCCCAATCGCGCAGCGCCGCGAAGAGCTGGCCGTCCGCCTCATTTCCCATGGCATCCGACGTGCCGTCAATGGTGGCGGAGCCATGCAGCGTGCTCACAGCGATGAGCCGGATACCTTCGCGGTCTGGGCCCAGAAGTGTCGATGTAAGACTTGCCCTATCGTGTGTGTTCCGAGAGTCCGTCATGGCCTTACAGCATACGGAACAATGGACGGTAGCGGACAGGAACGAGCAGCAACGAGCGGTGCAGCGGAAAACGACAAAAGCCGCAGCAAAGGCTGCGGCTTTCAGTATGTCTTTCTGGTGGTCCTAGCTGGGATTGAACCAGCGACCTTTCCGGTGTGAACGGAACGCTCTCCCACTGAGCTATAGAACCTCACTACACACAACATTTGTTATGTCTCAATGTTGCATCGTGTTGCATCGTGGTGCACGACTTAACGTACACCGCAGGTGTGTATCTCCATAATCGCCCAGCTCACTCGCGCTTTCGTGCGGGGGAGCCGGAAAGGCGGTGGTGTGCCGCTCTGGTGTTGTGTCATGTAACAGCTGGTGTTGTGTCATGTAACAAAACTCGTGTGGCACAAGTGCGGGTGCAAGGACGGCACAGGGGCGGTGCAGGGACGGCGCAATGACATCGATGTAATCCCAAGGCGTGTGTGGAGATGTTGATTCACGCTGTGGGCTGCGGATTTGGAAACTTCGGCGGTGCGCGATAATGTTTCTACTCGCACCACGGCATTCCCGCCGGAACAGTGCAATGCGGATGTAGCGCAGTTGGTAGCGCATCACCTTGCCAAGGTGAGGGTCGCGAGTTCGAGTCTCGTCATCCGCTCCAAGACTTCCACTTTGGTGGAGGGCCTTGACAACTAGATAAGCGCGATTAGCTCAGTGGGAGAGCGCTTCCCTGACACGGAAGAGGTCACTGGTTCAATCCCAGTATCGCGCACACGGACTTTTTAGTCCTAGAAAACCGGGCCTGGTTTTCGAATGCGGATGTAGCGCAGTTGGTAGCGCATCACCTTGCCAAGGTGAGGGTCGCGAGTTCGAGTCTCGTCATCCGCTCCAGCACATGTAGTGTGTGAGGCGGTATCGCCACGGTGGAATGGCCGAGTGGTGAGGCAACGGTCTGCAAAACCGTGCACACGGGTTCGATTCCCGTTTCCACCTCAAAAAGTTGGCACCCACAAAGGGTGCTGCAAGCGCGTTTAGCTCAGCGGGAGAGCGCTTCCCTGACACGGAAGAGGTCACTGGTTCAATCCCAGTATCGCGCACAGGGTTTCTTCACGGAAACCCGTGACGAGCTACGGCTTGTCACGCGGATGTAGCGCAGTTGGTAGCGCATCACCTTGCCAAGGTGAGGGTCGCGAGTTCGAGTCTCGTCATCCGCTCCATGTACGCAAGGCGTCTTCCCTTTTTCTGGGGAAGGCGCCTTGTGTGTTTTGTGTGCTTCATTCACCGTGGGGTGAAACACATTTTCAACAATTGGGGGCTGTGGGGGAACTTTCCATGCGGATGCCGCGACTACTTCATAACCGCGCATCCCGCGCGGGACAAAGAATTAGCTAGCGCTTAAACCCCAGCGATACGATGGTGGGGTTATAAGACGCGATTGAGTTTCAAGGAGTCGCCCTCACTATGCAGCTGCGCCAGGTCACCACCGCATTCGCCGCCGGAGCTACCGGTCTCATGATTGCCATGTCTGCGCCACTGGCTCTGGCGCACGACTCCGTGGTGGGCGGAAATGTGGTCAGTGACGCTCCGCTGGAGGAGTTCCCGCGGGAGATCACCCTGGAGTTCTCCGGCATCCCGAAGGAGACCTTTAACACCTTCGCCGTGAGCGACCAGGACAGCGGTAAGGTGCTGTTCGACGGCACGCCGACTATCGACGGCCGCGACCTCACCGTAGAGGTGCCCCAGGACGTGCAGCCGGGCGCCGGCGACTATCAGGTGGGATTCCGCATCACCTCCTCCGATGGTCATTCCACCGTCGGTTCCGTGGAGTTCAGCGTGGCAGGCGGCGAGGACACGGACGGCGCTTCCGATTCTGAAGGAGCCGGAGGCGCCGACGATACCGCCGCCGATTCGGATGCTTCCAGCTCCGATGGCGTCCTCGACTCGCTGCCCACCGCGGCGAAGTGGATCATCGGGATTGGCGCCGTGCTCGTGATTGCGGCAGTGGTTGTTGCATTCGGTGCCAAGACTCGCCGCGCTAACGGCGAAGAATAGAACTGCTCTCGCTCCCTCAGTTTCACCACCTAGAGATTCACCACCAAGAGAAAGGCATATTTCATGCTGAACACCCGTTTTGTACTCCTCTCCACGGTCTCCACCATTACGGCCGCCAGCCTGGCATTGGCGGGCTGCTCGAACAGTGAGGAAGACTCCGCCGGTAACCCGGGCGCTACGAGCACGGCGGCGGCCGCCTCGTCTGCTGCGGAGAAGGACGCGGGGGCGTCGTCAAGCGCGTCGGCGTCTGAGTCCGGGGAAGAGTCACCGTCCGCCGCAGGACCCATCGTCTTCGAGGACGGCGTGGTGCGCGCCATGGAGGAGGACTCCGACATGACCTCCGTATTCGGTACGCTGCGCAACACCAGCGACAAGGACGTGCACGTCATCGGCTTCACCTCCTCTATTGAGGCAAAGAGCTACCAGATCCACGAGGTGGTGGACGGCGTCATGCAGGAAAAGCAGGACGGCTTCGACATCCCCGCCGGCGGCGAGGTGGAGCTGGCCCCGGGAGGATACCACTTCATGCTCATGGGGGTTTCCGATCCCATCCTGGCGGGCGAATCGACTGACGTGACCCTGCTGCTCGACGGCGGTACCACCGCGCGCCTCGGCGACATTCCGGTGCGCTCCATGGGCGCTGGCTCGGAGAGCTATGGCGATATGGGGGACATGAAGGATATGGGGGACATGGCCGATATGGATCATGCTGATCACGCCGACCATTCCGAGCATTCCGATCATTCTGATAACTAGAGAGGACGCGTTGCAATGAGCGAGTTCGCCAATCCTGTGAGCCGGCGGGGAGTGCTCGCCGGGGGAGTGATGGTGGCCGGTGGTGCCGCGCTGGCTGGGTGCGCGAAGGCTGAAAAATCCATCGCCGCCGAGGATTCTGACAGCACTGGCTCCACTGGTCCTACTGGGGCAGAGGAGACGATGGGCAGTGACATCGTGGCCTTTGACGGCGAGCACCAAGCCGGCATCCAGACCCCGGTCCAAGCGCACGTAGAGCTGGTTGGGTTTAATCTCAAGAAGGGCACCACCGCGCGCGGCGCGCGAGCGCTCATGCGGCTGTGGACGGAGGATGCGCGGCGCCTGTGCACCGGCGAGGCACCACTGGGCAGCCTTGAGCCCGAGCTCGCCGTGACCCCGGCGAACCTCACCGTGACCTGCGGATGGGGAGAAGGCTTCTTCCAGGCAGTGGGTGCCGATAAGCCTGAGTGGCTTGGGGACGTGCGCGCCTTCGAGCACGATGATCTGCACGAAGAATGGGGACAGACGGACCTGGTCCTGCAGATCTGCAGCGACGAGCCGCTGACCGCCGCCCACGTGCTGCGGCACATGACGCGCGCCGGCGCAGATTACGCCGAGGTGGCGTGGGTGCAACAGGGCTTTAGCCACGCCTACGGTTCCGCGCCGAAGGGCACTACTGCGCGCAACCTTTTTGGCCAAAAGGACGGCACCGTCAACCCGCGCAGCGACGACGACTTTGCGGAGCAGGTATGGATTGACGGCGGAAAGTTTGCCGGCGGTAGCGCCATGGTGGTCCGCCGCATCCACATGAACCTGGACACGTGGGAGGAGCTGGACCGCACCGCCCGGGAAACCGCCACCGGCCGGACCCTCGACACGGGCGCGCCGCTGGGAGCCAAGGATGAGTTCGACCCGGTTGACCTGGATGCGCGCGACGAGTTTGGCCTCAAGGCCATTGATGCCGATTCCCACGTGGCCCGCGCGCACCCGCCGGCAGACCACCCAGAGCAGAAAATCCTGCGCCGGCCCTTCAACTTCAACCTGCCGCCGACTGCGGAGACCACCGCGCGCGGAGAGCTCAGCAACGCCGGACAGATCTTTATCTGCTACCAAAAGGACCCCACGAAGCAGTTTGAGCCCATCCAGGCCCGACTGGACGAATCGGATCGTCTCAATACCTGGATCAGCCACATCGGCTCCGCCATGTATTACGTGCCCGCCGGAACTGACGGGCAGACCTTCTGGGGCGAATCGCTACTGCGCAGTTAAGCGGGGTAGACTATGCCGCTGTAACTTTCTCGTTGAGTGCTGCTCGGCCAGGTATGTCGAGCGGCGCGTGAGCGCAAAAGGAGCGCACCAAGTCATGGCGGAAATGATTCCAGCAGTCCCGGTCAACTACGAGCCGATCACGGTCCCGGCCGGTACTGCCGTGGGAGCAGCGATGCGCGAGCATGAGCTGCCGAACAAGGGCCCCGAAGCAGTCGTCGTCGTCCGCGGCGCCGACGGCACCCTCTACGACCTTTCCCACACCCCGGACACGGACGCCGAGTTCACTCCGGTGGCCGCCTGCGAGGAGGACGGCCGCGCCGTCATCCGCCACTCCTGCGGTCACGTCATGGCCCAGGCCGTGCAGGCCGAGTTCCCCGGCACCAAGCTGGGCATCGGCCCGGCCATCGAGAACGGCTTCTACTTCGACTTCCAGACCGCTGAGCCCTTCACGCCGGAGGACCTTAAGGCCATTGAGAAGCGCATGAAGAAGATCATCAAGGGCGGCCAGCGCTTCGAGCGCCACGTCTACGCCTCCCCGGAGGAGGCAGAGCAGGCGCTTGCCGACGAGCCGTTTAAGCTCGAGCTGGTCCAAGACAAGGGCAACGTGGACCCGGATTCCGACGAGGCTGCTGAGGTTGGCTCCGGCGATCTGACGCACTATGACAACATCAACCCGCGCACCGGCGAGGTGGAGTGGTTTGACCTCTGCCGCGGCCCGCACGTGCCGACCACCAAGTACATCCCGGCCTTCACGCTGACGCGTTCGTCTGCCGCCTACTGGCGCGGCGACCAGACCAAGGCTGGACTGCAGCGTATCTACGGCACGGCCTTTGAGTCCAAGGACGCGCTCGCTGCGTACCAGACCATGGTGGAGGAAGCCGAAAAGCGCGACCACCGTCGCCTCGGCGCCGAGCTGGATCTGTTTTCCTTCCCGGATGAGATTGGCTCCGGCTTCCCGGTCTTCCACCCGAACGGCGCCACGGTGCGCATGGAGATGGAGGAGCACTCCCGCCGCCGCCACATCGCGGATGGCTACTCCTTCGTCTCCACCCCGCACCTGACCAAGGGCGACCTGTTCAAGAAGTCCGGCCACCTGGATTTCTACGCGGACGGCATGTTCCCGCCGATGCAGCTGGACGGCGAGTGGGATGAGGACGGCAACTGCACCAAGCAGCCGCAGGACTACTACGCCAAGCCGATGAACTGCCCGATGCACAACCTCATCTTCGCGTCCCGTGGTCGCTCCTACCGCGAGCTGCCGCTGCGACTCTTCGAGTTCGGCACCGTGTACCGCTACGAAAAGTCCGGCGTCATCCACGGCCTGACCCGCGCCCGCGGCTTTACCCAGGATGACTCCCACATTTACTGCACCCCGGAGCAGCTCGAGGAAGAGCTGACCAAGGTGCTGGAGTTCATCATCTCTTTGCTCAAGGACTACGGCCTGGATGACTTCTACCTGGAGCTGTCCACCAAGGATCCGAACAAGTACGTCGGCTCCGACGAGATTTGGGAGCGCTCCACCGCCATCCTCAAGTCCGTGGCGGAGAAGTCCGGTCTGGAACTGGTACCGGATCCGGCGGGCGCTGCCTTTTACGGCCCGAAGATTTCCGTCCAGGCACGCGATGCCATCGGCCGCACTTGGCAGATGTCCACCGTGCAGTTGGACTTCAACCTGCCGGAGCGCTTCGAGCTGGAGTACACGGCGTCGGATGGCACCAAGCAGCGCCCGATCATGATTCACCGCGCCCTGTTCGGCTCCATCGAGCGCTTCTTCGGCGTGCTGCTGGAGCATTACGCCGGCGCCTTCCCGGCTTGGCTGGCACCGCACCAGGTAGTGGGCATTCCGGTGGCGGATACGTTCGCCCCGCACCTGGAGAAGGTGTGCGCTGAGCTGCGTTCCCGCGGCCTGCGCGCGGACGTCGATACGTCCGATGACCGCATGCAGAAGAAGATCCGCAACCACACCACCGGCAAGGTCCCGTTCATGTTGCTGGCCGGCGAGCGCGACGTGGAAGCAGATGCTGTGTCCTTCCGCTTCCTTGACGGCACGCAGGTCAACGGCGTGCCGGTGGAGACCGCCATCAACGTCATCGAGGCCTGGGTGCGTGAGCGCAACAATGCGCAGCCGACCAAGGAGACCATCGAGGCCCGCGTGGCGGAATCCGCGTAAGGGCTTGCGCCAAGGACGAAGAGTAAAGGAACGCGACTACTAGTGGGAGAACCAGTGGGAGAGTACGTCGATACCGGCCTGGGAACCCCCGACCGCTTGGAGCGCCTCTGGGCGCCGTACCGCATGAGTTATATCAAGCGCGAGGGCGGAGCGGGCGATGTGCCGAAGAAGGCGCATAACCCGTTCGTGGAGATTCCGCAGATGACGGATGAGGAAGGCCTGATCGTCGCTCGCGGCGAGCTGGTCTACTGCGTGCTCAACCTGTACCCGTACAACGCCGGGCACATGATGGTGATCCCCTATCGTGAGGAATCCGAGCTGGAAAACCTCACCGAGGATGAGTCCCGTGAGCTCTTCCAGTTCGCCCAGGCCGCGATCCGTGTCCTCAAGAAGGTTTCGGGCCCAGACGCGGTGAATGCTGGCTTTAACCTGGGACGCGCCTCCGGAGGTTCTGTGGGTCAGCACCTCCACATGCATATCGTGCCGCGGTGGAGCGGAGACGCTAATTTCATGACTATTGTGGACGGCGTCAAGGTGCTGCCGCAGCTCCTCAAGGACACCCGCTCGCTGCTCGCACAGGGGTGGGCGGAGCTCGCAGCCGAGGGAATCATCGGAGGAGAAGCGCATGCTTAGTGTCCATGGGCGCAAGCCCGCCGCCGTGGTAGTGGTTCCGGTGGCCAAGCTCTTCCTCAAGATGGGCCTGACCCCAAACGTGGTGACCATCGTGGGAACGATCGTGACCATCGCTATTTCGGTCATCCTGATCCCGCTCAACCACCTGTTCGCCGCAGCTATTCTGTCAGGGCTGTTTGCAGCCTTCGACATGCTCGACGGCACGATGGCGCGCCTAACCACGGGCGGCTCGCAGTTTGGCGCCACTCTAGATGCTTCGTGTGATCGCATCACCGACGGCGCACTCTTCGCCGCTATTGCCTATTGGATGGTCTACGTCGATAACGCCAGCGCCTTAAATTTCGCTGCCTGCATGGTGGTGCTGGTTAGCTCCCAGGTCATCTCCTACGTCAAGGCGCGCGGTGAGGCCTCCGGATTTAAGATGGTCGGCGGATTGGTCGAGCGCCCCGAGCGCCTCATCGTGGGGCTAGGCGGCGTGGGCCTGGAGGGCCTCGGCGTGCCCTATGCCTTAGAGGTGGCGCTGTGGCTGCTGGCTGTGGGCTCGCTGTTTACTATTTATCAGCGCATGCGCCAGGCGGCGCGCCAAGACACCAAGGCTCGGTTCAAGAAGGACCTCTAGTTACCTTTCAGTTCTTTAGCCCCTGAAGTTCAAGGAGAACCACCGTGGCCCTGTTCGACCGCGAGCGCCTCATCGCCGCCGGCTACATTGCCTGCTGGAAGGTAGTGCGCTTCCTTCCACAGCCGGCGGCCGCGTGGCTCTTCGAGCGCGCCGCCGACTACGCCAGTGACCACGGGCGGGGCATGGAGCAGCTGCGCAAAAACCTCTCCCGCGTGGTGGGTCCGGAGAACGTTACCCGGCAGCTGGTGCGGGATTCGATGCGCTCGTATCTGCGCTACTGGCTGGAGGCCTTCCGCCTTCCCGCTATCCATGCGGATCCGCAGCTGCAGCAGCGCCTGCTTGCGGGGCTGCGCGGCAAGGAGCACTCCGATGCGTCCATGGCTTCTGGGCGCGGGGTGATTTTCGCACTGCCGCACTCCGGCAACTGGGACATGGCGGGCGTGTTCTGTGTGGGCCACTACGGCGGGTTTACCACCGTGGCGGAGCGGTTGAAGCCGGAGGCGCTTTTCGACGCCTTCGTGGACTACCGCGAAAGCCTCGGCTTTACCGTCCTGCCGCTTACCGGTGGCAGCTCCCCGTTCCCGCGCCTGAAGGACACCCTGCAGCGCGGCGGCGTGGTGTGCTTGCTGGCTGAGCGCGACCTCACGCGCACGGGCGTGACCGTGGACCTCATGGGGGAGGAGGCGAATGTCGCCGCCGGCCCCGCCCAGTTGGCTATCGAGACCGGCGCTGCGCTGCACGTGGTGCACTCCTTCTTCGACGGCGACGGCTGGGGGCTGAGTGTGAGCCCCGAGGTGGAAGTCACCACCCTGCAGGAGACCTGCCAGCGCATGGCCGATGGTTTTGCGGAGAATATCCGCCAGCACCCGGAAGATTGGCACATGCTGCAGCCGCAGTGGAATGTCGACGTCGCGGCACGCCGCCAAGCCCGCGCGCAGAGTTCCCAGCGGGAAGAACGGTAGGTCTGCCTGTCATGCGCATCGGAATCATCTGCCCCTATTCCTTCGACGAGCCCGGCGGCGTGCAGGCCCACATCGTGGACCTCGCCACTGTCTTCATCGAGCAGGGCCACACCGTGGAAGTGCTCGGCCCAGCGGCGCGCGCCACCGAGGTCCCCAGTTTCGTGCGCAAGGGCGGGTGGGCCATCCCGATTACCTACAACGGCTCCGTGGCGCGCCTGGCCATTGGCCCCCACGTGGGGCGCATCATCAAGCGCTTCATCCGCGAGGGCGATTTCGACGTGCTGCATATCCACGAGCCGAACTCGCCGAGTTTCTCCATGGCCGCCCTGGCCTTGGCGCAGGGGCCCATCGTGGCCACCTACCACGCCTCGGCGTCAAGCTCCCTGGTGCTTACCCTTGCCAAGCCTTTCCTGCGCCCCTACCTGGAGAAGATCCGGGGTGGTATTGCGGTCTCCGAGATGGCGCGGCGCTGGCAGGTGGAGCAGCTGGGCGGAGACCCGGTGCTCATCCCCAACGGCGTCGATACCTCCGTTTACGCCCGCGAGCGCGCGGTGCATAGCGCTAGTGACGCTGCAGCGGAGGACAGGCCGGTGGAGATTGTGTTCTTGGGACGCTTGGATGAGCCGCGCAAGGGCCTGGACATCCTCTTAGAGGCGCTCACCCTCGTCCCAGAGAAGGTGCGGGTGACCGTCATGGGTGGCGGGCACCCGCGCAGCGTGCCCGGCGTGGACTTTGTGGGGCGCGTCAGTGATGCCGACAAGGCCGCCATCCTGGGCCGGGCAGACATCTACGTTGCACCCAACACGGGCGGCGAGAGCTTCGGTATCGTCCTGGTGGAGGCCATGGCGGCCGGCTGTGCGGTGGTGGCCTCTGACCTGGAGGCCTTCGCCGCGGTGTGCAACGTCGATTCGGAAACACCGGCGGGCCGGCTGTTCCGCACGGGCGACGCCACGGACTTGGCGCGCGTGCTTACAGACTTAGTCCAGGACCCGGGTCAGCGCGCAGCGTTGACCCAGGCGGGCACGAAGCGCGCCCGGGAATACGACTGGGACCACGTGGCCGCAGCTGTCATGCAGGTGTATGAGACTGTGGCGGATGGCACGAAGGTGCGGGTGGCGTAGATGGCCGTTGAGCTCGTTATCCTGTTCGCCATCCTGTTGGTGGTGGGGATGTGGGCGCTGTTTACCGCGCAGCGCCTGAATTCTCTGCACATCCGCACGGATGCGGCGCTGGCACAGCTGGAGGCCACCCTGGATCGCCGCGCTGCCGTGGTGAGCGCCTTGGAGCCCGAGCTGGAGCACGTGGCTGCCCGGGCTGAGTCCACGGAACTGGTGCAGGGGCACTTCGACGAGCGCACCAAGCGCGAGCGGGAGCTGTCGGCGGCGATTGCGCAGTGCTTCGGGTCGCGGCCGGCCTTGCTTGCCGACGCCGAAGGGCGCATCCACCTAGCCCACCGCTTCTACAACGAAGCGGTGAGCGATACCCGCGCGTTGCGCCTGCGCCCGGCTGTGAAACTATTGCGCCTGGGCGGCACGGCGAAGCTTCCGGAGTTCTTCGAGCTTAGTCAGATCGACTTGTAGTCAGCCGGAGCAGGCCGAGCCTGCTCAGCCTGGATGCGGTATTCGGCCCGGTGCCACAGGAGTGCTATGAGCACCATGGCGAGGATAAGGACGTTGCGCACAGCAAGGGCATAGACCGGAATCGGGTTGGCGCCCACATTGAGCCACAAGTAGTCATAGCCCCACGGGTAGATATAGGTGCCTAAGGCAGCAGCCAGCACGGTGAGGACAGCTAAGGCACGACGGTACCTGGTCGTCTGCGCGGCTACCCGGCGCTGCGCGCGCGTGCCGCGGGGGACCTCGGTGCGCAGCGCTACTGCGAGGATGGGCCCGATCCACACGATGTACTGGGTCGAAAACACCTTGTTGGTGGCAATGAGGAGCAGGATGGCGGCGACGAAGAAGACGGCCGTGGACCGCGGGTTCCAGCCGCCGCGCAGGAAGCGCGAGAGCGCAACACCCAGGGCCCACACCAAAGCTGCAGCCATCGCGATGGTGCTGATGGTGAGCGCGATACTTACACCGGGGCCGGAGATTTCAAAGCTTTTCGATGGCGCATAGTGCGCGTCCCAGCGCTGCGGATCGTAGTAGGCGCCCACCATGAAAACGGTCGCCGCCACCGATTCGATCTGCAGTCCGCGCTCGCCCTGGTAGCTGAGGGGAGACAGCAGGCGGTCCACCCCAGAAAACGCTGCTACGCCCGCGCAGAGGGCAAGGACTGCGGCGAAGTAGGCGCCGAGGCGCTGCCACGTGCCGCGCGCCGAGTACCGCCCCACCAGCCCGGCGGCGAGCACGCCCGGCCAGAGCTTCACCGTCGTGGCCCAGCCCAGCAGTGCCGCGGCGACGCGCGGGCGGGTGGCGAGTAGCGCGCCCGCGCCCGCAACGAGCAGCGCCGGATACAGGTCGAGGCGCCAGGCAAAGACATGGCCTGCCGCCGTGCCGAAGAAGATCCAGAACCACGCAGCAAAAAAGACCTCGGTGCGCCCGCGGTGCTGGCGCAGGAGGAGGGCGAGGAAGGTGGCGTCGGCAAGCAAGGTCATGACCGTAAAGCCCACGAAGTAGCGCTGCTCATGTGGGCCCGTCAGCCACGCCACGAGGACGCTGGGCCACGTGCCCGGCTGCGGGTACTCGGTCATGTCGGTGGGGTTAGTGCCATAGACCCCGTTGAAGTAGTAGTAGAGGTCACCCAGCGGGGTGGTCTTGCACAGCAACATGACCACCAGCAGCACTCGGGCGACGAGCCAGCCGGTCCAGACAGCGGGGAGACTAGCGAGTTTCTTCAATGGTGGATTCGACATCGACCGGCGGGCCCAGCATGAGCAGAACGCTAAAGACAATAGAGACCACGATGAGAGCGATGATGGCCGTGCGCACTGGGTGGCGCACCGACTGTGCCAGGACGGTGTCGAAGAGGCCGTGGGGCTCCGCGTCGTCGGTGAAGCGCCACGGTCCGCTGACCAGCCCGCGCTGTGACACCCATGCGGCGAACGGCAGGGCGGCGAACGGAATGACGGTGACCACCAGCCCCAGGATGCCCACGCCCACCGGCCAGCGGTTGTTGATCCACACCAGCGCGGTCATGAGCAGGAAGCAGAGGAAACCGAAGCCGTGGATGCCGCCCGCGGTAGGGGTCAGGGCCTCGGTCGTACCGGAGTACTTCAAGATCATGGACAGGATCAGCAGGGCCCAGGTGACCATCTCCAGGTAGGCGGCCACGCGGTGCACGCTGTGGGGGCTAGTGGAACTCATGCGGCATATACTACGCAACTCCCCGCGCTGGACCCGTGCGTGAGTAGGATAGTCGGGACGAGTGTGGCGTGCGCCATAGACATGCAGAGCATTGAGGAATGAGGAGCGGCAATGGCATCGGTGGCTCAAGCGATCGACATCGAGCAGGTAGGCACGGACGAGTTCCATGCCCCGGTGGTTCCCTCCCGCATCGAGCGCACCTTCGGCGGGCAGACTATGGCCCAGGCCCTGCGTGCGGCACAGCTCACGGTCGAGGACAAGCTCGCGCATTCGCTGCACTGCTACTTCGTGGGCCCCGGTGATTCGTCGAAACCTGTGAGCATCCGCGTCGAGCGCGTGCGCGACGGGCGTTCCTTCGCCACCCGGCACGCGCGCGTCTTTCAAGGCGAGCGCCTGCTCTTCGTCCTCATCGCCGGGTTTCACGCTGTGGGAGATACCGGACCACACCACCAGGACCCCATGCCGGAGGTCCCGGGGCCGGAAGCGTTGACCGAGAGACCCGCGGCCACGCGCATCATCCTCCAGGAATGGTCGGACTGGGACGTGCGCCTAGTTCCGGAGGAAGGACGCGACGACGTCGCCGCCGAAGCAACCGGCGCCGGGTTTCGCAACATCTGGTTCCGCAACACAGGGGACCTAGTGGCTAAAGCGCCGGACCAGGCCCTCCACCAGGCGGCGCTGACCTACATGTCCGATATGACACTGCTGCGCACCGCGCTGCTGCCGCATCAGGGAGACAAGGTACAGCTGGCCAGCCTCGATCACTCCCTATGGTTCCTGCGCCCCGTGCGCGCGGACGAATGGATGCTGTATTCGCAGAGCTCGCCCTCCGCGCAGACCGGTACCGGCCTAGCACAGGGGAAAATCTATAATCAGCGCGGCGAGCTGCTCGCCGTGGCGATGCAGGAGGGGCTGACGCGAACCTTGCGCGAGGACGTCGGTGGCTCCACCGCTAATGGGAACTGGCAGAACGTCTAGCGCACCGGGGGAGGTGTCAGGGCGCGGAGGATGGGAAGTTTTTCGGGGTACCCCGTGTTAGGGGGAGTGCGTGGTGGCCGTATAATTGCCACCAGTTTCACACAGCCACTTCGAAAGGGATGACATGTCAGGCCACTCCAAATGGGCAACGACGAAGCACAAGAAGGCTGCCAACGACGCCAAGCGCGGCAAGGAATTTGCCAAGCTGATTAAGAACATCGAGGTTGCGGCCCGCACCGGCGGCGGCGACCCGGCGGCGAATCCCACCCTCGATGACATGATTAAGAAGGCCAAGAAGGCCTCCGTTCCGAACGACAACATTGAGCGTGCCCGCAAGCGCGGCTCCGGTGAAGAGGCCGGCGGCGCCGACTGGGAGACCATCATGTACGAGGGCTACGGCCCCAACGGCGTGGCCATGCTTATTGAGTGCCTGACGGACAACCGCAACCGCGCGGCTACCGACGTGCGCACGGCGATGTCCAAGAACGGCGGCAACCTGGGCGAGTCCGGCTCGGTGGCCTACATGTTCTCCCGCACCGGCCTGGTGATGGTGGAGAAGGGCGAGCTGAGCGAGGACGACGTCCTCCTCGCCGTCCTCGAGGCCGGTGCCGAGGAAGTCAACGACAACGGCGATAAGTTCGAGATCACCTGCGCCCCGGGCGATATCCCGGCCGTGCGCGAGGCCCTCGGTGAGGCCGATATCGAGGTCGACGACACCGATACCGACTTCCGCGCCTCCGTGGATGTCCCGCTGCAGGCAGCCGATGCCCGCAAGATCTTCCGCCTCATCGACGCGCTGGAGGATTCCGACGACGTCCAGAACGTCTACACCAACATGGACCTCTCCGACGAGGTCCTGGCTGAGCTCGACGAGGACTAGGCTCGACGAGGACTAGAGCTCAAGGCCGTCGAGGCCGTGGATAGTCACTGTCTCCGACAGCGGCGCGCGGCCAGGAGCGGTCTTAAACACCGGGCTGGTCTCATCCGCTACACCGAAGGTGATGGCGGTGACCAGCTTCTGCTCCTCGTCCACGCCGAGGAACTTCCGCACGGTGGGGGCCATGAGCGAAATCATGCCCTGGGGGACGCCGTGGTAGCCGTGGGCCTCCAAGGAGAGCAGGAAGTTCTCCGTGTACGTGCCCTGGTCAAAGGCCGCGCGGATGCGATCGCCCAGTGGCGGGATGAACAGCAAGGCGGCGTGGGGCGCGCCGAAGAAGCGCAGGTTCTCCCGAATGAACTCGGTGCGCGCTGCGGTATCTTCGCGGGCGATGCCGAGAAGGCCGTACATTTTTGCCGCGAGCTGCTGCGAGCGCTGCGGGTGCACACCCTGACCGTAGTCCGTGGTGAAATCCGGAGTGATGCCGTGGGAGTCGAAGTCCTCGATCATCGCGGCGCTGAGCTGGCGGAGGGTGTCGCCGCCGACGAGGTGGACGTTCCAGGGCTGCGTATTGGAGTTGGAGGGGGCCGATTGGGCGTCGACAAGCACCTGCTTAATGACCTCGGCCGGCAGTAGCTCCGGGAGGAAGGCGCGCGGCGAGTGGCGCGAGCGGATAAATTCAGAATAGTTAGTTGATGGCGTCATGCGCGCCACTATACGCATGTGGGGTGCTAGAACACATGTGTGTACACTAATCCTGTGTAGTGCTGCGGTTGGCAGCGTCGAACCTGGAGCGAAGGAGGCTGAGTGTGAACCTAGAAGGTTTGCGGGTGATGGGCATCGACCCAGGCCTGACGCGCTGTGGCCTCTCCGTTGTGCAAGCAGGGCGCGGACGAGCGGTGATCCCCATCGCGGTGGGCGTGGTGCGCACGCCGAGTGACAAGGAGCTGGGGGAGCGCCTGCAGCGGCTGTCTGTCGCCGTGCGCGAATGGATGGATGACTATCAGCCGCAGGTGGTGGCGCTCGAGCGCGTATTCGAACGCGGCGAGGTATCCACCGTGATGCAGACGGCGCACGCAGTGGGGGTACTTGTCCTCGCCGCCGCCGAGCGTGGAATCCCGGTGCACATGTACACCCCCTCCGAGGTCAAGAAGGCGGTCTCCGGCAACGGGCGCGCCGATAAGAAGCAGATGACGGCCATGATTACCCGTATTCTGGGCCTGAGCGAAGCCCCCAAGCCGGCCGATGCGGCCGATGCTCTGGCCTTGGCGGTGTGCCACTGCTGGCGGGCACCGGCGTTGGCGTGGGTCAACGGCAGTGATCCGAGCGCCGGCGTGGGGGCGGGCGCGCGCACCAGCGGCGTGCGGGGTACTTCGCCGCGTACGGCGTCGGTATCCACGCCGCGCCGCACGGGAACTGGGACAAAGTAGAGGAGTAGGAAGATGATTGCATCGCTGCGCGGAACCGTGCTCGATATTCAGCTCGACCACGTAGTACTTGAGTGTGCCGGGGTGGGCTACAAGGTCCTGGCCACGCCCAACACTCTGGGCAGCCTGCAGCGCGGGGAGGAAGCGTTTGTCATGACCACGCTCGTGGTCAAGGAAGACTCCATGACTCTCTTCGGGTTTACCAGCCCCGAGGACCGCGACATGTTCCACGTCCTGCAGACGGTGTCCGGTCTGGGTCCGAAGCTGGCGCTGGCGGCGTTGTCCGTCATGGGGGCTGGGGAGCTGGCGCAGGCGATCAGCGGGGAGGACGCCGCGCGCCTGCAGAAGATTCCGGGCGTGGGCAAGCGCATGGCGCAGCGCCTGGTACTAGAGCTCAAGGACAAGGTTGCGGCCTTTAGCGCCGAGCTTGGCGACGATTCAGCGCCCGCCCCCGCTGCCACCGGCCCCGTGGTCGACGACGTCGTGGAAGCGCTTATCGGCTTGGGTTTTACGGACAAGGCCGCACGTCCCGTCGTGGAGGCGGTGGCGGCGGAGCAGCCGGACGCGGCTACCCCTGTGGTGCTGCGCGCGGCGCTGAGCCAGCTGGGTGCGAAGAAGTAGGGGAGTACGAACCATGTCAGACGTAGAGCGCACGGAATTCTCGCTTCCCGAAGGTCTCGATGCCACCGCCCCGCCGTCCCGCAACCTCGACGTGGACGCCTCCGAGCAGCAGGGCGAGCACGACATTGAGCGCTCGCTGCGCCCGAAATCCCTGGATGAGTTCATTGGGCAGCCGAAGGTGCGAGAGCAGCTATCGCTGGTGCTCAACGGTGCGAAGAACCGCGGGGTAACCCCGGACCACGTGCTGCTGTCCGGCCCGCCGGGCCTGGGCAAGACGACGATGGCGATGATCATCTCGCAGGAGCTGGGGACCTCCCTGCGCATGACGTCTGGTCCGGCCCTGGAGCGCGCCGGCGATCTCGCGGCGATGTTGTCCAACCTCATGGAAGGCGACGTACTCTTCATCGACGAGATCCACCGCATCGCGCGCCCGGCGGAGGAGATGCTCTACATGGCGATGGAGGATTTCCGCATTGACGTCATCGTGGGCAAGGGCCCCGGCGCTACCTCCATTCCGCTGGAGATTCCGCCCTTTACTCTGGTGGGCGCGACCACCCGTGCCGGCATGCTCACCGGCCCGCTGCGGGACCGCTTCGGATTCACCGCCCAGATGGAGTATTACGACACTGCGGACCTCACGCAGGTCATTACCCGTGCGGCCACCATCCTCGACGTGGACATTGACCACGATGCTGCGGTGGAGATTGGTTCGCGCTCGCGCGGCACGCCGCGTATTGCGAACCGCCTGCTGCGGCGCGTGCGGGATTTCGCCGAGGTCAATGGCGACGGTCACATCGATCTGGCGGCGGCGCAAGGCGCGCTCGAGGTCTTCGACGTGGACGAGCGCGGGCTGGACCGTTTGGACCGGGCGGTCTTGGAGGCCCTCATCAAGGGGCACGGCGGCGGCCCGGTCGGCGTCAACACGCTGGCTATCGCAGTGGGAGAGGAGCCCTCCACCGTGGAGGAAGTGTGCGAACCCTACTTGGTGCGTGCGGGCATGATCTCCCGGACCGGCCGCGGGCGCGTGGCCACGGCAGCTGCGTGGCAGCACCTGGGCCTCGAACCGCCGGAGGGCGCCATCGGCGGCACCCTGTTCTAGCCCCGGGCAAGTGCGGGGCAACTAGCCCGGGGGATGGTCAGTCTGGCACACTGGCCTTCTATGAATGGTACGCAACTAATTCTGCTTCTCGTCCTCGCTCTCCTCGTTATCCTGCCTAGCTTCATGTCCATGCGCGCGCAGCGCAAGCGCCAGGCGCAGCTGAAGGAACTGCAGTCCTCCCTGGCGCCGGGCAAGGAGGTCATCACCGCCGGCGGCCTACACGGCACCGTGGTGGACACCCACGGTGAGCAGGTGGATCTGCGGGTCAAGGATGGCACCGTCATGACCTTCGACACCATGGCCATCGTGCGTTCTGCCGATGCGCCTGGCGCTATCGGCCAGGCGGACGCCGCGGGCGAGAAGCCGCAGGCGGACGACGAGGATGAGCGTTTCCCCAAGCTGTAAATTTCGTTGCGCTCGTCACAGTGCGGGCGCCTTCCCTTAAGCCTGTTAAGGAAAACCTTGAGCCATGACGTACAGTGATGGATTGTGCTTTAGTCATGGTGCGCGCGGCGGCCTGCCGCGCGTTGTCGATCCAGCAGGGTTGCGCGTCATGGCTAGTGAGTTTTAGCCCTGTTCCTTACAACACAGGAGATCTTTGTGTCCGCATCGAAACGTGGCGGCGTATCCAACCGCCAACGGCAATGGCCCAAGCGGGCGATCGCGCTGTTTGCGCTCATCGTCATCGTTATTTATGCCCTCATCTTCTTGACCGGTAGCAAGTCGGCGTCGCCCAAGCTGGGTATTGACCTGCAGGGCGGTACCCGCGTCACCCTCGTGCCGCAGGGTGAGGAGCCAACCCAAGACCAGCTGCAGCAGGCGCGCACCATCCTGGAGCAGCGTGTCAACGGCATGGGTGTCTCGGGTTCGGAGGTCGTCATCAACGGCTCCACCCTGGTGATCACCGTGCCGGGTGAGGATGCCTCCCAGGCGCAGGCCGTGGGCCAGACCTCGCAGCTGCTCTTCCGCCCGGTGGGAGAGCAGCCGATGCCGGACGTGGCCAAGTTGGAGAAGACGGTCACGGACATGGCTAACCGCTGGGTGAAGTACGACATCATCTCTGCGGACCAGGCCAACCAGGCCCTGTCCAACATCCACGACGCCCTGAACCCGGAAAATGATCCGCAGGCGCAGGGAGAGGATGCCAAGAAGGACTCCGATAAGAAGAAGACCCCGGCGCCGAAGGTAAGTGAAAAGCCGATGGCGGAGCCGGCTAACTCTTTGGAGGAGACCGACCGCCGCAACGAAATCACCGAGGTCCTGCTCAAGGACCGCCAGTCGGAAGACCCGACCGTGCAGACCGCCGCACTGGGCCTGATGACCTGTGACGCGGAGTCTGACCAGCTGGCCGGCTCCGACGACCCGGCCAAGCCGCTCGTGGCGTGCGACTACTCCAACAAGCAGCCCTACATTCTGCAGCCGGCCCCGCTGCTCGACGGTATTAACGATCCCAACGGCACCCGCCTGACGGGTAACGAGATTGACACTAATTCCCCGATTCAGGGCGGCCTGAACCCGCAGACCGGCCAGATGGAGATCGGCTTCGCCTTCAAGACCGGCGACGGCCCCAACGGTTCCCAGACCTGGGCCACCTTGACCCAGGAGTACCTGCAGAAGCAGGTCGCCATCACCCTGGACTCCGCGGTTATCTCCGCGCCGGTCATCCAGGGCGCGACCCCGGTGGGCTCCGCAACGTCGATCACTGGTGACTTCAGCCAGGAAGAGGCACAGAGCCTGGCGAACAACCTGCGCTACGGCGCGCTCCCGCTGTCGTTTACCGGCTCCAACGGCGAGCCGGGCGGCACCGTCGAGACCGTTCCGCCGTCGCTGGGTAAGGCGGCGCTGAAGGCCGCACTCATCGCGGGCATCGTCGGCTTCATCTTGGTTGCCGCCTACTCCCTCTACTACTTCCGCGCGCTGGCGTGGGTATCCCTGTTCGTCCTCGTCGTCTCCGGCGTGCTGACCTACGGCGCACTGGTGCTGCTAGGCCGCTGGATCGGCTACTCGTTGGACCTGTCCGGTATGGCCGGTCTTGTCATCGGTATCGGTGCTACGGCTGACTCCTTCGTGGTCTACTACGAACGCATCAAGGACGAGTTGCTGGAAGGCCGCACGTTCCGCTCGGCCACGCGCACCGCGTGGGAGCGCTCGCGCTCCACCATCGTCACCGGTAACGCCGTGACACTGATCGGTGCCGTCATCGTCTACTTCCTCGCTATCGGCGAGGTCAAGGGCTTCGCCTTCACCATGGGCCTGACCACGGTCTTCGACCTGGTGGTGTCCTTCCTGGTTATGGCGCCCATCATGCAGCTCATCGGCGGCCGCCCGGTCTACGCCAAGCCGTCCATGAACGGCCTCGGCGGTATCTACAACCTGGTGGAGGAGCGCCGCGAGCGCGGCTACTATGCCAAGAAGGCAGACACTAAGGCCCCGAAGAAGGCGCCTGAGACGGCGCCGAAGGCGGCACAGAACACGTCCACCGAGCACAACACCGAGCAGGCAGCAACCGGCGTAGCCCGTCCGGTTTCCAGCACCAACACAGAAGCTGGCGACACGGCTGAAGCTGCCAAGGCTAAGGACGAGGAGAAGTAAACCATGGCTGTCGAGACCACTAAGCGCAAGATTTCCCGCATCGACCGCCTCTACGAAGACGAGGGCGGCTACAACTTCATTGGCAAGTCCAAGACGTGGTACACCATTACCGCGGTACTCGTCATCGCCGCCATCGCGGCCATCCTCATCCGCGGCTTTAACCTGTCCCTCGACTTCGAGGGCGGCACCAAGCTGAACATGCCGGCAGGGGACCTCTCTACCGAGCAGGTGGAGGAGACCTTCACCGAGGCCACCGGCGTCGAACCGGAACTGGTCCAGATCGTGGGCGCCGGCTCCTCCGAGACCCTGGAGGTCACCTCCGAGCGCCTCTCCCAGGAGCAGGTGGGTGCTGCCCGCCAGGCCATCTTTGAGAAGTTCCAGGTCAAGGACGAGAACGGCAAGGCCAGCCCGGACGCCATCGGTTCGTCCACGGTGTCGGAATCCTGGGGTTCCTCCATCACCAACCGCATGCTGCTGGCCATGCTGGTCTTCCTCGTCGTCGCCACCGTGTACGTGGCGGTGCGCCTCCAGCGCGACATGGCCTTTGCGGCCATCGTGGCGCTGATTATCGACGGCGTCGTGATCGCCGGCATCTACGCCCTCTTCGGCTTCGAGGTCTCCCCGGCCGTCATCATCGGTTTGCTCACCGTGCTGACCTTCTCGCTCTATGACTCCGTGATTGTCTTCGACAAGGTCGATGAAAACACCCGCGGGCTCGAAGGCCAGCGCAAGAAGAACTACGCCGAGCTCGCCAACTTGGCGGTGAACCAGACCGTGATGCGCTCGATTTCGACGTCCGTCATCTCGGCCCTGCCGATCATCGCCCTGTTCGTCATCGCCGTGTGGCTCATGGGCATCGGCACTCTGCGCGACTTGGCCCTCATCCAGTTCATTGGCGTGATTGAAGGTATCTTCTCCTCGCTGTTCTTGGCCACCCCGCTGCTGGTGAGCATCGCGAACCGTCGCAAGTCCGTGAAGAAGCACAACGCGGCAGTTGCTGCGTACCGCGAGAAGTCGCTCGGTGCGGTGGATGCCGCGGACGAGAACTCCGCAGAGGACGCCGAGGCTGCGGCCGAGACTGGTTCGCGGACGGTGGCCTCCCCGGCGTCGGCAAGCACGAGCAACCAGCACAGCGGCGCATCCTGGCGCCCCGGGCGCTAAGCCGATGCGCCGGACAGTAGCCGCGGCGGTAGTCGGTCTCGGGCTGGTCGCTACCGCCTGCACCTCCGCCGAGGAGGGGCCGGCTAAAGAGGACGAGCAACCAGACTTTGCCTTTCTCAGCGACGCGCGCCTGGCCACCAGCAACGCCGCGTCCGCCTGGGGAGAGGCCGTAGGCGCCGCCCAGCTAGCCAGCCGCGTCTACCCAGCGCTGTACCTGCCGGGACCGGCGGGCCAGATGATTCCCAACTCGGATCTGGCGCAGGTGGAATACTTCGAGCCCGACGACGCGCACCCAGGCGCCCACGTGGACGTCACCTTGACAGAGCAGGCGCGGTTCTCCGACGGCACCCCCGTCACCTGCGATGACTACCTGCTGTCCTACACGGCGGGCATCCTGCCCACAACGTTTGGCTCGCACATGCCGCTGGCTGGGGACATCGCCCAGCTCGAGTGCGCCCCGCAGGCCAAGCGCTTTAGCGTATGGTTCAACCCTGACGCAGGGGCGCGGTGGCGCCACCTCTTCGGCCCGGGCACGGTGCTGCCCGCCCATGCTGTTGCTCAGCGCGCGGGCCTGAGCGTGGAGGAGCTCAACGCCGCCCTGCACACCCAGGACCCGACGCAGCTGGGCGACGTCGCCAAGACTTGGCGCGAGGGCTTTTCCACTGAGCCGGGCCACTTCGACCCCGAGCTGCAGGTATCCTTCGGCCCGTACTCCATCGACCGGGTGGAGGACAGCGGGGCAGTGGTACTCAAGGCCAATCCGGAGTACTACGGCGACAAGCCGGAGCTGGAACAGATCGTGATGTGGCCCGATACGGCCGATGCAGACGCGTTGGTCGCCGCTGGAGAGCTGCGCGTGGCCGAAGCACCGGTGAAGTCCCCGGAGTGGGTAGACCGCAACGCGGAAGGCAACCCCTTCGAGATCACGTCTGCCGTGGGCGCCCTGACGGATACGCTGACTTTCTCTGACGCCGGCGTCTTTGCCCAGCCGTGGGCGCGACAGGCTTTCGCGGCCTGCGTGGACACGGCGGCGCTGGCGAAGGCCTCCTCTGAGGCTTCCGGCGTTGAGGTGCCGGCAGTATCGGTGCGCACGGTGCGCCATGACGACCCAGTGGCGGCCCAAGTCGCGGCGGCCGATGCCGCGCCTGCCGGGGCGGCGGAAGACCTCGGCGGAACCACGGTGGGCGTGGGCTACCTCGGGCCGAACCCCCGCCTTAAGAAGATGGTGGAACAGCTGCGCACCGCCTGCACGCCCGCCGGCATCACCGTGGAGGACCGCTCCGGGGAGGATGTTTCCCGCGGCCAGCTCGCCGCTGATCCGGCGACGGGCCTTCCGGGCATCGACATCTACTTAGGCCCGGTGGATCCCCTCAACGAGTACTCCGCGCCCGCGGCCAGCGTGAAGAATGCCAAGGCGCTCCGGGAGGAAGAGAAGAAGTTGTGGGAGGAGCTACCCTCCATCCCCGTTGCCGCACAGCCGCGCAATTTCGTGGTTGACCGCGCTGTTTCCGGCGTGGTGCCCTACACTGGGCCTGCGGGAATTGGCTGGAACTTGGAGCGCTGGAGCGCCACCCGCAGCACAAGCAACACTACTAACGCAGAAGCAAAGGAAGAGTCGTGAGCGAGATTTACGCCGCAGCAGCACAAGCGTTGAAGGACAAGGTGCGCCTGGTCCAGGACTTCCCGGAGGAGGGCATCCTCTTCGAGGACCTGACCCCGGTTCTGGCGGACGCGGAGTCCTTTACCGCTGTCGTCGACGGCCTGGCTGAGGCCTGCAAGGAGCTGGGCGCGGACATGGTCGGCGGCCTCGACGCGCGCGGTTTCCTGCTGGGCTCCGCCGTGGCCTACAAGCTGGGCATGGGCATCCTGGCCATCCGCAAGAAGGGTAAGCTGCCGCCGCCGGTGCTGACCCAGGAGTACGAGCTGGAGTACGGCAGTGCGGCGCTGGAGATCCCCAATAGTGGCATCGACATTAAGGGCAAGCGCATCGTGCTTGTCGACGATGTCCTGGCCACCGGCGGAACCCTCTACGGCGCGAAGATGCTCCTCGAGGCAGCCGGCGCGGAGGTCGCGGGCAACGTGGTGGTTCTGGAAGTGAACGGCCTTAAGGGCCGTGAGCGCCTCGAAGGTTCTCCGCTCGTTGTGCTTAATCAGATGGGGGCTAGGGGCTAAGCTTGTATGCCTAAGCAATTCCGCGGAGGCAGACATGACTACTGAGAAGCAGGATAAAGCTGCGAGACGTCCCAGCGGCGTGCGCAGCATGTCGGCGCGTTTGGCCCGGTCCCTGACCGGCGGCCGCGTAAAGATTAACCCGGCGCTGGACCCGCTGATGTCCATTCACCGGGAATTTCATCCGAAGGCGGATGCGGAACTTCTCAACAATGCCTACGCCACTGCGGAGCGCCTGCACGAGGGCGTATTCCGCAAGTCGGGGGAGCCCTACATCACGCACCCGCTGGCGGTGGCGACGATTGCCGCGGAGATTGGCATGGACACCACGACGGTGGCGGCCGCCTTACTGCACGACACGGTGGAGGACACCGACTACTCTCTGGAGGACCTCACCCGTGACTTCGGGCCTGAGGTGGCCCGGCTTGTCGACGGCGTGACGAAGCTGGACAAGGTAGCTCTGGGCGCGGCCGCGGAGGCGGAGACCATCCGCAAGATGATCGTGGCCATGGCTACGGACCCGCGCGTGTTGGTGATCAAGGTGGCCGACCGCCTGCACAACATGCGCACCATGCGCTTCTTGCCGCCGGAGAAGCAGGCCAAGAAGGCCCGCCAGACCCTCGACGTGATTGCCCCGCTGGCGCACCGCCTGGGCATGGCCAACGTGAAGTGGGAGCTGGAGGACCTGTCCTTTGCCATCCTGTACCCGAAGAAGTACGACGAAATCGTGCGCATGGTGGCAGACCGTGCGCCTTCGCGCGACCGAGCGCTCAAGGACATCAAGGCCCAGGTGGGCAAGGCATTGAAGGACAACGGCATCGAGGCCGAGGTCATGGGCCGGCCGAAGCACTACTGGTCTATCTACCAGAAGATGATCGTCCGCGGTCGCGACTTTGCGGAGATCTTCGACCTCGTGGGCATCCGCATCCTGGTGGAGGACGTCAACTCTTGCTACGCCGCCATCGGCGTGGTGCACTCCTTGTACCAGGCACTGCCGGGGCGCTTCAAGGACTACATTTCCTCCCCGCGCTTCGGCGTGTACCAGTCCCTGCACACGACGGTGATTGCGGAGGGCGGCTCGACGCTGGAGGTGCAGGTGCGCACGCACGAGATGCACTACAACGCCGAGTTCGGCGTGGCCGCACACTGGCGCTACAAGGAGACCAAGGGCAAAAACTCCGGTCACCAGGAAGAAGTGGACCAGATGGCGTGGATGCGCCAGTTGCTGGACTGGCAGAAGGAGGCCGCGGACCCGAACGAATTCTTAGACTCGCTGCGCTATGATCTCACGACCAAGCAGATCTTCGCCTTCACTCCGAAGGGCGACGTGGTGAACTTGCCCGCGGGCTCAACCCCGGTGGACTTCGCCTACGCCGTCCACACCGAAGTGGGGCACCGCTGTATCGGTGCAAAGGTCAACGGCAAGCTGGTCGCGCTCGAGTCCGAGCTGAAATCCGGCGACAAGGTGGAGATCTTCACCTCGAAGGACCCGAACGCCGGTCCGTCGCGGGACTGGCAGGATTTCTTGGTCTCCCCACGTGCGAAGACCAAGGTGCGCCAATGGTTTGCCAAGGAGCGCCGCGAGGAGCACTCCGAGGCCGGCCGCGACGCCCTGGCCGCCGAGGTGCAGCGCGGCGGCCTGCCCATGCACCGTCTCTTCACGGCGTCGTCGATGAAGCAAGTGGCGGAGCAGCTGCACTACCCGGACGTGGATGCCCTCTACACCGCGATTGGTGCCGGCCACGTCTCCGCTCACCACGTGGCTAACCAGCTCATGGCGCTGTTTGGCAACCAGGACGACGCCGTCGATGCGCTGGCCTCCCGCACGCCGTTTAGCGAGCTCGAGCACTCCCGCACCCAGCACACCAAGGATTCTGCTTCGGGTACCGGCATCCTCGTGGAGGGCAGCCCCGACGTCATGGCCAAGCTGGCGAAGTGCTGTCAACCCGTGCCGGGCGACGCCATTTTTGGCTTCGTCACCCGCGGTGGCGGCGTGTCCGTCCACCGCGCGGACTGCACCAACGCGGAGAAGCTCAAGTCGGAGCCGGAGCGCATGATGAAGGTGGAATTGGCCGGCGGTCCGTCCTCCTCTGGCGCGTTCTCCGCCACCCTGCAGCTGGAGGCGCTGGACCGCCAGGGACTGCTCTTCGAGCTCACGCGGATCTTCAGCGATCAAAGTCTCAACGTGCTGTCGATGACGTCGAACCGCGGCGACGACCACATCGCCACCGTACGCTTTACCTTCTCGGTGTCCGACACCAAGCAGCTAGGCCAGCTCATGACCACGCTGCGCAACACCGAGGGTGTCTTCGACGTCTACCGCGTCACTGCCTGAGCCTCCCCTTAACCGGGGGTGCCTGCCTGTCGAACAGGTGACGGGTGGGTGAATGTTGGGTGAAGGGGCAGGTGGGGGAGTCGGCAAGCGCTGCGACAGCGTGATGCGTGCGTTATAAACACGGAGGACAAGACCACTCTCACACTCAGGAGACTCTCGTGAAATTCCGCCGCTTTGGCCAGCTGCTGGCCGCCACCACCGTCACCGCCGTCGCCGTATCCGGCGCTCCCGCCCTCGCCGCCGAGGCCGATGAGGTGACCTTCTCCGTCACCAATTTCACCGACTTCCACGGCCACCTCGAGCTGGCCGAGGCGACCGACCGCGACACCGGTGCGCTCGTTGGCTACAAGGAAATGGGTGCTGCCCGCATGGCTGCCCTCATCAAGTACGTCAACAAAGACCAGGAGTACGCTCTGACGTCCTCCGGTGACAATGTGGGCGGCTCCGCTTTCGTATCGGCTATTTCTGAGGATAAGTACACCAACGAGGCCCTCAACACCATGAACCTCGATGTCACTGCCGTGGGTAACCACGAGTTCGACAAGGGCACTGAGGACCTGATGGACCGCATCGTCAAGGAGTCTGAGTTCCCGATTATCGGTGCGAACGTGACCAAAGACGGCAAGCCTCTCCTCAAGCCTTCCTTCGTGAAGGAAGTCGATGGCGTGAAGATCGGCTTCGTCGGCACCGTCACTGAGAACACCAAGTTCAAGGTATCCGCCGCCGCCATTCCGGGCATTGAGTTCACCGACCCAGTTAAGGCTACGAATGAGGAAGCCACCCGTCTGAAGGAATCCGGCGAGGCCGACGTTGTTGTCGCACTCATGCACGAGGACGCACAGCAGTTTGCAGAGGGCTTCAACAAGGACGTCGACCTGCTTTTCGGTGGCGACACCCACGTGAAGACCCAGGGCGAGGTCGCCCGTGAGGGTGCACTGCCGCTGTACTGGGCACAGGGCTACGAGTACGGCAAGGTGCTGAACGACGCCGACATCACCTTCGACAAGGAAGAGAAGAAGATCACCAAGGTCGATCTCACCCAGTACGACGTTGCGGATGCAGAGACTTTTGAGCTTCTCCAGGGGCTGGAGGATGATGCAGAGGTTGCCTCCGTTGTCGCCGAGGCCAAGAAGGTAGCTGACGAAGAGGGCTCCAAGACCGCTGGCACCACTGAAAAGGCAATGTACCGCGGTTCTAACGATGGTGAAGATACTGGTACCAACCGCGGCGTGGAGTCCACCCTCAACAACTTCATTGCTGATGGTCAGCGCTACGCTTTGTCGAAGCAGACCAACAAGGAAATCGACCTTGGCGTCATGAATGCCGGTGGTGTTCGCGCTGACCTCAAGGAAGGCGACGTCACCTACAAGGACATCTTCGCCGTCCAGCCGTTCGGCAACTCCGTCATCACGGCTGAGGTTAGCGGCGAAGACTTCATCAAGGCACTGGAGAATCAGTGGAAGCCGGGTCAGTCCCGCCCGCGCCTGGCGTTGGGCCTGTCCAGCAATGTTTCCGTGGTCTATGACCAGAAGGCTGAGCAGGGCGAGCGCGTCAAGTCTGTCACTATCGACGGCGAGCCTATCGACCCGAAGAAGAACTACACCGTTGCTCTGTCTTCCTTCCTTGCTTCGAGCGACACTGAGGAAGGCGGTGACGGCTTCTTCGTGCCGGGTTCGATCAAGAACCGTAACGACGTCGGTTACATGGATACCCAGGCCATGATTGACTACATCGCTTCTGGCGAGTCGAAGGTGCGCACCGGCCAGGGCCAGATTGGTGCCCACATTTCCGGTGAGCTGAAGGCTGGCGAGGAAATCACCATCGACCTGTCCTCCCTCAACTACTCCAATGAGGAGGAGCCGCAGGCGAAGAAGGTTACCGTTGCTCTCGGTGATGCAAAGGTTGAGGCTGACATCGACAACGCTGCTCAGGAAGGCGACAAGAGCTTCGGTGAGCGCGGCCGCGCGACCGTCAAGCTCACCATCCCGGAAGACCTGACCGGTGAGCAGCAGCTGAGCATTACTACCGATGCCGGAACCAACGCCGTTCTTCCCATCACCCTTGACGGAGAAAAGCCGCAGCCTTCCAAGGATGGAAGCTCTAACTTCGATGGATCTTCCTTCGGCTTGGGCCTGGGGGTGGGCATTACCGGCACTGTCCTCGCGGCAATCGCAGGCGTTCTGGCTGCCGTAGGTTTCGCCCTGACGTCGCTGCCGGCGCCGATTCAGCAGGTGATCAAGGACCTGCGTAAGCAGTTCAACATCTAAAAGCTGTTTCGCTAAAAGCCCACACTTCGGTGTGGGCTTTATACATACCTGGCTTTCCACCGGAGGTAAGGTAAGAGCCCGTGGAGACCTTAAAGCTTTTTGGACGCGAAGCGATGTATCAGCTGGGCATTGAGCCTCACCGTATACCCGTCGTGATGTTTGCCACCCTAGGCATCTACTTGGCATTCATGATTCTGGTGAAGCTTTTTGGCAGTCGCGTGCTGACGTCTATGACCGCCTCTGACGCGGTAATCATCATCATGTTTGGTGCCGTTGCCGGGCGTGTCATTGTGGGTAATCCACCGACACTTGCGGCGGGTATTATCGGACTTTTTACGCTCATGCTTTTAGAGGCCGCCTTTGGTACTTTCCGGCAGTTTGTGAAGTGGTCAAAGTTCATTGACCGGCGCCCAGTCCTGCTGGTGTACAAGGGACAGTTGCAGGAAGACAATATGGTCTTTGCCCATATCACCGAGCGTGATGTCAATTCGGCAGTGCGCAAAGCTGGTTTGGGGCGGCGCAACGATGTGCAATTGATGATTCTGGAGCCGACGGGTCAGATTTCGGTGATCCGCCGGGGCCAGCTTGTCGACGCCTCCCTCTTCAAGGACGTCCTCGGCGCCGAACGCATCGAGGAGGTAGAAGAGTCCACCAACCGCGAGGATTAGCGCACGCCTTGTAGCCCGTCAACCTGGTGTGGTTGGCGGGCTTTGGTGTTTGTGGTGGTGGCGTAGGTGTTTAGTTTGCGTCTGGGTGTTTATCCGGTATCGGGTGGGCGTGCTGGTGTTTGTTCGGCGTTGAGTCTGGTTAGGGCTTGGTGGTATTCGGGTGTGGCGGTAATCGGCACGCCCCAGGGCGGGATGTAGCCGATGCCGCCGGGCATTCTGAATACGTAGCCTCTTCCGGTGGGTTTCGACGGGTCGTCGTCGTTAATACCGTTGTGGTACGCACACAGGAATGTTGCGACCGGCTATTTGGTAGCAGTGTCGTGACTATCTGGTAGCGCTTTAGTGAGTATCTGGTAGCAGCTCAGGGCGCTCGGGATGATACTTCCGGTAGTCGCACCATCCGGGTGCGGCGTGTACTGGAAGGAGTCCGCTGATGACGGATTACCGTGCGGTGATGACGCTGCTTTTAGGGAAGCGTTCTTACCGCCAGATTGAAGACCAGCTCGGGTGCTCGCACCGCGCGATTTCCCGAGCGAACCAAGCGCTGCGAAGCCTTGGCCTGACCACTGCCCAGCAGGTCGCGGCGTTGACGAATGACGAGCTGGATGAGATATTCGTTGATAAACGCACCAGCGGGCAAGGCGAATTCGTCCCGATTGACTTTGACGCGGTCGTTAAAGCACGCACAGGGCGTGCGAAGCAGACACTGCAAGTATTGTGGGCTCGCTACACTACCACCCCCGCCCAGCCGGGCCAGCGGCACTACAGCTACGACCGGTTCCGCCAGCTGGTTGCCTCCCATGTCGATGCGGCCGGGCTGACCGCCCGGATCACTCACGCACCAGGGCATACGATGCAGGTGGATTGGGCAGGGACCAGAATGCGCCTGTACGCCCCTTCCGGCACACCGGGTGAGAAAGTCAGCATTTTCGTCGCCTCGCTGCCGTATTCAGGGATGCTGTTTGCCTGTGCGTGTGTTGACCAGCGGCAGCAGTCTTGGCTTGATGCCCACCGTCAAGCGTTTGACTACTTCGGCGGGGTCTGCCAGGTTGTTGTACCCGATAACGCGTCGACGGCGTCGAATGCGATCAGCACTGCCGATAGGAATCGGAAGGTCAACGACACCTACCAGCAGTTCTTGGAGCACTACAACACAGCAGCACTTCCCACTCGTGCGCGTCGGCCGAAGGATAAAGCGAATGTGGAAGCTGCGGTAAAGATCGTCACGCACAAAGTCATCCACGCGCTCGATGGCCACCAGTGTGTTGATTTAGACGAGCTCAACGGAAAGATTGTGGGCGTAGTCGACGCGATCAATACCTCCGTGCCGTTTCGCAGTCAGCAGTCAAGCCGCAGGGATCTCTTTGAAGAACATGAGCAACATCTCCTTGCTGACCTGCCGGAAACCCCGTGGCAACTCACCGAGTGGAAGCGTGCGAAAGTGGCCCCAGATTTCCATATCACGGTTTCAACCGTGCGCTACTCCGTCCCACACCAGCTTGTTGGCCGCACTGTCGATGTACGCATCACCGGGCAAGTCTTGACCGTCTTTGACCAGGGAACAACCGTGGCAACCCACCGGGTTTCGCATAAGCGTGGGGCCTATGTCACTGACTATGAGCACATTCCCTCTGGTATGGACTCCACTCGTGGACTGTGGACAAGCGACTACTTTTACCGTGAAGCCAGCAAAACCGGCCCGGCAACACGCAAGGTCATCGAAGAACTCATCGCGGCGAAAGCCATCCCGGCCCAGGCATACCAGTCCTGCAGAAACGTTCTGTCAATGGGCAAACACGGCAACAAACCAATCCTGGAAGAGGCATGCCAGCGCCTGACCGCCAACGACGACAGCCGACGGGCGGTGTCCTATACCGCGGTCAAAAACATGATGGCCGTCGTACGCAAAGAACACGCCACACGGCCTAGTGGTCTAGACCAGCTCCCGCGCAGCACCACAACCAACCAGCCCACCGGCACAGCACCCTCCGACCGGGATACCACCGGCGCGTTTCTCGGCGGTGCAGAACAGTTCAGCATGGACAACCTCATTCAGAAAGGAAACTAAAGCCCATGTCATCACCAACCCCGCCAACAGATCGCTTCCTTGATGAATCCGTCCTGGCCGACTTCACCGCGCTGCGGATGACTGCCTTCGGCAGAAGCGTCATCGACATCGCCAACGACCCCGCATTCGACGCATGGACGTTTTCCCAAAAAGTGCTTTACGCACTCGATAAAGAAGTCGCGGCCAGGCGTGAACGACGCATCAACAAACTGCTGAAAGCATCCCGATCGCCAAACCTTGATGCTTGCCTTGAAAACGTGGTCTGCACACCTGACCGCAACATCAACCCCGAGCAAGTCAGCAGACTCGCTCACGGACAATGGTGCCACCTGGGCCAAAACATTGTCATCCTGGGCAAATCCTCAGTCGGCAAAACCTACCTCGCCCAAGCACTGATCACAGCAGCATGCCGCAACGACTACTCCGCACGGTTCTACCGCACCGACATGCTCGCCGCCGAACTAGCAGTCCTACAACCCGATGACGGACCTGACCCCCGTTAGGTAGACACCTGATATCCAGCCCTGTTGGGTTGGGAAGAAAGGTAATCTACCACCATGCCTAGGTACTCCGAACAGTTCAAACGTGATGCTGTGGCCCTCTACGAAAACAATGAGGACCTCTCGCTTCACGCGGCTTCAGCAGAGCTAGGAGTCAATCGTTCCTCACTTTTCTCCTGGATCAAGCAGTACGGCACCGGCAAACGTGCCCGTACGAAGACCTTGCGTGACAAGGCGAAGGCGACGACTGATTCTGAGCGGATCCGCCAGCTAGAAAAAGAAAACGCAAAGCTGCGCGAAGAACGCGACATCCTGCGCAAGGCCGCGAAATATTTTGCCGAAGAGACACGCTGGTAATCCGCTTCCAGTTTGTCTATGACCATCGAACCGAATACTCGGTCAAGCGGATGTGCCACGTGTTAAAGCTCAATCGCCCCTCGTTCTACAAATGGGTCAACACTCGCGAAAAACGCAGGGTAAAGACGTGTTCCGATGCCCTTATTGGCGCACAAATCAAGACCATCTTCGATGATGAACACGGGCTTTATGGTGCTAAACGCATAGCTGCAAGCCTCAACGACGATACGGACTTTCCTCCGACCAATCACAAGAAGGTCGCACGCATCATGAAATCCATGGGGCTGAAAGGCTTTAGTAAACGGCGTCGATGTATCACCACCAGGCGCAAGCCTGGCCACCGAGTCATGCCAGATCTAGTAGGCCGCAAATTCAGTGCTGACAGGCCGAACCACGTCTACGTAGGCGATATCACCTACCTGCCGTGTAAGGGTGGAAAGAACATGTACCTTGCCACGGTCATCGACGCCTACTCGCGCAAACTCGTCGGACATGCACTCGCCGATCACATGCTGAGGTTACCCTCGTTTAGTGGACACCCTATTTGTACGGATCTTGTGTCCGTAAGAGAGGATGTTCATTGTGAGTCAACAGCGCAAGAAGTACACGCCGGAGTACCGGCGTGAAGCCGCGAACCTGGTAATCGAGTCAGAGCGACCGATCGCTCATGTGGCTAAGGAAATCGGTGTTTCCGCCGGGCTTTTGGGCCGGTGGGTCAAACTCGAACGTGAACGCCGAGGATCCTCCGATGGGATGAGCGAGGCTGACCTCCGAGCTGAGAATGCTCGTCTGCGCCGGGAGCTGGCAGAAGCCAAGATGGATAACGAGTTTTTGTCAAAAGCGACAGCCTTCTTCGCCGCGAAGCAACGCGAGCAGAAAAGTTCGAACTAATGCAGCAGGAGAAGGCGAACTACAGCATCAAGCGCATGGCACGACTATTAAAAGTATCTCGGTCTGGATACTACAAATGGGCCCATGCGCAGCAGAAACGACTATCCGGCGAAGATGATCGGGCAGCATTTTACGATGATGTTGACCGAAAGATTCATCAGATTTGGAAAGACTCCGATGAGGTTTATGGTGCTCCGCGGATCACCGCAGAGCTTGCCGAGCGCTACCAGATCACCTTGAATCGCAAGACTGTGGCTAAACGGATGCGCATGATGGGCATTGAAGGGATTTCACCGCGTGCCTTTGTCCCGGTGACAACGATTCAAGCCAAGCGTAAGTCAACTCTTCCTGACCTGGTCAAGCGCATGTTTGATACTGGTCAGCTCAACCGAGTGTGGATGTCAGATATTACCTACCTGCGCACCGGTGAGGGCTGGTTGTACTTGTGCGCGGTCCGCGATGGTCATTCCCGCAGGGTACTGGGCTGGGCTATGGATAGCGTTCAAGACACACACCTGGTTGAACGGGCCCTGCGGATGGCGCATACGCTACGCGGTGATGTTCCTGATGGGCTGGTGTTTCACGCTGACCGCGGAACGCAATTTACCAGTGAGAAGCTCTGGGAGGTCTGCCGCAACCTGGGCATTGCCCAGTCTGTGGGGCGTACTGGTGTGTGCTTCGATAACGCGATGGCTGAGTCGTTCTGGTCGACGCTAAAGACTGAATTCTATGACCGGCAGCGCTGGGCGACCCGTGATGCTGGAGCGTGTCAAGTTGTTTGTGTGTGGGGCTAGGTTTATAGGTATTTGTCGAAGCGGTCGGGGTAGGCCACGGCCATTTGGTTTATAGCTTGTTTCCAGCCGGAAACTCGGGCTCCTTCCATGAGTCTGCCGGCTGTCGCTGAGACTCGTTTGCCCTGCTTTGCTCTCTTTGCAGCGCGTTTGTCTTCGATATTGCAGATCATCGGCCACAGCGTCTTCAGCGCTGATTCATCGTTGGTGAACTGCACCCTGTTGCGGGTAGCTTTACGCAGTTCATTGTTGAATGATTCAATCGAATTCGTCGTATAGATAACCTTTCTGGCCGCTGGTGGGAACTGCAGAAACGGTACGAAACGCTGCCAAGCATCTCGCCAGACCTTGACTGAGCGTGGATACTTTTCTCCCAATTCAGAGGCTTCAAATTCGTCTAAGGCAGCCTGAGCTGTGGACTCATCCGCGGCGGTGTAAATCTTTTTCAACGCAGCCGATACGCCCCGGCGATCCCCGTAGGCTACCCACCGGTTAGCTGCACGAATCAGGTGCACGATACAGGTTTGCACCATAGAGTTCGGCCACGTTGCCTCGACTGCTTCAGGCAGGCCTTTAAGCCCGTCACAGCAGACGATAAAGACGTCTTTGACCCCACGGTTAGAAAGATTGGCGCATACCTGCGCCCAAAATGAAGCGCCTTCTTCTTTGGCAATCCACAATCCCAAAATGTGCTTGATACCGTCAAGATCCACACCGATTGCCATGTACGCGGACTTGTTGACCACTCGGCCACCATCACGGACTTTAATGCGCAACGCATCCAGGAAAATGACCGGGTAGAACTCATCTAGCTGGCGGTTTTGCCAGACCATGACCTCATCGAGGACAGCATCGGTGACTGCGGAAATTGTTTCATGGGAAATATCAACCCTCATCGCCGTTGCCATATGGTGCTGGATGTCCCTAATTGTCATCCCACCGGCGTACAAGCTGACGATCATGTCATCGACATCAGTCAAGCGCCTAGAACCTTTAGGAACCATAGTCGGCAAGAATGTTCCAGCCCGATCCCTCGGGACATCAACGGTTACTGGCCCGTAGTTAGAATCCACGGTCTTTGGATACGACCCGTTGCGGTAATTGTCTGTCCCGGCAGCAGCTTTAGCGCTCCTGTCGCCAGACTCGTAGCCCAAATGGGCATCCATTTCAGCATTGAGCCCCCTGGTAATCGAGGCCTGCAACATGCCGCGAACCAGGTCATTGGCATCCGTTGTAGACGTGCCTAGGTCATCAATCAGCTTCGCGATCTCAGGGTTAGCAAGCAGCTTCTTTTCAATCGCATCAATCTTGGCCTTATCAGCCGGATCTCGTCGTGCCACGGTAGTCATTCTGGTCCATCTCCTCATGCAGGTTAGGTACCCACACACAAACCATCAGACACTCTCTGATGCTGCACGCAAGGCCGTTGCCTACTGGATTGAAGTCGTCTACAACCGCCGACGCCGGCACTCTGCACTCGGGATGGTCAGCCCCGTCGACTTCGAAAACCACATTGGTCTAACCACCAGTAGAAAAGAAATAGCTGCCTAACCACTAGGTAGCTCCACTACGTGTCCACGATTTGCGGGCAACCCCAATGCGGGTATCACTGGTTATCGAAGCTTTGTCTCATGCCAGCAAGGTTCGCGGAAGCCTTAAAGGGGCAATTTTCCATTCTGATCATGGCAGTGTGTACACCTCACAAGCATTTAGGGACCACTGCGCCCAACTTGGTGTGCGCCAATCCATGGGCGCGGTGGGTACAAGTGCTGATAACGCCCTGGCAGAATCATTTAACGCCACCTTAAAGCGTGAAGTTCTGCGTGATCGGAAAGTCTTTGACAATCCCATCATCTGCCGCCAAGAAGTCTTTCGATGGTGCATGCGCTACAACACGCGCAGACGACACTCCTGGTGCAACCTTCTAGCCCCCGATGACTTCGAAGCACTCACATCAGCTACACTGACCCAAGCAGCATAGCTAACCCCCGACGTGTCTACTTTCCGGGGGTCAGGCCCGACCCCATACGGCTGAAGTTCATCCAACACCTCCACGACGTCGACGTCCTGGTCCTAGATGACTTCCTCACCACACCCATTAATGCCGCAACCGCGCACCAAATACTCAACATCCTCGCCGGGCGTGAAGGCAAAGTGTCAACAATTGTGACCTCACAATTCACCCCGCAGGAGTGGTACAAGTCCATCCCCGACACCGTGATCTCCGAGTCAATCCTCAACCGACTCGTCTCCGGCGCCGAGATCATCACACTCGAAGGACCAAACATGAGACTGACCACCCACGCATAACCACCAACAACGCCTGAGTGAGACACCGCTACCGGATACTCACTCAGGCGCTACCAGATACTCACCACACCGCTACCATTTCAATCTTCTGAACACACAGGAAGGTCAGGTTCTTGATGTTGGTAAGCCCGCCTGCTTGCCAGGGGATGATGTGGTGGACCTGGCAGTAGTCAGCGGGTTTATTACACCCTGGCCGTGCGCAGGTTTGGGTTTCAGCACAGAGGGTGAGGCGTTGTTTCCAGTTGGCGTGGCGTTGGAGGTCGTAGGAGTTGATGGGGCCTTCGATGGGGTGGACGATGGTGGCATACCCGATGGAGGCGAATTTGTGGGTGAGGAATTCCGCCCCGGTCATGCGGGCACCATTAGTGAGCTGCAACTCAATCTCGTCTCCGTCGCCGTTGATGATGCGGTCGAGTTCGTTGAGGGTGACTACGACTTGGGCGTGCACGGCAGGCCTGGTGCCGGTGTTACCGCCCAGGATGACGGTTTTCGCGGCATCAAGCAGGTTGGTGGGGTTGACTGATTCGAGGGTGCCGCGGATATCAGCAATGACCGTTGGGGTGTCGGTGATGGTGACGGAGTTGGGTCCCTGCTTGCGGTAGGTAAACCGCACCCCGGGTTTGTGTTCGCGTTTCTCTTTAAGTTCTTTGAGGCGTTTTACGGCAACCTCGCGGATTTTGTGTGCGGGTGTGGCGGCAAGCCGTGCACGGAGGTTCCAGGCGTCGAGTTCTTTCTTTACCCGGGTGGCGTAGGACTCGATGAGGTTAAGGGTGGATAGGCCGTGCTTTTGGGCTATAGCCGCGGTGCGGGCCTTGCGTTGTTTGCCGGTGAAGCGGGTGGGGCCGAAGTAGATGCGGTGCAGGCGGGCGAGCTCTGCGGCGTCAGCTGCGTCGGCGCCGAGCGCGCGGAGCTTGTCGGGTGAGCTGGATGCGTGTTCCACTAGCGTCATCCCCGAGTTGCGGTAGTGGAAGTAGGTTTCTAATACCCCCATGGGCACTGAGGTTAAAGCACACTGGGGGAGCCTGCAACTTGAAAACCAAAAAGCTCCCCTGCGTGCGGCAGGGGAGCGGCTGGGGTTTGGGGGATTAGTGGCCCATAACCTGCTCAGCCAGGCGCATGGAGTCATCCATAGCGTCGATGATGGAGGTGAAAACCTTGATCCACTCGCGGATCTCCTTCGGGCTCACGTTGCCCTCGTCATCGGAGGAAAGTGCGAAGAAGCCGTCGGCGGAGGAACCCTCGTCGGCCTGTGCGGCGTTAGCAATTCCGGCGCCGGAGAAAGAAACGGCAGCGGCGGTTGCTACGGCAACCAGAGACTTGCGGGAGAAGAACTTCATGATACGTGTCCTATCTTTAGTAGACCGAAAAAGAGACCCCGCCCGCAGGGAACGGGCGGGAGCGTGAAAAGTTACTTAGCGTTCGGGCCGAAGTACTTGTTCACGAAGGTGAAGACGGTGCCCAGGGCGCCGATGATGGCGGTGAAGACAGCGATCCAGTCGCGGATCTCCTTCGGGGACATGTCGGAGGAGGAACCCTCGTCAGAGGAAGAGGAGGACTCGTCCTTCTTCTTGTTCGGGGTGGTCGGCGCCGGGGTGTTGGTCTCCTTAGCCGGAGTGGTGGCCGGGGTGTTGGTCTCCGTAGCCGTAGTGGTGGCCGGGGTGGTGGTCTCGGCGGAAGCGACGGACACGCCACCGAAGGCGACGGTAGCGGCGGTAGCAGCGGCGACGATGGCCTTGCGGGAGAAGAACTTCATACTCGTTCCTTATATGTGCTCGGGAATTTCAAGGACTTCACAGATGGTACTGAGCCTAGTGACCTTTTGCAAGACTTTTGGCAAAAGTCATTCATTCTGTGAAGTATCTGCCCGTATGGTGTGAGCTGGGTTTATACGTGGGACGCGTGAGGTGGCGCAACCGATGAAACTAAACGGCTAGCTAGTGCCTAAGAAAAACCTAAAAAGTATGCTCAAAAGCACGAACTCCCCGCCGGCGATGCGCGGGCGGGGAGTGTCACCGAAATGGGGGTAGTAGTTAGCGGTGATTAGTTTTTGACGGTGGCCTTGGAAATGCGAACCTCTTCGGCCGGCTCGCCGTCGGGCTGGCCGTCCTTGACGCCCTTGGCGGCAATGGTGTCGACCGTCTTCTGGCCCTTCTCAGTCAGGTTGCCAAAGTAGGTGTAGTTCGGCGGCAGCTCAGAGTCCTTGTAGTTAATGAAGAACTGGGAACCGTTGGTGTCCGCACCGGCGTTGGCCATGGCAATGGAACCCTTGGGGTAGGTGGCCGGGTTCTGCAGATCGGCTTCGTCGGTCTCGTCCGTCGGGTACTCGTTGGCGAACTGGAAGCCCGGGCCGCCGTTGCCCTTGCCGGTCGGGTCGCCGCACTGCAGGACGAAGATGCCGCCGTCGGTCATGCGGTGGCAGACGGTGTCGTCGTAGTACTTGGCGGAGATGATGTCGGTAATCGCGTTGACGGTGCAGGGGGCCAGGGAGCGGTCGAGCTCCATCTCGATGTCGCCCTGCTTGGTCGCGAAGTTGACCTTGACCGTGCCCTTGGCCGAGACGTCGGTGCCCTTCGGGGTCGGGACGTCACGGGAGGCGTCGCCAGTCTCGGTGTATTCACACTTGACGTTGTCCTCCAGCGGGGTGGTCCGCTTGCCTGCCAGGGGCTTCGCCTCCGGCATCTCGGTGGTGGACGGGGCGGTTGAGGTCTCCTGCGCCTGCGTTTCTTCCTCGCTGTCGCGGGTGGCTAGGAACCAAATTCCGCCGACAAGGGCAATAATGACGACTGCAGCGGCAACCACGACGCCGAGCGGGCGGGTCTTCTGCTTGCGGTCGCGGGACTTCAGCTCGCGGTCGAGCTGGTTGAGCGCATCATCCAAGCGCTGTTTATTGTTAGGCACCTTCGTTTCCTCCACGTGGGTGTTCAAATTCGACTCACCTATCCTAACCGGACCACCTATCACCGTGGCGCGCCGCCCCGCCCGTCAGTACCCTGGGGTGCCATGGCTACTACTAAGTTTGAAAATCAGCCCACTGAGACCAATGGCGAGCTTCCGAAGGTAGGGGAGGCGCTGCCCGAGTTCACCCTCGTCGGCACCGACATGGAAGAGGTCACCTCCGCTGACTTCGCTGGCAAGCGCCTGGTGGTGTCCTGCTTCCCGTCCGTGGACACCGGCGTGTGCGCGGCGCAGCTGCGCGCTTTCAACGAAAAGGCAGCGGACCTGGACAACACCGTAGTGCTGTCCGTCTCCCGCGACCTTCCCTTTGCGCAGGCCCGCTTCTGTGCCGCAGAAGGTATTGAGAACGTGGTGAGCGCGTCTGACTTCCGCTCTGACTTCGCCGAGAACCTGGGTCTTAAGCTGGAGGGTTCCCCGCTCAAGGGCCTGTTCGCCCGCGCGGTCATCGTGACCGATGAGGAGCACAAGGTGGTCTACACCGAGCTGGTTCCGGAGGTCACCACCGAGCCGGACTACGACTCCGCTCTGGCTGCCCTGAAGTAGATGAGCACCCCGGAAATCTACGGCTTCGCCGCGGGGCCGTACAAGACCAACACCTACGTGGTCTCCAACGGGCCCCGGGCGTTCATCGTGGACCCGGGGATGCACACGCGCGAGCGCCTAATCCAGCTCGCGGAGGACAAGGGGCTGGAGTACGAGGCCGTGGTGCTCACGCACGGGCACATCGACCACACCCGTGACGCCAGCTCCCTGGATCTTCCGGTGTACGTCCACCCGGAGGACGCCTTCATGCTTGTCGACGGATCCGGGGTCTCCCCCGAATCCCAGCAGCTTTTCGACGCTGCCTCGATGCCCCCGGTCAAGGAGCGCCGCGATCTTGTAGGCGGCGAGACGCTGAGCGTGGCGGGCCTCGAGTTCGAACTCCTCCATGCCCCGGGGCACTCGCCTGGCTGCGTGATGCTAGTGGCAGAGGACATAGCGCTTACGGGTGACGTCCTTTTCCGCGGCTCCATTGGCCGTACCGATCTTCCGCACTCTGACCCGGCGGCGATGCAGCGCTCGTTGCGCGGGCCGGTGTGGGGATTGGACGATGGGCTGGCGATTTTGCCTGGCCACGGGCCGACGTCGACAATGCGTCGCGAGCGCGCGACCAATCCGTTTCTCATCGCGGCGGGGGATGTACTCTAAAGGGCGTGAGTGATAAGAAGCAGTTCAAAGCCCTGTCCGCGCCCAAGGGCGTGCCGGACTACGTCCCGCCGCAATCGGCCACCTTTGCCAAGGTGCGTGAGACCTTCGTGCATCAGGCGCACCTGTCCGGCTTCCAGCACATCGAGCTCCCCGTCTTCGAGGACACCTCGTTGTTTGCCCGCGGCGTTGGCGAATCCACCGACGTGGTGTCGAAGGAGATGTACACCTTCGCCGACCGCGGAGACCGCTCCGTCACCCTGCGCCCGGAGGGCACCGCGGGTGTGATGCGCGCGGTCATCGAGCACAACCTGGATCGCGGCCAGCTGCCGGTAAAGCTTAACTACTTCGGCCCCTTCTTCCGCTACGAGCGCCCGCAGGCGGGCCGCTACCGTCAGCTGCAGCAGGTGGGCGTGGAGGCCATCGGTGTGGACGACCCAGCACTTGACGCCGAGATCATCGCCCTGGCGGACCGCTCCTACCGCAGCCTGGGCCTGAGCCAGTTCCGCCTGGAGCTGACCAGCTTGGGTGACCACGACTGCCGCCCGGCGTACCGCGAGAAGCTGCAGGAGTTCCTGTTCAAGCTGGATCTGGACGAGGACACGAAGGCCCGCGCAGAGCTCAATCCGCTGCGCGTGCTGGATGATAAGCGCCCGGAGGTTCAGGAGCAGCTTGTCGACGCCCCCCTGATGCTCAACCACCTCAATAACGAGTGCCGCGAGCACTTCGAGACCGTCACGGGCCTGCTCGACGACATGGGCGTGGACTACACCATCAACCCGCGCATGGTGCGCGGGCTGGACTACTACACCAAGACCTGCTTCGAGTTCGTCCACGATGGGCTCGGCGCGCAGTCCGGCATTGGTGGCGGCGGCCGCTATGACGGCCTCATGGCGCAGCTGGGCGGCCAGGAGCTCTCCGGCATCGGCTATGGCTTGGGCGTGGACCGCACGGTGCTCGCACTCGAGGCCGAGGGCGTGTCCCTCGACGGTGTCGACGAGCGCGTGGCGGTCTTCGGCGTGGCCATGGGTGCTGCGGCCAAGAAGAAGATGGCTGTCATCATCAATGACCTGCGCAAGGCCGGCATTTCCGCCGACATGTCCTTCGGTGACCGCGGTCTTAAGGGCGCGATGAAGGGCGCGGACCGCGCCAACGCGCGCTTCGCCCTCGTCCTCGGCGACCAGGAGCTCGAGGCCGGCACCGTCGCCCTCAAGGACCTAGCGGCCCACGAGCAGCACGACGTCCCAGTGGGGGACGTCGTCAAGCAGCTAAGCCAGCTGGTTTAGCACTCCACCTGGGAGACGCTGAAGCCCATCGTCTTGGCCAAGCCGCCGAGGGAGGTCTCCTTGTACTTGGAGAGCATGTCGCGGCCGGTCTCGGCCATGGTGCGCACTGCGTTGTCGAGCGTGACGTAGTGCGTGCCTTCGCCCATGTGGGCGAGGCGAGCGGCGTTGATTGCCTTCACGGCACCGATGGCGTTGCGCTCGATGCACGGAATCTGCACCAGGCCACCGACCGGGTCACAGGTCAGGCCGAGGTTGTGTTCGAGGGCGATCTCGGCGGCGTTTTCCACCTGCGCGGGCGTGGCGCCGAGGAGCTCGGCCATGCCTGCCGCAGCCATAGAGGACGCGGAGCCGACCTCGCCCTGGCAGCCCACCTCCGCGCCGGAGATGGACGCGTTGGACTTGATGATGATGCCGATGGCACCCGCGGTGAGCAGGTAACGGCGGGCATCGGAGCGAGTGAAATCGGCCTGGAAGTCGCGGGCGTAGTGCAGCACGGCGGGGATGATGCCGCAGGCGCCGTTCGTGGGGGCGGTGATGACGCGACCGCCGGCGGCGTTTTGCTCGTTGACGGCTAGCGCGTAGAGGTTGACCCACTCCATGGCGGAGAAGCCACAGGCTTCGTCATCCTGCTTGGCCAGCAGCTGCTGGTACATCTGCGGCGCGCGGCGGTTGACGCGCAGGCCGCCGGGCAGGATGCCCTTGGTGGAAATACCCTCGGTGACGCACTCGCGCATGATGTCCCACACCAGGTCCAGGTGCTTGTAGACGTAGTCCAGCCCGCCTTCCTCGCGGTGCAGGACCGCCTCGTTGGCGGCGACGAGCTCCCAGATGGCCATGTCGTTGGCCGCGCAGAGATCGAGCATGTGCTCGCCCGACTGGAAGTCGTAGGGGACGGTGTCTTCCGTGGTGGCCGCGGCGATGCCGGCCGGGACCTCGTCGCTGGCGTGCAGCTCCGCGTCCAGCTCCTCGCGGGAGAGGATGAAGCCGCCGCCGACGGAGAAGTATTCCGATTTATCGGCAAGGACGGTCCCGTCCTTGCCCCAGGCGCTAAAGATGAGGCAGTTGGGGTGCTCCGGCACGGGCTCGTTGTTGAACTCGATGGTGTAGTCCACCTCTCCGGCCGGGCCGGAGATGGTGCCCTCGGAGGGGATGAACGCATCGGCGCGCGGCTCGGCATCCAGCGGCACGGTGAGCGGATCCCAGCCGGCGAGGCCGAGGATGACCGCGCGGTCGGTGGCGTGGCCGCGGCCGGTGGCGGACAGGGAGCCGCGCAGCTCGGTGTGGACCTTCGCCGGGTGGTGGTCTAGTGCTTCGATGAAGGCCTTAGCGGCGCGCATCGGGCCGACGGTGTGCGAGGAGGAGGGGCCGATTCCAATGGAGAAAATATCGGTCACGCTAATAGTCATGGAGACCTCCTTGGTGGCGTTAAATAAGTGACGACTAACGATAGTACCGAGCGCCTCGCACGCCTGCCTAGCCTGGTTGGCCGTTGTGGCGGGAGAGTAGCGCGCGGAATCCTGCGGGGTCCGAATCAAGCTCCTCGGCAGCGTCAGACCCGCCGGCGGTATCGAGCGGCCCGGCGAGCCCAGAGACCCGGTCGAGCGGGCGGACCATCAGGTCCGCGAGCTCGCCGGCGGCGCGCTCGATGCGCTGTTGATTGCGCGCGCCTTCCGCGGTGCCGAAGTCTTCCGTGGCTTGGAATACCCCGGTGGGCACCACCGTGGCGTGCAGGTAGTTGAGCAGAGGGCGCAGCGCGTAGTCCAGCACCAGCGCGTGGCGGCTGGAGCCACCAGTGGCTGCGATGAGCGTGGGCAGCCCGTTGAGCGCATGCGGCTGAAGGGTGTCGAAGAACATCTTGAACAGCCCGGAGTAGCTGCCCTGGAACACGGGGCTGACTGCAATGAGTCCGTCGGCCCGCGCCACGGCATTCTGGGCGGCTTCCAGCGCGGGTGTGGGCGTGACCCAGTTGGTCATCGCCTCCGCCAGCTCGGCGGCGAGCTCGCGCAACTCCACCACGGTGACGTCCACGCCCTCGCCGCGGGCGGTGACGTGGGAGGCGGTGGCGGCCGAGAGGGCGTCGCCAAGCGCGCGCGTAGAAGACGGCGAGGACAAGCCCGCCGTGACGACAACGAGTGAGCGCATCTACTTCTCCTCTCCGGGGTTTACCAGCGCGTGCGGGGCATAGGAATCCAGCGTGGCGTGCGTGGGCGGGTCAGAGGGTACGTGATCCGGGCGGCGGGCCTCAAAGCGGCGGCGGAGCTCCGGGACCACCTGCGTGCCCAGGATTTCAATCTGCTCCAGCACCACCTCCTGCGGCAGGCCGGCGTGGTCCACCAGGAAGAGCTGGCGCTGATAGTCGCCCACCCAGTCTGCGAACTGCAGCGTGCGCTCCACCACCTGCTCCACCGTGCCCACGGTCAGCGGGGTCTGCGCGGTGAACTCCTCCAGCGAGGGGCCGTGGCCGTAGACGGGGGCGTTGTCGAAATAGGGACGGAAGAAATCCTTGGCCGCCTGCTCCGTGGAGCCGATGAACACCTGTCCGCCCAAGCCCACAATGGCCTGGTCCGCGCGGCCGTGACCGTAGGACTCGTAGCGGTTGCGGTAGAGGTTGACCATCTTCGTGGTGTGTTCCTTATTCCAGAAGATGTTGCTGTGGAAGAAGCCGTCGCCGTAGTAGGCAGCCTGCTCCGCAATCTGCGGGGAGCGGATGGAGCCGTGCCACACGAAGGGCGGGATGCCGTCGAGCGGGGCAGGGGTGGCGGTAAAGCCCTGCAGCGGCGTGCGGAACTTCCCCTCCCAGGTAACGTTCTGCTCGCGCCACAGGCGGCGCAGCAGGTGATAGTTTTCCACCGCCAGCGGGATGCCTTCGCGGATATCCTTGCCAAACCACGGGTAGACCGGGCCGGTATTGCCGCGGCCGAGCATGAGATCGATGCGCCCGCCGGCCAGGTGCTGGAGAAAGGCGTAGTCCTCCGCCAAGCGCACCGGGTCGTTGGTGGTAATCAGCGTGGTGGAGGTGGACAGCTGCAGGTTCTTCGTCTGTGCTGCGATGTAGGCCAGGTGGGTCGTGGGCGCGGAGGGCACGAAGGGCGGGTTGTGGTGCTCGCCGGTGGCGAAGACGTCAAGCCCTACCTCCTCGGCCTTGAGCGCGATCTCTGTAATGGCGCGGATACGATCCGCCTCGGTGGGGGTGTTACCCGTGGTGGGGTCTTGAGTGACGTCGCCGACGCTAAAGATGCCGAATTGCATGCCTATCTCCTTTCTGTGACATGACAACAATGGTGGGGTGGGGGATTATTCCCACTCCACGGCGTCGACAAGCACGGCAAGGTCTGCCGGCGTGGCGATGCCCACCGGGCGCTGCGTGGGCTCGCCGTGCTCGGTGAGGAGGACTGCGCTGGGGTGCGTGCCATCCGCGGCGGGCTCGGTGAGTGCGTCGATGACCTCCTGGGCCGTGGCGGTGCGCGGCAGGAATTCGGCGCGGTCCTTGCGTTCGGCCATGTCGAGCGCAGCGCTTACCGACGCCGCCCCGATCACCCCATCATCACTCAAGTCCGCCGCGACCCAGCGCGCGATGGCGTTGGTGGTCAATAGGGCCGTAAACGTCCCGGAATCATAGACGGGGATCTGCGAGTAGCCGGTCTCATTGATAAGCGCTAGGGCCGCGAGGATGTCCGCGTCAGGGCTTAAGGTGGTGACTTCACCCTGGGACAGCAGGGAGAGCGCGGTGGGTGGGTCCGTGAGCAGCCGCTGCAGATCCTCCAGCTGGTCCACCACCTGCGGATGCGGGGTGGCAATGGGCTGGTTGTCGTAGTAGCGGCCGTGCGCAATGGCGTTGCGCAGGTTGGAGATGTCCTTGAGCTGTTCGGCCTGCCGCTTGCTGAGAAAGTGCTTGTCGTGGGCGCGGTCGACGATCCACCAGAAGGAATCGGAATTCTTCGCGCCGATGGCTTGGCGCAGGAACTGCTCAATATCGTTAAAGGCCGCGAAGAATCGCGCCACGGGGTTTTCGCTCATACTGCCCCAGTGTACGGATGGCGGGTGCGGGCGAGAACGCTGTGAAAACGGCTGCACCGCCGGGAGAACACGGAGGAGAACTCGCGGCGGTGCGGTGCTGTGTAGGACGCGCGATGGCTTAGAAGACCACGCGGAGGATAGAGACGGTGATAGCGGCGATACCTGCGGCGGCCGGCAGGGTGATAACCCATGCCAGGGCGATGGGCTTCATGAGGTTCCAGTTTGCAGCGCGGTTGACAATGCCCACGCCGAGCACGGCGCCGATGAGGATGTGGGTCGAGGACACCGGCAGGCCCAGCAGGGAGGCGGCCATGACCACCGCGGCCGCGGCCAGCTCAGCAGCGAAGCCGGAGGACGGGTGCATCTTGGTCAGGCCGGAACCGACAGTCTGGATGACGAAGCGGCCGATGAACCACAGGCCGGAAATCAGGGCGATACCCATGGCCACCATGACCGGCAGCGGCACGGAAACCTCATCCGAAATCTGGTTGGTCTTGAGCACGTCGAAGACCGCGGCGAACGGGCCGATGGCATTCGCGATGTCATTGGAGCCATGAGAGAACGCGAAGGCGGAGGCGGTGAAGACCTGCATCCAGGAGAACAGCAGGAACGTTGAGCGCGACAGGGACTTGTTCTTCAGGGAGCGAGCGAAGATGAACACCGCCATCCACACCGCCGCGCCGACCATGCCCATGACCAGGAGGTTCTGCAGGGTGGAGAAGTCCACACCGGTGTGCTTGAGGCCCTTGAACAGGACCATCGCGGAAATGATGATGGCGCCCAGGGCCGCCAGCAACGGGACCCAGTTCTCCAGTGCGCGGTGCGCGTGGACATCTTCCATGTCCTGGTTGATCTCGTGCAGGTCGCGGTAGTACTCGGATTCGAGGGCCTCCGGGTCGTAGTCCTCCTCGGAGGTCAGGGCGGCGTCGCGAGCCATGGCGTTGGTGTAGGAAATCTGCTGGATCTCGGTCATGCGCTCGAAGCGGTTCTTGTGCTCCTTGCGCAGCTCGGCGCGCCGGGTCTTGATTTCGCGCAGGCGCTCATCGGCGGCCTCGTTGTAGACCAAGATGGAGACCTTGATCCATTTGAACAGGATGTAGGCGGCGATACCGCCCAGGATGGGGGAGAGAACCCAGGAGAAGGCAATGGTGCCGATGCCGCCCCACTGAACCATGTCCATGCCGCCCTTGCCGGTGATGAAGCCGACGGTCAGGGCCGCACCGACGATACCGCCGACGATGGAGTGAGTCGTGGACACGGGCCAGCCCATGCGGGTAGCCACCAAAAGCCAGATGGCCGCACCCAGCAGGGAGGACATCATGATGTAGACGAACTCCATCGGGTCCAAGCCGTTGATGGCGTCCAGGTCCACGATGCCGGAGCGCACCGTATCCGTAACCTCACCGCCGGCGAGGATGGCACCGGAGACCTCGAAGATGGCGGCGACGGCCAGCGCCTGCTTCATCGACAGCGTGCCGGCGCCCACGGAGGTACCGAAGGAGTTAGCAACATCGTTGCCGCCGATGTTGAAGGCCATGAAGAGTGCAAAGATAATGGCGGTGACAAGGAGGATCTTGTTCGATCCTTCCGCAACTTCGCCATTGCCCCACACGATGAAGGCAATGAGAGTAACGGCAGTGAGGAGACCGAAGAACAGGTGCCAGATCCAGTCCCTGTTCTTGCCGTTCATGGTCTCGAGGTCTGGCATCGTCGGAGTGGCGGTGCTCAAAACGTCGTTCCTTTCGCAAGAAAACGCTTTATAAGCGTCTTTTTAGTTGTCAAGATAGAGCGGAGCCCACCACAAACCGGCGGGATCTTGGACAGACTAGGCATGTCAGGTGGACGCTAAGTGAACACGTTATGGCTGTTAACTTAAACTTTATTAAGGAGTTTGCGGTCGCCCGTCAGCTACGCCCCGGCAGTCGCGGGGGCGCAGAGGAAAAATGGAGTGAACCGGGCGATCAACAAAGCCCGCCCCTCGGCGCTGTATGGCGCTGGGGCGGGCGAAAAAATCTGGTGCCGGTGTCCTAGGACGTGTACACCCCGCGGCCCAGGGTGTCGCACTGCTCCATCTTTCCGGTCTCGTACCCAGCCAGGAAGGACCTTGCGCGATCCTCAGAGGAACCGTGGGTCCAGGTATCCGGGCGAACCTCGCCGCCGGATCGGCGCTGAATGTTGTCATCGCCCACGGCGCGCGCGGTGTTGACGGCGTCAGTCACCTGCTGCTCCGTAATGGTCTCCAGCAGGGCGTCGTCACCCTTGTCGGCATAGTGCGCCCACAGACCGGCGTAGCAGTCCGCCTGCAGCTCCACCTTCACCGCATTGGAATCCTCACCCGGGTCGTTGTAATTGGACAGGCCCAGGGTGCCCTCCAGCTTCTGGATGTGGTGGCCAAACTCGTGCGCCACGATGTACATCTGCGCCAAGGGAGCGTCGTCGCCGCCAAAGTTGCGGAGCTGGTCGAAGAACGAGGTATCAAAGTACGCGGATTCATCAGCCGGGCAGTAGAACGGACCCGTTGCGCCGGAGGCTTGGCCACAGCCGGAGACCGTCGTGTCCTGGAAGATGACGCGGCCAGGCTCGGTGTAATCAATGCCAGCCTGTTCCGGAAGCACCTGCTGCCACACCTTGTCCACGGACTGGGCGGCGAACATCACGCGGCAGTCGTCGTACTTGTTGCCATCCTCTGCGGTCTGGCAGTGCGCGAAGGCATCTTCGCCGCTGTTTTCCGGCGCCGTCTGGGACTGATCCTGCTGGGGCTCCGGGCTGGTAATCGCGCCGGGGTCACCGCCCAAGAGCAGGTAGAGGCCAATGAGGAGGAGGGAGCCGACACCGCCGCCGGCGGCCACCATGCCGCCACGGCCGCCGCCACCGGAGCTTGCGCGCTTACCGTCGAAACTTGCGCCAGATTTAAAAGTCATGCATCAAATTCTGCCATAGAGCGGCGGCACCGGTTGTGCAGCGTGGGGAGCACCGCCAGGCGGAATACAACGCGGCGAAAAAGAACGGGGCAGAAGGCCCCGGCGCTGAGCGTGTCCGGCAGGAGCGGTAGACTTGGGCCGTTCAAGTTCTTGTGCTCCTCGGCGCGTGCTGTTTACGCGTGGCGTGGGTGGGCATGAGCGTCAACAATAAGAAGGGATTGAACGAACGTGCTGCGTACACATTTGGCAGGCGAACTGCGCAAGGAGATGGCGGGGCAGTCTGTCACGCTAACCGGTTGGGTGGCGCGCCGCCGCGACCATGGTGGTGTCATCTTCATCGACTTGCGCGACCGCTCTGGCATCGCCCAGGTGGTCTTCCGTGAGACCGAGGTGGCTGAGCGCGCCCACGACCTGCGCTCTGAGTACTGCGTCAAGGTCACCGGCGTCGTCGAGCCGCGCCCGGAGGGTTCTGCGAACCCGAACCTGGCTTCCGGTGAGATCGAGGTCAACGTCACCGACCTTGAGGTGCTCAACAAGTCCGCCGCGCTGCCGTTCCAGATCGATGATCCTTCCTCCTCCGGCGAGGTGGGCGAGGAGACCCGTCTCAAGTACCGCTACCTCGACCTGCGCCGTGAGCGCCAGGCCAACGCTCTGCGCCTGCGTTCTGCTGCCAACCGCGCGGCTCGCCAGGTGCTCGATAGCCACGACTTCACCGAAATCGAGACCCCGACGCTGACCCGCTCCACCCCGGAGGGCGCTCGCGACTTCCTGGTTCCGGCTCGCCTGAAGCCGGGCAGCTGGTACGCCCTGCCGCAGTCCCCGCAGCTGTTCAAGCAGCTGCTCATGGTCTCCGGCATGGAGCGCTACTACCAGATTGCTCGCTGCTACCGCGATGAGGACTTCCGCGCCGACCGCCAGCCGGAGTTCACCCAGCTGGACGTGGAGATGTCCTTCGTGGACCAGGACGATGTCATCGCCCTGGCGGAAGAGGTCGTCTCCGCGCTGTGGAAGCTCATCGGCTACGAGATCAAGACCCCGATCCCGCGCATGACCTACGCAGACGCCATGAAGTACTACGGCTCCGATAAGCCGGACCTGCGCTTCGACATCAAGATTGTGGAGTGCACGGACTTCTTCAAGGACACCACCTTCCGCGTATTCCAAAACGAGTACGTCGGTGCCGTCGTCATGGAGGGCGGCGCCTCCCAGCCGCGCCGCCAGTTCGATGCCTGGCAGGACTGGGCCAAGCAGCGCGGTGCGAAGGGCCTGGCCTACATCACCATTGCGGAGGACGGAACCCTCGGCGGCCCGGTAGCCAAGAACATCACCGACGCTGAGCGCGAGGGTATCGCTGAGCACGTCGGCGCTAAGCCGGGTGACGCCATCTTCTTCGCCGCCGGTGACACCAAGTCCTCCCGCGCCCTGCTCGGCGCAGCCCGCGGCGAGATTGCGAAGAAGCTGGACCTCATCAAGGAGGGCGACTGGGCCTTTACCTGGGTCGTGGACGCTCCGCTGTTCGAGCCTTCCGCAGACGCCACCGCATCCGGTGACGTGGCTCTGGGCCACTCCAAGTGGACCGCCGTCCACCACGCCTTTACCTCCCCGAAGCCGGAGTACCTGGACAACTTTGACAAGAACCCGGGCGAGGCACTGGCATACGCCTACGACATTGTCTGCAACGGCAACGAGATCGGCGGCGGCTCCATCCGTATCCACTCCCAGGACGTGCAGAAGCGTGTCTTCGATGTCATGGGCATTGGTGACGAGGAAGCACAGGAGAAGTTCGGCTTCCTGCTCGATGCTTTCCAGTACGGTGCCCCGCCGCACGGCGGCATCGCCTTCGGCTGGGACCGCATCGTCTCCCTGCTGGGCGGATTCGATTCCATCCGCGACGTCATCGCCTTCCCGAAGTCTGGCGGCGGCGTTGACCCGCTGACCGATGCTCCGGGTACCATCCCGGCGGCGCAGCGCAAGGAAACCGGCGTGGATTTCAAGCCGGAGAAGGCAGACAAGGCCGCCAAGGCTGACAAGTCTGCGAAGGCCGACAAGTAAGGCGCCCTGTTAACGCGAGTCCCCGGACACTGCGATAGTCATGACTCTTGGAGCGTGGCTTTTCCACCGTCCGGGGACTCAGTTGTGAGGAGTATGATTGCGGGACCGAGGAGAAAGGTGGGTGTTTCACCGTGAGCGACGAGTACGCACGAGACCCTGAGGGCCAGGTTGAGGTGATTGACCGCGTCGTGGCGGAGGCCGCGCAGCTGCTGTCGCGCCGGTTCGGTGGTGAGCCGGATCTGAGCGGGGCAGAGCTTCTCGGCGGTTCCGGCAATGCCGTAGTCTTGCGTGTGCGCACCACCCCGAGCGCCTTCTTCCCGCACCGCTCCGTGGTGATCAAGTACAACCCGGTCACCGGCCACACCATCGATGATGCAGCGCTCTTGCGGGAGGTTGTGGCCTACCAGTTCACTACCTCCATGGCGGAGGAGGTCCGGCCCGGTCCGGTGCTGCTGGCGCACGACGTGGACAAGCGCATCCTCGTGTTGTCAGATGCCGGAGATGGCGACACCCTGGCGGACACCCTCGCCCGCAGCGGCGAGAGCGACCGCGGAGACCTGCTACGCATGCTCGGCAGCTCCCTGGGCAAGATGCACGCGGGCACAGCGAGCCGCGAGGAGGACTACGACGCCCTGCTGCACCGGCAGCTGCGCCGCCATCCGGAGTACGCCAAACACCAGGCGTTGCGCGATGACTCACTGCAGCGCTCCATCCTTATCGGGGCCGATATCCTCGACCACGCCGGCCTGACCCCGCCGGAGGACGTGCTCGCCTTGGCCCGAACGGCGACTGCCAGCTTGAGCTCCGGCCGCGACCGCGCTTTCACCCCGTTCGACCTGTCCCCGGACAACATCATCGTGGGGCAGAAGCTCACCTTCTTGGACTATGAGTGGGCGGGCTTCCGCAACGTAGGCTTTGACGTGGCCTGCGTTATCGCCGGCTTCCCGCAGTTCCTCTTTACGCGCCCGATTACGGACGAGGAAGCAGACATCTTTATCCACGCCTGGCAGCGCCGCATTGTCAACGTATGGCCGCAGCTGGCCGACGACGACACTCTGCACCGCCTGCTCGTGGCCTCCCTCATCGGCTGGGCGTTGTCCAGCGTGACCACCATGTACGCCGGTGGCATCGAAGGCGTGGTGGCACTGGCGGAGGGCAACGCGGAGATTTACCACGATGCGCACCGCTCCCTGCTGCGCCCGCCGGATCACGGTCCGTTTTCTGAGGACGAGGTCCTCATCCGGCGCGATTTGTACGAGACGTTTGAGGCGCTGTCGCGCTACGCCGCGCAGTGCGGCAGCGAGGTGTGCCTGCCGGTGGCGAAGTTTGGGCGCGAGGTAGCCGCGCGCCTGCGGGAGTCCTAATGGCACAAGACTCGCTTTTCGGGGCTCTGGGTGGCGATCCCGCCGCCTCGCGCCCGGGAGCGCCGGGGCAGGATATCTTTGCCACCCATTCCGGTTCGCCGCTGGCGGCACGGATGCGGCCGCAGTCCCTCGAGGAAGTCGTAGGCCAGGAGCACCTGCTGGAGCCCGGCAAGCCGTTGCGCCGGCTTATTGAGGGATCGGGCGAAGCATCCGTCATTCTGTACGGCCCGCCCGGTACGGGCAAGACCACGATTGCTTCCCTGATTGCCAAGTCCCTGGGAGACAACTTCATCGGTCTGTCTGCCTTGGATTCCGGCGTCAAGCAGGTGCGCGAGGTCATTACGCACGCCCGCCAGGAACTTATCCACGGCCGCCGCACGGTGCTCTTTATCGACGAGGTCCATCGCTTTTCCAAAACGCAACAGGACGCACTGCTTGCCGCCGTAGAGAACCGGACCGTGCTGCTGGTGGCCGCGACGACGGAGAACCCGTCCTTTTCTGTCGTCGCCCCGCTGCTGTCACGCTCGCTCCTGTTGCACCTGGAGCCGCTCGAGGACCCGGCGCTGCGAGCCTTGGCGGAACGTGCCCTGACAAGTGAGCGGGGTCTGAATGGGCGCATCACCGCCACGTCCGACGCCCTGGATCAGCTGGTCCTGTTAGCCGGAGGGGACGCGCGCCGCACGTTGACGTACCTGGAGGCCGCAGCGGAAGCGGTGCCTGATGGCGGCGAGCTGACCAGTGAGATCATTAAGGACAACGTCAACCGTGCAGTGGTGCGCTACGACCGCGATGGCGACCAGCACTACGATGTGGTCTCCGCCTTCATCAAATCCATCCGTGGCTCGGATGTCGACGCTGCTCTGCACTACCTGGCGCGCATGGTGGAGGCGGGGGAGGACCCGCGGTTTATCGCCCGTCGCCTCATAGTCCACGCGTCCGAGGACATTGGCATGGCGGATCCGACGGCCCTGCCCACCGCGGTCGCGGCCGCGCAGGCCGCCGCACTGATTGGGCTGCCCGAGGCGCGCATTCCTTTGGCGCAGGCCACGATTCACCTCGCCACCGCGCCGAAGTCGAACTCGGTGATTAACGCCATCGGCGCCGCCCAGGCCGACGTCCAGGCGGGCAAGATCGGCCACGTGCCGCCGCATTTGCGCGATGGCCACTACGAGGGCGCGAAACGCCTGGGCAACGCCGTGGGCTACGTTTATCCCCACGACGACCCACGAGGCGTGGTGGCGCAGCAGTACCTGCCGGACGCGCTGGCCGACGCCGAGTATTACCAGCCCACCGACCACGGTGCCGAAAAGCGGGTCCGCGACTACCTGGGCCGGCTGCGGGACATCATTCGGGGGCGGCGTCGATAAGCGTGGGCAACGACGGGTAAAGTTGAGCGCTGATAGAAACCGCTCAACAGTGAAGGACTTTTGCTCGTGAAGACTCATGAGATCCGGGAACGCTTTACCCAGCATTTCGTCAAGGCCGGCCACGAGGCCGTGCCCAGCGCGTCGCTGATCCTGGATGACCCGAACCTGCTCTTCGTTAACGCCGGCATGGTTCCCTTCAAGCCCTACTTCTTGGGCCAGCAGAACCCGCCGTTTGCAAACGGCACCGCTACCTCCATCCAGAAGTGCGTGCGCACCTTGGACATCGAAGAGGTCGGTATCACCACCCGTCACAACACCTTCTTCCAGATGGCGGGCAACTTCTCCTTCGGCCAATACTTCAAGGAAGGCGCCATCACGCACGCGTGGACGCTGCTGACCGGCGCGGTGGAGGACGGCGGCCTGGGCCTCGACCCGGAGCGTCTGTGGGTCACCGTATACCTTGACGACGATGAGGCCGCAGAAATCTGGCACAACAAGATTGGAGTGCCGCGCGAGCGCATCCAGCGCCTCGGAATGGAAGATAATTACTGGTCTATGGGCATCCCGGGCCCGTGCGGTCCGTGCTCCGAGATCTACTACGACCGCGGCCCCGAGTACGGCCAGGACGGCGGCCCCGTGGCGGACGATAACCGCTACATGGAGATCTGGAACCTGGTCTTCATGCAGAACGAGCGCGGCGAAGGCATTGGCAAGGGAAACTTCGAGATCGTCGGCGAGCTGCCCAAGAAGAACATCGATACCGGCCTGGGCATTGAGCGCGTGGCCTGCATCCTGCAGGGTGTCGATAACGTCTACGAGACGGACCTGCTGCGCCCGGTTATTGACGTGGCGGAGGAGCTCACCGGCGCGAAGTACGTTCCGGATGCTCCGAAGGAGGACCTCATCCGCTTCCGCGTGGTGGCGGATCACTCCCGCACCGGCATGATGCTCATCCTGGACGGTGTGACCCCGGGCAACGAGGGCCGCGGGTACATCCTGCGCCGTCTGCTGCGCCGCATCATTCGCTCCGCCAAGCTGTTGGGCGCGAAGGGCGAGACCATGGAGCGCTTCATGAACACCATCATGGACACCATGACCCCCTCTTATCCGGAGATTGCGGAGAACCGCGAACGCATCCTGCGCGTGGCCGTCAACGAAGAGAAGGCCTTCCTCAAGACGCTGGAGTCTGGTACCAAGCTTTTCGACGAAGCAGTGGAGGAGCTTAAGAACACCTCCCGCGCCGCCACCGCGAAGGTGTTGCCCGGTGACAAGGCGTTCGAGCTGCACGATACCTACGGTTTCCCCATCGACCTGACCCTGGAGATGGCGCAGGAGGCCGGACTGAGCGTGGACATGGAGGGCTTCGATGCCGCCATGGGTGAGCAGCGCCGTCGCGCCAAGGCTGATAGCCAGGCTAAGAAGCACGGCCACGCCGATCTTTCCCTGTACCGCGGCTGGGTGGATAACCACGCTACGGTGTTCACCGGCTACGAGACGCTGGAGTCCGACGCCAAGGTGATCGGCCTGGTCCGCGATGGCCAGAAGGTCTCCGAGGTGCAGGCCGGTGACACGGTGGAGGTCATCCTGGACCAGTCGCCGCTGTACGCTGAGGCCGGCGGCCAGACCGCCGACCGCGGCCGGATTCTCCAGGGCGAGACGCTGCTCGAGGTCAACGACGTGCAGAAGATCGGTAAGAAGCTGTGGGTTCACAAGGCCACCGTCACCTCGGGCGGCTTGGAGCTCGGCAGCGGGGTTACCGCGGCGGTTGATGAGAAGTGGCGCCACGGTGCGGTGCAGGCGCACTCGGCGACGCACCTCATCCACGCCGCGCTGCGCCAGGTGCTTGGCCCCACGGCGGTCCAGGCTGGTTCCTTGAACCGTCCGGGGTACCTGCGCTTCGACTTCAACTACACCGAGCAGCTCACCCCGGAGCAGCTGGAGGAGATTGCTCTGGTGACCAACCAGGCAGTGGATCAGCACTTCGAGGTGCACACCATCGAGACCTCTTTGGATAAGGCCAAGGAAATGGGAGCGATGGCGCTGTTCGGTGAGAACTATGGTTCCGAGGTTCGCGTGGTGGAGATGGGCGGACCCTTCTCCATCGAGCTGTGTGGTGGTACCCACGTGGCTAACACCGCGGAGATCGGGCCGGTGTCCGTGCTGGGTGAGTCTTCCGTGGGCTCCGGTGCCCGCCGCATTGAGGCCTACTCCGGCCTGGATGCCTTCCGTTACTACTCCAAGGAGACCGCCCTGGTGGAGGGCGTCTCCCGTGAGCTCAAGGTGCAGACTGAAGATCTGCCGGAGCGCATCGCACAGCTCACGGAGAAGCTCAAGGCTGCAGAGAAGCAGATTGATGAGCTGCACAAGGCGCAGCTGATGTCCCAGACTGCGGAGATGATTCAGGGAGCTAGCGAGGTCAACGGTTTCACCGTGGTCTCCGTCAAGTTGCCGAACGGTGTCAACGGCGGGGACCTGCGCACCCTGGCTTCGGACATCAAGAACCGTTTGGGAGACGTCGCTGGTATCGTGGCGCTGGCTTCGGAGAACGAGGGCGGCAAGCTGCCGTTCATCGTCGGCGCCACCAAGGCGGCTAACGAGCGTGGCGTCAAGGCAGGAGACTTGGTGAAGACCATCTCCGGCTACGTCGACGGCAAGGGCGGCGGCAAGCCGGATATGGCGCAGGGCTCCGGTGCTCGTCCGGACGGCCTGCAGGCAGCGTTTGATGCGCTGCGTGACGAACTCGCCGCACACTAGGACGCGAGGGAGGAGAGCGACAGTATGGCAGCAATCGAGCCCGATACTCCGGGCGCGGACGATCCCGGCCCGGGCCGACGCCTGGGACTCGATGTAGGCACCGTGCGCATCGGCGTGGCGGTGTCGAACCGCGAGGCCACGTTGGCCATGCCGGTGGAGACCGTGGCGCGCCAGACCGGTTTTAAGGACCGGGACAAGGGCGACATTGACCGCTTGCTGGAGCTCATCCGCGAGTATGACGTTGTCGAAATCGCCGTGGGTTTGCCCCGTGATTTGAAGGGGAATGGCTCAAAGAGTGTGAAACATGCCAAAGAAATAGCGTTTCGCATCCGCCGGCGACTAGACAGAGATGACACGATAAGTGTAGTTCCGCCCGTGCGCATGGTGGATGAGCGCCTCACCACGGTGGCGGCCACGAGTGCGCTGCGGGCCTCTGGTGTGTCAGAGAAGCGTGGGCGCGCGGTCATTGACCAAGCGGCTGCGGTGGAAATTTTGCAATCCTGGCTGGATGCGCGCCATTTCGCGTTGAGCGGCCCTAATTCAGGCCCTGAGCCTTCACACTGAGGAGACTAAGTACGTGAGCCGTAAACCATCACGCATCGGACGCTCGATGGAGCCGAAGCACGTCAAACGACGCCAGCGCGGCCTCGCCGTGCTGATTGCCTGCCTCGTCCTGATCATCGGCGGGTTGGGCTACATCGGATTCCGCCTGCTGGGAGGAGGAAGCACCTTGGACTACGAGGGTCAGGGTAATGGAGTTGTCCAGATGGTGGAGGTCCCTGAAGGGTCCTCGATGAGCCAGCTGGCGCCCACGCTGGCGGAGAAGAACGTGGTGAAGACCCCTGAGGCCTTTACCTCTGCGGCCAACAGCAACCCGCGGGCGAGCCAGATCAAGCCGGGCTTCTACCGCCTCCAAGAAGAAATGAGTGCGAAGTCCGCGGTCGAGGCACTGTTGGATGAGTCCAACCAGGTCGACATGCTCGACGTCCAGGGCGGTGCAACGCTGCAGGACGTCAACCTGGTGGGCGGCGACGTGCGCTTTGGTATCTACTCGCAGATTTCGGAAGTCTCCTGCAAGGAGGGCGGCTGCGTTTCTGCTGAGGACCTGGAGAAGGTTGCCGCTACCGTGGATCCGGCGGAGCTGGGCGCTCCGGAGTGGGCTCTTGATGCCGTCCGTGCTCGTGGGGATGACCCCAAGCGCTTGGAGGGCCTCATCGCCCCGGGCCAGTACGTCATCGACCCGAACATGGATGCCCAGCAAATTCTGAGGGATCTGGTGTCTCGCTCCACGAAGCGCTACAACGACACCGACATCGTGGCCCGTGCTGAGGCCATCGGCCTAAAGCCCTACGAGCTGCTCACCGCCGCATCCCTGGTGGAGCGCGAGTCCCCGGCCGGAGAGTTCTCCAAGGTCGCCCGAGTCATCCTCAACCGTCTCGACGAGCCGATGCGCCTGGAGCTGGACTCTACGGTCAACTACGGCCTTAAGGACGTGGAGCTGGCAACTACCGACGAGGACCGCGGCCGCGAGACCCCGTGGAACACCTACGCCAAGGATGGCCTGCCGGATACGCCTATTGCCTCGCCGTCCGAGGACGCCATCACCGCCATGGAGAACCCGGCCGAGGGTAACTGGCTGTTCTTCGTGACGGTGGACAGCGAGGGTACCACGGTGTTCACCGATAACTACGATGAGCACCTGGCCAATGTCGACGCCGCTGTGCGCTCCGGCATCCTGGACAGCAAGCGCGAGGGCGCAGGCAATGGTGATGGCGGCGAGGCGCCCGCGCCGGAGGAAGCTCCAGCAGAGGCCCCGGCTGAGGGCCAGTAGCCCATGCCTAAGGCCGCCGTTCTGGGAAGTCCGATTTCCCATTCCCTATCCCCAGTCCTTCACAATGCCGGCTACGCCGCGCTGGGGCTGGAGCACTGGGAGTATGAGAAGATTGAGGTCACGGACCTTCCTGCCTTTCTTACTTCGGCAGGGGAGGATTACCGCGGATTCTCCGTCACCATGCCGCTGAAGTTCGATGCGTTGGCGTGCGCGGATAACGTCTCCGAGCGCGCGCAGCTCATCGGCTCCGCTAATACCTTGGTCCGTACGGACGACGGCTGGCGCGCTGACAACACCGACACTGAGGGGGTGCTGGGCGCGCTCGAGGAGCTTGGCGTGGAGGGAGCCTCGGCGCTGCTCATCGGGGCTGGTGGCACCGCCCGACCAGTGCTGTGGGGCCTAGCGCAGCGCGGCGTGCGCGCCGTCACCGTGCTCAACCGCTCCGACCGCGTAGCAGAGCTGCGCCCGCTGGCAAGCGAGCTTGGCATCACGCTCAGCGCCGCGACGTTCTCGGACGATTTGAAACGCATCGCGCGGTCCGCCGACCTCATCGTATCCACCGTGCCCTCTGCCGCACTGGATAGCTACGTGCCGCAGCTTGCCAAGGCGCCGGTCTTTGACGTCATCTACGACCCTTGGCCTACGCCGCTGACGAAGTACGCCGCTGCGGACGGTATGGCGACTGTAGGTGGCCACATAATGCTGGCGAACCAGGCTTACTCCCAGTTCGAGCAGTTCACCGGCTACCCCGCCCCGCGTGCGGAAATGCTCGCCGCTCTGCAGGCCGCCGTGGGCGTGACAGGTTAAGCCGCCTCGTAGCCAGCGCCGAAGAGGTGGCCATTTCCGTGGCGCGTGGTGACCATCGCCACGGTATACTCCGGCGTCATGGGGGTCTTAATTCTGGTGGCGTGGGGGTGCGCCCTGTGTATCTTTGACGTGCGGTATAAGCGCCTGCCTAACTTTCTGACGCTTCCTGCCGCTGCCGTATCGTTGCTCTGGTTCAGCCCGGCCGGGCTCGTCTGGCCGGGACTGTACGTGGCGCTGGCGATTGTCACGAAGACGGGAAGCGTGGGCGGCGGGGATCTAAAGCTCGCCGTGCCCCTTGGAATGCTCACCGCCCACGCCTTTGGGGTGATGGGGGTCCTCGGGGCGATGATGGGGGCGTCGCTAGGCACCGTGGTGTGGGGACTCGTGACGCGGGATAAAGCACCGCCGCACGGGCCGGGAATGCTGCTGGTCGCCGCGCTTGTAGTGATTTTTAGCCCCAACACGGTGTGATTGAGCACCTAGTGCGCACGAAAGCACATGTGGCGTGCGATAATTGTCCGCATGCTTCGTTGGACTACCGCAGGGGAGTCCCACGGTCAGGCGCTCATTGCACTGCTTGAGCACATGCCGGCCGGGGTTCCTATCTCTCAACACGACATTGCTCTTCAGCTTTCCCGCCGTCGCCTCGGCTACGGCCGCGGCGCCCGCATGAAGTTTGAGGCCGACGATCTCACCCTGCTTAGCGGCATCCGTCACGGAAAGACTCTGGGCAGCCCAATCGCCATGATGATTGGCAATACCGAGTGGCCGAAGTGGACCACCATCATGTCGCCAGATGTAGTGGACTTGGAGGACCCGGAGGTAGCCAAGGCCATGGCCTCCGGCCGCGGCGCCGCGCTGACCCGCCCGCGCCCAGGCCACGCCGATTTCGCCGGAATGGTGAAGTTCGACCACTCTGAAGCACGGCCGATTCTGGAGCGCTCTTCCGCACGGGAGACGGCCGCGCGCGTCGCGGCAGCTACCGTGGCCCGCAACTTCCTCCGCGAAACCCTCGGCGTCGAGGTGTTTTCCCACGTCATCTCCATCGGTGGCTCCGAGGCCTATGCAGGCCCGCAGCCCACCTTTGCGGCGCTGCAGGAGATTGACGCCTCCCCGGTCCGGGCCTTCGACAAGGCGGCTGAGGAGTCCATGATTTCTGAGATTGAAACGGCGAAGAAGCAGGGCGATACGCTGGGCGGCATCGTCGAGGTTATCGTCGACGGCCTGCCGATTGGCCTGGGCTCCCACACCTCCGGCGAGGACCGGCTGGACGCACAGCTGGCCGCAGCGCTTATGGGCATCCAGGCCATCAAGGGCGTAGAAGTCGGCGACGGGTTCGCTGAAGCCCGCCGCCGTGGCAGCGAGGCCCACGATGAGATGGTGCGCACCGCTACCGGAGTGGAGCGCGAGAGCAACCGCGCCGGCGGCTTGGAGGGCGGCATGACCAACGGTCAGACGCTGCGCCTGCGTGCAGCGATGAAGCCGATCTCCACCGTGCCGCGCGCTTTGAAGACCGTGGACATGGCCACCGGCTCGGCGGCCACGGCCATCCACCAGCGCTCGGACGTGTGCGCCGTCCCGGCTGCGGGCGTCGTAGCGGAGGCCATGGTGGCCCTCGTACTCGCGCGCGCCGTCCTGGAAAAGTTCGGCGGCGACTCGGTGGCGGAGACCAAGCGCAATATCTCCTCCTACCAGGAGTATGTTGCGGACCGGCTGACGTGGGGTGAGGCATGAGCACTCCACACGTCGTTCTCGTCGGCCCTCCCGGGGCAGGCAAGTCCACCATCGGCCGCCGCCTGTCGCGCGCCCTGAACTGCCAGCTGGTGGATACCGATGAGCTCCTGGAAATCCAGTACGGCAAGGCCTGCGGTGAGGTCTTTTCGGAGCTAGGGGAGCAGGCTTTCCGCGAGGCGGAGGCGGAGCAGGTCAAGACTGCGCTCAGCACCGGTGGGGTGGTTAGCCTCGGTGGTGGCGCGGTGCTCACTGAGTCCACCCGCGCGCTGCTGGATTCCCTCACCGTGGTCTACCTTGAGGTCACCCCGGAGGAAGGCGTGGCCCGCACGCTGGGGGATGCCAACCGCCCGGTTCTGGACTCGGCCGATCCCTTCGCGCACTACGCCCAGCTTTTGGAAACACGCCGCCCGCTTTACACGGAGGTCGCGGACCTCAAGGTGCGCACTGGCGTGCGCTCGCCGCAGCAGGTCGTGGGCGATATCCTGAGCTTCCTCGAAACTCTCTAAGGGGTAGCAGCAATGCGCACCATTTCCGTCAACGGTCCAGCACCCTACGAGGTCACCATCGGCCACGGCCTCAGCGGCCAAATTGTGGAGCACCTGGACGGGATCGGCGCCGGCAAGGTGGCCATCATCCACCAGCCGCCTCTGCGGAAGGCGGCTCAGGACTTGGCGTCCGCGCTCACGCGCGCGGGCGCGCAGGCCCACCTCCTGCAGGTGCCGGATGCTGAAGCAGCCAAGCAGCTCGACGTCCTTGCCGGGCTGTGGGACAGCCTGGGGCAGGCGGGCTTTAGCCGCCGCGACGCTGTGGTGGGCCTGGGCGGTGGGGCCGTGACCGATCTCGCCGGATTCGCGGCCGCGACCTGGATGCGGGGAATCCCGGTCATCCAAGCCCCCACCACGCTGCTGGCGATGGTGGATGCGGCCGTGGGAGGCAAGACCGGTATCAATACCTCCGCGGGAAAGAACCTGGTGGGCGCGTTCCACGAGCCCTCCGCGGTCTTTGTGGACCTGGAGCGCCTAGAGACTCTGCCGGCGGCAGAGATCGTCGCCGGGTCCGCGGAGATCATTAAGACGGGCTTCATTCATGACCCCGCCATTATCGAGCACTACCGCACTAGTCCAGCTGCGTGCCTTGACACGAAGGGTATTCTTCCGGAGCTCATTGAGCGCTCCATCGCTGTGAAGGCCCACGTGGTGGGCCAGGACCTCAAGGAAGCAGGGCTGCGTGAAACCCTCAACTACGGCCACACCTTCGGCCACGCGGTGGAGCGCCGTGAAAAGTACACCTGGCGCCACGGCCGCGCGGTTGCGGTCGGCATGATGTTCATTGCCCACCTGTCGCATGCGCGCGGGCTGATCGACGATGCCCTGCTCGATATCCACCGTGACATCCTTACCTCAGTGGGACTGCCCACCACCTATGCGCCCGGGCACTTCGCCGAGCTGGTGGAGGGCATGCGCCACGATAAGAAGAACCGCGGCGGCCACATCCGCTTCGTGGCGCTGACAGGAATCGGTCAGACCACGCGCATCGAGGACGCCACGGACGCGGAGCTCAAGGCTGCCTACGCCGCGATTTCTAATACGTCCGCTGCACACTAGGAGATTTCCATGACCATTCTTGTCCTCAACGGCCCCAACCTGAACCGCCTGGGAAAACGTCAGCCGGACATCTATGGCTCGGAGACCCTGGGGGACGTCGAGAAGCGCGTGCGTGACGCCGCCGGGGCCGAAGAGATCATTTTCTTTCAGTCCAACCACGAAGGCGAGCTCATTGACCAGGTGCACCGCGCCGCCGACGCAGGGTGGCCCGTCATCATCAACCCGGGCGGGTTTACCCACACCTCCGTGGCGCTGCGGGATGCGCTGGCTGAGGTCGCAGACGGTGCTGGCTTCGTAGAGGTGCACCTGTCCAACGTGCATGCGCGCGAGCCCTTCCGGCACCACTCTTATCTCAGCCCCATCGCGCGCGGGGTCATCGCTGGTCTGGGAACTTATGGGTACGTCGCGGCACTGGGGTACTTCCTGGCTGATTAGTTATCATGGAGTATCGCCCATTTAGATAGGAGTGGTTCTTCATGGCTTTGGCCGATACTCGTTTTAGTAACCGCCGCCGCAAGCTCGCCTCCGAGCTCGCTGGGCAGCGCATCGACGCCGTTGTTGTCACACACCTGACGCACGTGCGCTACCTCTCCGGTTTTTCCGGTTCCAACGGCGGATTGCTGCTGCGCAAGGATCTCTCGGCGCTCATGGCTACCGATGGGCGCTACACCACCCAGATTGCGGAGGAAGTACCAGACCTCGAAGCCGTGCTCGGTCGCGACGTCGGCCCACACCTTCTCAGCACGCTGGAGGGCGAGCTGCGCGTGGGTTATGAGGCGGACTACGTGAGCGTCTCGCAGCTGGAGCGCCTGAAAAAGGCCGCTCCGGACGGGGTGACGCTGGTGCCGGTCAGCGGGGTGATTGAAAAGATTCGCCTGGTTAAAGACCCGATTGAGCTGGAGAAGCTGGAGGAGATCGCGGCCCTAGCCAATCAGGCACTCACGGAGCTCGTGGAGGCAGGGGAGATTGCCGCCGGCCGCACCGAGCGTCAGGTCGCCGCCGACTTGGAGTACCGCATGCGCATGCTGGGTTCGGAGCGCGTGAGCTTCGATACCATCGTGGCCTCCGGCGAGAACTCCGCGAAGCCGCACCACGGCGCCGACGACCGCGAGCTGCGCGACGGCGACCTGGTCACCATCGACTTCGGCGCGCACCTGCGGGGTTTCAACTCCGACTGCACCCGTACCTTTGCCATCGGGAACGTCACTGACTTCGCGCGCGAGATCTACGATGTGGTTCTGCGGGCCCAGCTCGCTGGCGTCGCGGCGTCCGTGCCGGGAGCCGCGCTTATCGACGTTGACGCGGCCTGCCGCGACGTCATCACCGACGCCGGCTACGGCGAGTACTTCGTGCACTCCACGGGCCACGGCATTGGCCTCGACGTCCACGAGGGCCCCTCGGCGGCGAAGACCAGCAAGGGAGAGCTGGCCGAAGGCATGACGCTGACCATCGAACCGGGCATCTACGTGCCTGGCAAGGGCGGCGTGCGCATCGAGGACAGCCTGATCATTACCTCCGGCGAGCCGAAGATTATTACCGCGTACCCGAAGGACCTTCAAGTCCTCTAGAAGCGGCCACCCCGGCATACCGAGCACGGAGTGCGTACGGTATGCTTGGACACTGTTTTCATAGTTTCAACCTCAATTATTTCGGGAGAGTCATTTCATGGCAGATACCACTGACTTCAAGAACGGCCTCGTTCTGAAGATCGACAACAAGCTGCAGCAGATCGTTGAGTTCCAGCACGTTAAGCCGGGCAAAGGCCCTGCCTTCGTGCGTACCAAGCTCAAGGATGTGGTCTCCGGCAAGGTGACGGATAAGACCTTTAACGCTGGTGTCAAGGTGGAGACCGCCAACGTGGACCGCCGCGACATGACCTACCTGTACAACGATGGCCAGAACTACGTGGTCATGGATGACAAGACCTTCGAGCAGTACGAGCTGCCGTTCGAGAAGTTCGGCGAGGCCGGCAAGTTCCTGCTGGAGAACATGCGCGTGCAGGTTTCCTTCCACGACGGTGAGGCCCTCTTCGGCGAGCTGCCGATCTCCGTGGACCTCAAGGTCGAGCACACCGAGCCCGGCCTGCAGGGCGACCGCTCCAATGGTGGCACCAAGCCGGCTACCCTCGAGACCGGCGCCGAGATCCAGGTTCCGCTGTTCATCGAGATCGGCAACGTTCTTAAGATCGATACCCGCACCGGCGAGTACCTCTCCCGCGTCAACAACTAATATGACCCAGCCCGAGCCGAACTATAAGCGCCACACTGCGCGCTACCGTGCGCGCCGCCGCGCTGCTGACATCCTGTTCGAGGCGGAGTCGCGCGACGTAGATCCCGTGGCCATCGTGGAGGACCGCGTGGCGCTCGCGCGCGATCCGGAAAACGGTGTGGCCCCGATTGCGGAGTACACCCGCGAGATTGTCTCCGGCGCCGCCGAGGAGCTGGACGCCATCGATGAGGCCATCGCGCGCTACCTCTCCGATGAGTGGTCGCTCGAGCGCATCCCCGCGGTGGACCGCGCCATCATGCGCGTATCCGTGTGGGAGATCCTCTTCAACGCGGATGTTCCGAACGCCACCGCACTGGTGGAGGGCGTGGAGCTGGCCTCGGAGTACTCCAACGACCAGGCAGCACCGTATATCCACGCAGTGCTAGACGACGTCATCCAGGCGCAGTCCGCCGATAGTCCCATGGCCGCGTCCACGGACGAGGCTGAGGCGGCGACTGACGCTGAGGCCGAGTAGGGGCCGAGTACGAGAGAGCGCCTACTGGCTGATACGACGAAAGTCCGGTCCTACCGTGATGGTAGGGCCGGACTTTGTGCATCGTAGGGGGGGCACGCAGCCGAGCTTTGCTTGCTCTAGAATAGAGAGGACAGGAAGTCCTTGGTGCGCTGGTGCTGCGGGTTATCCAGAACCTGTTCGGGGGCGCCGGATTCCACCACGGTTCCGCCATCCATGAAGTAGATCTTGTCGGCCACCTCGCGGGCAAAGCCCATCTCGTGGGTGACCACGAGCATGGTCATGCCATCGGCCGCGAGCTCCTTCATGACGCGCAGCACCTCGCCGACGAGCTCGGGGTCGAGGGCGGAGGTGGGTTCGTCGAAAAGCATGAGCTTCGGGTCCATGGCCACCGCACGCGCGATGGCCACGCGCTGCTGCTGGCCGCCGGAGAGCTGCACCGGATAGGCATCGGCCTTGTGCGCCAGGCCGACCTTCTCCAGCAGCTCCATCGCGCGCTCTTTCGCCTCCTCCGGCTTCTGCTTCTTGACCTGCACCGGGGCTTCGATGATGTTTTCCAATACGGTGCGGTGGCTAAACAGATTGAACTGCTGGAAGACCATGCCGATGTCCTGGCGCTGGGCTGCGGCCTCCTTTTCGGAGATCTCGTACAGCACGCCGTCGCGTTCGCGGTAGCCGATGATCTCGCCGTCGATGTACAGGCGGCCGGCGGTGACCTTTTCCAAGTGGTTGCAGCAGCGCAGGAACGTGGATTTGCCGGAGCCGGAGGGGCCGAGGAGGCACGCCACCTCGCCCGGCATGACGGTGATGTCGATGCCCTTGAGCACCTCCAGTTGCCCGAAGGACTTGTGCACGTTCTGCGCGGAAATCATGGGAGTGGCCATTAGTTCTTAACCTCCGGGATGACGGAAACGTTGCGGGGGATGGTGCCTTCGGCGTCGGCCAGCGCGGCAAGCTGGCGGCCGGTGAGCTCACGCGTCGCGCCGCGCTCGAAGCGGCGCTCCAGGAAGTACTGGGCCACCATGAGCAGCGACGTGATGGCCAGGTACCAGGTAGCGGCAACCATGAGCAGGGGAATCGGCTCGAAGAGCGCGGCGGAGATGTCGGTGGCGCGGCCGAAGATCTCGGCGGTGTAGGGAATGGCCACGACCAAGGAGGAGGTCTTGAGTAGGGAGATGAACTCGTTGCCGGTGGGTGGGATGATGATGCGCATGGCCTGCGGCAGGACCGTGCGGCGCATGGTCATCCACCAGCCCATGCCCAGCGCCTTACACGCCTCCTTCTGGCCCTCCGGGACCGAGGAGATGCCGGAGCGCACGATTTCTGCCATGTACGCCACCTCATTGAGGCCCAAGCCCAGCACGGACAGGAGGAAGGCGTTGGTGAGAACCTCGGTCAGGGAAATCTCCGTAAAGCCCAGGTTGATGGACTGATACAGGGCGGAGAGCAGGCCCCAGAACACCAGCTGCACGTAGATCGGGGTGCCGCGGAAGAGCCAGAGGAACAGCCAGGCTACGCCGCCGAGCACCGGGTTGGGGGACATGCGCATCACAGCGAGTGCGGCGCCGCCGATAACGCCGATGATCATCGCCAGAATCGTAATCGCGATGGTGTGCAGCGCGGCGGTGGCGATGCGGGTATCGAAGAGGTACTGCGCATAGGTGCCCCAGCCGAAGGCCTCGTTGCGGGCGGAGGCAATGATGAACCAGAGGCCCAGCAGCACGAGCACCGTGGCGAAGACCCAGCGCCACGGGTGGCGCAGCGGGCGGGCCTCAATCTTGGGCGGGGTCTCGGCTGACGGGGCGGACGCCGGCCGGGCCGGTGACGGATGTGCTGAGTTAGTCATTGATCGGCCTTTCATTAATCATTGCGTGTTCGACGTGTCCTTCCTCGACGCCCCAGGCGCTCATGATCCGGGCGTATTCCCCGGTGTCGATGAGGTGCTGGAAGGCGGCGGCGACTGCCTTGCCCAGGTCCGAATCCTTCGGCACGGCGAAGCCGTACGGGCTGGCCTCAAACATCTCGCCGACCATCTTCATGCGGCCGTCGGAACGGTTGACCGCCCAGGAGGAGACGGGGGAGTCGGCGGACAGCGCGTCCGCGCGGCCCATGAGGACGGCGAGCGCCGCATTGTCGTTGGTGTCGTAGGAGAGGATGGTGAGGTCGCCGCCGCAGGCTTCCTGCTTTGGGCGCAGGTCGTCGGTCTCGGAGACCGTGGTGCGCTGTACCGCGACGGTGAGGCCGCACGGATGAGAGGGGTCGACGTCCCGGGGGCCTTCGGCAAGCGCGGCCCACTGGATGCCGGCGTAGAAAGTATCGACAAAATCGAAATTCTCCCGGCGGTCCGGAGTGTCCGTGAAGCCGGAACCGCCGATATCCACCTGCCCGGACTGCACGGCCGGGAGGATCATGGAAAAGTCCTGCTCCACCGGCCTAAATTCGAGTCCCAGGACCTCCGCGACAGCGTGGGCGAGATCCATCTCGAGGCCAATGAGCGCGCCGTCGGAATCCTTAAACTGAAAGGGCGCGAAGGGGGGGATTGGTACCCACGGTAAGAACCCCATCGGCGTCCTGATACATCGCGGCGATGTCGGGAACCTCGTCCACGTCGGGCGCGGCCCAACCTTCCGGCAGGGCCGGTTCCTCGTTGGTGACGCAGCCAGACAGGCCGCTGGCACCAAGTATTGCCGCTGCGCTGAGGACGGCTGTGAGCTTCTTCATTGTTCAACCTTCTCTTGAACCTTCTCGTAGGTCGCCGCCTTCCGTGCGTCCGCCACGATGAACGCGGCAACGATGATCCCGCCCAAGACAATCATGAGCAGGATGAGCGGGGTGGAGGCGTCCTGGTCCGCGCCCCAGGGCCACAGTGCGCGCAGCGAGCCCAGCATGAAGCCGGCCATGGCAGCCAAGGTGGGATCGCGGTGGGTGTCCAGCAGGTAGTTGAGCACCTTGACAAAGGCGGCCAAGCCGCACAGGGCGCCGAGTGCGAACACACCAATGACGGCGAAGTTTCGGTCCGATACCGCCCCGATGATCGGCTGGTACAGGCCCATGGTCAGCAGCATGAGGGAGCCGGACACGCCCGGCAGCACCAGGGCGCAGATGGCGATCATGGCGGCCAAGAAGATGACGATGTAGCTGGGGTTATCCACCGGATCTGAGGTGTAACCGGTGACAAAGAAGATGGCGATAGCGGCCACCACGAAGGAGATGATGGCGGACGGAGAGGTCCGGCGAGACAGCATGCTCAGCGGCACGATGATGGACACCAAGACCATGCCCAGGAAGAGACCGCTGGACAGCGAGACCTGGTTCTCCACAAAGCTGTGCAGCAGGCTGGAGAAGCCGAATACAGCGAGGAACATGCCCACTGCGACGGAGATGAGGAAGCCCCATTCCACCTTCTTGAAGCGGCCGGAGATGAGGTCGTTGGCGTTGTGGAGGGCGCGTTCGTAGATACCGACGATCAGCGCGACCGTGCCGCCGGAAATGCCCGGGACGAGCTCGGCCATGCCAATGAGGGCGCCGCGGATGGCGTTGAGAAAATAGTGCATAAACCGAAATTAGCGATGATGTGCTCCGCGGTGGGGGTGCCGTGCCGAGGAGACGGGGTGAGCAGATGACTTCTTATTCTCTCACCAGCCGCCAGGCTTATGCAAACTATTCAGTTCGTGGAAGGTTATACGCTTCCCGTGTTGGGGGGACTACATGGGCAGGCGCTTGGCCACCTCGGCGTAGATGGCCCCGAGGACGGCGAAGGCGGCAAAACCGATCAGCGCATCCAGCATCACTGCGTAGAAGTTGTTGAGCTGCGGGTTATCGGAGGACGCGGCGGCGTCGTGTACTTCCTTGATGTAGGAGGAGCCTTCCAGCTTGGAGGAGGCCTCCTGGCTGTTGCTCGACTGCGGCTCGGCGGCGGTGGCAACGGCAGCGGTGCCGCCCAGGGTAAGGGCGAGGGACGTGCTCAGTGCGATAAGGGTGCGACGCATGGGGGTAGGGTTCCTTTCCGTCATATACGTAAAGCACCCCACAGCCTCTCAAGCTGTGGGGTGACATTGTGCCCCTGGTGAGACTCGAACTCACACTACACGGGTTTTGAATCCGTTGCCTCTGCCAATTGGGCTACAGGGGCGCACTGGATGAAATAGTAGCGCAGGCGCATGGCCGGAACCTAATTGCCCCGCCTATCTGCCACACCCAGGGCGGGCTGTGGCGGGTGAGCGGACGCGTTAGGATGGGCCGGGTGACTACATCTTTGCCCCGACTCTTGCTTATCGACGGCCACTCGATGGCCTTCCGTGCATTTTATGCACTGCCTGCGGAGAACTTCTCCACCTCGGGCGGTCAGCACACCAACGCCGTCTACGGCTTCCTTTCTATGCTGTCCAACATCCTGGCTGAGGAGCAGCCGGATTTCGTGGCAGTGGCGTTCGACGTGGGCCGCAAAACCTTCCGCACGGAGATGTTCCCCGAGTACAAGGCGCAGCGTGAAGCAGCACCCGAGGAGTTCCGCGGCCAGGTCGAGCTCATTCGTGAGGTCTTGGGAACCCTGGGTATTACGACGTTGTCGCGCGAAAACTTCGAGGCCGACGACATCGTGGCCACGTTGTCCACGCAGGCGGGCAACGACTTTGAGACGCTTCTGGTCACGGGTGACCGCGACTACCTGCAGCTGGTGAACGACACCACGACGGTGCTCTATCCCATGCGTGGCGTGTCGACCCTGCACCGCTTTACGCCGGCCGCCGTGGAGGAGAAGTACGGTCTGACCCCGCAGCAGTATCCAGACTTTGCGGCGCTGCGCGGCGACCCGTCAGACAACCTTCCCTCCGTTCCGAAGGTGGGGGAGAAGACTGCCACCAAGTGGATTACCCAGTACGGTTCCCTCGACGGGCTCATCGAGCACGCAGAGGAGATCAAGGGCGTGGCGGGCCAGAACTTCCGTGACCGCATTGAGCAGGTCAAGCTCAACCGCCAGCTCACGCAGATGATTACGGACATGGACTTGGAGGTTGGACCTGCGGATCTGGCCTTCCAGGGCGCGGTGGCCAGCGAGGTGGCCGCGCGATTCGATGAGCTGGAATTCGGCACCAACCTGCGCGAGCGTGTGCTCAAGGCGGTTCCGCACGACGCGGACGCAGAGGCCGATGCCGCCGAGAAGGCGCCTGAGGTGTCCGTGACCATCACCGACCAGCCGCTGGCGGAGTGGCTGCAGGGCGACGGCGACGGTGCTGCGCGCGAGCACGTTGCGGTCTTCGTGCAGGGCGATGGCACTCCGGGTGCGGGCGATGCGTCGGCGCTGGCGCTTGTCGACGCCTCCTTTGAGGGCCTCCAAGTCGAATTGGCCGATCTCAGTGCGGAGGACGATGCCGCCTTGGCGGCGTGGCTGTCCTCCGACGCGCCCAAGTACTTCCACGAGGCCAAGGCGGCGTTCCATATGCTGGCCGGCCGCGGCGTGGAACTTGCCGGCATCGCGCACGACACGGCCATCGCGGCTTACCTGCTGCGCCCCGGCCAGCGCACCTACGAACTGAGCGACGTGTACCAGCGCCACCTGCAGAAGTCCTTGGGCCAGGCCAGCGAGCAGTTGTCCATCCTGGATGACAACCCGCTGGTGGACCAGGCCGGCGCCATCATGGAGCTGGCCGCGGAGCTGACTAAGCAGCTACAGGACATCGATTCCTTTGAGCTCTACGCCGACTTGGAACTGCCGCTGGTGACGATCCTGGCGCGCATGGAGGCCACCGGCATCGCCGTGGACAAGGACGTCCTGGAAACCCAGCGCGACGCCTTCATTGAGCAGGTCAACGAGCAGGAGCGCGCTGCCCGCGAGCTGGCGGGCGATGATTCCCTCAACCTGAACTCGCCCAAGCAGCTGCAGGCCGTGCTTTTCGATACGTTCGACATGCCGAAGACGAAGAAGACCAAGACCGGCTACTCCACGGCGGCGAAGGAAATTGAGCAGTTGGCGGCCAGCCACCCGCACCCCTTCCTGGACCATCTTCTGGCGCACCGCGAGTACCAGAAGATGAAGACCACGCTGGAGGGGCTCATCAAGACCATCCAGCCGGACGGGCGCATCCACACCACCTTCAACCAAACGGTGGCCTCGACGGGCCGCCTCTCCTCGGCGGACCCGAACCTGCAGAACATCCCGGTGCGCACCGAGTCCGGCCGCCAGATCCGGTCGGCCTTCCACGTGGGCGAAGGCTTCGAGACTCTCATCACCGCCGACTACTCCCAGATCGAGATGCGCGTAATGGCGCATCTCTCGGAAGACCCGGGCCTGATTGAGGCCTACCGTGAGGGCGAAGACCTGCACAACTACGTCGGCTCCCGAGTCTTCGACGTCCCCGTCGATGAGGTGACCCCGGAGCTGCGCCGCCGCGTCAAGGCGATGTCTTACGGCTTGGTCTATGGCCTGTCCGCGTACGGCCTGTCGCAGCAGCTGGGCATCCCGGCTGGCGAAGCCAAGCAGATCATGGAGAGCTACTTCGAGCGCTTCGGCGGGGTGAAGCGCTACCTCGACGAGGTCGTCGTCCAGGCCCGGAAGGATGGCTACACCTCGACGCTCTTTGGCCGGCGCCGCTACCTGCCGGAGCTTAATTCCGACAACCGCGTGGCGCGGGAGAACGCGGAGCGCGCCGCCCTCAACGCACCTATCCAGGGCACGGCGGCGGACATTATCAAGGTGGCGATGGTGCGCGTGGATGCAGCTTTGAAGGGGATGTCCTCGCGCGTGCTGCTGCAGGTCCACGACGAACTCGTGGTGGAGGTCGCACCGGGCGAGGCCGAGCAGGTTCACGGCATCCTCGAGCGCGAGATGGACAAGGCTATCGAGTTGACCGTGCCGCTGGAGGTCTCCGTGGGGCAGGGCGCAAACTGGGACGCTGCCGCCCACTAAAGGAGCAACGGCCAAGGGCGTTCCCTAAAGGCCGGCTGCGCGCTCCAAATCCGTGGGCGCGCGGCGCTCGACCAGGCAGCCAGCCAGAAGGTCGAAGGGAGTCTGGCCGAGGACAAGGACGCTCAACCCCAGCTCCGCGAGGACGACGCCCTCCACATAGGGCAGGCCGGTCAGCGCAAGCAAGGTCAGCAGGATCCAGCTATTGCGGATGAGAGCGCTGGCTACTCCGGGGTGCTGCGCAATGACCTCGAGCTTAAGCGACCACTTGCCCAGCGAGGTCTGCTTCGCAGCCTCCGCCCACACTCGGTAGGCGTAAAAGACCAGCGCTAGTGCCGCAATGTCGTAGATCTCGCCGGCGCGCCCTGTAAGCGCTCCGGAGGTGGCGAGGTTTACCAGCCACTTGCACACCACGATGATGGCAGCAGCCAGGAAGGCATCGATCCACCAGGCCACGACACGGCGAAAGAAAATCCCTAGGCGCTCGACAATCATGAACGTCAGCCTACCGGGCCGCCGTGCACACAAAGATGGCGGTGCCGGGAAAGAGGGCGCCGCGCTGCGGAGACCACTGTCCCCACGTGATGCTGAGATCCTCCGGCCACTCGGGCTCGACCAGGTTGCGAATCTCAAAGGCACCGCGAACCTGCAGAGCGCGAATCCAATCACCCATCGTGCGGTGAAACTCTGCGTAGGTCAGGTTGCCCTCGCTGTCCTGCTCAAGATATGCGCGGTCGAAGTAGGACAACTCCGCTGTGAGACTCTCCGGATCGTCGGGAAAGACCCAGCGCATGGGGTGCGGCACGGAAAAGACGAAGCGCCCGCCGGGGCGGAGGACACGGTGGACCTCGGCCAGGGCTGCGTCGAGATCAGCCACGAACGGCAGCGCACCGAAAGCTGAAAAGACCACGTCGAAAGAATCGGTACGGTAGGGCAGCGCCAGCGAATCCGCCTGGACGAGCGGCATTCCCGGGCGGGCGTGGTGGAGCATGCCCCGAGAAATATCAAAGCCGGTGGCAAACCCCGCTTGGTCCTGCAGCCACGCGGTGCAGGGCGCGGAACCGCACCCCAGCTCGAGCACCGTGGACTGGGCAAGCTCCGCGGTGCTGCCCAAGAGCCGGGCATCGGCCTCGTGGAGCATCTCCGGGCACCAGTAAAAAGAGGAGAGATACTCGGGATGGGAGGCATGGTAGGTCGCGGCGTCGCGGTCCCAGTAGTCCTGGTTGGCCGTGGAGGGAGAAAACATAAGTCCTTTCGCGGGGCACATTTGCCGTTTTAGCTGCGGGGATGTAGTGTTGGTCGGGCGTGTCTATGACTCGGGACGCGCTGGGCTGCTGTAGGAGGGCTCAGGCGGTCTGCGAGTCGGGATTGAAATCCATCCTAAGTCTTGCGCGTTTGCGCTGCTTAGAGACGCTTTTCAAGAGATGCGTAACTGTCCATTTACGATCTCCTACGTTTATTCGGAGCATAACTACATGCCAACTTCTAACACCCCTCAGGTTGCGATCAACGATATCGGAACCGCAGAGGACTTCCTCGCAGCTGTCGACGCCACCATCAAGTACTTCAATGACGGTGACATCGTCGAGGGCACCGTGGTCAAGGTTGACCACGACGAGGTCCTGCTCGATATCGGTTACAAGACCGAGGGCGTCATCCCGTCCCGCGAGCTCTCCATCAAGCACGACATCAACCCGGATGAGGTTGTTGAGGTCGGCGACGAGATCGACGCACTGGTTCTCACCAAGGAGGACAAGGAAGGCCGTCTGATCCTGTCCAAGAAGCGCGCACAGTACGAGCGCGCTTGGGGCGCCGTCGAAGAGCTGCACGCCAAGGAGGAGCCGGTTACCGGTACCGTCATCGAGGTCGTCAAGGGTGGTCTCATCCTCGACATCGGCCTGCGTGGCTTCCTGCCGGCATCCCTCGTTGAGATGCGCCGCGTGCGCGACCTGGAGCCGTACATCGGCCAGGAGCTCGAGGCCAAGATCATCGAGCTGGACAAGCAGCGCAACAACGTTGTTCTGTCCCGCCGTGCATACCTCGAGCAGACCCAGTCCGAGGTCCGCTCCGAGTTCCTGCACCAGCTGCAGAAGGGCCAGGTCCGCAAGGGCGTTGTCTCCTCCATCGTCAACTTCGGCGCCTTCGTCGATCTCGGCGGTGTCGACGGCCTGGTTCACGTTTCCGAGCTGTCCTGGAAGCACATCGACCACCCGTCTGAGGTTGTCACCGTGGGCGACGAAGTCACCGTCGAGGTTCTCGACGTCGACTTGGACCGCGAGCGCGTGTCCCTGTCCCTGAAGGCAACTCAGGAGGATCCGTGGCGCGTCTTCGCCCGCACCCACGCTGTGGGCCAGATCGTCCCGGGCAAGGTCACCAAGCTTGTTCCGTTCGGCGCCTTCGTCCGCGTCGAGGAGGGCATCGAGGGCCTCGTCCACATCTCCGAGCTGGCTCAGCGCCACGTGGAGGTCCCGGACCAGGTTGTCACCGTGGGCCAGGAAGTCATGGTCAAGGTCATCGACATCGACCTCGAGCGTCGTCGTATCTCCCTGTCTGTGAAGCAGGCAGACGAGGACTACACCGACGAGTTTGATCCGTCCAAGTACGGCATGGCTGACTCCTACGACGAGCAGGGCAACTACGTGTTCCCGGAGGGCTTCGACCCGGAGACCAACGAGTGGCTCGAGGGCTACGACGAGCAGCGTCAGGCTTGGGAGGCTCGCTACGCCGAGTCCGAGCGTCGCTTCAACCTGCACACCGCGCAGATTGAGCGCAACCGTGCTGCAGCCGCTGAGGCCGCCGAGTCCGCTGCCAACAACTCCAACTACTCTTCCGAGTCCCAGGATGCAGCTCCGGCATCCGAGACCCAGGCAGAGGTTGGCGGTTCCCTGGCTTCTGACGAGCAGCTCGCTGCTCTGCGCGACAAGCTCGCTGGCAACTAGAGCCTCTAACTAGTCTCCCCATTCGGGGCACTAGTGAAGGCATGCCAGGCCGCTTCTTCCACCACGGTGGGAGGGGCGGCCTTCGCCGTTTTCATAGCGTAAGGTGGGCCGGTATGAAACTCATTGGACTTACCGGCGGTATCGGCAGCGGCAAATCCACGGTGGCGCAGTTGCTGGCAGATCAGGGCTGGGCGGTTGTTGACGCCGACCGGATCGCCCGCGATATTGTCGAACCCGGCCAACCTGCCTTGGCGGAGTTGGCCGCCGCCTTCGGCGACGACATCCTCCGAACCGACGGCAGCCTCGACCGGGGGCTTTTAGCCAGCCGTGCTTTTGCCAGCCCCGAGCAGACGGATGTGCTCAACTCCATTACGCATCCGCGTATCCAGGACGAGACCCAGACCCGCTTCGCCGCGGCACGCCGCGCGGGGGAGGAGTTCGTGGTCTATGACATGCCGCTGCTCGTGGACAATGGCCTTAATAAGGACATGGACGCCACCATCGTCGTTGACGTGGAGGCAGAGGAGCGCGTACGGCGCCTCGTGGAATTCCGCGGCCTCGATGAGGCTGATGCGCGCCGTCGCATCGCGGCCCAAATCCCCGACGATGTTCGCCTCGCCGCGGCCGACTACGTGATTGACAACAACGGCCCTCGCCAGGCGCTAGACGCGCAGGTCCGGGAGGTCGCTGCCGCGCTCACTCAGCGCTTTAGCTAGCGTTAGCTAGCGCGTAGCCACCACGTCGGAGACGACGATGTGGTCATTGTTTTCCATGTCCTCGCCCACAAAGTCCAGGTCGGTGCGCATCAGCATGGTGTTGTAGTCCTTCCACGAGGTCAGCGTGTAGTACAGGTGCTGGTCGTCCTGGTTGGGCAGCACGAAGGGAGCGTAGGTGTCATTGAGCGGCTCGCCGCTGATGACCTTCGTGGTATCGGCGCTGACCAGTAGGCGGCGCGGCGACCACGGGCCCTCCGGCGAATCGGCGGTGCGCATCACGATGCCCTGGCCCTCCACGCCGTACATGGTGACGAACTTGCCTAGGTAGTCGTTGTAGGCCACAGAGAGCTCCGATACCTTGCCGTCGAGCACCTCGCTGGCGCGGGACGGGTCTTTCACCCACGAGCCGTTGGAGTAGTACTCGAAGGCGTCCTCGTTGGGGAAGTCCGCCTTCGCAGCGCGGGAGAGGTACGCCGGGCCGCGCCGGCCATTTCCGGTGGTAAAGCGGTAGATATAGCCCGCGTGCTCCATGAAAGCGGACTGCTGCAGCTTTTCAAAGCCAGCCCGGTAGTTCGCGCCACCCGGGATGGGCGTAGACGAGCCATGGCTGGAATTCGTGCGGGTGGACTCATCGACGGCCTGCCAGGTGGCGCCGCCATCAGTGGACTTCATGGTGGCGGCGTAGTTGGTGGACCAGCCAGTCTCCGGGGCGTGCCAGGAGCGCACGGACATGTAGTCCACGTAGTGCACGCCGTCGACCACAATGCCGGCGGTCGGAATGGTGGTGCGCTCGCCATGGTTGTCGCCATCGCCGACCTTCTGAGAGGGGATAAACTCCTTGGCCCGGCCGGTGCCGGACCAGCCGTTTGAGGTCAGTGCCTCATCAAGCGTGAGCCCGTCGCCGTAGTCCTGGTCGGTGGTGCGCAGGAGCACGTTGGAGCGCCAGCCATCGCCCTCGCTGGAGCAGTCCATGGTGTCACCGAAAACGTAGTAGGAGCGCCCTGCGTTATCGGAGTAGGCAATGCCCAAGTCAGTGCCGGACACCCCAAAGTCGAGATCCGTGCGGTTGGGGGAGCCGGCGCCGGTGATGAGCTCCATGATTTGGGTTGGGCCACCGGTGATCTGGCGCTGGTTGTAGTTGCTGCGCTGCTCGCCGGCGCCGCGGGAAGAGGAGCCGTTAAACAGGGAACCCAAGGAGCTGGAGGAGCCGCCCGCGGGGCCGGAGGGCTTTGAGGTGAAGCTGCCGGACTTCGAGTACGGAGTGCACGGGGAGGCAAGGGCCTGGGGCGCCTGGGTGACAAGGACGACGGGGGTGAGCGTGGCAATAACTGCTGCGCTGGTGAGTCTGGCGAAGGAACGGAAGGTCATGGTTGCTGATTCTAAAGCAGGGCAGCAGCAATTCAATGACTTGGTAGTCAAAATTTACCTATCGCTTCCGCTCCGTTCATTTTGCCGGCTTAGGCTCTTCCGCCATGGGAACCTGGGACGTTGGGCCTTTTGATAATCACGCCGCGTGCGAAGTGCTCGCGGAACTTCGTGATGGCCACTTCGACCTGGATACCTTCAAGAGCAGCTGCATGGATTCACCCATTGACGTCGATGACGCGGAAGCAATCATCGCGCTGGGCGCGCTGGCGACGACACCGCCGGAGCGCCTGCCCGCGGGGCTCGGCGTCGAGCACGTACAGATGCTGCGCACCCCGCAAACCCGTGCCTGGTTGCGCAAGCGGATGAACAGGGCGATGGAGCCGGAGACCTCACCCATCTACGCCATGTGGGAGACCACCGATGAGCTGGAGAAGTGGATCCGCTCCACCCGGGCGGCCCTGCCCTAAGGCGCGGGCGTACTTCTCTGGCACGGTGTAGACTGCCCGCGTTAGACTGGTCGCCATGGCTTTTGCTGCTGAACATCCCATCCTGCCCGTTTCTGAGCACCGCCCAGTGGGAGAGGTCGAGCGCCGCTCGGGCGAGTTTCACGTTGAATCCGAATACCAGCCGGCGGGCGACCAGCCGGCGGCGATTGCGGAGCTGGATGAGCGCCTCAGCCGCGGCGAGCGGGATGTTGTCCTTATGGGTGCCACGGGTACCGGTAAGTCCGCCACCGCGGCGTGGCTCATTGAGAAGCAGCAGCGCCCGACGCTGGTGATGGCGCCGAATAAGACGCTGGCCGCGCAGCTGGCCAACGAGCTGCGCCAGCTGTTGCCCAACAACGCGGTGGAGTACTTCGTGTCGTACTACGACTACTACCAGCCGGAGGCCTATATCGCGCAGACGGATACTTACATTGAGAAGGATTCCTCCATCAATGAGGACGTGGAGCGCCTGCGCCACTCGGCCACCTCAGCACTGCTGTCGCGGCGCGACGTCGTCGTGGTCTCCTCGGTGTCCTGCATCTACGGCCTGGGCACGCCACAGTCCTACCTTGACCGCTCCGTGGTACTGGAGGAGGGTGAGGAGATTGACCGCGACCGCTTCCTGCGCCTGCTGGTAGACATTCAGTACGAGCGCAACGACGTGGGCTTTACCCGCGGCACCTTCCGTGTCAAGGGCGATACCGTAGACATCATTCCCGCTTATGAGGAGCGTGCCGTGCGCATCGAGTTCTTTGGTGACGACGTGGATGAGCTGTACTACATCCACCCGCTCACCGGTGATGTGCTCGAGCGCGTCGATGAGGTGCGCATCTTCCCGGCTACCCACTACGTGGCCGGCCCGGAGCGCATGGCCCGCGCCATGGAGGACATCAAGGCGGAGCTGGCGGAGCGGCTGGAGGACTTGGAGAACCGCGGCAAGCTGCTGGAGGCCCAGCGCCTGCGCATGCGCACCGAATACGACCTGGAGATGATTGAGCAGGTTGGTTTCTGCTCCGGCATCGAGAACTACTCGCGCCACGTCGACGGCCGCCCGGCCGGCTCTGCGCCTGCGACCCTGCTGGACTATTTCCCCGAGGACTTCCTCACCGTCATCGATGAGTCCCACGTGACTGTGCCGCAGATTGGCGGCATGTTTGAGGGAGACATGGCGCGCAAGCGCAACCTCGTGGAGTTTGGCTTCCGTCTTCCCTCCGCGGTGGATAACCGCCCGCTGACCTTCGATGAGTTTGAGGAGCGCGTGGGACAGACGGTCTATATGTCGGCGACGCCGGGCGACTTTGAAATGACGGCCTCCGGCGGCGAGTTCGTGGAGCAGGTCATTCGCCCGACCGGCTTGGTGGATCCGAAGGTCACGGTCAAGCCAACCAAGGGCCAGATCGACGACCTGATCGATGAGGTCCGCGCCCGCACCGCAAAGCAGGAGCGCGTGCTCGTGACCACTCTGACCAAGCGCATGGCGGAGGACCTGACGGACTACCTGCTGGAGCACGGCATCAAGGTCCGCTACCTGCACTCCGACATCGATACCTTGCAGCGCGTGGAGCTGTTGCGCCAGCTCCGCCTCGGCGAGTTCGACGTGCTGGTTGGCATCAACCTGCTGCGTGAGGGACTTGACTTGCCTGAGGTCTCCCTCGTGGCCATCCTGGATGCAGACAAGGAGGGCTTCCTGCGCTCGACCACGTCGCTCATCCAGACCATCGGCCGCGCCGCCCGTAACGTCTCCGGTGAGGTCATCATGTACGCGGACACGATCACTGAGTCGATGCAGGAGGCGATCGAAGAGACAGAGCGCCGCCGCGAGAAGCAGATTGCCTACAACACCGAGCACGGTATTGATCCGCAGCCGCTGCGCAAGAAGATCGCGGACATCTTGGATCAGGTGTATGAGAGCGGAGAGGGCTCCGAGGAGGGCGCGGACGCGGATCCGACGTCAATCGTCGAGAAGCGCGATGTGTCCTCGATGGCGGCCGACGAGGTGCAGGCGCTTATCGACGATTTAACGGCCCAAATGCGGGACGCCGCCCGCGAGCTCAAGTTCGAGCTGGCCGGACGCCTGCGCGATGAGATCGCGGACCTGAAGAAGGAACAGCGCGGCCTCAAGGAGGCAGGCATTTAGCGCCCCGTTTTGCTACGCAGCGCTAACAGTGCGTGTCATACTGGTCATATCTTCTAAGGATTAATCACCACTTATAAGGAGCTTTATGCTGAGCTATAACGTCATCGCCGTGGGCACCGATGGTTCCCCGACTTCCCTGCGCGCGGTCCAGTCCGCAGCCTCCATGGCCCGTGCGTACGACTCCACGCTGATCATCGTCTCGGCCTTCTACAATCACTCCGGCTCCATGCTGGGCGCTCCCAACTCCGAAGACGCCCGCGTGCCCGTGGTGAGCGAGGACATGTCGGAGAGCTACCTCAACAACGCCGCGGAGATCGCGCACGAGGAGGGGGCCAAGCACATCGAGATCATCGCTAAGTCCGGTGACCCGGTCAATGCTCTCATCGAGGTGGGCCGCGATTACAACGTGGACCTCTTCGTGGTGGGCAATAAGGGCATCCACTCGGTGCGCGGCCGCGTGTTCGGTTCGGTGGCCACGGAGCTCACCCGCAAGGCACACGGCGACGTCGTGGTTGTGAACACAACGGACTAGGCGGCGCGCCGGCGCGCACATTGTTAAACTAGCGGGTGCGCGAAAGCTTTATATTGTTTGTCACGCGAAGGCCTCAAACGGGGCCCGCGAAGAAAGGTCATCATGAGCGATTACAGCAAGATCGTGGTCGGTACTGACGGTTCCAAGTCCTCCCTGCTCGCAGTGGAGCGCGCCGCTCGGATCGCCGCGGCCTTCGATGCCACCCTCATCATCGGTTGCGCCTACTACGAAAACCAGGAGCAGGCTTCCAAGACCCTGCGCCAGGATTCCGTGACCATTCTGGGCGATGAGAAGGCACAGACCAACCTCACCGCTGGCAAGGAGTACGCCGAGAAGTTCGGTGTCACCAAGGTAGAGACCGCCGTTCGCCCGGGCACCCCGGTACAGGCCCTGATGTCTATCGTGAACGATAACGATGCGGACCTGCTCATCGTGGGCAACCGCGGCATTAACTCCCTGACCGGCCGCCTGCTGGGCTCTGTCCCGGCTGACGTTGCTCGTCAGTCTGACTGCGATGTGATGATCGTCCACACGGTCAAGTAAGCGTCCAGCGTGCAGCGCGCGGCACCCCATTACTGGGGGCCGCGCGCTGAGTCGTTTTCTCCTTGGCTCTAAGAAGGAGCTGTTAGGGCGGGGCTGACTGAGCTTAGGGGCCCAGTGGGCCCGGCGACTGCCGGGACTACAGACGCAGCTTGCGGAAGGCGCGCGAGAGGGCGGTGCCGTCAGCGCCCTGGATGAGCGGAATGGAGATTGTCGCGTGCGCGTTGACCTTGGCCAAGGGAGCCAGGGAACCGTGGGAGAGCAGTTGCTCCTGCGGGGAGAGATTACGGATGGCCACCGCCGCCACGCGATCAGGGTGCTCTGCCACCGCATCGGCATAGGTCAACGGATCGTGCTGCCCGTCGTCACCGATGAGCAGCCAGCGCAGCTTGGGGAAGGCAATGAAGAGATTGCGCAGCTGCACGCGCTTGTGCTCCTGACCGCTGCGGAAGAGCCCCGTGGGAGTCGGGCCCCAGTCCGTGAGCAGCAGGGGACCGCGGGGGAAGCCGTTTTCCTCCATGAAGGTCACCAACGTGTCGTAGGTGTTCCACGCGCCGGTGGACAGGTAGATGAAAGGAACGCCCGGGTGCTCGGCGGCGATGTCGCGGTAGAAGCGGGCCATGCCCTCGACCTGCTGGCGGGTATTGGTGCGCTTGACCCAGGAATTCCACGCAGCAATCATGGCGCGCGGCAGCCACGTCACCATGATCGTGTCATCGATATCGCTGATCACGCCGAACTCAGTGTCCTCACCCACGATGAGCACCTGCGTGGTGACCTCTTCCGCACCGGTGGCGCGAATAGTGACGTCGTGCCAGCCGGGCTCGAGGCCGTGCTCGTGGACTAGCACGTCGATGTAACCGTTGTGGTTACTCTTTCCCGCTACGGTTTGGTCTCCGACGGTGACTTCCACCTCGTGGTTCGGGACCTGGATGGTGAAGAATTGCCGGTATCCGCGCTGGGCCCACGTATCGGTGTTCTCCTCGTCGGGGTCGTGCATCAGCACGCGGCCCAGGACGTGGACGAAGTGCTCGTTACCGTAACCCGCATAGCCGGTGACGGAGGGCTGCCAGCCTTTGCGGGCGGAGCGCTTCAGCGTGAAGGAATTGGTGGAGTGCTCAAACTTACGGGCGATATCGGAAAATGCCATGCGCCCCAGATTATCCGAAAACCTCCGCGTAGCGTCCAGTAATAGTCAACGACTGGGTGGCGCGGGTCAGCGCGACGTAGAGGTTGTGCAGGCCCTGCGGGGAGGCGGCCACGATATCGTCGAGATGTACGACGGTGACGTGGTCGAACTCCAGGCCCTTGATCTCCTCGACGTTGGCAGCGGTAATGACCGCGCGCAGGCGCCCCTCGTCGTCCTTGAACGTGCCAGGCTCGGTATCGGCGGCTGCGTCGGAGGCTGAATCGCTCCAGATGACGTCGATGCCGTCGCGCACCGCAATACTGGGCGTGGCCTCCGGGTTGATCTCCTCCAGGAGCTCGTTGGCCAGTTCCGTAATGGGGCGCGGGGTGCGGTAGTTCACCGTGAGCCCGTGCTGGCGGAAGCGCTGGCCCACGAAAGGCTCGAGCGTCTCCGCCCAGTCGTCAACTCCCGCCGGGGAACCGGTCTGGGAAGTATCACCCACCAGCGTCATCCAGCGCGACGGGCTGCGGCGGAAAATCATGCGCCACTCCATGGGAGTGAGCTCCTGGGCTTCGTCGACGATGACGTGGCCGTAGGCCCACGTGTAGTCTTCGCGGGCGCGCTGCGCGGTGGTGCGCGAGTCCCGGACCTCGTGGCGGCGGGCCAGGTGCTCGGCGTCGATGACGTCGTGCGCGGAGAGGATCTCGGCCTCAAACATGTCGTCGTCGTTGTCGGTGGAATCCGAGGAGGTCAAGATATCGAGCGCATCCTCGGCCTCGGCCACCTGCTCCCGCCATTGCTTATCCTCGGCGGCCCGCTCGGTTTCGGGATCGGGCATGCCGATGAGGACCGCCAATTCGTCGAGAAGCGCCGCGTCCGACGCCGTCCACGCCGCCCCCTCCGCTCGGTACAGGGCAGCACGGGTCTCCTCGTCGTAGGCGCTGGCCGCCGAATCAATGCGCGCGGTGGAGCTCAGCAGCGCCGCCAGCACCTCCGTCGGCGTCAGTTGCGGCCAGAACTCCTCGATGAGGTCGGTGACCCCCGGCTCCTCCGCCAAGTCATCGTGGAGCTGGTCCACGTCTGCGCGGGAGAGCAGGTTGTCTCCGCCGAGCGGGTCCGCACCGATGCGGTCTGCCATCTGCGCGGCCAGGGACTCGACGAGGTGTTCGGCGAAGGCAGCCTGGGCATCGTTGTGCGGCTTGCGGGAGCGGCGGGCCCGGGTGCGCGCGGCCTTGACCATCTGGGAGGTCACGGTGAGCTCGAGGCGATCGATCTCCAGCGTGCGCGGCTCCTCCGGCAGGCGCTGGTAGTCCTTCACTGCGTTGGACAAGATCTCCGCCATGGCCTCGGAGCCCTTGATCTCACGTGCCAGAAGGGACTCCGAGTGGGTGGCGTCGATGCCGGGGAAGAGCGAGGCGATGGTGGAAAGGACCACACCGGTCTCACCCAGCTCCGGCAGGACCCGAGAAATGTATTCCAGGAACGTGGAGTTCGGGCCTACGATGAGCACGCCGGTCGCGGCCAGCTGCTCACGGTAGGTGTAGAGCAGGTAGGCCACGCGGTGCAGCGCAACGGCCGTCTTACCGGTACCCGGGCCGCCTTCGACCACCATGACGCCGCGAGTGCTATCCCGGATGATCTCATCCTGCTCGCGCTGGATCGTCTCCACGATGGAGGGCATGTGGCCGGTGCGGGCACGCTGCATAACGTGCTGCAGCGCGGATTCGCCGGCGACATCGCTCTCTTCGACGGCGGAGTCGCCTTCTAGCACCTCGTCGCTGATGCCGGTGACCTCACGGCCCTTCGTGCGGATGTGGCGGCGCACGTGGACGCCCTCCGGGTGCGCGGTGGTGGCGAGGTAGAAGGGGCGCGCCATGGGCGCGCGCCAGTCCAGCAGCAGGGTTCGATAGTCCTCCTCGCGGGCGTCGAGCCCCATGCGGCCAATGTAACGGCGGTCCAAGCCCTCCGGGGTCGGATTGTCCCCGGGGGCGTCGATGTCAATGCGGCCGAAGACCAACCCCAGCTGTGCCACGTTGAGGCGGTCGAGCTTGGCCTGCAGGCCGTGGTACTCGGTCTCACGGCGCACTAGTGCGTCCGCATCCGGGGTATGCGGATCCACGGCCGCCTGGACCTCGTTGAGGCGCTCGTTCGCCGCCTGGACCTCATTGTCTAGGCGCGCGAAGAGGCCGTCGACATAGGCCTGCTCGCGGGCAAGCTCCTCGCTGAGTGCACTGGCTCTGACCTCATTGTGCGGCTCGGCGGGCGAGACGTGCGAGGCGGATGAAGAATCAGACACAAGGCTCCTTAGGTGCGTGTGAAGGCTTCTCTGTACGGGGAGGGCAGTGGATTGGGGATAGTTGGAACAGAAAAAGAACAACGGCCCAGCATACTCGCTGAGCCGTTGTCCTTACCACCGCCGTGATTTTAGGCAGCGGTGCTGCGGGAAAGTCCGCAGAGATGGTGGGGTGTTTTAGAAGCGGTCACCAAACTTCTTGAAAGCCTTATCGAGCTTCTTGGAGGCTTCCTTCTGCAGCTTCTCGGCGCGCTTGCGAGCCTTCTTCTGAGCGCGCTTGCTGCCAGCGGAATCAGCCTTGGCCAGGGCGGCATCAGCGCGGTCCTGCGCCTTGCCGGCGGCCTTTACCAGGCCCTTGCGAGCGGTGGCGGTGTTATCGCGCGCAGTCTCCAGCCAGTCATCCTTGTTGTCCTCGATGAAATCGCGAGCGGACTCTGCGGTGTCCTCCACGAAGGTGCGGGCGGTATCCAGCCACTCACGGCCGGTGGACTCCCAGTCATCGCGGTTGTCCTCGACGTAATCCTTCGCGGTATCAATCCAGTCGGACGCCTTAGAGGTCACATCGGAGGAGATGTCGCTTGCGCGGTTGGAGAAGTCTTCCGCAAACTTCTGCTGCTCGGTCTTGCCCGGCAGTGCCTGCTGAATCTTCTTGTTCGCGCGCTCGGAGGCCTTAGCGGTGCGCCAGCGCAGGGAGGGCTTGCCCTCGGTGTCCTGCGTAACGATGGCCAAAGCACCCAGCAGGGCGGTGTTGGTGACGAAGTTAGTGCGCTGGGTTTCCTTCTCCTCCTTGGAGTCAGCGGACCAGAAGGAGTTGCCCACCAAGTTCGGCACGTGGGTCAGAGCCAGCACAGCAGCCGAAGTGCGCGGGGCCTTACCCAGTGCCAGGGAGGTGCCGGCCGCGGTCTTTGCACCGCCAAGCGCGCGGGTGACCAGCTCCGGATCGTTCGGGAGGTAACCTGCGTACTCGCGCGGCAGCACCTTGCGCAGGCGCTTGAGCACGGACTCGGTGTCCGCGACGTGCTCCGAGGTGTTGCGGAGGGTATCCACACCATCCCAGACAAACACGGAGGCCAGCATAGGACGGGCAAGCTTACGAATCATGACGTGCTCCATTCAATAGATATGTAAAGACGTTCGTCACACCATACTACGCGGCCGCACCAAATATCGCCGCCGCATGCGCAGCCGGTGCCGTACAGGTTCTCTAGCAGTGGGAGTATTACCAGCGGCGCTCCCACCACTCGTCCAGGTGCGGGCGCTCGGCACCCAAGGTAGTGGAATCGCCGTGGCCCGGGCGCACGATGGCTTCGTCCGGGAAAACGTCGAAAAGCCGCTGCGTGACGTCCTTGTACAGGCGCACGAAGTCACCCTCCGAGGTGGTCTTGCCTACACCGCCAGGGAAGAGGCAGTCACCCACGAAGAGGTTGGGGACGCCATCGATGTCAGCGGCAATAGCTGCGCCACCGGGGGTGTGCCCGCGCAGGATGGCGACGGGGAACTCGTAGCCCTCGAAGGGGAGGGTGTCGCCGTGCTCCAGTTCGACGTCGACAGGCGCCGGCAGCGCGGGGGAGTCCAAGAAGGACGCGTAGTGCTTGGCGCCGGTCTTCTCCAAGACCTCCTCGAGCGCGCGAACGTGGTCCCAGTGGCGATGAGTGGTGAGCACCGCGGTGATTGTGACGCCGTGATCGGCAGCGAGGGACAGCAGGGCAGGGGCGTCCGCTGCGGCGTCGACAAGCAGAGCCTTATCCCCTGCGCACAGGAGGTAGCAGTTGTTGTCTATCTCGGACACGGAAATAGTATGCAGCTGTAGCGCGTTATTCATGTGTCCAAGCTTACGGGTAGATTCTGATCCAGAACCCCACTATGAACAATCACACGGCGTAGGAGGCAGCAACAAGTGGCTGATCGTTTGGTCGTCCGAGGCGCACGCGAACACAACCTGAAGGGCGTGGATATCGACATCCCGCGCGATAAACTGGTGGTGTTTACCGGCCTATCCGGCTCCGGCAAGTCCTCCCTGGCGTTTGACACCATCTTCGCCGAGGGCCAGCGCCGCTACGTGGAGTCCCTCAGCTCCTACGCGCGCATGTTCTTGGGCCAGATGGACAAGCCGGACGTGGAGTTTATCGATGGCCTGTCCCCGGCGGTGTCCATTGACCAGAAGTCCACCAACCACAACCCGCGCTCCACGGTGGGCACCATTACGGAAATCTACGACTACCTGCGTTTGCTCTTCTCCCGCGCCGGTACCCCGCACTGCCCGAAGTGCGATGCGGTCATTGAGCGCCAGACCCCGCAGCAAATCGTGGACGAGGTGCTGGAGCACGAGGAGAAGCTGAAGTTCCAGGTTCTGGCTCCGGTGGTGCGCCGCCGCAAGGGAGAGTTCGTGGACCTCTTTGCGGACCTGGCTGCACAGGGCTACTCACGCGTGCGGGTCGACGGCGAGCTGCACCAGCTCAGTGACCCGCCGAAGCTGAAGAAGCAGATTAAGCACGACATTGACGTCGTGGTGGACCGCCTGCAGGTCAAGGCCTCTCAGAAGCAGCGCCTCACCGACTCGGTGGAAACGGCGCTGCGGTTGGCAGACGGGCTGGTGACCCTCGACTTTGTGGACCGCGAGGAGCTTACCCACACCTACTCCGAGAAGGCCGCCTGCCCCAATGGGCACACCCTGACCGTGGAGGAATACGAGCCGCGCGCCTTTTCCTTCAACGCGCCCTTCGGCTCCTGCCCGGACTGTGACGGCCTGGGTACGCGCCTCAAGGTGGACGTGGATCTGCTCATCCCGGACCCGGACGCCCCAGCTGTGGAGGCTATTCAGCCGTGGACGTCCAGCCCGAACGCGCGCTACTTTGTCAAGCTTGTGGAGGGGCTGGCCAAGACCATGCGCTTCGACCCGAAGACTCCGGTCTCGGAGCTCACCAAGGAGCAGCGCCACGCGCTCATCTACGGCTCCGACGTGGAAGTGACCGTGCGCTACAAGAACCGCTACGGCCGTCAGCGCAACTGGTCCGCGCCTTTCGAGGGCGCCATCGGTTTTCTGGAGCGCAAGCTGGAACAGACTGATTCCGAGTCTCAGAAGGACCGCCTGCTCCAGTACACCCGACGAGTGCCGTGCCCGACGTGTGGCGGCACGCGCCTCAAGCCGGAAATTCTGGCCGTGCGCCTGGCCTCGACCGCGCACGGCGAGCAGTCCATTGCCGGACTGACCGCGCTGTCCATTGAGGAGGCCTCGGAGTTCCTGGATTCCCTGGTGCTGGGACACCGCGAGGAAATCATCGCCGGTGCCGTGCTCAAGGAGATCCAGGCGCGACTGCGCTTCCTCCTTGACGTCGGCCTGAACTACCTCACCCTGGACCGCGGCGCCTCCACGCTTTCCGGTGGCGAGGCACAGCGCATCCGCCTGGCCACGCAGATTGGTTCCGGATTGGCGGGCGTGCTCTACGTGCTCGATGAGCCGTCCATCGGCCTGCACCAGCGTGATAATCAGCGCCTCATTAAGACGTTGAAGCGCCTGCGGGATATTGGCAACACCCTCATTGTGGTGGAGCACGACGAGGACACCATCCGCGAGGCAGACTGGCTGGTGGATGTTGGCCCGCGCGCCGGCGAGTACGGCGGCAACGTGATCTACCAGGGCGAGCCCGCGGGGATCGAATCGGTGGAGGAGTCCCTCACCGGACAGTACCTGTCCGGGAAGAAGGAACTCGCAGTGCCGGATTCACGCCGCGCGATTGACCGTGACCGCGTGCTCAAGGTGGTCGGCGCGCGCGAGAACAACCTGAAGGGGATCAACGTAGAAATCCCGCTGGGCGTTCTGGTGTGCGTCACCGGCGTATCTGGCTCTGGTAAGTCCACCGTGGTCAACCAGATCCTGGCCAAGACCCTGGCCAACAAGCTCAACCGCGCCCGCCAGGTGCCGGGCCGCGCCAAGCGCGTGGAGGGCGTGGAGCACCTGGACAAGCTGGTCCAGGTAGACCAGAGCCCCATCGGGCGCACCCCGCGCTCCAACCCGGCGACGTACACCGGCGTCTTTGACAAGATCCGTAACCTCTTCGCCGAAACCCAGGAGGCGAAGGTCCGCGGCTACAAGCCGGGCCGCTTCTCCTTCAACGTCAAGGGCGGGCGCTGTGAGGCCTGCCAGGGCGATGGAACCATCAAGATTGAGATGAACTTCCTGCCGGACGTGTACGTGCCGTGCGAAGTCTGCCACGGTGCGCGCTACAACCGCGAGACCCTCGAGGTGCTGTACAAGGGCAAGAACATCGCCGAGGTCCTCGATATGCCCATTACGGAGGCCGCCGAGTTCTTCGAGCCGATCACTTCGATCCACCGCTACCTCAACACGCTCGTGGAAGTGGGTCTGGGCTACGTGCGCCTGGGGCAAGCGGCGACCACGCTGTCGGGCGGCGAGGCGCAGCGCGTCAAGCTCGCCTCCGAGCTGCAGAAGCGCACCAAGGGGCGCACGGTCTACATCCTGGATGAGCCGACGACCGGCCTGCACTTCGAGGACATCCGCAAGCTCATGCTGGTCATCCAGAGCTTGGTGGATAAGGGCAATTCCGTCATCATCATCGAGCACAACCTGGACGTCATCAAGGCTGCCGACTGGATTGTAGACATGGGACCGGAAGGCGGCTCGGGCGGCGGCACCGTCGTGGCACAGGGCACGCCAGAGGACGTGGCCAAGGTCAAGGGCTCGTACACGGGATCGTTCCTCGCGGAGCTGCTGTAGGCACGCGCCATGACCCCATGTGGCGCCAGGACCGTATAAAGTGCTCTGAATGAAAGAGTTTCACCGCGTTCCTTGGCCCTGCGAGGCGGCGTTGCTCGCCGTCGGCTGTGGCGGCATCCTCGCAGCGTGCTCGGCACCCGGTGCCCCGGAACCTGGGGCGGAGGACGCCACTGCGACGTCGTCAGCCGCCCGCGCCGACTTTGATCTGCGCGCCGAGCTCGACCACGCCATTGCCGAAGTAGAGGAAGAATACGACGTGCGTGCCGGTGTGGCCATCGCGGACGACAAGGACGTAACGCAGGAGGGGCTCACCGGCGAGGAACCCACGTGGTCCACGGTCAAAGTCCCCATCGCCATCGCCGCTCTGCGCGCCGGTGCCAGTACCGACCTAGTGGACCTCGCCATTAAGCAGTCTGACAACGACGCGGCCTGGGCGCTGTGGTCTCAGGTGACATGGACGGAGGGCAATGCGGCCGAGGCAGTGGAAGCCTTGGTGGAGGACTACGGCTCCCACGGGCGCTTTGAGGAAACCTTCGGATACTCCACGTGGCTGTTGGCCGATCAAGCGGTGTTCGGATCCCACCTGCCCTGCATTCCGGAAGCAGAGTACGTTTACGACGCCATGGATGACATTGTGCAATGGCAACACAACGGGCTCGACGCGCTGCCCAACACCCGCGCTAAGGGCGGCTGGGGCTTGTCCGAACTGGACAACGGCTACACCCACCGCCAGTTCGGGGTGCGCAACATCGATGACGGCGCAGTCGGCTTGGCAATTGAGGTCACCATGCCAGGGGAGGACATGAACGAGGCGATACCGGCGCTCAACGTGCTAGCCACGCGCGTGGATGAGGTGGTCACAGATGCCCTGGATGCTGGTGCGATTACCCCGCGCACGGAGTGTGCGAAGGATACGGCCGGCAAAGAAGGCGGCATCGCAACCTCGACAACGTCGAGAACGTCGAGTGCGCCTAGCTCGACACCTGAATCCACACGGCGATTTGGTTCTGCGAGTTAGCGGTGCTAGGGTTTATGGCACTACCGCCCGTAGCGCCTCTTCCAGGAGGTACTTGGGCCACAAGCGGAGTTTCTCCCACCCGATGCCGCGCTGGGCACGCCGTTATGGCAGTGCAAACGCAGGATAACGGTAAAAGAGTAGGTGCCACGTGAGTGGTGCGTGCTTGTTAGAAACTCCCGGCTGCCAGCGGCATCCGGGATTTATTCGTTTGTGGTCACGGTAGGCACACTACTAGCCCCCACAATCGAGGAGAACCACAATCAGCGCTGAAGCTCGCATCAATGAGCGCATCCGAGTACCCGAGGTCCGTCTTGTTGGCCCCGGTGGTGAACAGGTGGGCATTGTCCGTACTGACGATGCTCGCAAGCTCGCGTACGAAGCGGATCTTGACTTGGTCGAGGTTGCACCGAACGCGAAGCCGCCCGTAGCCAAGATCATGGATTACGGCAAGTTTAAGTACGAGCAGGCCCAGAAGGCTCGCGAGTCCCGTAAGAATCAGCAGCAAACTGTGGTGAAGGAACAGAAGTTCCGTCCGAAGATTGATGATCACGATTACGAGACCAAAAAGGGCAACGTGGTGCGCTTCCTGGAGAAGGGTTCCAAGGTCAAGGTGACCATCATGTTCCGCGGCCGCGAGCAGTCGCGTCCGGAGCTGGGTTTCCGCCTGCTGGAGCGTCTGGCTGACGACGTTGCCGAAATCGGCGTCGTTGAGTCCCGCCCCAAGCAGGATGGTCGCAACATGACCATGGTCCTGGGACCTGTCCGCAAAGGCAAGAAGTAGACCACGCTCCACTTAGGATTTAAGGATTTAATTCTCATGAAGCAGAAGACTCACAAGGGCACCGCCAAGCGCATCAAGGTGACCGGCTCCGGCAAGCTGCGTCGCGAGCAGGCTAACCGCCGCCACCTCTTGGAGGGCAAGCCCTCCAAGCGTACCCGTCGCCTCAAGGGCACCGAGGACGTTGCCAAGGCAGACACCAAGCGCGTCAAGCGCCTGCTCGGCCGCGCATAGTCAGCGCCGAAACTCCCCATCCCCACACACTCACAACCAAGATAAGGAAGTATTACTGTGGCACGAGTAAAGCGCTCAGTTAACGCCAAGAAGAAGCGCCGCGCGATCCTGAAGTCCGCTAAGGGCTACCGCGGCCAGCGCTCCCGCCTGTACCGTAAGGCCAAGGAGCAGTGGCTGCACTCCATGACTTACGCTTACCGCGACCGTCGCGCCCGTAAGTCTGAGTTCCGCAAGCTGTGGATCCAGCGCATCAACGCCGCTGCTCGCATGAACGACATCACCTACAACCGTCTCATCCACGGCCTGCGCCTGGCTGAGATCGAGGTCGACCGCAAGATCCTCGCTGACCTTGCCGTCAACGACTTCGAGGCTTTCTCCGCACTGTGCGAGGCCGCCAAGGCCGCTCTGCCGGAGGACGTCAACGCACCGAAGGCTGCCTAAGCTCTTCTAGCGTTCCCGCGCCCGCCGCTTCCCTTTATCGAGGGGGACGGCGGGCGTTTCGCATATTCAGCCGCATGCCCAGCGCCACCCGGACCCTTAACTCCGGACCCACGCCGCCGTGGGGAATAAGCCCCAGTGCAGGACAGAAAAGGGCGACAAGGCCTGTGCCCTGTGTTACTTTAATCGAGTTCCACCAATCACAACTTGTTTCTACAGGCTTATAAAGGAGTCTTAACCATGACGAACCCCAACGGCGGTTTCCAGCAGAACAACCAGAACGTTCCGGGCAACAATTCCCAGTACGCGAACCCGTTTGACTCCAACGGTAACCAGTACCAGGGCGGCAACTACGGTCAGGGCCTGCCCGCCCAGCAGCAGGGCGGCTACCAGGCGCAGGGTCAGCACTACGGCCAGCCGGGGCAGGTCAACGCTCCGCAGAAGTCCTGGATAGTAGCTTTGCTCCTCGCCTTCTTCCTGGGTGGATTCGGATCTCACAACTTCTACCTTGGTCGCACGGGGCGAGCCATCTGCCAGCTGCTGCTGTGCCTCTTTAGCATTGCTACCTCGTGGCTCGGCATCGGCGAGTTCACGGCGCTTGGTCTCGGAATCTGGGTCCTTGTTGAGTTCATCATGATCATCGCCGGCGCCGGCGGATACGACAAGGACTCTAAGGGCATTCCGCTGAAGAAGTAGTCTTCCGCACGCTCTTCATAGGCCCACCGGTTCCTGCTAGGGGGAGACGGTGGGCTTTGTACGTTTCCGGGGCACGAGGCGAGCGGCAGGTATCGCGGTCGCCTCGGTAGGGTAGAGGCCATGAACTTGGACTTTGAGAATGCCTTCACCGAGCGCACCCCGCGCGTGGTCAACGCTGCCAAACTGCACCGCGCGGCCAACCGCAAGAAGGCGGATCGCTTCCTCATTGAGGGCGAGAACGCCGTCGACGCCGCAGTATCAACCGGCGCGGCCACGGACGTATTTGTCACGGAGAAGGCCGCGGAGCGTTTCGCGCACATCGTGCAGACGTGCGGCTACATGGACGTCTACGTGCACGCCATTACGGACAAGGCGGCTAAGCACCTGTCGGATACCGCCACGAGCACCGGGCTGTTCGCCGTGTGCCGCCCGGTGCTGTGGAAGGCAGGCAAGATTCTTGCCGGTAAGCCTTCGCTGGTCTCCGTGCCGGTTCTGACCGCCGAGCCGGGAAACGCCGGAACGCTCATTAGGACCTCGGATGCGATGGGGGCCGATGGCGTCATCTTTGCCGGCGAAACCGTCGACCCGCTGGGCTGTAAGGTGGCGCGCGCGTCGGCCGGCTCGCTCTTTCATATTCCGGTGGCGCGCGATCCCAACATCAAGGACGTGCTGGGCCAGCTGCGCTCCTCCGGAATGCAGATCCTCGCCACGGCTGCCGATGGTGAAGTGGATCTCGCCGACGCAGACCTGTCTCAGCCCACGGCGTGGCTGTTTGGCAATGAGGCCCATGGCCTAGGGGAGCTGCAAGATGAAGCGGACATGCGCGTGCGCATTCCTATCCTGGGGCGCGCGGAGTCGCTGAACCTCGCCACGGCGGCCAGCATCTGCCTCTACGAATCGGCCAAGCAGCAGGCCCGCTAGGCGGCCACCCCGCCGGGGCAGACGCGGGTGTAGCGGCCGCGAATTTGTTTCGCCCCGTCTGCAGGGCTGGTCGCCACCGGTGTCGGCGCGCACTGTAAAATGGCCCGCGTTAGTTTTCGTGTGAGAAGAAGGTAATTTAGGCACGTGTCCGACACACCTCAGATCGAATTGACCGAAGAGGCCCTCGAGGCAGCCGCGCAGAAGGCCATCGCTGCTTTTGAGGCCGCAACCACCCTCGATGAGCTCACCGCCGCCCGCCGCGAGCACTTGGGCGATGGCGGCTTTATCCCGCAGGCCCGCCAGTCCCTGGGCCAGCTGCCCAAGGACCAGCGCAAGGACGCCGGCCGCGCGGTGAACATGGCTCGCGGCAAGGCCGAGAAGAGCTTTGCGCAGATTCGTGAGGTGCTGGAGCAGCAGGCCCGCGAAGCCCAGCTCAAGGCGGAGAAGGTGGACGTCACTATCCCCACCACGCGCGCGCAAACTGGTGCGCTGCACCCGATTACTGCGCTGTCGGAGCGCATCACCGACATCTTCGTTGGTATGGGCTGGGAAATCGCCGATGGCCCGGAGGTAGAAGCAGAATACTTCAACTTCGACGCCTTGAATTTCAAGCCGGATCACCCGGCACGTACCCTGCAGGACACCTTCCACGTGGGCAAGGAAGGCTCCAAGCAGGTGCTGCGCACGCACACGTCCCCGGTGCAGGTGCGCACCATGCTGGAGCGCGACGTGCCGCTCTACATTGCGTGCCCGGGCCGCGTGTTCCGCACCGATGAGCTGGACGCGACGCATACTCCGGTGTTCCACCAGGTAGAGGGGCTCGCAGTGGACAAGGGCCTGACCATGGCCCACCTGCGCGGCACCTTGGAGCACCTGGCGAAGGTCCTGTTCGGACCGGAGACCACCACGCGCATGCGCGTGAACTATTTCCCGTTCACCGAGCCCTCCGCAGAGGTCGATGTCTGGTTCCCCAACAAGAAGGGCGGCGCCGGCTGGATCGAGTGGGGCGGCTGCGGCATGGTCAACCCGAACGTGCTGCGTGCCGTGGGCGTGGACCCGGAGGAGTACACCGGCTTCGCCTTTGGCATGGGCCTGGAGCGCACGCTGCAGTTCCGCAATGGTTTGACCGACATGCGTGACATGGTCGAAGGCGATGTCCGCTTCACCCTGCCCTTCGGCGTGCAGGCATAAGTTACCCAGAAAGGATAGAGAAGAAACCATGCTTATTTCCCAAGACTGGGTTACCCGCATCCTGGGCGCCGCTAACTCCGGCTGGAGCGTCTCCTCGGAGGACTTGGACTCTGGCTTCGTTCGTGTCGGCTTCGAAACCGAGGGCTATGCGGCGCTGCCGGAGACGACCGGCCCGCTCGTTATCGGCCAGGTCGTAGAGATCGAGGAGCTTACGCAGTTCAAGAAGCCGATCCGCTACTGCCAGGTCAACGTGGGCCAGGCAAACGGCACTGGTGAGCTGCAGGGCATCATCTGTGGCGCCCGCAACTTCCGTCTGAACGACTATGTGGTGGTCGCCCTGCCCGGTTCAGAGCTGCCCGGCGGCTTCAAGATTGCCGCGCGTGAGACCTATGACCACATCTCCAACGGCATGATGTGCTCGGCCGCCGAGCTCGGCTTCGGCGACAAGGCCAACGGCATCATCGTCCTGGGCGACGAGGTGGCGGATAAGGTCGGCGAAGACGCCCGGCCCATCATCGGCCTGGCGGATACCGCCTTTGACGTCAACATCACCCCGGATCGCGGCTACGCGCTCTCCGCGCGCGGACTGACCCGCGAGGTGGCCGCGGCGTTCGACCTTAGCTTCCCGGACGTGGCACAGGACCCGAGCGTTGCCGGAGTGGATACCTCGGCTGTTCCGCAGCCGCAGGGCGCGCTTATCGACGTCGACCTGCGGGACGAAACCAAAGCCCAGCGCTTTGGCCTCCGCAAGGTCTCGGGCATTGATCCCACCGCCCGCACTCCGTTCTGGATGGAGCGCGAGCTCATGTTGTCGGGCCAGCGCAGCGTTAACCTGGCCACCGACGTCACCAACTACGTCATGCTGTTGCTGGGTGCCCCGATGCACGCCTTCGATGCCAACGTGGTCAGCGGCAATCTTGTGGTGCGCACTGCTGCGGAAGGGGAGAAGTTCGAGACCCTGGACCACGTCAAGCGTGAGCTGTCTGCCGGCGACGTGGTCATCTGCGATGACAACGGAATTCAGTCGCTCGCCGGAGTGATGGGTGGTACGACCTCCGAGATTTCCGAGGAGACCACGGACGTCTACTTCGAGTCCGCCATCTGGGATCCGATCACCGTCGCCCGCACGTCTCGCCGCCACAAGCTGTCCTCGGAGGCGTCTCGCCGCTTCGAGCGCGGTGTGGATCCAGCCATCGTTGAGGTCGCCCTCGACGTGGCCTGCGCGCTGCTGCAGCACATTGCTGGCGGCACCATCGAGGCTGGCCGGACGCTCGTGGGAGACGTCGCCAAGCGCGAGCCCATCACCCTGCGCACCGCTAAGCCCAGCGAGTACGCCGGCGTGGAGTACTCCCGTGAGACCGTTATCCAGCGCCTGCGCGAGGTGGGCTGTGACGTCACTGACAACGGTGATGAGCTGCAGGTTACCCCGGCCACGTGGCGTACGGATATCTCCATGGACGTGGACCTCATTGAGGAAGTCCTGCGCCTGGAAGGTCTGGAGGATATCCCGACCGTGCTGCCGACCCCGGCCGGCGGACGCGGCCTGACTCCGACGCAGAAGCGCCGCCGCGCTATCGGCCATGGCCTGGCCTACGCCGGCTACGCCGAGGTGCTGCCTGCGCCGTTTATTGCCAACGACACCTTCGACGTCTGGGGCTTGGACAAGGACGATCCGCGCCGCCAGACCGTGCCGGTGCAGAACCCGCTCGAGGCAGACAAGGCGGTGCTGTCTACCACGCTGTTGCCCAACATGCTTGAAGCCATCGCGCGCAACGTCGCCCGCGGCCGCAGCGACCTAGCTCTCTTTGGTCTCCAGCAGGTGGCCTTCAAGCGCGCGGAAGCCTCCCCGATGCCGTCGGTGGAGTCCCGCCCGTCTGATGAGGTCGTCGCCGATCTGCTCGGTACCCTTCCAGAGCAGCCGCTGCACGTAGCAACCGTCGCCACCGGCGCAATCGAGCACGAGGGTCCGTGGGGTGCCGGACGCGCCTACGCCTACGCCGACGCCATCGAGTCCGCGCGCCAGGTTGCGCGCGCCGCTGGCGTCGACGTCGGGGTCGAGTCCGCCGAGCAGCTGCCGTGGCACCCGGGACGCTGTGCTGCCATTGTCCTCACGGATGATGCGAAGACTGTCGTGGGCTACGCGGGTGAGCTGCACCCGCAGGTGCTCGAGGCCCTGGATCTTCCGGTCCGCACCTGCGCTATGGAGCTGGATGTGACGGCACTGCCGCTGGAGGAGAAGTTCCCGGCACCGATGCTGTCCGCTTTCCCGGCTCTGCACCAGGACATCGCCCTGGTTGTCGATGAGACCACTCCGGCGGAGCAGGTCCGCAAGGTCGTCGAGGAAGGTGCCGGCGAGCTGCTGGAGTCCGTGGAACTCTTCGACGTCTTCCGTGGTGAGCAGCTGGGCGAAGGCAAGAAGTCCCTGGCATTTCAGCTTCTCTTCCGCGCTAGTGACCGCACGCTGACCGATGACGAAGTCAACGAGCACCGCCTAGCCGCCGCCGAGTTGGCTAAGCAGCGCCTCAACGCGGACATGCGCGCCTAAAGAAATCGGCAGAGCCCGCTCCCGCTTTTAGTGGGAGTTTCTCCTAAGCCGCCCGCAGCTTACGTGTCTAGTACGTACCTGTGGGCGGCTTTCGCCGTTGTGGGGGGATGGCGGGTCGGTGGTGTATACGGGGAAAGATCCCCTAGCGGTGGCGCATATGTGTCCTGGGCCATATTCTTTCCGGTAGAGCGTTACTCACCACGAAAGGAATTCGACATTATGCGTTCTGTGTCCCGCCTCGCCGCAGCCGTCCTCGTCGGCGGCGCGGTAGTGTCCGCGCCGCTAGCGTCGGCTGATATTGCTCAAGGTTTTGCCAATTCTGATGGATCAGTGAAGTGCGACTTCACCACTATGGACGGCACCTACATCAGCTGCCTCTCCGAGGGTGCGCGCGCCACCCGCCCGGAGTGCAACCCGCCGGGGCAGAAGGCGCCGCAGTACAGCTACTACGCCGGCCGCACGTACGCGGGCTGCTACAACCAGGGGCTCATGTCCACGTCATTCGACCACATCCAGCCGGGCCAGGTGCGCCAATACAACGAGCTCACCGTCATTGCTGACGCGAAGGGTGGCCTGCATTTCGTCTCCCCGCAGGGCTACAAGGGATATGCCGGCAAGACTGCAGTGTCCGGGCCCGAGGGCCTGGGTCAGGTGTCCTCCCGCGCACTGTAATGGGAAGCGGGATTAAGAATTGAATACTGCATAACATACAGCCGACTGCATTATTTGCTAGTGTGGCTGTATGACTATTTCAGTAGCACTTGCCGGAGCCACGGGATATGCGGGCGGCGAAATACTCCGCCTGCTGCTATCCCACCCAGCATTTCTGTCCGGTGAGCTGCGCCTCGGCGCGCTGACTGGGCACTCCACGGCAGGCCAAGAAGTCTCCCGGCTCATGCCGCACCTGCCGCAGCTGGCAGGCAGGGTCATCGAGGACACCACTGCCGATATGCTATCCGGGCACGATGTGGTCTTCTTGGCGTTGCCGCACGGCCACTCCGCCGACATCGGGCGCCAGCTGGGAGAAGGCGTTATGGTCATCGACTGTGCGGCGGACTTCCGCCTGCGAAACCGGGCGGACTGGGATGCGTATTACGGGGGCGAGTACGCCGGGAGTTGGCCCTACGGCATCCCAGAGATTCCCGGCAATCGCGAGCAGCTGCGGGGGAGTAACCGGGTGGCCGTGCCGGGATGTTTCCCCACGGCGATTACCTTGGCCGCGCTTCCCGCCGTGGCCCGGGGCTCGTGGAACCGGACCTGTCTGTCATCGCCATCACCGGTGTATCCGGTGCGGGAAAGAAGGCCTCTGTGGCCCAACTGGGTGCGGAAACCATGGGCAACCTCAAGGCCTACAAACCCGGCGGGACCCACCGCCACACCCCGGAAGTGGTCCAAAACCTCCAGCCATTCACTGAGCATGAGGTGAGTATCAGCTTCACTCCCGTCCTAGCGCCGCTGCCGCGCGGCATCCTCGCCACGGTGACCGCCCCGCTGACGCACGGAACGGATCAGCGCCGCGTGACGGAGGTCTTCAATGCATTTTATGCAGAAGAGCCCTTCTGTCACGTGCTGCCGGAGGGCCAGCAGCCGGAAACCCAGAACGTCGTGGGCACCAACATGGCGCACCTACAGGCGCACGTGGACAACAACGCTGGGTGCCTGATCATTACCGCTGCAATCGACAACCTCTGCAAGGGCACCGCCGGTGCTGCCATCCAGTGCCTCAACCTCACTCAGAAGTGGGAGGAAACCCTCGGCCTTCCCATGGCCGCCGTAGCGCCCTAATCCGCGCCACTGTTTTCGGTCCGCTTAACCCTCTCATCCCATCACCATCTCAAGGAGAACCCCCATGATCACCACACCCGCCGGCTTTGTTGCCGGTGCCACGACCGCCGGAATCAAGCCCTCCGGCAAGCCTGATATGGCCCTCGTTGTCAACCAGGGCCCGCGTTTCGACGCCGCGGCGGTGTTCACCCGCAATCGCGTGGTCGCCTCTCCGGTGAAGCTCTCGCGCCAGGCCGTGGCCAACGGGAAGCTCCAGGCGGTGGTGTATAACTCCGGCAACGCCAACGCATGCACCGGCGCGCAGGGCGACAAGGACGCCGCCGCGATGGTTGCCGCAGTCTCCGAGCACGCTTGTGTCACTGCAGCGGACATCGCCGTATGCTCGACGGGCCTCATCGGGGAGCCCCTTCCCATGGAGAAGGTGCTCGCGGGCATTGAGACGGTGGCCCACGATCTTGGTGCAGATTCCGCCAATGCGCACGCCGCGGCCGAGGCCATCTTGACCACAGACACCGTGAGCAAAGAGGCTGGCTATGAGGGTCCGGGGTGGACCGTGGGGGCGATGGGCAAGGGCGTGGGAATGATGGCGCCCTCGCTGGCCACCATGCTGGTGTGCCTCACCACGGATGCTGTCGCTAGCGCGCAGGCCCTTCAATCCGCCCTACAGAAGGCCAGCGACCTCACCTTCAACACGCTGGATGTCGATGGCTCGACCTCCACCAATGACACCGTGGTCCTGCTTGCCTCTGGGGCCTCAGGGGTGGAGCCGAGCCAGGAGGAGCTCGACGCCGCCGTCCTTGCGGTGTGCTCCGACCTCGCGGACCAGCTGCAGGCTGACGCCGAGGGCGTCACCAAGCGCGTCAAGATCACCGTTGAGGGCACCGGCAGCGATGCCCAGGCGCTCAACGCCGCCCGCACGTTGGGGCGCGACAACCTGTTCAAATGCGCCATGTTCGGCTCCGACCCAAACTGGGGCCGCGTGCTGGCCGCCGTCGGTATGGCCGAGGCCGACATGGACCCAGACAACATTTCCGTCTACTTCAACGACCAGCCCGTGTGCGTTGCTTCCACAGGCACGCCCGGCGCGCGCGAGGTGGAACTGTCCGGTGCGGATATCGACGTCCGCGTGGACCTGGGAACTGGTGGAGCCGGTACGGCTTTCGTGCGCACCACCGACCTGTCCCACGACTACGTGGAGATCAACTCCGCGTACAGCTCCTAGGGAGGACATGCTCATGATTCAAGGCCTCAACAATGCTGATCGGGCGACGGTGCTCGCAGAAGCGCTCCCGTGGCTGCAGCACTACCGCGACAAGATTGTCGTGGTCAAGTATGGCGGGAATGCCATGGTGGATGAGTCCCTCAAGGCTGCATTTGCCGCGGATATGGTGTTTCTGCGCACGGTGGGGGCCAAGCCTGTCGTGGTGCACGGCGGGGGACCGCAGATCAACGAGATGCTGGGCAAGCTGGGCATCGAGGGCGAGTTCAAGGGTGGGTTCCGTGTCACCACCCCGGAAATCATGGACGTGGTGCGCATGGTGCTCTTCGGGCAGGTCGGCCGCGGCCTGGTCAACCTCATTATTTCCCACGGCCCGTACGCGGTAGGAACCTCTGGCGAAGATGCAGGGTTGTTTTCGGCCCGCAAGCGCCTGGTACAGGTGGACGGTGAGCCGACGGACATCGGGATGGTGGGCGATATCGTCAGCGTCAACCCGGCGGCGGTGATGGACATTATTGAGGCAGGTCGCATTCCGGTGGTATCCACCATCGCGCCCGGTCAAGACGGCGAGGTGTACAACATCAACGCCGATGTCGCCGCGGGAGCGCTGGCCAAGGCACTGGGGGCGGAGCGCCTGGTGATCCTTACCAACGTGGAGGGGCTGTACACCGATTGGCCGCACCGTGATTCGCTTGTGTCCAAGATTGAGGTGGACAAACTCCACGCCCTGCTGCCGGATCTGGATTCCGGAATGATTCCGAAGATGGAGTCCTGCCTTATGGCGGTGGAAGGCGGGGTGAATGCGGCCCATGTGATCGATGGCCGGCTAGCGCACGCGGTCCTCTTGGAGCTATTGACCATGGGCGGAATCGGCACGATGATCTTGCCGAATGGCTACAAGCGCGAGGACTGCCCAGAGGGAACCGTATTCAGGAAGGACGATACGCAATGAGCAATGAAGACGTACACACTGCCCACACAGGCCACACTGCCCACACTCCGTTGAACCAGCGCTGGTCGCAGGTGCTGAGCAACACCTATGGCACCCCGCCGGTGGCCATTGTTTCCGGGCGCGGCTCGACAGTTACCGACGAAGAGGGGAACGAGTATATCGACATGCTGGCGGGCATCGCGGTGAACACCCTGGGCTATGCGCACCCGGCCATCGTGGAGGCGGTGAGCCGCCAAGTGGCCTCCGTGGGGCACGTGTCCAATCTCTTTGCCAGCCAGCCGGTGGTGGAGGTCGCCGCCAAGCTCATTGAAAAGGTGGGGGATAGTCAGACCCGCGTCTTCTTCTCCAATTCTGGCGCGGAGGCGAATGAGGCCGCGTTCAAGCTCGCGCGCTTGACTGGGCGGCGCCGCATCTTGGCAGCACAGCACGGCTTCCACGGTCGCACGATGGGTTCGCTAGCCATGACGGGGCAGCCGGGAAAGCGGAAGGCCTTTGAGCCTTTCCCGGGCGGGGTGGAGTTTTACACTTTCGGGGATATCGACTACCTGACCACCCTGGTGGAGCAGGATCCGCAGGACACGGCCGCCATCATTCTGGAGCCCATCCAGGGGGAGACCGGCGTCATTCCCGCCCCAGATGGATTCCTCAAAGCTGTCCGGGCGTTGTGCGATGAGCATGGGATTCTCATGATCGTCGATGAGGTGCAGACGGGTGTGGGACGCACGGGCGATTTCTTTGCCTTCCAGCACGAAGGCGTGCTGCCGGATGTCATCACCATGGCGAAGGGCTTGGGTGCGGGTCTGCCCATTGGCGCCACCATTTCGCGGGGTGCAGCCGCACATCTCTTCACCCCGGGTACGCACGGCACCACCTTTGGTGGGAACCCCGTGGCGTGTGCGGCAGCCGCGGCGGTGCTGGAGCTTGTCGACGACTCACTTGTCGCCGACGTCGCCCGAAAAGGGGAGAAGTTGCGCCGTGAGTTGAGCAAATCTCCCTATGTCGCCACAGTGCGTGGGCGAGGGCTTATGCTAGGTGTTGTATTAAATACGTCGGTGGCGAAGGACGTTGTGGCGGCGGGCTTTAAGCATGGCCTCATCCTCAATGCGCCGAGCAGCGAGGTCGTGAGGTTGACCCCGCCGCTGGTCATCACCGACGCCGAACTCGATCAGGCCATAGAGCGCCTGCATAAGGTACTGGAGGAAGTTGGATGAGCGTGCGCCATTTCTTGGCCGATGACGATCTCACACCGCAGGAACAGTCCGAGGTTCTGGACCTGGCTTTGCAGCTGAAGAAGGAGCCCTTCTCTGAGCGTCCCTTGGAGGGGCCGAAGTCGGTGGCGGTGCTTTTTGATAAGACGTCGACGCGCACGCGCTTTTCCTTCGAGGCCGGGATCGCCGCGCTGGGCGGCCACGCCATCGTGACCGAAACCAAGTCCACGCAGATGGGCAAGGGCGAAACCTACCAGGACACCGGCGCGGTCTTGTCGCGGTTCGTGGAGGCCATCGTGTGGCGCACCTATGCTCACCAGAACCTGCTGGATATGGCCCAGACCGCCACGGTCCCCATTGTCAACGCACTCTCGGACGACCTGCACCCCTGCCAAATCCTGGCAGACCTGGTGACCTGCCGCGAAAACTTCGGAGACCTCACTGGGCGCAAGGCCGTCTACCTGGGCGATGGCAACAACAATATGGCCAACTCCTACATGCTCGGCTTTGCCACCGCCGGCATGGAGATGGCCATTGTGGCGCCCGAGGGCTTCCAGCCACAGGAGGAATTTGTGGAGCGTGCCCGCAGGCGGGGGACGGTCACGGTGAGTGATTCTCTCGATGCCGTGGAGGGCGCAGACGTGGTCATCACTGACACGTGGGTCTCGATGGGCCAGGAATCGGACGGTAAGGACCGCCGCACCCCGTTCCTTCCGTACCAAGTCAACGCGGACCTCATGGCGCGCGCGAAGGACGATGCGATTTTCTTGCACTGCCTGCCCGCCTACCGCGGCAACGAGGTCACCGCCGAGGTTATTGATGGCCCCCAGTCCCGAGTCTTCGATGAAGCAGAGAACCGCCTGCATGCGCAAAAGGCGCTGCTGGTGTGGCTGCTTGCTGCACAGGAGGAGAAGTAGACCCTATGACCACGACGCCGACGACCCGCAACGCCCGCCAGGCCAAGATCCTGGAGATCCTGGACCGCACCCGCGTGACCAGCCAGGTGCAGCTTTCGGAGCTGCTGCTGGAGGAGGGCATCGACATCACCCAGGCCACCCTCTCCCGCGACCTTGATGAGCTGGGCGCCAAGAAGGTCAAGCGCGACGGCGGTCGTAGCTTCTACGTGGTGGGTGGTGAGTTGGAGCAGTTTGAGGACCAGCTCAACGGTCCGCGCGAGAAGCTGCGCCGCATGTTGGATGAGCTGGTGGTCTCCCATGACTATTCAGGAAACATCGCCATGCTGCGCACGCCGGCGGGCGCGGCACAATACCTGGCTTCCTTCATCGACCGCGTCGGTTTGTCGGAGGTCGTGGGCTGTATCGCTGGTGACGACACCATTTTCATCCTCGCCCGCGAGGACATTGGCGGCCGTGAGTTGGCGGAGAAACTCACCAGCCGCAGCATTTAACATTTATACGGCTTGCTGTATAATATAAATCTAGAGAAACAGTAGAACTCTATTTTTCGACTCTAAGGAGCAATTCACCATGACTGCACGCGTTGTGCTTGCTTACTCTGGCGGACTGGATACTTCCGTCGCCATTCCTTACCTGGCCAAGATGACCGGCGGTGAAGTTATCGCCGTCTCCCTTGACCTTGGTCAGGGTGGTGAGGACATGGAGTCCGTGCGCCAGCGTGCGCTTGACTGCGGCGCTGTTGAGTCCATCGTCGTTGATGCCAAGGACGAGTTCGCCGAGGAGTACTGCCTGCCCACCATCAAGGCCAACGGCATGTACATGAAGCAGTACCCGCTGGTCTCTGCCATTTCCCGCCCGCTGATTGTCAAGCATCTCGTGGAAGCCGCGCAGGAGCACGGCGGAACCCACGTCTCCCACGGCTGCACCGGCAAGGGTAACGACCAGGTGCGCTTTGAGGTATCCTTCCGTGCCCTCGATCCCTCCCTGGAGATCATCGCCCCCGCCCGCGATTACGCGTGGACCCGTGACAAGGCCATCGCCTTTGCCGAAGAGATTGACCTGCCCATCGAGCAGTCGGCGGCGTCGCCGTTCTCCATCGACCAGAACGTGTGGGGCCGCGCCGTGGAAACCGGCTTCCTGGAGGACCTGTGGAACCCGCCCACAAAGGATCTTTACGCCTACACCGAGCAGCCGGTTCTGGGCAACGCCCCGGATGAGGTCACCATCACCTTCGACAAGGGCGTGCCGACTGCTATCGACGGCAAGCCGGTGAGCATCCTGGAGGCCATCGAGGAGCTGAACCGCCGCGCCGGTGCCCAGGGCATCGGCCGCCTGGACATGGTGGAGGACCGCTTGGTCGGCATCAAGTCCCGTGAGGTCTACGAGGCCCCGGGTGCCATGGTGCTCATCAAGGCCCACGAGGCCTTGGAGGACGTCACCGTGGAGCGCGAGCTGGCGCGCTACAAGCGTCTGACTGACGCCCGCTGGTCCGAGGAGGTCTACGACGGCCTCTGGTTCTCCCCGCTCAAGCGCTCCCTGGACGCATTCACCGAGTCCACCCAGGAGAACGTCACGGGCGATATCCGGATGGTCCTCCACGCCGGCACCGCCACCGTCAACGGCCGCCGCTCTGGCCAGTCGCTGTACTCCTTCGACTTGGCCACTTACGACACGGGAGATACCTTCGACCAGACTGCAGCTAAGGGCTTTGTCCAGCTGCACGGTCTGTCCACCCAGATCTCCAACCAGCGTGACCGCGACGGCGGTTTCCCGACTGGTAAGTAGGGGCGTCATGCACAAGACCAACGAGGGTGCCCTGTGGGGAGGTCGCTTTGCCGGCGGCCCGTCCGAGGCCATGTTCGCCCTCTCCGTATCGACGCATTTCGACTGGGTGCTGGCACCGTACGACGTGCTGGCCTCCAAGGCACACGCCAAGGTGCTGCACAAGGCAGGCCTGCTGTCCGACGCTGACCTGGACACCATGCTCTCGGGGCTTACCGAGCTGGGGGAGAAGGTCGCCTCCGGCGAGTTTGGGCCGCTGCCGACCGACGAGGACGTGCACGGCGCCATGGAGCGCGGGCTAATCGATATTGTCGGCCCCGAGGTCGGCGGCCGACTGCGCGCCGGCCGCTCCCGCAATGATCAGGTTGCCACCTTGTTCCGCATGTGGGTGCGCGATGCCATTCGGGACATCGCCCTGCAGGTCACCGATCTGGTGAAGGCTTTGTCGGCGCAGGCAGAAAAGCACCCCGATACCATCATGCCGGGCAAGACGCACTCCCAGGCGGCGCAGCCCATTTTGCTGGCGCACGAGCTGCTTGCCCATGCGCAGCCGCAGCTGCGCAACCTGCAGCGCCTGCAGGATCTGGACAAGCGCCTGGCCGTCTCGCCCTATGGCTCAGGCGCGCTCGCGGGTTCCTCGCTGCACTTGGATCCAGAGGCCATCGCGGCGGAACTGGGCTTTGACGCTGCCGCGGAGAACTCGCTGGACGGTACGTCCTCGCGGGACTTTGCCGCGGAGACGGCCTTCGTGCTCACTCAAATCTGTATCGACATGTCGCGCTTGGCGGAAGAGATCGTGTACTGGTGCACGCCCGAGTACGGCTATGTCACGCTGGATGACGCCTGGTCTACCGGCTCCTCCATCATGCCGCAGAAGAAGAACCCGGACGTTCCGGAGCTGACTCGCGGTAAGACTGGCCGGCTTATCGGCAACCTCACCGGACTGCTTTCCACCCTGAAGGCACAGCCGCTGGCCTATAACCGCGATTTGCAGGAGGATAAGGAGCCCATCGTGGATTCGGTGGCCCAGCTCAACCTGCTGCTGCCCGCGATGACGGGCTTGGTGGAGACCCTGACCTTCCACGAGGACCGCATGCGCGAACTCGCACCGCGTGGCTTTACCCTGGCTACAGACCTTGCAGAATGGATGGTGCGCCAAGGCGCGCCGTTCCGGGAGGCTCACGAGGCCTCCGGCGCCTGCGTCCAGCTGGCAGAGGCGCGGGGCGTGGATCTGGTGGATCTCACCGATGAGGACTTGGAAGGCGTCGACAAGCGCCTGCGTTCCGAAGTCCGTGAGGTGCTCACCATTGATGGCGCCGTGGCCTCCCGCGCGACCAAGGGCGGTACCGCCGGGGTGCGCGTGGCCGAGCAGCGCCAGCGGGTGGACGAGCTTGCCGCTGACTTCCGGGACTGGGCGACGACCCCGGTAGTTCCCGCCGACTAGTCGGTCTCATACTCGACCCCCGGGGACCGCTGCAGTGGGGGACTGCAGCGGGGGTGAGCTCCCCAGAAGTCCAGCACAGCAGGGCAGGGCCTTTTATGATTTAGGTCATGAGTAGCGCACAGACGGGTGGACGAAAGAAGTCACTATTCGCAGCCCTCGCCTTCCTGGTTGTGGCTATCGTCTCCGTAGTGGTGGGACGCGGCGGGATATCGCTGCCCAGCTTTAGCTCGTCTGACTCTTCCACCCCTCCCCGGGAGCACGTCTTCGTGAAAGGGGCTATCAGCCCAGAAAGCGAGGAGTTCTTCAAGTATGCGACGGAGTCTGACGTGTTTACTGTGTTGGGGATTTCGGTGGACTACGACGTTGTCTCGCCGCAGGACATGATGGAGATCGCCAGCTCGCCTAGCTCTGACTATGACTTTGTCATGCCCGCACTAGATGGGGCTGCCCGCGCCGTGGAGGCGGAGGACAAGTCCACGACCATGACTGACGCCGACTCGGGCTCAGTGGTTGCCTTTTCCACCCCGCTCATCGCGCTGGTCTATACCGATCTGGTGGACGATATGCAGGCGAAGGGCCTCGTGGCCGATTCTGGTGGGAATAAATCCCTCGACTTGGCAAAACTGAACGAGATGTCGAAGGACGGTACCCGCTGGCGCGACATCAGCCCGGACTTTGGTTCTCCGCGCGTCGTTGACGTTGCGGTTCCGAGCGTGCGCGAGTCCAGCGCTGCGCTGCAGTACGCCTCCCTCATTCGCACAGTTGGGAAAGACACTGGGGGCGATGACGCTATGCAACGACTCTTGGTTGGCCAAGGCCACGGGGAGACCAGTACGCAAGGTATCTTCGATGCCTTCTTGCGCCTCGGACAGGGGGAGATGCCCATGGTCTTGGCTACTGAAGCCGAATTGGTGGCGGAACTGTTTCAGCAATCAATTTCTGAAAGTGGTACGAGGCTAGAGGAGTACACTCCCTTAACCCTTGACCCTGGGGCACTGCTGACGTTCACTGTCGTTCCACAGACCGAGGAGGGCGAAGCCTTCGCGGCTGCCGTGCGTGAGGCTTCATTTCAGGGCGCTGCCGCGGTTCAGGGATACCGCACGGAGCCCTCCTCCGTTTTTGAAAACTTCGCCACAGAGATCGACTACGCTCCGCTTGACCTGCCAACTCAACAAAGGCCCACACCCTGGCGAGACTACGAAGCAATTCTGCAGGAACTGGGATAAGACACGGGAACCGAAACCCCGGAAAGGATGATGTGAATGTTGCGCTCCCTCAAGGTGCTTGTTGCCGTGCTGTGCGCTATGGGCCTCATAGCCTGTTCCGCCGGCAGTGGCAGCAGCTGGCTCGATGACGCGGCCTCGAATGGTAGTGAGTACGACGGCGACCTCAAGATTGTCGCCGCCACGGAGCTAGCCCCGCTGGAGCCGGTGCTGGAGCAAGCCTCCGAGGCGCTCGGCTTCGACATCACTATGACCACGGAGTCAGGCACTCTGGAGAATTCCCGCTCGCTGAAGCAGGGAACCTTTGATGACCACTACGACGCTACGTGGTTTGCCACCAACCGCTATGCGCGCATCATCGGCGCCGATAGCAAGCTGGGCAAGGAATTCAGCGTCGCGCGCTCACCCGTGGCACTGGGCGTGCACAAGGACGTTGCCCAGCAGCACGGCTGGGATACCACGCAGCCGACGTGGCAGGAGATTGCGGATTCCGGCATCACCTTTGGCATGACGGACCCCTCGACGTCGAATTCGGGCTTCTCCGCCCTGTCCGCGGCTACCACCGCCTTCGCGGACACCGGCCGGGCACTGACGGAGGAGGATATCTATAAGGCCACGGACAAGGTTCAAGACTTGTTCAGTAACCAGACGCTGACCTCCGGTTCTTCGGGCTGGCTGGCGGACAGGTTCCGGGAGCACCCCGAACAGGCCGATGCAATCCTTAACTACGAATCCGTGCTCTACCAGCTCCAGGACGAGGGCGCGGATCTGCAGGTGGTCATTCCTTCCGACGGGGTCATCTCCGCGGACTATCCGCTGTCGGCCCTGCGTAGCTCCCCGGATGAGGACGCCGAAGCCAAGGTGCAGGCGCTGGCTGACTGGATGCGTGATTCCTCGGAGGTGCTGAAGAGCTACCACCTGCGCGTGGACGATTCCGATTTGCCGGGCACCATGTTCGAGCTTCCTTATCCCGCGAACGAGAAGACGGCGCAGGCGCTCGAGGCCGCGTTTGCGCACGAGCTGCGCAAGCCTGGCAACACCGCCTTGGTGTTGGATACTTCAGGCTCGATGGAGGGCGAGCGTATCGACCTGCTCAAGAGCAGCTTGCGCCCGCTTATCGACGGCTCCGCGGACGGCAACACCGAGGAAGAAGGCCAGGTTGCTTTCCGCAACCGCGAGCAGATCAAGCTCATGCCCTACTCGTCCGAGGCGCAGCCCGTGACCCGTGCGGTGATGGATACCGAGAACATGGGCTCGGCGAAGGAACTGGCGGACCGCGTTGAGAACCTCCGCGCGGACGGGGAAACTGCCACCTTCGATTCCGTGCTCAAGTCCTTTGATGAGCTAGATACTGGCGACGGCGATATTGGCACCGTGGTGCTCATGACCGACGGCGAAGTTACCCGCGGACGAACCTTCGCGCAGTTCAAGGAGGCCTACGAGCAGCTCCCGCCGGATAAGAAGGAAATCCCGGTCTTCGTCATCCTGTACGGTGAAGCCAACGTGCAGGAGATGGAAGAGCTAGCCCAGCTGACCGGCGGAAAAACCTTCGACGCCCTCAACGGCGACCTGGCCGGAGCCTTCGAGGAAATCCGCGCCTATCAGTAGAGCACCACTATTTAGCGAAAAGGAAGGCAGGCATCCATGGACGCCTTAACACCCCGCAAAGTCATTGCCGCGGTGACGGTCACAGCGCTCGTCGTAGTGCTGCATTTTCTCACCAGTGGCGGCTTGGGCTTCCTCTGGCCCATCGTGGCGGCCAGTTGCGGTGCGGCGGCCGGCTTCCTCACCCCGCCCGAAAAGAAGAGTAAAGAGCTTCCGGCACCTCCACAGTCGGGGGCCTGGGCTCACCAACACTTTGGAGGGGACTCGCTACAGCCTGCACCGCCGTGACATTCCGGCCCCGGTTGACCGCGCGTGGACGGAGTTTGATTCCTCGGCGCGGTGGGTGCTCAACAACTGGAACCGGCTTGACGATGCCCCGAGCCAGCAAGCTCTGGTCCGCGACATGATTGAGGAGCACTCGAGCGCACTGGTGAAGTCCTACCTGCAGGTCACCAATCTCACCGACCCCGCAGCGGTCAAGGAAGTCACTGAGGCCCTGGCGATTCTGAACCGCGAGATGACAGAGATTCGGGACGCCATTGCCCAAGACTCGGTGCGTAGCCTGCAGGATCACACGATGGCGCTCAAGTTGGAGTATGGCGGGACCCTTCCTTCTGTGGAATCCAAGGAGGTGTAGGGTTAGCGGTTATGAGTCTCGATCCGAAGCTGCTCGACATTTTGGTGTGTCCGCAGGACAAAGGCCCGCTGAACTACCTGGAAGAAGAACAGGTGCTGGTCAACGACCGGCTGGGGGTGGCCTATCCCATCGAAAACGATATTCCCGTCATGCTGGTGGATAACGCTTCGCCGTGGCCGCCCGCTGACCAGGATGCCTAAGACACACGTCCAGCCGGAATCCAAGTAAGAAGGAGCCTCCATGAACATCATTGATGAGCTGCAGTGGCGCGGCCTCATTAACCAGTCCACCGACCTCGACGCCCTCCGCGAGGCCTGCGAAAACCCCATCACGCTGTACTGCGGCTTCGACCCCACCGGTGACTCCCTGCATGCGGGCCACTTGGTGCCGATGATCATGCTGCGTCGTTTCCAGCAGGCCGGTCACCACCCGATCGCCCTCGCGGGCGGCGCTACCGGGCAAATTGGTGACCCGCGTGACGTGGGGGAGCGCTCCATGCTCTCGCAGGAGACCATCAACGAGAATCTCGTGGCCATCAAGAAGCAGCTGCGTCAGTTCATTGACTTCGAGGGCGAAAACGCAGCGACCATGGTCAATAATGCGGACTGGACGTCCCAGATGTCCGTCATCGACTTCCTGCGTGATGTGGGCAAGAACTTCTCCCTGAACACGATGCTGGACCGCGATACGGTTAAGCGCCGCCTGGAGTCCGACGGCATCTCCTACACCGAGTTCTCCTACATGCTGCTGCAGTCCAATGATTACGTCCACCTGAACAATGAGATGGAGTGCGTCCTGCAGATCGGTGGCGGCGACCAGTGGGGCAACATCGTCTCCGGTGTGGATCTCAACCGCCGTGTCAACGGTGCGAAGGTCCACGGCCTTACCGTTCCGCTGGTCACGGATGCGCAGGGCCAGAAGTTTGGCAAGTCCACCGGTGGCGGAAAGCTGTGGCTGGATCCGGAAAAGACGTCCCCGTACGCCTGGTACCAGTACTTCCTCAACGCCGGCGACTCTGTGGTGATTGACTACCTGCGGTGGTTTACCTTCCTGGACCAGGAAGAGATTGCCGCCTACGAGCAGAAGGTCGCCGACGAGCCCTTCCGCCGCGAGGCTCAGCGCCGCTTGGCACAGGAGATGACCACCCTGGTGCACGGTGAAGAGGCGACGAAGGCCGTGGAACTTGCCGCGCAGGCACTGTTCGGAAAAGCCGAGCTCGCCGAGCTGGATGAGAACACCCTTGCCGGCGCCCTCGCGGAGACCACCGTGGCTGAGGTTCCAGCAGGTGAGCCGCGCACCATCATTGATCTGCTTGTCGCCTCCGGCCTTGCGGATTCCAAGGGTGCGGCGCGCCGTACCGTGAAGGAAGGCGGCGCGTACGTGAACAATCAGCGCATTGAGTCCAATGAGTGGGAACCCACTAACGAGGATTTGCTCCATGGTTCTTGGCTGGTGCTGCGCCGCGGTAAAAAGAACTTTGCCGGCGCGAAGCTGAGCTAGGTATTCACGCAGGCGCTTTTCGACGTCTCCCTTAAGGTAAAACCCAAGGCCCAACCCGCCGCATCCCGCGGCGGGTTTCGGCGTTTTAGACCCTAAGAGCTCAACAGTGAAGGCCATGCTGCGAAGAAACAGGTATTTAACTGGGGATTTGGTGAATATTCGGGTGCTGCGTATATTTATCGAAGTCGCCGCGGGAACGCGGATGACACGGAGATTAACTCGGAGTTGACAAAGACTTAACTTGTTGACTACAGTGTGAACTCCAGCCGCTCGGAAGGGCGAACAGAAAATGTTCGTATCGAAGAGTGTGCGGATGATGTGTGAGAACTCAATAGTGTGCCAATGTACTTTTTTGTGTTGGTTGGTTTTTGATTGTTCTGGCTGTGTTGTGCTGGATGTGCAGCATGGTTGGTGTATGCCGGATGGCGCTTTTTTCAAGCGGCGTCATTGTAAATAACATAAGTTGTTTGGGCGTAGATTGAAAATCTTCTAACTAGGCCAGCCTCCTTTTTGTGCCCCGTCGGGTTGGGGGTTGGTTGGATTTTTTCTTTATGTAATTTTTGGATTTGCCAGTCCGCGTGGTGTGTGCGTGATGCGTATGCGTCATGTGGTTTGGTTTGTTCTTTTTTGTTAGGTTTGGGCTTTTCACGGCCTTTTTTGTGGAGAGTTTGATCCTGGCTCAGGACGAACGCTGGCGGCGTGCTTAACACATGCAAGTCGAACGGAAAGGCTCCTGCTTGCAGGGGTACTCGAGTGGCGAACGGGTGAGTAACACGTGGGTGATCTGCCTTGTACTCTGGGATAAGCTTGGGAAACTGGGTCTAATACCGGATAGTAGCTGCCTTTAGTGTGGTGGTTGGAAAGTTTTTTCGGTGCAAGATGAGCTCGCGGCCTATCAGCTTGTTGGTGGGGTAATGGCCTACCAAGGCGTCGACGGGTAGCCGGCCTGAGAGGGTGTACGGCCACATTGGGACTGAGATACGGCCCAGACTCCTACGGGAGGCAGCAGTGGGGAATATTGCACAATGGGCGGAAGCCTGATGCAGCGACGCCGCGTGGGGGATGACGGCCTTCGGGTTGTAAACTCCTTTCGGCAGGGACGAAGCTTTTTGTGACGGTACCTGTATAAGAAGCACCGGCTAACTACGTGCCAGCAGCCGCGGTAATACGTAGGGTGCGAGCGTTGTCCGGAATTACTGGGCGTAAAGAGCTCGTAGGTGGTTTGTCGCGTCGTCTGTGAAATTCCGGGGCTTAACTCCGGGCGTGCAGGCGATACGGGCATAACTTGAGTGCTGTAGGGGAGACTGGAATTCCTGGTGTAGCGGTGAAATGCGCAGATATCAGGAGGAACACCGATGGCGAAGGCAGGTCTCTGGGCAGTAACTGACGCTGAGGAGCGAAAGCATGGGTAGCGAACAGGATTAGATACCCTGGTAGTCCATGCCGTAAACGGTGGGCGCTAGGTGTAGGGGGCTTCCACGTCTTCTGTGCCGTAGCTAACGCATTAAGCGCCCCGCCTGGGGAGTACGGCCGCAAGGCTAAAACTCAAAGGAATTGACGGGGGCCCGCACAAGCGGCGGAGCATGTGGATTAATTCGATGCAACGCGAAGAACCTTACCTGGGTTTGACATACACCAGATCGCTGCAGAGATGTAGTTTCCCTTGTGGTTGGTGTACAGGTGGTGCATGGTTGTCGTCAGCTCGTGTCGTGAGATGTTGGGTTAAGTCCCGCAACGAGCGCAACCCTTGTCTTATGTTGCCAGCATTTGGTTGGGGACTCATGAGAGACTGCCGGGGTTAACTCGGAGGAAGGTGGGGATGACGTCAAATCATCATGCCCCTTATGTCCAGGGCTTCACACATGCTACAATGGTCGGTACAACGCGCAGCGACACTGTGAGGTGGAGCGAATCGCTGAAAGCCGGCCTTAGTTCGGATTGGGGTCTGCAACTCGACCCCATGAAGTCGGAGTCGCTAGTAATCGCAGATCAGCAATGCTGCGGTGAATACGTTCCCGGGCCTTGTACACACCGCCCGTCACGTCATGAAAGTTGGTAACACCCGAAGCCAGTGGCTCAAACTCGTTTAGGGAGCTGTCTAAGGTGGGATCGGCGATTGGGACGAAGTCGTAACAAGGTACCCGTACCGGAAGGTGCGGGTGGATCACCTCCTTTCTAAGGAGCATTATTTTTCGCACCAGTTGGTGCTTGAAACAATCATCATCATCTTCATCATTATTTTTTGTTGTTGTTGTGGTGGTTGTGTGGTGGTTGAGTAGGCGATTGTTCTGCTGCCACTTTTTGTTTAATCGGGTGGAGATACGCCTTAACCAGAAGCAATCAATTGTTTGCCAATCAACGCGTTTGTTTTTAGAGTACTTGGTGCATTGTTGGGTGTCTGGGGCATTATCCCCTGGTTGTAACCTACACGGATGTAATGACCACTTTGTGATTTGTGGTTGTTGGCCTGTGTGGGGTGTTGTGTGAGAACTGTATAGTGGACGCGAGCATTAAACTGCATGCTGTTATCACCATTGGTGGCTGGCCTTTGTTGGTTGGTTGTTGTGGTGGGTGTGTGGTTTGTGTGATTTCTGTTCTTTTGTGTTTTGTGTAGTTCACGCCGGCATGAATGATGACGCATTGTTTGTGTGGTTGTTGTTTGTGTTGGTTGTGTGTTCGTTATTTAGGGCGCATGGTGGATGCCTTGGCATGCTGAGCCGATGAAGGACGTGAAAGGCTGCGTTAAGCCTCGGGGAGTTGTCAATTAAGCGTTGATCCGAGGATGTCCGAATGGGGAAACCTGGCACCTGTTATGGGGTGTTACCCTTCAGTGAATTCATAGCTGTTGTGGGGGTTTACGCGGGGAAGTGAAACATCTCAGTACCCGTAGGAAGAGAAAATAATAATGATTCTGCTAGTAGTGGCGAACGAACGTGGATGAGGCTAAACCGTGTGCATGTGATACTTGGTAGGGGTTGTGTGTGCGGTGTTGTGGGCCCCAACGTGCGGTGACTACCATCATCGTGCTTGTGTGTTGTTGTTAGGTGAAGTGGTGTGGAAACGCCTGCCGTAGAGGGTGATAGTCCCGTAGTTGAAGACTTCAGCATTTAAGTTGTTGGGTTGCCCGAGTAGCAGCGGGCTCGTGGAATCTGCTGTGAATCTGCCGGGACCACCCGGTAAGCCTAAATACTCAGTGTGACCGATAGTGTATTAGTACCGTGAGGGAATGGTGAAAAGTACCCCGGGAGGGGAGTGAAATAGTTCCTGAAACCGTGTGCTTACAATCCGTCAGAGCACCTTCTTGTGTGTGATGGCGTGCCTTTTGAAGAATGAGCCTGCGAGTCAGCGGCATGTCGCGAGGTTAACCCGTGTGGGGTAGCCGTAGGGAAACCGAATCCTAATGGGGTGTTTTTAGTGGCATGTCCTGGACCCGAAGCGGGGTGATCTACCCATGGCCAGTGTGAAGCAGCTGTAAGAGGTTGTGGAGGCGCGAACCCACGTAGGTTGAAAACTGCGGGGATGAGCTGTGGGTAGGGGTGAAAGGCCAATCAAACTCCGTGATAGCTGGTTCTCCCCGAAATGCATTTAGGTGCAGCGTCGCATTAGCTTGGTGGAGGTAGAGCTACTGGTTGGTTGAGCGGGACTACAATCTTAGCAATGTCAGCCAAACTCCGAATGCCATCAATTGTGTTGTGCGGCAGTGAGACTGTGGGGGATAAGCTTCATAGTCGAGAGGGAAACAGCCCAGATCGCCGGTTAAGGCCCCTAAGGGTGTGCTAAGTGGAAAAGGATGTGGGATCGCGAAGACAGCCAGGAGGTTGGCTTAGAAGCAGCCATCCTTGAAAGAGTGCGTAATAGCTCACTGGTCGAGTGGTCCTGCGCCGACAATGTAGTGGGGCTCAAGCACACCGCCGAAGCCGCGGCAAACTTTTTTGTTTGGGTAGGGGAGCGTCGTGCATGTGTGGAAGCGTTACCGTGAGGGGGCGTGGAGTGTGTGCGAGTGAGAATGCAGGCATGAGTAACGAATTGGAAGGTGAGAATCCTTCCCGCCGGATGACTAAGGGTTCCTGGGTCAAGTTCGTCTTCCCAGGGTGAGTCGGGACCTAAGGCGAGGCCGACAGGCGTAGTCGATGGATAACCAGTTGATATTCTGGTACCCGTATGTCCGCGCCCATGATAAAGCACTGATACTAACCACCGCGGATACTTGCTGAATACTCTTTGAGTGTTTGGTTTGTTGATGTCGTGGGGCCTGATGTGTGGTTCAAGTGATGGGGTGACACAGTGTAGTAGCCATGCCGCTTAGTGGATTGTTGGTGTAAGCGTGTGAGGTGGTGTGTAGGTAAATCCGCACACTTTTTGCCTGAGGCGTGATGCGTAGCCCGATTGGGGTGAAGTTGGTGATCTAGTACTGTCGAGAAAAGCCTCTAGCGATGTGGATGTATGGCCCGTACCCGAAACCGACACAGGTAGTCAGGTTGAAAATACTAAGGCGTTCGGGTGAACTGTGGTTAAGGAACTCGGCAAAATGCCCCCGTAACTTCGGGAGAAGGGGGACCACACGACTTCGGCACTTCTTTGCGAGTGTTTGGGGTTGTGGGGTCGCAGAGAATAGAGGGAAGCGACTGTTTATCAAAAACACAGGTCCATGCGAAGACGTTAAGTTGATGTATATGGACTGACGCCTGCCCGGTGCTGGAAGGTTAAGAGGACCGGTTAGTCACCTTTTGGTGGCGAAGCTGAGAATTTAAGCCCCAGTAAACGGCGGTGGTAACTATAACCATCCTAAGGTAGCGAAATTCCTTGTCGGGTAAGTTCCGACCTGCACGAATGGCGTAACGACTTCCCTGCTGTCTCAACCACAGGCCCGGTGAAATTGCACTACGAGTAAAGATGCTCGTTACGCGCGGCAGGACGAAAAGACCCCGGGACCTTCACTATAGCTTGGTATTGGTGTTTGGTTCGGTTTGTGTAGGATAGGTGGGAGACTTCGAAGCATGCACGCTAGTGTGTGTGGAGTCGTTGTTGAAATACCACTCTGATCGGATTGAGCATCTAACCTTGGCCCATGATCTGGGTTGGGGACAGTGCCTGGTGGGTAGTTTAACTGGGGCGGTTGCCTCCCAAAATGTAACGGAGGCGCCCAAAGGTTCCCTCAGCCTGGTTGGCAATCAGGTGGCGAGTGTAAGTGCACAAGGGAGCTTGACTGTGAGACAGACATGTCGAACAGGGACGAAAGTCGGGACTAGTGATCCGGCACCTACTTGTGGATGTGGTGTCGCTCAACGGATAAAAGGTACCCCGGGGATAACAGGCTGATCTTCCCCAAGAGTCCATATCGACGGGATGGTTTGGCACCTCGATGTCGGCTCGTCGCATCCTGGGGCTGGAGTAGGTCCCAAGGGTTGGGCTGTTCGCCCATTAAAGCGGCACGCGAGCTGGGTTCAGAACGTCGTGAGACAGTTCGGTCTCTATCCGCCGCGCGCGTTGAAACTTGAAGAAGGCTGTCCCTAGTACGAGAGGACCGGGACGGACGTACCTCTAGTGTGCCAGTTGTTCCGCCAGGGGCATCGCTGGTTGGCTACGTACGGAAGGGATAACCGCTGAAAGCATCTAAGCGGGAAGCCTGTTTTAAGATGAGGTTTCATTATTAGGTCCCCCAAAGACGATGGGGTTGATAGGCCAGAACTGTACGCACCGCAAGGTGTTTAGGCGACTGGTACTAATAGACCAAAACAAACACACACTTCCCAAAAATCAGGAAGTGTTAACAACACAAACACACGATTGTGTAATCACACTGTCGCTCGCGTCCACTACACAGTATCTGACACAACACCCACGGCCAGAAAATGCCCTGGAAGTTTGTCGGTGGCCAATAGCAGCAGGGAAACGCCCGGACCCATTCCGAACCCGGAAGCTAAGCCTGCCCGCGCTGATGGTACTGCAACCGGGAGGTTGTGGGAGAGTAAGAAACCGCCGACACCAAACAAAAACACATAACTCAATACACACCGAAAAAGGGGACCGTTGAAGCACCACCGCTTCAACGGTCCCCTTTTTCACGTTTTACACCTGCGCACCCACCCCCCCGTCGTTTACAACAACGACACCACCCCGGGTTGCCGCCCCGTCGTTTAAAACGACGACCGGCCAAAGCCCGGGGATTGCGCAGCCCATGGCTCTCCGCGTGAGGCAGGAGCCAATGGGCGGCAGTTGGCGGGCGACCGTCGTTTAAAACGACGAACTGAGGGTTGTGTGGGGCGGTGAGGCGTCGTCAAGCACTGCAAATCCCGGCTATGAGGCACTCGGTTTCGTATTGCGCGGAGGACCTACCGGCTAGAATTTGCGTTAAGGAATCATTCAGTGCGGCGGTAGAGGAGTAGCCTATGGACTTTCCGCAGACAACCATTCCCTTTAAGTCCAACTACAACGCCTTCTTTCGCCGGAAGCTGCGCGGGGTCCCGCTGTCTGAGGCCAATCCGAAACCAGCGCCCTATGACCTTACCGAGACGCTTCTGAAAGCTGGCCCGGTGCCGCAGCTGATGCCTTGGTCACACGTGCTGTTGGCGGTCGGCGCCTTCGGCGGTGTCTCACTGTTTATTGCCCTAGTCGCGTGGTCGGTTGCGCCCAAGGAATTTCAGATCCTCGTGGCGGCGATGCTGTGCTTTATTCTTCTCTATCACGCCTACCGGGTGCATGATTCTCGTCGGTTGGATCGCCGGACCGCTAAGGCGTATGCCAACAAGTGGATAGTGTTCTATCCGGCGCTGATTGGCCCGCTCTACTTGGAAGAGACGAAGAAGGGAGACGGGGACACACCGTCGCAATATTTTTATGAGACTGACGTGTTGGTTGTTGCTCCTAACGGGGACACGCACACGATTCCGAAGCTTCGGATGAAGCTGCGTGGGCCGAGCAGTTTGGTGAGTGAGGGTGTGTCCCTGACCCACGATCCGGCGGAAGCAAGCTTGGATTCGATCTACAACAACGGTTGGGGTCTTTTCGCTGTTGTTGCCGGTGAGCCGCTTGAGACAGGGACCTTTGATCATGGGCTTTCTAAGGAGCAAGTGAAGGCGGGGCTGGAGCGCATTCAGTACGGGTGGCCGATGGACAAGTTGGGGCGGTTTCCGTATCGGCCCTAGGTGCTGCACGCGTATGGTCTAGCTGAGCATTGCGTCTTCCAGCCGGGTGGCCTGTACACTGGTTCGGTACATACGGACACGTCTAACACGTCTAACTCAGAAAGTGCATAGCTTTAATGTCTGATTCGAATTCCGGCGATCACGGCCGTGGTCGCGACGGCTCCGCAGAGGGGAACCGTAGGAACAACCGCTCCGGCGGCCGCAACTTTGAGAAGCGTGGGGGCGCGGGCGGAAACCGTCCCGAGCGCCGCGGTGAGAAGAGAGATGATCGCCGGGGTGGCCGCGCTGGCGGGAAGCCGGGCCGTGGGGACCGCCGCGATGATCGGCGTGGTGACCGCAGGGGTGATCACAAGGGCAGCAGCCGTGGCAAGAACAAGGTTGCTCATCCGCAGCGTTCCGGCTATCGCGAGGAGCGCATCAATCGCCGCATGACGGACCCGGATCTGCCTTCGGATATCGATATCACGGATCTGGACCCGTCGGTCCTGCAGGACCTGTCCTCCTTGTCCAAGGAGAACTCAGAAGCCGTGGCCAAGCACCTCATCATGGCTGCGACGTGGTTGGAGGATGATCCGCAGCTGAGCCTGCGCCATGCCCGCGCCGCCAAGGACCGTGCCGGCCGTGTATCGGTGGCTCGCGAAATGAACGGCATTGCCGCCTACCGCGCGGGCGAGTGGAAGGAAGCCCTGTCTGAGCTGCGCGCTGCCCGCCGCATCTCCGGTGGCCCTGGTTTGCTCGCCGTGATGGCGGACTGCGAACGTGGACTGGGACGTCCCGAGAAGGCCGTCGAGCTGTGGCGCAGTGAAGACGCCAAGGAGCTCGCTCCCGAGGACACGATTGAGCTCGCTATCGTTGCTGCCGGAGCTCGCCTTGATATGGGCCAGGCTGACTCGGCCGTGGTGACTATTCAGCGCGCCGAGCCCACCAAGGAAGCCACCGGCTTGTCCGCGTGCCGTCTGTCCTATGCCTACGGTAATGCGCTGCTGGAGGCAGGTCGCAAGGACGAGGCAAAGGAATGGTTCCAGCACGCAGTAGACATCGATGAAGGAGAGTGGACCGACGCTGCTGAGCGCCTGGCCGAAATCTAGCGATGAGTATTCTCAAGACACATGACGCGCTCCTGCTCGACCTTGACGGAACCGTGTGGGAGGGCGGCCAGGCGTTGCAGTGCGTGGTAGACGTCATCAACTCCTGCGGAATCCCCGCCGTCTATGTCACCAACAACGCCTCTCGGAGCCCGCAGACCGTGGCCCGAATGCTGGGAGAGATCGGTCTGGAGACCGACACCAAGCACGTGGTGACCTCTGCCCAGGCTGTCCTGCGCATTGCGAAGGCGGATCTTCCCACGGGCGCGAAGGTGCTTATCATCGGCGCGGATTCTTTCCGCACTCTGGCGCGTGAGATGGGCTTCGAGGTGGTCAGCAGCGCTGACGACAACCCGGCTGCGGTGATCCAGGGCATGCACAAGTCCGTGGGTTGGGCGGAGCTTTCGGAGGGTGCCTTGGCCATTAGCAAGGGCGCGAAGTTCTTCGCCTCCAACTTGGACACCTCGCTGCCGACCGAGCGCGGCATGGCTGTGGGCAATGGCTCCCTGGTGGGGGCAATTACCTCGACGACTGGGGTGGAGCCGGTGTCGGCGGGCAAGCCGGAGCCGGCGATGTTTACCCAGGCGGCCAAGCTGGTGAGCGCCACGAAGCCCTTGGCAGTGGGGGATCGCTTGGATACGGATATTGCCGGTGGCAACACGGCGGCGATGGACACCTTCCACGTTCTGACTGGAGTCTCGCGCGAGCTGGAGCTCATTGAAGCCCCCGCGGAGCTGCGGCCGGACTTTATCGGTGCCGGCTTCCACGAGCTGTCCCTCTCCGAGGCCCAAGCCCGCCCCGGTGCCCAGGGAGGCTTTATGGCGCGCTACGACGGCTACGACATTGTGCTGCAAGGCGGCAACGAGAAGTCGACATCGATTGAGGCCCTGCGCACGGTGCTCGAGGTAGCCTGGGCAGGCCCCAAGCCACCGCGCTACATTCAGCCCCGCGGTGAGTTCGCGGAAAAGGCCGTGGCCACATGGCGGTAAAGCCGCACGACCCGCGCGCTGTGATGGCGCCGGAGACGCTGGACTCCTCCGTCGCGGAGATTCTTTCGCAGCCGGCGGAAACGCTTGAGGAGGAGCTGAGCCAGCTCGACAGGGCGCACGCGGTGTTGCGTGACGCTCTCCAGGAAAATTAGCGCGGACGCAAGAGGAGAAAGCCAACCATGCCACCACAACGCCGTCGACTCGATGCCGAACTGGTTCGTCGCAAAATCGCCCGCTCGCGTGAGCAGGCAGTGGAGATGATTAAGTCTGGGCGCGTGACCGTCGGTGGCTTCAAGGCCTCCAAGCCGGCCACCGTGGTGGAACCGGAGGTCTCCATCAAGGTCGAGGAGAGCGAGGGGGACGATTGGGCTTCGCGCGGAGCCCATAAGCTGCTCGGCGCGCTGGAGGCATTCGACGTTGATGTAACGGGCCGTCGGGTGCTGGACGCGGGGGCGTCGACAGGCGGGTTTACCGATGTGTGCCTGCGCCGAGGGGCGGCGGAGGTGCTCTCCGTGGACGTCGGATACGGCCAGCTGTTGTGGCGTTTGCAGAACGACGAGCGCGTCACCGTGCTGGACCGGACGAACATTCGCAACCTGACGCTGGAGACTACCGGCGGGCCGTGTGATGCCATGGTCGGGGATTTAAGCTTTATCTCCCTGAAGTTGGTCTTGCCTGCCATCGTTGACTGCATGGCGGAGGGCGCGTGGCTGTTGCCCATGGTCAAGCCCCAGTTTGAGGTAGGCAAGGACCGCATTGGCTCGGGTGGCGTCGTGCGCTCCCCGCAGTTGCGTGCGGAGGCCACCAAGGACGTCGCAGTCTTCGCACAATCCCTGGGGCTGGGTGTGAAGGGCGTGGCGGCCTCCCCGCTGCCGGGCCCGAGTGGCAACGTGGAGTACTTCCTGTGGCTTATCAAAGACGGCGTGTCCACGCCGGAGGATAGGCTGGATGTCATGATCGACACGGCCATCAAGGAGGGACCCCAGTGAGCAGAACCGTGGCTGCGGAGGCGACCGCGCGGCGCGAGATTCTTTTGGTCCCGCACGCCAGCCGCGCCGATAACCTGGCCGCTACGCATCGCGCCGCTGAGCTGCTGCAGGAGGCAGGGATTAAGGTGCGCGTGTGCGCGGCAGATACTGTCCTGCCCGGTCTGCAGCACGTCAAGCACACCCCGGCTGCCGCCGAGGGCTGCGAACTCGTCCTAGTGCTAGGCGGGGACGGTACGTTCTTGCGGGCCGCGGACATGGCCCGCGCGGTCGATGTCCCCGTGCTCGGCATCAACTTAGGCCACGTGGGGTTCTTAGCGGAATGGGAAGCGGAGTCCCTGGACCGGGCCCTGGTCCGTGTCATCGAACAAACCTATGACGTGGAAGACCGCCTGACTATCGACGTGACAGTGTTCGACCCCGAGGGCTCGTTGCGCCAGCGCGGGTGGGCGCTCAACGAGGCTTCGATTGAAAACCTCAACCGCTCCGGCGTGCTCGATGCGATTCTGGAGGTGGACGGCCGCCCAGTGTCCTCCTTCGGGTGCGACGGTATCTTGATTTCGACGCCAACAGGGTCCACGGCCTACGCGTTCTCCGCGGGCGGGCCGGTACTGTGGCCGTCGTTGGATGCGATCTTGGTGGTGCCCAACAACGCCCATGCGCTGTTTACCAAGCCACTAGTGGTCTCGCCGGATTCGCAGGTGGCGGTGGAATCGGCCTCTGCCACCACACCGGCGGTGGTGATTCTGGACGGCTTCCGGGAGATTTCCATGCCGCCTGGATCGCGCGTGGAGGTCGTGCGCGGCGAGCGCCCAGTGCGCTGGGTGCGGCTGGATGAACAACCATTCACCGACCGCTTAGTGTCCAAGCTGCGCTTGCCCGTCGAAGGCTGGCGGGGACCACGGCATTAATCGAACACCACGCGGACACCACACACGTATTTCACGGGGGAGTAGGAAGGAGAGTGCAGCGACGTGCTCGTTGACATCAGCATCTCGGATCTCGGCGTGATTGAGAGCTCTTCAGCCGAGCTTTCTCACGGGTTGACCGTGCTCACCGGCGAGACCGGCGCGGGTAAGACCATGGTGGTCACCGGCCTGCGTCTGCTGGCAGGCGGCCGTGCAGACGCGTCCCGCGTGCGTGATGGCGCCGCGAAGGCGGCTGTGGAGGGGCATTTTTCTTCTGCATCCCCGGCCGTGGCGGAGGTTGTAGAGCAGGCTGGGGGAGAGCCGGATGAAAATGGTGAGTTCATCGCTTCCCGCACGGTGTCCTCAGCCGGACGCTCCCGCGCCTACCTGGGCGGGCGAGCGGTACCTGCGGCAACACTGGGGGAGTTTGCCTCCCACCTCATCACCGTGCACGGCCAAAACGATCAGCTGCGCCTATTGGCGGCCGAGCAGCAGTTGGCGGCCATCGATCGCTTCGATCCCAGCATCGGGCCCGTGCGCGCTGCTTACACCGATGCTTTCAAGCACTGGCGCAAGCTGGCCAAAGACTATCAGCGCCGCACGGAGTCCCGGCGGGAGATGGCGCAAGAGGTCGATCGCCTCCAGTTCGCCATCACCGAAATCACCGAGCTGGATCCGGAGCCAGGGGAAGACGCCGAACTGGTCACACTCATTCGCCGCCTGCAGGATGTCGATAGCCTGCGCGAGTCCGCCGCCACAGCGCTCGCCGCGCTCGATGGTGGGGACGGCTTCGGTGACGAAGACACCGCCGTCAACTTGGCTGGTGCGGCGGAAGCAGCACTCACCGGTTCCAGCGATGAGGAGCTGGCGCAGCTTGCCGGACGGCTCAGTGAGGCCACAGCCCAGCTCACGGATATTGCCGCGGAGCTGACGAGCTACCTCGACGCCCTGCCAGCGGACCCGAATTTGCTGGAGTCCTCCCTTCAGCGCCAACAAGATCTCAAGCGGCTGACCCGCAAATACGCCGCGGATATCGATGGCGTGTTGGCCTGGCGCGCGGCCGCAGAGGAGAAGCTGGCCGGCATGGATACCTCCACGGAGGCCTTGGAAGAGCTGAAGAAGAAGGTCAAAGAGGCCGAAAAAGACATGGTGGCCAAGGCCAAGAAGCTCACCACCGCGCGCACGAAGGCGGCGGCGCAGCTGGGAAAGCAGGTCACCGAGGAGATTCACGGTCTTGCCATGCCGAATTCCACCCTGAGCGTCGCTGTCTCCACGGCCAAGTACTCCAAGTCGGGCGCGGACGAGGTGGAGTTCCAGCTCAATGGCAAGCCGCTGGCCGCGGCGGCTTCCGGCGGCGAGCTGTCCCGCGTCATGCTGGCCATGGAAGTCGTGCTAGCCAGTGGAGACGGCACCACGCTGGTTTTCGACGAGGTCGATGCCGGTGTGGGTGGGCGCGCGGCGGTGGAGATTGGGCGTCGCCTAGCACGGCTGTCCATCACCAACCAGGTCATCTGTGTCACCCACCTTCCCCAGGTCGCCGCCTACGCGGATTCGCACCTGCACGTGTCGAAGGACAAGTTCACCTCCGGAGTCGCTGATCTCAGCGCGGAGGAGCGAGTGGAAGAGCTGGCCCGCATGTTCAGCCGGCCTCGACGACACGGAGACGGGCCGGGCGCACGCGCAGGAACTTTTTGATCGCGCCCAAGCGGAAGTCGCCGCTTTCCGCGCGCCTTCCACACTTTGAGGCCTTTACACGGGAAACTGTCAGCATGAGTCTGTTTTCCCGTAACACCGATCTGCCTGGGGAGCACGGGGCGCTGCGTGATTGCACCCCTGGCGGAAAGGGCATGAAGAAGTTCACCGCTGGCGATTTCGCGGTCATCAACGCCGCCAACATTTCTCGCCAGGAGGCCCAGACCCTCGTGGACATCAAGCCCGCCGCGGTCATCAACGTGGCGGAATTCTCCACGGGGTCCATCCCCAACTACGGCCCGCACATGCTTCTCGACGCCGACGTGACCCTCATCGAGGGCGTGGGCGAGGAGTTTGTGTCCAACTTCAAGGACGGCAAGAAGGCCCGCATCACGGACGACGGAACGGTCTACTCCGGTGATACCAAGCTGGCCGCGGGAACGGTAGTCACCCGCGATCGCGCGGAGAAGAACTTTGCCTCCGCGCAGCAGGAGCTGATCGACCACATGGAGGCCTACTTTGGCAACTCCATCGAGTTCATCCACTCCGAGGGCCCGCTGCTTATCGACGGCCTCGGGGTCCCCGACGCCGGCTCCGACATGGCGGGCCGCAAGGTGTTGGTGGTCTCGCCGTCGGCCGAGCACCGCAAGAAGCTCACGCTCCTGCGCAACTTCATTCGGGAATACGAACCCATCATCATTGGCGTGGACTCGGCGGCGGATACCATTGTGGATCTTGGCTACCAGCCGCAGTTCATCGTGGGCGATCCCTCGGACATTAGCTCCGAGACCCTGCGCAGCGGCGCGCAGGTGATTCTGCCGGCCGAACCTGACGGGACCGCCGAGGGCCTCGAGCGCATCCAGGATCTGGGCATCGGCGCGATGACCTTCCCGGCCGCGACAGACTCGGCCACGGACCTGGCACTGCTGTTGGCCGACTATCACGAGGCGCAGATGATCGTGCAGGTAGGCGGGGCACTGGACCTGGATGACATCTTTGCCAACAAGCCCAACGCCACTCCGGCCGCGTTGCTGAGCCACATGAAGGCCGGCACGCGTCTGGTGGATGCTGACGCCGTGATTAACCTGTACACCGCCCCAGCCTCCGGTGCGCTGGGCTGGCTGTGGGGCCTGCTCGGAGTCCTCGTGGCGCTGGCCGTGGTGGTCCTCATTGTGGGCCTGGGCGGCGACGAGTCCTTCCTCCAGAACTTGATTGATACGTGGAATAACTTTGCGTTGAGCGTGCAGGAGTGGTTCAAGTAATGGCGTCTGCTAAGTCTTTGCTCGTGGCCGGCCTCGGCTTCGGTACCGCCCTCGGCGTTGCCCTGGGCACCTTGCTCATCGCCCCCAACATGAGTTCCGCACCGGGCGGCGGGGGCGGCGGAGACATCAACGATATCCGGGAGAAGTACTCCAAACTGGTCAACGAGAACAATATTTCTGAGGCCCAGCTGGATTCCGCGGACTCCGTGCTCAAGGACCTTGACCGCTTCGTCGTGGACGGCACCCTGGCGCAGCGGCCAGTGATGGTGCTGCGCACCGCTGATGCTGACGACGGTGACGTCAAGGCTGTGAAGGATTTGCTGGGGTCTGCAGACTCTGAGGATGCCGGTGAGATCACCCTGACGGAGAAGTTCTTTGCTCAGGATTCCGCAGATAAGTTGCTCTCCTTGGTCACGAGCACGCTGCCGGCGGGCGCCAAGCTCGACGAGAAGAACGTGGACGCCGGTACCCATGCGGGGCAGGCTTTGGCCGCCGCTCTCATGCTGGATCCGAAGTCGACGGAGCCGTTGTCTTCCGTGGAGGATCGCGCAACCTTGTTGCAAGCTCTCCGGGACGCCAAGTACATCGACTACCCGGACGGGACTATATTGCCGGCCCAGGCGGTGGTCATCGTGGGCGGCGGCCAGAATGCAGCGAAGGAAGATTCCGCCGTGTCGTACGCTATTGATTCGACCGTGAAGTTTGTGGAGGGCTTCGACTCCGTGGGGCAGACCACCGTGTTCGCGGCCCCGGTGACGTCTGCGGGCGATGGCGGCGTGCTGGAGGAGCTGCGCAAGGATAAGACCGATATCAGCACCGTCGATTCCATCGAGCGCCCGGTATCGCACATGGCGGCGGTGCTGGCGGTGAAGGAGCAATTGGACGGCGGGAAGGGCTCGTACGGCTCTGCCGCGAACGCCGATGCCGCTGCCCCGGCGCTTCCGAAGGACCTATAAATGAGCCACGATTTTCGCACTGTGTCGACGCAGCTGCTGCTCGACGCCCCCATTATCGCCGTTCGCCGAGATGACGTCGTCATGCCGGGCGAGGTGGTGGCCCAGCGCGAGGTGGTGGAGCACCTCGGTGCGGTGGCGGTGGTGGCGCTCGATGCGGATAACCGCATCGCCATGGTGGAGCAGTATCGCCACAGCGTGGGCCGCCGTCTGTGGGAGCTTCCCGCCGGGCTGCTCGACGTCAAAGGAGAGGACGAACTCACCGCCGCGCAGCGCGAACTGCAGGAAGAAGCCGGCCTTGCCGCGGGCGACTGGAGCGTTCTCACGGATGTGGTGACCTCTCCCGGCTTCTGTGAAGAGGCCGTGCGCGTGTTCCTAGCGCGCGATCTGAGAAGCGTGGACAAGCTCGACGCCGAAGGCGATGAGGAAGCCGATATGGACTTCGCGTGGGTGGACCTCGCCGAGGCCGTGGACCGCGTCTTGTCCGGTGACATCACCAACTCCATTGCGGTGGCCGGAATCCTCGCTGCGCATGCGTGTGCGTCGACTGGCCGCGTACCCCGCCCGGTGGACTCGCCCTTCGAGTTGCGCCCCGCGTCGCTGTCTGCCCGCCGCTCGGGCCCCGACCTGAAACAGCCGTGAGCGGGCAGACTCCTGCCGCGGCGGCCGCGCACTCCTGGCTGATGCACCTGATGGTGGAAAAGGGAGCGTCGAAGAACACCGTGAGCAACTACCGCCGCGACGTCAACCGCTACGTGGCGTGGTTGGCGGAGGCGGGCATCGACGATCTGGCCCAGGTGCAGCGCACCCACGTGGAGAACTATCTGATCCATTTGCGCGAAACCTTGGCCCAGTCTTCGGCGAGTCGAGCGCTCATCGTGGCGCGCGGCCTGCACAAGTTCGCTTTGGCCGAAGGCTTGATTGATACCGACGTGGCGGCGGATGTGTCCCCGCCCAAGAGGGCACAGCCGCTGCCGGAAACCCTCAGCGTGGACGAGGTTTCTTCGCTTCTGGCAGCCATCCCCACGGATGCCGCGGCCACACCCATTGACGTGCGGGATCGAGCCCTGCTGGAGATGCTCTACGGCACGGGTGCGCGCATTTCGGAGGTCATCAAGCTTTCCGTGGACGACATCACCGAAGACGGCCCGTCCTCTGTGCGCGATATCCTCCTGCTCAGCGGCAAAGGCAACAAGCAGCGTCTTGTGCCCATGGGTTCGCTTGCGGTGAAGGCCGTGGAGGACTACCTGGTGCGTGCTCGTCCCGTCCTGGCTACTGGGTCTTCGCACGCGCTGTTCCTCAACACGCGCGGCAAGGCCCTGTCGCGCCAAAGTGCGTGGGCGGCGATTAAATCGGCGGCGCAGCGAGCTCACCTCAACAAGTCCATCTCCCCGCACACGTTGCGGCACTCTTTCGCGACCCACCTCCTAGAAGGTGGCGCGGACGTGCGTACCGTGCAGGAGCTGTTGGGTCATTCCTCCGTGACGACGACGCAGATCTACACCCACGTCACCGCAGATTCGCTCCGCGAGGTCTGGCGCACCGCCCACCCGCGCGCCTAAAATGCAGTGATCCTTAAAGACAGCGATCCTTAAAGAGACCCCTACAACTAGAAGGATGGTTATGCCCTTTACGTCTTCTCTTCGCCGCCGTGCCACGGTCTTGGCGCTCGCGGGTGCACTGGTTACTGCTCCCGCCACGCTGAGCTGGGGGACTGTGGCGGTAGCGCATGCCCAGGACGCCACGATCCCGGTGCCGGCGGGGCAGACCACCACGGTGTCCCTTCCGGTTCCGGTAGATGTGAACATGGCTGCCGATGGCTGGAGCGTGAGCGCTTCTGGCGGCAGTGCTACGGTCACCGCCCCTGAAGCCGGTGGACAGCTGAGCGTGCCCGTGTCCTATGAGGGCATGTCCATGACGATTCTGCTCGTGGCGGATGCGGACGTGACCGCCGACGAGCTTAACGACGCCGCCCAGAACGGCGACCCCGAAAGCCTCGGCGGCAGCACCCCGGGCGGGGAGCAAGGAGGCGGCCCCGCGGGTGGCGAGAACCCAGAGGGGTCTGCACCGGGCAGGGGTGACGCAGCCGAGGGCGACGGCGGTAGTGCCGGGGACGGCGCAGCCGACGGCGCTGGCCATGCGGGTTCTGGTGAGGCCCCACATGGTGAGTCCGGTAACGCCGGCCAGCCGGCGCCGCCGCGCACGGGGCGTGGCTGGGAGGACGTCGATACGTCCGGTACGTCCTACGTCAACCTGGAATCCACCATTGACGGTCAGGGCATCACCGCCAAGCTCGGATTCAAGCAAGCGCTGGATCTCTATAACCGTTTCAAGCACCTGGAAAACGACGGCGTGACGCTGCGCTACCTCAACGCGGAGGGCGAGTTTGTCCAGGGTGTAAAGCGGGACATCGACAAGGGCTCGCGAACCATGACGCTGACCTACCCAGAAGGCCAGGAGCCGGACAACCCGTTCATCATGCAGTTCTACAACAAGGATACGCAGTCGGCGGAACTGGTGGTCACGCTCACTGATCCGAATCAGGCCAACGCCGCCGAGGTGCCGCCGGAGCAGCAGTTGGGTGCCGACGGCGACACTGCGGCGGAGGCATCCGGGGATGAGGAAGGCAACTCTGGGCGAAACTTGGGCATTACCTTGGGTCTTGCCGCGGGAGTTGCCGTGCTGGTGGGCCTGGTTCGCTGGTGGTGGAGGCGTCGTCAAGTCTAGGCTGTAACCTTTATATGTGGGGTTTGGCTGGCTATAATCGCGTGGAGGGCGCCCGAGGGGGTAGCCTGTAATCACGATTAATCACAATGATGTAAGCCGATGTGCGCACGTCTGAGGTATGGCCAGTGCTGAGGGCTATGTCGAGGGCTATGCTTAAGTCAAGGAAGCAGGTGTGACTGTGAGCGACGAGGGACTGTTTGACGCCTCAGAGGCCGAGGTCGGGTTGACTGGACGTCCACTCCGTGAGCTGCCGGAGCCGGAGCCGCTGGACAAGCATGGCCCAGCAACGATCATTTCCATGTGTAACCAAAAGGGCGGCGTGGGTAAGACCACGTCCACCATCAACATGGGAGCCTGTTTGGCGGAGCTGGGACGTAAAGTCCTGCTCGTTGACCTCGACCCGCAGGGTGCGCTGTCTGCCGGCTTGGGGCTCACGCACGATCAGATCGAGGACACGATCTACGACGTGATGCTGGACAGCCAGGTCTCGGTGCATTCAGCCATTGTCCACACGGGCGTGGCAGGGCTGGACCTTGTCCCCGCCAACATTGACCTGTCAGCGGCGGAGATTCAGATGGTCAACGAGGTCGGCCGCGAGCACACCTTGGCCCGCGCGCTGCGCCCGGTGCGCAAGGACTACGACTTCATCATTATTGACTGCCAGCCGTCGCTGGGCCTGCTTACCGTCAACGCGCTGGCCTGCTCCCAGGGTGTCATTATCCCCATGGAATGTGAGTTCTTCTCCCTGCGCGGCTTGGCCTTGCTCACGGACACCGTGGAGAAGGTCGCCGACCGCATCAACTTCGATCTCGAAGTCATGGGCATCCTGGTGACCATGTTTGACCGCCGTACCCGGCACGCCCGCGAGGTCATGGACCGAGTGGTGGAGTATTTCGGGGACAAGGTCTTTGACACCGTGATTACCCGGACGGTGCGTTTCCCGGAGACCTCCGTGGCGGGCGAGCCCATTACGACGTGGGCGCCTAGCTCCCAGGCGGCGAAGCAGTACCGTGACCTGGCCAAAGAGGTCATCGAGCGGGCGACTGTCTAAACCGCGATGACGCAACCGGAGATTACCGGCTTCCGCATCGCGCTGGGCAACTTTGAGGGGCCCTTCGATCTGCTCCTGCAGCTCATCCAGTCAAAGAAGCTGGATGTCACGGAGGTTGCCCTGTCGGAGGTGACTGATGAGTTCGTGGCCTATACCCGCGCCCTCGGGGAGACCGCGGACCTAGATGAAACCACCGAGTTCCTCCTCATTGCCGCTACCTTGCTGGACCTCAAGGCCGCGCGCTTGCTCCCGCGTGGGGAGGTCGATGACCTAGAGGATCTGGAGCTGCTTGAGACGCGCGATCTGCTCTTCGCCCGCCTGCTGCAGTACAAGGCGTACAAACAAGTGGCAGACCAGTTCGCGCTGTGGCAGCGCCAGGCGCGCCGGCGCTACCCGCGGGCGGTAGCCATGGAGGAGCGTTTTAGTGATCTCTTGCCGCCGGTCAAGCTGGGGCATACCCCGGCGAGCTTTGCGGAGCTGGCCGCCGGCGTGTTTCGCCCGAAGGCGCCCGAGGAGGTGGCTACCGGCCACATCCACCAGGTGGCGGTGTCCGTGCCGGAACAGGCCGGAAAATCCTGGATACCCTTAAGCTGTTGGGCAGCGGCCAGTGGATGACCTTTGAAGCTCTGACCAGGGACTGCACGGTGACAATGGAAATCGTCGGGCGTTTTCTGGCGTTGCTGGAGCTCTATAAGGCCAAGGCGGTGGATGCGGAGCAGGAGGAGTCCTTAGGTCCGTTGGAACTGTCGTGGACTGGGCTGGATGTTGACCCGGCCGTCGTTGCCGCCGCCAACTGGGATTAGCGTACGATACCCAACCATGGAAGATATGGCCCTGCCTCTTATTTCGCAGCTGCGCTCGCGCCTGGAGTCTATCCTGCTTGTCGTGGACTCGCCCGCCAGCGTGGAGGCCCTGGCACGCGCGCTAGATGCCGAGGTGAGCGTTGTGAGCGATGCCTTAAGGGCGCTCAAGCGGGAGCTGGATGAGCGCGGTTCCGGCATCGATCTCCGGGAAACCGAGGAGGGGTGGCGCTTCTACACGCGCCAGGACAACGCCGATGCCGTGGAACAGTTTGTGCTGGACGGCACCCAAACTAAACTCTCCCGCGCGGCCCTGGAGACCCTGGCGGTGATTGCTTACCGCCAGCCGGTCACCCGCGCCCAGGTGGCCGGCGTGCGCGGCGTCAACGTGGACGGTGTCGTCCGCACCCTGGCGCTGCGCGGCCTTATCAGGGAGGTGGAGGCCACCGAAGGCCTGGCGCATCAGTACGAAACCACGGAGCTCTTCCTCGAGCTTCTGGGTATCGATTCTCTGGAGCGTCTGCCCGAGCTGGCGCCACTGCTGCCGGACCTGGACCAGATTGAGGAGGACTATTCATAGCGGGCCCTCCTGCGGTAGGATTGCGCGCGGATACTGGCGCTTCGCGCCGCCGCAAATTGAAGAACTATCGAGAGGACACAAACCCGTGACTCCACCCGCTCGCCGCGATGGCATACCGGAAAAGAAGCAGAGGGCCAGCGATAAGCTGGTTTCCAACGCTAAGCCGGCGCGCCACCAGCACGTAAAGAAGAAGCGTTCTGCCACCGCAGACTCCGTGGCCCGTGATTTGGGGGCTGATTGGTTGGTTGAGGACAACTCCAAGTCGAAGAGGAATGGCGGCCAGTCCGCACAGGGCGAACGCCTCCAGAAGGTCCTGGCTAAGGCCGGCGTGGCTTCCCGCCGCCACGCGGAGATTCTCATTGATGAAGGCCGCGTCGAAGTCAACGGCCAGGTCATCATCACCCAGGGCACCCGCGTCAATCCCAACGCCGACGTTATCCGCGTCGACGGCGTCCGCATCAACGTCAACGAGGACACGCAGTACTTCGTGCTGAACAAGCCCCGGGGCATGCAGTCCACGATGTCGGATGACCTGGGCCGCCCGTGCGTCGGTGACGTGGTGGCGGACCGGGTCGTCTCCGGCCAGCGCCTGTTCCACGTGGGGCGCCTGGATGCCGATACCGAGGGGTTGCTGTTGCTCACCAACGACGGCGAGCTGGCCAACCGCCTCATGCACCCGAAGTACGAGGTGCGCAAGACTTACCTGGCCACGGTGTTGGGTGAGGGCGATAACAAGCTCGTTCGCCAACTTAAGCAGGGCGTCGAGCTGGAGGACGGCGTGGCCAAGGCAGACTTCGCGCAGATCGTGGACAAGAACCAGGGCTATTCGCTCATCCGCGTCGAACTGCACGAAGGCCGCAAGCACATTGTGCGCCGCATGCTCAAGGAGGCCGGGTACCCGGTGCAGCGCCTGGTGCGCACGAAGCTGCACACCGTGCAGTTGGGCGATATGAAGCCGGGCACCCTGCGCGCTTTGAATTCCAACGAGTTGACCAGCCTGTACAAGGCGGTGGGGATGTAAATGATTTCTAACATGCCAAACCAAGGCCTCATCGTGGCCGTTGACGGACCGTCCGGGACCGGCAAGTCCACCACGTGCCGCGCGTTGGCCAAGCGCCTGGACGCCAAATACGTCGATACCGGCGCGATGTACCGCGTGGCCACGCTGGCGGTGCTGCGCGCGGGTGTGGACCCGGCGGATACCGCTGCGGTCATTGACGCTACCGCGAACCTACCGCTGGAGGTTTCCGACGATCCGAACTCCACCCAGGTCATCTTCGACGGCGAGGACGTCTCCCGCGTTATCCGGGAGGACGAGGTCACCCGCAACGTCTCTGCTGTCTCCGCCATCCCGGAGGTGCGCCAGAACTTGGTCGAGCTGCAGCGCACGTTGGCTGCGCGGGCCCACCGCGCGATTGTGGAAGGCCGCGATATTGGCACCGTCGTCCTGGCGGATGCGCCGGCGAAGGCCTACATGACCGCCTCGGCCGAGGTGCGCGCGCAGCGCCGCCACGACCAGAACCTGGCGGCGGGCATTGAGTCAGACTTTGACACCGTGCTTGCTGACGTTGAACGGCGCGACGCCGCCGATTCCTCCCGTACCACCTCGCCGCTGCGCCCGGCTGAGGACGCCGTGCTTGTGGATACGTCTTCGATGACGCGCGACGAGGTACTCGAGGCGCTTGTTGACCTCATTAAGGAGTCTGCCGATGATTAATGATGCACACACCCCGGACGAGTCGGGCCAGGCACCCGAGGAGTTCGAGACCGAGTTCCACTACCCGGTGGGCAAGTTCGAAGAAGAAGTAGTCCGCGATCCGCATGGCGGCTGGGCCCCGGCCGACTTCGACTCGGAGGAGTTCGACTACGAATTTGATGAGTCGGAGCTCGATGAGTCCGAGTTCGGCGAGGCGGACTACGGCGAGGACGGCAGCATCGACGGCGCCGAGGCTCCCCTGAGCGAGGAGGAATGGGAGGCGCTCTCGCACGCATTTGGTGTCGACGAGCAGCACACCGAGGAAAACCTCTGCACCGTGGCCGTCGTCGGCCGCCCAAACGTGGGCAAGTCTTCCCTGGTCAACCGCTTCCTGGGGCGTCGCGAAGCAGTGGTGGAGGACCACCCGGGCGTGACCCGTGACCGCGTGTCCTACGTGGCGGATTGGAACGGCCAGCGCTTCTTTGTCCAAGACACCGGCGGCTGGGATCCCAACGTCAAGGGCATCCATGCGGCGATCGCGCGCCAGGCGGAGCAGGCCATGGCCACTGCGGACGTCATCGTCTTCGTCGTCGATACCAAGGTCGGCATCACCGAAACCGATGCCGTCATGGCCCGCAAGCTGCAGCGCTCCGAGGTACCGGTCATCCTGGTGTCCAATAAGTTCGATTCGGAGACCATGTACGCCGACATGGCGGAGTTCTACGCGCTGGGCCTGGGTGATCCCTGGCCGGTATCCGCGCAGCACGGCCGCGGTGGAGCCGACGTCCTCGATGAGATCCTGCGCCTGTTCCCGGAGGAGCCGCGCAATCCCTCCATTACGTCCGGCCCGCGCCGCGTGGCGCTGGTGGGCAAGCCGAACGTGGGCAAGTCCTCGCTGCTTAATAAGCTGACCTCGGAGGAACGCTCGGTCGTCGACAACGCCGCAGGCACCACCGTGGACCCGGTGGACTCCCTGGTGCAGCTGGATGAGCGCCTGTGGAAGTTCATTGACACCGCGGGTCTGCGCAAGAAGGTCAAGAACGTCCAGGGCCACGAGTACTACGCCTCCCTGCGCACCCGCGGCGTCATCGACGCGGCTGAGGTGTGCATCATGCTTATCGACGCATCCCAGGAGGTCTCCGAGCAGGACCAGCGCGTGCTCAACATGATCCTGGAGGCCGGCAAGGCCCTCGTTATCGCCTTCAACAAATGGGACCTGGTGGACGAGGACCGCCGCTACTACCTGGACCGCGAAATCGATGAGAACCTGCGCCACCTGCCATGGGTGACGCGTGTGAATATTTCCGCCGAGACCGGCCGCGCCCTGCAGAAGCTGGAGCCGGCGATGATTGAGGCGCTGGAGAGCTGGGATCAGCGCGTGTCTACCGGACAGCTCAACAACTGGATGCGCGAGGCCATTGCGGCTAATCCGCCACCGATGAACAACAACCGCCTGCCGCGCGTGCTCTTTGCCACCCAGGCATCGACGCAGCCGCCGACAATCGTGCTGTTTACCACCGGCTTCCTGGATGCCGGCTACCGCCGCTACCTGGAGCGCAAGTTCCGCGAGCGCTTCGGCTTCCACGGCTCCCCGGTGCGCATCGCGGTGCGCGTGCGCGAGCGCCGCCAGCGCCGCTAGGCAGGAACCACCTTCCATTTCCCCAAACCTGGAACCCCATACTTCCTGCTGGACGTCGCCAAGCGCTTGCCGACGTCTCACCGGCCACCAGCGAGTTTCGGGTTCTAGGTCTGGGGATTTGCGTAGAGGGGCCTAGATCCAGCCGTTGGTTTCAGCGCGGCGGGCGGCCTCGAAGCGGTTGCTCGCTCCAGTCTTGGACATGACGGCGGAGATATGGTTGCGTACCGTGCCGCCGCTAAGGTGCAGCGAGCTCGCGATATCGGCAGAGCCGGCACCGCGAACGAGGAGGCGGCAGACATCGATTTCGCGTTCGGTGAGAGGATTGTCGGGGCTGAAGAGGATGTCCTGGGCCAGCTGCGGATCGATGACGCGCAGGCCGGAGTGGACGCGGCGGATGGCGTCCGCCAGCTGGTCCGGGGGAGTGTCTTTGACTAAGAAGCCGTCGACGCCCGCGTCGAGGGCTCGCTTGACGTAGCCGGCGCGCCCGAAAGTCGTGACGATAAGGCTGCGGCAGGCAGAGCCGTCCAGGGTCTGCGCCGCATCGATGCCATTCATGCCGGGCATCTCAATATCAAGCAGCGCTACGTCGACGCTACGCTCGGCCGCGAGGCGTGCAACTTCCACTCCGGAAGAGCATTCGGCCACGACCTCCATGTCCGGCTCGGTGTTAAGGAGCGCGGTGAGGGCGCCGCGGACGAGCGATTGGTCTTCGGCGATGAGAACCCGGATGAGCGCGGTCATGGTTGCTTAAACCTCCTGCACAGTATGGTCGCTGCTGAAAGTGACGAGCACGGAGGTGACACTACCGGAGCGTTGGATAATGACCGTACCACCGGCGTCCTCTGCGCGGCGGCGCAAGCCTGCAAGACCCGTGAGTCCGGAGGCCAGGGCGCGCGCGGCATCATCCGTGAATCCGCCACCGTCGTCCGAAACCTGGAGGGAGTCCGCAGCGAGGAATACCCAGCAGTGTTTAGCGCCCGAGTGGCGCACCACGTTGGTGGTAAGTTCACGCAGCCCCCAGGAGAACACGTCTTCGTTGCATGATGGGTGCGGGAAATTCTCTGGGATGTGGGCTCGGATTCCTGCTGTATCGAGGATGCGGCGTGCCGCCTGAACTTCGCCGGCAAAGGTGGGGTTCTTCATGCGCGTGACGGTGGAACGGACCTCAGCAAGGGAGCGCCGCGACAGGGAACTGATTTCTTCCAACTCGCTGGCGGCGTGTGCGGGATCGCGCTCCAGATACCGTCGCGCCACCTCAGCTTTGAGGTTGATAGCGGTCAGCGTGTGGCCAAGCAGATCATGAATATCGGAGGCGATGTTCTCGCGCTGCTGCGCGAGCGCCAAGTCGTGGCGCAGGGCCGTTTCGGTATCGCTGCGCTGCGACAGGGCACCCAGCACTACGATGAACAGCGGCCAGCCAAAGATGATCAGGGAGAGGGAGACAAAGACGGGACGGCCGAAGTACCACGCAGGAATGCTGGCGGCACAGCCGGTGAGCGCAACGATGGTTCCCGCCACCGTAAGCGGCTGGGTGTAGGCGATGATAGCCCCGAGATATGGCAAGAAGACGACCGTCCAGACGCCGTAGGCGGGGATAGCGGCAAGCGCGAGCACGGCGAGAAGCACCCAGCGAAGCGCCACCCGCTGGCGTTGTGACCAGCCGCGCGGCCAAGACTGAAGGCTGCCGAAGGAAAGGAAGTAAGCGGCGGCGAAGGCGAACGTGATGATAGCGGCCCAGACGCGTTGTGCGGAAGAATAGTCGGGCAGCACCAGAACCTGCAGGAAAGCCGGGAGGAGAAAGATGAGCCAGATGGCCGCGAATGCCGCGTTGCGAAGCGCGAAGTGTTTCATCAGGCGCGGGCCTTGTCGCGTTGGCGAAGGAGCAGGCACATCCCGGCGAAAACCACTGTCCATACAGCGATGTTAACGCATGCGTACCACAGCGGATCGTCGATAAAGGGATGCTCGCTGTCGACCATCTGGGCCCCGTCAGACAGCGGCCAGCGGGCAAGGGCCTGGGCGCCGTACATGGGACTAAAACGGCCGAGGCTCAGGATAGATTCCTTGAGCGGCATGAAGACGTTTCCGGCGAAGGCCAGGATGACGATGCTTGAGGACGCAATCGAGACGGTGTTCTCCGAGGGGATGAGCATGGTGCAGGCCATGCCGTAGATTCCGAACGGAATGGCGCACGCCAACGTAAGGAGGAAGGACACTAGCCACTGCTCTGGCTGCATACTGGCCTTGGTGAGCGCTCCGGTGACGAAGACAGTGGTCACGGGCAAAAGAGCCCGTACTGCGATGTTGAGGCAGCTGGCCCACGCCAGCTGGGAGGGGCGCAGGGGAGTCAGCGCTAGCTGCCGGCCCCAGCCGGTGCGATGCTGGGCCACTATCGCCCCCGCAGCCCCCACCGCGCCCGTGGCGCCGGCATAGAGGGCCATACCAATCATGACGAGGGCAGCGACGTTGCCGCCATTGAACTCGACGTCGCCGTAATCCTGCATGGCGCCGAAGAGGACATAGAAGACCACCGGAAGGCCAACGCTGAAAAAGAGCGTAGGCATGTCTCGGCGGAGCCGCTTGAGATCGAGGACAGCGTAGCGCAGAGTGGTCGAGGTATGAAGCATGGGCACTCCTTATCGGGTTGAGTTGTCGGGCCCGGCGCTGGAGAGCTCCATGAAGGACTCCTCCAGGCTGTGGGCGCTTATCGTGATGTCGTACGCGTTGGTTTGGGTAAGCAGGTAGCGCGCTACTGCGTCCGAGTCACGGGTGGTGATGGTGAGACCGGTGGCGGTGTGCTCCCGGTGGAGCGCGCCGGGCAGCGGGGCGCTCAGGATGCTGGTGGGCACCCCCGCAGGAAAGGTCGCGCGCACGGTGCGCGTCGCATGAGCGTCGCGGATCTCCTCAGTGGTGCCATCGGCGCGGATCTGCCCTTTGTCTAGCATGATGATGCGCTGGGCAAAGGCGTCGGCCTCCTCCAGGTAGTGCGTGGTGAACAGGATGGTGCGCCCGGCGCGGGCTTCGCTGCGCATGGACTCCCAGAAGTGCCGGCGGGCGCTGGCGTCCATGCCGGCCGTGGGTTCGTCGAGAAGCAACAGCTCAGGGTCGCCGAGGAGAGCTAGCCCAAAGCGCAGGCGCTGCTGTTCGCCGCCGGAGCATCGACCTACCCGCCGCGAGAGGAGGTCACCGAGCTCCGCGCGCTCAATGATGTCCGCATAGGCGCGCCGGGTGGGGAAGGTGGCGCCGATGAGTTCCAGGGTTTCCTTGACGGTGATATCTGGCAGGAGGCCGCCGGTCTGCAACACCGCGCCAACGCGGCCGCGGGCGATGGCGTTGCGTGGGGTATCACCGAGGACCTCAATGACGCCTGCGGTGGGGGAGGTGAGCCCCAAGATGAGGTCGATGAGAGTGGACTTGCCGGCGCCATTAGTGCCCAGCAAGCCGGTGATTTGTCCGCGCGGGAGGGTAAGGGAGACGTCGTGAAGCGCACGCACAGGAGCGCGGGAGGAAGCGTGAAAAGTCTTGGTGATGCCGGATGCGCAGATGGCCGACAGTGAGGTCTGTGTGTCCATACCTTCACGCTAGGAAGGGCAGGTAGACACCACGTAGGCCCCGCGTCATCACTTTGGCATGACAGGTGTCATGGGATGCCCCGGCTACTCTTCTCCGGTGCGTGCCAGCACGAAGGCGTCCGTGCGGTACGGGATGGCCAGCTTCTGTCCGGGCTGAAAGCCCATGTGCTCGAAGAGGTACCAGTTGAGGTTGTACGTCATGCGCTCATGAATCGTGCTCTCGTTGCGCAGCCAGTAGGAGCGCGTATGCATCAGTTGATGCAGCTGCTCCGGGGTGAGGAAATGTTCCCAGGTCAGGCGGAGCTCATCACGCACTTCCCACGGGGCGGCAATGGTGGGATAAAAGCCGGGGCGCTGCACGTCGCCGGAGTGCATGATGCGCGCCAGCCGCAGAATCCACGGGTCAGCACCCACGTCCAGCGTGTTCCACACTAGGAGCACTTTCCCACCCGGCGTCAGAACACGGTCGAACTCGGCGCAGGCGCGCTCCACGTCTACCCAATGCCAGGTCTGGGCGCAGGTGATGGCGTCAACGCTGCCGCCGGCAAGCGCGGTGTCTTCGGCGGTGGCTCGCCAACACGGCACGCTCAGCTCAGCGAGTACCCGCGTCATGTCGGGGGAAGGATCGCTGGCGAAGACCATGGGGTTGTCCAGCGTCGCGGTGAGCTTGCCGGTACCGGCACCGACGTCGAGCACAGAGTGCGCGGACGCAATGAGCTTGGCGACGTCTCCCGGGTACCCCGGCCGCACATCATCGTACGTATCGGCGCCGTGCTCAAAGGCTCGCGCCGAGCGCGCGCGGAGCTCCGACGTGCGAAACGTCGGTCCCTCCTTCTCCGAGGCCGGGCGGTAGCTGGGGTAGTGCTGGGGCAGCGGATGGGAAGTACGAGGGGTCTGAGGCGGCTCGGAATTCATAGCGCTGTTAAACTTACCGCGCTTGCTTCGGCGCGCGGAAGCGCGGGCGCGGAGCTGTTACGTTAGAGCAGCAGTGGTACGACAGATGTGAAAAGAGAGTGGGTGGTGCGTGATGCGTGAAGGCGCAGCCAGCATGCAGCGGCCACGGTGCCGGTCATTCCGCCTACTCGCGGCGGCCTCCGCTACCGCGTGCGCCATGGCTGTGGCATCCTGCGGCAGCAGCGAAGACAGCCCTCTTGAGCAGTCGCAGCCGTCCACGGCCTGGACCAATGACTTGGGCATTCCACTGTCGACACCGCTGGTGGGACCAGAACCAGGACACACCAAGAAGATGCAGCTGGCATCGGGCCGCACCTTCCTGCTGCACGTCCCGGAGGGCTACACCCCGGAGCGCTCGTGGCCGATCATTCTGGTCTTCCACGGCTGGAATGAAACAACTGAAAGCCTGGAGGTCAACACAGGCTTTTCTGACTCCCGGGCCATCGTGGCCTATCCCCTCGGCGTGGACGGTGCGTGGTCACCGGCGCCCTATGCCAAGACGAGCACCGATGAGGACTTGCAGTTCGTTCACGACATGGTGGATGGGCTGCGGTCGACGTACCGGGTGAACGATAATGAAATCTTTGCCGCGGGCATGTCCAACGGCGGAGGCTTCGCGGCCTTCTTGGCCTGCCGCATGCCGGAAACCTTCCACTCCGTCGCCACGGTGTCGGCGGCCTACTACGAGGGCATCCACGATGGATGCACGGATAGACCGGTGGGGCGGCTGGACCTCCACGGCACCAAAGATCCGGTGGTCAGCTACGACGGCGGAGTGCGGCACGAGACCCCGTATGCGTCCGTGAAGGAGGTTCTGCACGAGCACGAAAGGCGCAATAGGTGCTCGGGCAAGGTGGAAAGCGTTCGCCTCGCCAACGGCGCGGAGAAGGAAACCTGGATTGGCTGCGAAGCCCCGCTGCAGCACATTCGCATCGAGGGCGGGTCCCATATCTGGCCGGGCGGATTCAATACTCGGCACATTGAAGTCGGTCCAGGCTTTGCCACCGATGCGGTGCTGGACTTCTTCGGCATTCCCGGCCGCCCGGCGAACACCAAGCAAGAGGGCGCTACGGCATCGACGACGCGCGAGGCGCCCTAGTCCTGGCAGGCGCTGTGTGTACCGCGCTTGTCTGCGCCGCCGGTGGCGGCTCCGGTGAGGCGAACCTGCCGGAAGGACATGCCCTCCAGTGCTGATACTCGAGCTAGACAAATATCTGCCACGGTGCGAAAACCCGCAGCGTAGGCGGCACTATCCTTCCCGGTGGGCTGCGCTATCTGCACCAGATGCACGCTGCGCTCGCCGCCGTCTTCGCGGTTGAGCTCGGCGACAGCCTGGGCAGTTGTCCCGGAACCTGCAAAAAAGTCCAGCACCACCGCGTCCTTCCCGCCCGCGATGGCAATGAGGTGCTTGATCAGGCGTACCGGCTTGGGAAAATCGAAAACCCCGGCAACACCCAGCGCCTGCTCGGCGTCGCGCCGGCCCGAGCGGGTCACCCCGAAACGCTCGCCATCCAGAATGGAACGCGGGCGTGCGCCCTTCTTCTCATAGTTCTTGGTATAGACAAACCCGCGGCGGAAGACCAGCTCGTCGTAGCGCTCCGCCACCTTGTCGCGGCCCCAGCGCCAGCGAGCCACGTGAGTCTTGCCCAGCGGCTGGTGCGGCCAGTACTCCCGGCCCTGCGGATCCGTGATGGGAAAATCCAGGGAGGGAAGATAGCCCAACGTTTTCGAGTCAAGGCGTACGAGGGAATAGTTACCTTTGTCGTCACTATGGTTGTAACGAGTCGACGTATGCCCCTGGGGATCGACGTTGAAGCCAGGGTTGGCGGGGGACTTAGCGTAACACAGCACGTACTCGTGCTCAAGCACGGCGTACTTGGAGTCGTTCTTGCCGGTGCCGCCCTTCTTCCAGATCATCTGTCCGGCGAAGCAGTCTTCACCAAAGACTTCATCCATGACTAGCCGCAGGTGCGCGCATTCGGATTCTCCAATGGAGACGAAGATGAAGCCGGTGTCTGCGAGCACCTCGCGCGCCACGATGAGGCGGGGGAGCATCATAGAGAGCCAGTGAGCGTGCCATTGGCCAAAGTTCTCGGACCGTATCTCGCGCCGCTGGCGAAAATTGTCGTGGTAGACGAAGTCTTTGCCCGTGTTATAGGGCGGGTCAATATAGATGACGTCGGCGTGGAATCCTTCGGCGCGGAAATGCTTGAGCGCATCCAAGTTGTCGGACACGGTGACAGAATTCGGTGCGTCCTGCGGATCAGTCTCTTCGAAGTATGTGGCATCCAGGGGACGCTGGGCCTCCGCTCTCGCGGCTTCCTTCCCCAGCCACGTGAGGCCAAAGTACGGGGACCCCAGTGAAGAAGAGTGCGGGGCAGGAGAAGCAGGCGAGCTGTGCATGGTGGCGGCGAAGGGGTTTTCGGAGTTTTTTCAGGGTTGTACGTCGGACGTTAACAACGGAATTGTGTTGTGAATCAGGGTAGCTTACGCGCTGCGCGGTGGTGTGAACGACTGGCGCGAGACCTCGTAGAAGAGCTCCTGTAGCCACCCCGTCAGCTCTACAGGGACGCGCAACGACAGGCACTAGTTACGGAATGGTAACTTTAGCGAACGATATTCAAACTTAAAAGCGTACTGAGATTGCCGATCATTGCGAGCTCACGTAATGGCCCCGACGGGGTAGCGAGAGGGGGTAACCTTTCGATGAAGGGCTTAAAAACTCTCAGGTTCTTTTGCTATCCCTCCGGTGGTCAAAACTGACAGCGGGCACGTATAGATTTTATGGCGAAGATTTAGGTCTGTCGGTACGGTGGGTGACGTGGCCCGCACAGCAGTGGCTCAGACCGGCTAGGTCTCACTGGCTCACTGTCTATAGGGGCCAGCTGCAGGCAAGTTGGCTGCGGCTGATGAGAAACGAAATTAGGAGAAAGGACGATACACATTGGGTATCTTCGACAAGGCAAAGGACGCTCTGAACACTGACAAGGGCGAGAAGATTTCAGACGGCGCTCTGGACAAGGGTGCAGACTTGGCTAAGAGCAAGCTGGGTGAGGACAAAGCTGACAAGATCGACTCTGCTCGCGATCAGCTGGACGACCGCATTGGCAACGCAGGTGCCGAGGGTGCTCCGGAGGAGCAGAACTAACTACGGGTATCACCCCTCAGCAAGTGGCATCTGGGTGGAGTACCCCCAGCCTGTCGCATAGCGCAGCCCCCGTCTCCGAGAGGAGAGTGGGGCTGTTGTGGTTTTCGGCGGCGAGGTCTTTAGTGTCCACGTAGTGGGAATTTTATCCGCCGTAACCGGACTGCCACCTGAGTGTTGACTTTAAATTTGATAAGGTGTTGGATTCGTAGTCAAATCTGAGCGAATAGTAGGTAGGCTTCTAAACGTGATTACTTCAGTTGGTGTGGATAAGGGCAACCAGCCCTCTCGTCAGCTTCTTATTGAGCAGGCGGGGAAGGTTATCGCCAAGGCGGGAATTAGCGCGGTGCATCTGCGCGAAGTTGCCGACCAGGTTGATGTCCCCTTTGCAGAAGCGCGCGAGCACTTTGCCTCTGATGAGCAGCTCGTCGAAGCAACCACCGAGAGCTTGAATGACGCTCTCACCTCCGCAGTGGATCTGCACCTTGCAGACCTACCTGAAGATGCCACGACAATCGATAGGCTTCGTGCCGCAGCCTTGGCCTACTTCTCCTTTGCTGTGGAGGACCCCACCGCATTCGGCGCGTTCTCCGCGGCGCAATCGGTACCAAAGCCGCGCCTGTATGCAGAAGACTTTGCGGCTGCTGACGGCGCCACTGATCCGTGCCCGATCATGGAGCTGCTCTTTGACCTCACCGGGGAAGCTATGGCGGAAGCAGGTGGCTCGTCCGACCCGCAGGAGATCATGCTTTCTGCCCTCGCAATTTTTTCGCACCTGCATGGCGTGACGCAGCTGGCTGCAGAGGGAATCCTGCGCTACCTGTCGCCGGCGGCAAAGAAGCAGACCTTCAGTGGCGTTATGGACACACTCAGCGTGGGGCTCAATCCTTTCTTTAAGGGTGAACGCGTGGAGAAGGCTGATCCACGAGGTCTGAATGGGGAACAGCCGGAGCCGATTGTTCATAAGGCCGTGGACTTCCCACGCGGTACCGAGGAAGAAACGCGAACCGCACTGCTGCGTGGTGCCATTGAGGAGGTGCTGGACCACGGCGTCACCGGCCTCCACTTGGGTGGCGCTGCTACCCGTGCCAACCTGACGGTCCAGGAGGCCGAGCATCTCGTCGAGAGTGACCAGGAGCTGGCCAGCTACCTGGAGCGCTACCTAGACAAGATCAACTACGACTTCATTGCCGGACAGGTTTCGGCTGTCCCGCAGGACGCGGGCGCGATCTCAATGATCAGGGCCACGGGTTACGGCTACGTTTCTCACGCGCTGGCAGATCCGATGGGCTTCGATGCCCTGATCAAGATCTCCTCTGGTCCCATCGTGCCGATGTCCTTCGAGGATGACTTCCTTCCGAACGCCGGCAAGGATGTTGAGGTCCAGCGTGACTTTAGTGAGTTCGGGCAGGCCTTTGGTTTCATCATGTCGCTCGTGCGCCAAGCTATTGATGAGGTAGACGGCCCGCGCACCCCGTGGGTCCTCTACACGCTCGTGATTTCCGTGTGGGCAGGCGCTCACGGCCTCGCTATGCTGAGCACCAAGGGCCCGCTGCGTGACTACGAGACGGACTACATCTTCAAAGTGCTCACGCACTACATGGACATCGAACTTGGCGGCGTGATGCGAAGCATCAGTGGAGAGCAGTAGCTGTCCAGCGCGGTCACCGCTTTAGATTGGCCACTGTGTTTTTCCCTCGACGCTCACTAGCGTTCGAGGGAATATTTTTGCTCAAATCCTTCGCCACTATTTCCTCAAAGGTCATACTTTAGTTTCGTCTTTGCTGCTATCGGCATAATGGGAGTTCACTGGTCCGCTACTTTTGGATGCATGTAAATGCGTTGAGCGGGAAGTTTGCGTCTCGGAGTTACACTAAATTGGGGGTAGCCAATCTTTTATTAACAGTGGCAATAAGATTTGCATGGTTGTATAGTGACTTCGTCCCAAATAAGGAAGATCTTACCTTGAACCTGCAGAATTCAAGGCCCTACTCAAGAAAGCTTCACTATGCACCCTATTCGTTCCCGCATTGTGGCTACGGCTGTTGCTGTCGCCACCGCTTCGTCCCTAATCGTCGCCCCGCAGGCCTTCGCGGATGAGGCACCTTCTGATTCCTCGTTCGTCCAGGAAAAGTCCGGCACCGAGAGCGTTTACGTCAACGGCACAGAATTCGATGAGGACGGCAACCTTATTGACCCGAATAATGCCGGTGATACAGCCATTGAGGAGCTGGAGGGAGAGAGTGAAGAGAGCGGCTTCAGTTTCTACGACGCGGAGCCAACTGAAGCTACTGAGGCTTCTGGCAATGCCAAGCCCACTACTCTGGACGAGCTTGAGACCACCGAAGCCTCCACTAAGGACGTCTCAATCAAGGCTGTAGAGAAGAACGGCAAGCTGGTGTGCGAAATCACCGATGCCCCGGGCAAGGAAGGCGAGCTGCTTGAGCGCAAGCTGGAGCTGGCCAAGGCATTCTACGACGGCGGCAACAAGATCCTGCAGACGGTGTGGGAAGTAATTCCCGTGGTTGGGGACCTGATCCCTGCTGACTTCATTAAGAAGATCGGCGCCACCTCGTGGAATGGCATTGCTGAACTGGTCCGCAAGGGCGAGAAGGACAAGTCCGTAACCTGGGACCTGGCACGTGCTCAGGGCATGGCCATCGGCCGCATCGACAACGCCGACGCCGACGTGGACCTGGACAACCCGGAGATGGCCAAGAAGACGGTGTCCGACCTCATTAAGTTCTCCGACGCGGCTTTTGGCAAGGGCGTATCCGTCATCCTTAAGGTGTTTAACGCTGCCGTTACTATTGCGGGCCTCTTCCCGGGTGCTAACGCGGCAGGCGAGCTGAAGCTTTCCGGTGACCAGCAGAAGGAGATTGAGGATACCCTGGCGGGCATTTCGAAGTCTGCGTCTGCACTTGCCGCTGTCAACGCGCCGGCCGGTCAGAAGTGCGCTGACATCCTCAATGGCAAGAAGGTTGCTTCCGATGACCCTGCCGACCCGACCACGGAAGCCACCACCACGGAGCCTAGCGAGTCGACCGAGGCAACCGAGGCAACCGAGCCGACCGAGACTACTGACTCCACGGAGTCTTCTACCTCCGCTGAGCCCACTGAGACCACCAAACCGTCTGAGTCCACTGAGCCGTCCGAGGCTACCAGTGAGACCACCACGGAGTCTAGCGAGTCGGCCGAGGCAACCGAGCCGACCGAGACTACAGACTCCACGGAGCCTTCTACCTCCGCTGAGTCCACTGAGCCGTCCGAGGCTACCAGTGAGACCACCATGGAGCCGACGACCACTGCGGTTGCCGGTGCCGACGGCCAGGACGGGCGCGACGGCCGTGACGGTCGCGACGGTAAGGACGGCGAGCCAGGTCGTGACGGGCGCGACGGTCGCGACGGCCGTGACGGTCGCGACGGCCGTGACGGTCGCGACGGCCGCGACGGTGAAGATGGTGTCGACGGCAAGGACGGCGTGAACGGCCGCGACGGGCGTGACGGTCGCGACGGCATTGACGGTAAGGACGGCGAGAATGGCCGTGACGGGCGGGACGGCCACGACGGCATTGACGGTAAGGACGGCGAGAATGGCCGCGACGGCCACGACGGCGTAGACGGCATCGATGGCAAGGACGGTAAGGACGGCAAGGACGGCAAGGACGCTGACATGTCATCCATGGTCGGCTACTCTTTCCTCGCAGCCATCCTAGGCGGCGGTGTCACGGCGGCCATCCTGGCGGCAGCTGACTACCTGTACCTCACGGGCTACCTGCCCAAGGGCAGCCTGCCCTGGCGTGCTGAGCGCTAAAGAGCCACCATCCGCGGCCTTACGGTCCGCTCGGTGATGGGACCTCCCCTCGATAGCAGGGGAGGTCTTTTTTCTTGCGCTACAGTCTCGCCGTCGTGCGTATGATGGCGGGCCATGACTGTGATAACCACTGTCTATGTGTCCTTCCCCGGCAATGCCCGCGAGATGCTTGAGTATTACCACTGAGTGTTTGGCGGCGAGCTGGAGATTATGACCTACGGTGAGCAGTTGGATAACGGCGTCCAGTTCCCCTTTGACCCGCCGCGAGACGCAGTGGCGCACGGTACCCTGCGTGGACCGTTTAACTTCAGTGGTGGCGATGACCTGAAGAACTCCCGCGACACGCTCAATCCGGGTGACATTAGCTTCAGGGTGGAGTCGGTCTCTGTCGAGGAAGCAGAGTGCATCTACAACAAGCTCGCAGCAGACGGTGGCAACGCCTCAATGCCGTTCGCACAGGCTCCGTGGGGAGACTACTTCGGCAAGGTAGTGGGACCGTTTCGTGGTGGGCTTTAACGTCACGGGCAGCGCCACCCCTGACGCCGCGAACAGGTAGCCGGCAATTGGTGGGAGTGCGCGAGGGACTCACGGTAGTCGTCGCTCACCGCGAGCGCGCCCACGACGTCGCGGTGTTGTTGCGTGACTTCAACGCGGAATTCGATACCGCGAGCCCAGCGTTAAGGATTCTTACTGCGCGGTTTCAGCGCTTACTGGAGCGTGACGAGGTTCTGGTGTGCGTTGCTGACCTCAACCACAGCGTGGTCGGCTGTGCATTCCTGACGCTGTGGCCTAGCCCGTACTATGAAACCCCCGTTGCCATGCTCGAGGAGCTGTACGTGCGCCCGGCATTGCGCGGGCAGGGGATTGGCACGGCCATCATGGACGTAGTAGAGGCGGAGCTGCACGGGAGGGGCGTCGAGGAGATCCAGATCAATGTCGACGAGATGGACGGCGGCGCTTGTCGATTCTTCTCTCCCCGGTCGATTCTTCACCGACCGTCCGTGGGGATAGCCGCTGCTATTCACTTGCCTTTTCTTGCTACTTCCCTTCGTCTGCGGAGACGTAACCGGCAGCGCACGTGATGAGGCCGATGAAGCCGCACACGATTGCTACTGGCCGCGGCTGCTGCAGCACTAGCACGGTGCAGGCGACGGCGTAGGAAAGAGTCGCGAAAGAGAACCACCGCATTGCGGCGGCAGACTTGTGTCTGACAAAATGTTGCGACCGGCTATTTGGTAGCAGTGTCGTGACTATCCGGTAGCGCTTTAGTGAGTATCTGGTAGCAGCTCAGGGCGCTCGGGATGATACTTCCGGTAGTCGCACCACTCGGGTGCGGCGTGTACTGGAAGGAGTCCGCTGATGACGGATTACCGTGCGGTGATGGCGCTGCTTTTAGGGAAGCGTTCTTACCGCCAGATTGAAGACCAGCTCGGGTGCTCGCACCGCGCGATTTCCCGAGCGAACCAAGCGCTGCGAAGCCTTGGCCTGACCACTGCCCAGCAGGTCGCGGCGTTGACGAATGACGAGCTGGATGAGATATTCGTTGATAAACGCACCAGCGGGCAAGGCGAATTCGTCCCGATTGACTTTGACGCGGTCGTTAAAGCACGCACAGGGCGTGCGAAGCAGACACTGCAAGTATTGTGGGCTCGCTACACTACCACCCCCGCCCAGCCGGGCCAGCGGCACTACAGCTACGACCGGTTCCGCCAGCTGGTTGCCTCCCATGTCGATGCGGCCGGGCTGACCGCCCGGATCACTCACGCACCAGGGCATACGATGCAGGTGGATTGGGCAGGGACCAGAATGCGCCTGTACGCCCCTTCCGGCACACCGGGTGAGAAAGTCAGCATTTTCGTCGCCTCGCTGCCGTATTCAGGGATGCTGTTTGCCTGTGCGTGTGTTGACCAGCGGCAGCAGTCCTGGCTTGATGCCCACCGCCAAGCGTTTGACTACTTCGGCGGGGTCTGCCAGGTTGTTGTACCCGATAACGCATCGACGGCGTCGAACGCGATCAGCACTGCCGATAGGAATCGGAAGGTCAACGACACCTACCAGCAGTTCTTGGAGCACTACAACACAGCAGCACTTCCCACTCGTGCGCGTCGGCCGAAGGATAAAGCGAATGTGGAAGCTGCGGTAAAGATCGTCACGCACAAAGTCATCCACGCGCTCGATGGCCACCAGTGTGTTGACTTAGACGAGCTCAACGGAAAGATTGTGGGCTTAGTCGACGCGATCAACACCTCCGTGCCGTTTCGCAGTCAGCAGTCAAGCCGCAGGGATCTCTTTGAAGAACACGAGCAACATCTCCTTGCTGACCTGCCGACAACCCCGTGGCAACACACCGAGTGGAAGCGCGCGAAAGTGGCCCCAGATTTCCATATCACGGTTTCAACCGTGCGCTACTCCGTCCCACACCAGCTTGTTGGCCGCACTGTCGATGTACGCATCACCGGGCAAGTCTTGACCGTCTTTGACCAGGGAACAACCGTGGCAACCCACCGGGTTTCGCAAAAGCGTGGGGCCTATGTCACTGACTATGAGCACATTCCCTCTGGAATGGACTCCACCCGTGGACTGTGGACAAGCGACTACTTTTACCGTGAAGCCAGCAAAACCGGCCCGGCAACACGCAAGGTCATCGAAGAACTCATCGCGGCGAAAGCCATCCCGGCCCAGGCATACCAGTCCTGCAGAAACGTTCTGTCAATGGGCAAACACGGCAACAAACCAATCCTGGAAGAGGCATGCCAGCGCCTGACCGCCAACGACGACAGCCGACGGGCGGTGTCCTATACCGCGGTCAAAAACATGATGGCCGTCGTACGCAAAGAACACGCCACACGGCCTAGTGGTCTAGACCAGCTCCCGCGCAGCACCACAACCAACCAGCCCACCGGCACAGCACCCTCCGACCGGGATACCACCGGCGCGTTTCTCGGCGGTGCAGAACAGTTCAGCATGGACAACCTCATTCAGAAAGGAAACTAAAGCCCATGTCATCACCAACCCCGCCAACAGATCGCTTCCTTGATGAATCCGTCCTGGCCGACTTCACCGCGCTGCGGATGACTGCCTTCGGCAGAAGCGTCATCGACATCGCCAACGACCCCGCATTCGACGCATGGACGTTTTCCCAAAAAGTGCTTTACGCACTCGATAAAGAAGTCGCGGCCAGGCGTGAACGACGCATCAACAAACTGCTGAAAGCATCCCGATCGCCAAACCTTGATGCTTGCCTTGAAAACGTGGTCTGCACACCTGACCGCAACATCAACCCCGAGCAAGTCAGCAGACTCGCTCACGGACAATGGTGCCACCTGGGCCAAAACATTGTCATCCTGGGCAAATCCTCAGTCGGCAAAACCTACCTCGCCCAAGCACTGATCACAGCAGCATGCCGCAACGACTACTCCGCACGGTTCTACCGCACCGACATGCTCGCCGCCGAACTAGCAGTCCTACAACCCGATGACCCCATACGGCTGAAGTTCATCCAACACCTCCACGACGTCGACGTCCTGGTCCTAGATGACTTCCTCACCACACCCATTAATGCCGCAACCGCGCACCAAATTCTCAACATCCTCGCCGGGCGTGAAGGCAAAGTGTCAACAATTGTGACCTCACAATTCACCCCGCAGGAGTGGTACAAGTCCATCCCCGACACCGTGATCTCCGAGTCAATCCTCAACCGACTCGTCTCCGGCGCCGAGATCATCACACTCGAAGGACCAAACATGAGACTGACCACCCACGCATAACCACCAACAACGCCTGAGTGAGACACCGCTACCGGATACTCACTCAGGCGCTACCAGATACTCACCACACCGCTACCATTTCAATCTTCTGAACATGACAAAAGGGTTATCTATTCCGAGATCGTGCGCGGCCGGTATGGCGGTAGTGGTGAGTGCCCCTAATACTAGGCCACCGAGAGCCATTGGAGCTATCCAAGCAACAAGACTTCGGATGTAAAGGGAAATCAGTACGTCCTGTCTGGGCTAGAGAAAAACATCCCCTAGGATCGTCCATGAGGCGAAAACGCCTAAACCCACCGCATCGACGCGGTGGGTTTAGCTATGCGGAGCAGTTTCGCAAATGATTTAAGCTAGATTCGCAAAACCGTCCCGGAATTTTGTCGGACTAACAGGATTTGAACCTGCGACCCCTACACCCCCAGTGTAGTGCGCTACCAAACTGCGCCATAGTCCGCCGTCGCACCGTTCGGTGCAACTGCTACAGATTACACCAGCGGTATTCGATGAAACAAATCCCTGCTCATTCCCGGTTTCGGGGCCGAATGGGCGCCGGATCCCGCGCGCAGAAGTAGTAGGAGAGGTGCTAGAACTGCCCGGCGGAGTACACCCACTGGCCATCCTGGCGGCGGAAGGTGGAGCGCTCACGCTGGGAGCCTGAGGCCGCACCTTTATAGAAGGCCTCGAACTCCACTACGCCGGTGTCATCGAGCCGGCCGCCCGCCACGGTGTCGAGAATGTCGAGGCGGTAGAAGTGGATGCCGGTATCTGCCAAATCTAGGCGCTCGGGGCGCGTTTGGGGGTCCCACGTGCGTAGCAGGTAGTCCTCGTCGCCGGTGACGAAGGCGCTGAAGCGGGAGCGCATGAGTGCTTCTGCCGAGGGGGCGGGCGTGCCCGCGTGGTATCGCGAGCAGCACTCGCCGAAGGTGAGACCGGTGCCGCACGGGCAGCGGGCGCCGGGGTCCAGGGGGTTGAGAACAATCATGGCGCTACTGCGCTTCCGTGGCGGTAACGGTGGCAGAGGCAGTAGTGGTCGTGGTGGTGATAGTGGCGTTGAGCAATCCGTCGACGGTGGTGGCCGTGGCGGCGGCGACCAGCGCGCCACGCTGGTTATCCGTGAGGCCGGCCGGCAGAGCAATGCTGCGCTCGAAGGCCGACTCGCCGTGGTGAGTGACGGTAACGGAGAGGGCGGCCATCAAGGTGTCGTCAAGCTTCAGCTCTTTCGCTGCCGCCTTGATGGCCTGAGTGGAATCCGCCGCTAGCGCCGACATGAGAAGGCCCTCGGCGGTAAAGCCCTGGCCCTTGCCGCCCGCCTTCTTCGAGCGGTCTGCGGTCACGGAATGGTCGTTGCTGCGCACGACGACACCCATGCGGGTGCCTACGGCGGGGATGGCCGTGGCAGTTGAGGCATCCACGGGCGCGGGCACGTTCTCCGGAACTATGAACTGCTCCGACCAGGCACCAATGAGGTCGGCCGCACGCGCCGCTGAGCCCTGCTTGGTCAGAAGGTGGTCGGTCTTGTCCAGAGCCACGAGGGACTTGGGATAGCGCGTGGTCAGGAAGATATTCTGCGCGTTATCAATGCCCACCGTGTGGTCCAAGGGGGAGTGCAACAGCAACAGAGGCTTGCGCAAACGCGGCAGGTAGGCCTCCGGGTTGGTCTCCGCGAGGTCCTCCAGGAAGTAGCGGGAGATGGTCAGCTCGCGGCCGCCGAGGGTGACTTCAACCTGGCCGTTGGCGTCGACCTCACTGATCTTGTCCGCGTAGTGCAGCACCGAGTGTGCGGGATCGAACGGGGCGCCAATGGTAGCCACGGCCTTGAGGGAGCGGATGCCGTTGGCCGCCGCGAGGGACGCAGCGCCGCCCAGGGAGTGTCCCATGAGTAGCTGCGGGGCGGAATAGTTCTGCGCCAGCCACTCGGCGGCGGCCTGGATATCCGCCACGTTCTGGCTAAAGCAGGTCTGGGCAAAGTCGCCTTCGGACTGGCCTAGACCGGGGAAGTCAAAGCGCAGCGTAGCGATTCCAAAGTTGGTGAGCTGCTTGCTCACACGGGATGCACCTGGCGTATGGCGCGAGCCGGCGAAGCAGTGCGCGAAGATGGCGTAGGCCTGAGGCGGGGAGTCTGGAAAGTCGATGGTTCCAGCCATCGTGGTCCCAGTGCTGGAGGGAAGCGTCACGTTCACGGATTGCATGCCCATAAGGATATAAGGGCAACTGCAGGCGAGCTAACCGGGGTTGACTAGAGTCGAAGGGAGAATTGACTTCACGCACACGGATGGAGGAGTGCTCATGGGTGCATTCGATTGGTTCTGGAAGGCTATGGGCGCGCAGTCCGAGCGTAACAATAAGAAATCGAAGGCCGTCGTGGATGCCGCGGACTCCGCTGTGGAAGACATCGCGAGACTGAGTGACAGCGCGGTAGCTACCTCCGCCCGGGAATGCGTCAAGGACGGAGCAATCGCGGAAAAGTCGACCTTCCTGGCAGCCCTTGCCGTAGCCAGCGAGCGCAAGCTGGGGATGCGCCCGTTCAATGTCCAGTCCCAGGCGGTCCTGCGCCTGCTGGAGGGCGACGTGATCCAGATGGCCACGGGTGAGGGCAAGACCCTGGTGGGCGCCATGGCGGCCACGGGGTTCGCGCTCACCGGAAAGCGCGTGCACGTGGTGACGGTCAACAACTATCTGGCAGCGCGCGACGCCGAGTGGATGCGCCCCTTGGTGGAGTTCTTCGGCCTGACCGTGGCCTCCGTGACGGAGAAGCTGACCCCGGAGGAGCGCCGCGAGGCCTACCGTGCGGACATCATTTATGCCCCCGTCAACGAGCTAGGCTTTGACGTGTTGCGCGATAACCAAATCACCTCCCGCGTCCAGACGGTGCAGGCGCCGGCGGACGTGGCGTTGGTGGATGAGGCGGACTCCGTGCTGGTCGACGAAGCCCTGGTCCCCCTCGTCCTGGCCGGCAACCGTCCCGGTGCAGAGTCCACCGGCCACATCACCAACGTGGTCTCCCGCCTGCGGGAGGAAAAGGACTACGTCATCGCGGAAGACGGGCGCACCGTGGCGCTGACCGATGACGGCGCGGCACGGGTCGAGCGCGAGCTGGGCATTGATTCGCTGTACTCCGAGGACAACATCGGCACCGTGCTGGTCAAGGTCAACTTGGCGCTGCACGCGAAGGCGCTGCTCATCCGGGACATCCACTACATCATTACGGACGGCAAGCTGCAGCTTATCGACGCCTCCCGGGGCCGCGTGGCCGACCTGCAGCGCTGGCCCGACGGTCTGCAGGCAGCGGTGGAAGCCAAGGAAGGCCTTGAGGTTTCCGAAGGCGGGCGCATCCTCGACACCATTACTCTCCAGGAGCTCATGCGCCGCTACCCGCTGGTCTGCGGCATGACGGGTACCGCCGTCGAGGCAACCGACCAGCTGCGCCAGTTCTATGACCTGCATGTCTCCGTCATCGACCGCAACAACGAACTCCAGCGCTTCGACGAGGCGGACCGCATCTACGCCACGGTGGATGAAAAGTCGAAGGCCATTGTGGACGAGATTGCCGATATTCACGCCACTGGCCAGCCGGTCCTCGTGGGAACGCACGACGTGGCCGAGTCTGAGGATTTGGCTGCGGCCCTGCGGGAGCGCGGCATCGAGGTCAGCGTGCTCAACGCCAAGAACGATGAGGACGAGGCGCGCATTGTGGCCGAGGCCGGCGACGTTGGCCGCGTGACCGTGTCCACGCAGATGGCCGGCCGCGGCACCGACATCAAACTTGGTGGTGCGGACGAAGAGGACCGTGCGGCCGTGGTGGACAAGGGCGGCTTGGCCGTGCTGGGCACTTCCCGCCACCGCTCCTCGCGTCTGGACAACCAGCTGCGAGGTCGCGCGGGCCGGCAAGGCGATCCCGGCATGTCGCTCTTCTTCGTCTCCTTGGAGGACGACGTGGTTAAGCAGGGCGGCGAGGACGAATCGCTGTCGGCGCGGCCCGATGACACGGGGCTTATCGATTCCAAACGGGTGCGCGACTTCGTAGCCCACTGCCAGCGCGTGACCGAGGGCCAGCTGCTGGAAATCCACGCGCAGACGTGGAAATACAACCAGCTGCTGGCGGATCAGCGCGTCATCATCGATGAACGCCGCGCGAAACTGCTGGATACCACCCAGGCCTGGGAGGAGCTTGCGGAGCGGGCGCCGGAGCGTGCCACCGAGCTTGCCGACGTCCCCGCGCACGCCCGCGAGCTGGCCGCCCGCGAGATCATGCTCTACCACCTGGACCTAGGCTGGGCGGATCACCTCGAGCTCATGGACGATGTGCGCGAGTCGATCCACCTGCGTGCCATCGCCCGGGAAACCCCGATCGATGAGTACCACCGCATCGCGGTGCGCGAGTTCAAGGACTTGGCGCAGCGCGCGGTCGATGACGCCGTCGATACCTTTAAGACCGTGGTCATTGATGCAGACGGCGCCCACCTTGAGGACCATGGCCTGTCCCGCCCGAGTGCAACGTGGACGTACATGGTTTCGGATAACCCCCTGTCCGGTGGCGGAAACTCCGTGCTCAAGGGGATAGGCAACATTTTCCGTTAATGAAATTTGGGCTGAGGCGGATCGCGCACGGCGCGGAGTCGCTAATATAGATTGGGTCAACATCGATCCGACACTTCGGAGGTAAAAATGAGCGAGAACACCGGAACGCCGGAACCGCAGGCGGAGACCACTTCTGTCTTCCGCGCCGACCTACTCAAGGAGATGGAAAGCGGTAGCGCTGCGGGCTCGGACGCTTCCGTCGCCGGCGCTGAAAACCTGGCTGAGGGCCAGGCGCTCCTCGTGGTGAAGCGCGGCCCCAACGCCGGCGCCCGCTTCCTGCTGGATCAGCCCACCACCACCGCGGGCCGTCACCCGGAGGCGGATATCTTCCTGGATGACGTGACTGTGTCTCGCCGCCACGCGGAGTTCCGCGCCAAGGACGGCCAGTTCGAGGTCGTCGATGTCGGATCCCTCAACGGCACCTACGTCAACCGCGAGCCGCGCAACGCGCAGGTGCTCGAGGTGGGCGATGAAATCCAGATTGGCAAGTTCCGCTTGGTGTTCATCGCTCCGCAGTAAACACCGCTGGCTCTAACGCCATGACCGCGCGGGGTGGGAAGCAACCGGCTTCCCACCCTGCGGTACATCAGAACGAAGTCGAGAAAGCAGTACTAGTCCCATCGTGAGCGCATCGAAGTCCACCGCCGCAGCAACGTCGCCTTCCTCGGTGAAGGCCACCACGCCGAAGGCACGGCCTGCCAAGCAGAAGCCGATGTCCATCGGCGTCATGCTCAAGCAGCTGCAACCGCAGTTCCCGGATGTCACGGTGTCGAAGATCCGCTTCTTGGAGGCTGAGGGGCTTATTACGCCGGAGCGCACGGCCAAGGGCTACCGCCGCTTTTATCAGAAGGACGTGGACCGGCTGCGCTATATTCTCACCGCGCAGCGCGATCACTACACGCCGCTCAAGGTCATCCGTGAGCAGCTGGAGGCCATGGACTCTGGCCAGGTGACCGCCATTGTCTCCGCGCAGAACGAGGCGCTGGTGAGCGCCGAGCAGCTGCGTGCGCCCGTGGTCAGCCGTCTTACCGATGCGGACGTGGCCGACCAGGCGGGAGCAACCCAGGAAGACATCGCTGACCTAGTAAAGGTTGGTCTCATCACGCCTGATGCTGCTGGCTTCTTCGACACGGATGACGTGTCCATCGTCTCCGCGGCGGTGGCGCTGAAGTCCTTCGGCTTCGAAGCCCGCCAGCTCAAGTCGCTGCGCAACGCCGCCCGCCGCCAGGCAGATCTTATCTCCCAGGTCGCTGCTCCTGTGGCGCACTCGAAGTCCGATACCGCACCCCAGCAGGCTGAGGAGCTCTCGCAGCAGCTGGCCGCTTTGGTGTTGTCACTGCACGGAACCCTGGTCAAGACGGAGCTGCGCGACGAGTTTCAGGGCTAGCCGCACCGGCTCGGACGCTCGCCTACGAAATGTGGGAGAGTGGAAGCCATGAATACTGAAGAACTAAGATTCTTAGGAATCCATCCCGTCGGGCCCGAAAACCACCTGTGCGCCCTGTTTTACTGGGAGGAGGCCGACCGCCACGTCCCAATCTGGATTTCTCCCATCGACGGCGCCCGCGTACTGCAAGTGCTGGAGCGCCACTTTAATGCTCGCCCCAGCACCTACGAGCTCCTTATCGAATTTGCGGAAAAGCTCGACGGCATCGAATCCATCTCCGTGGACGAACACAACAAGGGTGCTTTTATGGTCGAAATCATTGATGGAGCGGGCAACGACTTTGACGCTCGAATCACTGATGCCATTGTGTTGGCTGACCATTTCGACCTGCCCATCACCTTCAACAAGGATCTCCTTGCTGACGTCGCGGTGTACATCGGTGACGACGACCTGAAGGAATACTTTGGTCTTGAGCGCGACGCAGCGAAGGCGCCGCACGACGGGGGAGAGTCGAGTGCCCAGGTTGATGACGGGTTTGAGCAGATGATGCGGGACTCAGGCTTTACGGAAGAAGACTTCCTTTCTGGCGATGACGAGGACGGGACAGGGAACTAGCACGCGCGAATTTCCTGAAAAAGTTAATGACACGCGTGTGACTAATGGTGACAAAGGGGGAGAGAAAGTCTAAAGTTCAACTAGAGGTTCATACTGGAGGGCTCTTGACGTGCCCGACGGCGTGCCCTTTAATAGGAACTTAGAACTCCCACTAAACATCATTGGAGTAATTACGTGAGCAGCAACGACCACCACAGCGATAGCCTTCTGTACGGCGACCAGCACGATCAGGAGGTCCTCGAGACCTTCGAGAGTCGCCCCGGCTACGTCCAAGAGTCCCTCTTTGATATCGGGCCGGACGAGGAGCTGGGCTACCGTGTGCCGATCGCCTGCCAGGTTGCCGGCATTACCTACCGCCAGCTTGATTACTGGGCGCGCACTGACCTGGTCAAACCCTCCATCCGCACCGCCCGCGGTTCCGGCTCCCAGCGTCTGTACTCCTTCAAGGACGTCCTGGTCCTCAAGATTGTCAAGCGCCTGCTCGATACGGGTATCTCCCTGCAGAACATCCGCTTGGCAGTGGACTCGCTGCGGGACCGCGGCGTAAATGACTTGGCGGAGCTGACGCTGGTATCTGACGGCGCCACGGTGTACGAATGCCGCTCCAACGATGAGGTGATTGACCTTCTGGCCGGCGGCCAGGGCGTCTTCGGAATCGCCGTGCCGGGCATTCTCAAGGAGCTCTCCGGTACGATTACGTCCTTCCCCGCCGAGCGCATCGTGAAGGAAGCTGGCGACGAGGACGTCGTCGTTGGCCTCGACGAGCTGGCTGCTCGTCGCAAGCGCAAGTCCTCCTAAAGCCGGTCGGCCGGACGGGCCGCCGGGCGGTGTCTTCACCGGCACCTTTAAAGCCTTGTTAACCCCAGCACTGTTGCTCACGTCAGTGCTGGGGCTTTTGCTCGTGCTGTGGTTGTTTAGCTGGGGCTGTTTAAAAGTCTTAGGCTCCCGGGGACCCCGTTGCGGGCTAGACAGTTGCGGGCTAGACGCCGGCCGCGGCGGAAATAGCCTTGGCGTCGGCGGCGCTGTCGGAAGGATCGGTAATCGCCGAGGAGACGTCGGCAAGCTGCTCCAGTGTGGCATCCTTTTCGCCGTCGCCGACGTGGACCACACTGAGGCTCACGCCCTGAGCGCGCGCGTCCTTGAGTGCGGCAGTAAAGGTCTCATCGTCCATGTCCTGCTCCGTGCCAGTGGTCACCAGGACCACGCGGGCGTCGCTGCCGGTCTGGGCCGCTTGGTCGGCGGCATTACCTAGAGCGGCGACCACGGCGCTGCGGGTCTGCGGGACTCCGCCAGTGCCGAACTGGGACACAGCAAAGGCGACGTTTTCTGCTGGTCCGTAGGCCACGTTCTGGCGGTAGCCCACTGTTGCAGACTCCGAAATCGGGGAGGAGTAGTTCCACAGACCCACCTGACCGCCGTCTTCGCCGGCAGCGTTGGCCGCATCTGCCACGGCCTGGCTCACCGGACCGAAGTAGGGTGTGAGATTAGCGGAGGTATCCAGTAGGAACAGCGTGTTCGGCGCTACCGAGTCTGCTTTTCCGGCCGGCTTGTCCGCGGTGTTTTTCTTCTCCGAGGGCGGTGCCGCGGAGGAAGACTCTTGGGAAGTGGAGGACGCGGCGGCGGAAGAGGATTCGCGTGCGGACGTCGCCTCAGCGGCTGTGGTCTCGGACTCATCAGCGGCAGTGCTTTCCACCGTGGATTCGCCTGCCGCTACAGAGGAAGCCTCACCGGATTTGGTGTCCCCGCCGCGGAAGAGGAAGAAAGCTCCAGCGATAAGCGCGAGAAGCGTCAGAAGGGCCACGATGATGAGCCACGGTGCAACCGCGTAATTGTTTTTTCCGTCCGAGTGCCGGGACATCCTATTCCTTCCGCGCTGGGGCTACACGGACCTGCACAGTAGGCAACAAGGATTATCGTTGGACGTTGCAGGTCACATTAATGGTTATTCATTGTAGCGCTCAGACAGTCCCGAAGAAGCGCGACAAGCCGCTGGCGAAGAGGCTCTGCGGTATCGGCCAGCGCCCTTTGGCGCTGCACGTACTCAGCCTTGCCCTCGGGCGTTTCAATGGGCACGACCCCGAATCCCCATTCGCGACAGTCATAGGGCGAGGCCTCCATGTCCAAGGTGCGGGCTTGGACTGCCAGCCTGAAGGTGTCCAGGAAGAGCTCACCGGGAACTATGGGGCCGAGTTTCCAAGCCCATTTGTACAAGTCCATGGTGGCGTGGACGCAGCCGGCCTGGTCGTGCTCCGGCTGGTCTTCACGGGTGAGGACCGTGAGGTTGAGCGGGCGGGCAGGCTCGGTGAAGAAGCGGAAGGCGTCGTAGTGCGTGCACTTTATGCGGTGACGGTCCACAACTTCGTTGGTGCCCTCGGCCCCGAGTCGCAGCGGCAAGTCGTGGCGCGGGGCATCGGTGTGGTAGACCATAGCCCATTCGTGCAGGCCAAAGCAGTCGAACTGCACCGGATTGACCGCTGTGCGCTCAAGCAGGTTGAGGATATAGCGCAGAGCTCCACCGCGGCGTTCCACGAACGCGTGAGCGTCCATAGTCACGCCTTCCTCCGTGCGGTGATAGTCGCGCCACTGCGCGTGGGGGACATCGTCACCTGCCAGAGTCACTCCGAACCCGGGGTGCCACCGCTTCAGGTGCGAGGGCCGGACCGGATAGTACTCAAAGAGGAAATCGTAGACCGGATGGTAGGAGCCCGGATGACGGTAGCGCGCAAGGAGTTCCTCAGCAGCCTCCTCGTGCTCACGCATCCGGGTCTGCCACGCTTCTGGCTGGAGAATCATCGCTGTCCTGCAGAGCGGTTGCTGCGCCGGCGACGATTGCCGTTGCGCCTAGTGCCGCCTGAGCGCTGCTGGTGTTGACCGGAACGGCCCGATTTTCCAGCCTTTTCCTTGTCGTCGGCCTTGTTCCTGGTATTGGCCGTGGCGGAGGTTTTCTGCGCACCCGGCTGCTGCTGGTTGGGCGGGCCCAGTGGCTCTCCCGTGGGTTTGCGGGCGCCGGTCATCTGCGCCAACTCCGGGCTGCTGGCGGGTTTATCGCGGTCACTGATATCGAGATCCGTGTGCTTCACGCCGGCCTTCTTGATGAGCTTGGCCACCTCGTCGCGCTGTTCGTCGGTGACCAGAGTGACTACCGTTCCGGAGTCGCCACCACGCGCGGTGCGCCCGGAGCGGTGCAGGTAGGCCTTGTGCTCTGCCGGGGGATCGACGTGGACAACGAGGGAGACGTCCGCGATGTCGATGCCGCGGGCGGCGATATCGGTGGCAACGAGGACCGGCACGCTGCCGTCTGCGAAGCCCTCGATGGCCCTGGTGCGCGCGCCTTGACCCTTATCGCCGTGGAGGGGCATGGCGTTGATGCCTACTCGGCGCAACTTCTTTGCTTGGCGGTCGACGCCGTGCTTGGTGCGCATGAACATAATGGTCTTGCCCTTGCGCGCGCCGAGGCGCAGGACCACGTCGTTGCGGGCCTCGCGGGTACCGATGAAGATCAGGTGGTGCTCCATCGTGTCCACCGCGGCTTCCACCGGCGCGGTGGAGTGAGTAACGGGGTCATGCATGAACTGCTTGACCAGTTTGTTTACTTCGCCGTCGAGGGTGGCGGAGAACAACAGACGCTGGCCGTCGTCCGGCGTGAGCTGGAGCAGCTTGCGAACCTGGGGGAGAAAGCCCATGTCAGCCATCTGATCCGCCTCATCAAGGGCCGTGATACGGACCTCGTCGAAGAAGAGCTTGCCCTGGTTGATGAGGTCCTGCGCGCGGCCCGGTGTGGCTACCAAGAGGTCAACCGGGCGCGCCAAGGAGCGGATGTGGCGGTTGATATTCACGCCGCCAACCACGTCGAGGACGCGCAGGCCAAGGGCGGCGGCGGGCTCGTCCAAGCGCTGCTGAATCTGGGTGGCAAGCTCTCGCGTCGGGGCAAGAACCAGCCCACGCGGGTGGCCAGGCCGAGAGACCCCGGACCCAGCCAGGCGGCTGAGCATGGGGAGGCCAAAAGTAAAGGTCTTGCCCGAGCCCGTCGGGCCGCGACCGAGCACGTCCTTGCCCGAGAGGGCATCGGGAATAGCGGCGGCCTGAATAGGGAAGGGGGACGTGATGCCCTGGTTGTCCAGGACACGCACGATGTCACGGGGAAGGCCGAGATCGGCAAAAGTAGTCATCGTGGAAAAGTGTAGTGTCCGGAACTTCCTGAGCGAAATGGGTGGCAGGTCGGCGCCCTGCAGTTGTGGATGCCGCCAAGGAGAAAGGGAGAGAAGGGGAGAGGTGGGGGAATAGTCCTCGTCAGAGGTCTATAGCGAAAGATTTCCACCCATGCATGGGTTACTCTACGGCTATGACCAATCCGTTCAATAATTCCTCTCTCCCGCAGAACTCTTCAAACAATCAACCCCAGCAACCGCAGCAGTACCAGCAACCACAGGACGAGTGGGGCCAGCCAAGTCCACCGCAACCTGGCTTTGGTCCGGGCAATGCGCCGGCGCAGAAAAGCGGCTCCAGCCCGGTGTTGTGGATTATCCTTGGCAGCGTCGTCGCGGTGCTTCTCATCGCAGGCATGCTCTTTGCACTGCTGAAGGTCTCCGGCAATGGGGGCGGCTTCGGATTGCTGTCGCGTGGGGATAGCGCCTGGGACGATGAGTACTGGGAACAGCCCATCACCGCACAAGAGGCGAAGAGCATCCGCAAAGAGGATGTCGTCACCGATACGCCGAAGGCGCTGGAAGGCCTAGCGACGACGTCGTGTACTGAATCCGCTTCCTTCTTCGGCGCCGTGGACGCTGACTCAGCAGAAGAGCTTCCGTGGGTGCGCTCCGTGGACTGTCGTTTTGGAGATGACGAGGAGTTCAGTGCCCACTACACCGAGAACTCGGATGCCATCGCCTCTGTCGAGGAATTCGGACTGAATACCTACTTCGAAGGCCTGACCTCTGCCCGAGGCTCCACGATCGGCTACTACGAGACCGGGGATGAGTTCGTATTCGTCGAGGTCCTCAAGGGAGACAAGGCCGTGATTGAGTACATCCTCGATGACACTCACCTGGCAGACATTGATGAACGGGACGTGGAGTTTACAGAAGCGCTCGAAGAAGCCGGCATCGTCGAACGGGAGGAGTAGACGGGGCCTAACATGCCCGTCTATTGCGGGGGTCAGCAGGCGGGGACTAGCCCCCGTGCTCTGAGGCATTGCCGCTGGTGAACTGTGAGATTCTGCTAGATTGTGCACTATGACACACTCTCGTCCCGGATCTCCCGAACCGCAGCGTCCCGACCAGCCGCACGATTCTTCTATTCCATACAGTGCTCACGACAGTTCCCACGACAGTGCTCACGACGGTGCTCACGAGGTTGACGCGGCAAAGCCAGCTCACGACACTCACGGCGACCACGCCAATCACACCACGCACCCCGGCAGCCAGCCCTCCCAGGGCGGCAGCGCCCAGCCGCTGGGGTCTGAGGCCACCCCAGAAAAGAAGTCCTCGTCTAAGGGCCTCTGGATTGTCCTCGGCATCATCGTCGCCCTTCTAGCAATCGCAGCGCTCGTCTTCGCACTGCTGCGCGGCGGTTCCGACGATGATGCGGAGTCCACCGCGGCCGCCGGAAACTCGACTGAGGCTGCGGCCGAGGACTCTGCCGAAGAGGAAGCAGAGGAGACCTCGGACCCGAACAAGCCTGCCAGCCCCTTCCCGGAGGGCGTGGACGAGGACTACTTTGACGAGAAGCTTGATGAAGAAGAAGCGCAGGAAATCCGTGACAAGGATCCAGAGCAGCTCCCCGTACCCGTCGAGCTCGCTAACCTGACTGACAGCTGCTTCAAGGATGCGTCGGTGTTTGGAAAAATCGCTGAGGACGGCACCACCATCAGCGGCGTGGTTCCCACCATCATGTGCGTGTTTGGACCGGAGAACCAGTACGCAGCTCAATACACGCGCAATGAAGACGCCGTGAAGGCGGAGCGCCGCGCAGTGCGCGATCAAAAGCTCAATGGGGGAGCGGCAATGGCCGGAGTGTACTCGGGACGTGGATCGGAACTGGTGGCGTTTACGTCGAAGACCCAAGTCCAGGAAGAGCAGGTCCTGGCTGAGACTCTCGAGACTAAGGATGCAGTCATCGAGTACATTGCTATCGACGACGACAGGGACGCCATGAACTCGGTGCTCGGTGAAGCCGGCATCATCCGGACCCTGGACAGCGTTATGAAGGACAACGAGGAGAAGCTGAACGAGGAGAAGCTGAACGAATTGAACTCTAAACTCGCCACCACCGAGTAAACCCCCATCCGGTGCTAGGGGCGTTCACAATGAAACGCCCGCGTACTGGATGAGGGGTGTGCGCTGTCCGCGCGGGAGAGCGCGGGCCCGGACTACTGCTCGCTCTGGGAGCGGTCGCCGGACCACTCGATGTGGAAGGTGCCCTCGCGGTCGACGCGCTTAAACGTATGGGCGCCGAAGAAGTCACGCTGGCCCTGGATCAGTGCGGCCGGCAGGCGCTCGGCGCGCAGGCTGTCGTAGTAGGACAGGGAGGAAGCGAACACCGGAACCGGCAGACCCAACTGGGTGGCGGCCACGATGACGCGGCGCCAGGAATCGATAAGGCCGGTCAGCTCGCCCTTGAAGTAGGGATCCAGGATCAGGGCCGGAAGCTGCGGGTTGGTGTCGTAGGCCTCGCGGATGCGGTCGAGGAACTTCGCACGAATGATGCAGCCGCCGCGCCAGATGGTGGCCAGGTCACGCGGGTCAACATCCCAACCAAACTGCTCGGAACCGGCCTTGATCTCGTCGAAGCCCTGCGAGTAGGCGATGAGCTTAGCGGCATAGAGAGCGCGGCGAACGTCCTCGATGAAGGCCTGCTTGTCCACGCCCAGGGCGTCGATACCAGCGGCGACCTCGCCAGCCGGGAGATCCTCGGCGCGAGCGGCTTCGCGCTGCGCGGTGGCAGAAGACAGCGCGCGGGCGAAGACGGACTCGGCGATGCCAGTGACCGGCACGCCCAGATCGAGGCCGTTGATGGCGGTCCAGCGGCCCGTGCCCTTCTGGCCGGCGGCGTCCACGATCACGTCGACAAGCGGGGCACCCGTCTCCGGATCCTTCTGAGCCAGGACCTCGGCGGTGATTTCAATGAGGTAGGAGTCCAGGTCGCCGGCGTTCCACTCGCGGAAGACCTCGGCGATCTCTGCCGGCTCCATGCCCGCGCCATAACGCAGCAGCTGGTAGGCCTCACCGATCACCTGCATGTCGGCGTACTCAATGCCGTTGTGCACCATCTTGACAAAGTGGCCAGCACCGTCAGGACCAATGTGGGTCACGCACGGGGTGCCATCCACGTTGGCTGCGATGGACTCCAGAATCGGACCGAGGGTCTCCCACGACTCCGCCGGGCCACCCGGCATGATGGACGGGCCGTTCAAAGCGCCCTCCTCGCCACCAGAGATGCCCGCGCCGACGAAGTGGCGGCCCTTCTCAGCCACCTCCTTCTCGCGGCGGATCGTGTCGGTGAACAGGGAGTTTCCGCCGTCGATGATGATGTCACCCTCATCCATGGCCTCTGCCAGCTGATCAATGATCGCATCCGTTGCCGCACCGGCCTTAACCATGATGATGGCCTTGCGCGGGCGCTCCAGGGAGGCAACGAAATCCTCGACGCTCTCAGAGGGGATGAAGTGACCCTCATCGCCGTGCTCCGCAATCAGGGTGCGGGTCTTTTCCGGGCTGCGGTTGTACACGGCGACAGTATTGCCGTTGTGTGCGAAGTTGCGCGCCAGGTTGGAGCCCATGACAGCCAGGCCCACAACACCAATCTGAGCGAGTTCAGTCTTTTCAGCAGTTTGAGTCATGTTCACCATCCTACGTCACCGCAATGCAGTACTCTGGTGTGGCATGAACCACGCTGAACACGCTGAACAATTCGCGGCACTGCTGGCCGCTGCGCAGGCCCGCCCCCTCAACGAGGAAGAGTTGAAGCTCATCAACTCCAACCAGATGGGCCTGGGAAAGCTCATCGGTCTGCGCTACACGCTGATTTCTGCCGATGAGATCCGCTCAGAGATTGATGTCACCGCGGATCACCACCAGCCGTGGGGAGTGGCCAACGGCGGACTCTACTGCACCATGACGGAAACCACGGCGTCGATTGGCAGCCTCATCGCCGCCGGCCAGCCCGTTGTCGGGGTCAACAACAACACCGACTTCCTGAAGCCGGTTGCCAGCGGCACCATTGAGGCAGTGGCGACACCTCTCTACAAGGGTCGCCGCACGCAGCTGTGGGAGGTCAAAATCTCCCAGGGGGACACGCTGGTTGCCGCCTCCACGCTGCGCACGATGGTGGTGCAGAAGTAGCGTCTACAGCCAGTGGTTGCGGCGGAACCACCACCACATGATGGCGACCACGAGCACCATGAGCCCGAGGGAACCATAATAGCCCCAGGCAAAGTGCAGCTCCGGCATGATGTCAAAGTTCATGCCGTAGATGCCGGCCACGAGCGTTGGTGCCGCCCACATGCCGACTACTGCGGAGATGGTGCGCATGTCGGAGTTCTGCTGCATCGAAACCTTGGCCACGGAGGCGTCGATAAGAGAGGTGAGGCGTTCGTCGAACCCAGCCACCTGGTCCTTGACCACCAGCTCGTGGTCATTGACGTCACGCAGGTAGGAGCGGATGGTCTTCGAAATTAAGTCCTTGTGGTCCGAGTTCATCGCCTTCAGCGCCGCCGAGAGCGGATCGATGGCGTGCTTCATCTCTAGGATCTCGCGCTTGTACATGTAAATGCGGTCAATGTTGGGCTGCGAGTTCGGAGTGAAGACCTCTTCCTCCAGCTCATCCACCTCAATGGCAATGAGGCGGCAGATTTCGGAGTAGCGGTCCACCATCATGTCCAGGATCTTCCAAGCCATCGCCACAGGTCCCAGCTCCACCAGATCCTGCTCGTCCTGGACCACGTAGGCCAGGTTAGGAAGCTTGGCGGAGTGGCGCACGGTGATAATGAACGTATCGCCGATGATCATCTGAACCTCACCGGTGGAAATGATCTGGCGCTTATCGGCCACCTCATCATGGTCCCGGTAGTTCACCGACCGCGCCACCATGAAGAGCTGGTCGTCGTAGCGCTCCAGCTTCGGGCGCTGGTGGGCTTGGACCACGTCTTCGACGATGAGTTCGTGGATGCGGAACTCCGAGGCCACCTTGGTCATCTGGGACTCCATGGGCTCATGAAGGCCCACCCACACGAATCCGCGGCCGTATTCCTCCACGGCTTGCAGTGCGCTGTGCGGGGTGAATTCGCCCGGCAGGGCCTCGCCGTCAACGAAAACACGGCAGTGCTCGATGGCGCGTTCTACCGGCACGGAGAAGGTGCGGGAGGGACTGGGAGGCTCGTTTCTCTTGCGTGGCCTAAAGGGCGACGGTACAGACGGCATCGTGTCAGCCTCCTTCTTCGTGCTGGGCGCGAGGCAAACCCCGTGCTGATTTTGCTGAGCGGCTAAAGCTTACACCGTCTGAGGGCATATAATCGTTTTCATGCCTACGTGGAAAGAAGTAACCGCAGCTAACCCGAACCATTCCCATAATTTCGCGCGGAAGTGGAAGGTGTTGCAGGCCCAAGGCAAGGACATCAACGGTGAGGCCCGGCTTATCGATGCTATGGTGGAGCGCTCCGCCCGCGTCCTCGACGCCGGCTGCGGCTCGGGACGCTTGGGCGGCGAGCTGGCCAAGCGCGGGCACACGGTGGTGGGCGTCGACGTCGATCCGATCCTGATTGAGCATGCCGAGCACGACTACCCGGAGGCACAGTGGGAGATTGGGGACCTGTCCGTTGACGAGATCCCTGAGGGAAATTTCGACATCGCCGTAGCAGCCGGAAACGTCATGACGTTCATCGCCGTCGACGGCCGCGAGGCAGCCCTGCGCAACGTCTTCGCGGCCCTGCGCCCAGGTGGGCGCTTCGTTGTGGGCTTCGGTGAGGGGCGCGGCTGGGGCTTCCAGGAGTTCCTGGACCTGGCGCTCAAGGTGGGCTACCGCGTCGATTTCACTTTCGCCTCCTGGGACATGAAGGTATTCAAGGACAGCTCCACGTTCATGGTGGCAGTTCTTACCCGCCCGGGAGCTGACCTGCTGGGCTAGTCCCGCCGGCCTACGGCCACGGTAGGGAGTACAGGGCCACGGAGGAGTACAGATACGAGAAAAGGGGAGAGGCGCGCTCGGCGTCGCTCCTCTTTAACCATGCCCAGGCTGTGCTGCCTGGTGCGTCTCTGCTAGTCCTTGTGCTAGTCCTTGTTCAAGGCGTTGCGGGCGACGCGCTGCTGCTGGGTGATTTCCAGGTTGCCGCGGTCACGGGATACGGCGTTGAGCAGCCAGTGCAGCGCCACCAGGGCGCGGCTGCGGAAGCCCACGATGTAGGCAATGTGCAGGCCCAGCCAGGAGATCCACGCCGGGAAGCCGGAGAACTCGGTCTTGCCCAGCTTGACCACAGCGTTGAAGCGGGAGATGACCGCCATGGAGCCCCTGTCGAAGTAGTCGAAAGGCTCGGCCTCGTTGGCGGTGGACTCCTCATCAATCTTGGCCTCGATGAGCTTGCCCACGTGGGTGCCGCCCTGGATGGCCACCTGAGCCACGCCCGGGAGACGGTTGAGGGAGATCATGTCGCCCACGATGTAGACGTTATTGTACTCGCCCACGGTGAGGTCCTCGTTAACGGAGACGCGGCCCGCACGGTCGGACTCGACACCAGCCTGGTCGGCCACCATCTTGCCCAGCGGGGAAGCGGACACACCGGCGGACCAGATCTTGGTCGCGGCCTCGATGGTGACCTCTTCCTCGTTCTTCATGTTCTTGTAGGTCACGGCGTCCTCGGTGACGTTGGTGACCATGGCGTTGAGGCGCACGTCCACGCCCAGCTTCTCCAGGGTGCGCTGCGCCTTGCGGCCCAGGCGCTTGCCAAACGGCGGCAGCACCTGCGGGGCGCCGTCCAGGAGATAGATCTTGGCGGAGGTGGAACCGAAGTTGGAGTAGGTGCCAGCGAAGGTGCGCTGGGCCAGCTCGGCAATCTGGCCGGTGAGCTCAACGCCCGTCGGGCCGGCGCCGACGATGACGAAGGTCAGCAGCTTCTCGCGCTTGGCTGGGTCCTCTTCCAGCTCCGCCTTCTCGAAGGCGGAGATGATGCGGGAGCGGATCTCCAAGGCGTCGTCCAGCGTCTTCATGCCCGGCGCGAACTCAGCGAAGTGGTCGTTGCCAAAGTAGGACTGGCCAGCGCCGGCTGCTACCACGAGGGAGTCGTACTCGTAGGTACGGGTAGCGCCATCGAGCTCAGCGGTAACGGTCTGATCCTTAATGTTGATGTCCGTGACATCGCCGTTGACGAAGTGCGCGTTGTCCTGGTTGCGTAGGAGCTGGCGGGTAGACGGAGCGATTTCGCCCGCGGAGATAACACCGGTGGCCACCTGGTAGAGCATCGGCTGGAAGAGGTGGTGATTCTTCCTATCGATGAGCGTGATCTCTACGTCGGCGTTCTTTAGCTGCTTGACGGTGTTAATACCGCCGAAGCCGGCACCGATGACAACGACGTGGTGACGGCCGTTATTCGGGCGGTGGGGAGTGTGCTCCATGGTTGTTGGCTACCTTCCTCAGAAAGTTAGAGTATTTTTACCGCAGCTAGTCTAAACCCTTGTACCCGTACATGCATACTTTATGGGTTATTAACTGGCTTTTTGGGCCGCGCCTCCACCGGCATGCCGGGCTCGGCAACTAGTGTGGAAATACATTTGTGCGACGAGGAGGCTGCTTCCACCGTGTATGACCACCTGGCTTCGATCGATGCCGAGGCGTGGCCCGGCGTGGCGTCCGTTCCGTCTTCGCGGCGGGCGCGCCACTCTGCCCGGCGCGTGGAGGCGGAGTTCGCCCAGGCGTGTGCCAAGGCGGGGATTGAACTCGAGGGCGAGGACCCCGACATCACCGTGCTGCACGACGCCCTCTTTGCCCGCATCGCCGACTCTGGCTGGCTGGGGCTGGGGGAGTCCTACCTCGCGGGCGAATGGACCACGCCTGATTCGGACCGGCTGGTCATGGTCCTGCAGTGCCTGCTTGGGGTGGGGTACAAGCCGAAGGCCAAGGAGCTTCCGGTGGAGGATTCCACGCCAGGTGAGCTGCCGATGGATCTGGTGAAGCTGTACGCGGGCGATTCGTTGAGCCATTCTGGCGGAATCTTTGCCTCCGGCGTGCCCACGACGGTGCGGCAGGCTGTGCGCAGTTACAGCGCGGGCCGGCGGGAGCCCAAAGAGCACTTCGTCGACGTCACTACGGTGTCGGAACCAACTGCCACGGACAGGGACGATTTGGGTGATGCACAGCGCCGCGCGGCGCAGTGGCTTCTCGACGCCACTCGGTGCACCGCCGGAACCCACCTTCTGGTCTATCCGGCAACAGGACTGCAGGTGGCGGTGCAGGCAGTGGCTCGCCGCGCCACAGTGGACGTGCTTACGGGCGACGCCGCGCAAGAGGCCGTTTTTAACGAACAGCTGTTGTTGGAGGGCGCGGGCGATTCCGCGCACGTGGAAGTCATCGATTCGGCGCTGCCGGAGCCGAAGCGCTGGCGCGGGCGCTATGACGCCATCGTGAGTGTGGAGAAGCTGGAAACCCTCTCGCCGGCGGAGCGCAAGCACTACGTACAAGTGCTCGATCGTTCCCTGATGAGCGGAGGGCGCGCCGGCGTGGCGTCACTATTTGCCACGGACAAGATGACCCCGGCGGCGCGCGCTGCACTCCAGATCCTGCGAGCCTACATCTGGCCGGGACTGGATTTTCCCACGGTCGAGGAGACCCACCAGCTGTGCGATAAGCGCTCCAACCTGCGCATCGTGGCGCAGACGCACGTGGGTTCGCACTACGTGGCGGCCCTGCGCTATCAGCGCAGCTTCTTTGACGGCCGCCTCAGGGAGGCCGCCGCCGCGGGCTTCGACCAGGTCTTCCGGCGTTTGTGGACGTTCCAGTTCGCGCTGCGTGAGGCCCTTCTGACCTTGGGAATGGTGGACGCGGTACAGCTGGTGGCCACACACCGGCACCGTGGCGGGCGGCGTTAGCAGATATTGCCTAGGCCTTCACTGTCCGCTTACTGGGTCTACACTGGGCGGCGCCAATGCCAACCCATATCGCACTGCCGGAGGAGAAGGACATGCCAGACGGCACAGGAATCATCGCGCACCGAGGCTATAACGGGTGGTATCCGGAGAATACCTACCGCTCTTTCGACGAGGCCCTCACGCTTGACGTGGCGGGCGTGGAGTGTGACGTCAATCTGACCAAGGACGGCCACGTCGTGGTTATCCACGATCAGACTGTGGACAGGACCTCGGAGGGCACGGGAGCAGTCGGAGAGATGACGCTGGAGGAGCTTCGCGCACTCAACTTTGGTACTGCCCAGGATCCCCAGCGCATCATGCTGCTAAGTGAACTTGTAGAGCTTGTGGAGTCCTACCCCGGAAAGCAATTGCTCATTGAGACTAAGCACCCATCGCCGTTCGGCGCTCGACTCGAGGAATCGGTAGCGGAGGTCCTGTGCAGCAGGAAGATGGATGCCGACCCGCGCATTAGCCTCATTTCCTTCAACCCTGAGGCGATTGCCCGCTTCCGGGCGCTGTTGCCCGCGCTGCAGTCCTTCCTCCTGCTGGAACCGGCAGAGGACCTCCCGCAGTCACTCGAGGGCGCAACCGGGTACGGCCCGTCCATCCGCCAGGCGCGGATGGAGGCGGACTTCTTTGACGGCGTTGATAGCCCGTCCTACGTGTGGACGGTCAACCTGCCGAAGGACATGGCATGGTGCCGCGACCACGGGGTAGAGCTCATGGCGACGGACCTGCCGGAGATGGCGCTCGAGGTCATGTCGCAGAGCTAGCAAGAGAACACCCGATCTAGGCTTCTGTGATTTTGCGCGCGTAAAAGGTCTAGGTGTGACCATTGGGACACTGAGATTCTTTCCAGAGGTCTGATAGGCCACTCCCAGACACATTGCCGCAGCGTTCCCCACGCGTGACGGCGGGTTTGGCACGTAGAGCGCCGGAAGTTTGTCCGTTGTTTAACCGAAGAGAACCTTTAATAAACCTTTTGTTAACCGTGTTGGTCTAGCTTCTTCTGCATGGCAACATCCAACCCGGCAAGCGTGCGCACGGCCGCCATCCCGGCCGTGACCGAAAAGCCGGTCGTCTCCGAGGAGTACGCGCGCAACCCGCGCAAGCGAAAGCTCGACTGGAGACAGATCGGTCTCGCGGCACTGCTTATTGGCCCCAACCTTCTCCTACTCATCTTGTTTACGTATCGGCCGTTGGTCGATAACATTCGTATCTCCTTCTTTAACTGGAATATCTCGTCGCCGACGATGACCTTCGTCGGCCTGCAGAACTACATCGATTGGTTCCAGGCGCCGGATACCGGCCGCGTGGTGTTTAACACCGTGGTGTTCACCTTCTTCGCGGTTGCGGGCTCTATGGTGCTGGGCCTTGGACTGGCCCTGCTGCTGGACCAGAAGCTGTTCGGCCGCGCGGCGGTGCGCTCGATTGTCTTCGCGCCCTACGTCATCGCCGGTGCTGCCATCGGTGTGGCCTTCCAGTTCGTCTTCGACCCGAACTACGGTCTTATCCAGTACTTCCTGGGGCTCATCGGGGTAGAGTCACCGAACTTTTACCAGGATCAAAACTGGGCACTGTTCATGATTACGGTGACCTACGTGTGGAAGAACGTCGGCTACGTCTTCGTCATCTATCTTGCTGCCCTGCAGGGGCGCCGCCGCGATCTGGATGAGGCTTCCGAAATCGACGGCACCCCGGCCGCGCGTCACTTCTTCCGGGTCGTCCTCCCGCAGCTGCGCGGCACCACCTTCTTCCTGCTGATTACCGTGCTGCTCAACTCTTTCCAGGTCTTCGACATCATCAATGCCATGACCGGCGGCGGGCCCTTCGGGTACGGCACGTCCACGATGGTGTTCCAGGTGTACCAGGAGACGTTCATCAACAACCGTGCCGGATACGGTGCTGCGGTGGCCACCATCATGTTCCTCGTGGTGCTGGTCATTACGGTGCTGCAGATCAAGCTGCAGGAAAGGATGGACAAGTAAATGTCTGACAACCACGCAATCCCGGCGTCGGTCCAGGTGGGGCTGCCGCAAGCGAAAGGCGAGCTGCCCCCGGTTCCCGGCTCCCAGTCCATCGCTGCGCCCGTCATCACTGAAGCCCAGCGCAAGCGTCTGGGTGCGCCGATGGACCACACGCACCCGGCCACGAAGGTCATCGGCTACATTGCCTTGGCGCTGACTGTCCTGATGATCATGGTGCCGCTGTACTTCATCTTTATCACCAGTTTCAAGTCCTTCCAGGACGTGTACTCGGATCCGATTACCTTCTGGCCCAACCCGTTCAAGGCTGAGAACTACTCCTACGTCTGGCAGACGTCCGGCTTCTCCAGCTACTTGAAGAACTCCATCTTCATCACTCTGATTCTGACGGTGGTCGAGGTGGTCCTCGGCGTGCTGTCGGCTTATGCCTTCGCGTTCATCCGCTTCCCGGGCCGCAACCTGCTGTTCATGCTGATCATCGCCTCACTCATGGTGCCGAACCAGATCACCATCATCTCGAACTACTCGCTGGTTGCGTCGCTGGGGTGGAGGGACACCTATGCCGGCGTCATCATCCCGCTCGCGGGCGTGGCGTTCGGTGCCTTCCTCATGCGCAATCACTTCCAGTCGTTGCCCCCGGAGATTCTGGAGGCTGCGCGCATGGACGGGGCGGGCTTCTTTACCACTTTGTTCCGCGTCGTTCTGCCCATGTCGTGGCCAACGCTGTCCGCGTTTGTCCTCATCACCGTGGTCACCGAATGGAATCAGTACCTGTGGCCCTTCCTCATTACCTCTACGCCGGCCTCGTCAACTCTCCCGGTGGGCCTGACCCGCTTGCAGGACGCGGAAGGCGTTACCAACTGGGCGCCGGTGATGGCCGGCACCGTGCTCACGACCTTGCCCATGATCCTCATCTTCCTGATACTCCAGAAGCCGATGATCAAGGGCTTGACCGCGGGCGCGGTCAAGGGCTAGACAGTCAGCCGGCTACGCCAGTGCCCACCCCATCACGTCCACACATCTTTCTACACTTAAGGAGAACTTCCCATGTCTCATAAGGCTTCTACTCGCATCGTCGCCGTCTGCGCGGCACTTCTCACTACCGCTTCCCTGACCGCGTGCGCGGGTGGCTCGACCACTGCAAGCAATGGCTCCAAGGATGGCGGAGACGCCAACACCATCACCTTCTGGTCCAACCACCCGGGCTCCTCCCGTGACCTGGAGCAGGAGCTTATCGACGAGTTCGAGAAGGAAAACCCGGACCTGAAGGTTGAGCTGGTTACCGCCGGCTCCAACTACGAAGAGGTCGCACAGCGCTTCAACGCCGCACTGGCCGGCGGCGACCTGCCGGACGTCCTCGTCGCGTCCGACGTCACCTGGTTCAACTTCGCGCTCAATGAGGCCACCACGCCGCTCGATGATCTGTGGGAGATGAACGACATCGACTCCGACAGCTACGTCGATACCCTGCGTGAGGACTACAAGTACAACGACAAGCACTACGGCGTTCCGTACTCCCGCTCGACCAACCTGATGTACTGGAACACCGATGACCTCAAGGCAGCCGGCTTGCCCACCGATCGCGGCCCGAAGGACTGGGAGGAATTCGACGAGTGGGCGACCGCCATCAAGGACAAGCTGGATAAGCCTGCCGTGACCGTTCCGGACGGTTCCAACTACCTGGATTGGTACTTCCAGGGCATGATTTGGGCCTTTGACGGTTCTTACTCCAACGAGTGGGAGCCCAACTTCACCTCCAAGGAGTCTATCAAGGCCGGTAAGTTCCTGCAGGATCAGGTCAAGGCTGGCCACATTGAGATCGCCACCGACCCGACCGTGGCCTTCGGCTCCGGCAAGGCCTCCGGCCTGCTCGAGTCCACCGGCTCCCTGGGCGGCCTCAAGGAGACCGCGACCGTCCCGTTCATTACCACGTACCTGCCGGGCCCTGGCCCGTCGGCAGCTACCGGTGGCGCTGGCCTGGCCGTGCCGAACAATATCTCCGACGAGCGCAAGGCCAACGCGGTCAAGTTCATCGACTTCTTGACTAACACCGAGAACACCATCAAGTTCTCCCAGAAGACGGGCTACATGCCGGTGCGCAAGGACGCACTGGATGATCCGGAGGAGAAGAAGTTCCTGGAGGAGAACCCGAACGCGCAGACGGCCATCGAACAGCTCAACGAGAACACCAAGCCGCAGGATTACGCCCGCGTCTTCGTTCCGGGCGGCGGCCAGCGCATCGGCGGCGCCCTCGACCGCATCACCGTCGGCGACGAGGACGTCGAGACCGTATTCGGTGACCTGCAAAAGGAAACCCAGAGCGTTATCGACCGCGACATCACCCCGAAGCTTAAGTAACTCTTCGGAAGAAGTTGAAAGGACATCATGGCTACTGTTGAATTCCGCCAAGCTTCCAGGATTTATGATCCGAAGAAGCCGCCGGCGGTCAGCCGCATTAACCTCCGCATTCACGACGGCGAGTTCCTGGTGCTCGTCGGCCCCTCGGGCTGCGGCAAGTCGACGACCTTGCGCATGCTCGCCGGCCTCGAGCCGATCGACGAAGGCCAGATCTTCATCGACGGTTCGGACGTGACGGAGACCCGTTCCCGGGACCGCGATGTAGCCATGGTGTTCCAGTCCTACGCGCTGTACCCCAACATGACAGCGCGCCAGAACATGGCGTTCGCACTGCAAAACGCCAAGGTGGACAAGGCTACTATCAACGAGCGCGTGGACTTTGCCACGAAGATGCTCGAGCTAGAGGACCTCATCGACCGCAAGCCTTCCGCGATGTCTGGCGGCCAGCGCCAGCGCGTGGCCATGGGACGCGCCATCGTGCGCCAGCCCAAGGTCTTCCTCATGGACGAGCCGCTGTCTAACCTGGACGCGAAGCTGCGCGTGTCTACTCGCGCGCAGATCTTGCAGCTGCAGCGAGAGCTCAACACCACCACGGTCTACGTCACGCACGACCAGACCGAGGCGATGACCATGGGTGACCGCGTCTGCGTGCTCAAGCAGGGCATTATCCAGCAGGTTGACGCGCCGAACACGTTGTACGAGAACCCGGGCAACACCTTCGTCGCCACGTTCATCGGCTCGCCCGCCATGACGCTCATCGAAAACGTGCCCTTCGTCGACGGCCGCGTAGTCGGCGGCAAGGACCACGCGCTGGACTACTTCATGCCGCGCGAGCAGGCGGCCAAGGTGGAGTCGGACCGCGTCATCGTCGGCGTGCGCCCGGAGAACTGGGAGATCGTCGGCGTGAACCAGCCGGGCGAGCAGTACGGCCTGCCGGTACGCGTCGATATTGTGGAGCACTTGGGCTCCGAACTCTACGTCTACGGCAGCCGCGAGGAGACGGCCGATGACGTCATCGCCGTCCGCGGCGACCGCATCACGGTGAAGGTGCCGCGTGGCATCGCCGTGGACCAGGGCGACACGATCTACCTGCGCCCGATGGAGGGCGGCTGCGTGTTCTTCGCGCCCGATACCGAAATCAACTACGACTACCTTTAAACCTCGCGCGCGGCAGCTCTCCTATGGGGTGACCACCGGGCGTGAGGCTCGCTCCAGCAGGACCGCGATCGAGTCGTAGGTCTTGCCGGCAATCATCTCCAGGCCCATCTCGCAGGTGCGGTTATCGGAGACGTAGGCATCGAAGTGCTCGGCGTTGAGCGAGGCGCGTTCTTCGCGCGTCGCGGACTCGACCAGTTCCGGGTGGAGCATGACGCGGTCGCCGGCGGAACCGCAGCACATCGCGCCTTCCGGAACCTTGGCGTCGCCACAGAGGTTGGCCAGATCTACCAGGTCCTGGCTAATGCCCATGTGCTCCGTCGAACACGTCGGATGTACCGCGATGGAGCCCATGTTGTGCACAATCGGCAGGTGCGGGGCTACCTCGTCGCGCAGCCACTCCACCACGTCGAGGATGCGGAGGTCCTGCCAGAGTTCACGGTCGGCGTCGGACAGCGCGTCCGGTACCGAGTCCAGCAGGCCGTGGGTGCAGCTGGCGGCGTCTACTACGATGGGCAGGCGGCCGTGCTCGGACCAGTGCCAAAGGTCGCGGACGATCTTTTGGGCCTGGTAGCCAAAGCCTTCCTTGTATCCCTTGGAGGACCACGGGGTGCCACAGCAATCACCGCTGACGTCGTCCGGGATCCAGACTGGCTGGCCGGCGCGACGACCCAATTCCACTACGGCGCGCGGCAGATCCACCGAGTCTGGTGCTGCGCCCGCAGGCCGCCCGAAAATGCGGTTAATGCACGCAGGGAAGTAGAGCGCTTGGGCGCCCTCGCGCGGGGTCTCCGGCAGGCGCGACGCGCCCTTCGGCAACGGGCCCGGAACGGTGGGCAGAAGGTCAGGTGCCACGACGTTGCGGGCCATGTTGGCGCCCAACTCCAGCGGCTTGCGTGGGATCTTATTCGCGGAGATGACGCCTGCGCGGGCGAGCTTTTCCACTACGTCCCAGCGCTGCGCTGTGGTCAGCGCCACCTTCTCCCGGGCCGGCGTGGCTTGCTGGGCGCGCAGCTGCTTCATGACAGCGCCGGTGTCGATGCTAATGGGGCAGGGGATAGAGCAGGTGCCGTCAGCGGCGCACATATCCACTGCGTCGTACTGGTACTCCTCCTGCAACTGGGCAAGGACCTCGGAGCCCTCCTCCTGGCGGGCCATCTCGCGGCGCAGCACGATGCGCTGGCGCGGGGTGACCGTGGCGTGGCGCGACGGACAGACCGGCTCGCAGAAGCCGCACTCCACGCAGGGATTGATACCGTCCTCGACCTTAGGGAAGGATTTGAAGTTGCGCAGGTGGATAGTCTGATCGCGGGTGAGCTTGATGTCGGGAGCGAGGATGCCCTTCGGATCCAGCATGTGCTTGACCTCCCAGAAGAGCTCGAAGGCCTCCGTGCCCCACTCGTGCTCCAGGTAGGGAGCCATGTTGACGCCGGTGCCGTGCTCTGCCTTCATCGAGCCCTGGTACTTGTCAATGACTAGCTCCGCCAACTCATCAAGGAAGTTCGCGTAGGACTCGCGCTCTGATTCGCGGTCGAAGCGCGGGGTGAAGAAGAAGTGCAGGTTGCCAAAGGCGGCGTGGCCCATGACGGATTCCGGGTAGCCATACTTGATCTGCAGGTCCATCAGATCGGCGGCTGCCTCGCCCACCTTGTCCGGCGGGAAGCAGACATCCTCGGTGATGTACGCCGTTCCATTGGGGCGATCGGCTCCCAAGAGGCCGTAGAGGCCGTTGCGCAGCTCCCAGGCACCGCGCATGCCTTCCGGGGAGGTTTCGAACTCGAGGGGGCGGGTCAGTGGGGCGTCGCCAAGCACTGTGCGTAGCCTGTCCATCGCGGCCGCCAAGTCCGCCTCGTCGCTGCCGCCGACCTCTACGAGGAGGGCTGCGGCGTCATCGTCCAGGCCACGCCACGACTCCGGCGCGTGCGAATAGTGCTCGGCGGAGCGGCGCATGACGGGGGCGACCAGCAGCTCGCAGGCCTCAGCGCCGGTTTCCATGATGGGGTGCACCACGTTGGCGGCATCACGCAGGTTGGGAAGCTCCACCCAGGTGGTGGCCTTCACACGCGGCAGCTTCACGGTGCGAATAACGGACTCCGTGATGGCTCCGAAGATGCCCTCAGAGCCGACGAGCAGGCGCTTGAGAATGTGGACTGGCTCGTCCTCATCCAGGAAGGCATCGATGCGCAGACCGTTGGTGTTGCGGATGGAGAACTTGGTGCGCAGAAACTCCACCATCTCCGTGTTGGCGCGCAGCCTATCGCGGAAATCCAGGAGCTGGGCGTGAAGTTCCGGTTCCTGAGCACGGAAGGCGGCGTCGCCATGGGCAGTGTTCACGATGGTGCCTGAGGGGAGGACGAAGGTGAGCTCTTCGACGCAGTGGTAGCTATCGCGCTCCAGGGAACAGCGCATGCCGCCGGAGTTATCCGCCAGCACGCCGCCGATGGTGCACACCGAGGTCGACCCTGGGTCGGGCCCTAGCATGAAGCCGTGGCGGGAGAGCACCGCCTGGGCATCGCCCAGAATGACGCCAGGCCGGGACCACAAGGCGCGGCCGCCGTCGCGGACCTCCATGCCGGTGAAGTTCGTTTTGACATCAACCAGGATGTCATCACCCATCGCCTGACCATTGAGCGAGGTGCCGGCCGCACGGAAGGTCATGTGCCGGCGGTTTGTCTCGCAGTACTTCATCAGCTCTGCCAGGTCCGCGGCGTTGCGCGGCGAGACCACGATGTTGGGAATGGCCCGGTACGGGCCGGCGTCGGAGGAGAAGCGGACGAGGTCCGTCAAACGTCCATGGACATTGTCTGCGCCGACGATGGCTTCCATGTCCGCAACGAGGTCAGCGGGGGAGCCGTGGCGGTAGCGTGCGGGTACCGCGTCGGCCTGGCTCGTAGCGTCCGCTGGGCGGGAAAGTGAGAGGAATCGGGGCTGAGGAGCTTAGACATACCTCTAATCTATCGCGCGACAGTAACTATGTTCCCAATTCTGGGCGGCTTCTTTTCAGCGAGCGGGATCGCACCCCGTTCGGGTGTACTGGGCGTTGAAAAACGGCGAAGGCCTCCCAGGGCCGGAAGGCGTGGGAGGTTGAATCGAGTGGATCGGGGGAGAGAATAGGGGAGAGCGCTGTGCGGCTTAGACCTCGCTGAGGTCCTGGTCCTTGAGCTCCTTCATCACCAGGATGGCAATGAGAGAGACCACGCAGACTGCCACCAAGTAGTAGCCGACGTAGTTGACGTTAAAGGTGCTCACCAGCCAGGTCGCGACGAACGGGGCGACGGCGGCGCCGAGAATGGAGGAGACGTTGTAGGCAATTCCAGAACCCGTGTAGCGCACGTTGGTGGGGAAGAGCTCTGGCAGGACTGCGGACATCGGTCCGAAGATGAGGCCCATGCAGAACATGCCGACCAGCAGGAAGCACAGGACCGAGTTGCGGTCAGCGACGTCCAGCCCCAGGAAGAGCGGGAAGCTGAAGCCGAAGGCGATCATCACCACGGAGGTCACGATGAGCACCGGCTTGCGCCCGTACTTATCAGACAGCATGGAGGAGACCGGGATGCCGACGATGAACATGAAGATGGAAATGAGCTGAATCTCTAGGAACTCCAGGTACGGGATGCCCAGGCCGAGGCCCTGGGCCTTATCACCAATGCCGTAGGAGAGGATCCACGTAGTGACCAGGTAGAACAGGGTGTAGCAGGAGAGCATGACGAAGGTTCCGATGATCATCGGCTTCCAGGAGGTCTTGAAGGCTTCCACCATTGGGGTCTTGGCCTTCTTGCCCTGGGTCACGGCCTTCTGGAAGACCGGAGTTTCCTCCAAGCGCAAGCGCACATACAGGCCGATGAGAACCATGACGGCAGAGAACAGGAAGGGCAGGCGCCAGCCCCACTGCATGAAGGCGCCGGTAGTATCCCCGCGGGTGTAGTCCATGGTCGCAACCAGTAACAGGAACAAGCCGTTGGCCAACAGGAATCCGAATGGTGCGCCGAACTGCGGCCACATTGCGGCAAACGCGCGCTTGCCGTCCTTGGCGGTTTCGGAGGCCAGCAGCGCCGCACCCGACCATTCGCCGCCCAGGCCCAAGCCCTGGCAGAAGCGCATCAGTGCCAGCAACGCCGGGGCGATGATTCCGGCGGTCTGATAGGTAGGTAGCAGGCCGATGCAGAAGGTGGCGATACCCATGGTGAGCAGCGCGCCCACCAGAGTGGCCTTGCGGCCGATGCGGTCGCCGAAGTGGCCGAAGACCACGGAGCCCAGCGGGCGAGCGATAAAGGCAAGTCCGAAAGTGGCGAAGGACTGCAGCAGCGTTACCGTCGGGTCATCCGTCTTAGGGAAGAAGAGGAACGGGAACACCGCCACGGCGGCGGTGGCATAAATGTAAAAGTCGTAGAACTCGATGGTGGTGCCGATAGTTGACGCCACGGCCACGCGCACGCGGTCTCGTGGGGTGAGCTCTGCAGGCGCGGGAACTGATTGAGTCTGCGGCGCGGTGTCCACTGCAGTCATCGGAGCAGCCTCCTTGGGGATTTCAATAGGTTGATTGGTTGTGGAAGGAATCCTATCGTTTCACTGTTTGGAATACAAGTCCCACAACGTGAAACATTCACAGAGTGTCGAGGTTTCACTGTCTGGGACGAGGGTGTGGCCTTGGAGTGGGTCCTGGAGTGGGCGCTGAAGCTGGCGTTGAGACTGGCGTTGGGCCGAGTGCTTGTCGACGTCGTGCCGACCGGCGCACGTCGGTAGACATGGAGGCGTCGACAAGCGCGCTCTAGACATTGCCGGGAACCATGGGTCAGGACTCAAGGTGTGGCATATGAGGTGATTCGGACGGGCACGGTGGAGGTGTGGGGCGTCCATATAATCTGACATAATGTACATTATCGGACAATTACATATGCTGACACTTGCGGCGGCGGCTTACTCCACCCGGCTTTGGCATACTGTCAGTGCCGCGCTGTCCGCCTGGGCCCCGTTCCTTATATCTATGCCGCGCGGGCGCTTGCCGCGTGTCGGTGTGCTATCCAGCGGTATCCGCCTAGCGGCGCGCACCGGTGAGCGGGTGTCGTCAGCGCGGGCGTGGCTCGCGGCGCTAGTCTGGGAGTTATGCCTATTCAACACGTTGTAGACAAACCTTCTCGCGCAGCTCTCTTTCTTGTCCTGAACATCGCCCCCGGCGGCGAACAGGCAACTCGGGATATGTTGACCGGATTTACCGGCACCTACAAGTCGGTGCAATTCCGTCACAATGACGGAAATCTATATACTGTGGTCGGCATCGGTGCCTCCATGTGGTCGCGTCTAACTAGCGCTCCGCGCCCGAGCCTTCTCAAAGACTTCGAGGCTATCCACGCCGCGCACGATGCGCCCGCCACGCCTGGCGATATCCTCCTGCATTTCCGCGCCAACTCCTACGACCTGTGCCACGAGATGGCTCGCCACGTGCTGGACCAGCTGGGCGCGCACGCCACGGTCGTCGATGAGACGCAAGGATTCAAGTACCTGGATCAGCGCGACCTTTTGGGTTTTGTGGACGGAACGGCTAACCCGTTCGACGATGAAGCCCTGGGCGTGGTTTTGTTGGAAGACGATGCTGACTACCCACGCGGATCTTATGTCACGGTACAGAAATATATTCATGACTTGGCCGCGTGGAATCAGCTGAGCACCGAGGAACAAGAACGCGTGATCGGCCGCACCAAGGCTGACGATATTGAGCTGGATGAGGAGACGAAGCCATCGAACTCGCACGTGGCGCTCAATGACTTGGATGAGGATATCTACCGCGAGAACATGGTCTTTGGCTCCTTCGCCGCGGGTGAAATGGGAACGTACTTCATCGCCTACGCCAAGGATCCGGAGCACATCAACCAGCGCCTGCGCAACATGTTCATCGGCGATCCGGAAGGCAACTACGACCGCATCCTTGACTTCTCCACGGCGCTGACCGGCACCAACTTCTTCGTGCCCAGCGCGGAGCTGATGGATAGCTTCGACGAGCTCCCACACTAGCTACCAGACTAAGTCCCTGCGGCGCACGGAAGTAGACAATCTGGGCATTGTGCCCACGCTACCTGTGCGTCTTTGTTAGGCTGTGGCTCACAACATGGGGTGCCGCACGTGGTGTGGCTGAGATATAGACCCATTGAACCTGCACTTAGTTAGCACTAGCGAAGGGATAGTTGTGAACGACTTTGTGGCGCGCGGCGCCTACCCCCGTGTCCTGTCTATTGCCGGCACCGATCCAACCGGCGGGGCGGGAATTCAGGCTGATTTGAAGGCCATTGCCGCCGCGGGCGGATATGGAATGTCCGTGGTGACCGCCCTGGTGGCGCAAAATACCCAGGGCGTGCGCAGCGTCCATGTCCCGCCGGTGGACTTTCTCCGCGAGCAGCTGGACTCCGTTCGCGATGACGTGGCCATTGATGCGGTGAAGATCGGCATGCTGGCTGACGCCAGCATTACCCACGTGGTGGCGGAGTTCCTCGACGGCCTCGATCCGTCCGTTCCAGTTGTCCTTGACCCTGTCATGGTTGCTACCAGCGGTGACCGCCTCTTGGAAAAAGAGGCAGAGCAAGCCGTGCGCGAGCTGTGCCGCCGCGCGGATGTCATCACACCGAACCTCAAGGAACTGGCGGTGCTCACTCAGACCGAGGAAGCCCGCAGTTTGGACGAGGCCATTGCTACCGCTACGACGTGGGCGCGCGAGGCCGGCACCGCCGTTGTGGTCAAGGGCGGTCACTTGAACTCGCGGTGTGCTGATAACGCCGTGGTGGCCCCAGACGGTCAGGTGCACCGGGTGCAATCGACTCGCGTGGACACCAAGAACACTCACGGCACCGGCTGCTCGTTGTCCTCGGCGCTGGCCACGCGGCTGGGCGCCGGCGACGATGCTGCGGCTGCCCTGGAGTGGTCCACGCAGTGGTTGCATGAGGCCATTGCACACGCCGATGCGCTCCGCGTCGGCACTGGTCACGGCCCCGTCGACCACTTCCATCGCGCCCAGCGTCTCATGCGGGCAGCCTCCGCGGTGCCGCTACCCCACCTCGCCGGCCCGCTCAAGGAAGAGGCACAGGCGGCGCAGCCCCGCGTGGCCGCAGCCGGCCCGCACACCCAGCGCCTCTGGAACATCGCGGCGGCGCAGTGGGACGCTATCGTGGCTCTGCCCTTCATCGAGGACTTAGGATCCGGTGCCCTGGATGAGTCGGCGTTTTCCTTCTACCTCGATCAGGACGCCCAGTACTTGTCGTCCTACTCGAAGGCCTTGGCACGGCTGGCTAGCCTGGCGCCGAGCACCGAAGAACAGCTCCACTGGGCAGAAAGCGCCTATGGCTGCCTCGCAGAAGAAGCAGAGCTCCACCGCACCTGGCTCCAGGGAAGGGTCTCCTCGGCGCCGTCGCGAGTCACCAGCGCCTATACCGACTTTCTGATCCGCTGCACCCACACCGATGACTACGTGGTGGCAGCGGCATCGGTGCTCCCCTGCTACTGGCTGTACGCGGAGGTGGGCCTCTATTTGGCAGAGCACGATTCGGAAGACCACCCCTACCACGCGTGGCTTAAGGTCTACGGCGGTGAGGACTTCCTGGGCAGCGTTCGACGCAGCCTGGAGATTGTGGAGCAAGCCCTGGCGCGGGCGGACGAAGAAACGCGATCCCGCGCCGAGCGCGCCTACATCAGCGCCTGCATCCACGAGGTGGATTTCTTCGACCAGGCGGACCGGCGCTTCTAGTGCCCCGCGGCGATCTTAGCGCTGGCGGTAGGCGGCCACGAGCTGGCCTATCGTTAAAAGCCCCAGCACCACGGCGAGGGCCGCGAGCCACGGCATGTCCTGCGTGAGGACAAAGATACCAAAGGCAATGAGGACGACGAGGCGCACCCACAGGGCGGGGATCAGGCGGCGGTAGCCCATCGTCGCTACTTCTGGAGAGTCACGCGGACGTTGACCGCACCGACCTCGGAGATCTTGGCCGCGATCATCTCCGGGGTTTCCACGCCGTAATCGAGACGGTTGAGCGGAATGTCGCCGCCCAGCACGACGGTGTCTGCGTCGCGTACCACCTGGAAATCATTGGTCACCTGCTTTGTCTCGCCATGGATGGTGAGGTCACCAGTGAGCGAGACGGTGGCCGCGGAGCCGTCGTCAGGTACTGCGGAGAGGTCCGCCGGCTCGGTCAGCGTAAACGTCGCCACTGGGAACTCGTCTACTTCAAAGAGCTTGGACTTCATGTTCTGATCGCGGACCTTCTTGTCCGTCGTCAGCGTCGCCATGTCAACGGTGATCGTGGCGTCCTCGACCGTAGAGCCCTTGATCGTGGCCTGCCCGGTGACGTCCTTGGTGGAGCCGGATGTAGTGCGCTTGTCTGCGGGCAGGATTTCATCGATGGTGAAACCGGCAGAGGTGAAGTTGTAGGGCGAGCCCTTGACCACGTTCCACTCGCCTTCCAGATCTGTCGTGGCGGCCTGGGTCCTCTCGGCGTTGACCGGCTCAGTCTTGACTCCCCTGCCCATTACCAACGAGAACACCAGCGGCCCGAAGGCCAGCGCCGAGGAAGCGAGAATCAACACCACGAAGATGGTGATGACGAGCTTTCGGTTTCCCAACAACGATTTCATACGTCCTATCTCAATTCCTCGAGCTTGCGCGCGAGCGTGACCAGCTCGGCGCACAGTTCTTCTATCTCTTCTGGGCTGGCGCTTTCCGACGCCGCCGTTGCCACGTCCTGAGCGCAGCACCGCAACTCAAATAAGCCGTCCCGGAGGCGATCAGCCTTCTCTGGCGTCAAGATAACGGCATCCGCCGGGATCTGGGTTCCGGCGACGTTATTGCGCTGTTCGTAGGCGCGCTGCTTGCACGACGGCGAGCAAAACTTGCGCGGCCGGCCCCGGCCTCCCTGTGCGATCTCCTTGCCGCACCATTGGCAGGTGGCCGCAGCGTTACGCCGAGGCGAGCCATGCTGTCGGTCCTGTGTACCAATCACTCCACACACCTTAGCCCATAATCCTTGGGCTGGGAACAAAGCCCAAGCAGCATTCGTTATACTGGTGGAACTTTGGGTGATAAAGGTCGAACCCGATCCTGGACCCTCAATGCTTTAACACTGCTTGAAAAGGATGATGTTGCATGGCAGATCGCGTACTGCGCGGCAGCCGCATGGGCGCTGTGAGCTACGAAACCGACCGCGACCACGACTTGGCTCCGCGCCAGATGGTGAAGTACCGCACTGAGGACGGCGATATCTACGAGGTGCCTTTCGCTGACGACGCGGAAATCCCCGAGGAGTGGATGTGCAAGAACGGCAAGCTCGGCACCCTCGTCGAGGGCGAGGGCGTGGAGTCCAAGCCGGCGAAGCCGCCGCGTACCCACTGGGACATGCTGCGTGAGCGCCGTTCCATTGAGGAGCTGGATGAGCTTTTGACGGAGCGCATTGAGAACCTGCGCTCCCGCCGCCGGGCAGCTGCCCGCCTGCTCAAGGAGCAGAAGGAAGAAGAGGCCAAGGAGTCCTAAGCCGACACCGGCTGAAGAGCAAAAAAGGGGTGCTTGTCAGCACCCCTTTTGTCATGTCTTGGCTTCTTTCCTTGGCGGCTTCTCTACGCGCCACCGCTGCTGGAGAGCTCAGGCCACTGGAGGGCCAGCTCCGCTAGATAGATGGCCAGAGCAGGGCCTACTACCGCGAGGAAAAATAGGTAGCTGCCCCACTGGCCCGGCGCAAAGAACGGGAAGAGAATCATCAGCGCAGCCGGCAGAATAGCGAGCACCGTGCGCGGCAGGTGCGCAACCGCCCGGGTCATCGCTTGCGCGCAGCGCTGCGTAAACGACAGTCCGGGCCTGTCGAGGTGGAAGAACCATACGCTCACGCAGCCCAGGACAATGAGGCCGGAGATCAACGCCGCGCGGAGCACCAGACCCATGGACCCCAGATCGGCCTGGGCAATGACGGCAAATTCGTAGGCGGCGAGGCCCACGAGGAGAAGGTATAGGAGCCACCACGCGGTGTTGGGGGCTGGCCTGGTGAGGATGCGGCGTACGAACGCAGAACCGCGGCGTGAGCCCTCCTCGCGCACCATCTCCCCTATCACTTCGTGGGCGGTTCGCAGGGACATGCCACCCGTGACGACGGGGAAACAGGTGATGACGAGCAGAACGTTGACGATCACGAGGTCAGCGAACAAGCTCAGGACGGCATAGAACTTGGACTCGGGCCCGAGGAATCGATTCATAGAGATCAAACCTAATAGAAGGGCCTCCCGGTGGAGTGAACCGGGAGGCCTATTTCGGGGGATGCGGCGAAGCGCTAGTGCACGCTAGCCCTTCACAGCACCTGCGGCGACACCTTCGATGATGTGCTTCTGCGTGGAGAAATAGAAGATGACGATCGGGATGATGGCGAGCACCAGCATGGCCATCATGGCGCCCATATCGCGGTTACCGTTGGAGCCAACGAAGGACTGGATGACCACCGGAATGGTTTTGTAGCGCGTGGACAAGCCAATGACCAGGTACGGCAGCAGGTAGTCGTTCCATACCCACATGGCGTTCAAGATAGCCACGGTCACTGCCGTGGGCTTGAGCATGGGCCACACCACCCGGAAGTAGTTCTGGATGGGGCCACAGCCGTCGATCATCGCGGCCTCTTCCACGTCGATGGGGATCGACTTCACGAAGCCGGCGAACATGAACACCGACAGTCCCGAGCCGAAGCCGAGGTACAGGACCACGATTCCGAGGGGGTTGTTGAGGTGAAGCATGTCCGCAATCTTCACCGTCGGGAACATCACCATCTGGAACGGGATGATCATGGAGACCACGAACAGGTAGTACAGCAGGTTGGTCCACCACGTCTTCACGCGGGTGATGTAGTACGCCGTCATGGCGGAGAAGAACACAATGACGATGACGGACAGGATGGTGATGACGAAGGACCACAGCGTGGCCTCCAGGAAGCCCTGCTTGGTCAAGCCCACCATGAAGTTCTCGAATCCTACCCAGGTCTCCCCGATGGGCAGTGCAAACGGGTTGGAGGAGATGGCGAACTTCGACTTAAAGGAGTTGACGAGGATGAACAGGATGGGGCCCAGGAACACGATGGTGAAGAACACCAGGATGGCGTACACCACGAACTTGGCCCCGCCGGACATCCGGGTTTCGCTGTCAGACGGCAGCTGGTGGTCCTTGTGCTGGGAGGCAGGTACGGCCTGCGTAGAGGTAGTCATGGCTTAGGCCTCGATTTCCTTGGAACGGGTGGCGCGCAGCTGGAAGTACGCGATGACGACCACGACGACGACGAAGATCACGGCCTTGGCCTGGCCCACGCCCTCGACGTTCATCCGGTTAAACAGCGTGTTGACGATGTTGAGCGCCACCATCTCGGTTTGGCCTGATGGCGCGCCATTGGTGAGCGCCAAGTTCTGGTCGAAGAGCTTGAAGGAATTCGACAGTGTGAGGAACAAGCAGATGGTGATGGACGGCATGACCAAGGGGATGGTCACGTGGCGCAGCATTTCCCACTTGTTGACGCCGTCGAGCTCGGCGGCCTCGATGAGCTCCGGCGGGACGTTCTGTAGGCCCGCGATGTAGATAATCATCATGTAGCCAATGAGCTGCCAGTTGAGCAGCATGATGAGGCCGGCGTAACCGAATTTCCAGTCCGCACTAATCGTCGTGGAATAGTGCGAGAGCACAGCGTTGATCATCGTCTGCCAGGTGTAGCCCAGCACGATGCCGCCGATGAGGTTCGGCATGAAGAAGACCGTGCGGAAGAAGTTCGTGCCGCGCAGCTTGCGCGTGAGCATCCACGCCAGCAGGAACGCAATGACGTTGACGGTGATGACGGAAACGATGACGACGAGGACGGTGAAACCGAAGGCGGAGATAAAGCCCTCGCGCTCAGAGAAGGCCTTGGCGTAGTTGTCTAGGCCCACCCACTTGGCCTTGGTGATCGTGGTGAACTTCGTAAAGGAGAGGAAGAAACCTACAACGAACGGGACCAAGAAGGCAATCATGAATGCCAGCAGGGTGGGCAAGACGAATACTGGGAAGTACTTCTTCAGTGTTGCTTGCATGGTGGTGCGACCTTAACTATTAGGTGTGTGGGAGCGCTTAGCCCCAGTTGGCTTCCTTCTCAGCGGTCCAGTTGTCCTTGAACTGGTTCACCACGTCCTCCCACTTCATGCTGCCAGAGGCGTACTGCGCCAGCGCCTGGCCAAAGTCATCCTTGAACTGCTGGGACGGGAAGTACTGGAAGTTCCACGGGTAGGTGGTGACGTCCTTGTTCGCCATGGCTTCCGCTACCTGCTTCGCCAGCGGGTCACTGGGGGTGTCCTCGGCGGTGTAGGAGTTGAAAGGAGCGATGAAGCCCAGGTCCTTAACCACGTGCTCCTTGCCGGCCTCAGAGGTAAACAGCCAATCCACGAAGTCCTTCGTTGCCTGCTGGTCAGCCTCCGAAGCCTCGGCGTTCACGCCCAGGTAGTTCTCAGTACCGACGTTGAGGCCGAACTTCTCCTCATCCGGCAGACCCATGTACATCGGCATGAACTTGATCTTGTCTTCCTTGACCACGTTGCCGGAGGTCTCCGAAATCTGGGACCATGCCCAGTTACCGTTCTGCACCATAGCAGCCTTGCCCTGGGCAAACTCTGCCATGGAATCAGATACCGTCTTGGACGGGGCCAGGGACTTCTCCACCGTGGAGTTGTCCAGGTAGAGGTCGAAGAGGTTCTTGAACTCCTTGTTGTGGGAGAACTCAATCTCGTTGGTGTCCTCAACACCCTTGTCCTGGAACTCCTGCCAGATAGGAGCGTTTGCCAGGTGGGTCTGCCAGCGCCAATCCTCACCGGAGGTCAGCGAGGTGGAGGCGAAGGCACCCTCGATGCCCAGCTCGTCCTTCTTGGACTGCATGTCCTCTGCTACTTCCTTGAGCTTCTGGTAGCTGGTGATTTCGTCCGTGGACTTGATCTTGGCGCCGGAGGTGGCGATGTACTTGTCAAAGATCTCGTCGTTGTAGATGAGGCCGAAACCTTCGACGGCGAAGGGCACGCCGCGCAGCTCCCCGTCCTCGGTGGTCAGCGGCGGCACGTCATCCGTGAGCTGCTTTGCCACTTCGGTATCAGACATATCCGCCATGTAGTCCTGCCAGGTGATGAACCCGGCGGGGCCGTTGACCTGGAACAGCGTGGGGGCTTCGTCCTTGCCAATCTCCGCCTTGAGCGTTTGCTCGTAGGAGCCGGAGGCGGAGGTAACCACCTTGACGTCCACACCAGTCTCCTCGGTGTAGGCCTTCGCAATCTCCTGGTAGGCGGCATCCTGCTCCGGCTTGAAGTTGAGGAAGTAAACGTTTCCTACATCGTCCGAATCGGAGGAGCATGCTACCAGACTGGTAGCGGCGAGGAGAGATGCCATCGAAATGGAGGCAATGCGAGTGAGACGCTTCATGATGAGCTCACCTTTCTAAGTGAGAAATCGGCACGGAGGCCAATGCTATGAACTGGTTGACCTGTTCCTCAGTTTAGTGATGTGGTGAACATCAACAAAGTTTATGGGAGTCAAATCGCCCGTTTGTGACCATATGCATATCCGGACAAGAAAAAATGCCCCAATAATGGGGCATTCGGGCAGATACTGCACATATCGGACTGTGAAAACCATGTGCTTGCCCCCGCTTGTGTTGAGTACACACGCGGGCGGGGACCCACACCCGGTTATGAGAGGTTTTCCTGAGGGTGTGGGGCATGCAGGAGGCGGGCCTCGTAGCGACGGCTGGGCAGGACAGTCGCCACGTAGGACTCGGTGGCCTCCGGGAGTGAGACGGCCTCTCCCCTCTCCTGCGAGAGATACCAGCGATGGTCCGTGATCTCGTGGAAGATCTGTGCCGGTTCCAACTTGCCCATCATCTCGCTAGGCACGGCGGCGAGGGTCGGCTCATACTCCTGGGTCATCCAGCGGTGCGCTGCCTGAGTAAGGCCCACGTGCGCCGCACACTCCACTGCCTGATAAGCCTGAATGGAGCTGAGAAGGCGCTGCGCTTGGTGTTCTTCCACGCTGAGGCCCGTGAGACTGAGAAGCTCCGCGCGGTAGTGGCCGGGGTCGACCACAACCGGACGGATGCGCACCGTCTGCTTCGCGGCATCCTTGGTGACCTTGAGCTCGCCCACGTCGAAGCCCAGGCGGTTCAGCCGGTCGATGCGCTCGGACACGCGCCAGTACTCGCTGGCGTCCACCGCCTCCTCTGCGGTGAGCTCGTCCCACAGCTCCAGATACGAGCTCTCCACGAGGCTGCCTAGCGCAATGACGTCGATGCTCGCGTCCAAATGCTCGCCGGCCTGAAGATCCATGAGCTCGCCGATGATGTTGACGCGGGCAATGTCGACGTCGTAAAGCCGGCGTGATTCTGAGAGGTTCGGCTGGAACTCCCCCGTCTCGGCGTCGACCAGATAGGCCGAGTAGGTGTCCGCATCGCGCCGGAAGAGGGTGTTCGACAGTGATACGTCTCCCCAGTAGAAGTTGAGAAGGTGCATCCGTACAAGCAGCACCGACAGAGCGCGGATGAGCTTCTTCGCCTCCTCAATTGTGAGGTCCCGGGAGAAGATCTCGCGATACGGCAACGAGAACTCCAGGTGCTCAGTCACCAGTGCCGCGGTAAGCTCGCCGTAGCTTTCTATGGCGGGATGGCGCCCAGTGATGACGGCGACTGGACGCACACTAGGAGCGCCGAGGCGCTGTAGCTCACGCAGCATCTTGTATTCGTGGTGGGCGGTGCGCACACCAATTTCCTTGACCGCGACGATGCCACGGTTGATCCCCACAAAACGCACGATGTGCCGAGAAATGCCCCTGGGCAGGGCTGCGATGAGTTCATCGGGCCAGTGCTCCAGGGGCGTATCCCACGGCAATGCCAGCAACGCTGACGCGTACGTTGAGGAGGTAATACTCATTGACTCTTTCATGGTGAGCCGTTCTCCTCCTCGGTAGTGTTTAGGGCAGACGCTGGCCAGTCGACGCCGAGAAGTTATGCTGGCCGCCCTCGGCGATACGAGCGTGGAAGACGCTGCCCGGTGCTGGCGCCGTGTTCGGAGCCGCGCGGACGACGATCTGGCCATCCTCCGGCACGTCCTCCGCGGCGGATCCCAGATCGCCGTCACCGACGAGCTTGCCGTACAGGAAGGAATCGGAGCCCAGCTCCTCGACAAAGTCCAGCTTGATCGGGATGGAGTGCTCGGTGGACTCGCCTTCAGGAATGACCTGTAGGGCCTCCGGGCGGAAACCAATGGTGATGCGGCCGTTGTCCTCCGGGACCATGGCCTCGACGGTCTCGCGAGAGAGCTTGATGCGGGCCTCGCCGGAATGAGCGACATCGCCCTCGACGGTGAAAGTTCCCAGGTTCATCGCCGGGGAGCCGATGAAGCCAGCAACGAAGACGTTGGCGGGGTTGTCGTACAACTCGCGCGGGGCGCCCACCTGCTGCAGGTAGCCGTCCTTGAGCACGGCGATACGGTCACCCATGGTCAAGGCCTCGGTCTGGTCGTGGGTGACATACACGGTGGTCACCCCGAGCTTGCGCTGGAGGGCGGCGATCTGCGTACGGGTCTGAACACGCAGCTTCGCATCCAGGTTAGACAGCGGCTCGTCCATGAGGAAGACCTGCGGGTTACGCACGATGGCCCGGCCCATGGCCACGCGCTGACGCTGGCCGCCGGAGAGTGCTTTCGGCTTGCGCTCTAGGTACTCCGTCAGCCCCAAAGTGGCTGCGGCCTCGTCGACGCGCTGGTTGATCTCTTCCTGGGACTTGCCGGCAATCTTCAGGGCAAAGCCCATGTTCTCGCGCACGGTCATGTGCGGGTAGAGCGCGTAGTTCTGGAAGACCATGGCGATGTCGCGGTCGCGCGGGGCGACGTGGGTGACGTCCTTGTCGCCGATGTAGATAGCGCCGTCGGTGACGTTTTCCAGGCCAGCGAGCATGCGCAACGTGGTGGACTTACCGCAGCCGGAGGGGCCGACGAGCACCAGGAACTCGCCGTCGGCGATGTCCAGGTTGAACTTCTTCACCGTGGGCTCTGCGGCCCCTGGGTAGGTCAGGGTTGCGTCTTTGAATGTAACGGTTGCCATTGCGGTAACTCCTCCATCGGCAGGTACGTGCCGAACGATCCGTAGTGTGAGAATCCGTGAAACACATCACGTTGCACCGGTTCAGTGCCACCTACAACACTAGCACCGCAACTGGTTATTACCGCAACGGCCCGACCACCTTGTGACAAGGAAGTCGGGGCGCAGAGGAACTGGAGCCTTAGCGCTTGAATGCGTGCTTAGCCAGGGAGGTCATCTCCTCGACGAAGCCAATCACCTCGGACTTTGCCTTAGAAGCCTTAGAACCCAGCTCCATGTCCTTGACGGTGCGGCTGGCCAGGGTGGAGATCTCACTGGTGAGATCGGTCAGCTGCTCCGAGCGGTGCGCGACGCCCCACTTGGTGACCTCAAGGAGAGAATCCTTGACAAAGGAGCCGTCCAGCTTGGACTCGCCCAGCTCGCGCTCGGTGAAGGTAATCGGTACCTCGCGCACGTCGAATCCATCCTTGATGGCGCGGAAAGCCACATCCACCTGGAAGATGTCGCCGGCCTTGGACAGCTCGCCGAAGTCGAGGTGCTCCAGCAGCTCGCGGCGGAAGGCGCGGTAGCCCGCGGTCATGTCGTTGATGCCGGCGCCCAGGGCGACCGAGATGTACTTGTTGCCCAGACGGGACAGCAGCTCGCGGTTGGCGGGCCAGTTAACGGTCTCGCCGCCCGGCACGTAGCGGGAACCGATGACGAGGTCTGCCCCCTTGTCAATTTCCTGGAGGAGCAGGTGCAGCTGCTCCGGGGCGTGGGAGCCGTCCGCATCCATCTCGCACAGGACCTGGTAGTCCTGCTCCAGGCCCCACTCGAAGCCCGCGATGTAGGCGCCCAGCAGGCCGCCCTTGCCCTCACGGTGCAGGACGTGGAGGTGGTCATCCGCAGCCGCCAGCTGGTCTGCGGCCTCACCGGTGCCGTCCGGGGAGTTATCGTCCACGATGAGAATGTGGACCTCCGGGGTGGCTTCGCGCACGCGGCCGGTAATCAACGGCAGGTTCTCAATCTCGTTGTAGGTGGGGATGATGACCAGGGTGGATTCGTGGGTCGAGCTCACTTGTTCCTTGCTCCTTTAGATTTCTTTTCTGGGCGTGGTGCCGCGTCCCACGCGGGTGGAATAGACCGCCAGCAGCGCGCAGACCGTTCCAATGATAACCATGAGCCATTGCAGGAGCGAACCATAACGCACCGCTAGGGTGCGGTTTTCTCGCAATGGAAGCTCCTCTTCCAGATAAGCCGGCTCGAAAATACCGCTTGACTGGCTCACGCTGCCATCTGGGTGCACGATGGCGGAGACCCCGGAGGTGGCCGCCACCACGACCGCGCGGTCCGTCTCAAGTGCGCGCAGGCGGCTCATCGCCAACTGCTGGTAGGTCATGTCGGAGTCACTGAAGGTGGCGTTGTTGGTCGGCGTAGACAGGATCTGTGCGCCGTGGTCGACGGCGCTGCGGAAGGCCTGATCGAAGCTCACCTCGTAGCACGTCGCGATGCCCACGGGGATCCCCGCCATGTCTACGACTCCAGTGCCGTCTCCCGCCTTCATGTCCCCTGCTAGATCCACCAAGTCAGTGAACCTCTTAAAGAAGTCACGCAACGGCATCGTCTCTCCGAAGGGCTGGAGGTACTTCTTATAGTGGTGTTCACCCACGGAGCCATCGGGATTGAATACCTGCATGGTGTTTCGTGCCCCGACGTCGTCGACAGTCAGCGTGCCGACCAGGACGGGGGCATCGATGGCGGCCGCGGCGGAGTTGATAAGCTCCCGCGCGTCCGGATTCCGGAAGGGATTGATATCGGAGGAGTTTTCCGGCCAGATAACGATGTCGGGGCGAGACCCAGCGCGGGCGGCCTCCTCGGTCACGCGGACGTGATTGTCCAACACCGCGCGGCGCTGGGCAGCAAAGTCCAGGCCAAGGCGCGGAACGTTGCCCTGCACGGCGGCGATGTCGACGGTGTCCACGGTGGCGCCGGGCTTGTTAACGACTGCGCCGGCTAACAACCCACCCACCAGCGGCACCGCGATAAATCCGCACGCCAACCGCGGTGCGTGCGCTAGACCGACGAGGCCGGCGGCAGCGCACACCACCGCACACGTAATAAGCGCTGGACCGCCCCACGGCGCGAGGTTGGCCAAGGGGCCTTCTATTTGGCCCCACGCCAGGCGCACCCAGGAAAAACCGCCGAAAGGCACCGAGGAGCGCAGCATCTCGACTGCGACATAGAAGAAGGGGAAGGCCGCGAATCCGTGGCGCCGGCGCAACAGCGCCGCCCCGCCGATGCCCAGCAGGATGCTGTAGAGGGACAAGAACAAAGCCAGCGCAATGTAGGGCGCGTTGCCCACCAACTCCCCGATCCACGGCAGAGTAAGCAGGTACAGCACGGCGCTGTGCACGACGGCTACGAGCGCGCCCGTGCGCAGGCGTGGGGCCTTTCCCCGCCATGGGGAAAGCGCTGCCACCAGAATGGCAATGCCGATGATGCCGGCGGCCCACCAGCCGCGCGGTTCCACGGCCAGATACGTAATAGCGCCGGAGGCCGCGGCCAGGACTGTACGGAAAAGAAACTCCAGCACTACTTGGTGCCGTCCCCGAAGTCTTCCGGCTTCACGTGCTCGGTCCAGTCCCGCAACTCGTCCTCATCGATGACCTCGTGGGACTGCCCAGCGGTTCCTGCGCCCGGGCCGGCTGTGGCTGCGCCGAAGGAGCCGTAGGAATCACGGTGTTGTGCCATGGGGGATGCCTCGTAGACGCGCACGCCCATGTTCTCGATCTTCTTAAACATGGAGGCTGCCAGCACCGAACGGATGACTGAGCGAGTCGGTGCGAAAATGAGCAGCGCGCCCATGATGGTGGACACGAAGCCAGGCAGGGACAAAAGCAGGCCACCCACCATGGTCAGGCCCACGTTTCCGGCAGTCTTGCCCGGGGTTGGATCCTCCATAACGTAGGCGCCGTCACCGGATGTGCGGATGCGGCTGGACATCATGCGGCGCACTTCCCAGCTGGCGATGGACATGCCGAACAGCATGGTGAGCGCGAGCGCCAGGAGCGCCCAGAGGACGCCGATCCACTGAGCTACGGCCCAAAAGGCCAGTGATTCCAAGAGGATGTATGCGATGAACAGAACAAACGGCATGCCGCCTACCCTACTTGCCTCACCTGGCAGTTCGCTGAAGACCCGCCTCGGGGAGATAAACTGGCTCACCATGACTGATAGCCTGCACTTTTATCCGGACGGCGGCATGGTGGAACCACACCAATGGGTAGCCCTGGGCAAGGCGGCGCGCGCCGGTGCCGACGGCAACGTGTACCTGGAGCAGCACAGCGTCATTAGCGTGCGCGGCGTGTACGACGTGGAAGCCTTCGCCGACATCGAACTCCCCGACTCCCCCGGCGATACTCCGACTACTCATCGTTTTGAGGAGCCACCCATCGGGTGGCTGACCCAGCACACCGAGCCAGGCCGCGTGGACTTGGGTGCGGGCCTTCATCGTGGTGTGTTGCCGGGTGAGCACGCCGAGCTCATCGGCCAGCTTGGCGCTGCCATTTCTGTGACCGAGTGGCGTGGCGTGGTCATCCACGACCTTGCGGAGGGTGACGCCGACGTGGTCTTGCGGGTACTGGCTCCCCGCGGCTTCATCTTCGACGCAAACTCGGCCTTCCTCAACGACTAGCCCGGACTAGCGGGGACTAGCGCGGCATGTGACGCCACACCGGGCGCGGAACCAGTCGCATTACCCACGCCAGCGCCTGCAGCGGGCGGGGAATCCAGAGGGTGCGGGAGCCCGTACCCTTCTCGATTGCCGCGCTCACGGCAGCGGCAACTACGTCCGGGGTGACCGAAAGCGGCGCGGGCTTCATCCCCGTGGTCATCGAGCCGATGACAAAGCCGGGGCGCGCCGTGATCAGTGAGAGCGGGCCGCCGTGCAGGCGGTCGGCCAATCCCTGGCAAAAAGCGTCCAGCCCGGCCTTGGTGGAACCGTAAACATAGTTCGCGCGGCGTGCGCGCCATCCGGCAATCGAGGAAAAGGCAACGATGTGGCCCTCGCGCATGACGCTGGCCAGCACCGTGAGCATGGAGACCTGCGCGGCGTAGTCGATGAGGGCGATATCAAAGGCATGCGCTTCGTCGTGTTCGGCGCGCTCCTGTTCCCCCAGGATGCCGAAGGCCACCACGGCCGTGGTGATGTCAGTGCCCGCGAGCTTAGCGGCGCGCTCCACCACTACGCGGTGGGAAGCCACATCGGCAGCATCGAAGGACATCGTGTGCACCGACTCCGCCCCCGCACGCATCAGCTGTGCCGAAAGTTTTTCCATGCCATTGCCTCCGCGCGCTGCGAGCACCACCGGCCGGCCCGCGCACTGGCGCAGCGCCAGCTCACCACCGATGTCGCTGCGTCCGCCCAGAATAAGAAGCGCACCCACTAGCGCACCTCCCGCGGCGCGCAGTTCAGGGACTCACTGTCCGTAGCAGTGATCACCATAATGTCCTCCAAGCGCATACCCCATTTTCCGGGAACGTAGATGCCCGGTTCGATGGAAAAGCACATCGACTCAGCAAGCTCAAGCTCGTTGCCTTCCATGATGAAGGGCTCCTCATGCGTCGACAAACCAATGCCATGCCCGGTGCGGTGCGTGTAGTACTCTCCCCACCCAGCCTCAGCAATGACGCGGCGGGTGGCGCGGTCCACCGCCTGGGCGCTAGCACCTGGTCGTGCGGCCGCACGGCCTGCAGCCTGCGCCTCCTGTAGCACCGCCCAGGCCGCTTGGAAGTCCTGCGGGGCTGTCGCAATGTCCCCGCCCACGACGTAGGTGCGGGTGCAGTCGGAGTGATAGCCGGAATCCAGCGTGCCGCCGATGTCAACCACCACCGGCTCACCTTCTGCCAGCCTGCGGTCGCCGTAGTCGTAGTGCGGGTTCGCCCCGTTCGGTCCGGAGCCGACGATGATGAAGTCCACTGCCTGGTGCTCGCGCAGGATCAGCTCGCGGAGCTGGGCCGCTACCTCCGCTTCAGTGCGCCCGGGCTGTAGGAGATCCGGAACCTGCGCGTGTACCGCGTCGATGGCGTGGGCGGCACGCAGCAGCTGTTCCACCTCCTCCGGATCCTTGCGCGTGAACAGCTCCGCCAAAGCTTCTGTCGCCAGCACGCAGCGCGCCTGCGGCAGTGCAGCCTGGAAGCGCAGGACGTGATCCGCGGTCAGGGAGCTCCCCAGCGCCACCGTGGCGGGGTTCAGCCCATACAGGGCCAGCGCATACGGATCCTGACCGTCACTCCATCCGCGCACCGTGGCAGGAACGCCCGCGAGGGAGTCCTGATCAGTCATAGGAGCCACAATGACGGGTTCTCCCTCCGGCCGCAGGACCAGGCACGTCAGGCGCTCATGGGAGCTGACCCATGAACCTGTCAGGTATGCGAACTCCGGCCCGGTGCCAATGAAAGCGGCATCGATGCCGCGTTGCGCCAGTACTGCCTGGGCTCGCTGGAGGCGGGAAGTGAACACACCGTTATCAGTCATGTGCTCCAGCCTATCCTTCCCAGCCGGCCTATAGGATAGGGCGCAATGATTTCTCACCCGTCCACCGTTACGATCCGCACGCGCGAGGCGTACTGCTCGGGCGTGCTTGTCGACGTCTCCCTGCGCCCCCGCCTTAACCACCGCACCCGCCTCGTGCTCACCTGCGCCCACTTCTTCCGCCCCGGGCTCGTCCCCGGTGACAGCTACAAGGTCCGCGGCGGGTTCAACCGGCGGATTCAGGCGGTGCGCACCATCGACGGCACCGACATGGCTATCTGCGCGCTGGATAGACCTGCCCCGCCCCGGGATCTCCCCGGCCTATCCGAGTCCTTTCCCCACTTCCGGCAGCCAGTTGTCACGTGGGGTTTTGGCGGCAAGGCAGCCCGGGCGCAACGCCGACGCGGCCACTTTCTCGCACCGCTGTGGCGCACGTGGTCCGCAGATCTGCGGACCACCGTCTCCCCCGCCGGCTTCCTCTTCAACGCGGAGCCTGCGCTCAAGGGTGACTCCGGCGGGCCGGCCTTCGTGGGCGAGGAGGTTGTGGGAACGCAGTCCCTCATCCTCGATCCGTTCGGGATAAACCTCCACGTGGCCACCATCTCCCTCGCCTCACCGCACCGCGTTGCGATCGCCGCGGCGGCACGCGCGCTCCTCAAGAGCGCTTAGGCACCAATGGCGACGACACCGCGCTGGATGGCGTCAATGGCGCGCCGGGCATTGCGGCGAATCTCGTCCTCGTAGCCGGTCTTGGCCACCTGCTGCAGGAGGTCCACCACCTGGCGGCACCAGCGGACGAAGTCACCCGGCGTGAGCTCAGCGCCGGCCTCGTTGGCTGCGCCCATGCAATACGCCAGCGGTGCCCCGGCCGTCCACTGGTGGATAGCCAGGGCGAACGCGGGTTCTGGTTCCCGGGTCTGCGGCAGGCGGTGGCGCTTCTCGTCTGCGACGAGTTCCGAGTAGATGCGCCAGGTGTCCTCCATGGCATCGGCCATGGGATCCGTCGCCGCGACCGGCTCGCCGCGGGTGGCCTTGCGGTTCTCAAAGACGCACAGGGAGGCCACGCCGGCTAGCTCCGCCGGGTCGAGGTCGTTCCAGATGCCGCGCTTGAGGCACTGTGCCACGAGCAGGTCGGATTCGGAGTGAATCTGCGCCAAGCGCTCGCCCTCGTCGGTGATGACGGGCTCGCGGTCGGCCCCGTAGCCTTCAAACTCCACGTAGTCCATCTCTGAGAGCAGATCGACGATGCGCTCGAAGGTGCGGCCCAAGGTATCGGTGGCCCGCTCGATCTTGGCTTGCAGCTTCTCCAGGTCGCGCTCGCGGCGGGCTAGCTTCTGGGCTACCCCGGCCAGTTGCTCGCGGTCGGTCGCCGGCCAGCGGTGGACCGGGTGGGCACGCAGTTCATCGCGCAACTGGCCCACCTTGTGGTTGGGTCGGTTGCGCGGCGTAGAGCGCATCTTTTTCGGCCGCGAGTAGTGATCCCGCTTGAAGGTGTCCTGGACGTACTTCACGTGGCGGCGCGGGCTCTTCTGTACCGCGCGCGGTAGCTTCATCCGCCCCACCGAAATCGGCGGGTTCTCGATGCCAGCGGCATCAATGCGCCCGGACCAGCCTGATTCCGTGGTCACCCACGGGCGCGGATCCGCAGTTTGGTTGGCGGGGGTAATAACCACCGCCAGTGTCGGCTTCTTCTTCGTGGCGATGGCGATGACCTCGCCCACCTGCAACCGGGCCAGGACGGCGGCGACCTCTTTGCGGCGCTCGTCCTTCTTGGCTGCGTGGGCGGCCTTTTCTTCGTCGGTCAGCGCGCGGCGCAGCCGCACATAGTCCATGAGGACGTCTGCCGCGTCTTCATCGTCGGTGGTGGGCGGGGCGAGGTGGCCCAGGGCATCCTCCAGCTGCGCGCGCAGTTCCTTGACGCGGTGCTCCGCGCGCTCGATCTCGCGGGTCTCCTCCACCACGGAGCCATCCGCCTGGAACTGGGCGAAGGACTTCTCCAGCAGGCGCAGGGACTCCTCGAAACCGAGCATGCCCAGCAGGTTGATGGCCATGTTGTAGCCGGGCTCAAACGTGGAGATAAGCGGGTAGGTACGGGTGGATGCCAGGCCCGCGACGGCTTGCGGGTCCATCGCTGGTGCCCACTGCACCACCGCGTTGCCCAGCGTGTCGATGCCACGCCGGCCGGCTCGTCCGGTGAGCTGCGTGTACTGGCCCGGGGTGAGGTCTACGTGCGCCTCGCCATTGAACTTCACCAGCTTCTCCAGCACCACGGTGCGCGCCGGCATGTTGATGCCCAAAGCCAGGGTCTCGGTGGCGAAGACCGCGCGCACCAGGCCCTTGACAAAGAGCTCCTCCACGATGTGGCGGAAGGCGGGCAGCATGCCCGCATGGTGGGCGGAAAAGCCGCGGGAGAGGGCTTCGCGCCAGCGCTTGAAGTCGAGCACCTGGAGGTCTTCCTCCGGGATTCCCTCCACGCCCCTGTCCACGATCGCCTTGATCTCCGCGGCCTCCTCCTGCGAGGTGAGTACCATGCGCGAGCGCAGGCATTGGTAGAGCGCGCCATCGCACCCGGCACGGGAGAAGATGAAGGTAATGGCCGGGAGCATGTTCATGGCCTGCAGCTCCTTGAGCACCTCTGGCCGGCCCAGCGGGCGGTAGCGGTCTTGGGCGCGCGGCGCACCGCTGCGCTTGTTAGACCGGTCGTTGTTGTCCCTGCCCCGGCCGCCGCCCTTGTGGCGTGCGCGGGCGCGGAAGCTGGCGCGGCCATCGGCGCGTGTGGCATCCTCGGCGCCGGACTCGAGCCGGTGAATGCGGCGCTGCAGCTCCGCGTTGACCTGTCCGCCGGAATCCGGCTCAAAGAGCGGGTAGATCTTACGGCCCACCATCATCCACTGGTCCAGTGGGACGGGGCGATTCTCGGAGACGATGACGGTGGTATCTCCACGCACGGCGCTGAGCCAGCGGCCGAATTCCTCGGAATTGGACACTGTGGCGGACAGCCCAATGATGGAGACGTGCTCGTCCAAGTTGAGGATGACCTCCTCCCACACCGCGCCGCGAGAGGCATCCGCGAGGAAGTGGATCTCATCCATGACCACGTGGGTGAGGCGCTCGAGCGCGCCGGAGCTGGCGTAGATCATGTTGCGCAGCACCTCCGTGGTCATCACGAGGATGTCCGCGGAGGAGTTGATGGACACGTCACCGGTGAGGAGGCCGACAGCGTCCTCGCCGTGGGCCTCCACTAGGTCGTGGTACTTCTGGTTGCTCAGCGCCTTGATCGGCGTGGTGTAGAAGCAGCGGGTTCCCTGGCTCAGCGCAAGGGATACCGCAAACTCTCCCACGATCGTCTTGCCGGCGCCCGTCGGTGCGCAGACCAGCACGCCGTGGCCTGCCTCGACGGCACGGCAGCCCTCAAGCTGGAAGTCATCGAGGGAATACGGCAGGGCGCTGGTGAACTCGTCGAGATGCGTCAAGGTCATAGGCTCCCAGGGTACCCGCCCAGACTTGTCCCGTGGCGGGCGGGATATGGCCTGCTAGAGGACGTCGTCGAAGAAACCGCCCTGCGGGGGCGCGGAGTGGGTGCTGGGCTGGGCAGTCGGGGTTCGGCTCGGTTGCGGCGTCGGACCGCCGACCGGAGTACTGGAGGAACGCACGCTTGACGGTGCCGGGATGGCGCTCGGCGCACTGATTCCTCCCGGCCCCTCTCCTAGCGGCGAAGCTTCTTCGTCGTCGAGGTCCATCCACTCAGGCTTGTGGAGCCCCCGGCGCTTGTCGTTGATGCGGCAGAACTGGAAGGCTGCCTCCACCAGAACTATGAGAGCGATCGAAAGCAACAGCATGGAGAAGGGATCCTGTCCCGGGGTCACCGCGGCGGCGAAGATCATGATGGCCACGATGATGATGCGGCGCTTGTCCTTCACGTGCTCGTACTCAAGGACTCCCAGCATGTTAAGGGAGACAATGAGGAGCGGGATCTCAAAGCTCACGCCGAAGATGAGCAGCAGCGCAAGCACATAGAAGAAGTAGCGTTCACCCGTGAGCGCGGCGGTCTGGAACTCGGTGCCCATGCCGACAAGGAACTCTAGCCCGACCGACAGGATGAAGTACGCGAGCACAGCACCGAGCACGAACAGCGCCACGGCGGTGGTCACGAAGAGGAAGGTAAAACGGCGCTCGTTTTTGTGCAGGCCAGGCACGATGAAGGCCCACACTTGATAGAGCCAGACCGGCGAGGACAACACAGCACCTGCCAGCGCGCCCACCTTGAGACGCAGCAGGAGCATCTCGAACGGGCTGGTGGCCAGTAGGCGGCACTCGCCGTCGTTGCTAAAGGAAAGACGTTGCTCTGGCGGCAGCGAACAGTAGGGACCGCGCAGGATTTCACCCAGCGGGGACATGCCAAACGGGGCGTACTGGTACCAGGCGAAGCCCACGATGGTGCCGACGACCAAGGCCAAGAGTGAGATGATAATGCGCTTGCGCAGCTCCTTGAGGTGCTCCACAAGTGTCATCTCCCCCGTGGGGTTCTTCGGCTTACGCCGCAGCTTCGACGCCCATTTCTGTGACCGCGCGCCCGTGGTGGTCCCGCCCTTCACTGTGTCTCCCGACTAGTGGTTGTAGATGTACTTCTGGTTCTACTGCTGATTCCGGGTACCGTCTACTGGGTTGCTACGCGGCTGCATCTCGGGGCTGTTCCAGAACTCCTCATCAGTCTGCTTGGACTGGGCGATCTGCCCCTGTTGCTTCGGCGTGTTGTTCTCGTCCTTCATCTCGTTGACCTCGGACTTGAAGATGCGCATGGAACGGCCCAGGGAGCGGGCGAGCTCCGGCAGCTTACGCGCACCGAAGAGCAAAACGATGACGAGGACGAGGATGCCGATTTCCAAAGGTCCCACGCTCATGGGTATGCCTCTTTCTAGCTTGGGTTCGTAAATTCTAGAGCAACCGTGCCGCAGAGATAGCGCGTGTTGTGCGCACCACGGCTTACGTGTCTGGCAGTTGAGTATAGCCGCTGAGTGCTCGCTCGCGATGTTCCGCAATGACCTTCACAAGCTTCTTAGGGCCGACGACCCGCAACCTATCAGCTTGGCCCAGCGCGAAGCGGCTGAACCAGGACTCCGATCCCACCGGCATCGTTGCAGCTATTAGGCCATTTCCCAGATCCTTGCCCAGGCGGATGTCGTACTGCTCAGCCAGCCACGTGAATTCTTGGTGAATCTCTAGGCGCGCCATGCCGGTGTGATCCAGACCAAACGGAGCAGCGGGGTCAAAATCCAGCTCCCGCAGGTGCGGAGAGGCCGGTGTATCCAGCACCTGCACGTCGCGCATGCGGTCAAGCCGGAAGGTGCGGTGCTCCCCCTTACCCGTCTTTCCGGCGTGAGCATCCCAGGCCACGAGGTAGGGCTCGCCGTCCACGATGAAGATGCGGGCCGGGTCCACGGTGCGCTCGGTCTCCCGGTTAGAGGACCTACTCCAGTAGGTGAAGTGCACCTGCACGCGGCGGTCCACGGCCTGGGCCAAGGCTGCTTGCACGTCGGATTCCTCTGGGTCCGTGGTGGCCAGGGAGTCGTAGATGGCCGCGGTTTTAACGTCCATGATGTCGCGCAACTTCGCCGCTGCCGATTGCACGGCGGCGGTGTCCACCAGCCCCGGCATGGCTTCCAGGGACTCCAGCGTGAGCAATAAAGCGCCGGCCTCCGTCGGGGTCAGGCGCAGAGCCTGGGTCAGCCCTTGGTCGTTGTAGATCTCAATGCCGTCGCGGTAGCTAAAGCTTAAGTCGATGAGATCTTCGGTGTTTCTGCCCACGCCGGAACAAAACAGCCGGTCGACGGCATCCTTGAGCTCCGGCGGCGTCATGCCCAGGTCTTCCGCGGCCTCCATCGGGGTCAGCCCCGGGTGGTTGCGCAGGTATGGAAGCAGGTTCAGCGAGCGAACCAATGCCTGCAGCTTGCGAGAATGATCAGCCACGAACGTCCACCTCCGCATCCCCCGTGTTCGGCGTGTTGGCTGGGGACACTGGGTTCACCGGGTCCCCTGCGGCACGCAGGAGCTTAACGACGTCCCGCCGCACCTCTTCCGGCTCCTCCACGACGACCTCCGGTGCGTAGCCCGCGGCGGTGCGCACGAGCCAATCGCGGCGTACTCCACGCAGCTCGAGGCGCCCGTCGGCGCGGCGCGATCCGGCGTCGACAAGCTCCTTGGCTTGACCCTCGGGGACCGTGAGGACAGCGTCGACAGTGTCGCCGCGCTGCAGTGCTTCCTCCACGAGCTGCTGCAGCGGCATGGTGGGCTCGGTGTGGGTGGCCTCCTGGCGTGAGCGCTTGAGGTTGCTCAATCGCGTGGCGCGGAAAGCGCGCGGCGCCTCCCGCTCGGCATCCCAGCCCACCAGATAGACGCGGTCGTGGTGCGAAACCAAGCCCCACGGATCCATGACGCGGCGCACCGGCTCTGCCGCCGGCGTGGCCAAGTAGTCAAAGGTGACGCGCAATCCCGCGCGGACGGCGGTGATCACGCCGGTAACCAGCTCCGGGCTTAGCCGCGTGATGTCGTTGACCGCCGTGTATACCGGCGCATCCGTCAGATCCCGGGAGGCGCCCGAGGCCGCAATCTTGGTCCAGGCGGACAGTGAGAAGTCGCTCAAGCCGCCCGGCTTGCCAATGCCCCCGGCCACACCGAGCACCATCGCTTCCTCCGGGGTGAAGTCGATAGCGGGCAGCTGGTACTCCTCCGGGTTCAGCCGGTAGAGCGGGCCTTCCTCGCCGCCAGTATGCACCACGGGAACCCCCGCGCGCTGCAGGGTCACGATGTCGCGAGAGAGCTGCTTGGCAAAGGCCTCGTCGGTCTTGTCCTGGTAGCCCTCAACGTGGCTGCGAATCCACGCCGCGCTCCTGTCGGGCACCCCGCCCTGGTGGGCGGCGCCGTGCAGGGCGAAGGTGAGATTGGTGAGCCGTTCAACTGCCGCATCCCGGGTGGGTGTGGCCATAGCACGCTCCTTTGAGGTGGGAGAATGCGGCCTTAGTGGCCGCTGTGAGACTGCATGTAGTCTAACAACCCGCCCAAGCGCGGGTCATCGGACACGAAGGGATCGGAGAACTCCTCCGTCATCGGCTCCGGCCGGTTGACCTTGAGGCGAGTCCAGTCCACCGTCACGGCTGCGTCGAGCTCGCGCGCGGTGGCCAGGAATTCGCCGCGTAGCTTCGCGCGTGTGGTCTGGGGTGGGGTATCGACGCAGCGGGCGATGGAATCGTCCTGCAACCAGCGCGCCACCATGCCGCGCTGGGCCAACACGCTGTAGAGCCCGCGGCCCGGACGGATATCGTGGTAGGTCAGATCTATCTGGGCAAGCTTGGGGTGAGACCACTCCCCTCCCAGCGTGGCGCGGTAGCGGTCCAAAAGGCCGCGCTTGATCACCCAGTCGATTTCCCGGTCTACCCCGGAGAAATCCTGCGTATCGATGGCGCCCAGCGTGCGCTTCCACAGGTCCACGACACGCGCCATCTCCGCCGTGGGGGTTCCGGCGTCCTCACGGTGCTCGAGCCAGCGCTCGGCAGCGCCGCACAGCGCCTGCTGAAGCTCCAAGGCGGTGACACTCCCGCCGCCGTCGAGCGGCAGCACAGTCAGCCCCGTCGGGTCCTGGGCAATAGCCCGGATGTGGCGAATCGGATCGAGTACCGGGAAAGTGGGCACGTCGAAGTCAGCCTCGAGCATCTCCAGCATGAGCAGTGCGGAGCCGACCTTGAGCGCCAAGGTGGGCTCGGCCATAGTGGAATCACCCACGATGACGTGCATGCGGCGAAAGCGCTTGGAATCGCCGTGGGGCTCGTCACGGGTATTGATGATGGGCCGTGAACGCGTGGTGGCGGAAGAGACACCCTCCCACACCTGGTCCGCGCGCTGCGAGAGCAGGAAGCGTGCCGGCTCCCCTGCCTTGGCCGGCTCGATCTTGCCGGCGCCGCAGATGAGCTGGCGGGTAATCATAAAGGGCAGCAACGCCTGGCCCAGATCCTTGAGCACCACATGGCGCCCGATGAGGTAGTTCTCGTGGCAGCCATAGGAGTGCCCGGCGGAGTCGACGTTGTTCTTGAACAGGTAGACCGAGCGCTCCTCGCCCTCCTCCGCGAGTGCCTGCTCTGCCTGGCGCGCGAGCTTATCGACGATAACGTCGCCCGCCCTCTCGTAGAGCATGAGCTGGGTGAGGCTATCACATTCCGCGGTGGCGACTTCCGGGTGTGAACCCACGTCGAGGTACAAGCGTGAGGCGTTGGGCGTGAAAATATTCGAGGAGGAATAGCGCGAGACCACCGGGCGAAAGAGCACGCGGGCAATCTCGTCCGGGGACATCACCCGCTGCCCCGGCGCCGTGCTGGCGGTGATGCCATACTCGGTCTCGATGCCCATGATGCGGCGCGCATAGACCGGCCCGGCCGACAGCCCAGCTGACACCGTTATTCGCCGCCCTTCTGCACGTAGGAGCGCACGAACTCCTCCGCGTTGGACTCGAGGAGCCCATCGATCTCATCGAGCAGGTCATCGGTACCAGCGCTGTTGATGCTGACCTGGCCGGCGTCGAACTCCTCGGCGCTGTCGCCGGAATTGTTGCCGCCGCCGGCGTTGACCTGGGATTGCTGTCCACTCATCGTGACTAGTCCTTTCGTGGCCTTTCGGTTAATACAGTGTAGGGTACTCGACCCGCAGCCCGAGCTCGCGCAGCCCGGCGACGAAGTCCGCGGCGGTGGCGGAGGAATCAAGCAGTTCGGCCACCTCCGCCTGGCCCATCGCCCGGGTATCATCCAGCGCCACCCAGGCGGTGCCAGAGGCGGCCCCGTCTGCAGGGCCGATGCGGAAGGCGAGCGACTGCCACGAGGCGGCCAGGACGTCCTCACCGAACTTCCGGGTGGCCTGGCCGCGGAGGAAGGCGCGCGTATCGCGGGGCGGTACGTCGGCGGCGTCCTCTATCTCTTGTGCCGACACCAAAGTGCGCATCTGTCCCTTGCGCACCAGCGCGTGATAGAGGGACTTGGCCGGATCGATGTCAGTGTATTGCAGATCAATCAGCGCCAGCTTCGGGTCGCCAGCGGCCACGCCGCGGTCGAGGTAGCCCTTGATGAGCCGGTACTTGGCCACCCAGTCCAGCAGGTGCGCGGCTTTTAGCGGTTCTTGGCGCAGCAGCTCCACGACCTCGTCCCACGCCGCGAGCACTTTCTCGTCCTCCGGTGTGGTGGCAGTAACCCGTTCGCGGTAGGCGGCGAGGAGTCCCAAGGCGGTTAACCGGTGACCGTCGTCAAGCAGCAGCTCATGGGTGAGCGTGACGTCCCGGCTCACCCGCTGCACCTCCGCTACCGGGTCGGCCAAGCGCAGGTCACTAAAGTCCACCCCGGCCTCGATGGCGTCGAGCACCAAGGACGTCATCCCCAGCTTGAGCAAGGTCGAGGTGTGCGACATGGTGGCATCACCAATAATGACGTGCAGGCGCCCAAAGTCCTCCGCCACCGCATGCGGCTCGTCGCGGGTATTGATGATGCCACGGTTGAGCGTGGTCTCGAGCGAAATCTCGGTCTCGATGTAGTCCGCGCGCTGGGAAATCTGGAAGCCAGGCTCCTCCCCGTCCGCGCCCAGACCCACGCGCCCGGCGCCTGTGACTACCTGGCGGGCCACGAAGAACGGGATGAGCCCCTGCGCAATAGCGTCGAAGTCCGTGGCACGGGAGTACTGGTAGTTCTCGTGACTGCCGTAGGAAGCACCCTTGCCGTCCACGTTGTTCTTGTAGAACTTCAGCGCCGGACACGGATCGTGGCCGTCCAACACCGAGGTGCCCTGGGCTGTGAGCTGGGCGACGGCCTCGGCGGCGCGGCGCAGTATGACGTCCCCAGCGGCGTCGTACAGCATGCCATCCCACGCATTCGTGCACTCCGGGGTGGAGTATTCCGGGTGCGCGTGGTCAACGTAAAAGCGCGCACCGTTGGCGGTGACCACATTGGCCACACCCAGCGCGTTAGGATCCACCACCGGGACGGTGTGATAGCGCTTGAGATCAAAACCGCGGCTATCACGCAGCGGGTGCTCCTCGCGGAAGTCCCAGCGCGAGCGCGCACCGGTATTGAGTGCTGCATAAGCCACCACCGCGTGCGTGGAGGTGACAATCGGTGATAGCGCGGGATTCGACGGCGTGGAGATGCCGTACTCGGTTTCAGTGCCTAGAACGCGGCTCATACTAGTTCCTCAAGTTCCTTATGATTCCTTTTAGCTTCTTGCCATTAAGCCGACGGCCTTGCCCGAGTGGCCGTGGTTCAGCAACTGTTGTGACCGGTGGCTTATGACGCTGCCATGAGTTCGACGCCAGTGACGTGCGCGCCGGCTGAGGTTCCCGCCACGATCTTGGCCCACTCCTCCGGGTTGGCGGAGGTAGGCACGTACTCGGACTCGGCTTGCTCGGAGGCGATGGCGCGGCGCAGATGAGCGGCGGTGACGCCGGGAGAATTAGCAGAGCTCAACGCATCCTTGATGGCCAGCTTCTTCGCGCGGGCGACAATGTTGGCGATCATCGCGCCAGAGACGAAGTCGCGGTAGTGCAGCACGCGGGGTTCCGCGTTAGCAAAGAGCAGCTTGACAAAGGGACGGTCAGCGTACAGATCGTCCACGGCGCCAGCGATAAGCTGCGCCAGATCCCCGTCGTGCGGGACGGACTCCGGGAAGTGGCGGGCAAAAATCTCACGCGCACCATCCCGGGTGGGACGGTTGACGCGGATCTTGATGTCCAGGCGGCCCGGGCGCATGATGGCCGGATCGATGAGCTCCTCGCGGTTGGTGGCACCGATGACGATGACGTTGTTGAGCTTCTCCACGCCGTCGAGCTCCGTAAGCAGCTGCGGGACCACGGTAGTTTCCATATCGGAGGACACGCCCGAGCCACGGGTGCGGAAGATGGATTCCATCTCGTCGAAGAAGATGATCACCGGGCGCGGCGAGCCGTCCTCGCCTGACTGGGACGCCAACTCCCGGGCGCGCTCGAAAATGAGGCGAATGCGCCGCTCGGTTTCTCCCACGTACTTGTTGAGCAGCTCCGGGCCCTTAACGTTGAGAAAGTAGCTGGGCGCGGTGGCTCCCAAAGAGGCGGACAGGGAGTGCGCCACAGCCTTGGCAATGAGCGTCTTGCCGCAGCCCGGTGGGCCATAAAGCAACACGCCCTTGGGCGGCTGGAGATCGAAGTCACGGTAGAGATCCGGGTGCAGAAACGGCAGTTCCACCGAGTCCCGGATCTGCGAGATTTGCGCATCCAAGCCACCGATGTCCTCGTAGGAGACATCCGGGACTTCCTCCAAGGTCAGCTGCGCCACCTCGGTCTTGTGCACTCGTTCGGAGGCCACGCCGGATTTGGGCTCGATAAGCAGGGCATCGCCCGCCCGGACGGTCTCGCGCAAAGCCGCGGCGAGGATGACGACCTGCTCTTCGCCCGCGGAATTAGTCACGATGGCGCGGTCTTCGCCCACGCGTTCCTGGAGGGTGGCCAGCGTCCCGGTCTCTACTGCACCGCAGCCCTCAACCACCACGAAGCCCTCCCCCAAGCGAACCCGCTGGCCCACCTGAAGGGACCCCGGCTCGATCTCCGGGGTGATCTTGACCCGCATGCGGCGGCCGTTGGTGAAGACCTCGGCATCGCGGCGCGAGTCTTGGGCACGTCCTGAATACCCCAAAAAGACCCCGTAGGTGGAGGCAGGCTCGGCGAGCGCGTCTACCTCCGCCAGCAGCTGCTGGAGCTTGACGCGCGCGTCCTTGAGCAGCGCGGCGAGCTTGGTATTTCGCTCGGAGAGCTGATCAATCTGCCTGCGCAGCTGGGTGTGCTCGTGAACTTCAGAGGCGTCCGTCATAAGGTCCACACTAGCGCGTCGAGCGTAGGCCTACTGCTGTGTGGTGGGGCGGTAATTCTCCCCTACTTGCGCGCGCGGCGCTGCGGGCGGGGCGGGGTGACGCCGTCGGCCAACCGGCGCGTCCAAATGAGGAACGCGGTGTGGGCATTCATGCGGTGCTCCGGGCGCGTGGCCAGGCCTTCCACCTTCCACTCGCGCACCAGGGACTCCCAGGCCCTCGGCTCGGTGAAGCACTTGAGCTCGCGGATGCCTTCCATGACCTTCATCAGCTGCGGCACGGTGGCCACGTAGGTCATGAACACGCCACCCGGGATGAGGATGTCGCGCACCTTCTCTAGGTGCTCCCAGGGCTCCAGCATGTCCAGGATGACGCGGTCTACGGGCCCGCCCAGGTCCTCGACGGTGACGTCTGCCAGATCTCCCAGGCGCGGGGACCACCACTCCGGCTGCTCACCGAAGTATTCGCGGACGTTGTCCACGGCGTATTCCAGGTGATCGTCGCGGACCTCGTAGGAAAAGACGTGGCCTTCGGGCCCCACGGCGCGCAGCAGCGTCATGGAGAGTGCGCCCGAGCCGGCACCTGCTTCCAGCACGCGGGCGCCCATGAAGATATCGCCTTCGACCAGGATCTGTGCTGAATCCTTGGGGTAGATGACGGCGGCGCCACGCGGCATGGAGAGCACGTGGTCCACCATGAGGTGGCGGAAGAGCAGGAAGGAACTGCCCAGGGTGGAGTCGATGACGGAGCCTTCGTCGAGCCCCACGATGTCATCGTGGTTGATGATGCCCTTGTGCGAGTGGAACTGGCCGCCTTCCTCAAGGACGATGGTGTAGTGACGGCGCTTAGCATCGGTGAGCTGCACGCGGTCGCCGTAGCTGAAGGGGCCAGAATAAGCCATAGCGAAAAGGGCCTTTCACAAAATCAGGGTCAGGGTCAAAGTTATGGGTTAACCCACCAAGTATGCCTCAAGAGCCTGGCCCAGCCATAGTTGGTCGCGCTCGCCCACCATCTCCCGGGCCGAGTGCATGGAAAGCATGGGCACTCCCACGTCCACGGTCGGAATGCCCAGGCGCGTGGCGGAGATGGGGCCGATGGTAGATCCGCACGGCACGTCGTTGTTTCCCACAAAGCGCTGGACAGGAACGCCCGCGCGCTGGCAGGCGCCCTCCCACAGGGCCACGGTGGTGGCGTCGGAGGCGTAGCGCTGGTTGCCGTTGATCTTGGTCACCGGGCCGCGCCCGATGATCGGGTGGTGGGTTGGATCGTGCTTGTCCGGGAAGTTCGGGTGGACGGAGTGGGCCGCATCGGCGGACACGCAGCTCGACCGCGCGAACATCTGGAAGCGTTGCTCCTCGTTAGCACCCAGGGCGCGGGCGGTGCGCGTGAGCACGTCCCCCAGGATCGGACCGGCGGCACCGTAGCGCGAGGCAGACCCCACTTCCTCGTGGTCGAAAGCGGCCATGACCAGGATGTCCTTGTGGTCTGACGCGGTGCTTGGCGACGCCGCCCCGATCATCGCCCGCAGCGACGCATGCACCGAGGACAGGTTGTCCATGCGCCCGGCGGCAATGAACTTCTCCTCGGCGCCGAAGACCTCTCCCCGCTGAGCATCAGCGGTAATGAGATTGAAGGAGGCGATATCCTCGCGCGCGAGGCCGAGATTGTCGGCCACAACGCCCAGCACGGAAGCATCCGGCGTGCCCACGGAGAGCACCGGCTGCATGTGGCGCTGGCGGTCCGGCTTGAACTCGTCCTTGCGGTACAGGTGGATGGCCAACGAGGGCAGGCGCAGTAGCGGGCCGGTGTTGACCAAGTGGCGCGTGCCGTCCGTGGTCACGACCTGACCGGCCACGGTGAGCTCGCGGTCGAACCAGCTGTGCAGGAGCACACCGCCGTAGACCTCCACGGCCACCTGCTGCCAACCAGCCGAGTCGAAGTCCGGGGTGGGCTTGAGCGCCAGACCCGGCGAGTCGGTGTGCGAACCGATGATGCGGAAGCCCGAGTCCGGACCCGCGCCCTCCGGCACGTACCAGGCCATGACGGCGCCGCCGCGCACCATGACGTGACCGCCCGGCTCGGCCGACCACTCTTCGTCTTCGTCCTGGCGGCTAAAGCCGACAGCTTCCAGCTGGCAGGCCACCTCCTCCGCGGCGTGGTAAGAGGATGGGCTGGCGGCAATGAAGTCGAGAAATTCTTCCGACGTATTCAGGGCTGTACTCGTGGCTGTACTCATGGCTTCTAGCTTGCCACGAATGACGCGCTTCGGTGTGGACCCAGTGCAGAACGTGCTGTGCGCTAGGCTGAGGAGCGTTATGCCGAAAAGACTCGCCCTCTCCCCGTCCCGCGCCTCCGACTACAAGCAGTGCCCCCTGCTCTACCGCTTCCGAGCAATCGATAAGCTGCCCGAGCCCAAGACGAAGGCTCAGGTCAAGGGAACGCTGGTGCACGCGGTGCTGGAAAACATGCACAAGCTGCCCCGCGAAGAGCGCGACTACCCAGTTGCGGTCAAGATGATCAAGCCGGAGTGGGCCACCATGGTTGAGTCCTCCCCCGATCTGCGGGAGCTGGTGCCGGAGGCGGAGGAGCTGGACTTCTTTGTTGAGGCACGCGAGCTCATCAAGGGCTACTTCCAGATGGAGAACCCACAGGGCTTCGATGCCCACGAGTGCGAGATGTACGTCGACACCGTGCTGCCCAACGGCGTGCCCGTACGCGGTTTCATCGACCGCGTCGACGTGGCTCCGACCGGTGAGGTGCGCGTGGTGGACTATAAGACCGGCAAGAAGCCGCTGCCCCGCTACTCCCAGGCCGCGCAGTTTCAGATGCGTTTCTACGCGTTGGTCTACTGGCGGCTGATGGGCACCATCCCCCAGCAGCTGCGACTGATGTACCTCAAGGTGCTCGACTCCATGTTCCTCACCCCCGGCCCGGAGGAACTCGAATACTTCGAGCGGGATCTGGGCGAGCTGTGGGCCAAGATTGAAGGCGACGGCAAGGCAGGCGACTTCCGTCCGAAGACCTCGAAGCTGTGCGGCTGGTGCTCCTTCCAGGACTTGTGCCCGGCCTTCGGCGGCACGCCGCCGGAGTACCCAGGCTGGCCGGAATAGGCCCTGCCTAGAACAGGCCGGTTATGGTGCCGTCGCCGGCGACGTCGATGTTGTTGGCCGCCGGTTTCTTGGGAAGCCCCGGCATGGTCATGACGTTTCCGGTCAGTGCCACGATGAAGCCCGCACCCGTGCGCGGCTGCAGCTCGCGCACGTGCAGCACGTGGCCCTCTGGTGCCCCCAACGCGCTGGCATCATCGGAGAAAGAGTACTGCGTCTTGGAGATCACCACGGGGAGCGAATCCCAGCCATTGTCCTTGATATAGGCCAGGTCTTTCAGCGCCTTCGCCGAATACTCCACCCGCTCAGCGCGGTAGATCTGGGTGGCGATGGTCTCGATGGAGGCCTCAATTCCCTTGGTGGGGTCGTAGAGTTGCGTCGCGGTTCCCGCGGAGAGGTTCTCCAGCACTAGCTTCGCCAGGTCGGTTGCTCCTTCGCCGCCCTTGGACCAAACGTCCGCTTCTTCCAGTGGAACGCCGAAGTCCTTCGCCCACTGGCGCATGTACTCGCGTTCTGCCTCGGTATCGCTGCCAAAGAGGTTCAGGGCGACGATGGGAGCCAGGCCGAACTTTCGGAGGTTGTCCACGTGACGCTCCAGGTTCACCACGCCCTTCTTCAGCGCGTCGAGGTTCTCCGTGGTGAGCTCGTCACGCGGCTGACCGCCGTTGTACTTCTGCGAGCGAATCGTGGCCACGACCACCGCACCGGCGACATCCAGATCGCCGAAGCGAGCCTTGATATCCATGAACTTTTCCCCGCCCAGGTCCGCACCGAAGCCGGCCTCCGTGAGGACGATATCCCCGAAACGCAGGGCGGTCTGCGTAGCCAGCAGCGTGTTGCAGCCGTGCGCGATGTTGGCAAAGGGACCGCCGTGGACAAAGGCCAGCATGCCGGCCAATGTCTGTACGAGGTTGGGGTTAAGGGCGTCCCGCATCAGTGCGGTCAGTGCACCCTCGGCGTTGAGCTCGCGTGCGGTGACCGGCTGCTGGTCGAAGGTGTAGCCAATGGTGATGTCCCCGAGGCGCTTCTTCAAGTCCGCCAGGTCCGTGGCGAGGCCTAGAATGGCCATGATTTCTGAGGCCGCCGTAATGGTAAAGCCGGTCTCCCCCGGCACGCCGTGGGCGGGTCCACCGAGTCCGGTGACGACATGGCGCAGCGCGCGGTCGTTGACGTCAACACAGCGCTGCCAGGTCACGCGCCGCGGATCGATGCCCAGGGCGTTGCCCTGGTGGATGTGGTTGTCAATGATGGCGGCAAGCGTATTAGTGGCCGCGGCAATGGCGTGAAAATCCCCGGTGAAGTGGAGGTTAATGTCTTCCATCGGCACTACCTGGGAGTAGCCGCCGCCCGCGGCGCCGCCCTTGATGCCCATCACCGGGCCCTGCGATGGCTCTCGCAGAGCCACGATGGCCTTCTTTCCCAATGCTGCCAAGGCGTCGGTCAAGCCGATCAGAACTGTGGACTTTCCCTCGCCTGCAGGTGTAGGCGACACGCCGGTGACCAGCACCAGTGAGCCCCGTTGCTCCTGCTCCCCCAGCTGGGTGATGTCCACTTTGGCCTTGGTGCGCCCGTAGGGGATCAGGGCGCTATCCGGAATACCGGCGCGAGCGGCAATATCGGTGATGGGCTCGAGCTGGTGAGCCTGGGCAATGGCGACGTCTGAAGGTTGCGTACTCATACCTTCAGACTACCGCGCTGCGCGCCGGTTTATGCTGCTTAGAGCTATTAAATAAAGACTGCGCCGAAGACGTAGCACAGGGCAATAGACAGCGCGATGCTGACCACGCCGGGGATGATGAACGGGTGGTTGAACACGGCCTTACCAATGCGCGTGCTACCGGTGTCATCCATCTCCACTGCCGCCAGCAGCGTCGGGTACGTCGGCAGAATAAACAGCGCGGAGACGGCCGGGAAGGCGGCAACGGCGGTGAGCGGGTTAACGCCCAGGGCCAGGGCTGCCGGCATGAGGGCCTTGGTGGTAGCGGCTTGCGAGTACAGCAGAGCAGCGGCGAAGAAGAGAACCACGGCCAGCAGCCACGGAGCGGACTCAATGACCGAACCGGAGATGGACTTGATGTCCTCCATGTAGTGGTTGATCAGCGTGGTGCCCAGCCAGGCGACGCCGAGCACGCAGATGCAGGCAGACATACCGGACTTGAACACCGGCGTATTGAGCACGTCACCAGCCGGGACCTTGGTCACCATGACGATGAGCGTGGCGGCGGTAAGCATGACCGTCATAATGGCCTCGTTACGCGGCAGCGTCGGATCACTGATGAGGCCGACCTGCTCGGAGGTCAAGGTGGCCCACAGCATGACGATGATGATGGCCACCAGGAAGATCAGAACCGAGGTCTTGGCGCCCTGTACCGGGGAGTAGTTGGTAGAACCCTGGGGCTGCTTGACCAGGCCCTGGGCCATGCGCTCCTGGTACACCGGGTCATCCTCCAGCTCCTTGCCGGAGCGGTTGGCAACCCACGCGGCCGGGAAGATGGAAAGGAACGTAGCCGGGATGAGGACTGCGAGAATCTGCAGGTAGCCCACGCCTTGCGGCTCCAGGAGCGAGGCTAGCAGGACGACGGCCGCCGAAATCGGCGAGGCACAGATGGCCATCTGGGAGGCGACCACGGAGATGGACAGCGGGCGGGACGGGCGAACCTTACCTTCCTTCGCCACCTCGACGATGACGGGCAGCGTGGAGAACGCCGTGTGGCCGGTACCAGCCAGCACCGTCATGAGCCACGTGACGATTGGCGCGTAGAAGGTAATGCGCTTCGGGTTCTTGCGGAGGAACCTCTCCGCGATGTAGACCAAGTAATCCATGCCGCCGGCGCGCTGCATCGCAGCGATGGCGGCAATGACCGTCATGATGATGCCGATAACGTCGAACGGGATGTCTTCACGCGTGACCGGCACGCCGGTAAGACCCAACAGCAAGACGCCGAGGCCGCCGGCCATGCCGATGCCGATCGAACCGATTCGGGCGCCGAGGTAAATCGCCGCAAGGACGATGAGGATATGCACAACAACCATTGTGAGACTCCAATATCCGCAGGTGAACTGCAGTGCGAGTGGTGAAGCGCGCGGCGGTCATGGCGTGGCCGTTGCGCGACGGCTGACTGTTTTTATTCTGCCTCATTGGTGTTGACGGAGCGAGTATTTTTGCCCGATTGTGTCTGTTTCCACACTCTTGCGGGTCCGCAGACTAACCCCTTCTGCTCCCTCCCCGCATCATCTGCACGGGGTCCTCCCAAAACGGACCGACGCCCGCGCCGCCTGAGGGAAGGCGTGCGCGGGCATCGGTTGTTGCGAGTATCTACCGGCAACTACCGGTATCTACCGGAACAAGTGGCGGAGACCTGTGCGGCTTATTCGTCGATGTAGAGCTGGCCGCGGAACTCCGGGTGCATGAGGTTCTCGACGGAGAGAACCTTGTTGAGGGTCTCCTCATCCAGCAGGCCCTTCTCCAGGACCAGTTCCTTCACGCCCTTGCCAGTCTTCAGGGACTCCTTGGCAATCAGGTCGCCATTGTGGTGACCGATGAACGGGTTCAGGTAGGTGACGATACCGATGGAGTTCTCCACGTAGGCGCGGCAGACGTCTGCGTTGGCGGTGATGCCCTCCACGCACTTCTCGCGCAGGGTGTCCACGGCGTTGCCCATGATGCGGATGGACTGGAACAGTGCCTCACCGATGACCGGCTCCATGACGTTGAGCTGCAGCTGGCCGGCCTCAGCAGCCATGGTGACCACGTGGTCGTTGCCGAAGACCTTGAAGCAGACCTGGTTGACAACCTCCGGGATAACCGGGTTGACCTTACCCGGCATGATGGAGGAACCAGCCTGACGCGGCGGCAGGTTGATCTCTGCCAGGCCGGCGCGCGGGCCGGAGGACAGCAGGCGCAGGTCGTTACAGATCTTGGCCAGCTTCATCGCGGCGCGCTTGATGGTGGAGTGCAGCAGCACGTAGGCACCACAGTCGGAGGTTGCCTCGATAAGGTCGCGGGCGGTCTTGATCTCCAGACCGGTGACCTCAGAGAGTGCCGCGGTGACCTGGTGGCGGTAGCCAGCCGGGGTGTTCACGCCGGTACCGATAGCGGTTGCGCCGAGGTTGATCTCCAGCAGGCGCTGCTGAGCGCTGCGCAGAACCGCCTGCTCCTCAGCCAGGTTGTGAGCGAAGGCCTTGAACTCGTCGCCGAGAGTCATCGGGACTGCGTCCTGCAGCTGGGTGCGGCCCATCTTCAGGATGTCGTAGAAGTCGTTGCCCTTGGCCTGGAAGGCGGCCTGCAGAGCATCGATGCGGTCGATGAGGTCCTCCATGGCGTAGTAGACGCCCAGGCGGAAGCCCGTCGGGTACGCATCGTTGGTGGACTGGGACATGTTGACGTCATCGTTCGGGTTGATGATGTCGTAGGAGCCCTTCTCCTCACCCAGGTGCTCAAGAGCCAGGTTGGCCACGACCTCGTTGGTGTTCATGTTGAGGGACGTACCAGCGCCGCCCTGGAAGACATCCAGCGGGAACTGGTCCATGCAGCGGCCTTCTTCCAGGATCTGGTCGCACGCCCAGATGATGGCCTCTGCCTTCTTCTTCGGCAGAACATGAAGACGGCGGTTGGCCATGGCGGTGGCCTTCTTCACCTGCACCATGCCGCGGATGAAGTCCGGGATGGTGTTGATGGTGACGTAAGAGATCTGGAAGTTTTCGATAGCGCGCAGCGTGTGGACGCCGTAGTACGCGTTATTCGGGACCTCCATGGAGCCGAGAAGGTCAGTCTCGGTACGAGTCTTCTTGTTGCTCGTGGACTTCGAGGTCTTGGTGGTGGCCTTCTCCTCAACCTCTGCCTTGGCCTCCTTGACCTCGGCCTGTGCATCCTTCTTAGTGGACTTTGCCATGATGGCTGACTCCTTGCATATAAATCGAAGAACGATGGTGTTCACGGTCCATCGTAATCACCATGACGAATAAAATGTTTGGAATCTGCCCCTAAAATCGGGCAATCCGGAGATCGGAGGCCAAGATGGCCTCGGCGCCAAGCGCCGAGAGGTCATCCATCACCTGATTTGCCTGCTTACGGGGCACCATGACCCGCACAGCCACCCATCCTTCGCGGGCGAGCGGAGAAATCGTCGGCCCCGTCAAACCGGGGGTAACGGCCTCCACAGCGGACAGCTGAGCCTTGGCCACGTTGTAGTCCAACATCACGTAGTGGCGTGCGTTGAGGATGCCTTTGATACGGCTGAGCACCACTTCTTCCTCGGCATTAAGCTCCTCCCCAGCCCGCTTGATCACCACGGCCTCGGAGGACACGATTGGTTCGCCGAAGGGCTCCAGTCCCTGCTGGCGCAGCGTCGCACCGGTGGAGACAACGTCCGCAATGACATCGGCAACGCCTAAGTGGATGGAGATCTCCACGGCACCGTCCAAGCGGATGACTTCCGCCTCGATTCCGTTGTCTGCCAAGTGTCGGCGCACCACGTTGGGGTACGAGGTGGCAATGCGCTTTCCCTGTAGTTGAGATACACTCCACTGCTCCCCCGCCGGCGCCGCGTAGCGGAACGTGGAGGAGCCGAAGCCGAGGTCCAGCACCTCATTGAATTGTGCGCGCGAATCCAGCGCTAGGTCGCGTCCCGTGATGCCGAGGTCTAGCACGCCCTGGGCGACGTAGATGGCGATGTCTTTGGGTCGCAGGAAGAAGAACTCCACGCCGTTGTCCGCGTCGACGACATTGAGGGACTTGTTGTGGCCGCGGCCCTTGTAGCCTGCCTCCTTGAGAATCTCGAGGGCGGATTCGGACAGGGAGCCCTTGTTGGGAACAGCGATCTTAATCATGAGCGTTGCTTTCTTAGAGGTAGCGGTAGATATCATCCAGCGTCAGGCCGCGCTTGTGCGCCATGACCTGCAGCCAGTAGAGCAGCTGGGACATCTCTTCCGCGAGCTCCTCATCGGACTGGTACTCGGCGGCGATCCATACCTCGCCGGCCTCCTCGACGATCTTCTTGCCTAGGTGGTGCACGCCCTTGTCGTAGGCCTCCACCGTGCCCGAGCCCTCCGGGCGCTGGGCAATCTTGTGGGACAATTCCGCAAACAAGCTGTCAAAATTCTTCACACGCGCAATTCTTCCACACGGGTGCATAGAATTCAGCCGTCCTGCAGAAATTCTCTGCTGCAGCGACGACGGCTGGAGAAACAGCGCGGACGGCGCAGAGAGTTAAGACCGGAGAGAATCGAACCAGGCGTAGACGTCAGCCGCGGTGGCGCCAGCTAGGTGACGGGTATCTCGCAGGCTCGAGATCTCGGTGACCTCCGGGGGAACGGCGACGCGATCGTCCTCGGGCAAGCCGATGACGGTGCAGCCGGCGTCCACAGCCGCGCGCATGCCCGCTGCAGAGTCCTCAAAGACCAGGCACTCGTGGGCCGGAACACCCAAGCGCCGGGCGGCCTCGGCGTACATATCGGGGGCTGGCTTGCCTTGGGGCACCTCGTCGCCGCAGATCGTGTCCACGAAGTAATCGCGCCCCAGCGCAGCAATGGCGGAATCAGCCACGTAGCGCTCCGTATTGGTGGTCACCATCATCGGCATACCCTGCGCCTTCAGCTCTCCCAAAAGCTCCGGGATGCCGGGGAAGATCTCCAAATGGTCCGCAAAGAGCGACTTGACGTAGTCAAACATGAGTGTGCGGTAGCGCTCGGTATCACCCGGCTGCAGCTGCACGCCGGCCTTGTCGGCGCAGATCTGCAGGGTGCGCTCGAAGGTGGCACCCACGGTGGCGAGGCGCTCCGTCGGGGTAAGCCGGCGGCCGAGATTCTCAGAGAGATAAAACGTGGCCTCCGCCCACAGGGGTTCGGAATTGGTGAGGGTCCCGTCCATATCCCAGAGGATCGCGGACGGGCGGGAAGTGAGAGAAGACAATTAGAAATCGAGCTCCGGTAGCTGTGCTAGGGCCTCGTCATCCGCGCCGGTAGAGGCAGCAGCGGAGTGGATAAGCTCCGTCAGCTCCTCCTTCTCCTCCGGCTCCAGGATGGCATCGGCGTTCTTACGGTTAAAGGCGGCCAGCTTGTCCACGGAGGGCTTGACCGCGGCGCTGAGGATGGTGCCCTCCGGGTCATCCGGGAGGCTATCCAGCTTGTCCAGCAGGTCTTCCAGAACCTTCTTGAGCTCCGGGAGTACGGAAGCGTCAAACGGCGCCTCCCAGAACTCCTTCTCCTCTTCCTTGAGGTAGTCCCCGGTAGCGAAGGACTGCAAGTTGGACATGAATTCGTCAACGGTGGGCTGGAACTCTGCGCGAATGCTCATGAGCTAGATAATGCCTCAAGATCCTTACAGGCGCACGCCCAGCAGAGAATTAACTGCCTGGCGCAGCAGCTTCTGAGCTTCATCGTGCTCCGCTACATCCGGTGCGGACTCGCCTTCTGCACTGGCAGCGCTGGTGGCGCGAGCTGCCCAGTCGTCGAGAACCTGCAGTACGCGGGGCGTATCTAGATCGTCGGCAAGCGCGGCGCGCACCTGCTGTACGGTGTCCTGGACGGTCTCGAGGGACCCCGGCGTCTCGGCGGCCGCACGCCAGCGCTCCAGGCGCTCCTGCGCAGTGGCGAGCACCTCGTCGGACCAATCGCGGTCACCGCGGTAGTGCCCGGCGTATACGCCTACGCGAATAGCGGAGGGGTCCACCCCGGCGTCGACCAATTTGTGCACGAAGACCAGGTTGCCCAGGGACTTCGACATCTTGGTGCCGTCCAAGCCAATCATGCCGGTGTGCACGTAGTGACGCGCCATGCGCTCCACGGTGAGTGCGGCCTCAGCGTGGGCTGCGGAGAACTCGTGGTGCGGGAACTTCAAATCGGAGCCGCCGCCCTGAATATCGAAGGTGGATCCCAGGCGGTTCGTGGCGATAGCGGAGCACTCGATGTGCCAGCCGGGGCGGCCAGGCCCGAAGGGAGACTCCCACGCCGGCTCGCCCTCGCGGTGTGCGCGCCAGATCAGCGCATCGAGGGGATCGCGCTTGCCGGGACGGTCGGGGTCGCCACCGCGCTCAGCAAAGAAAGTCTCCATCTGCTCGCGCGAGTAGTTGGATTCGTAGCCGAAGTGCTGCGTGGCGTCGATGGACGCGTAGACGTCCGGGCACTCGGCGTCGTCGACGACGTAAGCCGCGCCAGCGTCGAGAAGCTTCTGCACCATCTCAACGACCTCATCGATCGCCTCCATCGCGCCCACGTAGTGTTGCGGCGGGAAGACGGAGAGCAGCTCCATGTCGGAGCGGAACAGGTCGATCTGGGAGGTACCGAGCTCGCGCCAGTCCACGCCATCGCGCTCAGCGCGCTCGAACAGCGGGTCATCAACATCCGTGATGTTCTGCGCGTAGTGGACCTTGTACCCGTTATCCAGCAGCTGGCGGTAGATCAGGTCAAAGGTCAGATACGTCGCGGCGTGGCCCAAGTGGGTGGAGTCATAGGGCGTGATGCCGCAGACGTACATGGTGGCGGTATCGCCAGAGACCTCCATCGGCTTGACTGCGGCATCAGCCGAGTCATACAGGCGGAGAGGTTGCGGAGTGCCGGGGACGGTATCGACGTTCGGTGTGGGCCATGAATGCATGCCCACAATCCTAACGCGCCCGCCCGCCACTGGGCACTACTGGGCATTTCAGGGCATTTCCGGAGTCTAGGGAACGAGAACACCCAGCGCGAGCAGAATCATGACGATGATTCCCACCGGGATGCGGTAGGCCGCGAACCACTCGAAGGAATGGTTGCCCACGAACTTCAGCAACCAGGCAATGGAGGCATAACCCACAACGAAGGCGATGAACGTGCCCACGAGCAACTGAGCGCCGGTAGCGGACTGGCCCACGGTGGGGCCGAAGGCGTCGCCCAGCGAGAACAGTCCGGAGGCAATCACTGCCGGAATGGCCAAGAGGAAGCTAAAGCGCGTGGCCACCTCGCGGTCGAGGCCCAGGAACAGGCCGCCAGAGATGGTGCCGCCGGAGCGGGAAACGCCCGGGATCAGCGCCAGGCACTGGCACAGGCCCATGACGATGGCATCCCGCATGGTGAGCTCGTCAAAGCCGCGGGACTTCTTGCCAATCCGCTCTGCCAGGATGAACACGAAGGAAAAGAGAATAAGCATGGAGGCGGTGATCCACAGGTTGCGGAGGTTATCGCGAATCAGGTCCTTGCCCAGCACCCCCAGTACACCAATGGGGATGGAGCCAACAATGACCATCCAGCCCATGCGGTAATCCTGGCCGCGCTGATCCTTGTGCACCAAGCCAACGAACCAGCCCTTGAGGATCTGCCAGATCATGCCGGCGAAGTAGACGATGACGGCCAGCTCCGTGCCGAGCTGAATCACCGCAGTAAAGGAGGCGCCGGCGTCCTGTCCCCAGAAAAGCCGGGAGACGATGCTCAAGTGGCCCGAAGAGCTCACCGGTAAAAATTCCGTGAGGCCTTGGACGAGGGACAAGACGATGACCTGCAGCCATGTCATTGCGTCAGTAGCAGCTGTTGTATTCACTCGGGCGAGCCTACTACCGGATCCAGCGGGTACCGGACTTCACCACGCTGACTGCTAGGATGAGGAACCGTGAAAATGCGTCGAGTCCTGCTTACTTCTGTCCTTGTTGCGAGCGTGAGTGCGCTCACTGCGTGCAATTCCACGGTGGGAATTGGAGCCGATCCCAACTCGGCGGTGTATGGACACGCGGAGCCGGCGGCCTCCCCAGGGGCGAAGGATCCGGCCGGTGACGTCGTGGACTTCGACGCGGTCTCCGACATGGCTGCGCTGGGCGACGCCCTCGCGGTGCGCACCGCGGACTCCCTCACTGTGGGCAGCGCGCAGGACTTTTCTGCGGACAAGGCCGAGCGCGTAGACGTCGATGAGAGCTGCGGCGACCTGACTGCCTCCACATCTCACTTCGTCCTGGCCTGTGGCGACAAGGTCCTGCTCATCGACCCGCAGAATCCTTCCGCCCCCACAGAACTGGCCGTGGAAGAGGAGGCCCCCATCACCGTGGCCGCGCAAACGTCCTCGGGCGAGGTATTCGTCGGATCGAAGGACTCGAACAAGATCGGCCTCTACAAGGACGGCGAGCGCGACAAGACCATCAAGGTTGAGGCCGGTTCGGATCAGCTCATCGCGGTGCCGAACACCGACGGCGCGGATGGCGTGGTGCGCGTGCTGCGGGACGACTCCACCATCCAGTCCCTGGACTGGGAGAAGCACCGCGCGGGCGGGCGCCTGCGCGTGGGCCAGGGCGTGGGCCAGATCTCCGGCGGTGAGGGTGCGGTGGTTGTTGCCGCTGACACCGTGGGCAAGCGTGTGGCCATCTACACCGCCAGCGACGTCATCCGGCTGCACCAATACGGCAATACCGACGGCACGCCGTGGGCTACGGCGTGGGACTCCGGGCGTTCCCTGGCGTGGGTCACGACCACGGACAACAACCTCCTGCAGGCCTTTAAGGTGGCGGACGGTGTGCCGGAGGCGGCCGGGAGCCTCAGCACCGTGGCGGATGCGCAGAACGTGGCTGTGCTGGAGAACGGCACCGTGGTCGCCGCCTCTGCCACCGGCGATGGCCTGCAGTTCATCTCCGATCCCTCTCTCAAGAACTAACAGCTCACGAAGGACTTTCCATGCACTACTCCGCAATTGACCGCGCTCGCCATGCCGCCTACCAGGTGGCGCTCAAGGGGATGTTTCAGCTCAGCCCGGAGCGCATCCACGGCATCATCAACCGCGGCCTAGCGGTTCTGCAGGCAGCCGGGCCCGCCAACCGCGCGCTGGGCAAAGTACTCCCCGTGACGGATCCAGTGCTGGAACAAGAGCTGTTCGGTGTGCGCTTCCCGCGTCCGCTGGGCTTGGCCGCCGGCTTTGACAAGAACGCCGCGGCTGCCGACGCGTGGGCGGCCATCGGCTTCGGCTATGCCGAGCTCGGCACCATTACCCCGAAGGCGCAGCCGGGCAACCCCGCACCGCGCCTGTTCCGCTTGCCGGCGGACAAGGCGATCCTCAACCGTATGGGCTTCAACAACGAGGGCGCTTTGGTAGCCGCACGGAACCTGCGCGAGCGCCGCTACCGCGACGTGGTGGGCATCAACATTGGCAAGAACAAGGTCACCCCGGCAGACAAGGCCGTCGATGACTACCGCCAGTGCGCATCGGTGCTGGGAGACCTCGCCGACTTCGTGGTGGTCAACGTCTCCTCGCCCAATACTCCGGGCTTGCGCGACCTGCAGGCGGTCGAATCCCTGCGCCCGATTATGGGGGCCGTGGTGGACTCGACCTCCTCGCCCGTCCTGGTCAAGATCGCGCCGGATCTGTCTGATGAGGACGTCGATGCCGTGGCAGACATGGCCGTCGAGGTCGGTCTCGCCGGCATCGTGGCGACCAACACCACGATCTCCCGTGAAGGGCTGAAGACCCCTGCCGACGAGGTGGCGGCGATGGGCGCCGGCGGCATCTCGGGCCTGCCGCTGGCGGACCGCTCGCTGGAGGTGCTCCAGCGCCTGCACGCCCGCGTGGGCGATAAGCTGGTGCTCGTCGCCGTCGGCGGCATCACGACCCCGGAACAGGCATGGGAACGCATCACCGCCGGCGCCTCTCTGCTGCAGGGCTACACCGGGTTGATTTATGGCGGCCCGGATTGGATCCGGGATATCCACCGAGGGATTGCCCAGCAGATACGTGCCCACGGGCTGCGCTCGATCTCTGAGGCGGTCGGCTCCGGTCTCCCCTGGCGCGACTAGCGCACTGCGCGGCGGATGAGCGCCGCACACAGCGCCGCTATGACGGCGAAGACAAACAGTAGGTTCTGCCCCATCGTGGCCAGGACGGCGTCCGGCAGGACGCGGCTAGCGATGATGAAGACTAGCGCGAGGATTAGCGGGGCAATCTGTCCAAGGCTGCCGCGCTGTTCGCGGTGCTGGGCACTGAACGCGCCCACCAGAATCGCCGCGGCGATGAGCGCTACCCGCCGCCAAGTCCACTCGAAGGGTGCGTCAAGGCCATCGCTGAAGATGGAAACCAGCCCTAGCAGTGCCAGGATGGCTGCAAGGAAAGCGAGTGCGCCCGCGGCCCGAAGAACTATAGGGTCGGACCCCTTCTCGCCTCCTGCGCCGTCTGGGTGCTTGTTCAACGGGAGGGGTTTCACTTCTCCTCGTACCATCCCCAGGTCACCGCGCGGCCGAGCGTGTGGAAGAACAGATTGAAGCCCAGCACCGTGGGGGTGGACTCCGGATCGATGTCGAGCTTCTCCACGTCCACAGCGTGCACCGCGTACAGGTAACGGTGCGGCGCGTGCCCGGCGGGCGGCTGTGCGCCGTAGTAGGTCCGCTGGCCGGAGTCACCGCGCAGGCTCACTACCCCGGGGTGGCCCAGGTCCTCGGAGGAACCTGCGCCGGTAGGCAGCTCACGAACATCAGCGGGGATGTTGAAGGCCGCCCAGTGCCAGAAACCAGAGCCCGTCGGGGCATCCGGATCAAAGCACGTCACCGCAAAGGACTTGGTGCCCTCCGGCACGTCGCTCCAGGACAGCTGCGGGGAGACGTTCTCCGGGGCGCGGAAACGCTCTGCAATCTCTTCCCCCTCCGCGATGTCCTGGGAGGTCACGTTAAAGGCCGGTACCTCGCCCAGCGGTGCATACGGGTCTGGGCCGGGGAAGCAAGAATCGGTGGCGTAGCTCGCAGGAGTCTGGGGTGTTGCCGAGTTGTTGGTCGCATCGTTATTGGTCATGCTTTCCTTTGTACCGGACGGAACTTTTGCTCGGGGAAGAATCAGTCAGTGGGTCTCCGGCAGCCGCAACGGGAGGCAACTTCCACCGTTGTGTTTTAGTGCCACAATTTCAGCCTAAAATATCCCTTCACATGGGGATTTGTGTACTGCACCCCGATCGGGATACAGTATTCGAGTGCCCAGCCGAGAGGCTGAACAAACACCCTAGCCCGGGTGGCGGAATGGCAGACGCGCTAGCTTGAGGTGCTAGTGTCCTATTAACGGACGTGGGGGTTCAAGTCCCCCCTCGGGCACAAACCAAATCTCGAGACATCATATCTACGGTGTCTCGAGTTTTTCTCGTTTTCGCCTCACACTGCACAGCGCCGTTGCACGGTACAGTGGGATGCTACGACAACAACTACCCCACCTTTGAGGCCTGCCCCCTAGCAGTGACCTCGTAAAATAAGGAGTACCGAATGAACGCTACCTTTACGTACCTCGACCCGTTTACCGCACAGCGAAAGCTCATTGAGGCTCCGGAAGGATCCGAGTACGTAGTAGTCAAGCGCCGTGGGGAGGCCGTGGTCGACGGCGAGGTGATGAGCTTCCACACCAGCCACGCCCAGGCGCGTGAGGCGGTCATGGCGGGGCTGACTGCGGAGTTTAAGACTGCCGTGGATAACGAGCCCATCTACGTCACCCACGCGCGTCTGCGTGGCGAATACGCCCGTTACGTCAATCTCTAAACCCGCGGGGAACTCTCTACCGCCGCGGACTTCTTCTTGTCGGTGAAATAGCTATGCAGGGCCTTGATGGCGATCGGTGCCACGGAAATGACGATGATGAGCAGCATGATCTTCTCAATCGAATCCGCAATACCGGGGATATGGCCCAAGAAGACACCGATCAAGTTCATGGAGAGCACCCACGCCACGGCGCCGCCGATGTTCCAGCCCACAAAGTGCTTATAGGGCATGCCCGCCGTTCCGGCCGCCACGGGGATGTAGGTGCGCACAATCGGAACAAAGCGGCCCAGCACCAGCGCGAGTGGGCCGTGCTTGTGGAAGAAATCCTCGGCGGAATGCAGGTACTCCAGCTTAAGAATCCGCGCGTCCTCTTTGAATAGGCCACGCCCGAAGCGGTGCCCCAGCCAATAGCCCACTTGGTCGCCGGCAATTGCGGCAGCCATGCCCACGATAAGCAGGAGCCAAATGGACACGTGTAGCTCGTCGCGGAGGATGGCTGCGGTGACCAGAAGGGAATCGCCGGGGAGGAAGGGGAACAGGACACCGGACTCGATGAAGACCACGAGTGCGATGCCGGCGATAACCCATGGGCCGAAGGCCTCGAGCAGGGTCGCGGCGTCCATGTAGGATGTCAGGTTATGGATAAAGTCCATGGAGTACTCCATATTCGGTGTAAGAATCGGCGCGTTGAAGATCGAGGTAGATCGAGGCGCCAGATTGGTCTCCGCTTAGTATCCTCCTCCCACTTCCAATTCCATGCATCGCGAGCGGCGTTGCTAGGTACTTTTCGCCAACCCCACAGTTAAGCCACAGTGTGCGGCACGCCCCGTTCTATCCAACGAGGGCGAGGGTCTAGGCTTAGAACTCTATGGATTCGCAAAGGCTTAAGCGTTGGGCGCGCACCGCGGGTGACTTCCTTACGTCGCTCGCCCGGTCGGCGTGGCACAGCGTTGCTGCCTGGCCATGGTGGCGCTGGGCGCTAGTACTCGCCGCGGGTGCCGGCCTCGTTGCCCTCGTTATGGTGGTGGGTATCCCCGATGTCGCAGCGCTGCGCGCCTGGTCGCGGCACTTGGGCCCGTGGTTTATTGTGGCCTTCGCGGCCGCCTACGTCTTCTTCACGCAATTCCCCTTCCCCCGCACGGTGTGGACGTTAGCCGCGGGGCTCTTGTTCGGTCCCTGGCTGGGACTCGGCATCTCTTTGGTGGCGCTGACGGTCTCGGCCACGCTCTCGTTGCTTATTGTTCGGTGGTTGCTCGGTGACTGGATCCGACCCCACCTGTCCCACCCGGCGGTGCTTCCTATCAACGCGCGCCTCGAGCGGCGCGGGTGGTTGGCCGTGGCATCACTGCGCATGGTCGCGGGAGTTCCGTTTTCCTTACTAAACTATGTCGCGGCGTTGACCCCCATCCCGGTGGGACAGTTTGCCGTCGCCACACTGCTGGGCTCCATCCCCACCACGGCCATCGGCGTGTTCCTTGGGGATACACTCTCCGGACGCCCGGATCCGTTGACCGTGGTGGCGTTTCTCGTTGCCGCGGTGCTGGGAGTGGCGGGACTCATCCTCGACACGCATCTGCCCGACCCCAGCCCCTTACCCGGCTCGGTCAAGCGCAAGGGGTAGACTAGCCTCTAGTTTCGCCTAGAAAGGAGCCCTCCACAGTGCTCGCCGTTCATGCTCGCTATCGCGGCCGCTCGGTGCGTCGCGCCGAATTGGTCCAGCGATCCGCCGCTGCCCTGTCCACGTTGGAGGGGATCGGCGAATTCGAGGTCCTCGGCGTCGAAGACATCTGCGCCGTGGCGTACTCGGCGTCCGCGGTGTGCGACGTGGCGATGGCATTGCTTGCCGACGGCGACTGGGCCATCGGCATCGGCATCATCCCGGGCGATACTGCCCGCGAGAAGCACACCCGCGCGGTCGCCACGGCCGCGGTGAAGAAGTCCGCGCGGGCCGGCCACGTCTATGCCAAGGTGGACCGGCGCGGCCGCGCCGCAGAGGCCAACGACATCGCCGCCGCTTTCGCCCTGTTGGGCTTTGTCCTTTCCAAGCGCACGATGGAAGGCCGCGAGGCTACATCGCTCGTGCGCGGCGGGCTGAATCAGAACGAGGCCGCGGAGGAGCTGGGTATCTCCAAGCAGGCAATGTCCCAGCGCCTACAAGCTGCCGGCTGGGCCGCGGAAACCGCGGGCTGCCAGCTGGCGGTTAACCTCATTGAGAGGTCCAATAAGGACTAGAGCAAATCGGCCTTAGTGAGTTCGGGCGTCGTGACGAAGTCCACGAGACGCTCCACTGCGCCGATCAGCGTGGAATCCAAGTCGCGGAAGGAAGAGACCGCGTTGTAGACCCTGCTCCAGCCTTCCTTCGGATCGGACCAGCCCACACGCCGGCAGATGCCGGTCTTCCAGTCTTCGCCATACGGCACCTCCGGCCAGGCCCGAAGCCCCAAACGCTCGGGCTTAACCGCGGCCCAAATATCGATGAAAGGGTGGCCCGTGACCAAAACGTGCTCGCCCACTGTCTGCGTTAGGCGCGTTTCTTTGGAGCCTTCCACCAGGTGATCCGCCAGCACGCCGACGCGTCGTCCGGGTCCGGGCTGGAACTCCGCCAAGCGTTCCTCTAAGTTGTCCAAGCCTTCGAGGTATTCGACGACCACACCTTCGACGCGAAGGTCGTGACCCCACACCTTCTCCACGATGGCCGCGTCGTGGATACCCTCGACCCAGATGCGCGAGGGTGCGGCGACCTTAGCCTCAACATTCTCCACGCGGCGCGAACCGGAATTGGATTTCCGCGGCGCGTGCTTTTCCACGTAGCGGGTCAGAGTCACTGGCTGTCCTTCCACGAGGAAGCCGCCCTTAATCAGCTTGAACACGCGCTGGACACCGTGGCGGTCCTCCAAGCGGACAACCGGCCCCCAGGCCGTCTTGTCTACACCGAGCACTGCCCCAACGAAGTCATCGCCGCGGACCTCGACCACCATGCCAGGCTCTGCGGGCACCGCTGGGTAGGAAGGCTTTCTGGTGCGGGAGTGGCCGGCGAAGATGTCGCCGCCGTACGGGTCGTGGGTGTTATTCATAGCGGTCTACCTTATCGTCTACACTGTCCTGCCATGGATATGCGCGCCGAGGTCTGGTCACCAGTTCAAAACATTGCCGTGTGGTGTGGGGCGTGGCTCTGGGGGCACGAGTCCACCGATGATCTCCTGGACGCGCTGACGGAGCTCGGCGGCGAGCACGTGGGAGCAGGGCCGTACAGCGGCGCGCCTTTCACCGATGTCCTCGCACTCATCCGGCGGGAAACGGCTGGAATCGTGGAGCGCGGTGAGCGCGAACCGGCGATGCGCCTCATTTTGTCCGGGCCCGGCGAGGCCCCGGCCCTGCCCGCCGGGTCCGCGTCGGCACGCGCAGCTACCGAGAACCCGGCCGGCGCCATCGTGGTGCGCACCAACGATCGCGACCGCCACCTTGTTCTCATCCCCACCTACGATGACGCCGCCGCGCTGACGCAATGGGATGTCATTGAGGAGACGGAGCCGCTGCCCCAACCGGCGTGGCTGAGCCCGGGCGAGGCCGATGCTCTCCTGAGCCAGGCGACGAACGAGTCGGCGGCACTCATTGAAGCCAGCGGCGAGCACAGCGACGCCCTTCCCAACCCGCGACTGACCGTGGGCACGTTGAGCGATTTCTATGACACCCCGGGGCTACCCGCAGCCGTGCCCGGACGCTCCGCGAAGCTTTTTGCCCGAGCTGACCGCGTTGCCGCAATCATCGAAACGGTGACGGATCGCATCAACGACCACAGCTTCGATCCGCAGCTGCTGCGCTTGTGGCGGCACATTCGCCAGGCGCGCATGGCCGGCGTGGCCTATGCGCTCAGTGACTTCTCCCGCTAAGAGGACGCCTCTAGTGGGACTTCTTCAGCGACCAGATGTCGCAGCAGCCTTCCGCGCACGGCTGGCCATTGACGGTACAGCCCTGCACTGTGACGGAGCCCAACGAGGCGATTTCTGAGCCAGCCTCCAGCTCGTCGATGAGATCCACGACCAGTGAGGCGAAACGCTGGGAAGGTCCAGCCGTGCGGGTGCGCTGGACGAGCACCCCCATCTCGTCGGCGGCGTCCTGCAGCTCGGAATCAAGGTCCCAGATGACCTCCATGTGATCGGAGATAAAACCGATCGGGCAGACCACGACAGCGTCGACGCCTTCTTCGTTGTGCAGCCGCGTGGTGTGGTCCACAATGTCCGGCTCCAGCCACGGGGTGCTCGGGCTACCGGAGCGGGATTGCCACACGAGGTCATACTCCGTGATGCCTGCTGCCTCGGCAACCAGGCGGGATGCTTCGGCCACCTGGCGCGAGTAGATGTGCTTGTCGCCCTCGGCGCCGCCCACCGCGTCGTGAGCCGTGGGAACAGAGTGCGCAGTGAAGAGCATGCGGGTAGTTTCCAGCTTCTCCTCCGGAATCTCGGCGTACGCGTCCTTGACGGCCGCCGCCATCTCCTCGATGAACTTGGGGTGGTCGAAAAACTGGCGCAGCTTGGTGAAGGTGATTTCCGGCAGGCCCTTCTCCTCCAGGTGCGCGCGGAGGGCAACGATGTCCTCGTCGTACTGGCGGCAGGCGCTGTAGCCGCCCCACGCAGAGGTGGCGAAGACGGCGACGTTGCGGATGCCATCCGCGGCCATCTGCTCCACTACCTCGGTGCCGAAGGGATGCCAGTTCCGGTTGCCAAAGTAGACCGGTAGATTATGTCCGCGAGTTTTCAGTTCCCCCTCGACGTTCTCGATAATCTCTCGATTGAGACGGTTGAGTGGGCTGACGCCACCGAAGTGGAAGTAGTGTTCTCCAACAACCTCGAGGCGCTCGCGCGGAATGCCGCGCCCGCGAGTCACGTTCTCCAAAAACGGAACGACCTCCTCGTTACCTTCCGGGCCACCGAAAGAAAGAACGAGGAGGGCGTCGAATGGGGAGTCAGTGCGCTCAACCAGAGCAGTACGCTGTGTTTCAGTCATACCGCCCAGTCTAGCAATCCGACCGGTTCGAACCGGTTAAATCAGGCGCACGGCGTAGGGGGCCATGCCTCCCTGGCGCACCGGCGAGATGCTGACCGTCTGGCCCGACTGCGGGGCCTCGATCATCTGGCCATCACCCAGATAGATCGCCACGTGCGTATTACCGGACGGGCCGTAGAAGATGAGGTCACCACGCTCCATCTCGCTCGGCGACACCTTTGTACCCTTCTGGTACTGGTAGCCGGTGTAGTGCGGCAGGGAGATGCCCACTCCCGCGAAGGCGTAGAGCACCAGGCCGGAGCAGTCAAAGCCCACCTTGTTGTAGTCGCCGTAGGAGTCGGCCACGCCGCCGTCTCGAATGCCCTTGGTCGGGCCGTTCGCGTCGCCGCCACCCCACGCGTAGGGCACGCCGATCTGGGACTCAGCGCGGGAGATGACGGTTTCGATCTTGGATTGACGGGAGGCGTCGCCAAGCGTGGCGCTAGCCTTCTCTGTCACAGAGTCGGTGGTGTCGAGCTCCTCCAGTACGCCGGAGACGTCGGAGGCCAGCTCATCTTCGTCTGCGGTGTTGCTGGTGCTTGTCAACGTCGTCGACGTGGATGCGGAATCCGATGCCGAGTCGGTGCTATCGGACGCAGTGCCGTCGCCCTGCAGAGCGAAGAGCCTAGAGGACCCCTGGGCCAAGGCGTCGATTTCCTCTGGTGTGAGGCTGTTGGAGTGATCGGGCTGGGAGGCGGCGACCATAGAGGCCACGCTGCCGACAACACCGATTCCGAGGGCAATGGTCTCCGGGTCGATGTCGCTCGAACCCATGGAGCTGCCGCCGGAGGCTTCCTTGCGGTCCTCGTCCTTAGAGGACAGCTCCTGGACGTTGGGATCGGAGGACAGCGTGTCCGCTGCACTCGACAGTTCCTTCATCTCCTCCGGGGAGATCTGCTGCGACGCAGTCCGAGAGGCCTCCGCCTGCAGGGTGCGGTTCTGAGCCTCCTCTGCCGACGGGCCCACCACGGCACCGTCGACCGCATTGTCGGTTGCGGCGGCGTCGGACTCGCTCGACTCGGCACTGGCGGCATCGGTGGTGCCGGTCGCGCCCGTGCTAGTGGTGCCGGCGGTCGCGCCGCTGGCCGTCGCGGAGGTAGGGGCATCCGCGGGAGCACTCTGCTGGGGCTTGGTCGTGGGAGCCGACGAAGCGGCGCTGGTGTCAGGGGTGGAGTGAGAGGGTTGGGTAGTCTCGCTATCAGGCTTGACCTTAGATCCAGTGTCTTGACTTGACTTAGTATTATCGTCAACGCCCTTGGCTTGATTTAGTGCCTTATGGAGGCTGGACAGCTGGGATAGGAGATCCTCACGCTTCCCGGCAGATTCCTGAATCTGGGTCTCGGAGTCAGCGAGCTGTTCGCGCGCGGCAGCCTCTGCCTCGGAGGCACGAGTCTCTCGCTGCTCTGCCAACTGCTGGGTCTTGCGCAGCTGGGACTCCTTGTTGGCCTTCTCGGTGCGCTCGCGCTCAAGTTGGTCCAGGACGTCCTGCTGCTTCTGGGACTGGCCGCGGAGGAATGCTTGGCGCTCCAGCATGGTGGAGCGTGCCTCGCTGCCCGCCGCGTTAGACACGGCGTCCGACGTGTTAGCGCGGCGGTATGCCGAGCGTGAAACCTCATCGAGCTTGGACTGCGCTGCCGCCACGTCATCCTGTGCGGAATCGAGCTGCTCCTTGGCCGTCGTGGTGCCGCGGCGCGCCTGGGCAGCCTCGGTGCGCGCATCGTTGAGGTCAACGAGCGCGCGGTTGACGGTCTCGCGCTGTGCGCCGATGGCGGCCTCTGCCTGTGCGATCTGTTCTTCGATCTGCGCAATGGCACCGGCCAGGTCGGCGATGGACGGGTTGTCAGAAGACAGCAGCTGCGCGATGTCCAGCTGCTCTGGTTCCGCCGCAACTGCTGGGGTCAATGAAGAAACGGTGGACAGAATGGCAGTCGTCGCTATCGCAGCACAAGCTGCTTTGAGGCGGCGAAAGCCAAAGGATGAAGTGGTGGCCACGAGAGTAATCTCCTCGGCACCTACCCATGACGACGTAGACGCTTCGCCCTCCTGGCGCATACTTGCCGGCGGCAAGCGGAAACGCTCAAGACTGCGAGACGCGGATATGGGGGTTCATTCTGTATAGGTCACATAGAGACATGAAGACACGCAAAGATACAGGTGTCTCCCTAGCGGCGAGCCCAGAAGAATCAAGTGGAAAAGGCTGCGAATGAAGAAGTCTGCGTTCTGCGAAGCGCATACAGATATTCCAGGCGCTGTTCTCGTTCCTCCTCGCCAGGCGCCGCGCTCTCAATCTGTAGGACACACCGTGTGCGCGCCTACGTTAAGGCTGGCACCCAACCGGGAACCGACAGGGCCGAAAAGCTCTGACAGAACCGCGCCCTTCTGTAAGAGCGCGGGCGTGCGAGCCTCTCCTACTCGGTAGGTAGGTGCTTAATTTGTGAAAAGTCGAACACTGATAACACTGATACCGACTACGGCGGGGACTCCTAGATGCGCGGTCATCCGCCAGGCGGAGAACCCCAACTGTCGTGTTCGCGCGTGGCGTGCTTCCCCACATACCCGTGCGTCGTCTCAGTTGAGAGTCAAGGCTTGGCCCATGAACGTATGGAGCAATAGTCAACCCGTGAGTCGATACGTGAACCATACGTCACCGACACGCCGCCTCGCACACTTTCCCCAACTTTCACATGAGTTAAGTCCAGCCACAGGTCCTTACAAGTGTCCCCAACCTGCAACAATTTCGTTACCAAGGTGTGACTGTAACCTTGGTCACATTTGGGAATTGTGCGCTACCCTCCTCCAGCCCCTGCCGGTCGACCCGCGCTTCACCCCACAGCGTCTCGCCGACCCGTTTCGCGGCAAGCCTTATCCGGCCGTCCCCACCGTGCACTCACTGCCCCCTCGCGTCCCGGGAGGACTCCCCGAAGCGGGCCCACACGAGCCCGACGAGTGGCGCAAGGGAGGCTCCTCAAGGTGGCCCGGACCGCTCCCCAAAGCACCTCAAGGGAGTGAACTGTCGACGCCTAGGGTCACCCTCCCGCGACTCGCGCACCGACCCGGTGCCGGGGCCGCCGAAGAGCGGCGTCGCTTCCCTCAAACCCCTCCCCCGGTGCCAAAATAAAGCCTTAGGGGTTGACTCCACTCCCCTCCCCGACGCTTCCGCGCGAGTCTTAGTCGCCGTCAGACTGTGGCGGCGACAGCGGATTTGGCAGTGGATTCGTCAGCAGGATCTGCGCCGCGCCAGGCGTGGCGGTACGCGGCCCAGCCGGCCGCGGCGGCAAGGATAAGCATGCCGATAAGAATGAGCACCCACGGCGCCGAGAAGCCGTCCGCCGTGCCGTAGAACTCATTGAGGAGAGTGACCTGATCAAGGCCCGTCGGCAAGGAGTCCTCGGCCGCCTCGAGGCTGGCGCGGTCATAAGAATCGCTCACGGCGGAGACCTTCATCGGCGCCTGGAGGATTACGGTATCGAGCCCCGTTTGCTCCTGAAGTGTTGTCGCTAGGTCGCGCAAGTCGGGGATCTTCTCCGGATAGACGTCCACCACGGCGATGCCGTGGTTGGGATGGAGTGCCTCCGCGATGGGCTCTTGGAGGGCGTCGTCACGCGCCAGCTCCGGGTTCGAGAAGGCCACACCGTCAGCCTCTAGTTGCTGAGCAATGTCGTCTACATCCAGTCCGGCCGGAATCATTGTCCACTCCTTAGTTATGGCAACAGTCATGCCAACGATGGACTGAGCCGCGCCGGCGACAATAGTGCCGGAGCCGCGTCCACCCCTTTGGTCGTCTTGAGGGTAGGCCGCGCGCACGACGGAAGGTGTGCGGACTCGCCGGTACCCCCAAAATGGATGAAACAGAACGCTTGTACTGTTATAGTGGCACCAACCGTGGGTTCTTCCCTCTACAATGGTCGAGGAACCTTCGCGTTCTGAGAACGTCGATATGCGCCGCTCCTGCGCGCCATAATGATGTGCTCACTGAACCTTGACTAAGTGTTCAACAAACCGAAAAGCGAAACGTAAGGAATGGAGCTCCCTGTGACTGAAAGCCTGAACTCCTTCGGCGCCAAGAAGACCCTAGATGTCAACGGTAAGTCCTACGACTACTTTGATATCAACGCGGTTGAGGGCCTGGAGAAGCTGCCGTACTCCCTCAAGGTGCTGGCTGAGAACCAGCTGCGCTACGAGGATGGCAAGAACGTAACCAAGGATCACATCAACGCCTTGGCTAACTGGGATCCGTCCGCCGAGCCGGACACGGAGATCCAGTTCACCCCGGCCCGCGTCCTCATGCAGGACTTCACGGGCGTTCCTTGCGTGGTTGACCTCGCCACCATGCGTGAGGCCATCGCTGCACTGGGCGGTAAGCCGGACCAGGTTAACCCGCTCAACCCGGCAGAGATGGTCATTGACCACTCCGTTATCGTTGAGGCCTTCGGTTCTTCCGAGGCTCTGGAGAAGAACGTAGAGATCGAGTACGAGCGCAACCAGGAGCGCTACCAGTTCCTGCGCTGGGGTGCTGAGAACTTCTCCAACTTCCGCGTTGTTCCCCCGGGAACCGGTATTGTCCACCAGGTCAACATTGAGTACCTGTCCCGCGTCGTCTTCGACAACGAGGGCCTTGCTTACCCGGATACCTGTATTGGTACTGACTCCCACACCACCATGGAAAACGGCCTGGGCATCCTGGGCTGGGGCGTCGGCGGCATCGAGGCCGAGGCTGCCATGCTGGGCCAGCCGGTGTCCATGCTCATCCCGCGCGTCGTCGGCTTCAAGCTCACCGGCGAGATTCCGACCGGCGTGACGGCTACCGACGTCGTTCTGACCATCACCGAGATGCTCCGTGAGCACGGCGTAGTCCAGAAGTTTGTCGAGTTCTACGGCAACGGCGTGAAGTCCGTGCCGCTGGCTAACCGCGCCACCATCGGCAACATGTCCCCGGAGTTCGGCTCCACCGCCGCAATCTTCCCGATCGACGAGGAGACCATCAAGTACCTCGAGCTCACCGGCCGCCCGCAGGAGCAGATCGACCGCGTCGAGGCTTACGCCAAGGCACAGGGCATGTGGCTGGAGCAGGACGCTCCGGAGGCAAAGTACTCCGAGTACCTCGAGCTGGACCTGTCCACCGTCGTTCCGTCCATCGCCGGCCCGAAGCGCCCGCAGGACCGCATCCTGCTGTCCGAGGCGAAGGAGCAGTTCCGTAAGGATCTGCCGACCTACGCTTCTGGCGACGTCGTGGCTGACGAGTCCACCGTGGCCGCAAAGCGCATGACCGCTGAGGGCGGCGACGAGAACTCTCTCGTTGACGTCACCGGCGGCCTGAACAAGTCCCGCCAGGGCGAGGGCGAGTCCGCTGCCAAGGGCAGCTCCGGACGCCAGTCCACCCCGGTGACCGTGACCTCCCCGAACGGCGGCGAGTACACCCTGGACCACGGCATGGTGGCCATTGCCTCCATCACCTCCTGCACCAACACCTCCAACCCGTCCGTCATGGTGGGCGCTGGCCTCATCGCCCGCAAGGCTGCAGAGAAGGGCCTGACCTCCAAGCCGTGGGTCAAGACCATTTGCGCCCCGGGCTCCCAGGTGGTCGATGGTTACTTCCAGCGCGCAGACCTGTGGAAGGACCTGGAGGCCCTGGGCTTCTACCTCTCCGGCTTCGGCTGCACCACCTGTATCGGTAACTCCGGCCCGCTGCCGGAGGAGATCTCCAACGCCATCAACGAGCACGACCTGGCAGCCACCGCAGTGCTGTCCGGTAACCGCAACTTTGAGGGCCGCATCTCCCCGGACGTCAAGATGAACTACTTGGCATCCCCCATTATGGTCATCGCCTACGCTATTGCCGGCACCATGGACTTCGACTTCGAGACCCAGGCGCTGGGCCAGGACAAGGACGGCAACGATGTCTTCCTCAAGGACATCTGGCCCTCCCCGCAGGAGATCGAAGACACCATCCAGCAGGCTATCTCCCGCGAGCTGTACGAGGCGGACTACGCCGACGTCTTCAAGGGCGACGATGCATGGCGCAACCTGGACGTTCCGGAGGGCGAGACCTTCCAGTGGAACGAGGACTCCACCTACATCCGCAAGGCACCGTACTTCGACGGCATGCCGACCGACCCGGAGCCGGTCCAGGACATCAAGGGCGCTCGCGTGTTGGCTAAGCTCGGTGACTCCGTGACCACCGACCACATCTCCCCCGCCTCCTCCATCAAGCCGGGCACCCCGGCTGCCCAGTACCTGGATGAGAATGGTGTGGCGCGCCAGGACTACAACTCCCTGGGTTCCCGTCGTGGTAACCACGAGGTCATGATGCGAGGTACCTTCGCCAACATCCGCCTGCAGAACCAGCTGGTGGACGTTGCCGGTGGCTACACCCGTGACTTCACCCAGGAGGGCGCACCGCAGTCCTTCATCTTCGACGCGTGCGAGAACTACAAGGCCGCTGACATCCCGCTGGTCGTCCTGGCCGGCAAGGAGTACGGCACCGGTTCCTCCCGCGACTGGGCTGCCAAGGGCACCAACCTGCTGGGTGTCAAGGCCGTCATCACCGAGTCCTTCGAGCGCATCCACCGCTCCAACCTCATCGGTATGGGCGTTATCCCGCTGCAGTTCCCGGAGGGCGAGTCCCACGAGTCTCTGGGCTTGGACGGCACCGAGACCTTCGACATCGATGGCATCGCGGCCCTGAACGAGGGCGGCATCCCGAAGTCGGTTCACGTGACCGCCACCAAGGAGTCCGGCGAGACCGTCGAGTTCGATGCCAAGGTCCGCATCGACACGCCTGGTGAGGCTGACTACTACCGCCACGGCGGCATCCTGCAGTTTGTGCTGCGCCAGATGGTCAAGGCCTAAACGCCGCGACCACCACCGCGTAGCGCTGCGCACGCCGCGGGGCTACCGGTAGCCGGAAGGGCCAGCTAGCAACACCACATGCTGGCTGGCCTTTCTCATGCCCTATTCTTTTCTCTTCTTTTCTTCCCACATTTCCGCTTTCCGCTGCGCCTTCAAAGGAGACCCGTTAGCCATGCCGATCATGAGCGACTCCGAACTTAACCGCCGCCGACACGACATCCTCGTCGGCGCCCGCAAGTGCTTTGCCGAGCATGGCTACGAAGGCGCGACCGTGCGACTGCTTGAGCAAGCCACTGGAAAGTCCCGCGGTGCCATCTTCCACCACTTCGGCGATAAGGAGTCGCTCTTCTTGGCCCTTGCGCGGGAGGACGCCGCCCGTGAGGCCGAGGTCGTGGCCAACAACGGTTTGGTGGAGGTGATGAGCGAGATGCTCCGCCACCCCGAACGTCACGACTGGCTGGCTACCCGCCTCGAGGTCACCTCGATGCTGCGCACCGACCCCTCTTTCGCTACCCGCTGGCGCGAGGAGCAGCAGGTACTGGACAAGGCCGTGCGGGCCCGCTTGGAGTCCAACGCTGAGCAGGGCCGGCTGCGCGACGATATGTCGATCGACGCTCTCGTGACCTATCTGGAAACCTTCATGGATGGTTTTATCAACAGGCTAGCGCTGGGTGATACGGAGAACCTGGAGAAGGTTCTCGATGTGGTGGAACAGTCTATCCGTAGCACACGGTAGAATGTGAGCTAGGTTACCGCTCCGTCCGAGTTTGGAAATTGGGTGAACTAGCTCCGATGAACCAGTACACACTCGCTCCGTTCGACTTCGGGAAGCACTTCTACTCTGATCGCTTCATCCCCGATAGCTTCGCATCGGTTCGCTCCCCCAACCCAGCCCCGGTAACGCCGGCGGTGGCCGCGGCTGCCTACGCCGCCGGGCGCAGGCCCGGTATATCTGCGCTGAAGTGGTGGCCCTTACTGGTCCGAACCGTGAGCGCGCCATTGCTCGTTATACTTGCGTGGGCCTTCGCGGTAGGCGCCAGAGGCGAACTCTCGGTCTTTCTCTACCTGCTCATCACTATAGTTTTCGGGCTGGTGTGCCTGGCCGGTGCTGCCTACCTAGCTCATTCAGTCTGGCGCAAGGTAGTGGGAGCATTCCGCGTTGACAGCGCTACCCGCCACGGGTGGGTGAACTACTATCCGGCGCTCATCAGCGAGATTTGGGTGGTTGGAGTGATAAACCACGAGCATGATCCCCGGGAATATGAGTACATGGCCAAGGCGCGCATTCAGCTGCCCAACGGCTCGACCGAGGAGGTGAACACCGAGGTGTTCTGCTCTGAGATTGACAGCGACGGGTTCAAGCGCAGGGGCATCGTGGAGGTCAACCGTGAAGAAGAGGCACTGTTTGACCGGCCCAACGGCTGGTATCTAGCCGCGCACGTAGCCACCAAGCCGATCAGTGAGGCCAGTTTTCGCCACGGCCTCACCGAGGCACAGGTCAGAGCAGGGCTCGACGCTGTCTAGGCCGTCTAAGCCCTGCACGCACAGGTGCAGCGTTCTTAAATGTCCTTGACGCTGCCCTCGCCGTCAATAAACTCCAGCGGGGAGTCCGGCAGGGTCTCGCGGGAGGCCAGCTCCGCAACAACATCGGCCACCAGATCGCGCGAGGTGTGCTGGTCCCCCGTCAGCTCGGAATTGTCTTCGACGACGGTAATGCCCCGCGAGGGCTCCTCCGTCAGGGCTGCCGGGCCAAGAATGAGGTAATTAAGGTCGGTGGAGTTAAGCTTCTTGTCCACGGACTTCTTGGACTCGACGTAGGCGTACCACGCCTCGTCCGCCGGGTCGGTGGTATTCGTCGTAGCGCCCATGTAGGAAATCATGATGTAGGCGGGAGCGTTCTTGCCCTCGGCAGCGAGCTTCTCCATGCCCGCGATCGAGGCCAGCGCGGCGTCGCGGTCAACGGCCCAGGTCACGTCAGCACCGGCACGGCCACCGTTGCCGGCGCCCCAGACAACAACATCGTAGTCACCGAGCAGCTCCGCCCACTGCTCTTCGCTGATCTCGGTGAGATCGCGCAGTACCGGCGTTGCACCCAGCGCCTCGATGTCCGGCACCTGGTTGGGGTTGCGGATGAGCGAGTGGACGTCCAGGTTAGCGTCGACAAGCTTCGGCGTCGCTAGCAGGCCCACCTTGCCGTGCCCGCCGATGTAGAGAGCCTTCTTACGTGCGTTAGTTGTCGTATCAGTCATGGCCGCCACCGTACGCGGGTGCGTGCGGTAATGCAGGACCGCTGGACAGCGGGCTAAAGCACGCAGGTTACAATCGGGGCATGATTGCCATCATGACTGTCACCGGTGCCGATCGCACCGGCATCATCGCATCCGTGACCACCGCCCTTGCCGAGCTCAACGTCAACATCGTGGATGTCTCCCAGACCCTGATGTCCGGCTACTTCACCATGATTCTGCGCGTGGAGTTTGCAGAGGACGACGTCACCATCCGGGAGATCCAGGACAAGATGAATAGCGTGGGTGAGTCCATCAATCAGTCCATCCGCGTCCAGTCTGAGGCGCTGTTTACCGCCATGAACGACCTCTAAGCGCTCCCCGGACTCACACAAGGACCAGTCATGCTCAACCGTTTTAATACTGTCAGCATTCTCGACACGATCGAGATGATCGAGAAGTACCGCCTCGACATTCGCACCGTCACCATGGGCATTTCCCTGCTAGGCTGCACGCGCCCTACGATGGAGGCCACCGCGCAAGCTGTCTATGATCACGTCACCAGCCGCGCGGGCCAGCTCGTGGAGGTCTGCCAGGGCATCGAGGCGGACCTCGGCATTCCGATTGTGAACAAGCGCATCTCCGTCACCCCGGTCTCCCTCATCGCCGCCGGCGTCGAGGGAAACCCCGTGGACATCGCCCGCGCGCTCGACCGTGCGGCAACCGAGACCGGCGTAGACTTCGTCGGCGGCTACTCCGCGCTCGTAGAAAAGGGCGCGACCATCGCAGAGAAGATACTTATTCGCTCCATTCCGGAAGCACTGGCGGATACCAACCTGGTCTGCTCTTCAGTCAACATTGCCTCCTCCCGCGCCGGCATCAACATGAACGCCGCCGCACAGATGGGCCGCGTGATCAAGGAGGCCGCCGAGCTGACCAAGGACCGCAGCGCCATTGGCTGCGCCAAGCTTGTGATCTTTGCCAACTCCGTGGGCGATAACCCCTTCATGGCGGGCGCCTTCCACGGTGTGGAGGAGCCGGACTGCGTTGTCTCCGTTGGCGTCTCCGGACCCGGCGTCGTGGACCGTGCGCTCGGTTCCCTCGAGGGCGCCTCCCTCAACGAGGTGGCCGAAGAGGTCAAGAAGGCCGCCTTCAAGGTCACGCGTGCCGGTCAGCTCGTGGGCTCCATGGCCTCCGAGCGCCTCGGGGTTCCCTTCGGAATCATCGACCTCTCCCTGGCCCCCACCGCTGAGTTGGGCGATTCCGTTGCCCACATCCTCGAGCACATGGGCCTGGATCAGGTGGGCACGCACGGCACCACGGCAGCACTTGCGCTGCTGAACGACGCCGTGAAGAAGGGCGGCATGATGGCCTGCTCCCGCGTGGGCGGCTTGTCCGGTTCCTTCATCCCGGTTTCCGAGGACAAGGGCATGATCGATGCGGTGCGCAGCGGCGCTATCTCCATTGACAAGCTGGAGGCAATGACCTCCATCTGCTCGGTGGGACTCGACATGATCGCCATCCCAGGCGATACCTCCGCCGAAACCATCGCCGGAATGATCGCGGACGAGGCAGCCATCGGCGTCATGAACCATAAGACGACTGCCGTGCGCGTCATCCCCGCCCCGGGCACTCAGGCCGGCGACGAGGTCAACTTCGGCGGCTTGCTGGGCTACGCCCCCGTCATCCCAGTGAACGAGGTGGGCAACGCCACCTTCATCAACCGCGGCGGCTTTATCCCGGCGCCGGTGCACGGCTTCCGCAACTAGAGTGAGCCGTTGCCGCGCGGACGTTAGGCCGGGCGGCGGTTAGGCCAGTTCGACGATCTCCATGTACTCGTCGTTCCACAGGTCCTCATCGCCATCCGGCATGATGATGACGCGCTCCGGGTTGAGCGCCTTGACCGCGCCCGGGTCGTGGGTCACGAGGACCACGGCTCCGGTGTAAGTGCCCAGTGCGTCGAGCACTTGCTCGCGGGACTGCGGGTCGAGGTTGTTCGTGGGCTCGTCGAGAAGCAGCACGTTCGCGCGCGAGGACACCAGCGTGGCCAGGGACAAACGGGTCTTCTCACCGCCGGAGAGTGTGCCGGCGGGCTGCTCCAGCTTGTCGCCGGAGAACATGAAGGCACCCAGCAGGCCGCGAAGGTCCTGCTGGCCGGCATCCGGGCAGGCCTCGATGGTGTTCTCCCACACCGTTTTGTCCGGATCGATGTTGTCGTGCTCCTGGGCAAAGTAGCCAATGCGCAGGCCATGGCCGGAGACGATGCCACCCTCGCCGTCGGTGCGCTCCACTCCCGCCAGCAGCTTGAGCAGGGTCGTCTTACCAGCACCGTTATAGCCCAGCACCACGACACGCGAGCCCTTATCGATGGCTAGGTCCACGCCCGCGAAGACCTCGAGCGAGCCGTACATCTTGGTCAGGCCCTTCGCGTTCATCGGGGTCTTGCCGCACGGCGCAGGCTCGGGGAACTTGATGTGGGCGACCTTGTCGGCCACGCGGACATCATCAAGCTCGCTCATCATGCGCTCGGCGCGGTGCAGCATCTGCTTGGCGGCGGCGGCCTTTGTGGCCTTCGCACCCAGTTTGGCGGCCTGCTTTTGCAGGGCCGAAGCCTTCTTCTCCGCGTTGGCGCGCTCGCGGCGGCGGCGAGCCTCATCGGTGGCGCGGGCATCGAGGTACTTCTTAAAGCCCATGTTGTAGACATCGGCCTCCGCACGCACGGCGTCGAGGAACCAGACCTTGTTGCACACCGCCTCGAGCAGGTCCACGTCGTGCGAAATCATGACCAGCCCGCCCTCGTGCTTGGCCAGGAAGCCGCGCAGCCAGGTAATGGAGTCAGCATCGAGGTGGTTCGTGGGCTCATCGAGCAACAGCGTGGTCTGGGACTTGCCGGAGCCAGCAGATGCTGCGAACAGAATCTGTGCCAGTTCCACACGGCGGCGCTGACCACCGGAAAGCGTCTTGAGCTGCTGGTCGAGGACGCGCTGCGGCAGGCCTAGGTTGTCGCAGATCTGCGCGCACTCAGAATCCGCCTCATAGCCGCCGAGGGAATGGTATTCCTCTTCCAAGCGGGAGAACTTGCGGATGGCCTTATCGCGGAATTTGTCGTCCGTTGCCGTCTCCATGAGCTCCTGCTGCTTGGCCATACGCCGCTTGATCTCATCGAGACCTCGTGCGGAGAGCACGCGCTCGCGCGCGGTCTGCTCGATGTTGCCTTCGCGGGAATCCTGCGGGAGGTAACCAATGGGGCCGGAGCGTGTCACCGAGCCGCCGTAAGGCTCGGTTTCGCCGGCCAAGATGCGCATCGTCGTGGTCTTTCCCGCACCATTGCGGCCGACTAGGCCGATGCGGTCCCCTGCCTGCACGCGAAGGTGCTGGCCGGGAGCGTCGAGAAGCGTCCGTGCGCCCACGCGCACCTCGAAATCATTGGTCACAATCACGTCGAAACAGTCTAGCAACCAGCGCAGATAAACCCGAACCGCACGGCGGCCGGGCGACGGAACGGGAGCTGCCCCAGCGTCGAAGTTCAGATCCCCAGACCCGAAACCCGCAACTCCCTGTTCGCGTGTGCGCTGTGACGCAGTGCTTGACGACGTCCGACAGGGTGTATGGGGATCGAGGTCTGGGGATCTGGAAACGTGAGAAAGGCGGTGCAGTACGCCGCGGCGTCGCGTGAGAGGCTACACGGCGAAGCCGAGGGCCTGGAGCATCTCGCGGCCCTCCTCGGTGATCATGTTCGGGCCCCACGGCGGCATCCACACCCAGTTGAGCTGGACGGCGTCGGCAAGCTTGTTGCCCACCACCACGTCGTCGATCTGCTCACCAATAACGTCCGTCAGCGGGCAGGCCGGGGACGTCAGCGTCATGTTGATAACGCAGGTGTTTTTGCCGTTGATGTCCTCGAGCCACAGGTCATAGACCAGGCCCAAGTCAACAACGTTAATGCCCAGCTCCGGGTCGATGACGTCCCGGAGGTACTCGGTGATGTCGAAGGCTTTGGCAATCTGCTCTTCGGTCTGCTCAGGCTTGATTCCGCCGCCACCGAAGTTGGCGTTTTCGTCCTGGTACGGGTCGGTCGGGTGGTTATCGCTAGTGGTATCCGCCATCTACTTCTCCAATTCGGTCAGCGCCTGCGCGGTGGCAGCCTGGAAGGCCTTCCACCCCAGCAGTGCGCACTTAACACGGGCGGGGAACTTGGCCACGCCGGCAAAGGCGATGCCGTCCCCGATAATCTCGTCGTCTCCCTCGACCTCACCGCGGGAGGTCACCATCCGGTCAAACTCTTCGAGCTTGGCGTTGGCCTCATCCAGCGGGATACCCACGATCTCCTCCGCCATGACGGAGGTTGAGGCCTGCGAGATGGAGCAGCCCTCGGCGTCGTAGGACACGTCCTCCACTGTCTTCCCGTCAGCGGACAGCTTCACGCGCAAGGTGATCTCGTCGCCGCAGGAGGGGTTGACGTGGTGGACCTCCGCCTGTCCTTCGCGCAGGCCGGAGAACTTCGGGTTCTTATAGTGATCCAGGATGACGTCCTGGTACATGGAATCTAGGTTCATTCGCTCACTCCAAAGAAGGTACGGGCAGCCCGCACCGCCTCTACGAGGGCGTCGACCTCGTCCTCGGTGTTGTACAGGTAAAAGCTGGCGCGCGCGGTCGAATTCACCTGGCACGCGCGGTGCAGCGGCCATGCGCAGTGATGGCCGGTGCGAATGGACACGCCGTGTGCGTCGAGCACCTGCCCCAGATCGTGCGGGTGGATTCCCTCGACGACGAAGGACACCGCTCCCCCGCGCTCCTCGGCGCTTTCGGGGCCGATGATACGCAGACCCGGGATCTGGGTAAGCTGCTCAAGGGCGTAGGCGGTGAGCTTCTTCTCGTGGGCATGAATGGCGTCCATGCCCACCTCGTCGAGGAACTTCACCGCGGCACCCAAGCCCACAACTTGGCTGGTCATCTGGGTACCGGCCTCGAAGCGCGTCGGCGGTTCGGCGAAGGTGGTGCCCTCCATCTTCACGACCTCAATCATGGAGCCGCCGGTGAGGAACGGCGGCAGCTTGTCCAGCAGCTCCGCTTTGCCGTAGAGCGCACCGACGCCCGAGGGACCGCACATCTTGTGGCCAGAGAACGCCGCGAAGTCCACGTCCAGCGCGTGGAAGTCCACCGGCATGTGCGGGACGGACTGGCAGGCATCGAGCACTACCATGGCCCCGACCGAGTGAGCACGGCGCACCAGCTCGGCGACGGGCGAGATGGCACCCGTCACGTTGGACTGGTGGGTAAACGCCACGACCTTGACGGAGTCGTCGAGCTCGAGCGAGTCGAGGTCAATCCGCCCATCCTCGGTCATGGAGTACCACTTCAGCGTGGCGCCGGTGCGCTGGCACAGCTCCTGCCACGGTACGAGGTTTGCATGATGCTCGAGCTCGGTGACCACGACGGTATCGCCCTCGCCCACGTAGAACTCACCCGCGCGCTCATCGCTGAGCACGTAAGCAACTTCATTAAGCGCCTCGGTGGCGTTCTTGGTGAACGCGATTTCGTCGCGGTCCGCACCCACGAAGTCTGCGATGGCCTGGCGGGCGGACTCATAGGCCTCGTCGGCCTCCTCCGCCAGCTGGTACGAGCCACGGTGAACCGGGGCGTTGGTGCCCAGCACGAAGTTCTCCTCCGCCTTCCACACCGGCAGCGGACGTTGCGAGGTCGCACCCGAATCCAGGTACACCAGGGGTTTACCATCGCGCACTGTGCGCTGGAGGATGGGGAACTGCTCCCTAATCGCTGTGACGTCTAGATCAGACATAAATCCTTATGCTCGGTTCTGTGGTTGGTTGCGGTGAAAAGGTGTGCGCGCTGCCGCTACTTGAGGAACTGGTCGTAGCCGTCTGCCTCAAGCTGGTCAGCCAGCTCGGCGCCGCCGGTCTTGATGACGTGGCCGTCAGCAAAGACGTGGACGAAGTCCGGAGTGACGTAGTTGAGGATGCGCTTGTAGTGGGTGATGAGGAGGATGCCACCGTTGGTCTCCTCCTGGTAGCGGTTGATGCCCTCGGAGACGACGCGCAGGGCGTCGACGTCCAGGCCGGAGTCCGTCTCGTCCATGACGGCGAACTTCGGCTTGAGCAGATCGAGCTGCATGACCTCGTGGCGCTTCTTCTCGCCGCCGGAGAAGCCCTCGTTAACGGAGCGGTGCGCAAAGGACTTATCGATGGAGAGCTTCTCACGAGCGTCCGTGAGCTCCTTGTTCCATTCGCGCAGCTTCGGGGCCTCGCCGCGCACGGCGGTGACTGCGGAGCGCATGAACTGGGCCATTTTCACGCCCGGGACCTCAGTCGGGTACTGCATAGCCAGGAAGAGGCCGGCGCGGGCGCGCTCGTCCACCTCCATCTCGAGGAGGTTTTCGCCGTCGAGCAGCACCTCGCCCTCGGTGACCTCGTACTTGGGGTGGCCAGCGATGACGTAGGACAGTGTGGACTTGCCAGAACCGTTCGGGCCCATCACGGCGTGGGTCTCACCGGACTTGATGGTGAGGTTGACACCCTTGAGGATCTCTTTCGGCTCGCCGTCCTCCTCGTTGGGGAGCACCTGCGCGTGGAGATTCTTGATTTCCAGAGTAGACATGGAGTTAGTACCTGCTTTCGGGAAGTGTTAAGCGTTGATCTTAGCCAGCTCGTCGACGACGCGGGATTCCAGATCCTCGCGCAGGGACTCGACCGGGATGCGGGAGATGACTTCGGAGAAGAAGCCGCGAATGATGAGGCGGCGGGCCTCGGCGGCAGGGATACCGCGGGACATGAGGTAGAACAGCTCAAGGTCGTCGAAGCGGCCTACGGTGGCGGCGTGACCAGCACCAACAATCTCTCCGGTCTGGATCTCCAGGTTCGGGATGGCGTCCGCGCGCGCACCCTCGGTAAGGATGAGGTTGTTGTTGGTCTCGTAGGTATCGGTGTTGTTCGCGTCCTTGCGGATGAGCACGTCACCGACCCAGCAGGTACGAGCCTCCGGGGTTCGGGAGTTCGAACCCGCCTCTTCCTTCTCCGCGGCGGAGGCGCCCTGCAGAGCACCCTTGTAGAACACGCGGGAGCGGCAGTTCGGCACGTCATGGTCCACCAGCAGGCGGTTCTCGAAGTACTGGCCGGCGTCGGCGAAGTAGACGCCAAGCAGCTCCGCGTCGCCGCCGGGGCCGTCGAAGACCACGCGCGGGACAAGACGGACGATCTCGCCGCCGAAGATGGCGGCGTTGTGGCGCAGCACCGCGTCGCGGCCGAGCTTGGCCACCTGGTGCGAGAGGTGCACTGCGTCGTTCTCCCAGTCGGCGTCTACGACGACGGTGACCTGAGCGCCATCGTCCAGCACGAACTCCACGTTGTCCGCGTGGGTGCCGGAGCCGACGTACTTAAGCACAACGGTGGCCTCGGTGTGATGGCCTACGTGGATGGAGGTGGCACCGAAGGACGTCACGCCCTCGCCCGCGCCGGTGATGGTGATCTCCACCGGCTTGTCCAGCTGCTTCTCGGCATCGATCGTGATGACCTGCGCCTCCGGCATGGACGTCCACGCCTGCGCGGCTACGCGGTCGGCGGGGGCGCCGGCGGTGCCCAGTCGGGCGTCGTCAGGCGCGACGGTCTCGGAGGTCACGCCCTCCGGAGCAGCGACCTCAATTTTCTGCGCGGTGGCCGGGGCGAACTCGCCGTTGTGCAGGCCACGCAGGTTACGCAGGGCAATGAAGCGCCATACCTCGTCGCGGCCGTGCGGGACCGGGAAGTCCTCGACGTTAAACGAGGTGAACTGATCGCCCTTGGTGACGTCAGCGGGGTTGAATTCGTTGGAGGCTACCACTTAGCCCACCGATCCTTCCATCTGCAGTTCGATAAGACGGTTCAGCTCCAGGGCATATTCCATCGGGAGCTCCTTGGCAATAGGCTCGACAAAGCCGCGCACGATCATGGCCATGGCCTCTTCCTCGGCAATGCCGCGGGACATGAGGTAGAACAGCTGCTCCTCGGAGACCTGGGAGACAGTTGCCTCGTGGCCCAAAGTGACGTGATCGTTGCGGATGTCGTTGTACGGGTAGGTATCCGAACGCGAGTTGTTGTCCACCAGCAATGCGTCGCACTCGACGTTAGCGGTGGAGTTCGAGGCGTTGTTGTTGACCTGCACCAGACCGCGGTAGGCGGCGCGGCCACCGTTGCGAGCCACCGACTTGGACACGATATTGGAGGAGGTGTTCGGCGCCATGTGAATCATCTTGGAGCCGGTGTCCTGCACCTGGTTGTCCGCCGCGAAGGCCAGGGAAAGCACCTCGCCCTTAGCGTGCTCACCGGTGAGCCAGCAGGACGGGTACTTCATGGTCACCTTGGAGCCGATGTTGCCATCGACCCATTCCATGGTGCCGCCTTCTTCCACCTTGGCGCGCTGAGTCACCAGGTTGTAGACGTTGGTGGACCAGTTCTGGATCGTGGTGTAGCGGCAGCGTCCGCCCTTCTTAACCACGATCTCAATAACGCCGGTGTGCAGGGAGTCCGAGTTGTAGATCGGGGCCGTGCAGCCCTCGATGTAGTGGACGTATGCGCCCTCCTCCACAACGATGAGGGTGCGCTCGAACTGGCCCATGTTCTCGGTGTTGATGCGGAAGTAAGCCTGCAGCGGGATGTCCACGTGCACACCCTTCGGCACGTACACGAAGGAACCGCCGGACCAGCAGGCGTTGTTCAGCGCGGAGAACTTGTTGTCGCCGGCCGGGATCACGGTGCCGAAGTACTCCTGCAGGATCTCCGGGTACTCACGCACAGCGGTATCGGTATCGACGAAGATAACGCCCTGGGCCTCAAGGTCCTCGCGGATCTTGTGGTAGACCACCTCGGACTCGTACTGAGCGGCCACGCCGGAGACCAAGCGCTTCTTCTCTGCGTCCGGGATACCTAGCTTGTCGTAGGTCTCCTTGATATCTGCCGGAAGGTCGTCCCAGGTCTGGGCCTGCTTCTCGGTGGAGCGGACGAAGTACTTAATGTTGTCGAAGTCAATGGCGGACAGATCCGGGCCCCAGGTGGGAACCGGCTTCTTATTAAACACGCGCAAAGCCTTGAGGCGCGACTCGAGCATCCATTCCGGCTCGTTCTTCTTCTCCGAAATGTCGCGGACGACATCCTCGCTCAATCCGCGGTGTGCTGCCTGGCCGGCTTCGTCGGAATCGTGCCAGCCGTAGTCGTAGCCGCCGATGGAGGAGATGATCTCGTCATCGCTCATCTTGGTCTCAAGCCCTGGTGCTGGTTGTGCCTGTGTCAAAGCCCGCTCCTTTCTCGTCGTTTCTCATCGATTAGCGTTTATTGTCCGTCCGCCGCCCGCACGGCTTGCGCGTCCTGCGCAGCCGGTGCCGAGGGCGGAACGGGAGTAATGGGGATATTTGTGGTGCAGATGCCATGGCCATCAGCAATGGAGGCCAAGGGCTGCACGTGTGTTCCTAACAAGGCAGAGAAGACTTCCTGTTCCGCCTCGCACAGCTCCGGGTGCTCCGCGGCCACGTGAGCCACCGGGCAATGATGCTGGCAGATCTGCACGCCGTGGCCCACGGTAGTGACTGTGGCAGCGTAGCCGTGGGCATCCAGTATCTCCGCCAGCTGCTGAGCTACCTCCGGGACCGATTCATCCTCGGTCACCAGCGGCTTCACGTCCTCCACGAGGCGCTCGAAGCGAGCCCGTGCGAAGCGGCGAACCGCCTCCGGCCCCCCGGCATCCCGCAGCGCGGTCAGCGCTTCCGACGCAAGCTCGTCGTAGGCGTGTCCGAACTGAGCACGGCCCTGATCGGTGAGGCGAAAGTGTTTGGCTGGGCGGCCACGGCCCGCCGCGTGGCCCGGGCGGGCCGGCGGGCGGCGGTGGACCACCTCAGTAAGTCCTTCTTCAACCAAGATGTCTAAATGCCGGCGGATGCCGGCGGCCGAGAGACCAAGCCGCTCGCCCAAGTACGAGGCCGTGACCGGGCCATCCTTGAGAAGCAACAACATGACATGACGGCGGGTGTCCCCCTCGGTAGAGCGGGTCTCCTTATTTTCCTTAGCCACGGTGTACACCTCCTCAAGTGCGTTCTCGTGTGCGTTAAAGCCGTCTCTGTTTAGACAACACTAGTGTTCCTTAATTCATTCCCGATTTCCACTTTTTCGCTGCATGTCGCGCCGACTGCCCGCACTGACCGCGAGCGTCTAAGGTAGACACTCATGGAGAAGCAGCGCCACTACACCCGATCGGGGCGGTTCGAACGCGCCCTGTGGGGCGTGCGGGAGGAGCTGCCCCGCATGGGTTTCCCCGGCTCCCGCTCGGCCCAGCTGCACGAAGACGACCCCGCGGCGCTTTCCGGCGGCCTCCACGAGGCGCATCGCCGGACCATCGCGCAGTTGCGCACCTTGTTCGCTCTGCGGTGGATAGGAACCACCGGTGCGCTGCTCATCGCCCTCGGCGGGGTGGGGGCCGGCGCACTGCCGGTGGTGGGAAACCCGTACGAGTCTTTCCCCTTCGGCTCACTGATGGCCCGAATGCTGCAATCCGCATCCGCCCTCGTCTTCATTGGCGTAGCATTCATGGTCCTGGCGTGGGTGGCCATGGCGTTTCTCGTGGGCGCACCGCTGCGCCGACGCTCGGCCGACGGTCATGTTGCCCCCGAGCGGTTCAGCCACGCGCCACACGTGGTTACGCAGTCCCAGATGTGGCGCACGTGGCTCGGGTGGGTCCTCCCCTTCCTGGCTACCGCTCCCCTTTTCACGCAGGATATTTACTCCTACCTGGCTAACGGCTCCATCGTGCTCCAAGGCCTCGATCCCTATTCTGCCGGCCCGGTGGAACTGCTCGGCACCGCGGACGACCTCGCACGCTCAGTGCCGTTTATCTGGGCAAACTCGCCTTCGCCGTACGGCCCGGTAGCCCTGGGGCTTGCTGCCGCGGTGAGTTGGCTGACCGGCAATTCGATTGCCTGGGGGGTGTTGCTACACCGCGTGCTGTCGTTGATCGGAATCGTCGCCGCCGGCTGGGCCATCACCCGACTCGCCGCGCGCTGCCGAGTCACGCCGGAAGCAGCACTGTGGCTTGGCATCCTCAACCCCCTGACCATCCTGCACTTGGTCGGCGGTATTCACAACGAGGCCGTCATGCTCGGCTTGGCGCTGGTCGGCGTGGAGCTGGGCCTGCGAGCGGTCGACGATTCTCCAGCGCAGCGCTGGCACCCCTGGGCGCTCTGTGCCGCATCGGGCGTGCTGATCTCCTGCGCCGGAATGGTCAAGGTCACCGGCTTCATCGGGCTCGGCTTCGTCGGGATGGCCCTGGCGCGCAGGTTCATGCAGAAGCGCGTGTGGTCGGCGCTGCGCGCGGTCCTGACCGCCAGCTTCATCCAGCTCGCAGTGCTGGCCGTGTCCATCGTGCTCGTCACCTTGATTACTGGCATCGATATTGGGTGGATCTTCGGGCAAGGCGGCGCGGCAACTATTCGCTCATGGCTGTCCACCACGACGTCGATAGGCGTCGGCGCTGGCTTCCTTGGCATGCTCCTAGGGCTGGGGGATCACACCGAGGCGATCCTTACCGTGACGCGCGCCGTGGGTGTCTTGATCGCAGTAGCGTTCATGGGCCGCATGCTTTTTGCCACCTTGCGCGGGGCCATTCACCCCGTGGGCGGGCTCGGCGTTTCTACGTTCGTTCTCGTGGTGTTCTTCCCCGTGGTCCAGCCGTGGTACATCCTGTGGGCGGTCCTGCCCTTGGCGGCGTGGGCGAACCGCCGCTTCTTCCGTATGGCGGTGGTGATCTATTCCTCCGTGATGAGTTTCATCGTGCTTCCGCGCGGCCTCGGATTGCCGCCCGGCACGGTGCTGGCCATCTATCTAGCCGCCCTTGGAACCTTTGCTGTGGTGGCCGTAGTCGGATGGGTGGCATTGCGCAGAACGGGTGTGCGTGTCCTAAACTAGGCCTTCGTGAACTCCCCAGCTATCCCTGCCCACCACGGCGAAGAACCAGCGCTTTCCCTGGACGATGTAGTTAAAAGCTACGGTGAGGTCGCCGCCGTGAATGGCCTGACCTTCCAAGTCAACCGCGGCGAAATCCTCTGCCTGCTGGGCCCCAACGGAGCGGGCAAAACCACCACGATCGAGATGTGCGAGGGCTTTAAGAAACCCAGCGCAGGGCGGATTTCCGTTTTGGGACTCGACCCCGCACGTACCCCGGACGCGGTGCGCGCGCGGATCGGAATCATGCTGCAGGGCGGCGGTTCCTACTCCGGCATCAAGGTCCGAGAGATGCTGCACCTGAGCGCCTCCTATAACGAGGACCCTCTCGATCCCGACTGGCTGCTGGACTCCCTGGGACTGGGCGGCGTGGCCACCAACACCTACCGCCGCCTCTCCGGTGGCCAGCAGCAGCGACTGTCCCTCGCCTTGGCCATCATCGGCAGGCCGGAACTGGTCTTTCTGGACGAGCCCACCGCCGGCATGGATGCGCAGTCGCGCTTGGCCGTTTGGGAGCTTATCCGCTCACTGCGCGCCGACGGCGTGACCGTGGTTCTCACCACACACCTCATGGATGAGGCCGAAGCGTTGGCGGACCGCGTGGTCATCATCGATCACGGCGAAATTGTCGCCAGCGGCACCACCAAGGAGCTCATGGACTCCGCTGACACCCCGCAGGTCAGCTTTGAGACCGCCACGGAGGTAGATCTGGCGGCGTTGCACCACGCGGGCATCGCCGCCGAAGCCATTCGGCCGCTGCACTACCGGCTCGTTACCTCCGTGACCCCGGACATCATCGCGACCTTAGCCGGCGCGCTGGCCGCCCAGAACGTGACGTTGCGCAGCCTGGATACCTCTCACCGCAACCTCGAAGATGTCTTCCTCGACCTTACTGGCCGCGAACTCCGCAGCTAGGCCCCTCCCCAACCCTGTCCACGACCCACCCCAACCCTGTCCACGACCCACCCTCAACCCTGTCCACGACCCACCCTCAACCCCAAGGAGACTCCCCCCATGAGCACCTTCGCCCCCGGCACCTTTAGCCCCAAACCGAAACGCGTGGGCGTGGCCGCCATGGCCCGGGCGCAAGGCACAATCGAGTCCAAGCTCATGTTGCGCCACGGTGAGCAGCAGCTGCTTAGCGTCGTCGTGCCCTTGGCCATCCTCATCGGTGCGGCGCAGATGAAAGACATCACGGGGCATGGCGTGGAAGAGATCTTCCCCATGGTCCTCGCTGTGGCGGCAACCTCTTCCGGTTTCACCGGGCAGGCCATCTCTCTTGCCTTTGACCGACGCTACGGAGCGCTCAAGCGCACGGGCGCCTCGGGGGTGCCGGCCTGGGCCATCGTGGTGGGCAAGATCCTGGCGGTTTTGTCCATGGTGGTCGTCCAAGTGGTGGTCCTCGGCGCGGTGGCGGCGTTCTTGGGCCTGCGCGTGGGCCCAGCGGGCATTGCCGTCGGCGCGCTGACGCTAGTACTCGGTGTAGCCACCTTTACGGCCTTGGGCCTACTGCTGGGCGGCACGCTGAGCTCAGAAATCGTTCTGGCGGTGGCCAACCTCATCTGGTTCCTGCTCCTCGGCGTCGTGGGCTGGGCCATGTATTCGCAGGGGCTGGGCAACGATGGCCTCCTGACCGTGGTGCCGACGGTGGCCCTGGCCAGTGGGCTAGACAATGCGTTCACGGGTACCTTCCCGGGATTCCAGCTCCTGGTGCTGGCGGGCTGGGCGGCGGTGGCGTCGTTTGCCGCGGTGCGTTGGTTCCGTTTCGAGGGCTAAATGTGACTTTTCTCCCCAGCGGGCTCTCAAGCGCCGTGGTATTAGTTCCGGTGGCGCCCGAGCGGTAGGCTATTAAGCCGTGAGTACCGCCAATTCGTCGACAGTTCAAAGCCCCGCCCGGCCCACCGCATCCACCGCCGGGCCCTCCGTGAAGACGCAGCGCATCATCGCGCTCATCCTTCTGCTCTGCCAGGCGGGTATTACCGTCTCCGGAGCGGTGGTGCGCGTGACGGGGTCCGGGTTGGGCTGCGTCACGTGGCCGAACTGCCACCCAGGTTCGCTGGTGCCGCTCGCCGGCGCCGCGCCGATGCTGCACCAAGCCATTGAGTTTGGCAACCGCCTGCTTACCTTCGTCGTTGGTGCTGCCGCCGTGGCCACCATCGTGGCCATGCACCGCGCGCACCGCCGCACGGAGCTCAAGGTGTATGCCTGGCTGGGGCTGGCCGGTATTGCTGTCCAGGCGCTCATCGGCGCCCTGTCCGTCAAACTCCAGCTGTCGTGGTGGTCCGTCGCTCTGCACTTCCTGCCCTCCATGGCGCTGGTGTGGATCGCCGCCATGCTGTATTCCCGCATCAATGAGCCGGACAACGGCACACCGACTCGCATCTTCCCCGCCGCTGTGCGCACCACGGCCGTCATCGCCGCCGTGGCGCTCGGCATTGTTCTGCTCACCGGCACGTTCGTTACCGGTTCCGGCACCCACTCGGGTGATGCTGGCGTGGGCATGGAAGGCCGCCTCGGCGTCGACACCTACGGGATGGCCGTCATCCACGCCGTGTGCATGTACGTCTACCTTGCGCTAACTCTGGTGGTGGCTTTCTTGCTGCACCGTACCAACGCACCGGCGCCCGCGAAAAGGCCGGCTGGGTCCTCATCGCTTGCATTCTCATCCAGTGGGCCATCGGTGTCGCACAGTTCTACATGCACATCCCCCGCTGGACGGTGCCCTTCCACGTCGGCATGTCCTCCGTAGTCACCGCGTACACCGCGTTGCTGTGGGCACACGGCAAGCGCCGCATTACACCCCACACAACCCACGCCTCCTAAGCCTCCGGAAAGCCCTACAGGCCCACGTGCACGAAGCCCAGAAGCACTGTGGGCCTTTTTGCTGCGACTTTCCTGCGATGCCGCAGGATTGTCCGTTAACCTGTAGCTATGCATGCTATTCAGGTGACCCAGACAGGAGGACCCGAGGTCCTCACCTACACCGACGTCGACGCCCCGGCCCCCACGGACGATCAGTTGCTGGTCAACGTCACCGTGGCCGGGGTCAACTACATCGACACCTACTACCGCGAGGGTATCTACAACGCCTCTGTGCCCTTCATCCCCGGCTTTGAGGGCGCCGGCCGGGTGGTCCACGATCCCAAGGGGGAAATCGCCGAGGGCACCATGGTGGCTTGGGACCACGCCTTTGGCTCCTATGCCGAGCAGGTCTGCGTCCCCCGCGAGCGCGTCGTTGCCGTCCCGGATGAGATCCCGTCTGCTGTTGCAGGCTCAATGCTTCTGCAGGGCATGACTGCCCACTACCTCTCCCAGGGCGTGTACCAACTCGGGGAAGGCGCTTCCTGCCTCATCACCGCCGGTGCCGGCGGAGTGGGCTTGGTGCTGACCCAGATGGCGAAGGCACTCGGCGCCACGATCTACTCGGTGGTGTCCACCGATGAGAAGGAGGCCCTGGCGTACGAGGCCGGCGCGGACCACGTCTTTCGCTATGGCAGCGGTTTGGCGGAGCAGGTTCGCCGCCACAACGGCGGCCGCGGCGTCGACGTGGTCTATGACGGCGTGGGCAAGGCGACGTTCCAGGAGTCCCTCGAGGTCGTGCGCCCCCGCGGCACCGTGGCGCTCTTTGGCGCGGCGTCGGGCCCGGTGGAGCCCATGGATCCGCAGCTGCTCAACAAGCACGGCTCCATCTTCCTTACCCGCCCGTCGCTGGGCGCATGGACGGCCCAGGAGGGAGAGTTCCAGATGCGCGCGCAGGCGGTGGTACAGGCGGTCACGGAGGGGGACGTGAGCTTCCGGGTTTCGGCGGAATACCCGCTTGCCGACGCCGCACGGGCCCACCGCGACCTACAGGAGCGAAAGACCACGGGGTCCATCGTGCTCCGCGTCCGCGAAGACTAATTCCTGTCGGTCCCTCCTGGGGGGCAGGGCCTAGAACAGCGCCGCTGACCAGCCCAGCATCCGGCCGATGGGCTCCCAGCCCAGCACGGCGTCGATAGACAGGCCGATAAACAGCACGGACAGGTAGTTGTTGGAGTAGATAAACAAGCGCATGGGCTTGACCTTGGCGCCCTGCTTGACCCCCTGATGCAGGCGGATGGCCATGGCTAAGAACACCGCGCCGGAGGCTACTGCCGCCACGAGGTAGATCCACGAGGCAGCCGGAATGATCAGGAAGGTCACGATCACGGTGCCGACGGTGTACCACACGATCTGGCGGGTGACTTCCTTCTCCGGGGCCACGACCGGCAGCATCGGCACTCCTGCCTTGCGGTAGTCCTCCTTGTACTTCATGGCCAGCGCCCACGTGTGCGGCGGTGTCCAGAAGAAGATAATGAGGAAGAGCACGATGGCCTGCCACCAGCGGTCCGGCTCCCCTGCCGGGGCGTTGTCACGGATAACGGCCCAGCCCACCATGGCGGGCATGCAGCCAGCGAGGCCACCCCACACAATATTCTGCGAGTTCCGCATCTTGAGGAACTTGGTGTAGACGAACACGTAGAAGAAGTTCGTGAGCAGCACGAAGAAGGCCGCGAGCCAGGAATGCGCCAGCACGCCCAGCCAGAAGACGGACAGAGCCAGCATGATCCAGGCAAAGATGGCGGCATTGCGGCGCGAAATCTTCGCGCGCACCAAGGGCCGTGCGCGGGTGCGCTGCATCTTCTGGTCGATTTCATAGTCCACGACGTTGTTAAACGTGTGCGCTGCCGCGGCGCCCATCCAGCCGCCGAAGATGGTGGAGATAATGAGCCAGAAGTTAGAGGAGACGGCTTCGAAACCGCGCTCCGCTTGGAGCATGGCCGGGATTGCCGCCACGAGGAGGAGCTCGATGATCCTCGGTTTCGTGAGCGCAAAGTAGGCCTTGATGGTCTCCAAGGAACTATCCTCCGTCTATCCCGCTACGACAAGCGGCTCGGGTCTGGTGTGTAGGTCTGAAGTAGTTGTCGGCCCCAGGGTGCCAAAAGTTCCCGGCATCGTCTTGGGCGCCGTCATAGCGCCGTACGTGGCGCTGTCAACCATGCCAGCCTACCGCTCACGACGTGGTTTCAATAATTCCCCGCCGGGGGATCAAAAACCTTTACACTGTTAGACGGTATATCTGTTTCCAGAAGCGAAGTGAGGTTTCCACCGTGTCGCACGATAAGTTGTCCCCAGAACTGCAGGCTATGGTCCAGCGCCGCTATCCGTCTGACTGGAGTGACCTCGACACTCGCGCCGTGGATACCGTGCGCGTGCTGGCTGCCGATGCCGTCCAGAAGTGCGGTTCGGGCCACCCCGGCACCGCCATGTCGCTCGCCCCGCTGGCATACACCCTCTACCAGCGCGTGCTCAACCACGATCCGGCTGACGTGCACTGGGCTGGCCGCGACCGCTTCGTTCTCTCGGTGGGCCACTCCTCGCTGACCCAGTACATTCAGCTCTTCCTCGGCGGTTTCGGCCTCGAGATGGAGGACCTGAAGTCCTTGCGTACCTGGGGCTCGAAGACCCCGGGCCACCCGGAGGTGCACCACACCGACGGCGTGGAGATCACCACCGGCCCGCTGGGCCAGGGCTTGGCGTCGGCAGTCGGCATGGCCATGGCGGCGCGCAAGGAGCGCGGGCTGTTCGATGGCTCCGCCCCCGCCGGGGAGTCCCCCTTCGACCACTTCGTCTACGTCATCTCCTCGGACGGCGACCTCCAGGAGGGGGTTACCGCGGAGGCGTCCTCGCTGGCCGGCACCCAGCAGCTGGGCAACCTCATCGTCTTCTGGGATGACAACCGCATCTCCATCGAAGATGACACCAACATTGCCTTCAATGAGGACGTGGTCAAGCGCTACGAGGCCTACGGCTGGCACGTGCAGACGGTGGAATCCGGCGAGGACGTCGAAGCGCTCGAAGCAGCCGCGGCTGCAGCTCGCGCGGAGACCACTCGCCCATCCTTCATTCGCGTGAAGACGGTCATTGGCTACCCTGCCCCGAACAAGATGAACACCGGCGGCGTGCACGGTGCCGCCTTGGGTGAGGACGAGGTGGCCGCCACCAAGGAGATCCTCGGCTTCGACCCGGAGCAGTCCTTCCACATCGATGCGGATGTCCTTGAGCACACCCGAAAGTTGGCCGAGCGGGGAGCTGAGAAGCACGCGCAGTGGCAGGAGAAGTTCGACGCGTGGGCGGCTGCCCATCCGGAGGAGAAGAAGCTCTTCGACCGCCTCCAGGCGCGTGAGCTCCCGGAGAACTTCGCCGCCGAGCTGCCGACCTGGGAGCCGGGAGAGTCTCTGGCCACGCGTAAGGCCTCCGAGGCCGCCATCCAGGCCCTGGCCGCGGCCCTGCCGGAGATGTGGGGTGGCTCCGCTGACCTGGCCGGGTCCAACAACACTGTGATCAAGGGCGCGGATTCCTTCGGCCCGGAGTCCATCACCACCGGCGCGTGGGCCGCGCAGCCGTACGGGCGCAACCTCCACTTCGGTATCCGCGAGCACGCGATGGCAGCCATCATGAACGGTATCGCCCTGCACGGCAACACCCGCGTCTACGGCGGCACCTTCCTTATCTTCTCCGAGTACCAGTACCCCGCCGTCCGCCTGGGCGCTCTGATGTCCACGGACACCTACTACGTATGGACGCACGACTCCATTGGTCTGGGCGAAGACGGCCCGACGCACCAGCCGGTGGAGACCCTGGCGGCTCTGCGCGCTATCCCGAACTTGTCCGTTATCCGCCCGGCCGACGCCAACGAGACCGCGCAGTGCTGGGCCGCAGCGCTGGAGCACAAGGCCGCCCCGAAGGGCCTGGCCCTGTCACGCCAGGGCCTGCCGGTTCTGGAGGGCACCAAGGAAAAGGCGCCTGAGGGCGTGCGCCGCGGTGCGTACATCCTTGTCGAAGCATCCAAGGACTCTCCGGACGTGATCCTGCTGGCTACCGGCTCCGAGGTGCAGCTTGCGGTGGAGGCCGCACAGCAGCTGGAGGCCGAGGGCACCGCGACCCGCGTGGTGTCCGCTCCCTGCCTGGAGTGGTTTGATGAGCAGGATGCTGAATACCGCGAGTCCGTTCTTCCCTCCTCCATTCGCGCCCGCGTCTCGGTCGAGGCTGGCGTGTCCCTGCCGTGGCACAAGTACACCGGCACCTTCGGCCGCACTGTCTCCCTCGAGCACTTCGGTGCCTCCGCCCCGGCCGGCACGCTCTTTGAGGAGTTCGGCTTCACCGCGGAAGCCGTCGCTGACGCCGCCCGCGCCGCGCTGAACGACGCCGCCTAGATTCACCATTCCTGGAAAGGACAACGCAAAACACCATGACTCATATTGACGAGCTCGCACAGATCGGTACCTCCACGTGGTTGGATGATCTCTCCCGTGAGCGTTTGGAATCCGGCAACCTGCGCGAGCTTCTCAGCACCAAGTCCATCGTCGGCGTTACCACCAACCCGGCTATCTTCGCTGCCGCGATGTCCACTGGCACCGCCTACGATGCCGACATTGCCACCCTGCGCGACAAGGGCACCCCGGCTGACGACGCCGTCTATGCCCTCGCCATCGACGACGTGCGTGCGGCGTGCGACCTATTCACGGAGATTTACGAGTCTTCGCAGGGCCGCGATGGCCGCGTGTCCATCGAGGTAGACCCGCGCATCTCCGCCGACGCCGAGGCCACCCTGGCGCAGGCGCGTGAGCTGTGGGCCGCGGTGGACCGCCCCAACCTGATGATCAAGATTCCGGCCACCGCCGGCTCCTGCCGGCTATCGCCGACGCGTTAGCAGAAGGCGTCTCCGTCAACGTCACCCTGATCTTCTCCGTAGAGCGCTACGCCGAGGTCATCGCCGCCTACAAGGACGGCATTCGCCGCGCGGCCGCCGCCGGCAAGGACGTCTCCACCATCCACTCGGTGGCATCCTTCTTCGTCTCCCGCTTGGACACCGAGGTGGACAAGCGCCTCGAGCTCATCGGCACCGACGCGGCACTGGAGCTGCGCGGCAAGGCCGGCGTGGCCAACGCGCAGCGCGCGTATGACCTCTTCATCCGCAGCTTTACACAGGACTCTGCGCAGGACGCCGAGGCGCTCCCGGAAGGAGCAAACCTCCAGCGCCCGCTGTGGGCGTCGACTGGCGTGAAGAACCCGAACTACCCGGCCACGCTGTACGTGTCTGAGCTCGCTGGCCCGGATACGGTGAACACCATGCCGGAGAAGACCATCGATGCAGTCCTGGAGCAAGGCAACCTCCACGGCGACGCGCTGCGAGGGACCAAGGACAACGCCGACCAGGTCTTCGCGCAACTCGCGGAGGTCGGAATCGACTTCGACGATGTCTTCGCCGTCCTCGAGCGTGAGGGCGTGGACAAGTTTGTCGCGGCCTGGGAAGACTTGCTGGCTTCGATGACTGACCGCTTGGCCTAAGCAAGTTAGTCTTAGACTGGTTTATATTCACTTCTCCGCCTCCCGCTGCCCCCGCGCGCCCCACCGCTTTCCAGGCAACTGTCGGTGGTTGGGCGCGTGGCACTATGCTGGGCGGTTGGACTTTACTCACACAGACCGAAAGGACACTTAGTGAGCACAACCAGCGCGTGGGTCAACCCGTTGCGCAACGCGAAAGACAAGCGCCTACCCCGCATCGCTGGGCCATCCGGCATGGTGATCTTCGGCGTCACCGGTGACTTGGCACGCAAGAAGCTGCTCCCGGCAATCTATGACCTTGCCAACCGCGGTCTGCTGCCCGCCGGCTTCACCCTTGTGGGTTACGGCCGCCGTGAGTGGGACAAGGAGGCCTTCTGCGCCTACGTACGCGAAGCCGCTGAGGCTGGAGCTCGCACCACGTTCAAGGAACACGTGTGGGAGCACCTGGCGCAGGGCATCGAGTTCGTGCGCGGCAATTTCGATGACGAAGGCTTCGACCGCCTGTCTTCCCGCCTCAGCGAGCTCAACAGCTCCCGCGGTACTGGCGGAAACTGGGCCTACTACCTTTCGGTCCCGCCGGAGTTCTTCTCCAATATCTGCCACCAGTTGGAGCGCGTCGGGATGGCCAACAGCACCGATGGCTCATGGCGGCGCGTGATCATTGAAAAGCCGTTCGGCCACGACCAAGAATCGGCCCGCGAGCTCAATGAGATTGTCAACGCCGTCTTCCCGGAGTCCTCGGTCTTCCGCATCGACCACTACTTGGGCAAAGAGACCGTCCAGAACATCCTGGCGCTGCGCTTTGCTAACCAGATCTTTGAGCCGATGTGGAACGCGCACTACATCGACCACGTCCAGATCACCATGGCGGAGGACATTGGCCTGGGAGGCCGTGCCGGCTACTACGACGGCATCGGCGCCGCACGCGACGTGATCCAAAACCACCTCCTGCAGCTGTTGGCTCTCGTGGCCATGGAAGAGCCCTCCTCCTTCGATCCGGAGGCATTGCAGGCGGAGAAGATCAAGGTACTGCGCGCGACCAACGCGGTGCACCCGCTCAACAAGACCACTGCCCGCGGGCAATATTCGTCTGGCTGGCAGGGGTCCGAATACGTCAAGGGGCTGCGCGAAGAAGAGGGCTTCGACCCAGAATCCACCACGGAGACCTACGCGGCGTGCACCCTCGAGGTCAATTCCCGCCGCTGGGCCGGCGTCCCGTTCTACCTGCGCACCGGCAAGCGCCTGGGACGGCGCGTGACGGAGATTGCCCTGGTGTTCAAGACGGCTCCGCACCAGCCCTTCGATAAGGGCCAGGCAGACGGCCTGGACCAGAATGCTGTGGTCATTCGCGTCCAGCCGGACGAGGGCGTCACAATGCGCTTTGGCTCCAAGGTCCCCGGGTCCACCATGGAGGTGCGGGACGTCAACATGGACTTCGCCTACGCCGAGGCGTTCACGGAGGAATCCCCGGAGGCCTACGAGCGCCTTATCCTGGACGCGCTGCTGGATGAGTCCTCGCTCTTCCCCACCAACGAAGAGGTCGAGCTGTCCTGGTCGATCCTGGACCCCATCATCGAGTACTGGGCTGAAGCCGGCCAGCCGGAGCAATACCGCGCGGGCACGTGGGGGCCCGAGTCCGCTGATAAGATGCTGCGCCGCCAGGGCCATTCCTGGCGCCGGCCATAGGTTTCTAGGAGGAATAGCCGCATGATTATCCCCTTGCCAGACACTACGACGCGTCAGATTTCCCAGAAGCTGGTGGAGATGCAGGAGCACTACACCCTCACCACTGGGCGCGTCCTCACCTTGATCGTCATGACGGAGGACGGCGACGACCTGGACAACCTCCTGGCCTCCGTCCGCGACGCCTCCCACGAGCACCCCTCGCGCGTCGTCGTCATTGCAACTGGCAGTGCCGAGGACGACACCCGTCTGGACGCGGAGCTGCGCGTCGGCGGCGAGGCCGGTGCCTCCGAGATCGTGGTGATGCACCTCCACGGAGCTTTGGCAGACCAAGCAGAGGCAGTGGTTACTCCCCTGCTGCTGCCGGATACTCCGATCGTGGCGTGGTGGCCCACCGCCTGTCCGGAAGTTCCGTCCGCGGTACCCATCGGTGCCCTGGCGCAGCGCCGCATCACCAACGTGGCATTCGGTGAGGGCGTAAACCAGTACGACCTGCACCTTCTGTCTAGCGGCTACCAGCCGGGTGACTCGGACATGTCCTGGGGCGCTATCACGCTGTGGCGTGGCATCGTCGCCTCCGCGCTGGACCGGCACCCGCACGAGGACGTCACCTCCGTGGAGATCGCCGGCGCGCACAACCACGCGGCCGTGGACTTTGCGGCGGGCTGGCTTCTGGACTCCCTCTCGGTCCCCGTCACCCGCTCCGACGCCGAGGTGTCGGAGGGCGCATTCCCCATCACGTCACTTATCTTCCATCGCCCCACCGCAGACGTCTCGGTGACGGTAGTGGATGACAGCACGGTGAAGGTCACCGTTCCCGGGTCGCCGGAGTCCCTGGTGAGTCTCACCGAGCGCGCAGAGGCCGAGGTGCTCTCGGAGGAACTGCGTCACCTCGACCTGGACCGGACATACGCCCACGCTCTTCGCGCTTTGGGGCGCGTGGACTACAGTGAGAAGCAATAGATACACAGTCGTTACGAAGGATTTTCCTGCACAATGGTTACTCTTCACCGCGTCAGCGATGTAGACGAGCTCATATCCAGCGCCGCGAAGGCATTTATTGATGTCATTGCGGCGGCCCAGGCCCCGGGTGGGGGCCTCCACAACGACGGCGTGGCGCGCGTCGTCCTCACGGGAGGCGGTGCAGGTATCGGACTGCTCCGCGAACTCGCGCGCCTGGACCGCGCGGCCAAGGATCAGGGACCTGACTTCCCAGCGCTCGCCGTGGACTGGACGCGAGTGCACGTGTTCTTCGGCGATGAGCGCAACGTGCCGTCCACGGATCCTGACTCCAATGAGGGACAAGCCCGCGAGGCTCTTCTTGGCCCGGTGGGCGTTCCGGAAGACAACATTCACGGCTTCGATCTGGGCGCCATCTCCATGGAGCACGCCGCTCAGGCCTACGAGGGCGAGATTCGCGAGTTCGCACCCGAGGGCTTCGATCTCCACTTGCTGGGCATGGGCCCGGAAGGCCACATCAACTCCATCTTCCCGCACTCTGAAGCGGTGTACGAGACGGAAGATTTCGCGGTCCCCGTCCATGACTCCCCCAAGCCGCCGGCAGAGCGCGTGACGCTGACCTACCCGGCCGTCAATCGCTCCCAGCGCGTGTGGCTCTTGGTCTCAGGCGAGCAGAAGGCAGAGGCCGCAGCCCAGCTGGTGGCCGGCGCTGCTGCCGAGGACTGGCCTGCCGCAGGAGCTCACGGCACCGAGGAGACCGTCCTCTTCCTCACCGACGACGCCGCCGAGGAGCTCTAAGCTACTCCCCCCTCGGCCGAGTTTCCTCCACGCATAGCGAAGGCCCCGCCTCTGGCCTCCTGGATTTCCAGGAAGCGTCAGGGCGGGGCTTTGCGCTACCGTCTGCACAGAGCGCTGTGCGCTCTGGCTTAGCGGCTTAGCCGCTAAATGCCTGCAGCAGGTTCAGCGCGATGATGCACGCCAGCCAGATGATCACCATAACAACGGTGTAGCGGTCCAAGTTCTTTTCCACGACAGTGGAACCAGAAAGATTGGACTGCACGCCGCCACCGAAGAGGCTGGACAGACCGCCGCCCTTGCCCTTGTGCAGAAGCACGAAGATGGTCATAAGGATTGCGGCAATCACCAAGATGATTTCCAGTGCCAAGATCATGAATAGGTTCCTTGTTTACACGTTGTGACCGGGATTGTGCGCCCGCGGCCGAGAATACCCGGCCGGCGCAAGACATTGTTCGATAATACACCATAAAGCGGGACGGAAACCATTCCGACCCGCTGTGGTGCGTGAGGGAAACTCATTTGAGTTTCGCCCTCAGCGCGCTAGCTACTGAGCGACGGTTGCGGCGTTAGCAGCCAGCTTGGCAAAGTCGTCGCCCTTAAGGGAGGCGCCGCCAACGAGGCCACCGTCGACGTCCGGCTTGCCCACGATCTCAGCCACGGAGTCAACCTTGACGGAGCCGCCGTACAGAATGCGGATGCCCTCTGCAACGTCGTCGCCGGCGAGCTCACGAACGAGCTCGCGGATTGCGGCGCAGACTTCCTGAGCGTCATCAGCGGAAGCGACCTTGCCCGTACCGATTGCCCAGACCGGCTCGTAGGCGATAACGGTCTTGGACAGCTGCTCAGCGTCCAGGCCCTCGAGGGAGTTGCGGGTCTGGGTGACCACGTAGTCAACGTGGGTGCCCTTCTCGCGCACGTCGAGCGGCTCGCCGACGCAGACGATCGGGCTGATGCCGTGGGACAGCGCGGCGGCTGCCTTCTCGGCTACGAGCTTGTCGGTCTCGCCGTGGTACTGACGGCGCTCGGAGTGGCCCACCACTGCCCAGGAGCAGCCCAGTGCTTCCAGCATGGAGCCGGAAACTTCGCCGGTGTAGGCACCGGACTCGTGCTTGGAGATGTCCTGGGAGCCGTAGGTGAACTGCAGCTTGTCGCCCTCGACCAAGGTCTGGACGGTGCGGATATCCGTGAACGGAACCATGAAGGCCACGTCGACCTTCTCGTAGTACTCCTTGGGCAGGGAGAAGTCGAACTTCTGCAGGGAGCTGATTGCTTCCTTGTGGTCGAGGTTCATCTTCCAGTTACCAGCAATAAGCGGGGTACGTGCCATGATATGCCTTTCTAGAGGTGTCTAAAGGGAGGACCGGTGTGGGGGCGGCTTAGGCCTCGAGGACCTTCACGCCCGGCAGCTCCTTGCCCTCAAGGAACTCGAGGGAAGCGCCGCCACCGGTGGAGATGTGGCTGAAGCCGTTCTCATCCAGGCCGAGCAGGCGGACGGAAGCAGCGGAGTCGCCGCCGCCGACGACGGTGAAGGAACCGTTCTTAGCGGTGGCGTCGATGATGGCCTGTGCCACGCCGACGGTGCCCTTGGAGAAGGCCTCCATCTCGAACACGCCCATCGGGCCGTTCCAGAAGACGGTCTTGGAGGTAGCGATGACCTCGTCGAACTTCTTCACGGACTCCGGTCCGACGTCGAGGGACTGCCAGCCCTCCGGGATGCCGTCGAGCGGGACAACCTTGTTCTCGGCGTTAGCATCGAAGTCAGTGGCAGCAACGAGGTCAACCGGCAGGACGATCTTGTCGCCGAAGCGCTCAAGCAGGTCCTTGCAGTTGTCGATCTGGTCCTCCTGGAGCAGGGACTTCTGAACGTTGTAGCCCTTGGCTGCCAGCAGGGTGTAGCACATGCCGCCACCGATGATGACCTTGTCAGCCTTGCCAGCCAGCGCCTCGATGACGCCGAGCTTGTCAGATACCTTGGCGCCGCCGAGGACGACGACGTACGGGTGCTCCGGCTTCTCAGCCACGGCAGCCAGGGTCTCAACTTCCTTCTGGACGAGCTTGCCGGCGTAGGCGGGCAGGCGCTTGGCAACGTCGTACACGGAAGCCTGTGCGCGGTGGACCACGCCGAAGCCGTCAGAGACGAAAGCGCCGTTGTCGGCAGCCAGGCCGACGAGCTCGTCGGCGAAGGCTCCGCGCTCGGCCTCGTCCTTGGAGGTCTCACGAGCGTCGAAGCGGACATTCTCCAGCAGGAGGACGTCGCCGTCGTTCAGGCCGTTAGCGCGCTCGTGTGCGTCCTCACCGGACACATCGCCGGCCAGGGCGACGAACTGCCCCAAGGCCTCGGAAAGCGCCTCAGCGACCGGAGCCAGGGAGTACTTCGGGTTGACTTCGCCCTTCGGGCGGCCCAGGTGTGCGGACAGGATGACCTTTGCGCCACCCTCGATCAGCGCCTTGATGGTCGGCAGCGAGGCGGTGATACGACCGGAGTCGGTGATGTTGCCCTCATCGTCCAGCGGGACGTTTAAGTCGGAACGGACAAGGACGTGACGGCCGGTAACGCCCTCAGCGAGCAGGTCGTCCAGAGTCTTGAAAGCCATAGTGATTCTCCTTAAGGGAAGTGATTGACTAACTAAAATCGTACGTATTTTTCCGCGCGCACGAGCGCAGATAGACGACAACCGGCCCAGCGCACGCCACGAAGGTTGAGGGCGTGGCGCATGGGCCGGTGTATCACAGAGTGCCTACAGCTTTAGAGCTTGGAAGCAACCAGAGCGGTGGTGCGGACGAGCTGGTTGGTGTAGCCCCACTCGTTGTCGTACCAGCCGAGAACCTTGACCAGGTTGCCGTTGGAGACCTTGGTCATGCCGGCATCGAAGATGCAGCCGTGCGGGTCGGTGATGATGTCGGTGGAGACGATCGGGTCCTCGGTGTAGCCCAGGGTCTCGCCGAACTCGCCGGTAGCCGCTTCCTTGATGGCAGCGTTGATCTCCTCGACGGTAACCTCGCGGGAAGCCTCGAAGGTCAGGTCGGTGGCGGAACCGGTGATGGTCGGAACGCGCATTGCGTAGCCGTCCAGCTTGCCCTCGAGCTCCGGCAGAACCAGGGCGACAGCCTTAGCAGCACCGGTGGAGGTCGGAACCATGTTCACGGCTGCGGCGCGGGCGCGGCGCAGGTCGCGGTGCGGAGCGTCCTGCAGGCGCTGGTCACCGGTGTAGGAGTGAACGGTGGTCATGAGGCCCTTCTCAATGCCGAACTTGTCGTTGAGGACCTTGGCCATCGGAGCCAGGCAGTTGGTGGTGCAGGAAGCAGCGGAGATGACGTTGTGCTTCTCCGGATCGTACTGGTCGGAGTTGACACCGTAGACGAAGGTGCCGTCGACGTTCTTGCCCGGTGCGGAGATGATGACCTTCTTGGCGCCAGCCTCGATGTGAGCCTTAGCAGCCTCACCGTCGGTGAAGAAGCCGGTGGACTCGATGACCAGGTCAACGTTATGCTCGGACCACTTCAGGTTCTTCGGGTCACGCTCTGCGGAGACAGCGATGCGGTGACCGTTGACGGTGATGGACTCCTCATCGTGCTCGATGGTGCCGTCGAAGCGGCCCAGCACGGAGTCATACTTAAGCAGGTTGGCGAGCGTGCCGTTGTCGGTCAGGTCGTTGACAGCAACAACCTCGAGGTCGTTGTTGCCCTGTGCAACTGCACGGAAGAAGTTACGGCCGATGCGGCCAAAGCCGTTGATGCCTACGCGAATGGTCACTGTAATGTCTCCTCAAATAATCGAGTGAAGTTCAATGTGGGGACTTCCGAGACGTTGCCTCTCAGCAGTGCGTTGGAGCTAGTAAATCTAGCCTCTTAAGCCCTGCCGGTCCTGTGGCGGACTCGGTGGTTTTCCCAACACGGCCGATACTACCCACCAATTCTCACTCTCGCAGTCTCCGTTTGCGCCCGATTGTTTGGCACTCGCAGACAAAGCAAAAGAGGCGTACACTAGATGAGCACCTTATGGCTTTCAGGGGAGTTTCCTCACACATACCTGCAGTTATGCCCGTTCATGTGGGATCATGTTGCCTGGGGTGGGATATGTCACGCGAGCAAAAACGAATGAAGCCACCCGGACATAAATTCAGGGTGGCATAGATCCGCGTGAGTTCCTCGTGAATTTCTTTCGAGGTCTTCGGGGCAGTTATCAGGGGTATCGGGCACTAGGTGATGCCCGCCGGGCCCTTAAGATTCGTCGAAAAGCTCCTCGGTAACAGCCTCCGTGGTATCCGGGACTCCCAGTTCCTTGGCCCGCTTATCCGCCATCGAGAGTAGGCGGCGGATGCGGCCCGCCACGGCATCCTTGGTCATCGGCGGGTCCGCCAGTCGCCCCAGCTCTTCCAGGGAGGCCTCGCGGTGCTGCACGCGCAGGCGTCCTGCATCTGCCAGGTGCTCCGGAACCTCATCACCCAGAATGACCATCGCGCGCTCAACGCGGGCGGCGGCGGTCACCGCAGCACGTGCGGAGCGGCGCAGGTTGGCGTCATCAAAGTTGTCTAGGCGCCGGGACGTATCGTGCGCTTCCCTTGCAATGCGCTTCTTCTCCCACGTCAAGCGGGTTTCTTGGGCGCCCATGCGGGTCAAAAGTGCCCCGATAGCCTCGCCATCGCGCACCACAACGCGGTCGGCGCCGCGGGTTTCCTTCGTCTTGGCGGACACGCCCAAGCGGCGCGCGCACCCAACCAAGGCTAGGGCGGCCTCCTGACAGGGGCAGGTGACCTCCAAGGCAGAGGAACGGCCCGGTTCAGTCAACGAGCCCTGCGCCAGAAAGGCCCCGCGCCACGCGGCTTCGTTGTCCGCGACGGAACCGGAAATCACCTGGGGCGGCAGCCCCACCACGGGGTGGCCGGAGCGGGTGACCAGGCCCAGACGCCGCGTGAGCTCCTTCGCGCCGTCAGTGATGCGCACCTGTATGCGGTTCTTCTTCGCCGAGGCAGCGGGGCCTGCCAAGTGCGTCGTGGCGGCGATGCCGTACAGGTCATCCAGGGTAGCTACCAATCGGTCTGCCACCCGCTTAGAGGCCAACTCGACGTCGTAGCTGACCTGCTCACCGTGGAGCTGCAGCTCGCCGGCAAAGCGGAGGATGGCTGCGGCCTCCGCCGCCCGCGCGGACTGGCGTGGGACGGATACCGCCGAAAGTTCCTCCTTGACCTGATCGGTCAATGACGCAGACACCTCGTGCCTCCCCTTTCCTTAGGACGTACAGTCAAAAATAGGCGCTGGGATACCGGCGCCGGTGCTCACTTACCGCCCCGCGCGGCCGCTTTAAGGGTGACAGCAGCTCGCCAGGGGCGGCACAATGTCCCACAGTTTATCGTGCTCACTGTGGCCCCGCTTGCACGCGGGGTGCGCTACTCGCGGGACACCGCCGCCGCGTGATGCGCGGTTGCCCCTTCTGTCAGGCTTTTTCCGCGCGGTATTCCGCGTATAGCTCGTTGAATACCTGGGCAAGCTTATCTGGGCAGTGCTTGTTCAGCGGGCGGCCATCATCATCGACTTGGCACACATCCCGGAACACCGCTGTAGCTCCGAGCACGCTGGCGGCGCGCTGCACGAATGCCCGCTCCGAGGAATTGGGCAGCGCCGAGCCGTCCACGATCACCTTGTCCACGCGCAGGCTCGGCGCGTGTTGGGCCAGCACATGGAGGTGGCGCTCGGCGGAAAAGCCGTGCGTCTCCCCCGGTTCCGCGGACAGGTTAAGCACGACGATGCGCAGGGCATCCGACGAGGTGATGGCCTCCACGACTTGCGGCACCAACACGTGTGGGAGCACCGAGCTAAACCAGGAGCCGGGGCCGAGGGTGATCATGTCGGCGTCGCGCAGCGCGGCCAGCGCCACCGGGTTCGCGTCCGGCTTCTCCGGAAGGATGCGCACGCGGCGCACCTGCCCCACTGTCGACGCCACGGCGACCTGGCCGCGGACCGAGCGCATGATCCGTGGATCGTCGTCAAGCCCGGCCACCTCCGCCTCAATATCGAGGGGGTGACTCACTGACGGCACCACCCGGCCGGCGGACTCCGTGAGTTCCGCCACGGCGTCCAGCGCGTCCTGGAAGTCCCCCAGCACGTCGCTCAGGCCAGCAATCAGCAAGTTGCCCACTGCATGCCCAGCCATCGCGCCATTGCCTTTGAAGCGGTGCTGCAGGGTCTGCGCCCACAGCTGGCCGTTATCGGAATCGCTGGACAGCGCCGCCAGCGCCATGCGCAGGTCTCCCGGCGGGATGATCTCCAGCTCGCGGCGCAGCCGCCCGGAGGAGCCGCCATCATCGGCGACGGTGACGATCGCGGAAATGGCTTCCGCGTCCGTCTGCCGCGCGGCGAGAAGAGTTTGGTACAGGCCGTGGCCGCCGCCAAGGCTGGCCATATGTGCAGGAGGTGTGGTCACTGAGTGCTGGCTTTCCGGATACTACGAACTTTTGAGAAACTGTGAGAAGAAAAGTATAGACAGGAATCTAGTCGCGGGAGAAGTCCCTGTGCAAGGTGCTCACGTCTAGGTCGCCACGCTGACGCAGGCGCCGCGCCAATTCCTCGGCCACAGCCACCGAGCGGTGATGCCCGCCTGTGCACCCCACGCCGACGGTGATGAAGTTCTTCCCTTCGTGGCGGTAGCCGGTGAGCATGGAGTCAAACATCTCCAGGAAGTGCTCAATGAAGGCCTGGGCCGCATCCTGGGACAGCACGTAGTCCGCCACGGGCTCATCCGTGCCGCGGTAGCCCCGCAGCTCCGGGATCCAGTACGGGTTCGGCAGGAAGCGCACGTCCACTACTAAGTCGGCATCTCGCGGGGAACCGTGCTTGAAGCCGAAGGATTCTAGCGTGACGTGCTGGCGCTCGTGACCGATCTCACCGAAGGCGGCCTCCATGGCCCGACGCAGATCGTGGACGGACAAATTGGTCGTATCAATGATGATGTCTGCCCGGTCCCGGATGGCCTGCACCGCCGCGCGCTCGCGCTGAATGCCCGCCTTAAGGGTCTCCCCCTCCTGCAGCGGGTGGGTGCGCCGCACCGAATCGAAGCGGCGAATCAGGACGTCATCGCGCGCGTCCAAGAAGAGCAGGGTGGGCTTCATGTTGAGCTGCTCCAGCTCATCCAGGGTCTCCGCGAGCGAGCCGGGGAACATGCGTGATCGCACGTCCGTGACAGCAGCGATCTTGGCCACTGGTGAATCCTCACGCGCACACAGCTTGAGCAGGTCCACGATGGCCTTGGGCGGAATGTTGTGGGCCACGTAGTAGCCCTTGTCCTCCAGTACCTTGGCGGCCGAGGTCAGGCCGCCGCCTGACATGCCGGTCACCAGAATGGGCGGCGAATCAAACGGCGAATCTTCAAACGTCATGGGCTCCATTCTTACCACCGATCCTGAAATGCGGGTGAGAATTTGCCGCAACCGCCCTCTGATGTTCGGCAGTTTCCGGGGCGTTAGGAGCCCTGCAGGTGCTCGTACACGGTCTGTGCGAGCTTCGGCCCAAAGCCCTTCACCGCGGCGATCTCCTCCACGGAGGCGGCCTTCAGCTTCTTCACCGAGCCGAAGTGCTTGACCAGGTCTGTGCGCCGCTGTGGGCCGAGCCCGGGTACGGAATCCAGCACCGAGCTGCGCATGCGCTTGGAGCGCTGCTGACGGTGGTAGGTAATCGCCACGCGGTGCGCCTCGTCGCGCAAATGCTGAAGCAGGAACAGGGCCTGGGAGTTGCGCGGGAGGATCACCGGTTCGTCGTCGCCCGGCACCCACACCTCTTCTAGGCGCTTAGCCAGACCAATCAGCGTGACGTCCACGATGCCCAGCTCGTCGAAGACCTGTTGGGCCGCGGCCACCTGCGGGGCACCGCCGTCCACGATGAACAGCTGCGGTGGATAGGAGCTCTGCTTCGTCTGGCTGGCGGCTTCCTCGCGGACCATTTCCTCGGCGAAGGTGGTGTTTTCCAGCTCCTCGTCCGGCACCGCGCGCTTGTCCTCGTGGTGATGCTTGAAGCGGCGGCGGGTCACCTCGGCGATGGAGCCGACGTCGTTCGAGTGGCCGTCGCCAGCCGCCTCCTTAATGCGGTAGCGCCGGTAGTCGGACTTGCGCGGCAGCCCGTCCTCAAAAACGACGAGGGAGGCCACCACGTCCGTGCCCTGGATGTGGGAGATATCCGTACATTCGATGCGCAGCGGTGCGGAGTCCATGCCCAGGGCTTCCTGCAGCTCCTGCAGCGCCGCGGAGCGCGCTGTGAGATCTCCCACGCGCTTGAGCTTGTGCTGGCGCAGCTGCTCCTTGGCGTTGCGCTCGACGGTTTCCATCAGCGCCCGCTTGTCGCCGCGCTGCGGCACGCGCAGGTCCACCTGTGCCCCGCGCAGCTCCTCCAGCACCACCTTCACCTGATCTGTTTCTTCCGGCTGCGCTTGCACCAAGATCTCGCGCGGGATGGCATTACCCCGGTGGGACTCCGCGTGAGACTCCTGGTCCACTCCCCGGCGCTCGAGCTTGGCGTCCTCAGCAGCCTCCTGGCGCTGCCGCTCGACGGCATCGGAATAGAACTGGATGAGGAAGTTCTGGATAAGCGCCGGCAGCCCCGGGTCCGGCTGGCCCTCCTCAATCGGCTCCGTGGTGGCTTGGTCGCCGGAGCGTTCCACCACCCAGCCGCGCTGTCCGCGGATGCGCCCGGAGCGCACGTGAAAGATTTGCACGGCGGCCTCCAGCTCATCGGAGCTGAACGCAATGAGGTCGGCGTCGGTGCCGTCTGAGAGCACCACCGCCTGCTGCTCCATGAGCTTGTCAATCGCGCCCAGATCGTCGCGCAGGCGAGCGGCCAGCTCGAACTCGAGGTTCTCTGCGGCCTCCTCCATTCGCTGGGTCAGGCGCTTGCGCACCGGGCCGGTATTGCCGTTCATGAAGCTCAGCAGCTGGTTCACCGTCTCGCGGTGCTCCTCGGCGCTGACCCGGCCGATGCAGGGCGCGTCGCACTTTCCGATGTATCCCAGCAAGCAGGGCCGGCCCAACCGCTCGTGGCGGTTGTACACGCCTTTGGCGCAGGTGCGCATGGGGAAGACGCGGGTAAGCAGATCGAGGGACTCGCGCACGGCCCACGCATGCGAATAGGGACCAAAGTAGCGCACCCCCTTGCGCCGCGGCCCGCGGTAGAAGAATGCGCGGGGAATTGCCTCCCCCACGGATACCGCGAGCATGGGGTAAGTCTTGTCGTCGCGGTACATGACGTTGAACCGCGGGTCGAAGCGCTTGATCCAGGTGTATTCCAACTGGAGGGCCTCGACCTCGCTGGCCACGACGGTCCACTCCACCGACGCGGCGGTGAGCACCATCTGCCGGGTGCGCGGGTGGAGCTGGGTGATGTCCTGAAAATAGTTGGACAGGCGGGCACGCAGGTTCTTCGCCTTGCCCACGTAGATCACCCGGCGGTTCTCGTCGCGGAACTTGTACACGCCCGGGTCGGTAGGAATGCTTCCCGGTGCCGGGCGGTAGGTGGTGGGATCCGCCACTAGTCGTCCTGCGGCATGTAGCGTGCCTCGAGCTCGCGGAAGGCGCGAACCTTCGAGATGACCTCACCCTTGTCGCCGGACTGGAGCGCCCAGACCGGGACGTATTCGAAGTCTGGGAGCTCGATGCGCGCCATACGCGAGCCCTCCGGGAACGACAGGCCATAAATGACTTGCCACGGGTAGAAACGCGTGCCGACGATGTTGCGCACCTCTACCCCGTCGCTATTAGCGCGCACGCGGGGCCGGGTCAGGGCGAACCAGGACAAGATGGAGATGATGACGCCCACGCCGGGGAAGGCGAACTTGTCGATGGTAGTCACCGTGGCGCCGGTAAAGGACAGGCCTACGGTAAAGCCCATGAACAGGTGCGCGGCCATGACCACAACAATCCAGATGATGGCCACCTTGCGCAAGAAGGGAGAGGTGGCCTCGAACTCCCACGGCTTGGAGCTCGTCATGGCAAACGGGTCGGCGCTGGTGTAGGCCAGCATCTGCTCGTCGCTCACCTTCCGGGTGGAGGGCTTGTGTGGGTCCGTCATCTCGTCCTGCATCTCCCCTGCGTCTCCTCGATTCACTTCCGTGCGGCTACTCTGCGCGCGATCCGTCTAGTGTACGCAACGTGTGCACGGTTTCTAAAGCGGCGACCATGGCCTCAGCGCCCTTATCCTCCTCGGATTGCGGGAAGCCGGCGCGGTCCACCGCCTGCTCATAGTCATTGACGGTAAGCACGCCGTTGGCCACTGGAGTGGACTCGTCGAGGGCGATGCGGGTAAGCCCCTGCGTAACCGAGTCACACACGTAGTCGAAGTGCGGTGTACCACCTCGCACCACGCAGCCGAGTGCCACCACGGCGTCATGCGTTCGGGCGGCCGCCTGCACCACGACGGGCAGCTCCAGCGCACCGACGACGCGCAGCGGGGTCACCTCCGCGCCCGCCTCCCGGGCGGTGGCCAGGGCGCGACTATGCAGCTGATCGCAGATCTCTGCGTTCCACGTCGCGGTGACCACGGCGACGCGGATGCCGCTGCCGTCGACTCCATCCAGTGCGGGAAGTCCTTCTTTGCTCATTGCGTGCTCCTTCTCGGCGTTATCTAGGAGTGTTCTTCGTCCCAGTGTGCCACTTGGGGCAAATCGTGGCCCATGCGGTCGCGCTTGGCCCGCAGGTAGTTAATGTTTTCCGCGGTAGCCGGCGTGGCCAACGGGGTGCGGGCGGTGGCATCGATGCCGAATCCCTGCAGGCCGGAACCCTTGTGCGGGTTGTTGGTCAGCAGGTTCACGGACTTCACCCCCAGGTCACGCAGGATCTGCCCGGCCGCCGAGTATTCGCGCGCGTCTTCCGGGAGCCCCTGTTCCACGTTGGCATCGACGGTATCGAGCCCGCCATCTTGGAGGCTGTATGCCTTGAGCTTGTTCACCAGCCCAATGCCCCGGCCCTCCTGACCGCGCAGGTAGATGACAATGCCGCGGCCGGCCTCTTGGACAGCGAGCAGAGATTCCTGCAGCTGGGGGCCGCAATCGCAGCGCTGTGAGCCAAAGACGTCACCGGTGAGGCATTCGGAGTGCACGCGCACGAGGACATCCTCGGCCCCGGCGTAGCTCTCCACGTCACCCACGACGAGGGCGACATGCTCGTGCTTGTCGACGTCTCCCCGGTACCCCACCGCGCGAAACTCGCCGTACTCGGTGGGCAGGCGGGTTTCCACCTGGCGGGAAACCTGTTGCTCGTGGTGGCGGCGCCATTCAATGAGCTGCTCGATGGAGATCATGCTCAACCCGTGGGTATCGGCAAAGCGGCGCAGCTCCGGCGATCGCGCCATGTCCGTGGGGTCCTCTTCGGAGACGATCTCACAGAGCACGCCTGCCGGGCGCAGCCCGGCTAGGCGGGCAAGGTCAATGGCCGCCTCCGTGTGGCCGTCGCGCTCCAGCACGCCGTTGGGGCGCGCCGCGAGCGGGACCACGTGGCCGGGGCGGGTGAAGTCAGCCGGGCTCGACGACGCGTTCGCCAGCGCGCGGATGGTAGCGCACCGCGAGGTCGCCGAAATGCCGGTGGAGCCGTTCGCCAGATCCACGGTGACCGTGTAGGCGGTGTGGCGGACGTCCTGGTTCACCGCCATCATCGGCGGCAGGTTCAGGCGCGTGCAATCCTCCGGCAGGAGTGGCGCGCAGATGTAGCCCGAGCTGTAGCGGACCATAAACGCCACGAGTTCCGGGGTCGCCAACTCGGCGGCAAAGATGAGGTCTCCCTCGTTTTCGCGGTCCTCGTTATCGACGACCACGACTGCTTTGCCGACAGCGATATCAGCAATAGCCTGCTCGACGCTATCTAAAGCAACAGTTGAATGTGCGGCGCTCATAGGGACTTACTCTATCCCTCCTGCGGCTCCGCGGTGACGTCGGGGTGAAGCATCTTCTCGACGTACTTGGCCACCACGTCTACCTCGAGGTTTACCACTGCCCCGGGCTCCAAGGAACCAAATACGGTATCCCGCAGCGTCGTCGGGATGAGCGACACCTCGAAGTAGTCCTCCCCCAGCGCGGCGACGGTCAAGGACGTGCCCTGCACCGTGATGGAGCCCTTCTCCACGACGTAGCGGCCCAGCTGCTGTGGCAGGCTAAAGCGCAGCACGTCCCAGTGCTCCGATGGGGTACGCGTCAGAAGCGTGGCCGTCGCGTCGACGTGGCCCTGGACAATGTGCCCGCCCAGTCGGGTGGTGGGCAGCAGCGCGCGCTCCAGGTTGACAACGTCGCCCACCTGCAGCTGGCCCAGCGCGCTGCGGTTGAGGGATTCCTGCATGACGTCGGCAGTAAAGGCGTTCTCCCCCAACTCCGCCACGGTCAGGCACACGCCGTTGACAGCAATCGAGTCACCCAGCTGCGCGTCCCCCAGCACCGTCGTGGCTGCGATGCTCAGCCGCACCGCGTCGCCCTGCGGCTGGAGCTCTTCCACGCGGCCTACTTCTTCTACAAGTCCGGTAAACATTGCGTCCTTTCTCATCAATCCTGCACGTAAATACAGCGCTCTCACTTGGCCACTATTCTGGCCCCTTTTTTCGGCCTCTAGTTGCCTCGGCACCGCTGGTACTCCACCAGCACGTCGTCGCCGAGGCCCACCACGGTGCGCCGCCGCCACCGCGGCGCCTGGGCCAGGGTCGGCGCTAACGTGGCTGCGAGCGAACGATCGAGAACGCCCCGGCCGTCGCCGACGAGTACGTTGCCGACGTAGGCCTGAATCCAGTCCACGTCGCCCTGCTCAAGCATGCTGCCGGCCAGGCCCGCACCACCCTCAACGAGCACGTCACGAGCACCGCTGGCATACAACTCGTGCAGGGCCTCAGCGGGCGTGGCGTACTGCTCAAAACCAAGGCGCGCGAGGTTGGGCATGGCGGACACATCGCGGCTGCCGATGACCACGCGGCGGGGTTGGTGCGCCCGCAGCGTGGCGTCCGGATAGCGCGCGGTGAGCGAGGGGTTATCCGCTAGAGCGGTGCCGGTACCGATGAGGATGGCGTCGCGCCGCGCCCGATCCTCGTGCACGTGCTCGCGCGCCTGCGGTCCGGTTATCCACTGGCTGGTGCCGTCGACCGCGGTGGTAAAACCATCAATGCTCTGGGCAAATTTGAGGGTGACGTGGGGGCGTCCGAGCTCCACCGCGGTCAGCCACGGGACCAGACAATCGGCGGTGTTCGCTGGAGCCTCAAGCTGGCCCACCGTGACCCCGGCCTGAGCCAAGGTGGCGGAGCCGCCGCCCGCCTGCGGCGTCGGGTCCGGGTGGAGGTAGTACACCGCCGCGACGCCCGCGGCGATGAGCGCCTGCGCACACGGCCCCGTGCGCCCGGTATGGTTGCACGGCTCCAAGGTGACCACCGCCGTACCACCCCGGGCCCGGCTGCCGGCTGCTTGCAGCGCCATCACTTCCGCGTGCGGCCCGCCGGGCGGCTGCGTAGCGCCGACCCCTGCCACAATGCCAGCGGGCTCTAGGATCACTGCCCCCACCGGCGGGTTCGGGCTCGTGGTGCCGGCGACGCTGCGGCCGGCCTCCATGGCGCGCTCCAAGGCCGCGCGAAGGGACCCCGCGGGCGCGGGTGCTGCCGTACCCACTAGAGGGTGGCTTCCTGGCGCAGTTCCTCCACCGCCGCGGCCTTATCGTCCTGCTTGTAGATGGCAGAGCCCGCCACAAAGGCGTCGCACCCGGCCTCCGCCGCCTGGCGGATAGTGTCGCGGGAAATTCCGCCGTCGATCTCGATAGTCATATCCAGACCGCGCTGGTCAATGGCTGCACGCAGAGCGCGGACCTTGTCCAGCTGGGCCGGCATGAAGCTCTGCCCGCCGAATCCGGGCTCGACGGACATCACGAGGACCTCGTCGAAGTGCTCGAGCACATCCAGCCACGGCTCGATGGGGGTGCCGGGCTTGATGGAGAATCCCGCCCGCACGCCCAGGTCTCGGATGGTGCGCGCCAGCGCCACGGCGGCCTCTTGGCTCTCAACGGCTTCGACGTGAAAAATGATGCAGTCCGCACCGGCCTTGGCATAGGTCTCTACCCACTTCTCCGGTTCCTGGATCATCAGGTGCACGTCGAGCGGCTGCGCGGTGAGGCCATCGACTGCCGCGGTGATGTCCGGACCGAAGGACAGGTTGGGCACGAAGTGACCATCCATGATGTCGACGTGGATCCAGTCCGCGTTGGCGACAGCGCGCACCTCTTCACCCAGCTGGGTGAAGTCGGCGGCCAAAATGGACGGGGAAATGATCGGTGCAGACGTGGCAGACATGCCTACGATCCTAGTCACCCTTAACGCTTCGGCGCAGCACTGCAAAGAACATCGCGTCCGTGCCGTGGCGGTGCGGCCACAGCTGGGCGCTGAGCTCGTGGCCGACGTTGCCCATATCCGGCAAGAAGTCGCGCGCGTTAAGCTCCTCAATCTGGAACTCGGCGCCGTCGCCGTGTGCGGACAGGGCCGCCTCCACGATGCCACGGGTCTCCCGCAGATCCGGCGAGCAGGTGGAGTAGACCACCACTCCGCCGGGCCGCACCAGGTTCAAAGCGGAGTCCAACAGCTCTGCCTGCAAGGCAGTGAGGTCGGTGATGTCACCCTCCGACTTGCGCCACCGGGCCTCCGGACGCCGGCGTAGGGCGCCGAGGCCGGAACAGGGGGCGTCGACAAGCACGCGATCAAGACCCGGCTCGAGGCCGGGCCGGCGACCGTCGGCAGTGTGCACCGTGACGGGGAGATCCCGGACCGTTTTCTCAATGAGGCGGGCGCGGTGCTGCGAGACCTCCACGGCATCGACGTGAGCATCCTCAATGCGCGCAATAGCCCCCATGAGAGCGGCCTTGCCGCCCGGACCGGCGCAGAGGTCGAGCCAGCGCCCGGAGTCGTCGCCTTCGACTGGAGCCTCCGTCACCGCGCGGGCAATGAGCTGGCTGCCTTCGTCCTGCACGGCGGCCAACCCCTGGCGCACAGGCTCCAAGGAACCGGGATCCCCGTGTTCCAGATAGACCGCGTAGGGCGAATAGCGCCCCTCCTCGCAGCCGGTGATCAGCGCCAGCTCCTCGGCGGAAATCTCGCCCGGGCGCGCCACGAGGTGCACGATGGGACGCTGCGAGTCGGCGTCCAGGGCCGCCTCAAGTTCGGTAGCGGCGTCCGTTCCCAGCGCTTGCTCGAAGGAGCGCGCAATCCACTCCGGGTGCGCGTGCCGGAAGGCCAGCGCGGCCAAGTCGCCCTGCGGGCTGAGGCGCTCCAGCCACTCGTGGGCCGGGGTACGCGTGATGGTGCGCATGATGCCATTGGCAAAGCCCTTGGCCTTGTCGTGGCCAGAGGCTTCAACCAAGCGAACAGTGGTATCCACCGCCGCGTGCGCTTCAACGCGGGTGTAGAGGACCTGATAGGTGCCCAGGCGCAGGGCCGTGAGTACCTCCGGCGCCATGGCGTCCAAGCCGCGCGAGGCGCACTCAGCGATGATCGCGTCAAGCACACCCTCGGTGCGCAAGGTGCCGTAGGTCAGCTCGGTGGCAAACGCGGCGTCCCGCCCGCTCACCTTGTTCTCGCTCAAGGCCTTAGGCAGCGTGAGGTTGGCAAAGGCGTCGTCCGCGTCCACGCGACGCAGTACGTCAAAGACCACCGCGCGGGCAAGGTCGACGCCAGCGCTTCGCGCCGCGGCCGGGAAGGACCCGGACCTGCGCTGGTGGTCGGTGCCACGACCGCGTCCGCGCTGGCTCGAACCGCGCGGGGACCCACCGCGTCGCTGGTTGCCGCCACGCTGTTGTCCACCGCGTTGCTGTCCACGGCGCTGTTGGCCTCCGCGCTGCTCATTGTTCGGCTGGTCGCCGGACTTGCTGCGAGATCTAAACCCTCCGCTCACGAGAACACCACCTCATCGTCGTTAGTTCCGGCACTGAGTCCGCGGCCCCAGTCGGCCGCATTCATCATCTTCTTTCCGGGCGGCTGGATTCTGTTCAGCCGGACCGCGCCGCTGCCGGTGCCCACGACAACGTCCTTCTTGCTAACACGGACAGCGCCAGGGCGCAGGGTCTCCGCTTCATCGTCGAGCAGGCTCACAGGCCCCACCTTGAGGCGCGACTCCCCCAGCATCGTCCACGCGCCTGGGCCCGGGGTGTGGGCGCGAATGTGGCGGTCTACCTCCGCGGCCGGACGCGTCCAGTCAATGCGCGCGTCCGCGGTGGCAATCTTGTGTGCGTACGTTGCCTCGCCCTCCTGCGGCTGCGGCGTGATGCTGCCCTCTTCGAGGCCATCCATGGTCTCCACCAGTAGTTCTCCGCCCGCATACGCCAGCCGGGTGAGCAGATCATCAGCAGTATCCGTGGGCTGGATTGCCTCCTCCATCGTCGCCAGAATGTCGCCGGTGTCGAGGCCCTTGTCAATGCGGAAGGTGGTGGCACCAGTGAGCTCATCGCCCGCAGCAATGGAAGCCTGCACCGGCGCGGCGCCGCGCCAGGCGGGGAGCAAGGAGAAATGCAGGTTAACCCATCCGTGCGCCGGAGTGTCCAGTAGATCCTCAGTAATGAGGTTGCCGTAGGCCACGACCGGGATTGCCTCGGGCGCCAACTCCGCCAGGCGGGCGCGCAAGGCCTCGCCGTCTTCCGTCCCCGGCTTAAGCGTTGTGGGGGTGAGTACCTCGATACCGTGCTCCAGTGCCAGCGCCTTCACGGGGCTGGGGTGAAGCGTCCGGCCGCGGCCCTTGCGGGCATCGGGGCGGGTAATGACGGCGACAACCTCGTGGCGGGAAGCGATAAGCTTCTCCAACGCCACGACGGCGGGCTCAGGAGTTCCGGCAAAGATGATGCGCACGGTGTGAAGTTCCCTTTCTTCTCGCGCTGTGGGTAAGTGGTGGGGTTCTGCTTAGCTGGCGGTGAGCACTGGCAGTCCTGGCAGTCTAAGCCTTCTGGGCGGCGAACCAACTGGACTGGCGGATGTCTTTCATCGCCTCTTTGCGGCGCTCGGGGCTAAGGCGCTGCAGGAAGAGGATTCCATCCAGGTGATCCGTTTCGTGCTGAACGCAACGCGACATCAGCCCGGAGGCCACCAGGGCGACGGGCCGACCATAGACGTCCATGCCGCGCACCCGCACGGTGGAAAAGCGTTCGGTGGGCAGCGAAATGTCCGGGATGGACAGGCAGCCCTCGGTGCCGAGCTCGGTCTCCTCCCCGATTGCCTCCCACACCGGGTTCACAATGGCCCCGCGCAGCCCATGCTGATAGTGCGAGCAATCGAAGACAAAGATGCGCTGCGTGAGACCAATCTGGTTGGCAGCCAGGCCAACGCCACCTGCATGCTCCATGGTCTCCAGCATGTCCTGGGCTAGGCGCTCGAGTGCTGGCCCGAATTCGGTTACCTCGTCGGCACGGGTGTTCAGGACGGGGTCGCCGTACAAGCGAACCTCGCGAACTGTCATAGGGGAATTCTCCACTTCCTTTGTCTAGGGGCCGGGAAAGCCCTTTGGCTCGCACCGACCCCACGCCGTTGATGAATCCGAGAATAGTTCACCACTGACCACCCGTGCTGAGCCGGGGTAGCTGGCTGCGGGCGCTCCACCTATCCGATGTTGATCGGATCCACGGCAATGCGCAGCGGAAGCACGTCCTTGCGGGCGCTGCGCAGGGCGTTAGCAGTCCGTAGAGCACTGCCCAACTCCGCGCGCGGCCCCAGGGGCGTGCGGATCAGGAGCCGTTGCGGCTCACCGCCGCGCTCACGGTCGTAGTCCCCGGGAAGACTCACCCCGGGCGGCAGCGGCACCGGACCGAGAAGCTCCGCATGCTCGGGCAGCTCCGCCAGCTCCAGGAAGGAGTCCAGGGACGCGTCGACTCCGTCGATGGCTGCCATGTGCACCGCCGGTGGAAAGCGCACCTCTCGCCGCGCTGTCAGCTCCGCGGAAGCAGCGCCCACCATGTCCCAGTTCGCCAGGTAGTTGACCACCGGCAGCTCCTCGTCCGCAGCGATGATCACTACCCCGCCGTCAGCGGCCGGGCACACGAGAGTCGCCGCGGCCGCCCACTTGGCCAACGCGTCCTCGGTAGCGCGCAGATCCTCCGGCCCAACAAGGCGCCCGTCTCCACGAGCAGGGCCGCACCGTAGTGTCCGCCTCCCTCTACCCGGGGTTCCGCGCCGGGAGTCGCAATAACCAGGGCGGGTCCCAGCGCTATTTCATCCACCACCTTGGAGCCGCCTGATTGGATGACCCGCGTCTGTGGGAACGCGCGGCCTAATTCCTCCGCTGTGCGCTCCGAGCCCAGCACAATGGCGCGCAGGCGCGGCGAGCCGCAGTCCGGGCAGCGGTAGTGCGCGTCCACGCGGCCGCACCACCGGCACGTCGGCAGCGAGGCCGCAGGCGCCCCGCTTTCCGCCGCCGCGGGCAGCCCCAGCGGTCCATTGCAGTGACGGCAGCGCGCCGGGGCTGAGCACTGTCCGCATGCCAGAATCGGGGCATATCCCTTGCGCGGTACCTGAACCAAGACAGGCTCGCCGCGGCCCAAGGCGGCGCGCGTGGCATGGAAGGCGGCGGCGGCCACTGAGGTGGTTCCGCCCTGCATCTGCCTAGTGAGGTTTACGCCAAAGGGGCCTACGGGAACGATGTCCGGCTTGCTCGCCGCGATGGCCTCCGGCGTAGGAACCAAATCGTGGGCCCAGCCGGAGTCCACCAGCAGCTGGGCCTCGGCGGTCCGGGAGTGCCCGGCCACGATGAGGCTGCAGCCCTCCAGTGCCGAGCGGGTGCTTAGCACTTCCCGGGCGTGCACATAGGGCTTCAAGTTATCCACTAGGTTGTCGTCGCCGTCGCCAAGAATGACCGCCAGCTGCAAGTCCTGCACCGGCGCAAAAGCGGCGGAGCGGGTACCGATGACAATGCGCGATTGACCGGTAAGCGCAGACAGGTACCGGCGATACCGAGCCTGCGGCCCAGTGCTGTGCGCCAGCACGGTGATTTGCTTGGCAGAGACGTAACGGCGGAAGGCCGCCTCCAGCTGGTCCAGGTCCCGCTGGTCCGGCACAACGATGAGCACGCCACCGCCCTTGAGCGCTACGCTCGTCCCCAAGCTAGCCAGGGCGTCGGCCCAGTGAGCACCTGGCAGGATCTGCCACGCCGCGCGGGCGATGTGGCCGGCCAGTACCGAGTCAACGAAGGATTGGCCGTGCACGTAGCTGGTCCAGGCGGACAGGTCAGGGTGTTCCGTAGTCCCCAGCTCCTCCCACGGGGTATCAAGGTCCGCCTCTTCCGCCTTAGCGTGCCGGGCAGGAATGGCAGTGCGGATGATGTCGGAGCGCACGCCGCCATAGCGAGCGGCCAGAGACTCCACTAGGGAGGACATGACTGGGGTATAGACCGCGAAGGGCGAAATCACGCGGTCGATGAAACGCAGCGAGCCATCGAAGTCGGAGTCACTTCCCCGCGAGAGCAGAATGGCGTCCACCAGGCGGCCGTTGAAGCGGATACGCACGCGCACGCCCGGCTGCGCGGCGGCCGAATCGTCCTCATCGATGAGGTAATCGAAGGCGCGATCGAGGTGAGAGACCCCTAGTAAGGGCAACACCCGCGCGACCGGTTGGTGGGCGGCGGGTGTCTTCTTGGGCATAGCGCCCGATTCTACAGGCCGGCGGCGCGGCGCAGATCCTCGGCGCGGGACGTGTCCTCCCACGGCAGGTCGACGTCGGTGCGGCCGAAGTGACCGTAGGCCGCGGTGTTGCGGTACAGCGGGCGCAGCAGGTCAAGCTCGCGGATAATGGCGGCCGGGCGCAGATCGAAGACCTGGTCCACGGCGGCCTGAATGGCGGCGTCGCTCAGCCCATCCTTGGCGGTGCCAAAGGTCTCCACGTAGAGACCCACCGGCTTAGCGCGGCCGATGGCGTAGGCCACCTGGACCTCAGCGCGATCTGCCAAGCCGGCAGCCACGATGTTCTTGGCTACCCAGCGCATGGCGTACGCGGCGGAGCGATCCACCTTGCTCGGGTCCTTGCCGGAGAACGCACCGCCGCCATGGCGGGCCATACCGCCGTAGGTATCGACGATGATCTTGCGGCCGGTCAGCCCGGCATCACCCATCGGGCCACCCAGGATGAAGGAGCCGGAGGGGTTGATGAGAAGCTCAGTGTCTTCGGTGTAGTACTTACCCAGGTCGGCGTCGTTGACCACCCATTCCACCACGTGCGCGCGCAGCTGCTCCGCCAGCCACTCCTGCGTGACGTCCGGGTCGTGCTGGGTAGAAATAACGATGGTCTCCAGGCGGGTGGGGACGTCGTTCTCGTCGTAAGCAAAGGTCACCTGCGTCTTGCCATCCGGGCGCAGCGAAGGCACGATGCCCTCCTTGCGTACCTGGGTCAGGCGGCGGGACAGGCGGTGCGCCGTGGAAATCGGCAGCGGCATGAACTCCGGCGTCTCGTTCGTGGCGTAGCCGAACATGAGTCCCTGGTCGCCGGCACCGTACTGATCGTCGTCTTCATACTCGCCGGAGCGGACCTCGGTGGAAGCATCTACGCCAGCGCCGATCTCCTGGGACTGCTCACCGATGGCCACGTTGACGCCACAGGTGTTCCCGTCAAAGCCGACATCGGAGGAAGTAAAGCCAATGTCCACGAGGGTCTTGCGCACCAGCTGTGGAATCTCCACGTAGCCGGAGGTACGGACCTCACCCACCACGTGGACCTGGCCGGTGGTCACGAGGGTTTCGACGGCCACGTGGGCGTTGGGGTCGGCCTCGAGGAGGGCGTCAAGAATGGCGTCCGAAATCGCGTCACAAATCTTATCCGGGTGACCTTCGGTCACGGATTCGCTGGTGAAAAGGCGTACCGCCTGAGCAGCTGTATCAGTCACAAATCTTCCTTAAGCTAGTCGTGCGCGTCGTGGGAAGCGCGAAATGGTGGAGCTGCACCAAACTGCGCCCCACCGGCGCTCATCCCCACGTACTCGGCGTGGTAACAGAAGCCCATCGTAGACCAAGCGGTCTATAACTGCAAGGTCAACTCGGTTCCCGCCAGGATTTCATTCACCGCTTGAAGTATCTGGGCCGCCACGACCTGCTTGGAACCGGGAGCTACCTCCAACGGCTCCGCATCGCGGCGCAGAATCCACCCCGCGCTCGTGGGCTGCCCAAAAACCTTGCCCTCGCCCACCTCGTTGGCCATAAGCAGGTCACAGCCCTTCTTCACAAACTTCTGCTGCGCGTACTCGAGCACGGAGGTCTCAGCGTCCCCAGTCTCGGCGGCAAATCCCACTATCACCGCATCGCGCTTTACCTCACCGCGGTCGCGGCGGGCGACAAGCCCCTTGAGGATGTCCGGGTTCTCCACCAGCTCCAGGTGCGCCAAGTCTGCGTCCGCCTCCCCCTTCTTCATCTTGGACTCCGCTACAGAAGCCGGCCGATAGTCCGCCACGGCGGCGGCCATAATGACCACGTCGGCGCGGGCAGCCGCCGCGTTCATCGCCTCCTCCATGTCCCGCGTGGAGGTCACGCGCACTACGTTAGCCCCGGAGGGACACGGCAGGCCCTCGGTGCTTCCGGCAATGATGGTCACGTTAGCTCCGCGCTGGGCGGCAATCTCTGCCAAGGCAAAGCCCTGCCGCCCCGACGAGCGATTGCCCAGGTAGCGCACCGGGTCGAGGTTCTCCTGTGTGCCACCCGCGGAGACCACCACGTTCTTTCCTTGCCAGTCGAAGGGCACGGAATGTCCAGCGATGACGGTGCGCGCGAATTCCGCAATCTGCCCCGGCTCCGGAAGGCGGCCTGGCCCCGAATCCTTGCCCGTGAGGCGCCCGTGCGCTGGCTCCATGACGGTGACGCCGCGGCGGCGCAGGGTGGCCACGTTGTCCTGGGTAGCCGGATTGAGCCACATTTCCGTGTGCATGGCTGGCACCACGATGACCGGGCACGTCGCCACCAAAACCGAGGCGGTAAGAAGGTCGTCGGCTCGACCCGCGGCAAGCCTGGCCATGAGATCCGCAGTGGCCGGTGCGATAACGATAGCGTCCGCCTGCTGCCCCAGAGCAACGTGCTGAACTTCGTCGACGGCATCGAAGACGGTCGTAGACACCGGCTGGCCCGACAGGGCCTCAAAGGTAGCCGCGCCCACGAAGTTGAGCGCAGACGCAGTGGGCACCACGCGCACCTCGTCGCCGTGCTCCTTGAAGTCACGAATGAGGTGGCAGGCCTTGTAGGCGGCGATGCCGCCGCCCACGCCGACGAGGATGCGGCGCGCCTGGGGCGTAGAGTCTGCCGCGGTGGAGTTGTCTTGAGAATCCTGAGCTTCCTTCACTCGGCCGATACTACCCAAGACATAAAAGAACCCACCGGCACGCCCCGAAACGGGGTGCGGGTGGGTTCCGTGCGCGGCACGCTGTGCCCCGAAGGCAAGGCTTAGTTGCCTTCCTCGTGGTCCAGCAGGCCGGCGTCAATTTCACGCAGAGCGATGGACAGCGGCTTCTCGCCGGCCTCCGGGGTCACCAGCGGCCCGACGAACTCGAAGACGCCCTCGTCCTGTTCCTGGTAGTAGCTGTTGATCTGGCGCGCGCGCTTCGCGGCGAAGATCACCAGTGCGTACTTGGAGGAGACCTTACCAAGCAGCTCGTCAATCGGCGGATCAGTAATACCGGTCGGCGGATCGAAGACGGGCTCCGGCTTGGTGGCCTCAGAATTAGCAGGTGTGGTCACGTTAGTCACATGCACCTTTACTGTTGGTAGATGGTCAAAATCTTGGTCTATCCACGCAGGATAGCACTAATGGCAGCTACGGCCTCATCGAGATCTTCATTGACCACGACGTGGTCGAACTCCTTTTGTGCGGCGAGCTCAGTCTCCGCGGTGTGCAGCCTGCGATCGATGACATCCTGGGGCTCGGTGCCGCGCCCGGTGAGGCGCTCCACGAGCACGTCCCACGACGGTGGGGCAAGAAACACGGTTTCTGCCTCCGGCATCGCGGCTTTGACGTTGCGAGCGCCCGCCAGATCAACCTCCACCAACACCGGGCGGCCTTCCTCCATCGCCCGGACTACCGGCTGCGCCGGCGTTCCCGAACGCTGCAGGCCGCCGTGGATATCTGCCCATTCGAGCATGTCCCCGGCGTCGATGTGCTCCTGGAATGCTTCCGGAGTGACGAAGAAGTAATCGACCCCGTCGCGCTCGCCAGGACGGGGTTGACGCGTCGTCATAGAGACGCTGAAGTACAGGTTGTCGACATCGTCGCGCAGGCGCGAAACCACGGTGGACTTGCCCACCGCGGACGGCCCGGCCAGTACGACCAGGCGCCCGCGTGCAGTTTCGTCAGCCATTGCGCTGTTTACTCGCCGTAGCCGAAGCGCTCGAGCAGGGCGCGACGCTGGCGGTCACCCAGACCGCGCAGACGGCGGGTCTGTGCAATCTCCAGGTCCTCCATGATTTCCTTGGCCTTGACCTTGCCCACCTTCGGCAGGGCCTCGAGGAGTGCGGAGACCTTGGTCTTACCGATGATCTCATCGGTCTCAGCCTTCTCCAGAACGTCCTGCAGGTTGGTCTCGCCGCGCTTCAGCGCAGCCTTGAGCTCAGCACGAGCCTTGCGGGCCTCAGCGGCCTTTGCGAGAGCTTCCTTGCGCTGCTCATCAGTCAACTTGGGAAGGGCCACGGGTTTCCTCCGATTTCATTAGTCTGAACAATATCGTCTGATGGCTGGCACCAGATCCTCGGTCCTGCGCGGGGGCTATTCCCCCAGCGCGGAACAGCTTTCTGCCGTCCCAGCGAACCGACTTCTGGCAATCCTAGCACTGGTCTGTGCGCGGTGACGCAATCCGGGTCTGCCCCGTTAAAGGTTCCCGCACGTCAACACGCATGCCTTAAACAAAATACCAGGTAAACGGCGCGCCCGTTAATCCGGCGCGCCGCGTTTCTAGTCCCGGAACTCTGCCGCCGTTTCCTCCACCGCTTTGCGCAGGTCAGAAACCTGCGGACCGCGGGAAAGGATGGCTCGGGACACGTTAGCGAAGCCCCGCTCCGGGGCCGCCTGCGTCAGGTGGCGAACATCCGCCGCCGTCGCGCCTTGGGCGCCCACGCCCGGCAGCAGCACGGGACCGCGCAATTGGTCTAATACCGGCGGAGTATCCAGCGTGGCGCCCACGACCACGCCCACGGGGCCGACAGCCCCCTCGGCGTTCGCGCCGCAGGCCAGGTTGCGCTGACCGCACTCGTCTACCACGCGCTGCGCCACGCTGCGGCCCTCCACCGTCAGGGACTGCAGCCCCACGGCCTCTGGGTTGGAGGTCGCCGCGAGGACGAAGACCCCGCGGCCGGTCTCGGCCGCCACATCGAAGACCGGGCCGAGCGCGCCCACGCCCAGGTAGGGCGAGACGGTCACGGCGTCGGCGCGCAATGGGGAGGTCTCCCCCAGCCAGGCATCGGCGTAGCCGGCCATGGTGGAGCCGATATCGCCGCGCTTGGCATCGGCCAGGCTCAGGCAGCCCGCGTCGCGGAGCCCTGCCAGGGCGTCCTCTAGCACGGCGAAGCCCGCCGAGCCGAAGCGCTCGAAGAAGGCCACCTGCGGCTTCACCATCGCGGCCGTGTCGGCAAAAGCCTCCACGCAGGTCATGGTGAAGCTGCGCAGGCCAGCAGCGTCGACAGTCAGGCCCCAGGCCTCGAGCAGGTGCGGGTGCGGGTCAATGCCCACGCACAACCGCCCGCGCTCGCGCCCGGCGGCGACGGCGCGCTCGCCGAAGTTAGTTGACTGCGTCATGATCCAGCTCCTGTAGCTCGCGTACCTTGAGGTCACCCATGCGCAGCGCCTCGATGCCCTGCACCGCAGCGGTAACACCCTGGACGGTGGTTACCAGCGGCACACCCACGGACACGGCGGCGGCACGAATGTCGTAGCCGTCGTGGCGCGCGCCGGCGGAACCGGCCGGGGTGTTGAGGATCAGGTCCACCTTGCCGCCCAGGATGGCGTCGACGATGGACTCCTGGCCCTCCTTAGCCTCGGAAACCTTGACGGCCACCTCGCACTCTACACCGTTGCGGCGCAGCATCTGCGCGGTACCCGCCGTGGCGACGATGGTGTAGCCCATGTAGGCAAGGCGCTGAATCGGGAAGATCAGCGTGCGCTTATCGCGGTTGGCCACGGAAACGAAGACCGTGCCCTCCGTCGGCAGATCGCCGAAGGCCGCCATCTCGCCCTTGGCGTAGGCCGCACCGAAGTTGTCTGCCAAGCCCATGACCTCGCCGGTGGACTTCATCTCCGGAGACAGCAGCGTATCGAGCAGCTGGCCGTCCGGACGGCGGAAGCGGTTGAACGGCAGCACGGCCTCCTTGACCGCAATCGGGTGCTCAATGGGCAGGGAGCCGCCGTCGTAGGTGGACGGGATAATGCCCTCATCCTTTAGCTGTGCGATGGAGGCGCCGAGCATGACACGCGCAGCGGCCTTGGCCATCGGCACGCCGGTGGCCTTGGACACGAACGGCACCGTACGGGACGCGCGCGGGTTGGCCTCGATGACGTAGAGGGTGTCGTCCTTGAGCGCGTACTGAACGTTCATCAGGCCCTTGACGCCAATGCCGTGCGCTAGGCGACGCGTCGACTCCCGCACCTTCTCAATGTCCTCCGGGCCGAGCGTCATCGGCGGCAGCGCACAGGAGGAGTCGCCGGAGTGGATACCGGCTTCCTCGATGTGCTCCATCACGCCACCGAGGTAGACCTCTTCACCATCGCACAGCGCGTCGACGTCGATCTCGATGGCGTTGTCGAGGAAGCGGTCCACCAGCACCGGGTGGTCCGAGGTGATCTCGGTGGCGCGCTCGATGTAGTCGCGCAGGGAGGCCTCGTCGTAGACGATCTCCATGCCGCGGCCGCCCAGCACGTAGGACGGGCGGACCAGCACCGGGTAGCCAATGCCGGCGGCGACCTCACGGGCTTCGTCGAAGGAGGTAGCGGTGCCGAAGTCCGGCGCCGGCAGCTCCGCGTTAGCCAGGACCTTACCGAACTCGCCGCGGTCCTCGGCCAAGTCGATGGCGGCAGCCGAGGTACCCACGACCGGGACACCCGCGGCGGTAAGCCGCTCCGCCAAGCCCAGCGGGGTCTGGCCGCCGAGCTGGACGATCACACCGGCGACCTCGCCGGACTGCGCCTCCGCGTGGTAGACCTCCATGACGTCCTCGAAGGTCAGCGGCTCGAAGTAGAGACGGTCCGCGGTGTCGTAGTCCGTGGACACGGTCTCCGGGTTGCAGTTGACCATGACGGTCTCGTAGCCCTCGCGGGAGAGCTCCAGGGCGGCGTGGACGCAGGAGTAGTCAAACTCGATGCCCTGACCAATGCGGTTCGGGCCGGAGCCGAGGATGATGACCTTGCCCTTCTTGCCCTCGGCCATCGGGCCGACTTCGGACTCCGCATCTGGGTCCAGTTCGTAGGCGCTGTAGTGGTACGGGGTCTGGGCCTCGAACTCGCCGGCGCAGGTATCCACGGTCTTGTACACCGGACGGATGCCCAGGGACCAGCGCAGGGAGCGCACGCCATCCTCGCCGGCGAACTCCGGGCGCAAGGCGGCAATCTGGGCGTCGGACAGGCCGAAGACCTTGGCACGGCGCAGCAGCTCAGCATCCAGCACCGGTGCCGCGACAAGCTCTGCGCGGAACTCTACGAGGGCCTCGAGCTCAGCCAGGAACCACGGATCCAGCTTGGAGTGCTCGTGCAGCTGCTCCACGGTCGCGCCCAGGCGCAGAGCCAGCTCGATGTCGTACATGCGGCCCTCGGTCGGGCGCTCCAGGTCCTTGAGCACGGCATCCAGATCGGTGGCGCGCTCGCCGGCGAAGAACTCGTCCGGCTGCGTCCAGAACCCGGCGGGCTTGGTCTCCAGGGAGCGCATGACCTTGTTGAGGCCGGAGATGTAGTTGCGGCCGATACCCATGGCCTCGCCCACGGACTTCATGGTGGTGGTCAGGGTGTCATCGGCACCCGGGAACTTCTCAAAGGCAAAGCGCGGGGCCTTGACAATGACGTAGTCCAGCGTCGGCTCGAAGGCGGCCGGGGTCACACCGGTGATGTCGTTGCGGACCTCATCCAGGGTGTAGCCGATGGCCAGCTTGGCAGCCAGCTTCGCAATCGGGAAGCCGGTGGCTTTGGACGCCAGCGCGGAAGAGCGGGACACACGCGGGTTCATCTCGATGGTGATGATGCGGCCGTCCTCCGGGTTGACGGCGAACTGGATGTTGCAGCCGCCGGTATCCACACCGACCTCGCGGATGATGGCGATGCCCTGGTCGCGCATCTTCTGGTACTCGCGGTCCGTCAGGGTCAGTGCCGGGGCCACGGTGACGGAGTCACCGGTGTGGACGCCGAGCGCGTCGACATTCTCGATGGAGGCGATGACCACGACGTTGTCGTCGCCGTCACGCATGAGCTCGAGCTCGAACTCTTTCCAGCCCAGGATGGACTCCTCGATGAGCACGTTGGCCTCCGGGGAGGCGGCCAGGCCGCCGCCGGCAATGCGATCGAGGTCCTCCTCGTTAAAAGCCAGGCCGGAGCCAAGGCCGCCCATGGTGAACGACGGGCGGACCACAACGGGCAGGCCGAGCTCAGCTACGGCCTCGTGGACCTCGTCCATGGTGTGGCACACGCGGGAGCGAGCGGACTCGCCGCCGATGGAGGCCACGATGTCCTTGAACTTCTGGCGGTCCTCGCCGCGCTCGATGGCGTCGATGTCGGCACCGATGAGCTCGATATCGTACTTCTTCAGGATCCCCAGGCGGTCCAGCTGCACCGCGGCGTTCAGCGCGGTCTGGCCGCCTAGCGTTGCCAGCACGGCGTCGATGGGGTGTCCCTCTTCCTGCTCCTTGCGGAAGATCTTCTCAATGAACCCCGGCTCGATGGGCTCCACGTAGGTGTGGTCCGCGAACTCCGGGTCAGTCATGATAGTGGCCGGGTTGGAGTTGACCAGCGTGACGCGCAGGCCCTCCTCCTTGAGCACGCGGCACGCCTGGGTACCGGAGTAGTCGAACTCACAGGCCTGGCCGATAACGATCGGGCCGGAGCCGATAACCAGGACGTGATTGATGTCGTTGCGCTTTGGCATAAGTTTCTTCTTCCTTTTCCTGGTTGCGTTCTACTTGTTCGGAGACTTCTCAGCCATGAGCTCGATGAACTGGTCAAAGAGCGGGTTGGCGTCGTGCGGGCCGGCGGCAGACTCCGGGTGGTACTGCACGGAGTAGGCCATGCCGTCCTTGAGGGCCACGCCCTCGATGGTGTTGTCGTTGAGGCAGGTGTGCGACACCACGGCCGGGCCGAAGTCGGTGTCGAATTCTTCCCCGGCCGGGTTCTTCTTACCGGACGGGCTGGCCAGGGCGAAGCCGTGGTTCTGCGAGGTGATGTCGATCTTGCCAGTGAGCTGGTTGCGCACGGGCACGTTGATGCCACGGTGGCCAAACTTCAGCTTGTAGGTGTCCATGCCCAAGGCGCGGCCGAGAATCTGGTTGCCAAAGCAGATGCCGAAGAACGGGTACTTCGCTGCCAGGATGTCGCGCACGACCTGGACCATGGTGTCCGCCGTTGCCGGGTCGCCCGGACCGTTGGAGACGAACACGCCGTCCGGGTTGTACTGCTTGATCTCCTCGAACGGGGTGTTGGCCGGCACCACGACGGTCTCGATGCCGCGCTTGGAGAAGTTACCCGGGGTGGCGGTCTTGACACCCATGTCGTAGGCCACGACGGTGTAGCGCTTCTCCCCTTCCGCCGGAACGGTGTAGGCCTGAGTGGTGGATACTTCCTCGGAGAGGTCCAGGCCCGCCATGGACTCCTGCGCGTTGACCTTCTCAAGCAGCTTCTCGACGTCTTCCTCGGCGTCCGCGCCAGAGAACAGACCAGCCTTGATGGAGCCATGGTTGCGCAGGTGGCGCACCAGGGTGCGGGTGTCGATGCCGCTGATGCCGATGATGCCCTGCTTTTCCATCTCCTCCGGCAGGGAACGGGCGGCGCGCCAGTTGGACACGCGGCGCGACAGGTCACGGATGACCAGGCCGGCTACCCAGATCTGATTGCCGTGGGACTCGTTGTCCTCGTCATTCCAGCCGGTATTGCCGATCTGCGGTGCGGCGGTAACGACAATCTGCTTGTGGTAGGACGGGTCCGTCATCGTCTCCTGGTAGCCGGTCATGCCGGTGGTAAAGACGGCTTCACCCAGCGTGGTGCCGGTAGCACCGAAGCCCTGTCCGCGGAAGGTGCGGCCGTCTGCCAGCACCAGGATGGCGGGGACGCTCTGCGCGGAGGGGGTGGACGTCTGTGGAGTGTGTGAGGTCACAGTGTGAGGCCTTTCGTTGAAAAGAATGTGGCTACAAAATGGTCGCTGGCGTGGGATAACGTTGTTCAGGGAGCTACTGCGAGGCTGCCGAGTCGGCTGCTAGGTCGAAGGTCACGCGGCCGCGCAGGATCGTGTGGGTGACGCGCGCTCCGAACTCTTCGCCCTCGTAAGGGTTGTTGGCGGACTTGGAGGCCAGGTCCGTCGAATCGGACACCCAGGGGTGCTCCGGGTCCACGATAGTCAGGTTCGCCGGCTCGCCCTCCGCGATGGGGCGGCCGTGGCCCGGCAGGCGGGTGATTTCCGCGGGGCGCTCCGACATCACGCGGGCGACAAAGCGCCAGTCCGCCAGGCCGGTGGCGACGAAGAGCTTCGCCACGACTGCCAAGGAGGACTCCAGGCCCAGCATGCCGGGCTTAGCGTTCTCGAATTCCACGCACTTGTCTTCGCTGCCGTGCGGTGCGTGGTCGGTGGCGACGACGTCAATGAGACCGTCGAGAAGCGCCTGGCGCAGCGCCGCGGTATCGGACTCCTCGCGCAGCGGCGGATTGACGCGGAAGACGCCGTCGTAGGACACCAGCTTGTCATCGGTCATGAGCAGGTGATGCGGGGTGACCTCCGCGGTAAGCGGAATGTCCTGTTCCTTGGCCCACTTCAGCAGCTCTACCGTGCCCTTGGTGGAGGCGTGGCAGATGTGCATGCGGTTGCCGTAGTCGCGCGCCAGGAGGGCGTCGCGGGCGACGATGGACTCCTCCGCCACGCGCGGCCAGCCACGCAGGCCCAGGCGGGCCGCTACCTCGCCCTCGTTGGCGCAGGCACCCTCGGTCATGCGGTGGTCCTCGGCGTGCTGCGCCAGCAGGACATCGAGGCCCTTGGCGTATTCCAGGGCGCGGCGCATGAGCTGCGGGTCCTGGACGCACTTGCCGTCATCGGAGAACATGCGCACCTTCGCGTCCGAGCGCGCCATCATGCCGAACTCCGTCAGCGTCTTGCCCTCCAGGCCCTTGGTGATGGAGCCCACCGGGTGGACGTCGCACAGGCCGAGCTTCTGGGCCTTCGCCCACTCGGACTCAGCGATGATCGGCTGGTCGGTGACCGGCGTGGTGTTCGCCATGGTGAACACTGCAGTGAACCCGCCCTTGGCCGCGGCGCGGGAACCGGTCTCGATCGTCTCGGTATCCTCGCGGCCCGGCTCGCGCAGGTGCACGTGCATATCCACCAGGCCCGGCAGGAGGACGTGGCCGGCGGCGTCGATAGTGCGGTCCGCCGCGGTGGCCTCAGCGCCCGCGCCAATCGACGCAATGACGCCGTCCTTGATGAGGACGTTGGTGGGCTCGCCCTCGCCGTAGGGACGCACGTTGGTAATGAGCAGAGTGCCCTGCTCCGGTGCGTGCAGGGCGCCGGTGTCTGGATAGGTAGTCATAGTGGGGTGATCTCCTCTTCTAGATTCTGGCGTTCTCGCCGTTGGTCAGCAGCGTGAACAGTGTGGCCATGCGCACGTGGACGCCGTTATGGACCTGCTGCAGGACGGCCGTGTTGTCGTAGTCCGCCACGGCGTAGTTGATTTCCATGCCGCGGACCATGGGGCCTGGGTGCATAACGATGGCGTCCTTCTGCATCGCCGCCGCGCGGTCCTTGGACAGGCCATAAAGGGAGGCGTATTCGCGGTGTGAGGGGAAGAAACCGCCGTGCATGCGCTCTGCTTGCACGCGCAGCATCATGACGACGTCGGCGGTGGCCACCTCCGCGTCAAAGTCGTGGGAGACGCGCACCGGCCAGTTCTCCACGCCGAAGGGCAGCAGGGTCGGCGGCGCCACCAAGGTGACCTCGGCGCCCAGGGTGGTCAGCAGGTCCACGTTGGAGCGCACCACACGCGAGTGCAGGCAGTCACCCACGATGGCGACGTGCAGGCCCTCGAAGCCGGTGCCGGCGGCAGAGCGTGCAGAACCGGCGGCCTGGGAAGGCAGTCCGAGGCGCTGGCGCATCGTGACGGCGTCGAGCAGCGCCTGCGTCGGGTGCTGGTGTGCACCATCGCCAGCGTTGATGACGCTCGGCCCGTCACCGTTCGGTGCCACCCAGCCGGCCAGCTGCTGCGCGGCACCGGAGGACGGGTGGCGGATGATGATGGCGTCCGCGCCGACTGCCGTGAGGGTCAAGCCGGTGTCCTTGAGGGACTCGCCCTTCTTCACCGAGCTTGTCGACGCCGACAGGTTGATCACGTCCGCCGACATCCACTTACCCGCGGTCTCGAAGGAAGAGCGCGTACGGGTGGAGTTTTCGTAGAAGAGGGTAAAGACGGTGCGCCCGCGCAAGGTCGGCAGCTTCTTGACCTCGCGGCCGTCAAGCGCTTCGCGGAAGCGGTCCGCCTCATCCATGAGCGCCAGGATCTCCTCCGCGCTCAGATCAGCAATGCCAATGAGGTGCTTCATTTATGCATTCTCCTTGCCTGCACCGGCGGACTCGGCCGCCGTGGAGCGGGTGAGCACCACGGCGTCGCGGCCATCGATCTCGGCGTTGTAGACGGTGACGTCCTCATCGCGCGCGGTGGGAATGTTCTTGCCCACGTAGTCTGCGCGGATGGGGACTTGGCGGTGGCCGCGGTCCACGAGGACTGCGAGCTGGATGATATCGGGCCGGCCAATATCGGACAGCGCGTCGAGAGCGGCGCGGATGGTACGGCCGGAATAGAGGACGTCATCGACCACGATGACGGTCGCGCCGTTGATTCCCCCAGACGGCACGGTGGTGGGTTGCAGCGCGCGGTGCGGGCGGGCGTAGAGATCATCACGGTACAATGTGATGTCCAGCGAGCCCCAGGGAACCTCCACCCCAGAGAATTCCGCGATCTTGCGCGCGAGGCGCTGCGCCAGGGGCACGCCACCAGACGGAATGCCGAGGAACACGACTCGAGGCGCTTCGCTCGAATCAAGCGCCGTTTTTTCAATGATCTGGTGCGCGATGCGTGCGACAGTACGCGCGACGTCGTCCGAGCTCAGCAGCTCGTTAGACTCCGCGTGGGTGCCGGTTTCACTCATCGTGACCTCCTTCCCCGCCTCACGGTGCGGTCTTTAAAGGATGTCTGACAATGGTTTCGGACAAAAATATTTCGGTTGTGGGTGACTGTCTATGCTTGAAAGTCAGCCACGACCATAGCACTTGTGCTGCCCCTCCGGCTAGCGCTACTGCGTCCCCCAGAGAGGCACAGAGAAGCACCGGCGCATGGCGGCACGAACCGTTTCCACAACTAGTCGAGGCAGGTGTTCTTCTTGAGTTTCACGTTTCAACACGTAGTCCCCGCCCCACGCGACGAGGTCTGGGAGTGGCACACCCGGCCCGGGGCGCTGAATCGGCTCAACGCCCCGTTTGGCCCCATGACGCCCATCGCGCAGGCAGATTCGCTGGCTGACGGAATCTCCATCCTCGGACTTCCCGGCGGCCTGAAGTGGGTGGCGCGCCACGATCTCACCCACTTTCAGCCGCAGCGCTCCTTCGCCGACGTGTGCGTCCACGCACCCCTGCGCACGCTGTCTAAGTGGCGCCACGAGCACCGCTTTGCGGACCATCCGGAAGGCACGCTGATCACCGACGACGTGGATACGCGTGTGCCTACCGCGGCAGTGAAGAGGATGTTTGCCTACCGGCAGCACCAGCTCATTGAGGACTTTCGCTTCACAAAGCGCCTCGGCGCTCTCAACGCCCGGCCGCTCACCATTGCGCTGACCGGCTCCCACGGCACTATCGGCCAAGCGGTCTCCGCGCAGCTGCGCACGCTGGGTCACACGGTCATCCCGTTGGTGCGCGCCACCCCAGGTGCGGGCGAGCGCCTGTGGCGCCCCACCCTGCCGGCCAGGGACCTCTTAGAGGGCGTCGACGTGCTGATTCACCTCGCTGGTGAGCCCATTTTCGGGCGTTTTAATGACTCCCATAAGCAGGCGATCCGGGATTCGCGCGTGGGTCCTACCCGGCTTTTGGCTCAGCGTGCCGCCGAGACCGACTCCGTACGCGCCATGGTCTGCGCCTCCGCCATCGGCTTCTACGGTGCGGACCGCGGTGAGGAGGAGCTTACGGAAGCATCTGACCGCGGCGAGGGGTTCCTCGCAGACGTCGTCGAGGCCTGGGAGCAGGCCTGCGAGCCGGCGCGCGCGGCCGGCACCCGCGTGGTGTCGCTGCGCACGGGCATCGTCCAATCCGGCAACGCCGGCGTACTTCCACTGCTGCGCGCGCTGTTTAACACGGGGCTTGGCGGCCCGTTCGGCACCGGGTCCATGTGGTACAGCTGGGTGACCCAAGACGATCTGGCAGACATGTACGTGCGCGCAGCCCTCGATCCGGCGTGGGAAGGCCCCATCAACGCGGTCTCCCCCACTCCGGTGCGCAACCGGGAGTTTGTCGATGCGTTGGGGTCGCTGCTGCATCGCCCGGCCCTGGTCCCCGTGCCCGACCTCGGCCCAGCACTGCTGCTGGGCAAGGAAGGTGCCCGTGAGCTGGCGCTAGCCAACCAAAAGGTGCTGCCTGCGAAGCTGCAAAGCCTAGGCCACGTGTTCCGCTACACCGAGATAGACAAGGCGCTAGCCCACGAACTAGGTGGCGAATCCCTCTGCGCTCTCCCCTCGCTCTGATCCGTGTCCGGCCGCTCCGGTACTGTCGGGACGGTACACACACGAAAGAGAAGTATTTAGACGAAGTGAGTGAGAATTAACAGTGACTGAAGAACAACCCACCGAGCGCACGCTGCTGCCGGATACCCCCATTGAAGAGGTGACCCTGGAGCGCATCGCAGAGATCTTCGACTCGGAGAAGCTGGAGTACCGCATTGAGGAACAGCAGGTCAAGGACGACAAGACCGTCACCCTCCTGCGCACCGGTTTCTCCAACGCTGCGATTGCCTTTCAGCTGATCGATAACCGCCTGATCGTCGATTCGGTCTGGCGCGGCTCCGTGCCCTCGAGCGAGGCCCCGGCACTGCTCATGCACATCAACGCCTGGAATCAGGACCACTTCACGCCGACGTTCCGTTTCTTCGAGGCCCCGGACAACGCCTTGGCGGTCTCCGGCGCGCGTGAGCTCGACGTCACCCACGGCGCCTCCCGCAACCAGGTGGGCGCCTTCGTCATGTCCACGCTCGATGCCATCTTGCAGTCCTTCGCGTGGATTGAACAGCAGTACCCGCAGCTCGTGACCTGGGAGGAGCACAACCATGACTAATCCATTTGCTGATCAGAACGCCGACCCGCACGCTCTGCCGGACGTGACCTTGGACCGCATCATCGCGGGCATGAAGACCTTCGATATCGAGTTGGAGCGCGTCGCTGGCCGCGACGATGCCGCTACGGCAAACCTCAACGGCCTGCCCTGCATGTTCGCGGTGCTGGACACCGTGGCCATCGTGCGCTGTGACGTGCCGACGGACGTGGAGTACGCCAAGGCCGATGCCGGCCTCTTCCTGGCCGCCAACCAGATCAACTCCGTGTCCATGGGCGCCCGCGCCGTCATCGCTGACTTCGACGGCACGCTGTTGGTGCGTACCGAAGCCGATATTCCGTGCGCGGCCGGCATGAACGACGAGCAGCTGGCTAATGCCCTGAAGCGCTCGGTCGACGGCGTCATTGATGCCCAGAACGCCATGGTCGCCGCCGCCGAAGAGATGGCGAAGCTGGGCTCCGAGTCCGCTGCTGAGGCAGGCGCTGATAGCGCCGAGAGCACCGCTAACACCGAGGGTGCACAGTAGTGGCGGACCTACACGCCATCGAACCCGTCACTATTGAGCGGCTGGCGCAGCTGTGCGAGCTGATTGACGCTGACTACGCCATCATCGAAGCGCCGTTGCCCGACGACGCGGATGTTGCGGTACAAGGTACAGATGGCGAAGCAGCACGAGCACACCGCGTGCTGCAGACCGGTGTGCCACACATCGCCGTGCACTGCGACGTGGATGAGGAAGGCGAAACGCTCAGTGCTTTTGCCACGTGGGAAGGAACTCTTCCCGCCTCCGCGGAAAAGGAGGTCGCCGCCGCCGTGGCAGAGATCAACTGGGCCAGCGTGGCCCCGACACTGAGCTACCTGGCGGACGATAGCTCCGCCGAGGCCGGCGGCTCGCGCGATGCCGCCGCTAGCGAGATTCAGCTGTGTGCCAACCGGGCAATGGCGGTGGGCGAAGGCCTCTCCCTGGCCCAGTTGGGTCAGTTCCTGCTGAGCTCACTGGCGAGCTTTGCCGAGGTCTTCGACGTGGTGGCGCAGCGTTTTCCGCAGGCTGTGACATGGAACGATGACGGCGACGTTGAAGGAGAGAGCTAAACATGAGTGTTGATCCGTACGACATCATTGCTGGGTCCCAGTTGCCGGCGGTCACCCGTGACCGCGTGCTCACGCTCCTCAACGGCGCGGAGCTCGACATGGCAGCCACCGCGCATCCGGAGGACGAGTCCGCGGCAGTAGCCCGCCTCAACGATCTGGATTGGGTCGTCACCGTAGACGACGGCCTGGTCCGCATAGAATGCGTGCTCCCCACGGAGCTCGACGCGGAGATCGCGTCCCTCTTCCACGTGCTGTGCAACGAGTTCAACACGGGCGCTTTTGACGGCCGCGCGCTCGTCGGCGTGGTAGCGGGCGAGGTGGAGCTGCGTGGTGACGCCTGCTTTGTCACCGCGGCGGGTCTGAGCGACGATCAGCTTTTCCACGCCCTGAACCTCGCCATCATCGCGGCCCAGAACGCGCTGCTCTCGGTGCTCGACACCTTCAACGCCACCGCCCGCGAGCTGGCGGACAAGGACGGCGAGTAGACTGCGCGGCGCCGGCGTGTAGTCGGCGCCTCATCAGCGACTAGTCAGCATCTAGTCAGCGTCTTCGATGCGCTGGCGCTCGGCTTCGGGGTCGAAGTCGGGGGCGGGCCACTCCAGGTCAAGGTGGCGCAATACGTCGACCATGAGGAACTTCAGCGCCATGCGGGCGTACTTCTTATTGTCCGTGGGGATGACGTACCACGGCGCGTAGTTCTCGTCCGTGCGCTGGATGGCGTCCTGATACGCCGCCATGTAGTCATCCCAGTACGCACGCTCCTCCACATCGGAGGGATCGTACTTCCAGTACTTGTCCGCTCGCTCGGTGCGCTCGAGCAGGTTTTCCTTCTGGGCTTCCTTGGATAGGTGCAGGAAGACCTTGATCACCTTGACGCCGCGCGCGGTGAGCTCCAGCTCGTAGTCACGAATAGCCTCGATGCGGCGATCTACTTCTTCTTCGTCGACCCACTCGTGCACCCGCTGGATGAGCACATCCTCGTAGTGTGAGCGGTCGAAGGCCACGATTTGTCCGGGCTGCGGATCGTGCTTGCGGATGCGCCACAAAAAGTCGTGTGCGAGCTCTTCCTCCGTGGGCTTTCCAAACCCCACAGTGGTGGTGCCCTGCGGGTCAAACGTGCTCAGTACGTGCCGGATGGCACCGCCCTTGCCGGAGGTGTCCATGCCCTGCAGGACAATGAGCACGGCAGGCGCGTCCTCGCCGTAGCTGCGCCCGTTGGCAAAGAGCCGCTCCTGCAGCTCGTACAACTCGTCGTCGTACTTGCTAAAACGTGCGTCTAGTTCGTCCTTGTCCCCGTCGAAGCCGGGAGTGGATGCGGGATCCACGGAGTCGATCTGGAAGTTCTTTCCTGCACGCAGGGTGAGTGCGTCTTCGATCTTAAATTTCGCCATGGGCCTACCCTACCCATCACGCCGGACCCGCGACGGTCGTTTCTTTTACGCCGCGAGGCTCGTGAGGCCGCGGATGAGGGCGCTGACGGCGCCGAGGCTGGCCACGGACAGCGAGAGCTTTCGCGCTTTCTCCCTGGGCACCCGGCTGGCAATGCGCGTTCCCACCTGAATGCCGATGAACATGCCGAGGATGCCGCAGGGCCACACCAGCCAGTGCAGGCCCGCAAAGCCACCCGCACCAAGAAAGTACTTCGTCAGCACGGAGAAGAGTCCACCGATGAAAAAGCACGGCTGGAGCGTGGCGGCCAACATGGACTGCGGCCAGCGCGCGGCCTGCGCGTAGACGGTGATGACTGGCCCCGCCACTCCGGCCAGGGTGTTGGTGAAGCCGCCGAGGATACCCGCGGAGATGGCCGGCCCAGTGCCATGGAGCTCAGGAACGAAGCGGCGTCCGAAGCTCACCACCCCCAAAGCCACGAGCAGCGCACCGCCCACGAGGACCAGCAGCATGGCGGTATCAATGCGGGCAATGAGCAGGGCTGCCGGGATGGAGCCTAAAACCATAAACGGGCCAATCCGCAGCCACTGGGACCACTTGACGTGCTCCCGCATGGAATACGTGGTCAGCGCGGCGTTGATACAGGCCAACACGTTGATGACCATGATGCCTTCCACCGGGCCCAGCAACAGCGTCAAAATAGGTCCGCCGATGAGCCCTAGGCCCATTCCGGAGACGCGCTGCAGGCACGAACCGACGGTGACGGTTGCCAGGATGATCAGCGGGATAAGAAGTACGCCCACCTCGTTGTCACTCCCGCTGCCTAGTCGCGGTAGCGGTCCATGACGGCCTGGGCCACGGGTTCTGGGAACATGCCCGTGACGTCGCCCCCGAACTTGGCTACCTGCTTGCACAAGGAAGAAGAGATGTAGCCGTACTTTTCGTCCGTGAGCAAAAAGACAGTATCGATCCCGGACAGGCGGCGGTTCATCTGCGCCATGGGCAGCTCATACTCGTAGTCCAGGGAGGAGCGCAGGCCCTTGACAATCGTGTCCGCATTGTGGGCGCTGGTGTAGTCCACCAACAGGCCACTCCACCAATCCACCTCGATGTCCGCGGACACAGTCTGCCGGATAAGGTCTACTCGCTCCTCCACCGTGAACAGGCCGGAGGGCTTATCCGGGTTGGCGGTGACCAGCACCGTGACCTTGTCAAAAAGCTCAGCGGCACGGGTAAAGACGTCCACGTGGCCCAGCGTGATGGGGTCAAAGGATCCGGGGCATACGGCGTGGGTGGGCATGGTGCTAGTCCTCCTCAGCGGACGGTCGGTGGTAGATAGCCATGTCGAAGCGGGCGATCCCGAAGGTACGCTTCTTCAGCTTCTGGCCGGTGGGTTCAAAACCTTCGGGCCACTGTGTGGCGGGCGAGTCCACGTGGCGTTCGATCACCACAATGGCCGCATCCTCCAGCACTGGCTCGATGGCAGCTACTAGTTCGTCCACGTCCTCAAAGGCGTAGGGCGGGTCCGCGAGCACCATGTCGAAGTAGCCGCGCGGCGCGGTGGCCAAGTACGAAGAAGCCTTCATCTCCCGGACCTCTACGCCTGGGTGCTTGACCACGCCAATGTTGTGGCGGATCACCTTCACCGCTGCAGGGCTATGTTCCACCAGCACGACCTCCTCGGCGCCACGGCTGGCTGCTTCCAGCCCCAATGCCCCGGAGCCCGCAAACAGGTCAAGCACCCGGGAGTCGTTAAAGCCCCAGCGGACATCGAGGGAGGAGAACAGGCCCTCGCGGGCGCGATCGGAGGTGGGCCGCGTCCCGGACTCTGGCACCTTGATGGTGCGTCCGCGCGCGTCCCCGGCGATGATTCTGGTCATGGCCTCTACCCTATAACACCCCCTGCGCCGAGCCTTTGCTGCGCAAGCTACCCGCGCCCCGCAGGGCGCAGGGACCGGCTAATTCTTCTCCAGGAATCCCTGCTCATCGGCGGTAAGGTTGTGCGTGAGCTCTTCCGCTAGCGCAGGGTTTCGCTCCACCAGCGCGGCGGCATCGCCATGGGTGCGCTCCACAATCTCGCGGTCGTGGCTGAGATCCAACAGCTTGAGCGTGCGCTTCGTTCCGGACTGCAGCGTGCCTAGGATGTCGCCCTCGTGGCGCTGCTGCAGGTCCAGCTCCGCCAGGTCGAAGCCGGAGGGCGTGTCCGCGATGGCGGCGATGCGCCGGTAGGACTTCGTGTTCTGCTCAGCCAGGGTATGCAACAGGCACACCGAGGCGTTGCCGCCTCGTCCCACGCGGCCGCGCAGCTGGTGGAGCTGGGACACGCCGAAGTTCTCCGACTCGCGGATGAGCATAACGGTGGCGTTGGGCACGTCCACGCCCACCTCGACCACCGTGGTGGCGACCAGCACATCGATCTCGCCCCGGGCGAAGGCGGCCATGACCTCGTCCTTGTCCGGCATCTTGCCGTGCAGCATCTCCACGCTCAGCCCCCGGAAGGGCAGATTGCGCAGCTGCACGGAGAGCTGTTCCACCCCGCCGTCGCCCTCGATGCGGGGGCAGACCACGTAAGCTTGGTGGCCCTTGTCCACTTCCTCCCGGATGCGTTCGATGGCGCGGCTGACCCACTCCGGCTTCCACTCCGGTACCACGGCGGAGAGGATCGGCTTGCGCCCGCCCGGCAGCTCCTTAAGCGTGGAGACCGCGAGGTCTCCGAACACCGTCATGGCGATGGTGCGCGGGATCGGGGTGGCGGTCATGACGAGCAGGTGCGGGCTGGTTCCCTCCCGGGTCTTGGTGCGCAAACTATCGCGCTGCTCCACTCCGAAACGGTGCTGCTCGTCCACGACAACCAGGCCGAGGTCGAAAAATTCGACGGTGTCCTGGATGAGTGCGTGGGTGCCGATGACAATGTCGGCCTCGCCGGAGACGATCTGCAGCAACGCCTGGCGCTTCTCCGCGGTCTTCATCGAACCGGTCAGGACGGTCACGGTCACCCCTTCGGGGACGCTGGCGCTTATCGACGCCCCATGCTGCGCCGCCAGCACCTCCGTCGGCGCCAGCAACGCGGCCTGCTTGCCGGCGTCGACCGCCTGCAGCATGGCGCAGGTAGCCACCAGCGTCTTGCCGGAACCGACCTCGCCCTGCAGAAGGCGCATCATGGGCACGATGCCGGAGAGGTCGGTGTCGATCTCGCCAATGACGCGGCGCTGGCCGTCGGTAAGCGCAAAGGGCAGATCGGTGAGCAGCTCGTCGCGGTAGCCATCGATGATGGCGGGCATAGCTGTGGCCGTGCGCCCCTTGACGTCGCGTTGGCGCAGCGCCATAACCAGTCCGATCGACAGCGCCTCGTTGTACTTCAAGCGCTGGATGGCCCGCTCCGGCCCGCGGTCCCCCGGCTCGTGAATCTCCCGCACCGCCTGGTCCAGCGTGACCATCATGCGGTAGTCCAACGGCTCCGGAATAGGCGGGGTGTTCTCTAGGACCTTGTGGATGGCACCCATGATGTACCAAGACGTGACCTTGCCGCTGGCCGGGTACACCGGAATCCACTCGCGCTGGAGGAAGGTCTCCAAGGAACCGAACTGCGACAGTCTTTTCAGCGAGCCGGTTGCCTGCCCGGCGTTGGTGGGTAACTGCGAGTTCTGGTAGCGGCCAGGATCGAGGATGAGGAAATCCGGGTGCTGGAGGCTGGGTTGGCCGCGGAAGTACTTCAGCTTGCCAGACAGCATGACGCGCATGCCGCGGCCCAGCGCGCGCTGGACGTAGTACGCGTTAAAGAAGGAGGCCTGAATGCCGCTTTCCATGTAGAGGGTAAACACCATGGCCTTGGACGTGTGGCGGACGCGTACCTGGTCAATAAGGCCGGTGATGGTGACGTAATCCCCCTCCTCCGCGCCGGCCAGGCCGACGTCCTTGTTGTGGCGGATGTAGTCCCGCGGATAGTGGCTCAGCAGCTCACCGCACGTGGTGTAGCCGAAGGCCTTCTTGAGCGCGGTGGCGTCCTTCTTCGGCAGCACCTCTGTCAGCGCGCGCTCGTCTTGCCAGCCCAGCACGCTCTACTCCACCCCGATCTCAGTGCGCAGGCCAGGCACGCGTAGCACCGCCACGTCCACGCCCAGGCGCGCGGCTAAGTCCTCTTCGCCGAGATCCAGGCCGGTGAGCACCGTAACCTGCTCGCCGCCCTGGGCTAGCAGCGTGGCGCACGCGGTCTCGACAGCATCCGCCTTCTCCGCCGCGGGGTGTATCACGCGCATGGAGGTAGCCGCATCCCCCATCGCCGCAACGACCTCCGCGGTGTCCGGGTTGCCGGGCTCGTAGACGGACATCGCCGCCAGCCCCGCCACCAGGGAGTGGGTAGGGATGATGGCGGCCGCGCCGGCCTCGCCGCCGAACCCATTGGGCAGGAAAAGGTCGCGGTCACTCTCGCCGTGCACGCTCGCGCCGGGTTTGACCACGTCCGCCCCGACCTTGGCAAAGAGCTCCCCTGCCGCGCCCTCCGGTGCCACCGCAAAGATGCGCCGTCGATCCGAACCGTGCGGATCCGCCGCGGCGTGGTCGGCGCCGCCGGCCGGAAGGGCTTCGAGGCGCAGGCCGCTGACACTGCCGAGGGAGAAGGCCTTCTCGATGACGGCCCCGGCATTCGCGCTATGGATGTGCACGCTGCCGGAGTCTTCCGTGGACCGCGCGATGACCAGGCTATTTCCCATGGGTTTCAGGGCCTCTTCGAGCGTCCCCAGCTCGCCGTCGTAGAAGAAGACAACCTCGATCTCCGCCGCTGCCGAAGCGCTGTCCGTTTCCTCCTCCTGTGCAACGGCACTACGCTTTGGGCCGCCCGCGCTCAGCGGCAGCTCTGCTGGTTGCTCACCGGTAAGCTGCGCCAGCAGGCATTCGAGGAGGATGACCAAGCCCGCACCGCCGGCGTCAACCACCCCGGCCTCCCGCAGGGCGGGAAGCTGCGACGGGGTATTCTTCAGCGCCACACGGGCGGCCTCCAGCGCGCGAACGGCTATGCCGTAGAGCTCGGCGTGCGGCTCTAGAGAGGCTTCCTTAGACGCCTCGGCTGCAGCGCGGAGAATGGTAATGATGGTGCCCTCCACCGGCGTGGCGAGGGCCCGGTCCACCAAATCCACGGCGAGGCCCAGCGCGGCAGCGAGCACGTGGCCGTCGATTCGGGACTGCGTGGTCGCATCCGCCACGCCCCGCAACACCTGGGAGAGCACCATGCCGGAGTTGCCCCGGGCGCCCCGTACCGAACCAATAGCGAGCGCCTGAGCCACGGCGGTGGGATCGATGCACTTATCCGCCTCCTCCAGCGCGGACTCCATGGTGTGCAGCATATTGGAACCAGTGTCCGAGTCGGGCACCGGGAAGACGTTGAGCGAATTGATGTCCGCGCGGCGGCGCGTGAGTTCCTCCACGGTGCGCGCGGCCCACTGGTGCAGGCCGTGCGCATCCAACTCGGCGGGATAAGACATGCGGGCCAGTTTACAAGCGCCAGTCCACCGGCGGCACTCCGCGGGCTTCCAGTGCCGCGTTGGCTCGCGAAAACGGGTGGGAGCCGAAGAAGCCGCGCCGGGCTGACAGCGGCGAAGGGTGCGGGGAGGTAATGCACTCCACGCCCGGCAGGAAAGACTGGCAGGCCTGAGCGTCCCGGCCCCACAGAATCGCCACGATATCGCGGCCGGCCAGGGCCCGAATGGCCGCCTCGGTGATGGCTTCCCAGCCCTTGCGGCGGTGTGATCCGGCCTGCCCGGGCGCCACAGTGAGCACCCGGTTTAAAAGCAGCACGCCCTGGTTGAACCAGGCCCGCAAGTCCCCGTCCGCACGAGCAGGCAGGCCCAAGTCGTCGCCAAGCTCGGCGTAGATATTCCGCAACGAACGCGGCGCTGCCACGCCCGGCCGGGTGGAAAAGGCCAGACCCATAGCATGCCCCGGCGTGGGATAGGGGTCTTGGCCCACGATGAGCACCCGCACCTGGTCAAGGGGCAGGGAGAAGGCCGCGAAGACGTCCTCGGCCGGCGGCAGGTAGTCGGTGCCGAGCTCCTCCTGGAGCCGTGGGAGGTGCTCTTCTAAGGCCGGGCGGATGTGGGGCATCCACGAGTAATGAATTCTGGACGTATCAATGAGACTCATGCCGTTGCCTCCCATCCCTGGGTATAGCGAGCTTCTTTACCGTCGACGGTTACCCCGGTGCCGCGGCACACCTGCCCAATCTCCCGAAAACCGGAGGGCACGGCGTTGTAGGTGGTCGCGAGCAGGGTGTGATCCTCTCCGCCGGTAAGCACCCACTCCCACGGGTCGACGTCGAGCACAGCGCCGGCTGAAGCGAGCAGCGGATCGGGCCCAATCGCCGCCTGGTCAAGGTCAATGCGCACCCCCGAACGGCGGGCCATCAAGCCTAAGTCAGGAACGAGCCCGTCCGAGTTATCCGTCATGGACGTCGCCCCCGTCGCGCGCGCAATGACACCGCGCCCCGGGGTGAGGGTGGGGGCACAGTGGGCATCGATCAGCGGCCACAGGTCCTCCAGCTCAGGCGGCAGGGCGCGGCCGAAGCGCTCCAGTAGGGCCAAGCCCGCGGCCGAGTACCCAATCCCGCCGTGGGCCACTACCTTCTGCCCTGCCTTCGCCTTGTCCAAGGTGAGCGGGGCGCCGCTGCCGCCCAGGGAGCCAAGGGCCGTAACGGTGATGACAAGAGTGTCTCCGCGGGTCAGGTCACCGCCTACCAGCTCCGCGTTGTACACCGCGCAGCGCTCCGCAATGCCCTCCGCAATGCCCCGCACAAAGTCCACCGGGGTATCCCCTGGCGCCGCAATCGCCAACAAGGCCGCGGTGGGCCGCGCACCCATGGCCTCGATATCGGCGAAGTTGCGCACGATGGACTTCTGACCGATCTCGCCGGCGGTTGACCAGTCCCGACGGAAGTGCCGGCCCTCCACCATCATGTCCGTTGACGCCACTGCCCGGGAATTGGGTGCGGCCGGGTACAGCACCGCTGCGTCGTCGCCGTTGAGCGCGCTTGGTGCCGCAGCGACGATTTCATGAATGACGTGCGACTCTCCCGCTTGTTCCAGCGTGTAGGACAAACCCGCGGCCTCCCTTACATAGTTCGTGGCTGTGATTGTGGCAGTGTTACTGGGTTACTGGCTGAGCGCTGCCGACCACGCCCCCGGCGTTGTGGTCTCAGCCGGGGGCGCTACGATATGCGCCTATGGATACCCAATTTAACCGCACTGCCATCTACATCTCACTCGGGCTCGCCCTCGCGATGGTGCTGGCGGTTATTTTTGGCGCTAAGTACGTCTTTGACTCCGCCGCCCAGCAGCCAGTGGCGCTTCCGCCCACGCCCTCGAAGGAGGCGGAATCCCCGGAGTGCGCAGCGTTGGTGGGCGCACTCCCGGACAAGCTCTTAGACCACCCGCGCGCGGAGTTGGCGGACCCCGCTCCCGCCGGCGCCGCCGCCTGGGCTTCGACGTCGGAGGACAAGGTCACGCTGCGCTGCGGCGTCGATTTGCCGCAGCAGTACACCGAATATTCCCAGCCGGTGGACGTGGAGGGCGAGCAGTGGCTGCGGATAATCGATGCCACCCCCGGCTCCGATCTCACCACGTGGTACACCACGCAGCGCTCCCCCGTCGTCGCGGTGACGGCCACGGGCGAGAATGCTCCGGAGGGCCTGGGCGATGCCCTCCAGCAGCTGGAAGCCGAGGACCAGAAACCGCACGCGGCTCCCCTGTCCCAGCTCGCGTCCGGGCCCAATGACATGTGCCCAGACTTGGAAGCGGCGCTACCGGCAGAGATCGCCGACGGCTATTCCCGCCGCACCGATGCGGGCGGAAAGGACACGTGGGTCTACAGCGCCCCCGGCCGCGAAGAAATCGTGGTGCGCTGCGGCGTGGCCGCCCCGGAAAACTACCGCGCGGGCGTGCAGCTGCAGCAGGTTAACGACGTACCGTGGTTCGAGGACACCACGCTCGCGGAGGGCACGACGGCAGGCACATGGTTCGCCTTGGGCCGCGCCGACGACCTCGCGCTGTCTGCCCCGCAGGACGCCGCCAACTCCGCCTTGGTGCGGCTGAGCAACGCCCTCACGGAGGCCACTCCGGAGCAGTAGCTCGGCCGCGGGGAACTAGCCGCGTGCCAGGGCGGTCTGAATCAGCGTATCGAGCAGCTCCTCGTAGCTAACCCCCACTGCCGCGAACACCTGCGGGTACATCGAGATCGGGGTGAAGCCGGGGAAGGTATTGATCTCGTTGATGTAGTAGGCGTCCTCGGTGACAAAGAAGTCCACGCGCGACAAACCTGCAGCACCCAGCGCGCGGAAAGCCTCCACGGCGCGCTGGCGGATTTCGGCGCTGCGCCCCTCACCCAGCGGAGCGGGGATCTGTGCGGACACGCCCTCGTCGATGTATTTGGCATCGAAGTCGTAGAAGCCCTCGTCCGAGTCCGTAGTGCCCAAAAGCTGGGCGGGCACGGAGGCCTGGAGGCTACCATCCGGGTGCTCGAGGACGCCGACTTCGACCTCCGCGCCGCTGATCTCCGGCTCCACTAGCACCTTGTCATCAGATTCGTAGGCCAGCTTCACCGCCGCACCGAAGTCCTCCCAAGACGCCACCTTGGACACGCCAATGGAGGAGCCGCCGCGGGCGGGCTTGACAAACACCGGCAGCCCCAAGTGCTCCTTCTGCTCCTCATCCAGCGAGGTCTCGCCGCTCAGCACCACCTGCGGGGCGACGGGCAGTCCCTCGGCTACGAGGAGCTTTTTGGCAAACTCTTTATCCATGCCGGCGGCGGAGGCCAGTACGCCCGCACCGACATACGGGATGCCAGAGAGCTCGAAAAGGCCTTGAACGGTTCCGTCCTCACCATAAGGGCCGTGGAGGACGGGCATGATGACGTCCACCTCCGCGTAGTGCTCGTGGCGGGTGACGTTGTGGATGCGCCCGCGCGTCGACGGGTTGAGGGACAGCGCAAGTTCGTCCTGCAGCTCTACCTCAGGCAGGCGGCCGTCCACGATAGCCAGCCCCTCCCGGGTGCCCTGGGTCCAGGTGCCTTCCTGGGTGATGCCGATGGGCAGCACCTCGTACTTTGCAGGGTCAAGGTGAGCCATGATGGCGCCGGCGGAGATGCAGGACACCGAGTGCTCGGAGCTGCGGCCGCCGTACACTACGGCAACGCGCACAGGTTTCGCTTCAGTCATACCGGGCAACTTTACTCGGTATTATTCCGCTTTCTTGGTGCGACCCATCAGAGCCACAATCATCTCGTCCACGCTCACTCCGCGGTGGCACACACCGTAGACGGCCTGGGTAATCGGCATCTCCACGCCCGCGCGCTGGGCTAGGCGGTAGATGGAGTCGGAGGAGACAACGCCTTCGGCCACCTGGCCGTTGGTAGCGGCCTTGGCTTCCTCCAGCGTGCCGCCCTGGCCCAGGCGGTAGCCGAAGGTGCGGTTGCGCGACAGCGTGGAGCTGCACGTGGCCACAAGGTCACCCATGCCAGCCAGCCCGGAGAACGTAAACGGGTCCGCCCCCAACTCCACGCCCAGGCGCGTGATTTCTGCCAGGCCGCGGGTGATGATGGTGGCCATGGTGTTGTTGCCCAGCCCCTTTCCAGAGGCCATGCCGCACGCCAGCGCGATGACGTTCTTGCAGGCGCCGCCGATCTCCGCGCCGATAACGTCAGTGTTGGTGTAGGGGCGGAAGTACGGGGCGGCAGCGGCGTGCTGCACCGTCTCGGCGCGCTGGGTATCCGTGCAGGCGATCACCGTGGCGGCGGGCTGCTCTTGGGCGATCTCCTTGGCCAGGTTCGGGCCAGACAGCGCGGCGATGCGGCTGGTCTCAACACCTGCCGCGTCCGCAATGACCTCACTCATCAGCTTCAGGGAATCCTTCTCCACGCCCTTGGAGATGGACACCAGGGTGGCGTCCTCCGGCAAGAGCGGGGCCCACTTTTCCAGGTTGCCGCGCAGGGTCTGGGAGGGGACGCCAAAGATAACGATGGCGGCGTCACGAAGCGCCTGCTCCGGCTCCGTGGTGGCCACGATGGACTCCGGAAGGGGCAGATCCGGCAGGTAGTCCGGGTTCTCGTGGCGGGTGTTGATGGCCTCCGCCAACTCGGCGCGGCGAGCCCACAGCCGCACCTCGTTACCGGCGTCTGCGAAGACCTTCGCCAGCGTGGTTCCCCAGGAACCCGCACCCATAACCGCAACCTTGAGCATGCCGAGCCTGCCTCTCTGTGATGAGTTTTGTGGTGAGTTGAAGTTTTCACCATTAAAGCACGCTCGGCGCGTAAGGCTGCATCTTTTCGGGGAGTGGAGGAAAATGGGGCAGACAATTGACCACCCGGCTCAAAGGAGCAGCATGCCGAAGGCAAAGAAGATGCACGAGAACGACAAGGATTCTAAGTCGGAGGTGTTCGTCAGCGGGCGCCACCAAGAGATTCCCGCCGATCCGGCGAAGGAGTTCAAGCGCACCACGCTGGCGGCCGGGGCCGTGCTCTGGCGCGGCGACCCCCAGGACCCCGAGGTAGCCCTCATTCACCGCCCGCGCTACGACGACTGGTCCCTGCCCAAGGGCAAGGTGGATCCGGGCGAGTCCCTTCCCACCACCGCCGCGCGGGAAATCCTCGAGGAAACCGGGTACTCCGTGCGCCTGGGCAAGCTCATTGGCAAGGTGGCCTACCCGGTCCAGGGACGCACGAAGGTGGTGTACTACTGGATGGCCCGCGTGCTCGAGGGCGACTACACCCCCAACGACGAAACCGATGAGCTGCGCTGGCTCAAGCTCGATGAGGCTTGCGCTCTCCTCTCCTACGAGGTCGATACCCAGGTGTTGGCCAAGGCCCAGAAACGCCTGCGCTTGGCTCCCACCACCCGCGTGCTCTACGTGCGCCACGCCCGCGCGCACGAGCGCAGCACGTGGGAGGGCGACGATAATCTGCGCCCGCTGGACAAGAAGGGCCGCCGCCAGGCCGAGATGCTGGTGCCGATGCTCACCCCGTACCACCCAACGGCTATCTTCTCCGCCACCCCGCAGCGCTGCCAGCAGACGGCCGCTCCCCTGGCGGATGAGTTGGGCTTGGACATCGCCGTCAACAAGGCTTTTGGTGATGACGTCTTCGATGCCACTCCGGATAACGCTAAGGCGGCGTTTCAGCGCGTGGTCGACGGCGGTGGCGTTCCCGTCATCGTGAGCCAGGGCCTCACCATCCCGGGCATCATCGAGTCCTACGCGCCGAAGTTCATCACCACGCCCATCGAAGAGCTCAAGTTCAAGAAGGCGTCGGTGTGGGTCCTCTCCTTCAACGACGGGGAGCTCACCGGGGCAGATTACCTGGCCAGCCCACTTCCGGTGCGCTAGGACCAGCGCACCGCTGGGCGCTCCAGTAGCGCCCGCGCAAACAGCGCCTGTGCCAGGCAGACCACGGCAAACCCATACATCCCCAGGATGGGAATGAAGAGGAAGACTAGTCCCGCGATTCCTGTGAGGACGACAAGTAGAGTGGTCCGTCCCGCATGGCGAGGCGACGTTTTCGCCGACAACCGGAGGCACTCTACCAGCCCCTTATCCGGGTTGTCCGCCTTAATATGCGGCGCCGCCCACAGCAGCACGGCGGCGACAAGACCCGGCACAACAAAGAGAACGAGGCCGCCGAAAACGAGGACGTCCACGCAGGCGAGGACAAGCATGATTCCCCCGCGGCCCCGAAAACCAAACACATCCCCAATGTTGACCTTTTCGCCGTCTACTGCCTTGCGCGCGCCGACATGGTAATTTGCCCGCCCCCACAAGGCGGTCAACCACAGGACAACCAGCGGCGCAAGAATTGTCAGCCACACCGCTGCGGAGAACGGCCAATCGTACAACCCATCCCAAAAGTCAAAATTCTCTAGGAACGGAGCCGTGATCATGGGGCCCACCCCAGCGGTCAACAGTACGGAGGCGATGGCCACGAACTGCAGAAGGAAGTAGTAGACGAAGCCCGCCACGCCCCACACCAACCATTCTTTAAACACTCCGTCAAAGCCTTGCCCGATAGCGAAGGACACGTCACGAGGTGGCACTGACATCCGGCGTGCTACCTCGTACTGTGGCTGGGCGTAAGGGGTCTCGCTGGCCTGCTGGTACTGCGGAAATTGAGAGTAGCCGTTGTAGTTCGTCATGCGCCGAAAGTCCCTAAAAATCCGAAACGCTCAGCGAAGGTTAAGCCCAGCGCCGAGCCGGGCGCTTCTGCGCGGAGCGAACGAAGAGGGTGTAGCCCAATGCGGAGACCGGAAAGCTGAACAGAGCTCCGATGACAGGAATCACGCCCAAGACGCTGTTCACGATGGTAAAGACGATGTAGAAGAGAAGCGTCTGCCCGAAGTTGCTGGTCACCAGCGAGAAGGACTCCGAGAAACACTCTCCGATGCTCTTGGAGGGATCATTGGCCTTGATAATCGGTGCGGCCCAGAAGAGGATGACAACGGCCAGTCCTGGTAGCACGAAAATGAGACTGCCAACAAAGAACAAGATGAAGAAGAGCAGGTAAACAAAGGCAACGCCGAAGCGGTCGCCGCCCTTGAAGTAATCGCCGAATGTGGCCTCTTGGCCGTCGGCAATCTTGCGGGCAGCGCAGTAGAAATTCGCCATAGCCCACACCAGGTAGAGGAACCCCAGGGCGAAGCCCACCACCATGACGGCGATGCCGGCTGCAGTAGGCTCACCTGTTGTCTCGCTGGAATAGTAGTACTCAGAGCCATAAGAGCTCGTAGTTTCTGTTGGCGCCGTCAGGACAGCGTAAATAAGCGAGCCGAAGATGAGAAGAAACGGAATAACTCCGTGCACAGCGGCAGCGAGCATGCCCATGACGGGTTTATCGAGCGTGCCTTTAAAAGCCTGGCTGATGGAGTCCATGGCGTCCACGGGCGAGACCATAAGGCCGCCCTGCCCGTAGCCACCGGGCTGCTGCTGATAGCCCGCACCGTAGCCATTCGGACTTCCGCCATACATGTTGGCGCCAGAGTTGTTGTAGCCGGAGCCGGAATTCTGGGTGCCGAAGCCACCCTGGTCCGCGGTGTAGGAACCGGACTCATAGTCTGACCCGCCGAACGGGTTGTTGCCACCGGACTGACCGGCGGGGTAATTGCCATTGCTATCAAACGGATTCGTCATACGCACATAGTAAATTCCCCCGGTTGCGGGTGCTTCCGGAAGCGGGGGATTGTTACGTATTGTTCACCGTGGGGAGCTGCCTGCCCCCACGCCTGTCTAGCCAGCTACTCTGCGCGCACGCGCGACTTGAATGCTGGGCGCTGGGCCTCAAAACGCTCGATGGCATCTTCGTTGCGCAAAGTCAGGCCGATATCGTCTAGGCCCTCCATGAGGCGCCAGCGGGTGTAGTCATCGATGTCGAAGGCGTAGACGCTGCCGCCGACGGTCACGGAGCGGGCTTCCAAGTCCACGGTGACCGTGGTTTCGCCCTGTTCGAGCTGCTTCCAGATCAGCTCAATGTCCTCCTGCTCCATCAGCCCGGTAAGCACGCCCGCCTTTCCGGAGTTACCCCGGAAGATGTCCGCGAAGCGCGAGGAGAACACCGCCTTGAAGCCGTAGTCTGCCAACGCCCACACGGCGTGCTCACGGGAGGAGCCGGTGCCGAAGTCGGGCCCGGCGAAGAGCACGGAACCGTCCTGAAAATCCGGCTGGTTGAGCACGAAGTTCTCGTCGGAGCGCCAGTTGGAAAACAGACCCTCGGCAAAGCCGGTGCGCTTTACGGACTTGAGGTAGCGCGCCGGAATGATCTGGTCGGTATCGACGTTCGAGGCGCGCAGCGGAACGCCCACACCGGTGTGTGTCACAAACTTGTCCATCGTTCTTCTCCGTTCCTTACGATGCGTTGATGTCCGCCGGCGAAGCCAAGTGCCCCAGCACCGCGGTAGCCGCCGCGACGGCCGGGGAGACCAGGTGCGTGCGCCCACCGGGCCCCTGGCGGCCTTCAAAGTTGCGGTTGCTTGTCGACGCCGATCTCTCCCCCGGTTTCAGCTGATCCGGGTTCATACCCAGGCACATCGAGCACCCGGCAGTGCGCCACTCGGCGCCAAAATCCGTGAAAATCTTATCCAGACCCTCCTCCTCTGCCTGGGTCTTGACCACGGCAGAGGAGGGAACGACCATCATGCGGGTATCCGCGGCGATGCTGCGGCCCTTGACCACCTCGGCGGCCGCCCGCAGGTCCTCGATCCGCGCATTCGTGCAAGAACCGAGGAACACCGTGTCGATCTGGATATCACGCAGCGGCGTGCCGGGCTTTAGGTCCATGTAGGCCAGCGCCTTTTCCGTTGCAGCCTTCTCCCCTTCATCGCCGAAAGCCTCCGGGTCAGGCACAGACGCACTAAGGGGCAGCCCCTGCCCCGGGTTGGTTCCCCAGGTTACGAACGGGGTCAGAGCAGAGCCATCGATCTCGACGACGGTGTCGAACTCGGCACCGTCGTCAGTCGGCAGCGTCTTCCAGTACTCCTCAGCGGCGTCCCAGTCCGCGCCCTGCGGCGCGAACTCGCGGCCCTTGACGTACTCAAACGTCGTCTCGTCCGGGGCCACCATGCTGGCTCGAGCTCCTGCCTCGATGGACATGTTGCAGATGGTCATGCGGGCTTCCATAGACATCTTCCGGATGGCCTCACCGCGGTACTCAATGATGTGGCCCTGCCCGCCGCCGGTACCAATCTTGGCAATGATGGCCAGAATGAGGTCCTTGGCAGATACCCCTTCGGCCAGCTCGCCGGAGACCTCGATGGCCATGGTCTTAAAGGGCTTTAAAGACAGCGTCTGGGTAGCCATGACGTGTTCCACCTCGGAGGTGCCGATTCCCATGGCAATAGAGCCGAAAGCGCCGTGGGTAGACGTGTGGGAGTCACCGCACACAATGGTCATCCCCGGCTGGGTAATGCCCAGCTGCGGTCCCACGGTGTGGACGATACCCTGCTGGGCGTCACCCATTGCGTGCAGGCGCACGCCGAACTCCTCGCAGTTTTTGCGCAGGGTGGACACCTGGGTACGAGACACCTCGTCCTTGATCTCCAGCAGGTTTCCGGTCTTGATGCCTACTGTGGGGACATTGTGGTCCTCGGTAGCCAGGTGCAGTTCCGGGTGACGCAAGCGGCGCCCAGCCAGGCGCAGCCCATCGAAGGCCTGTGGGCTGGTAACTTCGTGGAGGAGCTGGAAATCGATGTAGAGGAGATCAGGCTCGCCGTTCTCTCCTGCGCGCACGACGTGATCGCGCCACACTTTCTCTGCCAGTGTCAGTTTCTCAGTCATAAGCCTCTCCACTTGAAATCTCAATTAATGGGACGTAGATTTCATTGTATGGGAGAGTATAGCGCAGTTTCAGGAATTAAGGTGCTCGATCGCGCCGTTGCCATCATGATGGCCGCCACCAACCGGCCATCCACCCTCAACGAGCTTTGCGAAACTACTGGCTTGCCCCGCGCAACCGCCCACCGGCTCGCCACGGCGCTGGAAGCACACCGCATCCTTACGCGCACCCCCGATGGAAAGTGGGGCGCGGGCCCTGCGCTTCCCGGCAACCGGGATCGCATCATCGAAACCGCCGGCCCCATCATGGAGGAACTCCTCCAGTCCACCGGGGAATCCGTCCAGCTCTATGAGGTCTCCGGCACCACCCGTACGTGCATCGCCACCCGCGAGCCGGAGGCTGGCCTCCACAACGTCGTTCCCGTGGGCCGCCAACTTCCCCTCACGTCCGGGTCCGCCGCACGTGTCATCGCCGCCTTCGCCGGCATCCACATGCCCGATGCGACCTTTAGCGAGCACGACATCGAGCTAGCCAAGGAAGATGGCTACTCCGTGTCCATCGAGGAGCGCGAGGCCGGCTTGGCCTCCATCTCCGCGCCCGTCTTCGACGGCGCCGGCACCTTCATCGCCGCCCTGTCCGTCTCCGGCTCCGCCGAGCGCTTCCGCCCCTCCCCTGCGGACAAGTTCGCGCCTACGCTCACCGCCGCAGCAAAAAAGCTCAGCGACGCCCTCGCGGCCGACGCCTAAGCGCGCCGGAAAACGGTGACTTTTTCGCTTACACGGGCAGGCCGAAGTAGACCGCCAGGCCGCGCAGGCCATCGATCCCCTTACTACTGGTGGACGACAGCGCTTCGCCGCGCTCCTGCGCCTCCCGGATCGGGTTGCCCGGCTCTCGGTTGGGGCGGCGCGGCACAAAGCCCTGGTGCGGCAGCTTCGCCAGCTCATCCGCGTTGGGTACGCGTGCGTAATTGGAAAAGGTCAGGTGCTGCCCGTTCCGGTTCACCTCAGTAATTCCCTGATAGATGCCCACGACACCTGGGCGTCCTGCAGCTGACACCGGTCCTCCGCTATCTCCCGGGGAGGTCGGCATCCCCACCGCATAGTGCATGCCGGGGAACACGCCTGGACCACGCACGGCCTGACCACAGTGACGCCCGGAGTACCTTCCATCGATGCACACCGAGGTGCCATCGGCAGGCGGCGGCGCCATACCGTCGCCCGTGAGCGGATTGCCGCCGGGCAGAGTACCGCCCGCAAACTGGATGTACGCCAGATCGTGACCGGCTGCACCAGATGGGCTAAACCAGCGCAGGGTGCCCACATGCTGACCCCACTCGGTATAGATCTGCTCCCCGTCCAATCCGCAGTGCGCAGAGGTCCACGCGCGGGCCGGCTCCACGTAGCCCACGCTGCAGGCAGTCCCGTCTGTGGCCACAATCTTCTGGCCCTGCGTGATCGTGACCTGCTCTTCTGCCATCGCCGGCGCCGCCACAGCAGACAGTGTGGAAAGTGCTAACACCGCCCCGGCGAGAACCCCCGCGCGGCGGCTGCCCCGAGTTTCGCAAACCTTGCGAGAAAACTTGCTTATCATGCGTTTCACAATAGCGCTCCCCCGGGACATCGCTACTCAGCCCCCGGAATCTACCCCCATACCCCCGCTATTGAAATTGAACTGAAAATAGGGTTTACTGAAAACAGATTGAAAATTCCCACGACACCAAGGAGTTGCCATGACCCACACCGTTCATGACGAGCACACCCACACCCACGGCGAGGGCTGCGGCCACGTCGCCTTCCCGCACAACGATCACACCGACTTCGCTCACGACGGCCACATCCACCGCGAGCACGAGGGCCACTGGGACGAGTGCGAGACCACCGAGCACCACGTTCATGAGGATCACGCTCACGAGCACGGCGAGGGCTGCGGCCACGTTGCCATCCCCCACGGCGATCACGTGGACTACCTCCACGATGGCCACCGCCACGCCGCCCACGAGGGCCACTGGGACGACCACTAAGGCGCTTAGCCCACGCGGCACTCCGCCACACGCTGCCCACTCCGAAACCTTGCCACTTCACGGCGTTCGGTTGGGCAGCGTTCCCCGTTTTACTGCAGGTGCACACGAGTTCCCGTTATGGTGGTCCCATGAGCTCCTCACGACCATCCCGTATGTTCACCGCCCTCGCGGCCGTCGCCGCCGCCGGACTCATGGCCGTGGGATGTTCCTCGCAACCGGACACCGTTGCCTCCCCCAGCTCCGCGGCACCCGCACAGGGCAGCACAACCTCGTACCCTGCCTTCAGGCCGCTCAACGACGACTCTGAGGTCCCCGTCCCCAGCGAGGAAGAGCCCGCCGCCCCGCAGCCGACGGTGCCAGGCGCCGCGGGTGGCGGCAACCCAGACACGCAGCCACAACAGGTTCAACAAGCACAGCAAGGCCAGCAGGGCCAGCAGCCTCAGGCGGCTACTCAACACCAGACCAATGAAGCCGCCCGCAAGGCCACCATGGACCACATCTATGGGCAACACCCCAAGAACGGTGCCACCATCAACGTCTACGGAACCCAGGCCCAAGTGTGCCTCATGGGCGATGGGTACCACATCGGCATCACAATGGCAGCCCCCAATACGAGCTGTGACTTTGCCGAAACTGCAACGCGAACCCTGTTGAACTTCGCCCCTGGCTCCCGCGTTGATCTCCGCAACTACGTCCCCGCGAACATCACTGTCAACAGTCCAATCACCCAGAAGGACTACGACCTATCCTGCCGCGTTGACGAGCATGAAATCATCCGCTGCACCGGCGGCGACAACGCTGAGGTTCTCATTGTGTAGGAACTGGGGTTAGAGGGCTGGCCCTTAACCCCGAGATCACTGACCACACAGAAAAAAGAGTGGCCCGCGCTTGCGCGTGCCACTCTCTTAGTTTGTACCCCGTACGGGATTTGAACCCGTGTTACCGGCGTGAGAGGCCGGCGTCCTAGGCCGCTAGACGAACGGGGCTCGTTTAGCTGTCCGTTGCGGACTTGCTAAACACTATAGGATCCCCAATAAGTTCTACAAATCCCCAGTACATGACCATTTTTACCCAAAGAAAAACCCGAAGCCCATTGCCTTTCGGCGGCGGTAGTGAAGCAAGCACTCAATCGGCCGAGGTGCGGATCGAATCAGTGGTTATTCCGCAGGCGCACCGGGGGCAGCTGAGGCCGAGGTGCTTCTTCCCATCGCTCGAGCTTCGGGGTGACGCGCTGGCTCTAGCTGCATGAAGCACAAGGCTCCTACTTCGCTCGATAGTTGGCTTGAAGAAGTCGTGAATTCTGGCGTTGCCGCCTAGTGCCTTCTGCTAGAGTCGCGTCGGCGATAGTGATGATTGTCAGCTTCCGCCATCCGCTCTCCTTCCTTCCGGGAATGTACTGTACCTGCAGTGTATGCCCAGCTCAGGCACACCGGAAGGACTTAGACCAATTGGGCGCAGGTTCGCCCCCTGGTTATGAATTTCACCCCGTTCAACCATGCGCTTTCCACATGCCGGTAAGGGGTAGCCCCAGACCACTTTCCCACTACTGCAGACCCTTTACTTGCAACTGTTGCAACTGATAGACTTGCACTAGTTGCAAGCAAAGGAGTGAGGACATGGATAGCAATCTCAAGGTCGTTCACGACGCCCAAGCGCGAACCGCATGGACGCAGAGTTGGTGGGCCGTGGCGCTCGTGGCCCTAGGTGTCGGCTGCGGGCTCGCCGCATGCAAAGCATCGTGGTGGTACGCCCTGGCAATACTTATTCCGGTTTTCGTCCTTGGTTATCTTCTCAAGGACAAGATCGCAAACCCCTTCGTGCGCCCAGACCCCAATGTGGGACCAGGCAACGATCGCGCGACGTGGTCGCGAGTGCTGCTCCCCTTCGCCATGATCATGTCCACCACGCCGACCCCGGACTCGTGGCCATGGATGGTCGTCAGCGGTGTGGTTGTCTCCGCAGCCACGGCGTGGATGCTCTATGAGAACCGCAATGCGGCAGTAAAGGGCATCAATGCCTAAAGAGCACGAGGACCGACCACCAGAATTGGATCCGGTCATCCACCCCATCAACCGGCTCAAGATTTGCGCCACGCTATTCTCCGCTGGCGCTACCGTGGGCCGCCAGATGAAGTACGCCACGCTCTCTGAGCTCACCGAGCTCCCAGCGGACACGTTGTCCAAGCAGCTGAAGCACCTTGAAGACCACGGCTATGTCAGCCGCACCCGGGAATACGGCTCCACCCGCGCCAAGGACTCCGTGTGGGTCGCTCTCACCGGTGCGGGCACAAAGGCCTACACGGAACACGTGAAGGCGCTCAAAGCCATGACAGAAGGGCTTTAGACCGCACAGCCATTGTGTGATGCGATCGTCCAACTATGGGAACTCGGTATACCCGTCGCTCTCGAAGAAATGCCCCGCATCGTGGATGGTGATGGGGTGCCCAAGAGAGCATCGGCAAGCTGCTGTGTTGGCACTGTAACCACGTGCACCACATCAGAAAAATTACTTCAAAATGGTCCATGGCCGACTTAACGCTTTGCACATCAATGCGCGCCTGCCGAAAGAGCTGGCTGCTTCGCGGTTCCCACCGCAACGAAGTTCTGTTCGATGCGAAACATCCAGCAACCGACTGTGACGGCTCGACACCCTCGTTCCGCGTAGAAACGCGTGGCGGTCGTTTAAGGGCAGAGGGTAGTACACGCGTTTCGCTCAACACTCCATCGTAGAGCCCTACCAGAACCCCATAAATCCTCCCCCTCTAACCTCATGAACCCTCCTCACCCCGAATTCTATTTTCCACCCTAGCTTTATCGCCAAAACAAATCGAGCCGCCCAATTCAAACAGGTCGCTTTCCTTCACTTCTCCCCTCATCCACTCACACAACCCTCAAACCATCGAGACTGCAAGACCAATTCTTGTGGAACAGCCCGCACACATAAGTAGTGTCATTGCAATCCCACATCAACCGAGGTAACAAAGGGGATTCGAGAAAGCGTCAGCTCAGTAGGGGCAATCACTATCATAATGACGCGGGCAACAGGAGGTTTATGCAGCTTATCGAATATATTTACACTGCCCCTTGCCGACCGGATTAGCGGTCACTATGCTTGTGTTTCATAGCAGATTCATACACAGTCGCAGCAATCAAATATGGCGACATTAACGCCTCCCGACTGCTAACGTGATTCACCCCTAAACATCGAATACGAGTACAGTTATCCCGAGCGTTCGACCGTGTACGAATCTTATAAAATACTCAACCTCATCTACCCTTACCAGACGACCCTAGTAAGCATGGAGCAGTGAATGTCGGAAGATTCACACCACGAGACCCTTTCCCCTCCAAGTGAGTACACGGTCAAGCCATACACCCCAGTTTCGCATCCAGACACAGCGAACACGGGAACCCTCTTCCCCACTGAAATCGTTGCACCCGCCGTGGGCATGTCTGAGCCTTTTGTTCGAAAGATATTAGGACGCAAGCCGCTTCTCACAGAGGATGACGTACGCGTTCTTCTCGACCAAGATGCCTTTGCGGAAACTTTTGTTCCACGCAGCAAGGTGTTAGGTTTCCTTCGACAGGAAGTCGCTCAGATCGACAAGAAGCCAGAGATCGCATTCGAGTTCCCAGAGCACCTCAATTCCCTAGCCCAAGGCGATGCAGTTGAACTCATCCAGTCACTGCCTAACCAGTCGATTGACTGTGTTGTAACCTCGACCCCCTACTGGGCTATGCGGGTCTACGACACCATCATTGAACGCACATGGGCCGACGGCGAGACTTGCAGTTTCGGACTTGAACAAACTCCTGAGGGCTTCATCCGCCACACCGTAGAAATCTTACACAGGCTCTCTCCCAAGGTGAAAGAGAAGGGATCCATCTTTTGGAACCTTCTCGACACATATAACACCCGGACTCAGATTCGCAGTAACGCAGCCGAGGCGCTTCATGCCATGCAAGGTAGAGACCACCGCTCTTGGAGCGATCATCAGTACCGTCGTTACTCATCAGGGCACTCGTACCTTTTTGACGGCGAACAGGCACTCATCCCCCATCGAATCGCTGAGCGCGCGTCACGAATTGGTTATTACAACAAGTCCACAATTTCGTGGTGTAAGACCGCCACTACACCCGAGCCTCAGCTATCGCGGGTTAGCCGCAATGTTGAATACGTCTTGCACCTTTCCAAGCACCGGACCCCAAAGTTTTTCAAAGAGAGTTACCTCAAACTTCCTTCAATTCTTGGCGGAAAGCAGCCTCTCGAGTCTGAAAAGCTGTCGGACTTCTGGTATCTGCCCACAAGTTCAGGACGCGACGGACACGGGGCACAGTTCCCTCTCCAACTACCTGGACGGTGCATTGCCATCTCCACAGAGGAATCTGACATTGTCCTTGATCCGTTTATTGGTTCGGGGACCACCGCACTCGCTGCTGCAAAACTGAAACGTCAATATATCGGCTTCGATGTCAGCCCTGAGTATCTCAGTGCTGCACATCGCAAAGTCGATTCAATCAAAGATTCGTTATTCTAAACTAGTTCGTCCAGCAACTCTCGAACGACATACTCAATGCGCGCAGGCTTAGAAGAATCAGCCTGAAAAAAATGCACCTCAAGGCCGTCAAAGCTTCGAACAACTGACTTGTGTTCCACACACGGTGAAAGCACGCCGCATCTTCTAAGCCCCGCGTATCTCATATAAGTGTAGAGCTGATACAAGTCTGATGAATCAGGTGCCTTATACTTTGCGTCAGCAATTCCACACAACTGACTACCTCGGTAAATGGTGATATCAGGAATGAGTTGGTGTTGCCCGCCTTCGAAAAGAAACGATGGTGCAAGGAAGTCCTTTCGGACAGTAAGCGCTAACGGGCCCGCTTGGCGCATGACAGCGGTACGTACAAATTCTTCGTAAAGGCTCGGGGAGTTTAACAAACCAGGTGCCCCCTCAACTTCTGCAGAGTCACTTGCTCCATCGAGGCCAAGAAGCATGAGAGCAATGGCAACTGGAGGGCGGTAAAAATCGTACACACCACCGAAATTGTTCTCGCGGACTTTGGCGCGTAACGCAAGGACTTGAGAATCAGTAAGAGATTCTCCTGAATAATCAGTCGCCCACGAGTTGAGTATTTTGGCTTCTTTACCGGACCACTTCCGTGAGGCCGTAACTTGCCGCGATGCTAGCGAAAGTGAAATATTTTCAGGTGTTGACAATGTCGCTTCCATGGTCGTCGATACCACGGGATCTGAATTGTTCTGATACATCCTTCGCGCTGTTGACACCCAGTCAACCCGTCCAGCTACTGATCGACGATGTCGAGTAACTGGGACACGATCAATTTTGCGAGGAAGATGACTCATCTTCGTCAAAGCATCAACGAACTGCCGCTCAAGACTTCCGACGCTGGCCGATGAGTCTCCCAAGCCGAGATTCATATCCTTGGAATCTTCCAACTCATCTACGTTGAGATACAGCAACATTTCGACAGGGCTGAGCGAAGAAACCTTGGGTTCAATGACAACCGATGCGCCTTTCAGGTTCAAGGTACCGGTGACGTTTGACGCGAGTAACGTGAGGCCTTCTGAATCCTTGAAAATCCTAATCTGAGAAGGAAAATCGTCTGGGAGTTGCTCTAACGTCAAACCCGGGCAGAAGCTAGCTTCGTTTTCAGTGATGACCCAAGATTTCATGCAAACCGTTGATCCACGAAGTTGTCAACTTGTTCGATGAACTCGGGTTTGCCCAAGCTAAACCTGTTGGAAAGTACAGGCCGAATCTTAAACATGTAATAGTCGAGGAAGTTGGCTTCCGATCTCACCCCTGCAAAATATCCATGCCCTAAGAGATAGAACGACTGCACAAATGTGAAAAATTCTCGTACTGCTCGCGAAGACTCTTGATTCACATTTCGCTCCTGAAGCATCGCAGTCAAGTCTTCAACGCGGGGTGGGAAATAAACAGCGGCTATACGCCCCATTAGTGCGTCATCAATTGCTTCGGTTGACGTATCTATTGTATTCATGGTGAAAAAGAAGGTGACGTCTTCGTCAATGTAGAAGTCACTTCCGTCTGGCAGTTTGATCGCATTTTCCACACCGCGATATTGGGACTCAATGAGAGAAAACACCTCACCTAATGCTTGAGAAACCCGTGTGCGGTTAATTTCCTCAAGCACTATCACCTTTACTCCCGAACGCAACGCCTTTAGCAACACACCTTCTCGCCATTCAAACGTTGATGTGCCAGCAACAGGCATTAGCCCCATGATGAGGTTCGAATAACCCCACCCCTCATGGAGCTGAATAGTTTCGCGGGCGACGTTGGACCGTTCGTACAACAGGTCAATAGCACGAGTTTTTCCTGTACGAGGTGGGCCGTAAAGCAAGACTGCTTTCTCACCAGCTTCAATGGCTCGACGCAACTGTTGCGCAGGTTCTGCATTTACCCATGCCGGTGACGAGCTAAACGTGGACACTGAACTAATTCTCCTGAGGTATTCTTTTCGGTTCTCGAACGACGCTTCTATTTTTGCCTTTTCAGTGAAGACCTGTTGGCATATCTCCCAAAGTTCGCTATCTGATATAGGATCCGGAGCCAAGTCAATCCTAAGAGAAGAGTCGACGAAAATGGCTTCAATCTCACTTTGACTGAGGTTTAGTTCGCTGATGAGTTTATCTTTTAACCACACCTCAGCGTCAGCGTCATCTGGGATGAAATCTTGCTTAAACACCCAGGCCGCGAAATCCAAAAGTCCTAAGCGGACCCGGGAATCATCACCAGTCGCGAAACCGTTTTTAGAATGTCCGAGACCTTGAGGATAAATTCGAGAACATGAAACTCGAATCTTCCCTCCCTCAGCTGTGCTCATTGCAAGGAACTCAGTAGGCGCTACGGACACCACAGAACCTGATGTGTTCCACCGCTGAATAGTAGTCTGAATAACGGAACGGGCAGCGTCGTTCTTCATGGTCGCAAAACGCTTTTGCTCCGAGAACGGGATGAAGAAGGTCCCGTCAGGTGCACCGCTATGAAAAAGTCGTTGCAAACTTGGTGTTGAATTTGAGGTGTCAACCAATACGCTTTGGCTTTGCGATAGTCCCATGTGTTTGAGTGCAAACCATATTTTAAGCAAATGATCGGCCGTCCCGCGAAGATTCCGCACTGCTGATTCAATTGCTACCTTAGATAAATACATCTCACTCCACGATTTAGAATGCTGGGCCTCATTCAATCGTAACTGGTTCGAAGAGACTCGCAGGGATTAGATTTGCATATCGTACTCCATTCACCATTGACTTGACCTCAATCTACGATGGTTAGGTGTCCATGTTCAGCCTGACTGGCCGATGGGAACAATGCTCCACTCTAGTATCGAAACCGTTATCCCGTCTCCCTTTATGGTGAGAAGATGGGAGATAGAGCCTCGAAGAAAGTAACTAATGCCCCTTTACGATTACTCCAAATTCCCTCAAGGCCTCAACCATCGCCGCGACTTCGTCCTTAGTTTGCTAGGACAATCTGAACTTCGAGAAAGTGACTTCATCGAGGTGAAGTCAGAATTCGATCTCATGAATCGACAACACCAAATCAAGGTGGCCAAGTTCATTCTTGGCGCGGCTAACCGTACACCGGATTCTGCTTCTCGACACCTTGGCGGATACGCGGTGCTAGTGGCAGGCCTGGGCCGAGATAGAATCATCGGCATCCAAGGTGAAGAACTTATAGATCTTAGTAAAGAAGTCCAAAAACTTATCGGAGCTCCCGGTGACGGCCCTGATTGGTTCACTGAGCGAGTCGATTTTGAAGACGGCAAGACAGTTCTGATGGTGTTCGTATCGCCACCCACCGGAAGTATCTATCCCTGTCTTGCAACAACAGGAAAGGAGCTAGTTTCAGGCACGGTTTATATACGAAATCCAGGTCAGACCAAGGCGATTACCGGACCACAGCTGCGTGCAAAGGTACGAAAGCTCGAAGCGGGCTCCAACCCCAATCTACAACTTAGCGTTAATCACCTAGGATCTATCGTCGAGCTCAAGCCCCGCTTTGGATCCGCACGCGAGCTAGTTATGAACCAAGCTAAGAGGCTACGGGAAGATGCGCCAGCGGTTGTAGAGAAGTCCGACGAGCCTAACGACATTGCATCGATGTTGAACATCCAGATCACGGGCAGACTGAAAAACTCGAAGGATTTCTATGGAAGAACTCCCGAGGAATTTCACGCAGACTTAGACATGGCTGGGAGCATTACAGAACACGAACTTTCAGGTCTCGCGCTAGCCTTGTTATGTCCATAGGGTTTTTGGACATGGAGTCCGGTGTCTTCTTGGACACGGAATCCATGGAGTTCTTGGACACTTCTAGCGGTTTATGGTTATGGCCTGCGTTTCGGCCGGGGTTTGGATAGTTTCGGGTTCATCCGCGGTGGTTGGCGATGTTTCATTCCTTCAACGAGGTTGATGTTGATCTGGCCACCTGGTGGCCTGTGGCTCAACGTGATTGGCAGCGGCACGCTGAAGAGGAATTCACCGTCATGGGCCGTGTAAAACTCCGCAACGTTATCGGCTGTGACCGTGGAGTAGAGCCTGCGGTTTTTAAACCTCAGACCAATGTAGAGACCGAAGCCGCACACGCGTACAACGCCATCTTTGCTCACGCAGAGCTGGTCTGGGATGCCCCAATGGTTTGTTGAATTTGTCGTCGGCACCGTTAGTGTGGGGGTATCGGTGGAAGGTATGCCCTGCTGAGCTGCCATGTCATCGGTGCTGGCCTCGTGTGAAGTTGCCGCTTCCACGGGGCCGTTTAGCATTTCGGGTACAGCGTGTGGATTGTGAGCCTGGTTGTAGGCGACTACGCGGGCCCAGACCTGCTCAGGATCGAGTGGATGCGTAGGCGACGGTGCCTTGGGGAAGGTATCGAAAGCCTGGCGTGGTGTGATGTGCATTTTGCCGACCAGCAGTGATTGATGCCGTCGTCGCTCGTTGTACACCTGGCGATATTCAGCCAGATAGGCGTTGACCTCAGCAAGGCTAACTGGGTGGCGTGCATCGAGGAACTGGGTCAACGTGCGGTGAGAGCGCTCGTCTTTTCCCTGGGTTGTCGGGGCGAAACCAGCAATAGCAAGAACGCCTTGGCTGGCGAGCCAAGTTTCAGTAGCAGAGAGAAAACCACGGTGATAGGTGGCAAACGCATCGCCATTGTCGGAAAGGATTTCTTGGGGCTTGCCGTAGGCGGCGAACGCTGCGGCCAGCACAGCGCGCGCATCAGTACCGTTTTCTGGCAGAGCGAACGCTGTGGTTCCGACATCGAACCTGCTGGCATCATCGATAACCTGGTAAATCGTGACATGTGTGTGGGCGTGGTCAAAGAGGCGATAGACCAGTCCATCGATCTGCCAGAGTTCACCGACGAGAGCGCGGGCGAAGCGCTTATAGGAGCTGCGTGGCCGTTTGCGGGCGTTGGCATCAACGAATCCCAGCTCATGAAGCCACGAGGCGATTGTAGAACGCGACGGTGTGGAATCTGGACCTACAGTGTCGAACAAGAAGTAGTAGATCGACCAAGGCCCATAATCCAAGCCTTGCTCCATCAACTCCTGCCTGGCGTGGACGACTGCGATTTTGTCGGCCTCGTGGAATTTCTTAATCGGATTCTTCGGGGCAGTCGAATCCGGCACAATGCCTGCCCGACCCTTCTGCGCTATCCGGCTTTTGATGTTGTGGTACGTCTGCCGCGAGATTCCCAATTCTTTGCAAAACTGTGTGACCGTCTTGCCGTCACGAACGGGATCGAAATCTGCGACCTTTCTACGCTTATGCAATGGAATAGCCATCCGGCTATTCCACCGCCGCAAACGTCCAAAAAGCCACTAGACATCCCGTCCAAAAACATCCTGGACTCCGTGTCCAAAATGTCGCTAGACATCACAGTCTCGCGCTAGCCTTGGCAAAGAAATGCACTCTACCGATTTCACTAGAGCTCAATCTTGCGTCAAAGATTCACGCTGAGGAAATCGAACTCGCTATTAACCTTCCCGAAACTGTGTGTTGCGACCGGCTATTTGGTAGCAGCGTCGTGACTATCTGGTAGCGCTTTAGTGAGTATCTGGTAGCAGCTCAGGGCGCTCGGGATGATACTTCCGGTAGTCGCACCATCCGGGTGCGGCGTGTACTGGAAGGAGTCCGCTGATGACGGATTACCGTGCGGTGATGACGCTGCTTTTAGGGAAGCGTTCTTACCGCCAGATTGAAGACCAGCTCGGGTGCTCGCACCGCGCGATTTCCCGAGCGAACCAAGCGCTGCGAAGCCTTGGCCTGACCACTGCCCAGCAGGTCGCGGCGTTGACGAATGACGAGCTGGATGAGATATTCGTTGATAAACGCACCAGCGGGCAAGGCGAATTCGTCCCGATTGACTTTGACGCGGTCGTTAAAGCACGCACAGGGCGTGCGAAGCAGACACTGCAAGTATTGTGGACTCGCTACACTACCACCCCCGCCCAGCCGGGCCAGCGGCACTACAGCTACGACCGGTTCCGCCAGCTGGTTGCCTCCCATGTCGATGCGGCCGGGCTGACCGCCCGGATCACTCACGCACCAGGGCATACGATGCAGGTGGATTGGGCAGGGACCAGAATGCGCCTGTACGCCCCTTCCGGCACACCGGGTGAGAAAGTCAGCATTTTCGTCGCCTCGCTGCCGTATTCAGGGATGCTGTTTGCCTGTGCGTGTGTTGACCAGCGGCAGCAGTCCTGGCTTGATGCCCACCGCCAAGCGTTTGACTACTTCGGCGGGGTCTGCCAGGTTGTTGTACCCGATAACGCATCGACGGCGTCGAACGCGATCAGCACTGCCGATAGGAATCGGAAGGTCAACGACACCTACCAGCAGTTCTTGGAGCACTACAACACAGCAGCACTTCCCACTCGTGCGCGTCGGCCGAAGGATAAAGCGAATGTGGAAGCTGCGGTAAAGATCGTCACGCACAAAGTCATCCACGCGCTCGATGGCCACCAGTGTGTTGACTTAGACGAGCTCAACGGAAAGATTGTGGGCTTAGTCGACGCGATCAACACCTCCGTGCCGTTTCGCAGTCAGCAGTCAAGCCGCAGGGATCTCTTTGAAGAACACGAGCAACATCTCCTTGCTGACCTGCCGGAAACCCCGTGGCAACACACCGAGTGGAAGCGCGCGAAAGTGGCCCCAGATTTCCATATCACGGTTTCAACCGTGCGCTACTCCGTCCCACACCAGCTTGTTGGCCGCACTGTCGATGTACGCATCACCGGGCAAGTCTTGACCGTCTTTGACCAGGGAACAACCGTGGCAACCCACCGGGTTTCGCAAAAGCGTGGGGCCTATGTCACTGACTATGAGCACATTCCATCTGGAATGGACTCCACCCGTGGACTGTGGACAAGCGACTACTTTTACCGTGAAGCCAGCAAAACCGGCCCGGCAACACGCAAGGTCATCGAAGAACTCATCGCGGCGAAAGCCATCCCGGCCCAGGCATACCAGTCCTGCAGAAACGTTCTGTCAATGGGCAAACACGGCAACAAACCAATCCTGGAAGAGGCATGCCAGCGCCTGACCGCCAACGACGACAGCCGACGGGCGGTGTCCTATACCGCGGTCAAAAACATGATGGCCGTCGTACGCAAAGAACACGCCACACGGCCTAGTGGTCTAGACCAGCTCCCGCGCAGCACCACAACCAACCAGCCCACCGGCACAGCACCCTCCGACCGGGATACCACCGGCGCGTTTCTCGGCGGTGCAGAACAGTTCAGCATGGACAACCTCATTCAGAAAGGAAACTAAAGCCCATGTCATCACCAACCCCGCCAACAGATCGCTTCCTTGATGAATCCGTCCTGGCCGACTTCACCGCGCTGCGGATGACTGCCTTCGGCAGAAGCGTCATCGACATCGCCAACGACCCCGCATTCGACGCATGGACGTTTTCCCAAAAAGTGCTTTACGCACTCGATAAAGAAGTCGCGGCCAGGCGTGAACGACGCATCAACAAACTGCTGAAAGCATCCCGATCGCCAAACCTTGATGCTTGCCTTGAAAACGTGGTCTGCACACCTGACCGCAACATCAACCCCGAGCAAGTCAGCAGACTCGCTCACGGACAATGGTGCCACCTGGGCCAAAACATTGTCATCCTGGGCAAATCCTCAGTCGGCAAAACCTACCTCGCCCAAGCACTGATCACAGCAGCATGCCGCAACGACTACTCCGCACGGTTCTACCGCACCGACATGCTCGCCGCCGAACTAGCAGTCCTACAACCCGATGACCCCATACGGCTGAAGTTCATCCAACACCTCCACGACGTCGACGTCCTGGTCCTAGATGACTTCCTCACCACACCCATTAATGCCGCAACCGCGCACCAAATACTCAACATCCTCGCCGGGCGTGAAGGCAAAGTGTCAACAATTGTGACCTCACAATTCACCCCGCAGGAGTGGTACAAGTCCATCCCCGACACCGTGATCTCCGAGTCAATCCTCAACCGACTCGTCTCCGGCGCCGAGATCATCACACTCGAAGGACCAAACATGAGACTGACCACCCACGCATAACCACCAACAACGCCTGAGTGAGACACCGCTACCGGATACTCACTCAGGCGCTACCAGATACTCACCACACCGCTACCATTTCAATCTTCTGAACAACTGTGTTCATCATTGATGAGGTTACAGAGGAAGACATACGCAGACTTACGGGGGAATACCTACCTATACCGTGGAAGGATTCGCTCCGAGACGCTTTTGACCTGTCAGAGAGACACAGAGTTGCGCCTATGCTCCAAGAGCTTCGACACCTTCAAAGCCCTACCTCAGTCACAAAGATTAATGACCACAAATGCGTTGTGTATCTCAAGGAGGTTCGCTTTGGCGAACCACGCCGCTTTTCGTTTAGTGAATACCGACTAGTAAAGAATCCAGGTTCCGATGGGCCTGCAATTGCCGAGTGGACACTTACTGCACGCAACTATGCGGGTCAAGTTTCGGGAACAATCGAGATAAGTTAGTCTCCCGGTATTTTCATGATTTGGGTCCTGAAACCGCCTATCCTCTTGCCGAGGTTCGGCTATTCTTTCAAACCTTTCTCCTCTAAATCAGAACCGTACCCATTTTCGTACTATCCATGCTTTCGAATCTAAAACTCCTCACAATCGCAGCCAGCGTGAACCCCTCCTGTCCGCCTATCACGTTGAAACAACTCGCTGCCGACACGTTATCTCACCGGCCGCAATAGTCCATCTATCTCCGCTATCTGTGCAACTCCCACCTAACACCTCGCGTATCCTGATTCAAGCCAAACGCGTGAAAATCGTCACTGCACCACATCAGAGGGATTCGTCTCCGGCTGCAACCTTTCGAGGTCGAATAATCTCATAGCCCTTCTTCTTTCGCCTGTTCGCCTACTGACAGGTCGGCCACATCATCACACCAATCTCCGTTTCAATCTTGGCGATGGTTAGGGAGCTCGGCCAGGCGCGCCCGTTGATCATATCCGTAATGGTTGAGGGGTTCATGCCGCAGGCTTGGGCGAATTTTCTGTAGGAGCCGTATCTATCTCTCAACGCTTCTCGCTTAACATTGAGCACCAAATGCCGAATCCTTTCATGGGCCATATTTCCCTGAATAAATCCGTGCGGCCAATTCTCATAGAGCTCTCTAGGGGTGGGTTGCTTTGGTGGCATGGCACAATCGTAGCTGCACGCACCCTGACCGACGACGACACACACGCAAGTGATGCCAAATACTCGACGATCCGAGATTAAGCCAAAAACGCGGCGCCAATCATAAAGAAAAGGAGTGACAAACACATTGTGCTTGCCACTCTTCAGTGGTACCCCGTACGGGATTTGAACCCGTGTTACCGGCGTGAGAGGCCGGCGTCCTAGGCCGCTAGACGAACGGGGCATAGAACTGTGACCGCCACCTTAAAGGTGGTTATCACTGCTGGCCTACCAGGACTCGAACCTAGAATGGCGGTACCAGAAACCGCTGTGTTGCCAATTACACCATAGGCCATTATTGCTGTGAACTTGCTCGGGGCTGTAACCCCTCGCCGCTCGCTGCAACGGTTTATAACTATATCCAGCACACCCGATCCACACAAATCGCCTGGCCAGATATGATTTTCGGGGCGTCGAGAGTGAACTCAAACGCCCCGAAATTACACCTCTGTGAGACTACTCAGCGCTCCACGGAGTCACCGCGAGAGCGGCCTTGAGGCGAGCCAGCGTGGACTCCTTACCCAGCAGCTCCATGGACTCAAACAGCGGCGGGGAGACCTGCTGGCCAGAGATGGCTACGCGCAAAGCACCGTAGGCCTTGCGGGGCTTGAGCTGGAGGTCGTCGATAAGCGCTGCGGAGAGCACCTTCTCGATGTCCTCCGCCTTCCAGGAGTCGAGCTCCTCCAGCTTGGCAATGGAAACCTCGAGGGGCTGCACAGCCTCCTCCTTGAGGTTCTTCTTGGCCGCCTTGGCGTCGAGCTCCAGCTCCGCATCCGGAGTCGTCAGGAAGGACAGGAGGCCGTAGGCATCACCGAGCATCTTGATGCGGGTCTGCACCAGCTCCGCAGCGAAGGCGAACTTCTCCTCCGGGTAATCCGCCGGGAAGTCGGTGTACTCGGTGAGGTAATCACGCAGGCGCTGCGTGAAGTCGGCCGTGTCGAGCAGACGGATGTGGTCGGCGTTGATTGCCTCGAGCTTCTTCTGGTCGAAACGAGCGGGGTTGCCCAGCACGTCATGCACGTCGAAGTTGGCAACCAGCTCGTCGACGGAGAAGATGTCCTTGTCCGCGGAGAGGGACCAGCCCAGCAGGGACAGGTAGTTCAGCATGCCCTCCGGAATGATGCCGGCATCGCGGTGGTTGAACAGGTTGGACTGCGGATCGCGCTTGGACAGCTTCTTATTACCCTCACCCATCACGAACGGCAGGTGGCCGAACTCCGGGGTCTGCTTGGCAATTCCCAGCTCAATGAGCGCCTCATAGAGGGCGAGCTGGCGCGGGGTGGAGGACAGTAGATCCTCGCCGCGCAGCACGTGAGTGATACCCATCAGCGCGTCATCGACGGGGTTGACCAGGGTGTAGAGCGGCGCGCCATTGGAGCGGGCCACCACGTAATCCGGCTGGGTCTCCGACTTGAAGGTCATCTCGCCGCGGACCAGGTCGTTCCAGGACCAATCCTTGTCCGGCATGCGCAGGCGCCACACCGGCTTGCGACCCTCCGCCTCGAAGGCGTCGATCTGCTCCTGGGTGAGGTCACGGTCGAAGTTGTCGTAGCCCAGCTGCGGGTCGCGGCCGGCCGCCTTGTGGCGCTCCTGAACCTCTTCGTTGGTGGAGTACGCCGGGTAGACGTAGCCGCCGTCCTTGAGCTTCTGCAGGACATCCGCGTAGATGTCCATGCGCTGGGACTGACGGTAGGGCTCGTCGGGGCCGCCCACGTTGACGCCCTCGTCCCAGCCCATGCCGAGCCAGTTAAGGGAATCGATGATGGCCTGGAAGGACTCCTCGGAGTCACGAGCAGCATCGGTGTCCTCGATGCGGAAGATGAGCTTGCCGCCGGTATGGCGGGCGTAGGCCCAGTTAAACAGGGCCGTGCGGACCATGCCCACGTGGGGCGTGCCGGTAGGTGACGGGCAAAAACGTACGCGGACGTCGGAAGTTGTTTCAGTCATGTCCCCCATCGTAGTTCAGCCCCTGCTCGACGCACCGCCCGCCCCACTTGGGGGTAAATGAATCAGGTTTCCACTAAGTGCACGCAGGAACTTTCCAGTTTCACTTAACTGGAATGATATTCATTCTCTATAGTGAAGTCCTCACGTAAGAACTGAAGAAAGGTCTCCCACCGTGGCACGAACCCGCTACGCGGCACTGCTTACCTGCGCCGCGCTCTTCGCCTCCCCCGCTACCGCTGTCGCCGGGCCCGACGACGGCAAGCACGTGGCCACCCAGACCCACATCGACTCCCCCAAAGCCTTCTGGGAGAACGACTCGCTCACCCTCAAAACCCACCAGCCGGACACCGACTCCGACCTCGCAGACACCGTGGCCTGGGTAGGCAAGGGCTGGGGCAACAACGACACCCCCCAGTACCAGTTCACGGTTCCTGAAGACCCCGCACTCTCCTTCGCAGGCACAACCGGTAAGACCTACTACTCCGCGCCCGCCACCGTGAACGGCAACCAGAACCCCATCTGGATTGGCTTCGGTGCCGATACCGAACTGCCCGTAGATAGCTTCCGCGACAACATCGCTTCTCTCGACCTGCTCAGCGTGGACGGGCCCGGCGAGGTGGAGATGTTTGGATACTTTCCCGGCCCGGGCGGCCTGCAGCGCTTCTTCGGCACGAGCGAGGGCGCCCCGCGATCTGCCTGGCTGACCAGCGGCACGCACACGCACAACTACACCGTCTTTTCCAAGCCCGGACGCTACCGGCTTACCTACCGCACCACCGCCCGCGACAAGGACGGCACGCTCATCACCTCTGCGCCCACCACCACCTCCATCCAAGTGGGCGGCCAGCGGCCGGCAGACAATGCCACCCCGACGCTGCAGGAACGCTTCGATGCCGCCCCGTCCGGTGACCCCAGCGCAGAGAACTACCAGCTCAGCATCGCGCCGAAACAGAAGGTGGACAAGCCGGGCGACGAGCATCTGTCCACCATCGACTTCACCGGTGGTTCCGACGGCACGCTCACGCTGCTTATCGACGGCTACTTCCTCACCGATCTCCCAGTCAAGGATGGAAAGGCCCACTGGGAGGAACTCCTCGGACCGGAGGCGTCCTCCCTCCAGGCCGTCTACACCCCGGCGGGCGCGAAGCCGCGGTGGGTATCGGAGAAGCTCTCCTACACCGAGGGCGCTACGCTGCGCACCACCTCGCAGAAATCCGAGGACTCCTGGACCGACACCGAGAATACCCGCCAGCTCCAGAGCGAAGACGAGGTCACGGTCTCCGATACGGGCCTTGTCGCCCGCGCGGAACCCGCCGGCGAGGGCGCAACACGCATCGTCGTGGAGGCAGCGGATAAGAAGTTCAACGGCTTTGTCCACGGTGGCTTCTTCAGCCCGGGAAGCAAGCTTCCGGATATCGACTTCGACGGGGTGATGACCAACGGCCGCGCGGACTTCGTGGTGGGCGCCGACGACATATACAACGGCAACACCATTCGTCTCGACATCCTGCCTCACCCCACTGTCACCACGGCCGGGACATCCCTCACGCTGAGCGATGACTTCGCCTACGGCACGACGTATAAGGCACACGGCGAGCTGGGCACGACCGACCCCGCGCCCGCGGAATCGCCGGAAACGCCGGCTGAGACCGAGAAGCCCGCGCCGCCATCCACCCCGGGCACCGGGCGCTGCACGGACAAGGTCGTCCTGGACCACGGACACGTCGACATCGCCGCCACCCGCGACGGTGATTCCTTTACAGCTCGCCTGAAGGACGAAACGGCCATCGTCGACAAGCAGGCCGTTGAGCGCCCGCTCGATGACGTGGTCCTGGCCGTGCACGACAACGCCCGCCGCCCGCGCCCGCAGGCGCTAGCAGGAAAGGAGTTCGACTACCTGGGCAGCGACAAGTTCTATTTGCTCCCGCAAACGCAGCAGCAGGGCATCATCTGGCCGGGATATAACACCCAGTCCCTTAAGTACAGCGACTTCAAGGACGGCCGCGTCGACCTCACCATTGAGCCGACCTCCATGCCGGACGGCGGCAACGTGGGCATGTTCCTCACCGAGGGCGTGGGCAATTCCTTTACCCCGCTTTTGAACACCGCGGAGGGCGACACCACCGTGGAGACCACCTTTGCCTCCCATACCCACGCCAATTGGGCCTTCACCAAGCCGGGAATCTATGAGCTCACGGTCACCTATTCCGCTACCACCCGCGACGGTAAGGACATTACGTCGCAGCCCCAGACGCTCACTGTGGCGGTGGGCGACGCCGCCATCGAGTCCTGCGTGAGCGGGAAGGGCGGCAGCGAGTCCGAGCAGCCCTCCGCCCCTCACGAGCCGAACAACCCGTCGCGGGAGGATAGCTCCTCCGAGCGGGTCTCCAAGGGACTGTGGAGCCTGGTCCTGCCCGTCGTGTTGGCCGTTATCTTCCAGGCTTTCCTCAACTTCTTCAACGACAACCGCGCCCAGATTGAGTCCCGCCTCAGCGGACTCCTCCCGCACTAGCTGCCCACTCCCTCGCCATTACCGTCACGTTCTAATCAAAGGAGTTTTCTCCCGTGGTCTCTGCTCTTTCCCGCCATGCCGCTTACCGGGGCGCGTGGCTTGTACACGGCACACGCCCTGCCGCGGCTGCAGTCGGCGCGCTGTCTCTGGTCGTCCTCTGCGCCCCGCTTTCTCCTGCCCGCGCGGACGGCCAGGTCTTTGACTCCGGCCACGTCGATGCCTTCTACGTCACCGCCCCCGAAGGGCAGCTCACCCTGGGGTTGAAGGAAGACATCACCGGCAGTGGTGTGACCCACCCCGGCGACGATGTCACCCTCAGGGTCTCCGAAGACGCCTGGAACGACGCCACGGAAGGCGTCAGTGGCATCGGCACGCCGACGTATTACCTGCCGCAGACCCAGGACAGCGCGCTGCTGTGGCCGGGATGGGACACCCAGCCGGCGCAATCCGCGGGCTATACGGACGTCGATTTCGAATTCGTGGAGGTCACCGGCCCCGGCGATATCTTCGTCTTCGAAACCGCCGGTTTCGGCGACGTCCAACCGGTCACCAACGCCGGGGAGATGGATCTTGTCAGCGGCGACGTCATCAACCAGGCCTACCCGGCGCACCGCCACGTCAACTGGGCATTTACGGACCCGGGCGTGTACACCATGACCGTGCAGGCGGTCTCCAACGGCGATGCCAGCAATCAGGTCACCTACACCTGGGACGTCGGCGATGGCGAGGCCGCCCCGCGCGACAATGACGCAGAAGGATCTACAGAAGGCAGCTCAGAGGGCACCGCACAAGGCACTGCCGACTCTGAATTCGACTCAGAAGACTCAGCTGGTGCAGACGGTGCTGGCGCCGCAGGCGCTGCCGATTCCGCAGCTCAAGCCAACGGCGGCTCCCATGCTGCCGGGGGCACAGCGCACCACAGCAAGAACCAGCAGGGGAAGAACAACGCCAACAAGTCAGCCCAGAAGAACTCGCAGGAGAAAACCCGCCGCGAGCGCGGTACTCGGCGCAACGGGAGTACCGCTGCGCCGGGCGAGGAGCTGGCCGCTGCCGCTGAGACCGGCTCCTACGACAGTGGCGCCAACCTGCTGCCCTGGGGCATCGGCATCCTCGGTATCGGCATGCTGGTGCTAGGGCTAGCCGTCGCCCGTCTCGCGCTGGCCGGGAGGCGCGAGTAATGCACCAGAATTCACCGCGCTTCGCTGCGTTCGGCATGGTGGGCGCGCTCGCCTGCTGCGCTCTTGGGGTCTCGGGCTGCTCGGTGCCGGCACGCGGCGAGGCTGACTCCGAGAGCCTGCAGGTCGTAGCGACCACCCCGATCCTCGCGGACGTGGCTACGCAGGTGGCCGGTCCAGACGCCCATGTGACCACCCTGGTACCAGCTGGAAAAGATCCACATACCTTCGAGCCCAGCCTGCGCACGGTGCGCGATATTGCCAACGCAGACGTTCTGCTGGCCAACGGCCTGCTGCTTGAGCCACACAATCTCATGAAGGCGATGCGGGAGTCCTCCGATGTGCCCGTCACCGAGGTTGCTGACCAGGCCGCTACCCGCGGCGCCACGCTCGTACCGCTGGTGGAAAATGTCGCGCTCGACGCCATCTGGTTGGGACTGCGCGTGCGCAACGCCCCCGCGGGTCGCAACAGCGTGGACATGCGCATGGTCAGCGCCGATGGCCCCGGTGACGTGGCGGCCTACGTGGTCTCCACGTTTGGCACGCCTGAGCCCCTGTTCAACTCCGCGGACGGCGTTGACACCCGCGAGGATTCCACTACCTTGCCGGCAAATGCTCACACCCACGTGTCCTGGGCGTTTAGTAAACCTGGAATCTACCATGTGAGGTTTGCCGCCACCGGCGTCAAAGACCAGGACCTGACTGTCGCGGTGGGCGTGGCACCGCCGGACGGGATGCATGCTGTGGACGAGGGCCACGTGGACATCACCGCGGACCTGGACGCCGGCACGATCGGCCTGGAGGACCAGGGTGAGCGCTTCGATCCCGCAACGACGGCACTGGCCATTCCCTCCTCCACCCTGCAGGAGATCCCCGCGGATGCCTCCTACCGCTTCCTGGGCAGGCCGGGTTCGGAGACCTACCTTCTGCCGCAGGCCGTGCTGGGCAAGCACATCCACGGTGAGGTCGATCCGCACCTGTGGCACAACGCCCGAAACGTCATGTCCTACGCCGAGGTCATCGCCGACCAGCTCGCACTGGCGGATCCGACCCACGGCGCCGACTACCGCGCCCGCGCCCAGAACTACGCCGCACAGCTCCAGGCCACTGACGCCGAGGTGCGCGACCTTATCGGCAGCATCCCGGACCGCGCGCGTCATCTGGTTACCCCACACCACGGCTACGCCTACCTGGAGCAAGGCTACGGCATTGACATCGCTGGCTTCGTCACTCCCAACCCGGCCATCGAGCCCTCCCCGCGCGATGTCATCGCGCTGCGCCGCACGTTGGAGAACCTGCAGCTGCCTGCCGTGTTCGTAGAACCCACCCAGCAGGCAAGCACAGACGTCATCACGGAGGCCGCCGACTCCCTCGGCATCGCGGTGTGTCCCATCTATGGCGACACGCTCGATGACCGCGTGCCCACCTACCTGGATCTCATGCGGTTCAACGCGAACTCCCTGCACCGCTGCCTCACAACCCCGCAACAGCCCAAAACAACCTAAACAACTCAAGCAACTCTGACGAATGAGACGAATCAGGAGAATTCCCATGCATAAGCTCACCACATCCCTGGCAGCCACCATTACCGCCGCCGTCCTTGCCTTCGCCCCCTCCGCCGCGTGGGCGGGCGACCTAGCTCAGGTGGTCAGCGGCGACGAACAGGTCGCCCCGGCGGGTGAAGAAGCCACCATCGACCACGGCCATGTTGACCTGGGCCTGCAGGTCATCGACGGACAGGCAGACTTCCTCGCCCGCGACGATTCCGCAGCCACCCCGGTATGGCGCGCCCTCGATGACATCGTCTTCAAAGTCGGCGACAACGCCCAACTGACCCTTCCGGAGGACGAGGCCTTTTCCTTCGTCGGCGCGGAGCCTGGCGCGCAGGTATGGGTCGTGCCCCAAACCGAACAGGCAGAGGTCCCCTGGCTGGGCTGGAATACCCAGGCGCCCTCCCTGAACGAGTCCGTGGACCGCGGAGTCACCATGGAATTTTTGGGCCACACCGGGCCCGGCGAATTTTCCATGTTCCTCCAGAACGGCGGTTTCGAGCCGCCGCAGCTGCTATGGTCCACCGCGGAGCAGAAGACGGACGGCTTCTGGGTCGATCTGGGCACCCACACCCACGCCAACTGGGTCTTTACCGAACCGGGCATTCACCAGGTGCGCGTGCGCATGTCCGGTGAGGGCAAGAGCGGCACGGGCGATACAGCCGGCGCTCAAGGTAACGAGGTGTCGGCCGAGAGCGTGCTGACCTTTGCCGTCGGTGACGGAACAGACGTGGCAGAGGCTCAGGCCACCGAGTGGGACGAATCCGCCGCTGAACTCTCGGCATCCTCGGCGTCGCACTCCGGACTCGCCGGCGTTCCCGTCTGGATCTGGGTCCTGGCCGGCGCCGGCATCCTCGTCCTCCTCGGGGCCGTCGCCCTCGCACTGCGCGCACGGGGTGGTCACCGTGACTAAGCCCTACATTTGCGTCGACAAGCTCTCGGTGTCCCTCTCCGGGCGCCGCGTGGTGGACAACGCCTCACTCACCGTTCACCCCGGCGAGTTCATTGGCTTGTTGGGCCCCAACGGCGCGGGCAAGACCACGCTCATGCGCGCCATCCTGGGGCTCATCCCCGCCACCGGCGCGATCTCTGTCAATGCCCACCTGGGCTACGTCCCGCAGCGCCACGACGTGGAGTGGGACTTTCCCATCTCCGTGTCCAAGGCCGTCCTCAGCGGCCGCACTGGCCTGGTGGGCTGGTTGCGCCGCCCCGGCCGTAAGGACCGAGAGGCCGCGCGCCAGGCTATTGCACTGACCAACCTCGAAGAGTTTGCCGCGCGCCCGATTGCGCAACTTTCTGGCGGCCAACGCCAACGCGTCCTCATCGCCCGGGCGCTAGCCACGCAGCCGCAGGTGCTGCTTCTCGACGAACCCTTTACCGGCCTCGACGCCCCCAATACCGAGGACTTGCTGGTGCTTTTCGACGAATTAACGTCGCACGGCACGAGCGTGGTGATGTCTACCCACAACCTGTCCGAGGCCGCGCACTCCTGCTCGCGGCTGGTGCTCTTCAACCGCGGCGTCGTGGCCGACGGCCCGGCCGAAAAGCTCCGCCTCGACCCCGCACCGTGGAGCGCCGCCTTCGGAGTGAAGCCTTCCTCGCCGCTGCTATCCGCGATTGGGGTGGCCGCATGATCGACATTTCCCTCGTCGAGTTCTTCCAGGACCTGGCCAACCCGCACCTGGACTTCCTGGCCCGGGCGCTTGCCATTTCCGTCCTTGCGGCCGTCGTCTGCGGCGTGGTGGGCTGCTTCGTGGTCCTGCGCGGCATGGCCTTCATCGGCGATGCCGTATCCCACGCCGTCTTTCCCGGCCTGGCCATCGCGTTCGTCCTGCAGGGCTCAGTTCTGCTCGGCGGCGCAGTGGCCGGCTGCGCGGTGGCGGTGCTCATCGCTTGCTTCTCGCAGCGCCGCACGGTCCGTGAGGATTCCGTCATCGGCATCTTTTTTGCCGCGTCTTTCGCCTTGGGCATGGTGATCATCTCCCGGGTCGATGGCTACACGGCGTCGCTCACCAGCTTCCTCTTTGGCTCGCTGACTGGAGTCTCGCGCACCGACCTGTACACCGCGCTCAGCGTCACCGTGCTCATTGTCGGCGTTATCGTCCTGCTGTCCCCGCAGCTGACCGCCGCCTGCCTGGACAAGGAGACCGCCCGTGCCATGGGTCTGCCGGTCTTTGCGCTCGACATCGTGCTCTACCTCTGCGTCACCGGCGCGGTGGTCATCTCCGTGGGCACCATTGGCAACATCTTGGTCCTAGCCCTGCTCATTACCCCGGCGGCTACCGCCCGCCTCCTCACCGAGTCTCTCGGCTCGATGATGGTGACCGCAGCAGCCATCGGCTCGCTGGGCAGCTTCTTCGGCATCTACCTGGCCTGGGCCATCGACCTGCCGGCCGGCGCCACCATCGTCCTGTTGCTCACCGCCTGCTTCCTCGTGGCGTGGGCCATCTCCCCCGTCCTCCACTCCCGACACAAGGAGTCCGTCACCTCATGAACCGCGTCTTCACCCACCGAGTCCTCGTCCTCAGCCTGAGCACTACCCTGGCCCTGACCGCCCCGGTCTTGACGCCCGCCGCACCGCAGGCCCACGCCGCGGACACGGACGAGGCAACCGCCGCCACCTGCGATGCCGACTCGCGCCACGCCTTTACCCGCGGCCACCAGGACCTCGCCCTGCTGCAGGGCTCCAACGGCATTGAATTCGTCGCCCGCGACGACGAATCCCACCAGGACTACGCCTCCGGCGAGTTCTACGTGGAGGTGAGCAAAGAATTCGACGAGTCCGGCGCCGGTGACGTGCCCAGCCACGGCTGGCAGATCCCGCAGACTCAGGACGAGACCGTGCCGTGGGTGGGCTTTAACACGAGCCACGTCGACGACGAATCCGTCGTCAGCGATGCCACCCTGTCCGCGCAGCTGCACAGCGCCCCCGCGGGCGGGCGAATGGTGGGCTACCAAACGCAGCTGGGTGGGGCGGACATCGTCTTCGACTCCGACGATCCAGATGCTGCCTGGGACTACCCCGATCACGCGCACAGCCACGTGGGCATCGTCTTCACCGAGCCGGGTGCGTATGCCGTCACCTTTACCTTCCACCTCAACGACGGATCCGAGCATTCCATCGACGTGCCCTTCCTCGTGGGAGGGGCCGATCCTTCCGAACTGTGCGAGCTCACCTGGGACTCGGAGGCCGGGGATGGCGACGCCTCCGGCGGCACCGCGAACCGGCCGCAGCAGCTGGCCAAGGACATCAATGATACGTCGAAGGCGATTGGCCAGCTGGATAAGACCATGGACAAAACCTTCAAGGAGGCCGACACCCTGGTCAACGGAGACAAGCCCCAGGACGCTAAGAAAAGCACCGAGAACACCCCACGGCACAACAAAAAAGAGAGCAGAAAGGACAACACCGACAGCAAGGACAGGGAGAACAGAGAGAACACTGCCGCCTCCCCTGCGCAGGACTCACGCCCGGCATCGGGCGGCCAACGCGCCGGCAGCACACGTAACCAGCCCGCGGGTCAGGCCCAGCCACCCCAGTCCGGCGGTGGATCGCGCGGCGGCTCGCGCGGCACGGGTAACGCAAAGGAAGCGAAGCCCACCACGCAACGCTCATCAGGAAAGCATTCCCGCAGCGCTGATGAACGGGGCACGGAGGACGCCACGCTTGCCGACGCCAAACCGATTCAGCCCTTAAGCTACGGCGCCCCCATGGTGGGCTTTTGGGCGGGGTTCCTTGCCGGCATGGGTGCCCTGGCACTGCTCTTCGGCATCGGTCTGTTCGTAGCCGTACAGTTTTTCCGCCCGCGCCGGAAGGATTAAATTCAGGACCGATGTGAACGCGCAGGTGCAAAGGAACTAAAGTTAACGGTCATGTGTGAAAGCAGACCGTCTACCGCCCCCGACTTCCTCCTGTCCCGCGCGACAGGCTCCGTGCGCACCCAAGGCGCACGCCGGACGTTTACCCAGGTCGACGACGCCGTAGACGCCCTGCGCAGCGGCGCGGCGGAGATGGTTGTCGGAGCATTGCCCTTTCACAAGGGCGAGGATGCCGCCCTCACGGTGCCCGAGAAGATCATTCGGGAAGACGGCCCGCTGGAACCCCATGCTTACTACCGCCGCGGTGCCCTGGGCGCCCGCGTCACCGGCTTCGATCCGGAACCGGAGGAGCACCTGCGCCGCATCGAGGCGGCCATCGCCACCATCGAATCCTCCAAGCTGGACAAAGTGGTGCTGGCCCGCGCTGTGGACATCGAGTTTCTCACGGCAGTGGACCCGCTACTCGTGGCAGCACGCCTGATCGATATGTCCTCCCACCGCGATGGGTTCATCGCGGATCTCACCCCGGCCGGGCGGCCAGGTGCCATGCTGGTGGGGTCCTCCCCGGAGGTGCTCATCAAGAAGCAGGGCTCTACCGTCACCGCTTTCCCGCTCGCGGGTTCCGCGCCGCGCCACGCCGATAATTCTCGGGACATCATGGCGGGCAAGGATCTGCAGCACTCGCAGAAGGACTTGGGCGAGCACGCCTTTGTGGTCGATCACCTGCGCCGCATCCTGGAGCCGCTATGCACCAGCTTGGACGCCCCCACCACCCCAGAACTCATGTCCACCAATGAGATGTGGCACCTGGGCACGCCGATCGCAGGCACGCTGAAGAACCCAGATATGACGGCACTAGAGCTAGCCGAGTTGGTCTACCCCACCCCCGCGATTTGCGGCACTCCCACCGAGGCCGCCCAGGCACTCATCGAAACCGCGGAAACTGACCGCGGCTTCTACGCCGGCGCAGTGGGCTGGTGTGATAATTCCGGCGACGGCGAATACATGGTGGCCATCCGCTGCGCGGAGGTCGCTGGCGACGGCCTCTCCGCTCGCGCCTGGGCCGGCGGCGGAATCGTGGCCGACTCCGAGCCCGACGCAGAGTTGCAGGAGACCAGCGCGAAGCTACGAACCATTCTCAAGGCTCTTGGCCTCTAGGCCGGGCGAGTAGCCACCTGCTCCTTCAAGCAGCACGCATCGACGCCTACACCGCACCCGATGTCGAGCGCCGTTCCTGGCTGGAGGCCCGAGGCGACGTCGACAAGCGTGGCGTTGGGATTGCCCGACCACACCTGCTCGCTGTCGCGGTAGCTCTGCTCCATCTCCGCAGCAGTGGGAAGCTGTGGAGCGTGGTTGTGGGTGCTGGACGTATCCGTCCTCGTTAGGCCCTTACGATCGGGTTGGTGAGGCTGCCGACACCTGGGATTTCGATCTCGATGGTATCGCCCGGAACCATGGGGGCAGTGCCGGCCGGGGAACCGGTCGTGATGACATCACCCGGCAGCAGCGTGTAGGACTGCGAAATCTCCGCGAGAATGCCGCCCATCTTGACGATCATCTGGTCGGTGTTCGAGTCCTGCTTCTGCTCGCGCTTGCCCTCGTGGGTCAGGTACGCATTGATCTTCTGATCCTCCAGGTCGATGCAATCCAGATCCGTCTCGATCCACGGTCCCAGCGGGCAGAAGGTGTCGATACCCTTAGCACGGGCCCACTGCCCGTCCTTAAACTGCAGGTCACGAGACGAAACATCGTTGCAGATGGTGTAGCCCGCAACGTGATCGCGCCAGTTCTCCGGATCGATATTCTTCGACACCTTGGAGATCACCACGGCGAGCTCGCCCTCGAACTCGACGTTGGTGGCGAACTCCGGAATCTTGATGGGCGCGCCCGGGCCCACCACGGCCGTCGACGGCTTGATGAAGATGGTCGGCGGCAGGTGCTCGGCGGACTCCTTGAACACCTCGGCCACGTGGTCGGCGTAATTGCGGCCCAGGGCAACCACCTTGGTGGGCAGCGTCGGAGCCAAGAGGCGAACCTGGCTCAGCGGCCACACGCGGCCCGTGGGCTCCGGCGGGGTGAACGGGGTGCCGGCGATTTCCTTGGCCACCAGCTGGTCCAGCGGGGCGTCGGCGGGGCCATCGATGATGGCGAAACAGATTCCTTCAGTGTGGGCAATTCGTCCTAAACGCATAACGGACATCCTACTCGTGAGGTTTCTTCACACGCGAGCCAGCCCGCACTGTGAAGGCTGCTAATTCCCCGCTCTTTGCGGGCGAGTTTCCCGCTAGGTAGAAAGCGCGGCGGCGATGCGGTCCCCGACCTCGGCGGTGCGCACCGGGCCTTCGCCGCGGGCGGCCACATCCTGGGCCACCGCCTCTTCTACGCGCGCCGCGTTCTCCTCGTCTCCCAGGTGGCGCAACAGCATGGCCGCAGACAGAATCGCGGCGGTCGGGTCTGCGATGCCCGTGCCCGCAATATCCGGCGCGGAACCGTGCACTGGTTCAAACATCGAGGGATTCGCGCCCGAGGCGTCAATATTTCCCGAGGCCGCCAACCCAATGCCGCCGGTGACGGCGCCGGCTGAAGTCGGTGAGGATATCGCCAAAGAGGTTGTCGGTTACGATGACGTCGTAACGCCCCGGATCCGTAACCATATAAATGGTGGCGGCATCAATGTGGTTGTAGTCTACCGTGACCTCGGGGTAGTCCTTCGCCACCCCGTCGACAGTGCGCTGCCACAGCCCACCGGCGTTGACCAGGACGTTGGTCTTGTGCACGAGCGTGACGTGCTTGCGCCGCCTCATGGCGCGCTCGAACGCGTCGCGCACCACGCGCTCCACGCCAAAGCGGGTGTTCTGGGAGACCTCGGAGGCTACCTCATGCTCCGTTCCTTCCCGCAGCGTTCCGCCGTTGCCGCAGTACAGCCCCTCGGTTCCCTCGCGCACCACGACGAAATCGATATCCCCCGGGTTCGCCAGCGGCGAGGTGGCCGTGGGATACAGCTTGGAGGGGCGCAGGTTGACGTGATGGTCCAGGGCGAACCGCATCTTCAACAGCAGGCCGCGCTCCAATACCCCGGGCGGAACCTTTCCCGGGGCGCCGATAGCACCAAGCAGGATGGCGTCGTGCTCGCGCAGGGAGGCCAGGTCCTCCTCGGTGAGCAGCTCGCCGTTGCGCAGGTAGCGCCGCGCCCCCAGGTCGTAGTCGGTGACCTCAATGTCCGCGCGCACGGCGCGCAGAACCTTGAGCGCCTCCGCGGTGACCTCCGGGCCGATACCGTCGCCGCCAATCACTGCAAGTTTCATATTGTGGAATTCCTTTCTCACATATTGGATACTTGCGAGCGTACCAGTTAGGCCGCGGCAGATCAGCGACTCGGGGAACTCTGCACACCAACGCAGCAGCCGGAAAGACTACTTAAGCGTCAAGGTCGAGCTGGTGGCAGTTCGCCCCCAGCGCGGCGTTGATGTCCTCGATGAGCTCCTCCGGCACCTCGCTCTCCACGCGCAGGATAAGGACAGCGTCATCGACCTCCTTGCCCTGGGTCAGCGCTGCAGCGACAATGTTGATGCCGGCCGAGCCCAGCTTCGTGCCCACCGTACCCAGAGCACCCGGGGCGTCCTTGTAGGAGAAGAAGAGATTACGCCCCGTCGCGCGCATGTCCACGCCGCGGCCGTTGATGCGGACAAATTTCTCCACGCCGTCGATGCCAATCAGCGCACCCGTAAGCTGCGATACCTCGCCGCCCGCGCCGATAATCTTCACCACCACGGAAGAGCGGTGCCCCTTGGACTCCACGTTGGTTTTCACATCAACGCTCACTCCCCGGCTTTCCGCAATCTGCATGGCGTTGACGAAGGTGACGGACTCCGACACCACCCCGGAGAACAGGCCGCGCACCGCGGAGAGTCCCAGAGCGGAGACGTCCTCGGTGGAGAGCTCACCGCAGGCCTCCACCTCCACCGCCACTGGCGCCGATCCCAGCAGGTTGCCGGCCACCAGGCCCAGTTTGCGGGTAAGGTCCAACCAGCCGGCGACCTCCTCGCCCACCTTGCCACCTTCCACATTGACGGCATCCGTCACGAACTCACCGGCCAGGGCCTTGAGCACGGAGGCAGCAACGTCCGTTCCGGCGCGGTCTTGGGCCTCCACGGTGGAAGCGCCCAGGTGCGGGGACACGGTGACCTGCGGGAGCGCGAAGAGCGGGGAATCCGTGCAGGGCTCGGTGGCATACACGTCGAAGCCCGCGCCGCGGTGGTGCCCCGCCTTGATGGACTCCGCCAGAGCTTGCTCATCCACGAGTCCGCCGCGCGCGGCGTTGATGATGATCTGCCCCTGCTTGGCCTTGGCCAGCAGCTCGGCATCAAACATGCCGGCAGTCTCCGGAGTCTTGGGCAGGTGAATAGTCACGAAGTCCGAGCGCATCATGAGCTCATCCAAGCTCACCAGCTCCACACCCAGTGCGCCCGCGCGGGCTGGGTTGGCGTAGGGATCGTGCGCGATCACCGTCGTTTCAAAGGCCTGGAGGCGCTGGGCGAAGAGCTGGCCAATGTGCCCAAAACCGACGATGCCAATGGTCTTGCCAAAGATCTCCACTCCCTTGAAGGCGGAACGCTTCCACTCGCCCTGCCGCAGCGACTGATCTGCCGCCGGGACCTGGCGCGCGGTGGCGAGGAGCAGGGCGATAGCCTGCTCGCAGGCCGAGTGAATATTCGAGGTCGGCGCGTTGACCACCATGACGCCCCGCTCGGTGGCGGCCGGGATGTCCACGTTGTCCAGCCCCACGCCGGCCCGGCCAACAACCTTGAGGTTCGGTGCGGCGGCGAGCACGTCGGCGTCGACAGTCGTGGCAGAACGCACGAGCAGCGCATCCGCCTTTGGAACCGCCGCCAACAGCTCCGCGCGGTTCGGGCCGTCTACCCAGCGGACCTCGACGGATTCTCCCAGGGCGGTGACGGTGGATTCGGCGAGCTTATCTGCAATGAGGACGACCGGCTTCGACATAGATTCCTTCAGTTGAGGGATGAATAGGATGCCGTGAAGTGTAGTTTATTCTTTCCAGCCTCGAGCGATTTTATGCGTAAAATCTGTCACCGAACCAAATTCTGGGCCCAGCGCCACGATCGGCCCCTTCGCCAGACCCGCAGTCATCGCCGCACCTACCTTGGTGGCCGACGGATCCGGATCCGGCATGACCATCACCGTAGCTCCGTACGCGTTGGCGTTGGCCACATTGGCCAACGGACTGTTCGCCGTCGCCACCATCACGGGAGCCATCTGGGCGTCGCGCCGAGCTTGGGCCGGGATCGCCGGCATCTTCTCCTTGCTCAGGTGCTGTTCAAGAGGCTCCCACGCCGCCTTCAATTCGGTGTGGGCATTGGCGTCGAGGTGCGCAATGTTGTCCACCATGCGGGAGGGATCCTTGACCACCTTGGAGGTGAACCGGAAGGCCGTGTACTCACCCAGCGCCTTCGTGTTGCCGGGGTCCTGCACCACCTCCCACTCCCCGGAGTGGCTAGCCCACGGCACGTTGCCTACCACGACGATTTGTCTGACGCCCAGGTCAGTGGCCAGTTCCGCAATGTCCGTGCGGATGTCATCGCTGTAGGTCACCATTGGCACGCGTTGGGCCACGCTGAGCGACGCCGCCCTGAGCGACGCCGCGTCCGAATCCGCCGCAATAATCAGCGTGTTGGACTCCTGGAACAACAGCCTGGCGCTTTCCATGCCCGTCGTGTCGTCGAAGACGGCCACCATGTGATCGAATCTGGGATCGATCAGCCGCAGGCGGTTCTCCTCGCTCGCGCGATCGAGATCAATGTCGGCGTCGGGGACGTCCGTAATCTCCTGCGTGACCAGCGGCTCGCCGCGCCCGTACGTGGAACAACCGCTCAGCGCTCCCCCGCCCACGGCCAGCGCCGCGAGCAGGGCTAGAAGTGGGCTACCGCGCAAATGCCTGTGGCCCCTCTTCACCACCGGACAGGTTGGCCTCATCAACATCGCGGACAACCGCCTTATCGAGCGCGTATTCCACCATGCCCACGAAACGCTCGCGGCGGTCCGCGAAGAACTGGTACGCGGTCTTGGAGGTCAGCAGCTCCGGGTCAAGGTCGTGCGACGCGAGAACGCTGTCGAACTCTGCGTCCTCCATGATGGACTTAGACTGCACGCGCGGCAGGTAGCGCTCCGGCGAGTGCCCGTCCAGCACGACCTCGGTGCGCTTGCCCATCGGGGTGCGGTTGAGCACGGAGTTGGCCAAGACGGGGCTCACGCCATGGCGCTGGCACCAGCCCAGCGGGAAGATGGGGAAAAAGCCCGGCTGCAGGTCGGTGAACGTGCGGCGGTTGAATGGCTGGCCGGTGCGCCAATCCTTCGCGCCGCGGGACATGAGCAGAGCGTAGAGGCCGTGCCACACGCCGTCGTTTTCGCCGACGGAGAGCAGGCGGGACTCGCGGAAGGACGCGTCACGCACCGTCTTTGGCACCTCCTCGGTCTCACCCGCGACCCACGGGGTGACCTCGTCCACGTCGCGGCCGGCCCGCAGGCGAACCGCCGCAGAGCCGTACAGCTCACCGAATACGCCGCTCCAGAACCACTGGTTGAGACGGTTCCACGCATCCTGCTTGGATAGCACGCCACTGCGCTTGGCCAGGCGAGCCAGGATGACCGCCAACGGGATAATCTGCTCGCTGTAGGGCACCTGCGCGAGCGACAGGATGCAGCGCTCAGCCAGGAACTCCGCGACCTCCTTGAAGGTGATAACCAGGGTCTGAGATGCCTCACGGTATTCCGCCAGGGACAGCTGCAGGATGTCCTCACGCTGTCCGCCGGCGTTGCCCTTCTCGCTGGACACCAGCAGTGAGACGGCGGACAGGAACTCGTTGCGGCCAATGCCGTCCAGCGCCGGGGACACGCGCAGCTGCTTCTCCGCTGCTGCCCAGTCATCCGCCAAATGGAAGTCCGGGTCCTCCGAGGCGAACACCGCGGTGAGAAGATCAAAGACGTCCATCTGCAAGCCCGCGGAATTAACCTGCGCGAAGATGGAACCGATGCCGGAACGCGCCGTTTCGCGCGACAGGCGGATCATCGGCACGGTGTAGCCGGACAGCGGGCGCAGGATGCGGTTGTTGAAGGCAGCCACGGCATCGCGGTATGCCCCGTCGTTGGCGGCGGCAAGCTCGAAGAGCATGCTCGTACCCTCTTCGCTCAACAGCGCCGACACCGGGATGCAGCATTCGTTAACTGCGGCCTCACGGCTGGTGATGGCACCTTCGATATCTGGCGCAAAGTGGGAGCGCAGGTCTCCAAGCTGATTGACGGCGAAGACTGCCTCGTCCGGCATGATGTCCTCGGACGCGGCCTTGCGCAGGTCCACGTAGTACTTACGAGAGACCTTCTTGGAGCGGAAGTCGGTGGTGTCCACGTAACCATCCCCGCGGAAGCAGTGATACAGGGTGGTCAGGCGCTGCTGTCCATCCAGCAACAGCAGGCCCGGGTTTACACCGGTATCGGGTGCGCCGGCCAGCGCGCGGGGGCGGAAGCGCATGGCTTCGTTGCGGGTGTCCAGGGCCATGAAGGCACCGACGGGATAGCCGCGCAGGACAGTAACGAGGAGAGAACGAATACGATCCTCATCCCACGCGTAGGCGCGCTGAAAATCCGGGAGCTGGATATCACCGCGGTCAATACGGGCGAAGAGGTCGTTGAGGTCATAGCTTGGCGTTGTGAAACCCATGCTTCTGAGACTACCCGTCGATGTGAGAATATGCCCGTTTGTGTGCGTATATCACTAATCTGCGCCGTCCCTTCCCTACACTGCCCTACCCATCCATGGGAAAAGTCCCCCTCACCGGAATCTAATCCAGTAAGAAGGACTTTCAGTGGAACCGTTACGTAGCTTGTTTAAGCAGTGGCGTCCAGCGGGTTCTTGACCCAGCTCATCAGGTCACGCAGCTGGGTACCGGTCTGCTCAATCGGGTGGTTGTTCACCTTCGCGCGCAGGTCCTCCAGCTCCTTGTTGCCGCCCTCCACGTTGGCAACAAGGCGCTTGACAAAGGTGCCGTCCTGGATGTCACTCAGGACGTCCTTCATGCGCTCCTTCACGGAGTCATCGATGATGCGCGGGCCGGAGAGGTAGCCGCCGAACTCGGCGGTGTCAGAACAGGAGTAGTTCATGTTCTGGATACCGCCCTCGACGATGAGGTCAACGATGAGCTTCATCTCGTGGCAGACCTCGAAGTAAGCCATCTCCGGCTCGTCGCCGGCCTCGGTGAGAACCTCGAAGCCCTTCATGATGAGGAACTCCACGCCACCGCACAGGACAGCCTGCTCACCGAACAGGTCGGTCTCGGTCTCATCCTTGAAGGTGGTGGGGATAACGCCGGCACGCGCGCCACCAATGGCGGCGGCGTAGGACAGAGTCAGCTCGCGGCCCTCGCCCTGCGGGTCCTGCTCGGTCGCAATCAGGCACGGAACACCCTTGCCGTCGACGAACTGGCGGCGGACCAAGTGGCCCGGACCCTTCGGGGCGATCATGCCAACGGTGATGTTCTCCGCCGGCTTGATCAGGCCGAAGTGGATGTTGAGGCCGTGGCCAAAGAAGAGGGCGTTGCCCGCTTCCAGGTTCGGCTCGATATCCTGGCTAAAGATGTCCGCCTGGGAGGTATCCGGCGCCAAGACCATGATGACGTCGGCCTCCTTGGCGGCGTCTGCAGTAGACAGAACCTGAAAACCGGCTTCCTCCGCCTTCTGGCGGGACTTGGACCCCTCACGCAGACCGATGACCACCTCAACGCCGGAATCACGCAGGTTCATCGCGTGAGCGTGCCCCTGGGATCCGTAGCCGATGATGGCCACCTTACGGCCCTGGATGATGGACAGGTCGGCGTCGGAATCATAGAGAGTTTCAATAGCCATGATGCTCAATCCTTACTCTGGTGTGCGAATGTGCCGACTCCGTTGTATCACAATATGGGACGCTGCGCCCATAATGTGAGATATTTATTCCGACAGCGCAAACGCCTGCGGACCGCGCTCCAGCGCCACGTGCCCGGATTGCACCAGCTCGCAGATACCGAAGGGCTCCACAATGTCGAGAAGCGCACGCAACTTCGACGGCGTACCGGTGGCCTCAATGACCACAGACTCCGGGGCCACGTCCACAACGTGAGCGCGGAAGAGCTTGGCGGCTTCGACCACCTGCGTGCGGTTGGAATTGTCCGCCGAGACCTTAATCAACACAATGGCGCGCGCGATGGTGTGCTCCTGCTCGAGCTCCACCACCTTGAGTACCGGGACCAGCTTGTTGAGCTGCTTGGCCACCTGCTCCGCCATGGCATCGGTCGAATCCAACACGATGGTCAGGCGGTTAATCCCCTCGGTCTCCGTGTGTGCAGAGACCAGGGACACTAGGTTATAGCCGCGACGGGTGAACATACCGGTCACGCGGGAAATGATGCCTTCGATGTCCTGGACTAGGACCGACAGGGTGTGGCGGGAGATATCGTCTTTAGTCATCGTTCTCGGCCTCCTCAATAGTTTCGTCGATGTTGGCCGGTTCCTCGGCCGCGGACTCGTCGTCGTCGAAAAGCGGGCGCAGGCCCTTCGCGTACTGGATCTCCTCGTTGGAGGAGCCACCGGAAATCATTGGCCACACCTGGGCGTCCTGCCCCACAATGAAGTCAATAACCACCGGGCGGTCGTTGATCTCCCGCGCGCGCTTAATCGCCGGGATGATTTCCTCTTCCTTCGTCACGCGAATTGCCTCGCAGCCCAGCGCCTCGCTGAGCTGGACAAAGTCCGGAATGTACTCGTCGCGCTCGCGCAACTTGGTGTTGGAGTAGTTCTGGTCGTAGAACAGCGTCTGCCACTGGCGGACCATGCCCAGGTTGCCGTTGTTGATCACAGCCACCTTGACCGGCAGGCCCTCCACGGCAGCAGTGGTCAGCTCCTGGTTCGTCATCTGGAAGCAGCCATCGCCATCGATAGCCCAGACTTCCTTATCCGGGCACGCAGCCTTGGCACCGAGGGCAGCCGGCACGGCGTAGCCCATGGTTCCCGCGCCGCCGGAGTTGACCCAGGTGCGAGGGTGCTCGAAGTCCAGGAACTGGGCGGACCACATCTGGTGCTGACCCACGCCGGCGCAGTAGATTGCCTCCGGACCCACCTGGGCGCTGAGCTCCTCCAGGACGTGCTGCGGGTTGAGCAGGCCATCCGAGGTGCGCTCGTAGCCGCGCGGGAAACGCTTCTGCAGATCGCGCAGGTAATCCATCCACTCCGCGATGTCAGGTGCAGACTTGCCGCGGTAGGCCTCCGTGAGCTGCGCCAGGACCTCGCGGGCATCGCCCACGATCCCCACTGCGGCCTCGCGGATCTTGCCCAGCTCCGCCGGATCGATGTCGGCGTGAATAACTTCAGCCTCCGGAGCGAAGGTGGAGGTATCACCGGTCACGCGGTCGTCGAAGCGAGCGCCGATGGCAATAATGAGGTCCGAGCGCTGCAGGCCCGCCACGGCGGGCACGGTGCCGTGCATGCCGGCCATGCCCAGGTGCTGCGCGTGGGACTCCGGGAAGGCACCGAGCGCCATCAGGGTGGTAGTAACCGGGATGCCGGTCAGCTCCGCAAATTCGATCAGCTCACGGGTAGCGCCAGCCTTCACCACACCGCCGCCAATGTAGAGAATCGGCCGCTCGGCGCGGGCGATGAGCTCCACCGCCTTGGCGATCTCGCTCGACTCCGGCGTCGTCACCGGGTTGTAGCCCGGCAGGGGCATCTCAGAAATTCCAGTGTAGTCCATGTGGGCGTTCTGCACGTCCTTCGGGATGTCCACGAGGACCGGGCCGGGACGACCGCTGGAGGCCAGGTGGAACGCGGCAGCAATCGCCGCCGGGATGTCATTGACGTCCTTAACCATGAAGCTGTGCTTGGTGATCGGCATGGCCACGCCGCGAATATCGGCCTCCTGGAAGGCATCGGTACCCAGCAGCGAGGTGCCCACCTGACCGGTGATGGCCACGACCGGAGTGGAGTCCAGGTTGGCGTTGGCCAGCGGGGTGACCAGGTTGGTTGCACCCGGGCCGGAGGTGGCGATCATGACGCCGACCTTGCCGCTGGCCTGGGCATAGCCCTCGGCAGCGTGGCCGGCACCCTGCTCATGGCGTGTCAGTACGTGTCGCAGAGTCGTGGATTCAGACAGAGCATCGTAGAACGGAAGGATGGCACCTCCGGGAATACCGAAGGCAACTTCGGTGCCAAGGTCTTCAAGGGTACGGACAATTGCCTGTGCGCCCGTAATTCGTTCGGGTTTCTGCGTTGGCGGTGTGGAAGCTGCCACGATAGGTGTACTCCTTACTGAAGTGTTATTCGGAGAAATTGATGAAAAAGCAAAGCCCCCGTCTCACCTTCTATAGGGAAGGCGGCGAGGGCGCTTGCTTGTCGACGTCACCTAGTGAGCCACTACGGCACGCGCCGCGTTGATACCACAGGAAGAAGTCGAATATTCATCATGTGACAAACTATACACCTATAGGTGGCCCTTGCATAACTAAAACCAGATTTTTGAGATTTAAATCCCAAGTTATGAAACATTATGAGGCGCGGCATCAACGGGGCATGTCGCCACCGCGTCGCACTGTCAATTACGATGGCCTGTTATGACGTCCTCACACCCGCAGAAAGCGTCCCAGCCCTCAGGCCGTTCCACGGCCGAGGTTTTCAAGCCCACGCGCGAGCACCTCCTGGGCATCGGACTACTAGCCGCCATCGCCTTCTTAAGCATCGGCTGGGCGCCGAAATACCTGGCCTGGGTACTTATCTTCCCAGCGCTCGCCATCTGGTGGGTGCTGCGCGCGCGGACCGTCGTGAGCGAGAAGGGCATCGACATCACCTACGGTTTCCGCGGCCCCGTACACATCGGGTGGGACACCTTCCGGGGAATCGGGTTCCAGCGCTCCCGCGCCTTCGCCCGCACCGCTGCGGGCAAGACCCTCAACCTGCCCGGCGTGACTTTTAATTCACTCCCACGCTTGGCACAGGCCTCTCGGGGTCGCATCCCCGATGCTCTCACCGCCGGCCGCGACGCCGCCGACGACAAGGTGGTCATCATCCACCGCGACGGCCAGCAAGTCCTCCTCTCCCAAGAGGAATACGCCTCCTACCTCAAAGCCCACCCCGAACTGAAGGATTAATCATGTATCCCCTGCGCTCCAAAGTCACTACCGTCGGCCGCCAGGCGTCTGGCGCCCGCGCCCTCTGGCGCGCCACCGGCACCAAGGAGAACGACTTTGGCAAGCCAATTGTTGCCATCGCCAACTCGTATACCCAGTTCGTACCCGGCCACGTCCACCTCAAAAACGTCGGCGATATCGTGGCCGACGCCGTGCGGGAGGCCGGCGGCGTGCCCAAGGAGTTCAACACCATTGCTGTCGATGACGGCATTGCCATGGGTCACAGCGGCATGCTCTACTCTCTGCCTTCGCGCGAGATCATCTCCGATTCCATCGAGTACATGGTCAACGCCCATACTGCCGACGCCCTGGTGTGTATCTCTAACTGCGACAAGATCACCCCGGGCATGCTCAATGCCGCGCTGCGCCTCAATATCCCCACTATCTTCGTCTCGGGCGGCCCGATGGAGGCCGGCAAGGCCGTCGTCGTCGATGGTGTCGCCCATGCTCCGACGGATCTGATTACGGCCATTACGGCCTCAGCTAGCGAGGATGTCTCCGATGCCGGCCTGGCCCAGGTGGAGGAATCCGCCTGCCCCACGTGTGGCTCCTGCTCCGGCATGTTCACCGCCAATTCCATGAACTGCCTCACCGAGGCCCTGGGCCTCGCCCTGCCCGGCAACGGTACGACCCTGGCAACCCACGCCTTCCGCCGTCGCCTCTTCGAGGACGCCGGGCGCACCATCGTCGAGATGTGCCAGCGCTACTACGGCGAGGAGGTCGACGGCGTCCTGCCACGAGCAATCGCCACGAAGGAGGCCTTCACCAACGCCATGGCACTGGATATGGCCATGGGTGGCTCCACCAACACCATCCTCCACACGCTGGCTGCGGCCCAAGAGGGCGAGGTGGACTTCACGCTGGAGGACATCAACGAGATCTCCTACCGCGTGCCCTGTCTGTCCAAGGTGGCTCCCAACGGCACGTACCACATCGAGGACGTGCACCGCGCCGGCGGCATCCCCGCCATCCTGGGAGAGCTGCGCCGCGCCGGACACCTCAACCTCAAGGTGCACTCCGCCCTCTACGACAACGTGGAGGAATGGCTCGATGACTGGGACATTCGCGGCGAGTCCCCCACCGAGGCCGCCCTCGAGCTCTTCCACGCTGCCCCGGGTGGCGTGCGCACCACCGAGCCGTTCTCCCAGTCCAACCGCTGGGACGAGCTCGATACCGACGCCGTCAACGGCTGCATTCACGACGCCGAGCACGCCTTCACCGCCGACGGCGGCCTGGTGGTCCTGCGCGGCAACCTGGCCCCCAACGGCGCCATCGTCAAGGCGGCCGGCGTGGACGAGGAGCTGTGGACGTTTACCGGCCCCGCCCGCGTGGTGGAATCCCAGGAGGAGGCGGTGTCCATCATCCTCAAGAAGGAAGTCCAGGCCGGCGACGTCATCGTTATCCGCTACGAGGGCCCGTCCGGCGGCCCGGGCATGCAGGAGATGCTGCACCCGACGTCCTTCCTGAAGGGCTCCGGCCTGGGCAAGGCCTGCGCCTTGATTACAGACGGCCGCTTCTCCGGCGGCACCTCCGGCCTGTCTATCGGGCACATCTCCCCCGAAGCTGCCCACGGCGGCCTCATCGGCCTCGTGGAAAACGGCGACCCCATCACCATCAACATCCGCGAGCGCCAGCTCACCCTCGACGTGGACGAGGACGTGCTGGAGCGCCGTCGCGCCGCCGAGGAACAGCGCGAGCGCCCCTGGACCCCGAAGGACCGCAACCGGCCGGTCACCAAGGCGCTGCGTGCCTACGCCGCCATGGCGACCTCCGCCGATCGGGGTGCGGTGCGCGTGGTCGACGGCCTCGTCCGGTAGGCCATCCAGGCCGTGATGAGTGGCACGGCCGCCCAGGCCAGGGAGGAGCGCCAGCGGAAGATGGCCTCCGCCGGCGCCCACAGGCCCTCCGGCGCCGCAGCGGACGAGACCAAGCACCACGCAGCCAGCGCAAGAACCCAGGTACGGGCAGGACTGCCGGGGATCATCACCGTGGCGATCAACGGCAGCAGCCAGATGCAGTAATAGCCCTGCATGAGTCCGGTGGACATGAGCACGCCGGCGAACAGCACGCCTAGTGAGCAGTACACCCAGACCACCGGTTGCTCTCGCTTATAGCGCCACAGCGCCACCAGCGCAATGGCCACCACGACGAGGAGTGCCACAATCGCAGCGTTAATAACGCCTTCTGACCAGCCCAGCTGGCGGCCCACGCCCTCAATCGAGCCGTTGTCATAGTCGCGCGCCTGGCCCAGGTACGGCACGAGGCGCTCAAAGTAGTCCTGTGGCCGCGCCATAGTCAGCCACCCGGCGGCGAAAACCACCACCATGAATACGCCGGCCACGATGAGCACGGTAAGCTGCCCAGCCAGCAGCGAGACCACGGCCAGTGCTAGAAATTGCGGCTTGATGGTCATCGCCACGCCCAGGATGACGCCTGCGGCAACCGCTTCCCAGGACTTCAGCCCCGCCCGCCAGCCGCGCGCCAGCAGCTTGACGGTGAGCAGCGCGAACAGCACCTCCAAGAGGAAGAGGAAACCGTTGATGTTGGTCAGGCTCAGCGTGCTCTGCACCGGTTCATCGAAGGCGCAGGCCGCAATGACCAACCCGGCGAAAATTTTTCCTCGATAACGCACCGCGACGGAGGCGGCCAACAGCCACAGCGCAGCGAAGATCGAGGCCGCGCCCAGCCACATCATAATGGTGCGGGCACTGTCCCGGCCGGGCAGCCAGCCAATGGGCCCCAGCAAAAACGTCGCCCCCGGCGAGTACAGATAGTGCGGGTCTAGCGTGGAATAGTCCTCGTCATAGACCGGACGGCCATGGACGTATTTCTCCACTGCGTACCAAATGGGATCGAAATCGGAGCCGCTGGTCCCGGCCGGGGACCACACCACGGCCCCGAAAGCCATGAAACCGGCAATGAGGTACAGCAACCGGGTTGCCGGGCCCCGCCAGTCTGGGTCAGACGCCGGCGGGAGCAGGTTCTTCAACAGGTTCATCGCTAGGTAGCGTACCACCGAACATTTGCCGCTCCAGCTCGTCGCTCAGCATTGCCGCGTACTTGTTCGTCAGGTGTGAGGAATCGCGATACGCCAGCACATTGCCAATGACTCCGGGGCAGCGCTCCGGCCCGCACATCGCGTGCGTGAGGTCCATGTGAGTCACGTCCAAACCAGCCAGTACGCCCGGCGCTGGGTTTTCTGCTAGCAACGAGTCCTCGCGCGCCGTGCCGCAATCGAGCAGCGGATCTCCTGGGATGAATCCCCCGGCCGCCACGCAATCGCGCACGTTTAAGGGCCCGGCTGCGTTATGCGGCCAGGGAACATCGCGCAAGCCCCACACCGGCATGCCAGCGTTGTTGAGGCGTTCGACCACTCCGCGCAGGCCCTCTGGGGTCTGCTCCGGCCCCAAAGTTCCGGGCGCGGGTTGAGTGGAAATCAAGAAGGCGCCGTCCGTGGAGGGATTCTCTTCCATGTGTTTCAGCGCCGCCTCGGTCCAGGTTGCGCACTCGGGGTAGTCCACGCCGTCGGAGCGCTTCGGCTCGCCGCCCGGGAAGCAGCCCATCTTCAGCAGTGGGATGATGCGGATCCCCTGATCTTCGCCCACGATGTCCAGTGCGGGCAGCATGTGATCGGCATGCGAATTGCCGAACAGGTACATCGTGCGCGGGGAATCCACGTCGCCGTAGGCGCACGGCGTGGACCCCGCATTCTGGTCGTGCGTCAGGATGGGTTCCTCGTCATCAAACAGGGCCGTGCAGCCATCGTCGTGTGAGGCCGGGTAGAAGGACTCGATGGGGTTGAGCACGTTCGGCACCGGATTTTGGGGCGAGGCGCTGACCCCGCGCAGGAGCGCATCCGGTCCCGGGTACTCGTTGGTGGCAGTCGCACTAGCACTCGGGCTGGATTCCGTCACCGCCGAGGGCTGTGCCCAGGCAGCCATTCCCACGGTTCCCACCGTCAGCACTGCCACGCCTGCCGACGCCGCCAGCTCCTTGCCCATTAGCCGCCCCGGAACCCAGGAGCGCTCCGCGGGCTTGGCCTTTTGCCGGGTGGGCGTTTCGATGAAGCGCAGCGTGAGCCACGCCAGCACCAGGGAGACAACGATGACGCCGATGCCTGCCACGACCCCGCGAGTAGTGCCGGCGGCGGCCAGGATTCCCTTGCCATCACGGTTGGACTCTCCCCCGCTCAGCAGGTAGGTCACGAGCACCAGCAGCGGCCAGTGCCACAGGTAGAGGCTATAGGAGATACGGCCTAAGAACTGGAATGGCGAGGTTGTCAGCATGCGGCCCATGAGAGACGAGGGACCGACGGTAATGATCAGTGCGGCACCTGCCAGCGGCATGAGAGTGGCCGGGCCCGGGAACTGCTGCGCGCCGTCCATGACCACGCCCGTGGCCAAGATGAGGACAAGGCCGATGAGGCTCCAATCTGTGCGACTGCGCCCGTCCCCGGCGGCGCCCGCCATGCGCTGAGTGCCGGGTTGCGTCAGCCACAGCCCCAGCAGGCCGCCCAGTCCGATCTCCCAGAAGCGGCTCAGCGGCGAGTAGTAGTTCGTGCCCTGGTCGACGCCATGCAGGTAGATCGCATACACAAAACTTGCCGCGGTAGCCAAGCCGAGCATCCAGTGCGCCGCGCGGCGACCTGCGGCCTCCCCCTTCTCGCGGCCGACGCTCCGGAACGCGGCGGCGAAAAGAAAGATGACGAACAGGGAGCCGATGTAGATCTGCAACTGGGCCGACATGGACCACAGATGCTGGTAGGTGCTCACGTCTTGGCCGATGGCGGCGTAGTCCTGCCCGGCGGCCGCCAGGGCAAAATTTTGGATATAGGCCAGAGAGCTCAGCGCCTCGCGGCCCTCCCTGCCCCACCGTGTCGGCGGAAAGACCAGCAGCGCCAGCACCAGCGTGACAGCAACTGTCACTACCAGGGCCGGGAAGAGCCGGCGCAGCATGCGGATGATCGCCTGGACCGGAGTAAGTCCCTGGGGGTTGAAGGCATTGCGGATCTGCGGCCCGAAGAAGAAAACACCGCCGATAAGGAGAAAAACATCCACGCCCGCCGAGACCTTGCCAACGAAGACGTGAAAGACCACGACCAGCGCGATGGCCAAGCCTCGCAGCCCGTCAATGTCCGTGCGATAGGTGGATGATTTCGGCATAGCCCCTAAATCCTAGGACATATGCTCGGAAATTCCTTCATCGGACGCACCTCCGAAGTGGTGGTTTTAGTCCCCCGCCAACTCCTTAAGCGCCGCCAGGTGCCCGCCGAAGGCCGCTTTGCCAGACTCCGTAAGCGCCACCCACACCGAATCCTTGGCTCGGCTGGTGCCGTACTGGCGGAAGCGCGTGACGTACCCAGCGGATTCGAGGGCGCCCAGCTGCTTGGACAGGGTGGCGTCGGAAAGCTCTGTGCGGTCACGCAGCACGGCGAACTTCATCTCGCGGTTTACCTCCCCGCCCTGCGTGGCTCCAAACGCAGTGAGCGTGGCACAAATTTTGAAGCGGTTGAGCGGGTGGATGACCGGATCAAGTTCATTCATCGCGGCATCCTATCCAGCGCGCCCGTGTGCAGCGTCCAGAAGGCCGCCGCGGCACAGAGGACACCTGCAATGCACGAGGCTACGAGGTGACCTTCAACGAAGGGCCCGAAGAGCGCCGGTAAGAACAAAAACCCTAAACCTGCGTAGTAGCGCCGCGTAACGCTACGGGAAGCATGAGGATCCACCTTCTGACGCATCGAATCCCGAACCCCTGTGCGATAAAAGAAAGCTAGCCCCACCAGTAGACCGAGAATAAGCAGAAGCCCACCTACAAGGACGAGCGGGTGGACATCAACCTTGATCCACATATAGGCAAACCACGCACCATATGCCCCCGCCACCATCAGGTTCGCCCACACGGGCGGCCGCTTGGCCGCGGCTTTGTGTTGCCGCTCCTCAAATGCGAGCGCTTCCTGTATATCCTGATTTTGCACGACTAAGGCTCCTTTTCCACGGCTCGGATCACCATGTTTTCCTTTGCGGAAACCAACTTACTTTACAAGATGGAAAACAACAAGGCTTGACCTATACCTGCAGGTGTGGGGAGCTATTTAGCGCATGGGAAGCTCTGAAACGAGGTTTAGCTCAGCGGGTTGACCCCTGCGCCAAACCACCAGACGGCAACAAGAGCTGCGATGCCAATGACAACAAAGACCCAGGATGTGGCCAGCGGGCGGCGAGTCCACGAACGGTTGAAGTCTAGGGAGATAAAGCCCGGGCCGGTAAACTGCAGGGCCACAGCAATAACAAAGAGCACGAGGCCAAGCCAGACAGACTCGTCCCACGCAAACACGTCAAACCCAGCGCCGGAGGCGTACAGGCCGTGGATAGCCGCGAAGCCAGTGACAATAAGGCCAAACATCGCGGCCAGCGGGGTCACCAGGCCCAGCAGCAAGAAGGCACCGGCAATCAGCTGGACGGTAGGCACACCGATAGCCAGGGCGGAGGCCATGGTGTAGTCACCAAACTCGTTCTCCAAACCGGACAGGCCTTCGTTGCCGCCGAGCTTGAAGAAGGTCGACGCACCGGCCACCAGCAAGTAGGCACTCAGCGCCAGGCGCACGAACAGCAGGCCGAAGTCGATGGTGCCGCGGCGCGCCGGCTGCACCTCGGCGCGGGTAGTCCCGCGCTCCTCCACCTCATCGTCCTCGTCGATCGCCACGGCCGCGGGCTCCACCTCGGCCGGCTCCGCGCTCGGGAAGGCGGTGGTCTCCAGAGACTCCTTGTCCGCGACGGCGGAAGACTTTGCCGTCGATGGGCTTTCAAAGGCGCGGGTCTCGGTAGAGTCTGCGGCATCCACACGCTCCGTGGACTCCGTAGACTCCGCGGACCCCACAGTGTCTACCTCCGGCTCTAGGGCGGGCGCCGGTTCAGCCGGCTTCGGCTTAATCACCTTCGGCTCGGCACGGCCTGCACGCTGGAAAAGGCGACTCTTCTTGGGCTTTTCTTCCACCGCGTCAGTACTGGTGACATCGTCAACGTCCTGGCTGGTCACCTTTACGGAGTTGGACGTCTTATCAGAATTCTTCCCAGAATTCTTTACAGCATCCTTCGCAGAGTTAGCACTGCCGTCGTAGGTCGGGAGATCATCGTCAAGGTCGGTGGCTTTGTCGGGCACGTTCTTATCGCTCATACCTACAACTTAAGGCAGTTCAGCGCCAATTTTGTGCATCCACATCGGCGCGGCGAGCCGGAAAGGCGTACCATCACCATTGTTGACACGTATACAAACGGAGGGATGGAGCACGCCATGAGCACATACGACGATGACTGGGCCGGCGACGCCCACAATGCCTCCGACGACGGAGAGTTTGTCCGCGATACCACCTACATCCAAGATCGCTTCTCCCAAGACGGCAGCACGCAGTGGCCGATGGAGGCAGGCCGCTACCGGCTGATTGCCGCCCGCGCTTGCCCGTGGGCACACCGCGCCGTGATCACCCGCCGCCTCATGGGCCTAGAAGGCACGATTACCTTGGGTCTCGCCGGGCCGACCCACGATGTCCGCTCTTGGAGCTTCGATCTCGACGCAGGCGGGGTAGATCCGGTGCTCAGAATCCCACGCCTGCAGGAGGCCTACCTCAAGCGTTTCCCCGACTATTCCCACGGCATCACGGTGCCCGCTATTGTTGACTTCCCTTCCACCCAGGTAGTCACCAATGATTACAATCTCTTGGTCCGGGACTTCATCACCGAATGGACGCCCTACCACCGCGACGGCGCCCCCGAGCTCTACCCCGCCGCACACGCAGCGGAGATTGACAAGGTCCACGACTACCTCTTCCACGGCATCAACAACGGCGTGTACCGCTGCGGCTTCGCCGCATCCCAAAAGGCCTATGAGGAGGCCTACCACGAGCTCTGGGAAGCGATGGAGTGGGTGGAGGACCGACTAGGACGCCAGCGCTACATGGTGGGCGAGCACATCACGGAGACAGACATCCGCCTCTACGCCACGCTCATCCGTTTCGATCCCGTCTACTACTCCCATTTCAAGTGCTCCCGGCACAAGACCTCCGAGCTGCCCAATATCCGCGGCTACCTCCAGGAGCTCTTCCAGCTCCCCGGCTTTGGGGACACCACGGACTTCACGGAGATCAAGCAGCACTATTTCAAGGTGCACCGCGAGATCAATCCCACCGGTATTGTCCCCGTCGGCCCCGATATGTCCTGGCTGGCCCAACCGCACGATCGCGCCCGCTTCGGCGGCTCCCCCTTCGCCGCGGGTACGACGATGCCGGGTCCCCTCCCGGAGGGCGAAGAGGTCAAGAACGTTGTGCCAGCATTGAGCGCCCTGCAGCAAGGACGTCCGCAGTAAGGCTGGCCAGTACCTCCGATTCCAGGCGCCAGCGCTGCCAGTAGAGATCGATGTCGAGCGGGAAATCGTCGAGAAGCACCAGCTCCCCGGCATCCAGCAAAGGCTGGGCCTGCAGCCGCGGCACCAGCCCCCAGCCCAGCCCGTAGCGGACCGCGTCCACGTAGGACTCCGAGGAGGGGATCTGCGAGACCTTGGCTCGCAGCACCCTAGAGTCGATGAAACGCTCCCGCATGGCGTCATCCAGGGTGGCGTTGTTGGGACCAAAGCCCACCAGCGGCAGCGTTTCCCAGTCCTTAAACTCCGCCGCTAGGTGAGGTGCGGCCACCGCAAAGTAGCGCGTAGTTCCCACGTAGGTGGACTCACAGCCGGAGACCGGAGCGTGCTCACGGGTCACCGCCCCCAACACGTCGCCGCGGCGCAGCATGGCAAGGGTTCGCGCCTCGTCCTCGACCCGGATGCGTAGTGCCGCCTCCCCGCGTTCAGCGGTGGATTTGATCACGGGCTGGAACCACGTGGCCAGCGAATCGGAGTTGACCGCCAGGGTCAGGGGCACGCGGGAAAGCCGCGCGGTGAGGCGCGCGTCCGCCTCCGCCTGCACCAGCGCCATACGCCGCGCCGCCTGGGCCACGATCTCCCCGGCCTCCGTTACGGTGACGGGGTTTCCACGCCGCAGGAGGATGCGGCCGGTGGACACCTCCAGCGCCTTGATGCGCTGACTAACCGCGGATGGAGTGATTCCCAACACAGCGGCTGCGGCCTCGAAGGAGCCCTCATCCACGATGGCCAGCAGAGTTTCAGTGTGCAGCGGGTTCATGAAGCTATTCTAAACCAACTGTAGAACCGTTAACTGGACTTCATAGAGGCGAAACCGCACACTTGTGGACATGTCCGTAGTTTCTGTTCTCCTCGCGGGTTTCTCCCTGGGCCTATCCCTCATCATCGCGATCGGCCCCCAGAACGCCTACATCATCAAGATGGGCATCAAGCGCGACCACGTCGGCCCCATTCTGCTGGCGTGCTTGCTTTCCGACGTCATATTGATCAACGCCGGCACCGCCGGCGTCGGCTTCTTGGTGGAGCGCTTCCCCACCGTACTCGTAGTCATCAAGTATCTAGGCGCAGCCTACCTGCTCTACTTCGGCTTCACGTGCTTCCGCGACGCCTTCAAGAAGGAGCAGGAAGCTCTCGTGGTCCACGAGAAGTCCCCCACGTCGCACTCCCCCGCCCCCGGCGGGACCGTGCTCACCCGCACCAAGTCCCGCACCTGGGTCAAGCCCGTCCTCACCGTCCTGGCCCTGACCTGGCTCAACCCCTTGGCCTACGTGGACGCGCTGGTCATGCTGGGTGGAATTGCCAACCACTACGGCGACCAGCGCTGGGTCTTCGCCGCCGGCGCCATTGCTGCGAGCGCTGTCTGGTTCCCGGCCCTCGGCTTCGGCGCCTACAAGCTCTCACGTGTGCTGGCCAAGCCAGCGACGTGGCGCGTGGTCAACGTCGTCATCGGCTGCGTCATGATTGTGCTCACGGCCAACCTGCTGCTGCACTAATCAATTGGGCAAATAGGCAGCGTGTTTAAGAGCAGTGCTTAAGAGCGCTTGGCGGCGTCGTCCAGCGGCTCGTCCTCGCTGGGATCACCCACGGCGCCGGTCTCTTCCACCCACGCCTTGATTTCTTCTTCGCTGCGGTCCTGCTCCACGGCGTCGCGCTCGGTGTAGTAGGAGTGGTCGTTGCGGTTTTCTTCCCAGTCTTCCTTGTCGAAGTCCACCTCATCGTCCTCGTGCAGCTCGTCCACGACCTCCGTGACGAGGTCCTCGAAGAGGGCCTTATCGTCCATGTTGGAATCGGCGATCTGCTGGCCAATCTCATCGTCGTAGCGCTCGGCATCGTAGCTCTCATCCGGGTGCAGCTTGAGGTGCAGCAGGGCGCGAATACGCTCGCGGCGCAGGCCCTCGTCCTTGATCTGGCCCAGGGAGCGCAGCCAGCCCACGACGAGGATGACCACGAGCACGATGCCCATGTAGCCCAGCACCGGGTAGACGTACTGCATCAGCGCCTTGAAGCCCGCGAAGGACACCGCGAAGCCCGCCAGGCAGCCGGCGATAAAGATGATGCGGTACTTGGACTCATTGCCGGAGGACAGGCGCTTGCCCAGAGCGTAGAACATACCGATAGCGGTGTTAAAGATCATCAGGTAGATGATGACGGCCATGATGAGGCCCAACGTCGGGTGAATACGGTCTACCAGGGTGAGCATCGGAATATCGGAATCACCGAGGGACTCAGCGTTCATGAGCAGAGCGAAGCCGGCAATACCCATGAGGATGGCGTACACCGCGCCACCCACGACGCCGCCCCAGCCGGCCTCGCGCGGGCTGATGTTGTCGCCGCCGATGACCAGGGACATCGACACCGCCAGGATGAGTGCCAGGCCATTGTAGTTCAGCGCGGAGACCAGCCAGTTCGAAATAGGAGATTCGATAGCCGCAGAGGCGTCAATGGCAGCGGAGGCGCTCTCCGGCATATGCATCAGCGTGTAGCCGCCCACAAAGAGCACCGCGATGATGATGGTCGGCGTCAGCATACCGATGACCTGCGAGACCTTATCCACATCCATCATGCCGGTCACCATAACGAGTACTAGCATGAGCAGGGAGCCGACCCACGCCGGCCAGCCGAACTGCTGCTGCATGTTGGAGCCCGCCCCGGCCAGCATGACAAAGCCGACCGCGAAGAGGGTGAGCACCACCGCCACGTCCAAGATGCGGGAGATGATGGGGTGGGTGATGTTGCGGAACACCTGGTTGTGCTCGCTGGCGTGGAAGTAGCTACCGAGCTGGAGGAACACCGTGCCGGCCAGGGTCATGACCAAGCCGGCTACGACGATTCCCCAGATGCCGGGAATACCAAAGGACGTAAAATACTGGACAACTTCCTGCCCGGTGGCGAAACCCGCTCCCACGAGTAGGCCAATGAAGGACAGGGCAATGCCCACGACGTTTTTTATAGACACGTTTTCCTACCGATAGTCGTCTGACAGATAAAACGCGCCACGGTGTCTAACCATGGCGCGGTACTTATCTCACGCTACGCTGTTTCACACGGAAAACGCATTGTTCACGGCCGAGAAATTGCTCAGAATCACAGCCGGCCATGAGGGGCATCACTCTATCTTAGGAGTGTGATGCGAAAGTTTCGGTATCGATGACGAAGCGGAACTTCACGTCACCGGCCACCACGCGGTCATAGGCTGCGTCCACCTCGTCGACGCCGACCTTCTCAATGACCGCACCCAGGTTGTGCTCCGCGCAGAAGTCCAGCATCTCCTGGGTCTCCGCGATGCCACCGATGTTGTTGCCGGTGAGCACCTTGCCGCCGCCGACGATGCTGCGCAGGTGCAGCGGGAGGGCCTCCGGCGGCAGGCCCACAACAGACATGATGCCGCGCGGCTTGAGCAGGCCCAAGTAATCCTCAAGATCGTACTCGGCCGAGATGGTGGACAGAATGAGGTCAAACTCGCCGCGGTGGTTGTTGAAGAAGTCTTCTTCCTCGGTGGTGGCCAGCGAGCGGGCAGCGCCCAGCTTCGCGGCGTCCTCCGCCTTGCGGGAGGTGCGGGAAATCACGGTGACCTCCGCACCCTTGGCGGCGGCAATCTGGACGCCCATGTGACCCAGTCCGCCGAGGCCTACGATGGCGACCTTCTGGCCTTCCTTGACGTCCCAGCGAGCCAGCGGCGAGTAAGTGGTGATACCCGCGCAGAGCAGCGGTGCCGCCACGTCAAAATCGAGGGAGTCTGGGATGCGCAGTACGAAGTTCTCGTTGACAACGACCTTCTCGGCGTAGCCGCCCTGCGTGACGGTGCCGTCCACGTCTTTCGAGTTGTAGGTGCCCACATTGCCGTTGAGACAGTTCTGCTCCATGCCGGCCTGGCACTGCTCGCATTCGCCGCAGGAATTCACCATGCAGCCAACGCCCACGCGGTCGCCGACCTGGAACTTGGTGACGTTCTCCCCCACCGCGGAGACTACGCCGGCAATCTCGTGGCCGACGGTGAGCGGGAAGTGCGCCTCTCCCCACTCGTTGCGGATGGTGTGAATATCCGAGTGGCAGATGCCGGCCGCCTTGATGTCGATGACGACATCGTCCGCGCGCGGGTCGCGACGCTCAATGGTCACAACCTTGAAGGGCTCGGTGGGGCCGGTCTTTTGAAGTGCTTTCGCTTTAATGGTCATGGCGACCACGGTACCCCGCAGCCGCCTGACCTCGCATAATGGAAACTCTTCCCAACTAGGAGAGCTTCTTAGCGATGAGCTTGTTCACCTGACCCGGGTCCGCCTTACCCTGGGTGGCCTTCATGACCGCGCCGACGATGGCGCCGGTGACCTTCTTGTTGCCGGCCTTGTACTTCTCCACGATGTCCGGGTTGGCGGCCAGCGCCTCATCGACGGCCTTCTCAATGGCACCGTCATCACGCACGACCTCGAGGCCACGCTTGGCGACGACCTCGTCGACGTCGCCCTCGCCCTCCAGCACACCGTCGACAGCCTTGCGGGCCAGCTTGGTGGTGAGCTTGCCTTCCTTGACCAGCTCCACCACGCGGGCGACCTGCGCCGGGGTGATGTTCAGCGCGTTGAGCTCGACGCCGGCCTCGTTCGCCTTGCCCGTCAGGTAGGACACCCACCAGGAGCGCGCCTCGTCCGGGGTGGTGCCGGCCTCGACGGTCTCAATGATGAGGTCGAGCGCGCCAGCATTGACCAAGTCGCGCATCTCCTCGTCCTTGAGGCCCCACTCCTCCTGAATGCGGGCGCGGCGGATCCACGGCATCTCCGGCAGGGTCTGTCGGATCTCCTCTACCCACTCGCGGGAGACAATCACCGGCGGCAGGTCCGGGTCGTTGAAGTAGCGGTAGTCCTCCGCAGTCTCCTTCGGGCGGCCCTTCGAGGTGGTGCCGTCGGTCTCCTGATAGTGGCGGGTTTCCTGATCGATCGCGCCGCCGTCGACAAGCACCTGCGCCTGACGCTGCATCTCAAAGCGCACCGCCTGCTCCACCGAGCGCAGCGAGTTGATGTTCTTCGTCTCGGTGCGGGTGCCGAACTCCTCCTGGCCCACCGGGCGCAGCGACAGGTTGGAGTCCACACGCATCGAGCCCTGGTCCATGCGGGCATCGGACACGCCGAGCGCCGCCACCAGCTCACGCAGCGCGGACACGTACGCGCGGGCGACCTCCGGGGCACGCTCGCCGGCGCCGTTGATCGGCTTGGTCACGATCTCAATCAGCGGGATGCCAGCGCGGTTGCAGTCCACCAGCGAGGAGGTTGCGCCGTGGATGCGGCCGTCGGCGCCACCCAGGTGGGTCAGCTTGCCGGTGTCCTCCTCCATGTGCGCGCGCTCGATCTCCACGCGCCACTCAGTACCGTCATCGAGGACCACGTCCAGGTAGCCGTCGTAAGCAATCGGCTCGTCGTACTGGGAGATCTGGTAGTTCTTCGGCTGATCCGGGTAGAAGTAGTTCTTACGGGCAAAGCGCGAGGACTCCGCGATGGAGCAATTCAGCGCCAAGCCGATGCGAATTGCGCCCTCGACGCCCTTCGAATTCACCACCGGCAGCGCGCCCGGCAGGCCCAGGGACACCGGGTCCACGTTGGAGTTCGGGGCTGCGTTGAAGTTCGTGGGCGAGGTGGAGAACATCTTGGTCTCCGTATTGAGCTCCACGTGGACTTCCATGCCCATCACCGGATCAAACTTTTCCAGGACCTCGTCGTAGTCCATCAGGTCATACATCGCAGCAGTCATGGGTGCCATCTTAGTATGCGCGCACTCCCCCGCGCTCATACGGCTAGCCCAGCAGCGTGATGCCGTGGGTGATGAGAATCTTTACAATCATGGCCGCCGGATACACCATGGCATAGCCCAGCGCCACGCGCTGATCCGTGTTCGTCCGGTTATTAGCAAACGCCAGCACGGCCGGTTGCGTCTGCGCGCCTGCCAGGGCCCCGGCAGTCTTCGTCGCCCCCACCCGCAGCACGCGGCGCAGGACCACTGCGAATCCCGCGGCCACCACAGTGGTGATCAACGCGCCCAAAACCAGAATCTTCCACCAGGAACCGCCGCTAAAGGCCCCCGCGATTTCACCGCCAGCGTTGGTGCCCGCCTGGGCAAGGAACAAGAGCAGCCCCAGCTCCGCTAGCACCGTGTTCGCCGAGTGCGGAAGCGCGGTCACCGTCGAGCCAATGCGCCCGATACGCGCCATCACCAGCGCCACGATGAGCACGCCGGCAGCCGCGCCTAGGTTAAAGGAGCTTCCGCCCGGCAGCGGGATATCAATGTGCCCCACAAAGATGCCCACGGCGAGCCCCAAGCCCAACGACACCGGATTAATGTCGGTCAATCCCTGTGAGGAATCCCCCAAGAAGGTCGAGATTTCCCGCAGCGCCCGCTGGGTGCCCACCACCCGCACGCGGTCGCCGAGTTCCACCACGTGTTCTGGAATCGCCACCTGGTCGTTATCGGCGCGCCGAACGCGCGAGATACGCGCCCCCCAGCGATCCGCCAGCTGATTATTCAGCTCCGCGATGGTCTTCCCCGCCAACTCGTGCTCGGAGATGGTAATGCGGCGGAAATCTAGGTCGTGGCGATCGTCATTCAGAATCTGCGGCGATTCCCTGCCAGCACTCCCCAAGATGTTATCGAGGTCCTCGGGCGCGCCCACCAAGGTGACCACATCGCCCGGGTGCAGCACGTCGAAGTACTTCGGAATGGTCAGCTCATTGCTGCCCACGCGGCGCAGGCGCGTGACCTGCACCTCACCGTTGCCAATACTGTCGATTTCCGCGATCGAGATTTCCCGCATCACCTGCATATGCTGCCGCGTGACGGGTGACATGATGTCGTCGTCATTGCCGGCGTCGCGCAGCACCAGCACCGTCGCCGCCAACATCCCGATGACACCGAAAAGGTAGGACACCGCGTACCCCACGGTGGCCGCGCCTGGATCGCCCGTGCTTTCCGACGCCGCCGCCAACGCCGGCGTATTCGTCACCGCACCGGCAAACGTGCCAGCAATCGTGGCATTGCTCAGGTCGAAGACGTACCTTCCCACGCCAAAGGCCAACCCCGCCGCCACGAGAAAGACCCCGATCATTGAGAGGACCGGCCCTGTGGCCGTTTTGAGCGACTTAAAGAACGCCACGCCCGAGTTGTTACCAATACCGAAGGCGAAGAGAACCAACCCCAAGGTCCCCAAAATCGGCGGCACGGAGGCTTCCACCCCCGCTGCCTGCGCGGCGGCCGAAAAAGCGATCCCCAAAAAGAGCACCGCCGCGGCACCCAAACTGATGCCGCGAGACTTGACGCTGCCCAGCGCCATACCAATGCCAATGAGCAGGAACACCAACAAGATGGGCTGCTCGGCGAAAAACGCCATCACGTTCGTCATGACTAGTGCGGTGCCCAACGGAGGGCTATTTAGCCAAAGAGCGCCTGCGCATTGGAGTAGCGCTTAGCCGGGACAACCTTGAGCTTGCCCACGGCATCTTCCAGCGGGACAAGGTCGATGTTCTCGCCGTGCAGTGCTACACACATGCCGGATTGGCCGTTGTGGGCCGCGCGAGCCGCGTGGGTGCCGTAGCGGGTAGCCAGAACGCGGTCGTACGCGGTCGGCGTGCCACCACGCTGGATGTGACCCAAGACCGTCGTGCGCACGTCGTAGCCCGTGCGCTTCTTAATCTCGTCACCGATGACTTGGCCAATGCCATTGAAGGTCTGGTGGCCAAACTGGTCCACACCGCCCTCTTCGAAGTCCATGGTGCCTTCCTTGGGCAGCGCGCCCTCGGCCACACAGACGATTCCGTACTTCTCACCCATCTGGAAGCGGCGCTCCATCGCCTTCGTGATATCGGCGATATCGAACGGCACCTCGGGGATAACGGTGTAGTGAGCGCCGCCAGCCATGCCTGCATGCAGGGCGATCCAGCCCACGTGGCGGCCCATGACCTCCACGATGAGAATGCGGTTGTGAGACTCTGCGGTGGTGTGGAGACGATCAATCGCGTCGGTTGCCACAGAAACGGCGGTATCGAAGCCGAAGGTGTAGTCGGTGGCGTTGACGTCATTATCAATAGTCTTCGGCACACCAATAACCGGAATACCGTTGTCAGACAGCCACTTAGCGCCCTTCAGGGTGCCTTCGCCGCCGATAGCGATGAGCGCATCCACGCCGGCGTCAGCCATGTTGGCCTTGATAGTGTCCAGGCCCGCCTTGAACTTGTCCGGGTGCAGGCGTCCGGTACCCAGGATGGTGCCGCCGCGCAGCAGAATGCGGTCGATCTCTGCATCGTCGTAGAGGTCCCGGCGGCGGTCCTCCATGAGGCCAACCCAGCCGTCCTCATAGCCGACAACCGTATCGCCGAACTCGTTGGATGCGGTACGAACGACCGCGCGGATAACAGCATTCAGACCGGGGCAATCACCACCGGATGTCAGTACAGCAAGACGCATGCTTTCTAATCTACCCCCTTGCCATCCGGCCCGCAGTGAGCGGATCAGCCGTGGAGCGTGTCGGTGAAGAATAGGGATGCGCACAACCCCACGGCCAGCGCCGCAATGATGACGAACAAGGAGCTAGCCACCCCCGCCGCCTGCAGAGCCGCCGAAACTGCAGCTACACCAATCACCGATCCCACCTGCCGTGAGGTGTTGTACACACCGGAGGCAGCCCCCATGAGTTCTGGCGGAGTATCCCGCATCGTGGTTGCCGCATTGGAGCCCCAAATGAACGACTGTCCCGCTCCTAGTGCGGCGCACGGCAGCGCCAGCCACCACCCTGAAGTGTCACTCAGCATTAATGCCCACACCCCAATGAAAGTGGCGAGCAGGATTCCGAATCCAATAAGCGCGAGACGCCGCGGATCGAGTTTGTCTGCCAGGATTCCAGCCAGTGGTGAAATGCACAGCGATACCAACGCCATCGGGGTGACGACCAGTCCGGCATCCCCTGCCGACAATCCTCGGTCGTCCTGCAGCCACAGCATCATGGGAATCATCATCGATGCCGCCATAAAGCCCATCGCCACGATAGCCACCGACCCGACCGAATAGTTTCGGTCCCTAAAGAGCACCAGGGGGACCAGCGGTTCCCGATTGCGTTCCTGCAGCTTAACGAACACCAACAGTCCCACGACGCCGCCGACTAGAAGGGCCCAAATCCACCACGGCCAGCCAGTCTCCGGGCCTTGCTGGACCGCGAAGACCAAGCACGTTAGGGCCAGGAAGGAGACGCCAGCGGAGGCATAGTCGATTCGCCTGCCGGACGTCGGCAACGCTGGCACCCAGCGCGCTGCCAAGACGATGGCGAGGATAACGAACGGAACATGTACCCAGAACACGGCATGCCACCCGAAAGCGCCTACTACGAAGCCGCCCACGAGCGGGCCCGCCAGCGTGGCCACCGACCCCACAATTCCCCATACGCCCAGGGCACGACCGCGCCGCGACCGGGGAAAAATTCGGTTAATCACAGCCATGGATTGCGGCATTTGAATTGACGCACCGAGGCCTTGCAGCGCACGCGCCGCGATGAGAAGCTCCACGTTCGGAGCCAGCGCACAGCAAACGGCACCGACGCCAAACAGCCCCACACCCAGCTGAAACATCTGCATTTGGCCATAGATATCCCCCAGCCTGCCTGTGTACAACAAGGGTACTACGACTGCGAGCAGATACACGGCGGATACCCACATCACCTGGTTGACCCCGGCATCGAAGTACCGCTGGATGCCGGGCAGCGCAACCGCAATCATCGACTGGTCAAGCAAGGACACGAAGAACCCGAGAGACAGCGCTGCCATTGCCCGCCAGGCGTTACTCTCCGGTGGAAGCACGGTGGGTATATTCATGCAGCGAAGTCTAGCCACCGCCTCGGACACGGGCCTAGACTGGTCCGCATGGGAATGATTGACATTAAGAAACCGCAGGACGTCTCCACCGCCACCACCGTAACCTTGGGGCTCATCGGCGGGTGGATTACCGCTAAGGAAACAGGAATCCGCCCACTGGGTGGCGTGATCCTCGCTGCCGCCGGAGTGTGGGCCGGCCGCAGCTGGTGGGCTAAGACTACTCCCGCCACCACCGCGGGCTTGGCCGCCTTGTACACGGGCGCGTTTGGCCTCTCCCACCCGCTGGCCAAGAAGATCGGGGCATGGCCGGCCGTCCTTACCGTGACCGCAGCATCCGCCGGCGCTGCCTACGCGCTTTCCGACGCCAAGTAGATCCACATAAATAGAACGCCCAGCGTGTGCCGAATAATAGGGGCGGCACTCGCGGGCGTTCTATCTGTCTCTCTCACAGTGTGATCCGCACCCAGCAGATGCAATCACTAAGTTGATTCTAACCTAACGCTTTCCTTCTGTAAAGCCTTGTGGAAATATTTTTTAATGCCAGGTTTTCGCAGCATAGACACCGTTTAGTAGACGCCAATTTACACAGCCCGCCCGGCACCCCAACTGTTTAACGCATGAAATTTTGCGAAACTCTACCCCCACCCTCCAATTCTTCGCGAAGACATACGCCCAGCTCGACAGAGTCGCACACCTGACCTAAAGTGAAGCTTGACACCCCCACCGCGACACTGATTCCCTGCAAATACACGCAGAGTATGGCCATTTTCACCCCGTGCCACTAGTCTAGGGATAGAACATCATTTCGACTATGCCACCCGGGGGATTCATGAGCACGACCACTCGCCCACCAACTTCTCAGCACTTAAAGTTTTTCGCCCACGCCAACCCTTCCAATCCACTTGCCCAAGCCCGCGCTGCAGTCCGACGCGCCGACTACGATTGCTGGCGTCAAGCACAGCCAGATCTGGATGCCGATATTGACACGGTGGCGCTTAGCCTCGTGAACGCATGGGGCCTCAAGGAGGCTTACATCAAATCTGGACTGCGAGCACTCAATCGGCTCGATAGCCTGCCTAAACTTAAGCAGCTCCAGGAAACCCACTACCTCCTCGATATGGCCGGGCTCATCGCTATAGACGGGCCGATGCAAGCCTTAGCGGGGCCCGACGTGGACACGCTCGCGCTTATCGACGACTTGTTGGTGGACTACTTCACCGCTGACCAGCCACATCAAGTCTTCCCCACCGTGGACAAGATTCGCCGTCGCATGCGCGACATCTGCCGCTCTCTGGACGACACTATTGCCTATCGGGATACGAGACCGAAAGACAGCTATGCCTTCTCCAGCAACGGAACGAAGGCCTGGATTGAGCTTGGCGTCGATGAGGACACTGGCATCAAGCTCGACGCCTTCATCCGGAAGACCGCATCTACGCACGGAATCTCCATTACGGATGCCATGAAGAAGCTTCTCTCCGGAGAAATCACACCGCCTGCCACGGTCATCCTCCACACCTATCGCGCTACGGACGTGGAGGGAGCACCCACCTTCATCGAAAATCATGGGTGGCGCTCCGCCCCGATGCCGCATACCCGCATCCGCGATCTTTTCGACGATGTAGAGCCTGCACAAGGCTATGTCTGTCCGGAAGTCATGCGCAAAATAGTCGAAGGCAGGGACGGCACCTGCCGCGTTGGCGGCTGTAATAAACCCGCCTACCACTCCCAAATGGACCACCGGCACAACTATTCCGAGGGAGGCGCCACCCATCCTTCTAACTTGGGTTCGCTCTGCCAGGGCCACCACAACATGAAGACAGACGGTCGCCTGCACTATCTCATCGACCCCTATACCGGGGACATCGTCTGGCTTTTCGACGACGGTACGTGGACCATCACTCAGCCCGAAGGACCCCTAGCACCAAAGATGCAACGGTGGGCGCAGACCGTAGGCCAGCACATTACCAACCGCCGCACGTTTGTCCGCGAACAAGCACAGAAGCTCAAAGAAGAAATCGACGAATACAACGCCAAGCAGAAAGCAAAAGCCAAAGAAAAAGAAAGGAAAGAAGCGGAGGCGAAGGGCGATGACCTCCCCGACGACATCCCCTTCTAAACGGCGGCGTCGAAATAAACGACGCCACCTCCCTTCCCACAACGCGAAAGTCCTCCACGGCTCCGAAGAACCGGGAGGACAGTCGTGGGTTCAGTGCCCTTGGGCTGGCTACTTGCGGCCTGCCTCGTAGGCTGCGCCCACCTTGTACAGGCGATCGTCCTTAAAGGCAGGTGCCATGATCTGCAGGCCAGTCGGAAGGTTGGAGTCCGATGCCAGACCGGACGGTACCGACATGCCACACAGACCCGCGAGGTTGAGCGGCAACGTGCACAGGTCGAAGTTGTACATCGCCATCGGGTCTTCAACCTTCTCGCCCAACTTAAAGGCCGTAGTAGGAGTCGTTGGGGAGACCAAGACGTCGGCCTGCTCAAAGGCGCGCTCGAAATCTTGAGCAATGAGGGTACGCACGCGCTGGGCCTGCAGGTAGTACGCGTCGTAGTAGCCGACGGACAATGCGTAGGTACCGAGCATGATGCGGCGCTTGACCTCGGGGCCAAAGCCAGCCGCACGCGAAAGGGACATGACCTCTTCCGCCGAGTGGGAGCCATCGTCGCCGACGCGCAGGCCGTAGCGCATGCCGTCGAAGCGAGCCAGGTTGGAGGACACCTCACACGGCATGATGAGGTAGTACGCGGCGAGGGCGTCGTCGAAGTGCGGGCAATCAACCTCAACGGTCTCGGCGCCCTGAGACTTCAGCTGCTCAACGGCCTCGTGATAAGCCTCCATAACGCCCGGCTGCCAGCCGTCACGCTCAAACTGCTTGATGAGACCGACCTTGACGCCGGTCAGGTCGCCCTTGGCGCCTTCCTTCGCGGCGGCAACGACCGGGGCAACCGGCTTATCTACCGAGGTTGCATCGAAGGAATCGTGGCCCGCGATGATCTCGTGGAGCAGCGCCGTGTCGAGGACAGTGCGGGCAGTCGGGCCCGCTTGGTCCAGGGAGCTGGCGGCAGCGATAAGCCCGTAACGGGAGACGGTGCCGTAGGTCGGCTTCACACCCACGGTGTTGGTCAGCGCGGCCGGCTGGCGAATGGAGCCGCCGGTATCCGTACCAATGCCCAGCGGAGCTTGGCCGGAGGCCAGCGCTGCGGCCGTGCCGCCGCCCGAGCCGCCCGGGGTGCGCTCGGTGTCGTAAGGGTTATGCGCCGGGCCGAAGGCAGAGTTCTCGTTGGAGGAACCCATGGCGAACTCGTCGAGGTTCGTCTTGCCCAGGATCGGGATGCCGGCCTCACGGAGCTTGGTCACGAGGGTGGCATCGTAAGGCGAGACCCAGCCCTCGAGCATCTTGGAGGCGGCGGTCGTCGGGGCGTCGGTAGTAACCAGCAGGTCCTTCAGCGCCAGCGGGACGCCCGCCAAGGCGGACGCGGGCTCCTCGCCAGCGTCGAGAGCCTTATCGACGGCGTCGGCAGCCGCCAGCGCTTCCTCGGCACCGACGTGCAGAAAGGCGTTGAGCTCATCATTGGTTTCACCAATGCGATCAAGGAACGCCTGGGTTACCTCGCGGGAGGTCACCTCACGGGAGTGAATCTTCTCCGCAAGCTCGGCGGCGGTCAGGGACGTCAAGCCCTCAGCGGGCGCGATAAACTGTGCCATTTTTTACTCGTCTCCTCCACCCAGAATCTGCGGAACCATGAAGCGTTCGTCCTCGGATGCAGGCGCCTGGTCTAAAGCCTGCTCGGCGGTGAGGGTACGCACGATGACGTCCTCACGCATCGGCGCGTTAACGGAGTGCGGGTGCGACATCGGCTCCACGCCTTCCGCTTCGACCTTGCCGACTGCGGATACGGAATCCACAATCTCATCAATCTGAGTAGCGAACTGCTGCAGTTCTTCCTCACTCAGGGCCAATCGCGACAGCTTTGCCAAGTGCGCGACCTCGTCACGCGAAATATCAGACACGCGAACTCCATCCTTTTATTCACTGAGACGGTTAATGCTCTCCCATGGTACTTCACGCCTTCCAGCGCGCCACCACCGCTCCTATCTATCTGACTATTGAATAGTATTCCGCGGGTTATGTACCATAGATCACGTTAAATCAACCGCTTAACGCCAGTTACACAGAAAGATCATCATGTCCTACCTTGTCCGCGTCCAGCTTCCCGATAGCCCCGGTAGCTTGGGTTATTTGGCGCACGCACTGGGAGACATTGAGGCGAATATCCAGTCGGTAGACATCGTGGAGAACTTCCCCGACGGCACCGTCATGGATGACATTGTGGTGGACCTTCCACAGTCCACAATGGCCGATGAAATTATTACAGCTGCACAGGGCGTCGACGGTGTGGAAATTGATTCCATCCGTCCGTTTAGCGGCCGCGTCGATCGCCGTGGTCAGATTCACCTGCTCGCACGCGTTGCGGCACGCACCAGCGTGAAGGCCGCTATGCAAGAGGTCTGTGCCGCGATTCCCAAGGCTCTGACATCGAACTGGGCCATCATTACCACGAATATCTCCCCCATCAAGCGCATCGCAGCGTCGGATGCCGCGCCTGCCGACGATGGCACGAACCCCACCGAGCTCGGCATCACCGAGGCCCGCATCCTCAACAAAGACCGCGATACGTGGATTCCGGAATCGTGGACGCTGCTGGACTCCTCACTGGCCGCTGCACCGCTGGTGGGCACCAACTATGTGGTGGTCATGGGCCGCGTGGGCGGACCGGATTACTTGGCCTCCGAGGTCCAACACCTCGGAGACCTAGGCGCTATCCTTGGCAAATTCCTCACTTAAGAAGCTGGCGCAGCCCGGCGGCCACGTTAGGCACAACGTGGGTGACCTGGTCACCGATAGCCGCGTCCGGGAAGCTGAAGGACTCGGTAGCGATGGCGTGCATAGACAGATCATTGAAACTATCGCCAAAGGTGTAGAGCTCAGCTCCCTCAATACCAAGGTGCCTAATGAGCCGCGTCAAGCCCTCGCCCTTGTTATGGCCAGGCGGCATGATGTCGTAGAACCCCACGTTGAAGGAGGACTCGACGTCGAAGTTCGCACTGACCCACGCGTCGACCTCATGGCGCAACGCCTCGTCATCCGGAATCCACAACGACAGTAGGACGGTGTCACCCACACTATCCAGATCGGTCGGCCGAGCATTCGGAACCATGGAGGATTCTCGGTTTGCGAGGCCGTTCCATACCAAGGCATCAGAACCAGTCAAGGTTGTGACGTAGATATTGATCCCTTGACGTCCGGAAAACCGTTGGACAATCTCCCCGACTACGTCACTGGGGAGATGCTCCTCCTGAATGATCGAATAGTTCCCAGTAGTAATGACGGTGCCGTTGTAAAGCACGTGGTAGTCCAGTTCCACGCCGAAATCCTCCAGGGTGCCGCGGGCACTGGAAATCGATTTGCCCGTGGCGGATACTGCGAGGTTACCGGCTGCTCGCCACGTGGCGATGGCGTCGCGGCACGCGGGCGTGATCTCTTCATCGACGTATACCGTGCCGTCCATATCGAGCGCCGCAATTTTCATGCTTCTCCCACCTCCAGAAGGCGCTCAAAGCCCGCTTCATCCAGAATTCTGAGTCCGAGGTCGCGGGCCTTCTGTTCCTTCGATCCGGCGTTGTCACCAACCACCACATAGCTGGTCTTCTTGGACACCGAACCCGATGCCTTACCACCACGCGAAATGATGGCCTCCTTCGCGGAATCACGCGTGAAGTTCTCCAACGTGCCGGTGACCACTACGGTAAGACCCTCGAGGGTTTGCTCGGGTTTATCTGACACTTCGTCCTCCATGGTCACACCCGCGGCAGTCCAGCGCTGCACAATGTTGTCGTGCCAGTCCACCTCGAACCACGCCTTGAAGGATTCGGCGATGATCCCGCCGACTCCGTCTGTATCTGCCAGTTCTTCCACCGACGCGCTCCGCAGTGCGTCCATCGACCCAAAGCGCGTGGCAAGGGCTCGGGCGGCAATCGGCCCCACGTGCCGGATGGACAGGGCTACCAGCACTCGCCAAAACTCAGTCTGCCGGGCGGTCTTGAGGTTCTCCAGAAGCTTCTTGCCGGAGGCATTCAGGGCGCCCTTTTGCGTGGTATACAGCGAAGACTTGAGCAGGGCCTCCTCGTCCAAGTCAAAGAGGTCTGCCTCGTCCTTCAGCACACCGGAAGAGATGAGGTCAGCCGCAGCCTTCTCCCCCAGCGCCCCGATATCGAGCGCCTTGCGGGAGGCAAGATATTCCAGACGAGCTGCAAGCTGCGCCGGACAGCTACGCGTGTTGGGACAGCGCCAGTCCTGATCGCCCTCCTTTTGCGGGGCTAGCTTCGTACCACAGGCTGGGCAATTTTCCGGGAAGACCCATTCCGTTTCGCTGCCGTCGCGCTTATCCAACACAGGGCCTAGGACCTCCGGGATAATCTCGCCGGCCTTGCGGATGATGATGGTGTCCCCAATGAGGACGTTCTTGTTCTTGACCTCGAATTGGTTATGCAGGGTGGCCATGGAGACCGTCGAGCCAGAGACAAAGACCGGCTCCATAATCGCAAATGGTGTCACACGTCCGGTGCGCCCGACACCGACCTCGATATTGAGCAGCTTGGTCGTCACTTCCTCCGGCGGGTACTTGTACGCGATAGCCCACCGCGGCGCACGCGAGGTGGCGCCGAGGGCACGCTGACTGGCTAGGTCATCGACCTTGATGACGAGTCCATCCATCTCGAAGTAGGCATCGTGGCGGTGTTCTGCCCAGTGCTTAACCTGGTCTTGCACCTCCCTAGCGCTGGTCACACGCTTGGTATAGGGCGAGACTGGGAATCCCCACGCTTCAAGAGCACGGTAGGCGTCGTGCTGCGAGGTGGGCTGGAAGCCCTCCCGCGCGCCGATTCCGTGGCAGACCATGTGGAGCCGACGCTTCTTCACGTCTTCGGGGTCCTTCATGCGCAGGCCACCGGCCGCCGCATTGCGCGGATTAGCAAACGTGGGCTTACCATCTTCGCGGCGCGCAGAGTTAATCTCCTCAAACTCGTCCGGGCGCATGTAGACCTCGCCGCGCACCTCCACCAAGGACGGGACGGGGTACTCCTCCGTACCCGTCAGCTCTTGGGGGATGTCCGGGATGACACGAGCGTTCGCGGTGATGTCTTCACCCATGCGCCCGTCGCCACGCGTGGCTGCCGTAGCGAGCGTGCCATCGCGGTAGACCAAGTCGATCGACAGGCCATCAATCTTCAGCTCGGTGAGATAGGACTCTCCTGGAGTGCGATCCAGCCAATCCTGCAGCTCATCGGCACTAAAGACATTGTCCAAGCTGTACAGGCGCTCCAAGTGCTCAATGTCGACGGCGCCCTCGGGCGCGGCGCCCACCTGCTGGGTAGGCGAATCTGGCGTCTGCAGTTCAGGGTGCTCGGCCTCGAGGGCCAACAGGCGCTGGAAGAGCGCGTCAAAGTCGGCATCTGGAATCGCGGGCTCACCGTTGTAGTACAGCTCGCGGTGCTTGCGCACCTCTTGCGCAAGCTCGGACCATTCGCGTTGGATATCTACTGCATCACTCACGAGTCACTAGTGTAGCCGGGCTGCCGGACATGCCTGTGACCTGCAGTTGGTCATTCTGCACGTGTTCGTCCGTCATTCTGCAGGACTCCCATAGTGCGTGTCCGAGCCGGGCGCTAGAGTGTTGTCCATGAACTTCGACGCCACCCGCATGCTCTCCTTCGACCTCGAAACCACCTCCGTTAAGCCCAAAGAAGCCCGCATCGTCACCTCCGCTCTCGTGCGCATTGACGGGCGCGAAGTGGACAAGCGGGAAATGCTCGCTGACCCGGGCGTGGAAATCCCGGAGGAGGCCGCGAAGATTCACGGCATCACTACTGAGAAGGCCCGCGCGGAGGGGCGCCCGCACGAGGAGGTTCTCAAGGAAACGGTCGATGCCATCCACCAGGCCTGGGAGGATGGGCTCACTCTCATCGTGTACAACGCCGCCTACGATCTCTCCGTACTGCGCGCGTTGACCGGGGATTTCACGGTCAATGGTCCGGTGTATGACCCGTTTGTCATCGACCGCGTCAAAGACAAGTGGCGCAAAGGAAAGCGCACTCTAGAGGACGTGTCCTCTCACTACGGCGTGGAGCTGAGTAACGCGCATGAAGCTACTGCCGACGCTCTCGCGGCCGCCCGCGTCGCCTGGAAGCAAGTGCGCCAGCACTTCCCCGAACTAGCACAGATGGATACCAACGAGCTCATGGAGTACCAGGCAGTGGAGTGGTACAAGGACCGCGAGTCCTTCAAGAAATACCTGGAAGGACGCGGTCGGGATGCCTCAAATGTCTCCACCGCGTGGCCGATGATCTCCTAATTCCAGGACCCCCCTTTCCCGTTAACCCTTGCCAGTTTTCTAGAGTTCTGGAATTCTAGAAAACATGGAAACGACAGTCGAAGCACGCCTCGCCGAGCTTGAAGCGCGCGTCGCCGCACTTGAGGGACGCGCCAGCGCCGAGCACACCGACCCCGCTTCACGCACCTCCACCCAAGCAACCACCGAGGATTCGATCTACTGGCTCGTTGACGCCCTCGCGCCCAACGAGCAGCTTCCCGACGGCTCCGTCATCTTCGGCGGCAATATCAACGTCGGCAAGCGCGCCTATGCCTATCAATGGCAGCGCCCAACCACCTTCGTCACCGATGAGGAATGGACGGAGAATCTTGAACGCCTCTCCGCGCTCGCCCATCCCATCCGCGGCGAGATCCTCCGCCGCCTGCTCGCCGCACCTGCGACGGCAGCCGAGCTTGTCGAAGAAAACATCGTCTCCTCCACCGGCACCGCCTATCACCACTTAAGCGCACTGACCCACGCCGGCTGGACCACAAAGTCCGGTGGCGAATATGCCATCCGCCCTCCCCGCGTTATCCCCCTTCTCACCATCATCACTGCAAGCGAGGACCACTAATGCAGAACCGTGTCGCATCCAAGATTGCCCTAGCTATCATCACCATCATTGTTGTTGCCGCCGTCCTCCTTGTTGTAGGGCCACAAAGAATTGCTCTGGCCACAGAAAGGACCGGCGACGAAGCCCTAGCAATCCAGCTAGAAAAGCACTCCGAATCCGGTTTCCACAACCTCACCGCCTTCACGCTTCTCGACGGCCAAGCCACCTTCGCGGGACTGGGCAGCGACGAGCACACCGAGGTCGAAATCGGCTCCGTGACCAAGATGTTCACCGGCGAACTGGCCCACCAGCTCGTCGAAGAAGGAAAGTTGAAACCTGATACCACTGTGGGCGAGGTCCTCGATGTCGGCAATGCGCCCGTCGCTGACGTCACAGTGAGGGAACTGCTCGACCACACCTCTGGACTACCCCGGCTGGCCAACGCGAATCTTCTCAACGATCTCGTCTCCGTCCTTACCGGTTCGAACCCCTATAAAGGCGAGACCGTAGAGGACATCCTGGCTGCCGCCACGAAGGCCAAGCTGAAGAACCGCGGCGAAGAATCCTATTCCAATCTTGGCTATGGGCTCCTGGGCCACATGCTGGAGACCGTTGCCGGGCAGCCTTATGAGCAGATGCTCAAAGAACGAATCTTCGAGCCTGCAGAAATGACCGAAACCTACCTCATGGCGCCGGGCTCCGTGCCCGAAGACGCCCCACGGGGACTTACCGACACCGGCCGCCACGCCGAGCCCTGGGAGATGGACGGCTCCGCGCCCGCGGGCGCCATCCGTTCCACGGCGAGTGACATGGCCAAGTTCGCCGCGTGGTTCATCAACAACGGCGATACCGCCTACGGCTGGCAGTCTCCCAGCGAGGACAAAGCTGGGTACTGGCACAACGGCGGCACCTATGGCTATTCCACGATGCTCATCATCGACCCAGAGACCAAACGCGCCGCCTTCGCCAACAACGATTCCCTCACCGGCACCGAAGACCTAGCCCAAGCACTATTCGACGAGCTCGCATCCTAAGGAGAAATCGTGTTCCTCACTATCAGCATGATCGTTATCATCGCCTCCCTCCTGTGGTCCGCATGGAAGGCATTTACCACCCCAGGAAAGACGGTCTACCGCGCTATTTCTGTAGCGATAACTGCCCTCGTCATAGTCTTGATCGGAAATGCCATGCCCTGGTATGACGGCCTCCACTTCTTCTGGTGGTACGGCCTCGTCGCCACATGCGCTCTGTACGCCGGCGCGGTGGCTTGGCGAGCCGCAGAATCGAAGCCCAAAAGCGCAATCTAAGTCCTCCCGCAAACTGACGTTATGACTGCTCCCTCTCACCGCACGGTCCACATCCATAACGTCGCCCCCACCGTAATTGCCACCCTTCAGAAGCGCGCTGGCGGCGCGAACCGTCGTCGAACCCTGGGGTGTCCCCGCTGCAAACGGGAATCGAGTCAAGGCTGCGGATGAGGTAGATAAGTTTGTTCGAGCCTTCCCAGTTCAAGATGATGAGGTCATCGAGCTTTGTCCCGTTCGGGTCATTGCTTGGGGCCTGAAAACGGATCTCGCGAACTACGCCAGGCTCGTGCGCAAGTTGAATCTCGAGCTAACGACGCGCTTTCGCAACTTTTCCAAAATCTCTGCCATCTCTGCTACTTCCACTGCCTCTTGAGCAGCGCACACAGCTGCACCGCTATCCGGAACTTGACTAGTTCAGTGATCGCTGTATAGTTCAGCGCATGCTGACTATTGCTTCTCGCCTCGACGTGATGAACCGCCTGGGTCGTGCACTGGCCGACCCCACTCGATCCCGGATCATCTTGACTCTGCTCGACCACCCCGCTTACCCGGCGGAACTGTCCCGAGATCTGGACCTGACACGCTCGAACGTGTCCAACCACCTGGCATGCTTGCGCGATTGTGGAATTGTCGTCTCCGAGCCCGAGGGGCGTCGGACACGATACGAGATCGCCGATCCGCACCTGGCGCAGGCGCTGACCACATTGGTCGATGCCACCTTGGCAGTAGACGAAGACGCCCCGTGCATCGATCCCGCCTGCTCGCTTCCCGGGTGCTACGCAGCTGGGGAGGACGCATGATCCTCACCTCGGTCTTGCAGGCGATAGGCCTGTTCGCAGCTACCAACATCGACGACATCATCGTGCTCTCCCTCTTCTTCGCGCGAGGGGCAGGCCAGCGCGGCACTACCGCCCGCATTCTGGCCGGCCAGTACCTCGGATTCGCCGGTATCCTCGGTGCCGCGGTTCTGGTGACCATGGGCGCCGGAGCATTCCTGCCCTCGACAGCAATCCCGTACTTCGGTCTCATCCCGCTGGGCCTCGGCCTCTGGGCCGCATGGCAGACCTGGCGCGGAGACGGTGACGACGATGACGACGAGGCCAAGATTGCCGGCAAGAAGGTCGGCGTGGGGACAGTCGCAGGCGTCACCTTTGCCAACGGTGGCGACAACATCGGCGTCTACACCCCTGTATTCGTCAGCGTGGAACCTCTCGCAGTAGTCGCCTACTGCGTTATCTTCCTCGTGCTCGTTGCGGTCCTGGTGGCCCTGGCAAAGTTCGTCGCTACCCGCCCCCCGATCGCGGAAGTGCTCGAACGCTGGGAGGGCATCCTCTTTCCCATCGTTCTCATCGGCCTCGGCATCGTGATCCTCGTCAGTGGCGGAGCCTTCGGGCTTTGACGTAGCGACTGCGTTCCAAACGGCCCCGACTGGGCGCACCCCTCTCGGTTCAGACCCCGACAACTACCCGCAGCCAGTCCTGCGTGAGCGCAGCAACAAGACCGCCATGGAGCGCTACAAGTCCCCTCCAAACGAAGGGAGTGGGTCATTTTTCATTCGCGGCCAGTTTTTTGGCTGGCAGGAGGTTTCGTAGAAAGATTGAAGTGGTTTCGTGAAAGCCCCCCCAAACGAGGCGCCTTCGCCAACAACGATTCCCTCACCGGCACCGAAGACCTAGCCCAAGCACTATTCGATGAGCTCGCGCCCTAAGGAGAAGCCGTGATCCTCACTATCAGCATGATCGTTATCATTGCTTCCCTTTTAGGGTCCGCATGGAAAGCAATCGTTGTCCCCAAAAGACGAGCCCACGCGTTATTTCCGTCCTGACGAATACCCTCGCTGTCGCCGTTATCGGACTTGCCATGCCCTGGAATTCAGCCCTCCACTTCTTCTGGTGGTACGGCCTCGTCGCCGCATGTGCTGCGTACGCCGGCGCAGTAGCTTGGCAGGCCGGCGCGCCAAAGACTGACAAAGCCTAGCCATAGTGCATGCACTATGGCGGGTATGACAAACCCGAAAGCCATCAATGTTCAGATCCGTGATGTCGATGCTGACGTCGTCAACATTCTCAAAAAGCGCGCCGACCGTAAGGGCATTTCCCTCTCTAGCTACCTGCGAGAGACCCTTGAAAAGGTCGCTTCTCGCCCGTCCTTAGAAGAGAAGTTGGAGGAACTCTCGCAGCGCGAACCCATTGAGTTGAAAAAGGACTTTGACGTGGTGGCCGCAATACGTGAAGCACGGGACGCTTCATGACGCTGTTAGTCATCGATGCCTCCGCAGCGATCGAATTCCTCTTAAAACGCGATGCGCTTCAAAGACTTAGCACTGCTTACCCCGAGGCCGATTTTATTGCCCCGAGCCACATGCCCTTGGAATGCCTCAACGTGCTGAAAAGGTTGGAGCAAGCAGAAGCAATCGACAGCGCTACGGCAAGCCTTCTAGCCAACGATGTCATGGAATTGAACATTGTATTGATAAGCGTCGGAGACATTGCCAACCATGTGTGGAGCCGTCGACACACCTTCTCCATCTATGATTCAGCTTATGTAGCAGTGTCCAACATCTTCGAAGCGCCTCTTGTCAGTCGAGACACTCGCCTCATGGCCGCGTGGCCGAACTCGATCGACTTGGACAGCTTGCCTTAAGTGACAGAAAGTCTCCCAAATCTCCATCTTCGAGAAAGTCTCCCAAATCTCCCACTCCGCTAGGATGTACGCCATGAACGAGAATCCTTTCCGCCCCACCTTCGGCGTTCCACCACTCTTTTGGGTCGGCCGCACGGCAGTGCTCGACACCTTTCGGGCTGCGCTCGACTCCCGTCCGGGAACTCCCGGCCGCTCGCTTATCATCAGCGGTGCCCGCGGTATTGGTAAGACGGTGCTGCTCAACGAGCTAGAAGATATCGCTTCCAGCCGGGGTTGGATTACGCTTCGGGCCTCGGGGCGCAGCTCCATGGTGGAGGAATTGGTGGATACCACCATCCCGCGCATCATGGAGAAGCTGGCGCCGGCGGACAAGCACAAGGTCAATCGCGTCGGCATTGGCGGTTTAGCCACGATTGGCATCCAGCACAACACCGAGGAAGCCTATAAGCCCACGCTCAACACGCGCCTGCGCGAGCTTTTAGACCTGCTCAAAGGCACAGGCGTTCTGCTCACCATCGACGAAGTACAGGATGCGGACGCCGAGGATCTCACCTCCCTGGCCGTGACTTATCAGGACTTGGTGCGCGATGAACTCGACGTCGCCATTGTGGCCGCGGGCCTGCCGCAAGGAGTTAACCGCCTGCTGGATCTGCCGGGCGTGACCTTCCTGCGCCGCGCGCAGAAGTTCGTCCTGGGCCCGCTCTCCCCCGCAAATGCCGAGGTAGCGTTCACGCAGACGGCGGCGCACTCCGACCTGGAGTTCACCGAGGAGGCCGTAGCGGCTGCAGTACGGCTTTCCCGGGGGTATCCCTACTTGGTGCAGCTCGTCGGATCGCTGGCCTGGGGCAGGGCCCAGCGCGAAGGCGGCAGCCGCATCGAAGAGCGCGACGTTCAGGCGGTATCGGCTGAGGCCATCTCGGTCCTAGGCGCCCAGGTCCACCAGCCGGCCACTCTGGCGCTTCCGCCGGCGCAGCGCCTCTTCCTCGAGGCGATGAGCGCGGTCATGGAGGACGGCACGGCGGAGATCAAGAACATCGCCGCGCACCAGGACCGGACGGTGCGATCCCTCTCGGCCACGCGCCAGCGGCTTATCGACGCTGACCTCATCGAACCCACCGCCCACGGCCAGCTCCAGTTCGTCATCCCCTACATGGAGGCCTTCTTCACCGCGACGGACAGCCTGGGGCGCGTGGACTAAAGATCGCCGGCGTCGCGGGCGAGGATGTCGGCAGTCTCGGACACCGAGCGCAGAGTGCGGGCGGAGGCCGCGACGGGATAGACGTCGAAGTAATCGACGAGCAGCTCACGGGGCAGGCCCACGTGATCGAGGTGGCGGGCCAGCGCGATCGCCTCGGCGCGGGCATCGGCGCCGGGGATGCCTAGCCCGATGCGGTGGCCGGCGCTGAGGTGCTCCCCCAAGCCGTCGAGATTGCGCGGGGTGTCCAGGCCCCGGAAGTCCGTGAGGAAAGTCGTTGCCGCGGGCGCGAGCGCCCACAGCGGCGGGGCGTGGAGGTAATCCGCCTCGAAAGACTGCAGGAGGTCGAGCGCGACCTCGTCGGGGACGGCGGGGATGGTGTCGAAGTCGGTGGTGCCGGGAAGGCGGCCCGCCGTAACGTCGCTCAGCAAGGGCTCATCGAGTTGGACGACGACCTCCCCGTGGAAACGGCGCGCAACATCCGCGGCGTGGGTACGGAGGCCGTGGCGGAGAGCCTCAGAAAGCTCGGCGAAGGCGCCGCGGTCGGTGAGGACGCGGTGGCCGTCGGCAAGCTCAATGCTCGCCGCGAGTGTCCACGGGCCAAGCGCCTGCACTTTGACGCGCGGCACGGTCTCGCCCCAGACCTCCTGGACCTCGTCGAGATCGCGCTCCAGGCGGTCCCAGGCGCGGCGGGTCAGCAGTTGCGGGCGCGCCGTCATCCGCCACGCGCGCGGCCCGCGGTCGATGGAGATGGCCTCCAGCATGCTGGCCGTGCGGCCCACCGCATCCGAGCCCAAGCCGCGCTCGGGAAGCTGCGGGAGGGCGGGAAGCGCGGTCTCCCCTAGGATGATGTCCGCTGCCTCCGCCATGGACATGCCGGGCATGGGGCCAAGGGCGAATCCGGTCATCTACTTCGTCCCGCAGATGGTGCCGGAACCCAGCACGATATCGCCCAGCTCGTCCGGGCTCGGCAGGTAGAGCACGGCGGCCTGGCCGCGGGCCACGCCGGAGAGAGGCTCGTTAAGCTCCAGCGCCATGCGGTCAGACTCGCGGTCCACGTGCGCGCGGCAGGGCACCACCGAGCCGTGGGCGCGCACCTGTACCTCGCAGTCGAAGTCGCCCTCCATGGCCGGGTGCAGGTACTTCAAGCGGTCGGCCTCAATGCTGGTCACGACCAAATCGGCGCGTGAACCCACGGTGACGGTGCCAGTGGCGGCGTCGATGTCGGTGACGTAGCGCGGGGAGCCGTCGGCAGTCGGCGTCTTGATGTCGAGCCCCTTGCGCTGGCCAATGGTGTAGTTCCACGCGCCGTCGTGCTCCTTGAGCTCGTTGCCCTGCGTATCCACAATCATGCCCGGGCGCAGGCCAATGGAGCGGCCCAGGAAGGCCTGGGTATTGCCGTCCGGAATGAAACAGATGTCATAAGAATCCGGCTTGGAGGCGGTGGAAAAGCCGTGGCGCTTGGCCTCCTCGCGGATCTGTGGCTTCGGGGTATCCCCGATGGGGAAGAAGCAGTGGTCCAGCTCCTCCTTGGTGATAACGCCCAGCACATAAGACTGGTCCTTGTTCTCATCCAGGGAGCGGCGCATGTAGCCGTCGGCGTCGATAGTGGCATAGTGGCCCGTTGCCACCGCATCAAATCCCAGCGCCATGCCCTTGCGCAGTAGGGCTGCGAACTTAATCTTCTCATTGCAGCGCAGGCACGGATTGGGGGTCTCACCGCGGGCGTAGGAGTCCACGAAGTCACCGATGACGGCTTCCTTGAACTCCTCGGAGAAGTCCCACACATAGAAGGGAATGCCCAGCTTGTCGCAGATGCGGCGGGCGTCGGCGGAATCCTCCAGCGAGCAGCAGCCCCGAGCCTTCTCCCGGGTCTGCTGGGCGTCCTTGTGCAGGGCCAGGTGCACGCCAATGACGTCGTGGCCCGCCTCCACCGCGCGCGCCGCGGCGACGGAGGAATCGACGCCGCCGGACATGGCTACCAGTACTCGCATGCTCTCCCCTTCTAAAATCTTCGTCGTGCACCCAGGCTAGTCGCGGTGCGCCTCCTACCCCAACACGCCATCGCGCTGAGGTATTCCCTAAGCTAATCAGCATTATGGGCAGGAAACGCAACACCGAACACTCCATCGCGGGTACCTACGATATCTCCACCGGCGAGCTCGTCGTCGTGCCGGATCCCTTCCGCGACAGCGCCTTCATCCTCAACATCAACGGCGTGCCGTCCTCGCACCTCATCCCTGACGAGCCGCGCGCCCTGGAGTTTGAGTACATGCGCTGGATTGCCGCCGCCGTGGAGAATCTTGCTTCCGGCAAGCGCCTGCTGCATTTAGGCGGCGGGGGCTGTTCCCTGCCCCGCTACTTCGCCGACCTGTGGCCGGATTCCCACAACACGGTGGTCGAACTCGATGCCAAGCTAGCGGAGCTCATCCGTGACCTGGCCGCCATCCCCTCAGCGCCCCGCGTGAAAACCCGCGCCGGCGAGGCCCGCGCTGTCACCGAAGGATTTCCGCCGAACCGCTTCGACGTCATCATCCGGGACGTCTTCGCCGGTGCGAAGACCCCAGAGCCGCTGACCACCCAGGAGTTCTTCCAGCACGCCCACGCCACGCTCAGCCCGGGCGGGCTCTACGTGGCCAATTGTGGCGACCACTCCGACCTGCAGGGCGCAAAGGCGGAGCTCGCCGGAATGGCGGAGGTATTTGCGCATGTTGCCGTTATTGCCGATCCTCCCATGCTTAAAGGCCGGCGCTACGGCAACATCATCCTCATCGGCTCGGATACCGAGCTTCCCACAGACGGCTCCCCCGCAGCCGCCACGATATCCAAGCCCCTCTTGTCCGGGGCCGTGCCCGCGCACTACCGCGACGAGGCGTGGACGCGCCACTTCTTCAACGGCGCGAGCCCGCGTCGCGATACGCCCGCGTTCTAAAGCAGGCTGTTGAGCAGGTCCGCCACCTGCTTGGAGTCGAACGCCGGCACCTCGACGCCCGCGCCATGGCCGGCGGTGCGCGCCACGTCGGCGGCGGTGTCCACGTCCTGCTGGTCAATGTTGTTGGAGTCGAAGTCCTGGACATGCTCCGCGTTATCGAGGAACAGGGCCAAGTCGCCGGTGGTGGCGTCGTGGTTGGCCAGCTTGTCCAGGTCGCCGGTGCTAATAGCGCCGGTCTTGAGCAGCTTCTCCGCCTGCTCGATAAGCTCGGTCGGGTCGATGGAAATGCCAGCGTCCTGCGCAGCCTTGGCCACGGCCGGGATTGCCATCGCACCGGCGGCCACGGCGAGGATGCCCGCGATGATCACGCCGGCGTCATCGCCCAGGTCAATGCCCGGCACCACCAGGTCGTCGACGATGCCGCCGAAGTTGATGTAGTTGCCGTTGGAGAACTCATTCAGCTGCGACTCGCTGCCGTTAAACAGGTTCATGTCCACGACGGTCTCGATGCCGGCCACGCGGCCGGAGCCGGAGCGCTGCCAGAAGGCAATCTTGTCCCAGCCACCGACGGGCTCCGGAGCAGTGTCCTGGTAGGCGGCCAGCCACAGCGGGTACTCGGAGAACCGCGTGGTGTTGCCCATCTGCCCCATCCAGAAGAACTTGTAGGTGTAGAGCATCGGCGTACGGCCGGTCAGGGACTTGACCTCGGTCATGAACGTATCGATCCAATCGGCGAGCTGGTCGGCGCTCAAGCCCTCAGTGACCTCAATGTCCAGCACCGGCGGCAGGGTCTGGGACGGCACCAGGGCGATCTGGGAGGCGAAGCTCGCTGCCTGCTGCTTGGCGTCGCTGGCCGGGCGGGCGTAATGATACGCACCCACCTTGAGGCCGGCTGCCGACGCCGCGTTGGCGTCGCCCACAAACTTCGGGTTCACGAAGGAGGTTCCTTCAGTGGCCTTGACGAAGGCGAAGGACTGGCCGTCCGACTTCACAGCATCCCAGTCGATGCCGCGCAGGGACATGTGGTTGTTGCCGGAAACATCCACGCCCTGCGGCGCGGTGGACGGGATGGCAACGGCGGTGGATACGGACAACGCTAGGGCCGTTACGGCAGTAACGGCGGCGGTAACAAGGCGACGTGCATGGCTCATGCGCGCAACACTACCGAATTCACCCCAATAGTCACAGTCGCAACACGCGCAACATTCGACTCTTTCGTCACAGTAGTTGCGGGTCCAGCACTTCACGCAGTGCTTGACGACGCCCTCCGCACCCGCTCCCCTGGCCGTGGCCATTGGCTTCCGTAATCTCGCACGTTCTCGCTGGCCTGCGTGGAGCGGGACGCGGCTCTGGAGAAAGGCGCGCCTAGAAGTATTCGTTCATGTAGTCGCGAGAACCCAGGCCGATCGCGTCAAAGTACTCTGCCTCCTTGGCTTCTTCTTCGAAGTACTCGAGTTCCTCACCCTCGGTGCCCGCAGCTCGCGCTTCCTCGAGTTCCTCAAGGGCATCGGCAAGCGCGTACGGTTGCCATACGCTAAGCCCCAGTTTCTCGAAAGCGTAAGACTCTGGAGCTTGATCTTCGTCAACCCGAGACCCGTCGTTGAGCCTCTTCAACAGCTCGGCGCACTCGATGGCGTTCATGCTGGAGAGGTTATGGCCTTCCCATTCCACCGTGACACCGTCTTTCTCAGGGTTGGTCGCGAACTCAATGAACTCGACACCGTTGTCACCGATGTGAACTTGAATGTTTGCTTGGGAGTAGTACAAGGGGCTTTCACTCGGGTGATTCTCCGGCTCCCCGAGAACCGCTACCACCTGCTCAGCACTGTCACCGAAATGAATAGTACCTTCGCCAAACGGCAATGCGAACTGAGCACCTTCATGCGAGAACAACGTTATTGAAGAAGCCATCAGTACCTCCACGACCTACCGACCAAGCTCCTCGATCCTGTACCAATCGGAGTGCCTAGAATAAGCCGAGTTGGATAAAGGCGCAACGAAGTGTTTTCCTCAAAACAACCGCTAATGTCGATTTGGGGTAGTTGGTACCGCGAGTCCGCGTAGTTGGTACCGGTGTTCCGCTTACTCGGTACTGCATTGGGTTTTTCTTTCATAGTTAATGTTGGCGACACCACAATCCGCTGGTGTTGCGTCAACTTCTACTTGGAAGGAGCTGGTCCTTGTGGCCAGCTTCAAGCAGATCATTGCGATGTGCCTTGATGGTGCTAGCTAGGCGCAGATCACACACGCATTGGGGTGTTCACGACGGGAAGTATCCCGGGCAAAGAAAGTCATCTCTGATGAGGGTTGACTTCAGAGATTATCCGTCAGCTCCCGCTGGGGTGGTTTGATGATCGATTCAGTGATGACCGGAGTAAGAGGTCTTTGTCCTATGACCTGCTGTATCTCGGCGGGGCATGTCGGTGTCAAATGGTGCCAAATGGTGCTACCCTAGTGTTATTGCCACCTGTTACGACAGGATCGGAAGAAGACCCTGGGACCCCAGCCGGACGACTGGACCCGGGGTCTTCGCCTGCCTCTAGAGGGAATCCGGGGTGGGACGGTTGAGGACCACTTTCTCGTGCAGCTTCTCCCAGTACTGCTCTTCCCCTAGATGGACGGAGTTCAGTGCTCCCAGAACGGCATCTGGAATCCAGAGCAGGGGATCATCGCCACCGCGTACGTGTCGAAGTCGGATGCCAGCACTTTGTCCCTGGCCCTGCAGGGCAACTATATGGGCGACGTCTCGCCTGTTTTGTGCTTCTTGCCGGCTTTCCAAAGTGACGTTGTGGACGTGCATCTCGGAGAGCTCGAAGTACATCTGCTCCAAGCATTTCCTGCGGTGCCTCTCCGTCTTCTTGCTCACTTCACTCTGGTGGGTGATGATCGCTTGCATGGAGTCGATCTCAGAAAGGGTGTCCACGATTTTTCGGCGTCGGCTATCACGTTCGTCGGTCCAGTGAAGTTTGACCTGGCCAGGAAGTCGTAGTGAACGCAGCTCCTCGCGTATTTTTTCCAAGTCTTGAGTGTCGATGATGGCTGCACACACCATGTACTCCTGCCGGTCTGGGGGTCTAAGGGCGGAGGACTCATCGATGTAGGCGACTAGCTGTGATTCCACCCTGAAATTGTAGCCCGTCCGGGCCGACGCACCCCTCGGCCCGGTACCAACTACTCGGAACACGGCAGTACCGAGTCCCCAGAACACCGGTACCAAAAACTCGCATCTGACAGCTAAGCCGGCACGTGCGGATACACATTCACCAGCTCCAGGTACGGCGCGCCGCCGCCTCCTTGCTTGCCGGGCTGTAGGGACGCGGCCACGAGTCCGCCGAGACTAGCACCATCGCAGCCACTGTCTCACGGAACGCGGTAAGGATGAAGTAAGCGGCAGGGTCCGGTCCGAGTTCGAACCGTTTCCATTCCATTGAACGCCGTCTCGGCCCCACGCAAACAACCGATGGGTGACCCGCTCAGCAAAGGGACTCTGGCTCCGTAGGTTCTAGGCGGCGATGTCAATGACCAACGCAGCCGACAGCCGGTGACCGTAGAGGGTGACCTCCTCCACTCTCTGCGCCTGGCACACCGACAACCCCCAGCACCCGCAAGACCGCTTCCACCGGGGTATTCCGCAAGAGTTCGTGGTCGACGACGTCGGACAACGCGTTCACACCGGATTTCCCATTGACGTTCGTCTTCAACACAGCGGGCTGCCAAGTCGATGCCGATATCCGCCTTACCGCCGTTATAGCGCCATTCCGTCCAGCAGCACGCCTCATCGAATTGGTTCTTCAAGGTCGGGTCTGTCTTGAAATAGTTGACCATAAACTTCTCAAAAGCAATGCCGTACTTTGCCTTTGGTTGGTTTTCACGCAGCTGTTCAAGGACCTAAGTGAACTTCGAAATGACAGCATTGTGCCTGACGGGCTATAGACTCCGTGACACAACGCGGAAGATTGCGAAAAGCGGCTGATTGCGTTTGCGTGAGGGGCGCTTGAGGCAAGGCAGGGTGCGGCTTAGACCGAACGGGCGCGGCGAATGATCTCGGGGAGCTCAGCCAGCACGGCGTCGATGTCCTCGTCGGTGGTGAGGCGACCCAGGGTAAATCGCAGGCTGCCGCGGCCGTGTTCCTCGTCGATGCCCATGGCTTCGAGCACGTGGGACATGCGGTTGACGCCGGCGTGGCAGGCGGAGCCGGCGGAGGCTTCGATGCCGGCGGCGTCGAGCAGCATGATGAGGCTGTCACCGTCCGTGCCTGGGAAGGACACGTGCAGGTGGGAGGCCAGGGTGGGCTCGGTCGAATTAATGATGATGTTGTCGATGGTGGACTCGATGCCCGCTCTGAGCTTGTCGCGCAAAGCGGCGAGACGAACGGTCTCCTGGCCCATCTCCGCAACGGATTCGCGCAGAGCTGCGGCGAGCGCACTGGCACTGGCCACGTCCACGGTGCCGGGGCGGATGCCGCGCTCCTGGCCGCCGCCAAAGGCAATGGGTTGCGGGGCGGGGCTGCGGCGCGAGAGCAACAGCCCAATGCCGCGCGGCCCGCCGAACTTGTGGGCGCTGGCCGCCAGTGTGGTGGCCCCCAACTCGTGGAAGTTGATGGGCAGCTTGCCGGTGACCTGCACGGCGTCGACGTGCACCGGGGTGCCCTGCGCGGCGGCACGCGCGGTGATGTCGGCAACCGGCTGGATTGCGCCGGTCTCGTTGTTGGCCCACATGCAGGTGGCCACGGAAGCCGGGGTATCCAGGGCGGCAAGATCGCTCACGTGCCCGGTGGAGTCAACCGGCAGCAAGTCAACGGTGGCTCCGTGCTCGGCGCTGAGCTTGGCGACGGTTTCGAGAACCGCCGGGTGCTCGATGGGTGTCGACACGATGCGCGGCGTCGTATCCGACGCCGCACGGAAAAGACCCTGGATAGCGATGTTGTCCGCCTCCGTGCCGGAGGAGGTGAAGATGACCTCGATGGGTTCGCAGCCGAGCAGCTCGGCGACGGTCTCGCGGGCGTCGTCCAGCACGGAGCGCGCCTTGCGGCCTGAGGCATAAGACGCGCCCGGGTTGAGGGAGCTAGCTGCTTGGGTCCACGCGTCAATGGCGCACTGGCGCATGGGCTGGGTGGCTGCGTAATCGAGGTAGAGCGGCATTAGTTGCCGGCCTCCTTGCGGGACTTCAGCTCCGCGGCCAGGGCCGGGGCGATCTCGTGAAGGTCGCCCACCACGCCCAAGTCGGCGATCTGGAAGAAGGGCTCGTCCTGGTCCTGGTTGACCACCACGATGGTCTCCGAGGTCTGCATGCCGGAGGTGTGCTGGATGGCGCCGGAAATGCCGAGGCCGATGTAGAGCTTCGGGGAGACCGTGACACCCGTCTGGCCGATCTGGTGGGCGGGGTCGTAGAAGCCCTCGTCCACGGCGTCACGGGTGGCACCGACGGCGCCCCCGAGGGCGTCAGCCACCGGCTCCACCACGTCGGCGAACTTGTCGCCCACGCCGCGGCCGCCGGCGACGACGACCTTGGCAGAGGTCAGCTCCGGGCGAGCGGTCTTCTCCGCCGGGGTGAAGGAGGTGACGGTGACGTCCTTCGCGGTGGCGGCCGGCAGCTCAAAGGGAGCGGGCGCTGCAGTCACCGGCTGTGGGTCCGCGGTGACGGAACCCGGGCGCAGCGTGTAGACCACGGAACCGGTGGCGGTGGCGGAGGTCTCGTAGGAACCGCCGAAGATGGTGTGATGGGCGGTGCCGTCGGCGTTGATGCCGTCGACGTTGACCAAAGCACCCGAGCCCAAGCGGGCGGCGAGGCGGCCGGCGATTTCGTTGTTCGTCGGGGTGGCGGCCAGCACGATGGGCGCCGGGTTGTTGGCGGCCAAGGCGTGGAGGGCGTCCACCTCCGGGGTGACGATGCGCTGGTCGTAGTCCGCGGCGGTGGCCTGCACCACCTGGGCTGCGCCCAGGGCGCCCAGCTCGGCGTCGAAGGATGCAGCCAGAGCGGCGTCCTTGGCTACGACGACGGCGGAGACGGTGCCGAGTGCGCAGGCGGCGGTGATGAGCTCGCCGGTCACGGGGCTGAGCTGCTCTGCTTCGTGCTCAACTAGGACATAAACGTGAGACATGAACTTTTCTCCTTAACCCTCGATGAGATTCTTGGCGGCCAGGAAGTCGACGATCTTCGCAGCGGCGACGGCCGGATCCGGATCCGTGATGACGTCGCCCGCCGTGCGGGCCGGGCGCTGCGCGGAGGCGGTCACCGTGGTGGTGGACGGCACGCCGTCGATGCCCAGGTCTGCCACGGCGAGCGTGGTCACCTCGGCCTTCTTGGCGGCCATCAGCCCCTTGAAGTTGGGGAAGCGCGGCTTGTCGGCCTTATCCGTAAAGGACAAGATGGCCGGCAGGTTGGCCTCAAGCTCCCAGTGGCCGTGAGCATCCTCGCGGGTACCGGTGGCGGTAGCACCAGCCAGGGAGGCAGCCTTGAGCTCAGTCAGGGCGGGCAGCTGACGGTATTCGGCAAGCAGGCCGGCGACGAGTCCGGTGGAGGCATCGGAGGAGTTGTTGCCCAGGGTGATGACCTGGACCTCGCCGAACTTTTCCGCCACCTGGTTGATGGCGGCGTTGAGGACCCAGGCGGTAGCCAGGGCGTCGGCGCCGGCGAGCGAGTCGTCGACGACGTGGACTGCGTGATCCGCGCCCATGGCCAGGGCCTTGCGCAGGGCTTCGTCGGCAGCCGCCGGGCCCATGGTGAGTGCTACGACCTCGTAGCCGGCGTCGGCGTTGTCGTCGCGCAAACGCAGGGCCTGCTCGACGGAGTACTCATTGACCTCATCGATGACGTTGTCCACCGAGGTGCGGTCCAAGGTGTGGTCCGCCTCCAGGGTCTTCGTTGACCACGTATCCGGTACGTGCTTAACCAGAGCCACGATAGTTGGCATGTGGGCACTTCCCCTTCCACTAGTTTTAAGAACAATTAGGGTGCGTAATTACCTTCGGACGATACTACTCGCGGTCCACACAGCAGGGCGACCCCCTGGCTCCCAATGCGGGTAATCACGAGCGTCTTAGCCGTCGATCCCTTCAGTTTAAGCTTCTTGCGCAGTTGGTCAGGGTCCACGTCTTGGCCGCGCACCAGGATTTCCAGCGAGCCCACGTCGTGCGCCGCCATGGCCGCCTTGAGCTTGCGCATCGGCACTTCTTCGATGAATTCAAATCCGGACGTCCCGGCCGGCAGGCGCTCGCCGGTGAGGTAGGCAATCCGTGGATCCAGCTGGTGGAGCCCCTCCCGGGCGGCAAAGTGGCGCACCAGGCCCGCGCGCACGATGGCGCCGTCCGGGTCGATGACGAAGCGCCCCACGGGCCCGGCCTCCGGCAGTTCGCCCTCGGGCACATCGGAATCGATGACGTCCGTGTGCCCGTGGCGGATAACCACTGCGCGCTTGTCCAGCCCGGCGCTGAGGTCGGGGGTATAGAGGCAGGTCTCCTTCACGCCACCGTCCACGCTGACCACGCTGGCCAGGCCCGCCCACTCCGAGTGGTCGATGCCGGGCGCGCATTTGATGGCTAACGACGGGTGGGCGTCGATAAGCGCCGGCAACGGCGGCAGCAGCTGGTCCAGCTTGGTGATGCGGTTGCCCCCGGCGCGGCGGGCGGGGTCGGCGATGCAGACCTGCGCGCTCGTCGTCGTAGTGAGCGCGTCGGCGCGGAAGACTGGGTGCTCGATGTTGTGGCGCGCCATGGCCACGCGGGAGGCGTCGAGGTCGCTTCCCACGTACTCCCCCGGCTTAAAGGCCTGGCCCTCGGTGCCGATGGAACAGGTGAGGTCGTGGACCAACCGCACGCCCTGCTCGCGCAGGAAACGCGCGCGGTAAGCCGCCACTGCGGGCGGGGTGGCCTGTTGGGCAGAGTCGTGGTCCATGAGCCAGTGCGCGGGCAGCTTTCCGGAGCGGCGAGCGTGGAGCAGCTCGGAGACGGCGCGTCCGTGTTCGCCGAACCTGTCCTTCAGCGCGGCGGCATCCCGCAGCTGTGACTTCTTAGTCAGCTCCAGCGTGGCGGCCGCCGCGGTGATGTCGGTGGCATGGGTGGCGAGGAACTCGACGTCGTCTGGGGTATAGCTCATGATGGAAAAGCAGTTTAGATGCGGTTGACGGGGCTGGTGGTGAAGTACTCGCGGTAGCGCTCGTCATCCATGGGGTCCCCGATGATGGGACGCAGGTCCGAAAAGGACGCGTCCTGCACAACGTCTTGGACGCTGGCGTAGGCGGCCAGGCGCTTGAGCTGTGCCCACGTGGGGATGGCCAGGCGCACCAGCCCTGCGCGCCACCCATCGAGTACCAGTTGCGGGCGGAACCAGCCGGCGTCGTCAGCTTCCCCGGTGTCGCCGTCGGGTTCTTGGCCGTCCGGGAGCACGCCGATGAAGAAGAAGGTGTCGAACCAGTGGCCCTTGAATTCGCCTGCCCAGCGGGACCACGGTTGGAGCATGTCGGCGTCGAGCCGCATGCCGTTGTGGAAGAGGAACTCGGTGAAGGAAATGGCGTGGGTTTCGAGCAATCCCCGCTCGCGGTGGTAGCGGGAGGCGTCGGAGACGATGCCGTCCTCCCGGATGGCCAGGAGCGTACCGGCTTCCTCGAAGAGCTCGCGGGCAGCGGCGAAGACCAGGGCGTGGGCCTTGTATTTGGTCACGCCCATGCGCCGGGCCAGGGAGATGACGGAGCGGCCTGCCCACAGGTCGCCGGAGTGCCACATACGTGGAGGGAAGTCACGCGGATCTACCCCGCCGCCGGGGAAGACCACGTGCCCGGGGTAGTTGCGCATGGTTGGCACCCGCTCTTGGACCCATACCTCGAGCCCGTCGTCGCCATCGCGCAAGAGCAGCACGGTGGCGGCTAGGCGCGCACCGTTAAAGCCGGTGGTCTCGCTGGGATCGATGGCGTCGAGACTGTCGTGGATGGGGTTGCTCATTCAATTTTCCAGGAAGGCTCTAGCGGATGCGGCGGGCGAAATAGCGCTCCCCAATCCGGTCCACCTGGATGGGCTGGTGGAAGGCGGCGGAGAGATTCGCCGACGTGAGCACCGAATTGATGAGGCCTTTGGCCACGACCTTACCCTCATCCAGGAGCATGGCATGCGTAAAGCCATAGGGAATCTCCTCCACGTGGTGGGTAATCATCACGATGGCGGGGGCGTCCGGGTCGAGTGCGAGGTCCCCCAGGTAGCCCACGAGGTCCTCGCGGCCGCCGAGGTCCATGCCGGCAGACGGCTCATCCAAGATGAGCAGCTCCGGATTAGACATGAGTGCGCGGGCCAGCACGACGCGCTTCTTCTCCCCCTCCGACAGGGTGCCCCACGTGCGGTCTGCCAGGTGGGACGCCCCGACCTGGGCCAGGATCTCCCCGGCGCGGGAGAAGTCCATGTCCTGGTAGTCCTCGCGCCAGCGGCCCAGCACGGCGTAGCCGGCGGAGATCACCAGGTCGTCCACGCGCTCGCTGTCCGGGATGCGGTGCTGCACGGCGGCCGAGGAGATGCCGATGGCCGCGCGCAGGTCGCGCATGTCCGTCTTGCCAATGCGCTCACCCATGATGAAGGCGCGTCCGGCGGAGGGGAACTCCTCGGCGGCGGCCATGCGCACCAGCGAGGTCTTACCGGCGCCGTTGGGGCCGATGATGACCCAGCGCTCGTCGAGTTCTACCTGCCAGTCAACGGGCCCTACCAGGGTGCGCCCGCCGCGGCGCAGTTCCACTCCGCGGAAGTCAATGAGCCAGTCCTCGTCGGTCTCGCTCTCTGGGGAGGGCACGGGGTTGTTCACAGCAGAAGTCGCGGGGTTCACAGGATCCATGTCTCCTATTGTGGCCGAATTCTTCCTTCCCCGGTGAAAGTGACACAGCTGCATTATTCTATGGGCATGACTCAACGCCTTGGTATAGACGATGTCCGCCCTTGCCTCCACGGAGGCGTCGCCTCCAAAGCCGTGGTCGGTGAGGTTGTCCCGGTGACTGCTCTGGTGTGGCGCGAGGGCCACGACGCCGTGGCCGCCACCTTGTCGGTGTGGAACACCGAATCCCCTTCCACCTCTTCCTACACCATGACGGTGGATCCGGAGGACCAGGACCGCGTCCACGGCGTGTTTACTCCGGCGACTCCCGGCCGCTGGTTCTTCCGGGTCGATGCGTGGTCGGATCCCATGTCCACGTGGCGCAACGCGGTGACCAAGAAGATGGAGGCCGGCCAGTCTGTCCACGAGCTCAATAATGACCTCCTCCACGGCGCGGAGCTCTTCGAGGAAGCGGCCATCCAGTCTCCCAGCGAGAAGGCCGAAAGGCTCTTCCAGGCGTCGAAGGAGCTGCGGGACGAGACTGTTGACGTCGATCAGCGCGTGCGCACCGCGCTTTGCGACGATACCTGGGACACCCTCCACCGCCACCCGCTGCGCCACTTGTTGGTGGAGGGAGATATTCACGAGGTGTTGGTGGAGCGCCGTGAGGCCCTGTTTAGCTCCTGGTACGAGCTCTTCCCGCGCTCCACCGGCGGCTGGGACGCCGAGGGAAACCCGGTGCACGGCACTTTTCAGACCACCGCCGCCGAACTGGAGCGAGTGGCCAGCATGGGGTTTGATACCGTCTACTTCCCGCCCATCCACCCCATTGGTGAGGTGCACCGTAAGGGCAAGAACAACTCCGTGGTTGCGGAGCCGGGCGATGTCGGCTCGCCGTGGGCCATCCAGGACCACTCCACGACGCACCCGGAGCTGGGCACCATGGAGGACTTCAAAGAGCTGGTCGCCCACGCCGAGGAGCTGGGCCTCGAGGTCGCCATCGACTTGGCCCTGCAGGCCTCCCCGGACCACCCGTGGGCGGAGACCAACCCGGAGTTCTTCACCGTGCTGGCGGATGGCACCATTGCCTACGCGGAGAACCCGCCGAAGAAGTACCAGGACATCTACCCACTGAACTTCGACAACGATCCGGACGCCATCTACCAGGAGATCTACCGCATCGTCATAATTTGGGTGGACGCCGGCGTGAGGACCTTCCGCGTGGATAACCCGCACACCAAGCCGGCCAACTTCTGGAACTGGCTGATCTCCAAGGTCCACGTCACCCACCCGGAGGTCATCTTCCTCTCCGAGGCCTTTACCCGCGCCCCGCGCCTGTTCGGCCTGGCCAAGGCGGGCTTTACCCAGTCCTATACCTACTTCACCTGGCAGACCTCGAAGTACGATCTGACCAAGTTTGCGCAGATGCACGTAGACCAGGCGGACATTTGCCGCCCCAACCTCTTTGTCAACACCCCGGACATCCTGCACGAGTCCCTGCAGACCGGCGGGCGCGCCATGTTTGCCATCCGCGCCACCCTGGCCGCCACCCTGTCCCCGCTGTGGGGCGTGTATTCCGGCTTCGAGCTCTACGAGCACCAGGCCGTCAAGCCTGGCAGCGAGGAGTACCTCGACTCGGAGAAGTACCAGCTGCGCCCGCGCGACTTCCAGGCGGCGGTGAAGTCGGGCGATTCCCTGGAGTCCTACCTGCGCCTGCTCAACCTGATCCGCCGGGAGAACCCGGCTCTGCAGCAGCTGCGCTCGCTGCGCTTCCACCACACGGATAACGACGCCATCATGGCCTACTCCAAGGCGGATGCGGCCACGGGCAACGTGGTGCTCGTGGTGGTCAACCTGGACCCACGCAACGCGCAGGAAGCCACGGTGCACCTCGATCTCCCGGCAGTGGGCCGCCACCCGGGCGATACGTTTACTGTGCAGGATGCGATCAGCGGCGCGGCCTACGAGTGGTCGGACCACAACTTTGTGCGCTTGGAGCCGCTGCGGGACGTGGCCCACGTCTTCATCCTCCCGCCGGCAGCCCACGACCTGCAGGAACGCCTGGCCTGGCGGCGGGTGGAGGACTACCGCGCCTAATTTGTCTTAGGCCCCGCGCGCAGGCGCGTGATTAGGTAATTTGGTCTGTATGAACATCCCGGCATCCGACCTTGAACGCCTCAATATTTGCCGCCACCACGCGCCGCACGATTTTTACGGGTGGCACGCAGGCACCGTCCTTACCCGCCGCCCCGGGGCCGAAGCTGTAGAGCTGGTCACCGCAACTGACACCATCGCCATGACTCCTGCAGGCAACGACCTGTGGGAGGCACCGCTGGCGGTTGAGGAAGACTATCGCCTGCAGATCACCTACCCAGGCCAGCCTGCCGTCGAGGTCGCCGACGGATACCACTTCCTGCCCACCTTGGGCACGCTGGACCTGCACCTAATCGGTGAGGGCCGCCACGAGCGCCTTTGGGAGGTGCTGGGCGCCAACCTGAAGTCCTACACCACGGACATGGGTGAGGTCACCGGCACTGCCTTCGCCGTGTGGGCACCGAACGCCGAAGGTGTGGCCGTGGTCGGTGATTTCTGCGGCTGGAACCCCACGCAGTTCCCCATGCGCGCCCTGGGCTCCACCGGTGTGTGGGAAGTGTTCATCCCCGGCGTGGGTGAGGGCGAGCGCTACAAGTTCGCCGTCCACGGCAAGAACTCCCCGCGCGTGGACAAGGCGGATCCGCTGGCTAAGCGCACCATCGCGCCGCCGGAAACCGCCTCCGTAGTCTCCAGCACCACCTTCGCGTGGAGCGACGCGGAGTGGATGTCCGCACGCACTGATGACCTGGATGTGCCGATGAGCATCTACGAGCTCCACGTGGGCTCGTGGAAAATCGGCGCCAACTACAACTCGCTGCGCCAAGAGCTCATCCCCTACCTCCAGGAGCACGGCTACACCCACGTGGAGCTGCTCCCGGTGGCGGAGCACCCGTTCGGCGGCTCCTGGGGCTACCAGGTCTCCGGCTACTATGCTCCATCTGCCCGCTGGGGTTCCCCGGACGAGCTGCGCGCGCTTATCGACGACTTGCATAACGCCGGCATCGGCGTCTTCATCGACTGGGTTCCCGCCCACTTCCCCAAGGACGAGTGGGCCCTCGGACGCTTCGACGGCCAGGCCCTCTACGAGCACCCGGACCCGCGCCGCGGCGAGCAGGCCGACTGGGGCACCTACGTTTTTGACTTCGGCCGCAACGAGGTCCGCAACTTCCTCGTAGCCAACGCCCTGTACTGGGCGGAGGAGTTCCACATCGATGGCCTGCGCGTTGATGCTGTAGCGTCCATGCTCTACCTGGATTATTCCCGCGACGAGTGGCTACCCAACATCTACGGTGGACGCGAGAACCTCGAGGCCGTCCAATTCCTGCAGGAAACCAACGCCACGCTCAACCGCACCAACCCGGGCGTGCTGACGATTGCGGAGGAATCCACCTCCTGGCCGGGTGTTACCGCCCCGACCACCGAGGGCGGCCTGGGCTTCAACCTGAAGTGGAACATGGGTTGGATGAATGACACCCTGGAGTACTTCAAACACGAGCCCATCCACCGCCGCTATCACCATGGCGAACTGACCTTTTCCATGGTTTACGCCTACTCCGAGCGCTACGTGCTGCCGTTTAGCCACGACGAGGTCGTCCACGGCAAGGGCTCACTGTGGGAGCGCATGCCTGGGGACGACTGGAATAAGGCCGCAGGCCTGCGCGCCCTCTACGGCTACATGTTCTCCCACCCCGGCAAGCAGCTCATGTTCATGGGCCAAGAATTCGGCCAGACCACCGAGTGGGCCGAGGGCAACTCCGTGGACTGGTCCAATCTGGAAGGCTGGGGCAACGAATGGCACCACGGTATTAAGCGCCTCGTGCGCGACCTCAATGTGGTGTACAAGCAGCACCCGGCTCTATGGTCGCAGGACTTCAGCCAAGACGGCTTCCAATGGGTCAAGGCGGATGACGCCAACAACAACATGCTGGGCTATGTCCGCTATGGCAAGGACGGATCTGTGCTACTCGCGGTGTGCAACTTCTCCGGCAGCTCCGTGCCGAACTACGACCTGTGGGTACCGCGCGATGGCGAGTGGGAGCTGGTCGTCAACACCGATGACGCCGTCTACCAAGGTGCCGGCAACGACCTTGCCCACCAGCTTCGCTCGGAAGGCAATCACCTGCACCTGCACCTGCCGGCTGAACTCGGTGCAGTGGTACTCCTTCCGCGGCTAAGGCTCGCGGCTCAGGCACACAGCAACCGCCCGAACTGAGAGACTATCCTGCTCGGTTCGGGCGGTTGTTGCAGTTTCAGGAATGGGAGTCGATAAAGGCGCGCACGCGGGCATCGATGTCATCACGCAGCGCATCCATACGCTCCTCACCCTCTATGCCGCGCAGCGACGGGTCTTCAATCTCCCAGTGTTCGGCCTCACCCTCGTAGTGGGCATCGCCGACGACGATGACGTGGTCGACGTTGGCGGCGAGGGTGGCGTCGATAAGCGTAGGCGTTCCCGACATGTCAGCACCGACCTTGGCCAGCGACTCTTGTGCCTCGGCGTTCACGCCCTGCTCACGATGCTGCTCAGTGGTCTTCACACCTGCGGAGTGAACCTCCCACTCCGGCGCATGCTTCTTAGCTAGAGCGGCTGCCATCTGGGATTTTCCGCGGTTAGTATTGCAGAGAAAAAGTACGGAAGTCATACCTTTGTACTGTAGCTGTCCACTGTTACTGAGTCTTCTCAATCTCGTAGTAGACCGGCAGTGACTTCCAGTTGAAGGTGACGTTGCTGACGTTCTCCGACCAACCGCCAACGACGTTCGGGTAGAACAGCGGGATGGACGGCAGATCACGCAACAGCAGCTCCTGAGCTTGGTTATAGAGCTTGGACGCCTCCTCGGGGCTGTCGGCGCCGTTGGCTTTAACGATGAGTTCGTCGAACTCCGGGTTGGAGTACTTGGAGTCATTAGAGGCCACGCCCGTGGTGAAGTTCGGGCCAAGGAAGTTACCCATGGACGGGTAATCCGCAATCCATGCTGTGCGGTAGGCACCGTCCATGCGCTCGGAGCGGTAAGCCTCACGGAAGGACTTAAAGTCCGGATACGGGTTTCCCACCGCCTGGATACCCAACGTGTTGCTGATGTTGTTGGCTACCGCGTCAGCCCAGTCCTTGTTATCGCCGTCGGTGTTGTAGTTGATGGGGAACGTGCCCTCGAAGGCGCCGTACTTCTTATCTGCCTCTGCCCAGAGCTCCTTGGCTTTCTCCGGGTTGTAGTCCAGATTCTCTGAGCCTGGCAGGCTGTCGCTGTAGCCCTGCAGCACTGGGGAGGTGAACTCACGGGCTGGGGTGCGGGTGCCGTGGAAAATGGTCGTAGCAATCTCCTCGCGGTTAATCGCCATGGAGATAGCGCGGCGGCGCAGGAGGCCCTCTTCTCCACTGAAGTGCGGGGTGTCTACGTGAATGGTCATTTCCAAATAGGTGGCGGCTGGCTTGGTTTCCTGGCGCTCGCCTAGGTCCTGCTCGTAGCTACCGAAGGCCGAGGACGGAATGGCCTCCAGCACGTCAAGGTTGTTGGAGAGCAGGTCCATGTAAGACGCACCACTGTCGGCGTAGAAAACGAACTCAATGCCGTCATTCTTCGGGGTGCGCTCGCCCTTGTACTCTGGGTTCGGCTCGATGATGAGATTCTGGTTGTGGTTCCATTCCTTGAGCTTGTACGGGCCATTAGACACTGGCTTCTCTCCAAAGGCCTGCGGGTCCTCTAAGGCTGAGGGAGGCAGTGGGAAATAGGCGTTGTAGCCCAGGCGGCTGGGGAAGTCACTCTCCGGCTGGGTGAGCTCGATGGTGAAGGTAAGGTCATCGAGGACCTTGAGCCCCTCCATCTCCTCCACGCCTTCGCTGTAGCCCTTGATGGAGGAAAAGAAGCTTTCATTAAGCTGCTCGTTGGCCACTGCGTAGTTCCACGTATCGACGAAGGTCGCGGCCGTTACGGGAGTTCCGTCGGAGAACGTGATGTCTGGTTTCAGGGTGACCTTGTAGGTCTTGTCCCCTTCCTTGTCGATGGACTCTGCCATCTCGTTGTGGACCTCGCCCTCAGCGTCGTAATAAACGAGGCCGGAATAGAGCATGTCTACCACTCGGCCGCCGCCGTTCTCATTAGTCATGGCCGGGATAAGGCCCTGTTGGGGTTCTGTGCCGGTAACGCGGATGATGGCCGCATCATCGGAGCCCGTCGCAGAGTTGCTCCCTCCGCAAGCTACGAGGGACATGGAGAGAGCCGCCGCGCCGCAGAGAGCGGCCGCCGAGCGAATGGTACGAGATGTGTGCATGAGATTCCTTCTGTTAGAGCACCACAAAACAGGAATGTGGGTTAGAACACTTTTTAGAATCTAGCATGCCCTAAGTCACATTCAAGCAAAACGAGAAAAGACCCCGCGCACCACTAGGTGCGACAAGGTCTCTTCTCAGGGACAAACCCCAGAAGTGAAATAACACACGGCGGGCTGGAGCCCTAGTATGCGTCAGCACCCTTCTGGTAGTTATCAAGGTCCACCTGCTGGGTCGGCTGCAGACGCTCAGTCGCAGGATTCACCACATCCGGACGCGCGAGGTCTACTTCAGAGTCATCTACGTGCTCCGTGTATGGAAGCTCGCCGTTGAGAACCTTGTGCACGCGTTCCATATCAACGGTGTGGGTCCAACGCCCCACCAGGATGGTGGCCAGTGCATTGCCTGCGAAATTGGTCAAAGCACGGGCTTCGGACATAAAGCGGTCAATACCGACGATGATTCCGACGCCGTCGAGAAGCTCAGGCCTATGTGATTGCAAACCAGCAGCCAACGTGGCCAAGCCGGCGCCGGACACACCTGCAGCGCCCTTCGACGCGATAATCATGAAGACGAGCAAGCCAATCTGTTCACCCAGGTTCATAGGCTTATTCATGGCATCGGAAATAAAGATAGACGCCATGGTCGAGAGTGTCTGATGGTTTGTGTGTGGGTACCTAACCTGCATGAGGAGATGGACCAGAATGACTACTGTGGCACGACGAGATCCGGCTGATAAGGCCAAGATTGATGCGATTGAAAAGAAGCTGCTTGCTAACCCTGAGATCGCGAAGCTGATTGATGACCTAGGCACGTCTACAACGGATGCCAATGACCTGGTTCGCGGCATGTTGCAGGCCTCGATTACCAGGGGGCTCAATGCTGAAATGGATGCCCATTTGGGCTACGAGTCTGGCGACAGGAGCGCTAAAGCTGCTGCCGGGACAGACAATTACCGCAACGGGTCGTATCCAAAGACCGTGGATTCTAACTACGGGCCAGTAACCGTTGATGTCCCGAGAGATCGGGCTGGTACATTCTTGCCGACTATGGTTCCTAAAGGTTCTAGGCGCTTGACTGATGTCGATGACATGATCGTCAGCTTGTACGCCGGTGGGATGACAATTAGGGACATCCAGCACCATATGGCAACGGCGATGAGGGTTGATATTTCCCATGAAACAATTTCCGCAGTCACCGATGCTGTCCTCGATGAGGTCATGGTCTGGCAAAACCGCCAGCTAGACGAGTTCTACCCGGTCATTTTCCTGGATGCGTTGCGCATTAAAGTCCGTGATGGTGGCCGAGTAGTCAACAAGTCCGCGTACATGGCAATCGGCGTGGATCTCGACGGCATCAAGCACATTTTGGGATTGTGGATTGCCAAAGAAGAAGGCGCTTCATTTTGGGCGCAGGTATGCGCCAATCTTTCCAATCGTGGGGTCAAAGACGTCTTTATCGTCTGCTGTGACGGGCTTAAAGGCCTACCAGAAGCAGTCGAGGCAACGTGGCCGAACTCTATGGTGCAAACCTGTATCGTGCACCTGATTCGTGCCGCTAACCGGTGGGTAGCCTACGGGGATCGCCGGGGCGTATCGGCCGCGTTGAAAAAGATTTACACTGCTGCGGATGAGTCCACAGCTCAGGCTGCCTTAGACGATTTTGAAGCCTCTGAATTGGGAGAAAAGTATCCACGCTCAGTCAAGGTCTGGCGAGATGCTTGGGCGCGTTTCGTTCCGTTTCTGCAGTTCCCACCAGCGGCCAGAAAGGTTATCTATACGACGAATTCGATTGAATCATTCAACAATGAACTGCGTAAAGCTACCCGCAACAGGGTGCAGTTCACCAACGATGAATCAGCGCTCAAGACACTGTGGCTGATGATCTGCAATATCGAAGACAAACGAGCTGCCAAGAGAGCAAAGCAAGGCAAACGAGTCTCAGCGACAGCCGGCAGACTCATGGAAGGAGCCCGAGTTTCCGGCTGGAAACAAGCCATCAACCAAATGGCCGTGGCCTACCCCGACCGCTTCGACAAATACCTATAAACCTAACCCCACACACAAACAACTTGACACGCTCCCATGGTCAAGTAGATTGCTGTGCCGTCGAGGTTAAAGGAGTATCCGGTCGGCACAACAATGCCTACCGTAGGCTTTTCAACGCCCACATGCTCCATTTTGCGCATCAAGTTCGGCAGCGCAGACTCCGAAGACGAGGTAGCAACGATGAGAAGGAACTCGCGGCCCAAATACTTGCACAGCTTGAAAATGCTAATTCCGCCAAAGACACGCGCAATCAATCCCAGTATTACAAAGACGAAGAGGAAGCAGGTGATGTAGAAGGCCAGCATCAGTACGGCAAGGGACTTCACGGCTGCAAAGCCCGTTGCGCCAACCATTGCTCACCACAGCGTTACTAAATCCGTGGTCCTAACATTTTTCTCACTCTCTGCTATGAACATGAATCTATGGTAAAGATAGCAACAGCGCCTTGATTACAGCGGATGCCGAAACCCTCTCACGGGGAACTAACACCATTCCGCCGTGAGGCCAACGTGAAAACTTTACATCCGAAAGCCAATCCCCCTATCCAAGCAAGATAGCAAACCGCTAGAAGCGCCCAAAGCACCACCACTGCTCGCTTTTATCCCATGCACATCGCACCACATTCACTTGGAAAGGAGCTCCAGTGACTCTGTTCGAAAAACCTATCGTTCTTGCGCCTATGGCAGGAGGGCCGTCAACTCCTGAGCTATGCGCAGCAGTAACCAATGCGGGCGGGTTAGGCTTTCTCGCCGGCGGCTACCTCACTCCATCGAGGCTTGAAGAACAAGTAAGCACTGTTGAGTCTTTAACTACTCAGCCGTTTGGGATTAACCTGTTTTACCCTTCCCATCCCAATTCTGACCAGTACGCCGAATACTCTAAATATCATCAGGCACTGACTAAAAAGTGCGTAAGCTACTCCGATTTTCCTTCACGCCCTAAGTGGTCAGATGATCATTACGATCGAAAGCTCGATATTGCGCTGAAGTCCAACGCTAAGTTCATTTCCTTAACTTTCGGATACCCTGACGCAAATACGCTAAAAACGATTCGTCGAGCAGGCAAGAAAGTAGTTCTCAATGCCACAACTCCACGAGAAATTGATCACATCATCCAGCTCGACTGCGATATTCTGTCTCTTCAAGGAAAGGCTGCTGGCGGTCACCGGGCAACAGTCCTAGACAATAACATAGAGGGATCTTCCTACGATGCAAAAACTCTCCTGCACCATGCAGTAGCGAAGACGGAAAAACCTGTATTTGCCGGCGGGGGCGTAGGTACAGCAGAAGATACACTAGACCTACTCAGATCCGGCGCAACCGCAGTAATTGTAGGGACTCGTTTCCTCACTGCGCAGGAAGCAGGGACAAAAGACACACACCGGCATGCACTTCTGAAGCTAACTCACCGAAACACTGTTATTACCCATGCCTTCTCCGGGAAACCGGCTCGAGCAATTTCCAATACATTCACCAAAACATTCACACCACAGGCGCCCTACATCTACCCCGAAATCCACTACTTAACTGCGGGAATGAGAGCTGAGGCCAATAACGCAAAGGATCCCGAATATCTTAACCTGTGGGCAGGCGAAGGATTCGCTTATTGCCGAGAAGCAACTGCCAAACAAATCATTGACGAACTCTTACCATAGGGCCTGACCCTCAGAAAGTGGACACGTCGGGGGTCAGGCCCGAGCAATAAGTAACTTCATAAGTAACCGGATTCAGATAGATGAGAGCAACGTATTCAAGCATTCAAGGCACCCTTGGACTTGCAGTGGCAATGGGGATCGGCAGGTTCTTCTATACGCCACTGCTTCCCCTCATGATGGCAGCTTTACACTGGTCAAGTTCCATCTCGTCCTGGATTGCAGTATCAAATTATCTCGGCTATCTGCTCGGGTCTTTGACTCTTTCTAAAAACTGGCTATCTAAAACGAAAACTCTTTATCGCAGTTCCTTAATATTTTCAACTCTACTGCTTGCTGCAATGGCGTTGACAGATAGTCCAGGAATGCATGTTTTACTACGGTTCTTAGCCGGCATAGCGTCTGCATTCATTTTTGTATGCATCACCCAGTTTGTTACCCAAAATGTACAGTCCCCCTCTCTAGTTGGCTTTGTTTATGGTGGTGTTGGCTTAGGCATTACCGTTTCTGGACTAACGGTGTGGTCACTAGGTCAAACCTTGGCATGGACACACTTGTGGGGTATCGCTACCCTAATCAGTGCGTTATTTAGCATCATCGCCTGGACTTGGCCCATTGGCTCTGAAGAGAAGACTAAGGATCGCAAGGTACTGGCCAGTTCTACGGAACGATCCACCCCAGAACTTCATCAAGCTTTTCGATTACTGAATGCGGGATACTTTTTTCAAGGTTTCGGATACATTATTATTGGCACATATCTCGTTGTGCTGGCCGGCCCTGTTTTCGGCTCATCAGCAGCTGCCATCACATGGGCCGTAGCTGGCGTCGCAGCAATCCCCTCTCCCTATTTCTGGTCAGCACTTGCAGAGCGTTTTGGCCGACGTCGTGCATTACTTGGCTGCTATACACTCCAAGTAGCTGGAGCAATTGCCGCCACTTTTGGCAATACGACTGTTTTACTGATGGTTGCTGCCATTCTTTTTGGTGCTACTTTCATGGGAATTACGATGCTTACTATTTCAACGGGAGTCGCTTATAGAATAAACGGAGGAGCTGCACGTCTAACGACTTGGTATAGCCTAGGACAAGTCGTCGGCCCGGCGGTCATTGGAGTGCTGTTATCAAACTCAATCCGCTTATCATTTATCATTGCAACCATTGCTATCATCATCGGTATGGTAACAATTAAGGTTTCAAGGCTATAATTCATATTCAACCTCCCAGGCGCAGCGCAGATATCATCACGGGTGCTGTTGCAAAGTTGGGGCAGTAGGAAGAGCGACGTGAAATAGTCACAGCCCTGGGTATCTTCTCCGGTCGTCATTTCCCCCCGTGTCATCATTCTGTGGGCAGTGCGGTGGTACTGCCGCTACGGGGTGAGCTACCGCGATCTGGAGGAAATGATGACCGAACGGGGCGTGCCGGTCGATCACACCACGATCTACCGCTGGGTCCAGAAATACCCCCCCTGAGCTGGACAAGCAAACACGGTGGTACCGACAGGTACCTGACTGGCAGGCCAGTTCCTGGCGGGTGAATGAGACCTATATCCGGGTCGGCGGCAGGTGGTGCTACCTCTATCGGGCGATCACCGCCGGTGGCCAGACCCTGGACTTTTACCTCTCTCCGAAGCGAAACGTGGCCGCAGCGAAGCGTTTCCTAGCCAAGGCCCTCAAATCCAATGCGTCAGCCGGGTATCCCAGAGTGATCAACACCGATAAAGCACCCTCCCTAGCCAGGGCAATCGCCAAGTTGAAGTCAGAGGGAATCTGCCCGCCAACAGTGGAACACCGGCAGATGAAACACCTCAACAACATCCTGGAAGGCGACCATGGTCGGCTGAAGCGGATCCTCGGGCCGAAAGGCGCGTTTAAGAACCGGACATCTGCATATCGGACGTTGAAAGGGATGGAGGCGATGCACTCAATGCGGAAAGGGCAAGGCGCGATGTTTGCCAACAGGCAACCGAACCCAGACGCGGTGATCGTCAACCAGGTCTTCGAGACGGCCTAACAACGCCCACACGCAGCGGCCACCAGGGAATGAGAAACTGAGTCTTCGCTGCTCTCCACCCAACTTTGCAACAACACCTTTCGGGGGCTATAGTGACGAAGTAAGCCAAGGCGATGCCGCCTGCCTTACCCACGGAGGCTGCTGCTCGCACGGATCCAATGCCGAGGACGATGGTGCAGAAAATCACCGGAGCGATGATCATCTTCACTAGCGAGACAAACATGGTGCCGACGACCTTCATGCTTTTCGCTTGATCTGGTGCGATGATGCCAAACACGATGCCTGCCACGACGGCAATAATGACGGCGATGTACAGCCAGTGAGTGCGGTCCTTTTTCGGGGTCTTGTTTTTTCCGCGATTTTCGGCCCCTGTGGGACGTTCGGGGGGAGAAGGGACATGAGTCCTCCCTTCAATGAGGTGAGAGGGAACCTCACAGTGGCCTAGGACAACTTTTTCATTTCGCGTCAAAGGGCTCACTGTTCAGCGTTGACAATCAAGATATTAGAACCAAGCTGTGGGACATGAACAATCCCGCACCTTGGGGGTAGGCAGAAAAATAGCCCCGGGGTTACCGGGGCGCAGGCCAGAGCCACTTTCATCAGCGTTCTTTTGCACACTTCGCCAGGTGGTCATTACCCCCCAGCTGCGGATGAATAGCTCTTAATACAGGGCGCTAGCGAGCTGTGTGCGCGCGGCAAGCACACGCGGGTCGCCGGAATCATACAGGGCAAAGAGCTCAAGAAGGCGATCTTTGAGGCGGGCTTTGTCCTCGCCAGCGGTGACCTTCATGGCGTCGATAAGCTGAGTGAAGGAACGGTCGGGGGTGCCGGCGACGATGTGAGCGTCGGCAGCCGCAAGTTGCTTGTCCACATCCTGAGGATCAGCCTCGGCCGCTGCGATGGGATCACCCTCACCGGAGGATGCCTTGAGGCGCTTGAGCACAACGGTCGTGGCGCGTGCCTGCTTAATCTCTGCGTTATCGGGCTCGGCGGCAAGGACCTCGTCGTAGGCTGCGATAGCAGCATCAAAATCGCCGGCATTGAGGGCATCCTCCGCCACGAGAAGACGCGGATCCGCTTCATCCTCTTGCGGCTGCTCTGGTTGAGCCTCAGAAAGGCCGCGCAGCTGGGGGCCAAGCTTCTCCACAATCGCCGCGACCCACTGCTCCAGGTTCTCGCGCGGCTGGCTACCCTCAAAATTGGTGACAGGCTGGCCAGCGGCGATGGCCACGGTAGTCGGCAAATTCTGGACACCGAAGACCTGGGCCACCTGCGGGACAACATCGGCATTAACGTAACCCACGATAAATTTCAGGCCACCGGCGGCGGCCATCTCCTCGAAATCCTTTTTGAGCTGCTCCGAGGCGGGCGAACGCGGCGAACCAATCAACGCGATGACCGGAACCTCGGCGGAACGACGCACAAGGTCATTTTCAAAGTTCTCTTCAGTGACATCGAAGAACGGCTGAATGCCAGCTGGCGCACCTGCGTTCCCCTGTTCCTGCGCTTTCGCCTTAGCCTCGGCCTGCTGCTTGATGGCGCCCAAGTCAAGGGCGCCGCCTACGTATGGTCCGGTCACTTGTTCTCCTCCAGGTAACGGTTGACGGATTCTACTTTCTGCGTGATCTGGCCCGTCACGCCCTCACGAATATCGGCTTTGATGACCAGGCTTGTGCGCGGCGAGACGGCGCGGACGGCGTCGGTGGCCTCCTTGATCACGGCGAAAACCTCGTCCCATTCGCCCTCAATAAGGGTGAACATGGCGTTGGTCTCGTTGGGCAAGCCGGAGGCACGGACAACGCGCACGGCTTCCGCCACGGCGTCAGACATCTCGGCGCTCTCATCGCCCACAATGGAAGGCGCTACAGAAAAGGCAACAATCATGCCCGCTAGTCTACCGCCGGTCCCAGCAGTGGCGGTGCCAGTGCCGGCGGTCATCGCCCTGCCCGCCGGTATCACGAGGCCACGCCACAATGTGCGCTACCCCGGGCGGAATGTTCTGGTTACAGCCTGGGCAGACGTAGAACTTAGTTGCGGCGGAGCTGCCGATATGTCGCATGACATAGGGCTCGCCATGGGCCCAGCGCGGGCCCGCGACGGTCTGTGAACCGAGGAAGGAACTGCCATCGCGGGGCAAGAAGCGTGGTTCCTCGCGGATTCGACGATTGCGGCGTGGCATCAGAACAGCCGCAGCTCGTTGGATTCGATGCCGCGCAGTTCCTGGTAGTCCAGCACCACACAGCGAATGCCGCGGTCTTCGGCCAAAGTCCGAGCCTGCGGCTTGATTTCCTGGGCGGCAAACACGCCGTGGACGGGCGCGAGCAGATCGTCGCGGTTGAGCAGGTCCAGGTAGCGGGTGAGCTGCTCCACGCCGTCGATCCCGCCGCGGCGCTTGACCTCCACCGCCACGAACTCGTTCTCGGAGTTCTTCGCCATGATGTCCACGGGCCCAATCGCGGTGGGGTATTCGCGGCGCACCAGCGAGTACTTCTCCCCCAACGTTTCGATGTGTTCCGCCAGCAGCTCCTGTAGGTGGGCCTCCACACCGTCCTTGACCAGGCCGGGGTCTTCTCCCAGGTCCATTGCGATGTCCTGGTGAACCTCCGCCACGGTGATTCGCAGCTGCTCGCCCTTGGGGTTTTCCACCAGCCACAGCTTCTCACCGGTGTCCTCGCCATCCAGATCCGTGATGTCGGATTCCTCCAACGTGCACGGCGGCGTCATCCAGTTCAACGGCTTGTACGCCCGGTCATCCGCGTGTACGGACACGGAGCCGTCCGCCTTAATCAGGATGAGGCGGTCCGCCATGGGAAGGTGGGCGTCGAGGCGGCCGACGTAATCTACAGAGCAACGGGCGATGACAACACGCATGCCCTCTACCCTATCGGGTGCGCCTTATTTCTTGGAATAGCGGGTAGCACGCTTCTGAAGCTGCCGGTAATCCAGCTTTTCCTTCCGCTTGGAGGGCGCGGCCTCCACCCAGGCGCCCAGCGCCATGATGCCGTGCGAATCCGCGGCGAACTCATAGTCAACGCCGTGCGCGGAGAACTCCATCACCTGCTCCCCTTCGGGCATAAAAGAAGCCTCGTCACCGTCCAGCGGGCGGGTGCCGTTCAGGTCGATGTCGAGGCGGTTGATGCGCAGGTTAGCGCGCGGAAGCACGGAGCGCAGTTTGAAGAACTCCATATATTCGCCGTTATAGCGCACCAGCCCGTGGCGCCAGGTATGGGAATCCTTCGCGGGAAGACGCCGCAGCAGCACGGAGGTGCCGCGGGATCGCAGCGTAAAAAAGCGCACCGCCGCCAAGAGCACCACGCCCACCACAATCAGGACGAGGACGAAAAGCAGTCCCTGGAGCACCTGAGAATTCATGGTTGACTGTTCCTTTACGGCAGTGCGAAAGTGTTTCGTAGATTGTAGCGCTTTGCCAGGCTCAGGCGCTAGTCCCAGCAGCGCCACAGGTTACTCTACGAGCATGCAATAAACCCCGCCTCCCTGGTAATCCAGGGACGCGGGGTTCATCACTGTGAGTGGGAAGGGCGGTCATTGCTGCCCGTATATTCCCCTCTCCGCTGCGACGCTAGCTGTTCAAGCGGCGGACGGCGCGCAGGGCGGCGTCACCGCGAGACTTCGTCAGCTCACGCTCGGACTGGGCGTCCTCCTGAGCCTGTGCCTCATCGACCTCGCTGGCCCACACGGCCCAGTCTGCGAGGACGGTGATCTCGTTCTCAGTTACGGAGAGGAAGCCACCCTGGACGGCGGCGACGCGACGCTCGCCATCGACCGGGTGGATGGTCACAACGCCGTTGTCGATCAGCTGACCGACCAAAGGCTCATGCCCAGGAAGCACGCCGATCTCACCCTCGGTGGTCTCAGCCGTCACCATGGTGGCCTTGCCGGTCCACAGCAGGCGCTCGACGGAAACCAATACGGCGGTGATGTCAGCCATGTGCCTCTCCCTACTTCTTCTCGTTCAGCTTCTTGTACGCAGCCTCGACGTCGTCCAAGCCACCCAGGCCGTTGAAGGCCTGCTCCGGGTAGTGGTCGAATTCGCCGTTGCAGATGCGCTCGAAAGCATCAATGGTGTCAGCCAGCGGCACGTAGGAGCCCGGCAGGCCGGTGAACTTCTCTGCGACGAAGAAGTTCTGGCCCAGGAAGCGCTCAATACGACGTGCGCGCTGAACAGTAACCTTGTCCTCCTCAGACAGCTCGTCCATACCGAGGATGGCGATGATGTCCTGGAGCTCCTTGTTCTTCTGCAGGATACCGATGACACGCTGTGCCACCTCGTAGTGGCGCTCGCCCACAACGGACGGCTCCAGAATACGGGAGGTGGAGGTCAGCGGGTTCACTGCCGGGTAGATACCCTTCGACGCAATCGCGCGGTCCAGCTCGGTGGTGGCATCGAGGTGGGCGAAGGTGGTCGCCGGAGCCGGGTCCGTGTAGTCATCGGCCGGCACGTAGACGGCCTGCAGGGAGGTAATGGACTTACCCTTGGTGGAGGTAATACGCTCCTGCAGCACACCCATCTCATCAGCCAGGGTCGGCTGGTAGCCCACGGCGGACGGCATACGGCCGAGCAGCGTGGAGACCTCAGAACCTGCCTGGGTGAAACGGAAGATGTTGTCGATGAACAGCAGCACGTCCTGGTTCTGCACATCGCGGAAGTACTCCGCCATGGTCAGGCCGGACAGAGCCACGCGCATACGGACTCCCGGCGGCTCATCCATCTGGCCGAACACAAGGGCCGTGTCCTGAAGAACGCCCATCTCTTCCATCTCGAGGAAGAGGTCGGTGCCCTCACGGGTGCGCTCGCCGACTCCGGCGAAGACGGAGGTACCGGAGAACTCGCGTGCGATACGAGTAATCATCTCCTGGATGAGCACGGTCTTGCCCACACCTGCGCCGCCGAAGAGGCCGATCTTGCCGCCCTTGACGTACGGGGTAAGCAGGTCGATGACCTTAATACCGGTCTCGAGGATCTCGGTCTTACCCTCCAGCTGGTCGAATGCCGGCGGCTCGCGGTGGATACCCCACTGTTCGCCATCGCGGCCGAGACCCGGCTGGTCCAGGCAGTCACCGAGAGCGTTGAAGACGTGGCCCTTGACCACATCGCCCACAGGGACGGAAATCGGCTTGCCGGTATCGGTCACGGCGGCGCCACGGACGAGGCCGTCGGTCGGAGCCATGGACACGGCACGGACGAGGTTGTCACCGAGGTGCTGAGCGACCTCAAGGGTGACGGTCTTTGCAACAGCCTCGAGGGAGACCTCGACGGTCAGTGCGTTGTACAGTGCCGGCAGCCCGCCACGCGGAAACTCCACGTCGACGACCGGACCGATGACACGCACCACACGGCCGGCGGTAGCCGACGACTGTGTGTTCTGCTCTTGCAGAGCTGTAGTCATAATCTAGTCACTTTCTGCGCTTTCGGCGAGCGCCCCAGCGCCACCGACGATCTCTGTGATTTCTTGGGTAATCTGCGCCTGACGGGCCTGGTTGGCCACGCGGGAGAGGTCCTTGACCAGCTCCGTTGCGTTGTCGGTTGCAGACTTCATTGCGGTACGGCGTGCGGCGGACTCAGAAGCCGAAGCCTCCAAGAACATCGCAAACAGGATACGGGAGACGTACTGCGGAAGCAGCGCGTCCATGAGGGTATCCGCGTCCGGCTCGAACTCGAAATCAGGGGTGACCTGATCCTCGGGCTCGGCGTCGGACAGCGCGGACTCCCCCACGTGGTAGTCCTCCTCCTGAATCACCGGTACCACCGGCAGCAGCTGCTGCGCACGCGCGGTCTGGGTCAGCATGGATTCAAACTCGGTGTATACAACGTGTACCTGGTCGAAACCGCGAACGGTCTCGCCCTCGAGGTGAATACCCTCGCGAGTCTTGGCCTGGCCTTGAGAGCCGGCGATGAAGCCATCAATCATGTGATGACGCACATCGTGGGTGGTCTCCCAGGACGGATCCTGCGAGAAGCCAGTCCAGCTGCCTGCGACCTCGGACTCACGGAACTTGTAGAAGCCGACGCCCTTGTTACCCGTGACGTAGCGAACTGTCTCATAGCCCTCCTGCTTGAGCAGGGCCTCGAGCTCGGCTGCCTTCTTGAAGATGTTGTTGTTGTAGCCACCGCACATCCCGCGGTCCGAAGAGACCACAAGAATAGCGGCGACCTTGCCATCTTCACGCTCACGGAGCATAGGGTGATTAAGGGTCGCGTGCGCGGCGAGCTTGTTCAACACGTTGGACAGCTCGTGCGCATAAGGCTGCGACGCCTCAACCCTGGCCTGTGCCTTGGTAATGCGCGAGGTAGCAATGAGCTCCTGTGCCTTGGTGATCTTCTTGGTGGAATTAACGGACCGGATGCGGTCGCGCAGTTCACGAAGATTAGCCATGGTGTTCGCTCCTCCCTTCTTTATCTAGACGGTATTCGTAGAGTGTGCGGGACTCTATTTGGCCGCCTTGCGGGAGACGTTGAGCTCGGTCTTCTTCACCTCGTCCGCGGAGAGCGGATCGACCGGCGCCTCGGAACCCAGATTGTGGCCCTCGGAGGTACGGAAGGACGGGGTGAAGTCCTTCGCAGCCTTGACGAGCGCGTCCTTGGACTCATCGGTCAGCGGGGTGCCGCCGGCGATCTGCTCAAACACCTGCGGGGTCGCAGAGTTGAGGTGATCGTGCAGCTCCGCCTCGAAGCGGCGAACGTCTTCGACGGGAACGACGTCGAAGATGCCCTGGTCGGCGAGGAAGATGGAGACCATCTGGTACTCAACCGGCTGCGGGGAGGATTCGGACTGCTTCAGCAGCTCGACCAGTCGCTCGCCGCGCTCCAGCTGAGCCTTGGACGCGGAGTCTAGGTCAGAGGCAAAGGCAGCGAAGGCCTGCAGGTCGCGGTAGGCAGCCAGCTCCAGACGGAGGTTACCGGCCACCTTCTTCATGCCCTTGGTCTGTGCAGCGCCACCGACACGGGAGACGGACACACCGACGTTAATTGCCGGACGGACGCCCTGGTTGAACAGGTCGGACTCCAGGAAGACCTGGCCGTCGGTAATGGAAATAACGTTGGTCGGAATGAAGGCAGAGACGTCGTTCGCCTTGGTCTCGATGATCGGCAGTGCGGTCATGGAGCCTGCACCCATGTCGTCGGAAAGCTTTGCAGCACGCTCCAGCAGACGGGAGTGGAGGTAGAAGACGTCACCCGGGTAAGCCTCGCGGCCCGGCGGACGGCGCAGCAGCAAAGAAATCGCACGGTAGGCCTCAGCCTGCTTGGTCAGATCATCGTAAATGATCAGGACGTGGTTGCCCTGGTACATCCAGTGCTGACCCAGCGCGGCACCGGAGAACGGTGCCAGCCACTTAAAGCCGGCGGCGTCGGACGCCGGGGCTGCCACGATGGTGGTGTAATCCAACGCACCATGCTGCTCCAGAGTGTGGCGCACACCGGCGATGGTGGAGCCCTTCTGGCCGATGGCGACGTAGATGCAGCGAACCTGCTTGTTCTTGTCGCCGGACTCCCAGTTAGCCTTCTGGTTCAGGATGGTGTCGATGCAGACTGCGGTCTTACCGGTCTTACGGTCACCAATGATCAACTGACGCTGACCGCGACCAATCGGGGTCATTGCGTCAATTGCCTTGATGCCGGTCTGCATCGGCTCTTCCACCGGCTGGCGCTGCAGCACGGACGGTGCCTGCAGCTCGAGGACGCGGTCCTCTTCAGCGGTGATCGGGCCCAAGCCGTCAATCGGCTGGCCCAGGGGGTTAATAACGCGGCCGAGGAATTCCTCGCCCACAGGGATGGAGAGGACCTCACCAGTCCTCTTGACCTCGTCGCCTTCCTTAAGGGACTCGAAGTTGCCCAAGACCACGACACCGATGGAGTTGGTGTCAAGGTTCTGTGCGACGCCAATCACGCCGCCGGGGAACTCGAGCAGCTCATTCGCCATGACGGACGGCAGGCCCGAAACCTGCGCAATACCGTCAGCTGCCGAAATGACCACGCCGACCTCCTCACGGGAGGCCTCCGCGGAGTAGCTCGAGGTGTAGTTCGCAATCGCGCTACGGATCTCATCGGAGGAGATCGTCAGCTCCGCCATGTTCTTCCTGCTCTCGGTAGTATCTTCCAGCAATTACTTAATCGTTTCTGTCGTTTCGGCTTATGCCATCTGGGCGCGCAGGCGGGCAATCTTGCCTGCCGTCGAGCCATCAATGACTTCATCGCCGACGCGGATGGTCATACCACCGAGGAGGCTGGTGTCAACCTCAGAGTGGATGGACATCGCACGACCATAAATTTTGCCCAGCTTTTCAGCGAGTGCTGCGCGCTGGCTATCGTTCAGCTCACCCGCAGTGGTCACGCGCGCAATGGAACGGCCCTGCAGCTGTGCCGCAGTGTCCGCCAAACCGGCGATATCATCAATCGGGTTCTGCTCCGGGCGGCCAATGGCCTGCAGCGCGAGCGCCTCAGTAACCATGGTGACCTTCCCGTAGAGCACGCTTGCCAGCAACCCAACCTTGCGGTCGGTGGTCGCAGTACGGTCTGAAAGCAGCTGGGTCAGTTCGCCTTCGCGGTCAAGCACGCGGGACAAGGAGAAGAGCTCGTCTTCCACCTGGCCCAGCTTGCCCTCGGATTCCGCTCCGCGCAGCAGTGCGCGGCGGCCGATCTTCACGAGGCCACGGGCGATATCACGCGGGGTGGACCACTGAGCGGCGGCGGCTTCCTCGAGCACCTGCTGTGCTACTGGGGAAACCTTGCCGGCGAAGAGGGTCCGCGCCAGGGACTTGCGCTCCTCGGCGGAAGCAGCGTCATCGGTCAACGCGACGCGCAGTTCGCGGTCGCTATCGAGGACGCTGACCACCTCGAAGAGGTCCTGCCCTGCCTGTGTAGCAGTCGCCACCGAGTTGTCGCCGGACAGGATTCCATCCAGCGTGGACTCGACGGTGGCGAGTGCTTCGCGGCTAGCTGCCTTCATCGTTGCCTACTTTCCGGCCGGTGCCACAGAGTCGAGCTCGGACAGGAAGCCATCAATGGTGGAGGACTGCTTGGTGGCGCTCGAAAGCTCGCCGCCGAGCAGCTTCTCTGCCAGGGTGATGGAGTTCTGTCCAATTTCGGAACGCAGCTCAGACACGACCTGTGCGCGGGAAGCTTCCAGCTGCTTCTCGCCGGAGGCGACGATGCGGCGGGACTCTTCCTCGGCAGCTGCCTTAGCTTCAGCCTCGATCAGCTTGCCGCGCTCACGCGCCTGCTCACGGATCTCAGCAGCCTCTGCTCGAGCGTCAGCTAGCTGAGCGTTGTACTTTTCCAAAGCGGCCTTTGCTTCGGCCTGCTGGGCCTCCGCACGCTTAAGGCCACCTTCGATCCGGTCCTCGCGCTCACTAAGCATCTTGTTGTACAGCGGAAATACGTACTTCCAGAAGAGCAAGAAGATGACAATGAAGCAAATCAGGGACCAGAAAATGTCATAGTTCTTGGGAAGGAGCACAGAGAACTGGCCGTCACCCGGCAAGGTCTCTTGGCCCTCCGCCAGGAGGTAAAAGACGTTGTTCATGGGTCTCCGTTCTTAAAAGTGTGGGTTTGGTGAAACGCGCGCTTTTAGAACAGGAAGCCAGCAACAAGGCCGATGAGGGCCAGGGCCTCGGTGAAGGCGATACCAAGGAACATGGTGGTACGCAGCTGGCCCGCCATCTCAGGCTGGCGTGCCATAGCCTCAACGGTCTTGCCGGCAACGATGCCGATACCGATGCCCGGGCCAATAGCGGCCAAGCCGTAGCCAACAGCCTTCAGGCTGTCAAGGTTGGACGCAGCATCCTGAGCCAGAATGATTTCGTTCATGGTGAAAGTCGTTCCCTTTCTTGTTTCCCACGCCCCACTGCGGGGCTCGGGGTGTGTTCTGATTAAGTGGAGATTTTCTCGGTCGCTTCCGCAACCTCGTCCTAGTGCGAATCCGCGTGGAGGGACAGTTCGATGTACACCGCCGACAGAAGAGCGAAAATGTACGCCTGCAGGAAGATGACCAAGATCTCGAACAAGCTAAAAGCAAAGCCAAGGATGATGGTCAGACCAGACAGCGCGGTCCAGCCATTTAGCTGCCAGAAGAAGAAGTTCGAGGCAGCGAAAAGGAGAACCAGAATGATGTGTCCAGCGAGGAAGTTCGCCATGAGACGAATGGCAAGGGTGACCGGACGCAGTATGAAGGTAGAGAAGAACTCAATCGGCACGACGAGCAGATGCAAGACCGGTGGCAGGTTAGGAATAACCACCGACGACTTCACGAACTTGCCAAAACCGTAGCGCTTAGCGCCAGCGTAAATCATGGCGATGTACGCCACGGCTGCCAGCACGATAGGCATACCGATACGACCGTTCGGGGACACGTTAAGCCCTGGGATGATGGTCGATACGTTCATAAAGAGGACTGCGAAGAAGATAGTTGCGATTACCGGGAGGAATCGCTTTCCTTCCTTCTTACCCAAAATGTCCTCGGCGATGTAGACGCGGACGAAGTCGACCGCATGTTCGCCGACATTCTGAAGGCCCTTCGGAACCAACTTGGGGCTACGGAAGGCCGCCCAGAATAGGATCACCAAGATCAGCGTCATGAGGATGCGGATCAGCATTAGGCGATCAAGAGCGAACCACCCACCGGCAATGTCACCGAAAAACAGGTGGCCAGGCTCTGTTTGCCCCGGGAAGAATTCTTCACCTAGATCGGGCGAGTGAAAATGCCCTTTCATGGCCAATGTTGTAACGCTCAGCGTTCTCTCCCGTGTTTGGGCCGCCGTAACTGGGTTGTTACGGGCGGTGCGATGGACGTCTCAAGCTCTCTGCCACAGCTCCGGACTCCGTCGCACATCTTCGAAGCCATGGCAGGGATTGACCGCGCATAGAAAAAGCTTGAATAGTCGCAGGTAGCGAGCACGTAGCTTCAACTCCGCGGTAACCCGGAGGATATAATATCAGGTGGGAGGCGGTCTCATGGAGGGTGGGGTGGCCCCAACATGCGCGTCGAATTCCTTGATCACGGCTTTTTTGCTTTTAGTACCCCTGACTAGGCAAAAGGTTCGTTATGACCTTTGTCACGTCCACTTTAAGGCCCATTACGTCGGGGGTAACTAACCCCCAGAATATAGGGGGTTAGCTCCGAAAACACCACCCACATACACCCATGTGCGGAACCCCCGAAGCCAGAAAACCCGGAGGAGTTCAGCGTCTCCCCGCTCTGAGTTACTCCTGTTACTTGGGCCGGTGCCTGGCACCCCCACCCGTGCTCCAAGTAAACTGCGCGAATCCAATCTGCGCCTAGCCGATATAAGACACCCGCGCTGTAATCACGCCCCAGACTTCGGTGCCGAGCGTGGCGATAAGCGCAAAAACTACCGTAAGGAATAGGGCTAGGCGATCGTAAAATTCGAGGTCCCGGATAAGGGCCAAGACAATAATGAGAACCAGAATCTTCAGGAGCCATCCACCGAATACCACCATCAGGGTGGTCGTGGGGTTGGAATTCGAGGTAAGCAGCACCGATAGTGCCGTAATGAGGACGAATCCACCGCCCAGCGCCGCTCCGATGAGGACGCCCCAGATACCCGGAAGGCCCTTCGCACCACCCCACATGGCAAGCGAGAGGAATGTGATGGCAACCAGGGCCCAACCGCCATATTTGACGGCACGTTCAAGCGGACGGCGTGGGTTATCAAAGTCAGAGACGTCGTTGATAAGCGCATCCTGGTTCTCGGCAGGGGTCTCAGTCATACTGTGACAGCCTACCTCAGGAGGGATCCGATTCGAACACCACGCTGGTCGGACGAGACTTGCGCCCAATCCTGCCCTGGCGCAGCGGAATGAGGGTCACGACGAAGGCACCAACAAGGGCAAGCACGGCTAGTGCCGCCGCCACGGGCGCGGGAACGATGGAAAAAGACACCGCGCCGAACGCCACCGCTGAGACCCACAAGTAGAGCACCAGCACCGTACGGCGGTGCGTATGCCCCAATGACAGCAAGCGGTGATGGATATGCGCTTTGTCTGCTGCGAAGGGCGAGCGCCCCTGAGAGACGCGGCGAATAACCGCCCAGACAAGGTCCAGGACTGGAATAAAAACCGCCGCGATAACCACAATCACCGGTGACATGAGTGCCACCATGTCCACCGTTCCATACAGCGACATGTTGATTTTACCCGAAGCCGAGGTAGATGCAGCCGCCAGCAGCAAGCCAATGAGCATCGCGCCACTATCCCCCATAAAGATGCGCGAAGGCTCGAAGTTATGCGGCAAGAAGCCCGCGCACATTCCCACGAGCCCCGCCGCGATGATGGCTGGCGGGTAAGCCGAAACTGCGCCGCCTTGGTCGTGCAAAACCGTCAGCGAGAACAGCAGAATCGCCCCGCCGGCAATCATGCCTAAGCCGGCAGCCAAACCGTCCAGACCATCGACGAAGTTGATGGCATTAATGAGCAGCACCGTAAAGAACGTAGTCAAGAGTGTTCCCTGGACTTGATCCAGAATGACCGTCGTTCCATCCCCGACGGGAAGGAACAGCAGCGTCCACGTCAAGCCCAAGCCACTCATGATGGCCGCGGCGACGAGCTGGCCAATGAGCTTGACCAGGGCACTGAGCTCCACCAGGTCATCCACCACGCCGACGATCACGATGGCGCCGGCCGACCACAGCACCGCGTTCATCTCCGGGGTGACGGGCATGAAGCCGCGGGTCAAGGCTGGAAGCTGGCCTGCCAGGAATACCGCGGCGGCAAAGCCGGTAAACATGGCCACGCCACCCAGCTGCGGGGTGGGCTGCGAGTGACTATCGCGCAGACGAATCTCCGCCACCTGTCCGGTGCGCACGAGGAAGGTACGCACCAGCCCAGTGGTGAGGTACGTGAATGCCGCGGCGACAAAGATCACCAAGGCAAGCTCACGCAGCGGCACTCCGGTTCCACCCACGATTGTCGCTCCTTTAGGAGGCCGCGCCCGGGCGCGTGCGCAGGGATTCCGGGGTCACGCCGATGGCCTCGCCGATCTGCTCCGCGGTCAGGGCGCCCTCGCGCAGCAGGTACGGGTGCGGCCCGGACAGGTCAATGATGGTGGAGGGCTTGCCAATCTTGGCCTCTCCCCCGTCCAGGTACACTGTCACGGCCTTGCCCAACTGCTGCTTGGCCGCGATGGCCGTAGTCGGCGGCTGATGGCCAGAGATGTTGGCGGAGGATACGGCCATCGGCCCGACCTCACGCAGCAGTTCGATAGCAATGGGGTGCATCGGCATACGCAGCATCACGGTGCCGCGCGTATCCCCCAAGTTCCACGGCAGGGAGGGCGCCTGCGGGACCACGATGGACAGCCCGCCCGGCCAAAAGGCCTCGATGAGAGTCCTCGCGGTATCATCCAGCGTGGCCACGAGGCCCTTGACGGTGTCCCAGGAACCGACGAGCACCGGCACCGGCATGTCCGGCCCGCGGTGCTTGGTGGCCAACAGGCTTGCCACGGCGTCGTTGTCGAAGGCATCGCAGCCCAGCCCGTAGAGCGTATCGGTGGGCATGACCACCAGCCGCCCGGACTTGGCGGCCTTGGCGGCCAGCAGCATGCCCTCCTCGCGTTCGGTGGCATCCGCGCAGTTATAAATTTGTCCCTGCATAGGTCTCTCCTTTTATTACTGTCACGTCGGCGCCAGAATCACCCGGCCGCGTGGCGTCCTCCGCTATAGGGGGTTGTCGGCCAATCTTTGACCAATTTACTGTACTCCGCGCCGCGCCGTCACAAACCGGGCGGTCCCCGTGAGATCCGGCAGCGGCGCGACCTCCTCGAATCCGCCGTGCTCCACCAGCGCGCGCTGGACGGCTTCGGAGGTCGCGTCGTCGTGTTCGATACCCACTCGCCCACCCGGGCGCAGCAGCCGGGCGATCGTGGGAATCATGGCGTTGATGGTCACCATGCCGTCCGGACCACCGAAGACGGCCTCGTGTGGATCGTGATACACCTCCGGTTCCAAATCCGGTGTCTCCGGAACATAGGGCGGGTTGCTCAGCACCAGGTCCACGGTCCCGTCCAGGTCTGCCAGGGTGTCGGGGTGGGTAACGTCGCGCTGAACGAGGTCTACTGGTCCCCCGCCCTGTGCCGTACAACGCTGCGCGTTGCGGGTGAGGTAGCCCAGGGCGGCGTCGGAAAGCTCCACAGCCCACACCTGCGCCTGCGGCACGTAGTGCGCGACGTAGAGCGCCAAGGCTCCGGAGCCGGCACACAGGTCCACCACCCGAAAGTCGTGACGGCCCGTCGCCGATTCTCCCGCCGGAGAATTCTTAAGTAGCCTCACGCCCCAGTCGGCGAGAACTTCCGTTTCTGGGCGCGGGACGAACACACCGGGGCCGACCTCGAGCTCGAGCGGGCCGAACCACGCCACCCCCAGGATGTGCTGGAGCGGTTCGCGGGCTTCGCGGCGCGTGATCAGCGCGTCGAAGGCTACGTCGAAGCCGGGCATCGGCTCCTGCTGCAGCGGGATGTCCATGTGCCTGGTGTGAATAAGGTGCGCGGCGAGGAGCCGCGCGTCCCACTCCGGGGACGGCACTCCAGCAGCGCGAAGGCGCCCCGCGGCATCGCGAAGCGCCTCCTGATAGGTGCGGAAAGTCACCGTATAGCCTTAGCCTTCAGCCTCAAGGCGCTCTGCGCGCTCCTGGGCCTGCAGGGCGTCGATAAGATCCTGCATGTCACCGTTGAGCACCGAGTCCAGGTTGTTGGCCTTGTAACCAATGCGGTGGTCGGTAATGCGGTTCTCCGGCCAGTTGTAGGTGCGGATGCGCTCGGAGCGGTCCATGGTGCGCACCTGGGAGGCGCGCTGCTCGCCGGCTTCGGCCTCGCGGGCTTCGCGCTCCATCTGATCCAGGCGGGCCTGCAGCACCTGCAGGGCACGCGCCTTGTTCTGAATCTGGGAGCGCTCCTTCTGACACGTCACCACCAGGCCCGTGGGCAGGTGGGTAATGCGCACGGCGGAGTCGGTGGTGTTCACGCCCTGGCCGCCTTTACCGGAGGAACGGTAGACGTCCACGCGGATGTCCTTGTCATCGATGTTGACCGCTTCCACCTCTTCTGGCTCCGGGTACACCAGCACACCGGCGGCAGAGGTCTGGATGCGGCCCTGAGATTCGGTGACCGGCACGCGCTGCACGCGATGCACGCCGCCCTCGAACTTGAACACGCTCCACGCACCATCGCGGGAGGGGGTCTTGGACTTGAAGGAGATGGACATGTCCTTCACTCCGCCGAGGTCAGACTCGTTGAGGCCCAGGACCTCCCACTGGAAGCCAGCCTTGTCGGCGAAGCGCTCGTACATGCGGGCCAAGTCGCCGGCAAAGAGGGCAGCCTCTTCGCCGCCGGCGCCGGCCTTAATCTCCATGATGATGTCCTCGGAGTCCTGCTCGTCGCGCGGGGCGAGCAGATCAGCCAGCTTTTCCTCCAGCTGCACCACGAGCGGCTCGAGGCGGTCTACCTCAGGCTGGAACTCGTGATCCTCGTAGGCCATCTCCTTGGCATCGGCCAAGTCCTGGCGGGCCTGGACCAGCTCGTCGTTAACAGCAACAATCGGGCGCAGCTCCGCGTAGCGCTTGGACAGCTTGCGGAACTGAGACTGGTCCCCGGCTACTTCCGGGTCAGCCATCTGCATCTCGATGCCCTGGTACTCGGAGACGATATCGTCAACGAGGGAAACCTGATTCGACATTACTTGTAGTCCTCCTCGTCCCTATCGGCTGCCATGGGCGCGGACGACGCCACCTGCATGAGGAACTCGCCGTTGGAACGGGTCTTCTTGAGCTGCTTGATAAGCAGGTCGATGGCCGCGAAGGAATCCAGGCCGGAGAGGATGCGGCGCAGCTTGGTCATGATGCGTGCTTCCTCCGGGACCAGCAGGAGCTCGTCCTTGCGGGTGCCGGACGGGTTGACGTCGACAGCTGGGAAGATGCGGCGCTCAGAGATGGCGCGGTCCAGCTTGAGTTCGGCGTTGCCGGTGCCCTTGAACTCCTCGAAGATGACGGTGTCACCGGTGGAGCCGGTCTCCACCATCGCGGTGGCGATAATCGTCAAGGAACCGCCGTTTTCGATGTTGCGGGCAGCGCCCAGGAAGCGCTTCGGCGGGTACAGGGCGTTGGAGTCCACACCACCGGAGAGGATGCGGCCCGAAGCCGGGGAGGAGTTGTTGTACGCGCGGCCCAGGCGGGTGATGGAGTCCAGCAGGACCACGACGTCCTTGCCCTGCTCCACCAGGCGCTTGGCGCGCTCGATGGCCAGCTCCGCCACGGAGGTGTGCTCTGACGGCGGGCGGTCGAAGGTAGAGGCAATGACCTCGCCCTTGACGCTGCGCTGCATGTCGGTGACCTCCTCGGGGCGCTCGTCCACGAGGACGACCATGAGGTAGCACTCCGGGTTGTTGGCAGCAATCGCGTTGGCGATGTTCTGCAGAATCGTCGTCTTACCGGCCTTCGGCGGGGAGACGATGAGCGCGCGCTGGCCCTTACCAATCGGCATGATGAGGTCGATGACGCGAGTGGTGAGGATCTTCGGATCCGTCTCCAGGCGCAGGCGCTGGTTCGGGTACAGCGGGGTGAGCTTGGAGAAGTCCGGGCGCTCCTTCGCGCTCGCCGGCTCCAGGCCGTTGACCGTGTCCACCTGCACCAGCTGGTTGTACTTGCGGCGGTTGCGGCCATTGCCATGGGTGTGGGTGGGACCGGAGACCTTGACCTGACCGGTCACGGCGTCGCCGGAGCGCAGGCCCAAGCGGCGCACGAGGTTGTTGTTGACAAAGACGTCGGAGCCTGCCGCGCGGTAGCCAGTAGTGCGCAGGAAGGCCACGTTGTTGTCTACGACCTCCAGGATGCCGCCGACTGCCTGCACCTCATCGCCTTCGCGGATCTGCAGGTCGTTGCCACCGTTGCCGCCGCCATCGCGGTCACGGCCGCGGCGGTTGCGACGATTACGGCGGTTGCGGCGGCCGCCGCCGTTGTTGTTGTCATCGTCGTGGCGGTTGTTGTTGTCACGGCGGTTGTTGCCGCCATTATTGTTGCCGTTGCCGCCGTTGCCACCGTTGTTCTGGCGGTGGTTGTCGTCCTGCTTCTGCTGGCCGTTGTTGCCGCCATTATTGTTGCCGTTGCCACCGTCCTGGTGGTTGCCGGACTGGTCCTGGCCGCCGTTGTTCTGGGCCTTGGCCTCCTCGCGGGCCTCGCGCTCCTGGCGGCGGGCGCGGTTGCGGCGGGCGCGGCGGGCCTGCGAGCGCGACTCGTAGCGCTGCTCGTCTTTGCCGTTGCCACCGCCGTTGTTATCGCGGTTGCCGCCCTTGTCCTGTGCGGACTGGCCGGCGTCAGACTGGGCGCCCTGCTCCGGCTGGGCATTGACCTTTTCCGGGGCCTTTTCTGAGGCCTTTCCCGCACCCTTGTCGGCCTTTTCAGCCTTTACCGGCTGGTCCGCCTTCTCCGCCTTCGCGGCGGCAGCCTTGGCCTTGGCCGGCACCTGGCCGGTGGTCAGGGCGGTGATGAGATCCCCCTTGCGCAGTCCGGAGACGCCGCGGAGTCCGCGCTCCGCGGCAAGCTTGCGCAGTTCCGGCAGCTTCAGGGATGCGAGATCCTGTGCTGCGGTCTTGTCCGTATCGCTCACGGATATCCTTTCGTCGCTTGACCAACCTGTGCCGCATCCGCGCCGCACTCCCGCGGGGCGCCCAGCATCAGCGTTGGAAGCCAGTGTGTAATTGAGATGGTCCGCCGCCACTAGCGAAGGATCGCACCGGCGATCCCTGTGGGCGGTGGTTGTATATGACTCTCCCCTGTCAGCCCCGCGGCACACGCCTCGTGCGAGCCATGAATGGAGGGCTGATTCTGGGAGAAAGTATAAGAAGACGACTGCGAGCGAATCGATTCCTGCTCGGAATGTGCGGGAAGCATCTCCCCGCCAGTCGCGAACAACTATACCGCATCCTTATATCGCGCTCACACTGACACGGCTAAAGTGGGGCGCATGCTCTCCACAATGCAGGATATCCCGCTCTCCCTCACCCGCATCCTGGACTACGGGTCCGCGGTCCACGGCCAGACCCAGGTCGTGACGTGGCACAGCGCGCGTGATGGCGCCGAGCGCGAGGAGACGAACTTTGCCACTATCAGCGCCCGCGCCGCGGCCTTCGCCCACGCCCTGCACGACACCCTCGGCGTGACCGGGGACGAGCGCGTAGGCACCTTCATGTGGAACTGCGCCGAGCACCTCGAGGTACTCTTCGGCACCGCCTGCAAGGGCGCGGTCTTTACCCCGCTCAACAAGCAGCTGATGAATGACCAGATCCGGCACATCATCAACCATGCAGAGATTCAGGTCATCGTCGCGGATCCCCGCCTCGCGGAGCAGCTTTCCAAGGTTCTTGCCGGCGCCGACTCGGTGCGGGCGGTGGTCTTCACGGGCGCTACTAAGCCGCCCGTGCTCATGCCCCGCGGCGTGGAGGTGTACAGCTACGAGGAGCTGCTGGATGGGCGCTCCACCGTCTACGAGTGGCCAACCTTGGATGAGCGCACGGCCGCGGCGCTGTGCTACTCCACAGGCACGACCGGCGCGCCGAAGGGCGTGCTCTATTCGCACCGCGCGCTGTACTTGGAGGGCATGCAGCTGCGCTCCTCCGACTCGCTGTGTGTGACCCACGGCGAGACCTTTCTGTGCTGCATCCCCATCTATCACGTGCTGAGCTGGGGTGTTCCCTTCGCCGCCTGGATGACGGGCGCCCCGCTGGTGCTTCCCGACGCCGACGTCTCCCCCGCCACCCTGGCCAAAGTCATCGCCGATACCTCCCCGCGCGTGGCCCACGGAGTGCCCACCATCTGGATTCAGCTCTTCGTGCACTACCTCAAGCACCCGCCGGAGCGCATGACGCTCACCGAGATCTTCGCCGGCGGCTCGCCCGTCCCGCCCCAGCTCATCAAGATGTGGGAAGAGCGCTACGGCGTCGACGTAGTCCACGTCTGGGGCATGGCGGAAACCACCACGGTCGGCACGGTAGCCCGCCCGCCCTCAGGTGCCTCCGGCGAGGCCCGCTGGACCTACCGCGTCTCCCAGGGCCGCTTCCCTGCCTCCCTGCAATATCGCGTGGTCAATGACGGTCACGTGGTCAACACCACCGACCGCAACGCGGGCGAGATCCAGGTCCGCGGCAACCTGGTGACCGGCTCCTACTATCACTCACCGACCTCCGAGGACGGGGGCGCGGCCCACGAATTCCGCGGCAAGGACGTCGAGGATGCCGAGTCCAAGTTCACCGCCGATGGGTGGCTGCGCACCGGCGACGTCGGCTTTGTCAACGAAGAGGGCTTCCTCACCGTGGAGGACCGCGCGCGCGACGTCATCCGCTCCGGCGGCGAGTGGATCTACTCAGTACAGCTGGAAAACCTCATCATGGCCAACGAGGACGTGCTCGAATGCGCGGTGATCGGCTACCCCGATAAGCAGTGGGTGGAGCGCCCCTTGGCGGTCACCGTGCTGGCGGCGGGCATTAGCCCCACCATCGACACCGCGGAGCGCCTGCGCGAAGGCATGCGCTCCGAGCTGCCGTCGTGGATGCTCCCGGAGTACTGGACCTTCGTCAAGAGCATCGACAAGACCTCCGTGGGCAAGTTCGACAAGAAGGACTTGCGCTCCCACCTGGCAGAAGGCGAGTACAACATCATCCGCCTCAAGGGCCCGGGTGAGTCCCAGCGCCTCGACTCCGACGACTAGCAGCCTCTGTCCACAACCCCCACCTATTAATTCGGCTTTCTTCGGGATAAAATAGCGGGCAATGCCCGATTCCATCCCTCTGCCCCTGCCCCGCGTCCCCGGCGCGCCCAGCCTTCCCACCGACCTCCCGGCGCCCACCGCCTCCGGCCAGCGCGCTCTGCTGGACCGCTACGGCCGCCAGGCGCGGGATCTGCGCGTATCCCTGACTGACCGCTGCAACCTGCGCTGCACCTACTGCATGCCGGCAGAGGGCCTGGAATGGATGCCCACGGAGCAGACGCTGAGCGACGAAGAAACGGTGCGCCTCATCCGCCTCGGTGTGGAGAAGCTGGGCATCCGCCAGGTCCGCTTTACCGGCGGCGAGCCCCTCCTGCGCAGGTCTCTGGAGGACATCATTGCGGAAACTACCCGCCTGCGCACCGATGAGGGCCAGGCCCCCTCTACTGCACTAACCACGAATGGCCTGGGTCTGGACAAGCGCCTCGACGGGCTTGTCGCCGCCGGGCTGGATCGCGTCAACATCTCCTTAGACACGCTCGATCCGCAGCTCTATGCGCGCCTGACGCGGCGTGACCGCCTAGCAGACGTCCTCGTTTCCATCGACGCCGCACTGGCCGCCGGGCTTAGCCCGCTCAAGATCAACGCAGTCATCATGCCGGGCGTCAACGAGTCCGCCATCCTGCCCCTGGCGCGTTATTGCCTACAGCGCGGCGCGCAGCTGCGCTTTATCGAGCAGATGCCGCTGGGGCCGAAGGAGAAGTGGGACCGCTCCAAGATGGTGACCGCTGACGACATTTTGGCGCGCTTGGGCGAGGAATTCGTGCTGCGCCCGGCCGGCCAGCCGCGCGGTTCTGCGCCGGCTGCCCTGTGGGAGGCGTCCTCCCGCGATGGTTCGCTCCCCGCGGGGCACATCGGCGTCATCGCCTCTGTCACCCGGCCGTTCTGCGGGAACTGCGACCGCACGCGGCTGACCACGGACGGCGCGGTGCGCAACTGCTTGTTTGGCAACTCGGAGACGTCCCTGCGTGACCTTCTGCGCGCCGGGGCCACCGACGAGGAGCTGGCCGCCGCCTGGGCAGGCGAAATGTGGGCCAAGCTACCTGGCCACGGTGTCAACGATGAGGGCTTCCTGCAGCCGGATCGCCCGATGTCCGCCATTGGCGGCTAGATTGGGAGCAATGACGCCCGCCCCTTTGAGCATCCAGGAGTACTTCGACCGCCTGAGCGGGATCCTGCACCCGCTGGCCGCGGAAGTCGCCCCGGTGTCTGCGGGGCGCGTGCTGGCAAAGCCGGTTTCCGCGCGCGTGGCTATCCCGCCCCTGGACAATTCGGCGATGGACGGCTTTCTCACGCCCCCGCTCGACGGGCCCTGCACGCTAAAGGTCATAGGCGATGTTCCGGCGGGCTCCCCGGCGCGAACCCCGCGTCCGGGTACTGCGGTGCGCATCATGACGGGTGCCGCCGTGCCCACGGGTTTTGATGGCATGGTGGTCCCGGTGGAAAACACCGACGTCTCCCCCGGCCCCGGCCCGCTTCCCGCTACGGTCACTATCCACACGTTGCCCGCACGCGACCACATCCGCCGCCGCGGCTCCCACGTGGTGCCCGGGCAGCTACTGGCGGACTCTGCCACGCTTGTCGACTCCTCACTGCTCGCCACCCTCCTGTCCGCTGGGGTGGACGCCGCGTCGCAGCACCGCATCCCGCGGGTGACCGTCATCGCCACCGGCGCGGAATTGGTCAGCGGTCAGCTGCCGGATTCTAACGGCCCGATGCTCGCGGCACTGGTTTCTGCCACCGGTCCGGCCCACATCACTCGCCTGCGCTGCGGCGACGACCCGGCGGAACTGGCCCGGGTGCTGGATGACGCGGTCACCACCGCGGACAGCGACCTCATCGTTACCTCCGGGGGTGTGTCCGCCGGTGCCTTCGACGTAGTCCACACGGTGCTTTCCCAGCGCGGCGAGCGTGCCTGGTTCGGGCACGTGGCGCAGCGCCCCGGCGCGCCTCAAGGCCACGCGCTGTGGCAGGGTGTGCCGGTTCTCTGCCTGCCCGGCAACCCGGTGGCGGCGTTCGTCTCGGCGCACTTGTACCTCACCCCGGCACTGAGGATTCTCCGCGGCCTGCCCCGGCCAGCCGGCGCTATCGACCGACCCGCGCTTCGTGCCATCGCCGGCGCGGACTTCCCCGCCTCAACTACGCCGCTTATCCAGCCCTGTGTCTTGGACTTCGCGGGCGCGGTCACCGCTTCCCCACCACCAGGACCGCGCATGCGCAGCCACCACGTCGGCGCGCTTCCCGGCACCGGCGGCTTTGCCGTCATCACTGACCCGGTCGCCGCCGGGGAGATACTCACTATTTATCCCTATTAGCTACCACCAACTCCCAACACCTGCCCTCACTGACGCTAGGGTGGATTCACCCGCAGGAAAGGACCATTCGACCATGAAGTTCACCCACCTCAATGACTCCGGCGCCGCCTACATGGTGGATGTCACCGAGAAGCAGCCCACCGTGCGCACCGCCACCGCGCAGGGGGAGGTAGCCTGCTCCCCGGACATCCTCACCGCGCTGCGCGACGGCACCGTGCCCAAGGGCGATGTCCTGGCCGTGGCGCGCGTGGCCGGTATTGCCGCCGCCAAGAAGGTCCCGGATCTGCTGCCGCTGGCCCACACCATCGGCGTCCACGGCTGCGCGGTGGACCTGGAACTGAAGGAGGACCATGTCTTCATCGAAGCCACCGTGCGCACCGCGGACCGCACCGGCGTAGAAATGGAGGCCCTGACCGCAGTGAATGTGGCGGCGTTGGCCCTCATTGACATGGTCAAGGGCGTGGACCGCTCGGCGTATATCCGCCGCTGCGGGATTACCGCGAAGTCGGGCGGGCGCTCCGGCGACTGGTCCCGTGAGCTGCCCGGCGCGTCATGCTAGACCTCGGCGTCATCGTGCTGGCCGGCGGCCGCGGCACGCGGATGGGCGGGGTGGACAAGGCCAGCGTGACCATTGCTGGTGAGCGCCTCCTGGACCGTCTTATGCGCCAGCTGCCGTACGGCACCCCGACGGCGGTCGTCTCGCCCTACCACCTAGGCGTGCCGCAGGTGTGCGAGTCCCCGCTCTTCGGCGGTCCCGTGGCTGGTATAGCTGCGGGCCACGCCGCCCTCACGAGAGTTTCTCTGACGGCCATCCTGGCCGTCGATGCCCCTGATTCCCCACAGATGCTCCCCGCGCTTCGCAGTGCCCGCGCTGCAGCTGGCGTAGATGTCGCGGTGGCCTCGCTCGACGGCCACCTCCAGCCGCTGTGCGGGGTGTGGCGCACCGAGGCCTTAAGTCGAGCGTTGAACAGCGTGGGCTCACCTCGCAATCAGCCCGCCATGCGCCTGCTCCGACAGGCCGCGAGTGTGACAGAAGTCCCTGGTTCCGCAGCGGCGCGCGATATCGATACTGTCGACGAGTTGCGGGCCCGGCGCGCGGCCCGCCAGGCTGAGCTAGCTGGGCTGGCTGGGCAGCCGGGCAGGCCGGTCTAGCTACTCGACGATAATCTGGCCGTGCTGGCCCTTCTCCGCGTTGGTCATCATGTGGTTAACAAAGGAGTAGGTGCCCGGCTCGTTGAAGGTCATCTCCACGAAGCCACCCTGTGCAGGAAGCAGGTCGAGCGCCTGGGAGCCGGAGTCCTTCGCCCCCTTGAGAAGGTAGGCGCCTTCCTTGTAGACGGTGTCGAACTGCTCGCCCACCACGTGGAAGCTCAAAGGTAGGTCCGGGCCCAGGTTAACCAGCCAGATGCGCACGGTGTCACCCACCTTGGCGTGCAGCGGGGCTAAGCCCTTGTCGTACTGGTTCGGGTAGTAGTTGAATGCCGTGAGGTCATAGTCGCCGTCGGAGACACGCTGCGCGTTCGCGCCTTCTGACTCCTGGCCGGCGGAAGCCAGGAACACTTCGTTGGAGGTCATGAGATACTCGGCATCCGCCGGGGCCAGGGCATCGTCGCCCTGCGGATCGATGATGACAGCGCCAGCCATGCCGTTAGCGATGTGCAGGCTCATCGGCATGGTGGAGCAGTGATACATCCAGATGCCCGCGCGGTGAGCCACGAACTCATAGGTCAGCTCCTCGCCCGGCTGAATGGTTTTCATCGTCTCATCCGGGCTGACCTCGCCGGCGTGGAAGTCCACCGAGTGGCCCATCGAGCCCTCATTCTTGATGGTGATGCGGAAAGTATCGCCCACCTTGCCGCGCAGCGTCGGGCCGGGGGCCTGGCCGTTGAAGAGCCAGCGGGTCTGGCGCACGCCCGGGGCTACCTCGACCTCTTCCTCGGTCATGGTCCACGTCTCCTCGTGGACTGAGCCCTCGGCTGGCTTCAGGGAGGCGTCGAAGGCCTCAAAGCCTTCGCGCGGGGCCATGCGCTCGGCAGCGGAGGGGACGGTAGCCGGTGCTGCCGCACCCTGCGCCCCGGCGCCGGAATGACCGGAGTGACCGGTGTGATCGGCGCTAGCGGAGTCGTCGACGTTGACCTTAAACGTCATGCCCTGCATCTTGTGGCCGGCGATGGTGCAGTATCCCTCGACGGATTCATCGATCACCCCGGCGTCGAGCTGCACGGTCTTGCCCGGATCCACGCGCCCGGTCTCGGCGCGCCCAATCTTGAGGTCATGGACCTGGTCGCCAGAGTTGGTGAAGTTGACCACGAGGTGGCTGCCGGCCGGGATATCCACCGAGCTCGGGGTAAAGGCCATGCCGTCCACGGACACATCGATGGTCACCGCGTCCGCGCTGGCCACCGTGGCTGGGTCCTGCTTGCCTGCGGCCGAGTTGTACACGGCCAGAGCGATAACAGCGACCAGCGCCGCGATGATGATGAGCCAGGACGCCCACTGCTTATCGGAGTGCTCCTGCTTAACGGGCACGCTTGACATGACCTTCTCCTTGAGACGACGTGACGGCCCACACCAGGGCCGCAATGTTGGCGATGAGGCCTAACCCCATCATGATAAGCCCGGCCGTGGACACCCCCGCAATACCGAGAACGCTGAGCACACCGCCGAGGTTGATGGCGCCGACGCGCACCAGCCCCGCGGTCTGGCCGCGTGCGGGGCGGGCAGCCCCGGCCAGAATCGGCAGCATGTGGTGCAGCACGCCGGTCACCAGCTGCAGCAAGCCAGCGCCGACGAACGCCGGCATGAGCAGCAGGGTGACCGCCCGCGGGTAGGCGCCGGCGACGGTGGCCGCGGCGTCGCCCGCGCACAGCGCCACCATCCACACCAGTCCCGCCATGACGGACACGCTTGCCGTGGTTTTCGCCCCGCCCAGCGCGCCGGCAAGGACGGGCTGGATGATGAGCACCGCGGCTAGGACGGCGAGCAGCTGCGCCATGCCGGCGGCGCGGGTGAGCCCGGAGGCGTCGGCAAGCATGGCTATGCCCAGCCCGACGCAGTGCACGGTCAGCGCCCGGCTGCACCGCGCGCGGGCCACCGCAGAAATCGGCGTGCGGGTAAACGTGGGCAGTAGGGTGACCACCGTGCCCAGGATGGTGAGGAAGGCAAAGCCCCACACCATGCCGCGGGAATGCGCGGCCACCAGCAGCGAGTAGTTACCCACGCCGTGCGCGGCCAGCAACACGAACAGTACTGAGGCCACCATGAAGCACGCCGCTGCCAGGTAAAAAGGCACGGTGACGGCGAAGGAGCCGGACAAGGAGCCCCGGAGCGTGGACCACAGTGCCCACAGGTGCCACGCCATGGCGACGATGACGAGCGCGGAAGCAGTGTCCGCGAGCACTCCCCAGTCGTAGCCCGCGCGGTCGATGAGCAGCAGGACCAGGCCCAGCTGGACCAGCCCCACGCGCGCGCCCACCCCGCGGTATCCGGTCGACGGGGTGCGGGTGAGTGCCTCGGTGAAGTGGGTGCTAAAGACCAGGATGGCGGTCGTCAGCGCGCCCAGCGTGAAGGGGTGGATGAGATCCCACCACACTACGGGCGCGCCCAGGAAGCCCGCCACGGTGATGCCCACACCCACCACGATCCAGAAGGCCACGAGGCTGAATGCAAGGGTGTGCCAGCGCCGGCGCCCGGCGAGAGACACATCACGCAGAGACATATCTTTTTTCACGGGTTTAATCGTAGTAAATTGATCCCCAGGGCAGCAACGCCAGCCGCCCTAACAACACGAAAGGTATGTACACCAATGAACCTGCCGCTTTTCGACGCCGCCAAGGGCCGCGACATCCCCACCCTCAACGCCTCCGAAATCCCGCATGCGGTGCGCCACGGTGCCATCCATGGCGCGCTGGGCACGCTCAACGTGGGCGAATCGATGATCCTCATTGCCCCGCACGATCCGCTCCCGCTGCTCAAGGAAGTAGACCAGCGCGAGGAGAGCTTCGAGCGCGAGTACCTCAAGCGGGAGCCACAAGAAGTCCACATTAAATTTACGCGCACCGCCTAGCGGCACCGTAAAGTATCGGGGCATGCGCCGTTTTAGATTCGCTGCCCCAGTTCTCGCCGCCGCGTTAACGCTGACCGGCTGTGCGTCCCACTCCGAAGAACCGTTGCAGGTCTTTGCAGCCTCCTCCACGCGCGTGCTGAACAGCGAACTAGAGTCCGCCTCCGCTACCCCTCTGGCATTCAATAACGGCGGGTCCTCCGCCCTGGTGCACCAGGTCAACGAAGGCGCACCGGCGGACCTGCTGCTGACCGCCTCGCGCGAGACCATGGAGGCAGCCACGGATGCCGGTAGCGTGGACGCTCCCGTGACGCTGGCCACCAACGTCATGGTCATGGTGGTGCCGAAGGGCAACCCGGCGGGCATCAAATCTGCCGCCGACCTCGATCCCTCAGCACGCCTAGTTCTGTGCGATCCCAGCGTGCCGTGCGGGGCTATCTCCACGCGCATCATGGACGCCAATGGCTGGGATCTTCAGGCCTCCTCCCTGGAAGCACAGGTAGCGGACGTCCTGGGAAAGGTCGCTTCCGGCGAGGCGGACGCCGGCTGGGTCTACTCCACCGACGCCGCCGCCAGCGACGACGTCGAAGCCATCCCGCTCGATCACGCGGAGGACTTCCGCAACGAGGTCATGGGCGCCGTGGTGGCCGATTCATCGCAGCACGAGGAAGCCGAACAAGTCCTCTCCCTCCTTGAGTCCGACTTCGACGCCTCGTGGGAGAAGTTCGGCTTTAGGCCGGAGCACTAAATGGCGCCGGTAGTCTTGCGCGAGCAGCGCCCGCGAATGCCATGGGGAGTCATCGCCGCCGGCGTGCTCGCCGCTGTCTACATCCTCGCCCCGGTGCTTGCCCTGGGGATGCGGGTGCCCTGGGCACACCTGTCGGAAACTCTCTCCGCGCCCGAGACCCACGATCTGCTCCGCACCACGCTCAGCGCGGCGGTCATTTCAACCGTCCTCTCTACCTGCTTAGGCACCTGCCTGGCGCTGTGGCTCCAACAGCTGCGGCGGGTCTCTCACCTGGTCCGGCTCGTGGTCTACCTGCCCCTGGCCATGCCACCCGTGGTGGGTGGTCTAGCACTGACCGCACTGCTGGGGCGCCGCGGCCTGCTGGGTCCGGTACTGGAACAGCTAGGCGCCCACGTCGCCTTCGCCTTTCCTGGCGTGGTGGCCGCACACCTCTTCGTCACGCTGCCTTTCGTGGTGGTGGCGGTGGATTCGGCGCTGCGGCAGCTCGACGCTGAGGTGGTGGCCAGCGCCCGCAGCGTCGGCCTGGGCCCAGGCCCCATCTTGCGGCACATCATCCTGCCGGCCATCCTGCCGGCCGTGCTCACCGGCGGCGCGCTGGCCTTTGCCCGTTCCCTGGGAGAATTCGGCACCACCATCACCTTCGCCGGGTCCCTGCCCGGCATTACCCGAACCATGCCCAGCGGCATCTACCTCGAGCGCGAAGTCAGCGCAGAGAACGCCTACGCCCTCTCCGCACTCCTGATCGGGATAGCTATCCTCACCCTCGCCGTGGCCGGACTACCCCTGCTGCTGCGGCGACGCCGCGGGCAGGCGGTGCGCTCGGTGCAGCCGTTGGACGCGGCCGCACTCCGCGCGGCGACCGCCCCGCACGTTTCGCCCCGTGAGCTGACCGTTACCGTGGGGGAAGCCAGCACCACCTTCCGCGGCGGACGCGTCACCGCGGTGGTCGGCCCCAACGGAGCGGGCAAGACCACACTCATGCGCTTTATTAGCGGGCGCCTGCGCGGGGCGCAGACCAACGCCGAGCGCGTCGTCATGCTCACCCAGAACCCCGGCCTGCCACCCACCGCCACCGTGCGGCAGGCGCTGACCATGGTGACCAAGGACGCACAGCGCACCGAGAACCTGCTGCGCGCCGCTGGCCTACAGGAGCTCGGGCACGTCTCCGAGCTTTCCGGTGGCCAGGCGGCGCAGGTGGCCCTGCTGCGCGCCCTCGCGGCGCGCCCGGAGGTGCTGGTGGTGGACGAGCCCTTCGCCGCCATGGACGTCGCCTCTGCTGCCCGGTGGCGCCACCTACTGCGGCTGGCCGCTCCTGAGCGCACCACTATCATCGTCACCCACAGCCGCGTGGACCTCACCGCGCTGGCGGACGACATCGCGGTCATGGACGCCGGCGAGGTAGTCTCCCAGGGCCCTGCGGAGCGAATGCTGAGCCGGCCCACCTCACGCTTTGTGGCCCAACTCGCGGGCATGAACCTACTGCGCGGCCACCTGCGCGGAGAGGACTTCTCCCCCGACCGCAACGGTGAGCACTGGGCTGCCTTTACCTACAGCGCCCTGCACTGTGAGCCCCAGGGCGAGCTGAACGCCACCGTACTAGCAGATTTGGGAGCTGAAACCCTGTTAGAGATTGACGGACAGCGGGTCACAGCGGGCCAGCCGGCGGGCGGCATGGCGCCCGGCGAACGCGTCGCGGTGTGCCTCGACGGGGCCGCGCTGAGCGTCTATCCCCGTACTTAATCCACAGTATTTGCGCACGTAGTGAGATAAATCCTAGCTCCTACTGGCGGTTGAGTAGTAGAAAATCAGCGCACGCGATGTAGAATCTTTGTAGCACTACGCAAGGAGCCACCGTCCATGTCCACACCATCTACGCATAGCCCCCGCTCATCCACGGAGCTCTTCCCTGACACGATGAAGCTCTCCCCTAAGCAGAGCGAGGTCCTCTCCGTTCTGCAGGACTTCCCGCAGGGAGCACGGGCCGCGGACATCGCTGAGGAGATGGGCATGCACGTCAATACTGCGCGCGGCCACCTCGATGAGCTGGTCCACGCGGGTGCGGTCCGCGTCATCACCGCCCCGGCCCACGGGCGCGGGCGGCCTTCCCTCATCTTCCAGGTGCGCGTGCCGGATAATCGCTCGGTGGCGGAGGAATACGTCACGCTCATCAGCGTGCTGGCGAAGATGCTGGCGGACAAGGACCAGCTCGATGACTACGCGTCCGAGCAGGCCCGGGAAATCGGCCGCACCTGGGCCAAATCCGCATCCAGCGGCCACAGCGCCGAGGCGCTCGCCCCGCTCTATCGGACGATGCGCGATATGGGCTTTGACCCGGTGACTTCCATTGACCAGTTCACCAAGGAGGGGCGCACCGACGTCGAGCTGCACGCCTGCCCGTTCGTCACGGCCGGCGTGGAGCCCTCCCCCTTCGTCTGCGCCATCCACGATGGCTACCTGGAGCAATCTGCTGCCGACGCCGGCGGGCGCCTCAGCCTCAAGCTCATTCCGAAGTCCGGCAACGGCGTGTGCCGGATCAACGTGGAAAAGGCCGGCTAACTGCGCTAGCCGGACTAGCCGCGCTCCGCGGTGACCGGCCCGGCGACGCTGAGCTCGAGCACCTTCAGGCCCTGCTCGCGGGCGTCATCGAGGATGGATTCCTCAATCTCCTCGGTGTGCAGCACCATGACCGTCGGACCCGCACCGGAAAGGTATGCGGCGTAGCCCCGGTTGCGCAGGCGGTTGACCCACTCCGCCGTCACCGGCAGAACGTCGGCGCGATAAGGCTGGTGCAGGCGATCGCGGGTGCCCTCCCACAGCAGCTCCGGGTACGAGGTCAACGCCGCCACGTTGACCGCGGTGCGGGAGACGTTAAAGGCAGCATCGGCGTGGGTGACGTGCGACGGCAGCACGCGGCGCACGGCCTGCGTCGAGGCGTGGAAATTCGGGACTAGGGCCGTGGCCTTGATCGAGGGATGCACGTCCAGGGTGGCGGCACGGTATTCGGGCAGCGAGTGGCCGTCGACAGGCACCGTGGTCCACGAGACCACCGCGTTGCCCAGCACCGACGCCGCGGCATTGTCCGGGTGGCCCTCAAAGGCCGAGGACAGCTGCACCAGCTGCGCGCCCGACAGCGGGGAGCCGGCCAGCGCGTTGCCCGCGGCCACGCCTGCCACCGCAGCGGAGGCCGAGGAGCCCAGGCCGCGCGACTGCGGGATGGTGTTGTTGCACACCACGCGCAGGCCGGTCACGGAGGCATCCGCGGCCTTGAGCGCAGACCGAATGGCCTTGACCACCAAGTGCGAACCATCGCGCGGGAGCTCATCGGCGCCTTCGCCGAAGATCTCCACCTCCAGTCCAGACTTGATTACCTCGACCTCCACGGTGTCGTAGAGGGACAGGGCGATGCCCAGGGTGTCGTAGCCCGGTCCCAAGTTGGCCGAGGAGGCCGGGACCTTGACTGTGACTTGGGTGCCTAGTTCGATGTCAATGCTCATGCTTTACACCTTATCGGGCCTCATCATCCGGTCTAGCCTTCTGGCCTAATCGCCCAAGCGGATGACGGAGTGGACAGCCTTGACCTCGTCGAGCGCGCCCAGTTCAGCGACGATATCCTCCAGCACTGCTTCCTTCGCAGCGTGGGTGACCACGATAAGCCGCGCGGTCTGCTCTCCGTCCTCCTGGCGGACGGTGCGCAGGGAGACGCCGTGGCGGGCGAAGACACCGGAGATGGCGGAGAGCACGCCGGTGCGATCATCAACCTCCATGTCCACGTGGTAGCGGGTCTCCACCGCGCCAAACTCCGCGATGGGCAGGTTAGCGTAGGTGTTCTCCCCCGGGGCGCGGCCGCCGTGCACGATGTTGCGGGCCGCACCCACGACATCGCCCAATACTGCCGACGCCGTCGGGTTGCCGCCCGCGCCGTTGCCGTAGAACATCAGCGAGCCGGCGGCCTCCGCCTCGACGAAGATAGCGTTGTAGGACTCGCTAACAGAGGCCAGCGGGTGGTCCTTGGGTACCAGCGTCGGGTGCACGCGGGCGTTGACGGATTGCTGCCCAGTCTCCGCGTCCGTGAGGCGCTCACAGATGGCCAGCAGCTTGATGGAGTACCCGGCCTGGTTCGCGGCCTTGATATCGGCCGCGGTCACCTTGGAAATGCCCTCGCAGTAGACGTCGTCGAAGGTCAGGCGGGTGTAAAAGCCCAGGGAGGCCAGGATGGCGGCCTTGGAGGCGGCGTCGTGGCCCTCCACGTCCGCGGTCGGGTCGGCCTCCGCGTAGCCCAGACGGGTTGCTTCTGCCAGCGCATCCTCGTAGGACGCGCCGGTGGATTCCATGGCGTCCAAGATGAAGTTGGTGGTGCCGTTGACGATTCCGGAGATGCGCTGGATCTGGTCACCAGCCAGGGAGCGGCGCAGCATGCCCACCACGGGGATGGCAGCGGCCACCGCGGCCTCGAAGTACAGGTCCACCCCGGCCCGGTCCGCTGCCTCCGCGAGTTCCTCCGCGTGGGCGGCCACCAGCGCCTTGTTGGCGGTGACCACGGATTTACCTGCGTTCAGCGCAGCGAGCACGAGCTCGCGCGGGAAGTCGATGCCGCCGATGACCTCCACCACGAGGTCGATGTCATCGCGCAGGACGAGCGCCTTGGCGTCGTCCGTAAGCAGCTCCTTCGGCACCCCTGGGCGCAACTTGTTCTTATTGTGGACAGCCACGCCGCGAATCTCCGCGGGTCCGCCGATGCGGTGCGCGAAGGCGTCAGCGTTTTCCCCCAGCAGGCGGAAGACCTCTGCGCCCACGGTGCCGAATCCGAGCAGTGCGATTCCTACGGGCTCGCCCTCGAGCTTTCCGGTGCGTTTCGTCGTCATGGTTTCCTCACAAGTTGCGTGTTGTTGGTGCGGTACAGCCCATCACTATACAGAACGAGCTGTCTATTTCTACGTGGGGAGGCGCGGGAGGCCCGCGACCGGCACCATCTCACCGCTAAGGCTGAATGAAATGGCGCCGCAGCGCTAATCGACGTCTAACGCCAGCAGGTCCTCCACCGTCTCCCGGCGCAGCATGAGCTGGTGCTTGCCGTCGCGCACGGACACTACCGCCGGCCGCAGCGCACCGTTGTAGCGCGAGGCCATCATGTACTGGTAGGCGCCCGTGGTGGCGAAGGCCAGCAGGTCTCCCGTGGTGATATCGGACGGGAAGCGGCGCTCGTTGACCAGAATGTCACCGGATTCGCAATGGAAGCCTACGATGCGCGAGTCCACCGGCTCGCCCTGGGTGCGACGGTTGACCACTCGCACATCGTAGTCCGAGCCGTAGAGCGCCGGGCGAATATTGTCCGACATGCCGCCGTCCACCGACAGGTAGCGGCGAATGGGCAGATCCGCCTTGCCGGTCTCCACGTCCTTGACCGTGCCGACGCGGTACACAGTCACCGCGGAGGCGCCAACCAGGGAGCGGCCCGGTTCCACCAGCACGAACGGCGGGGTGATGTCGATCTCGCGGGCGGTGCGCTCCACCGCCTCCAGCAGGTCGGCCGCGAGCGAGGCAACATCCAGCGCCTCCTCGTACTCCATATAAGGGATGCCGAAGCCGCCGCCCAGATCCAGCTCCTCCAAGGCCACGCCGAGCTCGGAGTGGATGCGCTTATAAAGGCTGAGCACGCGCTCCGCGGCGAGCTTGAAGCCCTCGGCGTTGAAGACCGAGGAGCCGACGTGGCAATGCAGGCCAACCAGCGAGAGGTTCGCCGCGTCGAGCGCGCGCTGCGCCGCGCTGAAGGCGGCGCCCGTGGACAGCGAGATGCCGAACTTCTGGTCCTCGTGCGAGGTGGCGATGAACTCGTGCGTGTGGGCGTCCACGCCGGGCTTGACGCGGATCATCACCGGTTGCACACGGCCAGCCGCAGCAGCAATGCCGTTGAGACGGGTAAGCTCCTCTTCGTTGTCCAAGACCACGTGGGCGATGCCGTTGTCCACGCACAGCTGGAGGTACTCATCGTCCTTGTTGTTGCCGTGCGCGGTCATGCGCTCGGGCGGGAAACCCGCGGCGAGCGCTAGCTTGGCCTCGTTAAGGGAGGCGACGTCGAGGCACAGGCCCTCCTCGTCTACCCACCGCACAATGCGCTTGGTAATGAACGCCTTGGAGGCGTAGTGCACGTGCTCCGGGCCGCCGAAGGCCTTGGCCATGTCGCGACAGCGCGAGCGGAAGTCCTGCTCGTCGAAGACGTAGAGTGGGGTGCCGTATTCCTCCGCCAGCTCAGACAGGCTAACGCCGGCGATAGACACCGCACCGTCTGCGCCGCGCGCGGCGTTGCGCGGCCAGACGTGAGAGGGAAGAGAATTGAAATCAGCCATAGCCGCGCGACCTACATCTTCTCCGGGGTGCTCACGCCCACCATGGTCAAGGCGTTGGCCATGACCTGGCGGGTAGCGCTGGCCAGCGCCAGGCGGGCCAGGTGGATGGGCTCGGTCTCCTCGTCCGCCTTCGGCAAGACCTGGCACTGGTCGTAGAAGCGGTGGAACACAGCCGCCAGAACCTCGGCGTAGCGAGCGATACGGTGCGGCTCACGCAGGGAGGCCGCGGTGGCCACGACCTCAGGGAACTTGCCCAGGGTGCGGATGAGGTCGCCCTCCTTGCCGTGGGTGAGGAGGTCCAATGAGGCGTCGGCAAGCGCGGCGGTATCCAGCCCCAGCTCCGCCGCCTTGCGCAGGATGGAGCAGATGCGGGCGTGGCCGTACTGCACGTAGTACACCGGGTTATCCGCAGACTGGGAGGCCCACAGGCCCAGGTCGATGTCCAGGCTGGAATCCACCGAGGAACGCACCAGCGAGTAGCGCGCGCCGTCCACGCCGATGGCCTCCACCAGGTCATCCAAGGTAATAACGGTGCCCGCGCGCTTGGACATCTTGACCGCCTGGCCGTCGCGCAGCAGGTTCACCATCTGGCCGATGAGCACCTCGACGGCCTCCGGGTCATAGCCCAGCGCCTGGGCAGAGGCGCGCAGGCGGGCGATGTAGCCGTGGTGGTCCGCGCCGAGCATGTAGATAGCCAGGTCGTGGCCGCGGTCGAACTTGTCGGCCACGTAGGCGATATCGCCGGCGATGTAGGCGGCGTTGCCATCGGACTTGATCACCACGCGGTCTTTGTCGTCACCGTACTCGGTGGACTTCAGCCACCACGCGCCCTCGGATTCGTACAACTTGCCGTTGTCCTTGAGGGTCTGGATGGCCTTGTCCACCGCGCCGGACTCAAACAGCGAATTCTCGTGGAAGTAGACGTCGAAGTCCACGCCAAACTCGTGGAGGGAGTCCTTAATCTGGGCGAACATCATCTCCACGCCGTCGGCGCGGAAGTTCTCCTGCACCTCGGCGTCGCTGCCCTCGAGGGCGCCCGGGTTCTTCTCCACTACCGCCTGGGCAATGTCCTTGATGTAATCTCCGCCGTAGCCGTCCTCCGGGGTGGGCTCGCCCTTGGCGGCCGCCACCAGGGAGCGCGCGAAGCGATCAATCTGCCCGCCGTGGTCGTTGAAGTAGTACTCGCGGGTAACGTCCGCGCCGGAGGCCTCGAGGACGCGGCCCAAGGAATCACCCACCGCGGCCCACCGGGTGCCGCCCAGGTGGATGGGGCCCGTCGGGTTCGCGGAGACGAACTCCAGGTTGATCTTCTTCCCGGCGTACGTAGCATTGCGGCCGAATTCCTCGCCCGCGGCGAGAACCTGGGAGACAATTGCGCCCTGAGCGGCCGCGGCGAGGCGGATGTTGAGGAATCCCGGTCCGGCGATGGAGGCCTCCTCAATGGCGTCGTTGCCCGCGAGGGCGTCAGCCAGCCACTGCGCCAGTTCGCGCGGCTGGGTGCCGGCCTTCTTGGCCACCTGGAGGGCCAGGTTGGTGGCGTAGTCGCCGTGCTCCGGATTACGCGGGCGCTCAACGGTCACGGTCTCCGGCAGCACGGAGGCGTCCAGCTCGTGCTGGTCAAGCACAGCGGCCGCGGTCTCTTTAATCAGGACGGAAAGATCTTCAGGATTCATAGGGCCAAAGTCTATCGTCCCCCCGCCGCGGAAGCACCGTCAGGGCGCAGGCTGCGCACCCGACTGGCTGCGCGTTAAGGGCATCACTTACCCCCGCTGGGTGATCGATGCGGCACATCAGGGTGTGACCCTTTACCCTAAACCCACTATCTGCATCGCAGTTCTCAGTAGTTTTCACGTACTCACTGTAGCGAGTTATATGTCTACATTTCACATCACTACCGACGCCATCGCCGGCAGTGGCGGGCTGACCGCAGCGGTCTCCACCCTGCCGCTCATTGCGTTCTTCATCATGCTACTGGGCTTCAAGGCCCGCGCCCACGCCTCGGGTGCCGTAGCGCTCATCGTTGCCCTGGCCGTTGCCATCCTAGGCATGGGCATGCCCACCGGCATGGCTGTGAACTCGGCGCTGCGCGGTGGACTCTTCGGCCTCTTCCCCATCGTCTGGGTCATCATCACCGCCATCTGGTTCTACGAGGTGACGGTGGCCTCCGGTCGTTTCAACGACCTGCGCAAGACCTTCGACCTGCTGGGCGATGGCGATATCCGCATCCAGGCCATCCTTATCGCCTTCTGCTTCGGTGGCCTGCTGGAGGCTCTTGCCGGCTTCGGCGCCCCGGTGGCCATTACCGCCACGATGATCCTGGCCCTGGGCGTCAAGCCGCTTAAGGCAGCGACCACGGTACTGATTGCCAATACCGCCCCCGTGGCCTTCGGCGCGGTGGGCATCCCGGTGACCACCGCTGGTTCCGTGGGCGGGCGCACCGCCGAGCAGACCGGCGACATCGCGGGTCTTATCTCCCTGCAGGTGCTGCTCATCGCCGCCGTGGTGCCGTTCTTCATCCTCTTCATCCTCGACGGCATGCGCGGTGTCAAGGAAGCCGCCCCGGCCGCCGCGGTCATCGGCGTGTCCTTCGCCATCGCGCAGTGGGCTGCCGCCACCTTCTTTGCCTACCAGCTCACCAACGTGGTGGCCTGCATCGTGTCCCTGGGCGCGGGCGTGCTCTTCCTGCGTGTGTGGAAGCCCAAGGGCGTTGACAGCCTGCGCGAGCGCATGGAGCTGCCCGCTCAGGAAGAGGTCACCGACCTCAACGGCCGCCGCATCTGGATGGCCCTGCTGCCCTACGCCGTTGTCACCGCCGTCTTCGCCGTGGCCACCGCATGGCCTGCCATCTTCGGTTTCATTAAGATCAACAACCCGTGGCCGCTTCTCGACGGCACGATTATCGACGCCGACGGCAACGCCATGGACACCGCTTTCAAGTTCAACGTCTTGGGCAACCCGGGCACCTTGCTTCTCATCTCCGGCATCATCGTTGCAGCTGTTTACATGGCATTCAACGAGAACGGCCGCTACAAGCTGGAAGCCTCCGCACCAGTGGCCAAATTCGGCGAGGTAGTCAACCGCATGAAGTTCTCCGCGCTCACCATTATTTTGGTTCTGGCCCTAGCGTACACCATGAACTACTCCGGCCAGACCATTTCCATCGGCCAGCTGGTGGCCTCCGTGGGCGGCATCTTCGCGCTCTTCTCCCCGGTGCTGGGCTGGATCGGTACCGCCGTGACCGGCTCCGACACCTCCGCCAACGCCCTGTTTGCCAACCTGCAGGTCACAGCCGCCGACCGAATTGGTGTCAACCCCGACCTCATGCTGGCTGCAAACACCTCCGGCGGCGTGGTGGGCAAGATGATCTCCCCGCAGTCCCTGGCCATCGCTGCCACCGCGGTGAAGATGGAAGGCGAGGAATCCCGCATCCTCAAGTCTGTGGTGGGCTACTCCGTGGCCTTCTTGGCCGTGGTCTGTGTCATTGTCTTCCTCATGACCAACGTGTTGGGATTCTTGGTTCCCTAGAACTGGCCCCTAACATCTTTCCTTCCAACTTTCCGACAGTTGCGTAGGTTTTTCCCACAACTCACCCCCAGATTCGGGTCATTTACCGGCCCGTTCTGGGGGCTTCGTTGTTACTTGACTCAGTTGTCTCGTCATTAATGCACGTGAGAAATTTTGCAACATTAGTGTTGCGTTAAAGCGCCAGGTAGGAGCTGTTTTTTACATCGATATTCCGTGTTTTACACGGTAGGCTCATCTCCACACCCATAGGAAAATGTCCGTCGCGCTTGCGCTCCCTCGCCGCAGGGAAGCGCGAGCACGTGGGTCAGAAAAGGAGCGCACACTAATGCGAATAGCATTGTTTTCTACGTGTATCGGCGACTCGCTGTTCCCCGATGCTCACAAGGCCACGGCCCTCGTCTTGTCCCGCCTGGGACACGAGGTCGTCTTCCCAGAGCAGCAGACCTGCTGCGGCCAGATGCACATCAACACTGGCTACCAGAAGGAAACCCTGGGAATGATCCGCAGCTACGCGGATGCCTTCGCTGACCCGTCCATCGACTACGTAGTTGCAGCCTCCGGCTCCTGCGTCGGCGCCGTCCGTGAGCAACACGTGCGCGTGGCCGACCGCTTTGGCTCCTCCGCAGACGTTGACGGCGCCAAGAAGGCTTCTGAGAAGACGCTGGATCTGCCGGAATTTCTCGTGGACGTTGCCGGCGTGACCAACGTTGGTGCGTTCTTCCCGCACCGCGTCACCTACCACTCCTCCTGCCACGGTCTGCGCTTCCTCAAGCTCGGTGACCGTCCGTACCAGCTGCTCAAGGAGGTCGAGGGAATCGACCTCGTCCCGCTGCAAAACTCTGAGGAGTGCTGTGGCTTCGGCGGCACCTTCGCCGTTAAGAACGCCGAGGTGTCCCAGGCCATGGTGGGCGATAAGACCCGCCACGTCCGCGAGACCGACGCGGAGTACGTCACCGGCGGTGACTCCTCCTGCCTGATGAACATCGGCGGCGCCCTGTCCCGTCAGCGTTCCGGTGTGCGCGCCATCCACATGGCGGAAATCCTTGCCTCCACCAAGGAACACCCGTGGACCCCGACCTCCGCGGCCTACTCCAAGGAGAAGATGCTCTAATGACTTCCTTCCTCGATACCACCCCGCCCCGCGCCCCGGAAGGCTACGGCAACCTGCGCGGTTCTAAGGCATTCGTGCCGCTGGCACACGTGGGCCTGAACAACTCCACCCAGCGCCACAACCTGCACCACGCCACCACCTCCATCCGTGACAAGCGCCAGCACGCCGTGGACGAGACCCCGGACTGGGAGCAGCTGCGTGACGCCGGTTCCGCCCTCAAGGAGGACGTTGCGTCCCGCATGGGCGAGCTCCTCCTGCAGTTTGAGGAGCAGGTTACCCAGCGCGGCGGCATCGTCCACTGGGCACGCGACGCAAAGGAGGCCAACGAGATCATCGAAGGCCTCATCAAGGAAACCGGCGAGACCGACGTCATCAAGGTCAAGTCCATGGCCACCCAGGAGATGGGCCTTAACGAGCACCTCGAGGCCGCTGGCATTCACGCCCAGGAGACCGACCTGGCTGAGCTCATTGTCCAGCTCGGTGAGGACCGCCCATCCCACATTCTGGTTCCAGCTATCCACCGCAACCGCGCGGAAATCCGTGACATCTTTGTCAACAAGATGCCGAACACGGATGACTCCCTGAAGGCAGAGCCGGCAGAGCTGGCTGAGGCCTCCCGCCAGTTCCTGCGCGAGCAGTTCATGAAGGCCAAGGTGGCCATCTCCGGCGCCAACTTCGGCGTGGCAGAGACCGGCACCATCAACATCGTGGAGTCTGAGGGCAACGGCCGTATGTGCCTGACCTTGCCGGAGACCCTCATTACCGTCATGGGCATTGAGAAGCTCGTGCCGACTTTCCAGGATCTCGAGGTCTTCCTGCAGCTGCTGCCGCGTTCCTCCACGGCAGAGCGCATGAACCCGTACACCTCCATGTGGTCCGGTGTGACCGAGGGCGATGGCCCGCAGAACTTCCACCTAGTTCTCATCGACAACGGCCGTACCGCCGCCCTGTCCTCCCCCATCGGCCACCAGGCCCTGAAGTGCATTCGCTGCTCGGCGTGCCTCAACGTCTGCCCGGTCTACGAGCGCGCCGGCGGCCACGCCTACGGCTCCGTCTACCCGGGCCCGATTGGAATCTCCCTGACGCCGCAGCTGACGGGTATGAAGGACCACAACGATCCGTCAGCAAGCCTGCCCTACGCCTGCTCCCTGTGCGGCCGCTGCGACGAGGTCTGCCCGGTCCGCATCCCGCTGTCCCAGGTCATCTTGGAGAACCGCCACCAGAAGGTCACCCACGCCACCCCGCCGGTTGAGCAGAAGCTCTTCAAGGTCATTGAGCTGTTGTGGTCTAACCCGAAGATGTGGAACCAGGTCACCCACATGGTGGCGCTGGGCCGCGTGCTCGGCGGCTTCAATGGCGTGATGGACAAGCTGCCGCTGTTCATGTCCGGCTGGTCGGATGTGCGCGACACCGCTGTGCCGCCGAAGAAGTCCTTCCGCCAGTGGTTCGAATCTGACGAAGCTCAAGAACTCCTTGCCCAAGCCAAGAAGGAAGGCATCAAGTGACCACCGCAAAAGAGGAAATCCTCAACCGTATTGCCTCCGCCCAGAAGCAGGCGGGCCTGCCGGACCACGTAGAGGTTCCGCGCGAATACCAGCACGAAGGCACGCTCAATGCTGAGGAGCTGCGTGAGATGCTGGTGGACCGCCTGGTAGATTACCGGGCCGACGTGCACGTCACCGATGAGGCCGGCCTGAACGGCACCATCGTGGACATCCTGAAGGACCGTGGCTGCTCCACCCTCGTCTACGCACCGGGCCTGGATACTGGTCTGCTCGAGGGCTTCGATGGCACCGCCACGCCGGACGATAAGAACAAGGATCCGCGCGAGCTGAACGACGTGGACGCGGTCATCACCGAGTCCCACGTCACCTCCGCGCAGACCGGCACCATCGTGCTCGAGTCCGACGAGGTCTGCGGCCGCCGCGCCCTGACCCTCGTGCCGGACCGCCACATCTGCATCGTCCGCAAGGACCAGATTGTGTACGGCATCCCGGAGGTTGTCTCCCGCATGAACCCGGACCGCCCGGCCACTTGGATCTCCGGCCCGTCCGCAACCTCGGATATCGAGCTCACCCGTGTGGAGGGCGTGCACGGCCCCCGCGACCTGATTGTGGTGATTGTTAAGTAACGCGACGCTCGGGGGCACCCGCCCCTGTAACGTCCTGTTATGCATCACCCACGGCGCATAGAATGAGACGAGTACCATCTCGATAGTAAAGGAGTCTCATTCCATGCGTCTTTCTCGCGTTTTGGGGGCGATAGCCGTGGCCGCCGGCCTCGTCGCTACCCCCGTTGCGCAGGCCGATCAGCCCACCATCTCCTGGGGTCCGTGCCCGGAAGGAGTGGACCACGAGCGCGCCGAGTGCGGCCACGTCACCGCGCCGACGTACTACGACGCACCGGACAAGGGCACCATCGACGTCGGCTTCATCCGCCTCAAGGCCACCGGCGAGCGCAAGGGCAGCCTGTTTACCAACCCGGGCGGCCCGAACGGCGATGCATACGCCTGGGTGAACAACGCGAACTGGCCAGATGAGATTGAGCAGGAGTTCGACATCATCGGAGTCCAGCCGCGCGGCCTGCGCGATTCCGGCGCGCTGAACTGCTCCATGACCGCGGCCTCGGGCAATCCGCTAGAGGATCTCACGAAGGCAGGCGCCGTTACCCGCAACAACTGCGAGAAGAACACCCCGGGCTACACCGACTCCCTCACCACGGAGAACACCGCCCGCGATTGGGAGGTTGTACGCCAAGCACTGGGCGATGAACGCATTAACATCGCCGGCCTGTCCTACGGTACCTTCCTGGGATCCACCTACGCCACGCTCTTCCCACAGCACACCGACAAGGTGGTGCTGGACTCCGGCATGGACCCGGGCATGGCCTGGAACCGGATCTTCGCATCCCAGCAGGCCGGCTACGAGAATGCCCTGCATGACTTCTTTAGCTTCGTGGCGAAGAACGATGACATTTACCATGCGGGCAAGACCCCGCTGAAGGCTTACGAGCGCTGGTCCCAGATTGTCGCCGCCGAGGCCGGCGTGCGCCCCACCGTATTGCCGCCGGACGCCGAGATTGGTGACCTCCCGCCGGGACTGGAATTCGCCGGCCAGCCGGGCGCGAACATCATGACCGCCACGGGCGAGCTGCGCGTGCAGGCCGAGCACCTCGCGGGTAAGGCATCCAACCCGCAGGGAATCCAGGCCACCTCCCCCACCCTCCAGGTCACGCGCGACCAGGTTGTCCCGCGCCCAGAGGCCTGGGACGCGATGGCCAAGCACATCGGCGGCATCGAACCTCTCGACTTCAACGCAGTCGATCCGCAGGCTAGCGAAGCGGACCAGGAAGCCGCGCTGCAGACCCTGGTGAACACCCAGAGCATGCAGAACATCATCATGTGCAACGAGAACACCTCCCCGATGGATCCGACGCGCATCCCGGCCTTCCTGTGGGCCAACTACGTCACCGTTGACCCCTTCACGCTGTTTAACTCCATGTACGCCTCTGGCGTCGGCTGCGGCGGCCGTGCCCCGATTACGAAGCCGGTACAGGTCAGCGGCGCGCAGCTGGCCACCAAGCCGCTGCAGATTCAGTCCACCGGCGACCCCCAGACCCCGTACGCCTACTACCGCGGCCTGTCTGACCCGATGCAGTCCCACGTGGTCACCGTCCACGGCCCGGGCCACGGCCACTTTGCCATGGGCAACGACGCCGTGAACCAGATTGTGGTGGACTACCTGCTCACCGGTGAGGTCCACACGGCCGATGCCCCCGGTTACTTCGACCAGGAGCACGCCTCCGCCTAACACCAGGCAAGCGCGACACCCAGCACACGCGGGCCGTGGCCTTGCGGCTCCGCCCCCGCTGCTGGGTGTCAATTTCTGTGGTCACACGTCGATGCGCTAGAATCGCATCGTTGGCATTTCGCCACTTATGCCTCTGTAGCTCAGCGGATTAGAGCATCGGTTTCCGGTACCGAAGGTCGCAGGTTCGATCCCTGTCAGGGGCACTTTTTCATACCTTTTATCGCCTAGATTAGGGGCGCTACCCCCTCCCCAACACGTCCTGCCGCTTAAGCCGCCAAGCGGGACTGAATGTCCGCAACAACTTCTTCTGGGTTCTTCGTCGAGGCGATAAAGGAGCTAGCACCATAGTCGATGCGTACGGTGGGACCTGAAACGATATAGGCTGCCGCGCCATCGACGACACGGGGGCCTGCGCCTTCTTTCAGCCCTGTCTCTGGGCCGACACTCACGCCGGAAATGTCGTCGAGCGGCATCGTCTTCTTGAAAACACCCAAGACAGATGCCGTTACGACGTCGTCGCGCACGACGAGCTTAACCCGCATGGCAATACAGGCCAGCGTTGCTGCGATGACCAGCACACCGAAAAGAATAGCTGCCCAGTTAGAATCGGTCATCGTCGGTACCAGCGCTGCCACAACAGTGATGCCGACGATGATGCCGAGCCACTGGAGAGGGCCATTGAGATAGCGCACGTAAACGTTGTCACCCATAGCCCTCGATGCTACCTAGGAGCGCGGCGTGAGCAAGCCGGCCTCGTGGAGTAGTTCGCCAATCTCGTTGTCTTCGAGCTTGTCTAGGAAATGCTTGCGCATGAAGCGGCCCGCCTTGGTATCGCGGCCGGAGCCGAGGGCTTGGCCGTCGCGGAGCTGCACGGTGGCATCGAGAAGCGCGCGCACGTCGAAGGTGGAGTTGAAGACCTCCGGCACTCCGCGCTCGAGGTCCATGAGCGTGTAGACGGCCTCCATCGGGGTGCGCACCGAGTACTCCGTGGTGAAAATGCAGTCACGCTGCGCGGACTCAGCAAACTGGCCGATGAACGCGAAGTTCTTCGCGCCCTCCGGGACGACGTCTGGGCGGTCGCCGGCCTGGCGCGGCATGAAGAAGGCGGTGACGTACGGCATCATGACAGGCACGGCCTTCGCACCTGTGGCGGCCATCTCGTCAATCTGATCGACGGGCACGCCCAGGTGGTAGAGCCACTCACGGGTGATTTCCTCACCGGTGGATTCCTCGATGGTCTTACCCGTGTAGTCGCCCGGCTTATCCGAGTAGAGGGCGTAGACCCACACCACGATCTGGTCGTCCGGCTGGTTCTTGAAGTGCGGCTGGCGGTTGACCGTCCAGGACATCAGCCAGTTGGAGTCACGGGCGGTGACGATGCCGCCGGTGACCACCTTGCCGGAGAAGGGATCGCGCTTGGCAATCTTCTCGATGTAGCGCGGGATGCGCTCATCCAGCGTGGTCACCGTGCAGGACTCCCACTTAGTCTCCGGGATGTGGCTGCCAAAGACGTCGGGGCGGCCAAAGGACGGATCCTTCGCGGCAATGCGGCGCCAGAGGTCCCACGCCGGGGCTGGGCCCTCGTTGAGCTTGGCGGCGCGGTGGTGGTTGCCGTTATCGGAATTCTCCACCAAGGAACCGATGGTGAGGAAGGCGAGGTCGTTTTCCGTCAGGGCCACCCCGCCCTCTTCACCATTCTTTTCCCAGTGGATGTAGGTAGCCTGCTTCTCGCCATCGGCGATGCGGAAGTCCACGTCGGTCACACGCGTGCCGTACTCGAACTGCACGCCGTGGTCCTGCAGGTACTTCGTCAGCGGCAGCACGAGAGATTCGTACTGGTTGTACTTGGTGAACTTGAGCGCGGAAAAGTCCGGCAGGCCGACGATGTGGTGAATGAAGCGGTGGACGTAGAGCTTCATCTCCAGCGCGGAGTGCCATTCTTCGAAGGCGAACATCGTGCGCCAGTACATCCAGAAGTTGGACTCCAGGAAATCCTTAGTGAACCACTCGTTGATGCGGACATTTTCTATTTCTTCGCGCGTAGCTAGGAAGAGCTTGATGAGCTCCTTCTGAGCCGTGCGGCTCAGCGTGAACTTGCCCTCAGTCTGCGCATCCTGGCCGCGGTTCACAGTGGCGCGCTGCAGGGAGTAGTTGGGATCATCGAGGTTGAGCCAGTAGAACTCATCGAGAACGCTGGCGTCCTCAATCTCCAGCGACGGCACGGAGCGGAATAGGTCCCACAGGCACTCGAAGTGGTTCTCCATCTCACGGCCGCCGCGGATGACAAAGCCATCCTCCGGCTCCTTGATGCCGTCGAGAGCTCCGCCGGCGATGTTCGCCTGCTCGAGGATGTGGATGTTTTCTCCCGGGACCTGGGCATCGCGTACGAGGAAGGCAGCGGCAGAAAGACCTGCCAGACCGGATCCGAGGATCCACGCGGTCTTCTCGTCAGCGCCTTCTGGCTTTCGGGGGCGGGCAAAGGCTTCGTAGTTTCCGTTGGTGTAGCGCACGGCAGCACTCCTTGTGTTGACAACTCGGTGACACCTTTGACGTTAAACCCACCCACCAACCCGCGCTAGCGTTAGTGAATGTTATTCCCTCTAGCGGGGCTAGTTTTGCCGGAGAATTACCCGCTCTCCGTAATGACACAGGGTACTGCCAGGCAATTCCGAAGAATCCGCTCGCCTGCGCCCTTCCAGAGAGCCCACATGAACTCCCCACCCCAGTAGCGTTGGGCGCCCGCGGCCCTCCCCGCACCAGATCGCGGAGGTAGCGTGAAACGCTAAGTTTCTAAGATCTATGTATAGACTTTCGCTCACGGGCTACAAGCCAAACTGGGAAAGATCGATTCCCGTCTGCGGGGCGACTGTGGCGGCCAACCCCAACGCCGCTAGGATGGCGACGATGATGCCGATGACGGTCCCGGCGGTACTGCTACCACCGGCGGCACCAGACGTCTTCGGGCTGAAAGTGCGCGGCTCAGCGACGCGCACTTCGGATACTCGCTCCTCCGCGCGGTCCAGGCGTGGCCTGGGCGCAAGCGGTTGAAGAACGTGTAGGGAAAAGTGACAAGCGGGGCACGGAGATAGCCTTTCAGCGCGTGGAGATACCATACGGAAAGAGATAGGAGAAGAGACGCCGTTCACCTTAATCCCGCAGGCAGGATTTGCCTCCTTCACGCCAGAATCGCCGGACGTGAAACCCGCAAAACCACAAAGCAGCCCGTGCAGTGATACTGCCGGGCTGCGTGGATTCCACTAGGCCGTCGTTTTAAACGACGGGCCGCGTACCGTTCTTACTGGGTGATGAACGGGTTCACAATCTGCTGGGTGATATCGAGCGTGCCGTGCTCGATGTAGTACATGCCCAGGAACATGGCGAGCAGCATAACCAGGGCCAGAAGCATGGAGGGGATCCACTGAACGAAGACGGACACCCAGCCGTCAGCCTTGTCACGTGCGGCAGCTTCGCGCTGCTCCTGAGCCAAATCGCGCTCGTCGATCATGTTTTGTCCTTTCACTTAGCTCCCCTGACCAATAGCGAGAGGGGTGCTCGCCCTTTAACACACTGTATGTTAGCAGGTTATGCAGACTAGTCCGAAGTTTGCTGCCCATTTTTCGGGTCAATCCTTCAGAAGTTTGACACCCCCTGTGACTAGGACCGCAGTCTAGACTCCGGGGTCCTCGTCGTTCTCCAGAGCCTCGATGAAGTCTTCGCGGTCCTGGAACATGCGGTTGATGTCGTCCTCGGCGCCGATGATCCACAGCTGCGAGGCCTCGTCGAAGGTCAGCGCGCCCTCCGGGTGCTGCTCTAGTACCTGTTCCATCGCCTCGGCTTGCTCGTCGCTGAGCTCCTCGACGTCTTCGACACGGCCGACCTGTTCACTGAGCTCTCGCAGCGCGGTGACGCGGTACTGCGTGTATTGACGCTCCGGGTGCTCGAATAATTCTTGTCCCATCATGGCGTGGGGTCACCTCCAGGTGAGTTGGTGTGTGCGCTGCTTAGGAGTTCTTTCCGCCCAGGCGCTCATCCGGCACGAAGCCGGAGTAGCCAGGGAGGTTGTTCTCCTCGAGCACGCCTTGGCAGAACCTCTTGAGAGCCGGTGCATCGGCGGGATCAAGGTGGTCGAAGACCATGCGGCGGACCGACTCCACGTGCTCCGGAACGGATGCTTCGAGGCGCTCCATGCCAGTGTCCGTCAGCACCACCTCGACGCCGCGGGCGTCGCCCGAGCAGCGCTCCTTGCGCACCAGGCCGCGCTTTTCCATGCGGGTGATCTGGTGAGAGGCCCGCGAGCGGTCCCAGTCCAGTTCCGAGCACAGCTCGCGCAGGCGCAGGGTCTTATTCGGCGCTTCCGACAACGACACCAGTACGGAATACTCCGAGATAGAAATCTCGCCGCAGGCCAAGAGCGTCTCTTCCATGCCCCGGTTGATCTTGCGAATGGAGGCAAGCAGGTGGCGCCAGAGGTCCTGTTCTTCTTCATTGAGCCATCGAATGTCCGCTGTCATGGCAATTACCCTACACTGTGGGTCCTACACTGACTTCAGCTTCTTCATACTTAGCTCCGTGCGGCCCGGCACTCGGGAGAAGCGGCCTGGCATGCACGTGAACACGATGACTTGCGCTTGCCTTCCCACCCGGTCGAAAAGTGTGGACATAAGTTGCAGACGCGTGGCGTCGGTGGAGCCCAGCGCGTCATCGATGACCACCGGTGCCCCTCCACCAGCGACGAGCTGCGCAATGGCGAAGCGGGTCAGAATTCCCAGCTGCTCCTTGGCACCGCCAGACAGGTCGCCGAAGTCAATCGTCTGCCCGTCGTGGCTGCGGGTTTCCACTTGTAGCTCCTCGGACAACTGGAAGTCCACGTCGCCGCCGAAGACGGGGCGCGCCAGCGCGTTAAGCGCATTGACAAAGGGCGCAGCGTAGCGCTGACGGGCGGTATCGCGGTGTCGGAGCATGAGTGCGCGCAGGTACCGGGCGGCGTGTGCGCGGCGCTCGACAGCAGCGTGACGTTCCGTCGCCACGGTGAGGTCGGCCGCTGCCTTCTCCAGTGCTTCGGCCGCGCCTTCGTGCTGGGTGATCTGTCCCTTCAACAAAAGCTGTTCTCTTTCTGCGTCGCGCTCCGCCTGCTTCAACGATTCCAGGTGGGCCTTAGCACCCTGAGCCAGCGACTCCGCAGTCTCGAGGTCCACGCCGGATAGCTCCTTCAACGCTGCCTTCTCCTTGGCGTGCTCGGCCTCAGCGGCAGCCACGGCGCTGTCCATATCCGCATCCGCGCGCTTCTCGCGGGCAGCGTCCAGCTCCTGCGACTTCCGCTCCAGCTGAGACTTCGCTTCCTCGGCGCGCACAGTGGCAACATCCAGCGCGCGACCGGCCTTGTCTTCGCGATATGGGGCGAGGGCGCGGTCCAGCTCATCTAGCCGCCGGCGCAGCTCTTCTTCTTCGCGCTCTACCTCAGCGACCTGGCGCGGGGTGTCCTCCTGCGCGGTCTCCAGCTCAATCGCAGAGGCAGAGTCTGACTCCGCATGGTCCGCATCGTCCGCATCGTCCGTGGCGAAGGCCTCGTACTGCGCGCGCAGCTCCCCTATGTCGTCGCCACCTAAAGCTGCGGCGAGCTCGCGCTCGGCGTTGGTGGCAGCCGCGGCGAGTTCGGCATGCTTCTCCTGCGCGGCGCGCGCGGCATCCACGTCTTCGCAGCCGGCGTCCTCGAGCAAGCGCGTCAACTCCGCGCGGGTGCGCTCCACCCCGTCGTCGCCGGAGTCCCCGGCGGCTGCCGCGTAGCGCGCGGTCACGGTTCCGATCTGCAGCGTGGTTCCATCACGCAGCTCGATGGCTTCTTCTTCGCTCCCCAGCTCGCGCTCATCACCGTCGACGCTCATAACCCCGGTGCCGGACACGTGCAGTTTAGCTGCCGCGGCCGCGCGCAGGCGCTGCTGAATAGTGACTTCACGCTCTGCCTCCTCCAGCTGGGGCAGGTTCTTCACGGCCGGAGCCACAGCAAGCTCGCGGCGGCGTTGTCGCAGCGCCTCCTCCAGCTCGCTGAGCGCTTCCAGGCGCGTGCCCAGTGCCGTGTACTCGGCGCGCTGCTGGGCACGGCGGGCTCGCTGCAGCTCCGCGCGGACGGCCGCGTAGGAGGCCTGCGCCTTTGCCCGCTGCTCTTCCAGCTTCCTGCGTTCCGTAGCGTCTGCCTCCGCGCGCTGCGCGGCCTCCGTCACCGTGGCAGCGGCGCGCTCCGCCGCCTGCGCCGCAGCGGTGTGTTCGGCGATGAGCCCCGCGCGGCGCGCGGCTTCTGCCTGGGCGCGATCGACAGCCTCCGCCGCGCGCGCAACAGCCGCTTCCTGCGCCGTCACCTTCTCCTGCGCTGCGCGTGCCTGGGCCAGCTCGGCATTGCGCTTCTCGCAGTCCTCTACCGCGGCCGGGAGCTGCGCCTGTGCCTCGGCCTGCGCCTGCTCGGCGGCTTCGTAGCTTTCGACCACGCCGTCGAGCTCGCGCACCGCGGCGAGCGCCTCTCGGTGCCGCTCTTCGGCCTGGTCCCGTGCTTCGATGGCCGCCTTATACTCGCCCGCCGGCCGCTCCTTCTTGGCGGTGTAGTAGGTGGTGTATTCAGCCTCGATGCGGCTAAGCAGCTCGGAGTCCTCCGCCACCGCTTCAGCCCCGGATTCTTTCTCCAAGGCGGCAGTGAGCGAGGGGATACCGACGGCCGCAATGCCTTCGTTACCGTCTTCCTGGCGGACAAAGAGTGCGCCAACCAACGCGCGGTCCATGTGCTCATTCAGGATGCGGGCGAGCTCGTTGTCCGCCTCCGCGCCGGTCCATTGGCCCTGGCGTGGGGTGAACACGTGCAGCTCGGAGGCCTTCTTGCCCAGCCACCGCTTATGAATGCGGAAGCGGTGCGGGCCCACTGTGGCCTCCACGGTGATTTCCGGGGACTCGTCCCGCCCCACTGGCTTCAGCGCCTTGATCTTTTTCGACTTCGCGGAGTGCTTCTCCGTGAGAACGATGTCAATGGCCTCCACCACCGTGGACTTGCCGGCCTCATTCTCGCCCTCGATGACCACCACGCCGGTCTCCGGGAGGTCCTCCAGCAACAGGTGCTCGACGCCGCGGACGTTTCTCAGCTCAACAGAATGCAGCTTCATCATTATTTAGGCTCCCTTCGCGGTCAGGCGGAATAGCAGGTTGGCGGCATCACGCGCCGTGGGGTTATCCAGCTCCTCCACCAGCTCCCCCAGCGCGTCGGCGGCGTAGCCGCTGAGCTCGAGACCTCCCAGCTCTTCCTCGGAGGGCGCCAGGTGCAGGTCCATCGTCCTCTCTCGCGGCCGCAGAGAGGCGAAGACTTCTTCCAAATCTGCCAGGCCCTGCTCCAAGCGGGCCTGAGCGTTAAGACCCACCGTGCCGCGCAGGCTATACTTCACAGCGGTGCGACTCTTGTTCGGTAGCTCCTCCAGCTGGTCCAGGAAGCCCTGCACCTCCTCCAAGGAGTTCACGTCCGCATCGATGGCGCGGAATTCCCAGCGTCCCACCGCCCGGCGTTCTACCTCCGGCGTGCCATCTGTAATGGTCACCACCAAGGCGTTGCCGGAGTCCCGCTCGCGGTCGTCGAAAGCCGTAGTCTCCGGGCTGCCGGAGAACCACACCCGCCCCGTTCGGCTCAGTGACTCCGTGGAATGTGTATCCCCCAGGGCCAGGTAGTCAATGACTCCCCGGTCAATGCAGTCCTCTACAAAGGCAAGGTCGATGGTGTCGGCATCAGATTCGTCCCCCTCACCCGCCCGGGAAAGCACCTGCCCGTGGCCCACCGCGATGCGGGCCACCGCGCCAGCGGAGCGGTCCTGCGGTGCTAAGGGCTCCAACGCGCGGCGCACCAGGTCGTAGTTCGCGCGCTTGGATAGGTAGGGCGCGCCGACGATCTCCACGCCCGGGCGGACCTCGATGGGATCGCTGTTTTCGATCACGTGGACGTTGTCCGCAAAGGAGTTGAAGAAGATGGAATCCGCCACCAGCGGATCGTGGTTGCCGGGCAGGAGGTAGAGGGGCACGGGCAGATGCTTGAACACCTCCTTGGCGCGCAGGAGCGTGGAGCGGCTCAGGGCGTTGTGCTCGAACACGTCTCCCGCCACGACGATGAATTCCGCGCCGGTCTCCTGCGCCAACTCCCCTAACCGTTGGACGGCCTCCAGGCGGTCATCGTCAAAGCGGGATTGCGCTTCCGGGCTGAGGAACCACCGGGTCATGCCCAGCTGAAAGTCGGAGGTATGGATGAACTTTACTTTTGCCACTATGTGCTCCTCAGGTGCGACGGCGGGGCGGGGAATCTCTTAATGCGTCAGATGATAGTAAAGGTCGTCGACATCGGAGACCGCCCGAAGCAAATCTATGTTCGTATGGCTGACGGAGCGCATGGCCTTGCGCAGCAGCTCCGGGTCCGAGTCATCCACGGCGGGCGCGTACTTGGGCTCGGGCAACGGCGGGAGTTCGCGCCCCTGCCAAAACAGGGCGTTGCGCTCCTCCGCGGAGAGCTCATTAGCTGTGAAAGAATCCTCCGAGGCCGACTTGGCCTGTGCCATCACGGATTGCTCCAACCGGGCGAAGTCCAGCCCGCGCAGGGCGAAGATGACGGACGGGTCCGCATCCATGCGCGCGGCTAGGCGGTCCGCCACGGCCACGACGTGCTTGCACACGTACTCCGGATCCGGGCAGGTGCAGGAGAAGCGCAGATCGTCGGGGAATTCCGCAAAGAGGATGTCCAGGGCGCCGTCGTCAAGCAGGCCCTCCCGGGCCCGCGCCACGGAGTTGGCGGTGCGCGCAAACATCTCCGACAGCCGCCCGATGTCGTCGTTGTTGCGGTAAGGAACCTGGATGAGCACCGCAAAAGGCTCGTTCTGGGAGCCGGCCACCTTGCCGTGCACGGCGCCGTTGCGCACATCGAGGCCCACCACGTGCCCGCCGGCGGCGTACTGGCGCCCGCGGGAGATGCGTCCGGAATCCGCGTGCTGGTTGACAAAGTTGACCACGCGGGTGGCCGCCGGCTGCATGGTGCGCACGCGGTCGACGCGGTTGACCTCCTCCGGCGTGCTGACGCGCTTGCGGGTGCCAAAATTGGCGTAGATGACGTTATTCTCGCCCGAATCCTGCGGTGCCATTTACCTCTCCTGTCCCCTATAGCTCATCAGATCCGCCAGCTGCTCCGGGCTGAGCTCCGTGAGCCAGCCTTCGCCCTCGCCCACCACGGCGCCGGCCAGCTGCGTCTTGCCGTCGAGGATATCCTGGATGGATTCCTCCAGCGTGCCGGCGGTGATCATCTTGTACACTTGGACATTGCGCTGTTGACCAATGCGGAAGGCGCGGTCCGTGGCCTGGTTCTCTACCGCCGGGTTCCACCAGCGGTCCATGTGCACGACAATTGACGCCGCCGTGAGGTTCAGGCCCGTGCCGCCCGCTTTAAGGGAAAGCACCATCGCCGGCGGCCCGTCCGGGGTCTGGAATTCCTCCACCATCTTATCGCGCTTGTTCTTGCTCACCCCGCCGTGCAGGAAGGGAATCTCGCAGCCAAACTGGTCCTCCAGGTAGGGCTGCAGAATGTCTCCGAAGGCCTTGTACTGGGTAAAGATGAGAACCCGCTCGCGGGACTCGATGGCCTGGTCCAAAATCCGCATGAGCTCCTCGACCTTGCCGGAGCGGTGCTTGCCCTTGATAGTGACCGCACTGCCATCGCCCAAGAAGTGCGCCGGGTGGTTACAGATCTGCTTGATGCGGGTCAGCGAGGCCAGCACCAGGCCGCGGCGGGACATGCCCTCGCGCTTCTGGAGGGCGGCTTCGACGTCATTGACCAGGACCTTGTACAGCGCGGCCTGCTCCGTGGTCATGCGCACGGTGATGATCTGCTCGGACTTCTCCGGCAGGTCGTCGATGATGCTGGGGTCGGTCTTCAAGCGGCGCAGGATGAACGGCGCGGTAAGCAGGCGCAGCCGCTCCGCCATCACGTCGCTGTTTTCGCGCTCGATGGCCTTGGCAAAGTGGTTGCGGAAGAAAGAGGCCGAGCCCAGGATTCCGGGGTTGCAGTAGTCCAGGATGGAACGCATCTCCGACAGGCGGTTCTCAATCGGGGTACCGGTCAGCGCCACACGGTGGCGCGAGGGAATGGAGCGCACCGCCTTGGAGGAGCGCGTCGCGGCGTTCTTGATGGCCTGGGCTTCATCCAGAACCACGCGATCCCACTCCACTGTGCCCAAGGTGAGGAAGTCCCGGCCCACGGTGCCGTAGGAGGTGATGACGATGTCCGCGGCTTGGGCGGCTTCCGCCAATTCCTTACCTTTGAGGCGGCCCGTGCCGTGCTGGACCAAGACCTTAAAGTCCGGCACGAAGCGCGCGGCCTCCCGCGCCCAGTTGCCCACGACGGAGGTAGGTGCCACCACCAGCGTGGGGTGCCATTCTGCATCGCTTTCCGACGCCTCCCATGCCGCCTTCTCCACGGCGAGCAGGGAAAGCAGCTGAAGCGTTTTGCCCAACCCCATATCGTCGGCAAGCACGGCTCCAACGTTGTTCCGTGACATCCAGTACAGCCAGTCCACGCCGCGGCGCTGGTAGTCCCGCAGCTCTGCATGGACCGTAGCGGGAATCTCCACGCGCTCCGGCGCGGTGGTATCCAGCCCACCCAGCAGCGAGGTATGCCACTTAGAGCCGGTGAACTCCACCGGCTGATCCGCCATGGATTTCAGCGCCATCTCGCGCAGGTTCGCCAGGGACACCGGCGCGTCCTCGGCCTCCTCGTTGAACTCCTTGCGGCGGCGCTCAACGTCCTTGACCAACTCCTGCCAGCCGGGCTGCTCCAGCTGACGCGCCATCTCCGCAGCCGCCGCGAGCTTCTCCAGCTCCTTGAGCGCGCGGCGGCGGGCGGTATCCGCGAGCTCCCGCATGTACGCCGAGATCTTGCCCAGCGCCTGGGTATCCGCCATGACCCACTCGCCGCGCAGGCGAATCAAGCCGGACTTGGAGTTGATGAGCTCCTGCATTTCGGCGTCGGTCAGCTGCGTGTCTCCCACAGACAGCTTCCAGTCGTACTCGACGAGCTGATCCATGCCCATATGCGCCTTCGTGGCGGCCTCAGCGGGATCGTGGGCCTCACGCGTTTCCAGCTTGGCCTTGGTCTCCATGCGGGACCACGCCTTGGGTAGCAGGACGGTAAACCCAGCCTTGCGCAGCGCCGCCGCGTCTTTCGAGATGAACTCGACCAGCTGATCTGTAGTGAGGAAGACGTCCCAGTCCCCCGCCCCACGGTCCGGCGGGGCCGCGTTGTATTTCAGGCGCGGCGCCACGTCGAAGGCATGGCGACGGGCATCCCGCAGCTTCTCCACGCTGCCGCGGTCCAGCTGATCTTGCCGGACAGTCTGGGGCGCATCGGTGCCCGAGCGCACGCGCACGCGGATGGGCCAGATGGACTCCTCCGGGTCTTCATTGCGGCCCGGCTCCTCCACGATGAACACCAACTGCAGGTCCACCGAGGTAATCGAGTCTTTCCACTCGTTGAGCCCGCGCAGCAGCTGCGCGCGCCCCTTCTTGACCGGGGTGGTCTTGAGCAGCGCCTGGGCAAAGTCGTGCCAGGGTGCGGCCCGCGGGGCGTCGATCTGCGGCTGCAACTGCGTGTACGCGATCCAGTGCGTGAGCTCATCTGCAATGTCATCGGACAAGGCCCGGTTGTTGATGGTGAGGATGCCGGGGGCGGCGGCCACCATCTCCGCCAGCCAGCTGCGCTCGCCCAGACCGGAAGCCAGCTGCCACATGGGGTACCACTCCCCGGCCTGGTAGGACAGGCGGATGGTCACGCGTCCCGCGCGGACGAAACGGTAGAGTCCGCGGTAGACACGGATGAGCCACTTGAGATCCGGGGCGATGCTCGCGCGCTGCTCCGCGGTGGCCGCCTGGCTATCAGTGTCCAGGTACTCCAGCTTGGCCAGGGTGGCCACCGCTTCATCCGGGGCGAACATGGCCATGGGCACCATGAGGGATACGTCCTTGCCTTTGGGCGTGCGCAGCGAGACACGCGCACGGTTGCGGAAGGACTTTTTCTCCAACAGGGAATCCACGATGTCGGGGAAAGTGCCGTCTGGGACGTTGGAGGGCATGACGATCTTGTGTCCTTCAACCTGTTCGATCCACAGACTCAGGCCCGAGACGGGCAGCCAAAGGCCGTGCAGCAGGTAAGAAGCCATAGGAGCCAGTCTAGCAGCCTACCATTCGGGGGCACTGGCGAGAGAAAGTTCCCCAATCCAGCACAAATACGCAATCGTTACATTTTCGTTACACAAAGGCGTAACACCAGTAAGACGATGCAATAGGCTGTGACGAAGGTAACCAGATACTGGTCACGGAACCAATTTCTCGGTTGGGTTGGCCGAACCCCCTCGTTACGTTGAGTACGTCCTACTCTCAATCTCAATCTCAAGGAGAGATCAGTGCAAGAACAGACTTGGTATGTCGTTGCAATGATCATCTACCTGCTTGTCATGGCCGGCATCGGCTTCTGGAGCTACAAGCAGACGGATGAATACGACGACTACGTGCTCGCCGGCCGCGGGCTCCACCCGTTCGTGGCCGCACTGTCCGCCGGCGCATCAGACATGTCCGGCTGGCTGCTCATGGGCCTGCCGGGCGCCCTCTTCCTGACCGGCATGTCGGAGCTCTGGATGGCCATCGGCCTACTCATTGGCGCTTGGGCCAACTGGAAGTGGGTCGCCCCGCGCCTGCGCTCCTACTCTGAAATCGCCGGCAACTCCATTACCGTGCCGTCCTTCTTCGAAAACCGTCTGCACGATAAGTCGCGCCTGCTGCGCATCATCGCTGCGGCCATCATCATTTTCTTCTTCACCTTCTACGTCTCCTCCGGCATGGTCGCCGGCGGCCGCTACTTCGAGTCCACCTTCGGTGGCGACTACCTGGTCGGCATGCTCGTCGTGGCAGCCGTGACGGTGTTCTACACCTTCGTGGGCGGCTTCCTGGCGGTGTCGTACACCGACACCGTCCAGGGCCTGCTCATGTTCGCCTCTCTCATCATCGTGCCGATTATGGTGCTGTTCTCTCTGGACAACCCGGGTGACATCTTCAGCTTCGCGGCCAACAACCCGTACGCCACCGACGGTGTTATTGAGAACCCGGATTACTTCTCCTTGTTCTCCGGCGTGTCCGCCGCCGTGATCATCGGCAACCTGGCCTGGGGCCTGGGCTACTTTGGCCAGCCGCACATCATCGTGCGCTTCATGGCGCTGCGCAAGCCTTCCGACGCCCGCGCGGGCCGCTTCTACGGCGTGAGCTGGATGGGCATCTCCCTCATCGGCGCCATCTTCGTGGCCTTGTCCGGCACGGTCTTCTTCACGGAGACCAACCACGCCATCACGGACCAGGAGAACTACGAGACCATCTTCCTGGACATGGCACAGGTCATGTTCCACCCGCTGTTCGCCGGCCTGGTTCTCACCGCCGTTCTGGCGGCCATCATGTCCACCATGTCGTCTCAGATGCTGGTGGTCTCCACCTCCTTGATTGAGGATCTCTTCCTCATCTTCGCTAAGAAGAAGCCGAGCCAAGACGTACTGATCAATCTCTCCCGTACTGCTGTTGTGGCCATCGCCGTCATCGCCGCAGTGCTCGCGATCAACCCGTCGGATTCCATCCTGGGCTTAGTCGGCTTCGCGTGGGCCGGCTTCGGTTCCGCATTCGGCCCGCTGGTCCTGCTGTCCCTGTACTGGAAGCGCCTCAACTCCACCGGGGCTATCTTCGGCATGGCTGTCGGCGCCATCGTGGCCATTGCTTGGGGCATGAGCCCGCTGGGTGACTCCCTCTACGAGCTAGTTCCGGGCTTCATCTCCTCCCTCGTCGTGACCGTCGCCGTCTCTCTTGCCACCAAGGCTCCGGACGCGAAGGTGACCCAGGAGTTCGAGGAGGCCTCCCGCTTGGCCAAGCTGGTGGAGGAGAACAAGAACCTCGACTTCGAGGAGGCCGCGGAGAAGGTCCAGAAGTAGCCTCTCCCCCCTCCCTCCTCTTTCGCGAGCCCCCGCTGCAGCAGCTTTTGCTCTCGGCGGGGTTTCGCCGTTCCTGGCGCCCCCTGCTGCCAGCCCCACGGGAACCTCTAGCGCTGCCTGGCAGTCTAATGGGGCATGAGCCCTCGCCCGGCCTATCGCGCCTATCTCTGTCTCCTTATCACTGCAACGCTGCTCTACGCGGCCTACCACTTAGTCCCCGGACCGGACCTCGGCGTAGCCACCGTCCCGGCCCGCATCCCGCAGCCGGGCTACGTGCGCGAGGACTTCGGCGGCTGGGCGCCGGGCACCCGGGAGAAGGTCAAGGACGCGCAGCTTGTCAACGGCTTACTGTACGACCCCTACGCCCGCAGCCCCGCCCCCGCGCGCGTGGAGGTGGACCACGTCTTCCCCCTGGCCGCCGCGTGGGACTTGGGCGCCGCTGCCTGGCCCCGAGAGAAAAAGCTGGCCTTTGCCAACGACCCGCTCAACCTCGTGGCAACGGACCGCGCCCTCAATCAAGCAAAGTCCGACCTGCTCCCGGCGGACTGGCTCCCGCCCGCCGGGCGCTGCGACTACTCACAGCGCCTGGCCGCCGTGGCCCGGAAGTATCAGCTTCCCCTCCCGGCCCGGGATTACCAGGCCATGCGCCACCAATGTCGATTCGATTTCATTGTGCAGCGCCGATAGACTTTCGCACGGCAAAACCCTTCACAAAGAAAGGTACACATTTACGTCATGACCTCACTTCTCATTTTCCTCCACGCTATCGCCGCCATCCTGCTCATCGGCACGGTGTGCGTTGCAACCTCCGCCTTCCCGGGCCAGCTGGAAAAGGCTGCGGCGGGCGATGCCGGTGCCGCCGGTGCTGCGAGCATCCTGAACAAGATCACCTCGACCTACGGCTACATCTCCGCCATCGTGCCGGTCATTGGTCTGGCCATCTTCCTGACGGATCTCTCCGCCTACAAGTCCGAGATCCAGTTCCACATCGCCCTGCTGCTGGCGGTGGTTGCCTGGGTTATCCTGCTCGTCGTGGTCATCCCGAAGCAGAACAAGGCCATGGCCGCCATCGCCACCCCGGGCGCTGGCGCTGACATCACGAAGCTGCGCAAGAAGATCGCCATGTTCTCCGGCGTCTTCAACCTGCTGTGGGTTATCTGCGCCATCCTGATGTATGTCTAGTACGCTCCGCGCATAACGCGCACAGAGCAAAACCTCCCGAGCTCCTCTCCCCCATCCCCACGCAGAGTGTTTATCTGAGTGAGGGGGAAGGGTAGAGCTCGGGAGGTTTTGGCGTTCTGGGGAGACTAGTCGCGCCAGCCGCCGCGGCGTCCGCCACGGTCCCTGTCGCGTCCGCCGCGGTCACGGTCCCGGTAGCCACCACGGCCACCGCGGCCACCCCGGTCGCGGCCACCGCGGCCATCCCGATCGTTGTCAAAGTTGCGGCGCGGCGGGCGGCCGGTGTCCTTCTGGATCTTGATGAGCTGGCCGGAGATGCGGGTATCCTTCAGGCGGTCCAGCACAGCCGGGTCCAGGTTCTTCGGCAGGTCCACCAAGGTGTGGCCCACGGCAATCGTGATGCGGCCGAAGTCCTTGGAGATCAGACCGCCCTCGTTGGCCAGTGCGCCCACGATGGCACCCGGGCGCACGCCCTGGCGCTTGCCCACGTCCAAGCGGTAGGTCTCAAAGTCCCCATCCGGGCGGCGCGGACCGCGGTCACGGTCGCGTCCTCGCCCACCACGGTCGCGGTCGCGGCCACGGCCGTCGCGGTCGAAGCGGTCGCGCTCGCGGCGATCCTTCTTGCTGACCGGGCGCTCCTTGAGCAGGAAGTCCTGTCCGCCCTGCAGCTGCACGGCCAAAGCGGCGGCGATGTCATCCATCGCCACGTTTTCCGCTGCGGAGTACTCGCGCACCATGTCGCGGAAGAAGTCGAACTGCTTATCCTGCTGGGAGGCGCCGATGGAGGCGAAGAACTTCTCCTTGCGCTTCGCATTGACTTCGTCGGCAGTAGGCAGCTCCATCTCTTCCAAGCGAGCGTTGGTGACGCGCTCGATGGAGCGGAGCATGCGGCGCTCGCGCGGGGTAACGAAGAGGATCGCCTCACCGCTGCGGCCCGCGCGGCCGGTGCGGCCGATACGGTGCACGTAGGACTCGGTGTCGTTCGGGATGTCGTAGTTGACCACGTGAGTGATGCGCTCGACGTCGAGACCGCGGGCAGCCACGTCGGTGGCCACCAGGATGTCCAGGCGGCCGTCCTTGAGCTGGTCCACGGTGCGCTCGCGCTGCTGCTGCGCAATATCGCCGTTGATGGCGGCGGCGTTGTACCCGGCGTCCTTGAGGTTGTCCGCCACCTCTTCGGTCTCGTGCTTGGTGCGGCAGAAGACAATGATGGCGTCGTAGTCGATGACCTCAAGGATGCGGGTAAACGCGTCCATCTTGTGGCGGTGCGGGGTCAGAAGGAAGCGCTGCGTGATGTTGTCATTGGTGCGGCGCTCCGACTTGACCGTGATCTCCGCCGGGTTGTTGAGGTACTGCTTGGACAGGCGGCGGATGGAGTTCGGCATGGTGGCGGAGAAAAGTGCCACCTGCTTGTCCTCCGGGGTGTCCTCCAGGATGCGCTCGACGTCTTCCTGGAAGCCCATGTTGAGCATCTCGTCCGCCTCATCGAGGACGAGGAAGCGCAGCTGCGAGATGTCCAGCGAGCCCTTCTCCAGGTGGTCGATGACGCGGCCCGGGGTACCCACGATGACCTGCGCGCCGCGGCGCAGGCCAGAGAGCTGGATGCCGTAGGCCTGACCGCCGTAGATGGGCAGGACCTCGATGCGGCCCAGGTGGTCGGCGAAGGACTGGAAGGAGTCCGCGACCTGGAGGGCCAGCTCCCGCGTGGGCGCGAGGACGAGTGCCTGCGGGTGGCGGGCATCGGTATCGATCTGGGACAGCACCGGCAGCGCGAAGGCCGCGGTCTTACCCGTACCGGTCTGGGCCAGGCCGACGACGTCGCGACCCTCCATGAGGATCGGGATGGTCTCTGCCTGGATTGGGGATGGCTGGGTGAAGCCCACCTTGGAGACGGCGGCCTGAACATCATCAGGCAGGCCGAGGTGTGCAAAACCCTGGGAATTGTCAGTGGCTGAAGTATCTTCAGCGCCGGTGTCCTCAGGGTTATTCGCAGCCCCGGTGTCCTGGTTGTTCACCTGCGAGGCGTCCTGCGCCTCGCCACCTTGCGAGTTTTCCTGAGATTCCGACTTATTGAATTCTTCCGGCTCGTTCACGCCGCCGGTGGCGTTATCGGTAATGCTCATTGCCCAAACCAGAGTACGGCACTGCAGTGAGATTAGCTATTCCCCCCGCACAGGACTGCACTTTCTGCACCTGGGGAGGACACCGGGCAGGCACGGAGAGAGCAAAGGAACCATTTATCACCCCATAATTGCAAAACCCCAGGCCGAAACATGCGGTTTCGTTCATAGGGTGCTACTCGTACGGTCCCTTTACTCTGACCACTCCGAACGCCCCACACGCACCCGGTCACACACGCTTTAGCTAATAAATTGACCCTGCGCTTAACAAGGAGGAAAGTAGCATCACATGACCTTTGTCGCGCCATGCCGCCCAGCATGCACCCAGCTGCCTAAGGAGGACTAGTGCCAGAATCCACGCCTCAGCGAAGCGGCCTGAAACATCGCCACTTGCACTTCATCGCGCTCGGCTCCGCCATCGGCACCGGCCTGTTCTACGGCTCCGCCAGCGCCATCCAGGCCGCCGGCCCCTCAGTACTGCTGGTCTACTTCCTCGGCGGCGCGGTGGTGTACTTCCTCCTGCGCGCGCTGGGTGAGATGTCCGTGCATCACCCGGTCACCGGCTCCTTCGCCGAATACGCCCGCACCTTCCTCGGCCCCTGGGCGGGCTACATCACCGGCTGGATGTTTGCCTTCGAGATGGTCATTGTGGCACTGGCGGACCTCACCGCCATCGGCGTCTACATGCAGTTCTGGTTCCCCGGCTCGCCGCAATGGGTCTGGGTCGCGGCCACCCTCCTGCTGGTCGGCGGCGCCAACCTGGCCACCGTCAAGGCCTTCGGCGAGCTGGAGTTCGCCTTTACCATCGTCAAGGTCGGCGCGGTGGTGGCGATGATCCTCGGCGGCGTGGCCGTCTTAGTCTTCGGCCTCTCCACCGCGGAGACCACCGGGCCGGCCAATCTGGTCAACGACGGCGGATTCTTCCCCAATGGCCCCTCCGGCATGGTGGCGTCCTTCATCTTGGTCCTCTTCGCTTTCGGCGGCACCGAAATCGTGGGCGTGGCGAGCGCAGAGGCCGAAGACCCAGAGAAGTCCGTGCCCAAGGCCGTCAACACCATCCCGGTGCGCATCCTCCTGTTTTACGTGCTGGCCATCCTGGTCATCCTCATGATCAATCCGTGGCGCAGCATCACGGGTGCGGAAAGCCCCTTCGTCCAAATCTTCTCCACCCTGGGCGTGTCCTGGGCGGCGGCCGCCCTCAACGTCGTGGTCATCACCGCCGCGGTCTCTGCCATCAACGCCGACCTCTTCGGTGCGGGCAACGTGCTCACCGGGCTGGCTCGCCAGAACCTCGCCCCGCAGGTCATGGCGAAGAAGACGCGCGGCGTGCCGGTCATGACCATGGTCATCCTCCTCATCGTCCTCATCATTGGCACCGCCCTCAACGCGCTCATCCCGGACAACGTCTTTGAGGTCATCGCCTCCCTGGCCACCTTCGCCACCATCTACGTGTGGCTGATGATTTTGCTCGCGCACCTGGCCTCCCGCCGGAAGATGCCCACCCGGGAGCAAGCCGAGCTCACCTACACGGTCCCGTTCTGGCCGTGGGGCCAATACTTCGCCATCGCCTTCATCGCCTTTACTTTTGGCATCATGGCATGGCAGGCACAGTATCGTCCGGCACTGGCGGTGGGCGTTGCCTTCATCCTCATCATGACGGGCATCTTCTACCTCACCGGCCGCCGCAGCCGCGCCACCGCCTCCGAGGCAGGGGCCGCCGGCTCCTAAAAGTTCCTCCAGAATTTCCGCCCCGAGTGGACCGGGCGCTCCGACGGCCCTGGCAGTGAGCACGCGCGCTGGCACAGCACGATCAAGCCGCTAGACACTGCCACTCCGGATGCGGCCCCGGGCATTGCACTGCTGGGCTTTGCATCCAACGAGGGCGTGGCGCGCAACCACGGCCGCCCCGGCGCGGCAGCGGGCCTGGCAGCGTTGCCCGCCGGCCAGGGCGTTCCGGCCGCCATCATCCGCGAGCTCGCGCTCACCATCGCCTCCACGGGACGCCTCGCGCTTGTCGACGTCGTGGAGCTCAACCCCACCTTCGACCTCGACGCCCGCACCGCCAAGCTGGCCGCGCGGCTTATCGACGATATTGTGACTGCGCACTTTTCAGGCGCCACTGCATAAATTGTCTCGCTCTGGCCGGCCCCAGCCGGCATACTGTTCCCATGAGCTCCCCCATACGAGTCGTCGCCGCCGTCTTTGTCGACGGCAACCGCTTCCTAGCGTGCCGCAAGGCCCCCGGAAAGCCGCTGGCTGGCACATGGGAATTTCCCGGCGGAAAGATTGAGCCCGGCGAAACCCCGCAGCAGGCACTTGCCCGCGAACTCGCCGAAGAGCTATCCCTGACCGCCACTGTGGGAGATCCCGTCACCACGACCGTGCATGAGTATGAGTTCGGCACCATCGAGCTCTCCACCTATTACTGCACCATCGTCTCCGGAGAGCTCTTACTCACCGACCACGACGCAACGAGGTGGGTCACCGCTGCCGAGGCCCTGGAACTGGAGTGGGCCCCGGCAGACGTGCCCGCTGTCCAACTCATCTCTTCTCACCTATGACTTCCGATTCCGTCCTTCCCTTTGGCATTTACGAAACCCCGGTAACCGCGCGCGTCCATGAACGCCTTGCCGAAACAATCAAAGCTGTGCCCACTGCTGCATCTGCCATCACGGAACCTGCAACCGCATCAGTCAGCCCCCGCTTTGCCGCCGCAGTCTCGCAGCACTTCGCGCGTGTTTTGGAAGACCGCCTCACCGAGATTCGCAACCCCGAGGACCGGGTCGCCCTCATCAACAACCTGGCCCAGCACCTCGGAGCCGACGAGACCATAACTGCAGAACAGCTGCTCTATGCCATGTACAACTCAGAGCTGGCACAGCCCCCAGAGCTTCCGGAGGTATCGCTCAACAAGTCTGCGCTGTTTACCAATAGCGTCGGGGACACGAACATGTCGGTGGAAATTGCCCGCGAAATCCGCACGGCAGACTCGGTGGACCTGCTGTGCGCATTCATCAAGGGCTCGGGCATCTCCGTCATTAGCAACGAGCTGGAGTATCTGCGAGATCACCAGATTCCACTGCGTGTCATCACCTCGACGTATTGCGGCGCCACGGAGGCTGCCGCAGTGCAAAGGCTGGTGGAAGACTACAACGCCGAGGTGCGAATCTGCTACGAACACAAATCCACCCGCCTGCACGCCAAAGCGTGGCTCTTCCGCCGCACGTCCGGCTTCGACACCGCCTTCATCGGTAGCTCAAATTTGTCTCGCTCCGCGCTTGTCGACGGCTGGGAGTGGAACGTCCGCGGCACCCGCACCTCGACTCCGGAAATCATCGAGAAGTTCACCAAGACCTTCGATAGCTACTGGTACGACAACCACTTCAAGCCCTTTGACCCCAAGGACGACTTCGAGCGCCTCGATGATGCACTCCGCAGTGCCCGACACTTGGGCGGAAAGAAGTCAGAAGCACTCGAGCTCTCTGGTCTCCGCGTCGAGCCCTACCCCTACCAGGAAGAAATGCTGGAGGCAGTGCGCTCGGAGCGAGAGGTCCACGATCGGCACAAGAATTTGCTCATCGCAGCAACAGGTACGGGCAAGACCGTTGTGGCAGCACTCGACTATCGCCGGTTGTGCGAAGAATACGGGCGCCGCCCACGTCTGCTTTTCGTAGCCCACCGCCGCGAGATACTGCTGCAGGCGCAGCGCACCTACCGAGAAGTGCTTCAAGCCTCAGACTTCGGTGAGCTTCTCGTCAGCGGCGACGAGCCCCGCCAGTGGGATCACGTTTTCGCCAGCGTCCAATCCCTGAGCGGGAAGCGGCTCAACCGCCTGGCTGCCGACCATTTTGAGGTTGTCGTTATCGACGAATTCCACCACGCAGAAGCCGCGACGTATCGCGCGCTCCTGGACTACCTGCACCCGCGAGAGCTCCTCGGATTGACCGCTACCCCCGAGCGAGGCGACGGCGAGAACATTCAGAAATATTTCGACTACCGCGTAGCGCACGAGCTGCGTCTCTGGGATGCATTGCGCCTCCAGCTCCTAACGCCGCTGCACTACTACGGAGTAGACGACAACACAGATCTCACCAGTCTGACCTGGGTTCGCGGCAAGAAGGGCTACAAGACTTCAGAGCTGAATGAGCTCTACATCAAAGCGGGCGAGAAGCGGACCCGGTTCATCATTAACGAGCTCAATCGGCGCATTGTCGACCTCAACCAGATGAAAGCCCTGGGCTTCTGCGTATCCATTGACCACGCCGAATACATGGCTGAGCAGTTCTCGAACTTCGGCATCCCGTCCCTCGCCGTGAGCTCGAAGCAAAGCCTGCAGGAGCGCCGGGATTCCATCGCCCAACTAGAAAGCGGCGAAGTGAAGGTCATCTTCTCCGTCGATATTTTCAACGAGGGCGTTGATATCCCCGCCGTTAACACTCTTCTCCTGCTGCGCCCGACGCAAAGCCCGGTGCTCTTCGTCCAGCAGCTCGGCCGCGGACTGCGCCTGCACCACGGCAAAGACGCCTGCACAGTCTTCGACTTCCTCGGGCTGCAGCATGAGGAGTTCAACTTTGAGGAACGCTTCAAGGCCCTTACCCCAGCGCGCGGCAAGCGGTTTGTCGAAGAGATAGAGGGAGGCTTCCCCTCTGCCCCACCCGGATCAAATATCACGCTCGACCGCGCCACCACGGAACGTGTGCTCGCAAACGTCCGTCGACTTGCCCGCACTTCCGTAAAGAAGATTCGCGCACTTGTTTCGGAGCAGAACACTACTGATCTCGCGGCATTCGTTGATCGATCGGGAGTACCTGTCGAGGACATCTACCGGCGCAAAGGAATCACGTGGACAACTCTCCTCCGCGACGTAAACCTAGCACCTGAAGGCTCCGCCGTAGAGATGGAAGCTTTCCTGCTCAGCCGAATCCGAGTCCTGCTCCACGTAAACGACGCTGCACGTATGAACGCATACAGACAGCTCATCGCACCGGACGGTCCGGTAGAGCGCGACATGTCCCCGGAGATGAAGCGATATGCCACCATGCTGGTGCTCGCCTTGTGGGCGAATTCCAACACCACTATTCCTTCCACTCTTAACGAAGCCCTGGCAATTCTGCGGAGTTATCCCGCGTTTTCGGCTGAGCTCAACCAGGTAATGCGGCTTAGCGTGGACCGCTCCCGCGTTATTCCCCAACCATCGTCGATAAGCATCTTGGAAACCCACGCGGACTACAGCTTGGCCGAGCTAGTAGGCGCGCTGGACGACGGACCACTAAGCTCCCTCGCCTACCTTCCCCGCGAGGGGGTCAAGCGCTTCGACGCCTCGAATACCGACCTGTTCCTGGTGACCTTTCACAAAGACGACAACGTCAGCGCAACGACAAATTACCGGGACTATCCCCTCTCTCCGGACCGCCTGCACTGGGAATCTCAGTCCACCACGTCACTGAAATCTGCGATGGCGAAGCGCTATATCCACCACCACGAATTGGGTGGAAATATCATCGTCGCCACACGATTTAATAAGAAAAATGGGGTGGATACGGCAGCTGCCTACACTTTCTTGGGAAGTGTCGACTACGTCTCGCACCGCGGAGAGAAGCCGATCCAGTTTGAGTGGAGCCTGCGCCGCCACATGCCCAAGCAGCTCTATGCCGCTGGGCGGACCGTCGCTTAGGCCTGGCGGACGACCGCCATGTCGTCGCCAAGCACGGCCTCATCTGGCACCCGCACCGGCGCTCCACACTTCCTATTTTGCAAACGAATTATCCGTGTTTAATCGAAATGCAATAAGAATTTTCAGGTTTAGCAGACCCCTAGGATATTCGTTCCATCCATCGTGAAATTATCCCCCCGTCAGCTGAGATGTCATCACAAACTAACTGCATAGCGGGAATTCCAGAGCTCGTAATTGTGGACAGTGGCAACAATAAATTACCCCCGAATGGCAAAAGTAGTAACGCGCGGATTGACGGAGACCCAATTGTTATTTAACATTCTCTTATCAGTATGGGCGTTTGGAATGCCTTAACATAGCCCCTAGCCACTGCCACCGTGAAGGAGAGAGATGGAAGCCGCCAGCGACCATAGCCGCAAGCCGTCGAGTCGAACCGACGGCGGCTGGAGCACCTCTTCCTACGGCTTCACTCGCTACCGCGAACGCGCTTCCTTCAAGTCGGCCCTGCGCCACGCGCCACGGTGGGCAGCATGCAGCCAGAAGGCCCGCCCGACTGGCTAGGCACTACTTACAACAACACCGCCGGTACAGCTCCGCTCTTTTAGCTTGCTGTATCGGCGGTCTTTTTATGTTCACCCCTGGCGGTGAGTGAGGACCCTAGACCTCAAACCCCAAGAGGATATTCTGCAGCTTATCGCGGTAAGGCTGCACGTCATGCTCGTAGCGCTGGAGAATGGACAGCACGATGGCGTTGAGCATGAGCATGGGGACCGACAGGGTGGTAAACGATCCTTCATCGCCACGCGGTGCGGCCAGCGTCACCACTGGCACGGGGTGCACGATGCGCAGATCATCAGTAATGAGGATGACCATGCAATTGACGCTTTCGGCGTAGTTCAGCAGCTGCCGCAGGGAACGGGTGGAGCGACGGAATGCGAAGACAATCAGAAGGTCCCGGTCCCCCATGAGCAGAAGCTGCTCCGCGATATCCTGATCGGTCTTGCCGGCCAGTCCACGGACGGAGCGGCCCAGGCAGCGCAGGCGGCGCTCAGCCTGATCGCACAGCGGGATGGAGTTGCCGCGGCCGTAGATATAAATGTCGCGCGCGTTCATCACTAGGTCCGCAGCCTTGTTCACAGAGTGCTGGTCAACGCTGCTCGAGGCCGCGGAGAGTGAATCCATCTCCTGGGTCACTAGACGGCCGAGGATGGTCTGTCCGGCGTCGTTGCGGAACCCTCGGCGGCCGCTGGATTGCTCAGCAGCCAGGTACTGGTCATGCAGCATGCGGAGCTCTTGGCGCAGCTCCAAGTAGCCCTTGTACCCCAGCTTCTTCGCGGTACGCGTCACCGCGGAGCCGTGCACGCCAGCCTTGGCAGCAACGTCCTCACCGCGCCACAGTGCAGCTTCCTGCGGGCGGCTCAACAAGACATCCACAACTGCCTCGTCCGCCCTACTCAGCTCCGACCGGTGTCGCTCCACCCTCTGTTGAAAATTCACACGGCCATACTAACAAAAAAATTTCCCAATAGCGACTAAATCAGATAAATTTTCACGATCCTCTCCCCCGTTTACCTCCCACAAGATAAGCAATTTATTACCTTTCAAGTAGCTATTGGTTGCGGCTATACCGACGACGCAGAGGACGCAAAATAATCTTCCTATCCGCCAACGTATCGCGCCCGAATGCCCACGCAACAACACCGCCGAGCGCGACCACTCCACACAACCCAAATGCCACAGCAAAGCCGTAGCGGTCCGCCAGGAATCCAATCACGATAGGCCCCATAATCTGCCCGAAGTCACCGGCCATCTGGAACGCGGACAGAACCTGACCGCCGGAGCGAGTACTGCCGACGACGTCCGCGATGGCAGCCTGCTGCGAGGGCGCAATGAGCGCCGACGAGCCGCCGGCGAGCGCAGACAGTAGCAGCAGCTGCCATACGGAATCCGCTAGCCCCAAGGTGCCAACGAAGACTCCTGAGCCCACCAGCCCGATGAGGATGAGGGGGCGGCGGCCATAGCGGTCAGACCACGTTCCCGAGAACTGAAGCACCGTAGCGTTGCCCGCGGCGAACACTGCCAGCGCAACACCCGACGCGGCCGCACCGTTGTGGAAAATTGCTGCAGCGAAAAGCGGTAGCACCGCCACGCGCACTCCCATATTGATCCAGCCTTGGGCAAAGTTCGACGTCAGCACCGCACGAAAGGCCGTGTCACCCCAGGCCTCCGAAAGGCGCATCGGTGGCAAGCGATGGGAGCGCTCCGACGCGGAATCTACCGCCGGCATCTGCGCCCAGACCACAACTGCTGCCAGCGCAACACCGACACCATAGATGAAAAACGGCCAGCGGAAGCCAAGGAACGACAGGCTGGCGCCTACCAAAGGGCCAATCACGTTGCCCAGCAAGAATGCCGTGGCATACGTAGCCGAGCAGCGGCCGCGAATCTCAGCGGGTGCGAGCCGGACGATTAGCCCCATTGCCGCAACGGTGAACATGGTCGAGCCAATTCCTGCGATGGCCCGAAGGAGCACGATGTGCCAGTAGTCCTGCGCGATTCCTACAAGCCCCGTTGTCACCGCCACGGTGAGAAGTCCGCCGATATAGACGCCGCGCGTGCCCACGCGGTCGATCAGCCTTCCGGCGACTGGCGCAAAGATGAGGCGGCTGGCGGAGAAGATGGAGACGACCAATCCTGCCGCGGCCATCGAGACATCGAAGCTCACAATGAACTGCGGCAATAGTGGCGCAATCAGGCCATAACCTAACGCGATAATGAAGGCCGCGGTGACCATCACCCAGATCTCGCGTGGGATCTTCACTGCGTCCGTGGCCGTCGTAGCCCCCTTAATATCTCTGCTCTTATCTGTCATAGCGACTCTCACTGTACCCACCCGTGCAAATTATCGAACATGAGTTCTATTGCACGAAGGGGGTGTCGACCTCGCCTCCTAGTGTGTGCAGCATGAAGAACTACAACAGCATTCACTCCACGTCCCCCGTTCCGCCGAGCACCGCACAACTTACCGCCGATATTCTCTTCCACCACGACGATACCCTGCACGCACTCGACAGCATCATGCGCCACCCGCGTTCCTTGGCGCGGCCGACGCCGCAGTGGCGTCCACCTTCCAAGGCGCTCCCAGAAGTGCCAGGAATGAGCAGTTCTGAACTGAACATGACGGTGTCCCGTCACCGCGTAGGCGAGCGCGCACGAGCGCGCGTATTGGGCTACGGCGAAAAGCGCGTGCCCTCGTATCTCATCACTGTCCGAGTCACCGACCCCTCAGGCCGAACCGTCTCCCCCTCGCTGGCAGAAGCGTGGGTACGCGCGCTGGTTCCGCCCGGACTGGTTTCAGCTGTCCACGAGATTTCCAGCAGCAGCGCGGCCACGTTCGTGTGGTTGGTAGATAACACCTACACCCCGGTCCACTCTCCGCTATCGCTCTTTGAGGGCTTTAGCCAAGCGGCCTAAGTACGGGCTCTGCTACTACCTGTCCGTACCATTCCGCCAGAGATACCTCTCTACAGGTAGCGCTGAAGACGATCCGTGAGCGTCCGGGGTGGTTCTGGGTCGAGCTCGATGGAGAACCTGTCCTCCGTCAGCACGCGTTCCACCGCGGGGTGTGTCTCTGGGGAGTCAAACAGCCTGCGGATCGGCTCAGGGGCAAAGCGGATTCCCAAGCATACAAGAAGTACGGTAAAGGCCTTATCAATCGGATCGGAACTCAAGGCCTGGAGTAAGTTCGCCACCCCTTCCTCGTGAACGAGAAGCAGGTAGAAGTTCTTGAGCTCACGAGGACCCCGCTGCGCGTTTTCATCTAGCGAGCAAATGGTGGCCACCGCAGACAGCAAGGCGGCGATGATGCCCACACCGTAGCCTGCCAAGAGCGTCGATATCATCCGCTTGAAAACGCCGCGGCGAGCTAGCCAACCAATCAAATAGGCCGCCACGATAACCGGCGGCAGATACGCCAACAGCAAAGGGCTACTCACGCTAAAGAGCGTCAGCGACAGCACACCAGTGCCCATACCCAAAATAGGGCCGTAGATGATGGCAATGAACGCGGTTCCCACCGTATCCAGGTAGAGCGGGATATTGAGATCAAAAATGATGGAGGACAACACCAAGTTGACCACTATGGCGAGGAGTGGGTTGATGACCGCGTAGCTGCGCAGTGAACGCCACTGGGCAGCAAAGAAAAACGCGGCGCTTACAAGGCTTAGGCCCCACACCGAGGCGCCTAAGGGCGATGAAAAGGTGTGGGTTTCATACGCAAAGCCGGGGCGTAGCGTCAGCGACCACGCAACGGCGGCGAATGCCAAGGCCACTCCCACGCATATGCGTTGAACGCGAAAGGGCACTTCAACCGGATGGGTCACTGCCCACTCCTCACCAAACTCAAGAACTCGTGGATATTTATCCGATCATCCTAGCGCGCAGCTCACCGCCAAGCCGGTGAAGGGGCCAAATGCTTGGCCAAGCGGGCAAGGTCGGGCCTAGGCGGGATGGAGCGCGGCGGTGTGACCGGACTAGTCACCTTGTCATCACCTAGTCGCGTGCGCGCTCGCCTTCCGCATCAGCATCGTCATCGCCGTCTTCGACGTCGTCTCCGGCGTCTTCGTCATCTGCATCTTCTTCATCGTCGTCGAAGAAGACGTCGTCATCATCGTCGTCAGCACCGAAGAGATCGTAGACCTCCGGCTCGTCAAAGTCCGGGTCTTCGACGCTGACCAACTGGGCTTCCCAGTCCAATGCCTGATCGGAGACAAGGCTGAGCACGTCAAAGAGGCGGTCGAAGTCGGTGTAGGTACCCAGCTCAAGGGCTTCGGCGGGGACCTCAATTACCGGGGACAATGCCAGCGGGTCGAAGCCGTCGAAGTCACTGTCATCCTCATCGTCGGTGTCGAACTCCCCCAACGGGTCGTTCTCCCACAGCTCCACGATTGCCTCATCCTCGAGCTCCTCCAGCTCCTCTTCGTCGAGGTCGAAGGACAGGAAGCGCACCACAGCACTCGGAACACCGTCAATTGTTTCGACGAGCACGCGCAGCTCCGAATCGGTGGCCACCTCCGCCACGACGAGGTTCGGGTTGAACTCATCCTGCATGAATTCCAGCTCCGCAATGCGCTCATCGGTGCCCTCGAGCAGGTCCCGGAGCACCGTCACTACCTGGTCGGTAGCGATGTGGCGGGAGACGGCCTCGACGGCATCCTCCACGGAGAACGCCACGGACACCAGCACCGCCTCGAAGTCCTCATCGTCTTCGTCCACATCCGCCGCGGCAATGTACACGTTGGCCGCCGGCAGTAGCGGGTCAATTTCCACAAACTGAATTTCCAGGTCCGAGGTGATGGGCACAAACATCACATCGTCGTTAACGCGGGACTCAATGCCCTCCGCGTCCAGCGCAGAAGCGATATCTTCAAAAAAGCTCATGTGGTAAACATCCATCCATGTGGCAGTGACACCTCGGCAGCTGCCAAGGCCCCCCACATCCTACCCGCGATCGTGGCTATCGGGCTGGGCCGTCGGGCGCGAAGCCCAGACGCTGGAGAATCTCCGGCCGGCCGGTGCCCCACTCCAGCATGTCGTAATCCTCCCACGCCTGGCGGCGCTTTTCCATCGGGGCCTTAACTACCTGCGGCTCCACGTCAAAAACCATGGTGGAGCGCTCTGGGGCGCGATAGCGCGGCCACTCCTCCAGCGCAGCTCCGGTGCGGATGAAGGACGCCCACTGCGCCTGCATCGACTGCGTCACCTCCTCCATGTCAGCAGAGCTGCCCATAGTGGTTAGGAAGGACACTCGCGAGGCACCCGGATCGCCGAAAATGTTGGACAGCTCCATCGAGTGCATCGCGCCGAGTCCCAGCCAGCGCAGTGCCCCCGGGGTGAAGTCGAAGCGGTACATCCACGTCGGATGGCGGCGAGAGTGCTCGGAGGCGACCCGGACGGTGGGGGCCCAAAAGAGAGCGTCGGTAAGCAAGTCCCCGAAGCCCTGTCGCGACACCGCGCCGCCGTACGCCGCAACGACGTCCGGGGCGCTATCCGGATCGAAGCTGGCCAACAGGCGCAGAGCGGCGCGCTCCCGGGAGCGCTGCCGCTGATACAGGAACTTGCCAAAGCTCGCCTCACCCGAGTTCGTGCCCACCAGCAACGGCACCGGGTGCTGCGCGCCGTCCTCGAAGGCCTCGACGGGATGTTGCGGGATCAGGTCGCCGTCGACAGTCGGCGCATAGCAGGAGTTGAGGTACATCAGCTCCCCGGCGCGCCACATCATGGACTGCCCGGAGCGCACGAGATCCGCGAAGTTTTCCGCGCGCAGATCGTCCGCACTGGTATCGCGCGGCAGCGCCATCTTGTTCACCAGCTCTCGGGCCCAGAACATCGACTGCGCCCGGGAGTGGATCATGCCGATCGGCGGGGACTGCGCAATCGCCCGGTGGAAGAGGCCTTCGGCGCGCGGCACTGCCATCAGGGTCAGCACTGCTGCCCCGCCGGCGGATTCACCCATGAGCGTCACGTTGTCCGGATCCCCGCCGAAGGCCGCGATGTTGTCGCGTACCCACTCCAGAGCTAAGACCTGGTCCGCCACCGCCGGATTAGCGCAGGCCTCGCCTCCCAGGCTGCGCACATCCAGATAGCCCAGCGCGCCGAGGCGGAAGTTGATGGATACGTAAACCACGTCCATGCGCGCGGCGAACTCGTAGCCGCGCAACATAAGCATGTGGGAAGAGCCGAGGATGAAGCTGCCGCCGTGCAAGTAGACCACCACGGGCAGCTGGTCACCCTCACCCGCAGCATCGGTGTCGGGCCGGACGACGTCGAGAGTTAGGCAATCCTCCGCCCCCTCGATGCGGTCGGTCCACGAATACACCGGCTGCGGTGCTACCGGACCAAACTCCCAGCAGTCCCGCACCCCTTCCCACGCCGGGGCCGGGCGTGGCTCCAGGAAACGGTTGGGCCCCGAGGTATCCGCACCGTAGGGAATGCCGCGCCACGACCGCACAGGGCTAGTCAGCGGCGTATCCGGACGCAGCTCCTCTTCCCGGGAACCCCGCACCCATCCCGCACGCGTGCGGACGGTCAGGCCATCGTCCGCCATCGCGCGCTCGGATTCCTGCTCACTCATACCCACCACCCTAAACCCGCGGACTGTGTACGCGCTGGGAATGGTAAAAGCGGCCTTCGCACAAAATTAGCTACGGTGGAGTGGATACATCAGCAATAGAGTCAATAGAGTTAGGAAAGTTTCACCATGCCATTGTTCAAGACTGATGAGAAGCACTCCGCAGAGACGCTGGACAAGCTCAATTCCCAGGACGCCAACCGCATAAGCCAGGGGTTCATGGACGTTGTCAACAAGGTCGTCTCTGTACAGTCCTCCGTCATCATCGGATACGTCGATAAGCTCAAGAAGCGCAACAAGAACGCCAGCACGGCCGAGCTGCAGAAGCTCATTGACAAGCACTACCTCAACATTGTCTCTGGCACGGGTGCCGCTGCCGGCGCCTCCTCCGCCATCCCCGGCATCGGGCTTATCTCCGGTGCGGCTGCCATCGGCGCCGAGTCCCTGGTCTTCCTCGAGGCCTCCGCCTGGTACATCCTGGCGTCCTCCCACCTGCGGGGCGACGATATCCGGGACAAGGAGCACCGGCGCACGCTGGTGCTCATGGTCCTCACCGGCTCCCAGGGCAGCGCCTTGGTGGATACGTTCATCGGTGACGTGGGAACGCTGTCCGGAATGACGTCTGCTGCTACCCTGTCGCGCTTTTCCGGCCCCACGCTCAGCGGCATCAACGGCCGCCTGGCCAAGCTGTTCATGAAGCAGGCCACGAAGAAGCTGAAGTGGGCGTGGGTGGCCAAGCTGCTACCCATGGGTGTGGGCGCGGTGCTGGGAACAACCGCAAACCGCAAACTGGCGCGCCAAGTCATTGACCATGCTTCCACCCAGCTCTCCCCTTTGCAGGGGGAGTAAATGGGCAATTCCCCAGCCCGGGGTAGTGGGGGAAGTTACAGGGGCCGTATCATGTGGGGAGACACTTTCGGGGTGCCGAGTGCACCCGCGAAAAGGCCTACTTTTTACACAGTCGAACAAGACAAACTTAGAAGCACAGAAAGAGGCGAACACCTGCCGTGAGCAACTCGAGCATCTACGGCCCGAACGCGTGGCTGATTGACGAACAGTTCCAGCAGTATTCGAAGGACCCCAACTCCGTCGATCAGGAGTGGCGCGAGTACTTTGAGGCCAACGGAGCGCCGAAGCCAGCCGCACAGCCCAAGGCATCCTCCACTCAGTCGGCACCGTCCGCCAAGGCTGCTCAGTCCGCTAAGTCCGCCAAGGGCTCGCAGGACGCCAAGTCTGCCAAGGCGCAGAAGCCGGCCGCCTCGGCTCCGGCTGACAAGAAGGCCGACAAGGCAGACAAGGCCCCGCAGAAGGAGTCCAAGGCCGCCGCAAAGTCTAAGACTCAGAAGGACGCCGGCTCCCCGTCCCCACTGGACCGCATTAAGGAGGCCCCGGAGCCGGGCGCTCGCCCGCTGAAGGGCATGTTCAAGGCCATTGCCAAGAACATGGACGAGTCGCTGGAGATCCCCACCGCTACCACCGTGCGCGATATCCCGGTGAAGCTGATGTGGGAAAACCGCTCCATGATCAACGATCACCTCAAGCGCACCCGCGGCGGCAAGATTTCCTTTACCCACATCCTGGGCTACGCGCTGGTCAAGGCTGTCCAGATCCACCCGGATATGAACGTGCGCTACGAGGAGAAGGACGGCAAGCCGTCCGTTATCCAGCCGGAGCACATTAACCTGGGTCTGGCCATCGACCTGCCGCAGAAGGACGGCTCCCGCGCGCTGGTGGTTGCCGCCATCAAGGAGGCGGAGAACAAGTCCTTCGCCGAGTTTATTGACGCCTACCAGGACATCGTTGACCGCTCCCGCAAGAACAAGCTGACGATGGATGACTTCTCTGGCGTCACCATTAACCTGACCAACCCGGGTGGCATCGGTACCCGCCACTCCATCGCCCGCCTCACCAAGGGCGCCGGCTCCATTATCGGCGTCGGCTCCATGGATTACCCGGCTGAGTTCGCCGGCACCTCCGCCGACCGCCTGGCTGACCTGGGCGTCGGCCGCCTGGTGACGCTGACCTCCACCTACGACCACCGCGTCATCCAGGGCGCGGAGTCCGGCGAGTTCCTGCGCACCATCGGCGAGATCATTCTGGACGATGCGTTCTGGGACGAGCTCTTCGAATCGATGGGCGTGCCGTACCAGCCGTTCCGCTGGGCGTCTGACGTGCCCAACACGGGCGTCGATAAGAACACGCGCGTCATGCAGTACATCGAGTCCTACCGCTCGCGTGGGCACTTGCTTGCCGACGTCAACCCGTTGGGCTGGAAGCAGCCGGGCCTGCCCTGGCCGGACCACCGCGACCTGGATCTGGCCACGCACGGCCTGACCATCTGGGATTTGGACCGCACTTTCAACGTCGGCGGCTTCGGCGGCAAGGAGACCATGACCCTGCGCGAGGTGGTCACCCGTCTGCGCAGCGCCTACACCCTCAAGGTGGGCTCCGAGTACGCCCACATCCTGGACCGCGACGAGCGCAGCTGGCTGCAGGAGCAGATCGAGGCTGGCATGCCGAAGCCGACTAACTCCGAGCAGAAGTACATCCTGCAGAAAGTTAACGCCGCTGAGGCCTTCGAGAACTTCCTGCAGACCAAGTACGTGGGCCAGAAGCGCTTCTCCCTCGAGGGCGCCGAGTCCCTCATCCCGCTGCTGGATTCCATCGTGGACACCGCGGCTGGCCAGGACCTCGACGAGGTCGTCATCGGCATGCCGCACCGTGGCCGCCTCAACGTCCTGTTCAATATCGTGGGCAAGCCGCTGGCGGACATCTTCGGTGAGTTCGACGGCAACTACAAGGGCGGCCAGCTCGGCGGCTCCGGCGACGTGAAGTACCACCTCGGCGCCGAGGGCGAGCACCTGCAGATGTTTGGTGATGGCGAAATCAAGGTCACCCTGGCTGCGAACCCGTCCCACCTCGAGGCCGTCAACCCGGTCATGGAAGGTATCGCCCGCGCCAAGCAGGACCTGCTGGACAAGGGCCCGGAGGGCCACACCGTGGTTCCGGTCACCCTGCACGGCGACGCATCCTTCGCCGGCCTGGGCATTGTCCAGGAGACCATCAACCTGTCCCAGCTGCGCGGCTACACCAACGGCGGCACCGTCCACGTGGTGGTCAACAACCAGGTGGGCTTCACCACTACCCCGGATTCTGGCCGCTCCACGCACTACGCCACCGACCTGGCCAAGGGCTTTGACTGCCCGGTCTTCCACGTCAACGGCGACAACCCGGAGGCCGTGGTCTGGGTGGGCAAGCTGGCCACCGAGTACCGCCGCCGCTTTGGCAAGGACGTCTTCATCGACCTGGTGTGCTACCGCCTGCGCGGCCACAACGAGGCCGACGATCCGTCCATGACCCAGCCGCGCCTCTACGACATCATCGATGACCACAAGTCGGTGCGCGAGCGCTACACTGAGGAGCTCATCGGCCGCGGCGACCTCTCCGACGACGAGGCGGAGGCCGCAGCGCGCGACTTCCACGACCAGATGGAGTCCGTGTTCACCGAGCACAAGGAAGCCGAGAAGGCACGCCCGTCCGAGCAGACCGGCATCACCTCCTCCCAGGAGCTCACCCTGGGCCTGGACACCTCCATCACCGCCGAGGAACTTGCCGAAATCGGCGATGCCTACGGCACCCCGCCGGAGGGCTTCGAGTACCACAAGCGCGTGGGCAAGGTGGCCAAGGACCGCCAGAAGACCTCCCGCGAAGGTGGCATCGACTGGGGCTGGGGCGAGCTCATCGCCTTTGGCTCCCTGGCCAACTCCGGCAAGGTTGTCCGCCTGGCCGGCGAGGACTCTCGCCGCGGTACCTTCACCCAGCGCCACGCCGTCACCTTTGACCCGAATTCCGGCGAGGAATACAACCCGGTTGCGCACCTGGCAGCCGAAAAGGGCAACGGCGGCAAGTTCATGGTCTACAACTCCGCGCTGACCGAGTACGCCGGCATGGGCTTCGAGTACGGCTACACCGTGGGCAACCCCGATGCAGTCGTAGCCTGGGAGGCACAGTTCGGTGACTTCGCCAACGGTGCTCAGACCATCATCGATGAGTACATCTCCTCCGGTGAGGCCAAGTGGGGCCAGCTCTCCAACCTGATCCTGCTCCTGCCGCACGGCTACGAGGGCCAGGGCCCGGACCACTCCTCCGCCCGCATCGAGCGCTACCTGCAGCTGTGTGCTGAGGGCTCCATGACCGTGGCTCAGCCTTCCACCCCGGCCAACCACTTCCACCTGCTGCGCCGCCAGGCCCTCGGTGAGATGAAGCGCCCGCTCGTGGTCTTCACCCCGAAGTCCATGCTGCGCAACAAGGCTGCCACCTCCTCCGTCGCCGACTTCACCGAGGTCAAGAAGTTCCAGTCCGTTATCAACGACCCGAACTTCTTCGACGTCGATGGCTCCAAGGTGGGCGACGCCGAGAAGGTCAAGACCATCATGCTGGTCTCCGGCAAGCTCTACTGGGAGCTGGCGAAGAAGAAGGAGGCCGACGGCCGCGACGATATCGCCATCGTCCGCGTGGAGATGCTCCACCCGATTCCGTTCAACCGTCTGCGTGAGGCCTTCGAGTCTTACCCGAACGCTGAGCAGATTCGCTTTGTCCAGGACGAGCCGGCCAACCAGGGCCCATGGCCGTTCTACAACGAGCACCTGCGCGAGCTCATCCCGGATATGCCGGAGATGGTCCGCGTGTCCCGCCGTGCGCAGTCTTCCACTGCTACCGGTAACGCAAAGGTTCACCAGATTGAGCAGAAGAACCTGCTGGACGAGGCGTTCGACGTCTAGTCTTTAGCTGCGAGAGCCGCTCAGGGCCCCAGCACCGCGCATGGTGCTGGGGCCCTTTCTCACGTCTTATCCATCAGCGCAGCTACTCCCCCAGTTGCGTCCTGCGCAGGTGTTCTTTTCGTCGGCTGCGCTCCCCTTACCGCAAGTTTTCTCCACGCTAGCCCCGAATTCTTCCCCTCCAGAAGGTCTATCGCGTCGGATTCTTGCAGTCGTGCTCCTCCCCCCCGCTACACAGCGCTGCCAGCGGCCACAGCGGTGAAAACGACTAATGCCCAAGCCCCAAAGAAGGGCTTGGGCATTGTCTCACGGCCGAGCAGGCCGCGGCCTAGAAAGCTCTAAGAGCTTTTCTAGGACTCCTTGCGACGACCGGGGCGCAGGATAAGCACAGCACCGGCAATCAGTGCCAGGCCGGCTGCGATGATGCCTAGGACGCTAGCACCGGTATTAGCCAGGTGGCGCGAGGAGGAACTCGACGAGGAGCTCGGAGCACTGGTGGAGGACGTCTCCGCGGTGCTCTGTGCCGCCGTGTTCTGCGCCGCTCCAGTAGTCGGCGCGGTGGTCTCCTGGACGGTGGAGGTCACGTCAGTCGACTCGACGTCCTCCGTGCGCGGAGCCTCCGGCGACTCCGTGGCCTTCGCCTCGTCCTTCGGCTGCTCGTCCTTCGGTTCCGTCTTGGGCTTATCAGTCGGCTTTGCCGGAGTCTCCGGCTTCGACGGATCCTTCGGGCTCAAGTCCGGGAACGAGGAGCCCTGGTTGTGGCCGAAGATGCGGCCGATGATCGCCGGAACCAGGATCAGCGGTACGAGAACCGGCCAAACGCTCGAGCCCTCGGAGCTCTGCTTATCCGGCTTGTCCGTCGGCTCGGGCTTATCGGTCGGGTCGGGCTTGTCCGTCGGCTCGGGCTTATCGGTCGGGTCGGGCTTGTCCGTCGGCTCGGGCTTGTCCGTCGGCTCGGGCTTATCGGTCGGGTCCGGCTTGTCCGTCGGGGCCGGGTTCTCGCTCGGGTCCGGGTTGTCCGACGGGTCGGGCTTGTCCGTCGGATCGGTCGGCTCAACCGGGTCGCAGCCGCAGTTGTCGCTCACCACGCCGATGACGGTCTTCACATCGAAGACCTCGCCGTCCTTGGTGGTGACCTTCACCGGGATCTCCTTGATGGTGCCGCTCGGAGTATCGGCCGGCGGGGTAACCGTCAGCTCACCGGTGGTCTCATCAATGGTCACGGTCCAACCGGCCGGGACCTCGCCCAGCTCGTAGGAGTTGCCCTCGACGTGGCCGGTGTTGATGGTGACCGTCTTGGTGTCGCCGGCTGTGATGACGTCCGGGTTGTAGGTCGGGGCCGTGACGATCTCCGGGTCAGTCGGATCGGTCGGGTCCGTCGGGTCAACCGCCTGGTCCTCCTTGACAATGAACACGGCATTGGCCACATAGGGCTTGCCACCCTTCGGGGTCACCGTCACTGGAATTTCGGCGTAGTCGCCCGACTTAGCGTCGGCAGGCGGCGTGGCCGTAACCGTACCGTTCTCATCCACGGTCGCAGTCCAGCCGGCCGGGAGCGCACCAATCTCGTAGGTGTTGCCCTCAGCACCGTCCTGAATGCTCTGGGATGCAGACTGTCCAGGCTTGGTCAGCTCGGCGCCGTAGAAGCCGCGGTCCTGCTGGACCGGAACCTCAGAGGTCTCGGTAGCTTGCTTGGCACCGACGCGCAGCTTGCGCGGGGTCGGCTCCTTGGTGACGTTCTCGGAAACCTCCGGGTCGCCCACAACCTGGCCGTCCTTAAGCTGCCAGACCTTGGTGACGTCCTTGGAGCCGAAGGCACCCGGCTGGTCCTCGACCACCTTGCCGGCCTCCAGGTTCGGGTCCACCTCAATGAGGGTCTCGAACGGCAGCTGCTCGGTGTGCTTATCGGTCAGCTCGGTCTGGGACGGCGCGGTGCCGACCTCAATAATCTGCTTCGTCGGCTCGCTGACGGTCTCGGTTGAGTCATCAGTGGAGATCTCGCCGTTGTTGGTAATCACCGTCACTGTGTGCTTGACCTCGCCCGGCTTGCCCTCCTGGACCACCTTGGTCTCGCCGGCCTTGAGGTTCGGGTTCTCACGAACCTCCACCTCGAACGGGGTGTTCTCGGTCCACTCCACAGTCTTGGAGGTGGTCGCGCCCTTGGTGCCGACCTTGATGATTTTCTTCACCGGTTCCTTGACGCGCTCGGTTTCGGTCGTGGTACCCGTGACCTTCGAGTTCTCGATGGTTTGGGTCGTGGTGACCTTATCCTTGCCCGGTTGGCCTTCCTGGACGGTCTCCTGGGTTCCAGCAGGCAGGGAGTCGTCGAATTGTATCTCGGTCTCGAACGGAACCTCAACCTCGGACTCGGTGGTGTTCGTGCCCTCAGTCTTGGTGCCCACGCGGATGACCGCGTTGGTCGGCTCCTGGGTGCGCTCAGTGGTCACGGTCGGCTCGCCAGAAGGCTTGCCGTCCACGATCTTCTGCGTGGAGGTCTCCACCTCAGTACCGTTCACGCCTTGCTTGTCGACGACCTGCTCGCCCGCCTTCAGCGAATCATCAAAGACGATCTCGGTCTCGAACGGCACCGGCTTCTCGGTCTTGGTCACCACGGAGGTGTCCTCGGCCCGCGGGCCGTACTCGACGATGCGCTCGACAGGCTCGGTGCGATCCTTGGACTCGGTCACCTCGGCCTTACCGTCAGTTCCGGTGAAGGAAGCGGTATACGACGCTTCGCCGTTCTTGCCTTCCTGGACCACCTTGGTCTCGCCCGGTGCAAGGTCCGGGTTCGGGCGCACAGTGGTGCTGAACGGAATCGGCTCGGTCCACTCCACCGTGTCGGACGCCGTGGCCTGCTTGGTGCCCACGGTGATGACCTCATCAACTGGTTCCTTGGTGATTTCCTCGGTCACGGTCGGCTCACCGTCCGGGGTGGAGTTGGTGATGTTGCGCTTGATGGTCACCGTCTTCTCGCCCGGCACGCCCTGGGTGGTCACCTTGGACTCGCCTGCCGGCATGGTCGGGTCGTACTTAACGACGACCTTGTACGGTGCTTCCGCCTTAAAGGACTCGGTGTTCTCACCGGTGGTCTTAGTACCCACTCGGATCTCAGCAGCGACCGGCTCCTTAGTGCGCTCGGTGCTGACCTCGGGGTCGCCTTGTGGCTTGCCGTCGACGATCTTCTGCGTGGAGGTCTCGACGTCGGTGCCGAGTTCGCCTTGCTTGTCAACAACCTGCTGGCCCGCCTCCAAGGTGTCGTCGAACGTCACCTTCGTCTCGAACGGCACCGGCTTCTCGGTCTTGGTCACCACGGAGGTGTCCTCGGCCTTCGGGCCATACTCGATGATCTCCTCAACTGGGGCCTTGGTCTCCTCGCTCTCGGCTACAGAGGCCTGGTCGCCCGTCGCGGTGAACTTTGCGGTGTACTTACGCTCGCCGTTGACACCCTTCTGGACCACCTTGGTCTCGCCCGGAGCCAAGTCCGGGTTCGGGCGGGTCACCGTGCTATACGGGGTCGGCGCAGTCCAGGTGACGTCCTTAGCGGCTTCGGCCGGCTTGGTGCCGACCTTCACGACCTCGTTGGTCGGTGCGGAGGTCTGCACCCACGTACCGTCACCCTTCTGCTTCTCTTCGCCGGCCTTGCCCTCGGTGACGACCTCGTAGGTGCCTGCGGGGATTGCCGGGTCATAGACGTACTCAACGTCGAAAGGCACCTTGCGCGTCGGCACATCCTTGACGGTGATGGGTGCGGTGACCTTGTCCTGCGATCCATCGTCGTACGTCACGGTGACAGGAACGTCAATGGAATCGCCCGGCTCGGCCTGGTCCGGGGCCGTGGCCACGACGTTGCCGTTTGCATCAAGACCGACAATCCAATTGCCGTGATCGGTCGTGTAGTAGTACGTCGGGTTGCCGAACTCGTTGTCCTGGCCCGTCGGCTTCATGTCGTCCGTGGGCTCGATGCGGTATGGCTTCGTGCCCGTCTTCGGATCGTCCTCAGCGACCTTGATGCCATCCGGCAGCTTCAGGTCCAGCGGCGCCGTTGCGGTCTCACCCGGGAAAACGGTCTCCGGCGGGTATGTGGGCTCGGCTTCGTAGTTCTTCGTCAGGTTGACCACGGTGCCCACGGGGACTAGATCGGTAGACCCGTCCGGGTAGGTCACGGTGACGTTGGTGATCTGCTTGTCACCCGGCTTCGCCGTGCTCGGCGGTGTGACCGAAACTTCACCGGTACGCGGGTCGATTTCGTAATCCCACCCGTCAACAGTCGTCTTCTTGATCGGGTTTCCATCTTCGCCCACGCCGAAGGAGAACGTGGAATCGGACGGCGCATTGTTCAAGTTGACGTTGCGAGTCACCTGGGTTCCCGGCTTTGTGGACTCCACCGGATACACCGGCTCATTGATGTCCTTCTGCTGGGACTTCACCTTAAATGGTGCATAGACCGTATCGGTTGAGCCGTCGATGTAGGTAACCGTAACGGGGGCATCGACGCCATCGCCAGGCTTGGCGTCCTCCGGAGGAGTGGCGGTGACGTTGCCGTTCTCATCGACGCTAAGCGTCCACCCATTGAGGGTCTCCGGCACGCTGTAACGCTTGGACGGATCCTGGATGAGGTCACGCTCCGGGACCTTGGACTCATCCGGGATCGGGGAATCTACCGGCTGGCCTGGAATCGTGGTCTGCTGGCGGTAGCGCGGCTCGTAGACCTGGTTCTGGTTGGCAACAACCACCACGGTGGCGATGGTGTTGTTCGATGAGCCGTCCTTGTACGTGACGCGGACTGGGATGTCGGCCGAGGAACCTGGCAGGGCATTCGGGGCAATCGGGGTGATGATGTCACCGGTATCCGGGTCGATCTTGACGTCCTCCCACTTCAGGTTACGTGGGGGCGCAATGTAGGAAGGATCGTTCGGATCGGTGATGATGGAGAACTTCGGCTCTGCGGCATCGCTGAGGTGCGTGCGGTTCACCGTGCTCGTGACGGACGTGCCGGGCTTGCCAGTCACCGTCGGGTAGGACGGGCTGTTCGCGCTCGAATACTCGTCCACGACGGAAAAGTCCGCCAGCACCGTAGCCTTGGAGCCATCCGGGTAGGTGACCTCAACTGGGACGGACACGCTCGATCCATTGGGAACGCTCTCATCCGGGGTGGCGGTCACGGTACCGTTCTCATCGATGGAGAACGTCCAGTTCGGCGGCAGCTTAGAGGGCAGCTTATAGGTGCCCAGCTTCGGATCGGAGAGCTGCGTGCTGATATCCGAGGTCACCGGAACGCCGGACTTAGTCACCTGCGGCCGGTAGGAAGCCTCATCCTCACCAGTGCCGTCACCAATGACGTTGATGGCGCCGGTGGTGACCTGCGGGTTCGCCCCGCTCGGGTAGTAGGCCTTGACCGGAACCGTGATCTGTGCTCCCGGAAGTGCGGAATCCGGGATGGTAGAGGTGAGCTCACCAGTGTTTTCGTCGATAGTAACGGTCCAGTCACCGGTCTTGTATTCCAAAGAGCCATCCGGGAAGGTGTAGCGGTTTGGCTCCTCGTCGTCAGCGTTGCCGCCCAAGCCGATATTCGGCATGGCTGGCTGAAGCTTTACCTCCTCCTTGGCCTTGCCGGTGACCGCGGTGTAGTCAGGCACCTTGACGTTATTCGTCACCTGGAATACGGCCTCGACCTCATCGGTTGTGCCATCGGGGTAGCGAGCCGTGATCTTCGGGGTGATCTTGCTGTTGTTAGCAGCATTCTCCGGGGAGGTAGCAGTGACGGTGATCGTTCCGTCATTCTTGACCTCCACCGTCCACCCCTCCGGGACAGTGTCCGGGTCGACCTCAAAGCTCGTCGGCGTAGAAGCATCGTGACCGTCCATGGCGGGCGCGACATCGATGGTGCCCGTCATCGGCTTGCCTGGTACGCCCTGCACCAAGCCCGGTCCGGTGAGGTTGGTGACCTGGGTGTCGTTCGGGTCAACGACGGTAAGCAGCGGAATGATGTCCTGCGAGCCGTTGGAGTAGGTCACGATGACGCGCGGCTGCGCAAACGTACCCGGTGCGGGGTTCGGCGGAGCGGTGACCGTGACCTCGTAGGTGTTCGGATCCATGGTGGCTTTCCACCCGGTGTAGACGTAGCGGGTATCCAGCTTGACCTCGGCTTCGACGCCGCCCTCATCGCGGGACTTCACCAAATCAGCAATCTTGTCGCCGCTCTGTTTGAAGGTCACCGACTGCGGTCCGGTGGCGATGGGGCCGTTTTCGCTATCCACACCGGAAAGGATGGCCTGCTGCGCAGGGCTGTACTCCGGATCATGGAACTGCGTATCGTCCAAGCTCCACTGGTGGCCCGAAATGACGTTGGGTTTGCTGTAGCGCTCGGGGCCATTGGACTCCTCAAAGACCTGACCAAATGCATCGGAGGGGATCGCATCACGCAGCTGCTTGACCGTACGCGGCTGGGCCATAACGCTAAAGCGAGTGCCCTGCTGCGCGGACAGCTTCGTGCCCTTATATTTCGGCACTGTGTAGAAAATGTCGCCGTTGTCGTCGATGCGCAGCTTCTGCTCCCCACCAGAGGCAGTGGTGTTGCTCGAACCGATGTACTTGCCCTGGGCGTCATAAGCCTCCGCCACCATACGAGGCATGGAGTTAGCATCAGCGTTAATATGACCGACCTTCAGCTCCTCGCCAGGACGAATGACGAGCTTTTCCTTCGGTACCCAGTCAACCGAGATCGCAGAACAGTTATCGTTCTCACTAGGCCATGGGTTAAATGAGACCTCGGCGTTGGGGGTCCTAAAAATGTGCTTGGTGGAGTCCGTATTGTCCTCCGTGTAGGAATCCTTCCAACCGTAGGACACGCCGGTTTCCGTGGCTGCCTCCGCAATATCGTCGGCACTCAGGTCAGCCGCAATCGTCGCAGTGAGTGGACCGCGCGGACCTTGCCGACCAATGCTCATCACCGACGAGGTGGAGTGGGTAATATCCTCACCCGTAAGGCTATCACCCGGTGCGGACGCGGCAACGGTATGGGTTCGCACAGGAGCACCATTATTGTTTCCTAAGATAAGGAAATCGCGCCAAGTTCTATCCTTAGAACCGTCCATTTTGACGTTGACGCCGAATTCTCGCCTGTTAGGGGTATCCTTAGACGGTTCCGAAATTAAGAAGCTGAACCCGCCCTTGCTTCCCTGCTGGCCGCTGAAATTGACGGTACAGCTGCCGGAACCGATATCTGAGGCTAGCTGGTCCGCCGGCTCGATGGCGCCCTTTCCATCGGCCCCGCGGATTCCGCCGGTGTTCTCCGATTCCGCCACCTGCTGGATATCGACTGCTTCGTACTTGTGGCGTTCGCTGTACACGCCGGGAATAACCGCCGAGGAGCCCAGTGCGATAGCGATGGCGGACATCGTGGCAATGCCAGTCTTAGCGCTGGATTTGACGCGGCGCCGAGCCGCGAGCTTCTTGGGGTCAGAAGCCATGTGAGAGAGTCCTTCCTTAGGGAGAAATAGTTGCGACTGCGCCCAAATTCTTAGTGAGTTTTTGGCGTAAAACATGGTCGTTAGCTAGAAATTTTACGCATGAACTACCAAGGAACCAAAAGTATTCACAAGAATTCACTCTAGGCGAGCCTCAGTGAGTACTTAGCTCTTGCCCACAGCCTAATAACTTTCACTCGGACTTTCAGCGGGTTTTCGGAGAGCACCCGTTACTTGCCCACACGGGCCCATCTCCCCCGATATAAATGACTACTTCTGGCTTGTATCGTTCACCAAATCCGATCCACCAGAAGAATCGGAGTCCCCCTCCTCATTGAGATTCTGCATGAGGTTGGCCTCCATCCACGAGCGCACGGCGGTCTCAAAGTTATCGGCCTCCTTAACCTCTTCGACGACTTCCTCCAAGTCTTGCTCGGTGAGGAACTTGGTGAAGGACGCGACCTCGAGCTTTTCCTCGCGGTCAAACAGGCCGTCGGCGTAGACCACCACGTAGTTTTCCGGCAGCGCCGGCTCGGCGGAGGAGCACCCCTCTGCCCCAGCAGGCTCCACCACAGCCAGCTCCGGCGGAAGCGAGGCCATGAGGGAAATATGAGTGCGCGCCAAGAAGTCCTCACTACCCGTCTTTTCCTTCTGAGCGGCGGCGTAGTCCTTGGACACCGCGCGGGCCTCGGTGGGATTGAAGGCATTAAGGAAGACGCCGGTGCAGCCGATGAAGAAGTTTCCGTTGCGGCTGACCCCATCGTGGTGGTCATCGTGCTGCACCAACATGGGTTCCTGGGCCACGGTGGCGTTGCGTCCGAAGTCCATCAACGTCTGGCGGTAGATCTCTGCCACCACCCGCTGCTCGTAGGAATCCGGGTCAATCATGATGGTGATGGGAGCCGTCGCTGCTGGGTCCAGCGGAGGCTGCGGAGTGGCGTGGGTGCAGGAGCTCAGGGCTAGTGCCGACGCCACAGCGGCCACCGAGGCCACCGCTCCGACAACGCGGGTGACTGTGCGGTGCGAGGTGACGGTGGGTGGCATAGTGAGCAAAGTCGTCCTTACTGAGGTGCCGCGGGAAGAGGTTAATTGTGTCGTGCTGATCCTACACGCCCAGCGCTGGGGCACGGTGTCGCCCGCGCACTGTGTGGTGACTAGAATAGGTGGGGTTATGACTAGCGCTATTACTGAATCTGCCATTCGTTCCGCGCTCGAGCGCGTGGACGACCCCGAAATCGGCCGCCCGATTACTGAGCTTGGCATGGTGAAGTCCGTGACCGTCAACGGCGCGGACGTGGACATCGAGCTCTACCTCACCATTGCGGGCTGCCCCATGAAGAGCACCATTGAGTCCAATACCCGCGCGGCGGTGGAGGAGCTCGACGGGGTAGGCGCCATTTCCATCTCCATGACGCCCATGAGCGACGAGCAGCGCCGCGAGCTTAAGCAGAAGTTGCGCGGCGGGCAGGCGGAGCCGGAAATCCCCTTTGCCAAGCCGGAATCCACCACCCGCGTCTTCGCCGTGGCGTCCGGCAAGGGCGGGGTGGGCAAGAGCTCGATGACGGTCAACCTAGCCGCCGCGCTGGTGCAAAAGGGTCTCAAGGTCGGCATTGTCGACGCCGACATTTACGGCCACTCCGTCCCCAGTCTGCTCGGCTCGACGGCGGGCCCCACAGTGCTTGACGACGAAATGCTGCTTCCCCCAATCTCTCACGGCATCAAACACATTTCCATCGGCCAGTTCGTGGAGGGCAACGCCCCGGTGGTCTGGCGCGGGCCCATGCTCCACCGCGCGCTGCAGCAATTCCTCGCGGACGTCTTCTGGGGAGACCTCGACGTGCTGCTGCTCGATCTGCCGCCCGGCACCGGCGATATCGCCCTGTCCGTGGCCCAGCTCATCCCCAACGCCGAGCTGCTCATTGTGACCACCCCGCAGGCCGCTGCCGCGGAGGTGGCCGAGCGCGCCGGTTCCATCTCCCAGCAGACGCGCCAGCGCGTCGCCGGCGTGATTGAGAACATGGGTGCGATGGTCATGCCGGATGGCTCCACCATGGATGTCTTCGGCTCGGGCGGCGGTGAGGTCGTCGCCCAGCGCCTCAGCGTCCTGTTGGGCCACGACGTCCCGCTGCTCGCGTCCGTCCCGCTGGACCCAGAGGTGCGCTCCTCCGGCGATGAAGGCACCCCGACCGTGCTCAAGAACCCCAGCTCCCCCGCGTCGCAGGCCATCAACGCCGTGGCCGACACGATTGCCGTGCGCTCCGATTCCCTGGTGGGCAAGAAGTTGGGCCTGGGTGTGACCCGCAAGGGCTAGCCGCTAGGTCACGTCTCCCCACGAAAAGCCCCCGCCGGTGGAACCAGTGCCACCGCGAGGGGGCGTTTCTGGTTTTACTGGCTCAGGCTGTGCCGGCTGCTCCTGTTTGGCCGCCGGCTGCTCGGCGTACACCTGCGAGTAGTCAAAGGTGGGCCGCTGCGGGGACTGAGCCTGCTGAGCTTGCCGGGCTTGCGGTGACTGTTGAGGGTTCTGCCCCTGCTTGTCCGCGGGCGTGCCCTGCGGCTCGACCGGCGCGGTGCTGGACTTGATGTCCTCTGCCATCTTCTTCGGGTTGAAGTCGTCCCAGGCGGAATCGTCGCCGTCGAAAAGCGCCTTCGTAATCACCCCGCGCGGGCCCAGCCGCGTCCACTGCGCCGCCTGGGACAGCGGCACCCGCAGATCATCGAACTCGGAGCCCAAGCCACCCAGTTCCCCGTTCAACTCGGCTTTGGCGTTGTTGATAGCCTTGCGCGCGGCGTAGATAGCGGCGCGCACGTCCATGATCACGCCGGGCAGGCGCTCCGGGCCAATGATGACAAGGCCAAGAAGCACCACCACGATGATCTCAACCCAACCGATTGAAGAAAACACGGACCTATCTTATCTGCTCTTGGTTCATTGCGTGCTCGCGCGGGTTAGCCGCGTTGATTGTGTTTGATGGCGCGCACGACCATCTCCACCTTGTCTAGGAAATCTTGGCGCGGCTGGTGCGCTGGCGTGGCGGCATCGGGCCCCGGACCGGCGCCTTCCCGCGCGATGCCGGCCAGCTTGGCCATCAGCGAGTCCGGCGCCTTGACGTGGGATTCCACGCTGCACTCGCGTACCCATTCGGACGCGTTGCGCTGCTGGTGAATTTCGGCACGGCATTCCGGGCAGTGCACAAGGTGGATGCGCACGCGGTGCGCGGACTTGGCGGGCATCTCCCCGTCCACAAACGCAACCACCGCCTCCGGGCCCAAGTGGCCGATGATGTCAGCGCGTCGTGCGCGTGCCTTAGCTTTATCGCGCACCTTGGCTTGGGCGGCGTTAAAGATCCCCGGCATAGTGAGAGACTGCGCGCGGTCCTTGTCGTGCGATGACTCCACTGGTCCTACACCTCCACTATTCTGACCTGCCTTTCGCTGTAGCCGGGCGCCACAGCTCCGCTTCCAAGAGCGCGTGCCCTAGCACTGTCGCGCCAGTTTAGCGCGTGCGGAGCAGAATGCGGGCGTCCGCGTTGGTCTGCGCTTCCTTTTCCAAGGCAGCGCGCAGCTGAGAACGGCCGCGGTGGATACGGGAGCGCACGGTACCCATCTTCACGCCGAGGGTTTCTGCGATTTCGTCGTAGCTCATACCCACCACGTCACACAGCACCACGGCGACACGGAAGTCCGGGGCCAGGCTATCCAGGGCGGTCTGTAGTGCTGGGTCCAGGTTGGCCACGGAGTAGGCCTGCTCCGGGGTCATGTCCGTGCCGGGCACGCGCTCATAGTCCTCCGGCAGCGCCTCCATGCGGATCTTGGAGCGGTGGCGCACCATATCCAGAAACAGGTTCGTGGTGATGCGGTGCAGCCAGCCCTCAAAGGTTCCCGCCTGGTACTTGTGCAGCGAGCGGAAGACGCGCATAAAGGTTTCTTGGGTGAGGTCCTCAGCATCGTGCTGGTTACCGGAGAGGCGGTAGGCCAGGCGGTAGACACCGTCGGCGTGCTCGGCCACGAGCTCGCCCCACGACGGCATTGCGGACTCACCAGCATCAAACGCGGCGGTGCCCGTCAGCTCCTCATCAGAGGTGGAGTTAAGGGCGGTCTCAACGTCACGCTGCTTCTTGGTCATGAAGTACATCATTCTATAGTCCCTGCCGGATCTCCAGCCACGGTGCTGTGAACGCCCTGTGAATCCATCCCTCCCCTTTCACGCGCTTCACGCGCCACATCTCTCACGTATTTCCCGTCGATTGTGGGCAACGCCGCGGCCGCGCTGTACGGGTCTAGTAAAGTCGTGGTTTGTGACTACTACGGCATATGAAGCACTGCGAACCTACATCGAATCCACCAGCGAGGTCTCTGAGGCTCTCGCCGGTGCGCGCGCCCACGCTGAGGAGTACGGATTGCCGGTACCGGACGAGGCCACCGGCCAGCTGCTGAGCACCCTCGCAGCGATCTCCGCCGGTACCACCGAGCGCCCCCAAGCGGTGGCGATCACCCCGGCGGCCTCCGTCGTGGGCCTGTACCTGCTGGCCGGCATGCCGGACAACGGAATTCTTACCTGCATCGACCCGGAGGCAGAGCACCAGGCAAGCGCCAAGCAGGCCTTCCGGGACGCCGGCTACCCCGCCAGCCGCGGACGCTTCCTGCCCTCGCGCCCGCTCGATATCATGGGCCGCCTGGCCAATGATTCCTACCAGGTCATCTACGCCGAGGTCCCGGCGCTCGATATGCCGGCGCTCATCAAGGCGGCGTGGCCACTGCTGCACCAGCACGGCACGCTGGTGGTAGCGAACTCGCTTCTCGACGGCACAGTGGCCGACTCCTCCCGCACCGACCGCGACACCGCCGCCGCCCGCGAGGCCGACGAGGCGGCCCGCACCCTCGACGGCGCAGCCGTCACCCGCCTGCCCTACGGCGCAGGTCTCACCCTCATCACGAAGCTGTAGGCACAAACGCACAAGCGGGGCTGCGCTCAGCAACCCCGCTTTCTGTCTGCGTTGAGCTAGACCGTTTGGTTCTTGCCCACGACGACCACGCCGCCATCGGAGACCTTGAAGCGCTGCTCATCGCGCTCGCGGTCCACACCAATGATGGCGCCATCGCTGACCACCACGTTCTTATCAATGATGGCGCGGCGCACCACCGCGCCGCGGCCGATGCGCACGCCGGGGAGGATGACAGAGCCTTCGACCGTCGCGCCGTCGGCCACGTGCACGTCCGAGGACAGCACGGAGTTGCGCACCGTGCCGCCGGAGACGATGCAGCCCGGCGCCACCATCGAGGACTGCGCGATGCCGTTCTGCACGAACTTCGCCGGCGGGAAGTTGGAATCATCCGTGGAATGGATGGGCCACGCGCGGTTGTACAGGTTGAAGATCGGGTGCACCGAAATCATGTCCATGTGTGCCTCGTAGAACGAGTCGATGGTGCCCACGTCACGCCAGTAACCGTGGTCACGGTCGGTGGAGCCCGGAACCTGGTTCGCCATGAAGTCGTAGACATGCGCCTGACCACGGTTCACAAAGTACGGGATGATGTCCCCGCCCATATCGTGCGCGGAGTCCTCGTTCTTCTCATCCTGCAGCAGGGCCTCAATGAGAGCGTCCGCAGTGAAGACGTAGTTGCCCATGGAGGCGTAGGACATGTTCGGATCATCCGGCGTCGCCGGCGGGTCCGCGGGCTTCTCCACGAACTCAGTAATCGTGCCCATGCCATCTGCCTGGATGCAACCGAAGGCCGTGGCCTCCGAGCGCGGAACACGAATGCCCGCCACGGAGCACTCCAGGCCGGTGGCAATGTGCTCTTCCACCATCTGCGCCGGGTCCATGCGGTAGACGTGGTCCGCGCCGAAAACGATGACGTAATCAGGGCGCTCGTCGTAGATAAGGTTCAGGGACTGCACAATCGCATCCGCGGAGCCGTTGTACCAGCGCTTGCCGCGGCGCTGCTGGGCGGGCACGGAAGCGATGTACTGCGGCGTGGGCCCCGACAGGTTCCAGGCCTGGGAAATATGGCGGTCCAGGGAGTGCGACTTGTACTGAGTCAAGACTGCAATCTTGAGGAACCCGGCATTGACGAGGTTGGACAACACGAAGTCAATCAGGCGGTAGGAACCGCCAAACGGGACGGCGGGTTTGGCGCGGTCCTCCGTTAGCGGGAACAGGCGCTTTCCCTCACCGCCGGCGAGGACAATGGCAAGGACATTTGGAAGGCTTCTCACGCCTTCCAACCTATAGACATTTTCCACATTTCGCAGGAGAAATATGCACGCTTTTACCCCCACTACCTCCACGTCCGCCCCACTTCCGGGGGGATGACGAGAGGGACCGCACGGATCTGTGGCCGCCCCGTGGATCCCACTGCGAATCCTTCTCCGTGACTCCTGCACGCGGGGGCGAAGATCCGTATTCTGGGCAGGTATGAGAGCCGGAATTTTTTCAAAGGAGTACCCGCCGGAAATCTACGGCGGGGCGGGCGTGCACGTGGCGGAGCTGACCCGCTTCATGCGCGAGATTATTGACGTATCCGTTCACTGCATGGGGTCCCCGCGCGAAGAACAGGACGTCTTCGTCCACGGCGTCGATCCGGAGCTGGCGGAGGCCAACGGGGCCATCAAGACGCTTTCCACCGGACTGCGGATGGCCAACGCGGCCTCCGATATTGACGTCGCCCACTCCCACACCTGGTACACCGGCCTCGGCGGTCACTTGGCCGGGCGCCTCTACGGCATCCCGCACGTAGTCACCGCCCACTCCCTCGAGCCACACCGCCCGTGGAAGCGCGAGCAGCTCGGCGGAGGATACGACATCTCCTCTTGGTCGGAGAAGAACGCCATGGAGTACGCCGACGCGGTCATCGCGGTCTCCGCCGGCATGAAGGAGTCCATCCTGGAGGCCTACCCGCGCATTGAAGCCGACAAGGTCCACGTGGTGCTCAACGGCATTGACACCAAGACCTGGCAGCCGGGTGAGTCCGCGGTGTTGGACCGCCTGGGCGTGGACCGGCAGCGCCCCGTCGCCGCGTTCGTCGGGCGCATCACCCGCCAGAAGGGCGTTAAGCACCTCCTCAAGGCGGCGCAGGATTTCGACGAGGATGTCCAGCTTGTGCTGTGCGCCGGCGCGCCCGATACGCCGGAGATCGCGGCTGAGACGGAGGAACTCGTCGATAAGCTCCGTGCGCAGCGCGAGGGCGTCTTTTGGGTCAAGGACATGCTCTCCCGGGAGGAGATCAAGCAGGTGTACTCCGGTGCCGACGTGTTTGTCTGCCCCTCCATCTACGAGCCCCTCGGCATCGTCAACCTGGAAGCCATGGCGTGCGGCACGGCCGTGGTGGCCTCCAACGTGGGCGGCATCCCGGAGGTCGTCGTCGACGGCGAGACTGGTCTTTTGGTCCCTTATGACGCCGCGGATGAGGCGAGCTTTGAAAAGGATATCGCGGCCGCCGTCAACCGCGTCGCAGCGGACAAAAGCCTAGCTCAGCGCTTCGGCGCTGCCGGTCGTGAGCGCGCCATCCAGGACTTCTCCTGGGCCACCATCGCGCAGCAGACCGTGGACATTTACCGCTCGTTGATGTAGGAAGGACTGCCGTGACTCAACACCGCCCAGAACTTCACTTCGTACCAGATTCCGGAATCCTCGATGCCCCCGCGGGCATCGTGCGCGATGGCGATACGTGGCACCTGTTCCACCAGTACCGCCCGAACGCCGGCCAGCCTGCGCGCTGGGGCCACACCTATTCCGCGGAAACCCCGTACGCGTGGCTCGACTGCGATGATGTCCTTGCCCCCGTCGGCGGCGAGCTGTCCCTGCGCGCCGGTTCGGTGGCTGAGGGCCCCGACGCCCTCCACCTGTACTTCACCTCGGTGACCTCGGTGGGAACCTCGGTGCGCCTGGCTCGCTACACCGACTTCCGCGACGAGTGCGAGGTCTCCGACGATGACTCTGCGCTCGATCCCAACGTCGTCCGCTTCGGTGAGGCCGTCGGCGCCCGCACCAGCTTCGACCGCTTCCGCTCGCCGTCGGTGGTACCGGATTGGGCCGAGGGCGACCGCGAGGAGGGCCACGAGGGCTGGATCATGCTGGCACTGACCGGCCACTCCGACGCCCCGGTTCCGGTAATTTTGGACAGCCCCAACGGCTCTTCCTGGAACCTCCTCGGCCCCCTGACATTTAAGGGCGATCCGGGCTTCGACGAGGGTGAGGTGCCGGCCACCTCCGCCATCCCGCCGGTGGTCTCCCCGCGCTTGGTGCGCCTGCGCGATGAGGTTGACGGCGAGATTTACGATGTCCTCTTTGTCACCCTCGAGCGCGCCGGGCGCGACGTCTCGGGCTACATCGTCGGCCGCCTCGACGGCACCGAGTTCACCGTGTCCACTGGCTTCCAGCTCGTGGACTTTGGCCACGACTTTTCCCGGCCGCGCAACACCAACACCACCACGGGCACCATTGACCAGGAGCACCGCTACGACCGTGCCGTCATCCTGGGCCTGCTCAACGGCAACGGCCGCGGCGACGACGCCACGAAGCACCCCACGTGGGAGGCAGAGGGCTGGGCCAACAGCCTGTCGCTGCCGCGCTCCGTCACGCTGCAGGGCGGCGTGCTGTATCAGACTCCGGCCATCGGCCTGCCGGATGCAGTGAAACTATCGGACCGCGCCCAATCGTGGACCGGCGTGCTGGAGGTGCCGGAGGGCTCCGGCGTCACCGTAACTTTGCGCGATGGCGCCGGCGATCCCGCCACAGTTATCTGCCACTCGGGTTCTCAGATCAGCCTGGACCGCTCCATGTCGAAGGCCTTCGACCACTACTTCAAGGATTCGGCTCCGGCGGTCGCCGAGCTCGCCGAAGGCGACTCGGACACCCTCACCATCATCCAGGACGGCGCCACGGTGGAGGTATTCGTCGACGGCGGACTCGTGGCCATGAGCTCCCGCGTCTACTTCGACGGCGGCTGCTCCGCCATCGAGGTGGAGGCCACCGGTGAGGCGGTCATTGAGCAGTCCTGGACTCGCTCCGGCTCGCGCCGCTAGATCCGGCGCTCGATTCTAGACCGCGCGCAGGCGGTCCAGGCGGGCGCGGGCCGTGACGGTCAGCGTCTGCGGCAGGGCCGCCATGCGCTCCTCCAGTTCCGCGGCGCTGATGTGGCGCGCGGACGGGCTCATCCCCACCTGGGCGGCGATAGACTGCTTGTCCAGCTCGATGGGGAAGGAAATATCCACCGGGTCGGCCGCCTGCTCCAGGTACCCCTCCGCCTGGGCATACATGCGGTCAACCTTGCCGGCCTCGACGCCCAAGATTCCCAGCGGCTCGCGCAGCTCATCCAGGTGGCCTGCCTGTGGCGTTAGCACAATCACTTCCCCACCGGGGGCGAGGATGCGCTGGAATTCCGCCGGGTTGCGCGGCGCGAACACCACGGAAATCGCGTGCACCGATGTATCCCGGATGGGCAGACGTTCCCACACGTCCGCCACCACTGCGCCCACGCGCGAGTGGCACTTAGCCAGGTGCTTGGCCGCGTGGGTGGAAATATCGAGGCCCACGCCGCGCGCGCCCGCAATCGAATCGAGTGTGTGGGCCAGGTAGTAGCCCGTGCCCGCGCCGACCTCGAGGAGGGCGGGGGCCACGGAATCGTCGAGATGCGCTGCGTCGAGTGAATCCTGCACCGCCCCGGTCACCGCCTCCACGAAGGGCGCAAAATGCCCCATGGACAGGTAGGTCTCGCGCGCGGTCACCATGGCGGCGTCATCGCCCTGGTGCTTGAGGCCAGCGCTGGCGGCAAGGGTGACGTAGCCCTGCTTGGCCACGTCATAAGAGTGGCCGGTCTCCGACACGAGGCGAGCAAAGTCATCGGCGCCTGTCAGCGCGCTGCCATCGGCGGGATCGGCCAGAATGTCGACGATATGAGAAAGCATGTACCTAGACTAGCTAGAAACCTCCACGAGGAGGGAACCGAGCTGCGCTGCTTCCTCTTTGCTCAGCTCGATGACGATGCGCCCACCCCCGTCGGAAGGGATGCGCATCACAATTTTGCGGGACTCCTCAACTGCTTCCATCTCTCCACCGGTAGTACGGGGCTTCATCGCTGCCATAGTGAGTCTCCTTCGACTATTTTTGTTCTTCCGCCCAGTCTACCGTCTTTTCGCCGCCAACCGGCACGCTTCGCTGCGGCGTCTGCTCCGTGAGCAACTCCGGGTGCGACTTGAGGAGGGTCTCCACCGCTGCGAGCAGCTCGTCTACCTGATCCTGGCGGTATCCGCGCGGGGCGACGTCAAAACGCAGATCGTCGAAGGAACCAGAATAGAGCGCGCGGAGGTTGCCTTCCGTAACGTCGGTGGCCGCGTCCGGCGTCTCCATCACGGTGCCACGGCCAAAGATCACCGCAGAGACCCACGTGCCGATGACAATGAGGGCGAGCAGGACCACGATGAGCAAAATCCAGGACATCATGCGCTAAATCCTACCCATCAGCGGCGGGCGCTGCGCCACCGGTCCAATCACCCCGGCGCGCGACAGGATGGTGCCGGCCACTACCTCCGCCATCGGCGCAAGTTCGACCAGCGGGCGGTTGCGGTGGGTACGCGTGCCCAGGTCCACCTCGGCGATGGCGTGTGCGCCGTGGCGCTGGGCGACGTCTATGAGCAGCCCCGCCTCCACCCCGTAACCGTCGACGAAGGGCAGCTGCCGCGCGGTGTCGCGCCGCAGCGCGTACTCCCCGCCCAGCGGCTGGTCAATGTGGCCGAGCTCCGGGTAGAACTGCCGCAGCAGCGGCTTGGCCGTGAGCTCCGTGACGCGCCCGCCGCCGGTGGGCCGACCCTGGAAGCTGCGCCGGTAGCGCGCCTTGACCAGCTGCACGTGCGGATCCACGAAGGGCTCCGTAAGCGCGGTAACCATCCCCGGGGCGGCGGATTCGAGGTCGGCGTCCACGAAGACCACGATGTCGCTCGTGGCGGCGGCGACCCCACGCCAGAGTGACTCGCCCTTGCCCGGGCGCGGAGTCTCTTCCAGGATGTCGCGCCAGTTGCGCACGGTGGCGCCGGCGGCAGCGGCCTCGGCGGCGGTAGCATCCTCCGAGTCGGCATCGATCACCAACACCTCATCGGGCCCGTCCGCCAGGCAAGCGCGCACCACGTGCGCGACGGTGGCTTCCTCATTCAGTGCCGGGATAATGACGGAAACGCTCATGCCAGCCCGCGGGTGGTCGCCAGCGGAACCATCTCGCCCTGGATGGCGGCGGTCATGCGGATGACGTCGAGGGTCGGCCCCACCTCGTGCACGCGGAAGGCGGCCACGCCGCGCGCGGCCGACCAGGCAGTGGCGGCCAGGGTGCCGGGCACGCGCTGGGCGACGTCCCTATCTACCGTCTCACCCACGAAGTCCTTGTTCGATAGCGCCATGAGCACCGGCCAACCGGTGGCTACGAGCTCGTCGACGCGCCGCAGCAGCTCCAGGCCGTGGAAGGTGTTCTTGCCAAAGTCGTGGGTGGGGTCGATGAAGGTCAGCTCTTCCGGGCACCCGAGCCCGGCCGCGCGCTCCGCTAGCCGCGTGGTCTCCGCGATGACGTCCGCCACCACGTCGTCGAAGTGCACGCGGTGCGGGCGGGTGCGCGGGACTACCCCGCCGGTATGCGAGCACACGTAGCCCACCTGTTTGTCGCCGGCGACCTCGATGAGCTCCGGGTCCCAGCCGGCCCACGTGTCGTTGACCAGGCCGGCGCCGGCAGCAATGGCCGCCTCCGCCACCGGTGCGCGCCACGTGTCCACGGAAATCAGCGCCTCCGGGTGGCGGCGGTGCAGCTCCGCGATGGTCGGGACGACGCGATCGATTTCCTCTGCTGCGTCCACGTGTTCGCCTGGACCGGCCTTGACACCGCCGATGTCGATGATCGAGGCGCCGTCGGCAAGCGCCTGCTCCCCTCGCTGGACTGCGGGGTCCAGCTCGAAGGTTGCCCCCTTGTCGTAGAAGGAGTCCGGTGTGCGGTTGACAATCGCCATGACCTGGGCAAGGCCGCGGTCGGGGCTCACTTGGCCGCTTCCTCGCGCAGGCGCTTGTCCGACATGACCTTGTGGGAGGCCAGGATGTGGGCCAGTGCCTCGTCCGGATCGTCGGTGATGAGGAAGAGATCGAGGTCGTCTTCGCTGATGAAGCCGCCTTCCGCCAGGGTGCTCTTCATCCACTCCACCAGGCCGGACCAGTAGTCGCGCCCCATGAGCACGATGGGATAGTTGGTCACCTTGCCGGTCTGGACCATGCACATGACCTCGAAGAACTCATCCATGGTGCCCATGCCGCCCGGCAGGCAGATGAAGGCCTGGGAGTACTTGAGGAACATGGTCTTGCGCGCAAAGAAGTAGCGGAAGTTCAGGCCCAAGTCCACGTAGGGGTTGAGCCCCTGCTCGTGCGGCAGCTCAATGCCCAGGCCCACGGAGAGCCCGCCGGCCTCGTGCGCGCCGCGGTTGGCGGCCTCCATGATGCCGGGGCCGCCGCCGGTGATGACGGCGTACTGGGCCTCCGCTAGGCGGCGCCCCATGGCCACGCCCAGCTCGTAGTTCGGGTCACCCTCCTTCGAGCGCGCGGAGCCAAAGACGGTGACGGCCTTCGGCAGCTTAGCCAAGGCATCAAAACCGTCGACGAACTCGCCCTGGATGCGCAGGACGCGCCACGGGTCGGCGTGCTGCCACTCGTGGTCCGCGCCGGACTGCAGGAGGCGCTGGTCAAAGGTGGAGGACTGCTCGCCGGCGGTGCGAACCAGGAGGGGGCCGCGCAGGGTGCGGATTTGCTCAGGCGTCATGGTGTTTATCCCTTCAGGTAGGTCAAGAGAGCGTGCGAAACTTCGGTGATCTGGGCGACGGGGACCTGCTCGTCCTTCTTGTGGGCAAAACCCGGGTCGCCGGCGCCGAAGTTGACGGCCGGGGTTCCCATCTCAGAGAAGCGAGCGACGTCGGTCCAGCCGTACTTGGCGCGGACGTTGCCCCCGACGGCGTCGACAAGCGCCTGCGCCGCCGGCTGCCCCAGGCCGGGCTTGGCGGCGCTGGCAATGTCATCGATCTCGATGCTGACATTAGCGTGCTCGCCGATGACCTCCTTCATGTGCGCCAGGGCCTCCTCCGCCGTGCGATCCGGGGCGAAACGGAAGTTGACGAACATCCAGGCCTCGTCCGGGAGGGTGTTGGTGGCCACGCCGGCTTCGAGATGGACGATGTTCATCCCCTCCTTGTACGTGCAGCCGTCAATCTCCACGTCGCGCGGCTGGTAGTTCGCCACGTTCAGCATCACCGGCGCCAAGGTGTGGGCGGCGTTGGAGCCCAGCCAGGCGCGGGCCGAGTGCGCGCGGGTGCCGTGTGCGGTCACACGCAGGCGAATCGTGCCCTGGCAGCCGGCCTCAATCATGGCCCCGGAGGGCTCACCTAGCAGGGCGAGATCTCCCTCCAGCCACTCCGGGTGCTGCTCCTGCAGATGACCCAGGCCGTTGAACTCGGTGGCGACCTCCTCGCCCTCATAGGCAATCACCGTGAGATCGTGCTTGAGCTCCGCGGAGTCATAGAGCTGCGCGAAGGCATTGAGGTAGACGGCCATGCCGGACTTCATGTCCACGGTGCCGCAGCCGTACATGGTCTGCCCGTCCTCGGACATGGAGTGCGGCACGTTATCTGCCAGCGGCACGGTGTCGATGTGGCCAGCCAGCACCACGCGGGACCCCAGCCCCCTGTTGGTGCGGGCGCACACGGTGTTGCCGAAGCGCTCCACCTCCACCATGTCTTGGTCCAGGCCACGCAGGGCCTTCTCGACGGCGTCCGCAATCGCCTCCTCGTGGTGCGAGGGGCTGGGAATATCCACGAGCGCCTTGGTGAGCTCAATAGGGTCGGCAAAAAGATCTAAAGTCACAACCCGCCATGCTAGCGCCCCCGGTGCGAGGCCGCATTGCGTAAAGTACACCTATCTACTTAAAACCACTGTTAAATACTTATTTGTTACCGAAGGTGATCTCCCCATGGCCGCACAGTTGAAATCTAGACACCTCACCATGATGGGCCTCGGCTCCGCGGTGGGCGCGGGCCTCTTTCTGGGAGTCGGCCTCGGAATCCAGATCTCCGGCACCTCCGTGCTGCTGTCCTACTCCGTGGCCGGCGCACTTATTGCGCTGGTGATGTGGATGCTGGGAGAAATGGCCGCCGCGCGGCCCTCCCTGGGCGCCTTCTCCACCTACGCGGGCCAGGCCTTCGGGCCGTGGGCGCGGTTCACCTTGGGCTGGATCTGCTGGTTCATGCTGGTCATGGTCATGGGTGCCGAAATCACCGGCGCCGCCGCCATTATCTCCAGCTGGTTCGGCATCGATCCGTGGATACCGGCCCTTATTGCCGTGGTCTTCTTCGCGGTGGTCAACTTCGCCGCCGTGGGTGGCTTCGGCGAATTCGAATTCTGGTTCGCCATCATCAAGGTCGCCACCATCGTGGCCTTCCTCGTGGTCGGCGCGCTCATGGCGCTGGGCATCCTGCCCGGTATGGATCTCTCCCAGGCCGGAACAAACTTCACCGAAAACTTCCTTCCCAACGGCGGCCCCGGCTTCGCCGCCGGACTCCTCGCCGTGGCCTTCGCCTTCGGCGGCATTGAGCTAGTGACCATCGCCGCCGCCGAATCCGAAGACCCCGCCCACAACGTGGCCACCGCCGTGCGCGCCAGCATCGTGCGCATCATGATTTTCTACATCGGCTCCATCGTGGTCATCACCATGGCGCTGCCGTTTAGCTCCATCCAGGACGCCGACGTTGCCGCCGACTCCCCCTTCACCCTGGTTCTCTCCGCTGCCCAGATCCCCTTCGCCGCGGGATTCATGGAGGCGATTATCGCCTTGGCCCTGCTCTCCGCGTTTAACGCGCAGATCTACGCCACCTCGCGCCTAGTCTTCGACATGGCCAAGGACCACAGCGCGCACCACGTCTTCCTCAAGACCAACACCTCCGGCTCCCCCGTCTTCGCGGTGCTGCTGTCCATCGTCTTCGCCTTCGCGTCCGTGATCCTGCAGTACTGGAACCCGCCGGGACTACTGGCCTTCCTCTTCAACGCGGTGGGCGGCTGCCTGCTGGTCATCTGGTTCTTCATCGTGGCTTCCTACCTCAAGCTGCACCCGCAGCTCAAGGCCAACGGCGAGCTCACCAGCCTGCGGATGTTCGGATACCCGTGGCTGCCGTGGCTGTGCGCGCTCGCCCTGGTGGGCCTGACGGTGCTCATGCTCTTCGATCCTTCTGCCCGCAACCAGGTCATCGCTGTGCTCATTCTCACGGTAGGCCTTATCGTGGCCTTCTTCGTGCTACCAGGTACGCGACAGCGCGCGGACTCCCAGTAGCTGCTAGGGTGTGTCCCTATGACTTCTGCATCCGCACGCGGCCTGGCAACCATTACCCACGACGGCACCGTCTTGGACGTGTGGTTTCCCGCTGTTCACACCGATACCCCAGTAGAAACCAGTGGCACCGAGCGCCTGGAGGAGACCCCGCAGCAGTTCGCCGCACTAGTCGGCCCGGACGATGAGCGCGGGGTGGCCCGCATCGCGGTGGAGACTTCCATCAAGGACCTCGACGAGGCCCCGGCCGATACTTACGACGCCTACCTGCGCCTCCACCTCCTCTCCCACCGCGCGGTCAAGCCGCATGGCCTGAACGTGGACGGCATCTTTGGCAAGCTGGCCAACGTGGTGTGGACCAATTACGGCCCGTGCGCCGTCTCCGACTTCCAGATGGTGCGCGGCCGTCTCGCCTCCCGCGGCCCGGTTGTGGTCTACTCCGTGGACAAGTTCCCGCGCATGGTGGACTACGTGGTTCCGTCCGGCGTGCGCATCGGTGATGCCGACCGCGTGCGCCTGGGCGCCCACCTGGCAGAGGGCACCACCGTCATGCACGAAGGCTTCGTCAACTTCAACGCCGGCACCCTCGGCGCCTCCATGGTCGAAGGCCGTATCTCCGCGGGCGTCGTCGTGGGCGACGGCTCCGATATCGGCGGCGGCGCGTCCATCATGGGCACCTTGTCCGGCGGTGGCAAGGAGGTCATCTCCATCGGTGAGCGCTGCCTGCTCGGCGCCAACTCCGGCATTGGCATTTCGCTTGGCGACGACGCCGTGGTCGAAGCCGGCCTCTACGTCACCGCCGGCACCAAGATCGCCGTCCACGGCAAGATTGCCCAGGCGCTCGAGGTTGCCGAGGGCGACACTATCAAGGGCTCCCAGCTCTCCGGCGTCTCCGGCGTGCTGCTGCGCCGCAACTCAGTCTCCGGCGCCGTAGAGGCCGTGGACTGGAAGTCCGATGCTGTGGCTCTCAACGAGGACCTGCACAAGAACTAAGAACTAGCGCTCCTGAGGCCTCCGTGGGTATCCGCCCGCGGGGGCCTTTGTGTGTACCCGGGCCCGCCGCTGCCTAGAATGCTAAAGGTGACTGCTCAAAACGATTCCTCGACTCGCTCGCTCAGTAGCGGCCTCAAGGTCCGCCACCTCACCATGATGGGGCTGGGCTCCACCATTGGCGCGGGCTTGTTCCTCGGTACCGGCGTGGGCATCTCCGCCGCCGGCCCCGCCGTGCTGCTGGCCTACGTCATCGCGGGCTTCCTGGCCATCCTCGTCATGCAGATGCTCGGCGAAATGGGCACGGTCATCCCCGCCTCCGGCTCTTTTTCCGAGTACGCGGAGCACGGCATCGGCCGCTGGGCAGGTTTCACCCAGGGCTGGATTTATTGGCTGGCCACCGTCGCGGTCCTCGGCGCAGAAATCACCGGTGCCGCCGGCTTCATCGGCGCCTGGTTTGACTGCCCGCCCTGGATCCCCGCCGCCGTCTGCGTCGCCCTCTTCGGCGCCATCAACTTGCTGCGCGTGCGCATGTTCGGCGAGTTCGAGTACTGGTTCGCCTTCATCAAGGTCGCGGTCATCGTCGCCTTCCTCATCATCGGCGCGCTGCTCATTTTCGGTCTCCTGCCCGGCCATTCCTTCATCGGCACCTCGGTCTTCCTCGAGGATGGCTTCATGCCCAACGGCTTCGGCGGCGTGGCGGCCGGCTTGCTCGCCGTGGCCTTCGCCTTCGGCGGCATCGAGGTCGTGGCCATCGCCGCTGCCGAATCCGAGGATCCGGAAAAGTCCCTGGTCAATGCCGTGCGCACCACGATTACGCGCATTTCGGTGTTCTACCTGGGCTCCGTGCTCGTCATCACGTTCCTCTTGCCCTACTCGTCGCTCGGCTCCGCGCAGTCCGCCGCCGAGTCGCCTTTCACCATGGTGCTCGAGCGCGCCGGCATCCCGGGCGCTGCCGCCATCATGGAGGTCGTCATCGTGCTGGCACTCCTGTCTGCCTTCAACGCGCAGATCTACGCCTCCTCCCGCATGATGCACTCGCTGGCCTCCCGCGGCGAGGCACCGAAGCTCTTTGCTGCCACCGACAGCCGCGGCGTGCCCACCCCCGCTATCGCCCTGTCCGTCGCCTTGTCCGTGGTTATGGTCGTGCTCAACTACGCCGACACCGGCTGGCTGTTGTCCTTCATGCTCAACGCCGCCGGCGCGTCCCTGCTCATCGTGTGGGTCTTCATCGCCGTAAGCCAGTTGCGCCTGCGCCGCCAGCTGGAGGCCATCCACCCGCTGCCGGTGCGCATGTGGGCCTTCCCCTACCTCACGTGGTTCGCCCTGGCACTGTTTGCGGCCATCGCGGTGCTCATGCTTACCGACGCCTCCGCCCGCCTCCAGCTCTACTCCGCCGCCGCCATGTTCGTCGTGCTAGCCGTCGCCGGGGTCATCAACGCCAAGCTGCGCGGCATCGCCCCCACGGCGCGCCTGCCGCTGCCGAGCGCCTAGCTCCGTCCCGCTCCACCCCGCTGCACCCCGACCCGCTCCACTCCTCCCCGCCCTTCGCCCGCGCCCTTCACGCCTCGCCCCTCGCCTTCCTCTCCGCCCCCTCGCCCTTCGCGCTCACCGGCGACTGGCATGGCGTCGGAAAGCAGCCCTCGGTGAGCGCAAAGGGCGCAAAGCCCATCAGCGCTACGGCCGCAACCCCCTCCGCCCCTCGCTCCGTCGCCTTCCCCTCCGCCCTCCACCCTTCGCGCTCACCGCGAGCGCTCCGCAGTCATTCCGCCCCGTCCCCGTGAGCGCAAAAGGGTGCGGAGCGGGGGTCGCGGGGCGCGAAGAGAGGCGCGCGGACAACCGCACAAATCGCGGACACGACAACATAAAGCACCGAAAACCGGACCCAGATGCCGAGTTATCCACAGGCGAGGATGAGAGCATCGACGCGTCGCCAAGCAGTGCATACGTTGAAGCCTTATGAAGGCATGGACCACTGCAGAGCTGCGCGACATGGGGTTGAGCAAGGAAGCGATTAGGCGGAAGCTGCGCGAGGGCGCACTTCATCGTGTGCACCGCGGGATTTATAGCGATGACACTTCGCCGCTGGCGGTCGCTCGGGCGCTCGCGCACGGGCTCAGACGCATTCACTATACGGGCAAGACTGCGCAGGAAATTCACCTTGGCCGGGAGCTGACTTTTCCGCTGGAAGCTGAGGGGCCGCGCACGCTCGAGGGAAAGAATTTCCGCGTGACGCATTCTCGGCTCGCGGCAACATCCACGGTCAACGGCTTACCCGTTGTGCAGGTGTTATGGGCGGCTCGGCGGATTGCTACCGCTTGCGGGCAGTTGTTGGAAGAGCACTATCGCGGCAAGCGGGGCCCGGACCGCCTCGACGCCGACCGGCAGCGCATGCGCAGGATTCCAAGGCTGCTGAAGGAGGCACTCCGCAAGACGCCGATTGGCACAGACAGCCCGCCGGAGCGCACCCTCAGCCGGAGTCTGCGTGGCGACGGCATCGTCCCTGAGCACAATGCACTCATTGCTGGCTATCACTTCGACATCAAGATTGGCCGGCTCGTCGTGGAGATTGATGGTTGGGAGCACCACAAGCACAGCCGGAGCTTCCAGGCGGACCGCACAAAGCAGAACGCGGCGGTCGCGCACGGCTATACGGTTCTGCGCTTTACAGCCGACGACATCCGCTACCACCTCGACGACGCGCTCCTGCTCATCAAAACCATGCTCGAGCTGCTCAAAGGGCGCAAGCCCAGGCTGCCTGCATCGGTGACCCAGCCCTATTGGACGTGGCACGTGTGCTTGTAAAGGTTGCCATAGTGACAAGTATTCTTTACACTTAATCATGTAGGCACGACAGGCCGTAAAGGAGGAAAGGTGCCCGAACATCCCAATATGGTCCGCAAGTGGCGGCGCTGGCTCGAACTATCACAGGCCGAACTCGCCGAGCGGGCCGGCGTCTCCCGCCAAACAATCGCAAACATTGAACGCGGCAACTATTCGCCGTCCGTGCACCTCGCGCTGGACATTTGCCGCGAACTAGGAAAGTCCGTCGAAGAAATTTTTGGAGCTGAACAACATGATTAACGCCATTGCCAACTACTCCCTCAACGAAATCGAACGCGTCGCCCACGACGAATACGAGCGCGAGACCTTCTACAAGGCCTGCGCCATCGCCGCACCCCCGGTGCAGTTTGCGGAGCTGGTCATCGCCGCCATTCTCGCGTGGGCCCTCCCCGGCCAACTCAGCCTGCTGAGCTTCCTCGCTCTGCTCCCCTCCATCGTCGGAAACGTCATCGGCACGGTATGGCTGCGCCAGCGCGTCGCCACCCCGCTCGTCGGCCGCAATTGGACCATGATGGCCATCTACCTCATCCCGATGTTCGTCATGTTTGCTGGCATCGCCTACCACGCCTACGCGCCTGCCGACGGCCACAACCCAGCCGCGTACCTAGCCGGAACCGCCGTCGGCGCCATCGCGGTGCTTATCCTCACCCCATTCATCCGACGCCACCAGCACCGCCGCGACCAGGCTCGCCTCGACGCAGAGCTCGAAGACTAGCCTTTCTCATCCCTCCTCCCGCCCTTCGCGCTCACCGCGGACGGCGGGAGCGACCGTTTTACGGCCCCCGTGAGCGGCAAGGGTGCCCGCTACCCTCCGCGCTCACCGCCGCGACCACCCGGCGCCCAAACATCCCCCCCGTGAGCGGCAAGGGTGCCGGCTGTCCTTCGCGCTCACCCCTGCGACCACCCGACGCCACGATTCACCCCACCGTGAGCGCGAAGGGGCCGGAGCTTGCCCAAGCCTCCCCTCCCGCTCACCGCCGCGATAAAAAGGCCCCGCAGCCTTACGCTGGTGAGCGCGAAGGGTGCGGGGCGGGAGCGCGACGGGTGCGGGGCGAGGCGGGGCGAGGCGGGGCGAAGGGCCGATATTAAGCCGGCTCGGTCTCGTGCACCACGACCGGCTTCGAAGGCTTCGAGCGGAAGGTCCACAGCTTGTTGAGCACAAAGTTGATGGGCGTAGCCACCACGATGGAGATGGCGTTGGCCCAGTAGTACATGGTGCGGAAGCCGGTCGAGTCATCGAAGATGTGGGGCGGCAGCTGCAGCGGCGAGGTCGGGTTCATGAGCAGGTACTGCACAGCAAGAGTGACCAGGTAGGCGCCGAAACCGGTGATGAGGAAAGGGAAGAAGCCGCGGAGCCACGACACCTTCGTCACCGACTTGAACGTCCACATGCGGTTGAGCTGGTAGTTCCACGTATTGGCCACAAGGAAGGCAATGGTGGACAGCAGCATGAACCACCGGACGTGGAACTGGGTGCCGAAGAGGTTGAACATAGCGTCGTGCGGCGTAGCACCCCACCAGTTGAGGGCGCACTTCGCGGCCACGATAGAGGTTGCAATGTTGACCAGTGCCCCCGAACCGCCAACCAGACCAAACTTGATGAACTGGCCTAGGTTCGAGGCAAAGCGAGCGAAGCTCAGATCCGCCATGAACGAGCCCTTCTAACTAACACGTAATGAATAAAACTCCGATTGATTCTAGTCGCTCCCCCATCCCGATAAGAAAACGCGCGCCGCATCCTAGCGGGAAAATCGGCGGGTCCGCCCGGTGAAAGGGTCCCTCAAGGACAGCGCGACGTGCTCCAGCTGCAGCGGAGTGGAGAAATCGTAGAGGTCCAGGCCACGGTCGACGGGGTAGGTATCATCGCCCACAATCGGATGGCCCAGATGGTTGAGCACCACGCGGATTTGGTGGGTGTGACCGGTGAGGGGGTAGACGTCGGCAAGCAGGCCCACAGCGTGCACACGGGTCACCGTCGGCGTCGCGGTGGGGTCCACGAGGACCTGGCGCTCACCGCGCACACGCCGCATGCCGAGGCGGACGGTGCCGTCGAAGGTCAAGGGCGAGGACAGCCGGGCCCGGTAGTGCTTGAGCACCGCGCGGTCCTGAAAAAGCCGCTGGTAGGCGGGGCGCGTGTGCGGGTTGCGGGAGCACAACACCAGCCCCGCGGTCAGCCGGTCCAGGCGGTGCAAGGGCACGATGTCTTCCTCGCCGAAGTCCACGCGCAGCCGCGTCTGCAGGGTCTCGCGGACGAGGCGCCCGTTGGACGTGGTGGGGAGAAAGTGCGGCTTGTCGACGACGATGAGATCCGAGTCCTCGTAAAGCACGCGGTAGTCGAAGGGAATGGGCTGCTCCGCCGGCACGTGCGGGTGGTACCAGGCCAGCGTCGGGCCGGGCAGCTCGGTTCCGGGCTCGAGGACAGTGCCGGGGGAAAACGCGGAATCGCCCGCCTCTCCCGCCACGTAGGTGGGCGAAGCAGGCACGATGCCGTTGAGCATCACCTTGCGCGGGCTGATTCCGTCGCGCGCCGGCGGGCGAAACGCCACTACTGAGCCAGGCGCTGGACGGCCGCGGCCACGCGCTCGTCGGTACCGTTGAGGCCGATGCGCACGTACTCCTCGCCGGCGGGGCCGTAGAAATCGCCGGGGGCGACGAGAATGCCGCGCTCCGCCAGCCAGTCGACGGTCTCCCGGCAGTTCTCCCCGCGGGTGCACCACAGGTAGAGCCCGGCCTCGGAGTGCTCGATGCGGAAGCCATTGTCCGTGAGCGCGCGAATGAGCTGGACGCGGCGTTTAGCGTAGCGCTGGCGCTGGAGAGCCTCCGAGGCATCGTCCTCCAATGCCGCCACCATGGCCGCCTGAATCGGCCCGGGGACGATGAGCCCGGCGTGCTTGCGCAGCTCCAACAGCTCCGCGATGAGCTCGTTATCGCCGGCGAAGAAACCGGCGCGATAGGAAGCCATGTTCGCCGACTTGGACAGCGAGTGCATGGCGATGAGCCCGGTATTGTCGCCGTCGGTCACGCGCGGGTCCAGGATGGAGACCGGCGGGTTCTCGTCGTCCCAGCCCAGGCCCATGTAGCACTCGTCGGAAGCCACGATGGCGCCGTGCTCGCGCGCCCACGCCACGATGCTGCGCAGCTTCTCGACGCCTAGCACCTCGCCCGTCGGGTTCGACGGCGAGTTGATGAAAACCAGGGAGGCGTCCTCGAAGTCCGCATCCGCGCGCAGGGGCTTAGCACCCGCCAGCAGCACGCCGACCTCATAGGTCGGGTACGCCACCGAGGGGAACGCGACGGTCTGGCCGCGCATGCCCAGCAGGGTAGGCAGCCAGGCAATGGCCTCCTTGGTGCCGACGACCGGCAGGACCGCGTCGACGTCCATGTTGTAGCGGCGGCGCAAGGCTTTCGCGATGGCCTCACGCAGCTCCGGGGTGCCCTGGGTCTGCGGGTAGCCGGGGGCCTCGGCGGCCGAGGAAAGTGCGAGCTGCACGCCGGGCGCTACCGGATCCACGGGGTTGCCCACCGACAGGTCCACGATGCCGTCCGGGTGTGCCTGGGCCTTCTTCTTGGCCCCGGCGAGCGAGTTCCACGGGAAGTCAGGAAGGATGCTTCCCAGCGGCGTGCGTGCCATGCCCTACTCCTGGTTCTGCGGCGGCAGCGCCGCAATCATTGCGACGTCGAAGTCCTGCGGGCCGAGGGCCGCGGCTCCACCCGGAGAGCCCAAGTCATCGAAGAAGGCGGCGTTGGCGTCGTTGTAGTCCAGCCACTCATCCGGGACGTCGTCCTCGTAGAAGATGGCCTCCACCGGGCATGCCGGCTCGCAGGCACCGCAGTCCACGCACTCGTCGGGGTGGATGTAGAGCATGCGCTTGCCCTCGTAGATGCAGTCGACCGGGCACTCTTCAACGCAGCCGCGGTCCATCACGTCGACGCAGGGCTGCGCGATGGTGTAAGTCATAGGGTGTTCAAACTCCTGTATGTCACGGGTTTTCTACAGCTAACAGTATGCTACTACTGCTTAAAAAATGGCCAAACGCTTCCCGCGATTCCAGCCCCGAGCAGCAGCAGGCTGAGAATATTATTGGCCAGCAGCGTATCGCCCCCAATGGCGCCTCCCAGCAGGAACGCGAAAAATCCGGCTATCCACGCGAAGCCCGGGATGCTCGCAATGTAGGGATTCTCACTCCACAGCCGCGCTGTGCGCGTGAGCACCCCGTTGAACCAGAAGGCGATAAGGATCGTGATGGGAAAGGCTACACTGGCCCCGCCCGGCCACGGCAGGCGAGCCGTCAGGTAGACCACCTCGAGGGTGAGCGAGCACAGCGCGCCAAGGACCAGCCAGGCAAGTCCGCCTACCTGCTCCGCGCGGGAAAAGTCGGTGCGGATAACGCGCTCGCTCACATCTGCCCCAAGAGAGTTTCCTGCGGGGTGCCCTGCCCCAGCTGGTAGAACTCCTGGCGCAGCAGCGGCATGGTGAGAAGGTTGGACAGCGCGTAGGCGCCGGGCACCTCTGCCGGCGCGCGCAGGCCCGCCTGGGCCGCGTACGGGTTCACGGCACTCAGCGTTCCATCCGCCGTCCAGATCTGGGTAGCGTGGGCGCGCATAGCAGCGCGCTTGGCCTCGAGGGCTTCGCTGGAGAGCTCGTAGGTCACGTCGGCGCCCCGGTTGGTGAAGTTGTCCAGGTAGGCCTGATCCGGCAGGCTCCAGCCCTCCGGCGCATCTATGGACTCCAGACCGGAGTAGTGAGCGCCGCGCTCGAACACGGCCCACCAGATGTGGAGATCCTGGGGCGCGGCCGCGTGCACCGCGCGGTGCACCGCGATGTGGTCGGGGTGGCCGTATCCGCCATCCGGCCCGTAGGTGAGCACCGCGTGGGGCTGCAGGGCGGCGAACTGCTGCTCGAGGAGCTGCGCGGCTTCGTCGACGCGGTTGACCAGTGCGCGCGGGTTATCGTGCGCCGGAGAGCCTTCCATGCCGGAATCGCGGAAGTGCCCAAAGCCGCCGAGCTGCACGCCGCGCACGCCCAGCGCGTCGAGGGCGCGCTTGAGCTCCCAGGCACGGAAGCCGCCGAGTTGGTCGGTGACCGCCAGGCCCTGGTAGGGCTCTCCGATAATCTCGCCCTCCTCCCCCAAGGTGGCGGTCACCACGGTGACCTCGGCGCCGCGGGCGGCCATGTCCGCCAGGGTGCCACCGGTAAAAAGCACCTCGTCGTCCGGGTGCGCGTGCACGGCCACCACGCGGTAGCCGGCCAAATCGTGCTTAGTCATCTTTCCTCCACTGGCCTGCGCTCACCAGGCCAGATTCCCAGTCATCAATGCTTTGTCCGGGCCCCACAATACCCTTGCCCAAGGCGTGGATTCGCACCTCCTCCAGCAGGGGCACGAAGAGGACATTGTCCTCGTTGAGCTGGCGCACGCGTTCTGCGGCTCCACGCTCATCCACCTCGCCGGACAGAATTTCCATCGCCGCGGCTTGCGAATTCTCTGGGCAATAGCCGGACAGATCAGCCGCCGGGCGGGTCGGCGTTTCGCAGATAAAGTAGTCCGCCAGGTTGGTGGCACCACCGCTGGTCTCATCCCAGGACACCACGGCATCCGCCGTGCCATCCGGCAGCCACTCGGAGGTGATGGTGCTCAGGCGCTCGCTGACCAGCTCGGCATCGATGGCCTTCGAGCGGAGCACGTCCACGATGGTGTTGGCCGCTGCCAGGGCCGTCGGGTTGAGCGGGTCGACGGCGATGCGCAGCGGCTGGCGTCCGGCCCGCTCGCGCAGCGGGCTCAAGTCTTCTTCCTCCCCGAACGGGTTCTCCCCTGCCTCGAGCTCGGAGGCGCGGCCAGTGGCCAAGCGCGCGATCTGGTCGGTATCAAGCAGCGAGGCCAGCGCGCGGCGCTGCGACTCCTCCGGCAGGGCACCTGGACGCGCCGAGACATGCAGGCGCAGCTCGCGCGGGCGGGTGACTACCCCGGTGTTGACGTTGCTGAGCAGCCCCAGATTTTCCAGGGTGGTCTGCTCCGGGGTGATATCGGCAAACCCGATCTGCTCGGAGCGCAGCATGTTGACGGCCTGGGCGGTATCGCGGATGCCGCGGAGCTGGATGACGTCGACAAGCGCTGGCTCCTTACCCCAGAAGCGGTCGTTGCGGTTGAGGGTGATAACGCCCCGACTGCGGTCCATCCCGGCGACCAGGAAGCGGCCGGCGGATGCAGGGATCCCATCGGCCAAGGCGGAGACAAAGTCCTTGTCTTCGAGCAGGTGGGAGGGCAACAGGTGGGCAAAGAGCGCGTGCCAGTCCTTGACGCGGTGGTCAAAGTCCACCGTCACCACCCGCCCGTTGCCGGAGGTACGCACCGCCGAAATAGCGCGGTAGCCGGCAGCATTATTGACTCCGGCGGTCTGGTTCATCTGCTCCCACAGGTAGGTGAAGTCCGAGCCACTAATGGGAGTGCCGTCCGACCACTGCGCCGGGGCGGCAATGGTATAGCGCACCCGCATGGCCACGCTGCCGGGCGCCTCAATCTCCTCGGCGGATTCCAGCACGTCCGCGTCCATCTCGTCGCCGTGGAAGGCAGAGGGCAAGACCAGCTCCGCAATCTGGCTAACCAGCTCGGAGTTGTTGGCCATGATATGCGGGTTGAGCCCGCCGCGCAGCGGATCGACGCCGATAGCCACCGTGCTGCGCTCCGGCAGCGCCTCCTCCTGCTCCGCCTCGTCCGGGGTGGTCGTGGTCGGAGACGCCGAGGTCATATCAGGAGACTCCGCTTCCACCACCGGGGGTGGTCCGGGGTTGGCCTGGCAGCCCGCGAGCACGCCGGCGGCGAGCACCGCTGCCAGCCGAGGGAGGAAATGGTCCACGCCCACACACCTTTACGCTTGGCACACTTGTCTGCTCTAGCTTAATACCCGCCGTTGTCTGAACCCATTTTTCACTATCCTGGTGGGCACATCGCACTGCGCACATAAACCGAGCATGATTACTGCACTGAGGAAGGTACCCCGCATGCTGGCCTGTGAAGAGATGTTCCTACTCCTGACCGATGACACCACGATTGCCCACCACGAGGTCCTGTTGCGCGCCGCGCTGCTGGCGGATCTCCTCTTGGAGGAAGCCGCGCACATCGACGGCAACCACAAGGTGCTTCCCACCGCCACGCCCAGGCATCCCGTGCTGGCCTGGGCGGTGGAGGAAATGCGCAATCACAAACACCTCGATGCAGACATGCTCCTCCAGGCGGAGTGGTTTAGCCCGCGCACGGAGATAGCCCAGGCGCTCTCGGCGCAGGGCACGGTCGATGTGGAGGAGGAGCGCTGGTGGCGCAGCGAGCGCCTGCAGGTCACGGACCCGAACGCACGGGAGGAGCTCAAGCGCACGTTGGTTGCTGCCATCAACGGCACCGCCCCCGCGTCTTTGCAGGCGGTCATCCTGGTGTCCATTTTGCGCGAGGCCGGCGGGGCCTACACCCTCCTACAGGAGGAGCTAGAGGGGCTAGATCGCCACGAGGCGAGGGAGCGGATGGACGCGCTGCAGGCAGAGCCTGAGCTTAGCGACGTCCAACGCACCTCCCTCGCCTCAGTCGCCACCGTGCTGGCGGCGCTTTCTTAAGCTGCAGTTAGGGGCTGCAGTTCGGCCTTACTTGTTCAGCTGCTTGGCGCGGGCGGCCGCGCGCTTGCGGTCGGTGGCAGACAGCTCGACCTTGCGCACGCGCAGGACCTTCGGGCCGACCTCGACGCACTCGTCGTTGCCACAGAACTCAAGGGCCTCATCCAGGGAGAGGGTCTTGGCCTTGGCCAGCGTGACGGTGGCGTCCGCGGTGGCGGAGCGCATGTTAGTCAGCTTCTTCTCCTTGGTGATGTTGATGTCCATATCCTCATCACGGTTGTTGGCGCCGACGACCATGCCCTCGTAGGCCTCCATGCCCGGCTCCACAAAGAAGTCGCCGCGGTCAGCCAGCTGCATCAGCGCGTATGCGGTGATCTGGCCGGAGCGGTCCGCCACGAGGGAGCCGGTGGCGCGGGACTTGATCTCGCCGGCCCACACGTCGAGGCCGTCGGAGATGGAGTTGGCGATACCGGAGCCACGGGTTTCGGTGAGGAACTGGGTGCGGAAGCCGATGAGGCCGCGGGCGGGGACGCGGAAGACCATGCGGACCCAGTCGCCCTCGCGCACGTCCATGGACTGCATCTGGCCCTTGCGGGAGGCCAGCAGCTGGGTGATGGCACCCTGGAACTCCGACGGGGAGTCGATGGTGAGCATCTCGTAGGGCTCCATGGTCTTGCCGTCGATGACCTGGGTGACCACCTGCGGCTTGCCAACGGTCATCTCGAAGCCCTCGCGGCGCATGTTCTCAATAAGCACGGAGAGAGCCATCTTGCCGCGGCCCTGGACCTCCCAAGCATCCGGGCGCTCGGTCGGCAGCACCTTGATGGACACGTTACCGATGAGCTCCTGGTCCAGACGGGCCTTGACCATGCGGGCGGTGAGCTTGTCGCCGCCGCCCTGGCCCGCCATCGGGGAGGTGTTGACGCCGATGGTCATGGAGATGGCCGGCTCGTCCACCTTGATGCGCGGCAACGGCTTCGGATCCTCCACGTCGGCGATGGTGTCACCAATCATGATGTCGGAGATACCGGAGATCGCCACGATGTCACCGGCGATGGCCTCGGTGTCCGGCTGGCGCTCGAAGCCGACGGTGCGCAAAAGCTCCGCCACCTTGACGGTCTTGGTGTGCATCTCGCCTTCGTCATCGTAGTGCATCCAGGCCACCTGCTGGCCCTTCTTGATGGTGCCGGAGTAGATGCGCAGCAGGGCGATACGGCCCAGGAAGTCATCGGAGTCCAGGTTGGTCACGTGTGCCTGCAGCGGGCCGTCCACCGACGCGGAGGGCTCGGGGAGGACGTCATAGATGACGTCGAAAAGCGCCTGCAGATCCTCGGAGGCCGGAACGTTGCCGTCGCCCGGGTTCTCGGTGGATGCCTTGCCCTCGCGGCCGGAGGCATAGAGGACCGGCAGGTCCAGCAGCTCCTCGGCGGCGGCAGCGGCCTCTTCGTCCTCCAGGCCGGCGGCGATCTCCAGCAGCAGGTCCTGGGACTCAGCAACAACCTCGTCGATACGCGCGTCCGGGCGGTCGGTCTTGTTCACGCAAATGATGACCGGCAGTTTGGCCTCCAGCGCCTTGGTGAGCACGAAGCGGGTCTGCGGGAGCGGGCCCTCGGAGGCGTCGACCAGCAGCACGACGCCGTCCACCATGGAGATACCGCGCTCGACCTCGCCACCGAAGTCGGCGTGGCCCGGGGTATCGATCACGTTGATGATGAGGTCCTGGCCGTCCTTGCCCAGGCCCTTGCGGTGGATGGCGGTGTTCTTCGCCAGAATGGTAATGCCGCGCTCGCGCTCCTGGTCATTGGAGTCCATGACGCGGTCCGTGTGCTCGCCATGGTCGCCGAAAGCGCCGGACTGCTCCAGCATTCCGTTGACGAGGGTGGTTTTACCGTGGTCAACGTGTGCGACGATGGCTACGTTACGGAACTCAGTGTTACTCACGTGTGGGGTGCTCCTTAAAGCAGAATGCGATGTGCGTGTGAACGGCCCTTAAATATACCCGCTGGTTCCCTCGCACGCAGCATCGAGGGCCGCGGACGCCGCGACCGTGTGTAACGAAACGGTATCGGCGGCCGACATACCGGGCAGTAGCACCCATAGCGGGTTGACTACTCCGAAAAAGTGAATATTGTGACACCAGATACTAAAGTGACGGTTGTTGCTTTCTGTGATTCACTTTTTGCCCCCACACAAGGATTCTTCATGCCCATGTTCACCACCGCCCAGCGCTCGTCCAGCTCCGCCCCGCGCGGCGCAGCTGCGATCGCCGCTACCGCACTGATGGCGTTCATGAGCATCTCCCCTGCTCACGCGGACGCGCCGGACCTCTCCTCGCTGGCCGCGCTGAACGGCGAGGCCAGCAGCAATCCACTCGACGGCCTGGGCCGGCCTACCCCGGAGACGCAGCAGCGCGTCCGGGACTTCGCCGCTCAGCCGTGGGTTCCGCAGGACGCGCGCTCCACTATCCTGACCGCCCTCAACTTCGCCAGCGGCGGGGGCGAGGGCGGCGCGCCGTTGCCGGAGGGCAATAACCCGGCCTTCCGCCAGTTCTACTGGCCCACGGTCTCCGCGCAGTGCATCGGCGGGCAGGGCAACTCGGTGGGCTCCGCCATCGCGGTGCCCGGCCCCACGGATATGCCGGCGCCGGGCGCCGGGGAAGGTGAAACCGTCTTCCTCTTCACCGCCTTGGGCACCCCCACTGCTGCGGAAGAGCAGGGTTCCATGAACGTGCAGTGGTTCAACCTGGATACCTTCCAGTTTGGCACCACTCCCCTGGTCAACAACGGCATCAACACCGACGGCCCCACCACGGTCTCCGGCCGCGCCGCCACCGGCAAGGGCACCGTCGTCGCCGTACTGAGCGGGGCCGTCAACACCGCAGAATCCGCGTGCTCCTTCCCCCCAACCGCAGCCTTCCTCGAGGTAAACTAGTGAGCGTCGATCTGCACCCAGTCAAGCAAGAGACCTTTAACACCGCCGACAACATCAACGTCGACCCCAAGGGCTTCCTTCGTGAGGTAGACACCTACCGCGTCACCGACTTCGGCCTCTACATGGCCCGCGGGGCGAACCACCCGCGTTTTGGCTACCTCGAATCCTGGCTACTGCCGGAGCTCGGCCTGCGCGCCAACATCTTCCACTTCCGCGAGGACGTGGACGTGCACCAGGACTTCTACATTGACGTGGCCGATATCGCCGTGGAGGGGGACGTGTGGACCACCCGGGATCTCTACGTGGACCTCGTTTCCACCTCCGGCGAGCCGGTGGACGTGCTCGACATCGACGAGCTGGCCGCCGCCACCTCCACGGGCCTCATCAGCGCCGAGGAGGCAGAACGCGCAATGGAGCGCACGCTCAACGCCGTGGAGGGCATCACGCGCTACGACGATGACGCCATGAGCTGGCTGCGCGCCCTCGGCATCGACCTCACCTGGGCTGAGAAGGTAGAGTTAATTCCTGCTGAATAACTCTCGAAGGATGTGATCTCACCGTGGCCGGAGGCCTCTTTGCCCTGCTTGACGACGTTGCCCTGATCGCCCGCTCCGCCGCTTCCAGCGTGGACGACGTGGCTGCCCTCGCGGGCAAGACCTCGATGAAATCCGTGGGCGTCGTCGTGGACGACGCCGCAGTCACCCCGCAGTTTGTCGATGGTGTCAAACCCCAGCGTGAGCTGCCGATGATTTGGCGCATCACCAAGGGTTCCCTCATCAACAAGCTCATCATCATTCTGCCCATCGCGCTCATCCTCTCCTGGATTGCGCCCTGGGCACTGACTCCGATTCTCATGTGCGGCGGTACCTACCTCTGTTTCGAGGGCGCCGAGAAGATCCTGCACTTCCTCTTCCACCGCGGCGAGGAGGAGAAAAAGCCCGTCCGCGAGTCAGGCGCGGATGCCGAGGACTCGCTGGTGCGCTCGGCCATTACCACGGACCTGATTCTCTCCGCGGAGATCATGGTCATCTCCCTCAACGAGGTCATTGACCAGCCCTTCTGGATGCGCCTGGCCTCCCTCATCATCGTGGGCATCATCCTCACCCTCGGCGTGTACGGCGCAGTTGCTGTCCTGGTGAAGATGGATGACATCGGCATGGGCCTGCTCAAGCGCAACAACGGCGAATCCGCCCTCGGCACCGCCCTGGTCAAGGGCATGCCGGTGGTGCTCGACATCATCGGTGTCATCGGCACCGCCGCCATGCTGTGGGTAGGCGGCCACATCGTTATTAAGGGCCTCCACGACTTCGGCGCGGACCAGCCCTACGGCTTCATCCACAGCGTGACCGACAACATCAGCAACGGCGCGCTGACCTGGCTGGCGGATACCGGCATGTCCATGGTCTTCGGCCTCATCCTGGGCACCGTCGTGGCCACCGTCATCATGGCGGCCAAGGCCACCGCAGAGCGCGTCAAGTAGCTACACCAGTGACTCGCCGTCGCTGACAGTCGGGTCATCGTCGGTGTACTCACCGGTCTCATAGTCATAGCCCACCGCGTGGCCTTCTTCGTCCGTGCGGGCGTACCACTCGGTGACCTCGGCCGCGGTGGAGTCGAACTCGGCACCGGTGGCGTATTCAGAATCGTCGTCCGTGGGCTGAATAGCCAAAGCGAAGTTATCGCCGTGCTCGCGCACGCCATGGATGACGGCATTAGAGACGGCCTGTTCCTCGTAGAAGGACCGGATCGCGGCGGGATCATGGCGCAATTCCCGGATGAGCGAGATACACATGAACACAATGATGACAGCGAACGGCAAGGCCGTGACCGTAATGAGGTTCTGCAGTCCCTGCAGCGCATTGCGGCCACCGGCCAAGAGGATAACCACCGCGATACCGGCCATGCAGAGCACCCAGAAGATGGTCACCGCCGGCTTGGGGTTGGGGTTTCCGCGCTGGGTGAGCTGGGAGTTGACCAGCGAGGCGGAGTCCGCCGTGGTGATGAAGAAGACTACCAGCATGATCAGTACCAGCGGCGCCATGATCTGCGCGCCCGGCAGATGATCTAGGACGGTGAAGAAGATGTCCTCCGCTGGCGGCATGGAGTTGATGGTGCCGTCAGGGGCGATGTCGCCGTCGCGGCGCTGCAGCCAGATGGTGGTGCCTCCCAGGATGGTGAAGGCGCACACGATGATGGCCGAAGGAATAAGCAGCACGCCCAGGATGTATTGGCGGATGGTGCGCCCGCGGGAAATCTTGGCCACGAATACGCCGACGAACGGCGCCCAGGACACCCACCACGCCCAGTAGAAGGTGGTCCACGACGAGAGGAAGGCGACCATGTCCTCGCCTTGGCCCATGTTGGCGGAGAGCATGCTCGGCATCTCATCGAGGTATTCGATGATGACGGAGGGCAGCATGTTCATGAGGAAGGCCGTGGGGCCCACCACAAAGAAGAAGACGGCCAGCCCGACCGCGAGGACCAGGTTGATGTTGGACAGCCACCGAATGCCCTTGGACACGCCAGAGACCGCGGAGAAGATGGTTCCGATGGAGAGCACCATGATGATGATCATCGCCGCCGTGTTGCCCGTGGTGGACCAGCCGCTGACAATCTCCACGCCGCGCCCGATCTGCAGGGCGCCGATGCCCAGCGTGGCCGCCGTGCCGAAGAGGGTGGCGATGATCGCCAGGCCGTCGATAATCCGCGCCGGCACGGAATCCGTATCGCGGTTGCCAAACAGCGGCATGAGGATGGAGCTCATCAGCGGCACGCGGCCGCGCCGGTAGGACACATAGGCCACGCACAAGCCCACGATGGCGTAGATGGCCCACGCGTTGATTCCCCAGTGCATCGCCGCCTGCGCCATCGCTCCCATCACTGCCTCATCGCTGGCGGCCTCGTAGGCGCCCGGGCGGGGCGAGAGATAGTAGCTCAGCGGCTCGAAGGGGCCGAAGAAGATGATGCCGATGCCAATGCCGGCGCCGAAAAGCATGGCTGCCCAGCTCACGGTGGAGAATTCGGGCTTCTCGCCGTCCACGCCGAGCGGGATCTTGCCGTACTTTGAAAACGCAAGGATCAGGAGCACGAACATGAGGAAGGTCGCCCGCGTGGTAAAGATCCACCCCAGGTTGCGCATGACCCAATCCAGCGCCGCGGAGGAGGCGTTAAACACCTGCTCGGGAGCGAAAATTCCCCACGCCACAAAGGCCACGATGAGGCTGCCGACCACGATAAGGATGGGTTTGTCCACTCCGTACTTGACCTTCTGGTCCTCAATGGACACGCCCGGCACCAGCGCCGGGTGAATGTTGTGAGGATAGATTATGTCCTTGAGTATTCGCTTGGCTTCGCGCGTGCGCTTTCTACTCTTGTCAGTATTGTTCACCGAACTTCGCGATTCCCCAGTAATAGCAGGTCACTTCTTCTGGTCGGTTGAAAGGTACTCCTTCGAACGTAACGAAGTTTCCGCTCTCCTGCGTAAGATTGATGTAGTACGTCTCTTCCCACGACCCGCACGAGGTGACTCCCCCGACCATGGCGCTGTACCCACTTGCCCCCTCCTACTTCGGCGTCGAGCACGTGGCGGTATTGGACCACGTCAGCCTCGGTACGGCGCTGAGCATCCCGGGGTTGGCTACGGAGCCCGCGCTTGTCGACGTCTCCCTGCTCCCCAACCCGGCCACCCACGGTTGGCGCGTGCACTCGCCCTTCGGCTTTCTCGGGGCCTTGGACGAGAGCGAGTCCGCCGAGTACCCGTCGCTCGCCCGGCTGCGCGCGGCCGGTTTTCACCCGGCGACACACGCCACGGTCGAGATCGTCGACGGCACGGTTGACGTCGCCGTGGCCCTCGGCCTCGATCCGTGGATGGTTCCCGCTTCCAATCAGCCGGAGGGCTCTGCCTTGCTCGCCGGCGGGCACGGCGCGCTGGTCGATGTCTCCGCAGGCCAGCTCACCGCCCACCAGCTGCGCGGGATGGGCACCCAGCAGTTCTTCGCCACCCTCGTGCGCTTGGAAGGCACAGTCCTCGCCACCCAGGGCGAGCTCGTCCTCGGCCCGTGCTTCTCCCTCGCCCCAGACGCCCCTGCCTCGGCTCCTGTCACTGCTCTCTCCGCCGCCTTTACTGCCGCGTCCCAGTCAGGCGTGTCTGTAGTGGCCCGCGCCTATTCTGCCGCAGGCCGCATCGCTGTCGATCTGCCTCTCGATCCCGCGGCCCCCTTCGCACCGGCGGTTCCTCCCCTGCCCTTGGCAGACAGCCAGCCCGTCATCCCGCCTACGCTCGATCTCTCCGCCGACTGGGAGTTCACCGCCCCGGGCGACCCCCTCGCCGCGCCCCTTCCCACCGGTGCACGCACCTTCGCGCACCCCACGAGCTCCAGGCCCCCAAAGGAACCTTCTCACTAGCACCTTATGCACCCAACCTTATCCAGTGACCTGGGCTTTCTCTCCCCAAAGCCCGCAAATGGTACCTGTAGTTTGGTTCCTTTGCCCTCCACCGACTTCCCTGACTAAGACCCGCAACGGTGAGGAGTAGAGTCCCCTACGAGTAGGAAGCCGCGTCATCTCCAGGAGTAAACGCATGCCGCACCAGAAGCAAAATAGACGCACCTCTCACTCTCCAGAGGACCTCGCCCAAGCCTCCATAGATCGTTACAACCGCCGACTGGAGCACCTTGCTCGCAGACAACAGCGCTACGCAGAACGAGACTTTGCAGTGTGGGCAGAAGATTCGTGGGGCAGCGATGATCCAGACTTGGGCAGTCGGAATTCGGTCCGATCGTCTTCAGGAGGCCGCGTCCAGTCGAACCGCTCGCGCTACTAGGGCCTGCCGCTACGCCACTTCAAGCGGCTGTATTTCGGTGATTTCTTGAGCGATGGAATCTTGAGCAACTTCGAGCTCATAGCGCCCTTGCAGGTTAAGCCAGAATTGCGGTTCAATCCCAAAGTACTTTCCAAGTCTTAGCGCCGTATCGGCGGTAATTCCCCGCTTTCCATGAACGATTTCGTTGATTCTGCGGGGCGGTACGCCTATATCAATGGCAACTTTGTGCTGCGTGATGCCAAATGCCTTGATGAAATCTTCATTGAGCACTTCGCCGGGATGAATCGGTGGATACAACACAGTACTCATTTCACTCCTTAGTGATAGTCCTCAATCGCAACGTCTGCCGGACCTGCATCAGTCCAGCGGAAAGTAATCCTCCACTGCTGGTTTATTCGAATACTAAATGTTCCCTTCCGATCCCCTTTCAACGCCTCCAAACGGTTGCCTGGCGGAACACGAAGGGAATGCAGAGACACAGCAGCATCGAGTTGATGGAGTTTTCGATTAGCAGTTCTGTAAATTCTTGAGTCGATCCGCGGCGACGCTTTGCGCAACCACACCAGCTCGGTCTCTCGATCACCGAAGGATTGGATCATAAATTCAGCATACAAAGCATAACGCTTTCCGTCAATAACGGAATTCGTTATTTTTGCGCTCTACTATAGCCCCAAAGGCACCTTTTCACTAGCACCTTATGCACCCAACCTTATCCAGTGACCTGGACTTTCTCTCCCCAAAGCTCGCAAAAGGCATCTTTAGTTTGGTTCCTTTGCCCTCCACCGACTTCCCTCTCCCGCAGCCCGCGGCGCAGGTAGCCTAGAAGCAACGCTCTACCTTCTCTCTGCGCGAAAGGCCCCTCCGTGAACCTGCCGCTCAATCCCTACTTCCACGTCACGCTGCAAAAGCTCGGCGACGATGCCATCTCCGCTTGGAACCGAGGCGATACGATAGCCGCGCACGTTCTCAGCCGCGAATTCTGGGAGGGCCTGCCCGCTCCCAAGGGCCGGTGGACAACCGTCGCCTCGGTGCCCGTGCTCTTTTCGTTTATCGCTGCGGTCCGGGGAGATTCCGAGTATGCGCGGTTGTGGCGGGATCGCAGCCGGGCGCTCTATATGGAGCCACATTGCGACATCAGCAATCCCGGTTTCGAAGGGATGCTGCTGTTCGTTGACGGGGTGCTTGCGTACGAGGAAGGCGATGAACGCGCCGCCGTAGCTGCCTTTGCAGAAAGCTACCTTAAGAGCAGCAGGCGGGCGTTTCGCGGGTCCGCTACGAAATACCTTGATCTCCTGCTTCCCCACATCACCCCGGATCTATATGGCATTGTCAACCCCGACGAGCTGTTTGATATGGGTAACGATGAATTGCTCAAGGGTAACTTCGCCGGGGCAATCGCCATCTGGGAGCATGCGCTCGACCTCCTCAAGGCGCCTTCGGTCAGCAGGGACAGCGCCACGTTCCATGCGGCCCTGGCCACTACCTTCTTCGTGCTCGGCCGCTTCGGCGAGGCCATCACTCACGCCCGCGCAGCCAACGACATCGGGGGAAGTAACACGGCCTTTATGTGGCTGCGAATAGGCCAGTGCCATTTTGAACTAGGCGACAACGATGCCGCCGCCGAAGCCCTAGGCAAGGCCGAGGCAGAGGGAGGACAAGGCATCTGGAAGGGCGAAGACCCCACGTACTACTACTTCCTCGCCGGGCGGCGCCAGGCCTAGCGCACCGTCCGCATTCCGTCCGCCAGGCGGGTCACCCCGAGAGCGTCCAAGTGCTCCAGCAGCGGGACGGCAACCCGGCGCGTGGTGCCGAGTGCCTGGCGCGCGGCCGAGAGGGTAAAGGGCTGCTCTAACGCGGAGACGACGTCCTGGGCCACGCGCGGAGCCGTGGGCAGGAGCACTACCCCACCGGCCAGGCGCAGCAGGCGCCCGGCGCGCTCGGCGGCGGCCAATTCCTTGGGCCCGAGCCCCAGCTCCTTCAACTCGTGCGCTTCCGGGGCGGCGAAGGGCTGGCTGCGCAGGCGCTTTTCCACCTCGGCAACACCCTTCTCCGCCGGGCCCAGGTCCGCGGCATGGCCGGGCAGCCGCAGCACCCCGTCGACAGCTTCGACCTTAGACGCGGCCACCGCCAGGCCCAACAAGGCGGATTCACTGAGACCAAGCGCATCCATGGCGGCAGCGCGCGGCAAACCTGGAGCAAGCGGGTGCGCCGCCGCGTGCTCGGCCACCGCGCGCAGCAGCGCCATCTTCCACGTGGCTACCTGGCCGGCCGTAATCCACCACTCGCGGAACTCAATGATGCCGGCCGGCCGCTGCTGCACACAGAAGCCGTCGCGCATGAGGTTTTCTAAGCGGTCGTAACCGCAGCGGGCGAGCCAGTCGGAAGGCTCCAGTGGCGACACCTCTGCCAACTGTTCGGCCCTCCGCTTCGCGTCACCGCGCCGGGTGAGCTCTACCGGGTGCACGTCCACCACCTCTACCCCGGCCACGACGTGTCGCCCGCCGGGACTGCGCACCACGAATCTATCGAGGAGAGTAAGCGGCAGCGCCTCCTCCAGGGTTAGCCGAGCGAAGTCGCCTCCCAGCGGGCGCAGTCGCGCGCCCACTCCCGCGGTCCCGGTGTGGACCACGAGGTTCTGCGGGAGCTGCGCCAGTTCAGTACCGAAGGTTCGTCGCACGTCCACCGTGTCCAGCACCTCCCACTGACCGGGGCTGCACAGCGCATCGCCGCGATGGATCTCGTCAGCGTCGACGCCGCGCAGGTTCACCGCAACGCGGGAGACCGGCCCCACCGAGTCCGCGGACGTATTCTCACTCTGCAGGCCGCGGACCACGGCCTTTCGCTCCCCGATCGTGAGCTCATCGCCCACCGCGATAGTTCCCGCAGCCAAGGTTCCCGTCACCACGGTGCCTGCACCCTTGACGCTAAACGCGCGGTCTACCCAGAGACGCACGCGGGCGGTGCTATCCGGCGCTGGCAGGCCGGCGAGCACCGCATCCAGCGAGGCACGCAGCTTATCGACGCCCTCCCCGCTCTTCGCGGAGACGGTGACCAGTGGGGCGTCGGCAAGCGCGGTGCCCGCTAGCTCCGCACGCACCTGCGCAGTCACCTCAGCTCGCCGGTGCTGGTCCGCCCTATCGGCCCGGGTAAGCGCCACGATGCCGTGGCGGATACCCAGGGCGCGCAGGGCGTCGCGGTGGTCGGCGGACTGGGCCTGCCAGCCTTCGTCGGCCGCGACGACGAAGAGCACGACCGGCGCCGGCCCTACCCCGGCGAGCATGTTGCCCAAGAACTTCTCGTGGCCCGGCACGTCCACGAAGGCCACGTCCGCGCCCGATTCCAGCGTGGTCCACACGAATCCTAGGTCGATGGTGAGTCCGCGCCGTTGCTCCTCTTCCCAGCGGTCCGGTTCCATCCCGGTCAGCACCTTGACCAGGCTCGACTTGCCGTGGTCGACGTGGCCCGCCGTAGCGACGACGAACACCTACATCACCGCCCGGATAGCATTGATGAGCTCGCCGTCCTGGGATTCTGGCACGCAGCGCACGTCCACCAGGCAGCGCTCGTGGCTCACGCGCGCGATAACAGGAGTCTCCCCCAGCCGCAGCGGGCGCGCCAGTTCCTCCGGCAGCGAAACAGCCCACCCGGGAAGCGGCACCTCCGGGGCGCCGCCGCCGCCGACGCGGCCGTCGTGTTCAACGACCTGGGCACCCACGGCCGCCGCAATGGCTTCCGTGCGCTCCCTGTGCCGCGCGGGGTTAAGGTGCAGCGCCCGGTGCACCGCGTTGTCAGAGGTAGAAAGTGCCGCTTCCAAGGCGTTGAGACGCAGCTTATCTATGCGCACCGCGCGCGCCAGCGGATGCTTCTTGCACGCAGCGATTGCTTCCTTCGTGCCCACGAGCACCCCGGCTTGCGGGCCGCCCAGGAGCTTGTCGCCGGAGAAGAGCACCACGTCGGCGCCGTCGCGCAGGGCCTCGCTGGCGGAGGGCTCGTCCGGCAACGCCGAGTCTGGCGAGAGCAGGCCCGAGCCAATGTCCACGATGAGCGGCAGGTCCGTAAGTTGACGCAGCTGCGCCACCGTGACGGAGGAGGTGAAGCCGCTGATGAGAAAGTTTGAGGGGTGGACCTTGAGGATGGCACCGGTGTTCTCCCCCAGCGCGTGCTCATAATCCGCCGGGTGGGTGCGGTTGGTGGCGCCGACCTCGTGCAGGCGCGTGGGCGTAGATTCGATGAGCTCCGGCAGGCGGAAGCCCGCGCCGATCTCAATGAGCTCCCCGCGGGAGATGATGACCTCCTTGCCCGGCGCCAGGGCCGCGGTGGCCAGCAGTAGCGCGGAGGCGCCGTTGTTGACCACGAGGGCGTCCTCCGCGCCCGGGCACGCGGCCAGCACCGCCTCTACTGCTGCGCGCCCCCGGTCGCGGGAGCGCAGGCCGCTGCCCAGATCCATCTCCACGTCCGTGTAGGAGGCCGCGGCCACCAGCGCGTCGACTGCTGCCGGCGGCAACGCGGCGCGGCCCAAGTTCGTGTGCACGATAACACCCGTGGCGTTGATGACGGGGTGCAAGGAATACGGGCGCACATCGTCTAGCCGCGCGGTCAGCTCCTCCTCAATGCGGGATGGTGCGAGGGTGCCCGAGCGGGCGTCGGCAAGCACGGCGTCAATTACCGAGCGAACCCTGTGCGGCGCTAGGCGTTCGTGCGCGTGACGTACCGCCGGGTACTGGAGGATCTCATCCATCTTGGGAATGAAACGTCGGGGGTCTGGCGTCATGGGTCCTCCTAGCAGCGCGGATGGCGGAGACGGACAGGAATCGAACCTGCCAGACCGAGATGCTCGGCCTCACCGGTTTTGAAGACCGGGGCGCCCACCAGGACACGTACGCCTCCGAAAGGACACATTACACGGGCGTAAAATAGCACCTATGTCTGACATCAAACTCACGTCCTTTGCCGCCGGCGGCGGCTGCGCCTGCAAGATTCCCGCAGGCGAGCTCGAATCAGCTGTGGAAGGCCTCGTCGGCACCGCAGACCCCAACGTCCTGGTGGGGCTCGATGACGGCGACGATGCCTCCGCCGTGCGCATCCCAAACGGCCTCGCCGTCATCTCCACCGCGGACTTCTTCACGCCGATGCTCAACGACCCTTATGACTGGGGCCGGGTGGCGGCGGCCAATGCGCTTTCCGACGTCTACGCGATGGGCGGCACCCCCATCACCGCCATCAACCTGGTTGGCTGGCCCCGCGAGGTGCTTGGCCTCGACATTCTGCGCGAAGTCCTGCGCGGCGGCATGGACATCGCCACCGAAGCCGGCATCTCCATTACCGGCGGGCACTCCATTACCGCCCCGGAGCCGATGTATGGTTTGGCCGCCACGGGTATCGTCCACCCCGACAAGATTCTGCGCAACGACGCCGCCGAGGCTGGGCTGCCCATCACGCTCACCAAGCCGATTGGCGTGGGCATCCTCAACAACAAGCACAAGGCCACCGGCGAGGTCTCCCAGGCGGCTGTGGAGTCGATGACCACTCTCAACCGCGACGCCGCTGCGGCAGCCGTGGCGGCCGGCGTGCGCGCGGCTACCGACGTCACCGGCTTTGGTCTTTTGGGGCACCTCTACAAGATGTGCCGTGCCTCCGGCATCGCTGCCGAACTGGATTTCTCCGCCGTCCCCGCCATCGACGGTGCCAAGGAAGCGCTGGCGGAAGGGTTCATCCCCGGCGGCTCGCGCCGCAACCTGGACTGGGTCCGCCCCCACCTCGGCACGACCCTGAGTGAGGAGGAGCTCATCTTCCTCGCCGACGCGCAGACCTCCGGTGGCCTCCTCGTCATCGGCGAGGTCCCTGGCTACCCGGTGATCGGCCGCACCGTTCCGGGCGCCGGCATCACCATCCGCCCCTAGAAGCTCTAGAAGCTTAGGAGCGGGACTTCAGGATGTTCGCCACGCCGTCGACGCCGGCGTGCGTGAGGTGGTTGTACAGGTTGTGCGGTACGGCGTACTCGCTCACGCCCGCCACCCAGCGGATATCGTCGGGCGCGCACATGTTGTGGTCAATGCTAGCGCTGCGCAGATCCACGTAACGCGCGCCGGCGGCGTTGGCCGCATCCCACATCGAGGAATTAATACGGTCCTCACCCGCGCGGACGGCGCCGAGCACGTCGACATTGAGGCCGACCTGGCTGCTCTGCCGGGTGCGCACCGGGCACACGGCGCCATTGGAGGCGGAAATGGCCGGGTAGCCCACGAACGTAATGGTGGCGTTCGGTGCAACCTGGCGGATGCGGCAAGCGTTGTTGACCAGGGACTGCTTGTAGGTGTCGCCGTTGAACTCCGCCAGTAAGACTTCCTGCAGGTTGTTGGCGCCAAACTGCACGAAGACGTGCTTGGTATCGCCAGTGAGATCGTGGTTGGCCACGGCGCCATCGATCTGCTGCTGGAAGTTCTTTCGGTTGGAATCACCGATAGCCTTTGCCGAGGAGCAGGCGTAGTTCGCTACGGAGCGGCCCGTGATAGCACCGTACTGGTTGGCCACCGTCTTCTTTCCCTGCGGGCAGCCCTGCGGGGACGGCGCGCCGGGTTCCGATTCGATGTAGTGCTCGCTGCTCATGCCCTGGCGGGCAAGGTCTCCACGCCAGTCCCCCACCTGGAAGTAGGAGGGGTTAGCAAAGAAAGAGTCTCCAAAGAAGACGGCCTCGGTCCCGCCATACGGGGCGGCGGAAGCGGTGGGAGCGGCAACTGCTGCTGAGCTCACGGCCGTCAAGAATGCAGCGACGCCGACGGAGGAGCGCCGGGCGAAACGTAGAGACATATTTTCCTTTTTCAAATCTTAGAAGAGAATACCGTAGGAGAGTATCAACTAGTTTTTAACCGGTCAATTACCTGCGAATAACGCGCACTTTCCCTTCTAAAAATGCCCACGGGCTTCCGCGCATTCTCCCCTACCCGCCGGTTACTACCGACGTACTCAGGTCCGCGCGCGCCTGAGCGCGTCGCTTCTGCGGCCCAATCGTCGTCGACGGGTCCTTGACAGCCTCGCGCCCAGCATTGAGCACGCCGAAACGCGTGCACGCCGACCCCGCCATGAGCGCCAATCCCGACGCCACCGACACGGCACGGGACTTGGTCACCGCAGCCACCGCAGTTCCTACCCCGCCCGCGGCGATGAGCCACTCGGAGGCCCGCATGAGCCTGCCCGGCACGCCCTGGTGCAGCGGGCGCTTGGGCTCGGGCTCCATGTGGTCTTCCATGATGCGGGTGGCGGCGAGGTCACTGACCGCAGCCCCCATCCCCAGCGCACGGGCCGGACCGGCGTTCTCCACTGGGGTGAGAACCATGGCCGCGCCTGCCGACGCCGCCGCAGCCGACGACACGAACACATACGGCAGGTGCCGGCGCGCGTCATTCCACGTGGGATTCGAGGTATTGGCCAAAAGGACTGCGGTATAGCCGGCCAGCGGGCCGCCGAGGAGGCCGGCCAGCACTCCGGCCGGGCCCGCGGCGGCGTCGACAAGCCGGCGCCCCGGGAGCACCCCGCCTACGAGATCGTCTGCCTCTACCAGCGCTGGAAGCGCCGCCGAGCTGGCAAACGCGCCCAAGATCCACGAGCCGATGGACATCGGCGAGGTCACCTTGAACACGCGGAACATGTTGAGCAGGCGCTCGGGGCGTCCCAGGTCCAATACCAAGAACACCGAGCCTGCCGACGCCGCCGTGAACGCCGTCAGCCGCGTCGATCGCCGCAGCGCACGGTTCCCCGTTGCCTGCGCGCCCGCAGCCAGCAGCGCCGAGCCGCCCGACAGACCACCGAGGAACAGGTAGGCGCCAATGGGCCACTCCCACGGCGGGGCTTTGACCACGGGCTTTCCGTAATAGGAAGAGAACTCAAAGTCCTCTGCCATGCGCTCCTCTTTGGAACCGTCGACAGCACCGGCGCCTCGACGTTTCCGCTTACCGCGCTTCTTCTTTCCGTAGCGCCGCGGCTCCTGCGGCGGGCGGTACTCATCAAATTCGCTCACTTGCGTCCTCCCAACACAAACGCTCCGGCCACAGCCAACGCCATGCCACCAATTGCCTTGGCAGCGGTCTTGTACATCTGCGGAAGATCCGCTGTGGGCACGCGCGGATCCGGCGGCAAGCCGTAGACCTCGGGCGAATCCAGCAGCAGGAAGATGGAGCCGGTGCCGCCCACGCCGTCGTTGTGGTTCGCGCCGTAGAGGCGCGCCTCCGTCAGCCCCTGCTCATGCAGTACGCGGACCCGCTCCTGCGCCGCGGCGAGCATCTCCTCATAGGGCCCAAACTGGATAGAGTCCGTGGGACAGGTCTTGGCGCAGGCGGGCTGCTCACCGATCTTCAGGCGGTCATAGCACATGGTGCACTTCTGGGCGACGCCCAAATTCTTAATCGGCATCGTCTCCCCTGGCACGTGGTCCGGGCCCTGCGGCTTGAGCTGCTTCAGCTTGGCCAGCACGTTGATGCCGGCATGATCCGGGACGTCCTCCAGCGCGGTCTTGTCTTCCTTGAGGGTCACGCCACCGTCGTCGCGGCGCTCGATCACACCGAAGGGACACCCAGCGACGCACGTGCCGCAGCCGTTGCACACATCGTCCTGTACCACGACGGTGCCGTACTCGGTACGAAACAGCGCACCCGTCGGGCACACGTCCAAGCAGCCGGCATTGGTGCAGTGCTTGCACACGTCGGAAGACATGAGCCACCGAAAATCGTCGGTATCCGGCGGCGTCGTCGAGGGCGCTACCGTGGGCATGCCGAGCGAGATAAGCTGGCGGCCTTCCTCGCGGGCGCGCTCGATGCGCTCGTTGTTCTGCTCAATAAATGCCACGTGCCGCCACGTATTCGCGCCGAGGGAGCCGGTGTTGTCGTAGGAGTTTCCGGTAACCGCATAGCCCTCGACGGGGTTGCGGTTCCACTCCTTGCACGCCACCTCGCAGGCCTTGCAGCCAATGCAGATCGACGTATCGGTAAAGAACGCCATCCGCTCATAGTGCTCGTAGCCGTGCTTATCGGCCTTTTCCGTCAATGCATTCGCCACGGTTGCTAGCCTTCCTTACCTTCGTAATCAGCCACGTTGCCCGCGGTCGAATCGTCGCCCGTGTTTTCGTCGACAGACTGCGCGTGAGTGGTGAACTCATCAGAAACATCGAGGATCTGGTTACCGGACTCCACGGTCAGTTTTGCCCGCTTCTGGTACTCACGCAGAAGCTCTAGGCGTGCCTCTCCGCGCGGGCGCCGGCCCGGCTGGATATCGCACGCACCGACCTTGGAGTTCTGGATGAACACGTTCGGCTCGAGGGTCAGTCCCAGCAAATCGTTGGCACCGTCTCCCGCCACCGCGGTGGTGTCGGACTCGCCGTAGTGGTACGGCAGGCCGATCTGGTGGAACTCCTGGCCATTGATGGTGAGCATCTCCATTCGCTCCGTCACCAACACCTGCGCCTCGATAACCCCGCGCGGGGAAATGATGGTGGCCCACTCGCCATTAACCAACCCGCGCTTGGCGGCAAGATCCTTGTCCACCTCGCAGAACAGCCCCGGCTGCAGCTCCGCCAAGAAAGGCAGCCGGCGAGACATCGCACCCGAGGTGTACATCTCCGTCAGGCGGTACGTCGAGAAGACGAACGGGAACACGTCAGCACCGAATTCTCCCGGCTCTGGACGCGAGAGGTTATCCGCGCGCTTGATGGTCAACCGAGTCGGCGATTGCTGCTGCTTGTACAGTGCGTTGAGCACCGGGGACTCTTGGGGTTCGTAGTGGGTGGGCAGGGGTCCGTCGGAAAGCCCCTGCGGGGCAAAGAGCCACCCTAGGCCGTCCGCCTGCATGATGAACGGATCGTCGCCATCGAGTGCATCGGGACCCACCGCGTCCACGTCCGCTACGTAATCCGGGCGCTTGGTTGCCGGGAAATCGGGCACGTCATCGCCGACCCACTTCCCCTGGGCCTCATCCCACCAGATGTACTTCTTGCGCTCTGACCACGGAGTTCCGTCCGGCTTTGCGGACGCACGGTTGTACAGGATGCGGCGGTTCGCCGGCCACACCCAGCCCCAGTCCAAGGCAACCTCATTCTGCTCCGAGCCTGGCACCTTCTTGGCTGCGTGGTTGATGCCGTCCTTAAACACGCCGGTGTAGATCCAGCAGCCGCCGGAGGTAGTACCGTCGCTGCGCATTTCTGTAAACGCCGGCAAGAGCTCGCCCTTTTTAGGCCCATCAAGGTAGTAGCCGTTGATCTCGCGCAAGATCTCTTCAGAGTCCGGATCACCGTGCTCATCCTCGGTGTAGTCCCAGGTCACTGCCTGAACCGGCAGATCCCGCGGATCCGTGGAGTCCGCCAGGCGCTCCTTAATCTTCTTGCCCAGCTGGTAGAAGAACCACGCCTCGCTGCGCGCCTGCCCAGGCGGCGGAACCGCTTGGAAGCGCCACTGCACCATGCGCTGGGTCTGGGTAAACGTGCCAGACTTTTCCACGTGGGTAGCAGCTGGCATGAGGAAAACCTCGGTGGCGATGTCCTCAGTCTTGAGCTCGCCATTCTTGATCTCCGGCGAATCCTTCCAGAAGCTCGCGGTTTCAATTTCTTGGAAGTCACGCACCACCAGCCACTTCAGCGCAGCGAGGCCGCGACGCTGCATGCCACCGTTGGACTGCGCAACCGCCGGGTTCTGGCCGAAGACGAAGTACCCTTCCACCTCATGGCGCAGCATGGCCAGCAGCGTCTCATAGGTCGAGTGCGCACCGGAGAGCCGCGGCATGAGGTCAAAGCCCCAGTCATTCTCAGCGGTTGCGGCGTCACCCCAGTAGGACTTCATCAAGGACACCGCGTAGTTCTCGCCCTGCTGCCAAAAGCCCTCTGGTCTTCCTTGCGGAAGGAATCGAGATAGTCGCTCCAGCCATCCTGGCTCACGTGCGGCATGGGCAGGTAGCCCGGCAGGGAGTTAAACAGCGTCGGGATATCCGTCGAGCCTTGGATCGAGGCGTGGCCGCGCAGCGCCATGATTCCGGAGCCCGGACGGCCCACGTTGCCCATGAGAAGCTGCAGGATCGCCGCGGTGCGGATGAACTGTGCGCCTAGGGTGTGCTGCGTAAAGCCCAAGGCATAGGCAAAGCAGGTGGTGCGCTCCGGCGTGGAGTTTTGCGCAATGGAGTCTGCCAAGTAGTAGAAGTCCTCCTGCGAAATACCGCAGGTTTCCTCCACCAATTCCGGCGTATAGCGCGAGTAGTGCCGCTTGAGAATCTGGAACACGGAATGAGGATGCTCCAGCGTCGGGTCCTTCTCCACGTTCCACGACGATCCCTCTGGCTTTCGCACATACTGCCACGAGTCGGTGACGTACTTACCCGTCTCCGAGTCGTAGCCGGAGAACAGACCCTCGAGGTCCTCGGTGTCCTGGTAGTCCGACGAAATGATCGACGCCGCATTGGTGTAGTTCACCACGTAATCACGGAAGTACAGGTCGTTGTCCAACACATACTTGATGATTGCGCCCAGCAGGACAACGTCGGTGCCTCCACGAATACCGATGTGACGGTTCGCGAACGCCGAAGTACGCGTATAGCGCGGGTCAACGTGAATGATGCGCGCACCGCGCTTCTTGGCCTCAACCACCCACTGGAAGCCCACCGGGTGACATTCCGCCATGTTGGAACCCTGAATGACGATGCAGTCCGCATTCGCCATATCCTGCAGCGGTTGGGTTGCGCCGCCGCGGCCAAACGATGTTCCTAGACTAGGAACAGTTGCGGAGTGTCATATGCGCGCCTGGTTTTCCACCTGAATCGCACCAGTGGCGGTAAAAAGCTTCTTAATGAGGTAATTCTCCTCATTGTCCAGCGTCGCACCACCCAGTCCGGCAATGCCCATGGTGCGGTTGAGACGACGCCCCTGCTTATCGACGTCTTGCCAGTGCTTCCTCCGCGCCTCCACGTAGCGATCCGCAATCATGTTCATCGCGGTTTCTTCATCAAGCTCCTGCCACTCAGTGGCATAGGGCGCACGGTACTTGATGGTGGTGATGCGTGAAGCCGAGTTAATCAGCTGTTCCGAGGCCGACCCCTTGGGGCACAGACGCCCACGGGAGATTGGCGAATCCGGATCACCCTCCACCTGGATGACCTTGTCGTCCTTGACGTAGACGCGCTGCGAGCAGCCCACAGCGCAATAAGGGCACACGGATTGCACTACGCGGTCAGCATCGACGGTACGCCCCCGCAGCTCTTCGCTCTGTGCCGACTGCGTAGACAGGTCGCGGCCAAAGGCATCTTTGCTTCGGATCTGGCGCACGACCGGCCAGTTCAGCGGACTAAAACGAGACATGCCTATTAATCTACTGGCTTCCGCCCCGCTTCGCTAGCAAACCGCCAAAACGGCCGAAAGGGCCTGGAGCATTTAAGCTCCAAGCCCTTTACGCTATCCCGAATTACTTGCGGGTGTCAGTGATACCGTCGGTATCGATCTGCTCCTTGCGCAGCTCCTCGGTGTGGGTCTCGGTGTCCTTGATGGTCTCCTTGGAGAGGTTGACCTTCTCGACCGGGACGGTCTTCTTGTCAACGTTCACGCGCTCCTCGTGCAGGGTGACGGAAGCCTCTTCGGTGTCGTTGTCACCGATGGTGCCGTTGAAGTTAGCAGCCTCGGCCTCAGAGATCGGGGTGCGCTCGACGCGAACCTCTTCACGCTCAACCGGAACCTCAACGGTCTCGGTGTCGGTCACGACGTACTTGCGCAGACGAGCCTCACCGGTAGCGACGCGCTCCTTGTTGACGTCCAGGCGCTCCTCGGAACGGATGATCTCACCGTTGTTGTCGGCAGCGTTGTTGCCGGTAGCAGCACCGGTACGAGCGGTGGTGTCGGTGTGGGTAGCGGTGGTGTCGGTGTGAGCAGCGCCAGCACCAGCAACGCCGGCACCTGCAACGCCAGCGCCTGCAGCACCGGTCTTCAGGTCAGCGTCACGACGCTGCTCAGCGTCGACGTTGCCGTCCTGGTAGGTGGTCACGTCCTGTGCGTTCTCCAGCTGGTAGTGCTTGAAGATGTCGGACTGTGCCTCCGGGGTCAGCGGCTTGTCGGAATCGAAGTCCGGAGCGTTCTCAATGCGGTCCTTGGAGAAAGCCAGCTTCAGGTCATCACCGTTGAAGTCGTGACCACGCAGCGGAACCAGGCTGGAGCTCATGCCGAACAGGCCGTGGTTGACCTCAACGAAGGTCGGCTGACCGGTCTGCTCATCAACGAAGACCTCCTTGACAGAGCCGAGCTTCTCGCCAGCCTTGTCGTATGCGGTTGCGTTGAAAAGATCCTTGATGTTCTTACCCATTGTTTCGCTAAACCTTTCTTTAATTGGTCTATCTTCGAGCGGCAAACCCTTCATAGCTTCAGCCACCCCCGAAGATCTTCATCCGGGGCGGGCGATTTGCTATTTCGTTTGCTCTGGTTCCCACGATACGGACAAATCAACATTTCGCCACCGGGCTACCCACACTTGCCACTATTTGCCCGCCTTAGTGCAGGTCATCACACTGATAACAATCTTATAACGGAAACGTTTTGCACCTTAGGGCGTTATCGCCCGTCGATGCCACCCATTTCGACACCACGCAGCCGCCGCCTGCACAACCCAAACCAAAGCGCATTCATAACACCTATCATCGCCACTCAAGGCGAACCGCCACCCCACTCACAGGCTCTTCTAATACAAGCTCGCTACCCCCGCCCCCTCCCAATCGAGAAAAAGGTCTAAACAACTTTCCGTTGTCGAATGTGAGCGGACAGGAATGACGTCGCCAAGCAGCGCCGCGTAACCAAAAAGTTCCTAGAGTTGTACAGGAATTTCCAGAGGACGTAACGTGTTGAGGTCTCTAGCGAACCGATCAGTTCAGCGCAAACGAACTATCCGGTTCATTTCTATACCACACTGTCTAGAAGGAATATCCCGTGTCCAACATTTCCTCTCGCGCACTGCCGAAATGGGCCACTGGCTTCGGCGCGCAAGTCATTGCCGGCCTCATCGTCGGCCTTATTCTCGGCTTCATCGCCTCCGGCATGGAGTCAACCTGGCTTTCTGACACACTCACAGGCGTCGGCGGCGCCTACGTTCAGCTCCTCAAGGTCATGGTTCCGCCGCTGATCTTTGCAGCGGTCGTCACCTCCGTGGCTAACCTGCGAAAAGTCACCAACGCGGCGTCACTCGCCATTTCCACCCTCGTATGGTTCGCCATCACCGCCTTCTTCTCGGTGCTGGCAGGCATCCTGGTTGCGGTGGTCATGAAACCCGGCGTGGGCACGACTGTCGACGCCTCCACGGCCGTCGACCCCTCCCACGTCGGCTCCTGGACCGCATTCCTCCAGGAACTCGTACCGTCCAACTTCATCGGCCTTAACGCTTCCTTCAGCGACGGCGAGGTATCCCTCGGCTTCGGCGCACTCCAGCTGCTGGTCATCTCCCTCGCTCTGGGCATTGCAGCCGTCAAGGCCGGCAAGGCTGCCGATCCGTTCCTGCGCTTCACCGAGTCCTTCCTCAAGGTCATCCAGGTCGTTTTGTGGTGGATCATCCGCCTCGCTCCAATCGGTACTGCAGCGCTCATCGGAAAGGCTGTATCTACCTACGGCTGGGATGCCCTGAGCTCCCTGGGCAAGTTTGTGCTCGCCATGTACGTCGGCCTCGCTCTGGTCATTGTCGTCATCTACCCGGCGGTGCTCGCGTTTAACCGCATTCCCGTCATGGGCTTCTACAAGCGCGTGTGGCCAGTCTTCTCCCTAGGCTTCGTAACCCGCTCCTCCATGGGCGTTATGCCGGTCACCGAGCGCTTTACCGAGCAGGCAATGGGCGTTCCGCGCGAATACGCTTCCTTCGCCATCCCCCTTGGCGCTGCCACCAAGATGGACGGCTGTGCATCGGTCTACCCTGCCATTTCCGCCATCTTCATCGCCCAGTTCTACGGCGTTGATCTCTCCTTCACCCAGTACCTGCTCATCATCTTCGTCTCCGTTATCGGCTCCGCCGCTACGGCAGGCACCACTGGCGCTACCGTCATGCTGACTCTAACGCTATCCACCCTGGGCCTTCCGCTGGCCGGCGTCGGTCTACTGCTGGCCATCGAGCCGATCATCGACATGGGCCGCACCGCCGTCAACGTCACCGGCCAGTCCCTCTGTGCCACCATCGTGGCCAAGCGTGCCGGCATCCAGGACCAAGCCGTGTGGGATGCTGCCGAAAACGGCGTCGCCGACATCATGCACGACGACGAGAAGGAGCACGTAGGCATCTCTGCCTAGCTTCTCCCCTTCGTCGTTCTCAACGACGACGAACTCAGTTGGCTCCTTCCTTAAGTCCTCCGTTGTGTGCGGGGGATTTTTTGTGTTTTCGTTGTGGCGGGCGACGTCGTCTTCTTCGACGTCGTTGTTTTCGACGGTGGTTTAGAAGGGGATGTCGTCTTTGGTGTCGGTGCCGGCTTCCCCGTCGGCTTCCTTTTCGGTGTTGGCTTGTTCTTCGGCTTGTTGTTCGGCGTGGTAGTCATCGAGTTGCTGTTTGAGGTACTGGGCTTGCTCGCGGGCGAATTTACGGTAGGCGGTGATGTGCTGGCCTACTGTTTGCACCCACCTTTTCATCCCGTCAGAAAGCGGGCCTTCCGGGCTGGTGGTTGCCCAGGTGCTGTCGTCGAAAAGCCAGACAATATCCCCGGTATCCGGGTCCATGACATAGCCCAGCCGCCCATCGGTCTTCATGTTGTGATGATGCTGACACAAGCACGCCATATTCGACGGATGCGTCTTTCCACCCTCGGCATAGTTATGCCGATGATCCAACTGCGAATACATCGCCGGCCTGTCACACCCACTCAACCGGCAGGTCTCATCACGGCCCTCAACAACGCTACGAATCATTCCCGATGGTTGGTAAGAATCAGACTCTTTCACCGGTGTAGTTAAGTGAGAGTGTCTGATGGTTTGTGTGTGGGTTCCCAACCTGCATGAGGAGATGGACCAGAATGACTACTGTGGCACGACGAGATCCGGCTGATAAGGCCAAGATTGATGCGATTGAAAAGAAGCTGCTTGCTAACCCTGAGATCGCGAAGCTGATTGATGACCTAGGCACGTCTACAACGGATGCCAATGACCTGGTTCGCGGCATGTTGCAGGCCTCGATTACCAGGGGACTCAATGCTGAAATGGATGCCCACCTGGGCTACGAGTCTGGCGACAGGAGCGCTAAAGCTGCTGCTGGGACAGACAATTACCGCAACGGGTCGTATCCAAAGACCGTGGATTCTAACTACGGGCCATTAACCGTTGATGTCCCGAGGGATCGGGCTGGTACATTCTTGCCGACTATGGTTCCTAAAGGTTCTAGGCGCTTGACTGATGTCGATGACATGATTGTCAGCTTGTATGCCGGTGGGATGACAATTAGGGACATCCAGCACCATATGGCAACTGCGATGCGGGTTGATATTTCCCATGAGACGATTTCCGCAGTCACCGATGCCGTCCTCGATGAGGTCATGGTCTGGCAAAACCGCCAGCTAGACGAGTTCTACCCGGTCATTTTCCTGGATGCGTTGCGCATTAAAGTCCGCGACGGTGGCCGAGTGGTCAATAAGTCCGCGTACATGGCAATCGGTGTGGACCTGGACGGCATCAAGCACATTTTGGGATTGTGGATTGCCAAAGAAGAAGGCGCTTCATTTTGGGCGCAGGTATGCGCCAATCTTTCCAATCGTGGGGTCAAAGACGTCTTTATCGTCTGCTGTGACGGGCTTAAAGGCCTGCCTGAAGCAGTCGAGGCAACGTGGCCGAACTCTATGGTGCAAACCTGTATCGTGCACCTGATTCGTGCCGCTAACCGGTGGGTAGCCTACGGGGATCGCCGGGGCGTATCGGCCGCGTTGAAAAAGATTTACACCGCCGCGGATGAGTCCACAGCTAAGGCTGCCTTAGACGATTTTGAAGCCTCTGAATTGGGAGAAAAGTATCCACGCTCAGTCAAGGTCTGGCGAGATGCTTGGCAGCGTTTCGTACCGTTTCTACAGTTCCCACCAGCGGCCAGAAAGGTTATCTATACGACGAATTCGATTGAATCATTCAACAATGAACTGCGTAAAGCTACCCGCAACAGGGTGCAGTTCACCAACGATGAATCAGCGCTCAAGACGCTGTGGCTGATGATCTGCAATATCGAAGACAAACGCGCTGCAAAGAGGGCGTGAGGTTACCCTCGTTTAGTGGACACCCTATTTGTACGGATCTTGTGTCCGTAAGAGAGGATGTTCATTGTGAGTCAACAGCGCAAGAAGTACACGCCGGAGTACCGGCGTGAAGCCGCGAACCTGGTAATCGAGTCAGAGCGACCGATCGCTCATGTGGCTAAGGAAATCGGTGTTTCCGCCGGGCTTTTGGGCCGGTGGGTCAAACTCGAACGTGAACGCCGAGGATCCTCCGATGGGATGAGCGAGGCTGACCTCCGAGCTGAGAATGCTCGTCTGCGCCGGGAGCTGGCAGAAGCCAAGATGGATAACGAGTTTTTGTCAAAAGCGACAGCCTTCTTCGCCGCGAAGCAACGCGAGCAGAAAAGTTCGAACTAATGCAGCAGGAGAAGGCGAACTACAGCATCAAGCGCATGGCACGACTATTAAAAGTATCTCGGTCTGGATACTACAAATGGGCCCATGCGCAGCAGAAACGACTATCCGGCGAAGATGATCGGGCAGCATTTTACGATGATGTTGACCGAAAGATTCATCAGATTTGGAAAGACTCCGATGAGGTTTATGGTGCTCCGCGGATCACCGCAGAGCTTGCCGAGCGCTACCAGATCACCTTGAATCGCAAGACTGTGGCTAAACGGATGCGCATGATGGGCATTGAAGGGATTTCACCGCGTGCCTTTGTCCCGGTGACAACGATTCAAGCCAAGCGTAAGTCAACTCTTCCTGACCTGGTCAAGCGCATGTTTGATACTGGTCAGCTCAACCGAGTGTGGATGTCAGATATTACCTACCTGCGCACCGGTGAGGGCTGGTTGTACTTGTGCGCGGTCCGCGATGGTCATTCCCGCAGGGTACTGGGCTGGGCTATGGATAGCGTTCAAGACACACACCTGGTTGAACGGGCCCTGCGGATGGCGCATACGCTACGCGGTGATGTTCCTGATGGGCTGGTGTTTCACGCTGACCGCGGAACGCAATTTACCAGTGAGAAGCTCTGGGAGGTCTGCCGCAACCTGGGCATTGCCCAGTCTGTGGGGCGTACTGGTGTGTGCTTCGATAACGCGATGGCTGAGTCGTTCTGGTCGACGCTAAAGACTGAATTCTATGACCGGCAGCGCTGGGCGACCCGTGATGCTGCACGCAAGGCCGTTGCCTACTGGATTGAAGTCGTCTACAACCGCCGACGCCGGCACTCTGCACTCGGGATGGTCAGCCCCGTCGACTTCGAAAACCACATTGGTCTAACCACCAGTAGAAAAGAAATAGCTGCCTAACCACTAGGTAGCTCCACTACGTGTCCACGATTTGCGGGCAACCCCAGGCGAAGCAGGGCAAACGAGTCTCAGCGACAGCCGGCAGACTCATGGAAGGAGCCCGGGTTTCCGGCTGGAAACAAGCCATAAACCAAATGGCCGTGGCCTACCCCGACCGCTTCGACAAATACCTATAAACCTAACCCCCACACACAAACAACTTGACACGCTCAGTTAAGTCCCGCTTCTTCGTGTGTGGGATAGGCGCACTGCGCCACCCATAGCCGTTGATGTAGGTCGGGGCATTGTCCACATCACAAGCCTGGTAGGTGTGCAGCACAATGGTTGCTGGTGGTTCAATCGCCCCAGTAAGAAGCTTCTTTATCGCATCAGTAAGCGAAAGAACATGCTTTGTAGCGGTTTCCCGAATGAAGGCATCGATAGCAATGCCGGTTGCTTCATCCACGCCGAGCTCTAGCCAGGCTTTCGTGCCGTTGGAAGAGAAAGTGTAGGTGTCTTTAGACCTGGTATCACGAAAAGCAATGCTCGGGTCCAGGGTTTTAGCCAGATCGCGCACCCGGCGGCGGATTTTGGCGGTGGTGGGAAAAACCTGATTCGGCTGGGTCGGGGTGAAGTAGGACACCAGGGTGGCATCGATCAGCGCGAGTGTTGCCGCATCCAGTCCGGCCAGGGCAGACAGGGGTTTGTCGATGGCGATAAGCCCCTGGATGTCCAGCAGGCAATGGGTGTCTTGCAGGGCTTTAAGCCCAGGCAGGGTATCGAGGCGGAAAAGGGCGCGCAGCCCGGCGGTGATCAGTCCTTCGCCGAGGCCCCAGGTGTTGACTAGGGACAAGGCGGTGGTGTCGATGTCGGCATCCAACTGCGGTTGGGCGGCGCGCCAGCAGGCGAAGTCCGCGCGGCGGACGTCGTGACGGGCTTGGGCGAGTGGGTTGGTGGGGTTGGTGTGGGCGAAGAATGCGGTTGGTGGTGCTGGTGGTGTGGTGGTGGTTGTCATTGTGCCCCCGAGGCGGATATAGAATAGGTGTTCTACCCACAACTATACCGACCCAAGGACGATATAGCTATAGCCAGCAGGATTATTCTTTTCCGGTTGCTCATTCGGGGGTGTTGAAGATTAGTTTAGGGTTTGTGTTCGAACCAGATCGAACAGGCACTTTACTACACCCCCTCCCTAACCACCACGGGGGTAAAACTGCGCGAAGGACGGCCAGCACCATGCCAACCGCCCCAAATTGCAGCCCGAATTATTCGTAGCGCACATCCCCACGAGCAACATCTTTCCGCCCATGCACAATAAAGTAGACCACCGCAGCTACGACCATAAGCGCTGCTAGGAGCCAATACATCATCGAGAAGCTGGTGGCAGAAATGATCTGGCCGAGGAGGATGGGGCCGAAGCCAATGCCGACGTCGAGAAGCAGGAAGAAGGTTGAGATACCTGCACCCATCTCATGCACTGGCACGAGGCGAACTGCAATGGCCTGCCCCGCCGGAAGGATGGAGCCGTAGCCGATGCCCACGAGCGCACCGGCCAGAACCACCTGCCAGTCCGCCGCAGCGGCGGCGAGAACACACAAGCCCGCGATGAAGAAAACCAGGGAGCTGTAGATAATAATGTTGTCACCGCGGCGGTCCTGGACCTTGCCCAGCACAAAGCGCAATACCAAGCTCACGAGAGCATAGGTCAGGAAGAAATAGCTCGCACCCTTCTCCAGTCCAGCGTCGGCGGAGTATCCATTCAGGTAGGTAATGATGCCGGTGTAGGCCACGCCCACGAAGAGGATAAACACGCCGAAGGGCGCGACACCCGGGTGCATGATGTTTCCCAAGGAGAAGGTCACGCTGCGAGTCTCGTGGGCCGGCGCCTTCACAATAAGCCCCAAGCACAGCGCCACCACAGTCAGAGTCAGAGCCACAACAAAGACGCTGTTGTAGCCTGCAGAATGAACAATTGCCAGGCCCGCCGCGGGACCAAAAGCGGTGGCCAGTGTGGTACCCAACGCAAAGTAGCCAGTACCCTCAGCACGGCGATGATCCGGAATGACCGACTGTGCCACCGCCATAACAGCTGTCGAGGCCACTGCATAGCCCAGACCGTGCAGAATGCGCACGCCGAACAATAGCGGCAGGGACTGCGCGGGGAAGTACAGCGCCATCGCAATGGTCACGACGATAAGGGAGACCACCAGCGAGCGCTTGCGCCCCATCGCGTCCACGATGTAGCCCGAAAAGAGGCGGGCAATCGTCGCGCCCACCACAAAGGCACTGGAGGCAAATCCGCCGGCAGTGTCTGAGGCCTGGAACTGCTCAACCGCGTACAGCGCCATGATGGTGACGAGCAGATAGAAAACCGAGAACTGTGCAAAGTTCACCAACCAGGCAAAAATAAAGGTCGGGGTAATGAGGGACTTCTTTTCGGCGGACGTTTCGGACACCTTCTTTGATAAACACTATGGAATTTGGACTTCAACACGCTATCAAAGATCAGAGACACTTTCGAATTGAGGAACGCTCCCCCTCCGGTTAGAACCACCTAGGAATTGAAGCAATATAGCAGGTTAAAAGTCACAAACGACGCCAGAAATCCTACAAACAACACCGTACGAGAAACCATAGAATCCTTTACAAAGTTGAGAAAACTCCTCCCCCGCGAGGTGCGCAACCAAGCGCCTCTAATGTAGACAGCATGAATGAACTCTCCCGGGACGAGCTGCTCGCTCGCCGGCTTATCGCCCAAGGTCTCGCGCCGTCGCAGGCGCGGCCTTCCATGGCGACGGCGGAAGACGTCGCCAAGCAGCTGCTTGCCCTACAAGGCCAAACCTACGACGCCGGTATCCGCGCACTCGCACTGCGTGCCGGTTGTACGGACGACGACGTCCTGCACGACATCGCGCGCTACCGGGTGGTGCGCTGCTGGCCGCAGCGCGGCACACTGCACTTCATGCCGGCTGCCGACGTCCGCTGGATGTCCCGCCTGCTGTATCCCCGAGTGGCCACCAGCCAGAAGTCCCGTCGGCCACAGCTGGGGCTAACGGAAGAAATGGTCGCTGCCAGCTCGGAGGCCCTCCACGCAGCGGCGACGAAGCCACTGACCCGCGCGGCGGTCTACGAGCTCTTCGCTGAATCGGGCGTGGACCCCACTGAAGGCCGGGGCTCGCACCTGCTGCGCGCTTTCGGCGGCGCCGGCGATCTAGTCCAGGGCCCCAAGGAGGGAAAACAAGAGACGTTCCTGCATGTCGATGCCCTACCCGTCGTCCAGCACAGCCCCGACGAGCCCCTGCGGGAGCTCGCCCAGCGGTACCTCACGGGCCACGGTCCCGTCTCAGTAGCAGACCTGCAGGCGTGGTCGAAGCTGAGCAAGTCCCAGGCCACCAAGGCCCTGGCGGCGGCCGATGGGATTAAGGCCCGCCACGCCGGCCACGACATCTGGATGGCGCGCTGGCAGGGCGACGTCACTGAGAAGGAAATCCGGGCTGCCCTCGCGCTGCGCATCGAACTGCCAGCGTTCGACGAGTACTTGCTGGGATATTCCCACAAGGATTGGATCGTCCCCGATGAAATTCGGGCACACGTTCTCACCCGAAACGGACTGAGCTGGCCGTGGGTGATGGAGGGCGGCCGCGGGGTGGCCAGCCTGCGCTAAATCACTAGGGCATCCGCAGGATGCGGCGGTGCACGGTGCCGGCGGGCTCGACATGGATAAACACCTCGGAGCCGGAGAAGAGCTCGTCGATGGCGTCCTCGATCCGGTCAGCGATGGTGTGGGAATGCACCACCGTCCACTCCCCCGGCACGTCCATGGTGAGATACACCAAGCGGTTGCGGCCGGAGGCTACGGTGCGGCGAGACGTAAACTCCACGTCGTGACGCTCTTCGAGCTCGTTGAGGAGGGCATCCAGCCGCGCGTGCTCTTCCTTCGGAAGGGATTCCGACAGCAGGGAGCTCAGGGATTCGGACAACAGCTTGTAGCCGGTCCACAGAATGTTAAGCCCCACCGCGAACGCAATGACGGGGTCCAGCCAGAGCCAGCCAGTCAGAGCTACGGCGGCGATGCCGATGAGGACGCCGACGGACGTCCAGACGTCGGTAAGCAAGTGCTTTCCATCCGCCTGCAGAGTGGCCGAGCGGGACTTCTTACCCGCACGCAGAAGGAGCAGACCAACCGCAAGGTTGAGCAAGGAGGCGAGCAGCGAGAGTAGGAGGCCAAGGCTCGGCTGCTCCAGCGGCTGCGGATCCAGAAGTCGACGAATGGCCGTATAGATAATCATCGCCGCAGCGACGAAGATCATTGCGCCTTCCACCAACGCGGAAACATATTCGGCCTTGCCGTGGCCGAACTGGTGATTCGCATCCGCAGGTTTGGCTGCGATCTTGATGGCCACGAACCCCACGACGGCAGCGACGAGGTTCACACCAGATTCCAGAGCGTCAGAGAGAAAGCCCACCGATCCCGTCACCGCAGCAGCGACAATCTTGAGCGCGATCGTAGCCACTGCAGTAGCGATGGAGAGCTTCATAAAGCGCTCGAGCAACAACTGCTCACTTGAAAGAGACATGTCCAGCCTTCGAGGAGAGATTTGTACAGCCCTTTAGAGTACCAAAGCCAGATGTGCACGCACTGTTCACTGAATGTTTACCGCGTGCGGTCGCGAAGTACATAAACCGTCGTTAGTTTGTACTTCATGTCCATAGACATAACTAGCCCAGTTCTTCTCTTCGATTTTGACGGGACCGTCAGCCTTGGCCACGGCCCCGTGCTGGCCTATGCGCACTTTATTGCAGAGAAAGCCGGGCACCCATCCATTGCTCATGACGCCGAAGCGCTGCTGAACTCCGATAACGTTGGCTCAGCACGCGACGGTTACCACCTCGTCCGTACTCTCGCCGCTGAACTCGACGTGCCGGAAGAGACCTGCCAGGAGGCATATATGGCTTCCCGGGAGAACCTCGCTGACACCGGCATCACCGCCCCTGAGGGGCTTGCCGAGTTCCTTGCTTCCTACCCCGGCCGCGCCATTCTGGCAACGAACTCTCCAGAGATTGGCCTGAGCGCTGCCCTTCACACACTGGGCCTCGACAGGTCCTTCGACGCCATCTACACCAGGGTAGGCAAACCCGAAGGCCTTACCCGCATTCTGGACACCGACCTGACCGGCACGGATCCGACTCACCTCATCTCCTTCGGCGATATTTGGGAATTCGACCTCGCACCCGTGGCCGCCGTGGGCGGACGTACCGTGCTCGTTGACTCCCCCTTCGCAACCTCGCCTGAGGCACACCCGACGTGGCGCGTCACCCGCGTCACCGACATCTTTCCCGAACTGACCTCCGCTTTTTAGAACACACGCACAGAAAGACATTCCTCATGCGCCGTTTCACCGCTCTTGCTACCACCGCCCTTGCCCTGTCCCTCTCCCTCACCGCCTGCTCTTCCGACTCCGACAACGGTTCCGATTCTGCCCAGGGCTCCGATGAAAAGCTCACCCTCGCGCTGATCCCAAACGAAAAGGTCAATGACCTGGTGACCACCGCGAAGCCGCTGACCGATTACCTCTCTGAGGAGCTCGGCGTGGAGGTTGAAGGTGTCGTCACCAAGGATTACCAGGCCGCTGTCGAGGCCATCGGCTCCGGCCAGGCTGACATCGCCATTGCCTCCGCTGCACAGCTAGCGTCCGCTGAAGACATGTACGGCGCCCACGCTGTGCTGCAGGATGAGCGCTTTGGTGCAGATTCCTACGCCGGCCAGTTCGTCACCAACAACCCGGACAAGTACTGCGAAGATGAGCCGGTTGCCTCCACCTACGCTGCCAACGGCGCTGAGTACCTCTACTGCAACGGCACCGCCACCGCAGACGACAACAAGGGACAGGGGCCGAAGGGCCTCGAGGCGCTAAAGAAGATCGATGGTGAGACCACTGTCGCGATGCTCGGCGCCACCTCCCCGGCCGGCTACCAGCTGCCCGTCATGGCGATGGAGTCCCAGGGTATCGACGTCGATGGCCTCAAGAAGGTCCCGGTAACCTCCAACGATGCGTCCATCATGGCTGTCTACAACGGCGACGCTGAGGTTGGCTTTAGCTTCTGGGACGCACGCTCCACCATCGACTCGTCCGAGGCTCCTGACTTGGCTGAGAAGCTCGTCGTCTTCGGCTACACCGAGATGTACCCCAACGGCGGCGTCGTCATTTCGGATGATGTCCCGGAGGAGCGCCGCAAGGAAATTACCGACCTCATGGACGGCTTCTCCGAGGTGGATCCAGACACCATGTCCGCCATCTTCGATATCACCGACTGGGTTCCGGCCAAGAAAGAGTCCATCGACATGGCGCGCAAGGTCAACGAGCGCTTCGCCCAGTAGGTTCGCGCTCCTCCACTGTCCATTTCCTACTCAGAAAGGTTCGCCATGACGGAGGAGAAGGCGTGGGGCATTCGCTTCGAGAATGTCTCGGTGCGCTACCCCAACGGAACGTTGGCGCTTGACGACGTCTCCGTGGACATCGCCCCCGGAGAATTCGTCGCTATCGTCGGTCTCTCTGGTTCCGGTAAATCCACGTTCATCCGCAGCATTAACGGGCTCGTTCAGCCAACGTCGGGAAAAATCTTCGTTGGTCCCCACGAGATATCCGCTGCGAAAGGCTCGCAGCTGCGTAAACTCCGTGGCCGCATCGGCATGATTTTCCAGGAGTTCAACCTGGCAGATCGCGCGAGTGTTTTCGCCAACGTGCTCGTTGGCCGCTTCTCCCACAACCCTGGCTGGCGCACGTTGCTGGGCGTCTCCACCTCGGAGGACAAAGCGATTATCGCCGAGGCATTGGAATCCGTGGGCATCCTCGATAAGGCATGGAACAAGGCCGGCGCCTTGTCTGGTGGACAAAAGCAGCGCGTGGCCATTGCCCGCGCCCTCTCCCAGAAGCCGGCCATTATGTTGGCCGATGAACCCGTGGCGTCCCTCGACCCGCCCACTGCGCACTCCGTCATGAAAGATCTACGCCGCATCAATACCGAGCGTGACCTCACCACGTTGGTGAACCTGCACCTTGTGGACTTAGCCCAAGACTATGCGACCCGCATCATCGGCATTCGCCACGGAAAGATCGTCTTCGATGGCCCCGCACACGGGTCCACCGTGGAGGATTTCGAGGCTATTTATGGCCGCCGGATCCGCGAAGAGGACCAGCTGGGGAGCCAAGGGAGCACAGTATGACAGCCGTGCTTCCTCCTCGTCAGCGCAACTGGCCCGGCATTCTCGGTGGGCTCGCCGCGTTCATCGCGCTGACCATCGCCACGTGCATCCCCGCCTGGGGTGGTATCGAGATTAACCTGGGGCAGATCGCGCGCAACTGGCGCAACGGCGCCGACCGTTTAGCGCTGATGCTCAGCCCAGATTGGTCGATCCTTCCGCGCACGTGGGAGCCTCTGCTCGAGACCCTAGCCATGGCCGTGGTGGGCGCAGCCATTTCTGCAGTCATCGCTTTGCCGTTGTCGTTGTGGGCGGCACGCCCCACGAATCCCTCGACACCGTGGCGCACGCTCGTACGCGGCATCGTCAACGTTGTCCGCGCGGTGCCCGATCTCGTCTATGCCACCATTCTGGTCGCCATGCTCGGCGTCGGCGCCCTTCCGGGCGTCGTAACGCTGGTGCTTTTCGATGTCGGCATCGTAGTCAAGCTCGTCTCTGAAGCGATCGACTCCGCTGATGACTCCTACATGGAGGCCGGCCGCGCCACTGGTGGTACGCAGACTCAAATCAATCGCGTGACTGCTCTCCCACAAACCTGGCCCGCCTTTGCCAGCCAGGTCATCTACTCTCTTGAACTCAACGTCCGTATCTCCGCGGTCCTCGGCCTCGTGGGCGCGGGCGGCATCGGCTTGCTCATCGACGAAGTCCGCGGCTTCTACCGCTACGATGCGCTCTCCGCCATCGTGCTGGAGCTGCTCGTCGTAGTCATTGCCCTTGAAATCGTATCCGTCAACCTGCGAAAGAGGCTGCGATGAGCACTACAACGATGACCACCGCCGTCCCCACCAGCACTCTGTCGCGGCGTTCTCGTGGCTGGGCATCCTACGCCTCCTGGGCCGGAATTCTTGTCATCTTGGCCTTGTCCTTTGGGTACATCGACGTCAACCTCTCGGCGTTAAAAGATCTGCCCACCAACATTTGGCACTACCTCGTGCTCATGTTCTCCAACCCGGACTGGTCAAAACTAGGCGAGGCCCTCCTCCAAACCTGGCGCTCCGTGGCTATGGCCTGGATCGGCGCCATCCTCGGCGTGGTGCTCTCAACTATCTTGGGTGTGCTGGCCGCCAATACCGTCTCCCCCGGCTGGGTATGCCTTCCATTACGTGCGCTTTTCGCCATCATCCGCGCGGTGCCGGAGATCATCATCGCGATCATCATCCTGACCGTCACCGGCCTCACGCCCTTCACGGGCGCGTTGGCCCTTGCCATTGGCGGTATTGGAACGCATGCCAAATGGACCTATGAAGCAATTGAGACCGCGCCGACCGGCCCAGCCGAGGCCGTCAAGGCGTCTGGCGGAACCCTCGCGGAAATGGTGCGCTGGGGAACCTGGCCCATCGTCCAACCTGAGTTGGCTTCCCTGGCGCTGTACCGCTTCGAGATCAACGTCCGCACGTCGGCCGTGCTGGGCCTCATCGGTGTGGGCGGCATCGGTGACATGCTCACGGGCTACACGCAGTACCGTCAGTGGGACGTCGTGGGCGTTCTCCTCATCGTCGTCATCGTCATCACCATGTCGATCGACGCGATCTCCGGAGCCATCCGCCGCCGGATCGTCGCCGCCAAGTTTGCCTAACACCTATGACAGATTTCGCCCCACCCTCTGCACACATCACTACACGCATGCCGAGCTTGCAGCCCATCGAGCAGCGCGTGGCTCAGTCCATCTTGGAGGACATGGACTTTGTCCTCCACGCCACCGCGGATCAGCTCGCGGCTAAAGTCGGTACCTCCCGCACCTCAGTCATCCGTACGGCGCAGGCGCTGGGCTACGACGGCTACCAGCAGTTGCGCGTAGCTCTCACGCAGGAGATTGCGCAACGCCCACGGCAGCTTCCCGGTGTCGATTCGACCTACGTCGGCCGCATGTCCGCCGAGATTGCCAGCTTCAGCAATTATCTGCACGGACTCACCACGCTGCTCAATGAGAAAGAACTGACGACAACGGTTGAATCACTTGTGGGAGCGAAGCGCGTCCTCATCGTGGGCAACGGACTATCGGCTCCACTTGCCCAAACCATGGCGCTGCGCCTTACCAGTATCGGACGCCCTGCAGAGTTCGTGGGAGAGGCCACGGGCCAGCACATCGCAGCAACGCAACTGGATTCCGAGTGCGTATGCCTCGTGGTCTCTGGATCCGGCTCGACCACGCTCACGCTCAAAGCTGCGACCGCGGCCCACGCGTCGGGCGCGGCCATCATCGCATTGACGTCGTTTACATCTTCGCCCTTGGCGGATCTTGCCACCTACACGCTGGTCATTCCCTCCCCCGATGGAACGTTCCGCGCTGAACTCGCGGATGCCTCTCGCGTGGCCTTCCTGCTGGTTTTGGAGGCACTCGTCACGCTGGTGGATTCCCACCTCGATGATTCCGCGGCGCGGCGCACGGTGCTCACTGTGCTGCAATCGGCGATGGAGAATTAATTACCCAAGTACGCGTAGGCCGCGGCGATGAGCGCCTGGGTCGCGGTGTTCAGCGTCGGCTGCAGCTCCGGCGCAAATCGCGGGTTGTGGTTGGGAATTGATGCGCCATCAGTTCGCCCGCCGAAGCCCCAGAAACAATAGGGGGCTCCGAAGGCATCGGGGATGCGAGAGAAATCCTCGGACGCCGTCCACGGCTCCATGTCGAGGACACTATCGCCACCGAGGACGTCGATAAGCTGCGCGCGCACTTTTTCGGTCGCGTCTTTATCGTTGACGGTGAGGGGGTAATTATCACTCTGTACAAACTCCGGCTCGCGCGGGGACATCGCTGCTTGGCACTCGGCCTCGATAATGCGGTGGATAGCCTCCACGATCTGTGCTCGGATGTTCTCGTCATAAGCACGAATGTTGATGCGCAGAGTGGCCGAATCCGGGATAATGTTGGCCTTGGTTCCTGCCTGCACGGCGCCGACGGTGAGCACCGCAAATTCGTGGGGATCGACCTCGCGGGAAACAACGGTCTGCAACCGCAGCACAATGGAGCTGGCCAGCACCACCGGGTCGACGCTCAAGTGCGGCATCGAGCCATGCGAGCCGTGCCCAAAGACCGTGACGGTCAGAGACGTCGCCGTGGACAGCACCGGGCCGGGAGCGATGAGGACGGTGCCGGCTGGGGCGTTTTCGTCGATGAAGATGTGCTGGCCTAGAGCCACGTCGGGAGTGGGAATTGTGTCAGTAAGACCTGCCTCCACCATGGACTGCGCGCCCTCAGCGGTTTCCTCGCCCGGCTGAAACAGGGCGATAAAGGTACCGGACCACGCATCGGTAGCCTTCGCCAGCGCCTCGGTCGCGCCCAGCAATCCGGTGACGTGGGCGTCGTGCCCGCAGGCATGCATGGCCTCACCCGTGGCGGCGTACTCCAACCCCGTGTCCTCCACGATGGGAAGAGCGTCAAAGTCGGCGCGCTCGAGAACCGTCGCGCCCGCGCCATTGCGCAGGATGCCAACTATTCCCCCGCCGAGCTCCAGCACCTCTACGCCGGGAAACTCGCGGAGTTTCTCCGCGATGACACCGCGGGTGCGCTCCTCTGCCATGCTGAGCTCGGGGTGCTGATGCAGGTCCTTGTACAGGACTTCTTGCCACTCAGTGGCGTCGGAGGCGTGGGCGAGAATATCGGCAATACTCATGCCCACAGGCTACACGGGACGGCGGAGGCTAGCCGCCGATCTTGAAGTCGCAGACGTCGCCGTCCTGCATGATGTATTCCTTGCCCTCCTGGCGGACCTTGCCGGCATTGCGGGCCTCAGCCATGGAACCGGCGGCATCGAGGTCATCGAAGGAGACGATTTCCGCCTTGATGAACTTCTTCTCGAAGTCGGTGTGGATGACACCGGCTGCCTGCGGCGCGGCGGAGCCCTGCTTGATGGTCCACGCACGGGCCTCCTTCGGGCCCGCGGTCAGGTAGGTCTGCAGGCCCAGGGTGGCGAAACCGGCCTTCGCCAACGTCGCCAAGCCCGGCTCTTCCTGCCCCACGGACTCCAGCAGCTCCAGCGCCTCGGCCTCGTCAAGCTCCAGGAGCTCGGTTTCGGTCTGCGCGTCGAGGAACACGCACTCGGCCGGGGCGACGAGCTGGCGCAGCTCGTCCTTCTTAGCGTCGTCGGTAAGCACTGCCTCATCGGAGTTGAACACGTAGAGGAAGGGCTTGGCGGTCATCAGGTGCAGCTCGCGAAGCAGCGACAGGTCGATCTCATTGCTCTTGGACGCGGCGAAGAGGGTGCGGTCATCCTCCAGGATGGCCTGCGCCTTCTTGGTCTCCTCCACGGTCTCGCCCAAGTCCTTGTTCTTCTTGGCTTCCTTCTCCAGGCGCGGCAGGGCCTTCTCAATGGTCTGGAGATCAGCCAGGATGAGCTCGGTGTTAATCACGGAGATGTCATGCGCTGGGTTAACCTCGCCGTCGACGTGGATGACGTTGTCATCGGCAAAAGCGCGCACGACCTGACAGATGGCGTCTGCCTCGCGGATGTTTGCCAGGAAGGCGTTACCCATTCCCTCGCCCTTGGATGCGCCTTCGACGATGCCGGCGATGTCCACGAAGGACACCGTGGCCGGGAGGATGCGCTCGGAGCTGAACATCTCCGCGAGGCGGTCCAGGCGGGAATCGGGCAGCTCCACGAGTCCGACGTTCGGCTCGATGGTGGCGAACGGGTAGTTCGCAGCCAAAATATCGGAACGGGTCAGGGCATTAAACAAAGTGGACTTGCCCACGTTGGGCAGGCCGACGATTCCTAGTGTAAGACTCACGGGGCCAATCCTAACGCACCCCGGATTTTATAAGGCAAGATGGTGGGGTGAGTTCCGAACAGCAATCCCCCCAGGCGTCCTCGCCAGAACTCGACGGGCGATTCGACAGTACCGTTGACGCCGCCGCGCTTGACGACGTCTCCCCGCACCCGCCCGGCAACCAAGTCGACCGCTCCGTGGTGGTCGGCGAGGTCATCAAGTCCGCCTCACTCTGGGCGCTGCGGCTCTTTATCATTGGCCTCTTCCTTTATGCCTCCTTCCGTATGCTGGGCAACTTCTGGCGCGGCATCCTGCCCGTGCTCATTGCACTCATCATCTGCACGGTGCTGGCCCCCGTCGCCGGCTGGATGCGCACGAAGGGGCTACCCGCTGCTCTGGCGGCGGTGGTAACCATCCTGGTGTCCTTTAGTGCCGTAGGGTCGCTGTTTTTGTTCATCGCGCCCGACTTCGCCCGACAGTCCCAGACGCTCTACCTGCAAACCGTCGAAGGTATCCAGCGGCTGCAGCTGTGGGCCCAGGGTCCACCGCTCAACCTTGACCCGGACGACATGGGGCACTACATCGACGAGATCGCCCTGTGGCTGCAGCGCCAGGCCGGCTCCATCGCAGGCTCGGTCTTTACCGGCATCGGCACGGCGACCTCCATCATCGTCACGCTGCTCATCATCATGGTGCTGACCTTCTTCTTCTTGAAAGACGGCCACAACTTCCTCCCGTGGCTGCGCGCGGCCACGGGCCGGCGCACCGGCTGGCACCTCACCGAGCTGCTCACCCGCGCGTGGACGACCCTGGGAGGCTTCGTGCGCGCCCAGGCCATGGTCTCCTTCGTGGATGCCATCTTCATTGGCTTCGGTCTCGCCCTCATCGGCGTTCCCCTCGCCATGGCGCTGGCGATCATCACCTTTATTGCCGGCTTCATCCCCTTCGTCGGCGCCATCGTGGCCGGCGCGCTGTCCGTGACCATCGCACTGGTCTCGCTGGGAGTCACCAAGGCCCTGCTCGTCTTGGGTCTGGTGATCCTGGTGCAACAGCTCGAGGGCAACGTCCTCTCGCCGTGGCTGCAGTCCAAGGCGATGAACCTGCACCCGGTGGTCGTCCTCATCTCGGTGACGGTGGGCTCCGCCCTCTTCGGGCTCATCGGCGGCTTCCTGGCGGTGCCGACCGCCGCCACCATCGCCGTGGGCTACCGCTATTTCCAGGACATGATGATGCTGCAATCCGGCGAGAAGACTGCCGAGGACCTGAAGTTCTCCACGGTGGCTGGCTTCCTCATTGGACGCTATACCCAGGAACAGGGCGATCGTAAGCGCGAACAGTGGCTCGCCATCCCTGACCATGCCGCCCCCGGCGGCGCCGCCGAGGACGTAGCCACCGACGGCTCGAGCGAGCTGGACCGGCGAGTCGACGTCGACGCCGACCTCAGCGATAGCGAGTCCAGTGCCCGCGCGGGAATTCGCCGAGCCATCGGAACTCTCGAACAGATGTTGCAACCTAAGGACAACGGCAGCAAGTAGGTGTCCAAGGCGCATGCCAGGATGTGAGGCATGACGTCTTTCCTTCCCGTGTTCTTGATGTTTGTGGGCCTGATCTTGGGTCTGGTGCTGGGCTGGCTCGCCCGCGCCCACACCAACCAGCCTTCAGAGGAGCATCGCGCCCTCCAGGAGTCCCAGCGCCGACAGGCGGAACTCGCCCCGCTGGAAAAAGCCATGGACCGCCTCGGGCTGCAGCTCCAGGAGCTGGAGGCGGACAGAACCTCCTCCCTGGCAGCGCTGAGCAGTCAGGTGCAGGCAGTCACGCGTACTTCCTCGCAGCTCTCCGACCGCACAGACAAGCTGGTCGGCGCGCTCCGCTCCCCCAATGTTCGCGGCCGCTGGGGCGAGGTGCAGTTGGAGCGCGTCGTCGAGCTCGGCGGGATGCGCAAGCACGTCGACTTCGATTCGCAGGTCACCGCGTACCTCAACGGCACTGCCGTGCGCCCCGACCTGGTGATCCACCTGGCGGGCGGACGCAGCGTCATCGTGGACGCCAAGGTTCCGCTCAGCTCCTATCTGGACGCCATGGAGAGCGAGGACCCGGAGGATCGCGCGGGCTTCCTCCGCCACCACGCACACCTCATGCGCAGCCATGTTCAGGCCTTATCCGGCAAGGAATACATCGATGCCTTCGCCCCAACCCCGCAGTTCGTCGTCCTCTTTGTGCCGGCGGATACCTTTGTCGATGCCGCCTTGGGCGTGGACCCCGAACTGCTGGAGTTCGCCTTTGAGCGCAACGTCGTCATCGCCACCCCCAGCACCCTCTTTGCCCTGCTGCGCACAGTAGCGGTGAGCTGGCAGCACGAGGACGTGTCCGAGAAGGCCCGAGAGGTGCAGCGCTTGGGGCGTGAGCTCTACACGCGGCTGGGCACGCTCAATCAGCATTATGACAAGGTGGGGCGCAGCCTGGCCAAGGCCGTGGAGGCCTATAACGCGAGCCTGGCCAGCCTAGATTCGCGCGTCGGCGTGACTGCCCGGAGGCTGAAGGAGATGGACGTACCGGGGCGCGTGGACCGTCTCCCCATAGAGCCGCAGAGTGTGGATTCTTGGCCGCGGCGCGCGAGCAATGAATAACGTTTTGGTCACCGTAACCGGTAGACTCGTTCGGCGTGTCACTTGCCAAATTTCGAAGCCGCCCGCCCCGCCGCGGAATGCCGCTCGTCAGAGCGCTCCTCGTGGCGCTCGTCGTCGCGCTCGTGGCCATGGCGGTTTCGGGCGTCATGGGCAGCGTGGGGATAGCCTTCGCGCTGATTTTTGGCATCGGTAGCCTCGCCGCCACCTGGCTGGTGGAGACCCGCGGCCTGTACATGCTGGTCATCAGCTTGCCGCTTTTTTACGCGGTAGCCACCGCGGGCGCAGGCTTTATCAACTCTGCCTCCTCCCTTCCGGAGGGCGCGTCGCCGTTTTCTAAGACGGCACTGTTGACGTCGTTCTTCCCCGTGGTCCAGCACTTCCCCGTGCTCATTGTCACCGTGCTGGCTTGCGCACTGTTGGCCGTCATCCGCCTCTGGGGCAGCTCCGCCCAATCTAAAAACCGTCAGGCCGAGGCCCAGAAGAAGCGCCGCAACGACGCCGCCGCGGACGAGCGTAACCGCTCGGAGCGGCTCTCTGTGGCCGACCTAGTGGCCCGCGAAGGTGAGCGCAGCGGGCGCGTACGCGAGCGCGACCGCGAGGAACGACGCCGCGAACAGGCCGCCGAGTGGGACAAATACGAGAACGTGGAGTTCCCGGAGCCCCGCGAGAAGCGGCCGCCGCGGCTGGAGGAAAACCTCTACGACGAGGATTAAACCTCTTAGCGCGCGGTGCGTGCCGGGCGCAGGTCGCGCGGCAGCGAGAAGGTGATGGTCTCCGTAGAGGTGGTGACCTGCTCTACGTCGGAGTAGCCACGCTCATCCAAAAATTCGAGAACCTCGCGCACCAGCAATTCCGGAACCGAGGCGCCGCAGGTCACGCCCACGGTGTTCACTCCGTGCAACCATGCCTCATCGATCTCGGAGGCGAAGTCCACCAGATGGGAGGCCTTCGATCCAGCTTCCAGGGCAACCTCCACGAGGCGCTTGGAGTTGGAGGAATTCTGCGAGCCCACGACAATCATGAGATCGCAGGCTGGGGCGATATTCTTCACCGACTCCTGACGGTTCTGGGTGGCGTAGCAAATATCGTCTGACGGCGGGTTCTCCAGGTGTGGGAAACGCTCGCGCAGCTTGTTGACGATCTCAATCGTCTCATCCACCGACAGCGTGGTCTGGGACAGCCAGATGAGCTTTTCCTCCTGGAGAAACTCCGGCAGCTTGTCCACGCCTTCGACGCCGTCCACCAAGTGCGTGACCTCCGGGGCCTCTCCGGCGGTGCCCTCTACCTCCTCGTGGCCTTCGTGGCCGACGAGGAGGATGTGGTAGCCGTCGCGGTGGAAGCGGCGGGCCTCGTTGTGGACCTTGGTCACCAGCGGGCAGGTGGCGTCGAGCGTCAGCTGCTTGCGCTCCTGCGCTTCCGCGCGCACCGTGGGCGCAATGCCGTGGGCGGAGAAGACCAGGTGCGCACCTTCCGGAGCCTCGGAGGCTTCTTCAACGAAGACGACGCCGCGCTTTGCCAGGGATTCCACGACGTAGCGGTTGTGGACAATTTGCTTGCGCACGTAGATGGGTGCGCCGTACTTTTCCAGGGCCTTTTCAACGGTTTCCACCGCGCGGTCCACACCGGCACAGTAACCGCGGGGAGCCGCCAGGAGCACCTTCTTGGCAGTTTCAGTCATGGCTCCTAGAGTAACGAAAATTGTCCGCATACTGTAGTTACGTGCCCGCCACTACGCGTGTCCGAGCCACCTCATAGACTGGTCTCAACGGCTAACTCACCAGCCAACTGACAACTCGGTGGAAAGAGCCGGGCAGAATACCGTACAGAGAAAGGACCGCGCGTGAACCAACCAGCCAATTCTGCGGAAACGCCGTGGCCCGTTGGCAAGGTCAACGAACAGGTCAAGGGCTGGATCGAACGCCTCGGCTTCTTGTGGGTGGAAGGGCAAATCACCCAGCTCAACATGAAGCCGACGTGGAAGCTGTCCTACATCACTTTGCGCGACGTGGAGCAGGAGAAATCGGTCCAGCTCACCTGTGCCACCTCACTTATCCGCAACGCGCCGTCCCCGTTGAAGGACGGCGACCGCGTGGTGGTCTACGGAAAGCCGGCGTTTTATGCCGGCCGCGGCAGCTTCTCCCTCTGGGTCACAGAGATCCGCCACGTCGGCATCGGTGACCTGCTGGCCCGCGTGGAGATGCTGCGCCAGCGCCTGCGGCAGGAGGGCTTGTGCGATCCGTCCCGCAAGCTCCCGCTTCCCTACCTGCCTAAAAAGATTGGTCTCATCACCGGGCGCGGTTCGCACGCTGAGCGGGATGTGCTCTCCGTGGCCGAGGACCGCTGGCCGGCCGTACAGTTTGAGGTCATCAATACCGCGGTACAGGGCGCTACGGCGGTCACGCAGGTAGTGGACGCACTACAGAAGCTCGATGCCGACCCGGAGGTCGATGTCATCATCATCGCCCGCGGCGGCGGTTCGGTGGAGGATCTGCTCCCCTTCTCCGAGGAGGCACTCCAGCGTGCGGTCGCGGCGGCGCGCACGCCGGTGGTGTCCGCTATCGGCCACGAGCCGGACCACCCGGTGCTGGACGACGTCGCAGATCTCCGCGCCGCCACCCCCACCGACGCCGCCAAGCGCGTCGTCCCGTCTGCTGCCGAAGAATACGCACTGATTGATGAGGCCCGCTCCCGGATGGCCGCCGCCCTGCGCGGCTGGGTCGAGCGCGAGCGCCGCGGGCTAGACAACATTCGTTCCCGCCCGGTGCTGGCGGATCCGATGGTGCCCATCACCGCGCGCCGTGAAGAGTTGGAGCGCAACGTGGTGGCCATTCGCCGGGTCATCAACCACCAGATCGATGGCGAGACGAACCAGATCGCATCGCTGCGCGCGCGAGTGTCCGCCCTGGGCCCCTCGGCCACGCTCGAGCGCGGGTACGCCATCGTGCAGGTGGTACCGCGCGATGGGAGCGGGCCAGAGGTGGTCACAAGCTTTGAGCAATCCCCACCGGGCTCGCAGTTGCGCATCCGCGTGGGCGATGGCTCCATCACCGCCGCAGCGATGGCCTCCCAGGCGGCCGACTAGCCCCAGAACACTGACTCTAACCACAACCCCCGTAGAAAAACCCTAAAAGAAGAGGAACACTATGACTAACACCATCGGAGCCGGACAGCCCGGCCAGGACGCCTTCCCGCCCATTGCGGAGCTGAGCTACGAGCAGGCGCGCGACGAGCTCATTGAAACCGTGAAGATCCTCGAACTAGGCCAGATGGGCTTGGACGAGTCGCTGAAGTACTGGGAGCGCGGCGAGGCCTTGGCCAAGGCCTGCGAGGAGCACCTCGACGGTGCCGCCAAGCGCGTGGAAGAGGCACTGAACAAGAGCGAGCAGAGCGAGGAGGCCTAAGTGAAGATTTACGGCTACCCGAAGGAACGCGTGGACTTCGTCTCCAAGTCTGGCGGCGCCGGATCCTTGGTCTTCGGGGATTCCCGCCAGTTGGCAGAAGAATTCTTCGGCACCCCGCACGCAGTAGAGGGCACCGACATCAGCTACTTCTCTGGTTCTCTCGTGCTTAGCTTTAGCGACGACGCACTGTCCGGCGTCACGATCTATCCGGCCAGGTCCCGGCACGAAAAGGTCGACGTCTACGTCGGCAAGACGCGGTTGAGCGAGGTAGATCCGCTAGACCTCGCCGCGGGAGTCGATGCCGTCGTCCGCGACGGCGCGGTGGAACAGGTCTCCTTTACTGGCTAACCACGCTGCCGTCTTCGGCGATGCGCAGCGGTGCGGCGTCAACGAACGCGGCCAGCGCCGTCTCGTAGTCAGCGTCGGCGGCTGAGCCCGTCAGCATCAGGCGGGCATCCCCCAGGTCGGTGATCCACAGCGGGCGCACGCCCTTGTCGTCACTGGTGAGCACCTGGACGTCGTGGCCGGCAACGTGGCGCTGCTCGGAGTTTGCACGATAGGTGGAATCGTAGGCCGCTGGGACGTCGTCAAGCGCTACCTGCGTCTGCACGGACTCGACGTAGCCCTCGTCCGGGGTGAGCCAGCTTACGACTGCGCCGGACTCCGCGCCCATCTGCATACGGCGCGCGGCGGTGGGCTGCCAGCCTTCCGGCAACTGCGGCTCCCGAATCACCGCGCCCTGTGTGCGCGCCTCCATCTCCAGGAAGGTCGAGGCGTCGACGTCCTGCACCGGCCCCGTCTTTTCCGGGTTGACGGTGCATAGACCGGTCGCCCCCACGACGAGGAACATCATGATGAGGATGCCGCCTACCGTCAGGATGATGTCGCGCGCGCCCTCAAAAATCTTGGGTTTCTCTTCAGCTGCCACCCGCCCAGTATTTCACGCCGCCTATTCCCCGCGCGACACCGCCAGCCACCAGCGTTTTCTGCCCACACCACCCCCATCCCACATCTGGGGGAGCCATTCGGGCTTGAATCCACCACAAAAGTGGAACAATAGTGTGTGTATTCCGGGTTCACTTCACCCCGGGTTGAGCCCCTTACGAGAAAGGCATCGAGCACACATGTCCGATAACACGTCATACATCCCCGACCGCAACCTCGCTATGGAGCTGGTGCGCGTCACTGAGGCCGCGGCCCTGGCCTCGGGTCGCTGGGTTGGCCGTGGAATGAAAAACGAGGGCGACGGCGCGGCAGTGGACGCCATGCGCAAGCTGATCAACTCCGTTGCGATGAACGGCGTGGTCGTCATTGGCGAGGGCGAAAAGGATGAGGCGCCGATGCTCTTCAACGGCGAGCAGGTTGGCACCGGCGAAGGCGCCGAGATGGATATCGCGGTCGACCCCGTGGACGGCACCCGCCTCATGGCGGAAGGCCGTCCGAACGCCATTTCCGTCATCGCCGCCGCCGAGCGCGGCACCATGTACGATCCCTCTGCAGTCTTCTACATGCAGAAGATTGCCGTCGGCCCCGACGCCGTGGGTTCCATCAACATCAACGAGTCGGTGGAATGGAACGTGCAGTCCGTGGCCAAGGCCAAGGGCATCAGGCCGGCTGATCTCACCGTCGTCGTATTGGACCGCCCGCGCCACGAGCAGCTCATCTCTGAGATCCGCCAGGCAGGCGCGAAAGTGCGCCTCATCATGGACGGCGACGTCGCCGGTGCCATCGCCACCTGCCAGGACAGCAACTCTATTGACCTCATGATGGGCATTGGCGGCACCCCAGAGGGCATTATCACCGCCTGCGCCATGAAGTGCATGGGCGGGGAAATCCAGGGCAAGCTGTGGCCGAAGGACGACGCTGAGGCAGAAAAGGCCCGTCAGGCCGGCCACGATTTGGATCGCGTGCTCACCACCGATGACCTGGTTTCCTCCGAGAACTGCTACTTCGCCGCCACCGGCGTGACCAACGGTGACATGCTGCGCGGTGTCTCCTACCGCAAGAACAGCGCGACCACCCGCTCCTTGGTCATGCGCTCCAAGTCCGGCACCATCCGCTACGTCGATTCCGTCCACCAGCTGCCCAAGCTGCAGGAATACTCCGTGGTGGACTACACCAACCCGCACGAGAAGTAGCAGTGCTACCGTGGCATGCAGCGCCGTGTCACGGCACACAAATCAAACAGTGATTCATTAGGCATCACAATTCATCACTATTCATCACAGAAAAGGTGACTTCATGACTGAATACCGCATTGAGCACGACACCATGGGTGAGGTCAAGGTCCCGGCAGACGCCCTGTGGCGCGCCCAGACCCAGCGTGCGGTGGAGAACTTCCCCATTTCCGGCCGCGGCCTCGAGTCCGCGCAGATCCGCGCGCTCGGCCTGCTCAAGGCAGCCTGCGCTCAGGTAAACAAGGACTCCGGCAAGCTGGACGCCGACAAGGCCGATGCCATCATCGCCGCCGCTACCGAGATTGCTGAGGGCAAGCACGATGATGCTTTCCCGATTGACGTCTTCCAGACCGGCTCCGGCACCTCCTCCAACATGAACACCAACGAGGTCATCGCCTCCATTGCCCACAACAATGGTGTGGAGATTCACCCGAATGACCACGTGAATATGGGCCAGTCCTCCAACGACACCTTCCCCACCGCCACGCACGTCGCGGCGACCGAGGCCGCAGTCAACGACCTCATCCCGGGCCTCAAGGTGCTCCACGAGTCCCTGACGAAGAAGGCCAAGGAATTCGCGGACATCGTTAAGTCCGGCCGTACGCACCTCATGGACGCCACCCCGGTAACCCTGGGGCAGGAGTTCGGCGGCTACGCCCGCCAGATCGAGCTGGGAATCGAACGCGTCGAGGCGACCCTTCCGCGTCTAGGCGAGCTGGCCATCGGCGGCACCGCCACCGGTACCGGCCTGAACACCTCCGCTGACTTCGGCGGCAAGGTGACCGAGGAGCTGAAGAAGCTCACTGGTGTCGAGCAGCTCACCGAGGCGAAGAACCACTTCGAGGCACAGGCGGCCCGCGACGCACTCGTGGAGTTCTCCGGCGCCATGCGCACCGTGGCGGTTTCCCTCAATAAAATTGCCAATGACATTCGTCTCATGGGCTCCGGCCCGCTGACGGGGCTGTCCGAGATTCACCTCAAGGACCTGCAGCCGGGTTCCTCCATCATGCCGGGCAAGGTCAACCCGGTGCTGTGTGAGGCCGCCACCATGGTGGTCAGCCAGGTTATCGGTAACGACGCTGCCGTGGCCTTCGGCGGCTCCAACGGCCAGTTCGAGCTCAACGTCTACATCCCGATGATGGCCCGCAACGTGCTCGAGTCCTCCCGCCTGCTGGCAAACGTCTCCCGCGTCTTCGCCGAGAAGTGCGTCGATGGTATCGAGGCCAACGAGGAGCGCATGAAGAAGTTCGCGGAGTCCTCCACCTCTATCGTGACCCCGCTGAACTCCAAGATCGGCTATGAGAACGCAGCGAAGGCCGCCAAGCACGCACTGCACGAGAAGATCACGGTGCGCGAGGCAGTCATCGACTTGGGCTTCGTCGACGGCGAGAACCTCACCGAGGAGGAGCTGGATGAGCGCCTCAACGTTCTCACTATGACCAACCGCGACCGCGACGAGTTCTAAACCCCGCCGCCTCCGCGCACGATGCCGCCCTCCTCACGGAGGGCGGTTTCGTCGTTTTCGCACGAACCCAAATGTGATTTCCTTCATATATTCAATTACGCGTCTCTAAAATCACCGAACTTGCACTTGGTGCAAACTTGCACCGGGTGTAGTCTTGCACTCTGTGCAAGAAGAAATGTCATTACGCGAGCAGAAGCGCCTCAAGACGCGCCTGCGAATCGAAGACGCCGCCACCCGACTGGTGGACGAGCGTGGATTCGCCGACGTGACAGTAGAGGAGATTTGCGACGCAGCCGGTATTTCTCGGCGCACCTTTTTCAACTATTTCGATTCCAAGGATTCCGCCGTGCTCGGTGCCCCGAGCCACGAATTCACGGAAGAACAGAGGAGCACTTTCCTCGACGCCCCCACTGACAGCGTCTTTAGCCTGGCAGTCGACCTCGTGAAGGACCACCTCGTTGGCCAACACGTCAACGACGTGATCACGGAGCGCCGGCGCCGGATTTCCTCCGACGCTGACGCCGCGGCGGCGTCGTTAAGCCGAAAGCGAGCCAAGTCCAACGAGATCTTGTGGCTCATCACTGAGCGCCTTCATCAGGATCCCAGCTTGCGACAGTTGCCCGCGGTCTCGGCGGAGACGGAGGCCATACTCATCGCCTCCACCATCCGGGAAGCCTTCTGGATAGCTACAGCGTCGCCGGATTTCAGCTGCGACATTCCCTTTGAGCAACGCTTCGAATCTGCGCTCACACTCATTAACGATTTTTCGAAAGGACTGACATGGTAGATACCGCGGCTAAGCCGGTCTCACAGGCCGACGACGGCAAGCCCGATAACAACCTTGCCCTCGTTTTCTCCGCCCTTGTGCTCACCATGCTGATGAGCTCCCTGGGCCAGATGATTTTCTCCACCGCTTTGCCCACTATCGTGGGCGAGCTCGGCGGCGTGGACCACATGAGCTGGGTCATTTCCGCCTTCCTTGTCATGATGACGATTGCGATGCCGATTTCCGGCAAGCTCGGTGACATGATGGGCCGCAAGTGGCTCTACATCGGTGGCATCTGCATCTTCGTCATCGGCTCCGCCCTCGGCGGCTTTGCCCACACCATGAACCTGCTCATCATCGGCCGTGCCGTGCAGGGCTTCGGCGCTGGCTTCATGATGATTTCCTCCCAGTCCATCATTGCGGAGGTCACCACCTCCCGCGAGCGTGGCAAGTTCATGGGCATCATGGGTGGCGTGTTCGGCTTGTCCTCCGTCCTGGGCCCGGTCTTGGGTGGCTGGTTCACGGACGGCCCGGGCTGGCGCTGGGGCATGTGGATGAACATCCCGCTCGGTTTGATCGCCATCACCGTGTGCACCCTGGTGCTCCACCTGCGCGTGGGCGACACCGATCTGCGCAAGTTTGACCTCCTCGGCGCCATCTTCATCGCTATTACCACCGCTTCCCTGATCCTCATGACGACCTGGGGCGGCACCCAGTACGAGTGGTCCGACCCGATCATCATCGGCTTGGGCATCACCGTGGTCATCGGCGCCATCATCACCGTCTTCGTCGAATCTAAGGCCAAGGAGCCGCTCATCCCGGTGCAGCTGTTCAAGAACCGCAACATGGTTCTCACCACCGCTGCCGGCATGGTGCTGGGTCTGGCAATGTTCGGTGTCCTGGGCTACATGCCGACTTACCTGCAGATGGTCCACACCCTGACCCCGACCAAGGCGGGTCTCATGATGATCCCGATGATGGTCGGCATGATCGGTACCTCCACCGGCGTCGGCTTCATCATTGCGCGCACCGGTCACTACAAGCGCTACCCCATCATTGGTCTGGCCATCACCGCCGGCGCACTGTTCTGGATGTCCCGCCTGACTGCGGATACCTCCCTGGTCCACCTGGGTTGCGAGTTCCTCGTCTTCGGCATCGGCCTGGGCTTTGTGATGCAGGTTCTGGTTCTCATTGTCCAGAACTCCTTCCCGGTCTCCCTGGTGGGTACCGCTACCGCAGCGAACAACTTCTTCCGCCAGATCGGTTCCGCCATCGGCGCTTCCCTGGTGGGTTCCCTCTTCATCCACAACATGAAGGACGAAATGGCCGCCAACATGCCTGCCGCTATCAAGTCCATGGGTGAGGCTGGCAAGCCCTTCGCGGAGAAGTTCGCCAGTGCTGAAGGCGGTTCCTCCAACCTGACCCCGGCCCTCGTTGCACAGATGCCGGATCCGATTAAGGACGTCATCCTCAACGCCTACAACGATGGCCTGACCCCGGTCATCCTGCTCATGGTTCCGATGGCCATCATCGCTCTCCTCTTCATCCTTCCGGTCCGCGAGGAGCACCTCAAGGAGACCATTTCCTAACGTAGAACGTGCAAAGAAAAATCCTCGCTAGCGTATTAACGCAGCGAGGATTTTCTAGTTTCTAGGTTTAACGCAAAAGCCCGAACTGGCGAGACACCTGAGAAGCCACGCCGAGGAGCGCGAGCACTGCGGTGATGATGCCCATGATCGCTCCGACATCTGTTCCTCCGGAGCTCAGGTCCCCGATCACGGACTTCTTCTTCACGGTTACTTGCTTGGTCACCGTATTACCCGACAACGTGGGCTGTCCGTTGCGCAGTTCATACGTGTCGAGCGTGATGGTTGCGGTTCCTTCAGACTTGGCCTCGTAGGTGCCGTCATCGTTGACCTGGAGAATGTCCGGGTCGCTCGAGCTTGGCGACGCCGCCGGAATCCCCAAACGAGCCCCGTTGAAGCCCTCAATCCTAAGGCCAATGCTTCCCTTCGCACCCGGTGTGCTTCCTCCGGAAAAGAACAACTCGGCATCATCAATACTGCTCGTCGGGACGGCAATGGGGAAGGCATGCCGGCCTTGATCAAGGCGAGTAGAGGTGCGGTTCTCCGCCGAATTTTCAAAACGCCCGTCTGAGAACAGACCGGCCGTGGCTGTGCCTACTTCTGCAACCGCGAAATACCTGTGGGTCGGGGCAATCATATTGTCGAGGTGGCCCGTGATGCCATGCCCACTAACCTTGTTAGACCATTCGTCGGCCCACCCATCAATCGCCTCATCCGCCCCGAGGTAGTTGATATTCTCCGCGCTCTTAAAAGCATCGGTGACGGTCCAGCACTCAACGCCGGGAACACGCTCGTGATCCAACTGCGGCCCAGCGTTTTCTTCCGCTGCCCGCTGCAGCGCAGCGTGCTCGAGACCGCGGCTCCAAGAAATGGAATTGACGTAGGCTTCACGGGATCCTAATCCCTGGCGGCGTGCTAGTTCACGCAGTGGAACATTTTCGATTGAAAGGTTTGTGTCCCATGCGCGGGCCCGAATAGCGCGGATCTGGCGCACCATGAGATCGATATCTGACTCCATGACGGGCTCGGCATACACATAAGCCAAGCCACCATCGGGCTGGTTGACGTCGAGCTGGGCCACCGGGACAGAGCCGGCCGACGGATACGATGCAGCCGTGGCGACTGGTGCGGTGAAGGCACCGGCCGTCACGGCTGCGGCGGTAGTAAGGGAAAGGATAGATGTACGAAGAGACATGTGACACCTTGCGAGAGAGTACGAACGGGAACAGTCCTTACTCTAGCGCCACACGCTCTCCTATCCCGAAAATGTGAGGACTATTTCACGCTCTCGGCGGCGCGCGCCCGCTTCTCCTCCGGCTTGGGAAGAAGCAGCTCGTACACATCCGTGTCGCGCCACTGGCCGGCCAGCTCGCCGTAGGTCATCTTCGCCATGTGGGAGTAGGTGCCCACCTTGACGAAGCCGCGGGACTTGTGCAGCCCGGCAGAACCGGCGTTCTCCGGGAAGATCCACGAGTGGATGGCCCACTTGTGCAGGTCCTGACACACCTCAATAAGTCGGTCCAGCAGGGCGCCGCCGATGCCGCGGCCCTGGGCCTCCGTGCCCAGATAGATAGAGTCCTCCACCACTCCGTGGAACACGGTGCGCGAAGAAATCGGCGCGGCCGACACCCAGCCCAGCACCTTGGAGTCGTCGTCTTCCTCGACGGCGACATGGACTGAGGCCATGATTTTCGCGGACTTAAACTCGTCGAAGGTCAACGAGCGGGTCTCATACGTGGCGTGGCCGGTGTTGAGGCCCTGCTCGTAAATTTCGCGCATCTGCGGGTAATCCGCTGCGGTGAACGGGCGGATGCGGAAATCCTTCTTCTTGTCTTTAGCGGTTTCGCTCATGCTCACCATTATTACTGGGCTAGTGGCATTTCTGCCAAGCTACACGGGGCGATGATCGCCACGTGCGAACGCGCTAGTTCTCGCCTTCCAGAAGGTCGGTGACCAGTTCCGCGATGGCAGAGCGCTCAGAGCGTTGCAGCGTCACGTGGGCGAACAATTCATGGCCCTTGAGCTTCTCAATGACCGCCTGCACGCCGTCATGACGGCCCACGCGCAGGTTGTCGCGCTGTGCAACGTCGTGCGTGAGCACCACGCGCGAGCCGCGGCCCAGGCGGGACAGGACGGTGAGCAGCACGTTGCGCTCCAAGGACTGGGCTTCATCCACGATGACGAAGGAGTCATGCAGGCTGCGGCCTCGGATGTGCGTCAGCGGGAGCACCTCGAGCAGTCCCCGGTCCTGGACCTCCTCCATGACGTTGTCGGACACGAGGCCCTCCAGGGTGTCGTACACCGCCTGCGTCCACGGATTCATCTTCTCGCTCTCAGAGCCCGGCAGGTAGCCCAGGGACTGCCCGCCCACCGCATACATCGGGCGGAAGACCACGATGCGGCGGTGTTCACCGCGCTCCAGCACCGCTTCCAGTCCGGCGCACAGTGCCAGCGCCGACTTGCCGGTTCCTGCGCGCCCGCCGATGGACATGATGCCCACCGAGGGGTCCAGCAGCAGGTCCAGGGCAACGCGCTGCTCCGCGGAGCGGCCTTGCAGGCCGAAGACGTTAGCGTCCCCGCGGACGAGGCGCACGGCGCCGTCGGCAGTAACGCGTCCCAACGCCGACTGCCCGCCCGCCTGCAGCGTCACGCCACAGTGCACCGGCAGCTCCTCGGCGGCGGTCCCGGCATCGGTCACAGCACCATCAATGAGGACTTCCCCATCGCGGTACAGCGCATCAATAACATCAGCCGAGGTCTGGACCGTGGCCATACCGGTGTAACCGGTGAGTACGACGTCCTGCGCGTGGTACTCATCGGCCTGCAGGCCCACGGCTCCGGCCTTGACGCGCAGCGGCACGTCCTTGGTCACCAGAACGGTGTTTTTGCCCTCGTGCTGCAGGTTCAGTGCGCAGGCCAAGATGCGGTGATCACCCTCCGGGCCGCGGAAGGCCGCCGGCAACAAGGACTGGTCCTGGTGGTTGAGCTCCACGCGCAGCGTGCCGCCCTCCGCCGTCACCGGTACGGGCTGATCCAGAGCCTCGTAGGTAGAGCGCAGGTCCTCCAAATAGCGAAGAGCTTGACGGGCGAACCAGCCAAGCTCCGGGTGATGACGTTTTCCTTCCAACTCGGAAATAACAACGATGGGCAGCACCACATCGTGTTCTGCAAACTTGCGCAGTGCCCAGGGATCGGAAAGGAGGACGGAAGTATCGATGACGTAGGTCTTGGTGGCCACGGTGGCCTCGTACGGCTGCTCGGTCAGGACGGAAGGAGTGGTCATAGCGGCAGGGTTCTCCCTTGTGGTGCCGCCCCAACTCATCGAACCGGGGCGGCGTGGTGAAGCTGGTGGTTTTCAAACTATCCAGAGAGGCTGTGGAAACCTCCGGACACGACCCAAACTAGAGACCAAAGGTTGAAATTACATGGGTGGAAGATGAACAGTACTAAAACGACAATCCCCGGCGTCACACCTCTCCCACGCGTTAAACGCGGGGGACGGTGGAGCGCCGGGGACAATCAGTGGGCAGATGAAGCCTTACTTGACGGTAGCCTCGTACTTGCCGGACTCACCCTTCATCCAGGAAATGGTGCCGTTGGTGAATTCCTGCACCCAGCCGTCGCCAGATTCCTGCTCCGGACCAGTCGGCAGACCAACCTTGTTCTGCAGGCCGCCGTCCTCAGTCCAGGTCTCAGCAATCTTGCCGATGATCGGCTGGGCTCCAGCGTCCTTGCTGTAGGTCATCAGCTTGTCCTTGGCGAAGGTAGCAACGTCGCCGTCAGCGGAGGTCTCGATGGACTGCGGGTCGCCCCACTCGCCAGCCTTCTCCTTGATGGCGTCTGCGAAGTCAGAAGAGACCTCTACCTCACCGTCGGCGGTGGACACGCCAACCATGTCGCCCTCAGCGTCGGCGGACTCGGAGGAGTCTGCACCCTCAGAGTTCTCAGCGCCCTCAGCCTCAGAGGAGTCAACACCCTCAGAAGCATCTGCGTCCTCGGAGTTAGAAGCCTCAGCGGAATCGGAGGACTTCATGGAGTCCTTGGCATCGTTGGCAGCGGAACCAGCGGCGTCGGTGGCCTCGGTGGCAGCGGACTTGGCGGCGTCGCCGGCATCCTTAGCAGCGTCCTCAGCATCGGAGCAGGCTACAACGCCCAGGGACAGGGTTGCAGCGGCGATACCGGCAGCGAAACGACGAGTCATCTTCTTCATTACTTAAATCCTTTCTCAGTAACTTACGAGAACGGAACCCACCGTAAACACCCCACCAAGCTATTCGCCACCAGCAACCCTATGATTCGACAACAAAATGTGGCCACTAGCGACGTTTACGCTGCTTAGAGGGCTTGTATCTTTTTGATAACGGTTTGGGAATCGCGCCTTTGTTCCCCTTTTTGTAGCTAGCAGCGCGTCGTGCTTGCTTGTCCTTCGCCTTCTGGCTGGCACTGCGTTTCGGCGCCGAATTGCGGGAGGAATTCTTAGTGCGACCCTTCGCTACCCCAACGAAATCCTGAATCTCATCGTTGTCATCGTCCTTGCGCCAGACCAAGGCGATCTCCGTGCGCGTCACCGTAGGATCAGCAAACCCCAGCGGCACCACCTGCTTCTTGCTCAGCACCTTGAGCAGTGGACGTGGAGCGATGGCCACGCCCACGTTGGCGGCCACGACTTGGAGGGCGGTGCGGACCGCGGCGACGTCGACAAGCGCGTCCGGCCCTATCCGATAGTTCACAATCTCATCCGCCACGTCTGCCGGAGCTACCTCCTGCCCGACCTCCGCGTAGACGGAGTCCTTGGGCACGGCGATGCCAGGGGCTTCCTCGTACAGGCGCACGGTGTGAAAGGACTCGTCGATGCGCGCATCCGGTAAGCGCATCAGCGCTAGATCTGCGTCGCCGGAGAGGAGCACTGTGGCGGCATCGTCGGCGTCGACAGTCTGCAAAGCATCAGGTGCGTGCGAATCGCGGTAGCGGCGGAACCACTTTCCCGGTTCAGTTCCAGTGCAAAAGACGAGGCGAAGCATGCATCTCATAATACGGGGCTGCTACCGTGGTGGGCGTGACTGATACCACGAATAATGACACGCCGCAGCCCTCCGGCACCGCCATGCGCGCGCAAACCGCCGCCAAGAAGCTGGGCATCTACCTGCCCGCGACGCCGGAAGAGTTTCAGGCCAACGCCGTAACCCACGCCGAGCTGCGCGACCTGCAAGAAAACCCGCCCGAGTGGCTCGCAACCCTCCGCCGCGAAGGACCCCACCCCCGTCCCGTGGTGGCCCAAAAACTGGGCATTTCCGTAACCGCTCTGAAGAAGAACGACATGGACCGCCCGCTGACCACCGCTGAGATCAAAGAACTCCTCGACGCGATGCCCGAGTGGCTCGAGGCCGCCCGTAAGGCTCACGCCGAGGAGCGCGCGGAAAACACTCCGGACCAGGCTTAGACCAGCTTCCAATCTTCGAGGCCGTCATAGAGCGGGAAGTCCGCGGCAACCTTGTCCACGCGGGCGCGCAGGGCGGCCACATCGGCATTCTTGCCATTCGCCAGCGCAGTACCGATGATGTCCGCGACCTCGGTAAAGGCGGCGGAATCAAGACCGCGGGTAGCCAGCGCCGGGGTGCCAATGCGCAGGCCGGAGGTCACCATCGGCGGACGCGGGTCATTCGGCACGGCGTTGCGGTTGACGGTGATGCCGACCTCGTGGAGGAGATCCTCTGCCTGCTGCCCATCGAGCTCGGAATTACGCAGGTCCGCCAACACCAGGTGTACGTCGGTGCCGCCGGTGAGTACGTCGACACCGGCCTTGGTGCAATCCTCCGCAGTAAGGCGCTCAGCCAGGATGCGAGCACCCTCCAGCGTGCGCTCCTGACGCTCCTTGAACTCCTCGGTCGCCGCGATCTTCAGCGCAATGGCCTTGGCAGCTACGACGTGCATGAGCGGGCCGCCCTGCTGTCCCGGGAAGACGTTGGAGTTGATCTTCTTGGCAAAGTCCTGCTTAGCCAGGATCATGCCGGAGCGCGGGCCACCCAGGGTCTTGTGCACCGTGGTGGAGACAACGTCGGAGTACGGGACCGGGGAGGGGTGCAGACCGGCGGCGACGAGTCCTGCGAAGTGAGCCATGTCCGTCCACAGGTACGCGCCGACCTCATCAGCAATGGAACGGAATGCCTCAAAGTCAATGGTGCGCGGGTAGGCGGACCAACCTGCGATGATGACCTGCGGCTTCTCCGCCAGGGCCTGCTCGCGAACCTTATCCATGTCAATGCGCATGGTCTCCGGGTCAACCTCGTACGCGGCGACGTCGTACAGCTTGCCGGAGAAGTTCAGCTTCATGCCGTGGGTGAGGTGACCACCGTGGGCCAGGGACAGGCCCATGATCTTGTCACCCGGGTTGATCAGGGAAGCAAGCACCGCAGCATTGGCCTGCGCGCCGGAGTGCGGCTGCACGTTAGCGAACTCGGCACCAAACAGGGACTTGGCGCGGTCACGGGCCAGGTCCTCCACCACGTCGACGTGCTCGCAGCCGCCGTAGTAGCGGCGTCCCGGGTAGCCCTCGGCGTACTTGTTGGTCAACACGGAGCCCTGCGCCTGCAGCACGGCGCGCGGAACGAAGTTCTCCGAGGCGATCATCTCGAGGGTGCCGCGCTGGCGGGCGATCTCGCCAGAGATGGCGTCGAAGACCTCGGGGTCAAGCTCGCGCATCTCTTGGTAGCGCACGTCAGCAGAGTTCGAAGTGGTCATGAAAGCGTGGTATCCCTTCTGGAGAATTGTCGCCTACAAAAGCTTGCCCTTCATCCTAACGCCCTCCTCCCCCGGCCGGGGGATTTTGGATTCCCTTTAATTGCATGAGCGCGGCGTCACAATGGGACAATGACGGCATGGCGCGAATGACCGATGCTAGCCCGTACCTCGACTTTGACCGCGATACGTGGCGCAACCTGCGTAAATCCATGCCCCAGGTGCTCACGGAAACGGAAGTAGAAAAGCTCCGGGGCATCGGTGACCGCATCGATCTTACGGAGGTGGCGGAGGTCTACCTGCCGCTGTCCCGTCTCATCCATATGCAGGTCAAGGCGCGGCAGAATCTCACCGCTGCCACCGAGTCATTCCTGGGCAATCCGCCCAGTCACGTACCCTTCGTCATCGGCGTGGCCGGCTCCGTAGCAGTGGGCAAGTCCACCACCGCGCGACTTCTCCAAGTGCTGCTCCAGCGCTGGGAATCGCACCCCAAGGTGGACCTAGTGACTACCGACGGATTCCTCTACCCCACCGCGCACCTCAAAGAGCACGGGCTGATGAATCGCAAGGGTTTCCCGGAGTCCTACGACCGCCGCGCCCTCATGCGTTTTGTCACCGACGTCAAGTCAGGCAAGCCTGTGGTCAAAGCTCCCCTGTATTCGCACGTGACCTACGACATCGTGCCGGACGAGTTCCAAGAAGTGCACCAGCCCGACATTCTCATCTTGGAGGGCCTTAACGTGTTGCAGACTGGGCCCACCCTTATGGTCTCCGATCTTTTCGATTTCTCGGTCTACGTCGATGCGCGCGTGGACGACATTGAGCACTGGTACATCGACCGCTTCCTCCAGCTCCGTCACACCGCCTTCCGCGAGCCCGGAGCCCACTTCGCCGCCTACGCCGACATGACGGATGAAGAAGCCTTCAATCAGGCACGCGAAATCTGGCAGTCCATTAACCTGCCCAACCTCATCGAAAACATCCTGCCCACCCGCGTCCGCGCCTCCTTGGTGCTGTGCAAGGGTTCCCACCACCTGGTGGACCGGGTGCGGATGCGCAAGATTTAGCGGCCGAAGCGACGGGAGCGCTGCGTATAGTCGCGCAGCGCGCGAAGGAAGTCCACGCGCCGAAACGCCGGCCAATAAGTGTCCGTAAACCAGATTTCGGAATAGGCCGCCTGCCACAGCAGGAAACCAGACAGGCGCTGTTCGCCAGAGGTACGAATAACCAGGTCCGGGTCCGGCAAGCCCTTGGTGTACAGGTTGCTGGTGATCGCTTCTGCCGTCACACCTTGGGCGATCTCCTCGGCGCTGAGTCCCTTGCTGGCCTCGCTGCGGATGAGGTTTTGAACCGCGTCAACAATCTCTTGGCGTCCGCCGTAGCCCACGGCGATGTTGACGATGACACCCTTGTGGTCCTCCGTGGCCTCGGCGGCGCAACGCATCTTGGCTGTCACTTCCTCCGGCAGCAGGTCCAGGTGGCCCACCAAGCGGATCTGGCAATCGAGATCGCCCTCAGACAGGTGCGTCACCACGTCCGAGATGATATCGAAAAGCAGCTGCACCTCCTGCTCGCTGCGCTTGAGGTTCTCCGTCGACAGCAGGTAGATGGTGACAACCTCAATGTCGGTGCCCTGGCACCACGAGATCATCTCACTAATCTTCCGCGCGCCCTGGCGGTGGCCGTGGCTGATATCCGTAAACCCGGCCTCCCGCGCCCACCGGCGGTTACCGTCCGCCATGATGGCCACGTGCCGCGGCTGCGGCTTGCCCTTAATTTCGCGCGCCAGGCGGGCCTCATAGAGGGGGTAGAGCGCTTGGCTCAAGAACTTCACGGTGCGTCAGCCTCCCCTCGTGCCTAGAAGATGGACTTCTTGCTGGTGTCAAGGATACCGGCTTCCTTCATCGCCGCGTCCACTGCGGCGTCGTCGAAAGGATCGATGCCGTGGTCCTGCGCAAACATGGTGCGACGGCGGAAGCGCGAATAGCGGCGGTGAAAGTTCCACCCCGCAAAAATGACGGCCACGCCCATCAGAGCGAGGATGAGCAGGCCGATGGGTGAGGCCTTACCAAATTCCGGCCCCACCGGACCGCCTTGAGCTCCCTGTGCCAGCAGGGCGACGTCGTGCGCCGCAAGGTAATAAGCAGTCATGCTTTAAGACTCCCCTACTTCCGGGATTCCCGCAAATAAATCGTTCTCCGGGAGCTCCGTCGCCACGCGAGTCTTCGCCAGCTCGAATTCCTCGGTAGGCCACCGCTCCTGCTGAACACTCACCGCCGTAGCAAGGAAGGCACCCGCCGAATCGATCTGCGTGGCGTGTGCGCGCAGAGCATCCTCGCGGTTCTGGAAGTACTCCGCGCACTCCACCTGGGTGGTCACGCGCGCCATGATGTCTCCGAACGTGGTGTCCCACCGCGCCAACATAGGCTCATACGGGCTGGTCTTGCCCTCTTCCAGAAGGAGATCGTGGAAGATCTTCATCCGCTGGTACACGAAGCCGTGCGAGTAGTAGAGCTTCTTCGGCTCCCACGGCTGACCAAGCTCCGGATGATAGTCAGCGTCCCCGGCCTTCTCCCACGCGATCATCGACGCCCTGTGCACCATCAAGTGGTCTGGGTGCGGGTAGCCGCCGTTCTCGTCATAGGTGACGATGACCTGCGGGCGGAACTCACGGATGACCTTCACCAGCTCCTGGGCCACCTCGTCATCCTCCATGAGGGCGAAACATCCCTCCGGCAGCAAGTCCTTGATATTGGGGGCCAGCGGATCGCCCGGCAGGCCGGAGTCGACGTGGCCCAACCACTGGTGGTCCACCCCCAGCGCCTGCGCAGCCTTCGCCATCTCTTCGCGGCGGACGCTGCCGATGTTCTCCAATACGCCGGGACGATCCATCGCCGGGTTGATGATGTCGCCACGCTCGCCGCCGGTGCAGGTCACGATGAGGACCTCGCCGCCCTCAGCGGCGTACTTGGCGGTCGTGGCCGCACCCTTCGAGGACTCGTCGTCGGGGTGCGCGTGAATAGCTAGAAGCCGCTTGCTGCTCACTCGGTGAAACATCTCCCTCAGTCTGATCTAGAAACAGTGGCCCAGTGTAGTAGATGGCGTGGGTTTCCCTGCTGTCGGACGGACTGGATAGACTAAAGCTCATGACTTCTGCAGGTTCTGCTCGCCCCTCCTCGCGCTACGGCTCCGCCCCTACTTCCAAGGGATCGTGGACCAACCGCGCCCTCGTCCTCGTCTTTGCCGCCATGCTCATCGCACTTGTCGTTTTCGGTGTGCAATACTTCCGCTCCCAGCAGAAGGTCAACGCCAACATCTCCTACGTCACCCACGAGATCCTCTCCGATGACACCACGCGGGTGTGGGCAGATATCACTCGCAACCGCGTGGAGGAGCCCGCCTACTGCATCGTGCAGGCCTTCGACTATTCCAAGGCGGAAGTAGGCCGCCGCGAAATCGCCGTCCCTGCCGGTGGCGAGGAGGCCCAGCGCATTGCGGTAGACATCCCCACCAACCACCGCGCCGTCGCCGGCGGCGTCTATGGCTGCTCCGGCAACATCCCCGCTTATCTGGACATGAACACAATGGATACGGCGGACGTATCCGAGGACGCTACGGCCGAGTAAACGCCCAGCTATGCTAGTATGTTGAGCGTTCAGAATAGGCCGCGCCACCTGCGTTTATGAGGCCCATTCTTTGAAAGTTAGACCGTTACACGGAAGGTTGCACCATGGCTGAGCAGCAGAAGCAGTACATCACCCCGGAGACCAAGGCCAAGCTCGAGGCCGAGCTGCAGTCCCTCATCGACCACCGCCCGGTCGTCGCCGCGGAGATCAATGAGCGCCGCGAGGAAGGCGATCTGAAGGAGAACGCCGGCTATGATGCCGCTCGTGAGATGCAGGACCAGGAGGAGGCCCGCATCAAGCAGATTTCCGAGGTTCTGGCGAACTCCACCACCGAGCGCACCGCCGTCCAGGAGGGCGTTGCTCACATCGGTTCCGTGGTTCACGTGTACTACAACGGCGACGAGGAGGATCGTGAGACCTTCCTTATTGGTACCCGCGCCGCTGCCTCCGACAACAAGGATCTGGAGACCTACTCCGAGCAGTCCCCGCTGGGCGCCGCGCTGCTGGGCGCCGCTGAGGGCGAGACCCGCGAGTACACCGCACCGAATGGCAAGACCATCTCCGTGACCGTGGTCTCCGCCGCACCGTACGATTCCGCAAAGGCCGCGACGCCGCGCGAGTCCTAATTTATACTGCTCTATATCACCGTATTTCTGAGAAAGAGTTTCATCCATGAAGAAGTTCACTCGTTTCGCTGCTGCCGGCCTGGTTTTCTCCGCCGGTCTCTCGCTCGCTGCCTGCCACCCTCCGAACCAGAAGGATTCTGAGGAAAAGATCGACACCGGTGCTACCTACACCGGTGAGGCCCCTGGCGCCGGCGCCGAGTCCAGCGTCGCCCCGGTCACCGAGACCGAAACTGAGGTAGCAACCAACACTGAGGTAGTGACCGACTCTGAGGTGGCCCCCTACACCACCCCGGTTCAGCAGTAACTCTCAAGAGCAGAGTCGAAACGGCGCCACGGTTATTTTCCGTGGCGCCGTTTCTTACTGTTCCCGTGCCCAGTCACCAATGACACCGGGCACCACCGCGGGCGACTCCCCCAGCAGGTCACGTCGATTCGGATCGCGCTCTACCTGCGTCGTTACCGATTTGATCCGCTTCTCGCCGTCACCGCCTCGTCCGGCGCCGCCCATCATGGGCATCATCCCGCGCATGCCAACTCCCCGCGCACCAGCCGCGGCGCTACCTCCGACAACGCTCTGCCTGCCACCGGTTACGGGAAGTGCAGCGCCACCACCAGAGCCCGTGCTTGACGACGCCTTTCCTTCTTTCTGCCCCGTACCACCAGCCGCAGCACCGGGCAAGCCGCCGACGATGGGGTGAGTACCAGTACCGGCGGAAGCACCCGCAGCCGCTGCACCACCGCCCACTCCGGCCGCAGCCGTCGTCGGATTGGCTGCCGGGTGTGCAGGTGCATTCACTGTGCCGCCAGGCAAGCGCCCTGCACCCCTCCCGATTACCCCGGCCCCGTCTGAAAGTCCGGCCGCACTCGGCGTTCCCACCGCACCCATAGACGTTGCACCTCCCGCCACCGACCCCGCGACCCCGTTCATCGGCCCGGGCGACAATGTTCCCGCAGTGGCGCTGGTTGTGCTGAGCGACGAGGCGTCGATTGGCGCCAGCTCATCCCCAAACCCCAGTTCACTCAGCAGCGCACGCCCTTGGTTGCGCAGATCCGCGTGGAATTGGGCAATGTCTTCTGCACTCATCCCCAGCTTGTGCAGCCCCTGAATTTGGCCATTCGCCACATCAAAGGAACCGGGCCCCATCTGGCCACTCTTCATTGCTTCTTGGATTTCCCGCGGCCACATCACGCCGTCAGTTGTGAAACGGGTGCCGTCGCCAGCCACCGCGCCAAACTCCGCGCTGGCGTCACCGCCGCCGCTCGGTGGTGCCGACTCCATAAGCGCATGCTGATAGGGCATCGCAGCAATCGCACCCCTTTGCAACATAGCCTGCATATGGGCCAGCGCCGCCTGCTCGGCTGCAGTTCGCACCGCGGGCTCTGGAATTGCCGTGATCTCCAGCGCCATCGCCCACGCCTTCGCCTGCGCGCCGATAAGGTGCGAATGGAAGCCAAACAGCTTTCCCTGCATCACCTGCGAATTCGCAATGAAGTGCGTGCCCGCCTGTGCGACTTCCCTAATCTTCTGCGCCGCCCGAGTCGTCGTCTCACTGTCATTGTCAGATTCGAGCGCCGTTGCAGACTCCTGGAGCCCCGCAACAATATCCATCACCTCGGCGCTCAGCTCATTCCACCGTGCCTTCGCCGAAGACACATGCCAGTAATTGGTGTTCGTTAAGTCAACCGCCAGTTTCACCATGTTGGTCCCCGGCTGCACCACCGGCACCACAAACCCAAAGGGGCTGTATCCAGGGTCCGGCTGGTTCATGATTGGCATTGATTCTTGTCCCCCGCCTCCCCCGGCGTCTGCTACGTCCAACCCCCGACTATTGAGCTCATCCTGCGCTTCTAACCCCGCAAGCTCCCTTTGCAGCGTATCCCCCAGCCACGCCACCTGTTCCCGAAAGCGCTCTAGCGAATTCCGCGCTGAGCCAGGGTCAGTGGCGAGCACCCTTTGGTGAATCGTACCCACCTCGCTGAGCCCCGCGACTGGTGAGTATCCGCCGTCTAGCGGGGAAAAAGCCTTTGCTGAGGAACTACCCACCCGACGTCCCAAATTAACAATGTTAGATACTTCTTGCGCAATAGATTTTCCGTTTATGATCATCTTAAATTCCTCACTAAATGAGTGCCTTTAATAAGTCGAGAGAAGCTTGGCAACGTTCATTCATTGACACATCGCGGCTCAACTCAGTCCACGACAACGAAACCATCCCCCTTTTTGTTTCAACATATGAAGTACAGCTGACATCTCTGATGAAAGTATCCTCGATAACGAGAATTTCTTCCTGTTCCCCTTTCAGCCCTCTAAAAATAATAGGGTCCCCATTCTTTACGGTCTCAATACTCTCGTGGTCCGATGCAATCAGTACATCAGCCTGACCCGTCTGTGAGTACTTCGTCGAAAAATGACACGAGCGATAGCCACTCTCCCTCTCGGGCTCAGAGTTTGGCTCCAACCCCAATTCGGCAAGCACCTCGCTCGGTATCTCACTACACGGGTCAAAGACCCGAAACCCCGGTACAGTGCGGTCAAATGTGCCCAAAGGCGGCAGCACCCCTCTGCCTGTGTCGGCGTCGTCAGCCGCAGCGTCCGACTCCTCCACGGTCGTGGCGGTGACATCAGCGACCCCCGAGTCCGCTGAGCCACCGCCGCTTTGCCCGTCGGCGAAATCATGAAGTCCCCCGGATTCACCACCATGAACGCGAGCACCCAGGCCACCTGGCAGCGCGCAGCTCGCTAGCACCCCTGTGCAAGCCACGGCTCCCAGCACCAGGCCCCCGATTCGCTTCATGGTTTCCCTTCAATACATTTCACCAACTTCTCGAAACCAGCTCTTGGAGTGTGACTCCGCCAGTGGCTTCTGCAACAAGAATGCACGAAACTTCACGGCTTGTCGCGCCAATTTTTGACACCTCGATGCAATCGAAATTTCACGCATCCTCACATATAAGAACTCTCTGTTAGAAATATTTTAAATACTCGCTGGTTAGACCCTGTGCACCGACTGGATGCAGATTGGGAAAATTTTTCCAAATTTCGGTGAAAAAAACTTCATGGGTACACCCGAAATTACAAGCTTGTAAAGCTGTATCCTGGGGTTTTGCAAATTTACCACCGTCAACTTTGAAGCCAATTCGCCCACAAACTTCCCCGGTAAATTACAGATCGGCCCTGCAAGTTCGTCAGCACCTAGTGGGTCAGAACGGAATGTCTTCGTCGCACCCCTTTCCGCCGTAGCCGCCGTCGACGCCACCCTTCGCACTTGGCTTCGCCGCCTCCTGCTCAAACTCCTCCTTGAGAGCCTGAGCCCGTTCGTGAGCCTTCGTACGGTTCGCAGTAATGAGCTGACCCACGGTCTGTGCCCAGCGCTTTGCCTTCGGTGCCAAGGGCCCTTCAGCCTCGGTAATAAGCCACGTTCCGTCCTCGAACAGCCACACCACATCACCGGTGTCCGGGTCCAAGATATAGAACGCGCGGCCGTCAGTTTTCATATTGTGGTGGTGCTGGCATAGGGCCACCATGTTCGATGGATGCGTCTTTCCACCATCCCGGTAGTTGATCCGATGATCCAATTGCGACAGGTAGGCCGGCTGGTCACAGGTAGGAGCACGACAGGTTAAATCCCGTCCTTCAACGTATTTTCGCACGTCCTCGGACGGACCGTACCCTGCTGTTTCCTTCGGTGCTTCGCTAAAGTCTCGGTGCCGCTCTCGCTTGGCGGGGATATCTCCAATCATCCACCCATGGCCCTGCACGTACGTAGGGCCATTCTCAACGTCAGACGCACGATAGGAATAGATGACCACCTTCCCGGCCTCCGGTGTGACCGAGCCCGAAATCAGAAGCACGAGCGCTTCGGCGAGTGTTACCTGATGCTCCTTAGCCACCTGCGCCACAATCTCGTGCAACACCACCCCGTGAGCGGCTTCCACGTCAAGTTCAATGTAGGCTCTGCTGCCACTTACCGTGCACCGGTACGCATCTTTTTTCTGGGGATTATAGAAGGCAATGGTCGGGTCAAGCGCCTGGCAAATATCCCGCAGACGACGGCGAATCTTTCCCACAGTCGGGAACACCTGGTTCGGCTTGGTAGGCGTCAGATAAGCCGCTAGCAGGTTATCGATCTGCTCCAGAATATCCCCCTCAACCTTCCCCAACTTCGCCAGCACTTGGTCGATAGCCACCAAGGCTTGCATGTCTAGGATGAACCCCGCGTCCTGCAGCGCTTTGACTTTCGGCAGCTCCCCGAGCCGAAATATCGCCAAGACATTACGCGCTACCTGACTTTGTGTCTTCCCCGTCTTGCCGGCGATGCGACTAAAGGCAACGTCGGCGTCGTCGTCAAGCACTGGCACAACCGAACTCCAGAATTCGTACTCCACCCGACGCATGGCTATCCCTGCCGTGCAGACAGGATCCCGCGGATTCGAATGTGAGAAGTAAGGCGGTGGGTCTACCGCTGTCGTTGACGTTGCCACAATCGTGACACCCCCTTGAAGTCGGAGTCTCCCAAATGGAGAGTAGAACAGATTTTCTACCCTCGAGTTTAAACATCAACCCGGACATGCACCAGAGGTATATTTTTCACGCCCTCGACAGGCCCCCTAGACCAAATACACATTCGAACTTGAAACACACTTTTCCCAACTGGATTTATAAACGGCGGATTATATCCCGCGATGCCGTCAAAACGTGTCCAGTATCACAGTCGAGCCTCCGAGAGGACACTCGCGCCAGCCCCCTTCAGCACGCCCCACACAGCGAAAGCCCGCTCCCCTCCCACAAAGTAGGAGAAAGAGCGGGCTCTACTTAAGTGTCGCTACAAGAGCGAATCCTAGTCCCTGAAGTAGCTCAGGAACCGCAGAATTTCGGTGTACAGCCACACCAGGGTCACGGCCAGGCCAAGGGCCACGCCCCAAGCGTACTTAGCCGGAGCACCCTGACGGATCAGGCGGTCAGCCTGGTCAAAGTCAGTCATGAAGGACAGGGCCGCGAGCACGATGCAGACCAGGGAGAAGATGATGGACAGGATGCCACCATCGCGCAGCGGGCTCATGCCAAAGAAGATGGCCAGCAGGAAGTTACCCAGCGCCATAATGGCGACACCGGCGATGAGGCCGAACATAATCTTGTTGAACTTCGGGGTAACCTTCACCGCACCGGTCTTGTAGACCATGAGCATGCCGATAAATACGCCGACCGTACCCATGATGGCCTGGCCAATAATCGCCATGCCATCGGAGTTACCGAAGGCCACGCCGGCAAACATCAAGGAGAAGCCGCCCACGAAGAGGCCCTCGAACACCGCGTAAATCAGAGTGACAGCGGCGGAGCCGTACTTCTTGCCAAAGGTCGATACCAGAACCGTGACAAAGCCACCGATTGCACCCACCAGAGTGAGAAGCATGGCGACTCCGGGGTTAATCAAGGTACCGATAGCGAAGTTCAGCACGGCCATCACAATGATGACGCCGAGGGTGATGCCGGTCTTAGTCACCACATCATCAACAGTCAGCGGACGCTCCGAGGAACGGCCCTGCTCAGCGAATGGGTTATCGGCCTGTCCAAAAGGGCTGCCAGCCTGGCCGAAGGGGTTGTTGCCCTGAACCTGGCCGTTGTTCTGATTGGAGGTGAGGGAACTCATGACGGGGTTGCTTGAACGCACGTGAATCCCGATTCCTTTCACAGTCTTTGTACATTTTCGGCCCGCGCGCGGGCCGTCGTAATCATGGTCTCACAAGTGTTAACGCCTTGTGCTCCAAGGAAGTTCCCACAAATTCCAAAGAAAGCAGTTTTTTCTTAGCGCTCCGTCGGCGGCGGCCCTGCAGGCGGCTCCCCCCCTGACGTCGATGCTAAAGGTGTAGCCGCGGGAGGCGTCTCCAGTCATGGGCGGCAACTGCATATCCCAGCCGTAGGAGAACACCATGTCGCTGCTCAAAGAGACGCCAGCCAGATTGTCCGCGGAGTCCACGTAGTGCGAATCCTTGTACACTTCCTGCGCCACCTATTCTGGCAGGGCGATCTGTGAGGTCAGCACATTGGTGGTGGCATCGGAGATGACTTTATTGAAGCTAAACACCTCGAAGTGGATGTGCGGCCATCGGCCTTCGTAGCAGCCAGGTTTGGTCGGTAACACCGTAGGAATACGTGGAGTACTGACCTTCGGAATTGCAGTGCCATTTCCGGCTATGGAGCGGGTGAGGTCACGACGTTCGATGCCACTTTTCTCGAGGACGTCGGGGCCGTTGCTTCCACTCCTGGTTAGGGACCGGAGGTCTCCGTAGAGAGTTCTGCGGCATCAGAGGAGGCAGTGCTTGACGACGCCTCCTCGGCCGACGTTGAACAGGCCTCCATCGCTAGCCCAGCATGCGGCGGCGCAACAGGACCGTCTGAAGGTCGAATGTGAGACCTTGGTCTTCGATATCTTCCCGCGGGCGGGCTAGTCGCCGACCTTCGAATAGATGCTTGTGTGTGCGCTCATGTCACTCGAGGTAAGCGCCGATCGTGTGCGTCCGTCGACGGGTGCCGAAACATCTCCGGAACGGTACCGACACGTTTCCAGGGCGTTTACTGAACACTTCCAGTACGCCCTGAGCTGGAGCGATGGTGCCCCCAGTGGGACTCGAACCCACACTGAATCGATTTTAAGTCGACTGCCTCTGCCGATTGGGCTATAGGGGCCAAGCGGCGCCCTACTATCTTAGGGCACCGTGGCCAGGAACCTGACAATAGGGTCAGCCAGCCGCAAGGCCGGCGATAATGCCATCCAGAATATCCTTCTCACTGATGAAGAAGGAACGGGCATCACTGTTGCGCTCAATCATGCTCATGATGCCCTCGACGGCTACGCTCCCACCACCGATGACGTCGGCGCGGCCGGGGTGAATCACCGGATTGAGGGCCCGCTCATCCGACGACATACCGATGAGCTGCCGGGTGAGCACGCGCAAAGCGTCAAAACGCAGCTCGGAGCCGTGGATGGAGTCGGCGTCGTAGCGCTCCATCCCCTGGGCCAGCGCGGAAAGTGTGGTAAACGTGCCGGCGCAGCCAACGAACGTGACCGCCTTATCAATGGGGACGATCTTTTCCACATCCGCCATGCGCTCCGCCACGTAGTCTGTGGCGATCTCAATCTCCGCCTCGGTGGGCGGGTCGCTGCGCATGATGCGTTCGGTCAGCCGCACGCAGCCCATCTGGGCGGAGTGAGAGCCCAAGATGTCGCCGTCGATGGTACCGACGACGAACTCGGTGGACCCGCCACCCAAGTCAATGACGCAATAAGGGCCTTTCTCGGAGCTCAGGTCCGCCACTGCGCCGGTAAAGGACAGTAACGCCTCCTCCTCACCGGAAATGACCTCCGCGCGGGCGCCCTGCTGGACCTGACCCAGCAGCTCCGAGGTCATGTCGAAGAACTCGCGGTGGTTCTTCGCATCGCGCGTAGCGGAGGTGGCCACCATGCGCACGCGCTGAACCTTCTCGAACTTCATCTGCTTGACATAACCCTCCAAGGCCACACGGGTGCGCTCCAGCGCATCGGGGGCTAATTCACCAGTGGCGTCGACGCCTTGGCCCAGACGGACGATTTCCATGGTGCGAGAAATATCGCGGATCTTGCCGTCCTCCTGGATTTCACTAATCAGGAGGCGGATGGAGTTGGTTCCACAGTCGACAGCTGCAACACGAGTCATCTATGAGCCTTTCTGTAGTGCCGCTTCTTAGCCGGCGTTGGAAAAGTCGAACTGAGACATGTCGATGCCCAGGTCCTCCACGGTGGGCCAGTCTTCCGGAATGGCGCTGCCCCGCAGGTTACCGTGCTCCGCTGCCATGGCGACGGCCTCGGCGCCGAAGCGAACCCGGCCCGGGCCTTCAGCCAGCGCGTACGCAATGAGCACGTGCAAGCACTTCACGCGCTCCGGCATCCCTCCCCCGGAGAACTCGGTGCCCAAGTCTTCCATGTCGTTGCGTACGGCCAGGTAGTGCTCGTGTGCGGCACGATAGTCTGCGGCCAAAGATTCATCCTCCCCTAACCGCTTTTCCATCCACTTCATCACGTGCGCGACCTCGAGGCGGGAAGCCTCCGCCGTCAGACGCGGGTCGGTGAGGTAGTACAACGTGGGGAACGGGGTGCCGTCGGGAAGCTTGGGCGCGGTCTTAATCACCGCGGGGGCACCGTCCGGGGTGCGGTAGGCAATGTCCACGACGCCGCGTGGGGTGCGGCCCAATTGCTCGCGGACGACGTCAAGGTCTGCATCAGTCACGGTCATGGAACCATTGTGACACGACGGGAAGGGCTTGACCTATTCAGCTGGTTGTTCCGCCGTCGGCTCCGTGGGCAGCTTCATCGACGTCTCCGGCGGCTCGACCTGCTCGTCTGGGTCGGCAACAGAATCCCACAGGACCGCATACCAGTCTCGGTCGTCCGTCTCTTCGCGGTGGTCCGACGTCACGGTGTCGCCGGAGTCCATGCGCGGGTCCATGATGCGGTAGGCGATCTCGCCCTCATCCATCACGCCGAAACGGCGGCGCGCCTCCTGCTTGATGTACTCCTCGGATTTGTACTTATCAATCTCCGTGAGTAGTTCATTCTTCTTTGCCTGCTTTGCGACGATGGAAGATTCCAAGCGCGCAATCTCCGATTGCCCGTGGTAGTAGTTGCGCAGCGGCACCGCGATGGCCAACAGCACCAAGAGGAGCACGCCGATGATGACGCCTACGCCAAGGATGTCCAGACCCTTTGGCTGGTTCGGGCCTCCCTTAGCCTTCAGAGACTTGTGGAATTTCGCACGTTGAGCATCTCGCGCACGCGTGTGAACCGGAACGGTTGTCCGGCGTGTGCTGCGGGTGGAGGTAGTGCGTGCCATTGTTGTGCCATTCTATCGCCCGTGCGCTCGCTGACTAGACGGCGCGCTCACAAGTCACAAAAATAACAGGTGCCACAGTTTCCTGTGGCACCTGTTATTTCTAATGCGAGTCTAGGGAATTAGCCCTGGAAGCGCGGGAATGCGGAGCGTCCGGCGTAGACGGCAGCCTCGCCCAGCTCCTGCTCGATGCGCAGCAGCTGGTTGTACTTGGCAACGCGCTCGGAACGAGCCGGTGCACCGGTCTTGATCTGTCCGCAACCCAGAGCGACAGCGAGGTCAGCAATGGTGGTGTCCTCGGTCTCGCCAGAGCGGTGAGACATCATGGTGCGGTAGCCGTTGCGGTGAGCCATGTCGACGGCGTCGAAGGTCTCGGTCAGGGTACCAATCTGGTTAACCTTCACGAGCAGAGCGTTAGCGGCCTTCTCCTCGATACCCTTGGCCAGGCGCTGCGGGTTGGTGACGAAGAAGTCATCGCCCACGATCTGGACCTTCTCGCCGATGGTCTCGGTGAGCTTGGTGTAGCCCTCCCAGTCATCCTCCTGCAGCGGGTCCTCGATGGAGACGATCGGGTAGTTGGCAATGAGATCCTCGTAGACCTTGGCCATCTCCTCAGCGGTGTGCTCGCCGCCCTCGAAGTGGTACTTGCCGTCCTTGAAGAACTCGGAAGAAGCAACGTCGAGCGCCAGGGCAACGTCCTTGCCCGGCTCGAAACCAGCCTTCTTAATAGCCTCGATGATGAGGTCCAGAGCAGCCTTGGTGGACTCAGCCTCCGGGGCGAAGCCGCCCTCGTCGCCCAGACCGGTGGACAGGCCCTTTGACTTCACCACGGACTTCAGTGCGTGGTACACCTCAGCGCCCATGCGCAGGGCTTCCTTGAAGCTCTCTGCACCGATCGGTGCAATCATGAACTCCTGCACGTCAACGCCGGAGTCAGCGTGTGCGCCACCGTTGACAATGTTCATCATCGGAACCGGCAGGACGTGAGCGTTCGGGCCACCAACGTAGCGGTAGAGCGGCAGGCCAGCGGACTCAGCGGCAGCCTTTGCAGCGGCGATGGACACGCCGAGGATGGCGTTAGCGCCGAGGCGGGACTTGTTCTCGGTGCCGTCCAGGTCAATGAGGGCCTGGTCGATGAGGCGCTGGTCATCAGCCTCGAAGCCAGCGATCTCGTCGGCGATCTCCTCGTTGACGTTCTTCACCGCGTTGAGCACGCCCTTACCCAGGTAACGGTCGCCACCGTCACGCAGCTCGTGAGCCTCGTGAACACCGGTGGAGGCGCCGGACGGAACGCCAGCGACGCCGTGTGCGCCGTCGTCCAGGAAGACCTCTGCCTCAACGGTCGGGTTACCGCGGGAATCAAGAATTTCGCGTGCCATTACGTGGATGATGTCAGCCATGCTGCTTTCACTCCTATTGAGCTAAATTGATTTTGGGTTTGTGCTTCGGGAGTTGGTCCCAAACCACTTGGAGCCAATTGTTCCAGAAAATCTCGGACCGTGTCGGGCAGAAACGGGCAACGTGACAAAGATCTAGGCTGCGCTAGGACGTCGCCGGCTGCTGGATGGCATAAGAATTCGCCGCAGCAGCCACTTTACGCAGGTAATCCTCGGATTGATTGTAGTTCATCACCGCAGCACGCCAGCCCTCTTCGGTGGACAAATCTCGGTCCCCGAAACATAGTAGGGCGGCCGCACCTAGTGCAGCATCGTCGATTTGGTTGGGATCGGCGTCGCCGTCGCCGTTGGCATCGCGCCCTAAATGTTCCCACGAGGAGGCGATGAATTGCATGGGGCCGACTGCCCGATCAAACTCGGTGTCGCCGTCAATCGCGCCGCCGTCGCTATCCGGAACGACGGTGGTGTTGTTCGAGCCATCGAGGGCAATTCCCACAATCGGCGGCTGGGGGTAGCCTCCTTCATCCAGTGAAGAACGGTGGAAGAGGTTTCCGTTATATGTGCCGTGCCGGGTTTCCACCCAGCCGATTCCGGCCAGGGTATTCCAACGCAGGTTACACTTCGGCCACGACTCACGCGCGATGAGCTCGGCGTTGCCGTACGCGCGCAGCGCCTGGTCAGGAATGCTGGTGTCATTCGCCAGCCGCTCCGACCACCACGTCAGCTTGTCCGACGTACGCCCCGGGGCATCGACGTTGATATCCGGAACCTCTGCCCCACCCACCGGCGGCAATGCCTCCGGAACGGGATCAAGCTGCTGGAATGGCGTGGGCTTATCCAAGAAAGAAAGCGCCCATCCCACCATGGAGATGATCAGGATGATGGCCAGAACGATGGCGAGGCCACAGCCCCCGATTCTTCGCATCCCCTTGGTCATACCGAGGAATAGTACAGGCCAACCCTGCAGCCGACGGGATGCGACACCGCCCATTGTTGTCAAAATGTTATGTCATAGAATTCCCATCCTTAACACCGTGGATTAGACTTCTCCTTTGAGCGGCGCCCTACGTCCTCGCCGTTCGCACCTTAAAGTCATCTGTCGTTTCACGTCGGGATCCGGAGTATCCCCCGCAAGCACCAAGGAGTTCTATGTCCATCCGCCGAATTGCCGCCACCGCGGCCGCAGCCCTCACCCTGGGCGCCGCTGCCCCTGCTTCCGCGTCTGCCACACCTCTCGACGAGCTGGGCGGCGTCCTGTCCCAGGGCATCGAGACCGTAGACTGCAACACCCTGCGCAGCACGCTGAACCTGATTGACGCCTCCACTGAGGGCGAGCTCCTCACGGCGGACACCACCCGCAACCAGCTCTCTCAGAACCTCTCCGGGCTGGGCGCCACTCAGGATCTAGGCCCGCTCGGCTTCGTCGCTATCAAGTACGCGAGCCAGACTGCTGACCGCGCTCAGGAGTGCAAGATCGTCAAGGAAGATACCCTCCTCACCGGCGGCACCGGCCTGTCCTCCAAGATCGCGGACTACGCCCCGATGCTCTCCTCCATGCTGACGAAGAACTAAGCGTTCTCTCGGGCCTTCCCCTCGGCCCACAGGCGCTCCTGCGCCTCTACCCCGACGACGTCCTCCGTGCCGTCGAAAAGGTAGGGCGCGCGGGAGCGCATTTTTGTTACAAAGGCTTGGGCCACGTCATCAAGCGTGAACGCGCCACGCCGTGCGGCAATCTCTGCGTGGAACAGCACCTGCAGGAACACATCCCCCAGTTCCTTCAACAGTTCGGCCTCCTCGGCTCGGCCCCGGACTGCCTGTATGAACTCCGCGGATTCCTCCTCCAGGTAAGGCAGGAGGCTCTCATGAGTTTGCTCGCGCTCCCACTCACCAATGCTCCGCGCCCGCGACATCACCGCGCGCGCCTGCCACAGCGGATCCTGCCGAGAGGGCGCCTCGATAACGTCCACGTTGGCGTCGATAAGCGCCCGCACCTGCGGATCAGTGGCGTCTGTGCTAACCAGCGTACCCTCGCCCTGCGGATCCTCACCGCACAATAAGTCGTCGAAATTCCAACGCACCTTCACCGGCACCTCGCCAGTAAAAACCACAGGTCCGCGCAGCTTTCCGTAGGCTTCCATGGGGATCATCGTGGGCCAGCGCGGATCGAGCAACAGCACAGTCATAAGCCCTTAGTATAAGCCGTGCCCTACCGAGGCTTCCCCACGGTTACGCACCAGCCCGCCATAAAGGGTAGTTTTGACCCATGACCACTACACCCATCACCGAATCGCCGCGTCCGCACTCCGTGACGCTGTGGACGCTTGTTGCGCTCATCATCGGTTCCACTGTGGGCGCCGGCATTTTCTCCCTGCCGCAGAACATCGCCTCCGTGGCCGGCCCCGGCGCCATGCTGCTGGGCTGGTTTATCGCTGGAGTGGGCATGCTCTCTGTCGCCTTCGTCTTCCAGATCTTGGCGCACCGTAAGCCGCACCTGGATTCCGGCGTGTACTCCTACGTGCGCGCCGGCTTGGGAGACTTCATTGGTTTTACTTCCGGCTGGGGCTACTGGCTAGGTTCTGTCATGGCGCAGGTGGGCTACGCCACCCTATTCTTCAACACGATTGGCCACTACCTGCCATTCTTCGATGCGAACCACCAATGGGTGTCCGCCATTGCCGTCTCCCTGCTATCCTGGGGAATCTTCGCCGTGCTAGCCTGCGGCATTAAGCAGGCCGCCATCATGAATATGGTGACCTCGGTGGCCAAGATCGTGCCTATCTTGGCATTTATCGTGCTCATCGCCTTCCTAGGGTTCAGCTGGGACAAGTTCACTCTGGATTTCTGGGGAGAGCGTTCCGATAAGTCCCTGTTTGAGCAGGTCCAGGGCATCATGCTCTTTACGGTGTGGGTGTTCATCGGCGTGGAGGGCGCGTCCGTGTATTCCAAGCAGGCGCGCACGCGAGCCGACGTCGGACGCGCTACCGTCATCGGCTTCATTAGTGTGCTCGCCCTCCTAGTTTCCGTCTCTACGCTGAGCTTCGGCGTGCTCACCCAGGAAGAGCTGGCGGCGCTTCCGGATAATTCCATGGCCTCCGTGCTCACCGCTGCCGTCGGTTCGTGGGGCGGCGCGCTCATCTCGCTGGGCCTGTGCCTTTCCGTGCTCGGCGCCTACGTCTCGTGGCAGATGCTCTGCGCGGAACCGATTGTCATGATGGCCATCGATGGCCTGCTCCCCCGCAAGATTGGCACCATCAACGTCGCCGGCGCGCCGTGGGTGGCCCAGCTGATTTCCACTCTGGCTATTCAGCTCCTCGTGCTCGTCTTCTTCCTCAACGAGACGTCCTATAACGCCATGGTGCAGCTGGCTACCATCATGTACCTGCTGCCCTACATCTTTTCTTCCCTGTACCTTCTGCTGCTCACGGTGCGTGGCACGGGGCTCAGCCACCCGCAGGCGGGAGTGCAGTTTGATCTGTCCGGACCGGAGATCAGCCGCCGCGACAATCGACGCCACCTGGGCATCGCCATCATCGCCTTCGTCTACTCCCTGTGGCTCATCTACGCCGCCGATCCGGTCTACGTGCTCCTGGGCGCGCTGGCCGTCGTACCGAGCATGTTGCCGTACGTGGCCACGCGCCTATACAAGAAGGAGCGGGTGTTCAACTCCTTCGAGTGGGTCGTCGTCGTCCTCGTCATCGCCGGTGCCGTCGCTGCCGTCTGGGGCTTGAGCACCGGCCGACTTACGCTCTAGCTCCTAGTAGCGAATGACGCGACGGCAGGCCGTTGAACACGATGGTGCTGCCCTTGCGCGCCATGCCGATGGCCTGGCCAAAGGCCTGCGGGTGGACCGCGGTCACCAATACGCCATGAGCGCCGCCCTGGGTGTAGGCGGTGACCGCCTCAGCCGGGTCCTGCTCCTTCGCATTCACCACAAACTCCGCGCCGTGTTCCTTGGCCAGGGCCAGCTTGTCCTCGGCGATATCTACCGCAATGACGCGCATGCCCATGGCCACCGCGTACTGCACCGCCACGTGGCCCAGACCGCCGATACCGGAAATGACCATGAACTCGCCGGGGCGGGTATTGGCTTCCTTCAGCCCCTTGTACACCGTCACGCCGGCACACAGAATGGGCGCGACCTCAAGGGGGTCGGAGCCTTCCGGGATCCGGGCGCAATAGCGCGTGTCCACGAGCATGTACTCGCCGAAGGAGCCGTTGACGGTGTATCCGCCGTACTCCGCGTTGGGACAGTAGGTTTCGCGGCCGGTGCGGCAGAATTCGCAGGTACCGCACGCGGACCACAGCCACGCGTTGCCCACCATGTCACCGACCTTGACGTCGTGCTCACCGGGGCCCAGCTTGACCACTTCGCCGACACCTTCGTGGCCGGGAATGAAGGGCAGCGGGGGGCTTGACGGGCCAATCTCTCCCCCCGGCGGCGTGCACGTCAGTGTGGCAAATTCCCGACGCCACATTCTTGACCAGTGCCCGGAAGCGGCCAGGCTCGGGAAGATCCTCTTCACGGATGGTGAGGGTGGGGCCGAATTCCTCCACGACTGCCGCGGTGAATTTCTCAGACATGTGATGTCTCCTTTCCAGAAACGACCCTGCGACCCCGTTCTTACGCCGCGTTGTCCCAGCTTTCGGGCGTTTTCGGGACTCGGCGCGACTGTACGGCCCACATCACACAACAGACCACCCACCCCAGATGGCCCGCCACCGACACCGCGAGCCCGACGTTGACAAAGGCCCCGCACGTATCCGGTCCACACCACGGCGGATAAAAGGTGGTCGGCATGTCACCGGCGTCCGGCATGCTGGTGATAAAGACCAGAAAACCTAAGAAGGACAGCGCGCAGAAGAGATAGCCCACGCGCGGGCGAAACACAAAGCCGCTGCGGATAAGAAACGGCAGCGCCGACAACGCCACCCAGAACGCGACAGGGATAAATGCCCCCAGCCCGAGGAGGAGCCACAGCCAACCGCCGTTCTGTGTCAGCAACTTGATGAGAAGGGCGAAGGGAATGACAACCAGGGAGCACACTAACCAGGTGATAAACAGCCACATTCTGTGGTTAACAGGTCTCACGCCCTTAGTATGTCATTCCCTCGACACTGAGGGCGTATTTTTTCGCCTTTCCACCGGTCGCGTCCACGCGGTCCAGCCATCCACAGGCGGCAGTGAAGTATGAACTCTACTGCCGCGACAATCGACGACACCCGGGCGCGCTAAAGGGGATGCTCTACAGCACTTCTGGCTTGGAGCGCGAGCGGACCGCGTAGAAGAGACAGGAGCCAATCCACAGAAGGTGGCCTACGACGCTGATCCCCAGGCCAACGCAGGCTGTGACAACAGCAGCCTTCTCATTTCCAAACCACCAGGCAGGAACCGAAACGGGTCCATAATCACCAAAATCAGGCATGTTCGAGTAGAACACCGCGAAGCCGATAAAGGTCATGACTAACCCCGCCCACGCCCACGCAAGCTTGCTAGGGAATTCTCTACGAATAAGTAAGGGGAGTAAGCCCAGAGCAATCCAGATGCCTACGATAAACAACCCGTAGAACAGCACAACGATGACTAGCCAGCCCCCACTTTTACCCAACAACTTCACTGCAATCGAGAGCGGAATAGTCAACACAGCTGCAACCATCCACACTGCCAGCAACACGATGCGGAGGTTGGCCGCCTTCATTACTTCTCCCCTACGCTAATGACGTTCTTCTCGGCTTTTCCGCCGGTCACGTCCACGTGGTCCAGCTCAAACATGGAGCTCAAGAAGTTTGCCATCCACTGCACCAACTCGACGTCGCGCAGCTTCGGGTCGGTGACGTTGCGCCCGGCCTTGGGGAAGCTGAGTTGGATCGCCTTGGCCGCCGCGCGGTAGTTGGAGCCCGGGAAGAGGCGCTTGAGGCGAATCTGCTTGGAATCCGCCAGCTCCACTGGGTGGACCTTGATGCGCGTGCCCTGCACCGTGATGTCGGAAACACCGGCCCGGCGTGCCTGGTGGCGCAAGCGGGCCACGGCCAGAAGCCGCTGCACCGGCTCCGGGACGGGACCGTAGCGGTCCTCCATCTCCTCCACCGCCTGTTGCAGGTCCTGGTCGTCCTTGGACGCCGCCAGCTTGCGATAGACCTCGAGACGCAGGCGCTCGGAGTTGATGTAGGACTCCGGAATGTGCGCGTCAACAGGCAGGTCGATGCGGATTTCCTTCGGGCCCTCCTCTGTGACTGCTGGGGCTTCTCCCCTGGCCAGCGCTTTGAAGGTCTCCACGGCTTCGCCCACGAGGCGAACGTAGAGGTCGAAGCCCACCCCGGCGATGTGGCCGGACTGCTCCGCACCGAGGACATTGCCGGCACCGCGCATCTCCAAGTCCTTCATGGCCACGGCCATGCCGGCGCCCAGGTCGTTGTTCTGCGCGATGGTGGCCAGGCGGTCGTAGGAGGTCTCGGTCAGCGTGGCGCCCTTGGGGTACAGGAAGTAGGCGTAACCGCGCTCGCGGGAGCGGCCCACGCGCCCGCGCAGCTGGTGGAGCTGCGACAGGCCCATGTGGTGGGCGTTTTCCACGATGAGCGTGTTGGCGTTGGCAATGTCCAGGCCGGTCTCCACGATGGTGGTACAGACCAGCACGTCGAACTCGCGGTCCCAGAAGCCCTGCACGGTCTGCTCCAGGACCTCCTCATTCATCTGGCCGTGCGCCACCACGATGCGCGCCTCCGGCACGAGATCTCGCAGCTCGCGGGCCTTCTTTTCAATGTCCGCGACCTTGTTGTGGATAAAGAAGACCTGGCCATCGCGCAAGAGCTCGCGGCGAATGGCCGCGGCAACCTGCTTGTCCTCGTACGCGCCCACGTAAGTGAGGACCGGGTGGCGGTCCTCCGGCGGGGTGAGGATGGTAGACATTTCGCGGATGCCCGCCATGGACATCTCCAGGGTACGGGGAATCGGGGTGGCGGACATGGTGAGCACATCCACGCTGGCCTTGAGCGCCTTGATGTGTTCCTTGTGCTCCACGCCGAAGCGCTGCTCCTCATCGACGACAATGAGTCCCAAGTTCTTCCACTGCACGCCGGTCTGCAGCAGGCGGTGGGTACCAATGACGATGTCCACGGAGCCATCCGCCAGGCCGGCGAGGATCTCCTTTGACTCCTTGGTGGAGGTAAAGCGCGAGAGCACCTCGATGTCTACCGGGAAGCCTTGCATGCGCTCGCGGAAGGTGTCGGTGTGCTGCTGCGCCAGCAGCGTGGTGGGCACGAGCACCGCGACCTGCTTGCCGTCCTGGACAGCCTTGAAGGCAGCGCGCACGGCCACCTCCGTCTTGCCGTAGCCCACGTCGCCTACGACGACGCGGTCCATGGGCACCGTCGATTCCATGTCGTGCTTGACCGCATCGATGGCCAGCATCTGGTCCTCGGTCTCGACGAAGGGGAAGTTGTCTTCCATCTCCGCCTGCCACGGGGAATCCGGGCTGAACTGGTGGCCGGGCGCGGCTTGGCGCTTGGCGTAGAGCTCCACCAGCTCGCCGGCGATTTCGCGCACGGCGGCGCGCGCCTTCTTCTTCGTGTTCTTCCAGTCGGAGCCGCCCATCTTGGACAGAGTCGGTGCCTCGCCGCCGGTGTACTTGCTCAGCAGGTCCAACGAATCCATGGGGACCCAGAGCTGGTCTGCCGGCTGGCCGCGCTTGGAGGCGGCGTACTCCAGCACGATGTACTCGCGGCGCGAGGTCTCATCGCCGGATTGAATGGTGCGCTCGGCCATCTTGAGGAATTTGCCGATGCCATGCGTCTCGTGCACGACATAGTCACCCTGCTTGAGCGCCAGCGGATCGACGCGATTGCGGCGCTTGGCCGGGCGGCGCTTGGCGCCCGCAATATCGCCCACGCGGTTACCGGTGAGATCCGTCTCCGTGACAACGACGAGCGGGAGCGCCTCGGCGTCCTTGAGCTTGCGTACCTTGGGAAAGACCAGGCCAGCGTGGCTCAGTGCCTGGTAGAGCGTGACCTCGCCGGGACTCGGCTCCCAACCAGGTGTGGCCACCTTGGTGGGAATTCCCTTCTCCGCGAAGCGCTCCACCATGCGCTTGATCGCACCTTGGGCGGGGGCGATGAAGGCAGCGCGCCCACCCGCGGTGGTGTGGGCAAGCAGCTGCGCCATCATGGCGTCGATCTGCTCGATGTCGCCGCGCGGGGTGGGTCCTGGCTCAAAGTCCAGCGGCAAGGTTTCGGACTCGGCGGCGGCGAACATCCCCGGAGGCGCGAAGGTCCACAGCGGCGCGTTGATGGCAGCGCACGTCGCCTCCAGGGACTCGTAGGAGCGGTAGCTGGAGGCCTCAGTATCCAATCCTTCGGCAGCCAGCGGGCCGTCCGCACCCATAGCCGCGGCTTCCCAACCGGCGGCCAGGAATTCGGAATCGGTGGATTCCAGATCTGCGATACGGGTACGGATCTTCTCCGGCGCCACGAGCAGCACGTGCGTGCCAGTGGGAAGCAGCTCGGGGAGGGTGACAAAGGAGCCTTCGGCCAGCACTGCCAACAGGGCCTCCATGCCATCGGCCGGAATGTGCTCGCCTACCTTGGTGAGCAGCTCCGCCAACGCCGCGTTGCCGCCAAACTTCTGTGACAGCTCGCGCGCGCGGGCTGCGACCTCGTTGGTGATGGGCAGCTCGCGGGCCGGGTAGATGGCTACCTCGCCGACCTCAATCTCACTAAAGGCGCGCTGGTCCGCCACGGAGAACTGGCGGATGTCCGTAATCTCATCGCCCCAGAACTCCACGCGCACCGGGTAATCCGAGGTGGTGGGGAAAATATCGAGGATGCCGCCGCGGGTGGCGTACTCGCCCCGCTTGGCCACCATATCCACGTGCTTGTAGGCACGAAACTCCAGCTCAGAGACGATATGAGAGAACTCGTGCTCCTCTTCTTCCTTGAGGAAGATGGGCGCGCGGCCCTCGACCTCACTGAGAACCGGCTGGCAGTAACCGCGCGCGGAGGTCACCACCACTTGAGCTTTGCCTGCGCCGACGAGGTCCAGCACACGCGCACGCTTGCCGACGATATCCGGAGCCGGCGACAGCCTCTCATGCGGGAGGGTCTCCCATGCGGGGAAATACGCCACCTTATCCCCCATCATCGCGGACAGCTCCGCGGAGAGATCCTCCGCCTCGCGCCCGGAGGCGGTGACGACGAGGACGGGCGCGTGGTGCGCCACGGTGCCAATGGCCCAGGGACGCGCCTGGTCAATGCCCGTAATGTGCAGGGACTGGGTGCCTACCTGCGAAGCCAGTCCCTTCAGCTTCGGATCAGAGGCGGCGACTTTCAGCAGCCCGCCCAGCATCGGGGTGGTCATTTAGTTTTCTCCCTTCAGCTTCGGCGCGGCTTGCATCCCGGACAGGCCGTTCCAGCACAGATTAACAATGTGCGCCGCGACAGTTTCGCGCGACGGTTCGCGCTCATCCAACCACCACTGCGCAGTGGTGGCAACCATGCCCACTAGCGCCTGGCCATACAGCGTGGCCAGCTCCGGGTCCAGACCGCGGTGTTCGAAGGCTTCTCCCAGAATGTGTGCGACCTGATTGACTGCGGTATTAAGCAGCGTGGAGAAGCTGCGCTCATCCCCTGGCTTGGAATCCCGCACGAGGATCAGGAAGCCATCCGTTTGTTCCTCCACGTTGGTCAGGATCGCCACCACAGCGCGCTCGATGCGCTCGCGCCACGAGCCGGTTTCCAGCGACTCTGTAATGACCTTTTCCAAGGCCACCAGTTCGCGGTCGATGACGACAGCATAGAGGCCTTCTTTGCCCCCGAAGTGCTCGTAGACGACGGGCTTGGACACGCCCGCCCGCGCAGCGATTTCTTCCACGCTGGCGCCGTCGAATCCGAGCTCAGCAAACGCCGCCCGGCCGACGGAAATCAACTGTTCACGGCGCTCGCGGCCGGTCATCCTCTGTCGAACCATGCCCCTACTGTATATCCCCCGTCGGACACGCCCTGTGGGGTGGAGGCGTTTAGGTCTGTCCGCCCCGCGTCAGGTAACATGTCATCCAGCGCTCGCGCAGAGTGCTGTTTCCCCATGGTGTAATCGGCAACACTACGGTTTTTGGTACCGTCATTCTAGGTTCGAGTCCTGGTGGGGAAGCTTTTTGCGTTTTCCATGCCCCCGCCGAAAGCCCTTAAGCTCCGCTTTCTTCGCAATGGCAGCGACCTGAGCCGCTGTGTCGTTCACCGGCGCCACGCCCGCGCGCGGCAGCACCCACCCGCGCCAATAGGACGTGATGGCCATGCCGCTGCCCACAATCGGCGCGATAATCATGCCCAGGGCAAAGTGATCGAAGTGCGCGAACCCGACCATCACCACGCCGGTGAGCACAGCGGGGACGGCGTAGAGCGGCGTGCCGCCAAAGACGGCGGGGATCATCCCGGAGGCCACGTCGCGCACCATGCCGCCGCCCACCGCGGTAAGCACGCCCAGGAAGACGCAGGCGATGAGTGGCATGCCATTGGCCAGCGCCTTCACGCAACCGGTGGTCGACCACACGCCCAAGATGATGGCGTCGCCGTGCTCGCGGAAGATCTCCCAGGCCTTGCCCTTGAGATCAGTAAGGAAGGCGATCAGCGCGCCCACGCAAGCAAGCGTGAGGTAGAGCGGGTCAGAAATAGCCGCCGCCGGGCCGCTGGCGATGAGCATGTCACGAATCATGCCGCCGGCGAGGCCAGAGAAGAGGGCGAGGAAGACAAAGCCGATGATGTCGAATTCCCGCCGGCGTGCGATGGTGCCGCCAATGATGCCGTTGAGCACCACGCCGATGAGGTCAAAGGCTTGGTAGAGAGAGTTGATGAGTGGGTCGACGTCCTGAATCACAGGTATTGACCATAGCGTAATTCGGGCTCCGCGCGGGAGGGTGGCAACCGGCGAAAACTACCGAGTAACGCCGACGATCCACCTTTCGCGCGTGGTCTCCTCGGCAGGTTTCAGCGCTGGGCTACGCCCCGCCCTCGGGTGAGGCATACGGGCTGCGCGAGGAGTCCACGACCTGGTTGGCGTGCCCGGCGTGGTCGCCGGCGTCCTTGTCGAAGACTAGGGCTCCGGGCTTGACGCGCACGTCGGGTTTCTCGCCCTTGTCCACGATGACGTACTGCCCCATCATCCCCTGGTCCTCATGCAGCAGCATGTGGCAGTGATACATGTACGGGATGGTCTTGTCGGGGAAGTGCCCGAATTCCACCAGCAGCCGGGCAGTGACCTTCGGCGGCAGGTTGACAATGTCCTTCCAGCCGGAGTTGAAGACCTTCATCTTCTCCTCCCCATCCCAGTCCAGCACCTGGAAGCGGGCGTTGTGGATATGGAAGTTGTGCGGCCAATCGGAGTTTTCGTTCGTGACGGTCCAGATCTCCGGCGCTGCGTGGTCGATGACGGTATCGACCCGCGTCATGTCCATCTGTTCGCCGTTGATCATGAAGGTATTGAGGACGAACTCGCGCTCGGTGAGCCCCTCCGGGGAGGGAGTTTTAGCCGCAGCGGGGTCCAGTGTCGCGGGTAGCGCCGGCGGCTCGGGGGCGGACTCGTCGGGGCCGGCGATGCTAAGTAGATCGAAGGAGTCGCGGAAGCCGAAGTCGGCGGCGTTGTCGTCCTTAGGGACGCCGAAGTTGTCCTTGCGTGGAACGGAGCGCAGCTGCACGTCCTTCCCCGGCTCCAGGTCCACGATCACCTCGGCGCGCTCGCCGGGACCGAGCAGGAGGGAGTCGACCTCCACGGGGGCGTCGAGAAGCCCAGCGTCCGTCGCGATGACGTGAAACGGCCTCTGCCCCAGCTCCAGGGTGTAAAAGCGCATGGACGCACCGTTGAGCAGCCGCAGGCGAACCCGGCGCGTCGTCGCCTCGAAGCGGGCGTTGGTGATGCCATTGACCAGCGGGGTCGTGCCCAGAAGCCCCAGTGTGCCATCGCTTTCCTCATCCATCTGGCCATCCTCGGTGAATTTCGCGTCCATGATGACCACAGGGATATCGTCCACTCCGTACTCGTGTGGCAGGTCGAGTCCGTCGGAGGTGTCGTCATCGAGGATGAACATGCCAGCAAGCCCGCGGTAGGCGTGGGTGGCCGTGGCGAGGTGCGGGTGCGGGTGGTACCAGACCGTGGCGGCCGGTTGGATTATCTCCCACTCGGGCTTCCACGTCTCACCGACCTGGATGGGCGAATGGGGGCCGCCATCGCAATAGGCAGGCAGCTGGATCCCGTGCCAGTGGACTGTGGTCATCTCTTCCAGGTCGTTGCTGATTTCCGCGCGAATCTTCTCTCCGCGGCGCGCCCGCAGCGTTGGGCCGAGGAAGGGTCCGTTAAAGCCCCACGTGCGAGTGCTGTTGTTGCCCGGCAGAATCTCCGAGTGGCCAGCTTGTGCGGTGAGGGTGAAGACTCGGGTATCACCGTCCATCACTCCCTCCTCAACAGGTGGGATGGGCAGGGCGCGCGGCTCGCCGTCGAACCCTTGGGGAGCAGGCTGATCCGCGGAGCTCGAGCACGCGGCGAGGGCGACGCCCGCCGCGCTAAGAACCGTTCCCTGGACAAATACACGACGTGAGACAGACATGTCTCTCACGTTAGGCGGTCAGGTAATCCTTAATCCACGCTTTGACCGCACCGGGCTTAAGATCACAGCCATGTCTCTTCCTGCACAGGAATCCGCCAATGCCCGTCGCTTCATTTGGTCTAACGGCCTGCAGGGCGTGGGTGATCAACTTCTCTCCGGCAAGACAGTACTGCCCTGGCTGTTCAGTGCTGCGGGCGTGCCTGGCTTCTTCACCGGCCTGCTCGTCCCCTTGCGCGAGTCCGGGTCCATGCTGCCCCAGGCTGCGCTGACCCCGTGGGTGACCTCGCACCCGGCACGCAAGCGCCTGTGGATCCTGGGTTCGGTGGGCCAGGGCGTGTGCGCAGCCGTGATTGCTGCGGCTGCAGTGCTGGTCAGTGGTCCACTGCTCGGCGTCATCGTGTGCGTCGCGCTCGCCGTGCTCGCTCTGCTGCGAGCCCTGTGTTCCTTGACCGGCAAGGACGTGCAGGGACGTACCATTTCCAAGGGCAGCCGCGGCCTGGTTACCGGGAGGGCTACCCAGTTGGGCGGCGCCGTCACTCTGGTGACCGGCGGCGTTTTGGCCTTCCTGGGGGGAGCTGCCCCGCTGGGGCCTGGCACTACTGCTGGCCATTGGCGCGGTCACCTGGATTATTGCGGCGGCGGTCTTCCGCCACATTGACGAGCCCGTGCCGGAGGACGCAAGCCACCAGGGCCTGGATAAGAGCTGGTGGAAGGACACGTGGCAGCTTTATACCGAGGACGCGCGCTTCCGCAACTTCGTCAACGTGCGCGCGCTGCTGCTGGTTTCCGCGCTGTCGACGTCCTTTATCGTGGTGCTCTCCCAGTCCGTTGGTTCGCAGACGCTGAGCGGGCTCGGTGGCTTCGTCTTGGCCTCCGGCCTGGCCAGCCTTGTCGGCGGGCGCGTCTCAGGCGTGCTCTCTGATAGGTCCTCGCGCTTGGTGATGTCCTTCGCAGCTGGAGCCGCAGCGCTCATCCTCCTGGCAATTGTGGCGTGTGCGGCGTGGGCGTCGGCGTCGGTAAGCGCCTGGGCCTTGCCCGTGGGATTCTTCCTGGTAAACCTCGCCCACGCCGCTATCCGCGTAGCCCGTAAGACCTACGTGGTGGACATGGCCGGTGAGGACAAGCGCACCCGCTACGTGGGCGCGGCGAACACCATGATGGGCGTCATCCTGCTCGTAGTCGGCGGTATTTCCGCGGTCATTTCGCTGGCTGGCCCATCTGCCGCCATCCTCTTTCTGGCCATCGTCGGGTTGCTCGGAGCGTGGCGTGCCCGGGCCCTGCCGGAGGTCTCGCACGGAAAGTGATACATACGCGTTATGATGTTTGTTTGTAAGTCCTGACACCCAACTACAGGAGACGCACACACCCGTGGCTGAAACTACTGACTGCGCCGCACTTGTCCTTGCTGCCGGCGCGGGCACCCGCATGAAATCCTCGACCCAAAAGACGTTGCATGAGATTGGCGGGCGGTCCCTGCTTGGCCACGCGCTCCATGCCGCGGCGGGTCTAAACCCGCAGCACCTCGTGGTCGTCGTTGGCCACCAGCGCGACCAGGTCTCCCCCGCCGTCGAGGCCATCGCGCAAGAGCTGAACTGTGAGGTATCCCAGGCCGTTCAGGAAGAGCAGAACGGCACGGGCCACGCCGTCCAGTGCGGCCTGACCGCCCTGCCGGATTTCACCGGCACCGTCATCGTCACCAACGGTGACGTCCCGCTGCTGCGCCCGGAGACTCTGCGCCAGCTGCACGAGGCTCACACTTCCCAGGGCAACGCGGTCACGGTGCTGTCGATGTCCCTGGAGGATCCGACCGGTTACGGGCGCGTGCTGCGCGCCGAGGATGGCTCGGTGACGGCCATCGTGGAGCAGAAGGATGCCACCGAGGAGCAGCGCGCAGTGCGCGAAGTTAACTCCGGCGTCTTCGCGTTCGACGGGGCTGTGCTGCGTGACGCCCTGACCAAGCTCAACTCCGACAACGCACAGGGCAAGCTCTACATCACCGACGTGCTCGAGATTGCCCGCGAAGGCGGCCACAACGTGGGGGCACACGTCGCCGCGGACCCGGATGAGCTTTCCGGCGTCAACGACCGCGTGCAGCTCGCCGCTGCCGGCCGCATGCTCAACCGCCGAGTGGTGGAAGAAGCCATGCGCGGCGGCGCCACGATTGTGGATCCGGAGACCACCTGGATCGGCGTCAACGTCACCATTGGCAAAGACGTTGTCATTCACCCCAACACGCAGCTGTGGGGTGCCACCTCCATTGCTGATGACGCCGAGATCGGCCCCGATACCACCCTGACCAACATGCAGGTGGGCAAGGGAGCCAGCGTCGTGCGCACGCACGGCTTCGATTCCGTCATTGGCACCGACGCACAGGTTGGCCCGTTTACCTACATCCGCCCGGGCGTCATCGTGGGCCAGGAAGGCAAGCTCGGCGGCTTCGTGGAGGCCAAGAAGGCGCAGATCGGCCGCGGCACCAAGGTTCCACACCTCACCTACATCGGTGACGCCACCGTGGGTGACTACTCCAACATCGGCGCGTCCTCCGTCTTCGTCAACTACGACGGCGTGAACAAGCACCACACCACCATTGGCAGCCACGTGCGCACCGGCTCCGACACCATGTTCATTGCGCCGGTCACCGTGGGCGATGGCGCGTACTCCGGGGCGGGTACAGTAATCAAGGACGACGTTCCTGCGGGAGCGCTCGCGGTCTCCGGTGGCAAGCAACGCAACATCGAGGGCTGGGTCCAGAAGAAGCGCCCGGGCACGCCGGCGGCGGAAGCCGCCGACAAGGCACAGGGTGCTGCAGCAGACGACGAGACCACTAACTAACAACAAGCAAAGGGATATGTACTGATGACTGGCAAGGTTACCGGCAGCAGCAAAAACATGAAGCTCTTCACCGGCCGCGCACACCCGGCGTTGGCTGAGGCTGTGGCTAAGGAGCTCAACACCGAATTGGTTCCGACCACCGCCCGGGACTTCGCCAACGGCGAAATCTTCATCCGCTTCGAGGAGTCCGTGCGTGGCGCCGATTGTTTCGTGATGCAGTCCCACACCCAGCCGCTCAACAAGTGGCTGATGGAGCAGCTCATCATGATTGATGCGCTCAAGCGTGGTTCCGCTAAGCGCATCACCGCCATCCTGCCGTTCTACCCCTACGCCCGCCAGGACAAGAAGCACCTGGGCCGCGAGCCCATTTCCGCCCGTCTGGTGGCAGACCTGCTCGCCGCCGCCGGCGCGGACCGCATTGTGTCCGTGGACCTGCACACCGACCAGATCCAGGGCTTCTTCGACGGCCCGGTGGACCACATGCACGCGCAGCCGATCCTGACGCGCTACATCAAGAACAACTACTCGCTGGACAACCTGGCGGTGGTCTCCCCCGATGCCGGCCGTGTCAAGGTGGCGGAGAAGTGGGCGCACGAGTTGGGCGATGCCCCACTGTCCTTCGTTCACAAGACCCGTTCCAAGACCGAGGCCAACAAGACGGTGTCCAACCGCGTGGTCGGTGACGTTGAGGGCAAGGATTGCGTGCTTCTCGACGATATGATTGACACCGGTGGCACCATCGCCGGCGCGGTCCGCGTCCTCAAGGAGGCCGGCGCAAAGTCCGTCATCATCGCCTGCACCCACGGCGTGTTCTCCGACCCGGCACGCGAGCGCCTGTCCGAGTGCGGCGCGGAGGAGGTCATCACGACCGATACCCTGCCGCAGTCCACGGAGGACTGGAGCAACCTCACGGTGCTCTCCATCGCCCCGCTGCTGGCAAAGACCATCCACGAGATCTTCGAGAACGGTTCTGTCACCACCCTCTTCGAGGCTCACTAGTTACCACCGTGGTGGCTGCGGCTTGTCACTGCGCGGCTAGAATTTAGTGAATTTTTGAGCCAAAAAGTGTCCACTACCTTCACCAGTAGTGTTAGATTAAGCACATGCTCACTTACGCTAAAACCTCGCTGCGCACAGCTCTCATTGCCGCAGCCACCACGTCTCTCTTTGCTGGCGCAGTCGTCGCTGCCCCGGCAGCGCACGCCGCCGAACCCTCCACCGTGTCCACTGGGTGCAAGGTCACCCAGTCCCACTTCAACGACTACGGGGTCGATGTCACCGCTTACGACACCCCCGACGAGCTTCTCCAGGCCACGCTCGACGCCGTGGGCTACACCGAAGGCAAGGTTGGCGCCAAGGTCCAGCTGAACTGGTGGACGGCCCGCGTGGGCGAGGCCACCTCGTGCGGCTTTGTCACCGACCCCTCTACCCCGCCGGAGGACGCGCCCACCGAGAAGCCCACCGAGAAGCCCACCGAGAAGCCGGCGGACAAGCCAGCTGATAAGCCTGCCACCCCGGCTGAAGATGAGCCGGCGCTCAAGCCGCTGTGCAAGCTCAACAAGAGCCAGTTCTCCGCCCACGGCGTGGACGTGGATGACTACACAAACGATTCCGCCCTGCGCACCGCCATCCTCGACGCCGTGAACTACCAGCGCGGCGAGACCGGTTCCGCGGTACTGCGCAACGTCTGGGAGGACCGCCTGAACAAGGCCGTGGACTGCGGCTTCGTCACCACCGACGTGCCAAAGCTGAACAAGCCGGGCCTCAACGCAATCGTCCCGTGCGGCACGCTCGATGACGCCCTGCGCAAGTCCGGTATCGATACCGCCGAGTACAACCACGCAGAACTCTCCAAGAAGCTGCGCCGCACGAACATGTCGGAGGAGCCGATTGGCAAGCTGATCGGTGCCGAGTACTTCGATGACATTGCGGACCGCGCCCAGGATTGTGGCCTGGTCACGGCTACCCCGCGCGGATCCCTGGCTGGCAGCTCCAAGGGCTTTGATCAGGCGGCGGCTGGCGCTGACCTCATGAGCTCGTTGAGCTCCAAGGACGGCGATCCGGATAAGCCGGCCTCCAGCGGTGACGATCTGCAGACTGGCGTCATCGTGGGCGGCGTCATCGCCGCCATCCTCGCCCTCTTCGGTATCGGCTCCGTCGTTGGCCCGCAGCTGGTCAAGTTGCTGCCGCCGCAGCTGGCTGGCCTGCTGCCGCACTAGAGAGAAGTTTGCTTCTTTCCCCTCGTCCGTGCTAGATTTTTATGGTCTCGGCGAGGGAGAAATCCGTTATCGACGCGATTACATAAGTTAAGCAGTGAATTCTTGTTGAGGAATTCTTTTCAAGCCTGCGATGACTCGTCCAAGACGTCCATCGGCAGGCTTTTGTCGTATCTATACGGCTTTAAAAGCCCTCGCCGCACCGAATACTTCAAGGAGATTACACATGGCTAACACCCGTCCTGTTCTCAAGGCTGAAGCTCGTACTGAGTTCGGCAAGGGCTTCGCTCGCCGCCTGCGCGCTGCCGGCAAGATCCCGGGCGTTGTCTACGGCCACGCCGTCGACGTTCTGCACTTCGCCGTTGACCGCCTGGAGATGACCGCTCTGGTCCGCAACAACGGTGTCAACGCCGTCTTCGAGCTGGAGCTCGAGGGCGAGCAGCACCTCGTCATGGTCAAGAACATTGACCAGAATGTTCTGACCTTCAACATCGACCACATCGACCTGCTCTCCATTAAGCGTGGCGAGAAGGTTGAGGTTGAGGTTCCGGTCGTCCTCGAGGGCGAGCCGGCTCCGGGCCTCATGTCCATCCAGGATGCGGACGTCCTCCTCGTCGAGGCAGACGTTCTCAACATTCCGGAAGAGCTCACCGTGTCCATCGAGGGCCTCGAGGATGGCGCTGTCGTCACCGCTGCCGATGTCACCCTGCCGGAGGGCACCACCCTGGCCGCCGAGGAAGACACCGTCATCGTCTCCATCTCCGAGCCGGAGGTTGATGAGGAGCTCGAGGCAGCTGCTGAGGCCGCCGAGGACGGCGGCGCTGAGGCTGGCGCCGAGTCCGCTGACGACGACGCAGAGGCTTCCGAGGAGAAGGGCGACGAGGAGTAAACCTCTCCCCTCCTACCCGCACCGCGCCGCTGCTTCCCTATCGTGGGAGGCGGGGCGCGGTTCGCCGTTTTCACCCACCCGCTGTTTAGAATGGGCGGCGTGAGTGATTCTTCTTTCCTTGTCGTAGGCTTGGGCAACCCCGGCCCGAAGTACGCCGGTACGCGCCACAACATTGGCTTCGATGTGGTCGATGAACTGGCCCACGAACTCTTCGCGTCCTTCTCCGTGCACAAAAAGACCAACACGGACGTTGCCGAGGCACGCCGCGGTGCGGCCAAGGTCATCATTGCCAAGCCGCGCAGCTTCATGAACCTCTCCGGCGGGCCTATCAAGGCCCTCGCCCAGTATTTCCACATCGCCCCAGGACACATCATCGTGGTGCACGACGAGCTGGAGCGCGACTTCGCCACCATCAAGCTCCGCGTGGGCGGCGGCGACCACGGCCACAACGGCCTGCGTTCCACCACGAAGTCCCTGGGAACCAAGGACTACCAGCGCCTCTCTGTGGGCATCGGCCGCCCGCCTGGCCGCATGGACCCGGCCTCCTTCGTGCTCAAGCAGTGGACCAAGCAGGAGTCTCAGGAGATTCCCATTATGTGCGCAGACGCGGTCGATGAGATTCTGCGCGCGTTAGACTGACCGCTATGAAGCTTGCTACCCTACGCACCAGTTTTGGTACCTCCGCAATCCGCATCGACGGCCCGAATGTGGGCACGGAGTTGGACTACGAGGACGTCGGCAAGCTCTTGGCCAGCCCGGACTGGCGCAAGGCCGCGCAACTGTCGGGCGAGCCCGTCGTGTTCGACAACGCCGACCTTGCCCCCGTCGTTCCGAATCCCGGGAAGATTATCTGTGTGGGCGTCAATTACGCCAAGCACGCCCGGGAAATGGGCCGCGAGCTTCCCACGCAGCCCACACTGTTCATCAAGTTCCCGGAGGCGCTCACCGGGCCTTACAACGATGTCTATGTGCCCGACTTTGCCACGCAGAAGCTGGACTATGAAGGCGAGCTCGCCGCAGTGATAGGCACCCGCGCGCACCGCGTGCGCGTGGCGGAGGCGCTGCACCACGTCGCCGGATACGCCATTATGAATGACTACACGCTGCGTGACTATCAGCGTGCCACTACGCAGTTCCACGCCGGGAAGTCCTTCTACCGCACCGCTGGTTTTGGGCCGTGGCTTACTACTGCCGACGAGTGGGCACCTGGGCGCGGGGCACGGCTCACCACGACTGTCGATGGCGACGTGCGCCAGGACGATAACACCGATGACCTCATCTTCTCCGTGGCCGAGCTCATTGCCTTCTGCTCCTCGCTGTACCCACTCAACCCGGGCGATGTCATCGCCACCGGCACCCCGGAGGGCGTAGGTTTTGCGCGGGGCGAGGACGCGCTGCTGGGCGACGGCTCCGTGACCCACATCAGCATCGAGGGCCTAGGCGCAATCGAGAACACCACCCGCTTTGGCGAGCCGCCCGCCGGCGGATGCGGCCCGAACTGCACCTGTACAACGGACTAGACCTTTTATTAATTCTGCGGCACACGAGAAGTATCGATACTGTAGGGAACCACATTTTCCCCGATCTAGAAGGATGAGCCTTTTATGACTCTTCGCACGAGCTTCACCGCTATCGGCATCGCTGTCACCGCCGCGGCTGCCCTCTCCGCGTGCTCCTCGCAGGACTCCTCTGACGCCACGACGGCGGCCACGACGACGGTGAAGGAAACCGTGGCTGAGCAGAACACCACAGCCAACACCGCCACTGCTAACACCGACGACGCTGACGACACCAACGACACCGCAGCTGCTGCGCCAGCCGGAAATGACCAGGCGGCACAGAGCTCGCCGCAGGTTAGCCGCGAGGACGCCCTTGCCAAGGCCTACGCCCAGGCCGGTGTCCAGGAGTCTGATGTTTCCGAGCTGGAGCAGGAACTGGATGACGGCGACGACGGATTCGGCCCGCACTGGGAGATCGAATTCAAGGCCAATGGCCAGGAGCATGAGTTCGACGTGGACGCCGCCACCGGTGAAGTCCGCAACCACGAGATTGACTAGGTAGCCCAACCGCCCCCGTGTGGGAGAACCCCCACGTACCGCACTCCGACGGTTTAGGGATTTTCCCTGGTAGGGGGTAGCGTTGAGGGTATGAGTTCAACGTCAAAGAAGTCCCCCTCTACCCCTCCGAAGCTCGACAAGGAGGCCTACGAGCGCGAGCTCAAGCGCCTGCAGGCGGAGCTCGTGGAGATGCAGCAGTGGGTGGTAGAGACCGGCGCGCGCGTGGTCATCATCATGGAGGGCCGCGACGCCGCCGGCAAGGGCTCTGCCATCAAGCGCATCACGCAGTACCTCAACCCGCGCTCCTGCCGCATTGAAGCACTACCCAAGCCCACGGACCGCGAGGCTGGCCAGTGGTACTTCCAGCGCTACGTCGAAAAGCTGCCCACCGCTGGCGAGATCGTCATCTTTGACCGCTCCTGGTACAACCGTGCCGGTGTAGAGCGCGTCATGGGCTTTTGCTCCCAGCAGGAGTACGTGCGCTTCCTCCACCAGGCCCCCATCCTGGAGCGCATGCTGGTTGAGGACGGCATCATCCTGCTTAAATACTGGTTCTCCGTTTCCGATGAGGAACAGATTGCCCGCTTCAAGTCCCGCCGCAATGACCCGCTGCGCCGCTGGAAGCTCTCCCCTATGGATCTGCAGTCCATCACCCGTTGGGAGGACTACTCCCGCGCCAAGGATGAGATGTTCGTCCATACCGATACCCCGATCTCGCCGTGGTACACCGTGGAGTCAGAAGACAAGAAGCGCTCCCGTATTAATGTCATCAACCACATCTTGAAGACTGTCCCCTACCAGCACGTGGAGCAGGACGTCCCGAAGATCCCTCAGCGCCCCGACCTGGAGGCCGAGTACGTGCGCCCGCCGCGCAACGAGTTCGCCTACGTTCCGGATGTCGCTGCCGACTTGGAGCGTGCCAAGGTCAACGGCGACGGCAAGAAGCAGGGCAAGAAAAAGAAGTCCAAGAAGGACAAAAAGAAGAAGTAGTACTTTCTGTATGTACTACCATGGCCGTCTATGAGCTTTTCCCGCACCGCGCGCGCCTTCCTGTCCTCGGTGCGTTTGGGTGACGCGCTGCTCGCAGGAGTCGCGGGGCTCGTAGCGGCCTTTTATTGTGCCTTGGCGTTTCCCTCTGCCGGAACGGTGGAAATTCTCCAGGCTCTCTTGTCGCTGCTGTTCATACCGCTTTTCTTAGTGTGGCGCTCGAGGCCAATCGTGAGCGCAACAGGCTTCTTAGTTCTTCTCCTGGCCTGGGCTGTCATATGGATGAGCCAGCTTCCTACTAATAGCGGCTTGACGCCTTGGGCATTAACCGCCCCGATGGCCGTGTACACCACCTCACGGTACATAAACCACAGGCTACTTCCTCGGGCGGTCCTCCTCATCACTGCGCTCGGTACCTTCATCTCCCCCTTCATGTGGCGGATCGATGCTGAGTCCTATCTTCTGCGCTATGAGGTTGACACACCCTTCCTTGCTATGGTTGTGGCTCACTGGACGGTACTAGGAAGCACATATTTCATTGCTGCCCGCTATTTCGACCGTGATCGCCAACGAGAAGTACTGGCCCGCGAGCGCTTCCACCAGGCACAAGAAGAAGAACGCCTCCTCATTGCGCGGGAGTTACACGATGTCCTCGCCCATTCCCTCACATTGATTAAGGTTCAGGCTAATGCAGGCATCGTTGCAGCGACTGCGGACTCCGGCGCGGCTGAAGAAGCACTTGTTTCTATCCGCGATAATGCGGATACCGTCCTGGGCGAGGTTCGCGGAATCGTCGCTGCCTTGCGCTCACCCGGTCCCACGGCTCTTGAGCCTGCTCAACAGCTTGAGCACATCGAAGGGATCCTCGAAGGCTTCCGCGCTGCAGGGCTAAAGGTGGACGCCAACCTCCCGCCTGAATACGCCGTTCCATCGTTGGTGCAGATGGCTTTGGTACGCATTATCACGGAAGGATTGACGAATGCTCTGCGCCATCAGGGCGTCGGCACGCGCGTCTTCGTTGAGCTTGTACTTGATGACGCCGCCACGCTCACCCTCACCTCCACCAATCCTCATCCCACACCAAGCAACGTCGCGGGAAGCGGCGTGGGCTTAGTCGGAGTGGCGGAACGAGCCCGTTCGCTCGGCGGTCGCCTCGACTATTCCGGCGATGCTCATTCCTTTTCCTTGCATGCACAGATACCGATGAAGGAGACCAAGGATGCATCCCAGCAGCTCTAGAATCCGCGTCTTATTGGCCGATGATCAAGCAATGCTGCTCTCAGCGTTGTCTACCATCCTCACTGCGCAAGAAGACATCGAGGTCGCGGCCACCGCGGCCACGGGGGCGGACGCCGTGACAGCAGCGCTGAGCCACCACATTGATGTGGCTATCCTCGACATTCGCATGCCCGGTATGGACGGCATTGCAGCGGCTCAGGCCATACTCGAACGCAAGCCCGAGTGCCGCATCATCATGCTCACCACATTCAATGATGAAGAGCTCGTGGCGCGATCCATCTCCGCTGGCGCCCACGGTTTCCTGCTGAAGGATGCCGACCCAGAGGTTCTTGTGTCCGCCGTTCGCAACGTGGCGCAAGGAGAATCGGTGCTGGCCGCCGAGGTAACCGGCCCAGTGCTGGAAGCTTATCGCTCGGCGCTGACGCGCGAAAACCTCAGCGCCCAGGAACGCCAAGGACTCAGCCTCGTAACGCGCCGCGAGATGGAAGTGCTTTCGCTCATCGCGCGTGGTGCTACAAATGCGGAGATAGCCGCCGACATGGTCATCGCAGAAACCACGGTGAAAACTCACGTCTCCGCACTCATGTCTAAACTCGCCGCACGTGACCGAGTGGCCCTCGTTCTCTTAGCGCAGCGTGCTGGGGTTGCCTAAGCTCCTACCACGGTAGGAGGTCTGCTCACTGAAGACCATCATGCAGGCGGATTACTTTATGATGCGCCCCGGCGATACTGCATTCTATGAATTGCGATATCTCTTTTGAGCACATTTCGAAATCTTTTGGTCGGCAACGAGTCCTCGATGATGTTTCCTTCCGCATCTCCCCGGGCCGCGTGCATGCACTGCTCGGGCGCAACGGGGCAGGAAAATCGACGCTCTTTTCCATCCTCTTAGGTCTCCTGCCGCCTGACTCGGGCTCCATCAACGTGGCGGGCCAACCTTGGAACCGCAATGTGCTTCGCCGTATTGGTGCCACTGTGAACGGGCCAGCTTTTTATGGTCATCTGTCTGTCACGGCGAATCTTCGCGTTCACGCTCGACTTCTGAGCCTTCCTGATTCCGAGATTGATCGGGTTCTCTCCATCGCTGGGCTCAGCGGCGTAGGCACTAAGAAGGCGAAATCCTTTTCCACCGGTATGAAGGCCCGCTTGGCTTTGGCACAAGCACTCCTCGGTGATCCAGAGATTCTTGTCCTTGATGAGCCTCAGAATGGCCTCGATCCCCAAGGCATCATGGAGTTGCGGGAGCTACTACAGCAACTGGCCGCGGCTGGGCACACCGTTATCGTAAGCTCCCACCAGCTTGGTGAAGTTTTGCATCTTGCACATGACATCACGGTCTTGGCCGAGGGCAGGATTCGATATTCCGGTTCCCTGCACCAGCTAGCACCCCGTGGCCAGTTGGAAGAGGAATTCTTCCGGCTTACCTCACCGGGTCATGCCTCCCAAGCACCTACCTCTCGGGAAGGGGAATCACGTGCCTAAGCACACCACAGCACCTCGCCCGAGTTACCTTTCGGCAGAACTACTACGCAGCCGCGGAAGTGCCCTACAGTGGTTGCCTTTGCTGGCGCTACCGCTGGTCATCATGACAATCATTTTCTCCTTAATGGCCTCAGCACGCACTGATGCCACGGGCGTCTTGGCTTGGCAATCCTTGTTTGTTACCGGCATGTATGCCCCTCTTACTGGGCTGTTCGCTGCCATTCCAGAACGCCGCGAGACCATCACTCGCAGCGGCGGAACGCAATGGAGAAACCTCAACCCGCGTCTCGAGAATGCTGCCCGCTTTATCGTTGTCATTGTCAGCCTTGCGGTCTTCCATATTCTGAACTTTGGTGTTTCCTGGTTCGTTGTCGCTGCCCAGGGGCGCGAGAATCATGAACTTATCCTCGTAGCTGGGCTCTACTCCTTCCTTGGTGCGCTTGGCATTGCTGGGCTTTCCGCAGCCTGTGCCCGTCGACTGGGCTTCGCATTAGCACTCGTGGCAGCGGTCCTGTGGCAAATAGTCAGCGTCCTTCCGAGCACTGTCGAAACAGGCAGGTGGTGGGCCTTTCCACCAGCATGGCCGCAACGGCTTCTTTTGCCCGCACTGCGTATTCATCAGAACTCGGTGCCTCTTGAGCCACACGACCCACTACTGACCAGCAGTCCGTTTCCAGCTCTCGTTTTGTGTGTCATCCTTGCCCTGCTTGGGTCATTAGCTGCGGTCTTCACGCCGCGTCGATACCGGCCAGTGTTCCCGCTGCGTTTCACCGTCGCACGGTCTACGGCGACGCGGACTAATGCCACCGTGGAAGAAGCCCAATCATGGAAACCAACGGAACATTCCCGTGCCGCAGCGCAGTCCTCGCCGTGGTCCACATTGTTGGGGCTGCACCACGCGGCTTTTAGCCCAGCGGTGTTATCTTGCCTGTTGCTCAGCGTTTCCACGCTCGGTTTTGTAGCTCTGCATCCCGCTAACTACGTCGAAGGTTTCTTTCACTTCTTTCTGCTTCCGGTCGGCGCAGGTATCTTGCCGGTCCTCGTTTGGCCCCGTGTAGCTGATTCATGGCCGTTGGTCCATATGGAAACACGGTTCGGCACATCCGGGATTCTCCTCTGGTTCCTGTGTGTCATCCTGGCGGTATGCGCTGCCGCTTACCTGGCCAGTGCGCTCGCAGGTGGCAATGTCGCTGCCCAGCTTTCGGCATTCCCCCTTGCAGTTGGGGTGGGCTTTGTCATCGCGGCTGTGTCACTCGTTTTGGTTATTCGCTTCGGCACCGTGAGCGCTATCGCCCTCACCATCGTAGGCACGATCGTCTCCGTCACCTTGGGCGGCGATGTCTTGGCAGAAACCAGCCTCTGGCTCCTTGCCTTCCCTGCTTGGCCCTTAGTTGCGCACTCGCCTCTGCGCTACGCCATCGCCATGGCGCTGACCGCGGTGCTCTGTGTGGTTGCCGCGTTGCTCGCACGGCGTCTGCTCCACACGCGTGCGCTGTCTCCCCGCTAAAACTGACGAATCTGACAAAAGCAGTCTAGATTTTTCGATCTTGGCCCGTACTTTTGGCAGATCGGGCAGTTGCGCGTTTGAAGCATCCTGGCAAAGCTAGCTCGCAGACCGAGCAGGACCCTAAAACAGCGAAACACCGCCCGCGCTGCATGGTGTGGGCGGTGTTCGTTTTCTAGCGCTTAGAGCTCAGAGACGTCAACGCGCTTGGGGTAGACCTCCGGGCGGGCACCGGCGATGTCCTCCACAATGCGGATGACCTGATTGGAGTAGCCGAACTCGTTGTCGTACCAGACGTAGAGCACGAGGTGCTTGCCTGAGGCAATGGTGGCCAGTCCGTCAACCACGCCGGCGTGGGTAGAGCCCACGAAGTCGGAGGAGACGACCTCCGGGGAGGCAATATAGGAGATCTGCTGGCGCAGGTTGGAGTGCAAGGAGACGTTGCGCAGGAAGTCATTAACCTCGTCGCGGTCTGCTTCCTTCTCCAGCTCCAGGTTGAGCACCGCCATCGACACGTCCGGGGTAGGAACGCGGATAGCGTTGCCGGTGAGCTTGCCCTCAAATTCCGGAACGGCCTTGGCCACGGCCTTTGCTGCGCCGGTCTCCGTGAGAACCATGTTGAGGCCGGCGGCGCGGCCGCGGCGATCTCCCTTATGGAAGTTATCGATGAGGTTCTGGTCGTTGGTGAAGGAGTGAGCGGTCTCCACGTGGCCGTGGACAACACCGTAGCGGTCATTGATGACCTTGAGTACTGGGGTGATGCCGTTGGTGGTGCAGGATGCGGCAGAGAGGATCTGATCGGTGTCGTCGATGTCACCGTGGTTGATGCCGTAGACGATGTTCTTCAGGTCGCCTTTGCCCGGCGCGGTGAGCAGCACTCGGGACACGCCCTTGGCTGCAAGGTGCTGGGACAGGCCCTCACGGTCGCGCCACACGCCGGTGTTGTCGACAACGATGGCGTTGTCGATGCCGTACTGGGTGTAGTCGATCTCCGCCGGGTCGTTGGCGTAGATCATCTGGATCTTGGTGCCGTTGGCCCAGATGACCTCGTTCTCCTCGTCCACGGCGATGGTGCCGTTGAAGGCACCATGGACGGAATCGCGGCGCAGGAGGGAAGCGCGCTTGAAGATGTCAATGTCGCCCTTCTTGCGCACCACGATGGCACGCAGGCGCACTCCACCGTAGGCGGCCTCGCGGGCGATGAGGATGCGGGCGAGGAGGCGACCGATGCGGCCGAAGCCGTACAGGACCACGTCGGTGGTCTCCTTGTCTACGCCGGCACCGACGAGATCCACGAGGGTCTCCTCCAGGTACTTGCGCAGGTTGTCGGAACCGGACTCGGCAAAGCCTGTGGCCAGGCGGCCCAGGTCGACGGACGCGGTACCCAGGTTCATCGCGCACAGTTCTTTGAGGATGGGCAGGGTCTCCGCGGTGGAAAGCTCACGCTCGGCGATACGGCGGGCGTATCGGTGCGCCTTGATGATGTCGATGTCCGTCACGCCGATGAGGAGGCGACCGTAGATGGAGGTCACGACATTGTTGTTGCGGTGCAACTGGTGGATGAGCGGAATCATCTCCTGGGCCAGCTCCAGGCGCTCGTTCCAGTCCTCGTGTCCAATGTGCGCGTTCGCAGTCACGTGTTGTGTTTCCTTTTCTAATTAATAAGGGGGTGTATAACTCTGTCCAACCGTAAATATTAACCATTAAGGATGTCCGTTTGGGCACAGTTGCGCGAGGATCTGCGCCACACTACCCCCGTTGATTTTCTCCACCTCGGTGCCGACAAGGCAGTAGTCCACCTCCGGATCGTGGGCGGCACGACGCGGCTTGAGCAGCGCGTTGAGGTAGGGGTACACCAGCGGCAGCTCCGCGTGGGCGCGGGTGTAGGGGGTCTCTAGGCCGCGGGCATAGCGCCCGGAGAATGCGCGGGTAGATACAGTGGCGCCACCCCGGCGCAGCAGCGCGCGGTTGTGGGGGCTGGTTCCGGCCTCGTCGGCCAGCAGGAAGGCCGAGCCACAGCTAACCGCACGAACTCCACTCCACGACAGGGCGCGGGCCACGTCCTCCCTGGTCCGCAGCCCACCCGCAGCAATGAGCGGCAAGTCCACCACTGCGTGCACGGCGCTCACGAGCTCTGCCAGCGGGCGCTGGTCCGGCTCCGCACCCGGGTCCCACACTCCGCGGTGGCCGCCGGCCTCCGGGCCTTGAACGCACAACGCGTCGACGCCGCGCTCGGCGGCACTACGCGCCTCCTCCGGGGTAGTCACCGTGGTCCACGCCTCCGCGCCTTGTGCATGGATGCGCTCGACCTCCTCGGCGCTGAAGGTGCCGAACATGGACCACAGAACCGCTGCCCCACCGGTGAGTGCCGCGGTGAGCTTGTCGTGCCAGCCGAAGTCCAGGGAGACGTTGCCGGGCACGGCGCCCTCGTGGTCCGCTAGGTCGCGCACGGCCGCCATCTCTGTAGCAGTAAGCGCGCGCTGCGGGTGGAAGAGGTTGACGCCGAAACGAGTACCCCCGCAGGCGTGAATGGACTCCTGCGCCGAGGCTACGGTGGCGCTTCCCAGCCCCAGAGTGCCGAAGGAACCGGCGGATTCCGCGGCGCGCACGAGCGCCGGTGTGGTGGGCCCACCGGCCATCGGGGCAGGTAGGACGGGGCAGGTGATAGTCTCAAGAAGCTGGCTCATGGCCCCAAGCTTAAAGACAATCCCTGAAGGGAGTAGTTGTGTCCACCCTCCGTGACTTCTTCACCCGCCTCTTCGGCGGCTCCGCTGGTTCCGCTGGATCCACGGCGTCCTCTCGGCGCGCAGATTCGGGCATCGATCCGGCGTCCCTGAGCGCCGAGTGGATCGTCGTGGGCCTGGGCAACCCCGGCGCGAAGTACGCGGCGACCCGCCACAACGTGGGTTACATGGCACTAGATGATCTGCTGGCGGAGACGGGCGACGTGCTCGAGCCGGTCACGGGCCACCAGCTCAGTGCCGCGCGCATCGATGTCGCCGGCACCCCCGTTGTCGTACTGCGCTCGCACACCTACATGAACTTGTCCGGGGATCCCATCGCTCCCCTAGCCCAGCAGCTGGGAGTGCCAGCGGAGCGCATCATCGTCATTCATGACGAGCTGGATCTGCCCGCCGGCACGGTGCGCGTGAAAAAGGGCGGAAACGAAAACGGCCACAATGGGCTCAAGTCCCTCACCGAGCGCCTGGGCACCCGAGACTACCTGCGCGTGCGCGTAGGCATCGGCCGCCCGGCCAAGGGCGGCTCCATTTCGGACTGGGTGCTAGCGCCTGTCGACGCCACCCCGGAGTTCGATGCCTCCATCGCCACTGCCGCCCAGGCCGCGCGGTTTATCATCGCCCAGGGGCTGGGCAAGGCCCAGAACGAGATCCACTCGCGGCGTTAAAGCCGTCAAAGCCGTCAAAGCGCAGTAAAGCCACGGCGAGTTCGGTGAGTTCGCCCTAAACTGGACAACTATGAGCCACCTCCCATCCTCCCCGCACGAACCCCGCACCATCGTCATCACCGGAGCCTCTGGCGGCATTGGAGCATCCGCCGCGCGCATCCTGCGCCAACGCCGCCCGCAGGACACGCTCGTGCTCGTTGGCCGCAACCCGGAGAAGATTCAGGCCGTGGCAGATGAGGTTGGCGCCAGCTATCACGTGGCGGACTTCGAGTCCTTGGGCCAGGTGCGGCGCTTGGCTGAGGAATTGGGCAGGTACGACCGGATCGATGCCATGGCTAACAACGCCGGCGGCATTTTCGACGGCCCCTTTGCCACCGCCGATGGCTTCGAGCGCACCTGGCAGGTCAACGTGGTGGCCCCGTTCCTGCTGACGTCCCTGCTGCGGGATACTCTGCGGGATAGCGACGCCACCGTGGTGCAGACCTCCTCGGTGGCGAACATGCTCATGTCCTCTTTCGATCCGGGTGATCCCAACACGTTTGAGAAGTTCACTGCGGAGCGCGCCTACGGCAACGCCAAGCTGGGAGATATTCTGCTCACCCGCTACCTGGATTCGCACGGGTTGACCGCCGTGGCCTTCCACCCGGGTGTGCTGAAGACGGGGTTCGGGACGACGTCGACAAGCGCCACCAGCAAGCTCTACGCCAGCGTGGTGGGCAAGCGCTTTGGCAAGGCCGAGGAGGGCGGCGAGAACCTCGCGTTCTTCCTTACCGGCACTCCCGGCATCCACTTCGAGTCCGGTGAGTACTACACCAACAAGCGCAAGCCGGGACTGCGGCGCCCGATTGCGAAGAAGCTCTCCGTGGCGCGCCGCATCTTTGATGATCTGGGACGCCAGCTCGATGTGGAGTGGTAGCACCCAGCGGCTAAACTAGCCCGCATGAGTATTGCCTCCGAAGCTTCCCGCCGCCGCACATTCGCCGTCATCGCCCACCCGGATGCTGGTAAGTCCACGCTGACGGAGGCGCTGGCGCTGCACGCCCACGTTATTAATGAGGCCGGCGCGGTGCACGGCAAGGGCAACCGCAAGTCCACGGTCTCTGACTGGATGGAGATGGAGAAGGACCGCGGTATTTCCGTGGCCTCCTCGGCGCTGCAGTTCGAGTACGCCCCGGAGGGCCACGAGGGCGAGCCGTACATGATCAACCTCGTCGATACACCGGGCCACGCGGACTTCTCAGAGGATACCTACCGCGTGCTCACCGCAGTCGACGCGGCGGTCATGCTGATCGACGCCGCGAAGGGCCTCGAGCCCCAGACCCTCAAGCTCTTCCGCGTGTGCAAGGCGCGCGGGCTGCCCATCATCACCGTGATCAACAAGTGGGACCGTGCGGGCCGGGAGCCGCTGGAGCTTGTCGACGAGATCGTGAACGAAATCCAGCTGCAACCTACGCCGCTCTACTGGCCGGTGGGTATCGCCGGCGACTTCCGCGGGCTAGCCCACATCAATGATGACGGCGAGGCCGACGAATACGTTCACTTCCTACGCACCGCCGGTGGTTCCACCATTGCCCCGGAGGAGCACTACGCGCCCGCTGCGGCCGCGGACAAGGAAGAGGACGCGTGGGAGACCGCCGTGGAGGAAGCGGAGCTGCTGGCTGCCGATGGCGCTCTGCACGACCAGGAGCTCTTCGAGCAGTGCGTGACCTCCCCGCTCATCTTTGCCTCCGCCATGCTCAACTTCGGCGTGCACCAGATTTTGGATACGCTGTGCGCCATTGCCCCGCAGCCGCACTCGCGCGAGTCTGATCCGAAGGCCATTGAGGCCGCGTCCTCCGCCATCGATGAGACCCGTGAGGTCACCGACGAGTTCTCCGGCGTCATCTTTAAGGTGCAGGCGGGCATGGACCGCAAGCACCGCGACAACCTGGCGTTTATGCGCGTCGTCTCCGGTGAGTTCGAGCGTGGTATGCAGGTCAGCCACGCCCAGTCCGGCCGCAGCTTCTCCACCAAGTACGCGCTGACGGTCTTCGGCCGCACGCGTGACACCGTGGAGTCCGCCTACCCGGGTGACATCGTGGGCCTGGTCAACGCCGGCTCGCTGGCCCCGGGTGACACCATCTACACGGGCAAGAAGGTGCAGTTTAAGCCGATGCCGCAGTTCGCACCGGAGGCCTTCCGCATTCTGCGCGCGAAGTCCTTGGGCGATTACAAGGCCTTCCGTAAGGGCCTGGATCAGCTGGCCGCCGAGGGCGTGGTCCAGATCCTGCGCAACGACACCCGCGGCGACGCCGCCCCGGTCATGGCCGCCGTCGGCCCCATGCAGTTCGAGGTCATGCAGGCCCGCATGGAGGTCGAATACAACGTGGAGACCGTCACCGAGCCCATCCCCTACTCCGTGGCGCGCCGCACCGACGCCGAGTCCGCCCCCGAGCTGGGTCGCCAGCGCGGCGTAGAAATCTTTACCCGCAGCGATGGCGAGCTCATCGCCCTCTTCGGCGATAAGTGGAAGCTGGCCTTCGTGGAGAAGGAGCACCCGGAGCTCACCATCGACACGCTCGTGGCGGATTAGCCCGCTACAGCGTCAGCATGATGGGAATAATCGCGATCTTGACCACCTGCGCCACCACGATGGTGGCGGCGTAGCCGGTCATAATGCGGGAGTCGGAGCTCATCTCCGTGGCGTAGTTGACCACGGCGGGCTGACCAAACACACCGGAGATGCCGCCAGCGGTGCGGGTTTCGGACTGGCCCAGCAGGCGGCTGGCCCCGGCGAAGATGGCAATGGCCGCCACCGTGATGATCGCTGCGAGCACCATGCACTTCAGGCCCGTCATGGAGAAGGCCGTGGAGAGGAACGCCTCACTAGAGGCAAGACCCACAGAAGACAGGAAGATGACTAGGCCCCACTGCTGGAACGCGGTGTTAATGGAGGCCGGCACCTTCCACGGCACGCGTCGCGTGCGGTGCAGCGCGCCAAGGATGAGACCGACGATGAGCGGGCCGAGCGCGAAGCCGAGCTCGAAGGACGTGCCGCCCGGAAGGGGAACCACGACGAGCGCGAGAAGGTAGCCCAGGAACAGGCCGCCGCCGACGGCCACCCAGTTCAACTGCGAATAGGCCTGGACCGAGTCACCAAAGTAATCGCGGATATCGCCCAAGCGATCCTGCTGCACAATGAGGTCGACGCGGTCACCGGCGTCCAGGTGGGTATCCATGGCGGCGAGGAACTCGTCGTCGCCGCGGTGGATTCGGATGATGCGGCCGCCGTAGCGCTTAAACAGGTCGAGCTCCTCCACGGTGTGTCCGGCGATATCAGTGTTGGAGACGACGACGGTTTCGATGGTGAGACGCTTGTCCACGAAAGGCACCTGCGGCTGGCGCTTGCCCAGGGCGTGGGTAAGCTCATGCCGCTTGGCCTTGGTCACGAGCACGCGGAGGATATCTCCCTTGCGGATCTCCGGGTGATCACCGGCCACGCGCACCGAATTGCCGCGGCGAATCGTGGCGATGACAAAGTGATCCTCAAAGCGCTCCACCAGCTCCTCGTAGGAAATGTTCTTCGTCACGCGAATGGTCCGCGAGCGGAAGATCTCTTCTGCAGAGGTGTCCTTGTCCTTGGTGCCGGGCCAGGACTGCTTGAGCAGTACTGCCACGAGCAGGATGGCCACCGCCACGCCCACGGGGTAGCCCAGGGAGTAGCCCACGGCGGGAAGATCCTCGCCGGTCTGCTGCTGAGCCACGGCGAGCGACGCCGTCGACGTCGTCGCGCCAGAGAACACACCGACAGACGCCAGCGGCGATAGCCCCAGCCAGCCGCCCGCGAGCAGGGCCACACCGGCGGCGGCGACGACCGCGACTGCCGCAGTAATCATGTGCTTGAGCTGCTCCGAAAAGCCCTTGAAGAACCTCTCGCCGGCAGCCAGGCCCTGCATGTAGATGAAGAGGCCCAGCCCCATCTCCTGCAGGCTGCTTAGGATCGTGCCATCGAGGTCTATAAAGGCGCCGATGGCCAAGCCGACAAACAGCGTGCCCGCCGCGCCAAAGCGCAGGGGGCCGAAGGGAATCATTCCAAATAGCGTGCCGAGCAGAGCAATAAAGAAGATGCTCAGCCAAATATTTCCATCAAATATTGACAACACGGAATAATATTCTAGGAAATCCGCCCGCCCCCTCCACACTGGCAGGCCCCACTTGGTTTTCTGCTAGGAAGTGAGGAACTCCCGCCACGCCGGCCACTCCGCATAGGTCTGCGCGCGGCCGGCTTCAAAGTTGGAGCGGAGCTTGGCCACGTCGCGCTCGGTGGAAGCAACCTGCATGTCCTCGGGGAAGAAGAGCTGGGCCTTGCCCTGCTTCTCCAGTTCCACGAGCCGGTCCTTAGACGCGTTGTACTTGGCGGGGCGCGCAATCATGGCCTCCGCCACGGCCGGGTGCTTGCGGAAGATGCGGCGCAACGCGGTGGGGCGGCCCACCTTTGGGCGAACGTAGCCGCGGGGCTTGGTGCCGAGGAAGAGAAACTTCTCAAAGCCGGCCTCCTCCGCCTGCTCGATGAGGAGTCCCCCGGATTCGCCCATTGCGCCGTCGACGTACGGGGCGCCGTCGATAATGCGCATGGGCATGATAAGCGGCAGCGTCGAGGATGCGCGCACGCGCACCATAAGGTCGTCCTGCGTTGGCATGTCCTCGCGCCCCCAATAGACCGTCTCCCCGGTATCGGCGCGGGCAGCGGAGATGCACACCTGCGCCGGATTGCTGCGGAAGGCCTCCCAGTCAAAGGGCATGTCCTGATCGGCGGCCTTCTCGTAGATGTATTCGGCATTGAAATAGCCGGTGCCGCGCAGCAGCGAGCCGAGGCCGCCGAAGCTGGGGTTCTTGGCAAAGTCCACGAAGGAGTCCTCGGAGCGGATTGGGTCGCGCGAGAGGAAGTTCACGGTGTGGGAGGACCCGGCGGATACGCCGCCGACCCAGCCGAACTCCACCTCTTCCTGCAGAAGCTTGACAATGCAGGCGGCGGTGTAGGAATTGCGCATCCCGCCGCCTTCGATGACCAGTGCTGTATTTTTCGCGTCAATCACAGTCAACGATGGTACCCGCGGGCTAGGATCGCGCCATGGGTCTCTTGTCAGCTCTGAAGAATCTGGTGTCCACGCCCGGCGCACGCTTAGCCTCGCCCGATCCGCATGCGGTGCAGGTGGAGGTGGATTCTTTGACCGTGCATACCGCAGAGGACCTCATCATCCTGGTGACCTCCCCGGCCGGGGCCCGGGTGCTGGCGGAAGTGGGGCGCGCTGGCGAGCCAGCGCGGCTGCGCGGGCCGCAGACCACCGTGCATCTCTCCCCCACCGGCGCACAGGAGCGCGCGGTGCATGTTCCGTCGAAAGGCTGGGTCATTCCGCTGAACGCCGGCGAGCAGCAACGGCTGGCAGAGCTTAGCGCTGCACCCGGCGACTATGAAATCTCTAACACCCTTGCCGTATCGATCGAGGCCGCCTAGGCCGTCAGGAGGGACACCACACCCATGATGATGAGGAAGGCTGCCACGCCGTAGCCACTCCACAGCGAGACGGCGGTGGAGTTCTCACGCGCCCAAGAAAAGGCGCGCCCGGCCCAGGAGTGCGGCTTGGCCCGCACCACCGCGATGAACAGGCCGCACAGGGTGGGCAGGGAGAGCGCGAAGGTGGCGTAGAAGAAGAGCCCGCCGTATTTCACGGTGCGGCTAAAGTCCCCGGCGGCCAGGTGCATCAGCCCGTAAAAGAAGGGCACGGAAGTCAGGGACTGGATAACGCCCATGAGGTAGCCCACCACCACGGTCTTCGGGGACGGGGTGCGCAGCGGGCCGAGGAGTTTGTGCACCATCTCGTTCGGCTCGCCCTTCGAGCGCCAGGCCAGAAGGCCCAAGGCCGCACCGATGACGATAAGCCCAAAACCAATGAGCGGTGACCCCAAGGCGGCGGCGACCTTGTCCTGGATGCCGACGAAGATGAACATGACCACGGCGGCGGCGGTGAGCACGCCGAACCAGTCCCCCACGATGACCAGGGCGGCGATCTTCCGGTAGCTGCCGCGCGGGAGCATGATGCCGATGGCCACGAGGATGCCGATGAGCAGCGCGTTGACGGAATCGGCAAAGGCATTGAGCACGGCTTCAAGCATGCGGGCCAGTCTACAGCGCGACCGTGACGTGCCGGCACGGGGTCCGAGCAACCACGTTCAAGTTGCACCCACCCCGCAAACTTACATATACTGCGCAAAGTTTCATTGATACTGAAATTTCCCATCGCGTCTGCAAAGGACTATCCAATGTCAACCTTCCTCTACCGCCTGGGCAGCTGGTCATACCGCAAGGTATGGCCCTTCCTTGCCTTCTGGTTGGTACTACTCATCGCCCTCGGCGGCCTCGCCGCGGGTTTTGCCAAATCCCCTAACCCCAACTTCTCCATGCCGGACATGGACTCCACCGTCACCCAAGAGGAGATGATGGAGCGCTTCGGCACCGAGACCGATGCCATGAGCGAGCCGTCGGGCTCCGTGCTCATCCAGGCTCCCGAGGGAAAGACTCTGGAGGACCCGGAGGTTGCGGGGGACGTCGACAAGCTGCTCGGTGAGCTCAAAGACACCGGGGTTCTCACCGATACTGACGCTCTGGTCAGCCCCGTCATGGCGGCCGCCGGAATGCAGCAGCAGATGAGCGAGAAGATGGCCGCGCAGGGCATGCCGCAGGAGCAGATTGAGAAGAACCTGCAGCAGCTCTCCCCGCTCAGCGCGGACAAGCGCACCGGCACCGTGTCTGTGACCTTTGATTCCGAGAATGTCATGGACATTCCGGACGAAGACCTCACCGCAGTCACCGACGTGCTCAAGGACTTCGATGGCGAGGGCAGCGATCTCACCGTGAAGTACTCCGGCAACGCCTTCAACGGCGCGGCCGAGGGCATGAACGGCTCCGCCGAAATCATCGGCCTCATCGTCGCCGCCGTGGTGCTGCTCATCACCTTCGGCTCCTTCGTCGCCGCCGGCATGCCGCTGCTCTCCGCCGTAATCGGCGTCGGCGTGGGCATCCTGGGCGTGCAGCTGTGCACCCTGTTTACGGATTCCATCTCTGATATGACCCCGACCCTGGCCTCCATGATCGGCCTGGCCGTGGGCATTGACTACGCCCTGTTCATTGTGAACCGCTTCCGCAACGAGCTCATTACCTCCTCTGGCCTCAATAACCTGAGCCCGAAGGAACTGGCTCAGGAGCTGAAGAAGATGGATAAAGCCACCCGCGCGCACGCCATGGGCATCGCGCTGGGTACCGCCGGTTCCTCCGTGGTGTTCGCCGGCATCACCGTGGTCATTGCTCTTGCCGCCTTAATTATCATCGGCATCCCCTTCCTGTCCACCATGGCGCTGGCCGCGGCCGCCACCGTCATCATCGCGGTGTGCGTGGCGCTGACGTTCATTCCGGGCCTGCTCGGCCTGCTGGGCACGAAGATCTTTGCTGGCCGCGTTCCCGGCCCCAAGGTCCCGGATCCGGAGGACGAGAAGCCGACCATGGGCCTGCTCTGGGTGCGCCGCATCCGTGCTCACCCGTGGCTGCATCTCATCGCGGGCGTGGTCCTGCTGGGTATTCTCACCATCCCGGCCGCGCAGCTGCGCCTGGCCATGCCCACGGACGGCACCGCGAAGCTCGGCACGCCGCAGCGCGACGCCTACGAGATGACGGAGGAGGCCTTCGGCCCTGGCCGCAATGCCCCGATGATCGCGTTCGTGGACGTCGCCAACGTGGCCGAGCAGGACCGCATGCCGGCCTTCCAGGAGCTGCTCACCAAGATTCAGGGCACCGAGGGCGTGGAGAACGCCCAGATTGTCCAGACCACGGAGAACGGCGACGCCGCCCAGGTCATGATCACCCCGACCACTGGCGCTACTGACCCGGCCACCACCGAGACCCTCAACCACCTGCGCGACTACCAGCAGGAGTTCGAGGATTCCACCGGCGGCAGCTACGGCATCACGGGCATTACCCCGATCTTCGACGACATTTCGCAAAAGCTGAGCGACGTCCTGGTCCCCTACATCGCCATCGTCCTGGGCCTGGCCTTCCTCGTGCTCATGCTCGTCTTCCGCTCCCTGTGGGTACCACTCATCGCCGCGGCTGGCTTCGCTATGTCCATGGGTGCTGCCTTCGGCGTGACCGTGGCCATCTTCCAGGAGGGCATGCTGGGCATCATTGACGACCCGCAGCCGCTGCTGTCCTTCCTGCCCATCATGCTCATCGGCCTCACCTTCGGCCTGGCCATGGACTACCAGGTCTTCCTGGTCACCCGCATGCGCGAGGGCTATGCGCACGGCAAGACGGCGGGCAACGCCACCTCGAATGGCTTCAAGCACGGTGCCCGCGTGGTGACCGCCGCCGCCCTGATTATGATTTCGGTCTTCGCCGCCTTCATCCTCATGGATGAGCCCTTCATCAAGACCATGGGCTTTGCCCTGGCGGTGGGCGTGCTGTTCGACGCCTTCGTGGTCCGCATGCTCATCATCCCGGCCACCATGTTCATCCTGGATTCCCGCGCGTGGTACTACCCGAAGTGGCTGGACAAGATCACCCCGAACCTCGACATCGAGGGCGAAGCCCTGTCCCGCAACCGCGACGAGCTCCTGGCCTTCCAGCAGGAAAAGGTGCGCAATGGCTAGCCTGCGCGAAACCAAGAAGGAAGCGACGCGCCACGCGCTGGCCGACACCGCCGCGCGCCTCGCCCTGGATGGTGGCAGCGATGCGGTCACCGTCGGCGCCATCGCCGAGGCCGCCGGGGTCTCCGCCCGCACCTTCCACAACTACTTCACCTCCGCGGCCGACGCGCTGCTGTACTTCACTGCTGACGTCCTCGAAGAGTTCAGTGCCAAGGTTCCCGGGCTCTTCCCGGAGGCACGCGGGGTGACCGAGCTCTTCGAGTCCATTGTCGTGGACTCCCTCGGCGACCAACAGGCGCAGCTGCATTCCTTGCCTTCCCTGTTCCGCGTCGGCGAGGCCCTGGAGAACCTCAGCACCTCTAGCGAGGAGAAAAGGAAGTACGAAGCCGTGACACACGGCGTCCTGGATGCCTTCCACGCACGCTTCCCCGCGCGTGACTCCTTCGAGGTAGCAGTTCTCCTGCAGGCCAGCGCCGGTGCCGCCATCGTGGCGCTGAAGGAATGCACCACGCACCAGCTCACCAATGACTCGGTCGGTGCCGAAGAATTGGTCAAGCGAGCGTTCTCGGCCCTGCGCACTGTCTCTCCTGCGCCCTAGGCGCACGTATTTTCTACACCCTTAGGAAACATTCACTCACTGTTTACCCGCCGGGCCCTCTCAGGAGGCGCCCGGCGGGTATCGTTTCTAAAAGTGTGCCTGCCGCCGCGGCGTGGATCTTCCACATCCGGCGGCTAGTTCTGTATCGCCCCACTCCCCTCTGTCCGGGAGCAAAACGGCGGAGCACAAGGCGCCGTAGGTAATGCCCCCCGACCAAGTGATGTGGAGAAAACAAACAGTGAAGGTAGCGATTTTCGGCGGCGACGGTTTCTGCGGCTGGCCCGCCTCCCTCTATCTCTCCGACCAAGGCCACGAGGTTACAATCGTGGACAACCTCTCCCGCCGCGCTATCGACACGGAGCTGGGTGCTGAGTCCCTCACCCCCATCGTGGGCATCGACGAACGCCTTGCCGCGTGGAATGAAGTGACCGGCAAGACCATTAGTTTCCGCAACATCGACGTAGCGCAGGACTACGATGCCCTGCTGGATTTCTTGTCCACCGAGCGCCCTGACGCCGTTGTGCACTTCGCCGAACAGCGCGCCGCGCCGTACTCCATGAAGTCCTCTCGCACCAAGCGCTACACGGTGGATAACAACATCAACGCCACCCACAACCTGCTCGCCGCCATCGTGGAGTCCGACCAGGACATTCACGTTGCGCACCTGGGCACCATGGGCGTCTACGGCTACGGCACCGCCGGCATGAAGATCCCGGAGGGCTACCTGGACGTCCAGGTGGATACCGGGGATAACGGCGTGGTGGAGCAACAAATCCTCTACCCCTCCAACCCGGGGTCGGTCTACCACATGACGAAGGTGCTGGACCAGCACCTGTTTGCCTACTACGCCAAGAACGACGAGCTGCGCATCACCGACCTGCACCAGGGCATTATCTGGGGCACCCACACCGAGCAGACCGCGCGCGACGAGCGCCTCATCAACCGTTTCGACTACGATGGCGATTACGGCACGGTGCTCAACCGCTTCCTCATCCAGGCAGGTATTGGCTACCCCCTCACCGTCCACGGCACCGGCGGCCAGACCCGCGCGTTTATCCACATCCGGGACATGGTGCGCTGCATCGAGCTAGCACTCAACAACCCGCCGGAGCGCGGCGACCGAGTCAAGATCATCAACCAGATGACGGAAACCCACCGCGTGCGCGATCTGGCCGAGCTGGTGTCCAAGATCTCTGGCGCGGAGGTGGCCTACGTGCCGAATCCGCGCAAGGAGTCCGCGGAAAACGAGCTTTTCGTATCCAATGACACGTTCCTGTCCTTGGGGCTTGAGCCCACTACCTTGTCGGAAGGCTTGCTCCATGAGGTCGAAGAAGTTGCCCGCAAGTACGCCGACCGCGCGGACCGCTCCAAGATTCCAGCACAGTCCCTGTGGACCAAGCAGCAGCATGCGGGCCTGCCCGGCGCGGCGGAGGCTTAAGTCCCTCCATGCGCATCGCCATTGTTACTGAGGTCTTCCTCCCCAAAATCGACGGTGTGGTCACGCGCCTCACGCGCACGCTGGACCAACTCGCTGCCCTCGGGCATGAGGTCCGCATCTTCGCCACGGGCCAGGCTCCGGCCACCTACGCCGGATTCGAGGTCACCCGCATTCCGAGCCTATCTCTGTGGGTGTACCCGGAAATCAAGTTCGGTCTCCCCTCCTGGACTTTCTTTAAGGAGATCCGGGACTTCGATCCGGACGTCATCCATGCGGTGAACCCGATCTGGACCGCTGCCCTGGGCGTCTTCGCCGCGCAGCGCGATGCCGTTCCCCTGGTAGCGAGCTTCCACACCAACGTTCCGGAGTACGTGGACGCACTCGGCATTGGGTGGACCCGCCCGCTGACGGAAGCCGCGTTGAAGTACCTGCACAACCAGGCTGCGGTGAACCTGTGCACGTCGGGCCCCATGGTGGACAAGGCGCGTGCGGTGGGAATCCGCAACGTGAAGCTGTGGCCCAAGGCGGTGGACACGCAGGCCTACCAGCCTTCCCGTGCCACCGCGGCCATGCGTGAGCGGCTCACTGGCGGCAATCCCGAGGCACCGCTGCTCACCTATGTCGGCCGCGTGTCCAAGGAAAAGGACTTGGAGCGTCTCAATCACGTCATGCAGCTAGTACGCGCCGAGCATAGCGACGCCCGCCTGGCCATTGTCGGCGACGGCCCCTCCCTGGAGGAGCTCAGGAACTCCTTCGACCCCGCCTACACGGTCTTTACTGGCTACCTGTCGGGCGAGGAACTAGCCGCGGCCTTCGCCGTCGGCGACGTGTTCCTTTTCCCTTCCGCCACGGAGACGCTAGGCCTGGTGGCCCTGGAGTCGTTTGCATCCGGTGTGCCGGTCATCGGCACCAATGCCGGCGGCATCCCCTTTGTCATCGAGGAGGGAGTGACCGGGCACCTCATCGCAGACGAGGCTGACGATTCCGCCTGGGCGAACGCCGCGCTGGGCCTTCTGCGCGATCCATCCCGGCGAAAGGCGATGGGAGATGCGGCTCGACGCGAAGCGGAGAAGTACTCCTGGGTAGAATCCACCCAAGCCCTCCTTGCCGCCTACGAGGAGGCGATTGAGCACCCGTTCCGCCGAGACCACTAAGGACCGCTAAGACTAGTCATGGATACCGCGATGAGCACCTATTCGGACTGCGCATTCATCCAAGCCGGGGTGGATCTGGCCTTCTCAGACCGCCTTGGCCGGGTCACCAGCGTGGAGGTCAACTTCGACGGCCCCAGTGACCCCTCCGTGCTGGACCAGGCTGCCACGGTCCGGATTACTTCGGATCGCGGCGTGAGCGACTTTCAGGGCCTGCGCCTCGCCGTTCTCAAGGACGGCGAGTTCCACTGGGCAACTGCCCTGAAAGACTCCTCCCAAAATTCCCCGCAGCCGGACTCCGACCTCGTGCGGGGCCTGGCGCGCCGCCTGGTGGACAATCGCCCCGCTGTCCTGGTGGCGCAGGGCGAACACGAGGCACTCGTGGCAGTGGACGTCCTCGACATCTACCCGGATCCGCGCCCCAGCATCCTGGCCGGCTTGGAAAAGCACAGCGGCATGGTCGATGAGCGGCGCGCGGTGGCGGGGCTGGCAAACTACCTGGGCATTCCTGCCGCGCAGCGGGATTCGCTGGCGCTTTTCGACGGCTCCCATATCGCCGATCTGCCGGGCGGGCTGTCTGCCCGCGACGTGTTGGCTGACGCGCACTTCCTCGCCGCCGAGCACAACTTCTTCCTTGAGGCGCGCTTCCCGCAGCTCACCGCGGACCTCGATCCCGGTTCGGCCCGCACCGTGGTGACCACGGCGCATGGTTCGGTGACGGTCATGTCCCATCTCATCGCCACGCTCAGCGGCGACACGTTTACCTGGGCCTGGGCCGACCGTGCTTTCTCCGCCAGCCCCGCGGCAGCGGCCGCGGCCAACCTGCGCCGCTTTGGCTATGACCACGCCGTGCCGGAACTACTGCGCCCACGCGTTCCTATTGCCGTCGCCCGCCGCAGCCGCCTGCCGCAGCTGGCCATGCCCATCACCAACCTGTGGACGCTCATTCCGGTGCGCCTGCCGGATTCGCGCCAGGGGCTCGCGCTGTCCGACGCCCCAGCGTTCCGCCTTCCCGCGCCCACCCCTGCGGCCACGCAAGGAACGCTCGAGGTACCGGTGCCGCCGGGCGTGGACGAACAGCGCGCTCGCGCCGCCTACCAGCGCCTGCGCAATCAGTTCTAGGCGTTCAACCTAAGCCTTCAGGACAGCCCGAAACTCCTCCGGGTCAACCTCCGCGGTAGTACCGGGGGCAAACTGCGCGTCGTGGGTCTTGTCCACGAGGACTGCGCGCACGCCCTCGGCAAAGTCGGGGCGGCGGTACATGTGCATGCCGAGCTTGAGTTCGAGCAGCAGCGCCTCGCGGATGTCCTCCAGCTGCGCCTCTGCCTCGAAGAGTGCGTTGGCCGCCACCACCGACGCCGGGCACGCTCTTTCCATCAGCCGGCGGACCTCACCGCCAATCTGCGGGCGCTTATCCAGCTCCGCGGAAATCTCCTCCCAAGTGGGCAGCGCAAAGGTCTCCTCTAGGTCGTGGGCGACCTGCGCCAGCGGCGCGGGCTCGGCGGGCGCGGGGAGGGCAAGCTCCGCTACTGCGGAATCGATACCATGGGCAAGTGTGGCGTCGATAAACGCCCCGGCGTCCTTGACCACGTGTGTAGCCACGCCGGTCCACAGCATGTCCGCGGCGTACATCCGGTAGCCGGTCAACCCCCAGAACTTGGCCAAGCCTGGGGAGGCCACCCCGCGGGTGCCCACCATGCGCTGGGCGGCAAATGCCACGCCGACGTCCGTGACGTAGCCAATGTTCATCTCCGGCATGGCGGCAAACGCACGCTCGGTGACCACACGGTGCGAGCCGTGCAGCGAGATGCCCAATCCGCCGCCCATAGCCACACCATCGATGACCGCGATGAAGGGCTTAGGAAACTCCGCGATATCGCCGTTGGTGAGGTACTCCGTGGCAAAGAATTCATCGACGGCCTCGAGCTGACCAGACTCGATCCCCTCGCGCGCGTGGCGAACGTCCCCGCCCGCGCAGAATGCCTTCGGGCTAGCGGAATGGATCAGCACCTGTTCGATAGCCGGATCCTCGCGCCATGATTCAAGGGCGCGACGGATGATGTTGATCATCTCCGGGTTCAGGGAATTAAGCGCCTGCGGGCGGTTGAGCTCGAGTACTCCGGTATGGTTACGTACGGAAACGAGTACTGGGTCAGTCGTAGTCATACGCACCAGTGTTCCACATCACAAAGCTTCCGGCTACCTCATATTTCTGTTCAGGACGGTGTGTTTTTGCTCCCTCAGCTCGTAGCCCTCGACATGGATGGCACGCTTCTTAACGCCCACGGCCAGCTGCCCGCTGACTTCCCCGAGCTTTCCGCCCTCGCCGCCCAGCGCGGCTGCGAGCTCGTGCCGGCCTCGGGCCGCCAGCTGGCCACATTGCAGGACATGTTCCCCAACGGGGGCACATTTATTGCAGAAAACGGCAGCGTCGTGGTCCACGCTGGAAATCTCATTGCCACCTCCCCCATTGATGAGGACACGGTGGCCGCCGCTCGCGCCGCCGCGGCTGACATCGCGGAGCCACACACCACCGTGCTGTGCACCCCGGAGACCGCCTTTGTGGCCGAGGACGCTGACGCCACCGCGCGCGCAGAGATTGCCAAGTACTACAAGGCCGTCACGTGGGTCCCTTCCTTGGACGTGGTCCCCAACACGGGAATCATCAAGATCGCCATTTTCTGTGCGGCCGGCACGGAAGCACACATCTATGGCCCTATCTCGCGGGCGGTGCCGAACGACAACGTGGCAATTTCCGGCAAGGTGTGGCTCGACGTCATGGCGCGTGATGTGGACAAGGGCGCAGCACTCACGCAGTTGGCGGAGCTTATCGACGTCCCCATTTCCCGCACCGTGGCCTTTGGTGACTATCTCAATGACCTGCAGATGCTTCGCGCTGCCGGCACCGCCGTGGCGATGGAGAATGCTCACCCGCAGCTGAAGGAAGTAGCGGACATCATCGCCCCCGCAAATACAGACAACGGCGTCAGCGTTGTTCTGCGCCGTCTACTGGGCGAGTCCGACGTCAACTAATACTTATATTTCTAACACGCAGACCTAGCACGTTCGCGTCCCTCACTGGGCTGGGGAGTAGTATTACCGAAGTTCAGTGCCCGGGATGCTCGTTTGTGGAGTGAGTTGTGAAGAACCTCTTGAAGTCGATATTGCCTCGCCCTTTGAGGCGCACGAAGCCGACGACAAAACACCCCACGCAACCGGCGACATCCGCGACGCGCCCGGCCCCCTCGCCAAAGCCGGCCACCCCTGCCCCGGCAGCCGCCAAGACCGCGGCGGCTACCCCGGCGAAGACCGCTGCGAAGAACCCAGCACAACCTGCTGCTAAAGCGTCGACGCCGACTAAGGGCGCTACACCCTCTACACAAAAGCCCGCCGCACAGAAGCCGGCGGCGAAGAAGCCCTCTGCGAAGCCAGCCGCCACAAAGAGCGGCAAGGCTGCACCGCACCCATCCCGCAAGCCTGCGGCACCGAAGCCGCACCGCGACCGCGACAATTCTCTGGAGTTCGTTCCCGGCGCCCTGCCCAAGGCTTCAGCCGTGAAGAAAGCCAAGCTAGCCAAGACTCGCGACGATTCCACGACGCCCAAGCCCGGCGGCACTCCTGCATCCCGACGCAAGCCACGCCGCGACGCTTCCGCAGTTCGTACTCCCCGCCCCTCCACCACCCCGGCACGATCGCAGAAGTCCAAGGCCGCACAGCCGGCACAGAAGCAGACCCCCAAGCAGCCGCGGTCGCAGACGCAGCCCAAGCAAGCTGCTCAGAAGCAGACCCCGGCGAAGCCAGCTGCTCAGCAAAAGCAGCAGAAGCCTCAGCGCCCCCAGGCCACGACGCCCGCGAAGCCGGCACAAGCACAACGACCAGAGCCGAAGAAGCCGGCACCCAAGCAGCCACAGCCACAAGCGCAGCCCAAGCAAGCTGCTCAAAAGCAGACCCCGGCAAAGCCAACTGCTCAGCAAAAACAGCAGAAGGCCCAGCGCCTCCAGGCCACAACACCCGCGAAGCCGGCACAGAAGCCGGCTCCCAAACAGCCACAGTCGCAGCCGCAGCCCAAGCAAGCCGCCCCGAAGCAGACCCCGGCAAAGCCAGCTGCCCCGCAGAAGCAGCAGAAGCCTCAGCGCCCACAGCCGAAGCCGTCAACTGCGGCGGCGAGTGCTGCCGGGGTGGCGTCGGCAAGCGCGGCTTCTGCAGCTGCCGCGCAACGTGCTTCACAGCGCCCCGAGCCAAAGAAGTCGGCCCCCAAGCAGGAGCCGACCACGAAGCCAGCGACACAGCAGCCGGCTGCACAGCGTCCTGCGCCCGCACAGAAGCAGAAGCAGCCTCAGCGCCCCGCACCGCACAAGCCTGCGTCCGAAAAGCCTTCTGCACCCCGCCAGGATTCTGCGCCGAAGACCGCTCAGCAGTCGGTCAAGCAGCCGCCGCAGCAGCGCCAAGCGCCACAGCAGCGACAAGCTCCGCAGCAGCCGCAGTCGGGACACAAGCCCACGGCACAGTCGGCGCAGGCGGCACCGGCAACGCCATCAGCACAGAAGCCGCACTCTGACCAAGAGATCGCTCAGGCGCTCGCGCGACGCTCCCAGTCCGTGGGAACGCCGTCCTCCAAGCAGCTCAAGGCCTCCAAGCCCACGCGGGAACAGCGCCACCCTGCGCGCCAGCAACCGACAGAGCCTAAAGCTGCACCGCAGGCATTCGCTCCAGCCCCGGCAGCCAAGCCCGCAGCGGTACCTGCTGCCCCACCGGAAGCGCACCACCACACTGACGTTCTGGCTGTGCCGAAGGAGTCCGCGGCGGTAAAGCGAGAGCGCCGCGCACGCTTGCGTCAGGTCCCAGGACTGGACGGTCTGCGTGGTCTCGCCGTTCTGGCCGTGGTGATCTATCACTTCTTTGGTGATCTCCTCCCCGGCGGCTACTTGGGCGTGGACATGTTCTTCGTCCTCTCCGGATTCCTCATTACGTCCCTGCTTGTTCGTGAATTCAACGTCTCGGGACGCATCAGCCTCAAGGACTTCTGGATCAGGCGTTTCCGCCGCATCCTTCCCGCTGCGCTCGTGGTGCTCATTGTGTGTACGGCCATTGTGTCTGCCATTGGCGGCGATCTCGCCGTGGGCATTCGCGAGCAGTTCCTGGGCACCTTCTTCTTTGTCAACAACTGGACGCAAATTGCCACCAGCCAGACGTACTTCGCCCCCAATGAGGTACAGGTTTTCGCTCACTACTGGTCCCTGGCCGTGGAAGAGCAGTTCTACCTGATCTGGCCACTGTTGGCCTATGGTGCCTTTGTGATTTCGCGGCGCCAGCCCAAGCGCCTGCCTAGTGCACTAGCGATCTTCTTGGCTGTGGCTTCTGCCGTCGCTATGGCGCTGCTCTTCGTGCCGGGTGAGGACCCCACGCGCGTGTACTACGGCACCGATACCCACGCCTTCGGATTGCTCATCGGCGCGCTCCTGTCCTTCCTGTTGACCTCCCCGGCCAACGACCCGCGGGCGGATTCCTGGCCCACACGCAGCAAGGGTCGTCTCGCTGGAACGGTGGGCGCCCTGGCGCTGATTGCCTACGTTGTGCAGCTGTTCATGATGGGTGCAGACCTCGACTTCACCTACCGCGGTGGCTTGGTCCTCACCAGTGTTCTGGGCGCGGCCATGATCTGGGGAACCGTGCGTGAGGCCGGCCCGCTGAAGTGGATTTTCAGCACCCGGGTGATGCGGTGGCTGGGCCAGCGCTCCTTCTCCCTGTACCTCTGGCACTGGCCGGTCGTGATGATTCTGCGGGAGCTGTTTGACGCACCCGGGTGGGTCCTCGGACTCATTGCACTCGCCCTCTCCTTCGTGCTGGCGGAAATCTCCTACCAATTCGTGGAGAACCCTTTCCGCCGCGGCGGCTACCTCAAGACGTGGCGCGGGTTCTGGGCGGCACGCCCGACGCTGCACGAGCTCAAGGAAGGCTTTGGCAAAACCATGTGGCCGCTGGTGCCGGTGCTCGTCATCCTGTCCTTGGTGGGAGTTGGCTACGGCCTAGTGACGTCGAACGATAAGACGGAGCTGGAGCAGGAGCTGGAGCGCATGGCGCAGTCGAATCAGCAGGCTGCCGAGTCCGCTGCCCCGGCGCCGTCCACGACGCAGCCGCCGACCACGGAGGCAGCGCCGAAGCGCGCGATGCCGACCGGCGCCGAGATGAACGCCGTGGGTGACTCGGTCATGCTCGCGGCCTCTGAGGGACTGAATGAGAGGTTCCCGGGCATCGTCATCGACGCGGCTATCTCCCGCCACTACACCGCCGTCATCCCGATTCTGCAGGCTCTCAAGGACTCCGGCCAGCTGCGCTCCACGGTGCTCATTGGTTTGGGCACTAACGGCGCGTCCCTGGACAACCAGATGAACGAAATGCTCGACATCATCGGCCCCGACCGTACCGTCATCATGGCGCTGCCCAACGGCGACCGCGAGTGGATGGTTCCGGCACGCCAGGAAATCATCGACACTGCCCGCGAGCACGACAACGTCTATGTGGCCGACTGGTGCGGCATTGCTCAGGAGCACCCCGAGATGGTCTACGACGACGGCATTCACCCGATGCCCGAGGGTGCGGGTCTCTACGCGGACGCCTTCGAGGATGCGCTCGAGCAGTACGTCAACGACGACAAGAACCTCACCTCCCGCTGCGGCTAAGGCAGAGGAACGAAACCTGGAAATGACAGAAGGGGCGCCGCACACTGTGTGCGGCGCCCCTTCGTGTAGGCGTCTAGCCGGTGTGGTGACCGCCGGAATTACTCAACGGAGAACTCAGCCATCTTGTCCCACTCGGTCTTGCCGTCGATGTGGGTGTTGATGATGTTCGGGGTCTCCACGAGGTACTTCGGCAGCTCCTCGCAGGAACGCTTGAAGTGGTCGGTATTGACATGGTCGACATCCTTGCCGTCAGCGTAGGACTCCAGCAGGAAGTAGCGCTGGGGATCCTCCGGATCACGGAACCACTTGAAGTCAATGCAGCCCGGCTCAGCAGCACACGCGGAGGTGTACCAATCGATTTCATCGAGGAAGGTCTCAGCGTATTCGGGCTTGACGTGGAACTGTACGTTGATCAAAATCATGCCGCCCACTGTAGCGCGTCTGTAGAAAACGCGCTGCGCCCCGGCTCAAGCACAGGAAATGCGTGGTCTGGGGCGCGACAGGCAGGTTGTAGCGTGGCTATCTACTTGTTGAAGAAGTACTCCGCCACGTAGACGTAGGTGCCGTCGAAGGACTGGGCAACGCCGAAGCCGGTGCCGTCAGACTTCGTCACCGGCACATCGCGGTTGAGCCAGTTAACGCGGTCCTGAGCCTCAGACACGGTGAGCTTGTAAATGTTGCCGGTGCCTTCTTCGAGGTGGGTCAGGCCATCGCCCGCGTTGCCCTCAAAAGTCACCTGGCCGGCAGCGGCCTGGTTAGCCCACTCCTGCGCAATGTTCTTGGCATTAGCGTCATCGTGGTGGCCCTGCTTGATCAGGTGATCGTGGGTGGCGGTGACCAACTCACCGGCAACGGCCGGGGTCGGCTTCTTGATGAAGTCCGGCAGCTGCACGTTGTACTGCTGCGCCAGATCGTAGGCCTGCGCCGGCAGCTCGATCTGCAGCGAGTTGATCTGCTGGGTTGCCTGGGAGGACAGCTGATTGAGGTCCTGGGCCTGAGCCTGGGCCGCGGTGGCGCCGCTGAGCGCGACGGCTGCGGCTACAGCGGAAGTAGTGAGACGGGAAACACGACGGAATGCATTCATGACCTCTACCGTGCCACACCTGCGCCGCAGCTGGGAAGCGGTCTCACTGTCTGCCCGGGAATTCGATATGGCATTGTTATTCTCCGGAGTTGTTTTGCCCTCTTCGGGGCTGTTTTACTCGTTGACTCGCTGTACTCGCTGCCGCAACTCCCTACTTCGAAAGGAAAGTCACTCGTGCTGGACGTGTTAACAGGCTTTGCCATCATCTTCGTGGTCATCGGGGTGGGCTTCGTGCTGGCGCACCGCGGCGTGATTGGCCAAGGAGAAGCGCGACTCCAGTTCAACCGGGTGGCGTTCTGGGCGGCGACGCCGGCGCTGATCTTTTCCAGCGTGGCGAAGTCAGATACCTCCGCCTTCGCCTCGCCCGTGGTGGCGGTTATCGCGATCGCATCGGTGGCCACCATGTGCCTCTACGCGCTCTTGAGCCTGCTGTTCTTCCGGCGCAGCGGCGCGGAGACCATGGCTGGTGCTGCGGCCTCTAGCTACTACAACTCCGTGAACATCGGCCTTCCCATTGCCACCTATGTCATCGGTGATGCCACCTTTGTCGTCCCTGCGCTGGTGCTGCAGATGGCGGTGCTCTCCCCTTTCATCATTGCTGGCCTCAACGCCCAGGGAACGAGCCTGCGTTCAGTTACACAGTCAGTGGTATCAGGCATTACCGCCCCCGTCGTCGTTGCAGCCGTGCTGGGATTTATTGTCTCCGCCGCGGGCTGGCAGACGCCTGAGGTCATCATGGCTCCGCTGGAAATCCTCGGTGGCGCCTCCATTCCCATGATTCTCATGAGCTTTGGAGCGTCCCTCAAGGGCGAGGGCCTCCTCGCCCACGACCGTCTGCCTTCGCTGACCGCGACGGCACTCAAGCTCGTCGGCATGCCGGCCATCGCTCTCGCCGCTGGCTTGGCGCTGGGTCTGGGCGGCAACGAGCTGTACGCAGCGCTCATTCTGGCGGCGCTGCCCACCGCGCAGAACGTCTACAACTACGCCGCGACCTACCAGGTGGGAGAAACCGTGGCGCGCGATACGGTCTTCCTCACCACGTTTCTCTCCCTGCCTGCCATGCTGGGTATCGCCGCGCTTTTTGGCTAGCCTTCCAGCTTCTCCCCTAGCTCGAGCCATTCCATCTCGAGCTCTTCGCGCTCGCCGGCCACGGCCTTCACATCGGCATCGAGCTGGGCCAGTTCGGCGGAATCGCCCTCGCCGGAGGACATCTTCTCTGCGGCCTCAGCCATCTGCGCGTTGAGCTTCTCCGTCTGCGCGTCCAGCTTGGCCATCTTGCGCTCCAGGGAGTTCATTTTCTTGGTGATCTCGCGCTCCTCCTGAGAGCTCAGGCGCTTCGCGGGAGCCGTGCCGGCAGTGCCGGCAGTGTCGGTCGAGTCGGCGGCATCGGCCGAGTCCTCCCCTGCCGGAGACTTCTCTCCCAGGTCAATGGGACCGCGCCCGGCACCGGCCTCCATCTGCTGGCGGCGGCGCAGATACTCCTCAATGCCGCCGGGCAGGTTCGTCAACCTGCCATCTCCGAAGAGGGCGTAGGTGTTATCCGCAATACGCTCGATGAGGTAACGGTCGTGCGAGATGACCACCATGGTGCCCGGCCAGGAGTCCAAGAGAGACTCCAGTTCCTGGAGGGTATCGATGTCGAGGTCGTTCGTGGGCTCGTCGAGAAGCAGCACGTTCGGCTCGGCCATGAGCACGCGGGTGAGCTGCAGTCGGCGGCGCTCACCACCGGAGAGGTCGCCCACCGGGGTGCGCTGGCGCTTGGCGGAAAAGCCCAGGCGCTCCGCTAGCTGGGAGGCCGACAGTTCTTTCTTGCCCAGCTGGACGTACGTGGCGACGTCCTCCACGGCGTCGAGAAGCCGGCGCTGCGGATCCAAGTCATCGAGTTCCTGCCGCAGCCAGCCCAGGCGCACCGTCTTGCCCTCGATGCGCTTGCCGGCAGCCAGCGACACCTCACCGGCGAGCGCGCGCAGCAAAGTAGTCTTACCGGAGCCGTTGACGCCGACAAGACCAATGCGCTCGCCCGGCGCCAGCCGCCACGTGAGGTGGTCCACCAAGGTACGGCCGTCCGGCGTCGTCACCGTGGCGTCCTCCAGCTCGATCACCACGCGGCCTTGGCGCTGCTTGGAGAAGGCCATGAGCTCAACCTTGTCGCGCGGCGCGGGTACGTCGGCGATGATCGCCTCAGCGGCCTCGATGCGGTAGCGCGGCTTCGAGGTTCGCGCCGGCGCACCGCGGCGCAGCCAGGCCAGCTCCTTGCGCGCCAGGTTCTGGCGGCGTTGCTCCATGGCATCGGCCTGACGGGCACGCTCGGCACGGGCGAAGGTCCAGTCGTTGTAGCCGCCTTCGTAGGCATCCACCACGCCATCGTGCACCTCCCACGTCGTGGTGGCCACGGTGTCCAGGAACCAGCGGTCGTGCGTCACCACGACCACGGCTAGCTTGCGGTCCAGCAGGTGCTGGGCTAGCCACTGCACTCCCTCCACGTCGAGGTGGTTAGTGGGCTCATCCAGCACCACGATGTCTAAGTCCTGGACCAAGGCCGCAGCCAGGTTCACGCGGCGACGCTCACCGCCCGACAGCGAACCCACGGGAGTCTCCAGCCCGAGATCCACGATGCCGAGGCCGCCAAGGACGTCGCGGACCTTGGCGTTGGACGCCCACTCGAAGGTCTCTAAGCCCAGCGGCTCAATAATGACCTGGGAAATAGTAAGGGCAGGGTCCAGCTCGAAGCGCTGGGTCACCACCGCCATGCGCAAGTCCGAGTTGTGGGACACGCGCCCCTGATCCGGTGGCTCGATCCCCGTGAGGACCTCCAGCAGGGTGGTCTTACCGCCGCCGTTGACGCCGACGATGCCGATCCGGTCCCCCGTTTGAACGCCGAGGGAGACCCCGTTGAGAAGGGTCTTGAGGCCGAAGGACTTGGATACGTTTTCCAGGTTAATGAGGTTCGCCATAACGAGAGTCCATCTTAGTGCCTCGCGGCGCATGCCCCAGAACTAGATCAGCGCTACCGGGCCAGGGACTACTCCACCAACGCTGCGCCACTGGCGGGTCCAGTGGTGACCAGTCCGCGGGTGCCGCGGTTATCGGCGCACACCTGGGCTACCACCTCGTGGGCGGTGTCCGCATCCTCACAGAGGAAGGCGCACGTCGGGCCCGAGCCTGACACCATGCCCTTGAGCGCGCCGGCGGCTTCTCCGGTATCCAGGACCTTGCGTAGGTCTGGGCGCAGGGACAGCGCGGCTGCCTGTAGGTCGTTGTGCATCGCGGCCGCGAGCTCGTGCGGGCTCCCGCTTACCAGCGCCTTGCCCACCGCCTCGGTATCAAGGTGCGGGGAGCTGCCGCGGCCGGCGGCGCGCAGCTCGTCGAGCTTGCGGAACACGCTCGGGGTGGACAGGCCTTGCGCGTTCGTGATGATGGCCCAGGTGTAGTGACCGCGCGCCAGCATCTGCGTAAGCAATTCGCCGCGGCCGCGGCCCAGGGCCGTGCCGCCCATGAGCGTAAAAGGCACGTCCGAGCCGAGGTCTGCGGCGATGCGGTAGAGGATTTTGTGGGCCACGGGGGCGCAGCCGATCTCTTCGCTTATGGCCTGGTTGGCCAGGAGTAGCGCTGCCGCGGCATCCGCCGAACCGCCCGCCATCCCGCCGGCGGCGGGGATGTTCTTAGTCAGGCGCAGCGTGCCGGTGGCGGCATCCGGCTTGCCCAGGGTCTCTGCCACGGCAGTGATCGCGCGCCAGGCCAGGTTGTCGGGCGTGGTCGGAACACCAGCGGCGTGCGGGCCGGTAACCACAATCTCGGTCTCGGGGCCAGGGGTGAAGGAGACCTCGTCGTGCAGCTCCAGCGATTGGAACACCGTGGCCAGCTCGTGGAAGCCGTCCTCGCGGGCGTCACCGACGCCGAGGTGCAGGTTGACCTTGGAATGTGCGCGCGCAGTCCACCGGCTGCTCATGAGTTCTCCGCCAGACGCACGAAGTCCTCCACCGCAAGCTTCTCGCCGCGCAGGCGCGGATCGATATCCGCTGCGCGCAGCGCTTCCTCGGCCGCGGCGGCGGAGCCATAGTGCCCGGCCAGAGCCGCGCGCAAGGTCTTGCGGCGTTGCGCAAAGGCTGCGTCAACCAACGCGAAGAGCTGCAAACGTAGCGCGTCGTCGTACGGGTGGGTGCAGTCGATGCGCACCAGGCCGGACTCAATCTTGGGCGCTGGCCAAAACACGTTCTTACCAATCGTGCCGGCCTGGCGCACCGGACCGTAGAAGGCTGCCTTCACGCTGGGCACGCCGTAGACCTTGCTGCCCGGTGCGGCGGCGAGGCGCTCTGCTACCTCCAGCTGCACCATGACGAGCACGCGGCGGATCGAGGGATAGAGCTCAAGCAGGTGCAGCAGCACCGGCACCGCAACGTTATAGGGCAGGTTTGCCACGAGCGCGGTGGGCTGACCAAGCTCGCCCGGCTCGACGGCTAGCGCATCCTTGTGGACCAACCTCAGGCGATCAGCCTGCTCTGGGGCGCGCTTGGCGACGGTATCGGGCAACTTCTGTGCTAGGCGCGGATCGATCTCCACGGCGGTCACGTGCTCGACCTCCCCCAGCAGGCCCAGAGTGAGTGAGCCTAGGCCGGGGCCGACCTCCACCACGCGGTCCTCGGGGCTGAGCTCCGCGGCGGCGACGATGCGGCGGATCGTGTTGGGATCATGCAGGAAGTTCTGGCCCAACTTCTTCGTCGGAGTCACGTCGAGCTCGGCAGCGAGCTCACGGATCTCCACCGGGCCCAGCAGGTGGGGTTGTGTCATGTCTTCCAGACTAATACGCGCCGCGACAAAGCTGACAAAGCTGACGAAGCTTTAGCGCAGTCCGAGCTTGGCGGTACAGGCGGGCCATGCGCCCCAGCCCTGAGCTGCCTGCACCTTCTGAGCCACGGCGATCTGCTGCTCGCGGCTGGCCTGCCACGCCTCCGGCGCGTACTCGGTGCCACCAAAGGATGCCCACGTCGACGGGGTGAACTGCAGGCCGCCGGAGAAGCCGTTGCCGGTGTTGATGGACCAGTTGCCGGTGGCCTCGCACTGCGCGATGGAATCCCAGACAGACCCTGCAGCAACGTCCGGCGCGGTGGACTTCGGCTTGGTGCCGCGTGCGATGAGGGCGGCAACGGGCTCGGTGTGGACGTCTTCCTTGATGACGTCGTTGGACTCTTCCTTGCCGTTGACCTTGACAATCTTGTGGGTCACCGTGCGCGAGCCCGGGGTGCCTTCCTCGCGGACCTCCTCGGTACCTTCCTCCAGCTCCGGGTCATCGACGTAGTTAGCGGGCGCGTCGAAGTCCTCGGTCTTTTCTTCCTCGCTCACCTCGACGCGGTCCACGGTAATGGCCATGCCAGGGGTGACCTTGGTGTCCAGGCTGGGGCTGACACGGTCATCCTTGTCCACGGTGATGCCGCGGGCCTCCAGCACGCCCTTGACGTCCTTAGCCGCCACGTTGGCGTAGGACACACGGCCGCCATCGGAGACCTTGACAATCTTGGGAGAGACGACCTCGATATCCATTCCTTCGGTCACCACCTCGTCTTCGTCTACGGCCTTCTCCCCGGAGGTTACCGCCGCACCCGGCACTACGCCGTCCAAGCCGTTGAGCAGGTCCGACACCGTGAGGTCGGTGGAGGACATCTGCTTCTGTACGCCATCGATGGTCACGGCGACCGGCTTGGCGGTGCGCACGGTGATGGAGTCACCGTTGGCCACCTTCTCAGTCAGGGCCGGGTACACAACGTCGTCGCCCTCGACGCTGACGCCGGCGGCCTCCAGCGCACCGTTGACATCGCCCGCAAAGGTAGCCAGCGTGGTGGTGTCACCGTTGACATCCAGCGTGATGTCCTTCTGAGTGCCAGCGGCTACGACGCCGCCCACGGCGAGCGTGCCCAACACGCCGCCGGTTGCCACGCGCAGCGGCAAGGAGCGGGAGCGATTAATACGCTTGATTTGCTTCTTCGGGGACATAAACCTCTTACTCTTCTGTGCAACGATAAGAGCCGGGCTTTCAGCCGGCATCTGGTGAAGGCGCGAAGATTCGCGCGCCCTAGCCGTAACAGGGGCCGGGCAACTTTGAATAACATTACGGTAACAGCGTCAAGCGATCGAGGAGTAATCCCACGCCGCATGCACTGGCAACACTCTCGTCACAACAGGCACGCCCGCCACCGGTGGCCAGCGCGTTTTCCCAAAGTGAAGATCGTCACACACCGAATACCCGGCCGAAGGTTTCCTGAACTTCGGCGGCCAGATCTTCTACCGCCTGGCCACGCGCCTCGGCCACGCAGCGGTAGGTGTGCCCTATGAGGGACGGCTCGTTACGCGCACCACGGAAGGGCTCCGGAGTCATATACGGCGCATCCGTTTCGATGAGCACTTGGCCCGCCGGCGCTAATGCCGCGGCCCGGCGCATCTCCTCGTTGCGCTTAAAGGTCACGTTGCCGGCGAAAGACAGCACGAATCCGCGCTCCAGCGCTTGTTTGGCCACCTTAAGCGGCGAGGAGAAGCAGTGCAGCATCACCGTCGGCGGCTCAGCGCAGTCCCCCAGGATGCGCATGAGCTCCTCGTCCGCCTCGCGGTTATGAATCATGAGCGTCTTGCCCACCTTGGCTGCCAGCTCGGCGTGCCAGCGCAGCGCTTCCTCCTGGACCTCCAGGGGTGCCGTGGTCTCCGGCTCGTGATGGATCCAGTACGTGTCCAGGCCGGTTTCACCGATGGCCACGCAGTGCGGGTCGGCGGCCATCTCGCTCAGGCGTGCCCGGGTCTGCGCATCCAATTCCCCGGCCTTCGTCGGGTGGATAGCACAGGCGGCAAACACGTTGTCGAACTCGTGGGCTGCGGCCAAGGCCTTTTCGGCCTCCGCGAGGCCGTCACCCACCGTCACTAGGCGCTCCACTCCGGCGTCGTGCGCGCGGGCCACGAGGTCGGCGTCGGCATCGCGGCAGGAGGCGAGGTGCGTGTGGGCGTCGATAAGCTGGCTCAGGCCCTCGGCGGGCACGGGCGTGGGGCGTGGCTTCTTCTTGGACATGGCTGCGAGTGTAGTCTTCCTACAACTTTCGCACCGAGCCCGCCACCGTGGAAGAGCGCACGGAACACCTCCACCAGCTGCGCCGCAACAACTGCCTCTGTTTCATTGCCTGCGCCGACGACGGCACCTATCTGGGCTGGGCGCTCTACCACCCCTACCGCGACCCTAAAGTGTGGGTGGGCTGCTACGACACCACCATCTACCTCGACCCCGCGGCACAGGGACGCGGGGTGGGCACGCGCCTGCTCGACGCCCTGGTGTCCCACGCCCGCGCGGCGGAGAACGTCCATACGCTGCTGGCACTCATCGTGGCCAACAACGTGGCGTCCATCAAGTTGCACGAAAAGTTCGGCTTTGCCAGTGTAGGTACGTTCCAGGAAGTCACCCGCAAAGCTGGGCGCTGGCTCGACCCCACCCATTTGCAGCTCATGGTTTAAGGAGAATCATGCACGTTCGTCCCGCAGTGCTTGACGACGCCCCCGCGATCGCCGCCATCTATAACGCCGCCTCCGCCGCGAAGCCCGCGGCGAACTTGGTGACGTGGCAGGAATCCGTTGAAGACCGCGAACAGTGGCTGGCCCAGATGGACAAGGACGACTACCCCGTCTACGTCGCCGTGCACGACGACGAAGTCGTCGGCTGGGCCGCCTACTTCCAGTTCGTCACCCCCGCCATCTACTACGGCACCGCGGAGGACTCCATCTACATCGCCGAGTCCGCGCGCGGCAAAGGCGTGGGCCGGGAGCTCATGGACACGCTCATGGAGCATGCCAAGGACAACGACTACGTCCAGACCATGATCACCTACATCGTGGACACCAACGAAGCATCGCTGGCGCTACACAAGAAGTTCGGCTTTGTGGAGACCGGCCGGATGCCCAACATCCACACCAAGGACGGCCAGCGCCTGGGCCTGGTGCACCTGCAGCGCGATTTCGACCGCTCCTAGCAGGGCGTGCCCTGGTAGCGGAAGCGGGCTTATTAGTGGGCGCCGGCGAGCTCGTCGTCGATATACACGTGCTTCGTCGCCCGCAGGCCGGCGACCAGCATGCCGAGCGTGAGCGCCATGAGCCCGATGAGCACGGCGTTCCAATTTCCGGTAGCACCGCGCACCATTCCCACCAGTAGCGGCACGAGACCGGCCAGGATATAGCCGCCCGGCTGAACAAACCCGGATAAGCGCGCCGTCGTCAGCGCGGTACGAGTGCGGGCGGTCAGCAGCGCCAAGGCGAGCGGGAAGCACATTCCGCCGATGCCCAGCAGCGTGGCCCAGACCAGCGGGGCGTGCTCCGCGACCAAGAGCACCCCGGCCCAGCCGGCGCACGTGCTCAGCGCCAGCACCACGGGCACGGGCGCCAGGCGGTCCAGGCGGGCGATGAGCCACGGCATGACCACACCGCCAACAATGTTGAACACGCCGATGACGGCAAGCGCGACGCTCGCAGTGTTCTCGCCCACGCCCTTCTCCACGAGCATGCGCGGCAACCAGCCCATCTGGACGTAGGCCATGGTGGATTGCAGCCCGAAGAAGAACAGCATGGCCACCGCGGTCACAGACGTGTAGATAGGCCGCGGGGCCTCCGCACCGTCGACCGCACCGTGCGCGACGTCCTTGCCCGCGCGCGGCAGGATAACCAGCCAGACCGCCAGCTGCGCGGCGGCCGGCAAGCACCAGATCCACAGCGCCGACTGCCACGAGTTACTGGTCACGGCAGATAGTGGCCCCACCGCGCTGGATACGCCCAGCATGGTGGTGTAGGTGGTCATCAGCGCCACCAGAAAGCGGCCCGAGCCATGTTGCTTCACCCACGCGGGAAGCAACACGTTGGCCAGCGCAATGCCCGCCACCACGCAGACGGTGAGCGCAACAAAGAGCGCAAAGTTTCCCACCCAGGGGCGCAGCGCCAAGCCCGCGACAAGCGCCACCGAGCCGAGCGCCAGGGTGCGGCTTAGCCCCAACCGGCGGGCAATCGGTACGGCCGCCAACCCCATGACGGCAAAGCACAGTCCCGGCAATGCGGTCAGCAGGCCGGCCTGCCCGGAGCTAATACCAAAGAAGTCCTGGATTTGCCCCAACACCGGCGCCACCGAGGCGATGCCGGAGCGCAGATTCACCGCCGTAAGACACACGACGGCAAATGCGAGTGCGGGCGCGATCCTGCGCGCCGTAGATGCGGACACTATTAGCCTCCGCGGCTACTTCTGAACAGGCGCCCACTCGGGGCCGGTCTCCCCCAGCTCCGGATCGAGCTTGGCCACCAGCGGCTTCGGCTTCTGCAGCGGGGTGCCCGGGGCAACGTCCACGCGCTGCCAGGAGGCCTGCTGCGCGGAGTAGTCACCAGTAATGATCGGGTACGGGTGGTTCTCCGGCGGCAGTCCCACGCCGACGAGCTCAACGGGCATGTCGTCCACCACGTCCTCGATGCGCGGCTGCGCTGCCCATTCGCCCTCTCGTCCCAGCGTCTCGTGCACCTTCTGCGCGGTAAACGGCAGGAACGGGGTGAGCATGACGTTGCAGTCCGAGACCACCTGGAGCGCCGTCCACAGGACGGTAGCCAGGCGCTCGCGCTGCGTCTCATCCTTGGCCAGCTTCCACGGCTCCATGGCGGCGACGTACGCGTTGGCCTCGCCCACCACGTGCATGATGGCCGTCATGGCCTGCTTGAACTTGGACTGCTCCAGGAACTCAGCGGCGGTAGCGAAGGTCTCCTCCGCCAAGGCCAGGATGTCCGTATCGGCCTGCTCCAGCGCGGCCGGGGCGGGGACCTCACCGAAGTTCTTGTACGCCATCGACACCGTGCGGTTGACCAGGTTGCCCCAGCCATTGGCCAGCTCGTTGTTGATGCGGCGGACGAACTCATCCCAGGTGAAGTCCGTGTCGTTATTCTCCGGACCGGCTACGGAGATGAAGTACCGCAGCGCGTCCGGACCGAACTCCTTGAGGAAGTCCTTGACGTAGATGACCACGCCCTTGGAGGAGGAGAACTTGGAACCAGACATGGTCAGGTACTCGGAAGAGACGATCTCCGTGGGCAGGTTCAGCTCGCCGTAGGTGTGCAGATCACCGCCCTTGGCGCCCTTTCCGGCGTATCCCAGCAGCTGGGCGGGCCAGATCTGGGAGTGGAAGGTGATGTTGTCCTTACCCTGGAAGTAGTAGTGGCGGGCTTCCGGGTTCTGCCAGTACTGCTTCCACGCCTCCGGGTTGCCGGTGCGGTGTGCCCACTCGATGGAGGAGGACAGGTAGCCGATCACCGCGTCGAACCACACGTAGAGCTTCTTCGCGCCGTTGTCCTGCCAGCCCTCGACCGGAATCGGGATGCCCCAGTCGATATCGCGAGTCATGGTGCGCGGGCGCATATCCTCGAGCAGGTTGAGGGAGAACTTCAGCACGTTGGGGCGCCAGTCCTCGCGGGTCTTCAGCCACTCCTCCAGGGCGTCCTTGACCGCGGGAAGGTCGAGCAGGAAATGATCGGTCTCAATGAACTCTGGGGTCTCACCGTTGATCTTGGACACGGGGTTGATGAGGTCGATCGGGTCCAGCTGGTTGCCGCACTCATCGCACTGGTCTCCGCGTGCGCCGTCGGCGCCACAGATGGGGCAGGTGCCCTCAATGTAGCGGTCCGGCAAGGTGCGGCCGGTCGAGGGCGAGATAGCGCCCTTGGTGGTCTCCTTAATCATGTAGCCGTTCTGGTACAGCCCCTTGAACAGCTCCTGCACCACCGCGTAATGATTGCGGGTAGTGGTGCGGGTAAAGAGGTCATAAGACAGGCCGAGACCGGCCAAGTCAGTAACAATCTGCCGGTTGTAGCGGTCCGCCAGCTCGCGGACGGTCACGCCCTCCTTGTCGGCCTGGACCAGCAGCGGAGTGCCGTGCTCATCGGTACCGGAGACCATGAGGACGTCCTTGCCACGCATTCGCTGGAAACGAGCGAACACATCGGAGGGAACGCCGAAACCCGCCACGTGTCCGATGTGGCGGGGTCCGTTGGCGTAGGGCCAAGCAACATTAACGACAACTGTCTCAGTCATGGCCTCTACTCTATCGAACACCCCCTCACCGTATACACAGTGAGGGGGTGATTGATGCAGGCTAGGCTTCTAGGGCCTAGCGGACAAGCGCGGGCTGATTAAGCCTTGTGCTTGTGGTGGTGACGGCGGGCCTTGTAGGCCTGCTCGCGCTGGAACTCGCGGTGCAGACGGCGCTCGCGGGCCAGCTTGCGCTGGAAGGCCTGCGACTCGCGGTACTCCAGGTAGATGACGTCGTTGCTCAGATCCTTGTAGATGGCGAACATGAGGCCCACTACGATAAAGAGGAACGGCAGCGCTGCCACGATGGTGACGTTCTGCAGGTTGGACAGGGAGTCCTCGCTGGACAGCAGCAGCGTCAGGCCAACAGCTGCGGTGAGCAGGCCCCACGCGGCGGACAGCCACGGCTTAGCGGTGGTGGCGCCGGACTGGGACATGGAGCCCATGACTGTCGACGCCGAGTCGGCCGAGGTGATGAAGAACGTGGCCAGCAGGATGGCGGCGATGATGCCGGCGATGAAACCGCCAGGCAGGTTGTGCAGCAGGTTGAACAGCTCCTGCTCGGAAGAGTCGCCGGAGATGGACTGACCGTTCTGCTCCATGTGGATGGCGGTGCCGCCGAAGATGGCGAACCAGATGGTGGACACGCCAGCCGGAACCAGCAGCACGCCGATGCAGAATTCGCGCACGGAGCGACCGCGGGAGATGCGTGCCAGGAACATACCGACGAACGGGGACCAGGACACCCACCATGCCCAGTAGAAGATGGTCCAGGTGGACAGCCACTCGCCGGCGGTGCCGTTGTTGGACTCCGCGGTACGGGCGATCATCTCGGTGAAGTTGGCCAGGTAGTTACCGATGGAACCCGGGATCTGGTTAAGGATGGAAACCGTCGGGCCCAGGATGAACACGAAGATGGCCAGCAGTGCTGCCAGGATCATGTTGGCGTTGGACAGGTACTGGATGCCCTTACCCACGCCCGACATGGCGGAGAGGATGAAGGCCAGGGTCAGAACCAGGACGATGCCGACGACAACACCCTGGGACGGGTTCTGGATGATGCCGGAGGCCTGCAGGCCGGCCTGGATCTGGGTAGCGCCCAGGCCCAGGGAGCAGGCGGTACCGAAGACAGTGGCAAAGATGGCCAGAATGTCAATGATCTTGCCTGCCGCACCGTCGGCGGCGCGCTGTCCGATGAGCGGCACGAAGGCCTGGCTCAGCAACTGCTTACGGCCAATACGGAAGGTGGAGTACGCAATGGCAAGGCCCACGATGGCGTAGACAGCCCACGGGTGCAGCGTCCAGTGGAACATGGCGGTGGCCATGGAAGTCCCCACCTCGTGCTCGCCGTGGCCCGGCACGCCGTTCTTGAAGTAGTTCAGCGGCTCGGAGGCGCCGTAGAACATCAGACCAATGCCCATGCCGGCGGCAAACATCATCGCAATCCAGGACACCGTGGAGAACTCAGGTTCTTCGTCGATGTTGCCCAAACGGATGGTGCCGAACTTGGACGAGGCAATGTAGATCACGAAGACCACAAAGACGGTGCCGAACAGCACGTATGCCCAACCAAAGTCAGTGACTACGAAGTTCAGAGCATCGCTAGCAAAAGAGCCAAAGTTGTCGGGAGCGGCAAGGCCCCACGCCACAATGGCGGCAACCAGGATGCCAGCGACACCTACGATGCCCCAATCAATGGGCGAGTCGATGCCGCCAGGGCCGAACTCCTCGTCCTCGTCGTACTGCTCCTCCACGGCCGGGGCGGCCGCAGGATTGAAATCCTTGTTGGACAGCATGTCCTGGAGCTGACTCGTGGCGGACGCCGCCTCAAGGCGCTCGTCGACGGTCTCGTAGTCTGTGCGGTCAGTGTGCGAACTGGGAACGCTGGGCGAGGAACCCACATCCTTTACATTGTCACTATTGGTCGAGTCTGTCATAGACCTGACTTTGGTAACATCTCCGCAGCGAGTCAAACCGAAACGGGCACAAGTCCACGCCCTTTCACCGCATAAGCGCCATGCCAGCGCCTCCCCCTATACCGCTTTCCTCTCCCGCATTTTCGTAAATGACGCAGATAGCGGCGGATTTTACGAGCACTGGCAGGCTACTCACAGCTGAAATCTATAACAATTTCGTAACAGTCGCGTATTTTCGGGTCACCACATACGACCACTGACACCGACACGGCCTCCCTACTGCTCAGCCTCCTTGTCGCGGGCGGCAAGATACGCATCGTACAACTCACGGTTGGACCACTCGGTGCCTGCCGCCGCGTGCTTGCAGGCTTCCTTCGCGCGCACCCCGCGCCCTACCTCGGCCACGACCTGTGCCACCAGTTCTTCCAGCGAGGCCGGCTCCGCCGCCCCGCCTTCGATAACAACGGTAATCTCACCGCGCGCGTTGTCCTGGGCCCACTCGGCAAGCTCCCCCAGGGTGCCGCGCTGTACCTCTTCGTAGGTTTTGGTCAGCTCGCGGCAGACGGCGGCGGGGCGGTCGGGGCCGAGGATCCGGGCGGCGTCGCCCAGCGTCTGCGCTACGCGGTGCGGGGATTCGAAGAAGACGATGGCACGGCGCTCCCCCACCAGCGACTCCAACCACGCCGCTCGCGGACCGGGTTTGCGGGGCGGGAAGGCGTCGAAAAGAAAATGCCCCACGCCCAGCCCAGACAGGGCCAACGCCGTAGGCACTGCCGACGGCCCCGGGAAGCAGGTCACCGGCACACCCGCTGCAGCCGCGGCGGAGACAATGGAGTGCCCGGGATCCGACACCAACGGCATCCCGGCATCAGTGACCACTAAGACACTGCCGGTACGAGCCTGCTCCACCAACCGCTGCGAACGCTCTGCCTCATTGTGGTCAAAGTTGGAGACCACCGAGCCGCGAATCTCTACGCCCAATGCCTGCGCGAGGTTCCGCACGCGCCGCGTATCCTCCGCTGCAACCACATCGGCGTTCGCCAGGGCGTGGATGAGACGCGCAGAGGCATCACCCGGATTGCCCAAGGGAGTGGCGGCAAGGATGACACCGCGCGGCAGGGGATCAAGCTGAATACTCATACACCCCAGCATGGCACACCCTGTCGGCGGCGCACGCTAGACTCTTCCGGGTGAGTATCGCAACGTCCCCCGCTCCCCACCGCGCCGCCCGCCCCGTGCAGCGCGGCGAGCACCCACGCCCAGCACCGCCGGCACCCCGCCCTTATGTGTGGGGCAGGGCAGATACCATCAGCACGCTGGTGATAGCACTCTTGGCGTTAATTACGCGCTACGTCGGTCTCACCGACCGCGTTTCTGACGGAACCCCGGTCTTCGATGAGAAGCACTACGTCCCGCAGGCCTGGGACATCGTGACGAGTTGGACCAACCTGTTCCTCGGCGGAATCGAGACCAACCCGGGCTACGGCCTGGTGGTCCACCCGCCGTTGGCCAAGCAGATCATTGCCATCTCGGAGGCCGTCTTTGGCTACACCCCGCTGGGGTGGCGCTTTATGACAGCGCTCTTTGGCGTGGGCACGGTGCTGTTGACCATGGCGCTAGCGCGCCGCGTCTCCGGTTCCTGGCAGGTGGGCTTCCTGGCCGGTCTTATCGCCGTGTGCGATGGTGTCTTGCTCGTGTCCTCGAAGTTCGGCATGCTCGACATCTTCCAGGTCTTCTTCGTCGTCGCCGCCGCCTGGTCCTTGGCGCGTGACCACCAGCAGATGCGGGAGCGCCTGCACGCGGCCTATCTCAACGGCAGCATGGGGGATTCTCCGTTTGGTCCGCGCTTTGGCTTCCGCTGGTGGCGTTTTGCCGCCGGCATCTTCTTGGGGCTGACGTTGTCGGTGAAGTGGTCCGGCCTGTACTACATCATGTTCTTCGGCCTCATGAGCGTCTTCTCTGATCTCGCCCTTCGCCGCCTTTACGGGGTGCGCCGCTACGTCACCGGAACCCTGCTCCGCGATACGCCTGCCGCACTGGCCTCCCTCGTCCTCCTCCCCGCAGTGTTGTATGTGTGGTCGTGGCGCGCATGGTTTGCGGACGAAACCGCGGTGTACCGCCACGCCAAGGTCGACGGCACGATTGAGGACGGTTCCTGGCTGCTCAATCTTCCTGAGCCGGTAGCCGGATGGCTGCACTACCACATCTCCGTGCTGGAATTCCACGCCTCGTTGACGTCTTCGGCGGGGCATCACCACCCCTGGGATTCCAAGCCGTGGGCATGGCTGGTGGCTGCGCGCCCTATCCTCTACTACTCCGATACGGAGGCCACGTGCCGGGGCGGTGGCTCGTGCCGCGAGATGCTTTTCCTCTTCGGTACCCCGGCCATCTGGTGGCTGGTTATCCCGGCGGTGCTGTGGGGCCTGTGGTCCCTGCTGGTGCGCCGCAACCGTGCGTTCCTCATCCCGCTCATCGGCGCGGCCGCGGGCTTCCTGCCGTGGCTTACAGTCTTTGACCGCCAGATGTACTTCTTCTACGCCACCGCTTTCATCCCCTTCGTCATCGTCTTAATTTCCTTGGCGCTGGGGCAGATGATCGGCCGCGGGCACAAGCTGCAGTGGGGCTTTTTCCGCTCCCTCTACGGCGGTTCGGTCCCGGTCGGCACCGTGGTGGCGGTCTGCTACGTCGCGCTGGTGGTGGCGATGTTTATCTACTTCTCCCCGATTCTCTACGGCTATGCCATTCCGGAATCGTGGTACCAGTCCCTCATGTGGCTGCCCTCCTGGCGCTAGCAGGCGGTGAACCAGGATTACGCCCAGCCCGCGGCTTAGCGCGGGTTGGCGCTTAGCCCCCGGAAGACCTCGCGCGGCACAAACCCGCGGTCGGCGGCCCAGGCCCAGCCCAGCGCCGCGGTAGCCAGCCCGGTGGCTACCAAGATGTAGACCTGACCGGCGCTGGCGGTGCCCAGGGCGAAATCTCGCATGGTAAAGCCGCACAGGAACGCGAACATGGTGCAGGCCACCGGCATGAGACCGGGGGCGGACGCCGGCCGCCACGCGGCGAAGCCCAGGCCGCTGGCCAAGGCAAAACGCAAGGCGGCGGCCTCCATGAGCAAGCGGGCTCGCTCCGGGTCGGCGTCGGCAGCCAGGGTGCCCTCCGTGCCGGTCGTTGCCAGTCCGGAGGCGCTCACCACGACCACCACGGCCCACACTGCGAACACGAGAGCCAGCAGCCCCAGCGCGATGCGCGCCAGCGTGAGCGAAGCCTGCCGGGCACTCGAGGCGCGCTGCCACTCCGGCTCTACGCCGGCCAGAATGATGTCAGACAGATCCTTCGGCGGAGCCATTCCGCCGTCTGGTTCCACGAAGTTCAGGGAGCGGGACAAGGCCGCCGCCTTGTCCCGAAATGCGGCGCACTCGGCACAGTGCGCGATGTGCGCCTCAATTACATCAGGCGCAAGCTGCGGCTCTTCACCGTCGAGCTGCGCGGAAATCGCCGCCTGGACCTGCTCATGCGTCAGCACGGCTCAACACCCCATCGACGCTGGCGCGGCCGGAGCCGAACACCACGATCATGAGCAATCCCGCAATCAGGACGAGGGGGTATTCAAATCCGCCATCGGCGGCAAACAGCCCGTGGCCCAAGTGCACGAAGTACAGCGCGCAGGCCATCAGCAAGGCCAATGCGCCCGCCACGAAGGTGGTGAGCAGCCCCACGACTAGTGCGGCGCCGCCCAGCATCTCCGAGATCGCCGCCAAATACGCCGACAGCTGGGGCTGCGGGATACCCATTGCAGAGAACTGTCCGGTGGTCTCTTCCATGCCGGCGAAAAACATCTTGTCCACACCGTGCGCGACGAAGATGGTGCCCAGCACAGCCCGAAAAATGAACAGGGCGGCATCACGTACGGCGGGGTTATTCATGGTTCATAGACTACCCTGGATGCCCACGCGCGAACGAAAGGACTCTCGCACCATGCAGACGTGGATGCCAGTGGAATCCCCGCTGGGCCGGCTTACCCTCGTGGGCAGCTCCACGGGCCTCACCAACGTGTACTTCAGCACCGAGTCACCCGATTTATCGGCGATGGAGCCAAGCCCAGCGCTGGCCGACGCCGCCCGGCAGATCACCGAATACTTTGCGGGACAACGAACCAGCTTCTCACTGAAGCTCGACCTCCCCACTGCCTCACCGCTTCCCTTCCGCGCCCGGGCCCAACGCGCGCTCTCCACCATTCCGTTCGGTGAGCGGTGGACCTATGCGCAGCTGGCCCGGGCGGCCGGCAGCGCCGGCGCGGTGCGCGCGGCAGGAAGCGCATGCGCCACCAATCCGCTGCCGATTGTGGTGCCGTGCCACCGCGTCGTGCGCGCCGACGGAACCATCGGCTCCTACCGCGGCGGGAGTGAGGCCAAACGCTTCCTCCTCGACCACGAGTCCGCGATACGCGCCACCCCGTAGAAACCAAAGCGCCCACCCCGCTAGTGAGACTTCCACACCATTTGGGAACCTGGGCACACGTTGCACAGTCTAAAAGTCCATGACACTCACGCACGAAACTCACCACGTCAATGCAACACCAGACTCACCGCACCACAGAGAGGAGACACAGATGAGCGACGAGACCGGATTGGTCTTTGACGCCGAGGGACGCGGGCGGCCCGCTTGGGCGGTGACCTCACCCCTGATGCAGGAGTACTACGACACCGAGTGGGGCATGCCTGTCCACGAAGAGTCCGCGCTCCTGGAGCGCATCTGCCTCGAGGGATTCCAGTCCGGGCTGAGCTGGGCCACGGTGTTGCGCAAGCGTGAGGCTTTCCGCGCGGCGTTTGCCGGCTTTGACGCCGACCTCGTCGCCAGCTTTGGGGAGGAGGAAGTAGAACGGCTCATGGCCAACCCGGATATCATCCGCAACCGGCTCAAGATCACCGCCACGCTCGCCAACGCGCGGGCCACCGTTGCGTTGCGCGAAGAGGGCGGGTTGGACGAGTTTATTTGGAGCTTCCTGCCGGAGCAGACACTTGCGCCGGAAAAACTCGAGGACATTCCCAAGTACACGGATGAGGCCGTGGACATGTCCAAGGCGCTAAAGAAGGCCGGCTTCAAGTTCGTCGGGCCGGTGACGTGCTTCTCCCTCATGGAAGCCATTGGCATGATCGATACGCACCTGGTGGGCTCACACCGGCGCGGCTGCTCCGGGGTCTGGGAGAACTAGCCCACGCGGCGTGCTGCGAGGTCATCGCGGCGCTGGCGCGAGGAGGCATGCGGCCCGTCGAAGCCGCCGTCGGTGTCATCGCCGTCGTGCACGGGCAGGTAGTCGAAGTCCGGGCTTTCATCGTCGATCTCCAGCACCAGGGCACCCGGGCGGCGCAGGTTACGAGGCAGAGTCTCCGCCGGGTTGTCCGCGTGACGCACGCCCAGACGGGCGCGGCGCAGGTGATAGACGCGCTGGCGCAGCAACTCCTGCTCGCGGCGCACCTGTGCGCGCAAGGCAACCAGGTAGACCACGGTGATAACACCCGCGATGGCGGCCAACCACCAGGTCCAGCCACCGACGACGATGCCCAGGGCCACAGTGGCCACCACAGCCACCGCGAGACCGATCAGGGTGCGCTGGCGGCGCTGGTACCGGGTAGCAGACGCCTCCTTCTCCTTGACCGGATCCCAGCCACCGCGGCCCAAGCGGCGCTGCGCGAAAGCAACCTCTTCCGCAGAAAGCTCGGTGTTCTCCGCGCTATCGACATCGCGCGTGGAGTCCTCGTCCGCGCTATCAGCGCTCACCGGTACCGCGGAGCCTTCCGCAGTCGAAGCGGCAGCGTCGTCGGCCTCGTTCTCGGCGCCGGCCTTCTCCTCTTCCGCGTCCACTGCACCCGGGTACATCAAATCGACCGGGGAGGTGTAAGAGTCGTCGAGATCGTAGGCGTCCTCCGCCACGGTGGCACCAGCCGGGATGGTGAACACCTCCGCGTCGACGGCGTCGACATCACCCGCCGCCGCAGAATCGGCAGTTTCCGCATCCGCGCCGTCGACAAGCTGCGTGGGCTCGTCATCAACAATGAGGTCATCCTCGTCCTCGTCGTCCGCGTCATCAGCGGCGTCATGTGCCGTGGCTGCCGCGATGGGCTTCACGCGCTCTGCTTGAGGTGCCCCCACGGTGCGGCTCTTCTCCGCCCCCGAGGATTTGCTATCCGCGCCGGCTGCGCCGTCTGCGCCGTCAGCATCGTTGGTGGTGTTGGTGGTGTCGACATCACCACTCGTCACCAGCTCGCCCTCGATGGTCTCCTCGGCACCCGCCTGGGCCCCGTCGGAATTTCGGGCCGCCTTCGCGGCATCGCTGTCCACCTCATCTGCGGAGACGAGCTCGTAGTTCTCCTCCGCCTCCGCCGCGCGGTTGCTCCGCGCGCGCACATCGCCCTTGCCCAGGCGTGGCTTGCGGCGACCAGCTACCTCTCCCGAATCGCCCTCAAAGAGAACGCGGGTCTCCTCGAAGGCTTCACCGGTGTGGCTCATCGGGCGCTGAGAACGCAGCAGCATCGGAGCCAGGATGAACAGCCACACGACGATGACGAGGATGATGGGGACGGTAGTCATCATGAGAGGGATTCCCACTTTCACAAGTGTCGACGAAGGGAAAAAGGGGCGGAATATAGCTAAAGCTCGTCCACCACCCTATCGCTCCGCGGGGCCGGCATGGGGCCAACCAGGCCGAAAATTACAAGGTTGTGACTCATGTGAAAGCAGAGGTAGTAGCCCTCAAGCGCGCGGACGCGCTGGGGGCTGATTCGACCTCGGAGTGGAGTCGGTCGAAGGTTAGTCCACGCGCCCTGCGGCGCGCAGGCGCTCCACCGCCCCGGACGCAAAATCTTCGCGGTTAAGAGCCAAGAAGTGATGATCCCGCCAGGCGCCGTCGATGTGAAGGTTGCGCCGCAGAAACCCTTCATCCCGGAAGCCGTTGCTGTGCAGCACCTTGCCGGAGGCCGGGTTATCGGGCAGGTAGGTTGCCGTCACTCGGTGCAGACCCACTCGGTGGAAGGCATGGTCAACGCCTAGGGCGCACGCAGCGGTGGCCACACCGGCGCCGTGGACTGCGGAATGCACCCAGTAGCCCACCCAGCATTCGCTGACACCGCCGTGCTGGATATTTCCCAGGGTTAGCTGCCCAGCAAAGCGGCCCTGCACCTCAATAACGAGGGGCACTACCGTGCCGGCGCGGGCAGATTCCCGCAGGTACATGAGGTGATTCCACCAGGCGGTCTGGTTATGCGCCTCCTCCCAGGAGGTCGGCAAGGTAGGCTCCACGGGCTTGAGAAAGTCACGGTCGGCGCGCCGCTGGGTGCGCCACGCCTCGCCATCACGGCGCATCAGTGGGCGCAGGCGCACCTGGGCACCGCGCGGGAAAACGTCGGAGGGGCTCAGCCGCACCGCCGGCGTCGCCTCCGGCCAACCCGGGTGATCCGGATTCACCTCCCCCACGGCAGGGTGCGCCATCCGCCCTGCGGCGGTACCAAAAGGATCGAGCATAGCCCTAGGTGCGCTGGGTCAAGAACAGGACGTCAACCACGTCACCGGGGCGGATCTCAGTTACGTCCTCCGGGATCCGGATCATGGCGTTTGCCTCCGCCAGGCCGGCGAGCAAGTGGGCCGGCGCACCGGCTGCGCCGCCGAGGCCCTCCACCAAATAGTCGGCGGTCTCCGCATCCCGCATCAAGCGGGCACGGATAAACCCGCGGCGCCCGGGACGAGACTCCATGTGGTTGAGCACGCGGGCGCGCACGACGCGGCGCTGCCCCTTACGCTTGCCCAAAGACACGCGGATAAGCGGCCGCACAAACACCTCGAAGATGACCAGCGCGGACACCGGATTCGAGGGCAGCAAGAAGGTGGGGATACGCTCCTCCCCCAGCAAGCCAAAGCCCTGGACAGAACCCGGGTGCATGGCCACGCGGGACGTATCAACATCTCCCAGCTCATCGAGGACAGCGCGCAACTCCTCAGCGCCGGCGCCGCCTACCGCGCCGGAGATGACGAGGACTTCGCTGCGGGACAGGTAGGTCTCCAACGCCTCGCGCACGCGGCGCGGCTCGCCGGCGGCAATACCCACGCGGTGCACATCCGCGCCGGCCTCCTTCGCCGCGGCAGCCAAGGAATAGGAGTTCACGTCAAAGACCTGCCCCAATCCCGGCTCCCGGTCAATGTCCACGAGCTCCTTGCCGTAGGAGACAATGGTCACGCGCGGGCGCGGATAGGCCAGCACCTTGGAGCGGCCCACGGCGGCGAGCAGGCCAATTTGTGCAGGCCCCAGGATTGTTCCGGACGACACCGCCACATCGCCCGGCTGAATGTCGTCGCCCACGCGGCGGACGAAGTCACCCGAGCGCACCGGACGGTGCGAGGTGACGCGCTTGCGTCCGCGGTCGGACCATTCGAGGGGCAAGACGGCGTCGGCAAGCGTCGGCAGCGGCGCCCCGGTGTACACACGCACCGCCTGCTTGGGCTGCAGGCGCAGCGGCTGACGGGAACCTGCTGGAACCTCGCCCACCACTGGAAGGGAACGCTCGACTTCTGCCGATTCCTGCTCTGCAGTGGCATCGTCGGCATCACCGGCTGGCCGGGGACGCGCCTTCAATGCTTTCTCGCCGCCCACGTCCACGGCACGCACCGCGTAGCCATCAATGGCCGCTTGGGGAAATCCCGGCAGCGGCTGGTTGGCCTGCACTTCCTCGGCGCACTTGAGCCCCAGCGCGTTCGCAATTGCGATGCGCACGGGTTCCGGAGTCACCGCCGCATCAAGAATGAACGCCAGCTGGTCATCGACCGAACGCATGAACCGCCTGCCCTTTCTTCTGGGATCTATCGGAGCGTGGAAATCTTCCCTCGAGTCTAGCTGTCCGTCAGGCCCTTCTCTGCCTCATACTCACTCAAAATGTGCTTGAGCGCCTTGTACAGCGCCGGACCATACGTTTTATCGTGCAGGCCAAAGTCCACATTGGCCGGGATGTAGCCGCCCGGGTTACCCAGGTCGTGACGCTTGCCCTGGTGAACCACCACGTGCACCGGGTGGCCCTCCTGGATGAGCAACTCGATGGCATCGGTAAGCTGCAGCTCCCCGCCCTTGCCGGGCTTGATGCGGCCCAGCGCGTCAAAAATCTTGCGGTCCAGCAGGTAGCGTCCCGTGGCCACGAGGTTCGACGGCGCATCCTCCGGATCCGGCTTCTCCACCATGCCCACGACCTTCTTCACGCACGGAACATTGGTGTCCTCCACGTCAAAGACGCCGTAGTTGAAAGTCTCCTCGCGGGAGACCTCAAAGGCGCAGAGCACGCTGCCGCCCAGTGCGGCGCGCACGCGTGCCATCTCCCCCATCACCGTAGCGGGAAGCACAATGTCATCCGGCAGCATAACGGCGAAGAACTCCTCGTCCTCCTCCAGCACGGATTCCGCCAGGCCCACAGCGTGGCCCAAGCCCAACGGCTTTTCCTGCGGCACGGAAATGGGGTGAATGAGCTGCCCGGCGCGCTTGACCTTTGCCACCTGCTCGTCTTTGCCACGCGCATCCAGGGTTTCCACCAGCTCCGGGAAGGCCTCGAAGTGGCGCATCACTTCCTGCTTATTCGGGGCGGTGATGACTGCTAGGCGCCGAGCGCCCACAGATGCGGCCTCTTCCGCAATGAGCTCAATACCCGGCGTGTCCACAACGGGGAGCAGTTCTTTCGGCACGGTTTTGGTGGCTGGCAGGAAACGGGTACCCAAGCCAGCAGCGGGGACAACAACCGTAGTGATTCCGGATTGGGAATCCTCGTGTGCAATAGCCATAAAGGCCAGTCTACAATGCGGCCTCCGCACTCCTGCGGTGCGCTACGCGGTGCATCTATGATTTATATCCATGACAACTTCCGCCAAGGACGCTGTAAGGAAAGAGTTAACCAGCGCCCGCCGCAGCCGCAGCCCGGAGCAGCGCGCCGCCGACAATGCGGCGTGGTGCCAGGGAGTGCGCGAGCTCCTCACCCCGAGCATGCGGGTGGCCGCCTATTCTCCTTTGGGCAGCGAGCCCGGCGGTCCGCAGTTTGTCGACACCGTCGCCGCCCTGTGCAGCGAGGTCTACCTGCCCCTTTCCGGTGACGCAGGGGAGCTAACGTGGACGCGGTATACCGGCGCCGAGAACATGGTGCCCGGTGCGCTGGGCATTGCGGAACCGGTCGGAGAACGCCACCCCAGCGCACTTCTGGCAGAGCTCGACCTCATCCTCGCCCCCGCCCTCGCCGTCAGCAGCAGCGGCATGCGCCTAGGCAAGGGCGCGGGTTACTACGATCGTGCGCTTGACCCCCTGCCGGCGGGATGCCCACCGGTAGTCGCCCTCGTGCACTCCTCCGAGGTGCGTGCGGTCCCCTTCGATGACCACGACCGGCCCGTGGACGGCGTCCTCACGGAGCAGGAATTGCGCTGGTTCTAAAGTCCAATCGCTGCGGGCCGGGAACCGTGTCGCCCTGGGTGCAGTCTAAGAAGGACATGAACCTGCTTTCCGTCCTGCGCACCCCGGGCCACCGGCGCAGCGTCCTTGTGCGGCGCATGGTGGCTTTACTCTTGTTGCTGGCTGCAGCGATCAGCGCGGTGACGGCCGCCCAGGAGCAGCCCCGCACGGTGGTGCTGGCGCGCGACGTGGCGGCGGGGCAAGAGCTGGTGCTGGGCGACGTCTCCGTGGCCCGCATCCCCTCCTCCGCACTGCCCGCCACGGCCCTGGGCAGCAATCCCGAACAAGCCGTCGGCCGCGTGCTCGTGGCCTCCGCCGGGGCCGGAGAAATCCTCACCACCACGCGATTGCTCAGCGCCGACTTGGTCGCCAACTTTGGGATGGAGGAAGCACACCTTATCCCCATCACACTGGCGGAGCCGGAGATCGCCGGCAACCTACACCATGGAGATACCGTCAACATCGTCGCCGGCGACGCCGGCCCCGGCCCCGCGCCTGCTCCGGTGACTGACGTTGACGCTAACGGCGCGGTCTTCGATGCAGCAGCTTCCACCATCGCTACTGGAGCGCGCGTGGTGTCGGTAGGTGCGGCAGAGGACAGCGGCCGGCGCACCACACTGCTCGTAGCGTTACCTGCGCAGGCAGCAGAGACAGTGGCGGCGGCTTCCCTGGCCCGACCTCTTACCGTCGTCATCGTCGGCGACCGCGCCTCTGGCTAGCCCGCACGCTCGGCACATGTTGGTGACGCCAACTTGTGCGTACTACTCTATGTGCTGACCGCACGGATTCTGGGTGCAGCACGGCTCCCTTATCGCGGCCTGCGCAGCAGCGCCCCCGCGCGGTTCGTCTCCACAGTGTTTTCACCACTTTCACGAGTTTTCACCTAGTCAGAAAAGGGATACCTATGCTCAAGGGCTTTAAAGACTTCATCATGCGCGGCAACGTCATCGAGCTGGCCGTCGCTGTCATCATCGGTTCCGCATTCACCGCCATCGTCACCGCAGTGACCGACCACCTCATTCGGCCGCTGATTAACTCTGTAGGCTCGGCCGACGTGGGCCGCCTAGGCTTCGCTATCACCGATAGCCCGGACACCTTCCTAGACTTCGGCGCAGTCATCACCGCCGCCATCAACTTCCTGATCATCGCTGCCGTTGTGTACTTCGGCATCGTTGCCCCGATCAACGCGCTGACCGAGCGCGCCAAGCGCCGCCAAGGTGTGGACCCAGAGGAGCCGGCGCCGACCACCGAGCAGCTGCTGTCCGACATCCGTGACCTGCTCGCAGCTCAGAACGGCACCACCGCCGGCACCGGCACCAGCACCAGCAGCACTGAGGCTGGCTCCACCGGAACCGGCACCACCCCGCCGACCGCGAAGTAAGCCCCCGCCGGCACTGCATATATAACAAGCCGCATGCTCCCCACGTGGGACATGCGGCTTTTCCTATGGTGACGCTTAGTGGCGTTTGTAATGACGCTATTGGAGAGACGCTACTGCGTCGTTCCGAAGTGCGGAGGAATATTTTCGCGGTAAAAGGCCTCCCCGGTCGGGTCGTCCTCGCCCGCCGCGGCAGCTGACGCCACGTCGGCGTCGTCAAAGACGACGGAGCGCATCTCGTCATCCCCGCTACGACCTTGCCCGGCGAATACTCCCGCAGCACCTGGGCCCGTGGGGGTGTCGAAGCTGCGGTCGTAGTTCTCCGCGGTGGAGGTCCGGGTAGCGCGGCGGCGCTGTCGCGGCCCCCGCCCCGGACGGTGTTCCTGCGGCATTAGACGCTGGTCTTCTGCAGCTGATCGACGAGGTGATGAACCAGCGGGGTCAGCGTGGCCATGCCATCGCGCACGGCTGCACGCGACGACGCCACGTTGACGATCACCGTGGAGCCGGAAACGCCCGAGATGCCGCGCGACGTGCACGCATCGACCGCGCCGCAGGCCTGCCCGGAAGAGCGCAGCGCCTGCGCCACTCCCGGAACCATCTGATCCAGCACTGCCCGCGTGGCCTCCGGGGTCTTATCTCGCGGGCCCACTCCGGTACCGCCAATGGTGAGGACAAGATCGACGCCGCCGACCACGCCGGTCTCGATGGCCTGGCGAATCTTGGACTTCTTCGACTTCACAATGACAGCACCGTCGACAGTAAAGTCCGCCTCTGTGAGCAGCTCACCCGCCAGGCGGGAAGTATCCTGCGCAGAGTCATCCGGATGGTCCGTCACGATAACAACCAGCGCGCGGCGCGGCGCTTGAACGCTTTGCTCCTGCTCGCTCGCAATGAGAAATGCATCATCGGGCTCGGTGACGTTATCCAGCTCGTGCGAGGCATCACGCCCCAGCAGCTTGGTCGCGTCGTTGTTCTCTGCCACGGGAGGTCTCCTTAGTGGGTGGAAGGTGTCGGTGCCTGTGTCGTGCTCTCTGAATTGAGTGGGCGCCCCACAGGGCGCCCCTTAGTGCGGTGTACGCGACACCGCCGGCTGACTGTTAACTTACTCGCTTGCCAGCGTTACCTCTACCTGACGAGTCTCATCGCTATCCTCGCGCTTGACCTCCAGCGTGACCTTCGCGCCGAACTCCTGGGAACGGGTGGCCGCGATGAGGGAGTCCGAGCTCTCGATGAGGCGATCGTTAACGCGGGTGACCACGTCTCCGGACTTCAGTCCTGCCTTGTCCGCCGGGCTATCGGGTTCGACCTCCACGATTTGCGCGCCGTAGACGTCGCTCTGCGCGCGCACCTTCACGCCCAAGGTGGGATGCTTGACCTCACCGTTGTTGATGAGCTCATCGGCCATGCGCTTGGCAAAGTTGGAGGGGATGGCAAAGCCCAAGCCAATGGAGCCGCCTTCACCACTCACGCTGCTTGCCAGCGACGCAATCATCGAGTTCATGCCCACGATGTTGCCGTCCATATCCACCAGCGGGCCACCCGAGTTACCGGGGTTGACCGCGGCGTCGGTCTGGATAGCGTCGATCAGCGAGGACTCGCCTCCCTCCTGGGAGGCGCGCACTGGGCGGTTCTTCGCCGAGACGATACCGGAGGTCACCGTCGCGTTCAGGCCCAGCGGGGAGCCCACGGCGACGACCTGCTGTCCCACCGTCGCAGCGTCGGAGTCACCAAACTGCAGGTACGGCAGATCCTTCACGTCGTCGATCTTGATCACGGCAACGTCTGTCGTGGCATCGGAGGCCACAAACGTGGCGGTGTGGCGGGAGCCATCGTTCATGGTCACCTCAAGGTGGCCGCCGTGGTCCGCACCGGCGACCACGTGGTGGTTAGTCAGCACGTAGCCGTCGGGCGAAATGACAGAGCCGGAGCCCTCTGCCCCGCCGCTGGGGTTGAGGTTATAGATGGACACCACTGCAGGCAGCACCTTTGCCGCCACTGCCTCGACCGAGCCATCCGCCGGTTCCTTGCCCGTGCTGTTGGCCACCGGCTGATTCTGCAGGACCTCGTTGACCGTGGCCGTGGAATCATTGTCGTTGGCCGCAGCCCCCACGACGGCACCTGTGACACCACCGGCAGCGACGGCACCAACCAGCATCATGAAGGCAGTGCCCAGTCCTACGGAGCGCTTCTTCTTGGGCTCCTCCGCAATCCGGGCCTGCAGGCCCTGCGCACCGTGAGGCCCGGTGTAGGGCTGCCCTGCATACGCCGGAATTTCCCGCGTCTGCTGCCCCTGGGTGTGCTGGCCGGGTACCGGCTGGCCACCGAAGCCGGTGGCGCGCCCCTGGTTACCCGGCACCTGGCCGGCGTACGGCTGCTGGCCGGAATAGGGGGTGTGCCCTGCGTAAGGCACCTGACCAGCCTGCTGGCTGTGTGACTGACCTGCGCTGGTGTCGGAGCGCGGTTGGTTCCATCCATTCGACGAGGTGGCACCGTTGTGTCCCACAGAGTTCCCAGCTGCATTGTGGGCCGCATTCTGAGCTTCATTGCGAGCTGCGTTGTGTGCGCCGTTGCCCTGCGGGTTATCCATGTTCGAGTTCCTCATGTTCATGCCTCTTAGTCTGCACCATCGTGCTGACGCGCGTCTGTTACTCCACTGCAAGTGTGCTAGGAAAAGCTGAACGTTTCCTGTATGGAGTGACCTGGGGTGTTAGCCAGCTTAACGTCGCCAAGCACACGCGTCACGCCGCCTGCTTAACCCTGGTTGAACCACCGCTCGGCGAAGATGGCTCCGCGGTCCTTTTGCTCATAGTTATCGAAATCATTGGGCTGTTCCTCCAACCCGTCAACCATGGCCTCACCCTCGCCCGGCTTGCCTGGCAGGATGACCTCCATGCGGGTACCGCCATCGGCCGATTCCTTGATGGTGATGTCACCTTTATGGCGCTCCACCACCGCCTTAACAATGGCCAGGCCCAAGCCAGAGCCCGGCATCGAGCGAGCCTCCGCAGAACGGTAGAAGCGCTCGAAGACCTTCTCGCGCTCCTCCGGAGCGATGCCCGGACCAGAATCATCCACGCGCAGGCACACCTTGTCCGGGGCCACCTGGCGCATGGACACACGCACCGTGCCTGTCGACGGCGACCACTTCGCCGCGTTATCCATGAGATTCAGCGTGGCGCGGCCCAGCGCAAACGGGTCGCCGTCCAACTCCCACGGAATAAACCGCACGCGGAAGTCCACGTCCGGGCGGCGCCGCCGGGCGCGGTTGAGGGAATTCTCCAGCACCTCGTGGAGCTCCACCGGCTCCGGTTCCTTCTCCGTGGCGTCTTCGCGCGCCAAGTCAACGAGGTCACCGATGAGGGTCGACAACTCAGACATCTGCGCCATCACGTCTTCCTCAAGATCGTGCCGGTCCTCGGCGCTAATGCCGAAACCGCCGCCAGACTTATTGAGCATCATGAGCAGCTCAATGTTCGTGCGCATCGACGTCAGCGGCGTTTTCAGCTCGTGGCCGGCGTCCGCGACGAACTGCGATTGCTGCACCCGCGCGTGCTGCAAGGCAGAGAGCATTCGGTTGAAGGAGACGGTCAGCTGCGCCATCTCGTCGTTGTTCTCTACCTCGATGGGGCGCAGGTCATTGGTCTGGGTCACGTAGTCCGCCGCGCGCTTCAGGCGGGCGATGGGCTGCATACCCGTCTTGGACACCACCATGCCGGCGAAGATGGCGAGCAGCACGCCGAAGGCCACGATAATCAGCAGCACGGAACCCACCGCAGAAATCAGGTCTTCGGTGGAGGAAAGCACTTTGGCTAGGACCACCACGGCCCCGTCGTCCTGACGCTTGGCCACCACGCGCTCGCCGCTCACCGTGCGGATCGAGGTCTCGGTGGTGTCACCGTCACGCTTGAAGTCTCCGCCCACCGGCAGCGCGTCACCGTAGGTGAACATTCCTTCCGGCGGGGAGATAGAAACCCGCGTGGAAGGGTTATACAGCTTGAAGGACGCGATCTCCTGATCAATGTTCTGCATGAACACTGGATCCTGCGCCTGGTGAATCAGCAGATCGGCCTGTTGCTCCATCTGCTTGTCCACGCTCGCTGTCATGGACGCAGCAACCAACCAATAGGTCACCAGCGTCATAAGCGCCACGGAAATCGCCACGACGGCGCCCGTGACTAAGGACAAGCGCCAGCGCAACGGCGCCCGTGAAGCGAACCCGCGGCGGCGGGAGGAGAGGGCGAGCCCGGGGGCCGCCTCCTCGGCTTCAGAAGGCACCGCGCCAGGCACGGGCCTTCGCAAAATCACGCGGTGGCCTCCCTCAGCACGTAGCCCACGCCACGCACGGTGTGAATAAGGCGAGACTCGCCGTCTTCCTCGGTCTTCTTACGCAGGTAACCGATGTACACCTCGAGGGCGTTGCCCGAGGTGGGGAAATCGTAGCCCCACACCTCCTCGAGGATGGTGTTGCGGGACAGCACCTTGCGTGGGTTCTTCATCAGCAGGTGCAGCAGGGCAAACTCGGTACGCGTCAAGGAAATCTGGCGGGTACCGCGGGTAACCTCACGCGTATCGGCGTCGAGCTTGAGGTCCTCGAAGCTCAGCTGGGTCTCTGCCGGAGGCTTGGCGCCGATGGAATCAGCAGCGGCACGCCGGACGAGGGAGCGCACGCGAGCGAGCAGCTCCTCGAGCGCAAAGGGCTTGGGCAGGTAGTCATCCGCACCGGCGTCCAAGCCGGCCACGCGGTCCGAGACTCCATCGCGCGCGGTGAGGACGAGGATGGGACGGTCCCATCCCTCGCTGCGCAAGGTACGGCACACTTCGAGGCCGTCCATGTTGGGCATCATCACGTCGAGGATGAGCAGCTCTGGGTTGTCACTGTGTACGGCCTCGACCGCTTGGACACCATCAGCAGCTAGCGCGACGTCGTAGCCATTGAACTTGAGGGATCGGCGGAGGGATTCGCGTACAGCTTGCTCGTCATCCACGACTAGAATCTTCATGGTGTCAATTATGGCTTATTCAGGGCATTTTCACGAAGTTTCACGTAAGATTTTGCCCCCTTAAATTCCCCCCTCACGGCACTACCACTGTATTCACGAAGCACTTTTAGGAAAATACATAAGTATAAAACGACAACAACCCCGGAAAGTCCGCCATTACACGGGACGATTCCGGGGTTGCGCTCTGTATGAAAGCGTTAAGCCGCGTTAAGCCACAGCGGGCACAATGGGCTTAGAACTGCTCCACGTCGACGAGGCCGAGCTTGGCAGCCTTGACCAGGCGGCGCGGGATGCGCACGGTCTGGCCGTCGATGGTGACTTCCTGGAGGGCAGCGTTGTCTGCCTTCCACTGGGAACGGCGAGAGTGGGTGTTCGCGCGGGACTTCTTAAACTTAGGAGTTGCCATCTTTTCCTATCCTCCTTACGCGTTCTTCTTCTTGCGGCGGGCCATTGCGCCGAAGCGCTGGTTGAACTTCTCAACGCGGCCGGCGGTATCCATGACGCGCTGTGCACCGGTCCAGAACGGGTGGGACTCAGCGGTCACGTCGACGACGATGAGCGGGTACTCGTTGCCGTCTTCCCACTCAACGGTGCGCTCGGAGGTGGCGGTGGACTTGGTCAGGAAGGAGTGGCCGGTACCGGCGTCCTTGAAGACCACCGGGTGGTAATCCGGGTGGATATCTTTCTTCATATGTCGATTCCCTCAGGGTTGAACTTCGGGTCGGTTCCACACGCCTTGGGTGTGGATCGTGCCCGAGTTGGGTCTCAATGCTTACAAACTGTGCGGCTTAAGCCGACAACTTGAGATATCCTACAGGTCTACGGCTAAAAAGCTAAATCCCCGTCCCGCAACCGCTTCCCTATCCCTTTATCGCGCCGACTCGGGGGATGCGAGGCAGCGATTAGGTTCTGCGCCAGCTGGCATGTAAGATTTCCCCTTGCTGTTGTCAAAGTAATCGTTTTACGCCCCATCAACTGGTGTTCAACGGATATATGCCTCCTGCTCAACCTCACTTTTTAGAGCGCCGCGCCTCACCGCGGATATAGGCACTCCGTTAGTCGCTTTCGATGTGGGCGGCTAGGAGAAAGAAGACCCATGTCGGCTATTTGCCAGGTAACGGGCCGCAAGCCGGAATTCGGCAAGCAGGTCTCGCACTCGCACCGCCGCACCTCGCGCCGTTGGAACCCCAACGTGCAGCGTCGTCGGTACTACCTGCCCTCTGAGGGCCGTACCATCACCCTGAATGTTTCCACCAAGGGCATGAAGATCATCGACCGTGACGGCATCGAGTCCGTTGTGGCCAAGATTCGCGCACGTGGGGAGAAGATCTAAAGATGGCACGTAATGACATCCGTCCAATCATCAAACTGAAGTCCACTGCGGGCACCGGCTACACCTACGTGACCCGTAAGAACAAGCGCAACAACCCGGATCGCATCACTCTGAAGAAGTTCGATCCGATTGTCCGCAAGCACGTCGAATTCCGCGAGGAGCGATAATTTATGGCTAAGAAGTCTAAGATCGCCAAGAACGAGCAGCGCAAGGAAATCGTCGCCCGCTACGCGGAGCGTCGCGCTGAGCTCAAGGCAATCATCAAGAACCCGAACACGCCGGACGACGAGCGCCTCGACGCGCAGTTCGAGCTGAACCGTCAGCCGCGCGACGCCGCCCGCGTCCGCGTCCGTAACCGCGATGCAGCTGATGGCCGCCCGCGCGGTTACCTCCGCAAGTTCGGTCTGTCCCGTGTCCGTATGCGCGGCATGGCTCACCGTGGTGAGCTGCCGGGCGTTCGCAAGTCCAGCTGGTAAAGGGGTAACCACACAATGGCTGTCAAGCGTAATAACCACAAGAAGTTCCGTATGGAGCAGACCCGCCGCCCGAAGAAGAACCCGCTCAAGGCCGAAGGCATTGAGAAGGTCGACTACAAGGAGGTGAAGACCCTGCGTCTTTTCATCTCCGATCGTGGCAAGATCCGCTCCCGTCGCGTCACCGGTCTGACCCCGCAGCAGCAGCGCCAGGTTGCTACTGCCGTCAAGAACGCTCGCGAAATGGCTCTCCTGCCGTTCACGTCCCGCTAAACACTAGCTGGTTTCAACAGCGCACTTTTGCCGCTGTACTCGTGACTCACTAGGACAGGACAAAAGAGCTTCCCAACCGCCGCCTTCCTCCGCTCACCGTGGAGGCAAGGCGGCGGTTGTCGTTTTCACACCAGCAAATCTGTTCTGGCCAGCTAACATCCAGTGCTAGATTGAAGGGCTAGAACGATCCGCTCGATAGAAGGGGCACCACTTTCATGTCGCTGCACGAGTCACTGACTGACTTAAGCGAGCTAGCCGCCCGCTGCCACTCCCCTGCCCATGCCCGGGGAGTACTGGAGGAGGCCCAGTCACTTATCCGCAACGCCACCGAGCACCGCGCTGACGGTGTGGAGTTGGCCGCGTGGTTTTCACGGATTGTCACGGACGTGGTGCGCTCGCCAGGGCTGTCTAGCTCTGTCCGCCTCACCGGCCCGGCTGCCCGCGGCGACCTGCTGCCTTCCATGCGCATCACGTGACTAGGCCACGACGAACAGCTGTTAAGCGTGATTACTGACGCCGGACTGCGCTGCGCGGCCGTCGAGGAGACTGCCGCCACGCGCGCCGACGCGGGACTTCCGCTGGGTACTGGTGGTGAGGACGAGCTCTATGCGGACGCCCTGGCCAAGCGCCCGGCCCCGCTGCAGTTGGTCGATGGTCTACCGGACCGCACCGCACGGGTCGCGGTGCGCCCATCGCTGCTGGCACCGGTGGCTGCTCTCGCGCGGTGGGCTGCGCCGGCGCCCCGCCCCACCCCGGACCGCCTGGCCATCGGCGTAGAGCGCGAGCTGCTCACTACCGGTGAAGCCGAGGGCCTCACGCTGGCGTGGGGCACGGGTGTGGCGCTAGAGCTGGGGCGGTGGCACGATGGCGTCGACAAGCACAGCGTCACCCTGGCGGACCTCGCTCCGCTGGATCGCACCGCCTACGGCTCGGCGTGCCGTACCGTCTCCGCTGCTGTCGAATCGATTGTGGCCCGGCACGGTAGTGTGGTCGGTAGGAGCTAAGAGCGCGTACGGGACCGAATTAAATTCTTTGCACCCCGCGGAGTACGATAGCGGAGTTGAAAATAGTTGTTGTCTGATCCTCGTCGAAGGGAGTTCGCCGCATGGCAGGTACGGTAGGCAGGCCGCGCAAGAACAGTCCGCGCCGCCGCGGAAACACCGCGCGTGAGGAGATCCTGGACGCATCCTCGGAGCTTTTTACCACCCAGGGTTTTGCTACCACGTCCACGCACCAGATCGCGGACGCTGTAGGTATCCGCCAGGCCTCCCTGTATTACCACTTCCCCTCGAAGACGGACATCTTCCTCACGCTGCTCAACGCCACGATTGAGCCCTCCTTGGAGCTGGCAGAAGAGCTTGCCGCCTCCGACGCGGATTCCGCCCAGCGCCTGTGGTCCCTCGTGGCCGCAGAGTCACGCCTGCTGCTCACCTCAGCGTGGAACGTCGGCCGCCTGTACCAGCTCCCGGTGGCTAATTCCCCGGAGTTTGGTGAGTTCCACGCGCAGCGCGACAAGCTGCGGGAGCACTTCCGCTCCGCCGCCGCCGGCATCGTGGGTGCGGAAGACCCGCGCATTGAGCTGCCGTTCCACATCGCGCTCTCCGTGATCGAGATGCGCCCCAACGACGGCACCGCCCCGTTCGATGCCTCGCAGCGGGTGCCTGAGCAGTCCGCCATGTTGGCGGACGCCGCCTTGGCCGTCCTCGGCTCCACCCCTCCTGCCGATGCGGAGGCGAAGACGCTGGAGCTGCTCAAGAATCGCAATGATTCCATCTCCTCCGCCGCCGCAGCCGCCGCGGCGCGGAAGAAAGCGCCGAAGAAGTCCTAGCGCAGTCGCTGCAGCGCGTAGTGCGCGAGGTAGGTCTTATAAGGCTTGTACACCTTCTCCCCATCAGCCTTGAGGCTTTCGACCAAGCGATCCATCTTCTGGTTCGTCTTCTTCTCCGTCCAGCCCAGGGCCTCGGCGACCTCCCGGACAGAAGGAATGTCCGCGTCGGTGGCGCCGGGCTTGCGCAGGTAGCTGGCTAGCTGGCGCAACAGCTCCTCCTGCTCGTCGTTGGGGACGTGGCGGGTGCGGGTGCGCTCATCCTCATCGAATTCATACGTGCGCTGGGTGCGGCGGGCGTTGTGGGCGTTTTCGACGTCGAGGTAAAGCTCATAGGGGCATTCGGGGGTCTCGAACGTGATGCGCGACGGCCCCGGCGGCACAGCAGCTACCGCGCGCGGGCCGAGGTCGATGCGGGAAAACCCGCTGACCCCGCGCAGGTCAATGCGCAGCGGAATGTGGCGCCCCATGTTAGTGATCATCCAGCCCTGGCCGCTGTACCAGAGCTGGAAAAGCTGGCGATGCAGTGACAAGTCGTCCTCGCCGACGCGGAAGTCACCGGCACGCCCGACGACGATTTCCTCTCCCGGAGCGATGATCCGCACGCCACCAATCAGGTCATCAATGCGCAGCCTCGGCCCTGTGTGCTGCCCTGGCTGGGGACGGGATTCGTGCTGGCTCATGTGCGGGACACCTCCGAATTGCGCGGCAGGCATGGCGAAAGGCCATACCGGAAACTACACACAGTGTAGCGGCTGCAGCGTTCTGCGCCGCGCTAGGCCAGCGCTCGGTGCGGTCTAGGCCGCCCCTACGCCACTATGGCCCACGTCACCAACGCGATGAGGATGATGACCACGACGGTGATGGCGATGATCAGCGCGTTGGTGCTGTCCTTCTTTACGGGACTGCTCTGAGCACCGGGCGAGGCGGCAAAGGACACAGCATTCCCAGACGGTGTCACCGCGCCGTCGTACTGAACATTCTGTGGGTGGTAGGCAGGGCGCTGCGCGGAGTTGAGGTGAAACGGATTCGCAGCGTACTGGAACTGCGGGGCCGGCGCATGCTCTGCAGTAGCCGCGCTTGCCGACGCCTCACCGCTGCCCACCTGAGCGCTGCGCTCTAGCGCGTCGATGAAGTCCATCGCCTTGGGAAAACGCCGCATAGGCACGCTATCGAGGGCTTTGTCCATCACCTGGTGCACCTGCCCGGCAACGCGAGCAGTCCCCGGCTCGAGGAACGCTGCAAAGGCATCGCTGGTCAGGTCCGGCACGCGCCGCGTTCCCCACCACTCGCTGCGCGGCATCGTGTCCTTGAGATGATGCAGCGTAAGCATCTCAAACGCGATAAGCGCCAAGGAATAGTCGTCCGCCCGCGCCGATAAGTCGTCGTCGCCATACGCTTGGCCGTTGTTCTCCGGGGCGGCATACTTCTCGGTGCCCACGATATGGCCAATCTTGGTCATGCGCGATTGGCCCTCTTGGATACTGATGCCGAAGTCACTGAGTACCGCCGGCGCCAAGGAGCCGGGGTTGCGGCGCAGAAGCACGTTAGCCGGTTTGAGGTCGCGGTGGACCCACCCCGGGCTTAGCTCATGGTGCATGTAGTCCAGCGCCGCGGCAATGGGCCGAAGGTAGTAGACCACTTCCGCCATCGAGAAACCGGTGCGCGTCTCGGCGCGGTTCCGGATGGCCTGGGCCAGAGTTCCGCCATCGACGTACTCCATGAACATTGCCGCATCGCCCTGCGGCGTGGTGTCCTTGGAATAGAGTTTCACCACTCCGGGGTGCTGCCCAATCTTGGTCAGCGCTCGCATCTCATTGTTGAACCGGGCGGTCGACGCCTCATCGCCAACGCCTTCCAGCAAAAACTTCACGGCGTCCTCGCGCGCCAAGTCCGGCTCGGTGGCGTGAAAGACCTGTCCCATACCGCCTTCACCCAGCAGATACACGTCTGTGCAGCGCTTGTGTTGGGTTAGCCACTCGGCGAAATAGGAATTAGTCACTGCACCATTGCACCATAAGCGCAGCGTGTGACAAGGATCCCCCGGCCCCTCTTCCCCCGAATGGAGGGTAATCCCCCGCGGTTCCAGCCCCGCGGGCAACACCCGTTATGCTACGTGTTGTTCTCACGCTGATTTCCAAGGATTCTATGACCACCCCAGGATTTGGTACTAACCCTTTCTCCGAGCCACCAACGCCGACGCCGCCTACCCCCACCCCGGCGTCGGCAGCTCCTGTACCCAATCCTGCGAATCAACCCCGTCAACCCCGTCAACGCAGCCTCGTCCCGGTCGTGTGTGCCATAGCCATCCTCCTCGCGCTCGTTATTGCCGGAGTGGTCATCTGGAACGACGCCCGCTCCGCCAGCCAGAATCAGCCGGGCGGCGCTGATAGCGGCGCTGCCGTGGCGAAGAGCTTCACCCCGACCTCCGCTCCCGAGAACGCCGGCAACTCCGCGGCGCAGGGCGCAGCTTCGCAGTCTCCGGACACCGAGGCTTCCGGTCCGACGCCTCCGGCAGAGAGCGCTGTGCAGAACCCGTCCCCGCAGCCGCCGACGACTCGTTCTTCTCCTGCGAAGAAGACCTCCACCCGCACTCAGTCGCAGGACTCGGACGATCGTCCGGCGGGACTTGCAGCCAGCGGTTGGTCCGGCCAGCCTGGTGCCCGCTGCCAGAACGACGAGGACATGGTCTTCGCTGCCAAGTCTGACAGTGATCCTCAGGCGTATATCGTCATCTGCGACAAGGCGGGCGGACTGTACTACCGCGGGGTCTGGCCCAAGGGTGCCGCTTTTGGCCCGGCGAAGGGCGGTGGTGACACGTTTAGCGTCGACGTGCTCAACCCGGAGAACGGAAATTCCTCCGGCCTGATTCTCAGCATCCGCGGAAACGACTATGACATCGACGGCGACGCCGGCACGTTCGATGTCCATTGGAGCAACTAGCCGGGCGCGTCAGAAGGCGGCGGCCTACACCGCCGCCTGTTGACAGTCGGCCTCGGGCCAGGTGACGTCGGCAGCCGCCAGCTGCTGGGCAAGCCGCGTGAGCATCTGTTGTGCTTGACCGTAGTCTCCTGTGGGAGCCTTGGCGTAGATGGCCACGGCAACGGTCTTACCGCTCAAGGTGACCAGCCCCATCTGCCGAGCCTCGTAGCTTCCGTCGGTGCCGGGACCCCAGCCGCCCTTCTTCAGCGCGCCTTCGAGGGTGCTCAGGCCGTAGGCCTGCGCGGGATCGGCCACTCCCATAGCGGCCAGGACGGGCTCGGCGCCGTCGAGGCACCCCAGGGAGGCCGCAAACTCCGCCTGGTCTGCCACCGACCACTGGGTTTGGCCAAATGCGCTAAAACCTTCGCGCGGCGGCGTGGCCGGAACCGTAGCCGTTCCGATGATGGCTTGGGTTGCCTGTGCCGCCTGCTGGCCGCCCCCGAGGCTAGTCCACAGCGTATCGGCGGCCGCGTTATCGGAGAAGGTAATGGCCCGCGATACGACCTCAGGGTCCGCCACCCCGGCGCGCTCCGCGGCGATGGCCAGCGGCACCTTCGCCGTCGACCACGCCGCTACGGGCTGTGTAACGCCCGCGCTAACGACCTCGCCTCCACCCGCTACCGCTATCCCGGTGCCTGGGTTGTCGGCCACGATGGCCTCAATGGCTTCCTGGGGCGTGCGTGCGGTGCTCACTGGGGTGTCCTCCGGATGCGTTGTGTGGGCGGTCGGTGCGGCAGAGGAGCCGACCGAAAGCGTGGGCTCCGGACCGGCGGCCTCCGAGTCAGATGCCGGCTCCGGCGCAGAGACATCACCGATGGTGCACGCGCTCAGCAGCACCGCGGCGGCAGCGACAGCGACAACGGTTGTGTGCTTCTTCGCCCGCGGCGAATTCGGCAGAGAGCGCATTAGAGGATGTACACAATCGCGTTGTTGCCGCCCTTGCAGGTAACGAATTCCCCGTTATCCGCACAGGTCATCGTGTAGGTGATTCCTGTGATCGGACTATAGGCGTCGATGGTGGCGTTGAGCTCCCGGGTCTCTAGGTAGTGCTTGACGTATTCATCACGCACGACCTCCGCAAACGGCGCCGTGGTCAGGGCGGAGTCGCGGTAGACGCTGTTGAAGTTTCCGGCCGGCTCGTTGTTGCGTGCGGCGTCGTTGACCGGCACCGCGCCGTTGGGCAGCTGCGGGTGCTCCGGGCGCTTCTTCGCCGTGGAGGTCGTGGCCGGTTCCTCCGAGGACGCGGTGGCCTCCTCGGTGGTGGCAGCGGCCGAATCCTGGGCTTGGCCGGTTGCCTCCGCCGCGGTGCTCGTCTGGGCGGGCGCTGCCTCATCGGTGCCAGAGTTCTTGAAGAAGAGGATGTAGGCCAGCGCCGCGATGACCAAGAGCACGGCGAGGATCAGCACGCCGATGAGCACCGCCTTGCCGCCGTTACCCGGGCCCTCACCCGACGGCGCGCTCTGCGCGTAGCCGGAGGGGTAGGCGCCGCCGGGCTGCTGCCCGGAGGGCTGGCCATACTCCGGCTGTAGGGCCTGGCCGCCGTTGCCGGCAAAGGGATTGGAATGCTGAGGCTCGCTATTCGCGTAGCTGTTGGGACGCTGCTGGGTGGGCGGCGCTGCCTCAAAGTCCGCGGTCTCAGGGTGGGTCTCCTGATTGCGCGGCGCGGCGTTGTCGCCCCATCCTTGCGGGCGGGGCGAGCCAAATCCTTGGTTGTGGAATGGATCAGTCACCGAATCCTCCATGTTCGCTGTGGCCTTGTCTGTACTACCAAGATACTGCGCGCCGTCGTGTGCTCCCTAAGCCACCGCCATCGCGCGGGGAATGCCCCTTATTTTCTGCTGTGGTGCACACGCGGGTGGGTTTTGGGTTTAAGTTGTTAGGGACAGACCCTCACTTGCGGAAAGGTGTTCTTTCTCTCATGACGTTTCCTTCCGGCCCGTCGGGCTCCTCTTCGAACAATCGCGGCAACCCGTCCGGGTTTGGTTCCCCCTCCTCCGGGTTTGGTTCTCCGGGCCCGTCGTCTGGCGTGGGCGGCGGTGCGCAGTTCGGTGGCGCGGGTAACCAGCCGCCGTTCGGCGCGCGTCCGGGTGGTGCGAACTCCCGGCCCGCGTTTGGTGGCGCACCGGCGCAGCCCGGCGGCCAGCCGACACCGCCGCCTCCTAACCCTGCTGCGGGCCGCCCGCAGCAGGGCCCTACCGCTACACCGGCGAAAGGCAGGGGCCGCTTCAGCGCGGCAATCGGCGCCCTTCTGGCCATCCTGGTGGTCCTCGCCATCGTTCTGGGCGTGGGCGCCTGGTTTATCTGGGGACGCGATTCCTCGGGCTCGGGCTCTGCGTCGGACTCGTCTGCCTCGTCGGCGCAACAGTCCACAACCACAGTTGAGGGCTCACCGCTGCCCCTGCACGGCAGCATCGATACGGATCTGCAGGCCGATACCGTCACCATTTCCGGAATTGAGTTCCCTGATTCCTACGTATCTCAGGGCGGCAGCACCAACGTTGCCGAGGTAAAGCTGACCGACGACGCCAGCCAGCTCATTGCCGTCTATGGCTTCGTGGATGACCGCGTAAATCAGGACGCCCAGACCGCCACGGTCAACATCAACACCCCTGACGGCGAAGAGCTCAACACCTTCGAGGTCAGCGCTGACGAGGCGCTGAAGATGCCCATCGATATCAACGGCCACACTGATTTGAGCTTTACCTTCACGTACAAGGACTCCGACGGCAATCCCGTGGAGGACTCTGGCTTCGCCGTGGCCTCCCTCCACGTGCTCTAGGCCCTGCGTCTTAGCCCACCCATCGGGCCCCGGATACAGCCATCCAGCACCTAAAAAGGCCGCCTTGCGCAGTGCGCAGGGCGGCCTTTTTAGGCTTCTTTCTTAAGCTGGACTCAAGCCTTAGTGGAAGAAGTGGCGGGTACCGGTGAAGTACATGGTCACGCCTGCCTTGTTGGCGGCCTCGATGACCTCTTCGTCACGGATGGAGCCACCCGGCTGAACCACGGCCTTAACTCCGGCGTCGAGGAGCACCTCGAGGCCATCGGCGAACGGGAAGAAGGCGTCGGAGGCGGCGAAGGAGCCCTCGGTGCGGTTGGCGCCGTCGGCCAGCGTGTTCGCGCGCTCGACGGCGAGCTTGGCCGAATCCACGCGGTTGACCTGACCCATGCCCACGCCCACGGTGGCGTTGTCCTTGGCCAGCAGAATGGCGTTGGACTTCACCGCGCGTACAGCGCGCCAGGCGAACTCGAGCTGTGCCAGGTCAGACTCGTTCAGGGCCTCGCCGGCAGCCAGCGTCCAGTTGGCAGGGTTATCGCCCTCGGCCTGGTAGGTATCCGGCTCCTGGGTGAGCATGCCGCCGGAGATGAATTTAACTTCCTCCTCCGGTGCTTCGTGCTCTGCCTGCAGCACGCGCAGGTTCTTCTTGGCCTTGAGCACCTCAATGGCGCCCTCCTCGTAGGAGGGAGCCACAATGACCTCGGTGAAGATCTCCTTGACCTGCTCGGCCATCTCCACGGTGACCTCGCGGTTCACGGCGATGACGCCGCCGAAGGCGGACATCGGGTCGCAGGCGTGTGCCGCGCGGTGGGCAGCCGCAATGGAGTCCTCCGACACCGCGATGCCGCATGGGTTGGCGTGCTTGATAATCGCTACACACGGGCGCTCATGGTCCCAGGCGGCACGCCACGCGGCGTCGGCATCCTGGTAGTTGTTGTAGCTCATTTCCTTGCCGTTGAACTGCGTCGCGTTGGCCAGACCGGTAGTACCGATGCGGGTCACGGTCGCGGACTGGTGAGAGTTCTCGCCATAGCGCAGCGGAGTGGTCACCTCGCCCTCGCTGAGCTGCTCCACAAACCAAGAGGAGACAGCGGCGTCATAATCTGCAGTGTGCAGGAAGGCATCACGAGCCAAGCCACGGCGCTCCTCCAGGGTGAAACCACCGTTGGCCACGGCCTCAGCCACATCGCCGTAGCGGGACGGATCCACGACGACTGCCACAGACGGGTGGTTCTTCGCAGCCGCGCGCACCATGGACGGGCCGCCGATGTCGATCTGCTCCACGCAGCCGTCGAAGTCCGCACCGGAGGCAACCGTCTCACGGAACGGGTACAGGTTCACGACGACGAGCTGGAAGGGCTCGACCTCCAGCTCAGCAAGCTGGTTGAGGTGATCTTCCTTGCGGGTATCCGCCAGGATGCCCGCATGCACGCGCGGGTGCAGGGTCTTCACGCGACCCTCGAGGCACTCCGGGAAGCCGGTGAGCTTTTCTACCGGGGTGACCTCAATGCCCAAGTCCGCAATCTTCTTCGCGGTGGAACCGGTGGAGACAATCTCCACGCCAGCCGTATCGAGGGCCCGGGCAAGGTCCTCCAAACCGGTCTTGTCGTAGACGCTAATCAGGGCGCGCTTGATATTCTTACGGTCTTCGCTCATGGTGTGGGGACGTTAAGCCTTCCTGAGGTTGTTAGAGCTGGATGCTAAGTGCTGTACCCTGCACGCGGGTGGCGCGCAGGACTGCGACAATGAGTTCTCTTTCGACCACTTTGATGCGCTCGTGCAGGCTGGCTTCGTCGTCCTCAGCCAGGATTCGCACGGGTTCTTGGGCAATGATGGAGCCGGTATCCACGCCGGCATCCACAAAGTGGACGGTGGAGCCTGTGACTTTGGCACCGTAGGCCAGCGCATCGCGCACACCGTGCGCGCCCTTGAAGGCGGGCAGCAGGGCCGGATGCGTGTTGATGGTGCGACCTTCGAAGCGGTCCAGGAAGTCCTGTCCCAGAATCTTCATGAAGCCCGCAGAAACAACAACGTCTGGCTGCGCAGCAGTAACTGCAGCAACCAGACGTTGGTTCCATTCGGCGCGGTCAGCACCCATCTCCACCACTTCGGTGGCAATGCTTGCCGACGCCGCGCGTTCCACCCCCATACACGGCACATCCGCCACAACCTTCACCACGCGGTAGTTCTCATCCTGGCCATCGAGGATGGCCTGGAGCAAAGAACCGGTCCCGGAAACGAGGACCACGACGTTCAGGCGGGCAGAAGCGGAGGGCTGGTGCGGTGTAGTCACGCGCTACAGCCTAGCCGGTGAGCACCGCCGCGCGGAATTTACGTGTCTTTTTCTTCGCTCTCCGGCACCTTTTCGGACGCTTCTTCTTCGTCTTCGGTGTCGGCATCAGTGCCGGCAGCAGTGTCGTCTTCTGAGTCAGCATCAGTATCGACTTCGGCAGCCACCATGTGGGACACCGGCACCGCAGCCGCCGCGGTCTCCCCTTCTGAAGCCTCATCGGCGTCGACAGCCTCGTCAGCGTCTTCAGTGCCTTCAGTGCCGTCAGTGCCGTCAGCGTGAGGCTCAACGATTTCTGCGTCGTCTTCTGCGTGGTCAGTTTCGGCGTCGTCACTTTCGGCGTCGTCAGTCTCGGCGTCGATAACCTCAGCAGCGTCGGCCTCGGAAGCGGGCACGGCCGCCGCCGGCTCAGGCTCGTGAGCGCTCGCGTCGGCTGGTTCAGATTCCTCTTCATCCTCTTCCATTGCCGCCGCGCGGCGCGCACGCCAAGCCGTGAGCGCGTTGGCCGCGGCGAACCCAGCACCGGCCACCAAGCACCACAGGGCGATAAGTCCCACTGCGCTAAGGAGCTCGGGTCCGGTGTAGCCGTAGATTCCCAGCTCGCCAGAGGCCGCAAACACCACGACAAGCGCGGCCAGCGTGCACGCCACGGTTGCCACGGCAGCCACGGTGAAGGTCACCCGGGAACGCTGACGCGCAAAGACATATACCGCCGCCAGTCCGGGCACCACGAACAGCGCGATGGCCCACGGGCTCACCGAAGACGGAATGGCCGCCATCAGCGGCAGCGGCGGCAGCGGGGTCATGTGCCCGCTAAAGAGGCTGACGCTGGTATCCGGCCCCACGTGCAACTCCGAACCGCTCAGCACGGCAGCCGCAGACACCGCCGCGTTGGGCAGGTAGCACAGGCTGATAAGCACCAAGCCAATAGTGCCCAGGGCATCGAGGTGCGGGTAGCTGGCCAGCATCTCCGACTGACGCGACCAGCCGGCAACCCACAGGATCAGGGTGAGCACAAGGCCCACCGCACACAGGGCGCCCAAGTAGTTGAAGCCGATCCGGGCGGCGTCGACCAGCACGCGCGGTACCCCGCTGCGCTTGGCCAGGGCTTTCCACAAGCGCGTGCCCATTCCGTAGACCAGCGCCGCGGCATGCAAGAGCAGCATTCGCGGTAGAACCGACAGGTATCCCGGTGGGGCCACGTCATAAACCTTGCCCGCGTCCCACAACATGAACCAGGCAATAGAAGTAAGGATGAAGGGAACGGCGAACACACAAGCTGCTAGAACCAGCAGGTCGTTGATGCTGACTTTGTCTTTCACCGCCGCGCGCACGCGGCGGCCCACCAGCCACACCAGCAGAAGTGCGGGCAGCGCCGGGACAATGCCCAGGTCGATGCCCCCGGCACGAATTGGTGCCAGGTTAAACACCATCCAGGCTTCGCCGACAACGGTGGGCAACCAGGCCATGGGAGAGCTGGAGAGCAAAAGCGCTGCCAGCGCCACGACGAGAATGCCCAGCACGACCACCAGGTTGGGCACGGCGACGACCGCACTCATTCGACGCAGGCGGCCGAGTGGCGTGGTCGGACCTGATGCGCGACGCGCTTGCGCCCGGGCGGTCTCCGCTCCTTTAATCCTTTGGGCGGAATCTCGGCGCTCGCGGCGGGCAGCCGGCGCGCTCCGGTCGGCGTGCCCGACGCGTTCTCCATGCCCCCGCACCTGAGCGCGGGGCCGCGACGACGACCGTGACTGAGGGCTCCTGTTCTTATTCATCGGCGTCCACTTTGCCACGCGGTGCCAGTAGGACGAGGGTGGCGCGGCGAGCACCCGCCTGAAAAGGTGCAGATAAGCCCCGCCACACAGGAAAATTCTTAGCTTGAGAATTCAATCTCTCAGCTTTCGCCAAAGTCGCTTGCAGTCTATCGGCGCAGAAATAACACAGTTCACAGAAATACCCAGTAGTACCGTCTTTGCTAGGATTTGCAGCACATCGCAAAGAAAAACTGCAATCTGGCTTGCTCAACCATTTCTGAGACGCTACTGTTACATCTCGTTGGTAACAAGAAGGTCACAATCGGATAACCAACCGGGCGAGAACGTAACACTTCATCCGGTGTGGACGATGGTGAATGAAGATGGAAGAAGAGTAATGCGAAGCAAGACTCAGCGGAGCGCAGCACGCCACCGCAAGATCACCACCTCGCAGACGGCAAAGGGGCGCCTAGCGGTCGTCACCATCGCCGCGGGCGCCGTATCCTCCGCCGGCGTAGGCGGTGCCACTGCTGGCACCATCCAGTCTGACAACGCGGGCGAGACCAAAGCCCAGTCGGTTGACTACGCCTTGAAGGCCGATGTCGACCCCATCAAGGACGCTCAGACCGCCATCGAGGACGCGGCCCCGCAGATCCTCGCCATCGCGGAAGCCAAGCCGGTTACTGACCTGAACGCGCAGCTGGACAAGGCCATTCAGGCTGCCGACGCACGCGCTGCCGCCGACGAGGCCAACCGCGCCCCCTCCGTCGCCCGCCCGGCCGAAGGTGCCTTCACTTCCGGCTTCAGCCCGCGCTGGGGCTCTTTCCACTCCGGCATCGACATCGCGAACACCCCGGGCACCCCGATCCTCGCCGTCATGGACGGCACCGTCATCGATTCCGGCCCGGCCTCCGGCTACGGTCAGTGGATCCGCATCAAGCACGATGACGGCGCCATGAGCGTGTACGGCCACATGCAGACTCTCGACGTCGCCGTGGGCGAACGCGTCCACGCCGGCCAGAAGATTGCCGGCATGGGGTCCTTGGGCTTTTCCACCGGCTCCCACCTGCACTTCGAGATTCACCCGACTGGCGACGGTGCCGTCGACCCGGTGCCGTGGCTGGCAGAGCGCGGCATCAACGTCTAAACGCACTATTCTTTAGCACCTTCTTAACCCGCGAAAGGCGGCGCAGAGCTTCGGTTCTGCGCCGCCTTTCGCGTAACCTCACCACCCCCCGACTCCCCCTGCAAGCCGTTGACTACCCCAAAGGTTACCGGGTAACTTACCCGGTATGCACCATTCTGACTTCCTTCCTTTCTCCCCGCCGGGAGGTGACCATGTCCACCAAGCATTCCGTGCTCGCGCTGCTCAGTGACGGCCCCGCCACCGCCAGCCACATTAAGCAACGGTTCGCCGACTCCTTCGACGAGCTCTGGCCGCTCAACATGGGCCAGGTTGCCCAGACACTGAGCCGCCTGGAGCGCGATGGGCTCATCGCCAACGCCGGGGAACTTACCGGCCCCACTGGGCGCCGCGCCACAAGCTATGCCATTACCGACGCCGGGCGCGAGGAACTTGAAGCCTGGTGGACAAGCCCCGCACACAAGCCCGCGATCGAGCGCGACGAGCTTGTCCTAAAAGTCACCCTGGCCGCCCAGCGTTCCGATGTCGACGTCATCACTGTCCTCGACGCCCAACGCTTCGCCACCCTGCGCCAGCTGCGCCAACTTAACCAGCGCGCCACCGAGCTGCCAGCCGAACGCAGCGCCCAGCGCCTGGCCGTAGAGCGCCACATCTTCGACCTGGAATCTCTCTCACGCTGGCTTGACCGCGTGGAATCCCTAGCAAACCCAACCACCACAACCGAGGAGGATCCGCGATGACCCCCGATTCCATGCCCGCATCTGAGCACCGTCCTTTCCCGCTCGAGCTGGACAACATTACCTGCGTCTTCGGCAGCGGAGCTCGCCAGGTCACTGCCCTGGATTCCGTCAACCTCCAACTGCACCCAGGCGAGTTAGTGGCCGTCATGGGACCTTCTGGCTCCGGCAAGTCCACGCTGCTCAACGTCGCGGGCTTGCTTCAGCCTCCGACATCGGGACGCGTGCTTCTCGACGGCGCCGATGCCTCCGAACTTTCCAAAGCCAAGGCCGCTATCGCTCGCCGCCGTCACCTGGGCCTCGTGTTTCAACACTTCAATCTGGTGTCTTCCCTGACCGTCGGCGAGAACGTCTCTTTGCCTCTTGAGCTGGATGGCCTGTCGCCTGCGCAGTGCCGCGAGGCTGCTGAGGAAGCTCTCAGCGAGGTCGGCCTCGATGGCACCATTGACCGCTTCCCTGAGGAAATCTCCGGCGGCCAGGCCCAGCGCGTGGCCATTGCGCGCGCTCTCATCGGACCGCGTAAGGTACTGCTCGCCGATGAGCCCACAGGCGCCCTGGACACCTCGACGGGCGAAGACATCATGAAGGTCCTACGTGCGCGTATCGACGCCGGTGCTTCCGGAATTCTAGTCACTCACGAGCCGCGTTTCGCCGGCTGGGCCGACCGCGTAGTCATGGTCCGCGATGGGCGCCTGACCGGTGAGGAGGCGCGTTAACATGTCAGCCATTAATGCTGCCACCCGCCCAACACGACGTGACCTCTGGCGCCACCCGTGGCGCACGTGCGCGGCGGTCATCCTCATTGCTTTACCGGTCGCGCTCGTGGTGGGATTCTCCTTGTTCCAGGCATCCTCCACGTTCAATACTTTCCTTCTGTCACCTGATCGCAGCGTCCAGGTCCTCAGCGAACAGAAGGAGACCACCAACGCCGATGTTCCCGAGCTCGCGGCTGAGATTCTCCCCGAAGGAACAACCGTCTCACCTATCACCAGCTTCGACAACACGTCGGTGCTCGTAGGCGACCGGTCAACCAGTTCCTGGCTGGTGCAGTTTGATGCAGAGAATCCACCGGAGAAGGCCAGGGAGGTCGTCGACAAACTGGGGCTTGGGCCGAACGAGATCGTCCTATCCCGCAGCTCTGCCCGCGAGCTCGATGCCCAGGTGGGCGATACCGTGACGTTCCTGGGGCGGTCCATCGACGGCGAGCGCCACGCCACCGTAGCCGCCATCGGGCCAGATAATTTCGATTTCGTCACCGCCCCTGCCTTAGGAGATCCCCCGGATCACACATCTGTCAGCACGACGTGGGCCATCAACGGCGATGTCCAGCTCACCTCTGAGATGGAAGACGCCGCCGCGCAGCAAGGACTCGACCTGTGGGGCCCCGAACTAAGCGAATCACTCCCAGCCCAAGAAAACACGCCCAGCCCCGGGGACGCACTGGAAGCCATCGTGTTCTTCGTGTTCTTTGCCAGTGTCTATATCATCGCGGGCCTCCTCATTCTTTTCCTTCTCGCTCCTGTATTCACGCTCGCCATGGGGCGCAACACACGCCTTTACGCACTCATGTCCAGTCAAGGAGCAATGCCGCGCCACATCATGCTGGCGGTTATGGCCTACGGTTTCTTCATGGGCGTCCTAGGCGCCACAATCGGCTTGGTGCTCGGCTTGGGCGTCGTATGGCCGGCGTGGACTGCACGTTATCCGGACTTCCCTGTCCACGTGCCATGGGCCGAGTGCATCATCGCGTGGCTCGTCGCGGTCGTGGGATCAGTGGTGGTGTCCATCGTCCCGGCATGGCTGGCTCAACGCAGCGCCTTGGCCGCGGCTATTCAGGGCGGCGCTCCCGACCGTCTACTGCGCTTCCGGCCATGGATGGCCATCGGCCCTGTGGCGTTGCCGCTCTTATTGCTCCTCAGCTTCACTCCACTGGGCAGGACGTTTTCCGCCCTCATTGTGCTCTTCGGCATGATCGCCATCGCCGGCTCCGCCCCCGCACTGGTTTTCCTCTGCTCAAAGATTGCCCGACGCGGGCCTTTGACGCTCCGCCTTGCAGGTCGCAGCCTGACCCGCCGCAGCATGCATGCGTTGCCGACGGCCATCGCCATTGTTGCTGTCTCTTTCGTGGCAACAGTGTTCGGCGTGTCCACCATGACCGCGGACGCCAAGCACCGTGCCGAAGAGCAGATCATCATGCCGAGGACCTCGGCGCTCATCCAGAGTGAAACGTATGGCGATCCTGTGAAGGAATCGACCGAGGCGGAGCGCGCAGCTGCCGACGCCGTCATCGACACCGCCCCAGGCTCCATTCACCCCTATTACACGTACCCGTCCCATGGGGGTTACTTCTGGCCGGAAGAAGATCGAGAGGTCTACGACCTCAGCACCGAGTTTGATTTTGAGTGCGAGCAGGTTGATATCACCGTTCCGGTTGAAAGGGCCGTGTTCATCGACTCGCAAGGACGGCGCACCGATGAATCGGAGGAAGCGCGCGAGGAGTGCGCGCACGAGATGATGACGATGTTCGTCAGTAACTCGATGATCTCTGATACCCGCCTCATCCAGGCTGATTCCTCGCAGCTAGACCTGTGGCAGTTCGATACCGAAGAGGACCGCCAGGCCGCTGCCCGCACACTCGATGCCGGTGGCATCGTACTTGCCCACAATTCTCATGTCGGCACGCACACTGAAGGCACGGTGACCGTGGACACATTCGAGGATTCTTCAGCCACCGCAAAGAGCGACACACGGTCTGCCGACCTCCCCATCGCCGAGGCTTTGCCCACCATGGCACGTGACATTGTGCTCATCAGCCCGCAGGCAGGCGAGGCCCTGGGAATGGAACCGTTCTATGAGGGGCGCGCTATTGCTTTTAACGACGTTCCGGATAACACGATGCGCGAAGAGCTTAGCGACGCCGCCGCCCAAGCCTCCCAGTCCCAGTACTACCTTGCCTGGGCCTCAGGTCCTGTCGAGGATGTTCGTTTCTACCCAGCCCTCGGCATGGGTGTGGTCTGCTTGGTGGTTCTGGCGCTCATCATCGCCAATGCCGCGACGAGCATGCGCCAGGAGAACAACGTGTTCCAGTCCATCGGCGCCGACCCGGGGCTCATGTCACGGGTGTCGGCATGGCAGACCTGGCTGGTGGCCACGGCAAGCATGCTCTTCGGTGTGCTGGCTGGCCACATTGGCACGTATGTCTTCTCCGATAACCCGCGCTACCTCCTTGATCCGCCGCCCTATGCACTGCGCGGGCAGGATTACTTTGTGCCGGACTGGTGGTCCTTCCTCGCCGTACTCCTCGTACCGCTGGTGGCTGCTGCACTTGCCGCTGCCGTGAATCACACGCGCGAAGGAGCAGCACTTACTGCTCGGGATCGCAGCGAAAGCAGGTCGTTGACTTAAGGAGCTTTTCGCCTCGGCGCACCTGATGGTGGCCGAGGCGTTCGCTATTGAGGCACCCCCACAACCTACCCCCATTCTCTAAGCCACCACTTTACCCCCGTAACACTTTTCGCTTCTTTCACACGCGTAACACGCTGGGATGTTCGATAACTTTTCGAACAATACCTGTATTTACCTGCAATTTTACGGATTGCGCGGGGTGATAGCTCGGGATAGTTTGTATCTCGTTGCCCCAGAACCTCGGCACTTGGCTGCATCCGCACCGGCGTGTCGCAGGCCACGAGGCTCACCGCGACTGTTATGGCCGCACCCTATCGCTCGCCTGCCGCATACGTCGGCACAAGCAAGCTACAGCAGGACTTAAGGACGTGAAGTTATGAAGCGCACGCTTAGCGCACTCGCCGCCGTGGCGGTCACCACCGCCACCGTGACGACCCCAGCGTTCGCCGCCGAACCGGCAGCAAGCGTGGATGTCTCCGATGGGTCCTCCCAGGGGCCCACCACCGACGACATCGAAGTCAAGGAAGACTCCAAGGCCGACCTCTTCAAAGCATTCTCCGGGCTGCTCGTTTCGACGGCCGGCGTTCTCAACGGGGCCTCCACCCCAGAGATCAACACCACGCAGGACGGCTTCGAAATCGTCCTCGATCCTTCGAGCATTCCTGGTCTCGCCGAGGCCTTCGCCCCGCAGGGTGATCACTCCGGCCTCACGCCTACTCGCGGCCAGGATGCGAACGGTAATACCGTGGTATTCCCGACCTCCGGAACCTTCACGTCTGGCTTTGGCCCGCGTTGGGGCTCGTTCCACAACGGCATCGATGTAGCCAACCCAGTCGGCACGCCTATTTACGCCGTCATGGATGGAGAGGTCATCTCCTCCGGGGCAGCACAGGGCTTTGGCAACTGGATCCGCATCCAGCACGACGACGGCACCATCACCGTCTACGGCCACATGCCCAGTGATCAGCTCTTGGTCAACGTCGGCGACCAGGTTAAGGCCGGCGACCAGATTTCCGTCATCGGCAACGAGGGCCACTCCACCGGCCCGCACCTGCACTTCGAGGTACACCCGGGCGGCGGCCAGGCCGTCGACCCGGTGGGTTGGTTTGAAGAGCGCGGCATCAGCGTCTAGCGCTCCGCGGCTGTGGCGGGCAGGCGCTAGAGCTTTTCCATCGGCACGCCGCCGATGAGCATCAGCCGCACCTTGCCCGCCGAGCCGAAGTCCACGGTCACCGTCGCCCGCGCGCCGGTACCGGAGGCTTCAATGACCGTGCCTAACCCGTACTTCGCGTGGTTGACACGGTCCCCCACCACCAAGTTGAGGTGGTTGTTCTTCGGCATGGAGGTTGCCTTCGGCGCCTTGCGGGCGCGCTGCGAAGGGGAAGACGCAGCGCCCTGCGAGTAGCCGCCGCGGGACTTTGACCCCCAGCCGGACCAGTCGGAGCCATACGTGCGGCCGTACTGGTAGGAGTCATCTCCACCCCACGCGCTCGACAGCGAGCTATCTGGTTCTTCGCGGCGCCAGTCGATGAGGTCTTCCGGGACCTCGCCGAGGAAGCGACTGGCCGGATTCGTCACCGGATTGCCCCACGACGAGCGAAGGATGGCGCGCGTGAGGTAAAGCTGCTCGCGTGCACGGGTAATGCCCACGTAGGCCAGACGACGCTCCTCACTCAGCTCCTTGGGATCCCCCAGGGACCGCATGTGCGGGAACTGCCCGTCCTCCCAGCCGGTCAGGAAGACGACGGGAAACTCGAGCCCCTTGGCGGTGTGCAGCGTCATGAGCGTAACCACCCCAGACTCGTTATCCGGGATCTGGTCCGCATCCGCCACCAGCGACACCTTCTCCAAGAAGGCCTGCAGCGAACCGGGCGCAGCCTCACCTTCTGCTAGTTCTGGGTTCTCCTCCGCGTCGGCGCCGGTAAACGCCATCTGGTTGGCCGCATCCGAGCTAAACTCCCGGGCCACGGATACCAGCTCATTGAGGTTGTCCAAGCGCGACCCATCCTGCGGGTCGTTCGACTTCTCCAGCTCCGCGCGGTAGCCGGTAGCGTCGAGCACAGCGTTGAGCAGCTCCCCCAAGTCCGGCTGGCCGGTGACCTCATTGATCATCCCCGGCACCTGCGCGCGCACACCCTCCATCATTTCGTTGAACTTGGACACGGCATTGACCGCGCGCGTTCCCAGGCCGGCCACGTTCCCGGCGGCGGCATCCCGCAACGCCGCCCCGAAGCTCACACCCAAGTTCTCCGCGTGCAACGCGATCTGCGCCTGGGCCTTGTCACCAATGGCCCGCTTGGGCACGTTGATGATACGCCGCAGGCTCACCGTGTCATCGGGGTTATCCATGATGCGCAGGTAGGCCACCAAGTCCCTAATCTCGCGGCGCTCATAGAAGCGCGTGCCGCCCACCACCTTGTAAGGAATACCGGAGCGCACGAAGATATCCTCCAGCGCGCGGGAGGCGTTGTTGGTGCGGTACATGATCGCAATATCGGAGTAATTCCTGCCGGAATCCGTCAGCGAATCGATCTCCGAGGCGATAAAGCGGGCCTCATCGTGCTCATTGTCAGCCACGTAGCCCACGATCTTTGCGCCCTCGCCGTGCGCGGTCCACAGGTTCTTCTCGCGCCGCCCCTCGTTCTTTGCAATCACGGCATTCGCGGCATTCAGGATGGTCTGCGTGGAGCGGTAGTTCTGCTCCAGCAAAATGGTATGCGCCTGCGGATAGTCGCGCTCGAACTCCTGAATGTTGCGGATGGTCGCGCCACGGAAAGCGTAGATGGATTGGTCCGAATCACCCACAACACACAGCTCCGGCGCATCCGCCGGCAGCTCTCCCCTACCCACGAGGGCGGAGACAAGTGCGTACTGGGCGTGGTTGGTGTCCTGGTATTCGTCGATAAGCACGTGCTTGAAGCGGCGCCGATAAAAGTCCACGACCTCCGGGTGCTGGGTGAAGATGCGAACCACCTCACCAATGAGATCATCGAAGTCCACGGCGTTGGCCGCCCGCAGGCGGCGCTGGTATTCCGCGAAGACGTTCGCCACTGTGAGCTCAAACGGGTTCTTCGTCTTCTCCGCCTCCGCGCGAGCCTCCTCCGGCGAAATGAGCTCATTCTTCCGATTAGAAATCTGATTGGCCAGCACGCGCGCTGAGAACTTCTTCAAATCCAGCTGCATGTCCTTAGCAATCATGGTGAGCAACCGGCGGGCATCATCGCCGTCATAGATAGTGAAGTTGGTATTAAGCCCTGGCACCAGCTGGGCGTTGTTGCGCAGAATGCGCACGCAGATGGAGTGGAACGTAGACACCCACATCCGCTCCGCCACCGGGCCAACAAGCTGGCCCACGCGCTCCTTCATCTCCGCCGCGGCCTTATTAGTAAAGGTAATGGCCAGAATCTGCCACGGCGCCACCCCGCGAGAGCGCATAAGGAAGGCAATGCGCCTGGTCAGCACGGCAGTCTTGCCGGACCCGGCGCCCGCCACGATGAGCAGTGGCGTCCCGGAGTGCGTCACCGCCTGTTCCTGCTGCGGGTTAAGCCCCTCCAGGAGGGGATCGGTGCCCGCCGGAGCGGGCGTAGTGCGCTCACTGACAGGGCGCGGGGAAGAAGACGGACGGGGGCTAAAAGGAGAGTCATTGTTCATAATGCACTCCAACCTACTAGCCCCCACGGACATTCCCTCCATACCTCCCCTGACCAGCCCACATTCCGCAACCACAGAGCGCTATTTTCTTTTGGCGCACGCGGTGGCAGAATTTGAGGGCATGAGCTCTTCACACTCCGCAGACGCGGGCTTAGACCCCGCGCACCAGGACCCCAATGTTGTGGACAATGGCCTGGGTATCCGCATGCCCTCCGGCTCCGAAGATCCGCTCACTGACGCCGAGATTCAGCGCTACCGCGAAGAGATCAACCGCCTAGACCGCGTCATTTTGGACGCGGTGAAGCGCCGAACTGAGGTTTCCCGAACAATAGGTAAGACGCGCATGAGTTCCGGCGGCACCCGCCTGGTCCACACCCGGGAGATCGCTATCCTCAACGAATTCCGCGATGAGCTGGGAGAAGAGGGTCCCACCATCGCCTCCGCGCTCCTGCGGTTAGGCCGCGGCAAACTGGGCTAGCCCCTTCCTGTGCGCGGAAGCTATGAATTAGGTGGGTCTTGCCTATAACACCTAAGAGCGCAGGGGGTGGGGTTTTACCCCCACGCATACCGAACCTGTGGCAAAGTCTGAACTATTTTAGCCACCGGGCCGCGGTTCTAAGAGCCTCCTAAAGCTAGCAGCCACAGCCCTTAAAAGAAGCACAAAACATCCAGCTACCTGGGCAAACATCGGTTTCTCACCCTAATGTCACAGGTATGAGCTTCCTTTCGCACGTTCTCTCTCCCCTCGCCGCTGCGGCGCTGACTGCAGCACTTACCGTCGCCGGCCCCGCCGCCACCGTCAGTGAAGTCTCCGCACCGCAGGCAGGGTTCCTGTCTAGCTCCGGCCCCTCCGTGGTGCCGGGCTTCAACTCGGACGCGCTTGCCAGCGCCCCCGCGACCGACAAGACCGCAACGTCCCCCGCGGACGGAACGCAGAAGCTGCTCAAGCTCCCGCGCTCAATGCCGGACCCGGTGGTCACCCGTTCCGATTCCAGCCTGGCACCGAGTCTTAAGGACGCCGGTCAGCTGGCCCCGGGAACCGCCATCTACAACAAGCGCACGGGGATGCGCTGCTCCACCGGTCACATCGCGGGCAAGGAAGGCCACGTCTTCGTGGTGACCGCCGGGCACTGCGGCAACACTGGTGACACCTTTTATTACAACAGTGATTCCGGCCGCCGCGTCACCTTCGGTACCATGCGAGTGGAAACGGAGAACACGAACGTGAAGGGCTTTGTGAACTCCTCCGACATCGGCCTGATTGAAATCACCAACCCGCGCGCGAAGTACAACTCCTCCCCCAACCTGGACGGCGAGCTTGCCGGGTGGATCTCCAACGAGGAAGTGGAGCGCACCCGTCCCACCATCTGCCGCCTCGGCTCGACCACGGGTTTCTCCTGCGGCAACTACCTGGGCATCAACCGCGAGGTCGGCGGCTTCTACTTTGCCAACCACGCCGCTAAGGGCGATAGCGGTGGAGCTGTCTACGCGCTTGTCGACGGCAAATATTACGCCGTCGGCGTCTACTCCGCCTACATCGAAGAGGTGGACTCCATGCACCTGGCCATGGAGCTAGGAACCACGCTGAACCAGCACGGTCTTTCCCTCTACAACTAGTCCAGCTCGCCTGATGCCCCGGGGAACCATCCCCGGGGCCTGCGCTTATCCGCCTACTACCCCGGCGCGCTGGGCAGGCGTGCGATAGTCTTCAGCCTATGCGTATTCTCTCTCGTGTCTCCGCGGTTCTTCTCACCGCGGCCGCTGCGTTTTCTCTGGCGTCCTGTTCCAGTTCCTCCGGCGGCACCAGCATTTCTACGACCTCCTTGGCCCTTCCTCCAGCGACGGGGGCCGAGGGCGGTGTGGATAGTGGCGGTGCCGGGTCGAACGAGGTGCGCGATAGCTCCTCCCTGTGGGACAACACCACGGAGATCCCGCAGGCCGAGCGCCCCGAGCCCCAGGTGGATCTGGCCCAGCCGGAGGCCGCCGACTACTTCATGCACGCCGGCGTGCTGACCCCGGGCGTGGCAATCTACAACAACTCCAACGGTGGTCGGTGCTCGGCGGGCCACTTCGCCGGTGACGGGCAGCGTTTCTTCATTCTCACCGCCGGGCACTGCGGCGACAAAGGTGACGTCTTCTATTACGAGGACCAAGAACAGAACAAGGTCAAGATCGGTGAAATGGTCCTCGAGGCCCGCAATACCAACACGGACACGATCAACTCCGCCGACATCGCACTCATCGAAATCTCCAACCCCGATGTCCAGGCCTCCACTGCCCCGGCCCTCAATGCGCCGCTGGCTGGCTGGATGACGTTGGACCAGATTGATTTGGACCAGCCCACCATCTGCCGCGCGGGTTCCACGCGCGGCGTATCCTGCGGCAACTACATCGGACGCCAAGAGGACCAGGGGTTGTTTGCCTTCGGCAACGACAGCGACCGAGGTGACAGCGGCGGCCCCGTCTACGCCTATATCAACGGCGAGCTCTACGCCGTGGGCGTGATGTCCTATGTCCTCGATGACCCAGATAGCTACGAGGCAGGCGCCATGGAAATCGGCAACACCATGAAGCAGTTCAACCTCCAGTTGTACGCCTAAGATTCCCCGGCCCCGTCGCCGCGCACTCCGGCATTCTGGACTACGGTAGACAGAGTAAGTTTCATGTCTGCTACCTGCCAGAAAGGCTTTTGCAATGGACATCACCGCACAGCCGCAGTGGGCCGCGCTCACCTCGCTTTTTGAGGAAAAGAAGGACCTCAACCTGCGTGAGCTCTTCGCCAACTCTCCCTCCCGCGCCGCCGACTACTCCTTCGACGCCGCGGGCCTGCACGTGGACCTGTCGAAGAACCTCATCGATGAAGACGTCGTGGCCAAGCTGGTTGACCTCGCCCGCGCAGCTGACGTCGAAGGCCGTCGCGACGCCATGTTCGCCGGCGAGCACCTCAACAACACTGAGGATCGCGCCGTCCTGCACACTGCGCTGCGCATGCCGGTGGACAAGGACTTGAGCGTCGACGAGCAGGACGTGGCTGCCGATGTCCACGAGGTACTCGGCCGCATGCGTGACTTCGCCACCGCTCTGCGCTCCGGCAAGTGGCTGGGCCACACTGGCCACACCATCAAGAAGGTGGTCAACATCGGCATCGGCGGTTCCGATCTGGGCCCCGCCATGGCCGCCAAGGCCCTGCGCACCTACGAGGTAGCGGGTATCAGCGCGGAGTTCGTCTCCAACGTCGACCCGGCCGATATGGCCGCCACCCTCGACGGCCTAGATGCCGGCTCCACCCTCTTCATCGTGGCTTCCAAGACCTTCACCACCCAGGAGACCCTCACCAACGCTCACGCCGCGCGCCGCTGGCTCATTGACCAGTTCGATGGCGACGAGTCCGCCGTGGCCAAGCACTTCGTGGCCGTTTCCACCAACGCGGAGAAGGTCGCCGAGTTCGGCATCGATACCCAGAACATGTTCGGCTTCTGGAACTGGGTGGGCGGCCGCTACTCCGTCGATTCCGCTATCGGCCTGTCCCTGATGTGCACCATCGGCCCGATGGACTTCATGCGCTTCCTCGAGGGCTTCCACGCCATGGATGAGCACTTCCGCACCACCCCGCTGGAGCAGAACGTGCCGGTCCTCATGGGCCTGCTGGGCGTGTGGTACTCCAACTTCTTCGGCGCCCAGACCCACGCGGTGCTGCCCTATTCCCAGGACCTCGGCCGCTTCCCGGCCTACCTGCAGCAGCTGACCATGGAGTCCAACGGCAAGTCCGTGCGCCGCGATGGCACCGCTGTCACCACCGGCACTGGGGAGATTTACTGGGGCGAGCCGGGCACCAACGGCCAGCACGCCTTCTTCCAGCTCATGCACCAGGGCACCCGTCTCATCCCGGCGGACTTCATCGGCTTTGCCCGCCCGAAGGAGGACTTCCCCACCTCGGACGGAACCGGTTCGATGCATGACCTGCTGATGGGTAACTTCTTCGCGCAGACCAAGGTTCTGGCCTTCGGCAAGACCGCCGAAGAGATTGCGGCCGAGGGCGTGGACGCGGCCGTGGTCCCGCACAAGGTGATGCCGGGCAACCGTCCCACCACCACCATCCTGGCAGAGGAGCTCACCCCGCAGACTCTCGGCGCACTCATCGCGCTCTACGAGCACATCGTGTTCACCGAGGGCATCATCTGGGACATCAACTCCTTCGACCAGTGGGGCGTGGAGCTGGGCAAGCAGCAGGCTAACGACCTCGCACCGGCTGTCTCCGGCAAGGAAGAGGCCGCTTCCGGTGACGCCTCCACCGATGCTCTGATTGGCTGGTACCGCAGCCACCGTTAAGCACTGCTTGACGACGTCTCCCCCGACCCCACGGTCGGGGGTTCACCCGTTTTAACGCGCAACCGGCATGTGGGATCGCCAACGCCGCGGAGGCCCTGTGGGCGTCCGCGTGGTGGTGCGTGTCCTTTGTGCTGGGTGGCGGTTCACCCGCCACGCGGTCCGAGTCCGCGTTGCGCGGCTTGATATGCCACTTGAGCGGTGATTGGTTCGCCCCAGGGTGGGATGTAGTCCACCTCGCCGCGAAGACGGAAGACGTAGCCTGCCCCGGTGGGTTTATCCGGGTCATCATCGTTGACACCGTTGTGATAGACACACAACATTGTCAGATTCGGCGGATCGGTGGTACCTCCTGCTTTCCATGGGATGAGGTGGTGCACCTGGGCATAATCAGCAGGTTTATTACATCCCTTCCTGGCACAGGTGGGATGCTCAGCACTAGCCATCATGCGCTGCTCAAACCCAGCCAAGCGCTTCATACGGTGCAGCCACACCGGCCCGATCGTGGGGTGGATGAGAGTGACGTAGCCGATTTCGGCAAACTTGTAGGTCAAAAACTCCCGCCCGGTCATCCGGCCGCCATTAGTGAGCTCAAGCACGATGTCATCACCGTCGCCGCTAACAATCTTGTCGAGCTTATCCAAGGTGACAACCACGCTGGTCAGCACCGCTGGTTTGGTTCCGCCGTGGGATTTTTCAAAGAAGACCTGTTTCGAGGCATTCAACAAGTCGGTGGGATCAAGCGATTCTAGGACCCCGCGCATCTCGGTGATGGTCAGTGGGTTATCGGTAATCGTCAGCGAGTGCGGGCCGTCTTTGCGGTAGGTCATGCGCACCCCAGGCTTGGGCACACGCTTGGGCTTAAGCTCCTTGAGCTTTTTCGACGCTACGGCGGGGATGTTGTGGGCGGGTGTGCCAGCTAGTTTGATGCGCAGGTTCCAGGCGTCCAGCTGATTCTTCAACCGTGCCGTATAGGACTCGATCAGTGCGAGGGTGGCTAGGTCATGGTGTTGTTCCAGGGCGCGGTTGCGGGCGGTGCGCTGTTTCCCGGTGAACTTCGTCGACCCGAAGTAGACGTGGTCGAGGCGTGCGAGTTCGGCGGCATCGGCTGGTGCAGCGCCGAGTGCGCGTAGGTGCTTTTCGCCTCCTTCCGCTTGCTCCACCAATGACATCCCCGAGCAGCGGAAGGAGAAATAGGTCTCTAAATCCCCCATGGGAAGGAGACTAAAGCACCCCACACCACCCCGCAACCGGAGAGGAAATCTTTAGAGCTTGATCATCGACTCCCAGCCGAAGGGGATGTGATCAGAATCCACGATCTTGCGGCCGAACGGGAAGCAAGTCACCGGAATCATCTTCAGGTTTGCCCACGCCACTGGGAGCCCCACGATGGTCACGGCCTGGGCCGCGGCGGTGGTCACATGGCCGATAGCCAGCCAGAGGCCGGCCACGAGGAACCAGACAACATTAGAGAACCTCGACATGCCACCAGTGCCCTTCACCGGCTGAATCACAGAGCGCCCGAAAGGCCACAGCGCGAAATTCGCCATGCGCATCGAGGCCACGCCAGCAGGAATCGTCACGACGGGGATGCACGCCAGGATGCCGAGGAGGAAATAGCCCAGTGCGAGGGCCAGGCCACCAGTAGCCAGCCAGATGATATTCAAGATGATCTTCATACCACCCAGCCTAGCTGCGCGGCTGGCAGTGCGGGCACCACCAGATGACGCGCTCCAGCTCACCGTCGTCGCCGCCGGCGTCCACGCCGCCCAGCGTGGACTTCTCAATGAGCGTGCCGCAGCGTCGGCAGCGCTGACGGTTGCGGCCAAAGACGTAGGTGGTCTCCCCCGCCCTCTTCACACCGGTGGTCACGCGGACCGGGGAGTCGCGGTTGGCCCAGATGAGGCGACGGGAGATGGTGAGGATCTGGGGGACGTCGACAAGCGCTACAGGCGTTGCTGGATGAACGCCGGCCAGGAAGCAGATCTCGGCCCTGTATTCGTTGCCCAAGCCGGCCACGTTGCGCTGGTCCAAAAGGGCCGCGCCGATGCTGCGTTCGGGGCGCGATTCGATGCGGCTAACCGCCTCCTCGAAGCCTCCCTCCAACCACTCAGGCGCGAGGATGTCCGGGCCAAGGTGCGCCATGCGCTGCTCAAACTCGCGCGCGGGAAACACGCCCACGTGCCCTAGCCAGTGCCCCACCAGCTCGATATCGCGCGGGGAGTTCTCCACCTGCAGCACCACGCGCGCGCTATGCCCCGGCTTGCGCCAGCGGTCCCCGGCGTAGTGGATGGCCCACTCGCCCTCCATCTTGAGGTGGGTATGCAGGATGAGCTTGCCGCCGAAGTCCATGAAGAGGTGCTTGCCATAGGGCCAAACCTCCTCACACACCAGCCCGTCGAACCGCACGGTGGCATAGCGCGGCACGCGCAGCGAGGAACGCGTTACGCGCCGGCCCTCCATGAACTGCAGCCGCTTCGACAGCTGCAGGACGGAATCGCCCTCTGGCACAGTAGAACCTCCTCACCAAACGGGTGCCTACTCTACCGGTGCCGTCCTTCCCGCGCCGAATGCCAGCGCCCCTGGCTCCCAGGGGTCACGACGTGCTCGCGCGAGAGGTCTTCAATCTTTTTCACGCCGAGCAGCTGCAGGGTGTTCTTAAACTCATTCAGCGCCGGCGGCGGCGCGGGCGGAACCCACCGGGGCTGCCGGGCGCGGGAGGCGGATCATCGGGTTCGGCGGGGTCGTCGAAGGAGAGCTCCTCCATCGCGTCGGCGGCGCGTCGCCCGCCGTGGCGGGCCGGTCGGGCGGGTTCAGCCGAGCCGGTGATGCGCACGCCCTTCGGGGTCAGCGCAGCGCCCAGGGCCCGCAGCTCCCCGGCGAGGTCGCCGTCGAAGATGGACCGGCCATTGGCCTTCTCGATGACAAGTTTGCTGAGCTTGCCGGAAGCCACGAGTTCGTTCAGGCCCGTGAGAACCGCGGTGAGGACCTCGGCGCGCTCGATGCCTTCGGGTAGTGCGGTCAGGAACGTCGTGAGTGTTTTCCCGCCCCGGGTCAGGTGCGCCACCGGCAGGCCGTCCATGAGCACGACCAGAGCGCCGGCGGCACGGGTGGGCCGGGCGGCGGAGTCTGAGGCGTCGGAAGGCGGCCACGGCAGCGCCGCACCGTACGGGTTCGCGGGATCCGTGGCGGCCAGGACATAGGTCTGCGGCTCGCGGGTGCCGGACGGCCAGCCGGTCACGTCCGGCGAATCCGCCAACCCGCGCAGTCGGTCGATGACCGCAGGCGTGGAGAACTGCGCGGCACCTAAGCCCTCGATGACGTAGCCGCGCATAGCTTTGCCGGATTCCTCGAAGCCAGAGAGGACCTTGTAGGCCAGGGCGAAGCCGCCGAGGACGTCCTCGGCCACCACGGAGCCGCGGGTGAGCACGCCGTAGCGGTCCAGCCAGGCCTCGCCGTGCGCGATGGAGCGCGAGGTCGCGTCCGTGGCGGCGGGAACCGACAGGGACCAGCGCCCAACCACGTCGGGGGCGGTCTGCGCGGCCGCGGCGTTCTGGGACTGGGCAAAGGAGGTGCGCCCCATGCGCAGGCGGGAGCGGGTAGGGCGCCTCTTCGCACGGTACGCCGCGCGCCCGGCGCGCCCGCCGGCGGCGAGGTGCGCGCGGATGGGCGCGAAGGAATCGGGGCTGACCAGGCCAGTTTCGACCAGGCCCCAGAGAGCCTCGCGGACCTCCTCGGCGGTTCCGCTGAGCTGTGGCTGGATATCGCTCAGGAGGTAGCTACCGCCACCGCTTAATGCTTCCAGCAGCTGGGTTTGCAACATGGACAGGCCGGCATCTTCTGCCGAGACCTGCGGGGCGAGCTGTGCGGCATAATCCACAGGCAACATCATGATCCAGGGGTCGTTTGAGGCGGCCTTGCCCGCGCCCACAATGAGGACTTCGCCGCTGGCGGTGAGCTCGTCCAGCATCGTCGGCGAGTAGTCCCCCACTCGCTGAGGCAGGATGAGGCTCTCCCAGGCGGAGGCTGGCAGGCGCACGCCGGCCAGCTGCTCAATGACGGCGAAGACGCCGTCCACCCCGCGCAGCACAGGACGACGGCCTAAGGCCGCCACCTGCTGCCATTCCGGGAGGAAGCGCCCGAAGGTCGCGGGTGAGACCGGCTGCGTGGCCGCCCGGGCCGCCGCCAGCGAGCGCGAGCGAATCACCTTGAGCACCTCCGCCGCGCAGTATTCCTGCTCCTCCACGCCCTGCCGGTAGTGCCCGGCCACAATCGAGTTCAGGCCGTTCAGCGTCGAGTGCGCCACGGCAGCAGACAGGCCAAAGGCTTCCTGCACATCGCGCGCGATGAACGGCCCGCGCGTGCGCGCCCAGCGGCTGACCAACTGATCCACCGCGTCGGTCACCGTGGCCTGCTGGGCCGGGATCCCGGGCGGAACGGGAATACCTAGGCCGTCGCGAAGCAGCGGCGCATCGAGCGCCTGCGCCACGTGCTCGCGGCCGTTGATGCGCACCCGCATAATCCGCGCGCCCAGCGCATCGAGTGCGTTAAGCGGCACCGTGGCGTGCGCGCCCAGCTCGTCGACGGGAATCGGACCCAGCACACGCAGCAGGTCCGCGACCTCCTCAGTGGTGCGCGCTTGGCGCTCCGGGGTGGTGCGCTGGAGCTGGGCGTGGACTTCGGCGATAATTTCGGCGTCGAGAAGCTCGCGCAGCTCCACCGTGCCCAAGAGCTTCGCCAGCAGCGCCGGGTCCAACGCCAGGGCCGCCGCGCGTTTTTCCGCCAGGGGCGAGTCGCCCTCGTACATGAACGCGCCGGTGTAGTTGAACAGCAGCGAGGACGCAAAGGGCGAGGGCTGCTCCGTGGTGACCTCCGCGATGCGAATGCGGCGGTGCGCCAACTCCCGCATGACCTCCGTGAGCGCCGGCAGGTCGTAGACGTCCTGCACGCACTCGCGCACGGTCTCCAGGATGATGGGGAAAGAGGGGTAGTTGCGGGCGACGTCGAGAAGCTGCTCCGCGCGCTGGCGCTGCTGCCACAGCGGCGCGCGCTTGCCCGGGTTGCGCCGCGGCAGCAGCAGTGCTCGCGCCGCGCACTCCCTAAAGCGGGACGCGAACAGCGCGGAGTTTCCCACCTGCTCGGTGACGATGTCCGCGATCTCGTCAGCGTCGAAGGAAAACAGCGCCGCGTCCGGGTCCGCCTCGCCCTGCGGCAGGCGCAGCACGATGCCGTCATCGCCCGCCACGGCCTGCGCGTCCATGCCGGTGCGCTCCGCCACGCGCTGGCCCACCGCCAGCGCCCACGCCGCATTCACCGGCCGGCCAAACGGGGTGTGCAGCAGCACGCGCCAGTCTCCGAGCTCATCCGTGAAGCGCTCCAGCAGCAGCGTCTTCTCATCCGGAATGAGCCCCGTGGCCTCCTCCTGCTCCTTGAGGTAGGCCGCGATGTTGCGGCGGGCGAGCTCGTCAGCGTCGCGCACGACGGACGGATCCGCATATGCTTCTCGACGAAACGCCCCCAACGCCTTTCCCAGCGCATAGGGCCGCCCCGCCTGGTCGCCGTTCCAGAACGGCAGCCGGCCCGTGTGCCCCGGTGCGGGCGTGACCAGCACCTGGTCGCGCGTGATCTCCTCCACGCGCCAGCTCGTGGCGCCCAACGTGAAGATATCGCCCACGCGGGACTCGTAGACCATCTCCTCATCCAGCTCGCCCACGCGGCGCGGCGCGGCACCGGCTTCCCCCGTTCCCACGAGGAAGACGCCAAACATGCCGCGGTCCGGGATGGTGCCGCCGTTGGTCACCGCCACGCGCTGTGCGCCGGGGCGCGGGGTCAGCACACCCGTCACGCGGTCGTAGACCACGCGGGGTTTGAGCTCCGCAAAATCCGTCGAGGGATACACGCCGCTGACCAGGTCGAGGACGGAGTCGAAGACCTCGCGCGCCAAGTCGCGGTAGGGCCAGGCGCGGCGGGTGAGGGCATACCAGTCGTCGGCAAGCAGGCCCTCCTCGCCCGCCGCCGCCACGGCCGCCACCGTCTGCTGTGCCAATACATCGAGCGGGTTGCGCGGGGCGTGCATCTCCTCGATGAGGCCGTCCTCCATGCGCGCTACGGTCAGCGCCGACTGCACGAGGTCCGCGCGGTGCTTAGGGTAGAAGGATCCGTGCGAGACCGCACCGACGGAGTGCCCGGCGCGGCCCACGCGCTGCAGGCCCGAGGCCACCGAGGGCGGGGATTCCACCTGCACCACCAGCTCTACTGCGCCCATGTCGATGCCCAGCTCCAGGGAGCTGGTGGCCACCACGGCCTTCAGCGTGCCCTCCTTGAGCATGGTTTCCGTGAGCGCGCGCTCGTCTTTGGACACCGATCCGTGGTGCGCGCGGGCAATGACAGCCGGGGCCTTTCCGGCGACGTCGACCTGCTTCATCAGCTGGGCCGGGTCGCGCCGGGTGGCGGGGCTTAGGGACTCCGGGTCGTGCTCCTGGGCGTAGAGCTCGTTGAGCCGGCTGGTCAGGCGTTCCGCGGTGCGCCGCGAGTTGACGAAGACGAGGGTAGAGCGGTGCTCCATGATTTCGGCGTAGAGCTCTTCCTCGATGAAGGGCCAGATGGACTTCGCAGCGGGCAGGGCGGACTCCCCTGCCCCGCCCTGCATGTGCAACGCGTCCTGGGGGCCTTGCGTGATGCCTAGGGGGTCCTCAACAGTCGCCTCCCCGATGGGGGAGCCCTGCTCCGGGGTGGGCAGGTCTGACATATCCTCCACCGGCACGTGGACGTCGAGCTGCCAGCGCTTCTTCGCCGGCGGGGCGGTGATATCCACTGGGCGATCGCCGCCCAAGAAATTGGCCACAGCACTCAGCGGCCGCACGGTGGCAGACAGGCCGATGCGCTGGAACTCGCCGGCAAGCTGCCCCAGGCGCTCCAGGGTCAGCGCCAAGTGCACGCCGCGCTTGGTACCTGCCAAGGCATGGATCTCATCGATGATGACCGTGTCCACGGTCTTGAGGATCCCCGCCGCCTTGGAGGTGAGCATGAGGTAGGCCGATTCCGGGGTGGTGATGAGGATGTCCGGCGGCTTGCGCACCTGACGGGAGCGTTCTGCCTGCGGGGTATCCCCGGAGCGCACGCCCACAGTGATATCCGGCACGTCCAGGCCCAGCCGCTCGGCGGTGCGCGCGATGCCGGTAAGCGGGGCGCGCAGATTGTTCTCCACGTCCACGCCGAGTGCCTTGAGCGGGGAAATGTAGAGCACGCGCACGCCGTCGTGAGCACCTTCACGTGATGGTTCATTGCTCAGCGGCAGCGCCGTCTGGCCTTCACGTTCCACCAAGGAATTGAGCGCCCAGAGGAAGGCCGCGAGCGTCTTACCGGAACCAGTCGGCGCCACGACGAGAGCGTTCGCACCCCCGGAGATGGCGTCCCACGCGTGCTCCTGAACGGGGGTAGGTCCGGCGAAAACGTCCTCGAACCACCCGGCCACCTGCGGGCGGAACTTAGCCAGAACGTTTTTAGACATGCCCTACTCTAACGCGCGCGGTAATCTGGACAGCATGACCGTTGAGATTTCTGATTCCCGTCTGACTAACTCCATCGCCGTGGGCTGCGGCGAGATCCTCAAAGGCGTGCGCAACGGTGGTCTGTTGCGCGGTCTCGCACTGGGTGATGCCGGCGATGAGGCCGCCCAGGAATGGATTTCCCGCGTGCTAGAGCAGCACCGCCCGCAGGACGGCGTCCTGTCGGAGGAGGCCGCCGATGACCTGAGCCGCCTGAAGAAGGAGCGCGTGTGGATCATTGACCCGCTCGACGGCACCAAGGAATTCGCCACCGGCCGCCAGGACTGGGCCGTGCACATCGCCCTCGTGGAAAACGGCACCCCCATCCACGCCGCGGTGGGCATGCCGGATCTGGGCGTGACCTTCAAGTCTTCCGATGTCCGCGCGGTGGCCGGCCCGCTGTCCAAGAAGTTCGTGGTCTCCCGCAACCGCCCGCCGAAGGTGGCCAGCTACATCGCGGAAGAGATGGGCTACGAGACCGTGGGCGTGGGCTCCGCGGGTGCTAAGGCCATGCACGTTCTCCTCGGTGACTACGACGGCTACATTCACGCCGGCGGCCAGTACGAGTGGGACCAGGCCGCCCCGGTGGGCGTTGCCCTGGCTGCGGGCCTCCACTGCTCGCGTCTGGATGGCTCCCCCGTCAAGTTCAACAACGAGGACACCTTCATCCCGGACCTGCTGGTCTGCCGCCCCGAGCTGGCGGACGACATCCTGGAGCACGCCGCGGCTTACGCGGAGGCCAACGGCGGCTACTAAGCCCCCGCGCGCGTGATGCACGCGCATCCTCGCTATCATGGCGAGCATGATTGAGACTCCGTACGAGGACCTTTTGCGTCGTGTCCTCGAAGAAGGCACGCCCAAGGGCGACCGCACCGGCACCGGCACGCGCTCACTGTTCGGCGCACAGCTGCGCTACAACCTAGCGGAGTCTTTTCCGCTGCTGACCACCAAGAAGGTCTACTTCCACGGCGTCATTGGTGAGCTGCTGTGGTTCCTGCGCGGCGAATCCAACGTTAAGTGGCTGCAGGAGAACAAGGTCCGGATCTGGAACGAGTGGGCCGATGAGAACGGCGAGCTAGGCCCCGTCTACGGCGTGCAGTGGCGCTCGTGGCCCACGCCGGACGGCCAGCACATCGACCAGATCCAGGTCGCGCTCGACACGCTCAAGAACAACCCGGATTCGCGCCGCAACTTGGTCTCCGCATGGAACGTATCGGAGCTGGACAAGATGGCGCTTATGCCGTGCCACCTGCTCTTCCAGCTTTACGTGGCCGATGGCACGCTGTCCATGCAGGTCTACCAGCGCTCCGCCGATATGTTCCTGGGTGTGCCCTTCAACCTAGCCTCCTACGCGGCGCTGACCCACATGTTTGCCCAGCAGGCTGGCCTCAAGGTGGGCGATCTCATCTGGACCGGCGGCGACTGTCACATCTACAACGACCACATCGAGCAGGTCGAAGAGCAGCTTTCCCGCGAGCCCCGCGCCTACCCGCAGCTTAAACTCCACAAGGCAAAGGACATGTTCTCCTATGACTTCGATGACTTTGAGGTCATCGGTTACGACCCCCACCCCACCATCAAGGCGCAGGTGTCCGTCTAATGCTGGGCGCTATCTGGGCCCAGTCCCTCGACGGCATCATCGGCGACGGTGCCGTCATGCCGTGGCACGTGCCGGAGGATCTCAAGCATTTCAAAGAGGTCACCCTGGGCGCGCCGGTCATCATGGGCCGCAAGACGTGGGAGTCTCTTAATCCCAAGTTCCGCCCGCTTCCGGGCCGGGAGAACATCGTGCTCTCCAGCCGCGAGCCCGGCGCGTGGTCCGCGGGGGCGACCGTGGTGGGTGACCTGGGCGCCGCCTTGGACGCCGCGCTTGACGACGCCTGGATTATCGGCGGCGGCCAACTCTACCGCTCCGCTCTCGACCGAGTGGACACCATCGAGGTCACGCTCATGGGCGTCCAGGTCGGCGATGTCTACGGCACCGATGCCGTGCACGCTCCCTCCGTGCCAGAAGAGTTCAGTCTCTCCGCCGATAGCGACTGGCTGACCTCCGAATCTGGTCACCTCACCATCCCCGGGCAGCCGCCGAGCGAGCTGCCTATGAAATACCGCTTTCTCACCTACGACAGAAAGGCTGCCGCCTAATGGCTGCTACCCCGGAAACCACCGAACACGTCACCGTCTTTTATGCCGACTGGTGCCCGTTCTGCTCCCGCCTGCGCAAGGATCTAGACACGCTTGGCACGCCGCACGCGCTTGTCGACGCCGAAGCGGAAGGCGCCGACGACGTCAACGAGTGGATTAAGTCCGTCAACGACGGCAACCGTATCGTTCCCACCGTCCTCTACTCCGACGGCTCCCATGCCACCAATCCGCCCGCGCGCGAGGTTCAGGCCAAGTACGAGGAGCTGGCCGGCGAATAAGCCCAAGGCGACACATTTACCGCCACACCGAACGGGGCTGCTAGTCTTACCTAGGTGCGGCAACGCACCCCCTGCCCCAGTAGCTCAGGGGATAGAGCACGGCTCTCCTAAAGCCGGTGTCGGAGGTTCGAATCCTCTCTGGGGCACATTGGGCGGTTTTACGAATCAACCCCCACATTGTTTACGAAACCCAGCCCCTACACAACAATCCCGAGATTCACTCAAGAATCTCGGGATTTGTTCATTAAAATGAGCGGTTTCGACTAGGAGTCAGCTCGTTGCTACGACCCCAAAACGCAAGAAGTGGGTCCAGAATCCCTGGTACCCACGACCTGTAGCCCACAGGACGATCAATGTCCTGCGGGCGGGTAAGTCCTTATGCTGCTACTGGCGGCGAATTAGGTGCCATCTCACGCATTGTGTCGAGGCTGGTGAAACGTTCACACTGAGCCTGCACGGAGGCACGCTTGACACGCGGCCTCCCCGTAGAAAGGTCAGCGATAGAGGCGCTGATGAGATGCACATTCACGGCGACAGCACCGAGAGCCACAATCATGGCGGCGTTGGTGAAGCCACGCATCAGACGGCGAGTGTGGTCGCCCAGCGCAAGCCTGTTGTTCTTGACCAAGCGGTTGCGGGATTCGATTGTGTTACGGCCACGGCGGTAGATGTTGGCCCACTCCTGCGTGCCCCAGGCCGGCCCTTGCTGTGCGAACTTCGCACCCTCCGTCACCGGGATACGAAGCTGCTTCTGCTTCCACACAGCTGTGTGCTCGATACCCTTCGGTAGGTTGGTCTTGAATACCTTGCGCAGCTTGCGGCTAACAGCGTCCTTGTGGACCGGAATGCCATCCACACGCAGCGTCGCGTAGCGGTCACGGGCCGGACTCTTGAACGTCACCGAACCATCGTCACCAATGAACTTCACGATGAGTGCAAAAGACTGCCGCTCATCGACAATGTGCTCCAAATCGCTCATTGAAATGAGCCCAGTGGCATAGTCCTCAGAGGCTGTCTTCCAGGCTTTCGGCATGCCAGGGAAGTACCACGTACCATCAATGAGCTCCGCACCCTCGTATGTAGCCTGCAGGCCACGAGAAGCCTGGCTCTGGTCGCCCATCATGCGGTAGCCAGCCTGACGTAGCGGAATCTGCAGCTTCTCCGGCTTAGACCCTGGCAGGTAGGCACGGTCGCCCATGAGGTGCCCCTTAGGAGCGTTGGAGTCATTGATGAGGCTATCGAGGGCCGCCTTGGCGTTCTCGGCAATACGGTGGCCCGGCTTGTCGAGTGAGACACCCATAATCAGACTCGGGGTGCCCAGCTCATCAGCCTCAAAGGTCTGAGTGGCAATAGTAGCTTCGTATGCCCACATGAGCTTGCCAGCACCGTCACGCTTCTCGTCACCACGGTGCTCACCCTCACGGACATACCAGCCCGCGTCAGGCTCAGATGAGACACGGGAGCTAGAACGGGTAGTGCCGGTCTTGGCGGCGGGAATCGGGGTGCCGTCCACACAAACATCGCCACGCCAGGTACTCTTGTGCTCATCGGGCATGAGATCCATCGAGGCGCGCACCAAGGCGTTATCAAAGGCCACGAGACGGGCCATGCGCGCCTTGATGCGGTCGATGTTGCACATGGAGACGATTTCATCAAACTCCGAGCGATCCATGCGCTTGTGCAGCTGCACATCGTCATAGGGGTCAAGCACATCGTGAATACGCTTCCAAGCACGGTGCAGCTTCATGTACCAAGCCCAGCGACCCTCAGCGGAGACATAATCCTCTTCGTCACGGCTGGGCAGACCAAAGCGACGCAGCACATCGTTCGTGGCACGCTGAGTAATGATGTCCGTAGCGAGCTGGATGTGCATGGGCTTCGACTCGATAGCGAGCATTGCCATCAGGACAAGCGCCAAGCGGTCCGAGATCACGGACGGTCGGCCACCCTTCTTCGGGTCGTAGCCGTCTTCGATGCGCCAACCAGCGATAAGGTCTTCCACGCCCGAGTTCGTGACGACCTTTTCAGCCAGGTTGAGGTTGTGCAGGCCCACCGGCTCGACAGAAACGATACCGACCTGGGCTTGCGCGCCATCAGAGGTAAACGCTGCTCCACTCATGGGCTGCGGCTCACCTCCTAGATAGGCTGCGGTATAGGGATGCTGATGGCTCATCGGCGAACCTTCGATACCTCAGCTGCGCTCATTTCAATGACCGCTAGAATCGCAATGTACCGGGCTCGCGGGACAAAAACAACACGAATCCCCAGGTCACCGGAACACAGCTTCGATAGGCTTGAAGCATGCCTGTCAATCGCACTCCCCGCCCCCGAGAGCTTTACCCCAGCTGGCCGCGCGGAACAATCAAGCACAACCAGGTTCACGAGAAGATTCGCGGCTTCGCGGACAATATCCGCTGGCTCATGGCGAACCGCATTTACGCCCGTGACGTACGCACTATCGCCGAAATTACCGGCGTTCCAAAGTCCACGATCCAAGATCTTCTCGATGGAACATCCTGGCCGAGCGGTTGGACGATTGCAGCACTCGAAGCCGGTCTGGGCACAGAACTGTGGCCGCGCCTGGACCGGGAATATGCTGACAAGCAGCAACAACGAATACTGAAACATCACAACGAAGATCTTCCGATGGATCGTTTAGGTGCACAGAACCTCAAGAAACGCCTCGGACAGAAAGCGAAAATGGGTTAAGTTACCTGGAGATCTATCCAGATCGTGTTGTCCGGTGGACCGGTTGCCGAAATAACCGCAGTGGATACAAATTTATTACCAACTCGCTCAGTACACTCGCGGATATGGACACCCCTACACCCGAGCCTGTCGTCGTCACCAACTTCCCAGAACAATCTTTTGACTGGGTGGGCTTTTCATCTCTAGTTATCTCCGTAATCGCCCTGGTCGTGGCTCTCTGGTCCGTGTGGTGGTCACGCAAAACGTGGCAGCTAGACGGACCGAACCTAGAGGCCAACGCTCGGTTTGGGTTGCGTTCCAACGACGCAATAGACAAAGGGAGTGGCGTCCACTATTCCCTTTCAATTTTTATTTCCAACAAAGGACGATCCCCACTCCAATGCCAAGTGTCGGCGTTGGAATTCTATGGAGTAGGAAGTCCGCCCGAGCGCTTATATATTGACGCCATTGCCGAAACACCGTCTATTGAGAGTGGGCACTTCTGGCATAAAGCATTTGAACGCAACGAGACCGTCCAGGCCCTTCAGCGGATCGGAAAACAGCTTTCCCATGTCTCGCTACTCATAATGACTGTGAATGGTTCTGAACGCTTTGAGCTGGATCAAGTAAACATCGAATACCTAAATAAAATCATCAAAGCAAAATAGGCAATAGCCAAAACGGTCAATACAAGTACTGATCCGGGTAACTTCTTTTCTATGAGTAATTTCGACTTTGCTCCTAACAAACACGAGTACCCTATTGAGGCTTTTACACCGGACGGTGAGCTGTGGTGGGAGTCCACGCAACGCGGATTAACCGGAGCTGTGCCACGCATGGCCTCGTGGTTGCGCTGGAATGTCGAAATCGACGGACGGTTCACCACTCGTCAACTTCGTGAGACTCTCGGCATATCCAATGAGCATGCCCAGCGCCGCCAACGGGAGCTTCGTGACTACGGGTGGGAGTACCTATCCGCCAAGGAAGAACCTAGCCTGGGCGAGGACTGCATTCTTGAGAAGTACGGATGGTGGCCTGGTGACGGTCCGCGTCCCAAGCGGAACACCATCTCCGCGAAAGTGCGCCGACAGGTCTTTGAACGTGACGGTGGACGGTGCGTGCTCTGCGGGCGTGCCGCAGGCGAGAAATACGATGACGGCTCGATTGTCGTGCTTACCGCCGGCCACATCAAAGCGAACTCACACGGCGGAGCTGCCACGCTCGATAACCTGCAAACGGAGTGCCGAGTGTGCAACGAGTCATCCAAAGCTGACACGGGCTCTGCTGCTGATCCGCAGGCGGTAGTCGAGCAGGTCAAGTCGTTGAAGAAATCCGACCGCCTAGAAATGCTGTCGTGGATTCGAGCCGGTCAGCGTTCCCGAACCCAACTCGACCGAGCCTTTGATGAGTATCGGCTCGGTGGCCCCCTCGTGCAGCAAGCGGTCCTTGACTACTTAAAATCAGTTGAATCTAGATAGATTTGTATCCCGCATCAGCGAGAACGCGACGGAGCATGCTAGACTGGCGACCCCTCTGCTTCTTCTTCTTCTTGAAAAGCCGTGTCGAGTTTGCGAGGTTATCTCGGCGCGCCTTGGCAATTTCAGGGTCTACGGGAAAACTCCTGTCCACAAGTTTGTTTGCCATGGATGTACCTTTCATTTCGCCTTTTCTTTTAGTTTACATGTTTTCCACGTAAAGCTGCATCCAAAAATTGACCTATCAACTTGGCTGCAAGCAATAGATTCTGCTCATCATCTTCACTAAATGGAAATTCACTAGCTGTATCCATTGTGAGTAACCCGTATCCAACCTCCCCACCAGACCCCGTCACACAAGCAGAAACAAAACTCTTATAGTTTCTTTCCTCGGTGTGGGATTCGGAACTAGTCTCTTGAGATGACTTTATGAGCTTCATAAAGTCATGGAACCGTGGGTCATCCTCACCATGTTTTTTCGCGGGGCTATGTTCGCAGCCAAAGGTATCTACTGGCGTGAAAAACTGCCGGCCACTCGACACGTCTAATTCAAAATAGATCACTCGAAGGCTTTCGATGTCATCATAAATTTGTTCACCAAGACGTTGAATAATTTCCGCCCTAGTTTCGATAGCTCGCTCTTCTCGTTTTATGCGACTAAGAGAACTGTCAACAGGAATTTTAGAAATCAACTCCGCTGCTAATTTCAGCGTCTCCGTCTCCCGTTCACGAGCTCGAGTCTCGAAAATTGACTCTTTAGCTTGATTCGACACTTTAATTGCCAATGGCACGGTTCCTAAAAGAATCAAAAATAAAGCTGTCCATGTATTCCAGTTCGATAAAAATTGGCCAATTCCGCCAGGAGCGCTTACAGCCTTAGAAAGAAAAATGCTCCCCAGCATTGGAAATATCCAAGGCCCGACTTCAATAGCAAAAGCTAGCGACCTGGCAATCCATAATTTCCTACCCATGCAATCCCAATCCAAGTCGCTAGAGCCGACTATCGGCCACTTTGATTACCATCATAGTGAAAATCCGTAGCCTCAAAGGCCAAACGAATCTGCGTACCGACAGCCTTTGCCACGGGAGGCGGAAAAGCATTGCCAATCTGACGGCAGGCATTCGTCTTGCGGCCCGTGATCTCCCACGAGTCAGGGAAACCTTGAATACGGGCGAGCATCTTCGGGGTCATGCGAGGCTGACCAACGAAGCCCTTTTCTGGAGCTTCATCTGCGATGGTGGTGCCGATAACGTTCATCTCCAACCAGGCTTTGCGTGCACGAGTAGGTCCCAAGTCCGGACCGCCGTGCTTCTTCGATCCGCCCACGAGGGTTGGAGCAATGCGATTCGCAGTCTTGGCCCAGGCTGCAGCACCTTCCCAGCCGTTTGCGCCCATAAGATCCACAACGGTCTCTCCCACGGTCAGCGCTTCTTCTGGGTGCTTCTCGGGCCACGTGAAGTTCGCGTTGTCCTCAGGATTCAAAGCTACAAGGATGGCACGCGGACGCAGCTGTGGAACCCCATAGTCTGCGGCGTGAAGCAAACGCCACTCCCCCTCGTATCCCGCGTCAGTTAGCCGCGCCAGAATTTCGTTGCGGTAGTCCTCGAACTTCGGATCGAGCAGTCCACGGACGTTTTCAAGCATGACTCCACGAGGCTTGATCTCTTCAATCAAATCAACAGCTCTAGTGAAAAGATCGCGCTCGTCTTCTTTGCCTAACTGCTTACCCGCAACGCTAAACGGTGGGCAGGGGACACCACCAGCGAACAAGTCAATACCGTAAAGCTCAGGGGTCGGCTCCCACTCATTCAAGTCAGCCTGCAACACGTTCCATTCAGGGCGGTTGTGACGCAGAGTGTTGGTGCCCCACGACTCCAATTCGATAAGAAGATCATGCCTAAAGCCGGCCATTTCAAGACCCAATGCCTGTCCACCAGCACCAGCACAGACCTCGATGGACGAGTAGTTGTGGTCCATGACTTCCCTTTCGTTGTGGCCGCATCGCCTCTCACAACGCAGCGATACGACCAGTTATTGCATTCGAGTAAAAAGGCTACCCGAGTGGGAGGACATGACCTCTAACTGCACAACCGAACAAACTTTCACGAGCCCAGTAGTCTCAGCCACCAACCCTATTCCTGGAGGTCATAGTGACTATTTTCCTTGCCCCTACCACTTTTTGAATCAGGCAGCAGGGTTCACGCCAGCAACGAAACTCTAGTGATCCTGCGTACCAACGATGAACTCGTCACCGCAAACAACCCCGCCGATGTTCACCACGTCCGCAGCTTCGGCTCAGACCTCATCACGGCTGCACTCACCAATTCACATCCTGCCTGGATCGCAGAGAATCAGCCACGTGAATCCGTCTCGCCACTAGTTGCTCCGAGCCCGACTCTTGATACTTTCGATCGGTCGGAGCGGGCGCAGATGTCAGGGTTGTGAGTCGAGAGCCTGGACGGCGAGCTATTCGCACTTCTCGCATTCAGCAGGACATCGGTAGGACATTAAAGTCCCGAATGGTTTGCGTGCGTGCCGGCAAGTCGCTGACGGTTCAGCCAATCAACGAGTTGTTCATACGTCTCGACCTAGGCCGCGCATGGACTGCAGATGGTGGGTCAATCATTACTTATCCGTTCATTGAAATGAATGATATAGACAAAGTGAAGGCACCTGCCCCGAATCATCATCGGAGTGGGTGCCTTTTCCTATTGCCTAGTGGCTCTGAGCCCACTCATAGAAAGGCTCAGTTGTTTTACGATCACCAAGGTATTCAGACCAAAGATCGTCCGCAGCACTTAGACTCTTCCGTCGAATTACGTTCTGATTTACCTCATCAAAGTAGTCAGGAAAGCTTAGCTCGGTGTAACGATCCTGAAGATAACGAGTCCACCAAGTATCCACAACATCCCAATTGTACGGCTGATAAATCCTCGACTTCACCGCCTGGAAGTAATCCCCGAGGCTTAGGTCAGTAAATCGATCCTGCGACAATCGCTCAGACCATTTCTCTGCCGTCTCCCAGTTGTAGGGGCTATAGATAGTATTTCGAACCATCGTGAAGTATTCAGGAAGATTCATGGACGTGTTATTGCGGTCATTGCGCATTAGGTCAAGCCACTGTTCAGCCTTGTCCCAGTTGTACGGCTGATAGATGCCATGTCGCACCGCCTCAAAGTAGTCAATGAGGTCAAGAGTATTGTTCGAGTCTCTCTGCATATTGTCGAACCACTGCGTTGCCTTGTCCCAGTTGTACGGACGGTAGATCGTGTTCTGCAAGTCATTCCAGTATTGAGCGAAATCGCGAGTCGTATTGACATCGCGTTCAAACAAATCCCAGGCCCAATCAGCCCGATCCCAGTTAAATGGTCGGTAGATATTCTCGTAGAAAAAGCCAAAGTAATCTATAAATGAGAGTTCCGTGCGACGATCTTTTTCAAACCGCTCCCACCATGTCTCAATTCGACCAGAGTTATGGTTACGCTCCAGCTCTTGGATCTGGGTTTCATACTCTTCGGCATCAGCCGCCCGACTTGCCCGGTCTAGCTTGTACATTTCTTCGTAGTTCAACGAAGCCTCCCAAAAGAATAGAGGGGAATAAGGGACAATGACGATACTACGGGCTGCCACCCGCTTCTGCTTCGAGTTTGGGCCTGACCCCCGGAAAGTAGACACGTCGGGGGTTAGCTATGCTGCTTGGGTCAGTGTAGCTGATTGGAGTGCTTCGAAGTCATCGGGGGCAAGAAGGTTGCACCAGGAGTGTCGTCTGCGCGTGTTGTAGCGCATGCACCATCGGAAGACTTCTTGGCGGCAGATGACGGGATTGTCAAAGACTTTCCGATCGCGCAGAACTTCACGCTTTAACGTGGCGTTAAATGATTCTGCCAGGGCATTATCGGCACTCGTTCCCACTGCTCCCATGGATTGGCGCACGCCAAGCTGGGCGCAGTGGTCTTGAAAAGCCTGTGAGGTGCACACACTGCCATGATCGGAATGGAAAATTGCCCTTTTAAGGCTTCCGCGGACTTTCCTGGCATGAGACAAAGCTTCGATAACCAGCGATACCCGCATGTGATCGGCGAGCGCATGACCGACGAGTTTGCGCGAGTAGACGTCGATGACCGTGGCTAGGTACATGTTCTTGCCGCCCTTACACGGCAGGTACGTAATGTCGCCTACATAGACGTGGTTCGGCCTGTCAGCGGTGAATTTGCGGCCTATTAAATCGGGCATGACTCGGTGGCCAGGCTTTCGCCTGGTGGTGATGCATCGACGCCGTTTACTAAAGCCTTTAAGCCCCATGGATTTCATGATGCGTGCGACCTTCTTATGGTTGGCCGGAGGAAAGTCCGTATCGTCGCTGAGGCTTGCAGCGATGCGTTTAGCACCATAAAGCCCGTGCTCATCCTCGAAGATGGTTTTGATTCTTGCACCCATAAGGGCATCGGAACACATCTTTAACCTGCGTTTATCGCGGGTGTTGACCCATTTATAAAACGAGGAGCGATTGAGCTTTAACACGTGGCACATCCACTTAACCGAGTACTCGGTTCGGTGGTCATAGACAAACTGGAAGCGGATTACCAGCGTGTCTCTTTAAGCAAAATACTTCGCGGCCTTGCGCAGGATGTCGCGTTCTTCGCGCAGCTTCGCGTTCTCTTTTTCTAGCTGGCGGATCCGTTCAGACTCAGTCGTCGCTGTCGCCTTGTCGCGCACGGTCTTCGTGCGGGCGCGTTTGCCGGTGCCGTACTGCTTAAGCCAGGAGAAAAGTGAGGATCGATTGACTCCAAGCTCTGCTGAAGCCGCGTGAAGTGAGAGGTCCTCATTGTTTTCGTAGAGGGCCACAGCATCACGTTTGAACTGTTCGGAGTACCTAGGCATGGTGGTAGATTACCTTTCTTCCCAACCCAACCGGGCTGGATATCAGGTGTCTACCTAACAGGGGTCAGGTCCGATCTTTTGTTCAGGGGGCGATCCATGTCGATTGATACGTGGAAGGTGTACGGCAAAATTCGGAAACCGCCCCGCATGTCGCAGCAGGACTGGGACCGTGTCGCACAGGAAGTGGAGCAGATTATCTCCATCCTTGATCGTTCCAAAAGTCAACTTTGGTCCCCGCATGCGGTAGTTGAGTCGGTTGCAAAGGTCCTCCTTGAGTCTGAAGGGATGGAAATTCCTGAGGCTTTCACCGAGCCACGTATAGAGACACTTGGACAAGAGCTTCGATTTGACATGATCCAATTCAAAGCAGCACTTGCGGTGGCACGCCAATTACAGCCGACCCAAATCGACCGGGGTATAAAGATTTCCCCAGATACAAATGCTCGACCATACTCTCAACGTGAAATCATTCGCATAGAAGACTGGGCAAACTTCAAGCAGCGGGCATCTATGGCCTGCGCGAAGAAGCTTGTGATTTCGCTAGGTCTCGGCGGGGGACTTGCAGGATTGGAAATGGCTTATCTGAAATGGAATCAGGTCAAGGTTGACTCACAAGGTGTTGTGCTTTGCGACGTTGAGGGTCGAGATGTTCCCATACTGCCTCGGTTTGATACGGCTCTTCGTGAGTTTATGCCGACTGAACCAGACAAACTAAACCAGTTCGTCCTCTACCCAAATCGCGAATATCGAAGAACTGCTTTTGATCATGTCAAGCGACGGTCAGCCAAGCAAGGACTCATGCCCGACGTTTTGCGGATGAGAGATACCTTCCTGCTTCACTTGGTCGGGGCTAATATCCCTTGGCCGGTTATTCGACAAGTAGCCGGGCCGGTGGGGCAACCAAAACTGTTCGAGCTTTCTGGTATCGCTGAGCCGGTTGACATTTGGAGATTTAGAGGACTACTCCACGACAAGCCCTCAAGTGGACTCCGAGTTGTCTAGCTCAGCGGGTCAGCGAAGGAAAGTTGAGCAAAAGTTAAAGGAAAGGAGCGTCGGGCTTTACACCGATTCGACAGGTTAAAGGGTTTCGTAAAAGTACCCATTGTGAAGTCTCGAGGCATCATTCCGGTCGGTGTCTCGAGATTTTTAGTTTTTGGAGCCGAGAGCCGACCTTCACGGTAAATAGTGGCCAAGAATCGATGGGGCGGGCTCAGGTGGTGAATGCATCTATACAGCTGGGAGGTTGTGTAGATGTCAGGTGACAAGAAGCTACGTGAGCAGTTTGTGGAGGCGTATCTGCATGATGCGCGTCCGATGCCATTGATCCTGAAGGAGTTGGGGGTTTCGAAAGCTCAGGCGAGGGCGTGGCGTCAGGCTGAGGGCCTTAGCCGTGCTCGGCGCCAGCGGAGTTTGGTTGACGAGCAGTATCAACACGTTGTTGCTTTGGTTGAAAGCGGCCGGTCTGTGCTCAGCGCAGTTAAAGAGGTCGGGTTCCCTCAGCGGTTGGCCTATAGCTACCTTGCCCAGGACGGGTTTGAGCTCGTCCAAGGCAACCGTGGTGGAACCGCACAACACCAGCGGGATCGCATCGCTAAAGCTTTACAGCTTGTTGATGCTGGCAAAAGCTATAAACAGGCCGGTCAGGTAGTTGATCGCAGTGATGCCACGGTTAAAGCGTGGCATCATAATCGCATGTCTGGGCGTTTGATACTCAATGATCATCCCACTGAATCCGAATCGAAGGTAGGACGCGGAAAGCGTCTTATCCGCCATGACCGAATAGCGATAGGCTACCTGCTTAAACAGGGGCTTACTCACCGTGAGATTGCAGCCCAACTGGGCCGCAACCAGTCGACGATTAGCAGGGAAATCGCCCGTGGGATGACTGAGCATGGCTACGATGCCCTCGTGGCACAAAAGCGGGCTGTGGACCGTTTAGCCAGGCCTAAACCCCGCAAACTCGATACCAACCCGCAGCTGCGTGCCTTGGTCATCGAGGGATTGAACACGAAGTGGTCGCCTGAGCAGATTTCGAACTATCTTGCCCGCTGCTTCAGTAAAGGTGGGGATATGTCAATTAGCCATGAAACCATCTACCAAGCTCTCTACATCCAAGCTAAAGGTGCTTTGCGCCACGAGCTGAAAGTAGAAAAAGCGCTGCGTTCTGGGCGGACCGGACGAAAGCCACAATCACGCCTGCCAGCCCGCGGTAATCGAAGCTGGATTGGTGAGGACTACCGCATCAGCGAGCGCCCTGCCAGCGTTGAAGACCGCGCTGTCCCAGGACATTGGGAAGGCGATCTCATCATCGGACAAGGAGGAAGCACTGCACTCGTGACCTGTGTGGAACGCAGTACTCGCTACACCATGATCCGCAAACTGGATGTTCATGATTCCGCCACAACTGTCGACAAGTTAATCGAGATGTTCACCGGCAAAATACGCAACATCACCAAGACTCTCACCTGGGACCAAGGCGTTGAATTAGCCCAAGTAGACAAGCTGAGCATCGCACGTGGACTAGCAGTCTACTTCTGTGATCCGCACTCGCCCTGGCAGCGCCCTACCAACGAAAACACTAACGGGCTAGTCAGAGACTTCCTACCTAAAGGAAGCGACTTTAGTACCCTGACCGACAAGGATGTCCAACACATTCAAGACCTTCTCAACGGGCGCCCCAGAAAGGTCCTCAACTGGTATAAACCCGAAGAGAAGATACAAGAACTATTCAAGTGATGCATCCACCACTTGAAACCGCCATGGCGGTTTCAACCACTATTTACCGTGAGCGTAAGCACGCCTGCAGCGGAGTGCGGATCATCCCCCGTGCCATGGGCAGCACCTAATCCGCCTGGGCCTTTTCATTGATGCGGGCAGCAGACTCGGTCGGGTTTTCTAAAGACACAACCAACCGTTCAAAGCGCTCGTCTTTAAGCTCGATCACCACGGCGTTCTCGTAGCCGCTAATGTTCCAGAATTGACGGCCGCCGTCAGCGTGGAATGTGCCCGATAGTTTCTGGCCGCTGCGCAGGCCCGGGGCGCGAAAACCTTTCGGCTCATGCTTCATCCCCGGGTCATGAGTAGCACCGCGAACGTGGCTCCACGGGACCTCAATACGGCGGGTGAAGGACCACATTTTATCCATACCGCGTGGCTCAATGATGAGTTCCTTGTCCGTCAACGTGAGTTTATTGTTCATGAGGGTTCTCCTTATTTTTGGTTCCTTGAGAGCGGGAAAGCACGTGCTCTCCCAGAGCGCCCGAGCTGCCTAAGCACAGTTCATAGGCCTGGTGGATAAGTTCCCGTAAATCGTTACTGACCGGCGCCACCTCAACCAGTGCCACCACCACGAAGTCCTTTGCCGCTTCCGACACCTGCCCGTTCTTAGCTTGGTCACACACCGCCTCCGCAGCAGCACGAAACAACCCATGCTTTGAGCCATAGATGTTGTAAAAGCTGGACCGGTTGAGTCCTAGCTGATTCACCACCACATCGACCGATACGGCGTTAAATCCACTCATCCCAAAGAGTGCGATAGCGCCAGCAAGAACTTCCGCTTCATCAAACTTACGAGGTCTACCCATGAGTTTCATACTACTCATTCTAGAATCATTTGTCCATAACTGAACGATCGACGCCACTCTTGAGACCGCCACCTGACTATTCGACCGTTCTCGCTCGGTGCTTCGCTAGTATCGGTAAAGAGACTCACGCCACCATCGGGAGCGCATACATGGGATTTATCTCGCGGCTTATCGGCCTCACGGACGAGGACTCCGCGGAGACGGAACAGCTCGATGACGCAGCCCGGCTCTACCCCTGGCCCGGCTTTGAATTCCAGAAGTATTTGCAGATCGAAGGGGACTTTCCCCGGACGGTCAACGTTTACGATGTGCGGCCTCTCGCCGACATAGTCACGGGTCAAAGCTTTAAGGTCGAGTTCTACTACGGGGATGCATTCCTTAACAATGCCATCACTAGGCGCTCGATAGACACGCGCGAGCGCGAGGCCATATGCGTGATGTTTTCCGGTAAGCCATTCGGCGTCATCCTGGGCAGTCAAAGCGATTTCCGGCTAGCCCACAAGCAGGGGATATCCCTGACTGCGCAGGCGGTGATGGACAAGCACATCAATGACCACGATGAGCGCCGCGAAGTAAGCGTCCTCCTGCCCAAAGACCGGCGCGGCATCCGCCACCAGCTCCTAGAGCAATCTGCGCGCAGCGATGGCGCGCCGCCCGATGCCGCACGTGTCGAGTTCGACGACTGGAACGAGGAAGCCTATAGCGACCTGTGTGAGCGCGATACGTGGAAGTTTCAGGACGTCCACCTCGAATTCCTCCCCGTTCCGGAGGGCTCCCAAGCCAAGCCGCACGTGGTGCTCCTCGCCCCCGATGGCAGGCTTATCTCCCGGATCACTACCCGCAAGAGCTGCTACCCGGAACTCGCCGCAGCGGCGGAGAACTCCGAGAATGCCTACGTCATCACGGAAAAGACCAGCGACCGGAAGGACCCAGCGGCAGGAAGAACTGGCTACCACATCACGCTGTGGCACTGGTAGGCCGGCATCTAAGCGCTGCCACGTCCCTACCCTCGCGGATGGCTTATGACTTGTGGTTTCGACGCCAATACCAGATCAGTACAAGGGACAAGACGACGATGATGAGGACGCTGTAGCCGAAGGGCTGCCACGATTCTTCGGCGAAGGGCACCATCTCAAGGATGGGAGGTACGGCGAGGACCACAGCAGCGAAGCCTAAGAATTGAGTGCTGTTGTCCAACTGCTTTTGCCGGGCTTGGTCCTGCTTTTCCAGCCGCTCTTGGGCCAAGATCTTCAGGGCCTGATACTGCGTGGAGTAGACGTCCTTTCGCAGCTCGATTTCCCTGCTCACATCATCAAATTGATGCTTGACGCCAGTCGACGTCTGCAAGGCGTTGAGCACGATAGTGTCCACGTCACGACCGGCAACGTGCTCGAACCACAGCCGGTCTCGGAACTCAATGAGGTCTCGTTGGAGGTCCTGGAACCTGGAGAGTGATGCGGAGAGGTTTTCGTTGGCTTCGGCAACGTCTTGTTCGTCGATCTCCTGCGACAGGAGAATCTTTTCCACTTCGTCCCCGACGAATCGAATCCTGCGGAGGCGCTCACTGAGCTCCGACAGGTAGCGCCCCGAGCGCCGTACGAGGAGTGCCAGATCTACGAACCGCGTCCCGGCGAGCATCCACAGCTTGTTGTCATCGGGGCTGGGCTCGGCGGTGCGCACCACCGCCATGCCGTCGCCGGAGTTGTGGATGGTCCAGTAGTTGTACGAGGCGGTCTTGGTCTTGCTGAGATGTACTTCGTCGAGTAGCGGCAGCCCTTCGTAGTACTTGTCTGCGCCCGTGCTCAAGCGCCACGCCCACATGTCGGCCTCGGACCAGCTGCTTTCGAACTTTTCAATGAGGCGAGGGCGTGTGTCAATCTTCTTCGCTGGCACCGCGCACACCACCGTGAAGGGGCGCATGCTGGTGGAGCGTTGTTCGAAGCACTCCCCTGTTGCAGAAATGTAGCCGCCGCGCTCCATTTTTAACGACGCATCCGCCGGAAGCGGCAGCACCGAGAAAGCGTGGTCACAAAACCTGCTGAGGAGAGCTACTCGCTGCCCCTCGCCCTCTACTTGCACCGTATTGCGCGGCCGCCGCAGTGACTGCGAAATATCATCCAATTGCGCCGAGCTACAGTTCTCCGCAACGACATGGAGCACCAGGACGGTGGAAGAATTCTGCCCGCTGCACGGATGGTCTTCTTCTTTGTGGCAAGGCTCTTCGTAGTCGACGTATTCGGCGCACAGGAGCTGAACCTTTCCGCCAAGCTCCGCGTACTGGGGCAGCAGCACCTCGCATGGCTTCATGTCCACAGCATGGTCGACATGGTCCCACTGATCCATCTTGACGAACTCGTAGTTATTATCACCCAGGCACTGCGAGCAGTCATTCTTAAAGGGGAATTTCAAGGCACGGGTAATGCACTCAGGCCTACCTGCGAGGTAGTGCTCGTACCGACGCTCACCGGTAATTGCGGGTCCGTCCGAGATGATGCCTGCAACGGACGAGCGTAGTGGCTCTTTGAAGCGCTGCTTCGCGGATTCATAAAAGGCGCGCGGAGTGTGGTCAAAGAATTCCTTTTTCGTTGTGCCGTCGAGATCTTCGAGGGAATCCGGCACCGGATCCGGCAGGCGCATCTCCGGGGCCACATATGTACCGGCGTCTTCATCCCACACGGCCGAGCTGATTCTCTTGATTCCGTTAAAGCGCCCGAGCTTCCAACCGGGTCCGAAGTCGCTAACCTTGAGACGCGGCATGGGGAGGATGAGGGAGAAATGAACGGCGCGCCAGTCTGGTAGTTCGGCAACGCAATAGTCCCGCGGAAGTTGGATCGACGTTCCTACGGCTTGGTAGCCAATCTTTGAGTTCTGTTGTCCAGCCATAGCTATTCCAATCACTCAGGGTGTACTACCGACATCCTAGGCAGTCGCGAGAAATCCTAGCCCGATACGAGGAAAGCTACTCCCCACACAGGCAGGGAGTAGCTTTCGGCAAGGGTTTAATTCAGGCCCGGAATCTTCGGCAGCGGCGGCTGCGGAATGTTGAGCCCAAAGATGCGGTTGATGGTGGGAATGGCGGCCACGGCTGCGCCACCCAGCGCGGCGAGGATGGCCACGATGGGCAGGATGACCTTCGCACCGCGGCTGGAGCCGGTGAAGAAGGCCTGGGCAACGTCATCGGCGGACGGGTCGGAGGGCTTCGTCGGCTCGGTGGGGTTGGAGGTCTCCGAGGTCTTCGGCTCCTCGTCCTCTACCGGCTGGTCCGGGCGGGCGGTAAGCCACTGGTCGGAGTCCAGAACACCCTGGGTCAGGCGGGTCTCACCAATCCAGCCGTACCACGGATCCTGCGGCTTGCGGTTGTCGAAGCCAGCGCCCATGACCCACTGCAGGTCCCGCGGGAGGAGCCCCTCAGCGCCCTTGGCGTTGCGCAGGATGGGGGCACCGTTGATGAACATCTCCACGGTGTCGGAATCCGGCTTGTTCACCACGGCGATGTGCATCCACTCATCGGTGGGAACCTCGTGGGACCAGACGGTGGAGCCGGAGCCTTCCTTGGGCTCCGCCCACCAGCGCAGCTCACGGAGGTTGGAGATGCCGAACATGACGGTGGGATCGGTGTCCTCGGAGCCGTCGACAAGCTCGGCGATGCTGGAGTCGCGCGACAGGGCACTACCCCAGCCGTGCTCAGAGCCGTTGAAATCCTTCGGAATCTTCACGAAGGACTCGAAGGTATAGCCCGCGGAGGTATCGACCTTGTTGATGGCAGCGCCTTCCTTGGACCGGAACTCCGCCATCGCGGCCTTACCAGCTGGGTCGGACCAGTACAGGGAACCAGAATCAGAAGATAGCGGGTGGTGGTCGGTGCTGTAGGTGATGCGCTCGCCTAGGTTGGAGGGTCCGCCTGCACGGACGAGGTCGCCGGCACCATCGGCGCCGAAGGCATCCGGGATGACTGCGCCCTCGGTGGCCACGTCGCCGTCGCTAAGCTGCTTGCCATCCTTGTTCTTGGTCTGGCCGGGACGCCAGTGGAAGACAGTTTTGTCGGACTTCACGAAGTCGTTGGGGCCCTCCGGCAGCTGGTCCTGCGGAATGGTGTACGGGGTGAAGCCTTCCTCAGCGATGTCGCGGGCCTTCCGGCCCAGGTCGGGGTCATTTTCATCGCCGATGGTCCACTCCGGGGCAAAGTCAGCGAAGCGCTCCTCGAAGTTGAGCGGCACGTGGTAGCTATCGCCCTTACCGTCCAGGATGAGCTTGTCAAACTGCGTGAGCTCCTTGGCCGGCTTCTGAGCTACCCACGGAGACAGAGCGGTCATCTCCAGTTCGTTGCCGGAAAGGTCGAACTCGAGCACACCCAGCAGGCCGTTGCCGCCCTGGTAAGCCATCTGGTAGTCCTGCAGAATCGCGACGACGTCGTGGCCGGCATCATTCTTGTCCACGCGGTAGCCCGCGCCATGGTGGTGGCCGCCCATGGTCAAGAAGATCTGGTCGTTGCGCTTGATGAAGCGGTCCCACAGGCCCTGGCCGTAGTCATCGGAGTAGAAGACCTCGCCAGCGCCGTCGATATTAAGCACCTCGTGGCTGGTGAGGATGACCGGCAGGTCCGGGTGGGCGTCGAGAACGCCCTGGGCCCAGTCCAGAGCCGCGTCGTCCGCGCGCCACGCCAATGCCAGGACCAGGTACTTCTGGCCCTCAGCCTCAAAAATGTGGTACTCGGAGTCATTGTTGACCGCGGTGTGGCGCTCCTGGAAGGTGTCCGGGTTTGCGTCCTTGGCGCGTTCGGCGCTGAAGTAGTCGTTGTAGGGATGGGCGGACTTATCCGCGATCATGTCGTGGTTGCCCGGCAAGATGGAGTAGTTGAGGTCCGAATCATCGAGCGCCTGCATGGCCTTGTCGGCGACCTTCCACTCACCATCCACGTCCGCCTGGTCCACAACGTCACCGAGGTGGGTAGCGAAGTCCATGTTGAGCGCCTTCTGGTTCTTCACCAGCCACTCAGTCTGCGCGGTGTAGGGCTCGCTGCCGTAGCGCGCCTGGGCCAGGTTGCCGGTCTCCGGCGTGGAATAGCGGGAGTAGAACTGGGTGTCTGGCAGCACGCCCAGAGTAAAGCGCGAACCGAGTTCTTCCGTGGGCTCTGCAGAGGCGGGCGCGATGAGGAAGGTACCTGCTACCGAGGCGGTGACCAGGGTGCTCAGGAGGCGGCGAGAAGTCATAGTGTGTCCAATCAAGACGAAGGTGAGCTGTGAGTTCGAGAGAGACGACGAGAAGATTAATATTCGTAGTTTGCGGCAACGTGGCCGCTATATGAATTTCCTTTTAAATGACTGGCCCGGTCGCGCCGCGGTTAGGATGGCGCGCATGAGCGACATTGTGAAGAAATATGGGGTCGACGTCACTCGCGTCGACACGGGCCACTACCGCGCGACCAATCCAGCGGGCGCCAGCCTGGAGTTCGGGACCGGCGAGGGACTGCTCAGCCCGGTTGAGCTGCTGCTCGCCGCGGTGGCAGGCTGCTCTGCGGTCGACGTCGACGTGGTCACCTCCCGGCGCGCGGAGCCAGAGCTTTTCGACGTCCACGTGGACGGCACCCGCGTCAGCGAGGACGGGGCCGCAAGGCTAAGCGACGTCGACGTGGAGTTCTCCCTCCGCTTCCCTGACACCGACGCCGGCCGCCAGGCGCAGTCCATGGTTGAGCGCCTCGTGCGCATCTCTCACGAGAAGGACTGCACGGTCTCCCGCACGGTGGAGCACCCCACCACCGTGTCCTTCCGCACCACGGAGGCTTAGGCGAAGGGGTTGTCGTCCCTGCCGGGGTGGGTATCCCGCGAATCGGCGAAGGGATTTTCCAGCCGGCCGGGCACCACATTCCCCTGCCCCGCGCCGGTAGCAAAGGGGTTGCGTCCGGCGTCGATGCGGCGCCGGCGGTAGCGCTCCAGGTTCGCCTGCGCCATGTAGTCGAGCTCCTCGCCGTCGACCTCGATCCAAGGAAGCGGGTTCGTGTCGAACATGCGGCGCGGCCGGCCCTGGTGGGGTGAGGAGAGCATGGTGCGAACATCGGCCCGAGCCTGATCCAGCTCGCCCAAGTCCTTGGGGCTAAATGCCTTCCTGACCGGGCCTTCGCCAAAGGCCCCGACCACGTCTGCCTTGAGCATGCTGAAGCTGAATAGACCGGAGGGGATCGTCGCGTTGCGCATGTCCACCTTGTTAAAGGCGAAAATGTCATCGTCGTAGTCCACGATGAGGCCCTGCGGGGTGATGAAAAGCCAGGCCTCGGTCGCCATGTTGACGTCTACCCGGTAGAAGCCGATGAGCGGCTCGTCGGGTTCGAGGAGCAAGTAGGGGTAGAGCGGAATCCGGCCCGCTCCCCCACACTGGGCATAGCCATGGTCCCACAGGGAGCATTCGTCCCCCAACAGCAGCACTTTCCACAATCCCCGGACGAAGTCAGAGAGCAGCGCGCCGTACTTCTCCGCCAGGGGCTTGTGGATGCGCAGGTAGCCGGAGCGGATCTCACACACGATGGGATAGGTCAGCGGCAGCGCGTCGATGTCGTGTTCATCGATGTCCATCCGGGCCACCGCCTTCTCCACGAATTCATCGATGGGAAAGAGGTGCTCCACCACGATGGTGTTGCCTTCTCGGCGGCTGTCCAGAATCCACTCAGAGCGCAGGCGCTGATTCTCGATGTAGTCCGTGAGCACCCGTTCAACCTGCGCATCGCTGAACCGAGCGCTATCTAACCGGAAGACACTGTCCCCCTGGACAAAACGAAGCCTGAGTTCTGCGACCACGCTGTTCACCTCATCCCTACTGTGCGCCCCGCGCGCACCATTACTGGAGTTCTTTCGTGGTGCAATCTTAAACCATTGTGGCTACAGTGTTTCCAGATAACTCTTTCACATGCCCCTACCAGGAGACACCATGTCATTTTCCCGCCGCTCCCTCATCAAAGCCGGCGCCCTGGCGCTGACCGCTGGCGCCGTGGGCAGCCAATCCCCCTCTGCCTTGGCCATTGGCCCCGCCCTCGGAACCATCATTGACTTCTCTGCAGGGGTACCTTCCGCCCAGGCCGTCAAGGCCGCCGGGCACCTCGGCGCCATCCGCTACGTGTCTCAGCGCCGCCCCGGCGCGAACTGGATGACGGGCAAGCCGGTGACGCTGGCGGAGACCAAGGCGAACGCCGCGGCGGGGTTGAAGACCGCCTCCATCTATCAGTTCGGCCGGGCAGAAACCGCCGATTGGCTCACCGGCGCTGCTGGCGCCGCCGTCCACGCGCCGCAGGCCATCGCCCTCCACAAGGCGGCGGGCGGCCCGACTGGGCGTCCTATCTACATCGCCATCGATGACAACCCCACCCGCGCGCAGTACACCAACCAGGTCCGCCCCTACCTGCAGGCGTTCTCCACCGCGCTGCGCGCCGCCGGCTACCAGGCGGGCGTCTACGGCAACTACAACGTCATCGACTGGTGCGTGACCGACGGCATCGGCTCCTTCTACTGGATGCACGACTGGGGATCCGGCGGAAAGATTCACCCGCGCACCGCGATTCACCAGGTGGGCGGGCGCCAGGCCACCATCGACGGCGTCATCTGTGACATCAACACCGTCTATGCGCGCGACTGGGGTCAGTGGACCCCGGGGTCGCGCGGCGCTGCTGCCCCCGCAGCGCCCTCTGCTCCCTCAGCCCCGGCGCTGCCGGACACCTCCGCCCTGCCCAACCTCACATTCCCAGACGTGAGCAGCCGCGGCTCCAGCGTGGGCCCGGAGGGTATTACCATCGGCGGCTCCTCAGTAAGCCCGGAGCAGGTGCGCGGCGCGGTGGACGTCATCGACACCGTGCGCAACGCGATGGGTTAGGACGCGGAGGCGCTTGGCAGCGTCTCCTTGCTCGCCTCCACGGCTTCCGGATCCGCCAGCGCGTCGCGGTTGCGGTTGTTGCCCTTGATGAGGTTCTTGCCAGTAATTTGCTTGCGCACGTACTTGGTCAGGTCCTTCGCGGAGCCTTCGATGGAGGCGGCGACGACGAAGTCATCGCTAAAGGAGACCGAGGAGTGCCGGTCCTTACTGTCGGACCAGCCCCACTTGGAGCCGACGACGTCGCTCAGCGTGGCGGTGCCGTAGTTCTGCTGGTAGCCGTCCGCGGAGTACGCGTCCGCGTGGGCCATGGCCACCAGCACTGGGTGGGTGGGATCGTTTTCCATGAGCTGCACGATAAACCGCACGACGTCATACGTAGACGTCTTCGAATGCCCCCAGTCCTTCCCCGCCGAGGTGGAGGTGAGCCCGTATTCCTCCGCGATGTCATCGATGGAGTCGGGGTACTTCTCAAACAGGGTGCCCGCGCTCTCGTCGGAGGAATCCGCGATCATGTCCAGCGCCAAGTATTTGTCCTCGAAGGTACCGTGCTCGATGACGTAGGTGGCGATGTAGAGCTTGATGAGGCTGAGCGCGTAGCGCGGCTTGTGCTCCGTGGGCGAGCCCATGTGCATGCCGGTGCTGATGCGGTAGTAGGTGATCGCCTTGGAATCGTCCCCGGCGAGGAACTGCCCCACGGAGTCATCGACTGCGGCAAGCTGCGGCTCGCCCATCTCGTGCGAGATCGGCGCCGGGGTAGCGGCGGGCGTGGAGGCCGTCGACTCGGCAGTGGAGCTATCTTCCGGTGCCGCGGAGCAGGCGGTCAGCGCCGCGCCCCCGACTGCGCACGCCAGCAGGGCGGCACCAGCACGCACTGATACCGCCCTGTGAAAAGGCTGGGAGTAAAACACGGGAATTGAGTCTACTCGCTTAGCTCTACATCGCAGCGATCCCCCGGTGCCACACCTCCCGCACCGAAGGGAGGAGTGGGCCTCTTAGGCGTTGCCCGGGAACTCGCGCGGATCCTGAAACATGCGGCCAAAGCCCTTTTGGTCTTCGAGCGCATCGAGAGACTCGATATCCGCGGCGTCCAGCTCTACCTCGGCGGCGGCGAAGTTTTCCGCCAGCCGCTCGCGGCGGCTGGACTTCGGGATGACGGAAATCCCCTTGGCCATGAGGTAGGCCAGAACGGCCTGACCCGCGGTGATGTCGTGGCGCTGGGCCACCTGGTCCACCTGCGGGTTGGACAGGATGACGCCGCGCGCCAGCGGCGACCATGCCTCGGTCACGATGCCCTGGCTGGCGTGGAACTCACGCAGCTCCGGCTGCGTAAAGCCTGGGTGCAGCTCCACTTGGTTGAGGACCGGCACGATGCCGGTCTTCGCGATGAGCTCCTGGAGGGTGTCCTCGTAGAAGTTCGCCACGCCGATGGACGCAATCTGGCCCATGCCCTGCAGGCGGGCGATCTCCTCGAAGGTCTCCACGTACAGCCCGCCCTGCGGCCACGGCCAGTGGATGAGGTAGAGGTCCAGGTAGTCCAGCTGCAGCTTCTCCAGGGAATCGTGGAAGGCGTGGTCCACCTTGCCCTTGCCGTGGTGATCGTGCCAGACCTTGCTGGTGATGAAGAGCTCGTCACGGGTGACATCGCCGGCCTTGAGCGCGTCAGCGAGCGCCTGGCCTAGCTCTGCCTCATTCTCGTAGAGGGTGGCCGTGTCGAAGTGGCGGTAGCCCAGCTCGATTGCCTCGCGCACCGCGCGGTTGAGCTCCTCACCGTGAAGCTTGTAGGTGCCAAGACCCACAAGCGGCATCTCGCGGTCATCATTGAACGTGGTTTGTGGAACACTCATGTCCCCCATTGTGCCCCACACCGCGGCCGCGTGGGGGCGGGCCGCCGCAAGAATTCGGCTACTCCACACACACGAGCGCCCCTACGCCCACCCTCCTGGGTGCTCAAGCGGAGGGGTGGGCACAGGGGCGCGGGAGCTACGCGGAACCGTGGCGAAGACCGTTGCTCTGGGCGGCGGCTAGGCGCGGATCAAATCAATAATGAAGGTCAAGGTGCGACCAGACAGCGGGTGCGCGCCGCCGGCGGGGCCGTAGGCCTTCTCCGGCGGGATGATGAGCTTACGGCGACCGCCCACCTTCATACCCGGGATGCCTTCCTGCCACCCCGCGATGAGGCCGGTCAGCGGGAACTCGATGGACTGACCACGGCCCCACGAGGAGTCGAATTCCTGGTTCGTCTCGTAGTCAACACCGACGTAGTGGACCTCAACGTAGCCGCCCGGCTGGGCCTCGGCACCGTCACCCACCACAATGTCCTCTACGACAAGTTCAGTGGGCGCAGGCTCCGTTGCCGGCTCAACGATGGGCTTTTCCATTGGGGAATCTCCTCCTTGGACAAATTACTTTCTTAGGTGGCCACAAGCCGCAGGCCGAGCCACGTTCACCCCATTATAAGGGGCGATCGGCGGCTCGGCCCTAGAAACGCAGCGTATGGGGGTCTATCCCCACCGCAAGCGCGTCCCTTTTAGCGCTCAGAGCGCGGAGTGACCTTGCGCAGGGTCTCTCCAGTGTAGATCTGGCGCGGACGGTTGATCTTGGTGTTGAGCTCGAGCTGCTCGCGGTACTGAGCAATCCAGCCCGGCAGGCGGCCAATGGCGAAGAGGACCGTAAAGAAGTCCGTGGGGAAGCCCATGGCGCGGTAGATGAGGCCGGTGTAGAAGTCCACGTTCGGGTAGAGCTTGCGTGAAACGAAGTAGTCGTCGCTCAGTGCAATCTCTTCCAGCTTCATAGCCAGGTCCAGCATCGGGTCGCCGCCAAGGTGCTCGATGATCTCGTGGGCGGTGTCCTTCACAATCGCGGCGCGCGGATCGTAGTTCTTGTACACGCGGTGACCGAAGCCCATGAGGCGGACGCCCTTTTCCTTGTTCTTCACGCGGTTCATGAAGTCGGTAGCGTCGCCGCCGTGGTTGTTCTGGATGTCCTCGAGCATCTCCAGGACAGCCTGGTTAGCGCCGCCGTGCAGCGGGCCGGAGAGGGCGTTGATGCCGCCGGCGATGGCCACGAACAGGTTGGCCTGCGCGGAGCCGATCATGCGGACGGTGGAGGTGGAGCAGTTCTGCTCGTGGTCAGCGTGCAGGATAAGGAGCTTATCCAGGGCCTTTGCCACAACCGGGTCGACCTCGTACTCCTCGGTCGGGTAACCAAACATCATGCGCAGGAAGTTCTCACGCGCGTTGAGCTTGTTGTCCGGGTACATGTACGGCTTGCCCTGGGACGCGCGGTACGCGTACGCGGCCAGCATCGGCACCTTGGCCAGGAGGCGAACAGTGGCCTTGTCCAACTGCTCCTCATCGAGCGGGTTGAGCTGGTCCTGGTAGTACGCGGAGAGAATGTTCAGGGAAGACGCCAGCACGGCCATCGGGTGCGCGTTGCGCGGGAAGATGTTGAACGCGGCCTTGAAGTCCTCATCCAGCAGGGTGTGGTGGCGAATCTCGTTGTTGAACTTCGACAGCTCATCCTCGGTGGGCAGGTGGCCCTTAATAAGCAGGTAGGAAACCTCGTTAAAGGTGGCGTTTTCCGCCAGGTCCGCAATATCGTAGCCACGGTGGCGCAGGATGCCCTCTTCACCGTTAATGAAGGTGATTTTGGACTCGGTAGAACCGGTTGCCGCGTAACCCGGGTCGAAGGTCACCAGGCCGGTCTCGTTGCGAAGCTTGCCAATATCGAAGCCAGAGTCACCCTCGGTGGACTTCTTAATGTCCATCTCGTACTCGCCGCCCGGGTAGTGCAGTACAACCTTGTTCTCGTCAGAAGCCACGTGCTTTCCTTTCTCTACGTGTGACGCCGGCCTAAGCCGGCGTCACCTATTTAAACCTCTTCACACTTTACCAAAATTTGTGACTCCGCCGACATTTGCAAACCTGACAAAATATCTAGCACTCGAACGAAATTCGGCTACACTTCCCTCCATGAGCAACCCAGATCTCACGCTGCCAGCAGATCTCCTCCCCGCCGACGGCCGCTTCGGCTGCGGCCCGTCCAAGGTTCGCCCCGCCCAAATTGAGGCAATTTCCACTGGAGCCACCTCCCCCATCGGCACCTCCCACCGCCAACCGGCCGTAAAAAATATCGTCGGGTCCCTCCGGGAAGGCCTCAGCGCGCTCTTCTCCCTCCCCGACGGCTACGAGATCGTCCTCTCCCTCGGCGGCGCCACCGCCTTCTGGGACGCCGCCACTTTCGGGCTGATTGAACAGAAGTCAGCCCACCTCACCTTCGGCGAGTTCTCCTCGAAGTTCGCTAAGGCCGCCGCCCAAGCCCCCTGGCTGGACGCACCGCTCATTACCAACGTTCCGGCAGGCACCGCCCCCGATCCGTGCACTGCCGAGACAGAAGGCGCGGACGTCATCGCGTGGGCGCACAATGAGACGTCGACTGGCGCCATGGTGCCCGTCACCCGCCCCCACCCGGACAAGGCTGACCAGCTGGTGGTCGTCGACGCCACCTCCGGCGCGGGCGGACTGCCCGTCGACATGCAGCAGGCGGACGTGTACTACTTCTCCCCGCAGAAGTGCTTCGCCTCCGATGGCGGCCTGTGGTTGGCGGCCATGTCCCCGGCAGCGCTGGAGCGCATTGAGAAGATTAACTCCTCCGAGCGCTTCATCCCCGCCTTCCTCAACTTGCAGACGGCTGTGGAGAACTCTCGCAAGAACCAGACCTACAACACCCCCGCCGTGGCCACACTGCTCATGCTGGACAACCAGGTGCAGTGGATGAACGCCAACGGCGGCCTGGATGGCATGGTCAAGCGCACCGCAGAGAACTCCTGCATCCTTTACAACTGGGCCGAGTCGCGCCCAGAGGCCACCCCGTTCGTGGCGGAGCCTTCGGCGCGCTCCCTGGTGGTGGGCACCATCGACTTCGATGAGACCGTCGACGCCGCCGCAGTGGCCGCCACGCTTCGCGCGAACGGGATCGTGGACGTCGAACCCTACCGCAAGCTGGGACGCAACCAGCTGCGCGTGGGCCTCTTCCCGGCCATTGATGCCGCGGACGTCTCGACGCTCACCCGGGCCATCGACTTCGTACTGGATAACCGCTAGGACCCTGCCCCTCCCTCGCGCCCGTACCTTTGGCACGCACTTTAGCCAGACATGCCCCGCGCTCTTGCCGGAGTTCGGGACAGGTTCTGAGTAAAGTGGACTTCATCACACGTCCGCTACCAGGCTAAGGAGCGCCACCATGCGCGAGATTTTCCTCGCACCCAGCGACTCAACTGACACCTCGCTCGTCTTGCGGGCCGAGGACGGCGAGGAGTTCTTCCTCGAGGTCACCGACGAGCTTCGCGCGGTGCTCGAGCCCACCAGCGATGCGGCAACCGGACCAGCCACCAACCAGACCCCCTCCGCGCCGCAGGACGAGGAGGACGTGGATTCCACCTCGGGCCACGCAGGTCAAACGGATAGCTCCGCCGCGCAGCCGCAGCGCTCCACCGGCTTGCGCACCGTCATGCCGGCCGCGCGCGAAACGCGTGGGTCCACCGGACAGGACTCCCAGGCAGAGCCCATTCACCTGCGCCCCAACGAGATTCAGGCGCGCATCCGTGCCGGCGCCACGACCGCCGAGATGGCTGAGGAACTCGGCGTGCCGGAGTCTCGCATCGAGCCTTTCGCGCATCCGGTGTTGCTGGAGCGGGCGCGCATCGCGGACGTAGCCAAGCAGGCCCACCCAGTCCGCGAGGACGGCCCCGCCACTCTCACACTGTGGGAGATCCTCGCCACCGCCTTCGCCGCACGCGGACACTCGTTGTCCGAGTCGACGTGGGACGCCTACCGCCACCAGGGCGAGCCGTGGATCCTGCGCATCACGTGGAAGGCGGGACTTTCCGCCAACGAGGCGGAGTGGACCTTTAAGCAGACCATGTCCTCCCCCGCCACGGTGGTCGCGCGCAACTCGGTCGCCGCCGACCTCACCGACCCGGACTTCGTGCAGCCGGTACGCTCGCTGACCTCGGTGGGCCGCGGCGAGCGCTACGACGAAGCCATTGACGGCCGTGAGGGCCATGACGGAACCATCGATATCGACGCTGCCCGCGCCGGTGAACCGGGTGTGACCGACTTGGGTTCCTATACCAGCGACGCTAACGCGCCGAAGAGCACAGACCGCTTTGCCGAGCCCACCGTCTTGCCCGCGCCCGGCTCCGCGGCGTCAGGCCAGGATGCGGCCGACGCCGACGGCGCTCATGACCCGTCCGCTGACGCCGCGGATTCCGCGGCCAGCGCAGACCAGGACACCACGACCGCACGCGGCACGGCACAGGATGCGGAGAAGGACTCTGCCGTGGACGAGGACTTCCTCCAGAATCCTGACCCGGAGCGCAAGCCCACCAAGCGCCGCCGCAAGGCCGTCACCCCGCACTGGGAAGACGTGCTGCTGGGCGTTCGTTCCTCCACCAAGCGCCCCCGCGAGTAGAGCCGAGAGAGCACCGTGGATAAGCAAACAGCAGTTCTCACTATCTGGTACGTCACCGCCGCGGACCCCGCCGAGGTCCTGCGGGGCGAGCCCAAGGCCGACCGCGGATTCGGCCGCAAGTTTCTCGCACAGCTCAATCCCTCGCTGCCTGTCACCCCGATTGGCCAGTTCCCCCTCAATCGCTCCGCCGAGCCCGGCACGAGCGAGTTCTACATTGGCGGCTACCCGGGCGTGACCGTGGTGCAGACGCTGATCCGCGATGATCAGCTCACCCTCTCCCAGCTCTCCCGCTCCCTGCGGGAGGCGGTGCCGGCAGAGGAAATCTACGCCTTTACCGCCAACCCGGACACCGGCTATGGCGGCTTCGCGCACTGGACGGGGCCGCGCCTGCGCCGTTCCTTGTGCGGCACCCGCGACAACCTCTTTGAGGATCATGGTCTTCCCGAGCCCTTCGAGGCCCCCTTCTGGGCGGGCGATGTGGATGAGCGGCCGGCGGCATCGCGCTGCCCTTTAAGCCGATAAGCATCGCCACCGCCGCCCAGGAGTTCTGGCTCGGCGTTCCCGTGGGCGCGGACGGCCCGGACGTGGACGTCGTGGGCTACGCCACCGATGGCCGCCCCGAGCCCAAGGTGGACACCCCCGCCCCGCGCCGCAGCGTGGCGGACGTCGCCACCGCGTCCGTGTCCAAGCTGGGGCTCAACGACTACGACGACTACGAAGAGCACGACCTCGAGCCGGAGTCCACCGGCGAGGAGATCCTGCGCACCGCCAAGCAGCTTGGCGGGCTAGTGCGCCGCTACGCGGTATCCACCTCGCGGAACCTCTGGGACCGCTGGCGCTCGTAGAAGGCAATGGCCGCAGACGTCGCCACATTGAGCGAGTCCGTGCCTTCTGCCATGGGGATGCGCGCCCGCACGTCGGTCGCCTTCATGGCATGCTCCGTGAGCCCCGGCCCCTCCGCGCCGACTAGGAGAGCTACCTTCTCGGCGCCGTCGAGGGCCTCAGCAATGTGCACCGCCTCTGGGTGCGGAGTCAGGGAAACGAGGCGGAAGCCCTGCTCCCGCAGCTTTTCTAGACCGCGCTGCCAGGTGGTAAAGCCACCTTCGAACCGCGCCCAGGGCAGGCGCAGCACGTGCCCCATGGACACGCGGACTGAGCGGCGGTAGAGCGGATCCGCAGCGCCTGAGCCCAGCAGGATGCCATCGACCTCCATGCCGGCGGCGTTGCGGAAGAGGGAGCCAATGTTTTCGTGATCGCCCACGCCTTCCATGATGGCAAGCGTGCGGGCACCCTCGATGACCTCGTCCACAGTCCAGGCCTCCGCGCGGTCCGCCGCGGCGACGAGGCCGCGGTGCATGTCAAAGCCCGTCACCTTGCCTAAGGTTTCGCGCGTGACCTGGTAGACGGGGATATCGCCCACGTCATGGGAGGCCAAGAGGGTATTCAGCTTGGCCTCAAAGCCGATGATGCAGCGCACCGGGAAGCGCGAGGTCAGCAGGCGTTCCACGCACAGCGGGCCTTCTCCAAAGACAAAACCCTCGCCGGACTTATCCGCGCGCTTCAAGTCGCGGATATCGTCCAGGCGAGGGTCTGTGGGGTCATCGATGAGAAAACGCATGCCCCATAGTCTAGCTACGGTGCTGCGCCTTCCCGGGCGCTACCCCAACAGCGAGCTAATTGGCCCCATGGCGAAGTACACCACGAAGAGGGCGGCCACCAGCCACATGATCCAGTGCACCTTCTTGGCCTTGCCAGCGAAGGTGGCCATGAGCGCGTAGGCAATGAAGCCGACGCCGATGCCGTTGGCAATGGAGTAGGTAAACGGCATGACCACGATGGTGAGGAAGGCCGGGATGGCCTGCTCCATGCGGGTCCACTCGATGTCCTTGAGCTGGGCGGCCATCATGACGCCGACGATGACGAGCACCGGTGCGGCGGCCTCGATGGGCACGATTTCGTACAGCGGGGTGAGGAACATAGCCAGCAGGAAGATCACGCCAGTGGTGACGTTGGCCAGGCCAGTCTTCGCACCGTCGCCGATGCCGGCGGCCGAGTCCGCAAAGACGGTATTGGAGGACACAGAGCCGGCACCGCCGGCCACAGCACCGAAGCCCTCGACCACCAGGGCGGTCTTCATCTCGGGCAGGTTGCCGTGCTCATCGACGAGTCCTGCCTGCTTGCCCAGGCCGTTCATGGTGCCCATGGCGTCGAAGAAGTTGGTGAGCAGCAGGGTGAAGATGAGCAGCGTGGTGGCTACCACGCCGAGCTTGGTGAACGCACCGATGGGATCCACCTGGCCCACGATGGACAGGTCCGGGATGCCGCCAAAGGAGGAGGGGATCTCCGGGGTGGCCATGCTCCAGTCCTCGGAGCCGGTAGCCGCCTGGATGATCATGGCGATGACAGTGGTGATGACGATGCCCAGGAAAAGGCCGCCGCGCACCTGGCGGATCACAAAGAAGCCGCAGATGATAAGGCCCAGGACGAAGACCAGCGCAGGCCACGTGGAGATGGAGCCGTTCACGCCCAGGCCCACCGGGACGGTGGTCTGCGCGGCGTCGGGCACGCGGGTGACAAAGTGCCCGTCCACGAAGCCGATCATGGCGATGAACATGCCGATGCCCACACCCATGGCGGCCTTCATCGAATCCGGGATGGCGTCGAAGACTGCCTGGCGGAAGCCCGACATGGCCAGCGCGACGATGATGAGACCTTCGATGACCACCAGGCCCATGGCCTCGCGCCATTCCAGCCCCTTGGTGGAGACCATGGTCACGGCCACGAAGGTATTCATGCCCAGGCCGGCGGCCATGGCGAACGGGTAGCGCGCGATGCAGCCGAAGGCGATGGTCATCACGCCCGCGACGAGTGCGGTGGCGGCAGCGACCTGCGGGATGCCCAGGGTGTTACCGGCAGCATCGGCAGAGGTGCCCAGGATGAGCGGATTGAGGAGGATGATGTAGGCCATCGCAAAGAACGAGACCACACCTGCACGAACCTCGGTTCCGATGGTGGAACCGCGTTCGGAGACTTTAAAAAAGCGATCGATAGCTGCGTTCATCGAAAGAGAGCGCCCCTTCTATCTAGAGAAATGAAGTTTTACCTGCTAAGCGTGCTCCATTCCCCCACTAAAACGCAAGCCTGTAGCTCGTTCGGCGTCGCCCACGCCGCCGCCTGGCCGGGGTTTTAGAAGATCGGCTTTTCGTCGTCGAAGGCCTGCTCCTGCTCGGATCCCTCTTCACGCACGGTGGTGCCGGAATGTGCCCCGCAGCCATAGGTGGCGTGAACCACTCTGCCATCCGCGGAGTATTCATTAGCACACACGCCGTAATTGGGCAGCAACTGGAGGTAGAAGGCGCAGGTTTTGCACTGCAGGCGCGACTGCGCCGCCATCTCAGAGGTAGGGCCGAACGTGCGGCGCCAGCGTTCCGTGGCTTGGCGCAAACCGACATCAGAAAGCTCGCCGTCCTCCAAGCGCTCGTCGTCAGGCGCGGGCGGCATGATATCTCCCGGGCCTAGGTCTCCCGGACGCAGACGCTCGGAGTACGGGACCCATTCCGGCGCCTGCAGGGCCCTGCCGCCCGGCACGAGTGCTACCTCGTTCACGGTAGGTGTGCGCGAGCCCTCCGCACACGCCAAGACGGCGTGCCACTCCCAGCCGGGATAGCCCGGGACGTCCGCTTCGAAGCGGTGGGTGGCCACGTTGCGGCCGACTCCGGCGACGCCGCGGTGCTTGCCGACGCCCCCTTCGCCCACCTCTTCAACAGCCTGGCGGGCCAGGTCCACTGCTACCGAGCCGAGGAGCGGGGATGCCATCTTCTTCTTGCGAGTCACCCTGCCATTATTCATCACGGCGGACACTATAGTGCACAATGACAGACATGCTCCTCTCATTGCGCTCCTCTTCGCACTCCCTATCACTCCGGCTCCTCGCCACAACGTGCGCGGCGGCCACCGCGGTGTGCGGCCTCAGCTCCTGCACGTCCGAAACCGACAACACCGTCTCGGAGCCACAATCGAGCACCGCAGCCCCGCCCGCCGCCAGCCCGGTCGCCGGCGCCGAACCAGAGCGACTCGGTGTCACCGTGCTGGAGAAGACCACCATGCTCCCGGGTGCCTTCACCCAGGGCCTCGAGGTAGACCAGGACGGCAACCTGCTCATCGGCACCGGCATGTACGGCGAGTCGAAGCTGCTGCGTGTGCGCCCGGGATCGCGCCATCCGCTGGAGGAAATCTCCCTCAACAACACCTATTTCGGCGAGGGCATCACCCAAACGGATCACGGCATCTGGCAGCTAACGTGGAAGTCAGGGACCGCGATCCTGCACGATGCGACCACATTTACTGAAACTAACCGGGTGTCCTACGAGGGCGAGGGCTGGGGGCTGTGCAACGCCGGGGCTGAGCTCATCATGTCCGATGGCTCAGACCAGCTGCGCCACGTCGATCCGAAGACCTTCGACGAGGTATCCCCGCGCACCCAGGTCACCCTCGATGGGAAGACAGTGGATAATCTCAACGAGCTGGAATGCGTCGACGGCGCGGTATATGCCAACGTGTGGATGAGCAAAGATATTCTGCGCATCGATCCCGCGACCGGGCAGGTCACCGCGGTCATCGACACCACCGGGCTGGAGCATGTGGACTCAGACGACCCGAACGCAGTCCTCAACGGCATTGCGCATATCCCGGGCACCGACGAGTTTTGGGTCACGGGCAAGCGGTGGGACGACTTGTACCGGGTGCGCTTCGAGTAGGATTTTCAGCCATGGCAACCGTGAAGCAAGCAAGGAAGAAGTCACTGCTGCAGTTTCTGGCGCTGATTATCGCTGTGGCGGTGATTGTGGTGGCAGTCGTCCTGTTCCAAAAGTGGTGGAACGACCGGCCAGGCCCGTCACCGCAGGACGTCACTATTAAGGCCACGGTGGCCGATAACTCCGTGGAGGTCTCCCCCTACATCGTCTGCGAGCCGGGCACGGAGTGCCCCGAGGGCGAGGTTCCCAACCTTAAGGTCGGACCCGATGACACCCTGCATATTGAGATCCCGGAGGCCATCTCCGATCACGAGTGGAACGTGCTGTCCATCTACGACGACCCCGCCGCCAACGACAGCACCACGCACGGCGCCAACGAGACTACGGAGTTGAACATCCCCGGCTCGGTCGAGCCCATTGAGGCATCCACCGGCGAGCGCCCGAAGCTTATGGTGGTAGAGATTTCCACCTTGATGATTGGCCACGACGACGCCGGCGAGGAAACCCCGATGAATACCGTGTGGTCCCTGTCCACCATGAGCGAGGACGAGCTCAAGGAATCTCAGACCACCGGAGACGACACCAGCGCCAAGTAGCTTTCCCCCCTGTAGCGTCGGAGTTAGCTATCCAGGTCCTTAGCGATCGCCCGTAGGATCTCCGCCACCTGGCGGCCGGTCTTGCGCTCCGGGTAGCGGCCCTGGCTCAGCACCGGCTGGACCTGGGTTTCCAGCAGTGTCATGACATCAGAGAGCATGCTGGCCAGCTCCTCCGGCTTGCGGGACGGGGTGCGGCGGCGTGGGGCATCAAGCACCTTGACGCGCAGCGCCTGCGGGCCACGGCGGCCAGCAGCGAAATCAAAATCGATGCGCTGGCCCGGGAACAACTCCTCAACGCCCTTGGGCAGCACGTTGCGGCCGACGTAGACGTCCTCGTCCCCTGGGTTGCTCACAAAGCCGAATCCCTTGTCAGCGTCAAACCACTTCACTTTTCCGATAGGCATGGACCCTACTCCCTTTCTTTCCTTGAACTCCCTCCAGATCTTAGGCGCCCGCCACGCTGAGCCGACCTGGGTCGGCCGCAGCACCTGCGGGGTGTGCCCAACATGCATCAGGCGAGGCGCGCTAGGCATGCAGGCGAACTGGCAGCCGCCGCAGGGCCGCGAGGAAAGTCCCCCACAGCCGCGCGCAGTGGAATCTTTCGGTGTAACTATAAAGAGACATAGTTTAACCCGCCCTCGCCACGGAAAGAAACCCGCGCCATATATCGCCACACCCACCACACCCGTTACTTGCGTGATGTAGATTACATCGATGTAATGACCTGCTAAAACACCGGACTCGTGCCGTCATTGTTATCGTTTTAGGTCAATTAACGTGACTGATTCGTTATAAACCGCTACTCTTGCCCACAGGCACTTCGGCCACAGGCCGTGGAAGTCTCGCCCCAGACACAGTCCGGGCTTTCACGCGTGTGGCCATATTTTTTACGTGCAGAAGTTTGTAAGACACCTGCCGGACTGGGCATCATCTGGGCGCGAGAACGCAAGAGACAACCTAGAGAAGGAATACTTTCATGGGACGCCACTCCGCTAAGAACAAGTCCATCGCTTCCAAGTTCGCCGCTTCCACCGTCGCCGTCGGCGCCGCTGCCGCCATCATGGCACCGAACGCTGCCGCCGCCCCGGACTCCGACTGGGACCGCCTGGCTCAGTGTGAGTCCGGCGGCAACTGGGCCATCAACACCGGCAACGGCTACTACGGCGGTCTGCAGTTCTCCGGCGCTACCTGGAACGCCTTCGGTGGCGGCCAGTACGCTGCTACCGCTAACCAGGCAACCCGCGAGCAGCAGATCGCTGTCGCTGAGAAGATCCTGGCTTCCCAGGGCTGGGGCGCATGGCCGGCTTGCTCCGCTTCCCTGGGCCTGAACTCCGCTGCTACCCCGCGCAACCTGGATGCCGCTCCGGCACCGGCACCGGCCCCGCAGCCGGCCGCCCCGGAGGCCCCGGCTGAGGCTCCGGAGCCGGTCCAGGACGCTGCCGAGCAGCCGAACGACGAGCTCGCCGTGGACGCCCTGTACTCCCTCATCGAGAACACTGCTACCCAGTACGGCCTGACCATCCCGGCCTCCTTCACTGAGCAGTACAAGGCCAACCGCCACGACTTCAACGCTTTCTACTCCGCCAACCGCCACGTCATCGACCCGGTTGCGCAGTTCATTGAGTCCCTGTCCAAGTAAGGACTACTCATCCGCGCTCCCCGCGCACAGCGATTAGAGGGGAGCACACAGGCCCGACTGGCATGTGCCAGTCGGGCCTGTGGCGTTTTCACCCTTGGTTCAGGCCTTAGCGGCCGCCTCAGCCTTGCTACGAGAGCGGTCACAGGCAAGCAGCACCGCGCCGACAACAATCCACAGCACCAGGGTCCACCAGGCGTGGCCAATGCCCCGCCCGTCGAAGAAGGACAGCGAACGCACCAGGTAGCCCGTCGCACCGATGGGCATCCACTGTCCCAGCGTGGACCAGCCCGCCGGCAGCAACCACGGGCCCGTAGCCAAGCCGGACAGCGGGTTCGACAGGAAGATCGTCAGTACTGCGCCGATTCCAATACCGCCTGCGCCCAGAAGTCCGGCAAGGCCGGCCGTGAACATCGACGTGGCGAGGATGCCACAGGCGATAGCAGCCCACTCGGCCGCAAAGCTGCCATTCAGCGTCCCATAGACGGAGTGCAGCATCCACGTCGCCACGAGCGAGCCGAGAAGCGCGATACCCACCAACACCGCCAGCTTGACCCACTTCTTGCCGCGGAAGACGAAGGTGGCGATGACCGCGGAGATTACTCCGCCGAAGGCTAGGGGCAGCCCCAGGAGCCCGATACCGCTGGCCTGCGGGTCATCAGCAGTAGCCGGGGCGAGATCCCGCTTCTCCACGGTCATGCCCTGGGCCTCTAGGTTGCCGGCGAGGCCGTCGATAAGCGCTGCATAAGGCGCACCATTACCTGAAGCGGTGAACGCGCTTGCCCCCTGCGGGGTCAGCACTAGGCCGCCCACGGCTTCACGGTCGAGGACCGCGTCCCGCACCTCGTCCTCGCTGTTCTTGATCACGATTTCGGGGGCGTCGTCGCCTGCCCCTTGCTCAATCTTCTGCTCGATGCTGTCCTGCATCTGCTCCGGCGCCGACAGCGCGATGGGCACCCCGGCAGGCCCCGAGGCAAAGGTGGGGGCCAAGAAGGCCCACAACATAAGCCCGATGACGACGGGGATCCCCAGGATCACACCAATAGATTTCACGATAGTTGAGGGACCCTTCTTGTCCCTCGTTGCTTGCGATGTCATTACCCAACCTCCAAATGGAACACTGTGTTTCAATTACAGAAGTGGAGCATAGTGTTCCATTTGTTATGATGCAAGCTGTGAGACAAGACGCAACAGAAAACAAGCAAGCCATCGTTACCGCAGCGCGGCAACTGCTCATTAGCGAAGGACCAGGCGTATCCATGCGAGCAATCGCTAAGAAGGCCGGCGTTGGGGTGGCCACCGTGTCACGCCACTTCCCGGAAAGGCTCGCGCTGATCGACGCCATCAGCGGCGCCGAGGTACGCCGAATTGAGGAGGAAGTAGACAAGCAGCTGGAGAACTTTCCGGCCGACCCCGAGGGCACGTGGCGCGGCACCATTCACCGCATCGCCAGCCTCAACTTTGCAGCATTAGTGCAGGTCGCCTCCGCAGAAGTAACCGCAGCGGCCTTCTCCAAGGACGAGATCGCGCACATCACCCAACAGCGCAGTGCCGAGCTGGAGAGGCTGTATCGCCGCCTCATCGAGCCGGCTCAGCGCGCCGAACTCTGCCCCCGTTCTCTCAACCCCCTCGAGCTTCACCTCTCCATCGGCCTCATCACTAGGCCTCTACCTGCCGTCCCCCTAGACCCTGAGCACATGGGCCGCATACGGGAAACGCTCATTGACACATTCCTCGACGGCCTCAAGGTTCAAGCCCAAGCCCAAAGCCAAGGCGAGTCAAAGCGCCCCCAACGCCCCCACCACACACGACTAGCCCCACCGAGGAGAACTATCTCGGAGGGGCTAGACTACACTCGCTCGGCCGCGGCTGAGCGCAGCTGAGTGCGAACCGGATTAGCGGTTAATGCGGGTGTACGGGTGTACGTAGTTGAGCTTTTCTGCCGGCATGGGCAGGATCAGATCGTCACCGAACGGGCTGGAAGCGCCAGCAAACGGTGCGGAGATTTCAGTGATGGCGTGCTCGCGGGGGCTGTTCTTCGGCCAAGCCGGGGAAACGAAGCCTTTGTTCTCATTCGACATGTTCCTCATTATTCCAAACAGCGCGCCGAAAAGTAACTCGGCGGAGCAACTCGTGCCCCGCCTTCTCCCCCGTTTGGTACGCGCGCCACGTTGACCGCGCCCCGCCGGCCGGTGTTGCTGCGCTCCCCTCGCGGCACGTCCAACAGTTCCTTCAGGCTGCTGCGCCTCATCTTCCCTTCTTCTGCCTTTCTCCGCCGAGGAGGCAGGAGCGCTAGGCTTGGGGGCCTATGACTTCCCCACGCAACCGCACCCGCGGCACCGAGAGTTTCCGCACCTGGCTTGCGCACCTACCGGAGGAGGATCTGCGCGCCCTGCTGAGCAACCGCCCGGAAGCGCTCACACCGGCCCCGCCGGACTTTGGCTCCCTGGCTACCCGTCTCACGCTGCCTATGTGCATTGTGGACGCACTAGCCGCGTGTAATGCCGCACAGTTGGCAGCGCTGGAAGACATCGCCGCGCGAGGCGGCGAGCTGGAACCAGTCGAGGTGACCGACCGGGACGTCACCGAGCAGCTGCTGCACCGCGGCCTGGTATTCGGGGACCCGCAGGAAGCTGACCACCCGCGCACCGTACAGATTGTCACCGGTGTCATGGGCGCGCTTCCCCCGGGCTGGACGCTCCTCCACCAGCTCGATGTCAGCCAGGACAGCATTGACGCCCTGCCTGCCGACGAGCACCGGGTGCTCGACACACTCGCTGCCGGCGACGGTGTGGGCCAGACCCACAACGCCGCGCCCGATGCGGATCCAACGCAGCCGGTCCCGCGGCTTATTGCCAAGGGCTTGCTTGAGCGCACCAGCAGCCGCACGGTGCGCCTGCCCCACGCGCTGCGGCGGCTCTTGGCCGGAGAACCCACCGCACCAATACCGCTGACCCCGTCGGAGCGCGTCGGCGAGCCCGTACCGGATTCCAAGGCGGACGATGCCGGAACCGCCGCCGGGCTGGGCGTAGTCCGGGACATGGAGCACCTCATCGGCGTCCTCGGCACGCGACCCGTCGCGCTGCTCAAAGACGGAACCTTGGGCGTGCGCGCGCTCAAACAGCTGGTCAAGGAACTAGCGCTGGAGTCGGACGAGGTCGCGCGGCTCATCAGCCTGGGCCACCAGGCACGCCTGCTCGGCCTCGGCGAACCGGAGGGCTTGGAAGGCCACTTCTTGGCCGTCACCGAGGGCGCTGCGGAATGGCTTGAGGCCGGTCTAGCTGACAAGTGGCGGGTCCTCGTGGACGCCTGGCGCGACTCACCCTGGGCCACCTGGGCTGGGCCCCGCGTGTTCGGCGAGGACACCCTCAACCACCGCCTGCCGCGCTTCCGGCGCTTCGTGTTGGGGGTATACGCACACTCAGCCGACCCGCTAGATTCCCAGGATTTTTGGGAGGATCTGCGCTTCGGATCCCCACTTTTCGCCAGCAACTCCCGCGCGGAGACCATTGACCACCTACGGGACGAGGCCGAATGGATCGGCGCCGTGGCACTGGGCCGAGCAACACGGATCCTCTTCGACTCGTCCGCGGCGGCAGAGCTCGTTCCGGAGACGGTCTCCGAGTTCATCATTCAAGCAGATCTCACCGTGCTGGTGCCCGGCCCCCTGGAGCCGGCCGCGCACCGCACACTGGCGTCCCTGGCGGACCTCGAATCACCGGGCCTGGCCAGCGTGTTCCGCATCAGTGAATCCACGCTGCGCCGCGGCATGGACCGCGGCATGACTGCGCAGGAAATCACCGAGTTCTTGAGCCAGCACTGCCCCACGGGCTTGCCGCAGGCACTGGAGTTCGCCATTCGGGACGTGTCCAAGCGCCACGGCACGCTGCGCAGCGGCCCCGCCCTGTCCTACCTGCGCAGCGACGATCCCGCGCTGCTGGAGCTCGCCGTCGTCAGTGTGCCGGAGCTGCGCCAGCTGGCCCCCACCGTGGCGGTGTCCTCCCTGCGCGTGGGCGAGCTGCTGGACAAGCTGCGGGACAAGGGCCTGTCACCTACCGCGGAGGACGAGTCCGGGGCGTCAATTGCCGTGGCCCCGGAGCCGTACACGCTCCCGCTAGCCCGGACCACCGCGCGAAAACGCCCGGCTTCCTCCGTAGACGCAGCGGTGGCGGCGTTGCGCTCCGCGGGCTCGCCCCAGCAACGTCCCGCGGCCGCAGGCAAAGACTCGCTCCTCGACAGCGCCGGCACGGCTGACACGGCTACTAGCGCCGACATTGCGCGGGCCGCCGCGCGTGCCCAGCGCCCGGTCACCGTGCGCTACGCCGACAAGTCCGGCGTGCTGCAAACGCTCACGGTCACCCCACTGCGCGTGGAGGGTGGAGTCATCGACGCACTCACTGCAGATGGCAAGGCTGTTCGCTTTCCGCTGCACCGCCTAAGATCAGTCGAGCTACACAACCCGGACGAATAGAAAGGAGCTGTGGTGCCCGGACCCCTCATCGTCCAGTCGGACAAGACCGTTCTCCTGGAGGTCGACCACCCACAGGCCGCCCAGGCCCGCGCAGCACTAGCGCCCTTCGCGGAGCTGGAGCGCGCGCCCGAGCACATTCACACCTACCGGATCACCCCGCTAGCCCTGTGGAATGCGCGCGCCGCCGGCCACGACGCGGAGCAGGTCGTTGACGTTGTGGAAACCTACTCGCGCTTCCCGGTACCGCAGGCGCTGCTGGTCGACGTCGCCGAGACCATGTCCCGCTACGGCCGCGTCCGCCTGCTGGCGCACCCAGCCCAGGGCCTCATTCTTGAAGCGGACGAGCCCGCCATTCTGGAGGAGCTCACCCGCCACAAGAAGGTGGGCGAGCTGCTGGGCCAGCGCATCGACGACACGACCAGTGCGGTCCCACCCTCTGCTCGCGGGCGGCTCAAGCAGGAGCTGCTCAAGGCCAAGTGGCCCGCCGATGACCGCGCCGGCTACGTCGACGGCGAGTCCCACCCCATGCAGCTCAGCACCGACGAGGTGGACTGGCACTTGCGCGACTATCAGCAGTACGCCGCCGAGTCTTTCTGGGCTGGTGGTTCCGGCATCGTCGTGCTGCCGTGTGGCGCGGGCAAGACCATCGTGGGCGCGGCCGCCATGGCCAAGGCACAGGCCACCACGCTTATCCTGGTCACTAACACCGTGGCCGGGCGCCAGTGGCGCGACGAGCTGCTGCGCCGCACCACCCTCACGCCCAACGAGATTGGCGAATACTCCGGCGAGAAGAAAGAGATCAAGCCGGTGACCATCGCCACCTACCAGGTGGTCACTCGCAAGACGAAGGGCGAGTACCGGGCGCTGGAACTCTTCGATTCCCACGACTGGGGCCTCATCATCTACGACGAGGTCCACCTTCTGCCCGCCCCGGTCTTTCGCATGACCTCCGACCTTCAATCGCGCCGCCGCCTAGGCCTCACCGCCACCCTCGTGCGCGAGGACGGCCGCGAGGGCGACGTCTTCTCCCTCATCGGACCGAAGCGCTACGACGCCCCGTGGAAGGAACTGGAATCCGCCGGCTACATTGCTACCGCGGACTGCGTCGAGGTGCGCGTGGACATGACGCAGGAAGAGCGCATGCTCTACGCCACGGCGAACGCGCGGGATAGGTATAGAATCGCGGCGTCGGCAAGCGCCAAGCTCCCCGCCGTGGACGCACTGCTGGCCCAGCATGCCGGCCAGCAGGCGCTCATCATCGGCGCCTACGTGGACCAGCTGGAGGAGCTCGGTGCGCACCTGGGCGCCCCCGTCATCGACGGTAAGACCTCCACCGCTCAGCGGGAAAGGCTCTTCCAACAATTTCGGGACCGGGAGCTGACAACCCTCGTAGTCTCCAAGGTGGCGAACTTTTCCATCGACCTCCCGGAGGCCGCCCTGGCCATCCAGGTCTCCGGCACGTTTGGCTCGCGCCAGGAGGAGGCCCAGCGGCTTGGCCGCCTGCTGCGCCCCAAGGAGGACGGCCAGGAAGCGACGTTCTACACGCTGGTCGCGCGCGAGTCGCTCGATGCGGAGTACGCCATGCACCGCCAGCGCTTTTTGGCGGAGCAGGGTTATGCCTACCGGCTGGTGGACGCAGTAGACTTGTGAACCAATGAAGATTTTCAAGTTTGACGTCCACGAGGACTTTGCCAAGCAGAACAACGAGCTCCTGCGGGATTCCTCCCGCCTGCGCAACTCCGGTCTCATCATGGGTGCCCTGCTCATCGTCGGCGGCATTGCCGTGTATCTGGCGTTGACCGCCACCTGGCGCATCACCCTAGCCCTGGGCATGGTGCTCTTCGGAATCTTCTGCGCCCTCATCGGCGTGCTGGCCTCCCGCCAGGTGGGCTCCGCGCAGAAGCTCTATGATTCCTATCCCCTCGCGCCCGCCGTGGTGGCGGAGGTCAATGAGCGCGACATGGTGCTCATGGCTTTGGTAAACACCAATGTTGACCCAAAGGCACCGCCGCGGTGGGGCGCGTGCCTGCGCACGGTCACCAGCATCCCAGGCATCAAGCGCACCGTGGGAACCAAGGTTCCAGTTGCCGCTGTCTCCGGCCAACGCAGCTCCAACGCCAAGGAGCACTGGCAGCAGATTACTCCCATGCCGATTGCCTGGGGCACGCCGGACGCAGAGACCGTGGCTATGGCCCGCAAGTCCATCCCGGAGGACCAGTGGCAGCGCCTGGAGCGCGCCCGCAAGCGCCTGTCCGATGTAAAGGCCACCAAGTACGATTTGCTGGTGCTCTAAATGACTGTTCAACGGCTGCAGGAATTCGGCGAGACCATCTTCGCCACCATGACCGCGCTCGCCGTGGAGAATGACGCGGTGAACCTAGGCCAGGGCTTCCCCGATAGCGACGGCCCGCAGCGCATGCTGGAGATTGCGCAGGAAAACATTGCCGGCGGCAACAACCAGTACGCTCCTCTGCGCGGGGTTCCGGAGCTGGTCAGAGCTATCGCTGACACGTATTCCGTACCCCAGGACCACGTCGTGGTTACCGCGGGTGCCACCGAGGCCATCACCGCCACCGTCCTAGGCCTGGTGGAGCCAGGCCAGGAGGTCATCGTCCTCGAGCCTTACTACGACGCGTACATCGCTGCCGTCGCGCTTGCCGACGCCTCCCGGGTCCCCGTCCCCCTCAAAGCATCCGGCAACAGCTGGGACATCGACGTCGACGCCGTGCGCGCGGCCGTCACGGACCAGACCGCCATGGTCATCATCAATACCCCGCATAACCCGACCGGTTCGGTCTTTTCCCGCGAGGCGCTCACCGAGCTCGCCGAGCTCTGCGTGGAGAAGGACCTCGTGGTGCTTGCCGACGAGGTCTACGAGAACCTCACCTTCGCCGATGCCGAACACGTCAGCATCGCTTCCCTGCCGGGGATGGCTTCGCGCACCGTTACGGTTTCTTCTGCCGCCAAGTCCTTCAACTGCACCGGGTGGAAGACCGGCTGGGCCATTGCGGAGCCGAAGCTTCTCGACGGTGTCATTAAGGCCAAGCAATTCACTACCTTCGTCTCCACCACGCCTTTCCAGCCGGCCGTGGCCCACGCCCTGTGCTACGAACGGGACTGGCTGAACGGAATGGTCTCCGAGCTAGCAGAATGCCGCGCCATCTTGGTGGAAGGACTCACGCAGCTCGGTTTCCACGTTCACGACACTGGCGGCACCTACTACGTCGTCGCGGACGTCTCCTCCACCGGTATGAGCGGCGTGGAATACTGCATGCAACTGCCCGCGGCGAGCGGGGTGGCAGCCATTCCACTCGCCGCCTTCACCGACAACCCCGAACCGTGGAGGAACAAGGTGCGCTTCGCCTTCTGCAAGCGTCCGGAGGTCATCCGCGAGGCAGTGCGACGCCTAACGAACGAAAAATAGACCTGCGGCACAGAGCTATGTGCCCAGGGTCGACGATTAATCGCCCCGAGCACGCGAACGCAATCCTTCACTTAACCCGCCAGCAGTCCAATCCCTATATTAACGGCAGCATGTAGAACTGAGCACTCAATGACGCTACCCGAACGATATCTCACCACGCCCAGTATCCAGCCGCCGAGGAACTGAACGGGAAGTATCGGCCACAGATGCACATCAATACTCAGTAGCACGAGGTGAGGAACGAGAAAAAGAGCGGCCTGAAGAGTGTTCCCAACCCATAGTCCCCAGCGTCGAAAGAACAAGCCGCCGAGGAATCCTCGGAAGAAAATCTCCTCGCCTACGGCTCTCAGAATCGCGGCACCACTTACCCCATGGACGAGAACGACACCTGGGAGCGTCAGACTAGCTGTCGACACGAGACGGATACCGAGGTAACCAGTTCCTAGCAGCACAGGGAACAAAACGAGGCTTAGCCCTGCCGCTTGCCAGCTTCCCCATCGCCACCCCACATGTGCAAGGGCGCGGGACACCCCAATTGACTTGCGCCGGACAAGGATGTAGAGCACTGAGGGACAGAGGAATAAAAGAAATTCAATCATGCTTCTTTTCCTTTACCGTGACTGGGCGAGGCGGCGTGGCCATAAAGTTCTCGCAACCCCCATTGTAAGATTCGCATGTGAACGCGACGGCCCATCAGCGGTGGGGTAAGTCATACTGCTCCGGGCGCTTAGAGCCAAGAGCCGTCTTCAACACTAGGACGAGTGTTGGTCGGTAGTGAGGTGGAAAACGTGAAAAAAGGGGACCGTTGAAGCGGTGGTGCTTCAACGGTCCCCTTTTTCGGTGTTGTATCGAGTTATTGTTTTGTTGTTTGGTGTCGGCGGTTTCTTACTCTCCCACAACCTCCCGGTTGCAGTACCATCAGCGCGGGCAGGCTTAGCTTCCGGGTTCGGAATGGGTCCGGGCGTTTCCCTGCTGCTATTGGCCACCGACAAACTTCCAGGGCATTTTCTGGCCGTGGGTGTTGTGTCAGATACTGTGTAGTGGACGCGAACACGGACAATGTGATTACACAATCGTGTGTTTGTGTTGTTAACACTTCCCTCTTGGGGGTAAGTGTGTGTTTGTTTTGGTCTATTAGTACCAGTCGCCTAAACACCTTGCGGTGCGTACAGTTCTGGCCTATCAACCCCATCGTCTTTGGGGGACCTAATAATGAAACCTCATCTTAAAACAGGCTTCCCGCTTAGATGCTTTCAGCGGTTATCCCTTCCGTACGTAGCCAACCAGCGATGCCCCTGGCGGAACAACTGGCACACTAGAGGTACGTCCGTCCCGGTCCTCTCGTACTAGGGACAGCCTTCTTCAAGTTTCAACGCGCGCGGCGGATAGAGACCGAACTGTCTCACGACGTTCTGAACCCAGCTCGCGTGCCGCTTTAATGGGCGAACAGCCCAACCCTTGGGACCTACTCCAGCCCCAGGATGCGACGAGCCGACATCGAGGTGCCAAACCATCCCGTCGATATGGACTCTTGGGGAAGATCAGCCTGTTATCCCCGGGGTACCTTTTATCCGTTGAGCGACACCACATCCACAAGTAGGTGCCGGATCACTAGTCCCGACTTTCGTCCCTGTTCGACATGTCTGTCTCACAGTCAAGCTCCCTTGTGCACTTACACTCGCCACCTGATTGCCAACCAGGCTGAGGGAACCTTTGGGCGCCTCCGTTACATTTTGGGAGGCAACCGCCCCAGTTAAACTACCCACCAGGCACTGTCCCCAACCCAGATCATGGGCCAAGGTTAGATGCTCAATCCGATCAGAGTGGTATTTCAACAACGACTCCACACACACTAGCGTGCGCGCTTCGAAGTCTCCCACCTATCCTACACAAACCGAACCAAACACCAATACCAAGCTATAGTGAAGGTCCCGGGGTCTTTTCGTCCTGCCGCGCGTAACGAGCATCTTTACTCGTAGTGCAATTTCACCGGGCCTGTGGTTGAGACAGCAGGGAAGTCGTTACGCCATTCGTGCAGGTCGGAACTTACCCGACAAGGAATTTCGCTACCTTAGGATGGTTATAGTTACCACCGCCGTTTACTGGGGCTTAAATTCTCAGCTTCGCCACCAAAAGGTGACTAACCGGTCCTCTTAACCTTCCAGCACCGGGCAGGCGTCAGTCCATATACATCAACTTAACGTCTTCGCATGGACCTGTGTTTTTGATAAACAGTCGCTTCCCTCTATTCTCTGCGACCCCACAACCCCAAACACTCGCAAAGAAGTGCCGAAGTCGTGTGGTCCCCCTTCTCCCGAAGTTACGGGGGCATTTTGCCGAGTTCCTTAACCACAGTTCACCCGAACGCCTTAGTATTTTCAACCTGACTACCTGTGTCGGTTTCGGGTACGGGCCATACATCCACATCGCTAGAGGCTTTTCTCGACAGTACTAGATCACCAACTTCACCCCAATCGGGCTACGCATCACGCCTCAGGCAAAAAGTGTGCGGATTTACCTACACACCACCTCACACGCTTACACCAACAATCCACTAAGCGGCATGGCTACTACACTGTGTCACCCCATCACTTGAACCACACATCAGGCCCCACGACATCAACAAACCAAACACTCAAAGAGTATTCAGCAAGTATCCGCGGTGGTTAGTATCAGTGCTTTATCATGGGCGCGGACATACGGGTACCAGAATATCAACTGGTTATCCATCGACTACGCCTGTCGGCCTCGCCTTAGGTCCCGACTCACCCTGGGAAGACGAACTTGACCCAGGAACCCTTAGTCATCCGGCGGGAAGGATTCTCACCTTCCAATTCGTTACTCATGCCTGCATTCTCACTCGCACACACTCCACGCCTCCTTACGGTAACGCTTCAACACATGCACGACGCTCCCCTACCCAAACAAAAAAGTTTGCCGCGGCTTCGGCGGTGTGCTTGAGCCCCACTACATTGTCGGCGCAGGACCACTCGACCAGTGAGCTATTACGCACTCTTTCAAGGATGGCTGCTTCTAAGCCAACCTCCTGGCTGTCTTCGCGATCCCACATCCTTTTCCACTTAGCACACCCTTAGGGGCCTTAACCGGCGATCTGGGCTGTTTCCCTCTCGACTATGAAGCTTATCCCCCACAGTCTCACTGCCGCACAACACAATTGATGGCATTCGGAGTTTGGCTGACATTGCTAAGATTGTAGTCCCGCTCAACCAACCAGTAGCTCTACCTCCACCAAGCTAATGCGACGCTGCACCTAAATGCATTTCGGGGAGAACCAGCTATCACGGAGTTTGATTGGCCTTTCACCCCTACCCACAGCTCATCCCCGCAGTTTTCAACCTACGTGGGTTCGCGCCTCCACAACCTCTTACAGCTGCTTCACACTGGCCATGGGTAGATCACCCCGCTTCGGGTCCAGGACATGCCACTAAATACACCCCATTAGGATTCGGTTTCCCTACGGCTACCCCACACGGGTTAACCTCGCGACATGCCGCTGACTCGCAGGCTCATTCTTCAAAAGGCACGCCATCACACACAAGAAGGTGCTCTGACGGATTGTAAGCACACGGTTTCAGGAACTATTTCACTCCCCTCCCGGGGTACTTTTCACCATTCCCTCACGGTACTAATACACTATCGGTCACACTGAGTATTTAGGCTTACCGGGTGGTCCCGGCAGATTCACAGCAGATTCCACGAGCCCGCTGCTACTCGGGCAACCCAACAACTTAAATGCTGAAGTCTTCAACTACGGGACTATCACCCTCTACGGCAGGCGTTTCCACACCACTTCACCTAACAACAACACACAAGCACGATGATGGTAGTCACCGCACGTTGGGGCCCACAACACCGCACACACAACCCCTACCAAGTATCACATGCACACGGTTTAGCCTCATCCACGTTCGTTCGCCACTACTAGCAGAATCATAAATTTATTTTCTCTTCCTACGGGTACTGAGATGTTTCACTTCCCCGCGTAAACCCCCACAACAGCTATGAATTCACTGAAGGGTAACACCCCATAACAGGTGCCAGGTTTCCCCATTCGGACATCCTCGGATCAACGCTTAATTGACAACTCCCCGAGGCTTAACGCAGCCTTTCACGTCCTTCATCGGCTCAGCATGCCAAGGCATCCACCATGCGCCCTAAATAACGAACACACAACCAACACAAACAACAACCACCACAAAAGCAGCAGCATCATTCATGCCGGCGTGAACTACACAAAACACAAAAGAACAGAAATCACACAAACCACACACCCACCACAACAACCAACCAACAAAGGTCAGCTACACATGGTGATAACAGCATGCAGTTTAATGCTCGCGTCCACTATACAGTTCTCACACAACACCCCACACAGGCCAACAACCATGCCTATTGCATCACGACTGCTGAAAAAGTGCGGGTTACAACCAGGGGATAATGCCCCAGACACCCAACAATGCACCAAGTACTTCACAAACAAACGCGTTGGTCAATTAACCTTTAATCACCACTGGTTAAGATGTATCTCCACCCGATTAAACAAAAAGTGGCAGCAGAACTTACGCCTACTCAACCACCACACAACCACCACCACACAAAGAAAAATGAATGACGATGATTGCTTAAAGCACCAACTGGTGCACAAAAATAATGCTCCTTAGAAAGGAGGTGATCCACCCGCACCTTCCGGTACGGGTACCTTGTTACGACTTCGTCCCAATCGCCGATCCCACCTTAGACAGCTCCCTAAACGAGTTTGAGCCACTGGCTTCGGGTGTTACCAACTTTCATGACGTGACGGGCGGTGTGTACAAGGCCCGGGAACGTATTCACCGCAGCATTGCTGATCTGCGATTACTAGCGACTCCGACTTCATGGGGTCGAGTTGCAGACCCCAATCCGAACTAAGGCCGGCTTTCAGCGATTCGCTCCACCTCACAGTGTCGCTGCGCGTTGTACCGACCATTGTAGCATGTGTGAAGCCCTGGACATAAGGGGCATGATGATTTGACGTCATCCCCACCTTCCTCCGAGTTAACCCCGGCAGTCTCTCATGAGTCCCCAACTAAAATGCTGGCAACATAAGACAAGGGTTGCGCTCGTTGCGGGACTTAACCCAACATCTCACGACACGAGCTGACGACAACCATGCACCACCTGTACACCAACCACAAGGGAAACTACATCTCTGCAGCGATCTGGTGTATGTCAAGCCCAGGTAAGGTTCTTCGCGTTGCATCGAATTAATCCACATGCTCCGCCGCTTGTGCGGGCCCCCGTCAATTCCTTTGAGTTTTAGCCTTGCGGCCGTACTCCCCAGGCGGGGCGCTTAATGCGTTAGCTACGGCACAGAAGACGTGGAAGCCCCCTACACCTAGCGCCCACCGTTTACGGCATGGACTACCAGGGTATCTAATCCTGTTCGCTACCCATGCTTTCGCTCCTCAGCGTCAGTTACTGCCCAGAGACCTGCCTTCGCCATCGGTGTTCCTCCTGATATCTGCGCATTTCACCGCTACACCAGGAATTCCAGTCTCCCCTACAGCACTCAAGTTATGCCCGTATCGCCTGCACGCCCGGAGTTAAGCCCCGGAATTTCACAGACGACGCGACAAACCACCTACGAGCTCTTTACGCCCAGTAATTCCGGACAACGCTCGCACCCTACGTATTACCGCGGCTGCTGGCACGTAGTTAGCCGGTGCTTCTTATACAGGTACCGTCACAAAAGCTTCGTCCCTGTCGAAAGGAGTTTACAACCCGAAGGCCGTCATCCCCCACGCGGCGTCGCTGCATCAGGCTTCCGCCCATTGTGCAATATTCCCCACTGCTGCCTCCCGTAGGAGTCTGGGCCGTATCTCAGTCCCAATGTGGCCGTACACCCTCTCAGGCCGGCTACCCGTCGACGCCTTGGTAGGCCATTACCCCACCAACAAGCTGATAGGCCGCGAGCTCATCTTGCACCGAAAAAACTTTCCAACCACCACACTAAAGGCAGTTATTATCCGGTATTAGACCCAGTTTCCCAAGCTTATCCCAGAGTACAAGGCAGATCACCCACGTGTTACTCACCCGTTCGCCACTCGAGTACCCCTGCAAGCAGGAGCCTTTCCGTTCGACTTGCATGTGTTAAGCACGCCGCCAGCGTTCGTCCTGAGCCAGGATCAAACTCTCCACAAAAAAGGCCGTGAAAAGCCCAAACCTAACAAAAAAGAACAAACCAAACCGTGCACAGCACGGACTGGCATATCCAAAAACTACATAAAGAAAAAATCCAACCAACCCCCAACCCGACGGGGCACAAAAAGGAGGCTGGCCTAGTTAGAAGATTTTCAATCTACGCCCAAACAACTTATGTTATTTACAATGACGCCGCTTAAGAAAAAGCGCCATCCGGCATACACCAACCACGGCACACATACGATGTACCGCAGCCAGAACAATCAAAAACCAACCAACACAAAAAGTACATTGGCACACTATTGAGTTCTCACACATCATCCGCACACCACAATCAGTTAACCAACCGTTAACCTCTCGTTGGCGGCCCGAACTAACTTACACAACCAACCAAACGAAGTCAAACTCTCGAAAAAATTTGCACTTCATCAGTGCTGAACAAGCTGTCCAACGTCACCACTTGTTAACCTCTCGGCTACCTCGCGGCGACTCGAATTAATATACGCACACCCCCAACAAACAACAAATCGCCAGGCAAACCCACATTTCTTCGCGGGCTCACATGGCGACTTTTCAACGGCTTCTAGTGATAGCAGGCCAACAGCCCGTCCGGGCCGTCGATGACTTTGATGTCCGTTTCGAAGATCGGGGTCAGAAGCTCGTCGCGCATAATCTCGTGCGGCGAGCCGAACGCCACGATTTCGCCGCCCTTGGCGGCACAGATGTAATCGGCGTAGCGAGCGGCAAAGTTGATGTCGTGCAGGACGATGATGATGGTGCGGCCGAATTCCTGCGCGGCCTGGCGCAGGTGGCGCATCATCTCCACGGAGTGGGCAATGTCGAGGTTGTTCAAGGGTTCGTCGAGAAGCACGTAGTCCGTCTCCTGACACAGCACCATCGCTACATACGCCCGCTGGCGCTGCCCGCCGGAGAGTTCATCCAGGTAGCGGTTTTCCAGCTCCCCCAGGTGGAAGAAGTCGATGTAGCGCGAGACGATATCCTCGTCCTCCGCAGTCAGGCGGCCCTGCGAATAGGGAAAGCGGCCAAAGCCCACGAGCTGGCGCACCGTGAGCTTGGTGATGAAGTGGTTCTCCTGACGCAGGATGGAGAGAATCTTCGCCAGGTCCTGGGACTTCGTGGAGGAGACGTCGTAGCCGGCGACCTCGATGGTGCCCTCGTCGACGTCGAGAAGCCGGCCAATCATGGTGAGCATCGTGGACTTTCCGGCGCCGTTGGGCCCGATGAGCGCCGTGATGCCTCCGGAGGGGATCTCCAGATCAATGGGACCAATCTGGGTCTCGCCGGAGTAGGACTTCGATACGTTGGAAAGCTTGATCACAGCTTGCCCTTTCGCAGAATGACAAAGAGGAAGACGCTGCCGCCCACCAGCTCGATGATGATGGATACCACGCCCTGAGCGTAGAACACGTGCTGCATGAGGAAGTACGCGCTGGTTAATACCGCAAACGCGGTGGCCATGGCCATTGGAAACAGGAATCGGTGGTCGTAGGTTTCCGCCGCCTGGTACGCCAAGGTTGCCACCAAGAATCCCAGGAAGGTCATCGGACCCACGAGCGCAGTGGTGGTGGCCATGAGGATGGAAACCAAAATCAGGGTGTAGATGGCATTCGTCTTGTGGTTCACGCCCAGGTTGGTGGCGGCGTCGCGCCCCAGCGCCAGCACGTTGAGGCGGCGGGAATTCAAGAACATGAGCACCGTGACCGCAATGACGAGGGGGATGGCGATGGGATAGTAGGCCGTTTCCGCGTTGCTCACCGAGCCGAAGAGGCGCGCGGTGAGCACGTCAAATTCGCTAGGTGTCAGCATGCGCTGCATGAACGTGGCCACGGATCCGAGGCCGCCGCCGATGACAATGCCCACCAGCAGCATGGCGTGCATGTTGTTGCGGCGGCTGGTCAACAGCCAGGAGTACAGAAGTAGGGACAGTCCCACCATGAGAACCAGTTGGAGGAGGAACATGCCCATGTTGCGGGACTGCGTTAGCCCAGCCGCGCCGACGAAGAAGACGGTGGCGGTATTGATTGCCACGTACAGGGACTCAAAGCCCATGATGGACGGGGTAAGAATGCGGTTATTGGTCACGGTGTGGAAGGCCACTGTGGCTACCGCTTGGCAGACCGCCACAATCGCCATCGCCGTAACCGCATCGGCGCGGCGCTTGGCAATGAGCCACCACTTGTGGGTGCCGAAGTCCATGGGGTTGTCGTAAGCCAACAGCCCGAATGCAAACGCGACGCCGACGGCCACAAGAACCCCCAGGATAATCCAGTACTTCCGTGCCGCGGCGACGGATTGAAAGCTGCCCACGCCGCGCCGACGAGACGTGGATGGGCGGGCGCTGGACGACGCTGGGAGGGACAGACTGAGACTCATTTCGTGGACCTCACAATCAGGACGACGAAGACGACGGCACCCACCACGCCGAGGATGACAGAGACAGGCATTTCGAAGGGCGCGATGATGATACGGCCCAGCAGGTCGCAGACGGTCACGATGGCAATACCCAGCAGGCACACCCAGGGAAGGTTGGAACGCAGGTCATCGCCGCGCAGCATGCTCACCACGTTGGGAACAATGAGCCCGAGGAACGGCAGGGCGCCGACGACCACAGTGACCACGCCGGTGGCCACGGCGATGAGCCCCGTGCCGATAAGAATCATCCGCTGGTAGTTCAGACCGATGTTGGTGGCGATATCCTCGCCCAAGCCGGCGACGGTGAGCTTGTCGGCATAGAAGTAGACGGCCACAAGGACGAGGAGAACCACCCACAGTACCTCGTACTGCCCCTCGTACACGGAGGTAAAGGATCCCATGAACCAGATGCCCAGCTGCTGCAGGGTATCCGTGGTCAGTGCCACGTAGGACGAGACTGCGCTGACCACCGCGCCCAGCATGATGCCGATAATCGGCACGATGAGGGAAGAGCGCAGGGTCACCCGCCGCAGAAAGGCGAAGAAGACCATCGTGCCCGCAAAGGCGAAGACCACGGCGATCACCATCTTCACCAGCACTGAGGAGTGCGGGAGCACGATGAGTGAAAAGAGCAGGCCCAGTCCTGCCCACTCGGTGGTACCGGTGGTGGTCGGCTCCACGAAGCGGTTTTGGGTGAGCAGCTGCATGACCAGCCCGCTCATGGCCATGGCGGCCCCGGCGAGAATCAAAGCGATGGTGCGCGGTACGCGGGTGGTGAAGAACATGGTCCAGCCATCCTGGTTATCCAGAATGCTGTACTCCCCCACCATCAAGGAGCCGATGAGGAGCGCCACCACAGCGAGCACGCCCACGCCCAGCTGCCACGAGAGCACGGGCTGGCGCGAGCGGCGCGGTTCTGGGCCGCGGGCTCGCTGATGTGTCGTCCCCACCGTCACGGTTGCGTTGTACTCCTTGACTACTCTGACTGCTTAACGTCGCGCGCTTAGGCGCCGGCCTTGTCTGCCTTCTCGAAGGAATCGGCCATGTCGTTGAGGATCTGGGTGTAGGTGACGATGGACTCGTCAATGTAGGTATCGGCCGGGGCCGCGTAGACGTTGCCCTCCTTGAGAGCGGTGACGTTCTTGAGCGCGGCGTTTTCCTCTACCAGCTGCGTGCCCGGGGTGACCTGCTCGCCATCCTTGGCCACCGCAGAGTCGCGGTCCATGATGAGGATCCAGTCCGGGTTGGACTCGGCAATAGCCTCCACGGAGATGTCATCTCCCTCGTGGTCGTTGGAGGCGTTGGAAACCTCCAGGGCCGGCGTCATGCCCAGCAGGTCGAAGACGGGGCCGTAGGTGCGGCCGATGCCCGGGGCGATGTAGCCGATCTCGCCTCCGGAGGTGTTGACGGCCATGACCTTCTTCTCTGGGTCGTACGCCTCCTTGGCGCGCGCAGCGGCGGCGTCGAAGTCCTTGATGAGCTGCTGCGCGTCCTCTTCGTGGCCAAATACCTGGCCCATGGCCTCGGTGTGGCGCTTAAGCTCGTCGAAGAAGTCCTTGTCCTCGCGCGGCTCGAAGTCGAGCACCGGGGTGTCTTCCAGCAGCGCCTCGATGTCCTCCTGGTGCGGCTCGAAGCGCTGGCCATTCCACACCACGTCCGGCTCGGCGGCGACGAGGCTCTCCAGGTCCGGCTCCTTGTGCGAGCCAAGGTCCACCTCGACGGTGTCCTGGTTGTAGGTATCCCGCAGGGACTTCGGCACCAGCGTTAGCGGCGCGGCGGCCAGCTTGATGTCCCACTGCGCCAGCACGGCAAAGGCGCGGTTATCGGCGACCGCCGGGTTCTCCACCGGCTGCTCCACGGTCTTGGAACCGTAGTTGTCCTCCACCGTCACGGACTCGCCGGCCACAGCCTCGCCGCTCGCAGGCTCTGCGCTGTTCGTGTCGGCGGACTCGGAGGAGCAACCGGTCAGTGCCAGCGCTGCCACGGAGACGGCGGCGGCGACCTTCACGGTCGTGGCGTGGAGGTTACGGCGAGTAAAGGAGATCATGACATCCTTGAATATTTAGGTGTAGCTAACCACTGTTGGCAGGTGTATCACCGACCAACCTAACCTAAGTAAGGTTCACCTTTCAAACACAGTAATGTTTCCTAATTCGCATTCTCCCCCTGCTGAGCCTCCCCAAGAAGGTCCTCCACCGCAACCTGACCGTGGCGCTGAAAGTCGCGACGCGCGGCATCCCGAAACCCCTTATCCGCCAGGAAATCCAGCGTGACCTGCGCCAACCCTACTGCGGAATCTACCGCCGCGGTGACCGCTTCGGGGCCGGCCGCCCAGCGCGCGAAGTCTTCAGTATGCAGGGCCACGTCCGCCGGGGAGACTTTCACCATAGGGTGTAGCCCCGGGACCAGATGGGAGACATTGCCAAAGTCCGTAGAGGCCGCCACCGTATCCGGCACGGTCCCCGCCGGCAGGACCGTGCGACCCCGGCGCGCCTGGGTGGCAGACCAGCGTTCCACCAGCGCGGAGTTGTTGCGCACCGGCAACGTCATGGGGTGTTCATCCCAGTCCAGGTCAAGGTCCACGCCGGCCATCAACGCCGCACCGCGGACGATGTCTTCCACTCGGGAGGACAGGTCCATGAGGGTACGAGTACCCAAAGAACGCACGTAGATGTGCATCTGCGCCTCACCGGGGATGATGGATGGCCGGTCTCCCCCGGACATGATGGCGTGGACGCGATCGCTCGGCGGCATCTGCTGCCGCATGAGGCCAATGCCCTGGTACGCCAGGCTCGCGGCGTCGAGGGCGTTGCGCCCCATAAACGGCTGGGAGCTCGCGTGCGCCGCTACTCCCCGGTAGTTCACGCGAAGGATTCTTCGGCCTACCCAGGCGTGGGCGCCGATGTCATAGCCGAAGCCATGCACCATCACCGCGGCATCGACGCCGTCGAGGCTGCCGCCGCGGATCATATATTCCTTGCCGGAATGCCCCTCTTCAGCGGGCGTACCCTGCAGGAGGATGCGGCCAGCACTGGAGTTCTTCTTCGCAACTTCCACGGCGGCAAGAAAGCCGCACACCCCCGCCGCCGCAATGATGTTGTGCCCGCAGGCGTGGCCGATGGTGGGCAGGGCGTCATATTCGGCCAGGATCGCCACGGTGGGATGCGTGTCCGGATCAAAATCGTCGCTCTGCCATGCCGCCTCGAAGGCGGTCTCCACGCCATAGACTCCCCGGCGGGGCGCATAGCCGCGCTGTTCCACGCAGTCAGCGAGCACAGCCATGGAGCGGTGCTCCGCAAACGCGGTCTCCGGGTGCGCGTGCAGGTCGGTGACGATGTGGCGGGCCAGGGAGACGTCGACAAGCGCGGCGGCAGCGTCCCACACCTCACCCTGCCCGGGGTAGTCTTCCCCGGTGCGCTCGGGCGGGGTGGCTAACGCCACGCGCTTGGCGACGTCTCCCTCCATCTCCTCCAGGTAGGCCGTTGACGGGGTGTTGGGTGAGGACATTTATGAACCAATCATGACGTTGTTGCCTGGCCCCAGCGGCAGATCGCCGTAGAACCAGATAGCGAGCAGGATTGCCCATGCCGTGAAGAACGGAATGACAAAAGGCATGAGCCGTGACATCAGCGTACCCAGGCCGGCATCGCGCTCGTAGCGCTGGAGGAAGCCCAGCATCACGATCATGTAGGGGTTGAGCGGCGTGATGATCTGGGTGGCAGAGTCACCGACGCGGAACGCGCTCTGGATGAACGCCGGCTCGTAGCCCAGCAGGGCAAACATCGGGACGAACACCGCGGCCATGAGCGTCCACATGGAGGAGCCGGAGATGATCAGCAGGTTGAGGATGGAGGCCAGGGCGATGAAGGCGAAGATGGCCGGGAATCCCGTCAGGCCGATGGACTCCAAGAACGCCGCGCCCTTCACTGCGGTATACGTACCGATTCCAGTCCAGGCAAACAGGGCCACGAACTGCCCCAGAATGAAGGCCAAGATGAGGAAGCTCAGCATGTCCTTGAGCGCACCGATCATCATCGCCACCACGTCCCCGATGCCCTTGACGGTGCCCACCACGCGGCCGTAGACCACGCCCAAGACCATGAAGTAGGCAAAGACCAGGAAGACGATGGAGTTCAACAGCGGAGACTTGGGCAAGAAGCCGCCGGTCTCGTTGCGCCACGGGGACTCTGGGAGCAGCACCGCAAACAGGATGAGCGCGGTCAGCAGAACCGTGGCCACGCCGGACCAGATAAGGCCCTTGACCTCTGCCGGTTTCAGCTCGGCGCTCAGCTCCTCGCCATTCGCATCGCGGTCGCCGCGCTCTGCGGCGTCCTCCGGATCGATCTCCTCTTCCGTGGGAACCTGCTGCTTCCACATGCGCGGCTCAATGACCTTGTCAATGATGAGGCCGGCAAGTACACCCAGCACAATGGAGGAGGCCACGTTGAAGTAGTAGTTCGACATGGCGTTGACCGGCGCGAAGTCGGTGTTCGGCAACGTGTCCATCACCGCAGTCGTAATACCTGCGAAGAGAGCATCGAGGGACGTCGGCACCAGTGCCGTGGAGTAACCCGCACCTACGGCGGCGAAGCCACCAATGAGTCCCGCCACCGGGTGGCGGCCAGCGGCCTTGAACACCATCGCCGCCAGCGGCGGCACGATGACGAAGGCGGCGTCTGCCATCACGGAGGCAGTCACGCCGATAACACCGACGGCGTACGGCAGCAGCCACGGCTTAGCTGAGCCGAAGAGCTTGCGGATGAGCGCGGACAGCATGCCGGAGCGCTCCGCTACGCCCACGGCCAGCATGATGGGCAGCACCGTCACCAACGGCGGGAAGTTGATGTAGTTCTCTCCCATGGTCGTGGTAATCCACGCCAGACCCTCACCGGTAAACAGGCCCTTGACCGGCTGCACCTCGTCGGTCCCGGGCACCTTCACCTCGACGCCCATCCACGCCATGATGGTGGAAAGCACCGCAGTAATCAGAAACAGAATCAAAAAGATGGTGAACGGCTCCGGCAGCTTGTTGCCGATGTACTCCACGCCGTTGAGGAACTTATCAATCACTCCCCCGCTGGACTGTGGGCTCTTCTTCTGCCCTGCCTTGACGGAGGTCGCCATAGGCTTCTCCTCGGTGCCAGCGCCGCCGTGCGGAGCTGCGTTGGTTGGGCTGTTCATGGGTACTCCTGTCGTAGGGGTCAGTCCCAGTGCACCACGTCACACTGTTGGAGAAAGGCTACCACGCGAATGTAACTCAAGTAACAAATAATTCAGACTCTGTCACAGTTTGTTCGTCCAGACCTACTCCGACTCCACAAACCGCTCACGTAGCTTCTCATCACCTGACATCTACACAACCTCCTAGCTGTATAGATGCATTCACCACCTGAGCCCGCCGCCAGTTTTTAGCCCTTATCTACCGTGAGCGTCACCCGATTGCCCGAACGTTACGTCCCCACGCTCAGTTTCGTCACCGCTCGCCGGCACCAGCCCGTTTATCCGCGCGAAAGGATCCCATCCACTGTCGCGGTGTGGCTCATATTCCGCAAAGTTGGAAGCATCGATGGCAGCACTGTCTGATACGAGGTGCGCCATGAGCGCTACAGTCATGTCCATGCCCGCCGCCACACCTGAGGAGGTCCATCGATTACGGTCGTGCACCCACCGCGCCTCCGGCTGCCAAGACACATCACCCCCGAAGGACGTGACCCAGCTAAAAGCACGCTTATTGCTTGTTGCGGCGTAGCCCTCCAAGAGCCCAGCCGCCGCCAGGACCGCAGAACCCGTGCACACGGAGGCAACCACCGGCGCTTGCGCACCCACCTCACAAAGCCACGACAGAAAAGATTCGTCTTCCACGAGCTTCCGGGTTCCCTTTCCGCCCGGGACGAGGAGGGCGTCGGCCGACTCAATCTGCCCATAAGAGATTGTCGGCACCATTTCCACGCCCTGCGAGCTAGCAACTGGCCCACCATCCGGTCCTGCGAAAACAACGGCGACATCAGGCACCGCTTGAAGCAGCTGGACGGGTCCGAAGACGTCGAGAAGCTCAAAGCCTTCAAACAAGACGACTGTAATCCGGAGAGATTCGGTATCCATGCGGCCATCCTAAATCAGGCCCCATGAGCACGGACGAGCATCTGGGACTCGGGTTCAATTCCCGGCGGCTTCATCACCTCGCCAGGGCTTCTCCACTCAGAGTTTATAGCGTGGCCCACCTTGGGCCGTGACAATCTGCAGGCGAGACACTACCCTATTTGTTGATACGTCATCATTAGAAGTATTCAACCAATGAAAGCATTCAGATTCTTAAGCTTCGGGCACTACGCCTTCGGGAACCAGCATGGTCCGTCCGCTGAAAAAATTGCGAAGATCCATCTGGAAATCGCCCAGGCAGCAGATGAGATCGGTGTGAACAACGCGTCTTTCCGCGTCCACCACTTCGTACCGCAAGCCTCAGCCCCGATGCCGCTGCTCGGCGCAGTGGCCGCCACCACCAAGAACATTGAGGTGGGCACTGGCGTGATCGATATGCGCTAGCGCATGTTCGTGTTATGGCTCTCGTTTTCTCGGTCCGCGTCCCTCTACAGGTACCGGCAGACCTGGTCTGGGCTGCATGTGTCGGGGTCCGGGTGCGCGGCGTCGTGCCGGAGGTCGGCGATGGTGCCGTGCAAGGCGGTGAGCTGGGCGAGCTGCTGCTCGATCTCGGCCAGGCGCGCGTCGAGGAGGTCTCGCACGTGCTCGCAGGGCGCGTGGCCGCTGTCGCGGATGTCGAGGATTTGGCGGATCTGGGCGAGGGTGAGGCCTGCGGCCTGGCCACGGTGAACGAAGTCGATCCGGGCGACGGCGTCGGGCGCGTAGTCGCGGTACCCGGATGGCGTCCGGTCGGCCGGGGGCAGCAGTCCCTGCTCTTCGTAGAACCGAAGCGTCTTCGAGGTGGTGCCCGCGCGTTCGGCGAGTTCTCCGATGCGCATTGCGGCCTCCGATCATTCGGCAGGGGCCACGCTTGACCTTCCCCTGCACTGGAAGGTCTAGTATGGCTGAAACGGAACAGAAGTCCAAGCCTTGACGGGAGCAGCGATGCCTACGAAGTACGATCTCGCCATCATCGGATCGGGCGGCGGAGCGTTCGCCGCCGCGATTCGCGCGACCATGCTCGGGAAGTCGGTGGTGATGATCGAGCGTGGCACGCTCGGCGGCACCTGCGTGAACACGGGCTGCGTGCCGTCGAAGGCCCTCATCGCCGCCGCCGATGCACGGCACGTCGCCGCCGACGCCGCCGACCGGTTCCCGGGGATCGCGACGACGGCAGGCCCAGTGGACATGCCCGCGCTGATCGCCGGGAAGCAGGCGTTGGTCGAGACGATGCGGGGCGAGAAGTACGCCGACGTCGCCGATTCATACGGGTGGCACGTCCGGCGGGGAGACGCCGGGTTCGCGGGCACCCCGGACGCGCCGGTGTTGGAGGTCACCGCCGCAGACGGAGCGGTCGAGACGATCGAGGCCGAGCACTACCTGGTCGCCACCGGTGCGCGGCCGTGGGCTCCGCCGATCGACGGCCTGGACGAGGCCGGGTACCTGACCTCGACCACGGCGATGGACCTGACCGAGGTCCCCGAGTCGATGCTGGTGCTCGGCGGCGGCTACGTCGCCCTGGAGCAGGCGCAGCTGTTCGCCCGCCTCGGCTCCCAGGTCACCGTGCTGGTGCGGTCCCGGCTCGCGTCGAAGGAGGAGCCGAAGGTGTCCCGGACACTGCAGGAGGTGTTCGCCGACGAGGGCATCCGGGTGGTCCGCCGCGCGGTGCCGACCCGGGTGTCCCGGGACGCGGCGACCGGGCAGGTCGTGGTTACCGCGGACGTGTCCGGCGGCTCGCAGGAGTTCCGCGCCGACCAGGTGCTCGTCGCCCTCGGACGCCGTCCCGTCACCGACGGCTTGAACCTCGATGCGGTCGGGGTGAAGACCGGGGACTCCGGCGAGGTGGTCGTCTCCGACCATCTGCAGTCGTCGAACCCGCGGATCTGGGCCGCGGGCGACGTGACCGGGCACCCGGAGTTCGTCTACGTCGCGGCCCGCCACGGCACCCTCGTCGCCGAGAACGCGTTCGCCGACGCCGACCGGTCCGTCGACTACTCCCATCTGCCGCGGGTGACGTTCACCGGACCGGCGATCGGCGCGGTCGGGATGACCGAGAAGGAGGTCGTCGCCGCGGGGATCCGCTGCGACTGCCGCGTGCTGCCCCTGGAGTATGTGCCCCGGGCGGTGATCAACCGCGACACCCGCGGGTTCATCAAGATCGTCGTGAACGCCGATACGAGCGAGATCCTCGGCCTCACCGCCGTCGCCAAGGACGCCGGGGAACTCGCCGCCGCAGGCGTCCACGTGCTCGGCAAGACCATCGCCGAAGTCGCCGACGCCTGGGCCCCCTACCTGACCATGACCGAAGGCATCCGGATCGCCGCGAAGTCCTTCACCACCGACCCGTCACTGCTCTCGTGCTGCGCATGAACGGCAACGCATGCAATCGGGGAGATCTCATCCGGAAGAGGTCCAGACGATGAGCGCCGATCACGACCGCGACGAACGGCGCGCCGGTCCCATCGTCGCCGCAGGGACCGGGCTGCTCCTACTGGCATGCTGCGCGCTTCCGTTGCTGCTCTGCTGCGGCCTGCCGCTCATCGCGACTGTCGTTAGCACCGCCAGCGCCAGCGGCAGGGCCAACCCTTCGAACAAGAAACCCGCTGGACGTTCTGACCAGCGGGTTTTTTGATATTTGGTGGAGCCGCCGGGAATTGAACCCGTCCAGGCCACCGGCGCTACTGACCGCACTGTCTTTTACCTGGGCACCAGGGCTGCGGGGGTTGAGCCCAGTACACCAGTTTCTAAACAGTTCTTAGTCATTGGTTAGTCACCAAGTCACAGTATTGACAGCCCGATTTTCTGCGTGTTTTCCTGGGAGGGCGGGGAACCCACGTCACTTGGGTAATAGCATGAAGCCCCAATCCTTGTTACCAGGATTGGGGCTTCATTCATGTTTAGGGCAGGGGGTTAAGCCGTGGCGTCGACCAGCTCCACCAGGTCTTGTGCCACCCGGTCGAGAGAGTCCAGGCCCCAAACGACGCTGGTTCGCCCCTTCGCCAGGGAGACAAACTGGCCGTCTGTTGTACGCCGTTTGGCCTCGTAGTTAAAGCCGAGAATGTCCCAAAGCAGGTCCTCCTCGACGTCACGGAACAACTCCAGGTAGTAATCGCCACAGATTAGAACCGCGTCGTTGTCACTGGCCCAAACCGTCGCGCCCTCCTCCTGGTCAAAATCGCAGGCACGCCAGAGCACCAGAATCATTTGCTCGGCGGTAGCTAGTTCGGCAGGGCTGACGGCGCTAGTGTGCCAGTCATGTTGGGCGCATAACTCCAAGACGTAGTCGTTTAGCATTTTGCGGCCTCCCCCTCGTCGTGCAGGGCGTCGTAGACTTCATTCACGTTGACCGCCCTGGGGTCGAGGTTGTCCCACTCCTGGGCGTGCTCGGCCACGTAGTCCGCCAGCTCCTCTACCGACAGGCCCATAACGTATCGGTACCCCCAGTACTCCGAGGACGCCCAGTTGTACGCGGTCCAGGTGTCCCAATTCGTGTAGCCGTAGTAGCTCACTGATCCTCGTCCCCCTCGTCGTAGCGCACGGACTCGGCAACCAGGCCAGCAGAATCTCCCAGAGCTTGGAAGAAGTCAGCCACGCGCTCGTGCCCCTCCGGCGCGACCTCGTCCACGAGGAAGGCCAGGGCCTCAAGGGTGGAGCTGTCAAGCTCGAAACCGTAGCCACCGAGCTGGCGGTTCAGTTCCTGGGTTAGTTCGTTGCCGTTCATTTGGTTCTCCTGTCTGTGCTGGTAAAACGGTGTTTCCTCCCCCAGGAAAACAGGGACCACCCAGTCGGCACAATTGTGAACCTATTCAACAAAACCCCTGCTCGGGGGTATAGGCCAAAGGGAGCTTCGGAAGGTATTTCCGAGCGCCTAGACCCCCTCTCCGGTACTTTCACCTTCGGAGACGACGAGAGGCCACGGGAGACCCCACGGAAACGGTCGCCTAGGTCACATTCGTCCTAGTAGCGGCTCTAAACATAGCAAGACCCCCTCTAACGACGTTGAACCGTTAGAGGGGGTCTTAAACCAGTGCAGTCAGTGCCAGGACGACGCAGGTAAACCCTCACGCTTTCGCGGTCATGGGGGCCTTACTTCCGCTACTCAGACCGTATCGCCAAAAAAGGAGTAGGCGGTGCGCTTAACGCGGCCCTGGCACTGATGGACTAAAGCAACGTCACGTCCACGTGGCCGTCTTCGCTGTTGCGGATAGCCTGGGCGACTGGAGCGCCCGTCGAGGCCTGGGCGAAACCGCCAGCTTCGGCAACCTCCAGGAGGTCGCCCGCCATGTGTGGACCCTTAGCCGGGACACGGAAACAACGACCAGCGCCGCGCTGCACGGTAAGGTCGCCTCCCTTTTCCACGTCATGGCCAGCCAGGCCAAAAGCCACAGCGCCCGGGGTAGCTACCCGGACTGCCAGCTGAGGAGTCTTCGCGGTCGTGTGCAGACCATCCGCTGCAACAATTTCGACCAGCTGGCCGAGCTTAATGTCCTCGGTAGCAGTCGCGGTGATTGCCTGTCCTGGGGTGAAAAGCTCGTCTAGAAACGGAGTGAAGTTAAACACTGTTTAATCTCCTTTAGTCCTGCAGGCCCAGACCGAAGAGGCGAACCACGTTGCGGGGGCGCTGAATAGTAATTACCGGTTCGATGTAGGACTGGCACCAGGTGGCGCGGATTGACGGGTCGCGCCAGGTCTCGACCTGCAGGCCGTCCTTGGTTACGAGCTTGCCGAAGTGGCGGGCGTCGAGTAGGTAGCCCGTGCCTTCAGGCAGCTTGTCGCAACCGTAGATAGTCAGTCCCCACTGCTCCTCCAAGTTGTTCTGGTCATAGAGCAAGGTCAATGCGTCTGCAGAGTCCCAATCCAGCAGGAGAACGTTCGCATTAGCAGACAGGCCGTGCTTGCGCAGGAGACCACGGGCGGCAACGATGGACGCCCACGGGCGCTTTTCGGCAGGCGTCGGGTTCGCGCCGTCGAGAGTCACGCCGTGGAAGGAGTTCGCACCAATCGACAAGCCGCCGTTCTTCTCGTCGGTCACCTGGGCCAGGGCCTCGACCATCATGGTGTTCAGCGTGTCGTTAATCGAGGTGCCCAGCAGTGACAGGCCGTCCTCAATCAAGGAGGTGTCGCCCGCGTCGATAGCCTCGTCAGAGACTCGGAACTTACCACCGATGTCTGACGTGTGTGCCTTCTTCAAATCACCCGGAGTAAAGCGCACCATAGGGTATTCGGAGTGCTCAGAGCGCACGCCAACGCCCTCGACCTTCATGTCCTCGGCGCTGACCTGCGTGTACTGGGCAACACCCGTCGGCACGGAGACGTCTGGGAACACCAGGCCCGGAATAGAGTTAGTCGCGTAGCTCTCCAGCACGTCGGCTAGATGGTCAGTGTCGTCGAAAAGCGCGCGCGCCGAGGTCTTGTCGGTTTCTTTCGAACCCAAGACCGAAGAGCGCGAACGGCGGAATTCTGTCGCAGCCATTAAAGCTCCTTTGCATCTATCAGCCACCTACCGCCCTCAAATGAGGCCGGTAGACAGCCACGGTTAATTCGTTGCCGAACAGCCCCCGGGGTGATTCCTAAACATCGCGCAGCCTGCTCGGTCGTCAGTTTCGAGTTCACCAGCTGCTGTTTCTCCAGGACAAGCACGTCACGTGACGAGACAGGACGCTGTGACAGCTGCACCAAGTCCGCCACCAAAGCACGCGCCGCCAGGGAGGACGGCTGCGGGGCGCGGCGCAGGTGCTCCACCAAGCAGGCCACCGACTCTGGCGGGAGGACCACCGACCCCGGCTCCAGGGACAGCGCCCTCATTCTTGGTGTTCCCGGTGGTAGCGCGTTTCAGCCTCCGAGAGGCTACGGTGGCGGTCCCAGACGAATTTCTTGACCTCCTCGGGGTCGAGACCGAAGTGGTCAGCCAAGCTGCGCAACTGGTTCGCGGACTGGACCGCCAAGGTTTTTAAGAGCCAGAAATCTGTCACTTCCATGCGGGCCAGCAGCTTGATTGTGGCGTCCAGGTCAGATTCGCCATTGCGGTTCGTCTTCTGGGTAGCGCCGACACCGCCTAGGTCCACTCGGACCTTCTTCGGGTCGTAGCCGTCAACGGCACACACCAGGGCCGTTCGGGCCAGGGGGACCAAATTGGCCATGTTTGGGTGAGTCATTCTGTAAATCCTTTCAAAGATAAAAGTTTGGTTTAGTAGGAGTCTTGGGGCCTTTCCGGCGGCGCGTTAGACCAGTCGATACCCCGCCGGTGCTGGACGGTGCCAATATCGACGCCGCACCACACGCCGGTGCGCTCAGCGACGGTGAGCTGCTCGGCGGTGAACTTGCACGAGCGCTTGTGCTGACACTGGGCGCAGATATCCCGGCAGACCTGCATGCGGTCCTCGTACAGGCGTTTAGCCTCGCCGTGAAAGCGAGAATCGAACCAGGGAGAGCGCCCGACACACAACATCGGCGGCTTCTCGGAGTCCGGCACGTTTAACTCTCCAGGGCGTCAGCCAGTGCACGCACCAGGCGACGAGCCGCCGGAGGGTGCAACCGGTAGGAGCAGTCGCCAAGCTTGAGGTAGAAAGCCTGCTCGCGAACCCCGTTGCGAGTCCGGCTGTTAGCTCGCAGGGTGAAGTCCACCAGGTACGGAGATTCGCCCATTACCTGGGCCTTGCCCACACCGGTGTGGAACCTGGTTGTGGGGCGACTTTCTGGCATTTCACTTGGTTTCATGGGTGCTCCTTGCACGCAGCTGTGGTGGCTTGAACTCTTGGAAATCAAAACACGCCGCCAATATCCCCAGGAAGGAATTACTACGCCCCGTTAATCACCCGCCTGGGGGATTCAGCCAGGGCAGAATGCCACGGGGCATTTTCTGGGGGCAGCGGTGCGACCGGGAGAGGCCCGAGAAGGTATCTCGAAGGTATCTCCGAGCGCCTGGGAGGGCGTCGCCGGGCGTCGGTACCGGAGAGGGGGTCCAAACAGCCTCGAAAACGCCTTCCGAGGGTCCGAATTCTCTACCAGTGCTTTCGACCGGAAATCTTTTCAAGCCCAAAACGGGAGAGAGAGCTCGACTATCAGAGCCGTGGGGGGAGTCGGGAAGATATACCCCCTCAACTTTTCTGGCATCCCCCACCAGCGTCACACCACGAGGGGCGGGAACAGCGGGAACAGCGGGAACACGAGGAGAAGGCTAGAAATAAAGCGTCCAAAGTCAGAGGGTATGAAGAACTTTGTGTTCCCGTGTTCCCGTGTTCCTTAAAATCTTAAAAACGCGCGAGATATATACCCCCCTTCCCTGTTACTACCGCAGAAGGAAGGAAGGGAGGGGAGGGGAGGGGGTATTCCCCAGTTCAACCGGCAACCTGCGAGAACACGGGAACACGGGAACACGGGAACCTCCGGAACCGCTCCGTCGCAGGTCAGAGGGGGTGAAACCCTGCGTTCCCGTGTTCCCACCGTTCCCGGTGTTCCCACTGCAGACCCCCTCCCCTCCCTGCGCTAGGGGCCGTAGGCGGGGTGTGGCTCGCGTTCCAGGAGACGCCCAACCACCGACACCTTGCGCACGCGTTTGCCGTTCTCTTTTACGTAGGCAGTGACGATGGTGGGGTCGTTGAGAGCAGTCACTGCGTTATAGAACGCGTGTGAGTTCAACGGTTTTGTGTGTCCGCCTTCGGTCTCCCACCAGCGCTTGTACCGCTCGTAGAGTTCCGCGTTCGTGTAAGTCGAGGTGCCGTCGGGGTTCTTGGCATCCACGAAGCACTCGCTAAAGAACTCGGCCACTGTTAACCCCGAGTGTGTCATGGTTTCCAAGTCCTCGGCCTGGGTCTCCGGCTCGCTGAACTCACCAGTTTCACGCAGACGCCGCAACCCTTCGAGCGCCCAGTTCAACACACCGGGCATCTCGGTCACGAACTGGGTCTCCAAATCCTGGTCTCCCTCGACGCGCTCGCCCGTGGTTCGACCAACGATTAGGCGGCGGACCATCGGCTTGGCGTCGCCGGACCAGGCTGGCGGCTCATTCGAGAGGAACATCAGACGGAATGATGGGACGCCCTGCCAATAGCCGGAGTTCTTACGGTTGATTGAGACCCGGTCGCCGCCGGTGAACGACTTCAGGCGGGCCAACCCCTGGCCTCCGGCGTACAGGCCCGAGGCGGAGTCAGTAAACGTAACCAGGCTTTTGCCCGGCCAGTGCATCGCGCCGAACTCGGTACGCAGGTCGCCAATCTCTGCCCCAACCGTCGTGTTGGCGAAGTCTGAACCTAGAAGTCGTTCCAGAATTCGGTGCGTAGTCCCCTTGCCCGAGCCTGGAGCGCCCCAGAGCCAAAACATCTTTTGCATGTTCGTCTCACCGGATAGCAGGTAGCCGAACCACTCCTGCAGAGCCTTCGCCGTCAACGGCTCGTAGACCTGGCCGATGAATTCTGCCCAGTGCTCGGCCTTCGCCTCGGGGTCGTACTCGTAAGGCGTGCCCCAGGTGGCAAACAGCGCCGGAGTCGCTGGCACCAGCTCGCGGGTGCGTAGGTTCAGCAGTCCGTTCTTGACTGGCAACAGGTCGATGGCGGCAGCGTCGCATGTAGGCTCCGCAATCCAAGCTCGACCGTTATCCACATCCAGGTCGATTTGCAGCGTGTTTATCAGTGCGTAGACGACCTCGCCCACCTTCGCCCGAGTCGGTGCCCAGGGCACTAGGCCATTCTTCGGGTGGTTGTAGTAGACATGCTCCAGGGCGGCGGTGATGGTAGCAGTCAATTTCTCTGGTTGATAGACCTCCCACCAGTCGCCGCGCCAGTGGTAGAACTCTCCATTCCAGCGAATGAGAGTTTTTAAGCCCTCATGCTGCCATGTCCGAGGCACTAGCCACCGCACGACAGCCACCGGGTCAGTTGGAGGCGGAGCGAGTCGCCCTTCTTCTTCCAAGCGCTCGAATTCAAACTGCCGCCGGTCCTGTTCAGTTGTCCAAATAGACTCCGCCACTCGGGCGACCTCGTCTTGGTCCATGGGCGGGGTGGTTTTGTTGGCCGCGTCCGCGATGCAGCGGTCATATTTGTCCCGGTCTTGCGCGTACTTGTGCGCATAGTGGCCAGCAACCCTAGTCAACCAGTCGTTGCGCCCGCCCTCCTCGGGCGGGTTGTTTAGTAGCTGTTGCAGGGTCTCCTTGGCCTTCCCGCGCTCTTTCGTGGCCTGGCCGGTACTGGTGCCCCGGCACAGGTCGAGAAGCCAGCCGGGAGCCACGGGGATACCACGGAGCGCAGGCAGCTCGTCCAGGGTGCGAGGGTCCACCTTCTCGCCGTCAACGTCCAGCAAGTAGGGCTGGCCGTTCGGATGAATCGACCCTGGCAGCACGGCGTAGCCCTTCGCACCGCGCAGGTCCACACCAGGTAGCGCTCTGGCCTGGGTGGTCTTATAGGTTGACCACTCCTCCTCGGTGCCAGGCAGGCTAAACCAGTGATGTTCACCACCGTTACCGGTGTAGCACTTGAAGGTCTCCGGCAGCTCCCGCCCGTCCAGCGACTCGAAACCGTTAGGCGCGTCGTCCCGGTCGTTGTGGTCCGGTCCGTCCACGTCGAGCACGACCTGGTCCGCCCCAGGGTGCCCGCCGATGTTGGCTTGCGGGTACTGGGTCCACCAGTCCCGAATCTGCACCTCGTCGCGCGTCGCGTTCTTGAAACCTCCTGGCAGCACCGGGTCTTTTCGCCCTGGCCTGAGGGGGAACACCGCGATTCCTTGGTTGGCGTACCAAAGTGCCAGCTCCAGCATGGGCCGAGGTTGTTTCGGGTTGTTCTCCCTGGTAAAATCGGGTTTAGGAATCTTTGACATTTCTTATCCTTTCTGGAGCCTCGCCTGCGTCCACAGGCGGGGCTTCATCCATTTCTGACTTGAAACAGCTCTTAGAAGTGATGGATATCGCCCCCTGTTGCAATCGCAGCCAGTCGCCAGGACGACGCATTTCTGCACCAGTTCCTCTCCATCACGCGACCTCTCGCATATTGGATTCAATCCAGGCGTTGACGTCCTCGGGGCGGTAGTACACGCGGTGCCCCACCTTTATCGAGCGGGGGCCAGTGCCCTCGCGGCGTAGTTTGCACCAGTACGCCTTAGACGAACCTGGAAACATCTCCATCAGGTCTTTTGTTGTCATGAACTTGGCGTCCATTAGCCCTCCTTTGAGAAATTCAAACGTTGCGAACCTGTGCCCGCGTTTCTTAGTAAAGCACGCACGCCTGTTTGTTCACAAGTTCGCAACGTGTTAACCTCTGTTCATGGCAAAAAATCGAAGTATCCCCACACTGGCCGAAGTAGTCGGAAAGAACCTCCACCGCTTACGGTCTGATTACCCAATGTTCGACCTAATTACCGCCGCCCGCCCTTATGGCGTGAGGTGGGGAGCCGGTTCCATCGGCTCGTTTGAACGCGGCAACGCCCGCATGACCATCGAAACGCTAACGCTGCTCCAACTGGGCCTTTCTAACCTGCTCGGGCGCAAGGTCGAATTGCACGAACTCCTAGGTTTCGACCCGAGCTTCAACCCAAACGAACACTGGGACGAGTGGGACGAGGAGACCCAAACTGGGGTATTCCACAACGAGGAGGACTACTGGGGCGTAGATAAGCTCGTCCAGTGGTCAGAGGGGTCTTACTTGTTCGTCTCGGACGTGCTGGCATGGTTCGAAACCGGAGACCCAGAGGTACTAAAGAGAGGTTTCGAAAGCGCCCAGGGAATCCTCAACCTAATGGACAGGCTTCCAGCCCTAGTTACGCCCGGCGAGGAGCGCCTGGCCTCCAAACTGGGAACCACGGCAGAGCAGCTGCAGGACTGGTCCCAGCAATTGTGGGGCGAAGCTATTGAAGCCCGTCGCGACCGCCTGGCCGGAGAGGGCGCTAGCCCACAGAAGAAGGGCCGCGTATCTGGTAAGCTCCTGGACGAGCTGCGCCAGGCCCAGGAAGAAGGCCGTCTTGGCGACGATTGATCAGTACACGCTAAAGGACGGTTCCACGCGCTACCGCGTCCAGTACGCCAAACCGGACGGCAAGCTCACCGGCAAACGAGGGTTCAAGACCAAGCGAGAGGCCCGACGTTTTGCTGCCACTGTCGAGGTGGACAAGGCGACAGGTTCGTTCGTGCCCTACTCCGCCGGACTGGTCCCCCTGGCAGAGGTGGCCAAGGCCTGGCGCTCCTCGCTGATATCTAGCTCAGTCAGCTGGCGGGAGCGCCAGGAGTCCGCCTACTTTACGCACGTCAAGCCCTACTGGGGAGACGTGAAGGTTAAAGACATCACGCCCGCCGGTATCCAAGCGTGGATAAACCAACAGGTGGAGCGCGACAAGCCCCTGGCCGCTAAGACTATCCGGACAAACCTCGGAGTTCTCCAAGCTGTCCTGGACATTGCAGTTAATGAACGCCGGATTTACGACAATCCAGCGCGAAACCATGTCAAGCTACCGCGCACGCCAGTGACCGAGAAGGTCTATTTGACTGCCGACCAGGTGCACGCCCTCGCGGACGAGGTGCCCGAATTCTATAAGACCTTATTCTGGTTCCTCGTCACTTCTGGAGTACGTTTCGGTGAAGCCGCCGCGCTGCGCCCCATGGACTTAGTCGGAGACGGCGTCGTCCGGCTGCGACGAGCCTATTCAAAAGCAGGGAACAAGTCGGTACTGACTGACCTCAAGGGGCACGCTATGCGAACTGTCGCAGTGCCGCCTAAGGTCGAGCAAGATTTGTTCGCCCTGGCCGAAGGTAAACCACACGACGCCCTACTATGGGAGGCCCCGCGCAAGGGCGGGCCCCTGAAACCACCTCGTCCAGAACACTGGCTGGGAGCCGCCGTGTCGAGGTGCCACGCAGCCGATTCCACGTTCCCTGCACACTTAGCGGTTCACAGCCTCCGGCACACAGCTGCTTCGCTGCTGATTTCCTCCGGCGCTAACGTGAAGGTGGTTCAGCAGCAGCTGGGGCACAAGTCGGCAATGATGACGTTGGACCAGTACGGCCACTTGTTCCCGCATGACCTGGGGACAATTGCCGAGGCGATGGACGCCATCTTGTTCCAGGCCCCCGTTAGTCACCGGTTAGTCACAGAGGGCGACAAGCCCGCCGACGCGGCATAGAAAAAGCCCCTCACCTGCTAAAACAAATGAGGGGCCTCGGTGGAGCCGCCGGGAATTGAACCCGGGTCCTTCGTCACCTTGCCAGGGCTTCTCCGTGCGCAGTCTGCACAGGATCTCTACTCGGCCCTCCGGCTCGGGCAAACACGCTCCGGATGATGGGCCCAGTTGCTCTAGAAGTCCCCAACCGGCCGAACAACAAACCGGTCAGGCAAGTTCCCTAGTCGATGCCAGGATCTAGGTCAGGAACCAAACCTAGGCTGACAGACACGCGTCGCTGTAATTAGGCAGCGAGGGCGTAGTCACGCTGAGAGTTCTTCTCTGCGTTTATTGGTTGCTACGACGCTTAACGGTGGTCTCTAGCCTGCACCGGCACGCTTCCCCTGGCTCAATGTACGAAGTCGAAACCAAGTCGACCCCTTGATTCACGTCACCGTGACTGCACATCGCTGTGAAAGCGACGCAGAAAGACTCGCAAGACTTCGAGGTCTCTCTACGGTTCGTATAAGGCTACTGCACCGCGGCCTATTCCCGCAAGAAGCGTCCCCCTCCTTCCACCCTGTCTTATCCGGCCTGGGCTGGCTTGGATATTTCATAAAGCTGCACTTGTGATCGGCGCCAAATCGTTCATTGCTAAGCTGTGCAAGTCACACTCCTCAAGGTAGTAAAGGTAGCGAAGTGAGTTCGACCGTCGAGAAGCACGGCACTGCGTCCGCGGGCAAGCAAGCCAGCAACACTGAATGGGCTATATCCCTTTTCGGCACCGCCGTGGGCGCCGGCATCCTGTTCCTCCCCATCAACGCCGGCAGTTTCGGTTTCTGGCCGTTGCTCGTGGCCACCATCCTCATCGGGCCGATGACGTACTTCTCCCACCGTGGTCTGGCCCGCATGATTTGCGCCTCCCCGCACCAGGGTGAGGACATCACCGCCGTGGTCACGGACTACTTTGGCAAGACCGCAGGACTTGTCATTTCGGTGGTGTATTTCTGCGCCATCTTCCCCATCGTGCTCATCTATGGCGTTTCCATCACCAACACGGTGGACAGCTTTATTGTCAACCAGCTGCATGGGCCGTCTGTGCCCCGACCACTGCTGTCCTTCCTGCTTGTCGGCATCATGACCGTCGTCTTTACGTTTGGCCAGCGCATGGTCCTGGCCGTCACGCAGTTCTTGGTCTACCCGCTCATCTTCTGCTTGGGAGCGCTGTCCATCTACCTCATCCCGCGCTGGGACTTCTCCTCCTTCATGGAGGTCGGCAACAACGACTGGCGCGTGGTGGGTGCCGTGGCACTCATCATTCCGGTGCTGGTCTTCTCCTTTAACCACTCCCCCGCCATCTCCCAGTTCTCCCTGGCCATGGTGGCCGCGCACGGCCGTGAAAAGAGCTCCGAAAACGCCTCGCGCGCGCTGGCGCTGACCGCCATTCTGCTCACCGTATTCACCATGTTCTTCGTGTGGTCCTGCACGCTAACCCTCGGCGCGGATGGCTTGGCTGAAGCCCGCGAGCAGAATCTGCCGGTATTGTCCTACCTGGCCAACGTCACGGGTGTTCCGGTGCTGGCCTTCCTGTCCCCCATCATCGCGATGATCGCCATCATCTCCTCCTACTTCGGCCACGTGCTGGGTGCGACCGAGGGCGGCAACTTCCTCCTGCGCACCGTGGCGCCGAAGGCTACAAAGAAGCTCACGGAGAAGCAGGTCAACTCCATCATGCACGGCATCATCTTCGTCTCCGCCTGGGTGGTGGCCATTATTGACCCCTCGATCCTGGGCCTTATCGAGGCCATCGGCGGGCCGTTCATCGCATCGATTCTCTACCTGCTGCCGATGTACGCCATCCATCGCATCGACGCCCTGGCGCAGTTCCGCGGGCGCGTGAGCAACTACTTCGTGGTCGTCACCGGTCTCATCGCCGTCGGCGCGACTATTTGGGGGCTCTTCGCCTAATTCTCCTCCAGCCACGCCTTCAGCACGACGGCGTGGTTAATTTCTCTGTCCTTGGCGGCGAAGAGGAGGGTGACATCATCGTCGGCGGCACACTGGCGCAACTGCTCCAGCTCCGCGTGGTCGTTCTCATCCAGCTCCGCGCGGTAGCGCCGCGAAAACTCCTCAAAGCTATCCGGGTCGTGCCCCCACCACTTCCGCAGCTCCACGCTGGGGGCCACGTGCTTGAACCAGTGGTCGTAGTCGAGGCGGTGCTTGGCCACGCCGCGGGGCCAGAGCTTATCGACGAGCACCGCGTCCCCACGCAGCTCCTCATCGCCGTGAATAACGTCATGTACCTTTGCCGTGTAAATCATGGCACCCAGGCTAGACGCACAATGGCTAGGCGTTGATCCCCTTCACGCGGCGGCCCAGCTCACGGGTGATATCGCGGTTTTGATCGCGGCGCTTGATGTCCTCGCGCTTGTCGTAATCCTGCTTACCCTTGGCCAGCCCCAGCTCGCACTTGGCGCGGCCGTTCTTGAGGTAAACCTTGAGCGGGATCAGCGTCTTGTTGCCGTCACGCACCTGGCCCATGAGCTTGTCAATCTCGCGGCGGTGCAGCAGCAGCTTGCGGGTGCGCTTGGGCGAATGGTTCGTCCACGTTCCCTGGGAGTACTCCGGGATATGGAGGTTGCGGATGTAGACCTCGCCGTCGTCGATGGTGGCGAAGGCATCCGTCAGGGAAATCTTGCCTTCGCGCATCGACTTAATTTCGGTGCCCACGAGCACCATGCCGCATTCGACAGTATCGAGGATGGTGTAGTCGTGGCGGGCACGTCGGTTAGTGGCCAGGGTCGAGTTGTTATCGGCCACTGCCCCTTTTTCTTCTTTGCCTTCTTCGCCATAATTCGAACTATGTTACGCCACGGCCAGGCAAAAGCCACATCCGGTCCGCCGCCCCGTAGGCGCTCCCCAAGCGCTGCGCGGCCGGAGTGGCAGCGGATCCTAGGTCCGCACGTAGGCGCGCATGGTGACCTGCGCGGTCAGCGCGGCGAAGAGTAGCGCCACGATGCCGACGATGGGCAGGACCGTCCACAGGTCCCCGGAGGTGATCGGGGCCAGCAGCTGGCGCTGGTAGAGCCCGCTCAGCGCCGGGTCCACAACCAGATTTTTGCCCAACAACATTCCCACGCCGGCCAGCACCACACCACCCAGGGCACCGAGGACGGCTTCCAGGATGAACGGCGCGTGGGTAATCCAGCGAGAGGCACCTACCATGCGCATAATCGCCGTCTCTCGCTGCCGCTGGAAGGCGGCGATCTGCACCATGTTGGCAATGAGCATGATGGCGGCCACGGCCATGACTGCCGCGAGAATGAAGGTGGCGTTGCGGATGGCGTCGAGGTTGCCGGCGGCGCTGCGCACGTCCTCCTGCTGGTCGATGATGTCGGAGACGGCGGGGTTGTCCGCCACGGCGTCGATAGGCGCGGTGTCCGTCGGGTCCTTAAGGCGCACGTGGAAGGCCGCGGGCAGCGCGTCCTTGGACGTCTCCTCCACCATGACCGGATCGGTCTCCTTGAAAAGCTCCACGAAGCGCTCGTAGGACTCCGCGCGGTTGCGGTAGGTCACCGACTCGATGGCGTCGTCCGACTCAAGCTTCTTCTGCAAATCGGCACAGGCCGGGTCCTGGCACTCCGGATCGTCGGCAGAAATTTGCTCATTGAGCTGCACCATGACCTCCACCTGCTCCAGGTAGATGTCCTTGGTGTCGTTGGTCATCTGCGTGACCAGGATGCCGGCGACCACCAGCGCCACCGAGATGGCGGTGGTGATCACCATGGCGATGGTCATCGTGATGTTGCGCCCCAGGCCCTTGATGGCCTCGCGGAAAACAAATCCCAGGTTCATTTAGATCGCCTCCCCGTAGACCGCGTTTGCCTCGTCGCGCACCAGGGTGCCGTTGTGCAGCTCGATGACGCGCTGACGCGCCTCGTTCACAGCGCGCGCGTTGTGCGTCGACATCACCACGGTGGTTCCGCGGCGGTTGATCTTGGTGAGCAAGGACATGATCTCCGCGGCCGTGGCGGGATCGAGGTTGCCCGTGGGTTCGTCGGCAAGCAGCAGCTTCGGGCGGTTCACAAAGGCACGGGCGACCGCTACACGCTGCTGCTCACCGCCGGACAGCTCGTGCGGCATGCGGTGCTGCTTAGCACCGAGGCCCACCATGTCGAGCACCTCCGGGACCTGCTTGGCAATGCGGGACTTCTTCTTGCCAATGACCTGTAGCGCAAACGCCACGTTGTCGTAGACGTTGAGCTTGGGAAGGAGGCGGAAGTCCTGGAACACGTAGCCGATGGATTGGCGCAGCTGGTTAATCTGGCGGCCCTTGAGCGCGTTGACGTGCAGATCCCCGAAGTAGATATTGCCCGAGGATACGTTGGTTTCACGCACCATGAGCTGCAGGAAGGTGGACTTGCCGGAGCCAGACGGGCCGATGACGAAGACGAATTCGCCGTCCGCTATCTCGAAGGAGACGTTATCGAGCGCCGGTCTGGTCGATGTCTCGTAGACCTTGGACACATTCTCAAAAGTGATCACTCAAGCAACACTAGCAACAAACGCTGCGCGCGCCTAGGCCTGCTGCTCCGCCATCCTCCAGCGAATCCCCGCTTCCAGGAAGCCGTCAATGTCGCCGTCGAGCACCTTGGACGGGTCGCCCACCTCGTAGTTTGTCCGCAGGTCTTTGACCATCTGGTAGGGGTGCAACACGTAAGAGCGCATCTGGTTGCCCCAGGAAGCGTTGCCGCCCGCGCCCAAGGCGTCGAGCTCTGCGCGCTCCTCCTGGCGCTTGCGCTCCAACAGCTTGGCCTGCAGCACGCGCATGGCAGACGCCTTGTTCTGGATCTGGGACTTCTCGTTTTGGCAGGTCACCACAATGCCCGTCGGGATGTGAGTCAGGCGCACCGCGGAGTCCGTGGTATTGACAGACTGGCCACCCGGCCCGGAGGAGCGGTAGACATCCACGCGAACCTCCGAGTCCGGCACCTCGATGGAGTCCGTCTGCTCCACCACGGGCAAGACCTCCACCTCCGCAAACGAGGTTTGGCGGCGGCCCTGGTTGTCGAAGGGACTGATGCGCACCAGGCGGTGCGCTCCCTGCTCCACAGAGAGCTGACCGTACATGTAGTCCCCATGCACCACGAAGGTGGCGGACTTGATGCCGGCCTCTTCGGCGTAGGAAATGTCATAGACGTCCACCTTGTGCCCGTTCTTTTCCGCCCAGCGGGTGTACATGCGCATGAGCATCTCCGCCCAGTCGGCGGCGTCCACGCCGCCGGCGCCGGAGCGGATATTGATCACCGCTTCGCGCTCGTCGTAGTCGCCGGAGAGCATGGTGGTGACCTCGAGCGATTCGATGGCCTCTCCGAGCTCCTCTAGCTCGGTGGCCACCAGTTCCTTCGAGGCCTCGTCTCCCTCTTCCTCCGCCAGCTCCGCCATGACGGGCAGGTCCTCAATCCGCCCGCGCAGGGAGGACAGCTTGCGTAGCTTGGCCTGCTCCGCGGAGAGCGCCGAGGTCACCTTCTGCGCGTGATCGGGGTCGTCCCACAGCGTGGGGTCTCCTGCTTGGGCCTCCAGCTCGCGCACGCGCTCTGCCACCGCTTCCGGGTCCATCACCTTTTCAATGGAGGTCAGGGTGGCGCTAAGTTCCTCGAGTCGTGCTGTATGTTCCGGACGCATAGCCCCCTATTCTACAAATTCTTGCCCTCTGATTAGCCATCGGCCGCGTTTAGCGCGACAATAGGCGGCATGAGTGACCAGCCAAGCCTCACCGAGATGATCGACGCGATCATTAAGACCTTCATCGTCGCCCACGCCGACGACTCCGACGCCCACCTTGCCCAGGCGCTTGTGTATAACGCCGGCCGCCTGGCCTGGCGCCTGCGCGAGCAGGGCGTGGACGTGTCGCAGAAGACTGACGTCGCGGACGTCGTTACCGATGCCGACTTTGCTGCCGAGCGCTTTGTCGCCGGGGTCCTTGAGGCCCTGCGCGGCGAGGACGGCATCGTGGGCGAAGAGGGCGCGGCCCGCGAGTCCCAGTCCGGCCGGACCTGGGTCATCGACCCGGTGGACGGCACCTATAACTTCGCCTCCGGCTTCGATTACTGGTGCTCCGCGCTCGCGCTTACCGACGCTTCCGGGGTCATCCTCGGCGCCGTCCACCGCCCCGCCATGGGTTACACGTGGTTTGGTGGCCGCGACTTCCCCACCAGCCGGGACGGCAAGGACGTCACCCTGCTTAAAGACGCCCCGGCAGAACAGCTCTGCCTCTCAACCTACCTGCACCCCTCCTGTATTACTGACCCCGCTATTTCTTCTGCCTGGGAGAAGGTGGCCCCGCACTTTGCTACCGTGCGCATGCTCGGCGCCGGCTCGGTAGACCTATCTTCCGTAGCCGATGGCACCTGGGGTGCGTGGATGCAGCACTCCGTGAAGGACTGGGACTGGTACCCGGGCCAGGCTCTGGTCATCGCCGCCGGCGGCGCGGCGCGCAAGGTCACCGCCGGCGGTGTGGAATGGTGTATCGCTGGCAACAAACATGTAGTGGATCAGATGGAGGAATGGCTCCGTGGGTAAGTTCAAGGAAGATCTGGGCCTAGCGCTAGAGATGGCCGGCCATGCGGATGCCATTACGATGCACCGCTTCGAGGCCGCTGACTTGTCGGTCAAGGACAAGCCGGATATGACGCCGGTCTCGGATGCCGACTTGGCGTGCGAGAAGGCCATCCGCGACGCACTGAAGCGCTCCCGCCCCCGCGATGAGGTTTTGGGTGAGGAGTTCGGCGGCGAGGCCTGCTACGAGGGCCGCCAGTGGGTCATCGATCCCATTGACGGCACGAAGAACTTCGTGCGCGGCGTGCCCGTGTGGGCCACCCTCATTGCGCTTCTGGAAGACGGCGTGCCCGTCGTCTCTGTTATCTCCGCCCCCGCACTGCGCCGCCGCTGGTACGCGGCCAAGGGGGCGGGCGCCTACCGCGTCTTCGGCGGCGAACCGAAGCGCCTGCGCGTCTCCGAGGTCTCCCAGCTCGAGCACGCTTCCCTGGCCATGAGCTCCCTGGCCGGCTGGGGCCCGACGCGCGATACCTTCATTTCCCTCACCGACAAGGTGTGGCGCCTGCGCGGCTACGGCGACTTTTGGAACTACTGCCTCGTGGCCGAGGGCGCTGTGGACATCGCGGCCGAACCGGAGGTCTCCCTCTGGGATCTGGCCGCCCCGGCGCTCATCGTCACCGAAGCCGGCGGGCAGTTCACCAACGTACGCGGCGAAGAGGGCCCGCACGGCAGCTCTGCGCTAGCCACCAACGGCAAGCTTCACGACGTCGCCCTCTCCGCCCTCTCCTAACTCCCGCGCGGCGCCGCGCGCCAGAGTCATGCCCCAACGTCGCGCCCGATGACGCTTCGATCAAATAAGGCCCCAGATCCTTAGGCGGTTTCAAGTGGTGGATGCATCACTTGAATAGTTCTTGTATCTTCTCTTCGGGTTTATACCAGTTGAGGACCTTTCTGGGGCGCCCGTTGAGAAGGTCTTGAATGTGTTGGACATCCTTGTCGGTCAGGGTACTAAAGTCGCTTCCTTTAGGTAGGAAGTCTCTGACTAGCCCGTTAGTGTTTTCGTTGGTAGGGCGCTGCCAGGGCGAGTGCGGATCACAGAAGTAGACTGCTAGTCCACGTGCGATGCTCAGCTTGTCTACTTGGGCTAATTCAACGCCTTGGTCCCAGGTGAGAGTCTTGGTGATGTTGCGTATTTTGCCGGTGAACATCTCGATTAACTTGTCGACAGTTGTGGCGGAATCATGAACATCCAGTTTGCGGATCATGGTGTAGCGAGTACTGCGTTCCACACAGGTCACGAGTGCAGTGCTTCCTCCTTGTCCGATGATGAGATCGCCTTCCCAATGTCCTGGGACAGCGCGGTCTTCAACGCTGGCAGGGCGCTCGCTGATGCGGTAGTCCTCACCAATCCAGCTTCGATTACCGCGGGCTGGCAGGCGTGATTGTGGCTTTCGTCCGGTCCGCCCAGAACGCAGCGCTTTTTCTACTTTCAGCTCGTGGCGCAAAGCACCTTTAGCTTGGATGTAGAGAGCTTGGTAGATGGTTTCATGGCTAATTGACATATCCCCACCTTTACTGAAGCAGCGGGCAAGATAGTTCGAAATCTGCTCAGGCGACCACTTCGTGTTCAATCCCTCGATGACCAAGGCACGCAGCTGCGGGTTGGTATCGAGTTTGCGGGGTTTAGGCCTGGCTAAACGGTCCACAGCCCGCTTTTGTGCCACGAGGGCATCGTAGCCATGCTCAGTCATCCCACGGGCGATTTCCCTGCTAATCGTCGACTGGTTGCGGCCCAGTTGGGCTGCAATCTCACGGTGAGTAAGCCCCTGTTTAAGCAGGTAGCCTATCGCTATTCGGTCATGGCGGATAAGACGCTTTCCGCGTCCTACCTTCGATTCGGATTCAGTGGGATGATCATTGAGTATCAAACGCCCAGACATGCGATTATGATGCCACGCTTTAACCGTGGCATCACTGCGATCAACTACCTGACCGGCCTGTTTATAGCTTTTGCCAGCATCAACAAGCTGTAAAGCTTTAGCGATGCGATCCCGCTGGTGTTGTGCGGTTCCACCACGGTTGCCTTGGACGAGCTCAAACCCGTCCTGGGCAAGGTAGCTATAGGCCAACCGCTGAGGGAACCCGACCTCTTTAACTGCGCTGAGCACAGACCGGCCGCTTTCAACCAAAGCAACAACGTGTTGATACTGCTCGTCAACCAAACTCCGCTGGCGCCGAGCACGGCTAAGGCCCTCAGCCTGACGCCACGCCCTCGCCTGAGCTTTCGAAACCCCCAACTCCTTCAGGATCAATGGCATCGGACGCGCATCATGCAGATACGCCTCCACAAACTGCTCACGTAGCTTCTTGTCACCTGACATCTACACAACCTCCCAGCTGTATAGATGCATTCACCACCTGAGCCCGCCTTAAGGATCTGGGGCCTTATTTGTTAGAAACGTACTCTCCCAACCACGCGCCCGCGGAGGTTAGTTCTCCGGAAGCGTGAAACCAGAACCTACGCCTTCGCGGCGGTTCAGATCCGCCAAGATAGCGTCGGTGTTCGTCACCACGGTCGGGTTGTGCAGCGCGCCCTGCCACGGGGTGCGGCACGACGGCAGCCCCGGGACTAGGCCGCGGGATACGGTGCCGACAATGCGTCCGTTGCGGAAGACCGGCGCACCGGAGTCACCCACCATGGCGCATACCTGGTTGACGGTGATCTTCTCATCGTGCTGGAAGGTCACGCCGCACGTGCGGCCGGTAGCCACGCCCTGCTTGCAGGTGACATCGCCCGGGTTGGTGGTGCCACCCACACCGTTGGCGGTAACGCCGTTGTAGCTGCGGGAGATCTCAGCCTTGGAACCGAACTCGATGACCGAGTAATCCAGCTGGGTATTGCGTGCAGCCACAGTACCGGTCGGCCCCACCTGCCAGGAGTCTGCCGAGGACACTGGGTCACCGACATCGCCACAGTGACCGGCGGTGATGCCCACCTTGCGGCCCTGGGAGTCGGTGCCCGCTGCGGTCAGCGTGCACATGGTGTCCTCCCGGATATACAGCGGGGTGCCCGGCCCGTAGAGGGACTTGCCCTCCGTCATCGCGGCGTTGGATTCCTCCGGGATGCTGGGCGCATCGTAGAAGGAGCCCGGCACGCGGTGGAGCACGTAGTCCGCCTGCGGCTTCATGGCCGCGATCTTGGAAAACTGGTCGTTCTTCCACACGTAGTTCGGGTCGGTTCCCTTCGGCTCAAACGTCGGCTGGGTGGCGTCTTCCAAAAGCCCGATGGGGGTCGGATTCGTCAGCGGGTCGCCGGACTTGGCGTCCAGAGCTACCCCGGCGTTTTCCGCATACTGCACGTTCTGCTGTGCCGGTACCTGCGTGTTCAGCTGAGCCTGTTCGCTCACCTGCGCGGCGGTGGCATGAAACGCATCAGCGGCGTCATTCACCGCGGTATCCAGCGCACCGGTCAGCTGCATGTCCACCGGCTTGGTCTGAATTCCAACCGTGGCCAGGTCAGAGCGCACCTGGTCCACGATGCCGGCCGAATCAAGCTCCGGGAGGGTGGGGAGTTCCTCGGCCCCGGCAGACGGGTTACCCAGGAAAAACGCACCTGCGAAAGCCGAGCCCACAAGGACTTTCTTAAGGTGCGGGATTCGTCGCATTAAACTATTCCTCTTTCACTTCTTCTCGTATTGGTCTATGAAATCCTCCTCATGATGGCACGCTCTCCGCGGCGCCGGATCGCATCATGTGGGACTGTGTCCAAGCCGTTACAAGACTGACAGACTGTGGGTGCCCCCTCTCCATTTTTGGGCACCGAGGCGGACGCGGAGAACTAGAATGAGGGCCATGGCTGAGACTCCTGATTCGACAAAGAGCAACGAACTTGTCGCTGTGGTTCTCCGTGATCGTCACGGACGCGTCATGGTGCTCCGCACCGCTGGTCTGCCCGAGTTCGTCCTCCCCTTCGGTTCCATCACCCCGGGCACTCCGGCAGCCGAAAATCCAGCCCTCGCTGCCCGCCTCATTGCCCACGACGTGGTGCGCGTGGACATCGACGAAAGCCGGCTGCGCCGCTTGGGCACCTACTGCTCCCCCGCGGCCAACCGGAGCGGGAATCAAATCTGTGCCCACGTGTACGTCTACGAAGAGGAACTTAGCGTTGCTCATCCGGACAAGGACATTGCGGAGCTAGCCTGGGTGGATCCCGCACAGCCCGACGTAACGGTAGCCCCGCTCCTCAACGATCAAGTCTTCCCCGCACTGTAGAGAACATTCCCTGAATCCAGCCTGACCTAACGGGACAAGCACTAGGCTCAAAGGCATGATTACGCAGCGACTCATCCCTTTCCTCGCCGTCGGTGGCGCGACCGTGCTGCTTGCTAGCTGCAGCGCGAGCTCCCACGACGAGCCCGCTTCGCCAGGTACGAACTCCCCTGTCACCACCACTGTGACCGCGCCCGGAAGCGCGAGCGCTAACGCTGCGGAGGTACCGGCAAGCACGGCACACACAGAAAGCTCCGCCCCGCACCCGGCCGAATCAGCCGAGGAAGACAGTGGCACGACCGTACACGCAGGGGTGGGCGGCAGCTCCTGCGCCACGAGCCAGCTAGACGTCAGCCTGGCCAATGAGCAGGGAGCGGCCGGCTCCCGCCTGGCAGATATCGTCTTTCGCAACACCTCTACCGAACCCTGCACGCTCGATGGTTTCCCAGGCGTGTCCGCCGTGACCAACAATGATGGCACGCAGCTCGGAGCAGCCGCTGCGCGCGAGACCGGGCGCGGTGCGTCCCCGGTGACGGTCCAGCCCGGCGGCTCCGCCCGCGCGGGGCTGAACATGACCGTCGTCGGCGTCCTCGACCCCGCCTCCTGCCAGCCGCAGGCAGCCGATGGCCTCCGAGTCTACCCGCCGGGAGAAACCGCAAGTGCCTTCATCCCGGTGCCCGGCTTGGAGGGCTGTGCCGGCGACGCCAACTACCTATCCATCCAGCCCGTTACCGCGAATTAGCTGGAATTAGTCGTCGCCCGGCGCGCCGGGGAAGATAAATTCATTACACTCGCGGCCATGGAAGCAAAGTCACTCACGTCGCTGGTGTTCGGCAACGTCGTTCTGGAATCTCACATGAACAAGACGGTCATTACGGTCTACGCCGAGGACATGCGCTCCTGGTACTTTCGGCCCAGCCCCTACACGGAGCTCAAGGTGCCGCTCGATGAGCTGCGCGGTCAGTTGAGCCGCGAGCGCGCGGACCTCATTTCGGAGCGCATTTTTGATAGCGTCACGCTCGAGCTGGAGGAAAGCTACCCCGGCGGCGTGGAGCGCGCGCAAAAGCAATTGTGTGCCTGGCTCATGAATGAGGCCGGCGAGTCCACTCCCGCCTAGGCCACACGCCGCGCATGACACAACCGCTGTCCTATTCTTCCACTGCCGGCATGCCGCGGCTGCGCATGTCCCGCGTCATCGATACCGACTTTGATACTGCCGCTGAGCGGCTCTTCCATTGGGGCCTGCAGCGCAGCGGGCTGTTCCGGGTTCGCCCGACCCACCAGGTTGTGGAGCGGGGCGCCGAGGTGAGCCTGGGTCTCGGCCCGTGGCACTGGCGCTGCCGCGTGGTGGACGTGTTCTGGGACGAGGGCCGGGCCGGTTTTACGTATGGCACGCTTCCTGGTCACCTTGAGCGCGGCGAGGAGACCTTCACCGTGGAGCGCCTGCGGGACGGGCGCACGCTCGTGCTTGTCGACGCCTCATCGGAGCCCGCCCACTTCACGTTTTTGCGCCCACTGCTCGATATCCCGCGGCGCGCGCTCATTCGCTGCTTCTACCTCCGAGCGCTCGATGCCAGCTAGGCGGTGAATCCGTCCTTGGGGTTCCACGTCTTGCTCACCGCGAGCGCCACCGAGGCATCGGGAGCCTCCACGTCAGAGACGCGGTAGTAGTGCATATCCACGTGGTCAGCAAAGAGGTGCGCGACTGCGTAACCGTGGGAGTCGTAGTCCAGGTGCTTGACCCACGGGTTGGCCCCCTTAATGGCGTCCTCGATGAGCAAGGACGTGGAGTTGTCCTCCGCGTGATAAATGCCCGTGTAGGTGGTGAGAATCTCGTCGATATTCGGCGCCGTAATGGAGGTAGTCACCAGCTCGCAGGCCACGCGCTTGTCATGCAGGTAGATGTCGTTGGCCCATTCCGAATGGATATCTCCGGTGATGAAGAAGGAGTTGCCCTCGCGGGCATCCAGCGCCTCCAGCACACGGTCGCGGTCGGCGGTGTAGCCATCCCACTGATCCGAGTTCACCGCGAAGCCGGAGGTATTGCCCTTCACAAAGCGCAAGCCCTCGTTGGCGGCGTCGTTGCCGGGGATGGTGAGTAGGCGCATGGGGGCCATCATCACGGAGTTGCCCATCACCATCCACGTCGCGTCCGACATCGAAATGGTGTCCCGCAGCCACTGCAGCTGCTCATTGCCCACGATGGTGCGGTTGGGATCCCCGAAGTTGCTGGAGGTGGTTTCCTGGTCGCGGTAGGTGCGTAGATCCATCATGGTGAGTTCCATGAGGGAGCCGAACCGCAGGTTGCGGTAGAGCTTTCCGCCCTCGCTCAGCTGCTTTTGGCGCAGCGGCATCCACTCGTAATAAGCCTGCAGGGCGTCGTTCCAGCGGCGGGTCCACTCGCCTTCCACAAACCCGGGGGTATGGTTCTCCGCGCCATCGCGCCAGGAATTGTTCGCGGTTTCGTGGTCATCCCACACCACGACCCACGGGGCGGCGCCGTGCGCCGCCTGCAGGTGCGCATCGGTGCGGTAGCGGCCGTAGCGGATACGGTAGTCCTCCAGCGTGACGATCTCCCACACCGGCTGGTGCTCACGCGCCACACCGCTTTTACCTGCGTACTCCCCCGTGGGGTATTCGTAGATGTAGTCTCCCAGGAAGACCACAAAGTCGAGCTCTCCGCTACGGCCGCGCTCCGCCATGTCCTTGTAGGCGTTGAAGAAACCCGATTCGTAGTTGGCACAGGAGGCCACGGCGAACTTCAGGCTCTCTACCTGGGCGTCGACGGCGGGCGCAGTCTTGGTCCGGCCTACCGGCGAATACGCCCCGGCGTGTTCCCCGGAGGTCACCTGGAAGCGGTAGTAGTACACGGTATCCGGGGTCAGTCCAAAGGGATCCACGTGAACGGTATGGTCGTGCTCGACAGAGGCAACCTCTTGGCCGTGGGCCACGACAGAGCCCATCGCCTCATCGGTGGCTATCTCCCAGGCCACCTCCACGTCTTCTCCCATGCCGGAGCCGGGCAGGGCGTCCCTGTCCGGGGTAACACGGGTCCACAACACCACCGAGGTGGGGAGCGGATCGCCGGAGGCAACGCCGTGCAGGAAGGGCAGCTGGTCGCCGGTGTACTGGTTGTACGTCTCCAGCGGGGATTGGCGTGGGGTGCCGCGCTGAGCCGCAGCGGTGGACAGGCCGTAGCCCGCTGCCGCGGTGGATGCGCCGACAGCGCCCCACCGCAGAGCGGTGCGGCGGTTGAAGCGAGAGGTGCCAGAGTATGAGGTTTGAGAGGTTTCTGAAGATTCTGAAGAGTGCGGGGTATCTGCGGACCCGATTACGTGGGACATGGGGCTAAACTTAAGCTCACCAAAACTGCTATTTCAACGCGAGAACCCGCCCATTATCCCCCATATCGGGGGCATGTTCCCCAGATTTTTATTCTACTTAACCAGGGGTTCACCTTGAGATGTTTCTGTGTCTTAGTCATGTCTGATTCTCTGTTTTCTTAGCAGAAAGTCACTCTCACGTCCCACTCCTGAAACTCCCGATATTTCTCGCACAAAGGCATAACACAACAATCATGAAGCGTTTTAGTTTTTCTCCTGCTTCCGCGGGCGTAGCCGTTATCACTGCGGCTGCCCTGGCAATCACCTCCCAGGTCAGCGTCCCTGTCGTCGCTACGGCCCAGACCAACCCCGTATCCCGCATGGTTCTGCAGCCGGGCAGCACTGAGAGCTCCGTGATCGTCTCGTGGCGCACCCAGGGTCCAGCAGATAAGGAAGTCCTCGAGGTCACCGGCCCCGACGGAACCCAGACCTTTGAAGCAAAGGAAAAGGACGGCGGCGCACTTGCGTACGTCTCCAACTACGCCACCGCGACGGGGCTGAAGGAAAACACCGAATACACCTACCGCGTCGGCTCCGAGAAAGGCGGCTGGTCCGAGGCTGAGACCTTTAATACCGGTAGCTTTGGTGAAAAGTGGAGCTTCGTCACCGTCGCCGATGCACAGATTGGCGTCGGTACTGACATCAAGGGTCAAACCGAGCAGTGGAACAAGACCATCAGCACGGCGGTAGCCGATGCTCCTCAGGCCAGCATGATCTGGTCCCTCGGCGACCAGGTTGAGGGCTGGGGCTCCACCCTCGCGCAGTACGACGGTTACTTCTCCTCCCCGGAGATCCGTAACCTGCCCACCAACGCGCTGCCGGGCAATCACGAGACCTACCCGTCGGACCTGGCAATGAAGCACTACGATGAGCACTTCATTAACCCGAACCAGGAGCCGGATGTCCGGGACTTCTACTTTGAGCGCAACAACGTGCTCTTCCTCGGGCTCGACACCAACGCCAGCAGCGATGCGGACATCGAGCGCCACGCGGAGTTCATGCGCAAGACCATTGAGAACCGCGGCGCCTTCAACGACTGGATCATCGTGGGTATGCACCACTCCTTCTTCTCCCAGGGCACCCACTACACCGATGGCGATGTCACCAAGCTCCGTGAAAAACTCGCTCCGGTCATGTCTGAGCTAGACATCGATGCCGTCCTCAGCGGCCACGACCACATCTACACTCGTACCCACCTCATGAACGGCCTCGAGCCAGTGAAGGCTCCCGCGAAGCGCGGCGACGTCCTCTCTCCCAACGATGGCGAGGTCCTCTACATCACCACTACCTCCGCAGGCGGCGGAAAGTTCTACGACTTCCAGGGTGAGGACGGGCAGAAGTACCCCAACGCCCGCATGGAAAACATTGACCCGGCCCTCCCGCACGCCTCCACGGCGTTCTGGCGCCAAGACTACGACGAGGACTACATGGTCGTCGACGTTACCGGTGATGAACTCACCTTCCGCACCTACAACGCCAACAACCCAAACCTGGTAGATAAGGTCACACTGAAGAACAACGACCGCGCCATTGTGGATCCGCGCGAGCAGGACCCCACTACCCCAGCGCCGGAAACCACCACTGAGGTTGTCACCACAGAGGTTCCGACTACTGTGACCACCACGGAGACCAAGGAGGTCCCCACTACGGTGACCACCACCTTGCCTGCGAAAAAGACCACCAAGGTGGTGACCTCGATGGTGCCCACCACTGAGGAAAAGACCATCACCACCAAGGTGCCAACGACCATTACCACTACCAAAACTGCTGAGCCATCCGAGCCTTCGGATCCCTCCCAGCCAGATGAGCCAGCCAAGCCGGATGAGAACTGTGACGAGGGCTCTGCGGGGGCGTCGGCAAGCACGGCGGGCTCCTCCGATGGGTCCTCGGATGATTCGTGCTCCTCCTCCCGTGGCGGCGTGATCGGCTTCCTCTTGGGCGCCATCAGCGCGCTGATTGTCGCCGGCGGCGTGGCGGCGCTGGACCCGAACAGCCCGGTCCGCAACAACATTCAGAGCATGCTCGACTCGCTTTACCGGATGTATACCCGGTTGTTCTAAGGCCCCCTAAAACACGCAAACGGAAACGGAATGCACGGGGGTTAATCCCCCTGTATTCCCCGTTCCCAAGCGCAGATCGCCTCCTGTGTGTAATTTAACTCACATGCACACAAAGTCACGTTTCATACCAAAACCATTGCTCACGGCGATTCTTTTCCTCGCAGCAGTCGCTCTCTCCGTCGTAAGCGTTCTCTTTCCCCTCACCGCCACCGCCGAAGATTCACGCTCAACCTCCACTAGTAGCTCCGTGCCGAGCTCCCCCACTGCTTCTAGTGACATGGCCCCGACCATGGTGGTCTTCGATTCCTCCGGTTCCATGATCACCAACGATGCCGGCGGCCAGACCCGCATCGACGCCGCCAAAGATGCCGCCCGCACCTTCATCACCGAAGCCGGGGACGACGCCCCTCTGGGACTTGTCACCTACGGTGGGAACACCGGCGAGGCTCCTGAAGATGAAGCTGCCGGTTGCCAGGACATCACCGTGGTAACGCCACCCGAGGCCGGCAATTCTGAGAAGATGATTGGCCACATGGATGGCCTCCAACCGCGCGGCTTTACGCCCATCGGTGAATCTCTGCGCAAGGCCGCGGCTGAGCTTCCAAAGGAAGGCCAGCGCAGCATCATCTTGGTCTCGGATGGCGTTGCGACATGTACCCCGCCACCGGTCTGCGATGTGGCGAAGGAACTCAAGGAACAGGGTATCGACCTGGTCATCAACACCGTCGGCTTCAACGTTGAGCCCGAGGCTCAGCAGGAACTGCAGTGCATTGCCGACGCCACCGGCGGCACCTATGCCGACGCCTCCGACGCCGATAGCTTGGCCAAGGAGCTTAGCCGCGCAGCACCGCGCACCTTCAACGCCTACGAGTCAGACTTAGAGGAGATCGAAGGCGGCGAAACCAAGGGTTCTCCGGCCAAGGTAGACCGTGACGTGGAAGCCTTCTCCACCACTCTTCTTCCGACGGAGGGTGAGGGGCACTCCGCTGAATCGACTACCTTCTTCACTACCCCATTGCTGAAGGCGAGCGCGTGGTGATTGGGCCTGACCCCTTTTTGGTGGACACCTTTCATTCCAGCCCAGTCGGGCTGGGAAGAAAGGTAATCTACCACCATGTCCAGGTACTCCGAACAGTTCAAACGCGATGCTGTGGCCCTCTATGAAAACAATGAGGACCTCTCGCTGAACGCAGCATCAGCAGAGCTCGGTATCAACCGTGCCTCGCTGCATTCTTGGGTCACCAAGTACGGCACCGGAAAGCGTGCCCGCATTAGAGCCGTGCATGATAAAGCCCAAGCGGCGACTGATTCTGAGCGAATCCGCCAGCTGGAAAAAGAAAACGCGAAGCTGCGCGAAGAACGCGATATTCTACGTAAAGCTGCTAAATATTTTGCCGAAGAGACACGCTGGTGATCCGCTTCCAGTTTGTCTATGACCACCGAACCGAATACTCGGTCAAGCGGATGTGCCACGTTTTAAAGCTCAATCGCTCCTCGTTCTATAAATGGGTCCAAACCCGTGAAAAGCGCAGGTTAAAGATGTGTTCCGATGCCCTTATTGGTGCGAGAATTACAACCATCTTCGATGATGAGCACGGGCTTTATGGTGCTAAACGCATCGCTGCAAGCCTCAACGACGATACGGACTTTCCTCCGATCAACCACAAGAAGGTCGCACGCATCATGAAATCCATGGGACTTAAAGGCTTTACCAAGCGCCGCCGATGTGTCACTACCAGGCGCAAGCCTGGCCACCGTGTCATGCCGGACTTAGTAGGCCGTACATTCACAGCCAACGAGCCGAACCGCGTTTATCTTGGCGACATTACCTACCCGCCCTGTAAGGGTGGCAAGAACATGTATTTGGCCACAGTCATTGACACGTATTCACGGAAACTTGCAGGTTATGCGATCGCAGACCACATGCGAGTGTCACTGGTCGTCGATGCACTAGCCCACGCGCACGGTGTGCGTGGCAGTCTTGACGGGGCTGTATTCCATTCCGATCACGGCAGTGTGTACACCTCACAAGCCTTTAGGGACCACTGCACCCAGCTTGGTGTTCGCCAATCCATGGGAGCGGTGGGAACGAGTGCTGATAATGCCCTGGCAGAATCATTTAACGCCACCTTAAAGCGTGAAGTCCTGCGTGATCGGAAAGTCTTTGACAATCCCATCGTCTGCCGCCAAGAAGTCTTTCGATGGTGCATGCGCTACAACACGCGCAGACGGCATTCCTGGTGCAACCTTCTAGCCCCCGATGACTTCGAAGCACTCACATCAGCTACACTGACCCAAGCAGCATAGCTAACCCCCGACGTGTCCACTGTCCGGGGGTCAGGCCCGTCTCCACCTCGTACGCCTCAATCCCATCATCACGCGCAGCGAGCTCGTGGAGGCCACCGGACTGTCCCAGCCCACCATCACCCGCGCCACCGCCGCTCTCCTCAAGGCCGGCCTCATCCAAGAGCGCACGGACCTCACCCGCTCCCAAGGTCGCGGCCGCCCCACGGTTCCGCTCGAGGCCTCCGATAACGGCTGGCTCCTTTCCGGCATCGCGGTCGGCACCACCTCGACGTATATCGGCCTCTACGACACCCGCGGCCGCATTATCCGCGAAGACAACGTTCCCACCCCGGTCTCGAAGCTCAGCCCCGATGACTTCGTCGAGCACGTCATCGCTGGCGTCAACCGGCTCACCACCGGTGTCGACCGCACACTCGTTTCCGTCGGCGTGACCACCTCCGGCTCCGTCGACGAAGAAGGCAAGGTCCACGCGGCCAACCTCGGCTGGGACGGCATGGATATCGCAGGACGCCTCGACTTCCAGTTCGGCGTCCCCGTCACTGTCACCCCGGCCGTGCCCGCCATCCTCGCTTCGGAGACGCAGGCCGCTCCTCTCGGCGACGAAGCCCGCACGCTCGTCCTCTTCGCGGATGACTCGATTGGCGCCGCCCTGTCCGATGAGGACGGCGTTGCCTCCATCGAGCTCCCACAGTTCGACGGCGCCGACCCACGCGACACCCTCGTCAACGCCGCGCTTGCGCCCCGTCTCGCTGAGGCTGCCGATGCCCCCTCGGTCCTTGCCCAGCGCGCCTCCGACCTCGGCCGCCTTACGGCCCAGCTTATCGATGCCCACCGCCCCGACACCGTGGTCATCGCCGGCTCCGCCTTCTACGACGTGCCCACCGCGCCGAAGCTCTTTGCCTCGGCCGCACGCGGCGAGCTCGACCCCGATCTCGCGTCCGCGACGGAGCTGCGCATGATCCCCAACCACAAGGAGATCGTCCGCTCCATCGCCCGCGCCGTCGCGCTCGACCCGCTCCTGCGCACGCCGCTTGAGCTGAACACCGCGAAGGTGCGCGCCGCCTAGGCCAGCCCGCACTCCGCACGCAGTTCGGCAAGGTTGCCGTCGTAGAGATACCCGCGCAGCCCTGCCGCCCGTGCTGCGTCGACGTTGCCCTGGGTGTCATCAATAAAGAGTGTGTCTTTCGCACTCGCACCCAACGCGTCCATCGCCACGTCGAAGGCCCGCTTGTCGGGCTTGACCACGCCAATCTCGCCACTGAGCACCACGGCGGTGAATTCCTTGAGTCACGAGTCGTTGCGCTCGCGCACCATACGACCGAGTCCCACCGGAATATTGGACAGCACGCCCACCGCATTGCCCGCGCCAAGCAACTCCTGGGCGACCCCACGACGTCGAGGTCCGGCGCCGTACACGGCTCGAAGTCCTGAGCGACGGCCTCAGAGATATCGAAGTCCGGAAGGCCTAGGCGCACCTGCATCTGGCGCCACCAGCGTTCGTCGCTCACCACGCCCGCGTCATAGGCCGGGCGCAATTCGTTATACGCCGTCCAAAAAGCGGCCGGATCCTCGGCACCGACGAGACGTAGCAGCGCCTCCTTCGGCTCCGGTGGGCGATGACGGAGCAAGACTCCGTAGAAATCGAAAAGATACGTCGACATACATCCAGACTACGGAAAGCCGCGCAGACTCGTCCCAAAACGACAGAGTTCTAGAAACGGAACAAGCGTCCGGGCAGCCCCGTGGGCACGAGCAGCACCGCCACGGCACCCAGCGCCGCGCCTCCTGCATACAGCGGCACAATGGCGTCCGGAATGATGCCGAGCGGCGTGAAGATCACCAAGCCCACGGCGGCAAGCACGAGCGCGCCGCCGACTGACGCAATGGACTTCTGCGGCAGGCTCACCGCGATGAGCGCAGCAAAAAGAAAGAGACCCGCCCCCGCGAAGGGCCCCAGCATGAGTGCCGCACCAAGCAGAAAAGTGCCGAGCGCAACGTGCGTACTGCTCAACGCCATGCCGACGCCCAAGGCGACGGCGAGCGCGAGGAGCACGACCACGGTCCAGGTTTTCTGCTTCATAGACATATAAAACGCAGTCTCCCACCAACCATGGGGTTGGTGGGAGATATTAGGACAATCTTGATGGGTTTGTTACCGCATGGTCACTGTCCCTTGACCTTTGTGTATTAGCTAGGCCTTGATGGCCACGCGTGACTACTTTGCGCGGGAGCCCAGAGTGGCGTCGATGCGCAGGAGGCCGGAGCCATCGTTGCCCACGAGCTTGATCTGGTCAATAATCTCGGTGACGGTGTCCTCTTCCTCAATCTGCTCGTCGAGGAACCAGTTCACGATCTGGCGGGACTCAAGGTCCTTCACCTCATCAGCGGTACGAGCGATCTCGCGGATCTGCTCGGAGACCTTCTGCTCGTGTGCGTAGGCAGCCTCGAAAGCGTCGAGCGGGGTCGCGGCCTTCACAGACGGAACCGGGACATCGGTGAGCTCCACGCGGTAACCGCGTGCGAGGAGGTGGTTGGCAAACTTCTGAGCGTGCTCGCGCTCCTCCGCAGCCTGAGCGTAGAACCAGTCACGCATGCCCGGGAAGGAAAGATCATCCATCTCGTAGGCCAGCTGGGTGTAGATGAGGGCGGCGCCGTGCTCGTTAATAACCTGTGCGTTCAGCAGGCTCTGCAGCTTCTCGTTCATTGAATATCCTTGCCTTTCGGTACCTGTTCAATAGGTAAATTTCTGTCTTTTCCGACGGCTATCCAACGGGTTTCCGGCGGTATAGTCTCCCATAATACAGATATTCAAAAATGCCGCTAGCTAGGTTAGGGTTCCCAAACATGCAGGCCAAAGACAATTTTGGTCACGGTAACCTAAGTTACCGCAACCTGATCAACGCCCGAATCCACACAAACGGAAGCAATCGAACTAGAGTCGGATGCCCGCCCGCTTGAGCGCATCAAGCACCAAAGGCATCCCTGCCACCGCGGTACCCACGAGCGCCACAACGCCCGCAATCACCCCCACGAGGATGCCGATACCCTCGCTCGACGGTTCCTCCGAGCTCAGCGTTCCCAACTGCGCGGAAGCCCGGGCAAGTCCCGTCGACTTATGCCCCTCGACTACCCCGGCATCCTTGCCATCAGCGAAGTCCAGCACGAGATCAACGTCGCCGCCCTCAAGTATCTGACCTTCCTTATAGCGCAGTAGCGAGCCCTCCAGGCCTGCACCCGCGGTGGCCTGGCGATCCTGCGCGCTCACATCGGTCCCAACCGCGATGGGGGCATCGAGGGTGAACGTGACCAGCACGTCATCATCGCCATCCCTGTCGACCTGCGCGCCCTTATCGCCCGGATCCCCGGACAAAACGTAGTCTCCAACGAGCTCGACCTTCGTGCCTTGCACCTGCAGCTTGAGATCTGAGTAGGTGAGATCGAGGCCGGCCGAGCCGCCCGCGCCCAGGCCTTTGTAGGCCACGATATGCGCCGAACCGTCAAGGACGATGGTGCCGTTGCCGTCCGCATCTAACGTCGTCTCAGCGACGTTGACCGGAAAGAGCAGCTGATTGTCCTTATACGTCGCCCCATCCGTGGTCGTCCAACGGCCAGCTGCCATTGGGCCAGCAAGATGCTCCATAAATGAGGTCTTGATGGGCCAGGCGAATGTACCCGCCGTCAGGTCCTGCGTTGCAGCAGTAGCCGGAACAGCCATTGCAGAGACGATAAGAGCAGATGCGAGAGAAGCAGAAGAGATTTTCTTCACGCGACAGACCTCCAGGTCACTTTAGAAATACAGATAAAACAAGAAGGGGGAAGAGAGGAAATAGTGAACCCGGCGCTACGCTGCGCCCGGATACAGCTTCGCTAGCTCGGCGAAGACTGCCGAGTTACACGCGAAGGCGGCCTGTGCCTCGGCGATGAGAGCGGCACGCTGGGCATCAGAAAGCGCGAGCTCGTCGAGCGCCTTGCGGTACGCGCTGCGGTAGGGCGGAATCTTGCCAATCGCCGCGAAGTTATAGAAATTGAGCGCATCCGGGTCGATACCGTAGAGAGCCCCCAGGCGCGCGGCAATAACCTGCCCACCCGAGATATCGCCAAGGTAGCGCACGTAGTGGTGAGCAACGACCCGGGGCTCCGATCCCGGCGTATCGAGCGATTCCAGGCGCGCGACGTAGCGTGCGGTGGCGGGAAGGATACGCACCTCGTCGCGCCACTGCGGGCCGTACATTTCCGCGAGGTCGAGTTCCAGCGCATCGCGGCGTTCCAACCGGGGGTCGGCCACCGCTCCGGCGATGCGAGTATCCGCTACCGTGCGGACCGCGCGCTCAAGCGCCTCATAGATAAACCACAACTGCCCAGTAAAGGTGGCGAGTGCCTCTGCGCTGAGCTCACCCGCCATCAAGCGGGTCATAAAATCTGAGCCCTCTGCGCTGGCGTGCGCTCGCGCGGTTTCCTCACGCAGCATCTGCGAAAGCGGCGTCGTGGTCATGGCAACGGTCATGGCCAAATTCCTCCTGATTAAGTAACGCTTGCCTAACCTTAATGTGGATAGTCTAAACAAGGCAAGCCTTACATATCAAGACCTATGCCATACTTCATGCCCACAGTGACGCATATTCGACCGAAAGTATGACTAATCGTCGCACCCCCATGCTCAGCGCACATCTCTCCCCCAGGTTTTAGTCCCCCAAATTGCCCGAGAGCCGGTCGAGGCGCTGCTGACTGACCGGATCAAGACCCCGAATATCCACGGTCACGCCGCGCTGCGCGTATTTCTCACGCACCGCATCCAGCGTCGCCACAGTCGAGGCATCCCATACCTGCGCAGCCGACATGTCGATATCGACCTCAGAGACTCCCAGCGTGTAGTCAAAGGAATAGACAAGGTCGTTGGACGAAGCAAAGAAAAGCTGGCCGGTGACGCGGTACGCGGCGCGGGTGGCATCGGAAGCAACGAGCTCGACCTGGGTGAGGTGCGCGACGCGACGCGCGAACGCAATCATGGCCGTGAGCACGCCGGCGATGACGCCGACCGCCAGGTTGTGAGTAACCAATGTCCCCACAACCGTCACGAGCATGACCAGCGTTTCCGACAGCGGCATGCGGTGGATGGTGCGCACCGAGTGCCAATCCACCGTGTCCGCGGCGACGAGGATCATGACGGCGACAAGCGCAGTCATGGGAATCGCACCCACGGTATCGCCCAACACAAGGATGAGAATGAGGAGGAAGATGCCAGCGAGCAGGCTCGACAGGCGCGTGCGAGCACCAGAAGCTTTGACGCCAATCATCGTCTGGCCAATCATCGCACACACGCCCATGCCGCCGATGCTCGCCGCAAGGACGTTGCCAATACCCTGACCGAGGGACTCGCGCGTTTTATCCGAGTGGCTGTCCGTAATGTCGTCGACAAGTTTGGCTGTGAGCAGCGACTCCATGAGGCCGACGAGGGCCACGCCTACCGCGTACGGGCCGATGAGCGTGAGCGTGTCGAGCGTGAGCGGCACGTCAGGGAAAACGAAGCCCGGCAGGCTCGTGGGTAGCTCGCCTTGGTCCGCGACGTCCGGAATGTCCCAGCGGAAGACGACGACGAGCACTGTGATGACGAGGATCGTGATGAGCGGGGCGGGGACGACCTCCGTGAGCCTCGGCCACAGAAGCATGATGACCACACCGAGCGCCACGAGGGGATAGACGATCCACGGGACGTGCATGAGGTGCGGCAGCTGCGCGGTAAACATCATGATGCCCAACGCGTTGACGAAGCCAGTCATAACGGAGCGCGGGATAAAACGCATGAGCTTGGCGACCCCGAGGAAAGCGAGAACGATCTGCAGGACTCCCGCCAGCAGCACCGCCGCGAGGACGTACTGCAGACCGTGGGAGGCAGACAAGGGAGCAATGACCAACGCGACCGAGCCGGCCGCGGCGGAGATCATGGCAGGACGACCACCAGTAAAGGAGATGGAGATTGCCATGATGACGGACGCGAAGAGTCCAACGCGTGGATCCAGCCCCGCCAGGATCGAAAAGCTTAAGACCTCGGGGATAAGCGCGAGGGCGACGGCGAGGCCGCCGAAGACTTCCATGCGCAGGCGCGCGGGGGAAGAAAAGACGTAGCGAAAGCTCGCGAGCACGCCGGTAGGCGCAGGAATTTGGGCTCGTCCCCCAACTACCACTTCCAGAGATAAACGAAGGCCCGTCAGCTGCGCGCTGACGGGCCTTCTCCCCATGACTAATCTTTCGGCACTTACCGTGAGAAGGAAGTGGAGCGCGACCTTCCTAGTAAGCAACCGCCCGTGATTAGGCAAGGCTTAGTTTATAAACCTTTAGTTGGATGGTCAAGGGGGAACGAGAACTTTCTCCCGCGATCCCGCGAAATATCACCGTTACCACTAATAATTCCGAAAAATTAATGTATCGCGGCACGAAATAGGATGAGAGTTATGGCAACAGATTCGTTCAAAGAACCGCTCAAAGAACTCGAAACCCTCATCTCCGAGGGACTCGGGCGGTTCTGGCGTTCAGACCCGACTCCCCCTTCCGTCAGCTACGACGCCACCGAAGGCCTGCCGGAGACACCGGCGGCGGAACAAGTTTCAGACTCTCCGCGCCACGGCATTACCACCCCTGCGCCCGCTAACGCCTTGCGCGAGGAAGTGGCCGACGAAATCGCCGAGCTATTGCGTGCCGAGCGCCGCAGCTTCTTCGACCTCGACTTTCGCCATCCACGCGGGTCCGCAGGCGACGACCACGAGGCAGAGACCGCGGCACGCCTGGCATCGCTACCGCTCGGCGCACGCCTGAAGCCACGCGGCGTTTTCGAAGACGACTGGGCAGCGCGCCCGGATGAAGACCACCCATGGCCCATCATTCTCATCCACGGGACGACGGATACGAAAGGCGTATGGCAGCTGCTCGGCTCCGAGCTGCGCGAGGACGGCTGGACCGTGTTCGCACCGGACTATGGCGCCCGCGCCACCGGCCCCATCGCCGCCTCCGCCGATCAGGTCGGCGCGTATATCGACGCGGTCCAAGCCGTCACCGGCGCGGAACAGGTCGTGCTCATCGGACACTCTCAAGTCGGTATCGTCGCCCGCTACTGGATGCATAACCACGATGCGGTGGACCGCGTGCGCCACATCATCTGCCTGTCGGCGCCCAACCACGGCACCACCCAAGGTGGAATCGTCAGCTCGTTGATTTCCAGCCGCCGCCAAGAACACGTCATGCGCTCCATCATCGACGCTTACTTCGGCCCAGCCGGCATGGAACAAATCGTGGGCAGCGCGACGCTGGAGGAGCTCAACCGCAACGGTGACCTGGCCCCCGGTGTGAGCTACACGTGCGTGGCCACTAAGCAAGACTCCATCGTCGTGCCGCCGGAAACCTGTTTCTTGGATCCCGGCGACACTCCCGACGGAACGGTGCGCAATGTCTATGTGCAAGACGTCGACAAACGCGCCGTCGTCTCACACATGGATATGCCCATGGACAAGCGCGTGCGCGCCATCGTGCGCACGGTGCTCAAACAGCTCTCCCCCACCCTGGACAATCCTCACGACGCCCAAAGCCACGCCCTTGCCAACGCGGGTCACGCCGACTCGGAATAGACCCGTGCAGGTTCGCTAACGCAGGCGCGCCAGCAGGGGATTAAGAACGCCGGACTGCACGATGGCGCCGCCGATGACCGCAAACATGCCGCCCAGAGCGGTCAGCGCCAACACGATATTCCACACGTTGGAAAAAGAAGAGCCTTCTTCGCCCTTGTTATCCGTGCCGCCTTGGTTCTGATCCCGCCCCTTTTCCGGCTTCTTCTCTGGGTCCTTCTCAGGAGTCTTTCCTTGGTCTCCTGCCTGGTCCTTGCCCTGCTCGTCGCGGCCCGGCTCGTCCTGCTCCCCTGGGGTGGTCTCGGTGCCCTCATCGGCAGGACCCACACACTCGGACGCGGTCTTCAAGGTCACCTGTGCATCATCAAGTTCCGGCTTGTAGCTCTCGTTGTACATGCCCATGAAGATCACGTCGATACCCTCGATGTGCTGGATCTTCGACTCGCGATCGTAGTAGGTACCCGCCTTCGGCTTGTACGTCACGTCGGTCGCATTCAGCGTGAGCATATCGCCGTCCTTCGACCATGCGGCATTGCCCTCAGCGAAGGTATCCGTGCCCGACTTCTTGTTTTCTTCCGTGCGGTCCTCCGGGGTGTATTCCGTCATGCCCTTGCCCGGCACGTAGTAGCCCTCGTAGGACGTGCCCGCCTTTGCCTGCCCTGCCTCCGTGAGGACATAAGGCGAGAGCATCTTGGTGTACAGCGCACCGTGGTGGCCCTCAAACTCCAGCGTCGAATCCTTGGTTCGAATATCGGCTTTCGTGACGGTGCCGTCTTCGCCCAGGCTCACCGAGGACGCAGAAGGATCCACCTCGAAGTGGAACTGAAAGTCTGCTCCGCCTTTGTTACCCTCGTCCTGCGTTACCGCGCCGGACGTGGTCCACCCACCCCTCGCGATGGGGCCGGTGATGTAGTTGCGGAAAGATTCCTTGATGCCCCAATTCACAGTTCCGGAGACAATGCGGGTCTCCAGGGTCTGGCCAGGGGCGCAGGTGGGGGCATCGGCAGCAAAGGCTGCCGGAACGGTCAGCGCCGAGGCGGTCAGCGCCAGCGCGAGAGAAGAAGAGACAATACGCATGAGTTAAGACTCCTTAAGTAGATCGACAAAAGACTGCTCGGGATCGGCGACCTGACATCGCGCGGGATGGACTGAGATGTGGCCGTCTGCCTTGCTCACCTGGATGGGCCAGCGATAGACCTGCGACAAAATCTCGTCGGTGTAGACCTCGCGCACCGGGCCGGCGGCGGCAACTGCCCCGTCTGCTAGGCACACGATGTGATCGCAATAGGCCGCAGCGGCGCCCAAATCGTGGAGTACCACCAGCACCGCCACTCCAGCCTGCGCCGCGATCGAGCGCACCAATCCCAAGACTTGTTCTTGGTGGCGGATGTCCAGCGCCGCAGTCGGCTCATCGAGAAGAATCACCGGGGTCTGCTGCGCCAGTACACGGGCCAACGCCACACGCGCACGCTCCCCGCCAGAGAGCGTGGCAATATCGCGGCCGGCCAAGTGCGTCGCATCCACCGCCGCAAGCGCTGCGTCGATGATCGCGTCGTCCTCGGCCTGCCTGGCGGTGCCCTCCCAAGGGCGCCGGCCCATGGCCACTACATCACGCACGAGAAACTGGAAGGACACAGTAACGTCCTGCAGCATCACCGCACGCGCACGGGCCAACGCCCCTGGGGAGGACACCGCCGGATCCTGCCCCACGAGGGAAACGGAACCGGTGTAATCAATATCGCCGGCGATGGCCGCCAGCAGCGTGGACTTGCCCGCACCATTCGGGCCGATGAGGCCGGTGACCTCCCCTGGGCGGGCGACAAAGGAGACATCGGAAAGCAGGTTCCGCTCGCCGATCGAAACGGAAAGATTCGCAACGTTAATCATCAATGCATTCCCTTCTTCATCATCCGGCGCAACAGCACGAAGAAGGTGGGGCCACCCACGAGCGCGGTAAAGATACCGATGGGAAGGTCGGCGAAAGGAATGAGCGTGCGCGCAGCGACGTCGGCAAAGCCAATGAGTACGGCGCCCGCCACCGCAGAGGCCGGCAGCAAGACCCTGTTTTCTGGGCCGATGATCGTACGCAGCAGGTGCGGCACGATAAGGCCGACGAACCCAATAAGTCCGGCGAAAGCAACTGCGCCGGCGGTAAGGATCGCCGAGGCAGCGATGGCGATAATGCGCAGTCGCTTGACGTCGACGCCAGTGTGTTCCGCGGCGCGCTCGCCCAGCGCGAGCACATCTAGCTGGCGGCCAAGACGCAGCGCAATGGCCATCCCGAGGAGGGCGATGGGGAGGCCCACCCACACGTGTTTCCACTGGGAACCGTTGAGCGAACCCATTTGCCAAAAGATGATTTGCTCGCGGTTCGCGGTAGGCGCCAGGTACATCATGAAGGAGATGATGGCGTTGCACACCGCGTTGATAGCAATGCCGGTCAGGATCAGATTGACCACCGCCACACGCCCTCGTGAGCGCGCCAACTGGTAGATCAGCGCGGTAACCAGCAGCGCCGTAGCAAACGCCGCGAGCGGCACCGTGAAGGTACCCAGGACGGAGATATTAAAGACGATTACCACGGCCGCGCCTACACCGGCACCGGAGGTCACGCCCACGATGGAGGGCTCAGCCAGCGGGTTGGCGAACACGGCCTGCATGAGCGTGCCCGCCACTCCCAAGCACGCGCCGACCAAGAAACCGAGCAGAATGCGCGGCAGGCGGATCTGCCACACGACGTTGGCCGTCAAGCCACCGCCAGGGCCCGCGGCCATAATCTGCACCAAGTCACCCAGCGCGACGTAGTACTGCCCCAGCGCAAGCGACAGGATGAAGGCGACACCAAGCAGCACCCCAAGCGATACGAATACACCAACCCGCAGGCGGGAGCGCCGAGCGAAAACCTCCGTGGGGGCCGCCGGTTTAAGCATTGTCTGGGTCATAGATTGCCTGCGCAAGTTTGAGAAGGGTCTGTCCGGTCAAGGGCCCGAAGGCGAGCGATTGCCCGTCTGGGATGGTCACGATCCGCTGCTTTTGGCCCGCGGTGGTTTGTGCAATGCCGGGGCGCTCGAGGAGGCCTTCGACGCCGCCGGTCGACTCCAGGCCGCCCGTCATCATGATGATGACCTCAGGGTTAATCTTTGCCAAAGATTCGGCGTTGGCAGGTTCGGCGTAAGAGAGGTGGTATTCGGTGCCGAGGTCTACGCCGCCCACACCCTCAATGAGGTCCTTGGCACCCGTGCCTTCTCCCATGATGAAGAAGATGCCGCCGTTGCCGCGCGCGTAGAGGAACGCCATGCGCATTGGCTCCTCCGGCACGATGTCTGCGATGGCCGCCTTATCTTTTTCGATTTCTTCGACGGAGCGGTTGGCCAGCGTTTCGCCTTCGTCTGGCAGACCCACGACCGCGGCCAGGTTTGTGATGTCCTCGGCCACCGAGTCAATGGTGCGTTTCGGCTCCATGACCACGGTGGTCACCCCTGCGGCGCGAATCTGGTCGATGGCGTCGCGTGGGCCGATCGAATGATCGACGATGACCAGCGTGGGCCGGAGTTCGAGCACGGCTTCCACGTTGATGTTGTGTCCGCCCTGGGTCACGACGGGGCGATCGGCGATAGCGTTTTCCGTCGACGACACCGTGCGACCCACGATATTGTCCGTAAGCCCTAGGCCCTCGAGGGTTTTCGTATACGTACCGTAGAGATCCAATGCCACGATTCGGGACACATCCGTAACGGAGACGTCGTAGCCGTCAGCATCCGTGAGCTCTACCGGCAGCGCGGGAGTAGGCGACTCCGCCACCGCGACGACATCCTCGAAGTCCGTCACATTCGACACACCCGTAAACGAGCGCGGGTCTTTGGCCGACTGCGCGTCTGGGAGGGCGTCGCGCAGCTGCGCGTCTTGGGATTCATAGGCGCCTTGGACGCCGCACCCTGTGAGGGCGAAGACACACGCCAACGCCGCCAAAAGTCGTTTCATGCGAAACGTATCCTTTCTCAAGTCTTGGGTAACAAGGGGTGCGCTACGCCGGGTTGCGCAGGACGACGGAGCCCATGGAACCGCCGGCGATGGCGAGGCCTGCGATAAGCAGCAGGAGCCACGTGCTCGCCTCCGGCGAGGAGCCCGCGGCCGCGGCCTTCTTGATCTGGAAGTTGCCGCTGCCGTCTTCATAACCAGACGTGCTCGTGCCGGCCGCGGCCTGCGGGCCGTCTCCCGCAGAGCTTTCCGATGCCGCCCGCTTTGCCGCCGCAGCGCTCTGACCGCCGGAGGTCGTCGCCGCACCAGTGTGTGCCGTAGTTCCGCTCGCCCCGGCGCAGTCCCCGGATCCGCCAAGTTGTGCATGCAACGAAAGCGGATCAAGGGTCGTGCCCGGCTCATAGAAATTCGCGAACGCATCATTGCCCGCTGCGGTCAGCGTGACGGTGGCTTCGCCGTCGACGGCGGAGTCACTCACGTCGAGCAGGCTAAACGACACGTCTCCGAGCACCGTGCGTCCAAAGTCCTTGCGCTCGCCCTCCATGTTGGAGGAACGCACGTCGGCGATGAGTTGACCGCTCGTCCCGTTGAACCGGACTTCCAGGTTCGCGATATTGAGATCGAGGACTCCGTTGTGGCCGGTAAAATGCATAGCGCCGCCGTAGCGGATGGAACCTGACTGCGCCGCAGTATCCACATCTCCGCCGGTGCCCGTGAACTGGAAACGCGAGTTGTCGTACCCTACGCCGTCGAGCGTCCAGGCGCCCTTGGCGATGGAGCCGGTGATATACGACTGGAAGGACTTCTTGACACCCCACTCGGCGGTCGCAGCCTGCACGCCCGTGGCTACGCAGGTTTCTGACTGCCCATCACTAGCCGCGGACCCGGGGTCCTGTGGCCGCGCGGTTCTTGTGGTTCCAGTAGCACCAGTAGTGCCGGAAGTACCCGAAGTACTGCCCGAAGTACTACCCGAAGTGCTCGAAGTACTACCCGAAGCACCCGAAGGGCTCGCGGTGCCCGAAGTGTTGGCTCCCGACGCGCCTGAACCACTCGTGGTGCTAGTGGTAGTGCTGGTGGTCGTGCCCGTGGCGGCTTCCGTGCGAGAACGGAAGGATTCTAGCTGGTCTAGGAAGGACTCCGTGTTGCCCATGAAGGTGGTCAGGCCATTCATGGTGTCGTTCGTTTCCTTCAGAATCGCCATGGCTTCTGCATTGCGACCAGTAAACGTGCCCGAGATTGTCCCCAAGGACTTCGAACCGCTGCCTGAACCGCCAGAGGACCCGCCGCAGCTGCCATCCGTGGCCACGGTCCCTGACGAGGGGTCCATCGACTGTCCCGACTCATAGGCAATGAAGAGTTTGTGTCCTTCGTCGGTGAGCGTGACGTCGCCGGAAAGGTCGAGCGTGTGCGCGGACGCGTCGACGGGTTGATCTAGATCGATCCCCGCGATGACCACGTTATCGCCGGTAATCTGCGGGCCGCGTGCGGACTTATCCACCATGTCAGATTCATAAGAGACGTAATCCACCACGATCGCCGCCCGGTTGCCGGAGGCCTGAATCTGCCAGTCTGTCAGCGTCATATCCAACAGATCGTCGCCGCCGTAGTTGTGTCCAGTGAAGTGGATGACGCCGCCGAAGGGGACGGTGACGGTATCGCCGTTTACGGAAGCCTTGCCCGGAGTGAAGGTAAAAGCACCGTCTGCGCCGGTTTCGGAACCGGTAAAACCAATGCCGTCCGTTTCCCACTGGCCCTTGGCGACTTGGCCTTGGATATAGCTTCGGTAGGACTGCTTAATGCCCCAATTCCAGGAGCAAGTGCCGGCAGCCGAGGCGACAGGAGCGTTGAGCGCGACCGAAGGGAGTGCGATGAGAGTACTGGCAGCAAGAGTGCCCAATATTCGACGGAGAATCACGGAGAGAGTCCTCATGAAGTATTGATGCGATGAACAAAAAGAATCAGAAGTTAGGCTACACATACCTAAGCAGTTTTGTATAGGCTATACTAACCTAGATTAGGTAAGCAACCCCCAACAAAGGACACCCTCATTCGGTCATGACATCGTCGTCTACCAGCGCCTTCAAAAATCTGTATCCCGACGTAGACCCCACGCGTGGGCTACCTCTCAGCGTCTCCGAGCGCCTTGCGCTGTCTCTCGCGCTCGCGATTGCAGCTTATGGAGCCGTCACCGCAGACATGCTCGTTGCAGGCGCCGGCGTGGCCTTCACCCTCATCGCCTCGGTGCTGCAACAGCACAAGACCGCGCGTCGGATTCGCTCCGAAGCGCGCACTCGCTTCCCCGGCGAAGACTGGGCCGAATACCGCGCCACGCGGCGGCTCAACCTCGGCGTCCTAGTCCCCTTGTGGGTCTGCATCATCATCGCCTTGTGCGCGGCCGGATACTGGTTCGTGCCGCTCGAATATGCAACTCCCGCCGCCATCGTCATCGCGGTTCTCGTTGCCCTGCTCGCCTGGTTCATGCCAGGCATCAGCCCCCTGTGGCGAGGCAAGCAGACCGATCCCCCGGCACCAGAGAAAAACACCGACACCGCAGTCATGTACTTCGAGAAGCTTTAGGCCTGCCGTACCCCAGCCTTACACATCAAGCAGATCCAGTAGCTCATCAAAAGCCGGCGCTACCTGCGTGCGCCACAGCGTCGTCGCCTTCGGGTCGCCGCGTCCGGGGCCGCCGTTCACCACAGAGACCTCTTTGCCCTGCTTGAGCGCGTCGAGCATGAAGCGATAGCCACTCATCACGGCGAGCGACGAACCGGCGACAAGCAGCGAGCGCGAGTCCGCAAGCAGCGCACGCGCGGCGTCCCGCCGCTCCACCGGAACCGGCTCGCCGAAGTAGACGACGTCCGGCTTGAGCAGCTCCGAACCGCAGCGGACGCACGGCGCCATCACGAACTCGTCGACCGCCTGCTGCGACAGCGCGACGTCGCCGTCCGGGTTAACTTCATCCGCGCGCACGACCCAGCGCTCCAGATAGCCCGGATTCGCGGCTCGTTGTTGAAGTCTGCCCAGTGGAAGAAGTAGTCCGGGTTGAACTTGCCTGCGCCCGGGTTGGCGAAGTAGATCGTCTCTTCTGGGGTCATGGCGACGAAGATTTGCACCAGTGAGAAGATTCCCTGGTAGACGCCCTCGTGGGCGTACTTGGCTATCTGGTTCGCACCTTGAGAGACCGGCACGCCGGAGCGCTTCAGCTCGATGTGGAAGACCGGCATACCGTTAATGAGCAGCATCAAGTCGCCACGTCGGGTGGGCAGCAGCTCATTGGCGGTCTGGAAGCGCGGCTGGACGGCAATCTGGTAGCGCGACTGGCCACCGGCAATCTCTAGGCGATCGTAGATTTTCAGGCTAACCTCAGAGCCGAAGTTGGCGGCCTGCGGTGCATCTCGGGTAATGGTCACGGTGCTACCGTTGATGAACTCGTTGAGCGCCAGCGGCGTACGCAGGTTGTTGACCTGCTCGATGATTTGCGCCATCTCGCCCTCGGTGAGCGGCACGTCGCCAAGCAGGTTACGGCCCCGGTTGTTGGCGTAAAGAATGTTCGCCCAGTTGTCGATGAGCTGCTGCTCTGTCGGGAAGCGCAGCAACTCCTTGCTCCAGCCGTGGCGGGTTAGCAGGTCGATGAGTACCGCCTCGAACTCAGCCTCAGAACGAAATGGTGTGGTCATAGCTGCTCCTTAGATGAACATCCGTTGCAGCAGCGCCGCCTTGGCCTGCTTAAGGGACTCGATGTACTTGGCCTCGGTAGCAATGAGCGTGTCCAGCCGTGTGAACACTGCACCGATGGCCTGTTGTTCTTCAAGGGTGGGTGGAATGGTAGCCGCCGCCTCTGCCAAGTGACGGGCGTTCAGTGACGGCAAAGCACCGCTCTGAGTGAATCGGGTCAGGTCCACCGTCTTGAGGTAGGTATCGGCAAACTGAACATCCCAAGATTTGGTGTCCAAGGAAAACGCCATGAGATTGTTGTCGAGGAGGAATGTATCGGTAGCGAGTCTTTTGCGCCCTAGGAAGACAGCAGCACCAACCTTGGCGAACAGAATCGCAGGTACAGCTGTTACAGGCACCCAGTGATTACGAACAATCTGTTCCTCCGTCACATAGTGGTTGGCGGAGCGCAGTTGCAGCTCATTCCCTGGTGCGGAGAGGTCCGATACCTTGTAGAAAGGTAGGCCTGCTTCCCCGCCTTGTTCACGTTCCGGGAATCCGACGCCTGACTTGAACGAGCCGAGTTCACCCAGTGTTGTCGTCTTCCACTCACCGTCGAAGCCCTCCAGCCGCAACTCCGGCACCGTCTGCCCCTCCTCCTGCGGGAACATCCGTTGCATGAGAGCAGTTTTGGCCTGCTGCAGGGCCTGGTGCTTCTTGGTGTGCTGGTTGATGGCATCGTCGAGGTTGGTGAAGATAGCGCCGATGGCCTACTGTTCTTCGAGAGCGGGCGGGAAATAAACAGCCTGATTGAACAGCTCAGTCTTCGTGATACCTTTGATGGTGCTACCCTGCAGCTGGTCAGCGAGTCCCTCCATACGCCGCTTAACAGTAAGAGCGATGTATTCAGGGTCACCGGAAAGGTCTGATAGCGATACAAAGTCCTGGCTGGTGGCGTAAGGGAACGGCATAAAAGAGACCTTGCCAACGCCAACACGAGTGACGACTGCAACAGAGTCGGCAGGAATCTGCATAGCAGCAGAGCGTGAAATAGCTTCCTCGGTGATGTGCTTACGAGGGGCGACCGGGGCGACCCCCTGCTCCGCAACATCAGAGGATTGAATCCAAGGGATGTCCCCGGACCAGTAGCCCGGTTCATCGCTAGATGGCGTACCGCCACCGTAAGTCCTTTCGCTGAGGTCTCCAATGGCTTTCAATTCCCACTCACCATCGAAGCCCTCCAGGCGCAGTGCGGGCACGTTGTGACTATGCATCGCGACCACCGCCCAGCAGCTCCTAGAGTGCAGCCACGGCCTGCATGTCGGCGGCGTTGCCGGTAAGCCCGCTCAGTAGGCCAGCGAGTTCTTGCTCCGTCTCGCGAATCTTCACGTCGAGGTCGGTCAGCGCGACGGCGTACTTGTCGTGCAGCGCCTGGACGCGGCCGGCCAGGCCTGCAAGCACGTGACCAGGGATTTCGCGCAGGTCATCCATAAGTGAAGTAATCCACTTGGCGGTGAGCACCTCATCGACCTGCGCTTCGGTAAGCGCTTCAATGGTCGCGTAGGTGTCTTTCTCCAACTGCTCTTGCGCAGCCTTGAGGTTCTTCTTGAGCTTGTCCCGCTGGGCGATAAGTGCCTTGGCGCTGAGCATGGCAGCCTCAGTGCTGTCCTCCGGCCAGGTCTCGCCCTTGGCCAGCTTCGGCAGGTCCTTGATGGCCTTGTTCAGCTCGGTCTTCTTGAAGGCGTCCTGCTTGTCGTTAAGTATCTCGGTCAGGTCGGTCTTGTCGACTTCGCTTAAGCCCTCGACAAGCTGTGTTAGCTCAGATACAGCTGTGTCCACGTCGCGACTTAGCTGCGTTACCTGGTCCTTCTGTTGCGCCAGGTAGAAGGTCTGCACCAACTCGTTGGGAGCAACGCGCCCGTCCCATCCGATTTGGACATAGACCTTTTTCTTTTCCTTGGTCTTCCACTCCATCACGGGGTGGTTGACCCGCAGGGCATCGAAGCCTTCGGTCTGGATGACTTCTAGGTCACCGGCGGTTTTGACCCAGCTGTCATGCAGTACCTGGTAGCCCTCGTAGGCATCAACCAACGGTACAGGGTCGAGTCGGTCGAACAGGTCTGCCTTAAGCTGGTCCTCGGTGGTGGTAATGGGCACGGTGGCCGCGCCGTCCACCAGCAGCGCGTGCAGCTTCTCCGGGAGGTCGGATAGTGCAGCGTCAACCTGGTTACGCAGTGCCTGGGCTGCAGGGTGCTTGTCGATGGTCTCGCGCAGGTTGGCGGTCTTCAGCTCCGCGTAGCCTTCTACCTTCTCGGTGAACAGCGCCTCACGCAGTCCCGGTAGGGCGGTCCAGTAGTGCTCCAAGGCGGCAATCTCACTGGTGGGGATGCCGCCGTGCATGGTGGCGTACAGGTCTACAGACTCTGGCGGCAGGGTGGCGGACACGTAGCGCGGGATGTTGAGGTTGTGGTCGTTGGCACGAATCTCGTCGCGGGTCACGACCTTAGCGAAGTGTGGCACGTCAACGCGGTTGCGGACGGCATCGACGATGCGCTGGATGTCGCGGGCACGCAGGTGGTTGTACTTACCCTGCTTGATGAAGCCCTGCGAGGCGTCGATGAACAGCACGTCATCGCGGTCACGTTCTTGCTTGAGCACCATGATGATGGTCGCGATACCGGTGCCGTAGAAGATGTTGGAAGGCAGGCCGATAATGGCATCGATGTGGTTGGCCTCGATGAGATTGCGGCGGATGTCGGCCTCCGAGCTGCCACGGAACAGCACGCCGTGCGGCAGGACGATGGTGAGGATACCGTCGGGTTTGACGTGGAACAGCTCATGCAGCAAGAAGGCGTAGTCGGCCTTGGTCTTCGGAGCTAGACCAAACCGTGCGAATCGCGGGTCAGCCTCGTTGCCTTCGGGTTCCCACTTCTGGGAGTAGGGCGGGTCGGAGACTACGGCGTCCACATAGAGCGGCTGGTAGGTCTGTACCGGGTCGAACTCGTCGAACATCGGCCAGTCATGGGCCAAGCTGTCACCGTTGCGGGCGACGATGTTGTCCGCCTTCACGCCGCGCATGACCAGGTTCATGCGGGTGAGGTTGTAGGTGTTCTCGCGCAGCTCCTGGGCGAAGTACTTAATACGGTCTGGGTCCCCCATGCGCTTGGCGACGGCATGGCCGATGTTAAGCAGCAGGGAGCCAGAGCCGGAGGTCGGGTCGTAAATCTGAATCTCGTCGCGGTCCTTGAGGTGGTCAGCGACGATGTTGCTCATGATGAGCGAGACCTCATGCGGGGTGTAGAACTCGCCTGCCTTCTTGCCCGCGTTAGCCGCGAACTTCTCGATGAGGTACTCGTAGATGTATCCCAGCACGTCATAGCCCTGCTTGCCATCAGTGGGGATGTCATCGATAAGGTCCAGTAGCTTCTTGATGGCTGAGGTACGGGCAGCGTCGGTTGTGCCCAGCTTCGACAGGCTGGTGTCCAGGGTGTTAAGGATGCCCTCGAAGACGTGCTTGTGCTCCGGGGCGATGTTGCGCTTGAAGGTAGCCAGGCCGTCGCGCACGTGAGCGATGGAAAAGTCGTTACCCATGTCCCGCCACGTCGAGTACAGGTTCTCGTAAGTGAGGAAGTAGCCCAAGTTGTTACGCACCAGGGCCACGGTGTCAGTGTCGGTCTCAACGAGCGCATCGGGCAGGTCTTCCGGTTCAGCGTCGTTATTGAGCATGAACTGCTCTACTTGGTCGGACAGGAACTTATAGAAGATGAAGCCGAGAATGTAGTCCTTGTAATCCTGCGCTTCGATCTTTGAGCGTACCGACGATACCGTACAGCGAGAAGATTTTACTTTCTAAGTGCATGGCTTGGGGGGGGAGCGGCGAAGTCCTACGTGGTGCAGGATTCAAAGCCCCAAATGGCGATTCCAGCACAAAACAGAAAAGGCCCCTACCGGTGTTTCCACTGGTAGGGGCGGGAAGTTGGTAGCGGGGGCAGGATTCGAACCTACGACCTCTGGGTTATGAGCCCAGCGAGCTACCGAGCTGCTCCACCCCGCGTCGAGATGTACTTCCGAACATCAAGCGCTTCAGCACACTGTGGTTAATCACTAGGATTTTTACCCCGTGTGCCGGCGACTCATGTAACTATACAGACGCCATGGCGCCTACCCAAATCCCCTGGGCAGGCGCCATTTCTCTGGACTACGTGGAGCTACTACTGAGACTGCAGCGAGCGGTACTCCTCCACTGCCTTGTCCAGCTCGTCCAAGGCCTTGCCGTACTCCTCAAAGGAACCGTTCTTAGCCTTGTCCACGCCATCGAGAGCCTTGTTGATGGCGTCGATAGCCTCGCCTTCACTCGATGCCTTCGGAGCGGAGGCCGGTGCGGAAGCGTCGGAGTCCTTGGAGTCAGCCGCGTCCTTCTTGTCACCGCCAGTGTTTCCAGCCTGGTCACCGTCCTTGCCGGTATCGCCTTCGATCTCCGTGATGTTCTGCGCGGCCTTCGGGTCGATTCCAACCTGGTCCAGGGCCTCACCGATGGTCGGGGCATAGCCCACACGGCCCTTGTAGGACACCAGCACGCGCAGCAGCTTCGGGAACGCGGACTCTTGGCCCTTACGCTGCGAGTAAATCGGCTCGAGGTAGAGGATCTCCCCATCCCCCACTGGCAGCGCCAAGAGGTTACCGTTCTTCAGGTCATTCGAGCCCTGCCACAGCGTGCGGTCACGCGCCACCTGGTCGGAAGACATCATCGCGTCCTGTGCCTGCTTCGGGCCCTGGGTCTGGGTATTCGTCGGCAGCACGCGCACGGTGATGTTGCCGTAATTGTCCGGGTCAGAGGACACCGCCATGTGTGCGGAGAGGAACTGACGGTTCAGGCCACGGTAGGAAGTGATGAGCTGGAAGCTCGGCTTCTTGGTCTCCGGGTCGGCTGCCAACACGTAGTACGGCGGCTGGTTCAGTCCCTGAGATTCACCGGCGGTGGGGTCCTCCGGCACGGACCAGAAGGCATCGTTGTTGAAGAAGACGCCCGGGTCATCCACGTGGTACTTGGCCAGCAGATTGCGCTGCACCTTGAACATGTCCTCCGGGTAGCGCAGGTGCTGGCGCAGTTCGTCGGAGATCTCCGACTCTGGCTTGACGACGCCCGGGAACACACCTTCCCACGCCTTGAGCACGGGGTCCTCGGTGTCGAACTCGTAGAGGTCAACGGTGCCATCGTAGGCGTCGACAGTAGCCTTGACCGAGTTACGGATGTAGCCCACCTGGTCGTTGACCAGGCGCTGCGTGGTGCCGTTGGGGTTCTGCGTGTCCTGGGTGGTCTCCGTCAGGGAGGTGCGCTGCGAATATGGCAGCGAATCCAGGGTGGTGTAGCCATCCACGACCCACTTGATGCGCCCGTCGATGACGGCCGGGTAGGTCGAGGAATCCGTGGTCAGCCACGGGGCCACCTTCTCCACGCGTTCGCGCGGATCGCGGTCATAGAGCAGCTTGGAATCCGCGCCCACGCGGTCCGAGAGCAGGAAATTGAGCTCCTGGTACTTCAGCGCGTAAGCAGTGCGGTCGACCACGTTGCCGATGTCCACGCCGCCTTTGCCGTCGTAGGTGTAGGTAGAGGTATCGGTGTCGTACTCCACCGGTTCGTCGCCAGTCTTGCCCACGATGGCGTAGTCCATGCCGTCGCGCGCGCTGGCGATAACCGGGCCGTAGTAGGTGCGCGGCTGATCCACCTTGATGCCCAGGGATTCCTCGGCGTTCTGGGTCTCGCCCTCGCCCTCGGCGTCCTTGCCGGACTGGGTCTGCAGATCCGCCACGGTGAAGATGGGGAAACCGCCGCGGGCAGAACCTGCATCCCGGGCCACCTCATCCACCTTGTTGGCCTGGGCCGCAATGAAGCCGTTGCCGTGGGTGTAGACCGTGTGGCGGTTAATCCAGTTCTGCTGGTTTTCCTGCAGTTCGTTCGGGTCCAGCTCGCGGGCCGCCACCACGAAGTCCCGCATCTCACCATCAATCTGGTAGCGGTCCATGGCCAAGGTTTCCGGGAAGCCGTAGAAGTTCTTCAGCTGCTGCATCTGCGTAAACGTCGGGGCCAGAATGTCCGGGTCGAGCAGGCGCAAGTTGGAGATGGTGGAGGAATCGGACGCTACCTTGTCATCGGAGACTTCCCCTTCGCCCCAGTTGTTTTCGTAGGTGACCTTGTCATCACCCAGACCATAGGCAAAGCGCGTGGACTCAATGTTGCGGGAGATAGACTCCGCTTCCTTGGCCTGGCGGTTCGGGTTGACGGAGAAGCGCTCCATAATCAGCGGCCAGCCTTGGCCAATCACCAGGGAGGAGACCACCATGAGCACCACGGCTAGGCCAGGGATGCGCAGATCCTTAATGACTAGCGCAGAGAAAATCGCCACGGCCACGAACACGCCAATGATCATGAGGATGATCTTGGCGGGCAGGTAGGCGTTGATATCCGTGTAGGAGCCACCGGTAAACAGGCTGTGTTCACTGTAAAGAAGCTGGTAGCGCTCGAGCCAGTAGCCAGCTACCTGCAGCAGCATCCAGATTCCGGCGGTGACCACCAGTTGGGTGCGCGCCGGCTTCGACACCGCACCGCGCACACCGGCCGCCCGGTTGCCAATGCGAATGCCGCCCAGGATGTAGTGGCCCACCAGCGCGATGATAAAGCACACCGCAAACAGCATGGAGAAGGCGTTGACCAGCATGGACCACACCGGCAGCTGGAAGGCGTAGAAGCCTAGGTCGTGGTGGAACTGCGGGTCCTCAACGCCAAAGTCGTGGGAGTTGAGGAAGAGCATCACCGTGCGCCAGTTCGCCTGGCCCAGCAGGCCAGAGACGACGCCCACGAGGACCGGGATGGTCTTGAGGAAGACGCCCATGGTGCGCTCGATGGACTGACGGTACTGGTAGACCGGCGAGTTCAGATCCGCCATGTCCAAGGAGCTGCCGCGCCCCCGCCAGACCAGCATGCCGGCCACGTAGCTAATTCCGGCGGCCACGAGTCCAAAGACCACGAAGAGCACGATGCGTGCGATGAGGGTCTTGGTAAAGACCCCGCGATACTCAATCGCACCGAACCACTTCCAGTCCGTATAGAAGCCCACCAGCATGGGGCCGATGAACAAGAGGGCGGCGATGATGACGACGACCCAGGACACAACCCTGGGAGGACGTTTCATCGGGGCGGCGGGTCGGTTCAGTCCGGAAGCCAACTCCAGCTCCAATCAAGTGTCGTGCGAATATAGAGGTATCAAGCTTCTAGTCTAGAGAAGCACTAGAAGCACTGTGAACATCAACGAACGAGGACGCTTATGAGTTCCCCATCAACTTCCCAGCCCGCTGCCAACCGCGCTCTCAACAAGGCCATGCGTGAAGCCGTAGAGTTCATCCACGCCGAAGGATGGGATGCTCCGCCCACGCTGTTCGCCCTAGTGCCGACGCAGCTGGTGGCGGCGCAGTTGGGTGACGTCGACGATTCCTCCCCGCTCACCCTCGTGGTCCAGGACCTACCGGAGGGCATCGAGCCGGGTTCGGAGCACCTGGCGGAATACGTGGCGCGCCTGGCGTGGCCGCGGGAGATCGCCGGCGTCATCCTGGCGCAGGAGATCACGTTTAAGGACACGGAGGACGCCGCGCTTGCCGACGCTCACCCGGCCCGCCTCTTCTCCGGAGTACTCCGCACGGAGGACGCGGAGCTCACCCTCCTCCAGCTGCGACCGACCGAGGACGAGCTGGAGGCGGCCGGCCCCTTCGCGCAGGACGATATCCAACTGCGCGGCGGCCCCAACGTCGCCCCCGGTGTGATTGCTGCGCTGCGCTACGGCTTGGAGCAGGATCCGGACGATCTCGCCTAATGGGCTAAACTCGACCTCTAGTGGCCTTATTCGCTTCTCGAAGGAGTCTCTCGTGCGCTTGATCTCCCGCTTTACCGCCGCCGGCGCGGCTCTTCTTGCCTCCGGCTGCCTGCTTGCCGCCTGCGGCAACGATGAGCCGGCACCGACCCCGGCGCCCTCCTCCCCCGCGGAGGCAGCGGAAAGCGCCGTTGAGTCCGCCGCCGAATCCACCACGGAATCAGCCGAGAAGTCTGCCGCGGGGTCCAGCTCGGAGACCGCCAGCTCCGAGTCCACCACTTCCGCGTCTGTCTCGTCTGGGTCCTCCGCGGCCGCACAGTCCGAGAAGGCCTCCGGCTCTGCGGAACCGAGCGGGGAGAAGAGCTCGAAGTTCACCGCCTCGGTGGATGAGGCTTACGCCATCTTCGGCGACCTTGTCCCCGAAGAGATCTTCGCGGAGTTTGACCGCTGTGACCCCAACGGGGTGGAGGATTCCTTCAACTGCTCCGGCTCGAAGGTGGGCCAGTTCCAGTTCTTCAAGTCCAAGACCAAGGCTTCCCAGACCACCCAGGTGCTCACGGAGCTGCGCAGCTCCCGCGTCGTCGAAGACAGCGGCAGCCGCGTGGTGGGCTGGTCCATGTTGGGCAATACCGCCATCCTCACCGTAGTCAATAACGACGAGGGCCTCATCATGCAGCAGATGATCTCCACGGATCAGGAGGACCCAGAGGAGCGCCTCACCGAGCTCGGCCTGGTCTAAAGGCAGCGACTATAGGCAGGGGCCTAGCTGCCGCAGGTGTCCACCTCACCGCCGTGGGCGAAGGCGTCCATGGCCGAGATGGCGTCGTCAAGCGTATGCACCTTCGCCACCACCATGTCTCCGGTATCCCGGCTGGTGGCCTCCGCGCAGTTCTCCTCTGGGGAGAGGAAGAGCTCCGCACCGGCATCGCGCGAGGCACGAACCTTGTGGACGATGCCGCCAATGGGGCCAACCACGCCATCTTCACCAATGGTGCCGGTGCCGGCCACGAACTTTCCGCCCGTGAGATCCTCCTCGTTGAGCTTGTCAATCACCGCCAGAGTGAACATCATGCCCGCCGAAGGTCCACCGATATCCTGCAGGTTGTACTCCACCGAGATATCCCCCGCGGGCACCGACGTCATCAGCACTCCCAGCAGCGGCATGTTTTCGTCTTCCGAATGGCTGCCCAGCGTCACGCGGGCAGTGGATTCCTTATCCGCGCGGCGAATGCCGAGCTCAACCTCGTCGCCCGGCGCCAAGTCACGTATCTTGTCCTGCACCTGGCCCGGCTCGGAAACCTTTTCCCCGTTGACCGCGGTGATGGTGTCGCCGTCCTCCAGCGCGTCCGCTGCCGGGGAATCCTCCAGTACCTGCGCCACCTCCACCTGCACCGGCTTGTGCAGGTAGTCCATGGCCGCCACCGTCGCAGCGGACTCAGACTGGGTAAAGGCCTGCTGGTTGGCCTCATTGACCTCCTGATCCGTCTTGCCCTGCGGAATAACGGTGTCAATGGGCACCAGCGTGTCATCCGTGAACATCCACCGGCCCAGGGCCTGCGCCATCGTCATGTTCGTGCGCACGGACACCGTGGTCATGTTGAGATGCCCGGCGGGCTGAAAGGTCTCAGGGGCGTCCACCTTGACCACGTCCGCGTCCTCCACCTGGCCCAAGGTATTCACCGTCGGCCCCGGCCCCTCTGCTGCATAGGGCACGGTCAGCGCGATATCTGTGCCGGGGATGTGGTCAATGCTCAGCAGCGCGCCAGTCAGCACCACCGGGATCGCTCCCCAAGTCAGGGTGCGGAGGCGGCGGGCGTGGGGGTTCTGCGGTGAATTCACGGAGAAACAGCCTACAACGTTTTCTGCGCTGTTCGCTCTCAGCGTTGCCGGGACCCTAGAATCAGTGGCACCAATACCGGTACATTGGGGCGCATGAGCAACGGTTTCGGTTTTTCCTTCCCCAACAACGATGATGACGACGACAAGGATCGTCGCGACCAGAACCCGTTCGGCGCCTTCGGCTTCAGCGCGAATGGCGCTGGCGGTGGCCTGGGCGACCTTTTAAACCAATTTGGCCAGATGCTCTCCGGCATGGGCTCCTCCATGAATTCGCCGGAGGGCAGCGGTCCGGTGAACTACGACCTGGCCAAGCGCATCGCGCACCAGCAGATCTCCGAGGACAAGGAGGTCAACGACAAGGACCGTGACGCCGTGCAGGAGGCAGTACGGCTAGCGGAGCTGTGGCTGGATGACGCCACCTCGCTGCCCACTGCTTCGGGCACCGTGACCGCGTGGAACTCGGGCCAGTGGCTGGATGCCACGCTGCCAATGTGGCAGCGCATGGTCACCCCCGTGGCCGAGCACATGAACAATGCGCAGCTGGACTCCCTGCCAGAGGAAGCCCGCGAGATGATGGGCCCGCTGTCTTCCATGATGAATTCCATGTCCGGAATGAACTTCGGTATGAAGCTGGGCCACGCTTTGGGTGACTTAGCGGCGCAGGCACTGACCGGTTCTGACTTCGGCTTGCCGGTCTCCCCCGCCGGCACCACCGCCCTTCTGCCGCACAATATTCAGGCCATCGCCCGCAACCTCAACGTCCCCGCCCAAGAGGTGCTGGTCTACATCGGTGCCCGAGAGGCCGCCCGCCAGCGCCTGTTCAAGCACGTTCCGTGGCTGGTGGAGCGCCTCGTGTCCTCCGTTGAGGAATACGCCATGGGCTTGGTCATTGATACCTCCCACATCGAGGAAGCTACCCGCGAACTCAACTTGGAATCTGGCGACCCACAGGCAATCCAGGACGCGATGGGCAAGCTGCAGGGCATGGACCTGTCTCCGCGGATCACCTCCCGCAACGCAGGTGCTGCCTCCCGCCTCGAGACGCTGCTGGCGCTCGTCGAAGGTTGGGTGGAGCACGTGGTCACCGAGGCATTGGGGGAGCGCATCCCGTCGACGAAGACGATGACGGAGGCGTGGTCGCACCGCCGCTCCACCGGCGGCTCCGCGGAGAAGGCCTTCTCTCAGGTCGTGGGCATTGAGCTCAACGCCCCGAAGGTCGAGGCCGCCGCCGAGCTGTGGCGCCGCGCCACCGTGGCGGTCGGTGCCGATAAGCGCGACTCGGCGTGGGACCACCCGGACCTGCTGCCGACGGCGGAGCACATTGACAATCCCGCCTCCTTTATCGACGGACTGCTCGATGATTCCACCGATGAGGGCTTTGAAGAGGAGTTCTCCAAGCTGGAGGAGATGCTCAAGCAGGAGTCCGATGGCACTGCGTCGCAGGACCAGGACCAAGGCCAAGACTCAGACGATAAGCAGTCCGGCGGCAACGACGACGGCGAAGAAAACCCGGACAAGGAGTAGCCGCCGGAGTAGCTGGCCTCAGCGGAAGCGCTGGTAGGCCTCCAGGTAGCCCTTGGCGCGCTCCGCCTTCGGCGCGCGGTCGGCCCACTCCCAGAACTCCGGACCATGCCCGGGCACGAAGGTGTGGGTCAGCTCGTGGATAATGACCGCGTCGAGGACGTACTCAGGCACATCCTGTAGCCGGTCCGAAATCCGAATATCTCCCGTTGAGGTAGTGCAACTACCCCAACGGGATTTTTGGTTTCCTACCCAGCGAATGGACCCCAGCTTCGCGCGGCCCTCGAGGTAGCGCATATTGAGGTCGCGAGCGCGGGCGGCCAGGGAGGTGTCGGAAAGCGGCGCCGATGAGTGCTTCTTCTCCACTTTCGCCACGATGTCCGCGACGGCTTTCTCCTCCTCCACCGCCGACATCCACGCCGGGATGCGCACCTCCAGCACCCCGTCCACCAGACGGGCCTGGACGGTGCGCTTGCGCTTAGCGGAGCGGATCACGCGGACTTCGGGCTTGCTCGACATGACAGGGAATTCTACCTGTGGTGCAATGAGAGACATACCGCGGTTGGGAACCAGCCCGGCGCGGAATAAGGGGGAAGGACTGTCATGGGGGCAGAAACCTATAGGTTGGCGCCGGATATCACGGCGCTGGAACGCGAACCGGGAGTCGTCCAATGCGGCATGGATGCCACGCGGGTGGGCGTGCTGCAGGCGCAGCCGTGGCTTGCAGAGCTACTCAACCGGCTGCGCACGCCGCTGACCCGGCAGACCATTGAGCGCTCGCTGGTCAACGGTGGCCTCAGCCAGGCTGCCGCCCGGAGTCTGGTGGACGATCTCATTGGATACCACATCCTGTGGCCCACGCCGCGCACGCAGCGCGTTGCCGTACTGGGCAGCTCGCAACTAGCAACGGAGCTGCGGGACGCGCTCATGGCAGACGGCTTTCAGCCCCGCGCTCCCCTGCGTGCAGATAAACCCGCCGACTACATCGCCGCCGTGGCCGGGCACCTGCCCATCGTGGCCGTGGACATGCTCGCCGGTGCTGTCGACTGGGCCGACGCCCTCCAGGCCGGACCGGCCACATGGCTACCGGTCTCCATGATGGACGCACGCGGCATCATCGGCCCCGTCCGCGTCGCGGGCTCAGGGCCCTGCCCACTGTGTGCGCACCTGCACCGCATTGACGCCGATGAGCACTGGCACGAGGTGGCCCGCCGCGCCGAGAAGGCTGACGCACCCGGGGATCCGGTCGTGCGCGCCGCGGTGGTCCTCCACTCCGTCGTAGCAGTGCGCCGGCTGCTGGGCAGGCCCTCCCCGCCGGGCGCGCCGCGCGGCAAGCCGCTTGCCGGGGAGCTCAAGGAGGTCGACCTTTACGGTGTAGAGCAGCACCGCCTGGTCTCCCAGCACCCGCGCTGCCCGCACTGCGCGGGCGGTTAGTGAGGATGCTGCGTCAGTCCTAGCCCCGCGCGGCGGCAATAATCTGCAGCACCTCCGCGCCATAGCGCTCCAGCTTGGCCGGGCCGACCCCGGAGACGCCGAGCAGCTCCGCCTCGGTTTCCGGGAGCTCCTCCGAGATGGCCTGCAGCGTGGCATCCGAAAAGACAACGTACGCCGGCACCTTCGAGTCCTTGGCCACTGACGCGCGCCACGCACGCAAGGCAGAAAAGACTTCCTCGTCACCCTCGTACTCACACCATTCGTGGCGGCCCAGCACCTTCTCCGCCGGACTGGTGAGCTCGCCGGAGCACACGCGGCAGCGCCGCGGGCGGTAGCGGCGGTTGGAATGCGCGGTGTCCTCGATGCCAGGCACCAGACCGTCGAGGAAGCGGGTGCGCTCGCGCGAGGCGCGCGAGCCCGTGGTCTTAGCCAAAGCCCACGACAGGGCCAGGTGTTCGCGCGCGCGGGTAATTCCCACGTAGAACAGGCGGCGCTCCTCCTCCACCTGCTCATCGCCGGCCTTGATGGCGTGGTTGATGGGCAGCAGCTTTTCCGTCAGCCCCACCAGGAACACCGCGTCCCACTCCAGGCCTTTAGCGGCGTGAATCGTTGCCAGCGTCACGCCCTCCATGGTGGGATTGTGCTTATTCTCCGAGCGGCGGTGCAGCTCCCCCAGCACTCCGTTGAGGTCAATATCCTCGTGGTCGTTCACGATCTGCTGGATGAGGTCCACCAATGCGTTGAGGGATTGCCACCGCTCACGCGCCTGCGCGCCCTGCGGCTCCGTGGCGCTCAAGCCCAGCTCCACGAACGCCGCGCGCGCAATCGCCACCGGGTCATCGGGCAGATCATCCCGTCGGGTGGCGGCGATAAGCACGCGAATGGCCTCCAGAATCTCCGGGCGGCGGAAGAATCCCTCGCCACCGCGGACCTGGTACACCACTCCGGCGTCCGCTAACGCCTGCTCAAACTGCTCAGACTGGGCGTTGATGCGGTACAGGATGGCAATTTCTGAGGCCTTCACGCCCTGGTTGAGCAGGGTAAGCACCTGGCCCGCGACTTCCTTGGCCTCCACTTCCTCTGACTCATAGGCCTTGAAGGTGGGATCGGGGCCGGGCTCGCGCATGCCCTGCAGTTCCAGGCGGGTGCCCGCGGCACGCCCGCTGGCCTTGGCGATGACCTCATTGGCCAGGGTGGTCACCTGCGGCGTGGAGCGGTAGTCCCGCTGGAGCTTGACGACGGTCGCCTGCGGGTACGTGCGCGAAAAGTCCAACAGGTACTCCGGGGAGGCGCCGTTGAAGGAATAGATGGTCTGGTTGGCGTCCCCGACCACGGTGAGGTCATCGCGCTCTCCCAGCCACGCCTCCAGCACCCGCTGCTGTAGCGGCGTGACGTCCTGGTACTCATCGACCACGAAGGTGCGGTACTGCTCACGGAATATTTCCGCCACGGCCGGCACGTTTTCGATGGCCCCAGCGATGTGCATGAGGAGATCGTCGAAGTCGAGGTACATCAGGTCCGGGGTGGACTTCATCTGCTCATAGCGGCGGAACACCTCCGCCACGGCCGCCGGATCTCCCGGGGCTTCGCGGTCGGTGTTCTCGATGATCCCGGGATAGCCATCCGGGCTCACCAGGGAGGACTTGGCCCACTCGATCTCCCCCAGGAAGTCACGGATGGTGTCCTTCGAGTTATCCAGTCCCAGGGAGCGCACCGCGCGGCCGACGAGGCTGAACTTGTTATCGATGAGCTGCCACGGCAGATCACCCGCCACCTGCGGCCAGAAATACTTCAACTGCCGGCGCGCCGCGGCGTGGAAGGTTTGGGCTTGCACTCCCCCGACGCCCATCTGGTGCAGGCGCTCGCGCATCTCACTGGCGGCGCGGGTGGTAAACGTGACGGCGAGGACGCGCTGCGGGTTCACGAACCCCTGGTCCACCATGTGGGCAATGCGGTAGGTGACCGTACGGGTCTTGCCGGTTCCGGCACCGGCCAGGATGCAGACCGGGCCGCGCGGCGCCGTGGCGGCGGCGCGCTGGTCCTCATCGAGCAGGGACAGATCCGGTCTTTTCACCGTGGAACCACTCCATAATCATCGTGTGTGCAATTGAGCCCTTCCGGGCAATGGTCAAACTCGGCAGCTCTGCGCGGGACACCCACCGCACCTCCGCGAGCTCACCGTCAGTATCGCACACGGGGCGGACATCCCCCGTGGCCGCGGAAAACCCCACCATGAGCGAACCACTCGGCGGCCACGGCTGCGAGCCCCAATAGGTCACCTGCTCCACCCGCCGGCCGGTCTCCTCCAGAGCTTCGCGCTGGAAAGCCTCCTCGAGGCCCTCCCCCGGTTCGACGTACCCGGCGATAAGGGAGAAGAACCCGGACCGCGCACGATTGCGCGCGAGCAGAATTCGGTCTGATTCCGGGTGGTGGATGATGCCGATCACGGCGGGGTCAATGCGCGGGAAGACAAAAGCATCCGCATCGCGCCCCACCGCTCCCGGCTCGGGAAAAGATAGTTCCCGGCCAGTTCGCGGGTGGAAGCGCATTTCCCGGCGGTTGCGCATGAGGTGCAGGACTTTGAGGATTTCGCCGTGCCCGGCAAAGAAGGTGGCATCCTCCAAGCGTCCCAGATCAGCAGCGAGCTCCTCCTCTAGAAAGAAGGCGCGAAGCTGACCAACTTCCACGAGGGCCTCTCCGGCGGGGTGATCCACCAGCACTGGGTGACCGTCCTCAGTAACGGGTATGCGGCCAGAGGCGGTGACAGGCAGATACATGCGGCGAGCTGCTACTTCTCGTCGTCAGACTCGTCGGTGTCCTCGACCGCTTGCTGCATCTCGTGCTTGATGTAGAGCAGGCGGTCACCCGGCTTCAGCGCATAGGCATCCGCGGTATCCACGCGGTGCAGTTCGTTGTTGCGGAGGACGGCGAGGACGATATCTGCCAGGTGGCGCGGGTTGGAGCCGACCTCAAATTCGCGCACGGGGCGCTCCGAAACGGAGAAGCCCTCGTTCGGGGACAGCAGGTCCTCCATCATCTCCACCACGGTCGGGGTCACGGTGGCCAAGCCCAAGAGGCGGCCGGCCGTCTCGGCGGAGGTGACCACGGAATCAGCGCCGGACTGCAGCAGTAGGTGGCGGTTCTCGGACTCGCGCACAGAGGCCACGATCTTGGCCTTCGGGTTGAGCTCGCGCACCGAAAGCGTACACAGCACCGCGGTATCGTCCGTGGACGGGGTCACGACGACCGAAGACGCGTGCTCCACACCGGCAATACGCAGCACGTCCTGCTTGGTTCCGGAGCCGTAGATGGTCACCAGACCGTGGTGCTCAGCATTGGCCAGGGAGGCACGGTTGGTATCGATGACCACGATCTGGGAGGCCGGGACGTCGTCGGCGATCAGCGCGGAGACCGCGCCGGCGCCCTTGGTGCCGTAGCCGATGACGACGGTGTGGTTACGCAATTGCTTTCTCCAATTCTGGATCTCAAACGTGCGGCGGGCCCGATCAGTAAGCACCGACAGGGTCGCGCCGACCAATAACACAAGGAAGAGCAGGCGGGCTGGGGTAACGATGATGAGGTTAATGAACCGCGCCGGCGGGGTTACCGGCACGATATCGCCGTATCCCACCGTAGTCAGTGACACTGCGGCGTAGTATGCGGCGTCGAGCAAGGAGAGGCCCTCGCTATAGCCGTCCCCATCGAGGTAGACCACCACTGTGACGAAGATGAGTAGGCCCATGGCCCAGAAAACGCGTCGAGCAAGCTGTTTCCACGGGCTGGTGCTCTCCGTGCGGGGCAACGTGATCACGTCGATCAGCGCGTGATCTGGCTGCGACGTCAGTTCCACCTGCGGTAAGAACCGCGACTTAAAGCGCTTTCCTATGTGCTTGGCCACGAAGTGCCATCCTCCCTTGACCGGAGCGGATATACCGAGAAACTACCTTAGACTCAACCCGGGTGGGGTCGAAACTGCAGAGTTTAGAAGGTTGGCCAACTCTTCGCCACTGGGCAAGCTCTTCGGCTCCAGGAGGTAGCCCTCGCTGACGTAGTAGAAGGCCGCGCGAACTGAATCTACCTTGTGGATTCGCCGCCATGCCTCCGCGTACACGGCAAGCTGAATCTCCGCCGCGGTGAGTGCCTCTCCCTTGGGCTGACGTCCGGTCTTCCAGTCCACCACGAACCAGGTGCCGTCCGCCTCTTGGAATACGGCGTCCATGCGGCCGCGCACAACGGAGTCACCGATGGTGATTTCAAAGGGCGCCTCCACATAGGACGGCGTGCGCTGCGCCCACTCCGAGGACAGGAAGGACTCCTTGAGGGCCTCAAGGTCCTGATTCGGTTCGTCGTGGGAGCCCGGAAGCTCGTCCTCCCCGAGCAGCGCTGGGGAACCAAAACGGTCTTCCAGCCAGGCGTGGAAGGCGGTGCCGCGCTTGGCGTAGGAGTTCGGTTTGAAGGGAACGGGGCGACGCTGGCGGCGGGCAAACTGTATGGGATCGGCCGCCATCGCCACCATGTCGGACGCCGTCAGCTCACCGGGCAGCTCCACATCGACCACGGGGGCCTTCAGCGCCTCGTTCTCCTCAATCAGCGCGGTAGCTTCCCGCTCCCAAATTTCGAAAGTCTCGCCATCGCGCAGTGGCGGCAGTTCTTCCATAGCCGCTCGTACCGCGTCTGCTGCGCTGATTGCCTCCGGCCGCGGGGACAGCGCTGGGAAGTGCGCCGTCTCTTCTGCGCCTTCGGCCTTCTCCTCCGGAGCCTCCGGCACATCCCAGTGCACGACCAAGTCAGGGTGCTTGTCCTTGAGCAGTGTCAGGTAGTGGTACGGCCCCTTCTTCCTTTTGTTCGTGCCCGAGCCCGTCACCGTCAGCGAGGACTCAGTGCGCGTGATGGCTACGTAGAACAAACGCGCTGCCTCTTCGGCTTGGAACTCGCGGTCCTGCGCAAGGAAGGCCTTGCATGCCTTTTCAAAGGCCGACCGGTCCTTCGCGTCATCGGGCACGTCGATGTAGTCCTCATCTCCGGGGACCTTTTGGATCTTGGTCAGGAAGGTTTCCGCCTGCGCCTTGTAGCTCGAGGAATCCGCGTGGGCAACGCACACGTGCTCCCACTCCAGTCCCTTGGCCTTGTGCACCGTCATGATCTGGACGCGGTTGCGCACTGCAGGTACCTCACCGGGAGTAAGACCGTTTTCTTCCTCGCGCGCCAACTTGAGGTAGTCCAAGAAGGCGGCCAAACCGTCACCGTGGAACCCAGCGACAATATCCGCGAAGGCGTCAAGGTGCGTCGTCCCGCCTGGGGTTCCCGCGGCGAGTACCTCGGTGCGCAGACCGAATACGGTCTCGATGTCAGCGAAAATGTCATTTAAGGACTTGCCCAGGGAGTACGTGCGCAGGTGACGCAGTTTCGCCGACACGGCTTCCATGCGCTCCAGCCCTTCCGGGGTATAGCGCTCGCGCTCGCCCAAGTCCGCCAACGCATCGGCCAATCCCAAGACCTGGTCTGGTCCTTCTGCCACGATGGCTTCGACCTGTTCCGTTAAGTGCGCCAACGGGTCACCGCCCTCCCACCTGGTGCGTCCCTCGGTGGCGCCAGCCAGGTTGCGCTGGCGTGAGTGAAGAGCCTGAATATCTGCGATGCCCAGCCCGCACATGGGACCGGTGAGCACGCGCAGCGCAGCGGCGGCGTCCTGCGGCCGGACCAACAGCGTTGCCACTGCTACGAGATCCTGGATCTCTGGTTTCCACAACAGGCCACCCAGGCCGAAAATTTCGTTGGGCACGCCGGCCTCATCCAGGGCAGCGGCGATCAACGGCGATTGCTTATTGGTGCGTACCAGCACCGCGGCACTAAAGTCCTCACCTTCCGGAGTAGCGTCATACAGCTTACGCAGGTGCTGGGCAATAAAGTCTCGTTCTTCGTCTTCTGTGGCGAAGTAGCCCAACTGCACATCACCAGCCGGCGCGGTGGGCTTCGGTGCCAGCTCATCGACGGGCCGCTTACCCGGCGCAGCAGAAAACAGCTCGGCGGCCACGTCATTGGCTAGCGTCAACACCGTGGAGGGATTGCGCCACGACGTCGTGAGCTGATCCTTGGGAGCATTCTCCCCGTCGTTTTGCGGGAAGTCCTCAACGAAGGCGGCGAGGTTTTCCGACGTGGCGCCACGCCATCCGTAGATGGACTGCATGGGATCACCCACGGCCGTCACGGATAGGCCTTCGCGCTCGCCACCAAACAGGGAACGCAGCAGGATGCGCTGTGCATGAGAGGTGTCCTGGTATTCGTCGAGCATGATGACGCGGTAGCGCGCGCTTTGCTCCTCCCCCAACACGGGGAAACTCTGCGCCAAGGTAGCGGCAATGGACATCTGCTCACCAAACGTGATGACCCCGCGCTCCGCCTGTTCCTTCTTGAGGGCATCCACCAGCGGCAGGTACTGCAAGCGCAGGCGCTGTGTATCGAGATACTTTTGCAGATCTCTGCTGAACTCGCCTTTGGTTCGCGACGACTTCTCCAGGTCTTCTGCCGTGGCGCGGAAGGCGTGCTCGTGCTCGCGCAGCAGCGTGGTGTCAATGAGCTCTCCGTCGAGGGCATCCGACAACGCGATGACGGTTTGAGTCACCGACGCCACTTCGTTGTCGGCGCTCAGCGCACCGGTGAAGTTGCTTACTACTTCATGCGCGATGGAGTAGCGCTCGGCGGCGGTGATCATGCGGGCATCCGGCTCTACCGGCATCAGCAGGCCGTATTCCCGGACCAGATCACCTGCGTAGGAATCATAAGTGGATACCTTGGGGGCGATGTTCTCTAGGGCGTCCGCAGCCGCAGTGCCCGGCGCGACCAGCCCGGAGGAACGCAGCGTAAGCAACTGGCGGCGGATTCGCTGCTCCAGCTGCTGTGCCGCCTTGCGCGTAAAGGTCAGTCCAAGCACCTGCTCCGGGCGCACCAAACCGTTGGCCACGAGGGACACCACGCGGGAGGCCATCGTCTCAGTCTTGCCAGCGCCCGCACCCGCCACGACGAGCTTGGGGCCCAAGGGGCCGTCGATGACCGCTGCTTGCTCCGGCGTAGGTGGGAAGGGTTTGCCCAACGCGTGCGCCAGGGCGTCCGGACTGAAGTGGTGAGCTGAATTCTTAGGCATTGGTCACCAGACCTCCTTCATTCATGATGGGGCAGATAGAACGGATGGGGCACCTCTCACAATCCTTGTTTTCGCGAGCCGTCAGGCCGGGACCTCGCAGCTCGGCGACCAGCTCCGGTAGCTTGCGGGCAAACTCCTCAAGTTCCTCGGGAGGGACGGGATCTTGGTCCCGCGTGGCCACGGACTGATTGGTCGAGCGCGGGTAGACCAGCTTGCCGCCGGCGCGGGAGAGACCAGCACCCGTGCGGATTTCGGATACCCATTCCTCGCCGTGCTCCTGCCCCGCATCCGCGTCGGCATCAGGGCCCTCGCCGGGGCTTCGCTGACCGGGGACGATAGCGCCGTGTTCTAGCGCCAGCTGATAGGTCAGCAGCTGCTGGTTTTCCTTAACGGTCTGCTTCGACGGCACCGTCTTACCCGTCTTCAGGTCCACCACCATGTAATCCTCGCCGGACTTAACAAGGCGATCGATGTAGCCGTGGATGGTCACGTCCGGCGCGACGTCTACCGTCACGGGAACCTCCACGCCGACGGGGGTGAGCCGTACCGTGGAGCTCACGGACCACTCCGCAGTCCTATCAATAAGACGCGCAAAGTCCTCCAGCTCGCGCTCCCGCTTCCACGCCGGAACATCGAGGATGGTCTCAAAAGCATCGACCACGAGCTTCTTTGCGGGGCCGGTCTCAACGCCGCGCCCCAGGGCCTCTAAGAACGCGTGCGCTAGGTTGCCGCGGACGAGGTTGAGGGTGGAGGAATCGTCCTCAACGAGCCGGCCCAGTACCGCATTAAGCGGGCACTTCATCAGCGCCTCGACGCGCGAGGGGGACACGGTGCTGGATCCGCGCAGGGCCGGCTGCGACGCAATGGAGCGTGCCGCCCACCACTCGTCCGGATGCGCCCCGGGAACACCGCCATGGGCAAGGCGGGCCAGCTGCCGCACCGCCTGGGAGCGCTCAAGCTCGCTCGATTCCGGGTCGGCAGCACAGCGGCGTAGCTGGGCCACGAAGGCGGACACGGACAGTACGGAGACCTGCAGAGGGTCAAGCTCTTCGTCGGCAGAGCCGCCGCCGCGCAGCGTCACTGGACCGGGCTCCGGAACGTCAAGCCCCAGCTCGCGCGGCAGGCTTTGACGCGCCAGCCGCCGGGCGGCGTCCCGGCGTGCACGCTGTCCGGGGACATCTACCCCCTCGACGGACAAGAACTCGGTGATAAAGCGCGACGGCTCTTCGACCTCATCGCCCTCCGGGGCGTCCACCGCGACGATGAGGAGGCGGTGACGGTGCCGGGTGGTAGCTACGTGGAAGAGACGGCGTTCTTCTGCCAAGCGGCCCGCGACGTGGCTGACCGGGGTCCCCGGCGAGATGTTACGGTCTAGAAGATTGATGAGCCCTTCCTGGTCAAAGAGCGAACCGGTCTCCCCCACCGAGGGCCAGGTTCCCTCCTGCACTCCGGCCACGATGACCGTGTCCCATTCGCGGCCGACAGCGCCGTGTGCGGTGAGGATCTCTACCGCGTCCGGCAGCGCGGAGCGGCGGTCACGCACGCCCGTGGGAAGCTCTTGTTCGGTGATGTGCAGGATGAAGGAATCCAGCGATGCGCCCGGGCGGCGCTCGGCATAGTCACCGGCGGCATCGAAGAGCGCCATCATGGCGTCCAAGTCGCGGTCCGCCTGCGAGCCGGCCGCACCGCCGCGCAGGGCCGCGGCCTGCAGGCGACCATCAAGACCAGTGGCATTCCATACCGCCCACAGGACTTCCTCCACCTCCGCCTCGGCCCGCAGCGCCTCACGCCCGGCGGACAGCACACCGCGGATACGGGTGAGGATGGCCTCCTCGCGCTCAGTGAGAAGGTTGTTGAAATCCGGCAGTTCGCCGTCGAGCAATTCCCGCAGCGTGTCCATGCCGCGCTGCTCCGGGCGCCAGCGGCGCAGACCGCGGATGAGGCGGCGCAGAGTTACCGGGTCGGCACCGCCGACAGGGCCGGTGATGAGGTCTTCCAACTCGGCCGGTGTGAGCTCGGCCTCCAGCGCGCGCAGGGCCAGCATCACGGACTTCACCAGTCGTTGCTCAGCCAGCACCACATCCGTGGGGCTAATGTGCACCGGCACGCCCGCTGCCAAGAGCGCGCGGCGAATCGGACCGATATCCTTGGTGGAGCGCACAATCACGGAGATATCGCGCCAGTCCACGCCCTCCTCTAGGTGACGGCGGCGTACTGCATCTGCGACGACATCGCGCATAACCCCGCGCGAGTCCACCACACTCACGCAGGCCGGCGCCGGGGTCCGGCGGGGCGCAGTCAGCCGCAACTCAGTATCTGCCTTCCAAGACGTGAGAAACTCGGCATTGGCGCCGCGGAACGCAAAGACTGCCTGATCGGGGTCTCCACCAATAACAGTTAGTTCCGCGCTCTTGGAAAGCTCGGCGATGAGCTTTCCGGCGGTCGGGTCCAAAAGCTGTGCGTCATCAACCACGATGGTGTGCCAGGGATGGTTCTGAAGGAGCTCCGGGCGCAGCAGCACCTGGCTCACCAACTCCGCAGCCGAGTAGGAATGCGAACCAGCCAAGGCCTGTGTGCGCTCGTATTCACGCAAAAATTCGCCCGCTGAGCTCCACATCGGGCGTTGGTGCTTCGCCCCCAGTTCTTCCAAGTCAGCCGGCCCCAGGCCGCGCTCGATCGAGCGCAGCAGCAAGTCACGCAACTGCCGGGCAAAGCCTACATAATCAAGCGCAGGGCGAATCTCCTCCGGCCACGCGCCACGCCCATCGCTTGCCTGACCCGAGAGGAGTTCCCGGATCACCGCATCCTGCTCGGCACCGGTAATAAGCCGCACGTCCTCCTCACTCCCCCGGCGCAACAGAGCGAAGGCCAGGGAGTGTACGGAGCGCACCATGGAGGCTTGCGCCGCGTAGTCATCGAGATGCTCAGCTAGCTCACGGCGCAGCATCGACCCCGACTCCTTGGAGGGAGCGACCACGAGGATGCCGGAGGCGTCCATGCCGGCGCGAAGGCGCCCCACAACGACGTCAATAAGCAGGCTCGATACGCCCGCACCCGCTGTTCCCAGCACTCGCCAGGTGCCGGTGGTGGGAAGGAGAATGTCCCAGTCGCGCGTGGAAGCGCGGCGGGTGCGGGGAACTAGGCGGACATCCGGCGAAGGCGGAAGCATGGCGCCGGTGTGGGTGGCTGACTGGCTGGAGTATTTCACGCCCTACAGTCTGTCAGATGCCACGGACACGAGCGTCTCTTCCACCCTTTCAATGCTCGAACGCACTGTCGATTTGGACTGTGGGTGCAGCGTATTGACGTAGCGCCGGTACGCCACCGCGCGCAACAAAAGTTGGCGAATGCCGGGCACGGCAGCAAAACGGTCGCAAATGTCGTCATCCACCACGCCGGCGATCAGGCCATCCACCATGACTAATGCCGCCGACCATCCGCGCGGCCGGGGGCTGGCCGAGGGCACAATATCTGTGAGCGCGGGCGGATTCACCCCTGAAAAGATGGTGGTCCCCAGAAGGTCCATGTGCGCCGTGACCAACTCAACGCCCTCCAATTCGGCATCGGAATAGGCCTCACCTGTTTCCTCCCACGCGGCGCGCTCAGCGCGCGCGAAAACGTCCTCGCGGTGCCCCACGGTGGGCAGTGGTGAGGCCACCATGGCGTCGTCTAGCCGCAGCGCCAGCTGAGCTGTCTCGTCAACGCGCCCGCGCAGGTGGCCGGGGACGAACTGCGTCGCCTTCCAACCGGAGAAGGTATAGCGGCCGTCCGTGGTGAGCACGGGACGGGCAATGCGCGCGCCAGGCAGCTCCAGCTTCTCCCGCACTTTAGCGGACCAACCGGACCACTCGCGAGCCTCGGCATACACCACATCCCCTAAGTGGATCCCATTGTCCCAGGCGGTTCCTAGCACCTCGCCGGCAGCGCGGCGCGGGCTTGCCTCAGCATGAAAAGCAGCCAGAACTGGTTCGGGTGGCAGCGGCATGAGCACATCCTCCTAGTCAGGGTTGTGGGGGTCGCGGTTCGCCGGATTCGGGTACGGCCACGGGTTGGGCTCGCACGTAACGTCCTCGTCCGGATAGATCTCCTCCGGCTCCTTCTTCGCCAGCACGCCGTTGTTCAAGCTCAACGTCTGCTGCATCATAACCGGAGCCAGCTTGCCATTTCCGCCGCACGCTTGGTGCGCGGCATAGCCAATCGCGTGGCCAAACTCGTGGTTAATAAGGTACTGGCGGTAGTTACCCAGGTCCCCTTCGAAAGGCACCGCGCCGCGCACCCAGCGGGATTCGTTGAGGTTAACAACGGATTCGCCCGTGATCGCAGTGTGGCACGAAGTTTCCATCTCGAGCTGTGCGCCGCACATCTCCGCGGTGGTGGCAAGGGAGGACAGGCGGAAGCGGGTATCTGGGTTGTCGTCCGGCTTGACGTGGATGAACTCGAAGTCGCCAGCGGCGGTCCAGCCGCGGGGGTCCGACAGGGTGGCGTCGATCAGCGCTGCTACCGCCACGTCTCCGCCGTACGCCGACGTGTCCACGCCGTTTTCAATCTCTACAGAGAACCGGACGGTTTCCTTGCCGCCCTTGCCCACGTGCATGGTGGACGGGCCGGCGTTACGGTAGGTTTGATCGCCCTGTTCCGTAAACGCGCCGCCGGCGGGCAGCCCCTCCTTAGCGGCCTCCACTGCGCTGGCATTGGCGGGATCGGGACCCTTGCGCGCGGACGCGGTAGCACCTGCGCTGCTGTGCGACGCCTCCCCCGCGTCCCCAGCGTCAGCCGCGGTGTTCTCGGCAGGGCTGCGCACGACATCAACCAGCATCCAGACGGTGATGACCACCATCACGGGGATGGCGACAACCCGCCACCAGCCGTATTCGTTAGCAAACCGCACCACCGCCGAAGGGCGCTGGTGCTTAGACCGGGAAGACTGCTGAGGGCGGTGCTGAAAATCCGCAGGGTTGTCCATGGCCATTTAGGCTACCGCGCCGGCTTACTCGGATGGTTGTTAACCCGCGAAACCGACGGTGTGGGCGCGTGCGGTGCCGATTTCGACGTACACCACGCGCTCGGTGCGCACGATGTACTTGCGGCCCTTAGAATCCTCCAGCTCGAGCGTGGAGTTATCCGCCAGGGCACCGTTGATGGTCTGCGCCAGCTCCTCCTGGGTTCCTTCAGCGTGAATAACCAGCTCGCGAGCGGTATCAGCAAAACCAATCTTGATATCCATGTGCATATGCTCCTTATACTCAGTACTTCTTCTCATGCCGGAGCCCCGGTCAACCCGGAGACCACCGTCGTCGTCCGGCGCCCCAGCGCTCTAATGGCCCCACTATAGCCACGTCCTCTACTATCGAGGTGTGCATGCCCCGAATTCCTCAAACGCTTCCCGCGATCAGCGCAATGAACCATCCGCATCCCCGACGTTTGCGTCCCTCGGCGTAGCCGCTGAAATTTGTGACGCACTCGCTGACCAGGGGATCACGCGCACCTTCGCCATCCAGGAGCTCACTCTTCCCATCGCTCTCAATGGCCAAGACCTCATTGGTCAGGCCCGCACCGGCATGGGCAAGACGCTGGGCTTCGGCGTTCCTTTGCTGGACCGCGTCTTTGACGATGCCGACATTCCGGAACTCGATGGCACTCCCCGCGCGCTGGTCATCGCCCCGACCCGCGAGTTAGCTATCCAGGTCAGCGGGGACCTTGCGGCGGCGGCCGCGAACCTCCCGCTGCGCGTCGTCACGCTGTGCGGTGGGCGCCGCTTTGAGAAGCAGCTGACGGAGATTGACAAGGGAGCCGACGTGGTCGTGGGCACGCCGGGCCGCCTCCTTGACCTGTGCCAGCGCAAGCACCTGTCCTTCGACAACGTCAGCGTCCTCGTCTTGGACGAGGCGGACGAGATGCTGGACCTGGGTTTCTTGCCGGACATCGAAAAGATTCTCCAGCTCTTGCACGGCAATCCGCACCAGACCATGCTCTTTTCCGCCACCATGCCGGGGCCCATTATGACGCTGGCGCGCACCTTCCTGAACAAGCCGGTCCACATCCGCGCGGAGTCCGGCGAGGAGGAGCAGACGCACGCCTCCACCCGCAAGGTCACGTTCCAGGCCCACCGCATGGACAAGGTAGCGGTGCTCTCCCGCATCCTGCAGGCGCAGGACCGCGGCCGCACTATCATCTTTGCGCGGACTAAACGCGCGTCGGCAACCGTGGCCGAAGACCTGGCGCAGCGCGGCTTCCGCGTGGGCGCGGTACACGGGGACATGGATCAGTCCGCGCGCGAGCGCTCACTGGCTGCTTTCCGCGACGGCACGGTGGACATCCTCGTGGCCACGGATGTCGCCGCCCGCGGCATCGACGTGGACGATGTCACCCACGTCATCAACTATCAGGTGCCGGATGATCCGATGACCTTCGTGCACCGCATCGGCCGGACCGGCCGCGCCGGACACAGCGGCACCGCGGTAACGTTGGTGGGATACGATGAGCTGCCCAAGTGGCAGGTGATCAATGATGAACTGAACCTCGGCGAGCCCACTCCGCCGCAGTGGTTTAGCACCTCCCCGGAGCTGGCGGAAGCACTCGACATTCCGGAGGGTGTTACCGAATCCGTCGGCCCGGCCACCAAGGTGCTGGGCGCGCCGGCTAAGCGCGGGGCTCACTCGCAGCGCTCCGAGCGCGCGGAGCGCTCGCCGCGCCACGCCACGAATTCCGCCCGCGCTGGGCGCCGCACGCGGGCGACTAGCCGCCGTACCCGACAAGGAGGACGCCGATGAGCGCTGAGAATCTGGACCAGGAATCCCCCATGAAGGATTCGGCACGGCCCAAGCCCTCGGCCCCGATCCTGCGCTCAACTAAGGCCGACTGGGTAGCCGTGGGCGCTATCTCCGCAGTCAGCGCCATTGCCCTCGCCGGCGCGTTTGTGACCGCACCGATCCGGCAAGCAGAGCTTAGCCCCGCCGCGGACACGGTTGCTGACACAGAGGCCGACGCCTCCGCGGAGCCCCTGGATTCCATCCCCGCGCACCTCACCGAGTCGTTTTCGCTACCCAACACCCCAGTTCCGGGACAGTCCCGCGTGGTGAGCGCACAGGGAGTGCTTGTCACCCACGACGGCGATACCTTGACCGCCACTTCCCCGACTGGGGAGACGGCGTGGACTTATCGCCGCGGCGATGCCGACCTCTGCTCTCTGGGAACTGCCTGGAACAAGATTGTGGCCACGTACCGAACGGGCAACGGCTGCGGAGACGTCGTGGCGCTCGACGCCGCGAGCGGCCAGTACGACAGCACTCGGAGTGCCCGCAGCGCTCAAGAGGTCGTGCCGATTTCCTCCAACAGCAACGTCGGCACGGTATCCACGGAGCGCATTGAACTCTGGCGCGATGACATGGTGCGCACTGTCGAGTACGGCGAGGTCGACGCCAAGCAGGAGCCCGGCCAGCAGCCGCACGAGGACTGCACGATCACCTCCGCGCTGACGCGCACCGAAAACCTGGCCGTCACGGAATCCTGCCCCGATTCCCCGGACTCCACGTGGCTGCGCATCCAGAAGACCACCCCAGAGGATTCTCGCGCGCCAGAAATCACGCGCGATATTGAGATCAATGACCCGGGCGCGCGCCTAGTCGCCGTCGGCCAAGAGGCCGCAGCAGTATTCCTGCCCAGCGATTCTCCCCGTATCGTGTCCTATAACTTCGACGGCGAGACCATCGCGTCCACCGAAGTGGAGCCCTCTAAGGCGCTTACCGACGCCTCCGCCCCCTTCGCACCGGCGATTGCTGATTTGCCCCACAACATGACGTGGTTCGACGGGGAGCGCCTCTACTTGTTTACCCCGACGGAGCTGCGCGTTGACCACATTGTGGACGGCGCGTTGGGTACCGGCGTGGCGGTCGACGACCGGCTCCTCGTTCCCACTGCGGAAGGCATCGCCGTGGTGAACTGGTCCAGCGGCGAGGTGGAGCGAACGATCGACGTCGACCGCGAAGGCTACTCGGGCCCGGTCTCCCTGACCCTTGCCGGCACTGCCATCGTCGAGCAGCGCGGCAGCACCGCCGTGGCGCTGACAGCTTCCTAGAAGTTCTGCTCCGCCCACTGGGCGGTCGCAGGTACTGCCATCATCAGGTAGAGGACGACGGCCGCGCTAGCCAGCGTGACAATGCCCAAGGCGATGGCGCCGCCATTAAACATTTGAAAAGCCATGGCAGCGAGGATGAACTCCACCAGCACAATGGCGCCGCGTCCCCAGCGCTTTCCCTTCACAAAGGCCCACGAGCCGATGATGACGAACCCGAAGACAATAAAGAGGAAGATCGCCGTGCCCAGGCCCACGAAGGGCGAGGCACCCGAGTCGGAGACCATCGACGCGTTATCGGCCCCGGACATCTCCCGAACGATGAGGAAGATGCCGAAGATGATCACCGCGATGGACTGTACGGCGGCAATTCCGGCGGCCAGGAGTACTGGGCGCGGTGCCTGTTCCTTGCGTTCCTTGCGCAGTGGGATGGAGTTCTTGGGGGATGGTGTCTTCTTCTTGCTCACGAGCTCTCAGTCTACTGTGTATATTTCCTCGATTTAATACGAGTTAACCCGCGCGTTGATGCCAACCCAGCTATCCGAAGGGGCCATTTCGGGGGCAGGGGGCGGCCGGAGGATTTGACGCGATCTGCGTCACCACACTCACACTTCTACCGTTAAACCGCCTGTTAGAGCGGTTTCTGACAGGCTTCTTACAGCAAGACTTCGCGTCAGTGCCGCGCCCCGAGAGCATATTTTTTAGTGAGCTTCACCACTTTTTGGGCTTTACCTCTAGCGGACTGTGAGTAAACATGTCATTATTCTCAGGTAGCAAAAACAACGGGCTGTTTAATCAGTTCGAAACTCGGAGCAACATCCGGGTAAACAACAGGTGAATCACGGCGGCGTCGACGCTGGCCCTAACTCGAGACAGGGCCCCACTGACCGCAGACCAATTCACTTCCACCCTTTAAAACTCAGGGCAGCACACGTCCGTGCGTCTACGTCCGTGGACTGTCCTGGTGCACACCCTGCTGTCTAAATTTTGTTAGGAGATTTCAATCATGGATTGGCGCCACGAAGCTGTTTGCCGCGACGAAGACCCGGAGCTGTTCTTCCCGGTCGGTAACTCCGGCCCCGCACTCACCCAGATCGCTAAGGCCAAGCTGGTCTGCAACCGTTGCCCGGTTGCCTCTTCCTGCCTCAAGTGGGCCCTCGAGTCCGGCTTGGACGCCGGCGTGTGGGGCGGTCTCTCCGAGGAGGAGCGCCGCGCCCTCAAGCGCCGCAACCGCAGCCGCGGCCGTGCCCGCGTGTCCGCATAAGCAGACCCCGATTTCCGCTCCGGCATACCCTGCCGCTACAGTTGAATAAGTTCATTTACCCTTAAAAGAAGGAGTACGCGATGAGCAAGCGTGGCCGTAAGCGCAAGGATCGCCGTAAGAAGTCCGCTAACCGCGGCAAGCGTCCTAACGCATAACGTCAGCAACTAAAGGCTCGCTCCCCACCGTTTCCCAACGGCAGGGAGCGAGCCTTTTGCTATGCGCGGCAAGCCACAGCGCCGAGCCGCCCTACAGGAGAATGCCGAGCCGCCCTACAGGAGAATGCGCCCAGAATGGGGACTAGCCCCAGGTAATCTCCGTGCTCGTGATCTGCACGGAGATGCGCTGGCGCAGCGACTGGGGAGCGCGTTGCCCGCCGCAGCACTTGCGCACCAGCGCCCGCACCACTTCTTCGCTGTCGAGCCGCTCCTGGCAGGAATCACATTGGGCGATGTGCTCTCGAATGGCCAGGGCCCGCGCGTAGCTCGTCGAATCATCGAGCAACTCTCGGAAGAGTGCTTCGACCTCCGGAGAGTTGCACGCACCGCAGTTGCGTCCGGTTGCGCGTTCCATTACTTCTCCTCCATTTCTGGGTGCATGTCAGGGTGGTTGCGGCCAATGCCCTGTTCTCGTGCCACGTCCTTCAACGCCGTCCGCAGCAATTTTCTTCCACGGTGTAGCCGGCTCATCACCGTACCCAGCGGAGTGTCCATTACTTCCGCGATTTCCTTGTAGGCCAAGCCCACCACGTCCGCGTAGTAGACCACCATGCGGTAGTCCTCCGGAAGGTCATTCATGGCATCAGAAATCTGCGAGTCCGGCATCTGCTTCAGGGCCTCGACCTCGGCGGATTCCAGACCGGTCGAGTCATGCCCAGCCGTGGTGTAGAGCTGGAAGTCACTCAACTCGTCTGCGGAGGATTCCGTCGGCCGGCGCTTGGCCTTGCGGTAGGAGTTGATGTAGGTGTTCGTCATGATGCGGTAGAGCCACGCCTTGAGGTTCGTGCCCTGTTTAAAGGAGCCGAAGTTGTTGTAGGCCTTGAGGTAGGTTTCCTGGATCAGGTCCTCGGCGTCCTGGGGGTTGCGGGTCAGCCGCATCGCGCCGCCATAGAGCTGGTCCAGCAGGGGCAGGGCTTGTTCCTCAAATAGCCGCTGCTGCTCGCGGTGCTGGGTCGGCGCCTGGCGCGCACTCGTTGTTTCTGTGGCCATGTCTACCATGGTAGCGCCCCGGACTAGGCTGGAAGATATGTCTAAGAAGACCCCGCATGCCGCCACCCCCGCCCTGAAAATCCTCGAGGAGGCCGGGGTGGAACACAGCGTCACCACCTTTGAGGGCGGCAGTGATCACTTTGGAGACACCGCCGTCGCGGCCCTCGACGTCGAACCGGAGCGCATCTTTAAGACCCTCGTTGTTGACCTCACCGCGGGCAAGGCCCCAAAGCCGCAGCTCGCGGTGTGTGTGCTGCCAGTGAGCTTCCAGCTCAGCCTCAAGAAGGCCGCCGCCGCATTCGGCGCCTCCAAGGCCACGATGGCCAAGCCGGAGGATGCCTCCAAGTCCTCCGGCTACATCCCCGGCGGCATCTCCCCGCTGGGCCACAAGAATGTCCTGCCCACAGTGGTGGATGAAACCGCGCTGATGTGGGACACCATCTTCTTCTCTGGCGGAAAGCGCGGGCTGGACATCGAGATGAACGCCGAGGACTTGGCGCAAGTCCTCGAGGTGTCCTTCCAGGACGTCCTCGCGGACTAGCGCCCAAGAAGTAGGGCTTAGCCAAAAGGGCTAGAAGAGGGTTGCCGAGGAGGCGTCGATAAGCTCCGCGTAGTCGTTGCGGACGTTGCCCACCGCCGGGTCTGCCGGCTGCGCGGCAAAGCCCCGCACCGAGCTCGGCTCCAACAGCTCCTCCCCCGCCAGCCACGGACCAATCTCCTCAGACGTCAGGAACTTGGGCAGCCGGTGGTGCAGCCACTCCATCTCGTCTGTAGCTGCCGTGGTCACCATCGTGGCGGACAGGCGGTCCATGCCCGTGGCCCACAGTCCAGCTGCCCACAGCATCCCCTCCGGCCCCGTGACGTAGTACGGCTGCTTCTTCGGCTTGCCCTTCCCGCTACCCGCGGAGTCCTCGTCCGCCTTCCATTCGTAATAGCCATCCAGCGGGATAACACAGCGCTGGGCCTTGAAGGCATCCCGGAAGGACGGCTTAGAGGCCACCGTTTCCGCGCGCGCGTTGAACAGCGGAGGCCCATCCAGGTCTTTCTTCCAGTGCGGGATGAGACCCCACCGCGCCGGCTCCACGCGCGCCACGGACTCCTCCACCCGAACGATGGCGATCTGCTGGGTAGGCGCGATATTGTAGCGCGCCGGTGGCAGGCCTTCGGGCGCGTGCACCTCCGTGATGGACTCCCACTGACCAACCTCATCCAGAAGAGACTCGGTGAACAAAACAAATCTTCCGCACATGCCCTTTATTATGGACTACATGTCTGCTTTCTGGAGTGCCCCGCAACCCTCCGGCCCCCTGTCCTGGACACAGGAGGTGCCGGGGTCGAAGTCCATGACCAACCGCGCCCTCATCCTCGCGGCGTTGGCGGACTCCCCCTCCACCATCTACAACCCGCTGGTCTCCCGCGATACGGAGCTGATGAAGGACGCCTTGCGGGCCATGGGCGTGGGCATTGTCGAATCCGGGGCTGAGTCCGGGCCGCACCTGCGCGTGGACCCGGCTGGCGGGCTGCACGGCGCGGAGGTTGACTGCGGCCTGGCCGGCACCGTGATGCGGTTTCTGCCGCCGGTGGCAGCACTGGCGGATGGGCCGGTGCTTATCGACGGCGACGCGTACGCCCGTAAGCGCCCGATGTCCACCATGACCGCCGCGTTGCGGGACTTAGGCGTTGACGTCGAGGGCGATAGCCTGCCGCTGAGGATTACGCCGCACGGCGTGCCGGAGGGCGCCGAGGTGACTATCGACGCTTCCGCGTCCTCCCAGTTCGTCTCCGGCCTGCTCTTGGCCGGCGCCCGCTTCCGCCACGGCATCAGCGTGCACCACGAAGGCGGCGCAGTGCCCTCCCAGCCGCACATCACCATGACCATCCGCATGCTGCAGGAGGCCGGCGTCCACGTCGACGCAGGCGCGGACACCTGGGTGGTACGCCCGGGCGCCATCGCGGGCCGCGAATGGGCCATCGAGCCGGATCTGTCCAACGCCACCCCGTTCCTGGCGGCAGCCGCCGTGGCGGGAGGCAGCGTGAGTATCCCAGAGTGGCCGGAGGAGACCACGCAACCGGGGGATGCCTTCCGCGGAATCCTGGAGCAGATGGGGGCGCGGGTGGAGCTAGTCCCCAGCACCCCACAGCAGAAGCAGCAGCTGAAGGTCACCGGCCCCGCGCAGGGCGCGACGGGCTTGCGCGGCGTAGATCTCAACATGGCCGATATTGGGGAGCTCACCCCCACCGTCGCAGCACTGTGCGCACTGGCCTCAACGCCGTCGACCCTGACCGGCATCGCGCACCTGCGCGGCCACGAGACGGACCGACTGGCAGCCCTGGCTGCCGAAATCAACGGGCTGGGCGGCAACGTCACCGAGCTTGACGACGGTCTCCGGATCACCCCCGCTCCGCTCCATGGCGGAAAGTGGCATGCCTACGCGGACCACCGCATGGCCACCGCCGGCGCCATCATTGGCCTGGCGGTCGAGGGGGTTGAGGTCGACGACATCGAGTGCACGTCGAAGACCCTGCCCGGTTTCGCCACGATGTGGGAGGAGATGCTCCGTGGCTAGGCGCGCTAGCAGCTACGACGAGTCCGACGTCCGTATCCGCCCCGGCAAGGGTTCCCGGCCGCGCACGAAGGACCGCCCGAAGCATAAGGACGCAAAGTTCGGCATGGTCATCACCAAGGACCGCGGGCGCTGGGGCGTGGCGCTGGACGGCGGGCCGGTAGTGACCGCCATGCGCGCCCGCGAGATGGGCCGCACCGCAGTGGAGGTGGGCGACCGCGTCGGCGTGGTCGGTGATACCTCCGGCAAGAAGGACACCCTGGCCCGCATTGTGAAGTTGGAAGAGCGCACCTCGGTACTGCGCCGCACCGCCGACGACACCGACGCCTACGAGCGCATCGTGGTGGCCAACGCGGACCGCCTGCTGATCGTCACCGCGGTGGCCGATCCCCCGCCGCGCTCCGGCTTTGTGGAGCGCGCCCTCATCGCCGCGTTTGCCGGCAACATCCGCCCCGTGCTGTGCCTGACCAAGACGGATCTCACCGATCCTGCGCCCTTTGCGGCGGAGTTCGCGGACCTGGATGTCGAGGTGGTCGAGGCCGGCGTCGACGACGAGCTGGCGCAGGTACGCGCGGCTATCGACGGCCACGTGACAGCACTGATTGGCCACTCCGGCGTGGGCAAGTCCACCCTGGTCAACCGCCTAGTCCCCGATGCGCACCGCGAAACCGGTGAAGTATCTGCTGTGGGCAAGGGCCGCCACACCTCGACGCAGTCAGTAGCACTCCGCCTGCCGGAGTCAGAATCCACCCCGCACGGCGGCTGGATCATCGATACCCCCGGTATCCGTTCCTTTGGCCTGGCGCATATCGACGCCGAAAACGTCATTGAGGTGTTCGAAGACCTCGCAGCCGCCATCGAAGACTGCCCCCGCGGCTGCACCCACGCCGGTCCCCCGGCCGACCCGGAATGCGGGCTGGACCTGAATATCGAAGAAGGCACCGCGTCAGCGCGGCGCCGCGATGCGGTGCGCGGGCTTCTCGCTGCCCTGCGCACCAACGTGGACTGGGAGTAAGAACTCCACCCCGGACTTAGTAGTTCGGGAGCATGGCTGCAATCTCCGGCGGCAGGATGTTCTTCAACTGCGGGACGGCCACACGGAAGGCGAACATGAGGATGCTCAGCGCAGCGGTGGTGCCGAGGATGATGGCGCCGCCCTTATCGATGTTGCCGAGGGTGTTATCCCGATCGTCATCCTTGTCGGTGCCGTACTTTTCCTTCTTCGCGCAGGCGTTGAGGGCCTTGACGTAGTCCGGCGCGATCTTGCGGAAGGTCTCTGCCACCGCGATGTTGTTCTTGGCGCGCTTTACCTCATCTTCATCGTTGCTCAGCTCCGCGGTGGCCTCGTAGCTGGGGATCTCGCGGTACAGCTCGTCGGCCTGGTCCTCCACGGCGCGGGCGCGGGAAGCTGCATCCTTGAGCCAGATCTTGTAGTCGTCCTTCAGCAGAGAGGAGTCTACGTCGTTGGCCTTGCCCTCAGCCTTGGACAGGTCCCCCGCCTCATCGTCGCTGAGGCGGATCGTGCACTTGTTGTCCTTCAGCGTGGTGGTCACCGCCCCGGCGGTCGGAGCAACAACGCCGCCGGCAACGAGCGTTGCGGTTAGGGTCGTGGTGGCGAGCACGCGGTGGAGACGGGTGAAGGACATGATAGAGAGCCTTTCGGTGAAGCGGGAGAATTTACTTCAGCAGACTATCAAGTTTTAGCCGAGTGTGGGCAGGTACTTTCCAAACTCCTTGTAGGCGGCCATGCCCACGCTAATGATGCCGAACAGGACGGCAAAGATAACACCCGCAGGTCCGTTGGATGAGCCCTCCAGGATGCGCAGCCACGGCGTCATCGGCTACTCAGCAATCTTCGGGTCCGGCGCGGTGAGCGTGCCGCCGTTGGCCTGCTCTCCGTCGGTCGTGCCAGCAGCGCTAGCAGCTACCGGTGCCTGTGCCCCGCTGGGTTCTTCGGCACCAGCAGTCGGCGCTACGCACGCGCCCGCGCCTAGGGCTACAGCCGCGGCGGCGGCCACGAAACGCGTCTTCATCGACGAGGTCATAAGGTTACGCATGAGAATGGATTCTCCTTTGGATAAAAGAACGTGGGGATTGGGCTCTGTGATTAGAGCAGTTCCACGAGGAAGGGAAGCTCCGTCGGGTCATAGAAGGCCATGAAGTTATCCAGCGCGTCGCCCACGGCCAGCTCCGCGTCCTCGTCGCCCAAATCGGCCGTATCGATGGCTTCAATGGCCTTCGCGGTGGCCGCTTCTGATTCCTCGATGTCGACGTGGATGCACTGCAGGTTGTCCTTCGTGATGACCGCTGGGGCCAGCTTCACCACGGGCTCGCCCATATCGGGCTGGGGCGTCACCACGGATTCATCAACGTTGACGGAGATGACCACTCGGCGGTGCGGGAACTTCTCTTCATCACCAATGGCGAGCAAGCGCAGAGAGGCCATGGAGGCCTCCAAAAATGCGGAGTAGGCAATCTCCTCCTCATCGCCGCCCTCGGTGTAGAACTCCCGCAGCGCCGGGGTCACCATGAACCCCCAGCCCGACCGCGCGGCCAACTGGCCGGTCTGCTCGAGCTCCGCCAACATGGCAAAGGTGGCGGGCAGGTAGACACGCACGTCCGCCACTTAGAACTCACCCTCAATATCGAAGACCGCCTGGACTTCCACGCTGGTGCGGTCGAAGACCGTGTAGAGCATGCCCACCATTCCGTTCTCCACCGCGGCGCGGACGTTGACGATAGAATCATCCACCATCACGCAATCATTGATCGGAAGCTCGATGGCATCCGCTGCCGCCTGGAACGCTGCGCGATCCGGCTTCTCCGCCCCCACTTCCCCGGAGAGCACAACGGCGTCAACGATGCCGCGGTACTCCCACTCACGGATGTGCTCCGCACCGGGACCGCCCGGATCGTTGGACAGGATTGCGGTGGCCACGCCATTAGACTTGGCGGCGGCAAACAGGGCGCGCCAGCGCTTGACGTCCTCTTCGGTGCCGTCGAGCACACCCACAAAATCGACGATGAGTCCACGCATATTCTCTATCCTTGGTCCTTCGCGTTGAGCTGTGTTTATCGTCCGAAAGTATAGCGAACATCCAGTACCTATGCCGCCACCACCCACGGCACTGCCCAGCGCGCGCCACCTAGTTTGTGGGTAGAATAAGCACCGCGTCCGTCTCTTCCTCTCCGCGCCAGCCAACCGCGGAAAGGTACATCCTCGTGTACACCCCCATCCCCGGCATGAGCCACCTACAGCTCTACGTTGCCCCGCAGCGCATCCGCTACGAGCGCGAGCCGACCGCCGCCGACGTGGCCACCCGCAGCGATATTCATGGGCTCGTCCTCATCGCGCTCGAAGTAGCGGCGACGTTGCGCCCCATGCATCACTTGGATAAGAACCGCTTCGCGCCAGAGATAGTGACCCACATCAAGGCGTGGATCAAAGGCCAGCACACCAGCGGAAAGCGCGGCCGATTCTCATTAACCAGCCTGCATGCCCGAGCCAACGGCGAATACTTTGGGTCCGCCTTCATCGGCGGACAACAGCGCGCTTTTACGGGGGCGGCCACTGGGCGCTATCTACGCTCCTTCCGCCTCCTCACCGTAGGCACGCGGTTGCCGGCCGCAGCAACAAGGCCGGCAAGCAAGCTCTAGAACATCGAGCCAAGCTTGATCAGGATCGGGGTCCAATCAATGCCGGCGAAGGCGGCAGAGGCGCTCACCAGCGCCAAGCTAATTCCACCAAACATGGTGGCCTGAGTCGCGGGATTCGGCGCCTGCGCCTCCGCGGCGCTGTACTGCGCGGCATCCTCTTCTGCGGCGGTCTCGGCGCACGAGGCAACGTGGTCCTTGTCCTTCACTGCGGCAGCCGGGGCCTCCGCGTCCTGGGTGCCGTCCGCAGCATCCAAGACTGCGGAGAGCTGGCACTGCTCCTCCGGGGCGACCTGCAGAGCAGAGGCGGCTGCACCGCCGCCCAGCAGGGTGGCGGAGGCGAAGACGGACAAACCTACTCGCAGAGAGATGCGGCGCATGGTGAAGACCTCCGAAGGCACAACGGCACGAACAATTAATATCTTGCCAGTATATAGCTAAGTGCCTCCAATGGAAAGACGGTGCGGGGATTGCACCCCGCACCGTCTCTCAATGGCGCGCTAGCGCCCTGCGATGAGCTCTTTGAGGAGCTAGGCCTCGGTATTCTCTGCGGACTCGGCAGCCTTCGCCTCTTCCTGGGCCTTGAATTGCTTGCGCAGCATGAACAGCTGGCGCACAGTTTCTTCCTTCACGCCGTCGTTCATAGCGTTGAACATGTCGCCGCCCTCCTTCTGGTACTCCACCAGCGGATCGCGCTGTGCCATCGCACGCAGGCCGATGCCCTCCTTGAGGTAGTCCATCTCGTAGAGGTGCTCGCGCCACTTCTGGTCGATGACCGGCAGGATCACCATGCGCTCGGTGTTGCGCATCTGGCTCTCGCCGCCGATGGCGGTCACTGCTTCCTCCAGCTTGTCGTACTCCGCGTTGGCGTCCGCGACCAGCGCGTCACGCAGCTGCTCCGCGGAAAGCTCGCCGGCGGAACCGTACTCGGTGCCGTCCACCAGCTCTTCGTGGGACATCGTCGGGCCGTAGAGGGACTCCAGTGCATTCCACAGCTCATCCAGGTTCCAGTCCTCGACGTAGCCGGTGGCGGTAGCGCCGGACACGTAGGCCGACACGGTGTCATCGATCATCGTGCGAATGTTGTCCTTGATGTCACCGGCGTCCAGGATGTCGTGGCGGGTGGCGTAGACAACCTTGCGCTGCTCGTTGAGAACCTCGTCGTACTTGAGCACGTTCTTACGCATCTCGAAGTTCTGGTTCTCCACCTGCGCCTGCGCGCCCTTGATGGAGTTAGACACCATCTTGGCCTCGATCGGGACATCGTCCGGAACGTTAAGACGGTTCATCATGTTCTCCATGGACTGGCCCACGAAGCGCACCATGAGCTCATCGCGCATGGACAGGTAGAAGCGGGTCTCTCCCGGATCGCCCTGGCGGCCCGAACGACCACGCAGCTGGTTATCAATACGGCGCGACTCGTGGCGCTCGGTACCCAGCACGTACAGGCCACCGGCCTCACGGACCTCGTCACCGAGCTTCTTGGAGTGCTCCTTCTCCGCATCGATCTCGGCGTCCCAGGCCTCCTGGTACTTCTCTTCGTCCTCGAACGGATCGAGGCCGCGCTCACGCAGCTTCTCATCCAGGATGACCTCGGGGTTACCACCCAGCACGATATCGGTACCACGGCCGGCCATGTTGGTGGCCACGGTCACCGCACCCGGGCGGCCGGCGCGGGCGACGATCTGACCCTCTTCCTCGTGGTGCTTGGCGTTGAGCACGGAGTGCTTAACACCGCGCTTGCTCAGCAGCTGGGAGAGGTACTCCGAACGCTCGACGGAGGTGGTACCCACCAGCACCGGCTGGCCCTTCTCCACGTGCTCAACAATGTCATCGACAACGGCGGCGAACTTCGCCTCCTGGGTCTTGTAGATGCGGTCGGAGTGGTCCTCACGCTGGTTCGGCTTGTTCGTCGGAATCTGCACCACATCGAGGCCGTAGATGGAGTGCAGCTCGGCTGCCTCGGTCTCTGCGGTACCGGTCATGCCGGAAATCTTGTCGTAGAGGCGGAAGTAGTTCTGGAGGGTAACGGTGGCCAGAGTCTGGTTCTCGTTCTTGATCTCCACCTGCTCCTTGGCCTCAATGGCCTGGTGCATGCCCTCGTTGTAGCGGCGACCAGCCAGCACACGGCCGGTAAAACCGTCGACGATGAGCACCTCGCCGTTGCGGACGATGTAGTCCTTGTCGCGGGCGAACAGCTCCTTGGCCTTCAACGCGTTGTTGAGGTAGGACACCAGCTGGGAGTGCTCCGGGGCGTACAGGTTCTCAATGCCCAGCTGATCCTCGACGAACTCCACGCCGTCCTCGAGCACGCCGATGGTGCGCTTCTTGTGGTCCACCTCGTAGTGGATGCCCTCGCGCATCTTCGGGGCCAGCTGTGCGAAGACGCCGTAGAACTGGGAGGAGCCGTCCACCGGGCCGGAGATGATGAGCGGGGTACGGGCCTCATCGATAAGGATGGAGTCCACCTCATCGACGATGCAGAAGTTGTGGCCACGCTGAACGGCGTCATCGAGCGAGCGGACCATGTTGTCGCGCAGGTAGTCAAAGCCCAGCTCGTTGTTGGTGCCGTAGGTGATATCGCAGGCGTAGGCCTCTTTGCGCTCCGGCGGGCGCATTTCGGACAGGATCACGCCGACGGACAGGCCGAGCCAGCGGTGGACACGGCCCATCATCTCGGCGTCACGCTTGGCCAGGTAGTCGTTGACGGTAACGATGTGCACGCCCTTGCCCCCAAGCGCGTTGAGGTAGGCCGGCAGCAGCGAGGTCAAGGTCTTACCCTCACCGGTGCGCATCTCCGCCACGTTGCCAAAGTGAAGGGCAGCGCCGCCCATGATCTGCACCTTGTAGTGCTTCTGGTCCAGAACGCGCCAGGCCGCCTCGCGTACGGTGGCGAAGGCCTCGAGAAGGATGTCATTCATCTCGGCACCATCGGCCAGGCGCTTCTTAAACTCGTCGGTCTTGGCCTTCAGTTCATCGTCGGAAAGCGCGGCGTACTTGTCCTCGAGTGCAATAACATCATCGGCCATCTTGGCCAGGCGCTTAACGGTGCGTCCCTCACCGGCGCGGAGCAGCTTGGAAAGTCCAAACACGTCTAGATAGTCCTTCTTGTCGCGACAATATAGTTAACTCCGCGCCATTGTACTCACTGAGTTTTAAGTCTCGCTCCCCACCTCGCTCAAAAGGGCGCTCCACCCCACTTCTCCCCTACCGCACGCGCTCCCTCTACGCGTGCCACCTGCGCCTCATGTAGGCCCCATGCAAGCCCCATGTAACAGATTCTGCCCGCTGAACGAATGCCACACTGAGGGTGTTACTGAGGACGTTACTGCGCACCCACGCAGCTAACTCAGGCCCCACTTCCCCTATTTCCCCCTGTCACTCACCCCACCCCTTACCGACCTCCTGGCAGCGGCGGAGGTTTGCCTGTCCAACCGGCTCAACGGCTAAGTACTTCTCTCCCACGCGCTAGGAGCGAGCACAAAAAGAGGACCCAGCCACACGTGGCAGCGGGGTCCTATGGCTTCTAGCCTTTAGCCTTCAGCATTCTCCTCAGTCAAGGAGATGAGACCGTAGTCGTAGGCGTGGCGGCGGTAAACCACGGAGGGCTTGTTGGTTTCCTCATTGACGAAGAGGAAGAAGTCGTGACCCACCAGCTCCATCTCACTGAGTGCGTCGTCGACAGACATCGGGGTGGCCGGGTGCTCCTTGAAGCGCACGATCTGGCCGGGGCGAACGTCCTCGACGGTCTCAGCGTAGGGGTCGATGTAGCGGTCTTCCTTGGCCTGCTTGGCCTGGGCTTCAGCCTCGGCGACCATTTCCGCGGCAATCTCGCCGGTGCCCTTCTGGGCGCGGTGGCCAGACTTGACGTTTTCGCGGCGGACCTTCACCTTGCGCAGGGAGCGCTCCATCTTGCCCAGGGCGGTCTCCAGGGCAGCGTAGAAGGAATCTTCCTTCGCCTCAGCACGGGCGATGTGCCCCTTGCCGGTGGCGGTGATCTGCAGGCGCTCTGCCTCGGACTCGCGGCGCGGGTTCGGCTCGTGCTGCAGCTCCACGTGGAAGAAAGTCAGAGTCGGATCAAGGCGCTCGATCTTGGCCAACTTTTCGGAGACGCGCTCCTGGAAGTGTTCCGGAACCTCGACGTTACGGCCGGTGATGGTGACCTGAGCGTTGGTCTGCTGGGACATGGACAATGCCTCCCTGTACTCGTGGGGACTGAATGACTGCACATTCCGCGGACTTAAGAAGTTTGTGATGAAAGCTTCATGTCCGCTTCCCTGTGACACCCCTCATGCTACCACTGGTCATAACCAACCTGTCACACCGACCCCCACTTAGGCATCTGCCAGCACAATCGCGCCCGCAACGTCACCCCCGGCACCCCGCACTCGCGCCGCGCTGGCGCGCAGGGTCGCGCCGGTGGTCACGACGTCGTCGACAAGCAGCACCTGCCTCCCCCGCAGCTGTGCCGCGGCCGGGGTGAGCAACACCGCCGAGCGCATATTGTCCGCGCGCTCGTCCGCGTTGAGCCCCGACTGGTCGGCGCTGCCCTCCGCCGTGGCCAGGGCGGGTACCACCCGCCAGCCGGGCAGGCGCGCAGCCGCTGCCGCGCACATCGCTGTCACGGGGTCGCCGCCCCTTTCCCGGGCGGAGGACGCCCGCGTCGGTGCAGGCACCAGCACCGCGGTCTCCGGAATCTCCCCACGGGCACGCAGGAAGTCGATCCCCGCCGCCACTACCGCCCCCGCATGCGCGCGCACCGCGCGATTGCCGCGCTCCTTCATCGCAATGATGATCCCCCGGCGCGTGTCCGAATACGGTCCCAGCGCCCAGGCCGGGAAGCCAAGGGGACGGGGCCTGTCAATCGGATGCGGAACCCGGCGCAGCAGCTGCTGACACCGCGCGCAGAGCGCCTCACCGGCCTCTGCTTCCCCGCCGCACCCGGCGCACGGGCGCGGCAAAATGAGCTCTACCAGGGAGGCCGCCGCCTCACCTATCCCCCACCGCTGTGACATGCCCCCACTCTAGCGCTGGCTAGCGTGCCACGATGGGGGACGAGCGCACGCCCTGCAAGCCATCCACCTCGCGCCAATAGGACGACGAGGAGCCGCCGGCCGGCAGCTGCAAGAGGGCGTGGGAGTCCGTGACGTAAAGCGTCGACGGCGAGGCCGCCACCGCCACGACCGGGGCGGTGATATTGCCCGTCGGCAGCGTCGTGGAGGAGGAGCCGTCCTGCTCAATGCGCCACACCGGGGAATTCGACGACGAGGTGCCCACCAGCAGCGATCCATCGGCCTGCCAGTCCAGGGACAGCGCGGAGCCGGTCAGTTCTGGGCCGACGCGGTGCACGTTGACGATGCGCCGCTCGCCCGACGTCGCACGCGCGACCACGCCGGTGTAGATGCTGCCGTTGATGATCATGGCTACGCGCGCACCCGTGGCGGAGAGGCGGAGGACGGAAATCTCGCCCTCGATGTCCTCCAGCTCGGACATGTCCACCTCGGAGGTGGAGAGCTCACCGGTGGCCGGCGAACGCGTCACCCGTACCACGCGGTCACCGTCGATGACGGTCCACGCCACCTGGCCGCTATTTTCAAATGTCGGCCGCGCCAGGGTCTTGCCCTTAATGGAGTTCTCCAGGTTCTGCCCCAGTTTGCCCATGGCTAGCTGCGACTCCTCCTCGGAGCGCTTGCGCACGGCGGCCACCACGCCCTCGTCGGAGACGTCCGCAGACTGAATGTCGTGAATCTGCCCGGCAGATCCGCTCACCTCGGCGCTGCCCTCGGACGAAACCTCCAGCAGCGATCCTTCGTTCACGGCGTAGAGGGTCGAGACCGTCTGGGCGGAATCCTCGGGGTTGAATTCCGCGAAGTCATCGATGGTCATCTCTTCCATGCCATCGACGAGTGGGCTGCCATCGATGGTCGCGCGCACTGAGTTCGCCGCCTCTGCGTTGTTGAGCGTCCAGACCAGCTGCGCCGCGAACTTCAGGCGATCCTCTTGGGACATGCCGGCCATGCCGCCGAATTCGTACACCCCGTCGTTGAGGCCCAGGAAGGTCGCATCCTTCGGGATCGGGCTGGACACCGCCGGCGCAATATCGGAGGACGGGCCCTGCAGCAGCAGGGTGACCAGCTCCGCGGCGATGGAGTCCTTACCGCTGTAAAGCCAGCGGCGGTCCGCCACCAGCAGGCGCTGGGTGGAGTCAAAGAAGTACAGCGACTGCGGACGGTAGCGGTTGCGCAGCTCGGTGCGCTCAATCACCGCTCCCGTAGGCAGGTCCGTGATGCGCCACTGGCCGTCGAACTGGCGCAGGCGCACCGTGGCCTCCAGGCGCGAGTTATCGGGCACGTACGCCCCACCATCGGCCAAGCGGCCAATGATGTTGCCGCGCACGGAATACTCCAGCTCGCCGTCCTCCATCTTGGAGGTCACCAGGTCCAGGGAGTCCACGACCAGCACCGTGCTGGTGGGGTCCCACGATTCCGAGATGTCCGAGGACAAAAAAGTGCGCGCCGCGGCGTAGTTGCCCACGGGGATGGCCGCGGCGGAATAGAAGTCACGAACCAGCAAGTCCGGCTCGCTGTTGGTGCGCGGTTCCACCACGGCGTCATCCGCGCGGTCGTGCGGCTCAAAGGAACCGATGACCTGCGGGTCCGTATCGTGCGGCAGGGTGGAGCAGCCCACCAGCGCGGTCAGGGAGACACAGCTGAGCACGGCCAGAGTGCCGCGGGTAGTACGCCTCAGCCGAGGGTGCACTGCTCGGGTCATCGCTGCGCCTCCTCATCGAACTCGGGGACACTGTTCTGGTTGAAGGGCGCCTCCTCGGCTACCGGGCCACGGCCCTGGCGCTCGGAGGGCCACACGATTCCGGCAGCGTCCGCGATGGCTGCCGTGCTTTCCGACGCCTCCCCGGGCTCACTCGCGGCCGGGTACGTGTCTGAGCCGTCTGCCGAGTTCGGGGCCGTCGCAGCCTCGGCGGTGCTCGTCACGGTGGCGCCGTCTTCTCCCACCGGAAGCGCTGCCTGGGAGGCGGTCTTCGGCAGTGTCGCTCCGGGCAGGACCAGGGCAATCGGCTCGGACTCCACGGTCGCACCCGGGGTGCGCGGCAGGATGAGGCGGAAGCGCGAGCCGACGCCGAACTCTCCCACCGCGTCGAGGGTGCCGCCGTGCAGGACCGCGTCTTCGCGGGCGATGGCCAGGCCCAGGCCGGTGCCGCCGGAGTGGCGCTTGCGGGAAGAATCCGCACGCCAGAAGCGGTTGAACACCAGCTCCTCCTGTCCCTCCTTGAGGCCCACGCCGGAGTCGGTGACGGCGATCCCCACGGCGTCGTCAGTCGCGGCAATGTCCACCGTCACCGGGTTTCCCTCCGAGTGGTCGATGGCGTTGGCCAGGAGGTTGCGCAGGATGCGCTCGACACGGCGGGAATCGCATTCCACGGACACGGGCTCCTCTGGGGCGTTGACGCGGATCTCCACACCGAGCTCGCCTGCCAGGTGCGCCACCTGGCTCATGGCCGAGTCGACGCACGAGCGAATGTCGATAGAGGCCGTGGACAGGTCCGCCACGCCGGCGTCGTGGCGGGAAATCTCCAGCAGGTCCGCGAGCAGCTCCTCGAAGCGGTCGAGCTCGTTGATGAGCAGCTCCGTCGAGCGCTTGGTGTAGGGGCTGAAATCGTCGGCGTCGGCCGCAATGACGTCGGCAGCCATGCGCACCGTCGTCAAAGGCGTGCGCAGCTCATGGGAAACGTCGGAGGTGAACTGGCGCTGCAAGTCGCCGTACTCCTCCAACTGGGTAATCTGCCGGGACAACGTGTCCGCCATGTCATTGAAGGAGGACGCCAGGCGGCCCATCTCGTCGTCCGAGTTGACCACCATGCGCTCGCGCAGGTGCCCGGCCGCCAGGCGCTGCGCAATGCGGGAGGCGGAGCGAATCGGGGTGATGACCTGCTGGGTGGCCAGCCAGGCAATGCCCACGAGCAGGACCACGACGACGACACCTGCAGCCGACAGGAGGCCGCGCATCAGCGCCATGGTGGATTCCTCCGACTCCATGGACATCACCAGGTACACCTGGGTATTGGGGATATCGCTCTCGATGGGCGTGCCCATCATCAGCGCGTTATACGTGGCTCCCGATTGCTGGTCCACCTGGGCGTATTGCTGCACAATCTGACCCTGGCTCACCAGCTGACGCATGCTCTCCGGGATGCGGTAGCCCTCCGGGGAGGTTGTTGCCGTGCCATCCCCGTTGTCAACGACCACCACCGGCTCATAGGCCGCCTGCGCGTCGTTTTGCTGGGCGGACATCTGCCCCAAGGCAGCGCGGGCGGAGTTGATGCGCACCTGCGTGGAGTTCGCGGTACCGGTCGCATCGATCTGCTGCTCCACGGCCACACGGGCGCGCTCCAGCTCCTGGAACGCGGCGTCCTCCTTCTGGCTCACCAGGCGCTGGGTGAGCACGGAGACCAAGGCATACGCCAAAATCAACATGACCACCGCGGAGGCCACCAGAATCATGCCAATGACGCGTGTCTGCAGGGAGGTGCGCCAGCGCTCAGCGACGGTCCCCTGTACCCGCCTTAACCATCCAAAGATAACGGCAGTCCTTTACTCGCCGACTTTTCCGGTCTTGTAGCCCACGCCGCGCACAGTCAGCACGATGTGCGGGTCTTCGGGGTCGTGCTCGATCTTGGCGCGCAGGCGCTGCACGTGCACGTTCACCAAGCGCGTATCCGACGCGTGGCGGTAGCCCCAGACGGATTCCAGTAGCGCTTCGCGCGTGTGGACCTGGCCGGGCTTGCGCGCCATCTCCAGTAGCAGGTCAAACTCCAGCGGCGTCAGCGAAATCTCCCCGCCGCCCTTGCGGGTGACGGTGTGCTCTGGGACGTCGATCAGCAGGTCGCCCACCTCGATCATCTCGCTCGACGTGGACTCCGTGCGGCGCAGGCGGGCACGGATACGAGCAATGAGCTCCTTGGGCTTGAAGGGCTTGGTGATGTAATCATCCGCGCCGGATTCCAGGCCCAGCACCACGTCCACGGTGTCCGTCTTGGCGGTGAGCATCACAATCGGCACGGAGGATTCGGTGCGGATGGCGCGGCAAATGTCCACGCCGTTCATGCCCGGGAGCATGAGGTCCAGCAGAATCAGATCCGGGTCGTGTTCACGAAAGGCAGGGATGGCCTCATTGCCATCATTGACGGCAATGGGGTCAAGGCCCTCTGCTTCCAGCACGATGGTGAGCATTTCGGCAATTGCCGGGTCATCATCCACGACCAAGATTTTCGGTGCCACGTTGCTGTTCTCCTAGTTGTTGACCTGCAGGGACCCCGCCAGGAGATCCTTGACTGATTGGATAATCATATCGGCATCGGCGGTGGCGATCCACTGCCCCGCCCACTGCTGGGCCGCCAAGCGCCGGTACGCGGCTGCCGTGCGCGCCTGCAGCCCGGCGTCGCGCTCGTAGCGGTCGCGCGTGCGGTTTTCGTTCTCGGCCGCTCGGCTCACCGCGCGCCGCCCCGCCTCCTCGACGTCCGTGTCGAGGAAAATCTGCAGCTGCGGCACCGGCAGCCCGAAGCGCCCGAACTCTAGGTCATACACCCAGTCCACCACGGACTCCTCGCCCACGCGGGCGGCGGAGTAGGCGGCATTAGAGGCCACGTATCGGTCCAAGATGAGCAGGGAGTCTTTGCTCGCCGCGGCCTCCTCCAGCTGCTGCTTGGCACCCAAACGGTCGAGGGCAAAGAGCGTAGCCATGCCGTAGGCCGAATCGGTGAGGTCCCCCATGCGCCCGTAGAGCGCCTCCTGCGCCAGTTGCGCGTGGACCGAGTCCTCGTAGCGGGGAAAGCCTAGGACCTCGACCGGGCAGTCGACTTCGCGGCGCAGGCGCTGGGTGACGGTGTTCTTTCCGGCGCCGTCGATTCCTTCAATACTGATCAGCATGCGTGTGTTTAGCCTCGTTCTGGTGGGGTTCCGCGGGGGCTTGACAGCAGCCCGGGCCGCCGAGCATACCCGTGCGTGTACTCCGCGCCCTGCGTGGGCTCCGTCGGTCTCCTTGTGGAATCCTCAGGGGCTCTTCTAGGACAGCGCCTCGATGAAGGCCTCAAGGTCGTAGTCTTCCTCCACGCTCTCCAGCAGCTCGAGCGCGTGTTCATTGAGCGTCTCACTGCCGGACCCCGCCAGGTCACGGATGAAGGGGTAGTCCTCCACCACGTCGCCGGCGCTGAACGGCGCACCGCTCCAGATGGCGGCGATGGTAGCGGCGGCAAGCGCGATGCGGCGCTCCTCGTCGCCCTGCTCCTCACCGGAAACGGCCAGCGCGCAGGCATCCTCCACGGCGGCGACGGCTTCGTCGTCCAAGTCTGCGAGTTCGTCAAGAAATTCGACGACGGCCTCGTCGCTGAAGATGTCCTCATCCCATGAGCTCATTGGTTTCTCCTTAGTTATCGGAAGTGTTGGTCCACCTGGAAAGCAAGCGCGGTATCTCAACCAATTACTACCATTCTTTACTCCTCTCCACGCGGCCCCTCCACCTCGAGCTCCCCTCAGCCCTCTGCGCAGCGCCCCGCACACGCCCTCTTAGCAGGTTCTGCCCGCACGCATAAATCTGCCAAATCCCTGTGCCCCGGCTGTGTCAACGCGAGGATTACATGGTGAACCGTAGATTTTGTTGACATTCGTGCTATCGTTGTTATCGACTTGTGACCTTTGGCCCGCAGAAAGGAGATGTGCCATGACCAGCTCTACTCGCCGCATGATGACGTTCGTGGCAGTAGGTCTCCTCTGCGCGCTGGCCCTAGGGGTCATCGTGTGGCGCATGAGCGCGCCCTCTTCTCCCGTCGTCGTGGCGGAGCAGGCCTCCACTGAGGCGAAGGATTCCTCGACCACTCGCTCGACCACGTCCTCACAGCACACCTACACCACGACGTCGACGACGCCGGAGCCTAAGACCTCCCAGAACTCCACTCTGGCGGCCGGCGGCAACGCAGGAATCGTTAACGATCCGTACCTAGCACCCAACGCGGTGTTCGACCGCACGGAGCCGGCGGAACCGACGGCCATCTACCGCCCAGATAACGTCTCCTCCCTGCAGCAGAACTGGCAGCAGGGCCAGCAAAACCAGCAGGCCCCGCAGAGTCCGACTGCTCAGCAGAACCAGCAGAATCAGCAGAACCAGCAACCCCAGCCGGGAACTCTGGGCACGACCACGCCGGCGCCGAGCACGCCGTCTGGCCCGCCGTCCACCTCCGCGCCGGCTACGCAGACTGGACCGAACGAGCCGACCGAGAGCAACAACCACAACAAGTCTGATGACTCCGCTGGAAACGTGGAGCCCTCCACCCCGGAGGGTAACTCCGCAGCGCCGGCCCCCAGCCCCCAGCAGGAGCCACAGAACGAGCCGATTGGCCCTGCCAACAACGACTCGCAGCCGAACACGCAGCCTTCTGCGCAGTCTCAACCGGCCGCGAACGCCGCCCCGCAGAGCACACCGTCCCCCGTCGCTGCACCAGCCGCCGCGGCCCTGGCTCCTGACGGGTTGCCGGAGCTTGCGCAGTTCACCGCGCCGAGCGAGGAGTCTGGGAGCGACTCCCAGGCCTCCAAGTCCAATGAGGCACCGACTCCCGAAGCACCAACTGCGGCCGCTCCCACCGGACTGGAACCTACTGAATAGCCTCACTGAATAAGCCCAAAGGGCTCCCCGTATCGTTTCTGCGGGGAGCCCTTCTCGTTTACTTTCTTCTTCGGCGCCTTCTTCTTAGACGCGCGCGATGAAGACCTGCGCGGAATCCGCGCCGGCGGCGGTGACCGTCGCTGCGGGATCGTTCGCGGGCAACCACGCCGCGTGGCCCGCGGTCAGGTCCACGGATTCGCCGGCGGAGTTGCGCAGGTTCGCTGCGCCCCCGGTGCACAGCACGATGACGGGGCCGTCGAAGTCCACGTCGAGGGACTCCTCTCCGGCGAGCTCCACGCGGTCAAGCGCGAACTCGTCGATGGGCACCGGGTAGGACCATGCCTGCGCACCGTGCGCGGCCTCCGCGGCGGATTTATCCTCCTGCGGCACGCGCGGGTCCGCGGCGGCGGAATAGGTCAGGACCTTGACCAGCTCGGGGACGTCCACGAACTTCGGGGTCAATCCGCCGCGCAGGACGTTGTCGGAGTTCGCCATGATCTCCACGCCGAGACCGGAGACGTAGGCATGCAGCTGGCCGGCGTCGAGGTAAACGGCCTCGCCCGGCTGCAGCACCACGTGGTTGAGCAGGAGTGCGCCGAGCACGCCGATGTCTCCCGGGTACTGCTCATTGAGCTTAGCCACCGTGCCCATCACGGTGCCCATCCACTCTTCGTCGGCGCCGCGCGCCTGCAGGCGTTCGCCGGCGGCCACGATGGCAGCGATGAGCTCCTTGCGCTTGGCACCGGGGATGGTGATCCAGGTGGTAAACAGCGCGCGAAGGTTGTCGCCCTCGGCCGCGGGATCGTCGGCCAGCATGCCCTCGTAGTGGTTGAGCTCCTCGCACTCCAGCGCCGCGAAGAGGCGGCGGGTCTGCTCCAGCGGGCGGAAGCCGGCCATGGCATAGAACTCTGTGAGGGCCACGATGAGCTCCGGCTTGTGGTTGTCATCCTTGTAGTTGCGGTTCGAGGCCGTCAGCTCAATCCCGGCCTCGTTCTCGCGGGCAAACCCTTCCTCCGCCTGCGCCTTGGAGGGGTGCGCCTGCAAAGACAGCGGCTCCGCAGCGGCCAGGATCTTGAGCAGGAACGGCAGGCGCGAGCCGTATTCGCCGGAAACCCGGGCACCGATCTGACCTTCCGGGTCCGCCGCGATGATGTCATCGAGGCGCGTGCCGTCCACGGTGGACGGGTCGGCGGGGTGGGCACCGAACCACAGCTCCGCCACGGGGCTGTCGGACTCCGGCTGTCCCAGCAGGGACGGGATCAACGTGCGCGAGCCCCAGGAGTAATTGCGGGTGGCACTGGCAAGCAACTGCATAGAAAACCTCTATTTCACGTCATAGGCGGTCGCGGCGTAACTCCGCGTGATGAGCTGCAGCGCGCGGGCCAGATCACCGGACTCGGGGTCGGCGCTCGCCGCAGCGAAAGAATGGGGCAAGTTCGCCTCCTCCTGTCCCCATAAAACAATTTTCAAGGGTACCAAAGGCTCCTCGGATTCGAACGGATCATAGAAGATGTCGCGGGGAGCGTTCTCCACGAGTGGACCCAGCCCCTCGGCGTCCACGACGGTTCCGCCCAGCCCATGGGCCGCCCACACCGCGCCGGCCATCCGCGCGACCAGCGCTCCCAGAGATACGCGCGTGCGCTCCTCGGAGAATAAATAGGCATCCGGCCCGCTGCTGTGCACCACGTGCCCGCCTTCGGTGAATTCGCGCAGGGCGCGTCCCGGATTCGTTGTGGAATCTCGCTGCGGGGAAAGTGCCTCGATTTCCCGGTCCACCGCGTCCGCCACGTCCTCCAGGCGGCGCGCCACCAACTCAGGGTCCTCAGAGAGCACAGCATGTACTGCGTGCAGCGCGGCGATGTCGCGCACTGGGGAGCGGCCCTGCGTGGTGGGCAAGGTGTCGATGACGAAGGTGTCCTCTGGCGGTTCCTCCACGCTCCCGACGAGGACGGTGGTGGCACCCCGGCGGTCTGCGGTGACGAGGGCGCGCTCGAGCCAGGGGCTCTCCCCGACTGCCACGACGACATCAAGTGCACCGGTGAAGCGGGGCAGGGACTCGGCGACGACCACGGGGACCTCAGCCGGCTCTGCGAGGCCCGCGGCCACGTGGGCGGCGGCCCGAGCCACTTGATCGGCGGCGAGCACGACAAGGCTGCGCGGCTGCATGCCACCCACCGCACGGGCCAGGGCTGGAACCGCCGCGGCCACGAGCCGGGCTTGGGCGCCTTCGTGTGCGGCGTCGAAGAAGCGGACGGTTTCGGGGTCGTAGGAAGTCATAGGCCCGAGCATAGCTAGGATGAATGGTCATGAGCATTCATCCGGTCATCCTCGTCGGCGGCGGCCCGGGCGCCTGGGATCTCATCACGGTGCGTGGACAGCGCGCGCTGCAGTCCGCGGAGGTCATCGTGGCGGATCACCTGGGCCCCACCGCGCAGCTGGATAAGTTGTGTGACGTTGACGCCAAGGAGCTTATCGACGTCTCCAAGATCCCCTACGGCAGGCAAGTGGCCCAGGAGCGTATCAACGAGATTCTCATCGACCATGCTCTGGCCGGGCGCCGGGTGGTGCGCCTCAAGGGCGGGGACCCGTACGTGTTCGGGCGCGGCTTTGAGGAGCTCACCGCGCTGGCTCAGGCCGGCGTGCCCGTGGAGGTCGTCCCCGGGGTGACCTCGGCGGTGGCGGTCCCGGCGCTGGCGGGCACGCCGGTTACCCACCGCGGGATGGTGCACGCCTTCACGGTGGTCTCTGGCCACCTGCCTCCCGGGCACCCCAAGTCCCTGGTGGATTGGGCAGCGCTGGCGCGCTCCGGGGCGACCCTCTCCGTCATCATGGGAGTAAAGAATGCCGGCGCCATTGCCGCGGCGCTGATCGACGCCTCCCGGGACCCCCGCACCCCCGTCCGCATCATCCAAGAAGGCTCCCTGGATGGCGAGCGCACCTTTAGCTGCGAGCTGGCCCAGCTCGGCGCCACGATGGAGGATAATGCGGTAAAGCCCCCAGCGGTCATTGTGATTGGTGACGTCGCCGGGCTCTAGCTCCGTCTGCCAGCGGTGACGGGTGCCGTCTGGTCAGCAGCGTTCGCCTCGGCAGGAGAGCTCGGCTCGGTCGAGGAGACGACTCGGCTGCCGCCGTGCTGGCCGCCGCGCTCCCGCGCGGTCCCCGGCTGTGCTTGCGCACTCCCCTCCTGCTCTTCCGAGAGCTTTTCTAAGCGCTTGCGGCGCCGCGTTGCCCACACGGTGAGGCCGACGCCCGCCACCAGCACGGCTACCTGCAGGCCCACAATCGCCGCGTGCGGCAGCAGCCAGCCCAGCGCCCGCGGCACGTTGAGCGCCACGATGGCGGTGCCCACGAACCCGCCCAACAGGGTGGGATTGATGCGGGAGATAAGCCACGCTGCCACGGGTGCGGTGATGGTGCCGCCGATGAGTAGTGCTGCTACCGCCGCCGCGTTCGCCACGATCTCGTCCCACAGGCCCACGATGAATCCTGCCGTCGCGCCGAATGTGACGAGGAACTCCGCGGTGTTGACCGTGCCGACAATGCGCCGGGGCTGCTCGCGGCCCACCGCCAGCAGCGTCGAGGTCGAAATCGGGCCCCAGCCGCCGCCACCGGAGGCATCAATGAAGCCGCCGACCATGCCCAGACCGGCGAGGAACGGGGTGGAATGCGCCCTTCGGGAAGCCGACTCAGAACGCGGGCGCAAGCGAGAAAAGCGCCACACCAGGTTCAGGCCCATGACGATGAGGATGGCAGACGTCACGGGCGCCGCGGCCTCCAGGGAGAGACTTGAGAGCACCGTCGCGCCCAGAAACGCGGAAAGCCCGCCGGGCACGCCAAGCTTGAGAACGGTGGGCCAATGCACGTTGCCAAAACGCCAGTGGCTAATGCCTGAGACCAGTGTGGTGCCCAGCTCCGAGGTGTGGACCACGGCCGAGGCCGTCGCCGGGCCTAGGCCGGCGAGCAGCAGAATCGTCGTGGAGGTTACGCCGAAGCCCATGCCAATGCCGCCGTCGACAAGCTGGGCCGCGGCACCCGCAAGGGCAATGAGGATGAGGCTACGCATGCGCCACCTCCTCGAAGCGTCGGGCCACAATTCCCGCCAGGGCCTCCCCCAGCGGGGGCAGCACCGTACGGTGCGGGCAGGAGTCATCGTCGTCAGAGGCCGTGGTGAGGCGATCCAACAACAGCCCGGGGCTGACGAACAAGGGCACGACCACCTCACGGGTAGCGCCTTCTCCGTGGGCTGCTTCGTGCGCAGTGGCAGTGTCAGTGAGGGCGGCCGGTGCTGGCTGCGTGGCGAAGGACACCTCGGCGGCGCAGCCGGTCAGCTCGCCCACGCGGCGGGCAAGTTGGGCCACGACGGCGTTGGCGCGCGCATCGGAGGAGCCGACAGAGTAGACCACGACCTTCTGTGCTCCGGCCGGGACCCGCTGCGCCAGCAGCTGGGCCATGTCCTCGCCGGTTCCCAGGCCGCGGGCGCGGTGCAGGGTAAGGCCGGACTCGGCGGCAGCGCTTTTCAGTGCGGCGGGGACATCGACGCGCTGGTGGTATCCCTCAGTGAACAACAGAGGCACGACCACGGCTTCGCGCACGCCCTGCGCGGCGAGGTCGCAGGCCGCGGCCCCCAGCGCTGGGGAGGAGAATTCTAGATGCGCGGCGGCGGCCGGAACGCCGGCTTCCTCGCCGGCGGCGCGGGTTAACGCCTCCACGCTCGCTGCCGCCTCCGGGTGGCGCGAGCCGTGCGACAGGGTAATCAGTGCGGTCATGGTGGCCTTCCTCAAATACAGTGCTTAGGCCTCGGGGGTTTCGGGGGCTTGGTGAGCCTGGGGCGCGGTGGAATGCCCGCGCCGAGCCAGGGAGCGCTTGAGCGCCTCGTTGGCGGATACCGCCGGCGCGGGGGCCACGGGGGCGTCGTCCTGGCCGTGGAAGCGCAGCGAGAAGATGCGCAGGCACTCCTGGCACTTCCAGGCAAAGTCGTCTTCCTCATCCGGGAAGAGGTCAGTGCCGGCGCAATAGGGGCAGTAGGCCGGGTGGTTGCGGTTCGGGTTGGGGGTGCGGCGGAAATTCACTGGAGATCCTCGTCGTCGGCACGCAGGACCCAGTGGCGGAACTGCTCGCCGTCCTCGCGCTGCTCCTTGTACTTGTTGACCAGGCGGATGACGTAGTCCGGAACTTCGTCAGCCACCACCTTGTGGCCGCGCAGCTTCCGGCCCCAGTCCGGAGAGAGGCCGAGCGCGCCGCCGAGGTGCACCTGGAAGCCTTCCACGCGGTTGCCGTCGGCGTCGGTGACGATCTGGCCCTTGAGTCCGATATCGGAGACCTGCGAGCGCGCGCAGGCGTTGGGGCAGCCGTTGAGCGCGATGGAGATCGGGACATCGAGGTCACCCAAGGTGTCCTCCAGGATGTCGACGAGCTCGATGGCACGGGCTTTGGTGGTCACGTGCGCCAGCTTGCAGAACTCCAGGCCGGTGCAGGAAATGACGCCGCGGCGGAACTCGGAAGGCTGGGAATACAGGCCGGTCTCATCCAGCGCGCGGGAGAGCGCCGGAATGTCCTCTTCCTCCACGTCAAGGAAGAGCAGCTCCTTCATCGGGGTGGTGCGGATGCGAGTGATGCCGAACTTCTCGGCCACGTCGGCGATGGCAATGAGCTGCTCGCCGGTGGCATGGCCCACGGTGGGCTTGACGCCGACGTAAAACTTGCCGTCCTGCTGGCGGTGCACGCCCAGGTGATCGCGGGTACCGGGGGCGACGGGGAGCGGGGTGCCGTCGAGAAGCGGCTCCTCCAGGTATTCCTCCTCCAGAGCCTTTCGGAACTTCTCAATGCCCCACTGCGCCACCAGGAACTTCAGGCGGGCGCGGTTGCGGTTGCGGCGGAAGCCGTAATCGCGGAAGATGCGGGCCACGCCGGCCCAGACCTCCGGGACGCGCTCAAGCGGGATCCAGGCTCCCAGGGACTGCGAGAGCATTGGGTTGGTGGACAGGCCGCCGCCCACGAAGCAGTCAAAACCCGGGCCGTACTCAGGGTGCTCGGCGCCGACGAAGGCGATGTCCTGAATCTCGTGCGTGACGTCCTGGCGGGCATTGCCGGAAATGGCGGTCTTGAACTTGCGCGGGAGGTTGTGGAACTCCTCGCGCGGAAGATAGTTGTTCTTGATCTCCTCGATGGCCGGGGTGGCGTCAATGATCTCATCGGCAGCCACGCCCGCCACGGGGGAACCAAGAATGACGCGGGGAACGTCGCCGCAGCCCAGCAGGGTATCCAGGCCAACGGAGCGCAGCTTCTCCCAGATGGCGGGGACGTTCTCAATTTCGATCCAGTGCAGCTGGATGTTCTGGCGGTCGGTGAAGTCCGCGGTAGAGCGGGCATAATCCCGGGAAATCTCCCCCACCGCGCGCAGCTTCGCCGGATCGGCGCGGCCGCCGTCGAAGCGCACGCGCATCATGAAGTACTCATCCTGCAGCTCAGCGTTGGTGAGCTTGGAGGTCATCTCCCCGCCCAGGTTCTGGTTGCGCTGGGTGTACAGTCCCAGCCACTTAAAGCGCGGGGCCAGGTCTTCTGCGGGGATGGAGGAAAATCCCTCCTTGGAGTAGATGTCGATCACGCGCTGGCGCACGGCGAGGGCCTCGTCCGCCTGCTTGATCTCCTCGTCAGCGTTGAGCGGTGTGGTGCCGTCGATCTTCCACTGGCCTTCCGGCTTCTTCGCGCGCAGCTTTCGCTGTGTGGCGGTGGTCATAGTCTGCTGCCTTTCGTTGGATACTGAAAACCTACCGGTCTAGACGAAACAGACAAAGCAGTCTTTTTTATTTGCAGTGGAATATGCAAAGCACGCTGCGTCTATGCCACAATGATTCCCGAATGTAATTAGAAAAAGTTGCTCAGACACCAGACTAACCGGTTCAATGAAGCCCACGCTCTTTAAAGAACTAAACTTTCGTTAGTTAGCACTCCACTCCGAAAGGTCATCATGACTCAGCAGCCCCTGAAAGTAGCCGTCATCAGCGCCAGCCCGGCCGGCATCTACGCCTCCGACATCCTGGTGAAGAAGACCGGCGGCAACGTTGAGATCGATCTCATCGAGCAGATGCCGGCCCCCTTCGGCCTCATCCGCTACGGCGTGGCCCCGGACCACCCGCGCATCAAGGGCATTGTTAACTCCCTGCACCGCGTGCTCGACACCGAGCAGATCCGCCTGCTGTCCAACATCACCGTTGGCCGCGACGTCACCGTCTCCGAACTGGAGGAATACTACGACGCCATCGTCTTTGCCACCGGCGCCGTAGCAGACCGCGGCATGCAGATCCCGGGCTCCGACCTCGAGGGCATCCACGGTGCGGGCGAGTTCGTCGGCTTCTACGACGGCAACCCACGCTTCGAGCGCTCCTGGGACCTCTCCGCTAAGGAAGTAGCCGTCATCGGCGTGGGCAACGTGGGCCTGGACGTGGCCCGCATCCTGGCCAAGACTGGCGACGAGCTCAAGGAATCCACCGAGATCTCGGATAACGTCTACGAGTCCCTGGCCAAGAACCAGGCCACCACCGTGCGAGTCTTCGGCCGCCGCGGCCCGGCGCAGGCCAAGTTCACCCCACTGGAGCTCAAGGAGCTCGACCACTCCCCGACCATCAACGTGGTGGTGGACCCGGAGGACATCGACTACGACGAGGCCTCCCTCAAGGCCCGCGAAGAAGCCAAGTCCTGCGACTTGGTCTGCCAGACGCTGGAGGGCTACGCCATTCGCGAACCCAAGGACGCACCGCACACCCTGCAGATCCACCTCTTCGAGCAGCCGGTGGAGTTCATCGGTGAGAACGGCAAGGTCACGGCCGTCAAGACCGAGCGCACCGCGCTCAACGGCGACGGCTCCGTGTCCGGCACCGGCAAGTTCACCGAGTGGCCGGCACAGGCGGTCTACCTGGCCGTGGGCTACCGGTCCGACGCCATTGAGGGCGTGCCCTTCAACACCGAGAAGAACGTCATCAACAACGACGGCGGCCACGTCATTGACCTGGACGGCAACGTAGTCAGCGGCCTCTACACCACCGGCTGGATCAAGCGCGGCCCGGTGGGCCTCATCGGCAACACCAAGTCCGACGCCAACGAGACCATCGCCATGCTGCTGGAGGACAACGAAGCGGGCAACCTCTCTCACGAGCGCGAGGAGGACATCGTCGAGCTCTTCGAGTCCAAGGGCCTGGAGCACCTGACCTGGGAGGGCTGGAAGAAGCTGGACGCCGCCGAGCGCGCCCTGGGTGAGGCCGAGGGCCGCGAGCGCAAGAAGTTCGTCGAGTGGGAAGAGATGGTTCTCAACTCGCGCGGCTAAAGCGCACGCTCAGCGCCTCACTGGCACCTCACCGGTGCTTCACTGGCGCAGTCGGCACAGACACAGCGGGCGCGGGGAGAAAGCACTTACGCTTCTCCCCGCGCCCGCTTGCGCGTTGAGTGAGTTTCTCTAGGCGCGGATGATGCCGAGGACCTCGTCCACGATTGCCTGGACCTCGTCCTCCGTCTTGGCCTCGACGTTGAGGCGCAGCAGCGGCTCCGTATTGGAAGCGCGGACGTTGAACCATGCGTCGGTGTCCTTGAGCTGTACGGTCACGCCATCAAGCTCGTCGACGGACTCAATCTTGTCCGCCAGCTCATCCAGCACGCGCTGCGTGGTGGCCTTCTGGTCCTCTACCGTGGAGTTGATCTCTCCCGAGGCCTCGTAGCGCGAGTACTGCGCCATGAGCTCGCTCAGCGGCTTGTCCTGCTCACCCAGTGCAGCCAGCACGTGCATGGCGGCGAGCATGCCGGAGTCCGCGTTCCAGAACTCCTGGAAGTAGTAGTGAGCGGAGTGCTCGCCACCGAAGACCGCCTTCTCCTTGGCCATCTGGGCCTTGATGAAGGAGTGACCCACGCGGGTGCGCACGGCCTTGCCGCCCTTCTCCGCGATGAGCTCCGGAACCGTCTTCGAGGTAATCAGGTTGTGGATGACGGTGGCGCCCGGGAACTTATCCAGGTAGCGCTCCGCCACCAGCGCGCAGATGGCGGACGGGGACACCGGCTGCCCCTTCTCATCCACCACGAAGCAGCGGTCGGCGTCGCCGTCGAAGGCCAGGCCGATGTCCGCCTTCTGCTCCACCACGAACTTCTGCAGGTCCACCAGGTTCTTCGGGTCCAGCGGGTTGGCCTCGTGGTTGGGGAAGGTGCCGTCCAGCTCGAAGTACAAATCACGCACGTCGAAAGGCAGGCCCTCAAATACGGCCGGGACGGTGTGGCCGCCCATGCCGTTCGCGGCATCCACCGCGACGACGAGCGGGCGGGACTGCTCCAGCGGCACCAAGCCTCGCAGGAATGCCGCGTAATCCGGCAGCACCTCGCGCTCAGTGACGGTCCCCGGCTCGCCATCAAAGGCCGGCGTGCCGTCGATCAGCATGTCCTTGATCTGCTCCAGGCCGGTCTCCTGCCCCACCGGCACCGCACCCGCGCGGCACAGCTTGATGCCGTTGTACTTGGCAGGGTTGTGGGAAGCGGTGAACATTGCGCCAGCACAGTTCAGGTTGCCGGCTGCAAAGTAGAGTTCGTCCGTGGAGGTCAGGCCCAACTGGATGACGTTGATGCCCTGCGCCGCAGCGCCTTCAGCGAAAGCCGCCGCCAGGTCCGGGGAGGACGGGCGCATGTCGTGGCCCACGGCTAGGGTGGTCTCGCCCTCACCGCGGAGGATGGCAGCGTAGGCCGCGCCGGTATCCCGCACAAAGGCTTCATCGATGTCCTCGCCCACGACGCCACGGACGTCATAGGCCTTGATCACTGCATTGAGCTGTTCACGAGTTCGCATAGACCACAAGCATACCCGCGTACCCGGCTACTCTACGTCGGGCACCACCGTAAGATGTGCGCGTCGGCGCTGCCGGGCGTCGTGCACGCGGCGCGTGCGGAAGACCGGGTGGTTGGAATTGCGGGGATCCGCGCCGTCGAAGGTGGCAGCGTAATCAATGGGATCGGCACCAGAACCCGTCGTCGAATCGTCGACGAGCCCAGTGGTCACGCGGCCGGCCTCCTTCACGGCCTCCGCCAAGGCGGTGAGGTCATCGTCCTCATCCAGCTCGATGCGGTCCACGCGCACCATCTCCCAGCCCTGCGGCGCAGTGATGCGCTCGCTGTGCTTCTCACACAGATCCCAGCTGTGTGGGTCAGCTTCCTCAGAAAGCGGACCGACCACAGCAGTCTGCTGGGCATAGGCGTACGTCAACGTTGCCACGGCGGGACGGCCGCAGCCGGGGCGAGAGCAATGGCGGGAGGAAGTCACGCGCCCAAGTCTAAACCCTAACTTGAGATTTGAATAGTCCTGCGCGGCGAGTCTGCGCCTTTCGCCCCGCGTCCGCGCTTTAGACTTAGCCGCATGAACGCTCCCCGCCCGCACATCCGCCCGGCCCGCCACCGCCACGGCCACGGCGCCCGCGGGCCGCTGCTGCCGCAGGCCACCCCGCGCTACCGCAGCGCCGCTGAGCGCTTCGATATGGCGGTCTTGGAGGCCTACGCCCCCATCCAGAACTCCTTCGCGGAACAGCTCGCCGGCCTAGATCTGGCGGTGGATACGGTGCCCCGCATGCGCCTGTCCGTGGACATGACTGTGCTGCCGGACGAGATCATCGCGGATGGCCCCGTACCACTCGGGCGCATCGTGCCTGCCGGCGTGGATTCTCACGGCCAGCCCACCCGCGCCCGCCTAGTCATCTTCCGCATGCCCGTGGAAGAGCGGGTGCGCTCGGCCCGCGAGCGAGAAGAGCTCCTCTCCACCGTGCTTACCGCCCTGGTGGCTAACTACCTCAACCTCGACCCGGAGGATATTGACCCGCGCTTTAGCTGGTAAGACATAAAAATCTCCCCGTCACAGTACCCCACCAGCCTCGCTACACATACAGAAGGCTGATGAGCACCACGACGGGGAGAAGGATTCTTCAGAACTAGCTGATTTCCCGCTTCAGGCGGCGGCGCTCACGGTCCGAAAGACCGCCCCAGATACCGAAGCGCTCATCGTGCTCGAGCGCATACTCCAAGCATTCATCGCGCACCGCGCAGGCCTGGCAAATACGCTTGGCCTCACGGGTTGAGCCGCCCTTTTCTGGGAAAAAGGCTTCCGGATCCGTCTGGGCGCACAGCGCCTGGTCTTGCCACTCCTGCTCGACGGCACCAAAGAGTTCATCGAGCGACATCTCTGCAGCAGCACCGCCACGGAGAATAGCGCTGTTATTCGATTTATTGTCCACGCCGCTTCCTTTCTCCGAGGTCGTTTCTCTCTTAGTCGGTGGCACCGACCCTACACCGAGAATTACTTCTGGTGCCGTGCCCGCCGTGCCGTTGATTACACTGATGTCATTTCACACCGGATCACTAAATATCGTCAACCTGTCCCGAGTGATTTCTCCGCGAACTCGACAAAAACGCAGCACACGATCCCCAATTTTCACACCAGTCACACAACCCACCCTGCGGGGGTGAACGTAGGGGGTACTACATGTAGTGGCACCCCTTAACCCTGTGAACAATTCCAAGGTTTCCTCGGCGTGTCGCCACCCAAGCACAGAGATCTCGTGGATCCCTCACACACCACGCGGCACATGGCGGCAAGAACGTAGAAGCAACAAGAAACGACAAAAAGGCGCCGAAGGAAGCTGTCCTCCCTCGGCGCCCCTGCCTGCCTGCCGGCAGGCCGGACCGGCTAGCTACGTCGATGCCGCACTCGGCGCTTAAGCGTCCGAGCTAAAACGCACGCCCGCATCCGGGATGCTCACACCCGGGAAGACGCGCATGCCGCCCTGCAGTTCGCAGCGCGCGCCGATGGTCGCGCCTTCGCCAATCACACAGTTGTCGATGTGGGCGTTGGCGCCGATGTGCGCGCCCGAGGCGATGATGGAGTTGCTAATGATCGCCCCCGGCTCAATCTTCACACCGTCGAAGACCACGGTGCCATCCAGGCGCGAGCCCGCGCCGATCTCGGAGCCGCGACCCACCGCAGTGCCGGAGAGCAGGAGCACGCCGCCGGCGATACCGGCGGACTCATCCACCACGGACTCGCCGGTGCGGCCCGCCAGCAGCGGCGAGTGGGCGATGCCACGCACAAGGTCAGAGGAACCGCGCACGAAGTCATCCGGGCGGCCCATGTCGCGCCAGTAGGAGTTGTCCACGTGGCCCACCACGAGGCGGCCGGACTCCAGCAGCTGCGGGAAGGTCTCGCGCTCCACGGAGACCACGCGGTCTGCCGGAATGGTCTCGATGACCTCGCGCTTGAACACGTAGCAGCCGGCGTTGATCTGGTTCGTCGGCGGATCCTCGGTCTTCTCCAAGAAGGCGGTCACGCGGCCGTTGGAATCCGTCGGCACGCAACCAAACGCGCGGGGGTCCGCCACGTTGAGCAGGTGCATCGTCACGTCCGCATCCTTGGCGTGGTGCGTGTCCAAGATGCCGTTGAGGTCCATGCCGGACAGGACGTCGCCGTTGAAGACCATAACGGCGTCGTGGCGCAGCTTGTCGTAGACGTTGCGGATTCCGCCGCCGGTACCCAGCGCGGTCTCCTCCACCACGTATTCAATCTCCAGGCCCAAGTCGGAGCCGTCGCCGAAGTACTCCTCAAAGACCTCCGCCTTGAAGGACGTAGACAGCACCACGTGCTCAATTCCGGCGTCCTTGATGCGGGCCAAAAGGTGCTGCAGGAAGGGGTAGTTCGCCGTCGGCAGCATCGGCTTCGGCGTACCAATCGTCAGCGGGCGCAGGCGGGTGCCGCGGCCACCGACCAGAATCACGGCATCTGCCGTGGAACCCCACTGGGGTGCTGCATCAGTCATAGTGTCTCTGCGTTCCTTTAACTCTTACTGATAAATCAGGCTTAGTGTATCCGCCACACGGCCCTAGGAGCGGTCGCGGCACGCGCTAACCGCCACGCCGCGCAGCCGCAGGCCCAGCCACAGGGCCGCGCGTAGCGGCGCCTCGAACCACCGCGGATGCCGGTCCGCCTGGAAGCGGTAGGCCGAATCATGGTGGGCGCGCAGCATCGCGCCGCGGTGCGCCTGGGTGGAATGTCCCTTGGCGTGGGTAATTTCCGCAGTCGGGCAAAAGATGTTGTCCCAACCAGCGCGGGTGAAGCGGTCTCCTAGGTCCACGTCTTCCAGGTACATGAAGTAGCGCTCGTCAAAGCCGCCAATCTGCTCGAAGGCCTCCCAGCGCACCAAGAGGCAGGAGCCGGAGAGCCAGCCCGCGGGGCGCTCGGTGTCCATGTCAGCGTCGTCGCGGTAGGCCGTCGACCACGGGTTGGAGGGCCACACCGAGCCCAGCAAGGCGTGCCCGATGCCGGTGGCCAGGGTCGGCACGGCGCGCGCCGAGGGGTAGTTGGTGCCGTCGGGCTCCACGATGCGCGGTCCCACCGCCGCAGCCTCCGGGTGACGCTGAGCGCACTCAATGAGCTCGTCCAGGGAGCCAGGGTTGAAGGTGACGTCCGGGTTGGCGATGAGGAAGAACTCCTCGTCCACGCCGCGCTCGCGGGCGTAGCGCGCGCCGGCGTTCATTCCGGCACCGTAGCCCAGGTTTCCGCCGGTGGCGAAGAATTCCACGCCGGAGTGTTCCGCGGCTGCGGCCTGCGGCACGCCGTCGGTGGATCCGTTATCCGCGAGGACCACATACGTGTCCCGCGCCGTGGCCGCGCGCAGCGAGGTCAGGAAGGCGCCGAGGTAGCGGCCGGGGGAGAACGTCACCGTCACGACGGCGAGAGGTTTGCGTATTTCTTTCACGATGGCATTGAGAGTACTAAACCTGCCACGCTGCACGCGCTCGCGACACTGCTTCACGGTTTTCGGGTTCGCTCACTTAGACTATGTGCCGTGACTTCCCCGAATTCCCCACGCGCCGCCCGCCGCATCCAGGCCGCGCCGTCCTCCCCCGTGTCCGCGCCGCAGCGCGGCTCCACCCCGGTCAAGGCAGTCGTGTCCTTCCTGTCCGCGGTGGTGCTGGTGCTCTCCGGCGTGGGATATTTCACCGTCGGCAAGCTGGGCAATGACATCTCGTCTGCCTCGAACCTGTCCTTGGGCAACGACGGTGGTTTTAAGGACAACGGTCTCGATGGCGCCGTGGACATCCTGCTGGTGGGCAAGGACTCACGCACGGACGCCAAGGGCAATCCCCTCTCCGAGCAGGAGCTGGCGGACCTGCACGCCGGCGTGGCCGAGGGTGAAGAAAATACGGACACCATCATGGTCATCCGCATCCCCAACGACGGCTCCCGCGCCACCGCGGTCTCCATCCCGCGCGATACCTACGTGCACGACGGCGAATTCGGCAACACCAAGATCAACGCCGTTTTTGCGCTGCACAAAGAAGACAAGATGCAGGAGCTCATCCAGGAAAACGCCGAGGCCGAGGCAGCCGGCAAGAAGGCTCCGCATACCGAGAAGGAGATGGAGAAGGAAAGCACGGAGGCCGGCCGCGCGGGGCTGATTTCCATGGTGCGCACGCTCACGGATGTCAGCGTGGATCACTACGCCGAGGTGGGACTGCTCGGCTTTGTGCTGCTTACCGACGCCGTCGGGGGCGTCGACGTCTGTCTCAACAACGACGTGGATGATCCGATGTCGGGTGCGAAGTTCCCCAAGGGCCGCCAGACTCTGCACGGTGCCCAGGGCCTGTCCTTCGTGCGCCAGCGCTACGACCTGCCGCGCGGCGACCTGGACCGCATCGTGCGCCAGCAGGCCTACATGGCCTCGCTGACCTCCAAGGTGCTGGACTCGGGCACATTGACCTCGCCCGGCAAGCTCAACAAGATTGCGGATGCCGTGGAGCGATCCGTCGTCATCGATGACGACTGGGACATCATGGGCTTTGTCACCCAGCTCGCTGGCTTGGCCGGCGGCAACGTCACCTTTACCACCATCCCGGTGACCTCGATTACCGGCACGGGCGACTACGGCGAGTCCGTGGTCACCATCGATACGGCCGAGGTCCACCGCTTCATGGATGATTTGGCCAAGTCGCAGGAGGCGGCCGAGGCCAGCGATCAGCCGGAGGGCGCGCCGTCCGAGGACAACACCGAGGTGGATGAGAAGCCCGTGGCGGACGACATGGAGCTGCACGTGCTCAACGCCGGCACCGTGGACGGCATGGCCGGCGGTATCGGTACGTGGATGAAGAACGTGGGCTACTCCGTCGAGCGCACCGCCAACGCACAGTCGGGCCTCTACTCGGAGTCCCAGATTGTCGCCGCCGATGCGAACGACGAGCGCGCCCAAGCGCTGGCGGAGCAGATGGGTGGCCTGCCGGTGACGGCGAACGAGAACCTCGATCCGGATACCTTCATCGTCGTCGCCACCGACGACTACGCCGGCCCCAAGGACGATTCCGCCATGGAGGAAGAGGCCGCCCAGGCCAGCGAAGCCGACTCTGCAGCGGGTTCGGAGGACCAGGTGGGTACCCCGGGCGATGACTTCGGCACCGCCGAGGTCGCCCCGGAGATCGATGCCGGCGGCGACGGCCCGCGCTGCGTGAACTAGCAGAAGGATCGTGGCGGGTATCCGGCCCGCCACCTACGATGGGCGGACATGGAACTCCTACAGCACCTCCTGTCCGCCGACGCCGCCGCCCCGCGCCTGAGCGTCTACAACGAGGCCGACGGCACGCGCATGGACTTTTCGGCGCAGACCCTGGACAACTGGGCCTCCAAGATTGCCAACATGCTGCTGGAGGAGCTGGACCTAGAGCCCGGCGGTGAGGCGCGCATCCGCATCGACCTGCCCGTGTCCTGGCAGGCGGCGGTCATCGCGCTCGGGGCGCTGGCCGCGGGCGTGGACTTCGATATCACCGACGGCACGCCCCGCTCTAACGAAGCAGCTGGCAACACCCCTGCCGCCGGCGCCCCAGCTACCGACGCCCCTGCTGTCGTCTTCACCTCCCCCGAGTCCTTTGCCGCCGGCGGCGTTCCCGGCGCGGACACCGTGCTCGTCACCCAGGATCCGTTCGGGCGCGGCGTGGTGGAAAGCGGCGGGGAGCTGCCCCTGGGAACCATTGACTTTGGCCCCACCGTGCGCTTCTACGGGGATCAGTTCTATGGCCGGACCACCCCGCTGCCCCAGCTCTTCCCCACCGACTTCGAAGCCGAGCGCGTGCTCTCCCAGGGCTGGCAGGATTTCGCGTCCTTCCAGCGCGCGGTCCTTGAGCCGCTGGCGGCCGGCGGCTCCGCCGTTGTCGTGTCCGGGTTGTGCTCCGCCGACCGCTTGGAAGAAATCGCGTCCAACGAAAAGGTCACCGTGCGCGCCTCTTAGGGTGCAGAAGTGCTGTGAGATAGTAGAGCAATGGTTAGCGGGCTCTACATCTTCATCGGTGTGCTCATCCTCGTGGGCACCATCTGTCAGGGAACAATTGGCTTTGGGCTCGGCACCATTGCCACCCCGATCCTGGCGCTCATTGCACCGGATCTCGTGCCCACGCTGGTTCTGCTGCTGGCCTTCGTTATTGCCACGACCACTATGTTCAAGGCCCGCGCGGCGGTGTCCTGGGACATCGTGGCCATCTCCTCCCTCGCTCGCATCCCGGGCTCAATGCTCGGCGCGTGGGCGATTGCCGCGCTCTCCCACCGCGGCCTATCCCTCTTCATTGGCTGCGCCGTCATCCTGGCCATGACGCTGTCCAGCCTGGGCTGGTCCCCCAAGCGCACGACCTCCACCATCGCGGTAGCGGGGGTGGCCTCCGGGTTCTTAGGTACCTCGACCTCCATCGGCGGCCCGCCCATGGCGCTGGTGCTCAAGGGCTACGATCCGGACCGCGTGCGCGGCACCCTGTCTGGCACCTTTATCGTCGGCACGCTCATTTCCCTGGTAATCCTGGCGCTCCACGGGCAGGTCACCCAGCTACACCTCACCGCCGCTGCGGCCTACCTACCCGTGGCCATCGTGGGACTCATCGCGGCCAGCTACCTCAATCGTTTCATCAACGCCAAGGTACTCAACCGCATCGTTCTTATCGTGGCCATCAGCGCGGCCTTGGCGCTCATTGTTGAGGGGCTCGTTGCAGCCTAGCGTCCGCGACCTGCTGTCAAACTCAACTGCCAGGATCACGCTCGACACTGCCCGATCTGCCAAAGTTATCGTCTCCGGCTCAAGATCTGGCGATAACTTTGTCAACGAAGTGTACTGACCGGGGACATTAGTTGACTTGCGTGGCATCGCCCGGGCTCTGTATACTCGGCCGCATGTACTCAGGAATCGCCTCGATGAAGCTGCGTTCCGTCCGCTGACGGCGGCGGGACCCCTTATGACCTCTCGTCTGCCGTCCTGGCCATCTGCCGGGCGGCCGCTTCGTGGTGCCCGGCTCCATGACGAGCTGAGAGTACACAATGCCAACCACAGAACCTTTACAGTCATGTGCTTGGATCGGGACATCCCAAGGATCCGCTGCACACATCCGCGCTGAATCACTCCACCTGACAATCGGCGACAGGCCGCTGCTGAGTGGGACTGACGTCACCGTCTCCACCGGGTCGCGACTGGCGATCGTCGGCGACAACGGCCGGGGCAAGACCACCTTGCTCCACATACTGGCGGGGATCTTGAAACCCGACTCGGGAGTGGTGACCCGGGTGGGTTCCCTCGTCCTGGTCAAACAGGACATGGCCACCGAGGGCGATCGCACGGTCGGTGACCTCATTGCCGAGTCTACCGCCCCATCCAGGGCCGCTCTGCAGGCCCTCGACGTGGCTACCGCGGCGCTGGCCGCGGGCGATGACGCGGCCGACGCCTATTCCGCCGCACTCGAGGCGGCCACGCGGCTGGACGCCTGGAATGCAGACCGCCGTGTTGACATCGCCCTGGCGGGCCTAAACGCCTGTAGCGACCGCGATCGGGTCCTGTCGACCTTGTCGGTCGGTCAGCGGTACCGGGTACGGCTGGCGGTCGCCCTCGGATCGACCCCTGACCTGTTGCTGCTGGACGAGCCCACCAACCACCTGGACGCGGCAGGGCTGTCGTTCCTGACTGAGCGCCTGCGGGACCACCCCGGTGGCCTGGCCTTAGTCAGCCACGACCGCGCCCTGCTGCGCGACGTGGCGACCAGCTTCCTGGACCTCGACCCGACCCGCGATGGCCTTCCGCGCACCTACGCGGGCGGTTACGAGGGCTGGATCGAAGGGCGGCAACGAGAACGGGCCGCCTGGGAGCAAGACTATGCCGCCCAGGTCGCCCGGCATCAGGAACTGACCCGCGCCGCCGACGACGCACGTTCCCGCCTGTCGCAAGGCGGTTGGCGACCCGACAAGGGAACGGGCAAGCACCAACGGGCCACGCGCGCTGCCGGGGTGGTCCAGGCTTTCAACCGCCGCATCGTGGACCTAGAGCGTCATCAGATCGACGTGCCAGAGCCACCGCTGCGGTTGGCATGGCCCATATCGTCAGCGCGGACCGGTCAGAACATCGTCAACGCCTCCATGCTCACCGTGACTGACCAGTTGACCACCCCGGTCTCGGTGGACATCAGCGGTGGAGACCGGTTGGTGGTCACCGGGCCGAACGGTGCTGGGAAGTCCACACTGTTGGGGCTTCTCGGTCGGCGACTGGCCCCGAGTACAGGCCAGCTGCGGGTGAACCCGAGGGTGCGCGTCGCCCTATTGTCTCAAGAGGTCCCTGACTGGGACGACGCCCTCCCCGCACACGTGGTCTACGAGACGTACCTGGCCACGCAGGGCCGCCGATCACAGGCACCCTCCCTCGGCTCACTCGGGCTGCTTGAGCCCGCGGCAACCCGCACACCCGTGGGGCACCTGTCGCAAGGGCAACAACGCCGCCTCCATCTGGCCATGTGCCTGGCGGTGGACCCGGACCTGTTGCTCCTGGACGAGCCCACCAACCATCTGTCATCGAGCCTCGTCGACGACATCACCACCGAGCTCCTGCGGACCTCCTGCGCCACGATCGTCGCCACGCACGACCGGCAGATGCTCGACGACCTCACCGACTGGCCCCACCTCAGCCTTGCCACAAAGGACCTGCCATGAACCCCCTTCGCCCCTTGTCCGTCCCCGGCTACCGACCGCTGTTTGCAGCGATGGTGCTCACCGTCTTCGCCCAGGGTGCCTGGGCCCTCTACTTAGCCATGCAGACCCTCGACCTGGGCGCCACGGCGACCACCTTGTCGGGTGTCGTGGCGTGGAGCGGCATCGGCCTGCTCGCAGGATCCTTGCCCGCCGGGGTACTTGCGGACCGCGTCACCAAGAAGTCCGTCATCGTCGGCGTCCTCACTGTCAACCTCGCCACCTCGACGACGACCTCCACCGCCGCCATCTTCGACGCGGCCACTTTCTGGATGCTGGCAGTGTCCGCGTTCATCATCGGCGTCTCGACCGCCTTCTTCTTCCCGGCCTACACCGCGCTCGTGCCCGTCCTCGTGGGAAGCGACGACCTGATGGCCGTCAACGGGCTCGAAGGGACCACCCGGCCGCTGGTAGGACAGACCCTCGCCCCCGGCGTCGTCGGTGCCGTCATCGGCGCGAGCGTGCCCGCCGCGGGCGGGTACCTCATCGCCGGCGCGCTCGGACTCGCCCTGATAGCCGCCCTGCGGGTTCCTGCCCCCTGCTCAGCCGAGACCGACGCCGAAGCTCCGGCCACCTCTGCGCTGCGGGACCTGCTCGACGGGTTCGGCTACGTCGCCCGCACGCGATGGGTTCGCTCCAGCGTGCTGTTGGCGGCCGCCATGGGCCTGGCCGTGACCGGCCCGCTGGAAGTTCTCCTGCCCGCGCTCATACGCTCGACGCATGACAACGGTCCGGCTGTGTACGGATTCATCCTCGGAGCTCTGGGCGTCGGCGGCCTGGTGGGTTCCCTCGTCGCCGGCTCATGGCCCACCCCCTCACACTTCCTGCCCGTAATGGTCGGCGCATGGGCACTCGGCTGCCTTCCATTGGCCATCCCCGCACTCACCAACAATCCGTGGATCATCAGCGCCGGACTGGCGGTCTACGGTGCGTCGATCGGAGTTGGGATGGTCATCTGGGGCACGGTCCTGCAGGTACACGTACCGCTGGAGATGCTTGGCCGAGTCGCCAGCCTCGACTTCTTCATCTCCATCGCCTTCATGCCACTGTCCATCGCACTCACCGGACTCCTCAGCCGACACATCGCCGCTGCCAGCTTGTTCATCGCCGCCGGACTCGTGCCGCTCGCCACGACGATCCTCCTTGCAGTCCTGGGGCAACTCCGAACGCCGCGGACGACGCCCGTCGCAGCAGGTGAGGAGTGATGCACGCCAACGCCACCCTGACACCTCGCCACCGGCTCAAGGTGGCCCAGCTCGTCGTCGACGACGGTTGGCCCATCAGCGAAGTCGCCGCCCGCTTCCAGGTCTCCTGGCCGACCGTGAAGAGGTGGGGCGACTGCTATCGCGCCGGCGAGTCGATGCAGGCTCACTCGTCCCGGCCGAAGACCTCACCGAACAAGACGGACAAGGCGACGACGAAGCGGCTCTCCTACGTGGACCGCGAGACTGGCGAACCGAGCCGCCGGTACGAACACCCCCACCCCGGCTCCCTGGTCCACGTGGACATGAAGAAGCTCGGGAACATTCCCGACGGCGGCGGCTGGCGCTACGTCGGCCGCCGCTAGGGCGACCCCAACCGAACGGCGCCACCGGGTAAGCCGAAGAGCAAGTGGCACAACCCCAGGGCCGGATACGCGTTCGTGCACACCGTCATTGACGACCACTCCCGCGTCGCGTACACCGAGGTCCACGACGACGAGACCGCCGTCACCGCGGTCGGGATCCTGCATCGGGCTGTGGCGTGGTTTGCCGATCGCGGCGTCGCCGTGGAGCGGGTGCTGTCCAACAACGGTGGCGCCTATCGCTCGCACCTGTGGCGGGACACCTGCGAGGCCCTCTCGATCACCCCGAAGCGGACGCGTCCGTACCGGCCGCAGACCAACGGCAAGGTAGAGCGCTTCCACCGGACCATGGCCGACGGGTGGGCCTACGCCCGCTGCTACACCAGCGAGCAAGAACGACGCGACGCCCTGCCGGATTGGCTGCACCAGTACAACCAGCACCGCCCGCACACGGCCTGCGACAACCAGCCGCCGTTCTCACGATTGATCAACGTCCCCGAGCAGTACGACTAGGGCAGTTGGGTGACTCTGGGAAAACAGATGGCGCTGGGTAATCGGGTGGTTCAGGCACGTCTGGCGGAAGATATCCCAAATGCTCGCTGTACTCCCATGGTTTTGGTTTGGGTGCCAACACTCCCTCGTGCCAGAAGCCGATGAACTTGAAGTAGCGCTTCTCAAAGTTCGGATTCCGGGCATTGGCAATTTGATCGACGACATAGTCCAGATGATGCGCCACACAATGGCCTGTGTAGCGAAGAGTTAGCCACCCAATCAGTGCACCCTCGTTGTTTTTCCAGTGGTCCCGCAGCCATGCCTCTTGCTGGGAATGAAATTTCATCCCGTTGATTTCTACCGCAACCTTGAGCTCGGGGAGCACGATGTCCCAGGTGTAGTGGCCGATAACAACGTTGCACTCAACCTTGAGCCCACGCCTCTTCAATCCCTTGGCCACCTTGACCTCGGCCCCGGAATCCGTGAACAACGCGGCCTGCTCCAGCATCCGTTGGCTGGCAACAGGGACGACCTTGAGTGCTTCACGGTGATTATCCAAGCGAGCCCGCCCGGCCTTTGAGGAATAGATGGACTCGAAAACGCGAATTCCCAGCTCAGGGCTAACCGTCTTCATAGCGACAAGTGGGTTAAGGACCCGGAGCCCAGACACGCTAACAAAGCTTCTGACACTCACCCGCGCGTGCACATAAAAGGTTGATACCGGCATTCTCTCCGCACTGGCAAGCTTCAGTGGGAAAGTGACATCCTGGCCAAGGAGTACCTGAGCAGCCGTTGTACCTGTCGCCTTAAGGAATGGCCGGTGCTCCTGTAACAGCGTTAATAGTTCTACTGGCTCGGGCATGCCCCAGACGTAGAGGCCCTTGGCGAGTCGCGTAATCTCTCCTCGGCGCACCCGAGTGGCAAGCGCACCTTTAGATAGTCCGCGCACAATACCGTGTTTCATGTCATTTCCCCCGCAGGCCCCAAACTAACACGGCGCACCGCTGAGTGCTGAGTAACTGCCAGATCTGCCAAAGTTATTGCCTCTGACTCAAAAACTGGCCGAATCTTTGGCAACAAGGGCAGTAAAATCCACAGCAGACCTATGTCCAGGGCGCATCCGGCGCACACCTCCCAGCCTCAAGAAGGCGGCTCTAGCGAAGAGAGCCCGCAATAAAACTGCGGAACCGCCCAGCAATCTGCGCAATCTCTTCCCCCGCGAAGTGGCCGGGGCGCCAGGCGGCCACCAGCGGGACCCCGCCGATGCTCTCTTCCCCGGCCACGATGTCAAAGCCCACCAGCCTGTCCGGCTGCAGCTCCGTCATGAGCGCCACGGCGCGACCGGCGCGCGCCAGCGCGCACAGGGTCGCCGTGTCATCGCACTCTACGTGCGGGCCCAGGCTCAGTCCCGCGGAACCAATGAACGAATCAATCACGCCGCGCGAGACGCTTCTGCGCGACGGTAAAACCAAGCGCTCCTCCAGCAGGCGCCGAGCCTCCACCGTGGCCGCGCCGCTGCACTCCGCCACCAAGGGGTGCGCGGGCGGGACCCAGGCGCGCACGGGCACCGAGCCCAGCGGCAGCGAAGCCACCTCGCGCCCCGGCGGGATCGGCGCGATAACCATGTCCGCGGCCCCCTCCAGGGCGTCAAAGACCTCGTAGTGCGAGGTGGGGATGCTGGTGAGCAGGGGAATTGCGAGGCCCGGCCTCCTCAATAAAGGGAGCGAGCAGCGTGGAGATTGTCGTCGGCGTAGCCGCCACCCGCAGCGCCGGAGCCGTGCCCGCACGGAGGATCTCCACTGCCCTGCCGGCGCGGGCGGCTTCGGCAAGGAGACGCCGGCAGGTGGGGAGGAGGGCCCGGGCGGCGTCGGTAAGCACCAGCGTCGATCCCGCCCGCGCGAAGAGCTCCAGGTCGAGCTCCTCCTCGAAGCGCCGCAGCTGCCGGCTCAACGCCGGTTGTGTAATCCCTAAGCGCTCCGCGGCTGCGGTGACCGTTCCGCTCTCCGCCAGGGCAAGGAGATACTTGGCCTTCACCATATCCATTCCCCTACTTCTACCACGGGCCATGCCCTACATGCATGACTATCCAGCTTTGTCGGCATTAGACAACATGGAATCAGCCCAGAATAATGAGACCACCAACACAGTAAATCTAGGGAGGTTCCTAATGTCACACGTCGGCATCGCTATCGCCGAAACCCTCGCCGCGCACGGCGTCAGCCGCGCATTCCTTGTGCCCGGCGAAAGCTTCCTGCCGGTCCTCGACGGACTCTACGACTCCCCGGTGGAGGCCATCGTCACCCGCCAGGAAGGCGGCGCGGCGTACATGGCAGAGGCCCACGGCAAGGCCACCGGCGAGCCGGGCGTGGCCATGGTCACGCGCGGACCCGGCGCGGCCAACGCCTTCGTGGGCATCCACACCGCCTGGCAGGACGCCACCCCACTGGTCCTCTTCGTCGGCCTCATCCCGGTCTCCGACCGCGACCGCGAGTCCTTCCAAGAGTTCGACCCCAAGGCGTGGTTCGGCACCCAGGCCAAGCAGGTCTTCGTTCTCGACGATCCCGCGCGCGCCTCCCGCGTGGTGGCGGAGGCCTTCTTCCAGGCCAAGCAAGGCCGCCCCGGCCCCGTCATCGTGGGCCTGCCGGAGGATGTCCTCCACCAAGAGTTCACGGGCACCATCCACCAGCCTATCCCGGTATCGGAGGGCGCACTCTCGGCCGCGGACCTGGACTTCCTTTCCGATGAGCTAGCCCGCGCCGAGCGCCCCCTGTTCTTCGCCGGCGGCCCGCGTTGGACGCCGGAGGCAGCGGAGCAGATTACGCGCTTTGCAGAGGCCCACCGCATCCCCATCATTCAGGACTTCCGCGCCGCCGACCGCGTGCCCTTTGACTCCCCCGCCAACGCCGGGTGGCTGGGCTACGGGCGCGATCCGCGCGCCGCGCAGCTGCTCGAGGCAGCCTCCCTCGTCGTTGAGATCGGCGCCGTGCTGGGCGACGTCCCCACGGACGGCTACACCCTGCGCCAGTCCCCGCAGGCCCGCAACATCGCCATCAACCCGGACACCAGCCTGCGCGGGCACTCCGTAGCACTTGAGCGCCACATCGTGGCCAGCCCGGTGGCCTTCGCCGCCGCGCTGGAGGACCTCACCCTGGAGGGTACGGCCGAGCGCGGCGAATGGTTCGACACCGCCCACGCCCACCACCTCGAGTTCGCCACCCTGCCCCAGCCGGCGGACTACCGCCCGGGCAAGGACGGCACCGCCCACCTGGAGTCCATCCTCGCCGCGCTCCATGAGCAGTTGCCGCAGGATTCCCTGTACACCTTCGGCGCGGGCAACCACTGCATCTGGGCGCAGCAGTTCCTGCGCTCTGCGGTCTACCCCTCACAGTTCAGCGTGCGCAACGGCTCCATGGGCTACTCCGTGCCCGCGGGCGTGGCCACCAAGCTGCAGTTCCCCGAGCGCACCGTCGTCACCATCGCCGGCGACGGCGAGTACTTCATGAACGGCCAGGAGCTGGCCACCGCCCTGCAATACGGCGCGCCCTTCCTCATCATCGTCATGTCCAACGGTGAGTTCGGCACCATCCGTGACCACCAGAAGCGCCACTTCCCGGACCGCGTCTCCGGAACGCAGCTGGTCAACCCGGACTTTGCGGAGGTGGCCAAGAGCTTCGGCGCCCACGGCGAGCTCGTCACCGAGGACTCCCAGGCCGCCGGCGCCGTCGCCCGCGCGCTCGACGCCATCCAGAACCAGGGCGTGCCCGCGCTCATCAACATCATCACCGACCAGGACCATTCCCTCCCCATCGCACCAAGGACCGCCTAAGGACCCATCATGAGTACCACTAGCAACTCCCGCCCGATTCGCCTCACCGAGGACGACCACGCCCCGCCCCAGCACAGCACCGACGGGACCGACGGAGACGCGAAGCAGCGCCCAGCCGCCTCCACCGCTTCCTGGATCATCACGCTCTTCGGCACCGCCGTGGGCGCCGGCATCCTCTTCCTGCCGCTCAACGCCGGCGGCTTCGGCTTCTGGCCACTGGTCTTCGCCACGGTCTTTATCTTCCCGCTGGTGTACTTCTCCCACCGCACCTACGCGCGCATCGTCGCCGGTGCCCCGCAGAAGGACCACGGCAAGGACATCCTGGAGCTGGTCTCCCAGTATTTAGGCAAGCGCTCCGGCATCATCTTCGCGGTGCTGTATTGGATCACCGTCTTTTCCACGGTGCTCATCTACGGCGTGTCCATTACCAACGCCGTAGACAGCTTTATTGTCAACCAGCTGGGTGGGCCGTCTATCAACCGCCCGCTGCTCGCCGTCATCTGCGTCGGCGTCATGACCGGTGCCTTCGCTATCGGCCGCAAGCCCATGATCTGGCTGGCCCAGGTGCTGGTCTACCCGCTCATCATCGCGTTGGCGGTGACCTCGATCTACCTCATCCCCCGCTGGGACCTGCACAGCTTCATCCACTACGACGACGGCGCGGACGGCCTGGGACAGATCCTCAAGGGCATCTTCCTCATCCTGCCGGTGCTGGTGTTCTCCTTCTCCCACATGGCGGCCCTGTCCCAGTTCGCCATCGACATGCAGCCGCAGTACGGCGAGAAGACAGAAAAGCGCGTGTCCCGCACCGAGTTCTACACCTCCATCCTGCTGGTGGTCTTCACCATGTTCTTCGTGTGGTCCTGTGTCCTCGCTCTGGGCGCGGACGGCATGAATGAGGCACTGGAGCAAAACATCCCGGTCCTGTCGTACTTTGCCAACGTCACCGGCACCCCGTTCATGGCCTACATGGCGCCCGTCGTGGTCATCTGCGCCATCGTCTCCTCCTACTTCGGCCACATGCTGGGCACCGAGGAGGGCACGGAATACTTGCTGCGCAACGCCGCCCCGGCGCTGGCAGAAAGGGTCTCCCACCGCACGCTGCTCAACATCATCTACGTCATCGCCTTCGTGTGCACCACGCTGGTGGCGGTGTTCAACCCGTCCATCATTTCCATGATTTCTGTGGTCTCCGGCGTGTTCGTGGCGTTCATCGTGTACCTCGTACCGGTATACATGTTCAAGAAGCTGGACGTGTACAAGAAATTCCGCAACGACCCCTGGAACTACTTCGTCTTCGGCATGGGCCTGCTCATTATGGCCGTGACCATCTGGGACATGATTTAGAAAGGACTGATCTGTGCTTCGCAATGACCTCAATGCCTTCCCCGACTACCAGCCGGGCAAGGACTACCCGGATGCCCTCAAGCTGTCCTCCAACGAGGTAGCGTTCGAGCCCTCGAAGGACATCATCGCCGCGGTGGCGGAGGCCGCCTCCTCCACCAACCGCTATCAGCAGCCGGGCAGCCCCGAGCTCACCAACGCGTTGTGCAACTACCTCGACGTGCCCGCCGAGCACATCTTCGTCTCTGCCGGCTCCACTCCCATCCTGCAGGCCACCATTCTGGCCTGCTGCCAGACCGGCGACGAAGTCGTGGTCCCCTGGCGCAGCTTCGAGGCCTACCCCCTCTACGTGCGCATGGCCGGCGCCGAGCCGATCCTCACCCCGCTTACCGACGACTACGCCGTGGATCTCGACGCCGCCCTGGCCGCCATCACCGACAAGACCCGGCTCATCATCCTGTGCAACCCCAACAACCCCACCGGAACGGTCTTCACCCGCGGCGAATTCCGTGCCTTCATGGACCGCGTCCCGGAGGACGTCGTGGTCTTGCTCGACGAGGCCTACTGGGAGTACAACGATGCCCCCGATACCCCGGATTCCGTGGAGGAATACACCCGCTACCCCAACCTGCTCGGCGTGCGCACCTTCTCCAAGGCGTGGGGCCTGGCCGGCATGCGCGTAGGCTACGCGGTGGCCGGCCCTCAGCTCATCAAGGCCCTGCAGCTGCTCTCCCTGCCGCTTACGGTGACCACCATGGCAGAGATGGCCGCGGTGGAAGTGCTCAAGCACCACGACGAGCTTGACGACGCCGTGGCGGAGACCAAGGCCCAGCGCGACCGCGTGACTCAGGCCCTCGGCGCCCAGCAGTCCTACGGCAGCTTCGTGTGGCTGCCCCGCGGGGATGCCCGCGACGTAGAGCAGAAGGTCCTGGACCAGGGTGTAGTTATCCGCCGCTACCTCGACGAAGGCGTGCGCGTGTCCATCACCAACGAAGAGGAGACGACGCAGTTCCTCGAGGCCTGGGAGCGGGCTGGGATTGAGCCCTGGGAGGGCTAACCAGCAAGATCTGCCAATAACGCGGCGAGCCCTACACGAAAGGGCTCGTCCGCATAGGGGTTCGTGTCCGGCTCCCCGGCGTCCTCCGCCGGCAGGAAGGCAGCCTGTGCCGCCATGAGCGTGGGGGCGCTCTCCTGACTTCCGGGCAGTACCTCAAAGATGTCCGTGGGGGCATGGACATCGTAGGCACTGCCGTAAATGAAGGACTCCAGCGCGACAATGCGGGGGACGATGTTTTCGCGCGCCACACCGGCGTGCTCGAGGACCCGCGCCACCAGCTCATACATCTCCACGGTGCGGGGTGCTCCGGAGATGGGGGTGGTGGCAATGAACTGCACAAGTGGCGCGTGCCGCGCGCACACGTCGCGGTAGGACATAGCCCACTCGATCAAGGCCCCGTGGGGCGTGCGCTCTGGGGCTCCAGCAAGTACCGCGCGCAAAGGCCCGCACTCGACCTGCTCCATGACGGCATCTTCCACGAGGGCCAGCAGATCGTCTTTCCCCGAAACGTGGTTATAGAGCGCGCTGGTTCCCACACCTAGCCTCCGTGCAATGCGGGACATGGTCAGTTTTTCATACCCCTCTTCCCCCACAATGGTGAGCGCAGCCTGCGCGATTTTATCGCGATTGACCAGCGGCTTAGTCGGACGACCTTTAGATCGGTTACGCACCACAGTCCAAAGTCCTTGTCTTAGATTACGTTTGTTCTGTACAGTGATACGTGACACAAAATGAATATAGTTCATTTTCGTCTCACTTGTCCTTCCATCGTCCCATAGGAACGGAGACACCATCATGACTTCCCTTATCCCATCCGACAATCCCGTCATCGAGCGTGACGTCGTCGTCATCGGCGCCGGCCCCGCCGGCCTCATGGCGGCCCACACGCTCAAGAAGAAGGGGCTGAGCGTCGCCGTCCTCGAGGCTCGCGAGCGCGTCGGTGGCCGCACCTGGAACGGCAAGGTCAAGGACGCGAACGGCGTGGAGCACTTCGTTGAGCTGGGTGGCCAGTGGATTTCCCCAGACCAGACCCGCCTCATCGAGCTCGTTGACGAGCTCGGCCTCGAAACCTTCTCCCGCTACCGCGAGGGCAAGTCCATCTACGTGGCCCCAGACGGCACCCGCCACGAATACGAGGGCACTGTCTTCCCCGCCGACGAGAAGACCATCGCCGAGATGGACCGCCTCATCAAGATCATGGATGACCTCGCCGCCGAGATGGACCCGGCCAACCCGTGGTCCCACCCGAAGGCGAAGGAGCTGGACTCCATCTCCTTCCGCAACTGGCTGGAAACGCTCTCCGACGATGCCGAGGCGATCGATAACGTCTCCATCTACGTTGCCTCCGGCATGCTGACCAAGCCTTCCTACGCCTTCTCCACCCTGCAGGCAGTCCTCATGGCGTGCTCCGCAGGCTCCTTTAGCAACCTCGTGGACGAGGACTTCATCCTGGACAAGCGCGTGGTCGGCGGCATGCAGTCCGTGTCGTTGACGCTGGCTGAGGGCCTGGGTGAGGACGTTCACTTGGGCACCCCGGTCCGCGAGCTGCACTGGGTCGAGCCGGACCCCTCCACGGCCGATGAGCTCAACAAGATCGAGGCCGACGTGCGCAACGGTGTGGCCGGCAACGGCGAGCCGGGCAACGTCACCGCCTACTCTGAGAAGGTCACGGTTAAGGCGCGCTTCGCCGTACTGGCAGTGCCGCCGAACCTCTACAACCGCATTTCCTTTGTGCCGCCGATGCCGCGCGACCAGCAGATCGCACACCAGCACATTTCCATGGGCCTGGTCATTAAGGTCCACGCGGTCTACGAGACCCCGTTCTGGCGCGAGGACGGTCTGTCCGGCACCGGCTTCGGCGGCGGCCGCTTGGTGCAGGAAGTGTACGACAACACCAACTACGGCAAGAACTTCGCGGAATCCACCGACGGAGAAGAGGACCGCTATGGCACCCTTGTCGGCTTCGTCTCCGACGTCTACGCCGAAGAGATGTGGCACCTGTCTGCAGAGGAGCGCAAGGTGCGCATCCTCGAGGCCATGGCGGACTACCTGGGCCCGAAGACCAAGGAGCCCATCGCCTTCTACCTCTCCGACATGGCGGCGGAAGAGTGGACTCGTGGCGCCTACGCCACCTCCTACGATCTGGGCGGACTCTCGCGCTGGGGCCACCTGCAAAACGAGCCGACCGGTCCGATCTACTACGCCTGCTCCGACATCGCCGCCGAGGGCTACCAGCACGTCGACGGCGCCATTCGCCAGGGTGAGATCGCTGCGCTGACCATCGCTGAGAAGGCGAAGTAGCCATGTCCGCCTCAGACTTCCCTCGGCGTGGCGCCAGTGGCGCGATCCTCGTCGGCTACGTTGCTACCGACTACGGCATGGATGCCCTTCGCCTGGGCATTGCCCTTGCCAAGGAGCGCAACGTCCGCCTCGAGATCGTCATGGTTGCCCCAGCCCAGAACTCGTTCTCCGGCGTTTACCCGCACGACCGCGGCTATGACTCCATCCTGGAAGAACAGATTGCTGGCTGGCTCGAAGACGCACTGGCTGAAGTCCCCGAAGGCATCAACGCCACCGCGCGCATCGTGCCGGGTGATTCCGAGGCCGCGGCCTTGAGCGCCACGGCGCAGGAGTTGGGCGCGGATATCCTCGTCGTCGGCGCGCGCAAGGGTGGAATCCTCGGTCGCTTCAAGATGGGCTCCGCAGTCAACGCGCTGCTGCACTCCGCCCCGGTACCGGTCGCGCTGGCCCCGCGAGGATATTCCCACCCTGGCCCGATTTCCCGCATCACCACGTTCTTTGGCCCCCGCCAGGGAACCTCCGACGTCATCGCCATCGGACTCGACCGCGCCCGCCGCCGCGGGGTGTCGCTGCGGCTTGTCTCGCTCGTCCTCAGCGGCGAGTCGGACATGCAGGGCGTCGGCACCGATGTTCCCAGCGCCGTCCGCGCCTACGCTAATCGACGTCTCGGAGACGTCGCCCAGCACATGCTCGACGCCGGGCACGCCACCACCGAAGTGGCCTCCGGCAAAGACGTTGCCGAAGCCCTGGAGAAACTCGACTGGGACCACGGCGAGCTGGCTGTCGTCGGCTCCTCCCGCATGGCCGTCCCCGGCCGCCTGTTCCTCGGCACCACCGCCTCGCGCATGTTGCGCCTCATCCCCGTCCCTATGCTCGTCGTGCCGGCTGGCTACATGCAAGCCGGCGAGGACGAGAACCTCATCCCGAAAGGTGGCAAGAACACATGACCACCGCAACTCCCCCAACCGCCCCCACTACGACGACAAGCGGCAGCTCCTCCGACAAGGGACTTGCCACCGGCCGCGTAGGCCTTCTCGGCGCCGTCGTCATTGGCGTCAGCTGCATCGCCCCGACCTATACTCTGACCTCCGGTATTGGACCCACCATTTCCGCTGTGGGCCAGTACGTCCCCGCCGTCCTCTTGCTCGGCTTCATCCCCATGCTGCTCGTGGCCTTTGCCTATCGCGAGCTCAACAACGCGGTCCCGGACTCCGGCACCTCGTTCACGTGGGCCACCAAAGCCTTCGGGCCATGGGCCGGATGGATGGGCGGCTGGGGGCTCATCACCGCGACGATCCTAGTTCTGTCGAACCTGGCCGCCGTCGCCGTAGACTTCTTCTACCTGCTCCTGGGCCAGCTCCTTGGCAACCCTGCCATCAGCGACCTGACCCGCAACCTGTGGGTCAACATCCCCACCACCTTCATCTTCATCGCCATCGCGGGCTACATCTCCTACCGCGGCCTTGATTCCACCCAGAAGCTGCAATACGTGCTCGTGGCAATCCAGATCTCCGCCATCGTGCTTTTCGACGTCGTGGCGATCCACAACGCCTACACCCACGGTGGCTTCGACTTCACACCGATTTCCCTGGAGTGGTTCAACCCCGCAGGAATCGGTAGCTTCTCCCTGGTGGCCGCCGGCATTTCCTTGTCCATCTTCATGTTCTGGGGATGGGACGTGACCCTCACAATGAACGAGGAGACGAAGAACCCCGAGAAGACCCCGGGCCGCGCAGCGACGATTACGGTGCTCATCATCATCGCCCTGTACATCCTCACAGCGCTCGCCGTCATCAGCTGGGCGGGCACCGGTGATACCGGCCTGGGCGCCGGCAACCCGGACAACCAGGAGTCTATCTTCGCCGCGCTGTCGGAGCCGGTGCTGGGCAAGGCCTCGATCCTCATCTACATCGCGGTCCTGTCCTCGTCCTTTGCCTCCCTGCAGTCCACCATGGTGGGCCCGGCGCGCACCTTGCTCGCGATGGGCTACTACCGGGCGCTGCCCCCGGCCTTCGCCAAAATCAGCCCGCGCTTCCGCTCCCCATCGACGGCGACCATCGCCTCCGCGGTGGCAGCTGCCGTCTTCTATGCAGCCACGCGTCTGATTTCAGAGAACGCCTTGTGGGACACCATCGCCACCATGGGCCTCATGGTGTGCTTCTACTACGGCATCACCGCAGTGGCCTGCATCTGGTACTTCCGCCACGAGCTGTTTAGCTCCCTGCACAGCATCGTGTTCAAGTTCCTCTTCCCCACCGTGGGCGGCGGATTCTTGCTCATGATGTTCTTCATCACCGCCTACGATTCCATGGACCCGTCCTACGGCTCGGGGTCCGAGATCGGGGGCATCGGAATGGTCTTCATTCTGAGTGTCGCTATCTTGGGCCTTGGCGTGGTGCTCATGCTCTTCACCCGCTTTGCCCACCCGGGCTTCTTCAAGGGTGAGACGCTCACGCGCATCACGTCCCGAGACGACGTCCAGGAAACCCTGGTATAAACGCATACGAGATAAGGAGTGACTAATGTCTAACACCTACCGAGTACAAAATCCCGTAACGAACGAAGTCGTCGAAAACTTTGACCAGGCTACCGACGCCGAGATCGAGGCCGTTCTGGCCAAGTCCGCCGCCGCATACCGCGCCTGGTCTGAGCGCCCGATGTCCGAGCGCGCAGAAATCATGACCCGCGTGTCCGAGCTCTTTGTAGAGCGCAAGGACGAGCTCGCCACCATCGCCGGCGAGGAGATGGGCAAGATCCACTCCGAAGCTGTCGAGGAAGCCGAGTTCTCCGGCGCCATCATCAAGTACTACGCCGAGAACGGCGAGGACTTCACCAAGGACCAGGAGATTCCGACCGCGTCCAACGGCACCGCCGTTATCCGTCGCCTGCCCCTCGGCCCGCTGCTGGGCATCATGCCGTGGAACTTCCCCTACTACCAGATCGCGCGCTTCGTCGCCCCGAACCTGATGCTGGGTAACACCATCATTCTCAAGGACGCCGAGATTTGCCCGCGCTCCGCACTCGCTGTGCAGAAGATCATGGATGACGCTGGCGTTCCGGAAGGCGTGTACAACAACGTCTTTGCCAACCACGACCAGATCTCCACCATCATCTCCGACTCCCGCGTGCAAGGCGTGTCCCTCACCGGTTCCGAGCGTGCTGGTTCCATCGTCGGCGCACAGGCCGGCGAGAACCTCAAGAAGGCCGTGCTGGAGCTCGGCGGTTCCGACCCGTACGTGCTGCTGGACACCGACGACGTCAAGGCTGCCGCCGAGCTGGCATGGAAGACCCGCATGTACAACACCGGCCAGGCCTGCAACTCCAACAAGCGCATGATTGTCATGGAGGACATCTACGACGAGTTCGTCGCCGAGCTCGAGCGCCTCGCCGGCGCTGCCGTTCCGGTCACCCCGGACAATGAGAAGGAAGGCGGCTACTCCGCACTGTCCTCCCGCGATGCCGCTGAGAAGCTGCGCGACCAGCTCGACCGCGCCGTTGAAGCCGGCGCCAACCTGCGCGTGGGCGGCGAGCTCGCCGAAAAGGGCGCCTACATCTCCCCCGCCGTCATTACCGATATCCCGGTTGGCTCCGACATCTACTACGAGGAGTTCTTCGGTCCCGTCGCAGCCGTGTACAAGGTCAGCAGCGACGACGAGGCCCTCGACCTGGCCAACAACACCCAGTACGGCCTGGGCGGCACGGTCTTCTCCCAGGATCCCGAGCGCGCTGCTGCCATCTCCCGCCGCCTCGAGTGCGGCATGGCCAACGTCAACACCCCGGCTGGCGAAGGCGAAGAAATCCCCTTCGGCGGCGTGAAGCGCTCCGGCTTCGGCCGCGAGCTGGGTCCGCTGGGCATGGATGAGTTCGTGAACAAGCAGATGTACTACGTGGAGAAGTAAAGCTTCTTCGCCTCCTTAAGCCGGAGAAATCTTCCGAGGAGACTGCCTGATCCTGCTGGATCTCGCGGTCTCCTTGGCTGTTTTCTTCGGGATAGGGAGACTCCGCCCTGCGCAATCGTCCCCATGAAGCTACGCTGACAGTGCTGCGGGGTGCAGCACTCAATCATTTCAGGGGGATATCATGACCACTTTGGTCGTCACCGGCATCAGTAGCTCAGCGATCTACCGCGGAGTAGCTTCCGGGCGCTACGTCAAGATCTGTAACCGCGTCTACCTTCATCGCGAACCCACCGCACGCGAGCTCATCGCCGTACTGTCGGCGCGGTGGCCGGGGCTTCTCGCCACAGGCAAGTCTGCCGCAGAACTCTATTTGGGGCAGGAACTAACCCTCCCCCTCACCGTCGCACATGACCAACGCCTGCCTTCGTCGACGTACTTCACAGGGGTCCGCACGAACCGCCTTTCCTCGCTATGCGTTGATGGGATAGATGCTCACATACCGTGCCTGGCCATCGAGCATCTCGATGATGATGCCCTCGCCATCACCGTCTTGGAGAGCTTTTACCGGAGGCGCCAAGGAAACGCATTCGTGGAAAGAGATAACGCAGGAACCCGACTATCCGCGCGAGCTAAGGCTCTACTCAGCAGAGCAGCCCTTGCCACTGACAGCGGCGCAGAAAGGATCCTCATCCGCGCCCTCAAAGAACGTGGCCTGCGTGTAGAAAATAATGTGTACATGGGGGCCTATTACTGGGACATCTATCTCCCCCAGCTCAATGCCATCATTGAGATCGACGGTTACTCGGTACACCGGGCTGACAATCGCACCGTGTTTATCAGGGACCGTTGGAAGGGAAACGACGCAGTACTAGCTGGATACATTTTCCTGCGCTACACCGGCACGTGCATCAAGTGGGAGCTTCAGCGGGTTGTGGACAACATCCTCTCCGCTCGCAAGGCGCCGGTGCCCATGCCGGAGCAAGGAGTGTGGGATTGGCACGAGGGAATATTGCGTGAGGCCTACCCCGAGCAAGGCTTTGAACTGTCGCTCTAACCGACGAAAGCAGCCGAGGAAGCCTCTCGAACCACTGGGCTCCAAGAGCTTCCTCGGCTGATTTCCACACAGGCACCGCGCGCTGCGACCCTGCCCGGCCTACTTAAACTCGTTGAACTGCTTCACCACTACCTGCAGCGCCTCGCGCCACAGGTCCTCCGGGATGGCCAAGGACGGCAGGAAGCGGATGACGTTGTGGTCCAAGCCGCAGGTGAGAAGGAGTACGCCTTCGGACTTGGCACCGCCGGCAATCTTATGCACGAGCTCGGAGTCCGGCTCGCCGTCGGCGGTGACGAACTCGAGGGCGAGCATGGCGCCGCGGCCGCGGAATTCAGCAACGCGGGAATCGCCAAGAATTGGCTCCAGCTCCTCGCGGGCGATCTTCTCCAGGTTCTGAGCGCGAGCGCCGAAGTCCTTTTCCTCAAATTCCTGGAAGGTAGCCAGTGCTGCGGCACAGGCCACCGGGTTACCGGTGTAGGTGCCGCCCAGGCCGCCCGGCTGTGGGGCGTCCATGATTTCGGCGCGGCCCGTGACGGCAGACAGTGGCATGCCGGAGGCAATACCCTTTGCAATGGTCACCATGTCCGGCACGATGCCCTCGTGGTCGGAGGCGAACCAGGTGCCGGTGCGCATCATGCCAGCCTGAATCTCGTCGACGATGAAGACGACGTCGTTGTCGTTGCACCACTTCTGGATGGCGGCCAGGTATCCCTCGGCCGGGACGACGAAGCCGCCCTCGCCCTGAATCGGCTCGGTGACCACGCAGGCCAGGTTGGCGGCGCCGACTTCCTGCTCAATCATGGTGATGGTGTGCTTGGCGGCCTCGGCACCGCTGAGGCCGTCGCGCAGCGGGTAGGACATCGGCGCGCGGTAGATTTCCGGGGCAAAGGGCCCGAAGCCGTTCTTGTACGGCTGCTGCTTCGCGGTCATGCCCATGGTGAGGTTGGTGCGGCCGTGGAAGGCACGGTCCATGACCACGACTCCGCGCTTGCCGGTGTAGTTGCGGGCAATCTTCACGGCGTTCTCCACGGCCTCGGCGCCGGAGTTGAACAGCGCGGTCTTCTTCGGGTGGTCGCCCGGGGTGACCTCGTTGAGCTTTTCCGCCACGGCCACGTAGGACTCGTACGGGGAGATAGTGAAAGAGGTGTGGGTAAAGTGCGCGACGGCCTCCTGAACGGCGGCAACGACGGCCGGGTTGGATGCGCCAGCGGAGGTGACGGCAATGCCGGAGGCAAGGTCGATGAAGCGGTTGCCGTCGGCGTCGACAAGAATGCCGCCGTCGGCGTCGACCACGTACCCCGGCAGGGACGGCGCCATGCCGGCCGGCAGGGCGTTCTTGCGGCGCTCATCCAGCGCGGCACTCTTCGGGCCGGGGACCTGCTGGCCCAGGTGGCGGGACTGCTCGATGTGGTACTCAAGTTCCTGCATGATGCTCCTTTACGTTCTGTAGGTAACTGCGATGCACATAGTGTGTCCCACAACACTCGCACAACTCTATGGACGAAGTGTACAAATTTAGGACCACCGACTGTGTAGTGTGTCCACCATGCGTGAGATCTCATTCCGTTGGCTGAGCAATCAGCGCTCGCTCAACCTGCGCCCCATCTTCGAAGGCCCCGCCCACTTCGACACCATCCACAGCTCTGAGCTTTCAGACCCCACCGAGTTCACCACGCCGGGCGCGCTCATTCTCACCCTTGGCTTGGCCTTCGAGGACAACGAGGAGGGCTTCGAGCACTATGCCGCCTCCCTGACCGCCGCGGGCGTGCACGGCATTGGATTCGGCACAGGCCTGGCATTTTCCCAGGTTCCACAGGCGCTTGTCGACGCCTGCCGCCGCCACCACCTCACCCTCATCGAGGTTCCCCGCGCCACGCGGTTTATCGCCATCATGTCTGCGGTATCGCAGGAGCAGTCGCGTCTAAACAACAACGCGCAATTCGCTCTTCACCGCCAACAAGAACGCCTCAACAAGGCAGCCGCCGACGGCATCGGCGCGCTTATTGCGCAGGCCAGCAAGGAGCTCGGCGCTGCGGTGGCGGTGTCCAGCACGTCCACCACGGTGAGCCGAGTGGACCACGGCGGACGAAGCGCCGAGGCAGCGGCACGAGAGGCGGCGGAGCAGACGGGGCGGGGCGCGGGGACGTCAACAAGCGCGGGCGCCACCATCACCAGCGTCTTTGGCTCCACCGGACGCCGCTTCGCCGTGGCCGTGACCCGCACAGAAAAGTTCGATTCCTACGCCCGCGCCCTCATTCGCCACCTGGCGGGTTTGAGCAGCCTGCTCTTAGACCACCCCGACACCACGGCGCAGACCATTTTGGGCGCTTTGGCGCTCGACGCACAGCTCGCCGGACTGGACAGCCCCGCCCTGCAGGCTGCCTTTCATATGGTGGACCGCCACGGAGCCATCGACCTTGTCCACATCGCCGCCCCGTCGCCGTCGCGCCTCGCCCGCACCCTCGCCGATCTCGACAAGGCCGAGCCGGTGCTCTTTGTCCGGCCCGACCACGATTCCGCCCTCATCGCGCTACCGCCCGGGACTGCGCAGGACGAGCTGTGGAGCAAGCATGCGCGCTACCTGCGCGTTGCCGCCCTGCGGAATGCGCAGTGGCAGGAGCTGAGCTCCACGCTGGCAGCCTCGCTGGCCGCCCACGCACACAGCCTCCCCATGGGCACCACCTCCCTGTACAGCTCGGAGACTCCGACCTGGCTGGCGGAACCAGGCGTGCCGGAGGCGCTGGCCACTCGGCGCGCGAGAACTGTAGACCTGCTTGCCGCGCACGATGCACGCCACGGCACCGAGCTCGCCGCCACCCTGCGCGCTTTCCTCGTGGGCAACGCGAACCTCGCCACCGCGTCTGCGGAGCTGGGTGTGCACCGCCACACGGTGCGCGCGCGACTGGACAAGCTTGAGAAGCTGTGCGGCGTCGACCTGAGCAATCCAGTGACACGGGCGGAGCTACTTCTGCTCAGTGTTAGTGCCTGAAACATTTCTCCACGAACGAGAGCTGCGAACCATAATTCGTATGTATAGTGATACGCAACACTTAGATTGCTCGCTCAAGGAGGACCATGCGCGCCCCCGCCAACGCTATCCCGATAACCCTCGCCTTGCGGTGGTCCGACCAGGACGCGAACGCCCACGTCAATAACGCCACCATCGTCACCCTCGTGGAGGAAGCCCGGGTGCGCGCGGCGAAAGATCTCACCGGCCCGTTCTCCACGGAAGGCATCGTTCACGTGGTGCGTTCCCTTAACGTCGTCTACGACACCGAGCTCACCTACGCCGATTCCATCGAGGCCCGCGTGTGGGTCTCCCACATCGGGAACACCTCCTACACCGTCACCCACGAGCTCATCCAGGAGGGAAAGTCCTGCGTGACGGCGACGGCCACGCTCGTAGTCATTGACACCACGCAGCGCCGGCCCACCCCCCTTCCGGAAGACCTCATCCAGCGCTTGCGCGCCCATCTTTCCGAATAGCCATTCACCTAAGGAGTTCACCATGGTTTCCACCCGCGTTACTGAGATGCTCGGCATCGAGCACGCAATCATCCAAGGCGGCATGCAGTGGGTCGGCCGCGCTGAGCTCGCCGCGGCTGTGTCCAATGCCGGCGGACTCGGCATCATCACCGCCCTGACCCAGCCCACCCCGGAGGACCTGCGCCAGGAGATCCGCCGCGCCCGGGAGCTCACGGACAAGCCTTTCGGCGTCAACCTCACCATGCTGCCGGCCATCACGCCGCCGCCGTACGCGGAGTACCGCGACGTCATTATTGAAGAAGGCGTGAAGATCGCCGAGACCGCCGGTAATAACCCGAAGGACCACATGCCGGCCTTCAAGGACGCCGGTATCACCGTCATCCACAAGTGCACCTCGGTGCGCCACGCGCTTAGCGCGCAGAAGGTGGGTGTCGACATCGTGAGCATCGACGGTTTCGAGTGCGCCGGACACCCGGGCGAGGATGACATTCCGGGCCTGGTACTCATCCCGGCGGCAGCGGACCAGCTGGATATCCCCATCATCGCTTCCGGCGGATTCGCCGATGGCCGCGGGCTCGCCGCTGCCTTGACCCTGGGCGCCGAGGGCATCAACATGGGCACCCGCTTCGTCGCGTCTGCGGAGGCGCCGGTGCACGAGAACGTCAAACAAGCCATCGTGGAGCGCTCTGAGCTCGATACCCAGCTCATCCTCCGCGAGCTGCGCAATTCCACCCGCGTGGCCAAAAACGCCGTGAGCGACGAGGTGGCCGAGCGCCTAGCGCAGGGCGCGGAATTCGGCGATATCCGCCACCTGGTCGCCGGCAAGCGCGGCCGCGCAGTCTACGAAACCGGTGACCTGGATGCCGGGGTGTGGACCTGCGGTACCTCGCAGGGCCTCATCCACGATGTCGCCCCGTGCGCCGACATCGTCTCCCGCATCACCGCCGACGCCGAGCGCATCATCTCCTCCCTCACCGACCTTGTAAAGGACTAACCATGACTGACGCTATCCTGATCCGGCGCGAGGGTGCTGCCCTCATCGCCCAGATCAACAATTCCTCTCGCCGCAATTCCATTGCCAAGGAACACTGCCTCGCCTTGTCTGCCGCGCTTGATAGCGCCTCCCGCGACCCCTCCGTCCGCGCCTTCATCATCACCGGTGACGAAACCGCCTTCTGTGCCGGCGCGGATATCGTGGCCGCCGCCCAGGCCGCAGCCGCCGCGCAGCAGTCAGGCGAGGTACCGGACCCGGCGGAGTCGACGATGTTGCCGCAGCTCAACGCGCTCATCACGCAGATTCAGGCCGCCGAGGTTCCTGTCATCGCCGCGGTCGAAGGCGCGGCCGCCGGCGCGGGCGCCTCGCTGGCCTTGGCCTGCGATCTCATCGTGGGCGGAGAGGAATCCTACTTCACGCTGCCCTTCGGAAAGATCGGCCTCATCCCGGATGGTGGCGTGAGCCTGAGCGCCTACGCTTCGCTGGGTCGCCACCGCGCCCTGGCGCTATCCCTGCTGCAGGACAAGCTGGGGGTCGAGGAGGCGGAGGACGCGGGGATCGTCGCCAAGCGCGCGCCCCGGGGCCAGGCCTTAGAGACCGCCTTGAAGGTGGCCGAGTGCTTCCACGCCGCGCCGCGCGACGCCCTGGCGAAGGCCAAGGAGGCCATCAACCGCACCGCGCTGGGCCAGCTTGAGGAGCAGCTAGCCTGGGAGGAGCCGACGCAGTACGCCCAGATGTCCTCGGCCGGGCACAAAGAGGGCGTAATGGCCTTCTTGGAGAAGCGCCCCGCCCAGTTTGACTAGCAGCTGATTGCCACGCTGATTCCATGGCCCTGTCAGTGCGTTTGGCCATACTCACTCTTGTGCGTTTGAGAGAGCGTATGCGAGAGAGAACCCCTCGATCCTCGTCGCCGCGGACCTCGCCCCCGCGGAAACCGTCACCCTGGACCCGGCCCGGGTCCTCGGCATCGTCACCGAGGCCGGCGGCGCGACCTCCCACACCGCGGTCCTCGCCGCTCAGCTGGGCATCCCTGCCGTGGTGCAGGCCAAAGGTATCCTCGGGGTCGCGCCCGGGAGCTTTGTAGCTATCGACGGCACCTCAGGCGACGTCATCATCACCCCCAGCGGCACTGACACCGCCGCCCTGGCCGAGCGGTCGCGCCGCCGCGCGGCTGCTTTGGCGGGCTCCACGGGCTCAGCGGAGCACAACCACAGGGTGGCGCTGCTGGCCAACATCGGCACCGTCGCAGACGCCGCCGCAGCGTCCGGCCTGGACCTGGAGGGCTGCGGCCTGCTCCGCACCGAGTTCCTCTTCGTGGACCGGGAGAGCGCGCCGACCGTGACGGAGCAGGCGGAGATGTATGCGGGCGTGCTCAGGCGTTCGGGCGCCGCCGCGTGGTGGTGCGCACCCTGGACGCCGGCGCCGTCAAGCCGCTGCGCTTCGCCGACCTCGGCGCGGAGCCCAACCTCGCCCTTGGCCGCCGCGGGCTGCGCCTCTCCACGGCGCGCGAGGCGGTCGACGGCTGCGACCTGTGGGTCATGGCCCCTATGGTGGCCACGCAGGAGGAGGCCGAGTGGTTTGTGCGCCGCGCCCGCTCCTTCGGCCTGCCCCAGGTCGGCGTGATGGTGGAGACCCCGGCCGCTGCCTTGACCGCCGAACAGCTCCTGAGTGCTGCGGACTTCGCCTCCATCGGCACGAACGACCTGCTCTGATACCCGACGGCAATTGCTGTAGGAATAATCACCCTCTCGCAGTGCCTGTGGCGCATGGTGGCGGGTTTACACTTATTCTTGTTCTTGTACCGACCACTCGCCTGGGACGTTTGCCCCGGGCACCTAGCCAGGGAAGGACTAACACCGTGACCACGGCAGTTCCCCAGAAACAGGCCCCTGAGAAGAAGAAATTCGAATTCCCGTCGGCCTTCACCATTCTCTTTTTCCTCACCGTCATCGCGGTGCTCTGTACTTGGTGGGTGCCAGCCGGCTCCTACTCCAAGGTGGAGTACAACGAGGGCGCCGGCGACCTCGTCGTCACCGCGCCGAGCGGCGAAACCAGCGACATGCCCGCCACCCAGGAAACCCTGGACCAGCTGGGCGTGCCGATCAACATCGACAGCTTCACCGGCGGGGACATCACCAACCCCGTCTCCATCCCCGGCACCTACGAGCGCGTTGACCCGAACCACGCCGGCTTTATGGACATCCCGCTCAGCATGGTGCACGGCACCATCGAGGGCGTGGACATCATCGTGTTCATCCTGGTGCTCGGCGGCCTCATCGGCGTAGTGCGCGCAACCGGGGCGTTCGAATCCGGCTTGTTCGCGCTGACCAAGAAGACGAAGGGCCGCGAGTTCATTCTCGTCGCCGCGGTGTCGATCCTCATGGTGATGGGCGGCTCCTTCTGCGGCCTTGAGGAGGAGGCGGTGGCGTTTTACCCCATCCTCGCCCCCATCTTCATCTCGCTCGGCTTCGACGCGATCATTGTGGTTGGCTCGGTGTTCCTCGCCGGCTCCATCGGCTCGGCATTCTCCACCATCAACCCGTTCTCGGTCATCATCGCCTCCAACTCCGCGGGCATTAAGTTCACCGAGGGTATCGGCTGGCGTGTCGCCGGCGCGGTGGTGGGCGCGATCGTGGTGATTGCCTACCTGCACTGGTACGCCAAGAAGATTAAGAAGGACCCCTCGGCCTCCATCGCCTACGAGGACCGCGAGAAGTTCAACGCGCAGTGGCAGCTCGACACCGCGGAGGAGGACATCCGGTCGTTCGACCTGAAGCAGAAGGTCATCCTGATCCTCTTCGCCGCGGCCTTCCCCATCATGGTGTGGGGCGTGATGGGCCAGGGCTGGTGGTTCCCCACCATGGCAGCGTCCTTCCTCATCATCGCGATCACCATCATGATCCTGTCGCTGTTTGGCAAGCACAAGCTCAGCGAGGGCGAGGTAGTTGAGGCCTTCTCGCAGGGCGCTTCCGAGATGGTGGGCGTGGCCCTGATCATCGGCCTCGCCCGCGGCATCAACTTGGTCCTCAACGAGGGCATGATCTCCGACACCATGCTCGACGCCGCCACCCGCCTCGTCTCCGGCATGCACGGCCCCGTGTTCATCCTGATGCTGATGATGGTGTTCTTCTTCCTCGGCTTCGTGGTGCCCTCGTCCTCCGGCCTCGCCGTGCTGGCGATGCCGATCATAGCCCCGCTCGCGGACTCCGTGGGCATCCCCCGCTTCATCGCCGTGTCCGCCTACAACTGGGGCCAGTACGCGATGCTCTTCATCGCCCCGACCGGCCTGGTTATGGCCACGCTGCAGATGCTGCATATCAAGTACTCCCACTGGTTGAAGTTCGTCTGGCCGATGGTGGTGTTCATGTTCGTCTTCGGCGGCGCGATGCTTGTCGCGCAGGTGCTCATCTACAGCTAGGGCCGGCGCCCTCCCCCCGCCCTCGGCGGGGCAAGGAGTGGTTCACGGAGACGTACCGGCTACCGTCGCCGTAGATGAAGTGGAGGTGCGACGCCTCCCGAACGATGCGCAGGTAGCCGTCCGTCACCAGTGAATGGCACGCGGAACACAGGGGCAGCAGATTCTCCAGATCTGTGTGGCCCCGTTTTCCCATTCCTTAACGTGGTGGACCTCGATGAAGCGCGTGTGCGTGCACCCCGGCGCTCGGCACGCCGATGTTGTTGGGCAAGTAGGCGTGGCCAGGGTGGCTTTCGGGGTGGTGCGGGCGATGTGAACGATGCCCGTCAGCGCCTGCACCAGCTTCCGGCCGATCGGCAGACCGTACCCGGATACCGTCTGCAGCGGAGCGCACGCCACCTCCGCCGCCCAGTAGCTCGTCGACGCCGTTGTACGCGATCTCCCCGATCTTTAACGCCGCCGGTAGTACCCGGGTTGCTTCTCGACGTCCTCCCCGCCGGTCTCGCCGTACGCGGTCAGCGCAATCTCGAGCTCGTGATAGCCCAGCTCCCGCTCGTTGGCATTATAAAATTGCTTCCCACAGGCTTTCTATCAGCGGAAACGGCGCCTATAACGTGCGTGTTTTTGCCCCCTCCGCGCCTCAAACCTCCGCATTGCGGACAAGTTGGGTTAAGGGTCAAAAGTGTGTCTGGCTCGGCGTGTCGCTTGGGTTAGATTTGTCCTTTTTGGATGCCGATTGAGTGGGTGTAGTTGGTGTCGATAGCGTTGTCGTAGAGGGCTGGTCGTCCTGTTTCGTGGTCTGCTTGGTTCTCGTTGTGGGTCAGGATAGGTACTTTGGCGAGTTGGTCCTGGCCCCAGTTGGACTGCCTGGCGATTTCTACGGGATCGTCGGGCAGTTCTGTTTTAGATACAGCCACCACTTAAGCATTCGGCGTTGGTGTTCACCGCGTCTTCCGCGGTGAACGAGTGCTAGTAGTTTCAGCTGGGAGTTGATACCGCCTTCAAGGCTGTTGGTGGTGACTTTTATCCGTTGTGTGTCAAGGGGACCTGACCCCCGTTAGGTAGACACCTGATATCCAGCCCGGTTGGGCTGGGAAGAAAGGTAATCTACCACCATGCCTAGGTACTCCGAACAGTTCAAACGTGATGCTGTGGCCCTCTACGAAAACAATGAGGACCTCTCACTTCACGCGGCTTCAGCAGAGCTTGGAGTCAATCGTTCCTCACTTTTCTCCTGGCTTAAGCAGTACGGCACCGGCAAGCGTGCCCGCACGAAGACCTTGCGCGATGAGGCTCAGGCGACGACTGATTCTGAGCGGATCCGCCAGCTAGAAAAAGAAAACGCAAAGCTGCGCGAAGAACGCGACATCCTGCGCAAGGCCGCGAAGTATTTTGCTTAAAGAGACACGCTGGTAATCCGCTTCCAGTTTGTCTATGACCATCGAACCGAATACTCGGTCAAGCGGATGTGCCACGTGTTAAAGCTCAATCGCTCCTCGTTCTACAAATGGGTCAACACTCGCGAAAAACGCAGGGTAAATATGTGCTCTGATGCCCTTATTGGCGCAAAAATCAAAACCATCTTCGATGTGGGGTTGCCCGCAAATCGTGGACACGTAGTGGAGCTACCTAGTGGTTAGGCAGCTATTTCTTTTCTACTGGTGGTTAGACCAATGTGGTTTTCGAAGTCGACGGGGCTGACCATCCCGAGTGCAGAGTGCCGGCGTCGGCGGTTGTAGACGACTTCAATCCAGTAGGCAACGGCCTTGCGTGCAGCATCACGGGTCGCCCAGCGCTGCCGGTCATAGAATTCAGTCTTTAGCGTCGACCAGAACGACTCAGCCATCGCGTTATCGAAGCACACACCAGTACGCCCCACAGACTGGGCAATGCCCAGGTTGCGGCAGACCTCCCAGAGCTTCTCACTGGTAAATTGCGTTCCGCGGTCAGCGTGAAACACCAGCCCATCAGGAACATCACCGCGTAGCGTATGCGCCATCCGCAGGGCCCGTTCAACCAGGTGTGTGTCTTGAACGCTATCCATAGCCCAGCCCAGTACCCTGCGGGAATGACCATCGCGGACCGCGCACAAGTACAACCAGCCCTCACCGGTGCGCAGGTAGGTAATATCTGACATCCACACTCGGTTGAGCTGACCAGTATCAAACATGCGCTTGACCAGGTCAGGAAGAGTTGACTTACGCTTGGCTTGAATCGTTGTCACCGGGACAAAGGCACGCGGTGAAATCCCTTCAATGCCCATCATGCGCATCCGTTTAGCCACAGTCTTGCGATTCAAGGTGATCTGGTAGCGCTCGGCAAGCTCTGCGGTGATCCGCGGAGCACCATAAACCTCATCGGAGTCTTTCCAAATCTGATGAATCTTTCGGTCAACATCATCGTAAAATGCTGCCCGATCATCTTCGCCGGATAGTCGTTTCTGCTGCGCATGGGCCCATTTGTAGTATCCAGACCGAGATACTTTTAATAGTCGTGCCATGCGCTTGATGCTGTAGTTCGCCTTCTCCTGCTGCATTAGTTCGAACTTTTCTGCTCGCGTTGCTTCGCGGCGAAGAAGGCTGTCGCTTTTGACAAAAACTCGTTATCCATCTTGGCTTCTGCCAGCTCCCGGCGCAGACGAGCATTCTCAGCTCGGAGGTCAGCCTCGCTCATCCCATCGGAGGATCCTCGGCGTTCACGTTCGAGTTTGACCCACCGGCCCAAAAGCCCGGCGGAAACACCGATTTCCTTAGCCACATGAGCGATCGGTCGCTCTGACTCGATTACCAGGTTCGCGGCTTCACGCCGGTACTCCGGCGTGTACTTCTTGCGCTGTTGACTCACAATGAACATCCTCTCTTACGGACACAAGATCCGTACAAATAGGGTGTCCACTAAACGAGGGTAACCTCAGATGACGAGCACGGACTTTATGGTGCTAAACGCATAGCTGCAAGCCTCAACGACGATACGGACTTTCCTCCGGCCAACCATAAGAAGGTCGCACGCATCATGAAATCCATGGGGCTTAAAGGCTTTAGTAAACGGCGTCGATGCATCACCACCAGGCGCAAGCCTGGCCACCGAGTCATGCCCGATTTAATAGGCCGCAAATTCACCGCTGACAGGCCGAACCACGTCTACGTAGGCGATATCACCTACCTGCCGTGTAAGGGCGGCAAGAACATGTACCTAGCCACAGTCATCGACGTCTACTCGCGCAAACTCGTCGGACATGCACTCGCCGATCACATGCGGGTATCGCTGGTTATCGAAGCTTTGTCTCATGCCAGAAAAGTCCGCGGAAGCCTTAAAGGGGCAATTTTCCATTCTGATCATGGCAGTGTGTACACCTCACAAGCATTTAGGGACCACTGCGCCCAACTTGGTGTTCGCCAATCCATGGGAGCAGTGGGAACGAGTGCCGATAATGCCCTAGCAGAATCATTTAACGCCACCTTAAAGCGTGAAGTTCTGCGTGATCGGAAAGTCTTTGACAATCCCATCATCTGCCGCCAAGAAGTCTTTCGATGGTGCATGCGCTACAACACGCGCAGACGACACTCCTGGTGCAACCTTCTAGCCCCCGATGACTTCGAAGCACTCACATCAGCTACACTGACCCAAGCAGCATAGCTAACCCCCGACGTGTCTACTTTCCGGGGGCCAGACCCAGGACTCCGTCGGGTGGGTTGAGGAAGACAAACAGCAGGTTGCTGCGCCAGAGGTGGTTCAAACTGCTGTAGGGCCTTGCGCACGCTGGCATTAGTCCAGGTGCGCGTCCAACGACCGGTCTGAGGGTCTTTAACAAGCGTCTTTTCGTCTAACCAGCTGCGGTAGACCGAGGCGAATTCACGCAGTTGAGCACCCCACTGGCTGGCTTGGTCGATAGTGCTAATACGTGTGGGTTTTAGCGCTAGCTGGTAGATGGTGCGCCCGGCATCAGTGCGTGGGCGTGAGGTCGTGTAGCGGCGGACTACGCGTTGAGCATGCACCAGGCAGCGCTGGATAACCGTAGAAGGCCAGCATTATTTGATAGCGCTGGCAGCTCCTTGACCGCCATCGATGACAGCGATAAACGGTGCTGGGATGCGCTGCAAAAGCTGTTTATACGCGTGGGTGGTTTCGCGTTTGCACCAGTGCCAGGCGATGACGTGGTCGATGGTGGCGGCCACGATTAAGCATCCACTGGTGGTGTAGGGCCCATCGATAAAAACCTGATCGTAGATTCGGCCTGTATGCCCGATAGTGGGATCAGGAACGTCAACAAGCCAGCACCAGCTGAAGCGTCGTTTAATCGTTGAAGTGCTGACACCATTGTGTTTGGCTACTGCTGAAAGCGTGGTTGTGGTGGTGCAGTGCTCGATAAACTGGGCGAATGTAGCTGCTTTGGCGACATCTGGCCGGCTTTTGCTGACTGAAGCACCGCAGGCTTTGCATCGCCATCGGGTAGTGCCTTTGCGGGTTGTTCCATTGCGTTTGGTATCACCGCCGCAGTAGCAGCGTGGTCGGTTCTTTGGCATTGAGCCACCACACCACCGCCTACTACCACAGGCGGGCAGCCACACTGTGGATTTACCGCGTTGAGGCCAGATATATGCTCCCAAAGCGTATATCTGACGCTAACCTACAGGTCAGAACCTAAAAATCTCCGATCCCAGACACGCTTTCTGACCCTTTACCCGACAAGTTGGTGCGCGCCAACTATTTGGCCACGAAAAACGGGGCACGAAACCTTTCTAGGTTCCGCGCCCCGCGATTGGGCGGCGGGCTTAGCTCTTGATGGAGGTGCCCACGGTGCCGTTCAGGGCCTCGCCGGCGTTCTCCAGCGAGGTGATGATGGCGGTCCGCCCGGCGCCGCCCTCGACGTAGGAGACGCACGCCTCCACCTTAGGCAGCATGGAGCCGGGGGCGAACTGGCCGTCCGCCATGTGCTGCTTGGCCTCGTCGACGGTGATCTCGGTCAGGTCGCGCTGCTCGGGCGTATTGAAGTTGACTGCCACGTTCGCCACGGCCGTGAGGATGATCAGGTGGCTCGCGCCAACTTGGTCAGCCATGATCGCGGCGGAGCGGTCCTTGTCAATCACGGCGGGCACGCCCTCGAAGCCGCCGCCGTCGCGGCGGACAACGGGGATGCCGCCGCCGCCGGTGGAGATAACCACTGCGCCTGCGTTGACGAGCGAGGTGATGGCCTCGCCCTCGACGATCTCCGTCGGCTGCGGCGATGCCACAACCCAGCGCCAGCCGCGGCCGGAGTCCTCCACGTACGTCTCGCCGGTCTCCTCCATGAGGCGCTTCGCGTCCTCCTCGGAGTAGAAGGAGCCGACGGGTTTGTTCGGGTTGTTGAAGGCCGGGTCATCGGCCTGAACTAGTGTCTGGGTGATCAGCGACGCCACGGGCTTGGCAATGTCCCGCTTGTGGAGCTCGTTTTCCAGCGCCTGCTGCAGGTGGTAGCCGATGTAGCCCTGGCTCATGGCGGAGCACTCGGGGAACGGGATCTCCGGCGTGCCGCCGACCTTCTCGGCCGAATTGTCGGTGGCAACCTTGATCATGCCCACCTGAGGACCGTTGCCATGGGTGATGATCACCTCGTGGCCGCCTTCGATGAGGTCGACCAGCGCGGTGGCGGTGCCCTGGATCAGCTCGAGCTGCTCCTGGGGCGAGTTGCCCAAGGCGTTCCCGCCGAGGGCGACAACCAAACGGTGTCCCATGTTGATTCTCCTAGCTGAGGGTGGCGTACATGACGGCCTTGATGGTGTGCATGCGGTTCTCGGCCTCGTCGAAAACCTTGGACTGCGCGGACTCGAAGACCTCGTCGGAGACTTCCATCTCGGACACGCCGAACTTCTCGGCGATGTCGGCGCCGATGGTGGTCTTCGTGTCGTGGAAGGAGGGCAGGCAGTGCATGAAGATAGCGTCGTCGGCGGCCTTGGCCATGACGTCCTTGGTCACGCGGTAGGGCTCGAGGAGCTTGATGCGGGACTCCCAGATGTCGTCGGGCTCGCCCATGGACACCCAGATGTCGGTGTAGATCACGTGCGCGCCGGTGGCGGCCGCGTCCACGTCCTCGGTCAGGGTAACGGAGCCGCCGTTCTCAGCGGCAATCTCCTTGCACTGCTCCACCAGCTCGGCCTTGGGCATCTGCTCCTGCGGGCCGCAGGCGACGAAGTCCAAGCCCAGCTTGGCGCAGACGACCATGAGCGAGTTGGCCACGTTGTTCTGGGCGTCGCCCATGAACACGAACTTGAGGCCCTTAAGGCCCTGCGGGAAGTTCTCCTCCACCGTGAGCATGTCCGCGATCATCTGGGTGGGGTGGAACTCCGTGGTCAGGCCGTTCCACACCGGCACGCCGGCGTTGGCGGCCAGGTCCTCGACGATCTCCTGGGCGAAGCCGCGGTACTCGATGCCGTCGTACATCCGACCGAGCACGCGGGCGGTGTCCTCGATGGATTCCTTCTTGCCCATCTGCGAGGAGCCCGGGTCCAGGTAGGTCACGCCCATGCCCAGGTCCATGCCGGCGACCTCGAAGGAGCAGCGGGTGCGGGTGGAGGTCTTCTCAAAGAGCAGGACGATGTTCTTGCCCTCAAGGTAGCGGTGCGGGGTGCCGGTGAGCTTCAGATTCTTGAACTCTTTGGAGAGCTTGATCAGGTAGCGAATTTCATCGGGGGTGAAGTCGAGTAGCTTGGTGAATTTGCGGCCGCTAAGGCTGACAGGCATTGGAAACTCCTTTTCGAGTTGGAAGAGGACGGTGGGAATTCCGTCCACTGTCGATGGTAACGCCGAGGCGGCTGCTTGTTCTATGCCTAACGCGTATGAGAATTATCACTGTTTGCTTATCGACGATCCCCAGCGAACGTCACCTCGCCCCGCAACACCGTCGCGGCGACGCGGGTGCTGAAGGTGTGGCCGCGGTACGGCGTGTTGCTGGACTTGGAGGCGAAGCCGGCCTTGTCCACCGCCCACGTGTCGTCCTCGTTGACCAGGGTCAGGTTGGCCGGCTCGCCCTCGGCGATGGGCCGGCCCTGGTCGGCGAGGCGGGTGATCTCGGCGGGGCGCTCGGACATGACCTTGGCCACCCAGCGCCAGTCGGCGAGGCCGCCCCTGACAAAGATCTCGGCGATGATGGCCAGGGAGGTCTCCAGACCCAGCATGCCCGGGCGAGCGAGCTCGAACTCGCATGCCTTGTCCTCGGGGGTGTGGGGTGCGTGGTCGGTGGCGACGACGTCCACCGTGCCGTCGAGAAGCGCCCTGCGCAACGCCTCCACATCGGTCTCCTCGCGCAGCGGCGGGTTGACGCGGTAGGTGCCGTCGTAGGTGTCCAGCAGGTCGTCGGAGAGCAGGAGGTGGTGCGGGGTCACCTCGGCGGTGATGTCCGCGCCCTGCTGCTTGCCCCATGCGATCAGCTCGACGGAGCCGGCGGTGGAGGCGTGGCAGAAGTGGACGCGGCCGTGGTAGTCGCGGGCAAGCAGGATGTCGCGGGCCACGATGGACTCCTCGGCGACGCGTGGCCAGCCGCCCAGGCCGAGGCGGCCAGCGTTCTCGCCCTCGTGGGCGCTGGCCCCCTCGGTCAGGCGCGGCTCCTCGCAGTGCTGGGCCAGCAACACGTCGGTACCGCGGGCGTACTCGATGGCGCGGCGCATGACGCGCGGGTTTTCAACGCACTTGCCGTCGTCGGAGAACATGCGCACCTTGGCGTCGGAGCGGGCCATGAGGCCGAACTCGGTGAGCGTCTCGCCCTCTAGGCCCTTGGTAACGGCGCCCACCGGGTGCACGTCGCACAGGCCCACCTGCTGGCCCTTGTGCCAGATGGCCTCGGAGATCACCGGGGAATCGTTCACCGGGGTGGTGTTCGCCATGGCGAACACGGCAGTGAACCCGCCGCGCGCGGCGGCGCGGGAACCGGTCTCGATGGTTTCGGCGTCTTCGCCGCCGGGCTCGCGCAGGTGCACGTGCATGTCCACCAGGCCCGGCAGGAGCACGGCGCCCTTGCCGTCGAGCGTGGAATCCGCCTGGGCGTCCGCGCCCGCGTTGACGGAGGCGATCACGCCGTTTTCCACCAGCACGTTAACCGGCTCGCCCTCGCCGTAGGGGCGGACGTTGGTGATGAGCAGGGAAGTCATGGAAGTCGTCCTTTCGCGGCCCGGTTAGGCCAGATCCTCGTTGGCAAGAAGGGTGTAGAGCACAGCCATACGGGCGTGCACGCCGGTGGCCACCTGCTGCAGCACGGTGGACTTGTCCTGGTCCGGCACCACGTAGTCCATCTCCATGCCGCGCAGCATCGGGCCGGGGTGCATGACAATCGCACCGGGCTTCATCGCGGCGGAGCGCTCCTCGTTCATGCCGAAGAGCGCGGAGTACTCGCGGTTGGACGGGAAGAAGCCGCCCAGCATGCGCTCGGCCTGCACACGCAGCATCATCACCACGTCCGCGTCGGGCAGTTCCGCGTCGAAGTCGGCGGAGGTGCGTACCGGCCAGTTCTCCACGCCCACCGGCAACAGGGTCGGCGGCGCCACGAGCACCACCTCCGCGCCGAGGGTGGACAACAGGTCCACGTTGGAGCGCACCACGCGCGAGTGCAGGCAGTCGCCGCAGATGACAACCTTCTTGCCTGCCACGTCCCCGATGCGCGAGCGCATGGTCACCGCGTCCAGCAGGGCCTGGGTGGGGTGCTGGTGGCGGCCGTCGCCGGCGTTGACCACGCTCGGGCCCTTGCCGCCCGGGGCGACAACCTCGGCCAGGTGCTGGGGCGCGCCGGAGAGCGGGTGGCGGATGATGATCGCGTCGGCGCCCAGCGCCTTCAGCGTCAGGCCCGTGTCCCGCAGGGACTCGCCCTTCTTTACCGAGGAGGTGGAGGCGGCGATGTTCATCATGTTGGCCGACAGTGCCTTGCCCGCGGCCTCGAAGGAGGAGCGGGTGCGCGTGGAGTTCTCGTAGAAGAGGTTGAACACCATGCGGCCGCGCAGCGTGGGCAGCTGGGGCACAGAGCGGCCCTCGAGCGACTCGCGGAAGCGGTCGGCGGTGTCCATCAGGGCGACGATCTCGTCCTTGGACAGGTCAGAAATGCTCAGGAGGTGCTTCACGCTTCTTACGCTTCCTTTCGAGTGAGGATGACCGAGTCGCTGCCGTCAATCTCTTCCAGCAGCACAGCGACCTTTTCTTCGGTGGAGGTGGGCAGGTTCTTGCCCACGTAGTCCGCCCGAACTGGCAGCTCGCGGTGGCCGCGGTCCACTAGGACCGCCAGCTGGATGCGCGCGGGGCGGCCCAAGTCGCGCAGGCTGTCGAGCGCGGCGCGGATGGTGCGGCCGGAGTACAGCACGTCGTCCACCAGCACAACGGTGGCGCCGTCGATCCCCTCGTCGGGGATGGAGGTGGGCTGCAGCGCGCGGTGCGGGCGTCCGCGCAGGTCATCACGGTAAAGCGTGGTGTCAAGAGAGCCGGAGGGGATCGTCTTTCCCCCGTACTGCTCGATCTTGGTGGCGAGCCGCTTCGCCAAGGGAACGCCGCCGGAGGGGATTCCCAAGAGGACAACGTGGTCAGCGTCCGCGGTCTTTTCAATGATCTGGTGCGAAATGCGGTCGAGCGTGCGGTTGATATCCGCAGCGTCCATGAGTTCTCTCATTATTGTGCTCCTTCTCCGCGTCAGTGCGCGGTCCTTAAAGGATCTGTTGTGGCACCCTCTCGGGCTGAGGGAGATGGTAGCACAATGAACTGGCCCCCGAAAGTTGGACTGGTTTAACTCTAGGTGGTTAGGGCTTCAAGGGTCTGATTTCGATATTGCATCGGGGTCAGGCCCTTGAGTCGTTATTGGATGCGTTCGGTGTTGTACCACTGGATGTAGTCGTCGATCGCTTGGTTGAACTCTGCGACGGTGTCGAAGACTTCTCCGTGGTACATCTCGGTTTTCAAGTGGCCGAAGAAGTTCTCCATGACCGCGTTGTCGTAGCAGTTGGCTTTACGCGACATCGACTGAACACCGCCGTTGTCATGAATGAGGTTGCGCCAGGACGAATGCCGGTACTGGAAACCTTGATCGGTGTGCATCATCCACCCAGTCTCAGGCGCACACATTTTAATCGTCTGAGTTAAAGCATCGGCGGTAAAGGCTGTCGACGGTGATGTAGCCACGGTGTGGGCAGCGATTGAACGGTCGAACAGATCCATCACCGGTGACAGGTAGACTTTGCGGCCTGCGATCCTGAACTCGGTGACGTCGCTAACAAAGACGGTGTTTGGCTTATCTGAGGTGAACTTGCGGTCAAGTGTGTTCTCGGCAATGTGGCTGATCGTCCCGTTGTAGGAAACATATAGCCTGCGCTGGCGGACCTTGGCTCGAAGCCCCAACTCGCACATGAGTTTGTAGACGAGCTTGTGGTTGACCACCCACCCCTGGTTGCGCAGGTCAAGTAGCACTCGCCTGTAGCCGTAGCGATGCTTGTTACGTTCGAAGCTTTCCCGGATCGCGTCTTTGAGCGCAGCGTGCTTGTCCGGCTCGCTGAGTCGTTTCTGGTGGTAGAAGAACGTCGATCTCGGCATGCCTGCCGCATCCAAAAGGTATTGCGGACGATGCTGTGACTTGAGGATGACAATCGCCTGGACTTTCAGGCGCGTCCCTGATTCCTCAAGTCCCGCTTTTTTTAAGTAAGCGTTTTCCGCTTCCAACCGTGCGATCTGGCGACGCAGCTTGTCCTCCTCCGTGAGCAGCTTCGGCGCGGCCGAACCTTTAGGCCTGCCTTTCGACTTCGGTTTTAACGCGTCATCGCCACCTTTACGCCATTTCCACGACCACTGGCTGACTAGCTGCTCTGATGACAGGCCAAATTCACGCGCGAGATCCATCGCTGTCTCACCAGCAAGGTGACGTTGGACAACTTCCTTCTTGATTTCGAACGAATACTGCTGCTTAGTCGGTTTCTCCACGAGACATAACCTGCCATGCAGCGTAAACCGACGATAGAGCATACGGACGGCGTATTTGGAGACATCAAGAGCAGTGACAGCAGCCTTAAAGCCCATGCCTTGCTCAAAAAGTTCAACCAACTGCTCGCGCTGATGCTCACTCAGCGAACTTCGAGCTCTCAATGAAAACTACTCCCCACTAGTCGGTAACTGATTTTCTCAGTCCAACTAATGGGGAGCAGTTCATCCCTTCGGAGGGCGGCTTAGGCCGATACACGAAGGTACGTGATAGAGACACCGTCGAGCCCCCGTTCAAAACCCGGGGGCTCGATGGTGTTTTCGCCTCCTTCACCCCCGCTCGCATCCCCCGCGCACTCCCCCCGCCGGCTGCTTCGAGGAGGAAAGCCGAGGATAGGACACTCACAGGGATCTGGGAGGAAAGATTCGAGATTGCCACACACATTTTTAATAAAAAAGTTGCATACTATCTCTCGTGCGTTGGAGAGAACGCACACAGAGAGAGATAGAGAAGCTTCAGCGTCCGAGGCCCCCACTGCGCGCGGCCCGGGCGCTGAAGTTTTTTAAGTTCTATGTTTACAGCCCTCAGAACTGCTTGCAGACTCCCCGGCAACACTTTTAGTCTAGAAAACGTGACACACAACGAATCCGTCCAGGAGACCATTTCGGCATGGCTGCGGCTCGAGCGCGCTCGTAACCGCTTTGATACCGAGGCCCGCCGCCGCTACGGAATCTCCGGCTCTCATCTCGCACTTCTCCGGCTCATCGACAAGCAGGGCCCCATTTCCCTGCTCGAATTGCGAAAGGAATTGGGCTGGCAGTCTGCCACCATCGGCCAAGCCGTCAAGCGCTTGGTACGCGACGATCTCATTACGCTGACCGACGACCCTGCGGATCTGCGCCGCCGCGTCTGCCGCATCACCGAGGAGGGAGGACGCTTCCTGCTTCATGTCCCCATGGCAGGGCCCGCTCGCCTGCGCACCTACGAGGTCAGCGAGGACGAGCTCGCCGCCATGCGCCGCGGATTCGAGATCGCGCTGCGCGCCTACGGCTACGAGCCCTGGAGCGACGCGAACTAGCTCTCCCCGCAGCCGGAGACGACCAGCCGGCGGGTCACGTGTGTGAGCACGTCCAGACCGGCCACACAGTCGGACTCGGTGGTGAATTCCTTCTCGTTGTGGGAGATGCCGTCTTTAGACGGGATGAACAGCATGACCGTGGGCACGAACTCCTTGAGGTTCGTAGAATCGTGCCCGGCCACCGTGTAGATCTCCTGGTGCGGGTAGCCCAGCTCGTCGACCACCTCGCGCGCCAGCTTTACCCCGGCGTCCGGATACGGGTTAAGCGCCCACTCGTGCGTGAGATCCAGTTCCACGGACGTGCGGGATTCTTCCTCCGCCGCGGCGATGAGCTCCCGCAGCTTCTCCTGCGCCTGGGACAGGACCTCCGAGGACGGCGAGCGCAGGTCCACGTTGAAGCGCACCTCGCGGGCGATCGTCACCGGCGAGTTCGGCTCCAGCGTCAACTGCGACACCGAGGCCTGCAGCTGACCTTCCGGGAACTCGCGGGTCAGCCGCTGGACCGCGGAGATGATGAGCGAAGCGCCGAAGAGCGCGTCGCGCCGGTCCGCCATGAGCGTTGACCCGGTATGCCCCTGCTCACCGGATACCACGGCCTGGAACTTTCGCGCTCCCCACGTGGCGGTGACAAGCCCAATGGTGTTGCCCGCGGCCTCGAGCTCCTTGCCTTGCTCCACGTGGATCTCCGCGTACGCTGCCAGCGTCGGTGCCTTCTCGCGCGGGGCCCAGCCCGCTGCTTCCTGCGCCTGCGCGACGGTGACGCCGGCGAGATCGGTGACCGATTGGGCGTCGGCAAGCGCGAGCACCCCCGTAAAGACGGAGCTGCCCATCATGGACGGCGCGAAGCGCGAGCCTTCCTCGTTGAACCAGTTGATAACAGCGAGATTGTAGCGCGCGTCCACGCCGGACTGCGCCACCCGGCCCGCCGCATGCGCCGCGGCCAGCACGCCATACGCGCCATCGAAGCGGCCGGCCAGCGGCTGCGAGTCCAGGTGCGAGCCCAGGCCGACGTAGTCCGCGCCCGGCACGAGCTCGAAGAGGCCGTACTGGTTACCAATCTCGTCATAGATGACCCGCGCGCCGAGGGACTCCAGCACCTCGTGGAACCAGGCGCGGTTGAGGTTATCGCCCTCACTCGCCGCCTGGCGCTCCACGCCGCCGCCCGGCGTCGCGCCATTAGCGGACATGGCCTGGAAGTCTGCCAGGAATTGCTCGTTGGTGGTCTCTCGCATGATGTTCTCCTTAGATAGTTCCGTAGCGTAGCTCGCCGCCGACGATGGTGGCGTCCACGCTGATGTCTGTGAATGCAGTGGTCAAAGGGTCGTGGGACAGCAAGGCGAAATCCGCCAACTGGCCCGGGATCACCTGCCCCTTGCGCCCCGCCCAGCCTGTCGCTGCAGCCGAGCCGGCGGTGTAGGCGTACAAGGCTTCCGCAGGTGTGAGCCGGTCATCTGGGCCATAGAGCTCGCCGGAAGCGGTGCGCCGCTCCACGAAAGCCTGCATGACGTCCAGCGGCCGGCCCGGCGCGACGGGCTGATCGGAGCTGCCGGGAAGGACCAGGGATGCCTCGAGTAGGCGCTTGCCCGGGTAGCTCAGCGCAGCGCGCTCCGGCCCCAAGGCCTCTGCCATGGCGTCTCCGAAGGCGGAGATGAACAATGGCTGCGGTACCACAACGATGGGCTGACCGCGCAGCCGCTCTATCTGATCCGGCCGCACCACCCCGCCGTGCTCGATGCGGTGCGGCATCGACGGGGCGCCATAGCGTGCAGTGGCTTCCTCCAAGGTTTCAATGGCAAAGTCCACTGCGGCGTCCCCAATCGCGTGAATGGCTAGGGACCAGCCGGAGGCCGCCGCGTCGAGAGCGCGGGAGCGCATCTGGGACGGATCTCCTTGAAAGTAGCCATGGTGCGCGCAGCAGGCATAGTCCTCCGTGAGGGCGGCGGTGGTGCCCAGGAGCGATCCGTCGCTAAATATTTTGACCGGTCCCAACTGCAGCCACTCGTCACCGAATCCCGTGCGGATGCCGCCATCAAGTCCCCAGCCGGGTCCGTCTGCCGCGTGCCCTGCCACTGCATGCAGTACGTCCATGGTGACCATCACCTGCATTCGTGTGTGCAGGGTGGCGTCTTGATAGGCAGCAATTTCTCTGGGGCTATGCCCGATCCACCCGCCAGCCACGCCAGCATCCGTCACTGACGTCAGGCCCCATTCCAGGTACTGCCGGGTAGCCTTCTCCAGCGCACGACCAATCTCTGTTCCGGATTCAGGCAGCGTGACCTTTTGGATGTAGCGCATCGCGTTTTCATCCAGCACACCGGTGCACCCATTGTCATCGGTGAGGAACTCCCCGCCTTCGACCTCAGGGGGATCTGCGGGGTCCACGCCCGCGGCGCGAAGCGCAGCCGTATTAACTGTGTAGGCGTGCCCAGAATTGTGCTTAATGAGCAGAGGCTTGCCGTTCGTCGCGCGATCAAGCGCTGCAATGTCAACGGGAGCGTCCAACCCTGAGGGCCGGAAACCGGCAGCAACGATCCACCCATCGGGGTTAGGCTCAGCAGCAGAAAGCGCGTCGTAGACATCATCGGGCGTGGTGGCGCGGTTCAGGGAGACATCCAGCAGCGTTTGGCCGAACCATACTGAGTGGGCGTGCGCATCATTGAACCCGGGGGTGAGTGTGCGCCCGCCGGCGTCCCAAGTCTCATCGGCAGACAACGATCGCGCTGCCTGGTCCAGCGCCAGAACGCGCCCGTTGGCACACGCAACTGCTGACGCCACCGGGTATTCCGGGTCTTGGGTAAGGATGTGGGCATTGTCAATAAGCGTAATCATGCATCCTCCTTGTGCGGTTCACCACATACTAGTTCGTACTGTGACACACACCGGGCAAAGTACTAAGCATCACTGTGTAGGCTTGTGCACATGCACGATGACAGGTGGCGAGCCATTGTCTCCCGCACCCACGTCCCGCAGATGGTGGAGGACTTCCTGACGCAATTTGGGGACCGGTACGGAGACGCGCAGGTGAGCGACGAAGAGCTACGTCTCACCGCCTTCGAAGCCTTCGCCCACATCACTGATGTCCTGACAGGCGCGATCCCCTTAGAGGACATGCAGGCACACTCGCAGACATTGGGGCGTCGGCGCGCACAGCAAGGCGTGGAACTGGCCTGGCTTATCGACGCCATCCAGCTCGACTTCACCATCCTCTGGTCACACCTTCGCACCGCCGCAGGCGCAGATCAGGACACACTGATTGACCACGTGTCGCAGATACATTCCGTTGTGACTTCGTACAACCTAATGGTGCGTGATGCCTTTCTCCTTGAGGAAGCCCGCAGCCACAACGACGCGCAGCTTGCGCACGCCCGCCACGTGGAACGGCTATTCTCCGCGGAACAATTGGACCCCTTCGACATTGCAGAGGTCGCCCGCGCGCTCGGGGTCGGCCCCACCGATTCCTTTGACGTTATAGTAGCCCACCCCAGTGCAGCAATTCGCCTCAATAGCCTGCTGCGCAGCCCAATCTCCGCAGGAAAGGCTTTTGGCCATGGCTTTCGCGGCACTTTTGTGGCCTTCTGGCCCATGGCCAATCAGCCAGCATCCACTCAACTCTCCAGTGATTTACTCGTCACCGTCCCGGGAGTACGGTTTTCCCACACCGCGGGCCTCGAAGGCGTCCGGAACGCCGCGCGGCAGGCCCCGAGCGTCTTTGCGGCAACCGGCAAGCTCAGCATGCTGTACGACGCGCCCGAGCTTCTCTGGGCCGTGGCCGGGGATGCCCTGGCCAACTTTGAGCACAGCGGAATCAACGAACTCACCCGCGACATAGACACGCTACGCTGGGAGCATGAGCCGGTCTACGAGACGCTCGTGGCCTTTCTGGATTCTGGATCAGTAAAGGACACCGCGCGCACTTTAGGCTGCCATCGCAATACGGTGATTAATCGCCTTCGCCAGGTCACGGACACTACCGGGTTGGACATCTCCCACCCGAAGGATGCAGCTAAGGCACTCCTCGCCCTTCGCCGCGCGCCAAACTAGATCGAACCAGAGCTGTGCACGGTCACAGTTGAACCGCCCAGAAGCTGGTGCCATGCATAAACAACACTCAAGACGCCACACCGTGAGGTGATCTACCTCTATCGTGTTGAGAAAGGTAACCCGTCTCACACAAGGAGCACCTCGACATGAGCACTCCCGCACCTTCAGCAATTCCTGCTGAGAGCCTGCCCGCAGAGCCTCAGCACGCAGAAATCCAGGTCGATTCCAAGGACGTCTTCCGCATCGCCAGCTCAGCCTTCGTAGGAACTGCGCTCGAGTGGTACGACTTCTTCCTCTTTGGCACCGCCGCCGCTCTCGTCTTCAATGACCTGTTCTTCTCCGGAATGTCCGGCACGGGAGCAGCGCTCGCGTCCTTCGCTACGTTCGGCGTCGGATTCCTCGCCCGCCCACTCGGCGCCGTGCTATTCGGCCAAATCGGCGACAAGATGGGCCGGCGCCCAGCGCTCATCATCTCCATCGTTGTCATCGGCGTAGCCACCGGCATCATTGGCTTACTCCCCACGTACGCCTCGATCGGCGTCTGGGCTCCCATCGCGCTAGTGATTCTCCGCCTTCTTCAAGGAGTCGCTGTAGGCGGCGAGTGGGGCGGCGCCACCACGATGGCAATCGAGCACGCTCCCGCGGAAAAGCGCGGGCGCTACGCAGCGTTCGTTCAGATCGGCTCCCCCGCGGGAACACTCCTATCTTCCGGCGCCTTCGCACTTGTTCTTATGCTGAGCGACGACGCTGTCAACTCATGGGGCTGGCGCATCCCCTTCCTCATCGCCTTCCCATTCTTGGGCGTTGCCTTGTGGATCCGCACCAAGGCCGAAGAGTCCCCCGTTTACAAGGCCCTAGAGGAGGAAGCGGAGGCCGACGAAGCTGCCCACAAGGGCTCACTCAAGGAGCTGTTCACCCGCCACTTTCCGCAGATCTGCCTGGCATCGGCTGCGGCCTTTCTAGGCATCGGCGGATTCTTCGTCATGAGCACCTACGTACTTTCCTACGCCACCACAGCCCTAGATTTTGAACGCCAGACAGTTGTCAACGCAACCCTGTTGGCCGCTGTGTGCCAGATCTTTATCAACCTCAGCTTTGGCCGCCTCGGCGAAAAATTCGGCCCCGGGCGCATCATTGGCTTTGGCGGAGTGGCCACTGCAGTGATGGCGTGGCCACTGTGGGCCATGATTGATTCAGGCAACGTTGTACTGCTCACCCTGGCAGTCTGCCTGGGGCTTTCCCTCGTCACCATCACCTACTCGGTATCCGGCGTACTGTTGTCCGAGATCTTCCCGGCAAACGTCCGCTATTCCGGAGTGGCGATTTCCGCCAACATTGCCTCCGCGGTCGCCGGACTGCTCCCCTTCCTCGCCACAGCGATGAATGCGTCCAACGACGCCCCTAGCCCCATCCCCGGAATCATCATCTTGGCCGTCGCCGCGCTGATTACCGCTTACGGCGGGTTTGCCGGTGAGAAGCACCGCCGCGACGACGACATCGTCGTCTCCGACTAGCCCACCCCCCTGAGCGCGTGACGCAGCGGCAACACAGTAAGCTGAACCGCTATGAGTTCCGATCTGTCCTCCTCCACCCTGGATGCCCGCGCGCGCCGCATCGTGGCCTGGGTGGCTGCGCTCAACCTCTTCGGGTTCTTCGGCGAGGTCCTCGTCGCCTCCATTATTGGCTCCGCTTCCTTGTTCGCGGACGCAGCCGATTTCTTGGAGGACTTCCTCATCAACGCGCTCGTGCTCGCAGCGCTACGGTGGCGCCCGGAGGGACGCCGAAAGGCAAGCTACGTGTTGGCGGGGCTAATTCTGGTGCCCGCGGTGGCGTCACTAAGCACTGCCATATGGAAGATGATCACTGGAGCCGTCCCGGAACCCTTTACCTTGTCCGGCACTGCCGTGGTGGCGATGCTCATCAATCTCGTGTGCGCCCTGCTGCTGGTGCGGCTGCGCCGCGGTGGGGCGCTCACCCGCGGGGCGTGGCTGGCGGCACGCAACGACGTGGCCGCGAACGTGCTCATCCTGTTGGCTGGCTTGGTGATGCTGGCGTGGGCAAGCCCGTGGCCGGACATCGTCGTTGGGCTCCTTATCGGCGCTATCAACCTGCGCGCAGCGGCCGAGGTCTTTGAACAGGCACGCGCCGAGGATCCGGAGATCGAAGAGGATTAGACGGCGTTAACTTCAGCAGGTTTTAAGCCGCGGGTGTTAATTTTTGCAATTTTGCTTGCTTCTTGCGGGTTAAAAAGTAATTTCCCGACACCTTCCAGCAACCCGATTTCACCCCTGGATGAGGTCAAACTTTAGTCTATGTCCAATCGGTCAAGCAGACGTTTTCGCACCATACGGTCTATAGGGACATTTTCGAGGTAGAGGCAAATTTCTTAGCCAATTGTTCACCTTCGTGTCACCCTATCGAAATTCAATTTAAGGACAAAAGTATAAACAACGTTAAGGGTGCGCTTTCCTGAAATCCGCCTTATGGTTACTTCACGTCACGCACTGAGCCGTACGGAAACACACAGAGCCGTACAGCGCATACACAGTGCGTCGCCCGACATTCGAGTTCTTCTCGAAGACCCAAACCAACATTTCCAGGAGATTTCACCATGACTATGCGTCGTCGTACCGCTGGCCTCGTCGCCGGCCTCGCGATTGCAGGCACCGCCCTCATCGCACCGGCAGCTTCTGCTGCAACCCACACCGAGTCCTACCCGGAGACCCCGGCCGTCAACGCCAAGCTCCCCATCGTTCACACCACCCACGGTTCCGACCACATGAAGGCAAACGTCCTCAACCCGCGCCCGGTGTGCAACCCGTGGGAGGACCACCGCACCGTGGTCTACAAGGTGACCGACAACTTCATGCCGGCCGGCACCATCTCCACCACCAACCAGACCAAGAAGGACATCCCGCTGCAGCAGGATCTGTCCAAGTCTCAGTCCATCTCCCTTTCCGTCAACGGTGACCGCACCGAGACCACGTCCATGAACCTGGGCGGCAAGGGCTCCGGCAAGGGTGCTGAGGGCTCCTTCGGCGTCTCCCACCAGATTGCCACCAAGCTGGGCGCTTCCGCGTCCTACTCCCTGTCCTGGGAGGCCGGCCAGTCCATCGGACCGTACGACGTTCCGCCGAACCACACCGGTGAGGCCACCTACGGCTTCCGCGTTCTGAACATGACCGGTACCCAGCAGTACTGCAAGCCGAACGGCACCTGGTCCACCCCGACCTTCTGGTCCGCAATGCAGCCGATGAAGAACGAGGTTCGCGTCAAGCTGTACGACGACATCGCGGATTCCTACGCTCCGAACAAGGACGCTCAGAACACCACCGACGTCAACGACCCGAAGGTTGTTGAGGAGGAGAAGTCCCCGGAGGCTGACGCTGAGGTCCTGAAGGACAACGAGGTCGCTCCGGAGGAGAAGGCCGTGTCCGAGGCTGAGGGCAAGAAGGAAGAGGAAGCCGACAAGAAGAAGCAGGAGCAGATCGACAACGGCACCGCTTCCAACGAGAAGCTGGACCTGAAGCCGATTCTGACCACCTCCGGTGCTAAGCACGCTGGTTTCGCCGGTACCGTTGCTCTCCGCCTGGAGAACGTCGGCACCGAGCGCTACTACGGCGACTTCCCGGCTGTTCAGTACCGCGTTGACGTGAAGACCGCTGAGGGCCCGAAGGGCGTTGACCGCCTCATCACCCCGCGTTCCTCCAACGGTGCACACATCCGCGACCTGGGCTTCGACGAGAAGACCTCCACCCGCTCCTTCGAGGTGACCCTGGCCAACCCGATCAACGCTGGTGAGTCCGCTCGCGTTGCCAACCTGGACTTCGGCGACGGCAACACCAAGGAAGGCCGCCTGAAGAACTTCATCGAGGTTACCCAGATTTCCCGCCTGAAGGGTGACAACTCCACCGCCAACGACCAGAACGTTGATTCCCGCAAGGCAACCGTCAACGACTTTGGCAAGGAGGCTGAGGGCCTGTTCTAAAACACAGCCCCCGCCCCTTCTAGTGCAGCGCCCTCGGCGCATAGCACAACTGCAAGGAACCCCCGACCGCATTGTTCTCGGTCGGGGTTCCTTTATATATAGGTAAGGATCGTGCGAGGCACAGCTACAGGGTGGGCAGGTTCGCGCGCTGCACCTCGGCACGCGCGTTCGAATCGAACGTGGCACACAGTGCCGCGGCGACGAAGCGCACTCCGCCCGCCGGCGAGGAGGAACCAACCCGCTCAGCACAGCCCTGCAGCGCGGGCATGCCGATATTCTGACCCGGGGAGGTCATGGAATAGAGGGAGGCAGCGGTGAAAGATCCGCCGTCGGCACGCAAAGCGTTGGAGGAGCCCTTAATGGACTGCCACGCGATGGCACCTACCGGGTCGGTGCGGAACTGATCGCGCTCGGTCTGGGTGAGCTCGGCACTGGCGACGGGGGCGGAGAGGCTTAGAGATACAACCGCAGCGGCAGCTGCGGCAAGAATGCGGTTCTTCATGTTTCACACACTACTGCATGGGTGGCAACCTCACACCCGGTGGTTGTAACCACATAGAAAACGGGGGTAAACCTAGATCACATAGCGCAGAGAAGGCTTTGCCTCTTGAACGTCATGGATACCTGGGAACCGGTCCTGGGCGCCGGTCCGTTGCTCGGAATTGCAGTCGCCTCCATCGCCGCCATCTTGGTTATGGTCATCTTCTTCAAGGTGCACGCCTTCGCCACGCTGGTGACGGTCTCCGGCGCCGCGGCCCGGATGAGATCGCGGTAGAAGCGCTTGAGTGCGGAGCATCCCACGATGGTGCCGGACTCCTGAGCAGCAAGAAATCGTCCGATGGACTCGAGCCAGGGCTTGCGGTCATCGTCGTCAAGCGCGCGCCCCGCCGCCATCTTCTCTATGTTCGCCGCTGGGTGCATATCGTCACCGTCACGAAAAGGAAGGCCGGTGCGCTGCGCCAGCAGCTCCCCCACCGTAGACTTTCCGCAGCTCGATACCCCCCATAACCACAACGTGCCTGCGCATCGCCCCTCCTTCATACCTTGCACCGATCCTACCCACTCGCGCTACTGTATTTTCGCGGCCCATTGCTGTAGCGATGTTGTCACCACACTCCGCGAAAGGACACACCATGCTTCCCCGTCAGGTATTGCCCACCATCCTTGCGGCAGCACTGGCCGTTCCCCTTGCATCGTGCGCGTCAGTACTTTCCTCCTCCACCACGGATAAGGATCCCGCGACCATCACGCTGGGCTACATTCCCACGTGGTCGCAGGGCTTGTCCGCCGCCTTCCTGTTGGACAATAAGCTCAAGGCAGCCGGCTACGCGGTGGAGCATACGCCGCTTAGCGACGCCTCCTCGGTCTACACCGCACTCGCCTCCGGCGAGATCGATATCTACCCGGCCGCGTGGCCGGAGCACACTCACAAGCAGTACATGGACGAGCACGGCAGGACCATTGAGGACTATGGCGCCTTCTATGACAATGCGCGCCTAACCTGGGCGATGCCGGAGTATGTCGAAGACGTCGATTCCATTACGGATCTTAAGGGCCAGGCCGGCCGCTTCGACGGCCGAGTCGTGGGCATTGAGCCAGGTGCCGGCCTGACCAGGGCCTCTCAGAAGACCATCGACGCCTACGATCTCACCGACTACACCCTGGCTACGTCCTCCACACCGGCTATGCTCTCGGAGCTGGAATCCGCCGCCGCTGCCAAGAAGGACATCGTGGTCACCCTGTGGCGCCCCTTCTGGGCCAACTCCACATTCGCCGTTAAGGATCTGCAGGACCCGGAGGGCACCCTGGGCACTACCGAGGGCCTGCACTGGCTAGCACGCGGGGGCTTCGAGTCCGACAACCCGGAAGTCGCTGAGTGGCTCAGGGAGCTAAAGCTTGACGACGATCACTATGGCAGCCTCGAAGATCTCATTGTCAACGAGTACGGCGAGGGCGAGGAGCCTAGGGCCGTCCAGGAATGGCTTGACAAAAACCCAGACGCGGTCACGGACATCAAGTAACTCACCCGCGACACCACCGCGCTGACCTTCGCCGCATCGGGCTTCCATAAGTGCAAAATCCAGTTTCCCAGTGAATGTCCATATTTTTTTAAAGAAATAGACAAGTAATCGTTAAAGGCTGCCCCGTCACCAACTAAAAACGCAGGTCGCCAAACCCCCTACCTGAGCCACCACCCCCGGGTGTCACCCCCAGATTCGAAGCTAACTGGATTTATCTATGCAAATTCAGGCAAAAAGCGCCGAAACTCAGAATTTCTCTGAGAACCCGACCGCAAACCTTCGCAAAATCGCCCTCGAACCTTAAAGTTGCTGGTCAGCTGGCTTTTGATAGCTATGGAGAGCTTTACTTTTAAGTGAAAAGAGCTGCGGAAGCGCAGTAATCACCCGCCAATTCAGGCTTGAAGTAAAGAAAGGCACCGTCAATGTTCCGCCTTCAGTTTGGTTCCACCACTAAGAAGTTCGTCGCCCCGGTCGCGGCTGCCGCAGCCCTCTTCGCCGGCTCCGTCACCGCCCCGGCTTACGCCGCCAGCTCCTTCGGCCCGTTCAATGCCTCCGCCTTCGGCCTGCCGCAGAACATCACCCAGCACGTCCCGGCCGCCGCCGGCCCCGTCGCGCACCCGGCCCCGGCAGCAGCCAGCGTCCAGGGCCTCATCAACCAGACCAATGCTCAGCGCGTGGCCAACGGCCTGGCCCCGCTGCGCGTCGACCCCAGCCTCTCCAACCTGGCGCAAGACTGGGCCAACACCCTGAGCCGCGATGGCGTTACCCGCCATCGTCCGAACTACTGGACCCACTACCCCGCCGGCCTGCCGGCTGGTGGCGAGAACGTCCTCCAGGCCTGGAACGACTACAGCGACGCCCGCCTGGTTCAGCTCTGGATGGACTCCCCGGGCCACCGCAAGAACCTGCTCGACCCTCGCGCGAAGTCCGTGGGCATCGGCATGGCCGTCACCCCGGAGGGCAAGCTCTTCGCCGTACAGAACTTCGGCCGCTAAGCGCCGCGACAGCCCGAAGGCCCAGCCTCTTCCACCGCAAGTGCGTGGAGGGCTGGGCCCTTGGTCGTTTTCGGCGGCAGGGGTACCCGTTCCGCAGGAGCTTGGAGCTAAGACCGTCGGTGCTGTCGTCTCCACCGCCGACCATTAACTCGTCGCCGAGGTAGACACGGTTGTCGTCGCCGTCGCTTCTCCCCACGTGGAATTCACGGAGCTATCAATCCAATTGTCACTTAAGGCAGACAGTACGATAGTCCGTGTGTACAGCCTCGAACGCCAGACGCACCTCTACCTTCATATCGCCGACGAGCTACGCTCACGGATTACAAATGGCGATTTGAAGCCCGGTGATGTACTTCCTTCAGAGCGCACACTCTCTGAGTCCTTCAATGCATCAAGAATTACGCTACGCCGAGCCTTGGACATACTCGAGGCCGAAGACCTCCTTGAGCGTCGCCGAGGCCGCGGAGGCGGAACCTACATTAAGTCGACACCGCCCACCGTCGAACTCAACAGAATAGAAGGATTCCTTCCCCAGCTCCGAGAGAGGGGCCGCATTGTTAAGTCCCAAGTATTGGACACTGACTTGCAATCTGCACGTCCAGAAATCGCCGAAATATTGGGTCTAGAGCAGCACGCTCAGGTATTCCGCATTGTTAGACTACGCAGAGTCAGCGGAGTACCGATGTTGATAGAAGATTCTTTCTTCCCAGTCCCAGTCGCTCCGGACCTCTTGAGTCAAGACTTGACAGGGTCTTTGTATGAGCTCCTGTCTAAGCGATATTGCGCGAAACCCTCTCACAAGAGGGAAACGATCACTCCTGCTCTTCCAACAGCATGGGAGCAGAAGAAGCTTCAACTACGTTCCGACCAGCCCATCCTAAGGATTAAGAGAACGACATATTCGAAAGACGACACCCCAATCGAGCACTCTCTCGATGTCCTTCGTTGCGATTTAGCTCAAGTGGAAGTTTTCACAGATCCGCTAGATACCGCGTAGGACGACCTCTGCCGCATTCTCCATTGCGTCAAAGGAGTAGTCACAGAGCTCCATGCCCTTCGATTTCGGCCCCACGGCAACAGCTGCCATCCCTGCGGAATGAGCGCTAGCAATCCCTGCCGCGGAATCCTCAAATACCAACACAGACTTAGGGTCTACTCCCAGCACCTTGGCCCCAAGAAGGAAACCTTCCGGGTCCGGTTTTCCCCGTTTTACATCTTCGATTGTCACAGCAAATGGGATGAGGGCCGATAAGTTACTCTCAAACAACACAGGCTCAATGAGCTTCCTAAAAGTACCGGTGACGATTCCAACCCTTATGTCTCGGCTCTGGAGTGCCTGGATCATGCTCACCGTCTTGGTTCCAATCAGCTCATTTCCACGGCTTTGCTCAAGATAGCTCGCAGTCAGAGCTTCAAGTAACTCCTCTACACGGTGTTCTGCAGAACGAGCTTCCGTCAGCATCCGTGAAATATCTCGGTCACTTAGCCCAAGCAAGGCTTCGTATTCACCCTCTTTTAATGGTTCAAGTTTCAACTTTCTAAGCGCATTGTCATAGGCCTTCTCCAAGACCGCCTCATCGTTACTCAGCGTTCCGTTAAAATCGAAAATTACTGCCGAAGATTCTAATACCAGCTCTACAAAAGGCATATTTTCTCCAATCAAGAACTCCGTCAACCGTTACGGAAGCCAGCATAAGTGGCCCCTATAAAGGACAGGAACTCTTGCTTAAAGGTATTAAATTGTCTTCCACTAGAGTTAACCTGGAGGGAACCTAGGGGAAATCATCGAGTGCCAGACTTTTCAGTGTCCAGAAATTGGTCCTCAAGCTCACTCCGGACTCGAAAGGATTACTCAATGTCCAGCACACTTTCCCGACGTTCAATTCTCCAGGCTCTCGGCCTAGGCGCAGGACTTGCCGTTACCGGCACGACTATTGCAGCCTGCGGAGGAAATAGCTCTTCAACTACGGCCAACCGCAATGCAGGTGGCAACCTCGACGAGATTGTGAAGCTTGCCAAGGAAGAAGGCGAAGTTCGTCTCATTGCCTATCCTGAAACGTGGGCAAACTACAAAGGCCACTTCCAAAAGTTCGAAGAAAAATACGGCGTAAAAATCAAGGTCGACTCCCCAGACGCCTCTTCTGCGGAAGAACTTGAAGCGGTAAAGAACCTTCGGGGTCAAGAAACGCAGCCCGACATCCTCGACATTGGCTACTCATTCACCACTCCTGCGATCAACCAGAAGCTCATTGAGGCATACAAGCCTTCTAACTGGGACGCTATCCCTGAAAACCTCAAAGACAAGGACGGCATGTGGGTAGGTGCCTACTACGGTGTCCTCTCTGTTGGTGTCAACAAGAAGGACGTCGAGGTTCCGACCACCTTTCAAGATCTGAAAGACCCGCAGTACAAGGGGAAGATTTCTCTGCCGGGCGATCCACGCCAGGGCGCCTCTTCCATCGCTACCGTCTTCGCAGCGGCGCTAGCTAATGGTGGATCTTTGGACGATATTCAACCAGGAATCGACTTCTTTGCCGAGCTCGCAGAAATGGGCCACCTTGTGCCGACAGCAGATCCTGCTTCGGGAATGACCACTGGTGAAGCATCGGTCATTTTCGACTGGAATTACAACTGGGTGGGTGTGCAGGACCAGTTGATAAAGGATGGCGTTGATTTTGAGATGACAGTTCTCGAAGATGGTGTATTCGGCAATTACTACGCACAACCGTGCACTATCGAGTCTCCCCATCCTAACGCTGCCCGCCTTTGGATTGACTGGCTTACCTCGGATGAGGGGTCTGAGCAATATGCTTTGGGAGGTGCCGTTCCAGCACGCTTTACGGAACTTGCCGAGGCAGGAAAACTATCTTCCAAGGCCCTTGAAACCCTTCCGGATCCGAAGATCGTGGAGAAGGTCAAGCTGCCAAACTCAGACCAAGGTGACAAGGCGAATTCTGTCATCGCAACTCAGTGGGCCCAAAAGGTAAAGTTCTGATGTCGGTGACAACAATCCCTTCCAGAGAACCCAGTTCACGGAAACAGAAACGAAAGAGTGCCCAAAGTAGCGCGATTAATGTCAAAGCGCTCGTCGGCGCCCTCCCATATTTCGCTTTCGTCTCAGCCTTTTTGATCATCCCGATCATTGCCAATGTAGTTACGGCATTCAAGGATCCTACTGGTCAGCCTTCAACTGAAACTATGGCTGAGGCGGTTAGTTCGACTTATCGTGACGCCTTCCTCTTAACCTTCAATTTGTCACTACTCACGACGATAGTTGGAGGCATTTTTGGGCTAGGTATCGCTTGGGCGTTAACCTCCAGGAATTCCGGGCCAAAATGGCTATCTAACTTGGTTAATAGTTTCTCCGCCTTGGCGGCACAATCAGGCGGAGTACAACTGGCGTATGCATTTATCGCACTTCTTGGAACCAACGGCCTGCTGACCGGAGTAATTCGGAAAGTATTTCCAAACTTCGGTGAGGTATTTTCAATCACCGACTTTGCTGGTGTCGCACTTGTATATCTCTATTTCCAAGTCCCCCTGATGACCGTACTGATGCTTCCATCAATGAGTTCGCTCAAAAAGGAATGGTTTGACGCCGCCTCATCACTCGGAGCTACAAGAATGCAATTTCTTCGAGATGTTGCGCTACCAGTTCTTTGGCCCCCAATTGTTGGTTCATTGCTCCTTCTCTTTGCTAATGCTTTTGCGGCATACGCAACGGCTTACGCTTTGGCAGGAGGCTCACTCAACCTCATTCCAATCGTGATCGGATTCCTCATTAGTGGAAACGTGCTGTTGAACCCTGGCCTAGCCGCTGCACTGGTGACTTGGATGATGATCATCATCCTTATTGCGATGGGTCTGCGACTTGTTCTCACCCGAAGGAGTGACAAATGGCTCAGCAATTAGCCACAGAACTCGACAATAGGTCGAACCAGACACCTGAAAGCGTTCACCGCAAGGATGGAACACGGAATTCTAACTGGGTGGTTACGACCATTCTTGTTGTGGCACTTGTCTTTTTCTTCGGCCCTTGGATTGCTGCCGCCGTCTTTGGATTCACACGACCTGGCGACGGATTTACGCTCGAACCGCTTCTCTCGGCATTCGACAATCCACGTGCAGTCTCAGCAGTGCTCGACACCTTGTTGCTTGCTGTTGCGACCACCCTATTAATGCTCATCCTTTTGGTTCCGACAATCGTATTCCTCAACCTCCATTCCCCAGGGTTGGCAAGAATAGCTGAGCTCCTGTCTGTTCTTCCACTAGTGATTCCTGCGGTTGCGTTGGTATCAGGTGTGTCGGAATTCTATCGCGCAGTGGCCCCATCCTTCTTAGTATCAAAATGGTCGTTAGTGCCCCTGTACGTAATTGTGGCGCTTCCCTTGTGCTATCGCGCAATCGACGCCGGAGTCAAGGCTTTGGACCTCAAAACCATGTTCGCGGCGTCTTCTTCACTCGGTGCAACGTCATCCCAAACCTTGTTCAATGTCGTGCTTCCAAATCTCCGGGTCTCAATGCTCTCGGCTTCCCTGCTTTCTATTGCGATGACTCTTGGTGAGTTCGCGATTGCGTCACTGCTCTTGCACTACACCTTCCCAGTCTTCATTGTGGAAGTCTCACGCAATAACCCCCGAGGCATTGCTGCTCTTTCTTTCATTACGATTCTCATCACTTGGGCGCTTATGGCGTCTATCTCCGCTATCGCAAAGATCGACTCCGCCCGAAAGGAAAAGTAAGGTGACACCGTCACACGTAGAATTAAGAAACATTACCAAGCGTTACGGCTCAAAGACCGTCCTTGACAACCTCAATCTTGAGATCGGCAAGGCTGAACTTGTAGCTCTCCTTGGACCTTCGGGCTGCGGCAAGTCGACAACCCTTAAAATCCTTGCAGGTCTTGAGCAGGCCAATGAAGGTTCTGTTTGTATCGATGGCGACGAAATCTCCTACCTTCCTACCCGTCGCCGCAACATGGGGATCGTTTTCCAAGCATATTCACTGTTTCCCCATCTCAATGCAATTGACAATGTTGCATACGGCTTGAAGATTAGAGGTCACAGCAAGAGCAATCGCCGTAATCGCGCAGGTGAGCTCCTAGAACTCGTAGGGCTTTCAGAGCATGCGATGAAGTTCCCCGGGCAAATGTCAGGCGGCCAGCAACAGCGTGTTGCACTTGCGCGTGCACTGGCTATCGAGCCCCAGCTGCTGCTTCTCGACGAGCCTCTATCTGCACTCGATGCAAAGGTTCGAACTCAATTGAGAGATGAAATCCGAAGGATTCAGCTCTCTGAAGGAATTTCCACTCTCCTGGTCACGCATGATCAAGAGGAGGCTCTTGTCATGGCCGACAGGATTGGTGTCATGAACAATGGAGTAATCGAGCAAATCGGGACCCCTTCACAGCTGTACCACCACCCGCGTTCCCCCTTCATTTCCCAGTTCGTTGGGGTTGTAAACCGTATCTGCGGTGAGTACAACGCTGGCGCTGTAGACGTACTCAATACCCGGGTCGACGTCGTGAATTCTGAAGTGGAGGCATCTGACGGCGATCCATTGGTCTGTCTCATCCGCCCTGAAGATCTCCGCGTGACTCCGGATTCCACTGGCTCCTATCGTGTGCTTAACAAGCAGCTTCGCGGAATTTTCACTTCGGTAATGCTTGCGGGGCCCGGGAACGGAGTAATTCGTGTAGACATGCCCGACCGTGAAGCCAATGAGCTCCCCTCTGGAAGTCAGGTGCGCTTAGAGACCATGCGCCACGATGCCGTTGTGGACCTCCCGACTGACTCCGAGTTAGCTGAATCTGCAAGGGCCAACAGGAAGAGAAATGCGAATGCGTAATCCCGAAAATGTTCAGAACAGCGAAAATGCCGGCGCAAAGAGACGAATTTTGCTGATCGGTGTGGATGGGGTTCGATGGGACATTGCTGCCGAGCAGGAAGTCGGTTCGACCCTTCAAAAGCTCGCAGGGGAAGGGCATTGGTTCTCCATGCACATGGAAGTTCCGACGATTTCTGCACCAGGCTGGGCCAGTATCCTTACGGGTTCCACACACGCAGAACACGGACTTAGGGATAACAGCTGCGTGGGTGGGCGAACATGGAACTGCCCTGATTTCCTGTCGCAAGCCTTCTACAGGGACCAGTCAACACGAACATTCGCCGCAGCAGGTTGGCCAGTACTTGTTGATCCCAGCGGCCTTGGCCCCATCATCCATCCTCGAATCGAGCAGCAATACGCCGGTCTCCACCGTGTAATTGCCCGCGATGGCGAGACTTATGGTTATGAACGCATCGATGCGGAGATTGCTGACTTCACCCTGGCAGCAGTCCGCAGCGGTAGCTTTGATGTGGGGTTCATGTATTGCTGCAGCGTGGACGATGCCGGTCACGTATATGGTCTGATGGGGAGCGAATATCGCAAGGCGATCCAGTCAGTTGATCAGCATATTGAGCGAGTTGTTTCTGCAGTAGAGCAGCGCGCAACCAACTACGACGAAGATTGGCTCGTCGTCGTGACCACTGACCACGGTCACGTTGATGAAGGAGGTCATGGCGGTAGTTCCGAGAGAGAGCGCGAATCATGGGTTATCGCATGGAGTCCGACTGGTTCGCTGCCGTGCTGGCCATCTGAAATTGAACCGCACAAACTGGCCTCTCTAATTCTCGCTGAACGGGAATCTTAGTAGTCAACCGTCAAACACATTGTCGGCGACGTCGCCCGCCCGGCTGAGGATTACATCCGGGCGGACACACTTTTAACCCCCAATCGTATTCGGCGAGGCGCGTTGTACACATGCTAAGGCGAATTCGCGTAACGCACGAGAGACCAGGTTGGCCAAGGTAGTAGTCATTCAGCAGAACTTAGCCAGATCGCTTCAAGAGGGCTGGAATTCAGGTGTCTCCCTAGCAAGGATTAGGCCCGCTGGTCATCAGAGTCGTCTTCCGACGGACAACCGGCCTGACTGCCGCCGTCCGCCTAGAAACTTCAAAGAATTCACAAAATTCATAAACTTCACAAGTCTTCAAAGGGGCAGTGTGCCATTGTCCCGTCATGCACACTCGGCACGCCAATCCGTCTTACGGCTACATTCGAAGCAACACCATCACTGCTGGTAGGCCGCAATGAGGTAATACAGGATTGTGGGTTTGCCCCTGCTGATGACCCCGGCACTCACGAAAGGACTTCCCTCATCACTGGCGCAAAGTATAGGCAAACTGAGCCCTTCAATACTGTCAAGGACGAAGCACTTCACTCATACGCAGTTGGATGACTCTGAGCAAAAATTCGACTACCGGCCTTGTCGAACGCCTACGTAGCGACATCATTCACCTCTTGGCCAAGGCCCGGAAAGCTCAAGGGTGTAAATGTCTCAATCCTTTGGCATCAGAGACGGGCTCGACCAAGATGCCAGAGTTGCCAAAAGTCGAGAGCTTTCTCTCGGAAGCAATTTCACTACTGGGACACACCAGCGCGCTCCCATGATGAGGTGTCAGAGGCGCGCGATATTCTATAGACGTACCAACTCTTTCCCGTCCCTTTAGAAAGGTCTCTCTCCATGGCCTCCATCTTTCGCACTGTCTCGTGGGAAGTGCAGCAACTAGTCAATGACGTTCACTCCGGAAAGATTCAACTCCCGGACCTCCAGAGGCCATTTGTCTGGCCCACGTCGAAAGTCCGTGACCTCTTTGATTCGATGTACCGCGGTTACCCCGTAGGCGAGCTCATGTTTTGGGACGTTGCTGCTGATGGTGAGTCACGGTCCATCTCGGGTGACGCTAATTTCATCGGCCAGCACCAGATTATTGATGGTCAACAACGTTTGACCAGCCTCTATGCGGCGATTAAAGGATTTCCTGTCCGAGACGTCAACTACAACGAGAAGCAGATCCGCATCGCATTTAATCCCTTCAGTGAGAAGTTTGAGGTTCGTACGCCACCTATTGCCAAGTCTCCTGAATGGATCGAAGATATATCTACCTACTTCGCCAACCCATTCAAAGCAATGAAGGCCTTCTTCAACCGGTATGAAGAATCAGGGGGCTCCCTCAGCGATGATGAGGAAGAGGCAATTCACGCGGTATTCAGCAAGCTTTCTGGTCTTGAGAAATATCAATTCAACGTCGTCCATCTTCAAAGCGAGGCTGACAAGCGCCTCGTTGCTGACGTCTTCGTTCGCATCAACTCAGAAGGCGTTCGACTGAAAGCCTACGACTACATTCTGACGTGGCTGAGTGTTTTCTGGCCCGAAGGCCGTGAGCAAATCGAAGAATTCTCACGCAACTCGCGGATGTCTCCTGCGCATGCAAGCTCCGCACTGGGAAAGGAAGTCCGTTGGACTGCTCACAATCCCTATATCGACGTGGAGAATGGCCACCTTGTTCGCGCGATGGTTGCTGTCGGACAAAGGCGCGGCCGCTTGCAAGACGCCTACGCGGCCCTTCAGGCAAAGGAACGTCACACCGGCCGAGTAAACCCCGAGCGCCAAGAACGCGAGCTCGGACTACTCAAGGAAGCCCTTCCGGTCGTTGTGAATCCTACGAACTGGACGGAATTCATTCGCTCGATTCAGGCAGCCGGATTCCGAACCAACCGGAACGTTACCTCGCACATGAATATCATCTACTCTTACGTGATCTTCTTGCTTGGTCGCAATGACTTTGGTGTTGAACTCGCTCGACTTCGTGCATTGGTAGCCCGCTGGCTCTTCATGTCGCAGCTCACCGGCCGCTATACGGGCTCGTCCGAGTCCCAAATTCAAAAAGACCTCGACCAGATTGCTGCGCTGGACAAAGGGGATGCGTATGGTTTCGAAGAGCTGCTCAACCGCACAATCGCTACTCAGCTCACCGAGGACTACTGGCGTTTCAATCTGCCGCAGAATTTGGTTACATCCGGTGCTTCGCTGTCACCGCACTACCAGTGCTACCTTGCAGCGTTGAACATTCTGGATGCAAAGATGTTCATGCTCAACGAGCGCGTTCGTGACTGGATGGATCCCAACCAGCCCGCAGCTAAAGGTACCGAGGGGCACCATCTTTTCCCGCGCAAATACCAGGAAAAGGTCTTGGGAATTACGGACTTCAAGCGCATCAATCAGGTCGCTAACTTTGCTCCCACAGATTGGGCTACCAACATCCATATTTCGGATCGAGCTCCGAAGGATTACTGGCAGGAGCTCGTCGATAAGCGCTCGCAAGGCGAAGAATGGCTCAAGCAGCAAATGTACTGGCATGCCATTCCTGAGGGTTGGGAAGACATGGACTACGACGAGTTCCTTTCCAACCGCCGCAAGCTCATTGCCGTGGTTATCCGTGATGCTTTCGCACACATCACAGCTGATTCTGCACCCGTTATTTCAACGACTGACGTGGAGGAGCGTGCCGCATCCCGGACCCTGCAAGAGTTCTTTGAGGCCGAACTTTTGAAATCCGGCGACCTTCTCGATCCGGTTGATCCAGATTGGATTGTTGATGCCGTCATTAATGAGGACGGCCACCTTGTCATCGATGGCATCAATGTTTTTGACTCACTGGATGAAGCCGCGCACTCCCTCGGCGTGACGAACCTTAGGGGCGAAGAGTTCTGGGCCTTAGAAGATGGCGATGACTTGGTGCCGCTGTCTAGGTTGTCTGCTAGTTCATAGGCGGTTGTCTTCGCCCCGGACTGCACGCCACCCCTGCCCCCGCACGTTTGCTTCTTTACTATTCGCGCAGAGTTTCCATATCCCGAGTTATTCCTCCGCTTGCCGGGAATGCAACACCTGTCGACGCGGGTGCTTCCGCAGTGGCAGAGGGAGGGGCGTCGGCAAGTGCGGCGTGAAGCCTCACCACGCACATGGATGACGCAAGTGCACCGTTGACCGGCCGCCCGTGACCCCAAATCCATGAGGGTATACTCCTGATGTTCTTGTTACTCTCTTTCTCTCATGAGGTTTCTGAAATGGGATTCTTCAAAGCTGTTGCTGGATTGCTGGCAATAGGTGGCGTAGGTTACGGCGCGTATTCGGTCCTTGGACCGGATGCGTCCGATGACGTGATTACAGTCCAGAGCATCGTCGATGGCGATACAATCGACGTCACTCAGGACGGCACGTCTACGCGCGTTCGCCTGCTCAACATCGATACACCAGAAATGGGCAAGGAGTGTTTGGCAGAAGAAGCAAAGCAGTACCTTGCGGATTTGCTCCCCACAGGAACAGTAGTGACGCTCGAGTACGACACAGACCGCGAGGATCAGTACGGTCGCACCTTAGCCGGTGTGTTCAAAAAGGCTCACTCGTAAATGCATCGGTAGCTGAGGAGGGCCTTGCCGTCCCGATGAAGGTGGGCAGCAACACCCGCTTCTTCCCCGACGTATCCGCAGCTGCCGACAGAGCCCGAGCCGCTGGCAAGGGCATTAACTCGGTAGGCCCGGAATGCGTTTTCGGCACTACCAACTCGTACCAGTCCTATGAGGATGCACGAGCAGCAGTCGACGAAGCACAGCAGTTCCGCTTTGATGACATGTGGAACGACGAGGAACTAGACAAGGCGCGCCACTATGCGGAGCGCGTATTAGCTGCAAAGGACGTAATCTCCAAGTTGGAGAAGTCACTGAACGAACAGTCTGATTTCCACAAGGCTGCCTTCGGAGATAAATACGCAAGATTCCTGCAAGAGCTAGATGCAGACGCCACTGAGCAAAAAGACAATCTTAATCGCAAGATCTCGGCCGCTGAGGAGGCACGCGAAAAGAAGCGCGCCGAAGAACAAGCCGCGCGCGAAGCCGAAGAAGCTGCACAACGCCAGGCCGCGCAAGAAGCAGCCGAGGCTGCCCGTCGCGCGCAGCAAGAAGCTCAACAGGCCGCGCCCGCGTACCAGGCCCCGGCCGCACCTGCACCCAGCAACCCGGTAGACACATATACCGGTTGCCGCGCCTACGGTGGAAACTACGCAATGACCAGCATTGACAAAAAGGGACAACCCTACGCGCAGATTGACTGCACTACGCGTGCGCAGATTGGTTAAGGAGCCGTAACCAAAGACTCAAGCGCCTCCTTACCTCCACGCAGGTGGAACCAATGACCAGAGATACCGAGCGACGTCTTCCCAAACAGACTTGGGGATGAATGCTGCAAGGGCACCGAGCAGGGCAACGACTGCTCCGACAGCGATGATTGCACTACGCGAGGACCCGCCGGAGGACACGTCGGCGCTCCCCTCTTGTGCTGGGTGGTCGGGGCTATCGCTCGTTTCTACGGGAGGAACGGTGCGATGCCGCTTGATGTACTCGGCAAAGACATCGACGTCGATTGCCGTGCCCGTCGAGATGACGTCAGCATCGCCGAAAGAATCGACCTTGTCGCCTCCGTTGACCACATAGTTGCTAATGGCCAGCGAATACGTTGAGTCCATATCCAGCGGGGTGCCGTCCTCGAGCTCAACTGAGGTCACGCGCTTACCAAAGGGTGCTGACTCGTCGTAGTCAAAGGTGAATCCGGCGGTCCGGGGGAATCCGTTTCCGCCCGCTGGGTTGGATTCAATGCCCTTTTCCAGGGCATCCTTGATCTGAGAGCCCGTTGCACGAATCGCCACGGGCGAGTTCCCGAACGGCAGCACCGACTGTGCATCCCTCCGAGTCAGAGTTCCTGCTTCGAGGTCCGCACGCTGACCGCCACCGTTCTGCCAGCCCAGTTGGGTGTCGAAGTGCTCCCGGTAGGCGTCGGCCACCAAGGGACCAAGCTCGGCCTTGGTCAGCGGCTTCGACGCCGTGCCTAGCTCCTCGCTGAGCTGACGGTCCAGCTCGCCATAAAGCTCTTCGGAGCGCGCCGCCCACTGTGCGTTAGCAGGCAAGGAAGGGTTTACCGCGTGATTTTCTACCTTCACCGAGCTCTTCTGAGTTGAACGGTCAACGGAGATATCCAGGTGGACTAACGTGCCGTAATCAGCGCGCGGTGCGACGATGGGCCGGCCATCCGCGGTAAACGTCACCTCTTCCGGCGATTGCGCTTCATTTTCTTCGCGCAGCGCCGCAGCGAGTTCGGGAACAGCATCCATCACTCGAATCGTGTCATCCTTGGAGATCTGACTCAGCAGGATGATTGCATCCACGTCTTGTGCACGCAGCCTGTCGACGCCTCCCCGTGCCGCCTCAACGAAGTCCCCAACCACGACGTCCTTGGCAGCAACAGTGCGGTCAAGATCAGCCGTGAGGGATACGAACCCAACGTTGAGGTCACCAGACTTAGCCTGAAACGTTGTCCCGTCTTCGCTGATTGGGTTACCGCCCTGCGTGGTTAGATTACTCGAAATCCACGGAAATTCGGCCTTGTCAATTAGGTCGCGGGTGTGGTCCACCCCGTAATCAAAGTCATGGTTTCCAAAGTTTCCCACGTCTACGCCAAGGTCATTGAAGGCATCTACGAAAGGCTCACCACGGAATACGGACCCGAAGAGGCTTCCGGCAGCGAGCTCTCCGCCAAAAGCAACGATCGGATCGCCTTCCTGCTGCCGCAGGCGTTCAAGCGCGGTGGCAAGGTAGGCAATTCCGCCCTGGCGGGAACCGTCATCCCATGTACGAGGTTCAAACTCCTTCATGTCTTGGAAGTACACGACGTCCCCGTTAACGGTGCCAGAGTGAGCAGGCTCGGCTTCCACCGCAGTTGCATGAGCAGCCGGCAGCGAGACAAGAGAGAACAGGGCTAGAGCAATGTGAGTTGTGCGCATGGAAAAATTCTTATCGGGCGCAGCTTGAGAACTTTCGTATTTCGAGCAAACTCTGGGTGAACATTCAATCCCACGACTCAATTTCTCAACCGCCGAACTCCATGAAGCGTGCACTCCCCTCAATCGTCTGTTCTCTTACTGTGCTCGATGTTCTCAGTCCCGCTGCGTCTCCTATACTTTTGACGTGGTTAAACGAGTAACTTTGGGCGACGTCGCGAAGGCGGCTGGTGTCTATACAGCGACGGTAAGCATGGTACTCAACAGGAAGCCGGGCTCGCGAATTCCCGCGTCAACGATTGACAAGGTCAAGGCTGAAGCGCCCGCCACGATGTTAGCGGTTCCACGTGGAGGAGCCCAGAGCTCGTGCATCGCAAAATGACAACATCCTTGTCTGGAATTGTTTCCCCTAGGTTGCCCCAGGTCGTCCCAGACAAGGATGCTTAGAGCTGCGGTAGCCTACTTAGTGCTAACGAGCGCCTTACCCAGTACGGTCGGAATTTGAGGATTGATCCTAAGCTCTCCAACCTCCGGAAGCTCCTCCACCACCGGCGGCCGGCGCAATTCGTTTTCTATGATGGAGGACAACGTCTGGGCCATATTGCGCGTCGACGTATCTGCCCAGAGGGTGCCGAGGTTCTTATTGAGTCGAACGCCCAAAACTTGTTGGAATTTTTCAAAAGCTTCTTCGCGTGCCTGTTCGTTTCGCTGCTGGAATTCGACCTTGCTTTGTTCGGCGCGCTGCCGCCAAGCCTCAATAGCAGCTTGATTCTGCTGCTCAACTTCACGCCGCTTCTGCCGCATAGTGCGCCGGAGGTAGGCGATGAGGAACGGAAGAATACAAGCGATAACAAACGCCAGTCCAAGGACCGCCACTGAAATGCTTGCAAACTTATTCACGCCCTGGCTGGCTTGGCTTTCCATGTCGCGGGCAGCTTCCAACACGTCCGTTCGCGTCGAGCAGTACCGTTCCACGCCCGCAGGGTCCTGGGGGAAGGCTGCCGGATCAAGTTCAGCGCCCTTCGAAGAAGCGCGATCGAGGTCTTCCTGCATGGTCTCCGCCGTGCAGCCTTCATTGAGCAGCATCTGGGCTTCAGACGCATCATAGAATTCAGGAATGAGATCCTCCTGATTTTCCACAAATTCAGGGTATTCTTCAGCCAACGAATCGAACTTGCTCTGTACGTCGCTACTGACCGACCCCTGCGTGAGGGCTCCACCAATTCCGCCGATGATCGGAACAAGAATTGCAGCCAAGATCATGATCACCACGGACGGGCCGATGATCATGGCGAACCCTGCAACTCCGTCTGGAACCTTTTGCGGTGGCAATTCCTTGTCTACCGGCGGAGCCTCCAGCTTAGGGGGATCGATGAACACACCGGTGTGGAGGGCATCGGAGCGCCAGTGCTGCTCCTTCCACTGCGGGAACTCCTGGACCACATCAACCATTCTCGCCGAAACTACGCGCAGCCATGCATTGGATAGGTTCTCGAAATTTTCAAGATACTTCTTCGCTTGTGGCCTGTAGTTGTAGTAGTAATCTCTACCCACGCCATCGCGCCATTGAGCGAAGTTGATGTGCTTGAGATCCTCAAGCTGCTCTTCCGTTTTCTGGGCAAAAGCATTGATTGACTTATCAATCGTGCGTAGTTCACCCACAATTTGGCGAGTCTGCTCTCTCTGCGCTTCAATAGACTCTTCCAACAGACGGTGCGTAGTCTGCTGGTCACGGTGGTTCAATGCAGCGGCGGACGCAGCAATCGCGTTTCCGACACGTGTTGCACGAAGTTGTTTCTGCGCAGTGTCTCTCAGTTGATTGACGCTTGACGTCATGTCGCTATACCGGCGCGACATATCGCTTCGTGTTGCCATATGCTTCCATTCCTTTTGGGTATCCCATATACGCACCCGGCGCAATGAACTAACACACGCCCGCAGTAAGTACGCCCGATTCATTCTAGGCGCAAAAGGAAACATTGAAAGCGAGTTTATACATCAATTTATATAGATGTTTAAGGCGTTAAAATAGTTTAAATATGTAGCGTCCAGCACGACCCGACAGCACACAATCCGCCCAACCGAACCCCACCCCTGCACACACCCCCACATTAGGCATTTCTAATTTCCGCGCAGAATTTTCGCCAGCTCTCATCTTATTCACGTGTGTCACAATCTGTAGCCCGCATCCTTCGCCAGAGCATCGCCCCACATAGATGGCATTCCCCTCAGCGAAGGCGCACACACCCCAACAGTCAGCCGGGTCACCCCGCGGAATGAATAGCTTTCCGTAATACTATGCATCTCGCCGCAAAACCCGCGTACACAGGGACTTTCGCACGAGGCTAGGTGTTTGAAAATATCCCCGCCTCGTCATAGTGTTGTCACCCAACTCACACTAACCACCGTTCGGTGGCGCGGTTCACCGCGTTGCTGGGCGGTATCCACCGAGCACAGAGAGGTTCACTCAGATGACAACTCCTCCATTGGGCGTCTGGTCCGAGGCGGGCACGCTCCGCCAAGTCATGGTGTGCGCACCGGGACTGGCTCACGAGCGGCTGACTCCTAGCAACTGTGAAGCACTGCTTTTCGACGACGTCATGTGGGTCGACGAGGCCAAGCGGCACCACGCGGAGTTCGTCGCCAAGCTGCGCAGCTATGGCGTCGAGGTGCTGGAGATGCACACACTGCTGGAGGAGACGCTCAACACCCCGGCTGGGCGCGACTTCGTCCTGGACTTCAAGCTGCTGGATAAGAACGTCGGCGTGGGCGTGGGCGGCGAGCTGCGCCACTGGTTTGAGGAGATGCCCACCGCGCGCCTGGCGGAGCTCCTCATCGGCGGGGTTCCCTTCGCCGAAATCCCAAAGGGGCTGGGCCACGGCATCATCGACGCGATGCGGGAGGTCAGCGGACCGTCGGAGTTCGCACTGCGCCCGCTGCCCAATACGCAGTTCTCCCGGGACAACTCCGCGTGGATCTACGGTGGGGTGTCACTCAACCCCATGTGTCTGCCTGCCCGACACCAGGAAACCCTGCTCACCCGGGCCATCTATAACTACCACCCGCGGTTTGCGGAGGCGGACTTTAAGTTCTGGTATGGCAACACGGATGAGGACCCGGGCCTGGCGGCGCTCGAGGGCGGTGACATCATGCCGATAGGCAAGGGCATCGTCCTGGTAGGCATGGGCGAGCGCACCACGTGGCAGGGCGTGAGCCAGCTGGCCATGCGCCTGTTCGAGGAGGGCGCGGCCAGCAAGATCATCATCGCTGCCATGGCGGAGGACCGCGCGTCGATGCACCTGGATACCGTCTTTACCTTCCTGGACGCGGACAAGGTCACCGCCTACCCCAAGGTGGTGGATACGATTCGGCCGATTGTCCTGCATCCGGCCACAAGCACGGCGCCTTTCGACGTCGAACTGCCCACCGAGTCTTTCCTCGACGTCGTCGCCAAGGCGATCGGCATCGGCAGCTTCCACGTCGTGGAGACCGGTGGTGACTCCTACACCGCCGCCCGCGAGCAGTGGGATGATGCCAACAACGTGGTGGCCATTGAGCCGGGCGTGGTGGTGGCCTATGACCGCAACAAGCACACCAACCAGAAGCTGAGGGCTGCGGGCGTGGAGGTAGTGGAGATTGGCTCTGCGGAACTGGGGCGTGGACGCGGTGGTGGACACTGCATGACCTGCCCGATTATCCGTGACGCCATTGACTACTAGAGAATAATATTAATGACTACTTCCAATGAAGACGCCGTGCCGTATTCCGCAACGGCCGACGGCGCCCCCAACCCGGGCGCCCCTGCCAAGTCCGAGGGCACCGCACTGAGCTGGGTGCTCGCCCTTTTCGGCACCGCCATGGGCGCCGGCATCCTGTTCTTACCGTTGCAAGCGGGCTCCTTCGGCTTCTGGCCGCTGGCCTTTGCCACGGTGATAATTTTCCCCCTGGTGTATTTTTCCCACCGTACCTACGCGCGGATCGTCGCGGGAGCGCCCCGCCAAGACTACGGGCTGGACATCCTGGAGTTGGTGCGCAAGTACCTCGGGCGCAACACCGGCTTGTTCGTGGCCCTGATGTATTCGCTGGCGAATGTTCCCACGGTGTTCATCTACGCCATCTCGTTGACCAACGCCATCGACAGCTTCATTGTGAACCAACTTCACGGCCCCTCCGTGAACCGTTGGGTTCTCTCCGTGCTGTGCGTGGGAATCCTGACCGGCATCTTCGCCGTCGGCCGCAAGCCCATGCTGTGGCTGGCCCAGATGTTGGTCTACCCCCTCATCATTTCCCTGGCGGCGACCTCGTTGTACCTCATCCCGCAGTGGGACCTCCAGGCCTTCGTGGACGTGAAGTATGAGGACGGCAGTTGGCCGTACGTGCTGCTCGGCGCGGTGCTCATCTTGCCGGTACTGGCGTTTTCTTTCTCCCACATGGCGGCCCTGTCGCAGATGTCCGTGGACATGCAGCCCACCTACGGGAAGAACACCGAAAAGCGCGTATCCCGCATCGAGTTCTACACCGCCGCACTGCTGGTTATCTTCACTATGCTCTTCGTGTGGTCCTGTGTGCTGGCCTTGGGTGCCGATGGAATGCAGGAGGCCTCCGAGCAGAACATCCCGGTCCTGTCCTACTTTGCCAACGTCACCGGCGTGCAAGTTCTGGCGTGGCTGGCTCCCCTCATCGTCATCTTCGCCATCGTCACGTCCTACTTCGGCACCATGCTGGGCGCGGAGGAAGGCACCGCCTACATGGTGCGCCTGCTGGCGCCGCGCACGGCGAACCGCCTCAACCGCCGCACGCTGCTCACCGTGGTCTACACGTTCATCTTCATCACTGGCACGCTGGTCTCGGTATTCAACCCGCCGATCCTCAACCTCATCTACGTGGTGGGCGGCGTATTCGATGCCGTCCTCATTTTCCTCCTGCCGGTGTACATGTTCCACCGCGTCAAGGAGTACAAGAAGTTCCGCGGAGATCCGTGGAACTACTTCGTCTTCGTCCTGGGCTCTATCATCCTGGGCATCACCATCTGGGACCTGTTCTAAGAACGCAGGTTCGACAGTCCCCTCCCCTTGAGCGCCGCGGGAGGGCGGGGACTCTGGGGAAGGCGCGTCCAAGCTTGATACACCGTGACACGTCGACAGTCGCGGCGGGGTTTCACCACGGGGGAGGAGATCGGGGAAACTAGTTCGGGCGCCTCCACGGCGGACGCGCCCGCCTTTTCAGGCTATTGCCAGCTCTTTGCCCATCAGCACGCCAGATACAACCACCTCCACACGGGGTCAATCAATAGTTGGTGCACGAAAGATCAAAAGGCTGGACGGGCGCCCATTAACATCGCTAACTTTCTTGCGAACGTGAAAATTATTTCTTCAGCAACGTTGATACTGCGCCACCCCGGGACCTAGGATTATCCCAGGATTCAAGAAGTTACCAACCATTATTAAACTTTCTTTAAGGACGGTATACAGGTGCACATCAAGGGAGTACGCGCGCTCGCGCCGCTGGCCGCCACGGTGGCTGCGGCAGCGTTCCTCGCGCCGGTGGCGCAGGCGGCCAACGTTCCGCCCATGCCGCAGGCCTACCCCATCACGAACCTCTACAAGAGCTGCAGCCTCACCGGTGAAAAGTCGGATACCCCGGAGTGGCACTTTGCGGAGACGGGTCGCCGCTACTTGAGCGACGGCACCCTGCAGTTTAAAAACACCACCAACCAGGAGGTGCCATACACCGCCTCCGTGGAGACGGGCACCAATCACAAGATTGAGGCCAACTCCAAGGCCGCCATGCCTTCTGGCTGGGACACCACCGCTAAGTCCGATATCGGCCTGAAGATGAGCAACGGCTGGCACGATAAGGAAACCTTCGGCCCCGTTACCCTCAAGCCGGGCGAGTCCTTCCGCGTGGAGTACGGCGTAGTGGAAAAGGACTTCATCTCCATGTTCGTCGGCTGCAACGACGACCGCGTAGAGAACATGCCGGGCGCCAACGTCATCCGCGGCAAGGGCCCAGCGGAGCGCTACGCCTTTGCCTACATCATCAAGGCAGACGGTTCCATCTCTGACCTGGCCATGGAAATCCCGTCCCGCTCCCCGGGCGCGAACTCCAAGCCGGTAGAGGGCAACTACACCTCCGTTTCCGGCCCCAGCCTGGAAAAGATTGCGGACCCGAAGAAGGACGAGGTCATGCAGCCCTCTGAGGACCTGCAGCGCGATCCCTCCTGGCCTAAGGAGGGCGAGACCTGCGAGGGCCGCGATAGCTCCTGGTACCCGCTGGACATCACCGCGGTAACCCCTACCTTCCGCAAGCCGGGCTACTCCACCGACTTCCTCAACTGGTCCAAGGGTGATTACGAGTACGCGCCGGTCACGGACTTCGTCGTGGGTGCGGAGCACGCGCCGTACACCAACTGGCAGGGCAACCGCGGCGATATTCCGAAGGGCTGGCTGGAGTCCGTCGGTGCGGTCAAGCGCGCCTACATGCCGGTGGGCACCGAGCTCAAGCACGTCGACCTCGCCCCGGGTGAGCGCGTGCGCGTGGAGTACGGCACCACCATGACCCGCATCAACTACCGCGAGATTCACTGCGGCCAGGACGGCAAGTACAGCCTGACCTCCAACTACAAGCAGACCACCGCTCCCAGCGGCTTCTGGGCGGAGGCCACCATCACGGGCAAGGACGGCTCCACGCGCACCGAGGACGTCACCCCGGATGACTACCGTGACCTGCCCGTAGCCACCCAGACCATCTACTAATCATCACCCACACTTCTCAAGGAGTTATCACTATGTTCAAGACCAAGATTGCCTCCACCGCCGCCGCGCTGGCCGTTGCCTCCGGCATCCTCTTCGCTCCGGCCGCCAACGCCCTGCCGGCGCGCGACCTGGGCCCGGCCAATCCGACGACCATCGGCGAGCACTGCGCCAACCCGGGTGATACCGGCCAGACCGTGCAGATCAAGCGCACCTACTTCGACGGCTCCGCCGGTTCCTGGACCGTCTCCAACTACAACGACGAGCCGCTGCCGGTCACCCGCTCCATCACGGAGACCAAGACCAAGACCTGGAACGTGTCCGCCGGTGTGGACTTCAAGCTGATGGACCTCATCAACTTCACCTTCTCCTCCAGCTACACCGATTCCCAGTCCTACGAGGTGGGCGAGCAGGTCGGCCCGTACAACATCGCACCGGGCAAGACCGCCGTGCTGCGCGCCGGCTGGGTCGTCTCCGACTTCGAGGGCCAGAAGACCATCTGCGGTTCCGATAACACCTGGCAGGCCAACGGCGGCACCTTCACCGCTACCCTGCCGAAGGAGCGCCACATCGAGGTCTCCACGCGCGACAACAACGATTGGGGCTAAGGCGTGCTGAAGAAGTCCATCGCGAGCACCTTCGCCGCACTGAGTTTGCTGGCGGCCGCCCCCGTTGCCCACGCCGCGGATTTCGGCGGGGACTTCGAGCTGCCGCAGCGCTGGAACGAGGACCACAAGCCGGGCACGCACTGCTCCACGCCGGGTGAGAACGGCACCTACGTCACCGCCACCCGCCGCTGGTTCAAGCAGACCGACGCCACGAGCGTGGCCAACCGCAACGCCGAGCCGGTCCCGGTCAGCCACACCGTCACTCAGTCCCGCACCCAGACCATCGAGGTCTCCGGGTCGCTCAAGGGCGAGGGCGAGCTGGCCAAGGTGCTGACCCAGACCTACGGTTTCACCTACGTCAACGAGCAGCACTGGAAGCTCAACCAGGAGGTCGGCCCCTACGAGCTGCCGGCGAACTCCCAGGGCAAGCTGGTGTGGGGCTTTACCATGCTGGACACCGACGGCCAGGACGTGCGCTGCACCCAGGACCTCACCTGGGAGGCTCAGGGCCAGCCCTACTCCGCCACCGTGCCGGAGGCGCGCTATTCCGAGCTGCAGCTTTCCGACGCCCCCGTCTGGAACTAACTCTCCTCCCCCAGCCCACGCAGAGGGCACTCACAGAACGCTTCTCAGCGTCTGCGGGTGCCCTCTTTTTGACGTTTCCAGCCTGATCAAATGGCAACGAGAGCATTGCAGAACGGCAATGGAGGGCTTGCAGAACGGCAGCGAGATCATTGCAGAACGGCAACGAAACCCTTGCAAAACCGCAAATTTGCAGGTAGATTTACCGCCATGACCGATACTTTCCTACACAGAAACGCACGAGGATTGGCCGAGGAAATCCTATCCGATACCCCCGTGCTGACCATTTCTGGCGCACGCCAAGTGGGAAAGAGCACTCTCGTTCATCAATTACTCGGAAACAGAGAGCATAGGTTCTTTAACCTTGATGAGAGCGCTTCTCTCGCGTCAGCTAAAGCAGACCCAGACGGGTTCGTCAGACAGCTCCCCAAGGGGACACTAGCCATTGATGAAATACAGCGCGCACCTGAACTCTTTCGTGCGATCAAAGGCGCCCTCGAAGAAGATCGACGGCCAGGTCGTTTTATTCTCACTGGGTCCTCCAATCTCCTCAGCCCCACAGGAGCTGAAGAATCTCTCGCTGGTCGCGCGGAAACAATCCGCCTCCACGGCCTTAGTGTGGGCGAACGTTTGGGTATCCACGACGACTTTGCAGGTCGAGTGTGGTCATTGAAGGAAGCAGGCGTGAATCCCACATCTACACCTTCTCGAAATGACTATTTTCAGCTCTTCTGCACCCCCAGTTTCCCAGGGCTAAGAGACACAAGTCGGCGGCGACAGCACCGTTGGTTCGACGCCTACGTTGAGCGCATCTTGTCAAAAGATGCTGCCGAGCTATATGGAATTCAATTCCCCGACCGCTTACAGAATCTTCTCAATAAATTCGCCGCACAAGGAACCGCTGAGCTTGTAGCGGCGCACGTTGGCCGCGCGCTCGATATTCCCCAACGCTCGGTTCCCACTTATGTGTCTGCATTGAGCGATGTCTTCTTGCTCAACCAGTTGCCATCATGGGGAACCAACCTTGAGAAGCGCGCTATTTCTAAACCCAAGGTTTTTCTTTCGGATACAGCACTTGCCACAAGCCTGGCAGGGCTTGATCCACAAGCAATGGAGATGAATATCTCCAGCGCGATTACCGGAGGCATCTGCGAAGCCTTTGTCGCCAACGAGCTCCTCAAGCAAAAGGCGTGGTCATCCATTGACTATCGCCTCTTCCACTTTCGTACTTCCACTGGAAAAGAAGTTGACCTCGTACTGGAATCACGATCCCGTGACATTGTCGGCGTCGAGGTCAAAGCTGCTATGTCAATTCAGTCGAAGGACTTTGCCGGACTGCGCTATCTTAAACAAGTTGCAGGCTCTTCCTTCCGTGCAGGAATCGTCTTGTATACAGGCAAAGACGTCCTACCGATGGGTGAGAGCCTCTGGGCAATGCCCATCTCGGCCCTATGGCACGGTTAAACCAGCGGCCACGAATATACTGCGTCCCATGTCCCACCGGATTTTCTCTGTTCCTTTTGCTGATATTTACCCGCACTACGTCACCAAGGTCGAGCGCAAGGACAGAACCGTTAATGAGCTCCACGCAGTCATCACGTGGCTAACCGGCTACTCAGTAGAAGAGCTCAACCGCGTTCGCGAGGACAAGGTCACCCTAGAGGGGTTCTTCGCCCAAGCCCCGGCGCTGAACCCGTCCCGCTCACTCATTACCGGCAGCATGTGCGGGTACAAGGTGCAAGACATCGAGAATCCGCTCATGCAAAACATCCGCTACATGGACAAGCTTGTTGACGAGCTAGCCAAGGGCAAGGCCATGGAGAAGATACTGCGCGCTTAGAGCGCTTAGAGCGTTGAGAACTCTTCAGGCCCGCAAAGCCACCGTACGGGCCCGCCGGCTTTGACATACTAGTTGCATGGATCACACGGACCGCACGGACTCACCTCAGCCTTTCGCCCACGCTTTCCCCGCCTGGGCGGAGGCAATCGTCGACGTGCTGGAGCGCGAGTTTCCCGCCGCGATGCACCACACCAGCTCCTCCGCCGCCGATTGCGTCGTGCGCCCGCGTGAGCTCCACCCCAGCTTCTACGGCTGCTTCGATTGGCACTCCAGCGTCCACATGCAGTACTCGGGAGTGCTGCTTCACGCAGTGCTTGACGACGTCCCACCGGCCCTCACCGCCGTCCTGGGCCAGCGCCTGAGCCCCACTGCCCTTGCGGTGGAACAGGACTATCTCACTGCTCACCCGGGCTACGAGATGCCCTATGGCCGCGCCTGGCTGATGCAGCTGGCCGCGGCCCGCCCGACGGAGCCGCTGCTCGCGCTGGCAGAGCTGAGCGCCGGCCACTGCCAGTCCTGGCTCTCCACGCTCAGCCAGCCCATTCGCCACGGAATGCACGCCAATACCGCCTTCAACCTCTTCCTCCTCCTGGAAGCGGCCGAGAAGCTGGAGTATTCCGGCCTAGCAGAGTCGGTGCGCGCGGCGGCGTTGCGGATGTTTGGCAGCGACCGCAATTACCCCATCCACTGGGAGCTCTCCGGCCACGACTTCCTGTCCAATGGCCTGGCGGAGGCACTCCTCATGTCGCGCGTGCTGCCGAGCGGGCCTGAAGGCACAGACTTTGAGCGCTGGCTCGACGACTTCCTCCCGGACCACGCCGCGACGCTAGACTTTCTTAGCCAGGTGCCCGAGGTCCGCGATCCCACCGATGGCCGCCTGGCCCACCTGTTCGGCTTGGCGCTCTCGCGCGCGTGGATGCTTACAGAACTTGCCGATCATTTCGGTGACTCCGTGCACGAGCACGCGGCACGACTGGCAGCGAGCGCGGAGCCGCAGCTTACCGACGGCGACTTTATGTCCACCCACTGGCTTATCACCTACGCGCTGCGCTACCAGCTGGCTGCAACGGAGAAGCTCGAGTAATCAAGTAGTACTGTAATTCTCTTAAGGATTCTTTGTCTCAGGAGTTCACCATGGATTCTCGTTATACGGCGCAGCGCGATAGCTACCGCTTGCCCGAAAAGGGAATCCGCATCGATCTTCGCGCCGAGCGCGCTCGTCAGGGGGCGGGATCCGGGCGGCGTCGGCAAGCGCCTGCCCCGCAGCGCCGCACCAGCCCACAGCGTCCTGCGCCACCCCGGCCGCAGCGCACGCGCCCGTCGACTCAGCCAGCCCACCGCACGCCATCCCAGCGCACGGTGACCCGCCGCCGTGGACTGTCGCTCGCAGCCATCCTGGCAGTTGTGGTCCTCGGCATCGTCGCGGCCGTCGGCCTCAGCGGCAGGCCAAAGGCTCCTACTCCCCCACCGTCCACGGAGGTCGCCGCCGAACCCGCGGCGGCCATCGAGCCCTCGCCTGCAGTGGAGATCTCCATCCCCTCCATCGATGTGCGCGCGAACTTCGAGGACGGCTCGTGCCGGGTCAAGGACGACAAGATCAACCCTGACTCCATGCGGGAGGCCTGTACCTATACCGCCGAGGGCAAGCCCTATTCGCTGCCGGGAACGGACTCCCCAGACATCGTGGTCATCGCCGGCCACACGGGTGCGGGCGTGCCGGCGGTGTTTAACAATCTTTATGATGGCCGCGCAAACGAACACAAGGTCTCGATCGGTGACAAGCTCTACCTGCGCACGGAGAACTCCGGCGATGAGTGGCTGGTCTACACCGCGACGGACCTGCACGATCCGTCCAAGGACGGCCTGGAGCAAGACACGAGCATCTGGGGCGAGGGACCGATGCCGGGCCGGCTGCTCACCATCAGCTGCATCCAGCCGGCGAACCTGCTTGCCACCGCGGTACGCAATGCCGTGGTGGGCTGGCAATTCGATGGTGTGGCCACCGCTCCCGAGCAGACCTCGTAGCTCCCCACACATCCCCCTTTCACACCGCGAACAGCAATGTTATAGCCCCAAGCGGGGGTGAACTTTCCGCCACGAACCTGCCCGGGGAGATTTTCTAAAGCCGGCGGACACGGTGTCCACCTCCGCGCGCATTTAGCACCCTACACCTGCTGTTATCTATACAAGCTTATGCCTCTTACCACGTCTACCAGTAGGAATTACTGGAACTTATCGTGAAAATCACCCACCAACCTCTGTGGCCAATGTGAAAGTTGGGACTAGTGTGGTTGGCGTCGACGCGTTCCTCTCACAGAACTACAAGGAGTTTTCCCTATGAAGCGCATGACCCGCACCCTGACCGCCGCCGCACTGTCCGGCGCACTCGCACTCGGCGGCACCGCCGTTGCCTCCGCACAGATCCCGGCCCCGGCCGAGTTCGAGCTCGATGGCGTGACCTACCAGAAGCAGGCCGACGGCAAGTACAAGAGCACGAACGAGTTCGGCGCTACCACCCTGACAGGCCCTCAGGCACAGGCTGCCTGGGAGCGCCTCCAGGAGCAGCAGGCAGGCGAGGAGACTGCTGACGCACCGGCTAGCGAGGAGACCACCGAGACCGAGACCGCTCCGACCACCACCAGCGTGCTCGCACCGGAAGTAGACATGGCCTCCACGGGCGAGTCCACCGCACCGTCTTCTGTGGACTACCCGCTCAACGGCGAGCCCACCTCCGAGTTCGACAAGAAGCAGCTGGCCTGGCTGGCCCTGCCGGCCGCACTCGTCATCGGTGGCGTGACCTGGTACCTGGCCAAGGACGGCAAGACCTACGTCAAGTCCGAAGAGGCTGCCCAGAAGTCTGAGCTGTCCGCCGAAGAGAAGGCCGAGTCCGAGCAGCTCCTCAAGGACAACCACGATGAGGTCATCGCCCAGGGCGGCAAGGTTGCCCAGGGCCAGGGCGCTGCAGACGCAGCCCAGGAGCCGCAGGTAGCAAACCGCGGTATCTCCGCTGAGACCGGCTCCAATACCGTGGCTCGCGGCCTCGCCGCACTGGCTATCGCCGCCATGCTGGCAGCTGGCGCCGTCGTCGCCCGCCGCAAGCAGCTCTTCTAAGAGTTCGCTTTACACGCACAACAGCGCTCCTTGCCCCGGTTGTGGGGCAAGGAGCGCTGTTGTCGTTTTCTGCTGCTTGCCGCGTTCTACTTCAGCGTGACCTTGTAATACAGCGGCTTCGACTTCCACGTGAAGGTCACGTTATCCACGCGCTCGGAGTAGCCACCGGTGGAATTGGTGTACCACAGCGGAATTGCAGGGAGATCTTCCATGAGCACTGCCTGAGCCTCGTTGACCTTCGCCACCGATTCGTCGTCGTTGGGCGCAGCAGCAGCCTTCTTCAGAAGCGAATCGAACTCGGGGTTGGCATAAGCGGCGTCGTTAGTCGCGGCACCCGTCGCGTACAGCGGCTCCAGGAAGCTCGACGGCGACGGATACACCGACTGCCACCCGGTACGGAACGCGCCGGTAATCGTCTTGCCCGTCACCTCGTCACGCAGAGACTTGAAATCCGGGTACGGCGCCGGCTGGGCGTCAATGTCGAGGGTGTTGCGGATGAAATTTACCACCGCGTCGACCCACTCCTTGTGGCTGCCGTCGGAGTTATAGGCCACGGTAAACGGCCCCTCGAAGGGCTGCATCTTCTCCGCCTTCGCCCACAGCTCCCGGGCCTTCTCCGGGTTGTAGTCCAGCACCTCGTGGCCGGGAATGTCCGTCGCGCCGTCGTTGACGACGGGCGAGGTAAAGTCCACCGCAGGCGTATTCGTGCCCTGGAAGATGGTCTCCGTAATCTCCTCGCGGTCAATGGCCATGGACAGCGCCTGGCGGCGCAGGGCGCCCGCCTCCCCGTGGAAGTTCTTATCCCCCTCCGGGATAGTGATGGACTGGAAGATGGCCGCGGGCTCGTTGACTGCCCGCTCCCCCAGGTCGGTCTCAAAGTTGGCCAGGGCCGAGGATGGAATCGACTCCAGCACATCCAGGTTCCCGGAGAGAAGGTCCGCGTAGGCCGCGCTGGCATCCGCGTAGAAGACGAAGTTCAGGCCGTCATTCTGCGCCTTGCGGTCCCCGGTGTACTTCTCATTGGGGACCAGGACCGCGTTCTGGTTGTGGTTCCATTCCTGCAGCTTGTAAGGGCCACTGCCCACCGGCTTTTGACCGTAGGCATCCAGGTCATCGAAAGCGGCCTCTTGCATAGGGAAGAACACCGAGTAGCCCAGGCGCGTTTCAAAGTCCGCGGTGGGCTCCGCCAGCTCGATGGTGAAGGTCTTGTCATCATTGACGCTAAGCCCCTCCATGGTTTTCGCGCCCTCCTCATAGCCCTTTATGGGCTCGAAGAAGTAGGCGGAGATCATGCTGTTGTGTACCGCGCTGTTCCACGTGTTGACGTAGTCCTGCGCGCGCACGGGCGTGCCGTCAGAAAACACCGCGTCGTCCTTGATCGTCACCTTGTAGGTCACGTCATCGGTCTTCTCAATCTTCTCCGCTTGGTCATTGTGAACCTCTCCGTTTTCGTCGAAGTAGACCAGCCCGGAGTAGATGAGGTCAATAAGCGTCGCACCTGGGACGTCGCTGGTATCGGCAGGGATGAGCGGCTTTTGCGGCTCAGTCGAGTTGGTGGTGATGAATTCAGAGCCCGAGGCGCTGCTGGATCCATCACTGCCGCATGCTGCCAGTCCGGCCACCGTGCCCATTACCGCAAGGCTTGCGCCCACCCTTGTCCACATCATAAATTCTCCTTGAAACAATTAACGTGATGTGAATTGTCTCATATTTGAATCTGTGTATGTTGCATTTAACCCACCTGGGTTGCCGGGGCGCCTCGAGCATCACTAGGGCAGTTCGCTCACACGAACCATAGGGGGTGGACCCACTTCACAAAGCCACGTGACGCGGGCTACACTAAACCCCGCCAGATTGTTCAACAATTTCCTGAAGGGGACGAGACCGTGAGCGCGCTACGCATAGACCTCAACGCCGACCTGGGTGAGACCACCGCGGGCAACCCCGTGGCGGACGACGCCGCCATGCTGCAGCTGGTGTCCTCCGCCAACGTGGCCACCGGCTTCCACGCCGGCGATCCGCACTCCATTGCCGGCACGCTGCAGGCAGCGGCCGCGGCAGGCGTGACCGTCGGCGCGCACGTGGGCTACAACGACCCCGCCGCCTTCGGCCGCCGCTTCATCGACTACGCGCCTGCCGAGCTGGCCGACGAAGTCACGTACCAAATCGGTGCCCTCCAGGCCCTGGCCCAGGCCAACGGCACGCAGGTGGCCTACGTCAAGCCGCACGGCGCGATGTATAACGCCATCGTCCATCACGCGGCCCAAGCCCACGCCGTCATCGACGGCATCAAGGCCTTCGGCGACCTGCCGGTCATGCTGCTGCCGGGCGGCGTGGCCGTGGACATCGCGGAGAAGAAGGGGCTCACCGTCATCCGCGAGGCCTTCGCGGACCGCAACTACAACCCCGATGGCACGCTCGTCTCTCGCCGGGAGGCGAATGCGGTGATGGGGGATGAGGGAGACGTCGTCAAGCGCGTGCTCGACGTCGCCGAAACCGGCGCCATCACCGCCCTCGACGGCACCGTGCTCAACGTGGACGCCCAGTCGGTGTGCACGCACGGCGACTCCCCCGGCGCGGTGGCCCTGCTGCGCGGCGTGGTGAAAGAGCTCAAGGCCCGCGGCATCGAGATTCGGAGCGTCATCTAATGCGCATTCACCCCGTAGGCACCCGCGCGCTGCTCATTGAGCTGGAGGATTTGTCCCAGGTCATGGCGTGGCACTCCGCGCTGGACGCCCACCCGCTCAAGGACCAGGTCGACGCCATCGCCGCCGCCACGACCCTGCTCCTGACGTTCGCCACGCCGAACTCCGCTGCCGCGGCCGCGGAGCGCTTGGAGGATTTCCACCCCAGCGCCCAGGCTGGCGACGACCCGCGCCTGGTGGAGATCGACGTGCTGTACAACGGCGAAGATCTCGAGGAAGCCGCAGAACTCATGGGCATGTCCCGCGAGGGGCTCATTGACTGGCACACCTCCACCGAATGGCTCGCGGCCTTTGGCGGCTTCGCCCCGGGCTTTACCTATTGCACCCCGGCGGACCCGGCCCAGAACTTCAACATTGAGCGCCGCGCCACTCCCCGCACCGCGGTCCCGGCGGGCGCGGTGGGCATCGCCGGCGGGTTCTCCGCGGTCTACCCGCGCGTGTCCCCCGGCGGCTGGCAGCTGCTAGGCACCACCACAACCCCGATGTGGGAGTCCGACGCCCAGCCGCCCGCACTGGTCCAGCCGGGCGACCGCGTGCGCTACCGTGCCGTGAACTCCCTGCCGGACTTCGTGTCCACCAACCTCGAGGCCCGCCGTACCCCGGCGCGCCTGCCGCGCATGGAGGTCCTCGACGCCGGCCTGCTCACCCTCTTCCAGGACCAGGGCCGCCCCGGCCGCGGCAACCTGGGCGTGACCCCCTCGGGCGCGGCGGACCTGGCGGCAGCGGCCACCGCAAACGTGGCGGTGGGCAACCCGCGCGGGGCGACGGTGCTAGAAAACATCGGCGGCATCACGCTGCGCGCGCTGACCGACGCCGTCATGTGCGTCACCGGCGCCCAGTCCCGCGTGCTGCTGGGAGACATGCCGGTCCACCTGGCCCGCCCGGTGCTGGTGACGGCCGGGTCCACGGTGACGGTGGAGCCGGCGCAGATTGGCCTGCGCAACTACATTGCCATCCGCGGCGGCATCGTCGCGGACGCCGAGCTGAGGTCCGCCTCCACGGACGTCCTCTCCGGGCTGGGCCCCTCGCCGGTGCAGCAGGGCGACGTCATCGGCGTTCTGCCCCGCTCCACCGCCATGACCGACGGCCAGCTGGCCAACCCGCTGCGCGTGAGCCAGGGCCGCCACGGCCAGACCCAGGGCGTGCTGCGCTGTGTGCTCGGCCCCCGCGATGACTGGTTCACCCCGGACAGCATCAATGCCTTCCTTACCACAGAGTGGACCGTCACCCCGCAGTCCAACCGCGTGGGCGTGCGGCTTGTGGGCCCGGAGGATTCCGAGGGCCTGGAGCGCTCCCGGGAGGGAGAGCTTCCCTCAGAGGGCATGGTGGCTGGCTCGGTCCAGGTACCGCCCAGCGGCGAGCCCGTCATTTTCCTCCGGGACCACGCCGTAACCGGCGGCTATCCGGTCATCGCTACCGTCCTCGAAGAAGACATCGACATTGCCGCGCAGCTCCCCTCGGGGGCCACGGTCCGCTTTGAACTCGCTTAAACACTCTGAAGGATAATCATGATTTCTGCAGTCCTTATTGCTAACCGCGGCGAGATCGCCGTCCGTATCGCCCGCACCGCCCGCGACCTGGGTATTCGCTCCATCGCTATCTACTCGGAGGCCGATGCCGGCGCCCTGCACACCCAGGTGGCCGACGAGGCCTACGCGCTGCCCGGCAACTCCGCGGCGGATACCTACATGAACGTTCCAGCACTCCTCGATATCGCCGTGCGCGCCGGCGCGGACGCCATCCACCCGGGCTACGGCTTTCTCTCCGAGAACGCCGGCTTTGCCCGCACCGTGGCTGAGGCGGGCCTGACGTGGATCGGCCCGTCGCCGGAATCCATCGAGCTACTCGGTGACAAGATTGCCGCACGCCGCGTGGCCGAGGAGGTCGGCGCGCCCCTGGCCCCCGGTACCTCCGATCCCATCGATGACTGGCAGGAGGCCCGCGCCTTCGCCGAGGAGCACGGCCTGCCCATCGCCATTAAGGCCGCGTACGGCGGCGGTGGACGCGGCCTCAAGGTCGTCGAAAACCTCGAGGACATCGAGGCGGCCTTCAACTCCGCTGGCCGCGAGGCCAAGGAGGCCTTCGGCCGCGCGGAGTGCTACGTGGAGAAGTTCCTCACCCACCCGCGCCACGTCGAGGCGCAGATTCTGGCCGATACGCACGGCAACGTCGCCGTCCTGGGCACCCGCGATTGCTCCACCCAGCGCCGCTTCCAGAAGCTCATCGAGGAAGCACCGGCGCCCGCGCTTTCCGACGACCAGCGCCACGGCATCCACGAAGGCGCCCGCGCCATCTGCGCCAAGGTGGGCTACACCGGCGCCGGCACCGTTGAGTACATCGTCTCCGAGGACGGCACCATCTCCTTCCTCGAGGTCAACACCCGTGTCCAGGTGGAGCACCCGGTGACCGAAATGGTCACGGGCGTGGACATCATTGCGGAGCAGTTCCGCATCGCCGCCGGCGAGCCGCTGTCTTTCGCGTCCGGCGCAACGGCGCCGGACCCCGAGTCGAACGGCCACGCCTTTGAGTTCCGTATCAACGCCGAGGACATCCTCAACGGCTTTGCCCCCTGCCCGGGCACCGTCGTGCGCTTCGAGCCGCCGACGGGCCCCGGCATCCGCGTGGACGCCGGCGTGCGCTCCGGCTCCATCGTCCCGCCCTACTACGACTCGCTGGTGGCCAAGCTCCTGGTCTGGGGACCTACCCGCGAGATTGCGTTGGGCCGCGCGAAGCAGGCTCTCCAGGAGTTCGACATCGACGGCGTGCGCACCGTGCTGCCCTTCCACCGCGACATGGTGGACTCCCAGGTTCTGGTGGACCACGGCGATCCTGAAGCCACCGCCGGCATCTACACCGACTGGCTGGACCACAACTACCGCCCGTCCGCCGAGGCCACGAGCCACGTCGCCCCGGTCGAGACCATCTACGCCAAGCGCACCCGCGTGGCCCTGGAAATCGACGGCAAACTCGTCAGCGTGGGCTTTCCTGCTGAACTCCTCGCGGCGGGTGCGCCGGCGGCGCAGGCGGCAGGAGCGCAGACAAGCGGCGGCACCGGTGAGAACGAGGTGACTTGCCCCTACGAGGCCAACCTCGTGGCGTGGAACGTGGCCGACGGCGAAACCGTCGAAGAAGGCCAGGCCATCGCCACCATCGAGGCCATGAAGATGGAATCCGCCGTCAAGGCCCCCACCTCCGGCAAGGTCTCCCTCGTGGCCTCAGAAGGCGACCGCCTCGAGCCGGGCGCGGTCATCGCCACCGTCAGCTAAGCCACGATGCTTGCTGATTCCGTCGCGTCCGCTCTGCGCGCCGCTATCTCCGAGGGCGAGTACATGCCCGGCCAGCAGCTCAGCGAGGTCCGCGCAGCCGAGCGCTTCGACTGCTCCCGCAACACCCTGCGGGAGTCCTTCGCCATGCTGGCCGCGGAGCGCATTGTTGAGCGCCTGCCCCACCGCGGCGTCTTTATTGCGACACCGGACGAGGACTTCGTGCGCGATCTCTACCTGGCCCGCGCCGCCATCGAGCCGGCCGCCGCGCGCTATGGGACCTTCCCGGATCCCAGCGAGCTCATCCACCTCACCGAATCCGCCGCGCTTTCCGGCGCTCCCCGCCCCCTCCTCAACCAACAATTCCACCGGCAGCTCGTCGCGGGACTGGGCTCTGCCACCCTGGACCGCACGATGTCCCACCTGCTGGCCCGCATGCGCGTGACGTTCCTGCTCACGATGGAGCGCTACCCGCAGATCCACGACGACCACGTGCAGTCCAACATCGACTTGGCCCAGCTCATCGCCCGCGGCGAGCGGGATGCCGCGGCCGACGCCTCCCGCGCCGACCTCATGCGCGCGATGAACGCCATCCTCCGCGTCCTCTAACTTCACCGGGCCCTGGCGTGCGGTTTCACCGACGTACCACATAAGGTTCGAGTCAGAAGGCTTGAGTCACAAGGTTTCCTTGCCCCCCATATGAACCTTCTGCATGTTTAACGATGGTTCGTTTACCCCCAGGCGAACCTTGTGACTAATGCCTTATGAGTGAAGCCATGAGCGGAGGTGCCGGAAATGAGGCAAGGAGTAATCACGGAATAAGGAACTCGCGGTCCGGGATGTCCGTGACCAGCATCTTGCCCGGGGCGTGCGTAATGGCCAGGCGGGGCCGCGAGTTCATGACGATGGCTTGTGGGGTCACGCCGCACGCCCAGAAGACGGGGATGCTGCCCGCGGGGATGTCGATGGCGTCACCGAAGTCGGGCTGAGATAGGTCCTCGATGCCGATGGCGGCTGGGTCACCCACGTGGACGGGCGCGCCGTGGACGGCCGGATAGCGGGAGGTGATGCGCACGGCATCGGACACTTGGCTCGCGGGAATGGGGCGCATGGACACCACCATCGGACCAGAGAAGACTCCAGCGGGCGTCGTGGCGATGGTGGTGCGATACATCGGCACGTTGCGGCCTTGGTCAATGTGGGCGAGCGGGATGCCGTTATCCAGCAGTGCGTTCTCAAAGGTAAAAGAACAACCGATGAGGAAGGAAATGGTGTCTGGGGAGTAGAAGGGGGTGGCGTCGACAAGCGTATGCGTGAGCTGGCCGTCCTCATAGATGTTGTAGGCCGGGATATCCGTGCGCACGTCCCCGCCCGGGATGAGGTCAGAGGTGTACTCGCCGACTTCCAGCACCCCGACGATAGGACAGGGCTTGGGATTGCGCTGGGCAAAGAGCAGGAAGTCGAAGGCGTACTCGCGCGGCAGGGCGATGAGGTTGGCCTGCATGAAGCCGCGCGCATGGCCCGCAGTCGTGGCCATAGCGTGCGTGCGGGCAAAGGCGCGAACTTCTTCCGGGGTACGCATCATGCCCACAGGTTGACGATTCCAGAAATCGACTTAACGCCGACAATAATTTCCAGCCCCAGGGCCAGCACGCCCAGAATGAGCAGCCACATCGGCTGCTTCACGCCGTGCGTGAGGTCGCGGCGGCGGAAAGCCACCCACATGACCATGGCAAAGGCGATGGGCAGAATGATGCCATTGAAGGCGCCGGCAAAGATGAGCAGCTTCTGCGGGGCGGAGTTGAGCAGCGCGAAGAGAACCGTGCACACCACGATGAACCCCACGGTAAGGAGGTTGCGGGTGCGCGGGCTGGTCTTCTGCGTGGTGACGAAGCTGATCGACGTATACGAGGCGCCGATGACGGAGGACAGGCCCGCGGCGAAGAGGACCACGCCGAAGGCGCGGAGGCCGAACTCGCCGGCGGCGTTGTAGAAGGCGTCGGCAGCCGTGTTGTCCTCAGACAGGGCCACGCCGGTGGCGACGACGCCCAGGACCGCCAGGAAGAGGAGTACGCGCATGATGCCGGTGACGATGATGCCCAGCACCGAGGTCTTGGTAATTGCGCCGACATTCTCCGGGCCGGACAGGCCCGAGTCAATGAGGCGGTGCGCGCCGGCGAAGGTGATGTAGCCGCCCACGGTGCCGCCGATAAGCGTGGTGATGACGAAGAAGTCCACGGACTCCGGCATGACGGTGTTCTTCAGGGCCTCGCCCACCGGGGGCTGGGAGACAATGGCCACGTAGAGCATGAGCAGAATCATGATGGCACCCAGGCCCGCGACGATGCGGTCCAGCGCCACGCCTGCACGCTTGGACAGGAAGACCAGCACGGCGATGGCGGCGGCGATGATGCCGCCCAGGCGAGCGTCGATGCCCAGCATGGCATTGACGCCCAGGCCGGTGCCGGCAATGTTGCCGATATTAAAGACGATGCCGCCGATGAAGACGAGCACGGCGAGGAACCAGCCCAGTCCCGGCAGCACGGTATTGCCCAGCTCGTTGGCACGCATGCCAGAGATGGCCAGCACGCGCCAGACGTTGAGCTGGATGGCAATGTCCACGATGATCGACAACGCAATGGCGAACGCGAAGGCCGCGCCCATCTGCACAGTAAAGACGGAGGTCTGGGTAAGGAAGCCGGGGCCGATGGCGGAGGTGGCCATGAGGAACATGGCGCCGGCCATGGCGCCGATGCCCTTGGGTGCGGCGGGCTTGTCGACGGCTGGGTTTGCCTGGGCTTCAGGGGTTGCCTGGGTTTCGGGGCTGGTCTGGTTGGTGGTGGCAGGGCCCGCGCCGCCCTGAGCGGGCACGGCGTTTGACTCGGAACTCACTTTTGGGAACCTTTCGTGACGCAGGTCGCATTAATTATTGGTGAAAGCATAAAGGTTGTTGAACAATCTGTAAATAGACGGGGGTGGCGCGCGGGCAAAAAGTGCCCTAGGATACACAGTTAACTAATCACCATTCGTTTCACACATGGAGGAAATCGTGCCCCAGGACATCTACATCGCGGGCGCTGCGCGCCTGCCCATCGGCAAATTCGGCGGCAGCCTCGCCCGCCTCTCCCTCACCGAGCTCGGCTCCCTCGCCGCCGAAGCGGCTATTGACCGTTCGGGCCTGAGCGGCGCGGACCTTGATACCGCCGTGGCTTCCAACGTCATGCCCGTGGTGCCGAAGGACCTGTACCTCTCCCGCGCTATCGCTAAGAATGTGGGCATGCCGGATTCCTCCACCGCCATGGGTGTCAACCGGCTGTGCGGCTCCGGTGTCCAGGCCGTCATCAGCGCGGCCCAGCTGCTGCAGTCCGGCGACGGCTCCCTGGCCCTGGCCGTCGGCGCGGAATCCATGAGCAACGCGCCCTATTCCGTCGAAGGCGCGCGCTTTGGCAAGCGCATGGGTGACGGCAAGCTCTATGACTGGCTCACCGGTGCACTTTCCTGCCCCTTCGGCACTGGCCACATGGGTGTCACCGCGGAGAACGTCGCCGCGGACAACGACATCTCCCGCGAGCGCCAGGACGAATTCTCCGCCGAGTCTCAGGAGCGTGCCGCCCAGGCCCGCGCGGAAGGCGTGCATGCTGAGGAAATCGTCCCGGTGGGCGAGCTGGATTTTGATGAGGGGGTGCGGGAGACGAACGTCGAGAAGCTGGCGAAGCTCAAGCCAGTCTTCGTTAAGGACGGAACCGTCACCGCTGGCAACGCCTCCGGCATCAACGATGGCGCCGCGGCCGCCGTGCTGGCCACCGCGGAGGAAGTGACCAAGCGTGGCCTCAACCCGCTGGCCAAGATTGTGTCCTGGTCCATCGCGGGTGTGGATCCGACGCGCATGGGCATCGGCCCCATCGCCGCCGTCCCAAAGGCCCTGGACAAGGCCGGCTTGAAGCTGGAGGACATCGACCTCATCGAGTCCAACGAGGCCTTTGCCGCCCAGGCCATTGCCGTGCAGGATGAGCTGGGCTTCGACCCGGCCAAGACCAACGTCTACGGCGGCGCCGTCGCGCACGGCCACCCGGTGGGTGCCACGGGCGTCATCCTGCTGACCAAGCTGGCTTACGCGCTGCGCCACCAGAATAAGCGCTATGGCCTGGTCACCATGTGTATCGGCGGCGGTCAGGGAATCGCCATGATTATTGAGAATGGAGAAAAGTAAATGAGCATCACCAAGGTAGCCGTCATCGGCGCAGGTTCTATGGGGTCTGGCATCGCGGCGCTCTGCGCATCCGCGGGCATGGACGTGGTCCTGCTGGACCAGAACGCGGAGGGCGCCCAGCGCGGCGTCGACATCCAGCTCAAGCGCAAGGGCTTCCACCTGCCGGAGTTTGCCGAGCGCGTGCGCGCCAGCGATGACTACGCGCTGTTGGAGGACCGCGAGTGGGTCATCGAGGCCATCTTCGAGGACCTGGGCGCCAAGCACGCGCTGTACGACGCCATCGAGCCCTATTTGCCGACGGAGGCTCTGTTGAGCTCGAATACCTCTACCCTGCCGCTTGAATCCCTCCTCGAGGGCGTTCCGGAGGCCCGCCGCGACAAGTTCGCCATCACGCACTTCTTCAACCCGCCGAAGGTGATGCGCCTGGTGGAGCTCATCGCCTCCGGCTCGACGGAAGACACGCTGCGCACGACCATCGAACAGACCCTGGGCAAGATTGCGCTCGAGTGCCGCGACACCCCGGGCTTCATTGCTAACCGCGTGGGCTGCTACTGGATGGCCGCCGGTGTGGCCCGTGCCCGCGAGTTCGATGTGAGCTACGAGCTTGCCGACGCATCCTTCGGCCGCGCCTTCGGCATCCCCCGCACCGGTATTTTCGGACTGCTCGACTACATCGGTCTGCAGCTGGTGAAGCCGATTTGGACGTCTTTGGAGACAGCCCTGCCTGCGGGTGACCCGCTTCTGGAGGTTCCCCTCGGGGACGACTCCTTCATCGAAGGCCTAGTAGAGCGTGGCCTCACGGGCCGTACCGGTGACGGTGGCTTCTACCGCGGCCGTGACGAGGTCATCAATTCCTCTTATGAGTACGTTCCGCGCACGCAGCCGACTGACCCGGTCGTGGGCCTCAAGGATCTGCGCGAGGTCATGGAGACCGATTCGCCGGGCGGCCGCTTCGCCCGTGCGGTCTTCCTCGACACCCTGGCATACTGCTGCGAGGTCGCCCCGTCCATCGCGGACCACGTTGGTCTCATCGACGAAGGCCTGACCTTGGGCTTCGGCTGGAAGAAGGGCATCTTCGCGCTTGCCGACGCCATCGGGATCGACTGGGTCGCCTCCGCCTACGGCTCCAACGTTCCTGGCTTGGTCTCCGCCGCTGCCCAGGCTGGCGGTTTCTACGGCAAGGGGTCCGTGCTCTCCTCTACCGGAGAACGCCAGGAGCTCGCACCGCGTGAGGGCGTTGTGACCTTGGCTTCGCTGGATGCGGAGACCATCGTTTCCCTGGACGCGGGTGCTGTCCATGCGGTCTCCACGCCGGCCGGGCGCATCGGCATCATCGACCTACACACCCCGATGAACTCCCTGCCGACTCCTGCCCTCGAAGTCATCCGCGCTGCTCTGGGCGCGGTGACCTCGGAAAACCTCGTCGCACTGGTCATCGGCAACGATAAGCCGGTCTTTTGCGCGGGCGCCGACCTTGGATCCATCGCTTCCGCGGGTGAGTCCGGCGACGCGTCGCTCGTGGAATCCCTCCTTTCGGACGGCTCCACCACCCTGCGCGCCCTCAAGTTCGCCCCGGTGCCGGTCGTGGCGGCTGTGCGCGGAGTGGCCTTGGGTGGCGGCTTCGAAACCGCACTGGCCTGCGACCGCGTTGTTGCTCACGCCGATACCCGCCTCGGCTTCCCCGAGCGCACCGTGGGCCTCTACCCCGGCTGGACCGGCACCATCTCCTCACTGGAGCGCCTCAAAGCAGCCGGCGTTGAAGACTACCACCAGAAGGCCTTCGACTTCATCGCCTCCGCACGCAACTTCTCCTCGGCTTTTGAGGCCCAGAAGGCCGGTTTCCTCTCCTCCGACGACGTCGTGCTCATGTCCTACGACCACGTCCTCGCCCGTGCTTTGGAGGAGGCCGGCAACCTGGCAGGCTCGTACACCCCACCTGCCGACAACCAGATCGACATGTACTCCGGCGACCCTGCCCTCGACCGTGACTGGCCAATCGAGGGCACCACCGAGAACGACCACGTCATCGTGGCCAAACTCGCGGAGATGTACACCGGCTCCGGCTCGCTGACCTTCACCGAGTTCTGCGACCGCGAAGTCGAGTACGACGTACCCCTCGTCATGCTGCCAGCCAACGTGGAGCGCGCCAAGCACATGGCCGCGACCCGCAAGCCGCTGAACAACTAGCCTGCGCCACCCTCATCGCAAATGCTCCCTTTACACTGGTCCCTCTATTCAGCAAAGGGACCATTTGTATGTGGTTTTGGTGTGGAGATGGTCCCTTATCCCTTATTGCCAATGGAGTTGTGAATGTCCCAGTTCCCCCCGGGGTGATTGAAGGCGCTACCAGATACTCACCACACCGCTACTATTTCAGTCTTCTGAACATCCGGGGGTCAGGCCCGTGACCCACTGAACTCGTCGTGTCCAACGAGAGTGTCTGATGGTTTGTGTGTGGGTTCCCAACCTGCATGAGGAGATGGACCAGAATGACTACTGTGGCACGACGAGATCCGGCTGATAAGGCCAAGATTGATGCGATTGAAAAGAAACTGCTTGCTAACCCTGAAATCGCGAAGCTGATTGATGACCTAGGCACGTCTACAACGGATGCCAATGACCTGGTTCGCGGCATGTTGCAGGCCTCGATTACCCGGGGACTCAACGCGGAAATGGATGCCCACCTGGGCTACGAGTCTGGCGACAGGAGCGCTAAAGCTGCTGCTGGGACAGACAATTACCGCAACGGGTCGTATCCAAAGACCGTGGATTCTAACTACGGGCCATTAACCGTTGATGTCCCGAGGGATCGGGCTGGCACATTCTTGCCGACTATGGTCCCTAAAGGTTCTAGGCGCTTGACTGATGTCGATGACATGATTGTCAGCTTGTATGCCGGGGGGATGACAATTAGGGACATCCAGCACCATATGGCAACGGCGATGCGGGTTGATATTTCCCATGAGACGATTTCCGCAGTCACCGATGCCGTCCTCGATGAGGTCATGATCTGGCAAAACCGCCAGCTAGATGAGTTCTACCCCGTGGTTTTTCTCGATGCGCTGCGCATTAAAGTCCGCGATGGTGGCCGAGTGGTCAATAAATCCGCGTACATGGCTATCGGCGTGGATCTCGACGGCATCAAGCACATTTTGGGATTGTGGATTGCCAAAGAAGAAGGAGCTTCATTTTGGGCGCAGGTATGCGCCAATCTTTCTAACCGTGGGGTCAAAGACGTCTTTATCGTCTGCTGTGACGGGCTTAAAGGCCTGCCTGAAGCAGTCGAGGCAACCTGGCCGAACTCTATGGTGCAAACCTGTATCGTGCACCTGATTCGTGCCGCTAACCGGTGGGTAGCCTACGGGGATCGCCGCGGCGTATCGGCCGCGTTGAAAAAGATTTACACCGCAGCGGATGAACCCACAGCTAAGGCTGCCTTAGACGACTTTGAAGCCTCTGAATTGGGAGAAAAGTATCCACGCTCAGTCAAGGTCTGGCGAGATGCTTGGGCGCGTTTCGTACCGTTTCTGCAGTTCCCACCAGCGGCCAGAAAGGTTATCTATACGACGAACTCGATTGAATCATTCAACAATGAACTGCGTAAAGCTACCCGCAACAGGGTGCAGTTCACCAACGATGAATCAGCGCTCAAGACACTATGGCTGATGATCTGCAATATGAAGTGTCCCAGGTTTTGTTCCGTTTGAGTAGATGGGAAAATTTGGAACGTGCCAAGGAAATTTGACCAGGATGCGAAGGACCGTGTGGTCCGTCTTGTGGAAGACCGCATCTTGGCGGAAAATATGTCGATGCAAGCCGCGTGCCAGGCAGTAGCTCCAAAGCTGGGGGTTTCATGGCACACGGCCCGTCAATGGACTCAGCAGGCCCGCCGTGCGGGAAACATTCCAGAACCTGTGCCTGAAGATTTGGCTGCCGAGAACGCGAGGCTACGTCGTGAAAATCAAGAGCTACGCGACACTAACGAGCTGCTGAAGGCTGCCTCAGCTTTTTTCGCGTCGGAACTCGACCCAAAACGTCGGAAATGATCCGATTCATCGATGAATACCGGAATCGTTTCTCTGTCGAGTTCATCTGTAAGACGTTGAAGGATAACCGGGCTGGTGGGTTCATCACCTCGCGTGGGTATCGCCAGTCCAAGGCCCGTGGGTTAAGTGCTCGTCGCCTTCGTGATGCTGTGCTGGTCGACCGCATTAGTGCTGTTCATCGGGATAATTACGGCGTCTACGGCGTGCGGAAAATGTGGCATGCTCTCCGCCGTGACGGAATTGATATCGGTCGTGAACAAACTGCTCGGTTGATGCGCTTGGCCGGTGTTTCTGGCAAAGGCAAAGGCAGATCACCTCTCACAACCCGTAAGGCTAATGTGCCTGATCTGCGCCCGGACTTGGTCGAGCGTGAGTTCAAAGCTCAGGGCCCGAATAAACTGTGGGTGGCCGACATTACGTATGTGCGCACGAAGAAAGGCTTTGTGTACGCCGCGTTTGTCACCGACGTTTACTCTCGACGGATCGTTGGGTGGGCGTTATCAGACTCGATGCGGACGGAAGCACTGCCGCTGCAAGCTCTTAACCAGGCGATCGTGTGTGCTGAGGAAACAACAGGTCTCATTCACCATTCAGATCACGGCTCACAGTATGTCAGCGTTGTCTACAACCAGCGACTTGCCCAGCACGGGATTGCCGCTTCCACCGGAACGGTCGGGGATTCTTATGACAATGCTCTGGCAGAAAATGTTAATGGTTCCTACAAGAACGAGCTGATCCATGCTCGCAGGTGGGATGATGTTGTCGAGGTAGAAATCGCGACGTTCGAGTGGGTGTCATGGTGGAACGAGACTAGGCGAGAGTGTCTGATGGTTTGTGTGTGGGTTCCCAACCTGCATGAGGAGATGGACCAGAATGACTACTGTGGCACGACGAGATCCGGCTGATAAGGCCAAGATTGATGCGATTGAAAAGAAACTGCTTGCTAACCCTGAAATCGCGAAGCTGATTGATGACCTAGGCACGTCTACAACGGATGCCAATGACCTGGTTCGCGGCATGTTGCAGGCCTCGATTACCCGGGGACTCAACGCGGAAATGGATGCCCACCTGGGCTACGAGTCTGGCGACAGGAGCGCTAAAGCTGCTGCTGGGACAGACAATTACCGCAACGGGTCGTATCCAAAGACCGTGGATTCTAACTACGGGCCATTAACCGTTGATGTCCCGAGGGATCGGGCTGGCACATTCTTGCCGACTATGGTCCCTAAAGGTTCTAGGCGCTTGACTGATGTCGATGACATGATTGTCAGCTTGTATGCCGGGGGGATGACAATTAGGGACATCCAGCACCATATGGCAACGGCGATGCGGGTTGATATTTCCCATGAGACGATTTCCGCAGTCACCGATGCCGTCCTCGATGAGGTCATGATCTGGCAAAACCGCCAGCTAGATGAGTTCTACCCCGTGGTTTTTCTCGATGCGCTGCGCATTAAAGTCCGCGATGGTGGCCGAGTGGTCAATAAATCCGCGTACATGGCTATCGGCGTGGATCTCGACGGCATCAAGCACATTTTGGGATTGTGGATTGCCAAAGAAGAAGGAGCTTCATTTTGGGCGCAGGTATGCGCCAATCTTTCTAACCGTGGGGTCAAAGACGTCTTTATCGTCTGCTGTGACGGGCTTAAAGGCCTGCCTGAAGCAGTCGAGGCAACCTGGCCGAACTCTATGGTGCAAACCTGTATCGTGCACCTGATTCGTGCCGCTAACCGGTGGGTAGCCTACGGGGATCGCCGCGGCGTATCGGCCGCGTTGAAAAAGATTTACACCGCAGCGGATGAACCCACAGCTAAGGCTGCCTTAGACGACTTTGAAGCCTCTGAATTGGGAGAAAAGTATCCACGCTCAGTCAAGGTCTGGCGAGATGCTTGGGCGCGTTTCGTACCGTTTCTGCAGTTCCCACCAGCGGCCAGAAAGGTTATCTATACGACGAACTCGATTGAATCATTCAACAATGAACTGCGTAAAGCTACCCGCAACAGGGTGCAGTTCACCAACGATGAATCAGCGCTCAAGACACTATGGCTGATGATCTGCAATATGAAGTGTCCCAGGTTTTGTTCCGTTTGAGTAGATGGGAAAATTTGGAACGTGCCAAGGAAATTTGACCAGGATGCGAAGGACCGTGTGGTCCGTCTTGTGGAAGACCGCATCTTGGCGGAAAATATGTCGATGCAAGCCGCGTGCCAGGCAGTAGCTCCAAAGCTGGGGGTTTCATGGCACACGGCCCGTCAATGGACTCAGCAGGCCCGCCGTGCGGGAAACATTCCAGAACCTGTGCCTGAAGATTTGGCTGCCGAGAACGCGAGGCTACGTCGTGAAAATCAAGAGCTACGCGACACTAACGAGCTGCTGAAGGCTGCCTCAGCTTTTTTCGCGTCGGAACTCGACCCAAAACGTCGGAAATGATCCGATTCATCGATGAATACCGGAATCGTTTCTCTGTCGAGTTCATCTGTAAGACGTTGAAGGATAACCGGGCTGGTGGGTTCATCACCTCGCGTGGGTATCGCCAGTCCAAGGCCCGTGGGTTAAGTGCTCGTCGCCTTCGTGATGCTGTGCTGGTCGACCGCATTAGTGCTGTTCATCGGGATAATTACGGCGTCTACGGCGTGCGGAAAATGTGGCATGCTCTCCGCCGTGACGGAATTGATATCGGTCGTGAACAAACTGCTCGGTTGATGCGCTTGGCCGGTGTTTCTGGCAAAGGCAAAGGCAGATCACCTCTCACAACCCGTAAGGCTAATGTGCCTGATCTGCGCCCGGACTTGGTCGAGCGTGAGTTCAAAGCTCAGGGCCCGAATAAACTGTGGGTGGCCGACATTACGTATGTGCGCACGAAGAAAGGCTTTGTGTACGCCGCGTTTGTCACCGACGTTTACTCTCGACGGATCGTTGGGTGGGCGTTATCAGACTCGATGCGGACGGAAGCACTGCCGCTGCAAGCTCTTAACCAGGCGATCGTGTGTGCTGAGGAAACAACAGGTCTCATTCACCATTCAGATCACGGCTCACAGTATGTCAGCGTTGTCTACAACCAGCGACTTGCCCAGCACGGGATTGCCGCTTCCACCGGAACGGTCGGGGATTCTTATGACAATGCTCTGGCAGAAAATGTTAATGGTTCCTACAAGAACGAGCTGATCCATGCTCGCAGGTGGGATGATGTTGTCGAGGTAGAAATCGCGACGTTCGAGTGGGTGTCATGGTGGAACGAGACTAGGCGAGAGTGTCTGATGGTTTGTGTGTGGGTTCCCAACCTGCATGAGGAGATGGACCAGAATGACTACTGTGGCACGACGAGATCCGGCTGATAAGGCCAAGATTGATGCGATTGAAAAGAAACTGCTTGCTAACCCTGAAATCGCGAAGCTGATTGATGACCTAGGCACGTCTACAACGGATGCCAATGACCTGGTTCGCGGCATGTTGCAGGCCTCGATTACCCGGGGACTCAACGCGGAAATGGATGCCCACCTGGGCTACGAGTCTGGCGACAGGAGCGCTAAAGCTGCTGCTGGGACAGACAATTACCGCAACGGGTCGTATCCAAAGACCGTGGATTCTAACTACGGGCCATTAACCGTTGATGTCCCGAGGGATCGGGCTGGCACATTCTTGCCGACTATGGTCCCTAAAGGTTCTAGGCGCTTGACTGATGTCGATGACATGATTGTCAGCTTGTATGCCGGGGGGATGACAATTAGGGACATCCAGCACCATATGGCAACGGCGATGCGGGTTGATATTTCCCATGAGACGATTTCCGCAGTCACCGATGCCGTCCTCGATGAGGTCATGATCTGGCAAAACCGCCAGCTAGATGAGTTCTACCCCGTGGTTTTTCTCGATGCGCTGCGCATTAAAGTCCGCGATGGTGGCCGAGTGGTCAATAAATCCGCGTACATGGCTATCGGCGTGGATCTCGACGGCATCAAGCACATTTTGGGATTGTGGATTGCCAAAGAAGAAGGAGCTTCATTTTGGGCGCAGGTATGCGCCAATCTTTCTAACCGTGGGGTCAAAGACGTCTTTATCGTCTGCTGTGACGGGCTTAAAGGCCTGCCTGAAGCAGTCGAGGCAACGTGGCCGAACTCTATGGTGCAAACCTGTATCGTGCACCTGATTCGTGCCGCTAACCGGTGGGTAGCCTACGGGGATCGCCGCGGCGTATCGGCCGCGTTGAAAAAGATTTACACCGCAGCGGATGAACCCACAGCTAAGGCTGCCTTAGACGACTTTGAAGCCTCTGAATTGGGAGAAAAGTATCCACGCTCAGTCAAGGTCTGGCGAGATGCTTGGGCGCGTTTCGTACCGTTTCTGCAGTTCCCACCAGCGGCCAGAAAGGTTATCTATACGACGAACTCGATTGAATCATTCAACAATGAACTGCGTAAAGCTACCCGCAACAGGGTGCAGTTCACCAACGATGAATCAGCGCTCAAGACACTATGGCTGATGATCTGCAATATCGAAGACAAACGAGCTGCAAAGAGAGCAAAGCAAGGCAAACGAGTCTCAGCGACAGCCGGCAGACTCATGGAAGGAGCCCGAGTTTCCGGCTGGAAACAAGCCATCAACCAAATGGCCGTGGCCTACCCCGACCGCTTCGACAAATACCTATAAACCTAACCCCCACACACAAACAACTTGACACGCTCGACTAGGCTCCACCAAAGCTTGGACTACCGAACCCCGGTCGAGGTCGAAACCGAATTTTGGAAGCAGAACCCGCCACAGGAAATAATAGAAATCAAGGCAAACGCCTAGGAACAAAACCCGGGGCACTTCAATATCGAAGACAAACGAGCTGCAAAGAGAGCAAAGCAAGGCAAACGAGTCTCAGCGACAGCCGGCAGACTCATGGAAGGAGCCCGAGTTTCCGGCTGGAAACAAGCCATCAACCAAATGGCCGTGGCCTACCCCGACCGCTTCGACAAATACCTATAAACCTAACCCCCACACACAAACAACTTGACACGCTCTGTCCAACTTCACCTCACTACGCACTCTGAAACCGGAAGAGCCCCCAAAGGGGACGATCATGAACGCGATTGTGTGGACGCGGGAAGCGACCGAAACCGAGATTGCCGAGATTGCCGACTTTTTCAACATGGAGATTGCAGACAGAATTCTTGAAGCCGCTGGCTGCACCGCTGAGAACTGCATTCCCAACGGGGACGAAGACATGCCAGAAACAGTGTGGCCCAATCAACGGTAGTGAAGAAGACGTCGCACTCAACCAGATCGAAGAAACAATCTTCCAAGCGCTCAAAGAAAACCAACCGGATCAATCTCCGTGAGGTTACCCTCGTTTAGTGGACACCCTATTTGTACGGATCTTGTGTCCGTAAGAGAGGATGTTCATTGTGAGTCAACAGCGCAAGAAGTACACGCCGGAGTACCGGCGTGAAGCCGCGAACCTGGTAATCGAGTCAGAGCGACCGATCGCTCATGTGGCTAAGGAAATCGGTGTTTCCGCCGGGCTTTTGGGCCGGTGGGTCAAACTCGAACGTGAACGCCGAGGATCCTCCGATGGGATGAGCGAGGCTGACCTCCGAGCTGAGAATGCTCGTCTGCGCCGGGAGCTGGCAGAAGCCAAGATGGATAACGAGTTTTTGTCAAAAGCGACAGCCTTCTTCGCCGCGAAGCAACGCGAGCAGAAAAGTTCGAACTAATGCAGCAGGAGAAGGCGAACTACAGCATCAAGCGCATGGCACGACTATTAAAAGTATCTCGGTCTGGATACTACAAATGGGCCCATGCGCAGCAGAAACGACTATCCGGCGAAGATGATCGGGCAGCATTTTACGATGATGTTGACCGAAAGATTCATCAGATTTGGAAAGACTCCGATGAGGTTTATGGTGCTCCGCGGATCACCGCAGAGCTTGCCGAGCGCTACCAGATCACCTTGAATCGCAAGACTGTGGCTAAACGGATGCGCATGATGGGCATTGAAGGGATTTCACCGCGTGCCTTTGTCCCGGTGACAACGATTCAAGCCAAGCGTAAGTCAACTCTTCCTGACCTGGTCAAGCGCATGTTTGATACTGGTCAGCTCAACCGAGTGTGGATGTCAGATATTACCTACCTGCGCACCGGTGAGGGCTGGTTGTACTTGTGCGCGGTCCGCGATGGTCATTCCCGCAGGGTACTGGGCTGGGCTATGGATAGCGTTCAAGACACACACCTGGTTGAACGGGCCCTGCGGATGGCGCATACGCTACGCGGTGATGTTCCTGATGGGCTGGTGTTTCACGCTGACCGCGGAACGCAATTTACCAGTGAGAAGCTCTGGGAGGTCTGCCGCAACCTGGGCATTGCCCAGTCTGTGGGGCGTACTGGTGTGTGCTTCGATAACGCGATGGCTGAGTCGTTCTGGTCGACGCTAAAGACTGAATTCTATGACCGGCAGCGCTGGGCGACCCGTGATGCTGCACGCAAGGCCGTTGCCTACTGGATTGAAGTCGTCTACAACCGCCGACGCCGGCACTCTGCACTCGGGATGGTCAGCCCCGTCGACTTCGAAAACCACATTGGTCTAACCACCAGTAGAAAAGAAATAGCTGCCTAACCACTAGGTAGCTCCACTACGTGTCCACGATTTGCGGGCAACCCCATCCGCGAGTAGCCAGGCGAACACTAAGACAAACGCTGCCTACCTTATGTTGGTGGGCACCGTAAATTCATCGCCATAAGCTAAACGCAATCACAGACGGGACAGAACATGACCGCAGCAATCTTTCTCCAAACACTCTCAATCATTCTGGTCGCATTCGGTACATCCATCGCCCTCTACAAGGTCTACACCCAAAACCAATTCGAACGACGCAACACATGGTGGAAACGCATCGAATGGACACTCGACAAAATCGCATCCGACAACGAAACCGACGTATACATCGGCTCCAAACTGCTCCCCGTAATCCTCGAAAGCAGCTTCCGCGACACTCAAGATAAAGACCTATCCCAAGCAATCCTTGAACTAACCACCGAAGCCTCAGAAGCAAACGATGTAGAATCAAATAAAGAAACCCCAGGAGGTGACAACAATGGCGACCAAAACCCCAACCAGTAAAAAGTCAAACAACAGTGTGCTACGAATCAAGACCACCTCACGCCAAGGCACCAAAGCTGAACGCATCGCCCAAATGCGTCGCGAAGGACTCGCCAACGCACGCAACGTCATCATCAAGCAATACCCAGACCTCGGCTAAAACCCAACCACACGCACCAAGCACCCCACACGTTTCGTGTGGGGTGCTTGCCATTTCAGAACCAATACCCAGGCGAGCACTAACAGTGCTAGTCCCGGTCATCCAATTGGCTAAAGCAGGATCGACACTCCCCACTAGAGCACAAGCATCTTTCACCCAAGCGCAAAAGCTTCCTTCTCATTCACGCCCGACGCTACTAAATATGGGTCAATGCGGATACCGATGCACCTTCCTGCGCTCGAACCAAGCCCAAATCAAAGAAGCCAAGAACAACAGTGGCGTAACCCACGCCAGACGATGCCACCAATGTGCTCCAAAGTATGATTCATCAGCACTTAGTCCTGCTAGATAATTGATTACAAGCGTTGCGATGAACAGCACTACAACGACCGTAACGCTCCACCAGGAGGCTGCGCTTTTCTGTTTACGCATCAATGCCATCCTCCTCAATACATGTTTGCTGTTTTAGCGCGGGTTTGTGTGGTTAGTCGTCTCCCCCACCCAGATTACATCGTTCGTGGGGTTGCCCGCAAATCGTGGACACGTAGTGGAGCTACCTAGTGGTTAGGCAGCTATTTCTTTTCTACTGGTGGTTAGACCAATGTGGTTTTCGAAGTCGACGGGGCTGACCATCCCGAGTGCAGAGTGCCGGCGTCGGCGGTTGTAGACGACTTCAATCCAGTAGGCAACGGCCTTGCGTGCAGCATCACGGGTCGCCCAGCGCTGCCGGTCATAGAATTCAGTCTTTAGCGTCGACCAGAACGACTCAGCCATCGCGTTATCGAAGCACACACCAGTACGCCCCACAGACTGGGCAATGCCCAGGTTGCGGCAGACCTCCCAGAGCTTCTCACTGGTAAATTGCGTTCCGCGGTCAGCGTGAAACACCAGCCCATCAGGAACATCACCGCGTAGCGTATGCGCCATCCGCAGGGCCCGTTCAACCAGGTGTGTGTCTTGAACGCTATCCATAGCCCAGCCCAGTACCCTGCGGGAATGACCATCGCGGACCGCGCACAAGTACAACCAGCCCTCACCGGTGCGCAGGTAGGTAATATCTGACATCCACACTCGGTTGAGCTGACCAGTATCAAACATGCGCTTGACCAGGTCAGGAAGAGTTGACTTACGCTTGGCTTGAATCGTTGTCACCGGGACAAAGGCACGCGGTGAAATCCCTTCAATGCCCATCATGCGCATCCGTTTAGCCACAGTCTTGCGATTCAAGGTGATCTGGTAGCGCTCGGCAAGCTCTGCGGTGATCCGCGGAGCACCATAAACCTCATCGGAGTCTTTCCAAATCTGATGAATCTTTCGGTCAACATCATCGTAAAATGCTGCCCGATCATCTTCGCCGGATAGTCGTTTCTGCTGCGCATGGGCCCATTTGTAGTATCCAGACCGAGATACTTTTAATAGTCGTGCCATGCGCTTGATGCTGTAGTTCGCCTTCTCCTGCTGCATTAGTTCGAACTTTTCTGCTCGCGTTGCTTCGCGGCGAAGAAGGCTGTCGCTTTTGACAAAAACTCGTTATCCATCTTGGCTTCTGCCAGCTCCCGGCGCAGACGAGCATTCTCAGCTCGGAGGTCAGCCTCGCTCATCCCATCGGAGGATCCTCGGCGTTCACGTTCGAGTTTGACCCACCGGCCCAAAAGCCCGGCGGAAACACCGATTTCCTTAGCCACATGAGCGATCGGTCGCTCTGACTCGATTACCAGGTTCGCGGCTTCACGCCGGTACTCCGGCGTGTACTTCTTGCGCTGTTGACTCACAATGAACATCCTCTCTTACGGACACAAGATCCGTACAAATAGGGTGTCCACTAAACGAGGGTAACCTCATTCGGCTATTGTTCTAGGATGTCCAACATCAGGGCGCCAATCCTCCAAGTTCCAACTAGGCTTAACTCGGGCGACTTGAGATAGCGGGTGACACACAGACTGGTTGTGGAGGCTTCCGGTATCCGCACCCCCCTTGAATTGTGCTTCATTCCAACCTGCAGTTTCAGGGATTGGTGACTGCATTGCCCTTCCCAAGACCGTAGGAAAGACCATGTATCGCGTACCTTCGGGCTGTCCTACAATGTCCACACGGTCGATTAGGGACAGACCAAAAGCAGCCTTGATTGGTTCATCATCACTTTCGGCGGCTGCACGCTTCGCAATTTGGTTGGAGGGAAGATCAACGACCGTCACCACAGTGTCGTTGACCTCAAATTCAAGGCCAGCTGGTGCGACTGCGTAGAGCCCTACTTGGGGTTGGAGTGGTCTAGGAATTCGGTCCCGCAGGCTATAAGGTCCCTTTTCGGTGGTCTCTTTAGTTTGGTCCCTTAACCCCGAAAAGGGACCAAAGTAAGAGAACCAAACTAGAGGGGCCACCAAGCGAGCCTTTCCACCCCGCGCACACTGGGCTACTTGTAGGCCGAGAAGCCCGTAATCTTCTTGCCCATGATGAGGGACTGCACGGTATCTGTTCCCTCGTAGGTGTGCATGGCCTCGATGTCCGCGAAGTGGCGCGCAATGTCGTTCTCCAGCAAAATGCCGACACCACCGAGCATGTCGCGGGCGTCGGCGGCGATGCGACGGGCAGCACGCGTGTTGTGGAGCTTGGCCGCCGAGGCCTGCTCCGGAGCCAGGGTGCCAGCATCTTCGCGCTGAGAGACCTCGCGGCAAGTGAGCATCATTTGGCTCAAGTCGAGGACCATGTTGGCCAGGCGCTGCTGGATGATCTGGGCCTTGGCCAGCTCGCGGCCGAATTGCACGCGCTCAAGCACGTAGGAGCGAGCAATCTCGTAGCAGGCCACCGCGGAGCCGAGCGCCATCCAGGACACACCGATGCGGGTGGAGGTCAGGACGCGGGAGACATCCTTGAAGCTACGGCAGCCCGGCAGCTGGTTGGCGGCGGGGATGCGGCAGTCGGTCAACGTAATGTGCGCCTGGTGGATGGCACGCAGGGAGAGCTTGCCTTCAATCACGGTAGCGGAGTAGCCGGGGCTTTCCTGCGGGACGATGAAGCCGCTGACGTTACCGTCTTCCATACGGGCATAGATGATGGTGATGCCGCCGGAAGCGCCGTTGCCAATCCACTTCTTTTCGCCGTTGAGAACCCATTCGTCACCATCGCGAACCGCGGTGGTCTCCAAGGCAATGGAGTCCGAGCCGTGGTCCGGTTCAGTAAGGCCGAAAGCACCGAGTAGAGAGCACGAGGCCATCTGCGGCAAGTACTCAGACTTCTGCTCCTCCGATCCCAGCATCGCAATCGAGCGCATGGCCAGTCCTGCTTGAACTGCGATAACCGTCCCCATCGAGGCATCGGCGCGCGTGACCTCCATGAGCGTCAAACCTGCCTCGAGGGTGGACATCTTCTTGTGGCCTGGAACGTCGAGCCCGTCCGTCATCACATCCAAAGAACCCAAGCGCGAGACCAAGTCCAGGGGGTACTCGGAAGCCTGCCAGTGCTGGTTGATCACCGGGTCGGAATGCTGGCGGAACTGTGCGGCGCGCTCCCAACCCGCGGCGTCGGCTGAAGAGAGGCCGTCGAAGACGCCGAGGAAGTCGGTGGTGGGCGCGAAAAGATTGTGGGACATGGTTGGCTCTCCAGGTAATACGAATGACTATTAGCCACAATTGTGACCCACCTCTCCACACCTGTCAAGCAGCTGCACGGTATGCTAATGACCATTAGCTAGCACAGGAGGGACCCCGCCGTGGCCAACCAGAAACGTCGCGACCAAATCGCCGCCGCCGCGCTCGACCTCTTCGATCAGCGCGGCTACCACGCCACGGGCATGGAGGACATCGCCAAAGCCGTCGGCATGCGCGCCTCCAGCCTCTACAACCACTATTCCTCCAAGCAGGAGCTCCTGGCGGAAGTCACCATCACCGCCATGGAGGACCTCCTCCGCGCCAACGCCGCCGGCCTGGCGGGACTCAAGGATCCCCGCGAGAAGCTCGTGGCCACCATGAAGGCTCACGTGGTCTACCACGCCACCTTTGCCCGGCGCGTGCGCGTGGTCAACAACGAGCTCACCAACCTGGAAGAACCCCACAAGTCGGTGGTACTCCAGCTGCGCCGCGATTACGTGGCGCGCTGGATGTCCGTGGTCAATGCGGGCAACTTCCACGCGGAGAACTTGAAGATTGCCTGCTGGGCGCTCATTGATATGGGCATCGGCGTCGCGCAATGGTTCTCCCCGGACGGCGATTACACCGCCGAGGAGTTGGGAGACATGTACGGCCAGTTCGCCCTGCGCCAGCTCACCTAGGGCGCACAGCCTATCGGCTGCTCCTCTTCGCGGCCGTCCGGGTACTGCACGCGCACGCGAGAGTAGACCTCGGTATTGTAGCCGCACGCCATGCGCTTATCGACGACTACCTTGACCTTCTCCTCACTAAACTCCCCCTCCGCGCAGTTGGGGTCGCAGTTGTTCTCAATTGCCTGCCCCTCCGCTTCGGCGGCGTCCGCGCCCCAGTTGGACCACTCGAGCTGGTTGACCAGATAGTTGTTGTCGCCGCAGGCCAGCGAGATGCGGTCGGGGCCTTCCAGGCCGGTAACGGAGACGCAGTCCAGGATGGCGGTGGCGTCGATGGTCGTCTCCACCCCCGGGCCCACGAGTCCGACCACGCGCACGAGCTGACCGGTGGCGGGCAGCACGGAGAAGCTGACGTGGTCAGCGTCGCGCAGCACGGTGACCAGCTGGTCCTCGCCCTCGCCGTCGACGGTGCCGACCTCGTTGCCCTCGGCCTCTGCCAGCATGTCGTAGGCAATCTTGTGCTGTTCGCTGCTTAGCCCCGGTTGGAGCAGAAGCTCCAGCGCGCCAAGCGCGCGGTTGGGAAAGCTATCCGCCAGCCTGTCCAGTCCAGCGCGGTCGGTGGCGATGACAAGGTCCTCCGGGTTGACCGAAGGCTGGGGGTCGAAGCCGGGAACCTCACCCTGGGAGGTCACTTGCACGGCGCCGCCGGCGTCCACGGAGTATTCGGTAACCGCAGTGGCGTCGCCGAGTGTGTCCACGCGCTTCATGTACTCCTTGGCGGTGACCCCCTTGTCCGCGGCGTCGGGGCGTGCTGCAGCGGACTCTCCCGCCTGGGTCAGGATTTCCGCGGCGGAGGCCACCGGCTCAGAGTGGTTGAGCAGGGGCACTACCCCGCCCACCAGCGCGAGAGCGAGGAGCGCGGCCGCGGCGACGGTCCACGTGGAGCGGGGCCGGGTGATGCGGGCGAGGGTGCGCTCGGAGTGGTCCCGGGAGACGTCGGAAAGCGTGGCGTCGGGGACTGGATTGGCGGCGCGAAGCTGGTCAAGAGAGTTAGGCATCGAAGTCTCCTGTGAGTTCGGACAAGTGGGTACGGGCGCGGTGGAGGCGGACGCGGACGTTGCTGCGGGAAATGCCGAGGACCTCGGCGATCTCCGGGTGGTCGAGCCCCTCCCAGGCGTGGAGGGAGAGGATTTCCTGATCGGGGTAGGACAGGCGGAGGAAGGCCTCGGAGATGTCGAGGCTTAGGTCGATGGCGTCGTAGCCCGCGTAGGACTCGAGCTCATGGTCGTCGAGGTTCTCGGTCTCCCGGCGGGAGCGGTAGAACTCGCGCATCACGTTGCGGGCAATGCCGTAGAGCCACGGCAGCGGCGTTCCCTCGAGGGAATCGAAGCGGGTCCAGGCGCGCTCGAAGACGTCGGCAGCCAGCTCCTCGGCATGACTTGGGGGCACGCGGCGGCGCAGAAAGGCCAGGACCGCCGGGTAGTGCTGGCGGAACAGGCGGGAAAACTCCCGCTTGCGCGCGCCAGGCAGGGTTAGGACAGACACTAATCATCTCCAGAATTCTGATGGGCTCGCTGAGTATGTGGCAGCTTTCCGGTCAGCGTTACAGCCTTTCACTAATCCTCCCAAAGATATGGCCCACTCTGGGTCCACGGCCACTGCTGATGGTTTACTAGTAGGGATGGAACCACTCGAGCTCTCTGCCCTCACCGGCACCCAGTCCCGCACGTACGGCACGCGCAAGATCACCGCGGACATGGTCTCGGCGCCGGTGCACGTGGCGATCGCCCTGTGGGACGAGCGTTGGGACTCAGCGGAGGGCGGGACTGTCGACGGCTGGGTGATCGCCGTCAACACCAAGAAGACCCGCTTCGTGCGCAAGGGCCAGATCAAGAAGGGCGATATCGTCGAGGTGGCGGTGCGCGAGTTTGAGAAGGCCACCAAGGGGCTGCGCGGCCGCAAATGGATTGTTACCGGCCGCCGCCAGGCGGGTCTGCGGGCAGCGCTGGAAAAGCGCGGCTACACGGTGACGGGCAGCTTTGCGGAGGAGAATAGGGCGTCGAAAAGCGCTAGCTCCGTGCGCCGCAAGCAGGCCGGGCTGACCGCGCGCCGCGCCAAGAAGGAAGGCGAGGCTCCCCGCAAGAAGCAAGCGGTCAAGGTGGACACGCCTAAGGCGCACTGGTGGCCAAACTTCGCCACGGCGTCCTCATGGCCGGAGGAAGCCACGGTCCGGATTGCCACGGATGCCTCCTCGGACACGGTCTTTAAGGGCTCGATGTGCTTCGTGGCGGGCAACGGCGACTACCGCCTGCGCACCCGCGAAACCACCGCGAGCACCGACGAGCTAGAGCTCGAGTCCCTCACCCTGGCCTTAAAATACCTGCTCAAGGTAGGCGCCGAGAAGGCGATTATCGAATCCGACTCCGTGGCGGCCTTAGAGGCCGTGCAGCAGATCCGCACGAAGGGCTCGAAGGCGGTGCGCTCCCGCGGGATCTGGCGGGGGCTATCCTCCGGCTCGCGCTCACGCTTTCAGCAGGCCTGGAATGACATCGATGGCGTGTGCGACGTAACCATCCGCCGCGTGCTGGGACATGCGGGCGACCCGCTCAACCGCGCCGCCGACCAGATCGCATACATGGGGCTGCGGGCCATTGCGCACCCGATGAAGCAATCCCGCGCCACGCTGATGGAGGGAATCTCGAAGGCTTTATCCAAGCTCTAATTCGGGTTCTGGCCGCGGGTGTCCTACGGTATAGCCTATGACCAATCCCTTTGACTCAAATCCATTCGAGGAGCCGGCCGATTCCTACCGCGGCCGCGGGGCGAATCCCTTCGCGGAGCCTGGCCGACGCCGAACTTCAAGTCCGAGTCGCCCGAGTCGCACGAGCGCTCCCCCTTCAAGTCCGGCGCCGTCGAGCCGGCCCCGAACTACCTCACCGCGCCCCAGGCGGACCCGCAGCTGACGGCACAGCCCGCCGCGCCGCAGGAGGGCACGATTCACCGCTTTTCCTTTGTCAAAGGGTTCTTTAGTTTCATCTCGGTGATGGGAGCCCTCGGATCCTTCGACAGTGGAGACATCCTCTTCGGGCTCGGCTTCGGCCTGCCGGGCGCCTGGTACTTCATCAAGTCCATCCAGCAAAAGACCAACCCCACCGAGCCACAAAAGCGCCACTGGTTTGTCATCTGGCTCATCGCGATTCTGCTGGTGATTATCGGTTAGTCTTCCGGTCTGGCTCTAAGGCCGTCCGGGCAACATCACCGCAGTCGGGCCACCGCGCGCCGCCAGGCGATGCGCGCCACGGAGTGCGGCGTAGCGCCCACTTCGCGCACGTAGTTCCAGCCGCGGTCAGCCGCGGGGGTGGGCACGCCGTGCACGCGCACGCGAATGCCCAGGTGCCACGCCCACAGGCGGGTGCGCAGGGCGTGAAAATCATTCGTCACGACGCGGAAGTAGCGGTAGTCCGGGCAGAGCGCGTGGGCGCGCTCGAGGTTCTCGTTCGTGCTGGTAGCGAGGGGCTCGACGATGATTCGGGCGGGATCCAAGCCGCGGGAGATGAGATAGCGGGCCATGGGCTCGGCCTCGCCGAAGCCGGACACGATGACCGGCTGATCCGGCATGAGGCGCGCGGCGACGAGTGCTCGGTCGAGCCGGCTGCGCAGGAGGGAGCCGGGCTCGCCGTCCACCACGCGCGCCCCCAACACCAGAACCGGAAACTGCATGCCCGCAAGCATAGCGTGCATACTGGGCAGCATGAACATGTGCGTAGTCGGGTCCATCAACGCTGACCTCGTGGTCCACACCGCGCGCCATCCCCAGCCGGGCGAAACGCTGCTGGGACACGGCGGCGAGATTTTCGCGGGCGGCAAAGGAGCCAATCAGGCGGTGGCGGCTGCGCTGCAGGGAGCGACGGTGAGTTTCGTCGGCGCGGTGGGCAGCGACGCCTACGCGGAACCGGCCATGAAATACTTGCGCACCAGCGGCGTGGACCTGGAGCACGTGGACGTCACCGACGAGGTCACGGGGCTGGCGGTCATCACCGTGGACCAGGAGGGCGAGAACACCATCATCGTGGTGCCGGGGGCCAACGCGCTTGTCGACGACCTTTTTGTCTCCTCCCATTCCTCCCCCATCGAGGCAGCAGATCTGGTCCTGCTGCAGGGCGAGATTCCCGCCGAGGGTTTCGCCCGCGCCGTCGCGCTGGCCCGGGGCCGGGTGGTGGTAAATCTGGCGCCGGTGGTCGAGGTGGACGCCAAGGCGCTGCTACGCGCCGACCCGCTGCTGGCCAACGAGCATGAGGCCGGCCTCATCCTGGAGCAGCTGGGTGTGCGTAGCGACGGTTCGCCGGAGGAGCTAGCGCGCCGTTTAAGGGAGGCCGGCTGTGCCTCGGTAGTTCTCACGCTGGGCGCACGCGGCGCCCTCGTCGCTGAGGGAACTGACCTCGTGGCAGTCCCCTCCCCGCAGGTCACCGCCGTCGACACGACCGGGGCCGGCGACGGATTCGCCGGCGCCCTGTGCGCGCGGCTGCTGCAGGGCGACAGCGTGGCTGAGGCCGCGGCGTACGCCGCGCGGGTCGGGGCCTATTCGGTCACCGGTCAGGGCGCGCAAGCCTCCTACCCGGACCTGACCGCACAGCTTCCCGGCTAACTAGTCACCCAGGAGTTTAGAGCGCAGATTCGCGTCCTTCTTCTCCACCTCGGCCGCCATGTTCTCCTGGTAGGCGGCCATCTTCTCCACCAGAGCGGGGTCGCCGGCGGACAGGATGCGCACGGCGAGCAGGCCGGCGTTCTTCGCACCACCGATGGAGACGGTGGCCACCGGCACGCCGCCGGGCATCTGCACGATGGAGAGCAGGGAATCCAGGCCATCCAGCTCCTTGAGGGCGCGCGGGATGCCAATGACCGGCAGCGGCGTGGCCGCGGCGACCATGCCCGGCAGGTGCGCGGCGCCGCCGGCGCAAGCGATGATGGCCTTGAGCCCGCGCTCGTGCGCGGACTTGGCATAGGCCAGCATCTTCTCCGGGGTGCGGTGGGCGCTGACCACGCCTACCTCAAAGGGGACGCCGAATTCGGCAAGCACCTTCGCGGCGGGTTCCACCGTGGGCCAGTCCGAGTCCGAGCCCATGATGAGTCCAACGAGCGGTTCCATAACGTGTCCTCCTTAGTTGGCTTAGTTGTTGGCCCACTGCGCGTGGACGAGGAAGTGGGCGGCATCGCGCGCGATGCGGCGGGTCTCATCGGCATCGTCGCCGGTGACGTTGACGTGGCCGATCTTGCGGCCGGGCTGGTGGTCCTTGCCGTACAGGTGGACCTTGGCCTCCGGGTAGCGCTCCATGACGGCGCGCACGCGCTCCGGCATCGGCAGCTCCGGGTCCTCGTCTGCGCCCAGCACGTTGGCCATGACCGTGATCGGGGCGAGCGGGGTGGTCTCCCCCAGCGGCAGGTCGAGCACTGCGCGCAAGTGCTGCTCAAACTGCGAGGTCACGCAACCGTCCTGGGTCCAGTGGCCGGTGTTGTGCGGGCGCATGGCCAGCTCGTTGACGGCGATGTCCTCCTCCAACACCATGCCGGGAGCACCGGAGGCGGAAGCAAAGATGGAGCCGGCGTCCTGCGCGGCGGCGAAGGCGAAGAGCTCGACGGCCAGCACGCCAGTGACCCCCAGCTCGGTGGCGATCTGAATGCCCACCTGGGAGGCGCGCTCCGCCAGCTCGGGCGAGAGGTTCGGGGCCGGAGCGCAAGCCTCGGCGCAGATGCCGTCGCGCTGCACGGACTCAGTGATGGGCCAAGCCTTGACCTCGCCGGAAGCCCGGCGCGCCACCAAGACCGACAGCTCACGGGTGAGCTGGACTTTTTCTTCGGCCATGAGCGGCGTTGAGGCGTCGAGAAGCTCCTGCACCAGCGGCTCCAACTCCTCCGCGGAGGGGAACCACACGCCGTGCCCGTCGTAGCCGCCGCGGCGGGCCTTCAGGCACACGTTTCCATCGACGCACTCCGCAAAGGCCCGGGCATCCTCCACCGAGTCGATAGCGGCATAGCGCGGCACCGGGGAGCCGAGTTCCTCCAGCTTCTGGCGCATCAGCAGCTTGTCCTGCGCGTACAGGAGCGCGGACGGCTGCGGCTGCACGTTGTAGGACGCGGCGATGAGGGCCTCCACGTGCTCCGTGGGGACGTGCTCGTGCTCGAAGGTCAACGCGTCCGCGCCTTCAGCGGCACGAGTCAGCACCTCGTAGTCGTGATAGTCACCAAGCACGACATCCGGGATGACCTGCGCGGCGGACTTGTCCGGCGAGGAGGCCAGCACCCGCAGGTGGATATCGAGCTCAGCGGCGGCCGGCTGCATCATGCGTGCGAGCTGGCCGTCTCCGTAAACAGTAACGATAGGTTTGTGTTGTTGACTCACCCCATCAATACTAGCCTTGGGGGCATGATTGTTCGGCATACTATCTTTCAGAACTCGCTCATGACCGCCCTGCTGGACGGCATTTACGACGGCGAGATGACCATCGGCGAACTCCTCGGCAAAGGCAACTTCGGCCTCGGCACCTTCGATGCGCTGGACGGAGAGATGATTATTCTCGATGGCGTGTGCTACCAGCTCCGCGGCGACGGCACCGCCACCGTGGCCAGCCTCGATCAGAACACCCCCTTCGCGGTAGCGACGAACTTCGTCCCCCGCATTAAGGTGGCCGCACCGAAGGGCCTCAAGCGCGACGAGCTCTCCGCCTTCATCGATGAGCTCGAGCCCTCCGCCAACTACATGTACGCGGTGCGCATCACCGGCCGCTTCAGCGACGTAGTCACCCGCACAGTGGTCAAGCAGTCGAAGCCCTACCCGCCAATGGCCCACGCCGTGGGCGGCGATAAGGAGTTGCGCTTTACCGACGTCGAGGGCGTCATCGGCGGCTTCCGTACTCCGGTCTTTGAGAAGGGTATTTCCGTGCCGGGCTGCCACGTGCACTTCATCGACTCCGACCGCACCTCCGGCGGCCACGTGCTGGACTACACCATCGACGAGGCCACGATTGAGCTGTGCCCGGGCACGGACCTCGAGCTGCGCCTGCCCCTGACCAACGAGTTCGGTGCGGCGAACCTGGCCCCGGAGGATCTGGACTCGCAGCTACACACCACGGAGATTAAAACACCGCCGGCTCAGTAAGAATCTCCTCAATCCGCTTGGCCTTCGGCACGGCTGGGAAGTAGAGGGGGCGCTCCCAGCCATGCAGAGCCAGTGAGATTCCGCCGCGGCGCCGGCGGGCCCCGCGGATATCGGTGAGCGGAATCGAATCGACGCGCTTGCCATCGCGGGCGATAACGCGCAGGTTGGTCACGATAAACCGCTTGCGCCGCGTTTTCACTAACGGCACGATGAAGCGCCACACGACAAGCAGCGCCCACAGCGCGACGAGCCCGTTGCGCAGCGCTAGGTCAACACCGTTGTAGTCACACCAGCCGATGGCAATCCAGCACACGCCGGTGATGACGATGAGCTCAAGAAACGGGAAGAGCAACGTGCGGAAAGGCGCCGTCATATCTGCGCGTACCACTTCCCCGCGGCCCATCTGCATGAGATTCATGGGGTTCATGATACCCACCCGCTGTTTCACATGTGCCGGGCGGCACCTCCCCCGCGCACAGGTATGTGGCGCGGACACCACCAGCACACGCTCACAGGACGTGTGCAGCGAACATTCTTCTCCACGCCGACATCCTGTCCACCACCGTCCTCGAGCTCTACATCGTCAACGACACGGCTCGGGTCACCGTCCGCGCTAGGCGCCGAGCAGCCGCTGCAGATAATCCCGACGCCCGCCAAGCCGACATCACTAATGGTGAGATCTACGCCTTCTCCGTCAACGGAAACGACACCGAGGCCACCGCAGGCGAACCAGGAGCGCCGCCGCGAGGACCGCGAACACACCGCCACGAACAGTGCGACAAACGACGCCTAACTCACCTGCGTACCACTACGTACTAAAAGGCGCTACTGCCCGGCTGGGCGCAGGTGGATAACGTCGCCGGCGGAGTAGTACTCGCCGCCGACGTTAATGCGGCCGTCGTCAGCCACTCCCTCAACAGTGCCGGTGACGTCCCCGGCCGGGGCCTCGAGGCGAACCTCCTGTCCGATGGAGGAGCACACCGTGCGGTAGTCCGCCATGAGCTGTGGATCCTGCTGCTCCCACTGGGTGACGCGGCGGCGCAGGTTCTTCAGCACGGTAATCGCCAACGCGGTGCGGTCGGTATCGCGGCCCTCGAGTGCGAGGGACGTCGCAGCCACGATGGGCAGCTCCTCACGCGTCAGGGTGACGTTGATGCCCATGCCGACGACGACGCGGGCCGAGGGCGGGTTCGCGGCCTGCGTCTTGGGGGCGACCTCGGCCTTGTTAATCTCCGTCTTCGAGACCTCGGCCTTAGAAACCTCAGTCTTCGACACTTCTGTCTTCGGCGCAGACTTGAACGCCTCCCCCACCGGGCCGGCTTCGGCCAGGATGCCGCACAGCTTCTTGCCGTCGATGTGGACGTCGTTGGGCCACTTGAGCACCGCGCCCTCGACGGAATCGGTCACAGCCAGGCCTGCGGCCAAGGGCAGGGTTCCCAGGTGATCCAGCGTCTCCGGGAGGATAAGCATGGAGAAGATGAGCTGCGAGCCAGCCGGGCTAACCCAGTGGCGGCCCAGGCGGCCCTTGCCGGAGACCTGCTCGTTGGTGAGCAGGACGGTGCCATCGGCCACCCTGTCTGCCTGCATGAGGTCGGTATTGGTGGAGCCGGTGGACTCGGTGTAATCGATGACGGCGAAGTCATCCTTGAGGGCTTCGCGGATTCGGTCCAGATCAAGAGCTGTCATGGTCCCCGATCGTACTAGTGCAGCACGTGCCCGTTCTGTGATGGCCATCGGCCGCTGAGTGTCCCTGCCGAGTGTTAGGGTTGCTGCATGGCAAAGGTCACTTTTGAGAATGTCGGCATCACCTATCCCCACGCTGACAAGCCCACGGTCACAGACCTCACCCTGGAGATTGCGGACGGCGAATTCCTCGTATTGGTCGGTCCCTCCGGGTGCGGCAAGTCCACCACGCTGCGCGCGCTGGCTGGCCTGGAACCGGTCTCCGGCGGACGCATCCTCATTGACGATAAGGATGTCACCGGCCTTGAGCCGGGCGAACGCGATATCGCGATGGTCTTCCAGAACTACGCCCTCTACCCTCACCTCACCGTGGCGGAGAACATGGGCTTTTCCCTCAAGCTGGCCAAGCGTCCCAAGGCAGAAATCAAAGCCAAGGTGGAAGAAGCCGCGAAGACCCTGGGGCTCACGGAGTACCTCAAGCGCAAGCCAAAGGACCTCTCCGGCGGCCAGCGCCAGCGCGTGGCCATGGGCCGCGCCATCGTGCGCGAGCCCAAGGCTTTCCTCATGGATGAGCCGCTATCCAACCTCGACGCCAAGTTGCGCGTGCAGACCCGCGCGGAGCTGGCCAGCCTCCAGCAGCGTCTGGGGACGACCACCGTCTACGTCACGCACGACCAGGTGGAGGCCATGACCATGGGTGACCGTGTGGCGGTGCTCAAGGATGGGGTGCTCCAACAGGTGGCCCCGCCGCGCGAGCTGTACGATGCCCCGGCGAACGAGTTCGTGGCGGGTTTCATAGGCTCCCCGGCCATGAATATCTTCGACTACAACGGCGGGCGCATCGGCGTGCGCCCGGAAAAGATGTACATCAACAAGGGCCCCATTGGCTTCCCGGGTGTCGTGGACTTCGTGGAGGAGCTCGGCGCCGAAGCCTTCGTCTACGTCATGGTGGGTGAGCAGCGCTTTGTCGCCCGGGCGCAGGGCGATGTCCCGCAGCGCGGGGACGAGGTAGTGCTGAGCTTTAGCCCGCGTGAAGCACACCACTTTGACCCCGAGACGGGCAACCGGATCGAAAAAGGCTAGCGTGCAGAGGGGTAGTTTCACCCCCGCCGCGTGTGGAATATGTGCCAAAAGCTCGTGCGATGTGGTGGCGATCCCTTAGGTTTAAGTCACCAGAAGTTTTCCGAAAGGTGAATACTCCATGAAGAAGTCCTTCCTCCCCGCCCGCGCCGTCCGCCGCGGGGTTGTTGTCACCACTGCCGCCTTCGCCCTGACGCTGACGGGTTGTTCATCGAGCGACGACGGATCACAGTCCAACGCTGGCTCCGAAGCCGGGCCCGTAGACGGTACCGGTCGCGGCCCCATCACCTTTGCCATGGGTAAGAACGACACCGACAAGATCACGCCGATTATTGAGGCGTGGAACGCAGAGCACCCGGACGAGAAGGTTGAGCTCAAGGAGCTCGCCGGCGAGGCAGACGCGCAGCGCGAAACCCTGGTCCAGTCCCTGCAGGCGGGCAATTCCGACTATGACGTCATGGCGCTTGACGTGGTGTGGACCGCGGACTTCGCCGCCAACCAGTGGCTCGCCCCGCTGACCGGTGACCTGGAGGTGGACACCTCTGGTCTGTTGGAGCCCACCGTCGAGTCCGCCACCTACAACGACACCCTCTACGCCCTGCCGCAGAACACCAACGGCCAGCTGCTCTACCGCAACACTGACCTGGTGGACAAGGCTCCGGAGAAGTTCGCCGACATCGCTTCTGCCTGCGAGGCCCTCAAGGAGGACACCTCCTGCCTGACTACGCAGCTCAAGCAGTACGAGGGCCTGACGGTCAACACCGCCGGCTTCATCGAGGGCTGGGGCGGCGAGATCCTGGATGATCAGGGCAACGTCACCGTGGACTCGGACAAGTCCAAGGAGGGCCTTAAGGCGCTGGTTGATGCTTACAAGGACGGCACCATCTCCAAGGATTCCACCGCCGCCACGGAGGAGGAAACCAACCTGGCCTTCACCGAGGGCAAGACTGCCTTCGCCATCAACTGGCCGTACATGTACACCAACGCCAAGGACAACGGCGTTAAATTCGAGGTCCAGCCGCTGGTGGGCAAGGACGGCGTGGGCGTGTCCACGCTGGGTGGCTACAACAACGGCATCAACATCAACTCCGAGCACAAGGCCACGGCTTTGGACTTCATGAAGTTCGTCATCAACGAGGAGAACCAGAAGTCCTTTGCGGAATCCTCCTTCCCGCCGGTGCTGGCCTCCATCTACGACGATGAATCCCTGGTAGAGCAGTTCCCGTACCTGCCGGCGCTCAAGGAGTCCCTGGAAAACGCCGCGCCGCGTCCGGTCTCCCCGTTCTACACCGCCATCTCCAAGGCCGTGCAGGACAACGCCTACGCTGCACTGACCGCGGACAAGTCCGTCGACGATGCCACGAAGGACATGAAGGCCGCCATCGAGGCCGCAGCCCAGGGCTAGTCCCGTGAGCTGACTAGGGCGCGAGTAAGTCCACGTGACTTGCCCGCGCCGCTGGCGTTTTCCACCCACACGGATCAGCAGGCCTCACTCTTCCCCACCATCCCTTCTAGCGAGAAAGGCAGGAACCGCATGGCTGGATCGACGCGAACCGCGCAATCCCGCAAGCATTACCTGCAGGCCGCCGGGCTCATCGCGCCGGCGCTCATTGCCTTGGCCATCGTCATTGGCTACCCCATCGTCCGCGCCATCATGTTGTCCTTCCAGGGCAATAAGCGGCTCAACCCCACCACCGGCCTGTTTGAGGAAGGTGCCTTCGCCGGACTGGACAACTACCTTTACTGGATTACCAACCAGTGCATGTCCACCACTGGCCAGGCCACCACGTGCCCGGACGGTGTCATCGCCACCGACTTCTGGCCGGCGCTAAAGATCACGCTCTTCTTAACGGTCGTCACCGTGGTGCTGGAGACCATCCTGGGAATGTTCATGGCGTTGGTGATGAACGGCGAGTACCGCGGCCGCGGTCTGGTCCGCGCCGCCGTTCTCATCCCATGGGCCATTCCCACCGCAGTGACGGCCAAGCTCTGGCAGTTCATGTTTGCCCCGGAAGGAATCGTCAACTCGCTGCTGGGCACCCACATAGCGTGGACCACGGATCCGTTCTATGCCCGCCTCGCCGTCATCATCGCGGACGTGTGGAAGACTGCACCATTCATGGCGCTGCTCATCCTGGCCGGGCTGCAGATGATTCCGCGGGACGTCTACGACGCCGCCCGCGTCGACGGCGCCTCCCGCGTCCAGACCTTCTTTTCCATCACCCTGCCGCTGGTCAAACCCGCGCTCATGGTGGCCGTGCTCTTCCGCACGTTGGACGCTCTGCGCATGTACGACCTGCCAGTCATCATGATTTCCAGCTCCTCCAACTCGCCGACGGCCACGATTTCCCAACTGGTGGTGGAGGACATGCGCCAGGGCCACTTCAACTCGGCCTCCGCGCTCTCCACCTTGATCTTCCTGCTCATTTTCGCCGTGGCCTTTGTCTTGGTCCGCTTCCTGGGCGCTGACGTCTCGGGCCGCAACCGCATGAAGAAGGAGAAGAACTCATGAAAAAGCTGGGACATTACCTAGGCATCCTCTTCATCATGTTCTGGGGGCTGGCCCCCTTCTACTGGATGGTGGTCACCGCCCTGCGCAGCAAGGACCACACCTTTGACACCACGCCGTGGCCTACGCACGTGACCCTAGATAACTTCCGCGATGCACTAGCTACGGACAAGGGCAATGACTTCCTAGGGGCGCTGGGCAACTCGCTGCTTATCTCCCTGATTACGACGGCGGTGGCGGTGCTCATCGGCGTGTTCACCGCCTATGCCCTGGCGCGCTACGACTTCCCGGGCAAGGGCCTGGTCACCGGCATCATCTTGGCCGCGTCGATGTTCCCGGCCATCGCGCTGGTCACCCCGCTGTTCCAACTCTTTGGCAACCTCGACTGGATTGGCACCTACCGCGCGATGATCATTCCGAACATTTCCTTCGCGCTGCCGCTCACGGTCTACACGCTGCTCAGCTTCTTCCGACAGCTGCCGTGGGAGCTAGAAGAGGCAGCCCGCGTGGACGGTGCTTCCCGGGGCCAGGCCTTCCGCCTCGTACTCTTGCCCCTGGCGGCCCCGGCGCTGTTTACCACGGCCATCATCGCGTTCATCACCACGTGGAATGAGTTCATGCTGGCCAAGCAGCTGTCCACCACCGACACCGAGCCAGTCACCGTGGCCATCGCTCGCTTCTCTGGACCGTCCGCCTTTGAGTACCCGTACGCCGCCACCATGGCGGCCGGCGCGCTGGTCACCATTCCCCTGATCATCATGGTGCTCATCTTCCAGCACCGCATTGTGGCAGGTCTCACCGCCGGAGGTGTCAAGGCCTAATGCGCCGCGCACTGCTCTGGGACACCGCGCTGGGATTCGTCGGATTCTTCGCCGCCTTGGCGTTGCTGCAGGCAGTGCTCAACCTGTTCGCCCCCTCCCCCGCCATCTGGCCGGGGCTCCTCGCCGGAGCGCTGTGCCTGACGGAGTACCTGCTCTGGCGGGCTAAACGGAAGGATCTTCGATGAGCTGGTACACCAACGCCATCTTCTACCAGGCCCTGGTTGGGTCCTACAAGGACACCGCCGGCCAGGGCGTCGGAACGCTGCGCGGGGTCATTGAGAAGCTGGACTACCTGAAGTGGCTGGGCGTCGACTGTCTCTGGCTCTCCCCCTTTTACGCCTCCCCACAGCGCGATGACGGCTACGACATCGCCGATTATTACTCCATCCACCCGGATTACGGCACGATGGAGGACTTTGATGAGCTTGTCACCGAGCTCCACGCTCGCGGCATGCGGTTGATGACGGACCTAGCTTTCAACCACACCTCAACCGATCACCCGTGGTTCCAGGCCTCGCGCACCGATCCGGACGGGCCCTACGGCGACTACTACGTGTGGGGCGATGATCCGCAGCGCTACCCGGAGATTCGCATCATTTTCACCGACACGGAGACCTCCAACTGGGCTTGGGATCCGGTGCGCAAGCAGTACTATTTCCACCGCTTCTACTCGCATCAGCCGGACCTGAACTACGACAATCCCGCCGTGCACGAGGAGGTCTTCAAGGTCCTGTCCTTTTGGCTCGACAAGGGCGTTGATGGATTCCGCCTCGATGCCATTGCCTATCTGTATGAGCGCGATGGCGTAGGCGGCGAGTCCCTGCCGGAGACCATCACCTTTGTGGAGAAAGTGCGCAGCTTCCTGGATGCCCACTACCCAGATGCGGTGCTCATCGCGGAGGCCAATCAGCCGCCGGCGGAGACCATGGAGTTCTACGGCAGCGGCAACCGCTTCCACATGGTGTTCAACTTCCCCGTCATGCCGCGGCTATATCAGGCGCTGGCGCTTGGCGACGCCACCCCGGTCTACGACATCATGTCCGCTCTCCCCAAGCTTCCCCAGGGCTGCCAGTGGGGAACCTTCCTGCGCAACCATGACGAGCTGACCCTGGAGATGGTCGATGACGCCCAGCGCAAGGTCCTCTACCAGCACTACCTGCCAGACGATCAGATGCGCGCGCATGTGGGCATCGCACGGCGGCTTGCCCCGCTGTTGGGCAACGACTACCGCCGGATTGAGCTGTTCTACTCGCTGCTGATGACCCTGCCGGGCGCGCCCTTTTTGTATTACGGAGACGAGATTGGCATGAACGACGCCCCCGAGCTGCCGGACCGGGATGCCGTGCGCACGCCCATGCAGTGGGAACCGGGCGAGGGCGCAGGGTTTACCGAGTCCGCACGTCCCCACCGCCCCGTCGTCGGCGGCGCCGGGGTGTCGGTCGCGGAGCAGCTGGAAGACCCCGACTCGCTCCTGCACCGCCTCCGCGGACTCATCCAGCAGCGCAAAGCACACCCGGAGCTAGGAACCGCGTCCTTCGAGGCCGTTGAGACCGGGCACACCGGCGTTCTGGGATTTCAGCGCGGAGAGCTGCTGTGCCTGCATAACTTCACCGACCAGGCCGTGGCCTTGGGCCCGGTGGAATTGGGCCCCTATGGCTATGCCTGGCTACCGGTGGAGGTGTAGTTTTTCGCCTGAGGTCTAGTTCCGGCCTAACCCTTTTCTGGTGACGTTGGTAAACAACGCATGAACAATCCATGTACTACACCGTAACTTTCGGACGATTTACTACATTTTATAACCGATTAGCCAAACATAATTCGGATTTTCGCAGGTCAACGGCATTATCCTAACAATTGTCTAAGCACCTTTTCGGGACTAGTGTCTAGCGCGGTTAGCACGCAGTCGCCGCACCTTCCCAAAAGTGCTCGGCACGCTGACCCCTCTTTGTAGATTATTGCCCTAGTCCTGAAAGGGATCACGCTCGTGTCAGCGACACTTATCATCTTGGCCATCGTGGTCATCACGGCACTGGCCTTCGACTTCACCAACGGCTTCCACGACACCGCCAACGCCATGGCGACGTCGATCGCCACCGGCGCCCTGAAGCCTTTTACCGCTGTTGCCATTTCCGCAGTCCTCAACCTCATCGGTGCATTCCTCTCCGTTAACGTGGCCGCCACCGTGGCCAAAGGAATTGTCAACCTTGACCAGTACGACGTCTCCGTCCCCGCCGACGGCGACGCCCTGCTCATGGTCGTCTTCACCGGCCTCATCGGCGGTATTACCTGGAACCTGTTCACCTGGCTCCTGGGTATGCCGTCTTCCTCCTCCCACGCCCTGTTCGGTGGCCTTATCGGCGCCGCCTTCGCAGCCCTGGGTACCGGCGGCGTAGCCTGGTCCTCCATCGCCGGCAAAATCATCATCCCGGCCATCGCCTCCCCGTTCATCGCCGCCCTCGTGTCCGCCTGCGGCACCGCGCTGGTCTACTGGGTGACCAACACCATTCCAAACAAGGTCAAGAACGAGCACTTCCGCCACGGCCAGATCGTCACCGCCTGCCTGGTCTCCCTGGCACACGGCACCGGTGACGCGCAGAAGACCATGGGCGTTATCTTCCTAGCCCTCGTCGCTGCCGGCGAGGCCAACGCCGATTCCCGCATCCCGACCTGGGTCATCATCGGCTGCGCCGTGGCCATCGCAGCCGGCACCATGTCCGGCGGTTGGCGCGTCATCCGCACCCTGGGCAAGGGGCTTGTGGAGATTGAATCCCCGCAGGGCATGGCTGCTGAGGCAACCTCCGCCGCCATCATCCTGACCTCCGCCACCGGCGGCATGGCACTGTCCACCACCCACGTGTCCACCGGTTCCATCCTGGGTACCGGCCTGGGGCGCAAGGGCGCCAAGGTCCGCTGGGGTGTTGCCATGCGCATGGTGGCTGCTTGGCTCATCACCCTGCCGTGCGCTGCGTTTGTCGGTTTCGTCACCTGGTGGATTGCTAAGGGTGTGGGCACTGCCACCAACACCATGATCGGCGCCATCGTGGACCTGCTCATCCTGCTGGGCATGGTCGCCCTCATCCTCATCCGCGCTCGCCGCAATCCGGTTGACGCCAACAACGTCAATGAGGACTGGGACGAGGACTCCGAGTCTGTCGACTCCTCCATGTCCCGCCGCGAGAAGGTTGCCGCCGGCGTGCCGGCCGGCAACTCCCCGGGCGCCGCTCACGCCGTCAACGATGTGGTCAAGGACCACACCGCCCTCAAGGACAACTAAGGATCCCCCATCATGACCGCACTGGAAATTGTCACTGCTCTGATTCGCGTGGCCGCCCTGGCACTCGCCTTCGGCGCTGGTATCCCGCTCCTGTTCGCCTTGGGTATGCGCTGCATGACCGGCGACCCGATCCGCAACACCGAGGGTGTCGTCGTTGATGACACCCAGGCTTCGACCCAGATGAAGGTCTTGGGCTGGACCGTCTACGCAGTCCTCGGCCTCTTCATCCTCCTCGCCATCACCTGGATTGCAAAGGACTCCATCGCCCACTACACCGGCTGGGAGCCCTTCGGCGGAATCGCCGGCGGCCACTAAGGGCCGCTAGGCACACAGCCGGAATCCGCCTCAGGACGGCACTGTCGCACCGCGCGACGGCGCCGTCCTTCGGCGTTTTCCACAGCCGCAGCGCCAGCCAGGCACCCACTCCCCCGGCAGAGAGCCGCAGCCCTTAAGTGACGTACGCAACAGGAATCCAAAGTGAACAAAAAGTTAACTAAAACTGAAATCCATGTAGCGTTTTGCGGCTTTGGGCGATATAGTTGGTGAATCCCAACGGTACGGAACCCCGTACCATCCCTACAAGAGACAAGAGAGGTGAGCACTAATGAATGCCATTTCCGGATTTTTCTCCGCTATCACCAACACGTTCAAGAGCGCCACCGGTACCGGTCTTGACACCATTACCGCTGCGCCCATCGCAGCCCAAGTAGCCGAGGACCTGTTCAACCACGACCTCGTCCCCGCCTCCCGCAAGGATGTCGAAGAGACCTATGCCGCCCTCACGGGCGACTTCCCGCGCGAGGGCGACCTTGCAGAGGTTGAGCTCTTCCTGATGGACTTCGGTTGGCTGGCATAGCCCACATCACATTTAGCCCTTCTTGTGCCTAGGCGCATGAAGGGCTATTATTTTAGACATCGGCTATCAGGCCTGTTACTCGCAAGAGGCAAGAACCTGAAGCGGAATCCCCTGTAACGAAAGGGACTTCAGCTTCATTGCACTCGCGAGTCTTTTTCGTTTTGGGACTCTTCACTAGCCTAGAAACGAAAGTGAGGAATCATGACCGCCCTGGTACGTGATTACCCTAAACTCGCCCACGATGTCATTGAGCTCGTCGGCGGGCCCTCCAACATCACAGGAATTGCGCGTTGCGCAACCCGTCTACGTTTAGTCCTCAAAGACACTCCTGAGGGCGCCCACGACAAAATCCAGAATCTTCCCGGAGTCATCACCACGGTGGAAAAGGGCGGCCAATTTCAGGTCGTCATTGGTAACCGCGTCGGCGAAGTATACGAAGCAGCGATCGACGAATTGGGCATCGACCCCAATGAGCAGCAGGTTGAAGACGGGGACAGCAAGCCCACCCTGATGAACCGGATCATCGCAATGATGTCCGCAGTCTTCGCCCCGTTCATCTACGTCCTCGCCGCTGCAGGCCTTATCCAAGGTGCGTTAATCCTTATCACCGCTGCCTGGCCTGAGTTTGAGAGCACCGGCACCTACGAGCTTTTCTCGCTCATGAGTTGGGCGCCTTTTACGTTCCTGCCTATCCTCATCGCGATTACCGCAGCACAGTTTTTCAAGACCAACACCTTCATCGCCGTCGCTGCCGTCGGTGCTCTGGTAGCGCCGCAGATGACAGATATTGCTACGCGTGTCTCCGAGGGAGAGCACATCACGCTCTTTGGATTCGCGCTCAGTGAGACTACCTACACCTCGACAGTCCTGCCTCCCCTCTTCATCGTCTGGGGTCTGTCCTACCTTGAGCGGTTCTTCCGGAAGCACCTTCCGGAAGTCGTCACCCAGCTGTTCACACCGCTGCTTTGCCTGATCATCGCTGTACCGCTCACGGTTCTGATCATCGGTCCTCTGTCGAACCAAGGCGCAATTCTCATTGCGGATGGCTTCAACTGGCTCGTCGACGTCGCTCCCCCGGTCGCTGCGGCCATCGTCGGCGGATTCTGGCAGGTCATCGTTATCTTCGGCGTGCACTGGGGAGTTACCCCGATGGTGCTGGCCAACTTCGATGAATACGGTTCGGACCCGTTCCAGGCGTTCCAGACTGCAGCAGTCATCGCCCAAGTTGGCGCTGCTTTCGGAGTATTCCTTAAGTCACGCAGCGCCGAGATGAAGAAAATTGCTGCGTCGGCCTCACTCACGGGTGTCTTCGGCATCACTGAGCCTGCTATCTACGGTGTCACACTACGTCTAAAGAAGCCGTTCATCGTAGGCTGCGCCGCCGGCGCCATCGGCGCAATCGTGGTTTCCCTCTTTGGTTCCCTCCAATACGTCTATGCAGGTCTTCCCGGCATTCTCACAATCATGAATGCTTACGAGCCCGGCACCAACTCGCTCATGGGTGAGGTCATTGGCTGCTCAGTGGCCTTCTTCGGCGCTGCAATCGGTGTCTACGTGGTTGGCTTCACGGATGTCCTTTCGGAGACCACCACCGAGGACGCTGATAGCTCCTCGGACTCCGACGCAGCTTCAGCCGAATACCACAGCCAGCTATCTCAGATGGACACCGTTTATCACATCTCCAGCCCGGTAACCGGCACCGTGCTTGCACTAAGCGAAGTAGACGACCCAGTCTTCGCACAAGGCACGATGGGCGAAGGCGTAGCCGTGGAACCTACAGACAACAAGGTGTACGCCCCTTTCGATGGAACAATCGCCACAGTCCTTCCCTCCAAGCATGCCGTCGGAATCATCTCTGATGACGGCGTAGAAGTACTAGTCCACATTGGTCTTGACACCGTGGCACTTAAGGGCAAGCCTTTTACCAGCCACGTAAAGAAAGGACAACACGTGGAAGAGGGTGACCTCTTGGTGGAGTTTGATTCCCAATCTATCCTCCAAGCTGGTTACTCGCTCACCACCCCCGTCATTATCACCAATACGAAGCGTTTCGCAGATGTGGTAATCCATCCATCAACTCGGACCACACACGGAAACGAGCTCATGGCTGTTGCCGCCACTTCCCCACACCAGTCTCAACTCGAAGGAGCAAAGTAAATGGATACTTCATTCAACCCAAATTTCCTGTGGGGTGGAGCCGTCGCTGCACACCAATTCGAAGGCGGCTGGAACCAGGGCGGTAAGGGCCCCTCTGTCGTCGACGTCCTCACGGCAGGCGCCCACGGCGTTCCGCGGCGCATCACGAAAGCAATCGAACCAAACGAGTTCTACCCCAATCACGAAGCCATCGACTTCTACGGGCATTTCCGTGAGGACATCAAGCTCTTCGCGGAGATGGGACTCAAGTGCTTCCGCACCTCGATTGCGTGGTCCCGAATTTTCCCCAAGGGCGATGAGCTTGAGCCCAACGAAGAGGGCCTCAAGTTCTACGACGAGGTCTTCGATGAGCTGCTCAAGCACGGCATTGAACCGGTCATTACGTTGAGCCACTTCGAAATGCCTCTCCACCTGGCACGCGAATACGGCGGATTCAAGAACCGCAAGCTGGTTGAGTTCTTTGAAAGATTCGCCCGCGTCTGCTTTGAGCGCTACAGCGACAAAGTCAAGTACTGGATGACTTTCAACGAGATCAACAACCAGATGAACGTGGACAACCCGTTGTTCCTGTGGACTAATTCGGGCGTGACCGTTGGTGAGGGCGAAAACCCTCAGCAGGTGCTATACCAGACGGCGCACAATTGCCTTCTTGCCTCAGCACGGGCCGTTGTGCTCGGACACGACATCAATCCCGACTTCCAGATCGGAGCGATGGTCGCGATGGTTCCCATCTACCCATTCAGCTGCGACCCTGAAGACATCATGGCAGCAGAGGTAGCCAGCCGCGATAGGTACTTCTTCCCTGACGTTCAGCTGCGCGGATACTACCCCGCCTATGCACTGAAGAAGTTTGAACGCGAGGGCATCGAGCCCGGCTTCCAGGACGGCGACGAAGAAATTCTCCGTAAAGGCACGGTCGATTACCTCGGCTTCTCGTATTACATGACAAATACCGTCAAGCACGACGCGGTAGCTGACACCGGTTCCTCGGTGAACGGTGGCCTTGCAAACTCGGTAGAGAATCCCCATCTCAAGACTTCCGATTGGGGTTGGCCCATCGACCCCCAGGGTCTGCGCTACGCGCTCAACTCTATGTACAACCGCTATCAAAAGCCCCTGTTCATTGTTGAGAACGGATTCGGAGCAATCGACGCTGTAGAACCTGATGGTTCCATTCACGACGAGGCACGCATCGAATACCTCCGCAGCCATCTCGCTGCTGTCAAGGCCGCAGTACTTGAAGACGGCGTTGATCTCATGGGCTACACGCCGTGGGGAATTATTGATTTGGTGTCATTTACTACGGGCGAGATGAAGAAGCGGTACGGCATGATTTACGTCGACCGTGACAACGAAGGCAAAGGCACGATGAAGCGCTCAAAGAAAGATTCGTTTGAGTGGTACCGCAATGTCATCGCGACCAATGGCGCGGAGCTCTAACTAGCTCCTCCAATCGTTCAGGGCACTTCACGAGACGAGCCATGTGCTTGGTGTTCGTGGAGTGCCCTGTAATCTTGAGCCATGGATGTCATCCGTGCGCTAAACAATAACGCTGTGCTGTGTACCGATTCACAGGGAGCCCAGGTGATCTGCATGGGCAAGGGCATTGGCTTTGGCCGAAAATTGGGCGATGAAATTGACGGCAACAACGTGGAACAGGTTTTCCGCCCCAGCACGATGCACCCCATTGCAAATCTGACGGCCCTACTTACCGAAATTCCGCTGGACATTGTCAACCTTGTGGCGACATTCGTGGCACAACATTCAGCTGTCAAGGAGCCCCAACTCCTTATTCTGGGCTTAGCGGACCATATTTCTTTCGCCATCGAGCGAGCCAACACCGGCATCGAAGTCAGCTACCCGCTTGTCTGGGAAGTATCAACGTTGTACCCCGACGAATTTGCGCTAGGCCTAAAAGCGCTCGAGCTTGTCGAAAAGGAAACTGGCGCTCGTTTGCCCAGCGACGAAGCCGCCGCGATAGCGATGCATTTCATTAACGCACAGTTTGTCGACGGCGACATGACGAAGGCAGAGAACACCACTAAGGAAATCTCAGTTCTCATTCGCTTAGTGTCCTCCGAGCTGGGGCTCTCGCTTTCCCCGGGCTCTCCCACCGTTACTCGATTCATCACTCATCTTCGGTACCTATTTACGCGGTTGGATTCGCCAAAGTCGGAAGCGGAGGCGCCCCTGCATTCAATGCTCGCAGCCATCGAGCACGACGATGCCGAAGCAGTCCGCATCGCACGAAAGGTTCGTTCCCACTTAGAAGGGAACGGTCACGCAATTAACGACAACGAGCTTGCCTACATTGCACTCCATGTTGCGCGTCTCCGAAGCGCGCTCAGCACCTAAACCTGCCCGCATGCGAAATTCTATGAACCCGAGTGACACCCCCACCGCAGCGGCCCAGATAGCTGAGCTGGAGAGGCGTCGACAAGCAGCGGCTCACCCCGTAGGACCCGAAGCGCACGCGAAGCTCCACGCCCAGGGCCGCCTCACCGCGCGCGAGCGGGTGGACTATCTCCTGGACCCTGGCTCCTTCGTGGAAACGGGCATGCTGGCCGTGCACCGCACTACTGACTTCGGGATGGACAAGAAGCGCCCGGTCACCGACGGCATCATTACCGGCTGGGGGACCATCGACGGCCGCGAGGTCTGCATCTTCTCCCAGGACGGCACCGTCTTCGGCGGTGCGCTGGGAGAGGTCCACGGCGAGAAGATGATCAAGGTGATGGAGCTGGCCATCACGTCCGGGCGTCCCCTCATCGGCCTCTACGAGGGCGCCGGCGCGCGCATCCAGGACGGTGCGGTCTCCCTGGATTGGATTGCCCAGACCTTCTATCAGAACGTGCAGGCCTCCGGGGTCATCCCGCAGATTTCGGTCATCATGGGAGCCTGCGCCGGCGGCAATGCCTACTCCCCGGCGCTGACTGACTTCGTGGTCATGGTGGACCAGACCTCTCGGATGTTTATCACCGGCCCCGACGTGGTCAAGACCGTCACCGGTGAGGAGGTCACCCAGGAGGAGCTCGGCGGTGCTCGCATGCACATGGCCGACGCCGGGGACTCGCACTACACCGCCACCAGCGACGAGGACGCCCTGGACTGGGTGCACGACCTGCTGGCCTTCCTGCCCGCCAACAACCGCGAGTTCCCACCAGTCGAGCCCGTCGAGGGCCCGGATGACGAGCACGGCGCAGAAGCCGCGGGCCAGCACGTGCTGGATGAGCTCATCCCGGACTCCCCCACCCAGCCCTACGACGTGAAGGCGGTCATCGAGGCCCTCACTGACGACGGCGATTTTTTGGAGCTCCAGGCCGGGCGCGCTGAAAACATCGTCACCGCCTTCGGCCGCATCGAGGGCCACACCGTGGGTTTTGTGGCGAACCAGCCGCAGGTGCTGGCCGGCTGCCTCGACATTGCCTCCTCCGAGAAGGCCGCGCGCTTCGTGCGCACGTGCGACGCGTTCAACATCCCGCTCGTGCTGCTTGTCGACGTCCCCGGTTTCCTCCCCGGTGCCGAGCAGGAACGCGACGGCATCCTGCGCCGCGGCGCCAAGCTGCTCTACGCCTATGGCGAGGCCACCGTCCCCAAAATCACCGTCACGCTGCGCAAGGCCTACGGCGGCGCCTACTGCGTCATGGGTTCCAAGGGCCTGGGCGCGGACGTCACACTGGCCTGGCCCACCGCCCAGATTGCGGTCATGGGGGCCGCCGGCGCCGTCGGCTTCCTGCACCGCAGAGAAGTCCAGCACGCCCGCGACGCAGGTCTAAGCGACCACGACCTGGCTGACCTCGTGGCTTCCTTTGAGCGAGAGTACGAAGACCACATGCTCAACCCCTACCGGGCCGCGGAGCGGGGGCTTATTGACTCCGTCATTGACCCCTCCGAAACCCGCAGCACCATTGCCAAGAGCTTGCGGTTCTTCTCCGACAAGCGCGTGTCCCGGCCTGCTCGCAAGCACGGCAATATCCCGCTCTGAATCCCACTCTGATCGGCACGCCTCAAGTCTTGTGCCCGCGCTGTATTAGACTAGTGAGCCATGACTGACTTGAAGACGACCGCTGGCAAGATCGAGGATCTGAGCTCCAAGCTCACTGAGTCCCGCGCGCCGCAGGGAGACGTCCCGGCCGCCCGCAGCGCCATCGAGGCGCTTTTTGACGCCGGCTCCTTCGTGGAGACCGATGCGCTGGCCCGCCACCGCTCCACCGAGTTCGGCCGCGAGCACATCCGCCCCTACACCGACGGCGTAGTCACCGGCTACGGCACCGTGGATGGCCGCAAGGTCTGCGCCTACGCCCAGGATGCCTCGCTTTTCGACGGCACGATGGGTGAGGTCTACGGCGAGAAGGTCACCAAGCTCTACGACCTGGCAATCAAAACCGGCGTGCCCATCGTGGCCCTCGTCGCCGGCGATAAGCCGCGCGCCCAGGAGGGCATTGTTTCCTCCGCCATGCAGGCGCGCATCCTCGCCCGTGCCACCACGGCCTCCGGCCTCATCCCGCAGGTCACCGCCGTCTACGCCGACTCCAAGGACGCCTCCTTGGTCGCCGCGCTCTCCGACGTCGCCATTGCCCCCGACGGCGACCTGACGACGGAGGGTGAGCACGAGGTGAACGTCGCCAAGCGCGTGCTGTCCTACCTGCCGTCCAACAACCGCGCCGCCGCCCCGCGTACCGACGCCACCATCGTGGCCGGCTCCGTCGAGGACAACATCAACGACGCCGACCGCGCCCTGGATTCCCTCGTGGGCGATGACGGTGCGGTCGATCTGGCAGACGTGGTCACCGCCACCTGCGAGGACGTCTACGAAATCGGCGCACGCGTCGAGGGTGTGTTTACCGGTTTTGGCCGCATCGAGGGCCGCACGATCGGTATTGTGGCCAACCGCGGCACCCTGGACGCCGCGGCGGCTTCCAAGGCCGCGCGCTTTATCCGCCTGTGCGATGCGTTCAACACCCCCATCGTCGAGTTCGTCGACGCCCCCGAGCTCACCGTGGAGAAGTCCGCACTGGCCAAGCTCGTGCATGCCTACGCGGCAGCCAGCGTGGGCAAGATCAGCGTCATCGTGCGCCGCGCCCTGGGCACCGGCTACATTGCCTTCGGCTCGAAGGAGCTCGGCGCGGACCTGTCCTACGCCTGGCCCACCGCAGAGATTGCTGTGGCGGACGCCGCTGCTTTGGCCGCCGAGCTGGAGCTGAGCGAGGACGAAGCCGCGCAGTACCTCACCCCGTACCAGGCTGCGGAGCGCGGCCTGGTGGATTCCGTGATCACCCCGGCGGCCACCCGCGGTTCCCTGGTTGAGGGGCTGCGTTTGCTGGACCGCAAGATCATCCCTACCCTGCCGAAGAAGCACGGCAACATCGTTCTCTAGAGGTTTTATGACTACTCCCCTATTCACTGTGCTCCGCGGCAATCCCACCGACGCGGAGGTGGAGGCGTTGAACTCCGTTCTCAAGCAGCTCGACTCGGAAGCCCGCGCTAAGGCTGCCGACACGCGCTCCGCGCGCGACCTGTGGGGCCAGCCGGGCGACGTGTTCAACCCGTCCGCCTTCCGCAACGTCCGCTACTACTAGGCCGCTAACGATGCGCATAGTTCTGGCCTCTCAGTCCCCCTCCCGCGCGTCGATCCTGCGCGGCGCCGGCGTGGAGCCCACCATCGCCCCAGCACACGTGGACGAGCGCGCCATCGAATCATCGCTGGAGGGGGCTTTCCCGGCGGAGATCGTGTGCGCCCTGGCTACCGCCAAAGCGGAGGCCATCGCGCCGGAGTACCCCGACGACGTCGTCGTGGGTGGCGATTCCATGCTGCTTCTCAACGGCGAATTGCAGGGCAAGCCCCACACCGAGGCCGCCACGGTAGAGCGCTGGCGCGCCCAGGCCGGCCGCACGGCCGAGCTCATTACCGGCCACTGCGTCCTCTTCGGTGGGCAGCGCTTCGAGGAGGCCTCCCGCACCACGGTGCACTTTGCCGAGGCGACCGAGGCCGACATCGCCGCCTACGCCCGCACCGGTGAGCCCCTCGAGTGCGCCGGGGCTTTTACCTTGGAGGCCATCGGCGGCTGGTTCATCGACCGTATCGAGGGCGATCCGTCCTCCGTCATCGGCTTGTCCCTGCCGGTGCTACGCCGCGCGCTGTATTCTTTCGATCTGTCCGTGTCATCTTTCTGGCAATCCCGCTAGGGTGTGTCCTATGGAAATGAAAGACATGCTTGCACCGAAGCCCATCGAACTCCCGGAGGATCCGGGGGCGAGTGCCACCGACGATCTGCAGGCAGGCATCGTAGCCCACCCCAATTCGCCACTGCTGTGGGCGCTGCTGGCGGAGAAGGAGCTGGCCCGCCTGCGGGAGGACGAGGCCCTGCCGACGGCCTACATCACCGCGTATGCCTATGCCCGCACCGGTTACCACCGCAGCCTCGACCGCCTGCGCGCCAATGGCTGGAAGGGCTGGGGCCCGGTTCCCTACTCTCACGAGCCGAATCAGGGCGTTCTGCGCGCCATCGCAACCCTCGCGCATGCCGCGCAGGCTATCGGCGAGGATGACGAGTACGACCGCCTACGCCAGATGCTTTCCGACGCTTCACCGGACGCCGTCGCCGGTCTCCTGGACTAACCCACCACAACCACAAATCCCGCGGTCCTCTCGAAAGAGGCCGCGGGATTGCGCTTATGTGCGGAAGCTACGTCTGACGCTACTTGGTCGACGTCTTCTCGCCCTGCTCCACCAGCTGGGAGGTGTTCTGCGCGGTGCGGATGTTCGCCACGAAGAATTCCAGGACAAGGCGAACTCCGATGACGTAGAGCAGGTACTGGATACCGCCCAGAATCAACGTCAGGAAGAAGGCCAGGAAGCCGAGCAGGATGCTGTCTGCGAAGGCCGACAAGGAGAAGAGGACGGTGACTGCCCAGAAAATGGCGCCCAGGATGACGGTCAGGATGTAGATGAAGGACGCGAAATCCAGGGTGATGAAGTTCTTGAAGGAGAAATCAAACAGGGCCTTAAAGAAGCCCCCACCCTTGTTGGCCTGTCCAGCCTGGTTGTTCTGCTGCGGGTACTGCTGCTGGTTAGCGGCACCTGCACCGAACGGGGCGACCTGCTGGCCAAAGCCCTGGGACTGGGAGCCGAAGCCCTGGTTCTGCTGAGCACCGAAGCCGTTGTTCTGCTGCTCCTGCTGACCAAAGCCCTGGGACTGAGTCTGGGTCTGGGAGCCGAAGCCCGAAGACTGCTGCTCCTGCTGGTAGCCGCCGAAGCCAGAGGACTGAGCGGTGGACTGGTTGTAGTCCGGCTGCGCGCCGAAAGTCTCGGTCGGCTGCTGGCCAAAGCCCGAGCCCTGCGCCGCAGTGCCCTCGTTGGAGGTGCTCTGGGGGCTGGAGTAATCGTCGGAGTAGTTTCCGTAGGAGGAAGAGGAGGAAGCCTCAGAGGCGGAGGAGGAATCCGCGGACTCGGACGCCGGGACGGCGGATGCAGAGTCGCCGTAGCTACCCGCAGAGGAGGCGGACTCCTCAGCGGCGTGGGAGTCGGTGGAGCCCTGGGCGGAGTTGTCGCCGTAGCTGCCGAAACCGGAGTCCTGGGAGGGGGAACCAAAACCGGACTGGCCGCCCCAGCCGAAGCCCTGATTGGAGGAGGAATCAGCCGAGGAGTCAGCGGCAGAATCAGCAGAGTGGTTCGGGGTGTAGTCGGAGCCGAAGCCGCCGCCGAAACCGTTGTTGTTGTTTTCGCCGTTCTCGCCGAACTGGTTGGGGTTCGTCATGTGCTCGGTAGTCCTTTCATAGAGAAATCTAGGAGAGCAGTTGTGTGTACCAGTCTCAACGTACCTGAGATCCCTTTCACTGGCAGCACGGTTTGGGGACTACGCCCCAAAACGGGGAATCCCCCTCACCACACACTGGTTTTAACAATGCATGGAGAGAGGGAAGAGCAAGAATGAAACACTCAGTAATAAGTGTTCCGCATTAGGCGTGCTTTTCCTCCACGCGCTTGATGGCCTCGGCGGCCACCTTTTCTTGGATGCCCATGTCCAGCTCCGAGGTGAAGCCCACGCAGGAGCAGTTAATCTCACCCAGAACGTAGGTGTCCTGGCCATCGTCGCCATCAGCAAGCATGAAGTCCGCGGTCCAGATCAGCGGGATGTTATCGCCGCCGAGCTTCTCAGCGATCACCGGGCGAACCTCCGCGAACATGTCGATGAGCTCCTGCCACTCCTCCGGCTTCTGGTAGGTGTACTTCGCGCCGGAGAACAGGGTGGCAGAGAAGGCGTCGCCGCCCTCGGCCGGCTTCTTGTGCACGACGAATACCGGGTCCGGGCCGACGAGGAGGATGCGGATTTCGCCCTCCACGATGCGCGGCATGAAGCGCATGTCCACGAGCATGCCGTTATCGCCCTCAATGTACTGGTCGCAGAAGTCCATGAACTCGCCCAGCTCGCGCTCCTCGGTGTGATTGTCCACGGCCTCGGTGCACTTGAGCTTGGTGTCCAGCGGCAGCGCGGTGCCCGGCTCGACGGACTCGGCAACGGACTCATCCGCCAAGCGCACGCGCCAGATGCCGGAGCCGGTGGAGCCGCGATTCTGCTTGAGGACGCGCTCACCGTAGGACAGAGAGGTCGGGAACGTGCTGTGGAAGGATTCCACGTCGTAGTAGGCCGCGGTGTCGGACGGCACCAGGTCGGTGTCGTTGAGCTTGACCAGTGCGTCCTTGGCGCCGTAGGCCATCATCTCGGCCGGGGTGGACATGCCGACCAGGCCAGCCTCAGCAAGCTTGCTCAACAGGTCGAAGTAGCCCTTCTCACCGCCCGGGATGTTGCCCGGGTTCACGCGGGAAATGTAGGCATCAAAGTTCTCAGAGACGTACTCGAAGAGCTTCTCGGACCACTCAGGGCGGTAGAACACAACCTCTGCGTGCCAGCCTGCATCCTTAATACAGTCAACAATGGGCAGGGTGTCCTTGCGATGGCCGTTGAACTGCTTGTCAGAACCGCCCTCGACCTCGAAGACGACGATTGCCTTATGCACAGCTAATCCCTTTCGTTGGGGTAATTTGCGGGGTCACTTCCTAAAATAACTCAGTCACACACTCTGCGCTTGTCAAAGCTGCTACCCCCCAAAAGTCAAGCTCACACACCACTCCATCCCCTGACCTGCACGGTTGTTATAACCAGTGACTGTAACGGGGCTGATTTCGCAGGCCATGTGTATCCAACACCACAAAAGTTTCCCCCGGGTGACCACTCACCCGTCATCCGCGCTAGAGTTGAGGCGACCATTCCTTCTAATGAAAAGGTAGGTGGACTGTGGCCGATTTTGACCCGAATCCCCCCTTCCAGGAGTACGCGCACCCTGAGCGTCTCGTATCCGCACCGTGGCTGTCCGCGCGCCTGGGCGTGAAAGGCCTGCGGGTCATCGAGGTCGACGAGGACTCCCTCCTCTACGACATCGGCCACATCCCCACCGCCACCCGCATCAACTTCCAGAAGGAGTTGATGGACCCCACGACGCGCGACCTCATTGATGAGCAGGGCTTCACCGAGCTCATGCGAGATAAGGGAATTGAGCGCGAGGACACCGTGGTCTTCTACGGCGACAAGTCGAACTGGTGGGCCGCCTTCGCCCTGTGGGTCTTCGAACTCTACGGCCACCCGGACGTGCGCATTCTGGATGGCGGACGCGATGCGTGGATGTCTGAGGAGCGCGATACGTCCTTCATGGTGCCCGACTTCCCTGTGTCCTCCTACCCGGAGGTCACTCGCGATGACACGGCGCGCATCTTCGTCGAGGAACTGCGCGGCGCCTCCGCCAATCTGGTAGATACCCGCAGCCCCGAGGAGTATGGCGGCGAGGCCGCGCGCACCTCGGGAAACGGGGAGTCTCCCTACGGCACCACGATGACGCACGGCCACATCCCCGGCGCCTCCAACCTGGAGTGGGACCGCGCGGTGTACCCCAACGGCTGCTTCCGCGCGCACAACGAGCTCGAGATCAACTACGGGGATCTGGAGCCGGCGACTGAAACGGTGCTCTATTCCCACGTTGGCGCGCAGGCCGCACACACGTGGTTCGTGCTCAAGTACCTGCTGGGCTTTAGCTCCGCGCGGGTCTACGATGGCTCGTGGGCCGAGTGGGGGAATATGATCCGCATGCCCGTTGAGCGCTAACATTGGCGTGAACAACGCGCCTCAACGAAGCCCGCATCCGCGCTGGTGCGGGTTTTCTTTTTGGACACGTGACAATGTTCGCATGTTTTGGTGTGCAAGAATAGTACGCAGTCCTATCACAATTTTTGGAGGAGGGTTCCTGCCGTGGCAGTTGAAACCAAGAACATCACCAAGGTCCTCGTGGCCAACCGCGGTGAGATCGCAGTCCGCGTTATCCGCGCGGCACGGGATGCCGGTATTGCATCCGTCGCCGTCTACGCCGAGCCCGACGCCGATGCTCCCTTCGTCACGCTCGCGGACGAGGCCTTCGCCCTCGGCGGCCAGACCTCGGCAGAGTCTTACTTGGACAGTGCCAAGCTTCTCGACGCCGCCGCTAAGTCCGGCGCCGACGCCATCCACCCCGGTTACGGCTTTTTGTCCGAGAACGCCGAGTTTGCCCAGGCCGTCATTGACGCCGGCCTGACCTGGATCGGCCCCTCCCCGCAGTCCATCGCGGACCTGGGTGACAAGGTCACCGCTCGCCACATTGCTGAGCGCGCCGACGCCCCCATGGCCCCCGGCACCCCGGATCCGGTCAAGGACGCCGCGGAGGTTGAGGCCTTTGCCGACGAGCACGGCCTGCCCATCGCCATCAAGGCCGCCTTCGGCGGTGGCGGCCGCGGCATGAAGGTCGCGCACACCCGCGAGGAGATCGCAGACCTGTACGAGTCCGCTACCCGCGAGGCCACCGCCGCCTTCGGCCGCGGCGAGTGCTTTGTAGAGCGCTACCTGGACAAGGCCCGCCACGTTGAGGCTCAGGTCCTGGCGGATCAGCATGGCAACGTCGTCGTCATGGGCACCCGCGATTGCTCCCTGCAGCGTCGCTTCCAGAAGCTTGTCGAGGAAGCCCCTGCCCCGTTCCTCACCGACGAGCAGCGCGCCGCCATCCACGAGTCCGCCAAGCACATTTGCCGCGAAGCCGGCTACTACGGCGCCGGCACGGTGGAATACCTCGTCGGCTCCGACGGCCTCATCTCCTTCCTTGAGGTCAACACTCGCCTCCAGGTGGAGCACCCCGTCACTGAGGAGACCACCGGCTACGACCTCGTCCGCGAGCAGTTCCGTATCGCTGAGGGCCGTGAGCTCTCCATTACTGAAGATCCTGCCCCGCGCGGGCACGCCTTCGAGTTCCGCATTAACGGCGAGGATGCCGCTGCCGGCTTCATTCCCGCCCCGGGCACCATCACCGGCTACACCGAGCCGGCCCCGGCGTGCGTGTGGACTCCGGTGTGCGTGAGGGTTCCGTCATTGGCGGCCAGTTCGACTCCATGCTGGCCAAGCTCATCGTGTGGGGACCGGACCGCGCCACCGCCATCGAGCGCGCCCGCCGCGCCCTGGCGGAATACCGCGTCGAGGGCCTGCCCACCGTCATTCCCTTCCACCAAGCCATTCTTAGCGACCCGGCGTTTGCCGCGCAGGACGGCAGTTTCACGGTCTACACCAAGTGGATCGAGGAAGAGTGGGTCAACGAGCTTCCCGCAGCGGAGGATTCCGTCGAACCAGAAGCGCAGGAGAACTCCCAGAAGTTCGTCGTGGAGGTCGGCGGCCGCCGCCTCGAGGTAGCCCTGCCCAGCAATCTACTGCTGGGCGGCGGCCAGCAGCGCAAGAAGTCGAAGAAGCGCCGGAGCGGCGGTGCACAGGCCAACGTGTCCGGCGATGCAGTGACCGCACCGATGCAGGGCAGCGTGATCAAGGTGGCCGTCGAGGAAGGCCAGGAGGTCGCAGAAGGCGACGTCGTCGTCGTGCTCGAGGCCATGAAGATGGAAAACCCCGTCAAGGCCCACAAATCCGGCACCGTCACCGACCTCAAGGTCGCCACCGGCGCGCAGATCAACAAGGGCGAGCCGATTCTGGAGATCAAGTAGCCTCGAAAGGCATGAGCGTCAACGATTCCGAATTCGGAGTGCGGCTAGCCAAGGAGCACGACCGCACCTATCTCTCCCGTCTCCTCTTCCTCGCCGATGTCCTCGGTGATGAAAACGCCCACCTTGGGGACTTCCACACGCCGGATGTGGGGCTCTACATTGATGAGTGGTCACCGCAGGTCGACGGCGGCGTCATCGCCGTCTCCAGCCACCGCGTCCCCGTCGGCGGAGCCTGGCTGCGCTACTACACCACCGAGCAGAAGGGTGCAGCCTACACCGGAAACCCAGAGGCCGACCCATTCGACGAATCCCAGTGGGCCACCGACCTCGATCCGGAGGACATTCCTGAGCTCTTCCTCGCCGTGGAGTCACGTTACAGGGGCCTGGGCGCTGGACGACGCCTCCTGCGCAACGCCTGCGACCTCGCTGAGGCCCAAGAGGCCCCAGCCGTATCGCTCTGGATCGAACCCGAGAACACCGGTGCCCGCAAGCTCTATGAGTCCGAAGGCTTCGTCGACATTGTGGTCCCCGGCCGCCCAGACGCCCAAGTGATGCTCAAGCGCTTCTAGCAGCACAAGCCAACAAAGGGTGTCGACTATACTCGACACTTTCTCGTTTTCTCCTAGAAGTGTCGACTATACTCGACACCTTCAGCGGACCGGTCGGCACAAACACCCGAACCCCCTCCTGTCTGGCTAGTTTTATAGCAGCCAGGAGGGGGTTCGGCGGTTTAGTTGATGACGGCGATGAGGTCGCCGCCCTCAACCTTGGTGGCGGTGCCGATGGCGACGCGCTCGATGGCGCCATCCTTAGTGGAGGAGATGGAGGCTTCCATCTTCATGGCCTCAATGACGGCGATTTGATCGCCGGCCTTGACCTCGTCACCGACCTTGGCGGTCGGGTTAACCACGCCGGCAAACGGTGCGGCAACATGACCGTCATTAGACGGGTCGGCCTTCTCCACGGTGGGGACGCTGGACTCGATGTTCTGGTCGCGCACCTTGAGCGGGCGAATCTGACCGTTAACATTGAGCACCACGTTGCGGATGCCCTTCTCGTCCGGCTCACCGATAGCGTCGAGACGCACGGTGATCGGGGTAAGGTTCGCGCGGTCCTTGGAGCCTTCCGGAAAGTAGTGGACGATGTAGTCTTTGCCTTCTTCCAGACCGTAGAAGAAGATCGTGTCCGTGAGCGCCTCGGTGTTGCCGAAGGTGCGGCGGAACTCGTTGAACTCCTCGAACTGCTTCTGGAAGAGCAGGCGGTTGAGGCTAGCACGGCGCTCACCCGAGTTCTCTGAGGTCAGGTGCTCCTTCTCCTCCTCCGGGACTGGCTTCACGGTGACGTCGCCCGGCGTGCGGCCCTCCAGGACCTTGTCACGCAGCGGCGGCCAGCCACCCGGAGGGGTACCGAGCTCGCCGCGCAGGAAGGCGATGACGGAGTCCGGGATGTCGTACTTGGTGGGGTTGGCCTCGAAGTCCGCTGGGTCGACGCCCGCGCCCACCAGGTGCAGCGCCAAGTCGCCCACGACCTTGGAGGACGGGGTCACCTTGGTCGGGCGGCCCAGCATCTCGTTCACAGCCGCGTAGGTGTCCTCGATGACCTCGAAGCGGTCCTCCAACCCCAGCGCGGTAGCCTGCGCGCGCAGGTTGGACAGCTGGCCGCCCGGAATCTCGTGGCGGTATACGCGGCCGGTCGGTCCAGGAATACCCTTCTCAAACGGGTGGTAGAGCTGGCGCACTGCCTCCCAGTAGGGCTCCAGGTCAGAGACGGCCTTGAGGGAGATGCCGGTATCACGCGAAGAGTTCGAGAACGCCGCGATGATGGCGGACAGCGAAGGCTGAGAGGTAGTACCCGCCAGCGGAGCGGAGGCACCATCCACGATGTCGGCGCCGGACAGCGCTGCCGCGTAGTAGGTAGCTAGCTGGCCACCAGCGGTGTCGTGCGTGTGCACGTGAACCGGCAGGTCAAATTCCTTGCGCAGGGCCATAACCAGCTTAGATGCGGACTCTGGGCGCAGCAGGCCCGCCATGTCCTTGATAGCCAAGACGTGGGCACCGGTGTTGACGATCTCCTCGGCCAGCTTGAGGTAGTAATCCAGCGTGTAGAGCTTCTCATCCGGGGAGCACATGTCGCCGGAGTACGCCATGGCGACCTCAGCTACGGTGGTATTGGTCTCCAGGACAGCATCGATAGCCGGGCGCATCTGGGTGACGTCGTTCAGCGCGTCAAAGATACGGAAGACATCCACACCGGACTTCGCGGCCTCCTGCACAAAGGCGTTGCAGACATCGTTAGAGTATGGCGAGTAACCCACGGTGTTGCGGCCGCGCAGCAGCATCTGGATGTTCTGATTCGGCATAGCCTCACGCAGCAGGTCCAAGCGAACCCACGGGTCCTCCTTGAGGAAGCGCATGGCCACGTCGTAGGTGGCACCGCCCCAGGCCTCCACGGAATACAGTTCCGGGGTCATGCGGGCTACGGCCTCAGCGGCCGTAACCAGCGCAGTACCGCGCACGCGGGTGGCCAGCAGGGACTGGTGGGCATCGCGGAAGGTGGTATCGGTGACCGCCAGGGCGTCCTGTTTGCGGATCTTTTCAGCCCACTTCTTTGGACCGAGCTCCAGCAATTCATCGCGGGAACCGCGTGGCAGCTCAGAGTTAAAGTCCAGATCCGGCAGCTTATCGAAGGGACGTAGGGTGGTCGGGCGCTCGCCATTCGGCTTGTTGACGGTCACGTCAGCGATGTAATCGATGATGCGACCCGACTCATCGACGGCCGGTGGTGCCTTGAGTAGATCCGGGTGCTCCGGGATGAAGCTGGTGTCCACACGAGTGTTGACGAAATCGGGCTCGCGTAGCAGGGCGCGCAGGAAGCCGATGTTGGTGGCCACGCCGGCCACGGTGAACTCGTTGAGCGCGCGCTGCGCCCGGGCTACGGCCTGCTCGAAAGTGGCACCACGGCAGGTCATCTTCACCAGCAGGGAGTCGAAGTTCGGGGAGATCTCTGCGCCGACCGCCGTTGCACCGTCGAGACGCACGCCCGCGCCACCCGGCGAACGGTACTGGGTCAGCGTGCCGGTATCCGGGCGGAAGCCGTTGGAGGGGTCCTCAGTGGTGATACGGCACTGCAGTGCCGCGCCGGTGATGTGGATGTCCTCCTGCTTGAGGCCCAGCTCCTTAAGGGAGAGGCCAGCGGCAATCTGCATCTGGGACTTCACGATGTCCACGCCCGTGACCTCCTCGGTCACGGTGTGCTCCACCTGCACGCGCGGGTTCATCTCGATGAAGACGTGGTTGCCCTTCTCATCAACGAGGAACTCGACAGTACCGGCGCCTTCGTAGTTAATGTGCTCGCAGAATTTCACGGCGTCCGCACAGATGCGATCACGCAGTTCCGGGTCCAGCGTCGGAGCCGGGGCAATCTCCACGACCTTCTGGTGGCGACGCTGCACGGAGCAGTCGCGCTCGTACAGGTGCATGACGTTGCCCTGGGAGTCACCCAGGATCTGCACTTCGATGTGCTGCGGGCGGATCACCGCAGTCTCGAGATAGACGTGGCCGTCACCGAAGGCGGCTTCTGCCTCACGGGACGCCTCAGCGCACTTGGTCTTCAGCTCCGCCTCGTTCTCAATGAAGCGCATGCCGCGGCCACCGCCGCCGGCCACTGCCTTCACGAAGACGGGGAACTCAAAGTCCTTGGCGTACTCCGCCAGCTTATCGACGTCCGTCGAGGGCTTCGAGTCCTTCAGCGTCGGCAGCCCAGCTTCCTCGGCAGCGGCTACTGCAGCGGCCTTGTCACCGGTCAAGTCCAGGGTCTCGGCGGTGGGGCCGATGAACTTGATGCCGTTGTCACGGCAGGCGCGGGCCAGGTCAGCTCGCTCTGACAGGAAGCCATAGCCCGGGTAAATGGCGTCAGCGCCGGCCTTCTTAGCGGCGCGAATAACCTCATCGATGTCGAGGTATGCCTTGACCGGCTGTCCCTCGGTGCCAATGCGGACGGCCTCATTAGCAAAGGCACGGTGGAAGGAGTTGCGGTCTTCCTTCGGGTAGATGGCCACGGTCTTCGCACCCACCTCAAAGGCGGCGCGGAAGGCACGCACGGCAATCTCGCCGCGGTTGGCCACCAGAATCTTGGAGAAGGACTTCTGGGCGGTATCAGACACTGGGTGTAATCCTTTCAGACAAGCACGATACAGATCTCAGAGTAGTGTCCTTCGGGCTCGTACGGGCGAACTTCGACAGATAGATCAACAGAAATTGCTCAGTTTCTCACTAAACTCACCATGCATACTTCTAAACGCCCCACCCCCATATCACTCGGAACCAAATCCGGCTCAGGCCGCCGACTGGAAATGCGGCGCTAACCTCGTGTGTATTCTCGATTGCGAAGCCACCGCCGATGTTTATTATGGTGCGGTCACTGCCGCTTCTTATTTCGACTAGCCCCTTGAGCACCGGATTGGAGTTGATTTAGGTGACAAATGCAAGAGTTTTGTGCTTTCTCTCGCTCGTATCGATTGTTGTCGCGATTGCTTGCATGTCCATGGAGTTTGGTACAGCTTTTCGAGTAATGGAATGGGTGGCGTTGGCAGTCACGGTGGCAGCACTCGTGGCCATCCTGGCCCGCCCGCAGGCGCCGCGGATGCCGAAAATTGTGGGCGGCCTCGGCGCCGCACTCATCATCGCGGGAGTGGGGTCCTTCATCGCGCTGACCGGCACCGCGTCCATCAACCTGACGGGCCTGGCGGCCCTCGCCGTGGGCTTTATCGCGCTGCTGGCCTACCTCTTCCTGCCCCGGGCCTAGGCCGCGGGGGCGGCGAAAGCACAGAGAAAGCGCAGAAAAAAGGCAGCTGGTCTGACCAGCTGCCTTTATTTTCTGCCGTCGGGGCCGCCCTCGGGGGCATTTGAGCAGTGCCTACTCCAGATCGTCGTGGGCAACCAGACGGCGGGCGGCCTCGGTGATGGTGCCGGACAGCGACGGGTAGACGGCGAAAGAATCCGCCAGCTGGTTCACGGTGAGCTGGTTGGTCACAGCGACCGCCACAGGCAGGATGAGCTCGGAAGCCGTTGGGGCGACAATGACGCCGCCGATGACACGACCGGAGGTGGCGCGGCAGAAGAGCTTGACAAAGCCGTGCTGCAGGGAGCGCATCTTGGCGCGCGGATTAGTCTTGAGCGGCATCGTGATGGTGCGGGCTGCGACCTCACCGGCCTCAATTTCTGCCTGGGTAAAGCCCACCGCGGCGATCTCCGGGCGGGTAAACACGGCGGTGGCCACGGTCTTCAGACGCAGCGGCGACACTCCCTCACCCAGCGAGTGGTACATGGCGATGCGGCCCTGCATCGCGGCAACGGAGGCCAGCGGGAACAGGTCAGAGCAGTCGCCGGCGGCGTAGATGCCGGCCACGTTAGTGCGGGAAACGCGGTCGACCTCAATGTGACCAGACTTGGTGGTGGCCACGCCCACGTGCTCGAGGCCGAGGTCCTTGGTGTTAGGGATGGAGCCGATGGACATGATGACGTGGGAGCCGTGGATCTCACGGCCGTCCTGTGTCTTGACCACCACGTTGCCATCCTCGGTGCGGGAGACGGTCTCCACGCGGCAGTTCTTCTCCAGCTCCACGCCGCGCTCTGCCAGGACGGTCTCGAGGACGTCGGCCGCATCGGCGTCGTCATGCGGCAGGATGCGGTCACGGGACGCCACCATGGTTACGCGCACGCCCATTTCCGCGAAGGCGGAGACAAACTCGGCGCCGGTAACGCCGGAACCGACGACGATGAGGTGCTCCGGCTCCTCCTTAAGGCCATAGACCTGCTGCCAGGTAAGGATTCGCTCGCCGTCCGGCTGCGCGCCCGGCAGGATGCGCGGGGTGGCGCCGGTGGCGACGAGGACGAGGTCAGCGTCGAGCGTCTCGGTGGTGCCGTCATTATGAGTCACATCAACCCTATGGGCAGCGCCCGTGACGCCGTTCTGATCCTCAGAGAACGCCGCGCGGCCATCAATAACTTGGACGCCGATTTTCTCCAGACCGTCACGCACGTCTTGCGACTGGTTGCCGGCAAGTGCTTGCACACGGCCGTTGAGCGCCTGCAGGTTCAGCTTCAGCGAGCTGAGCTGGTTATTGAGCCCCATGTCATCGGCACGGCGGAAGTCGGTCTGAATATTTGCGCCGGCAATAAAGGACTTTGACGGCACGCAGTCCAAAATAACGGAGGAGCCGCCGGGGCCCTGGTCCTCCACCAACGTAATGTGTGCGCCGTACTTAGCGCCGGCAGTCGCGGCCTCGTAGCCTGCGGGGCCACCGCCAATAATCACGATGCGGGGGGCTTCCTGTGACACTGTCGCTCCTTCTACAAGAAATTAAATAGAAATCGTGTCACAGTTTAATGGTTGGAAGCTTATTCCTCCACGTTGGCAAACTGCTCCGCCACGGAACCAAAAAGCTTCACGCCCACGCCAATCGCGCGCTCATCCGGCGCCAGATCCCCCATGTGGAGATCGTGCTGCTCCCCTTCTCCCGACCAGCAGCCGAGGCGGGCCATGGAGCCGGGCACTTTCTCCAGGTACCAGGAGAAATCCTCACCGCCGGAAGACTGCGGCGCCTGGACCACGGCTTGTGGGTCGATGGCTTGGGCAGCGCTGGCGAGGAGGGCGGTCGAGACGTCGTCGTTAAGCACCGGCGGAACCCCGCGGTGGTAGACCACTTCATGCTCCACCCCCGTGGGGGCCAGCACCTGCTCCACCAGCTCCGCGAACAGCGTCTGCATCTCGCGCCAAATGGCGATATCAGCGGTGCGCATGGTGCCGGACACCGAGCCAGTCTCCGGGATGGCATTGGGGGCGTAGCCGGAGTTGACCTGGCCGAAGACAAGGACGGTGCCGGTTCGCGGATCCACCCGGCGCGACAGTAGGCCTGGTAGATCAGTGAGCAACTTGCCCAGGGCATAGACGACGTCGGCCGACAAGTGCGGGCGCGAGGTGTGCCCGCCGGGTCCGGTGACGTTGATTTCCACGACGTCCGTCGCAGAGGTAATTGCACCTGCGCGCACGCCGATGCGGCCCACGCGCAGCTTCGGCTCCACATGGACGGCAAAAATGGAGTTCACGCCTTCCAGCGCACCCCACTCGATGACGTCGGTGGCACCGCCCACCCATACTTCCTCAGCCGGCTGGAAGATAACGCGGATACCAAAGTCGAGGGAGTGTGCACGAGTGAGATCCGCCAGCGCGCAGGCAGTGGCCAGCGCGATTGTGGTGTGCACATCGTGGCCGCAGGCGTGCATGACGCCGGGCACCTCGGAGGTGTACTCGAGGCCAGTGACCTCGGTGACGGGCAACGCGTCAATATCGGCGCGGAATGCCAAGCGCCCAAGCTCGGTATCCGGTCCAATGTCCACCATGAGGCCGGTCTCCGGGAAGAGCTGCGGCTCCAGGCCATACTCGCGCAGGGTGCGGGCGATGAAACGCGTCGTCTCCACCTCGTTGTTCGAGGTTTCCGGGTGGCGGTGAATATGGCGGCGCCACGCGATGACCTCCGCGCGGTGGCTGCTAAACCACTCACTCACGAACTCTGAGATCATTGCTTCCTCCTCCACGGTTCCTTTCTGGAAGAGTCTACAACTAGACCATGCGGTTCAGTTAGCCGCGCAGGTCAGCCACGCGTGGCACTGAGCGGTCCGCTCGTACGGCGCGCTAAAGATCGATGTTGCGCGGGCCGTACAGGCGGTCGCCGGCGTCACCCAAGCCGGGCACGATGTAGGCGTCCTCGTTGAGCTGCGGGTCAATCGCGGCAGTCACCAAGCGGACGGGCAGGCCGGAGTTCGCCAACGCGTCGACGCCTTCTTGCGCGGAGACCATGCAGATGGCGGTGATGTCGGTTGCGCCGCGGTCTGCCAGCAACTTGAGGGAGTGCAGCAGCGAGCCGCCGGTGGCCAACATGGGGTCCACCACGAATACGCTGCGGCCGCTCAGATCCTCAGGGAGGGCCTCCAGGTACGGCACCGGCTGGTGCGTCGTTTCGTCGCGCGCCATACCAATGAATCCCACCTGTGCATCCGGAATCATGGACAGTGCCGGGTCCACCATGCCCAGGCCGGCGCGGATGATGGGGACGATGATGGGCGGGTTCTGAAGGCGTGTTCCCTCCGCGGTGGACACGGGGGTGGCGCAGTCGAAGTGCTCGACAGGGAGGTTGCGCGCGGCCTCATAGACGAGCATGGTGCCTAGGTCCCGCAGGGCGGCGCGGAAGGCGGCGTTATCGCTGCGGGCATCGCGCATCAGCGTCAGGCGGGAGGCGGCGAGGGGGTGGTCTACAACGTGGATATCCATGCCCACCACTGTATAAGAGTTGGGCGGGAACCGATCGGTGGGACGGGCAGTCTAATACGTCATGACGACCTTTCAGATTGATACCGAACACACGCGGCGGTTAGCGCACGAGCTTGCCGACGCCGCCCAGGCCTCCCCCACCCCACCTCCCGCACTTCCCACCGATCCCACGTTGAGTGGCTTCATTACTGCTCTCGAAGGAGCACTCTCCAACCTCGATGCTCGGCTGGCCCAGGTAAGGGCCGATGCCACGGCGGTGGCGGAGTCAAGCTTCCGCATGGCTAGGGAGGCCGAGGACTCCGACGACGGACTGGCCGCTGCCTTAGGAGGTGCGTGATGCTGCAGACCGCCATCGCGCAGATTGCGCGCCTGCAACCAGAGCAGCTTCCGCACGTAGGCCTTCCAGCAGTGCCGGATCTTGCTGCCGCGCGTCCCCTGGCGGACATCGCGCACGGCAATGCCGCCCCGCTTCTCGCTGCGGCTCGTGTGGCGGCGGAGGACCGCTCCACCATCGAGGCAGCCCTAGGAAAGGCTCGCCGGCTTATCGGGGCCACTCTGGGGGATCTGCTCCGCCTCGGCATCGAGCTTCTCCAGCGCGGTTTCCCTATTGCGCTGCGGCTACTTATTCCTGTCCCTGCAGTGCGCGCCGCGGCGTTGGCGAAGCTGCGCTGTCTGGCATCGCAGTACGTGGCGCGGGCCGTGCAGCGCGTGAAGCAACTGGCCGGCGAACTGCTCCAGGCTTCGGCCCCGCTGCTGCCCATTGCGCAGCGCGCAGTGCAGGCGGCGGTGCGCGGCAGCCAGCCGGACAACACCACCGTGACTCGGCATGCACTCCCCGCCCCCACTTCCGCCGAGGCTGATGTGCCTACTCCGGTGGCCGCCCACGCCCCCGCGGACTCGTCCGGCTCCACCCAGGGCCGGGCGGCGGTGCAGGCGGCGATGTCCCAGGTAGGAACTCCATACGTGTGGGGCGGTACGGGCGCCGGCGGATTCGACTGTTCCGGCCTCACCCAGTGGGCGTGGCGCCAGGCCGGGGTGGAGCTCCCGCGCACCGCGGAGAGCCAGGCGGTGGGTCGGCAGGTCAGCGCCGCGGAGCTGCAGCCGGGGGACCTCGTGGTATGGGACGGGCACGTGGCCATGTACTCCGGCGATGGGCTAATGGTGGAGGCGGGAAGCCCCGTGCAGACCAATCCGCTGCGCACCAACAACATGGGGATGGCTTTCAAAGGGTTCTGGAGGCCTACAGGGTAGACTGTTTCCCCATGAACACCCGCGCTATCATCCCCGTCCAGCTCTCCCTTAGCGAGGGAGACTTCTACACCCTGTGGGCGCCGAAGTGGCGCCAGAACGGCTCCGAGTGGCAGGCCTTCTTGGGAGACGATGAGTCCATCCTCCTCTTCCCCACTGAGGCCGCCATGCTGTGTTTCCTCGAATCCGGCAAGAAGCACGACCTGCTTGACCACCCCAAGTGGGAGGCCTTTAACTCCCAGCCGGCTAACCGCGTCGTTGCGTCCAAGAAGGATGTCTACGATCTTGTGGCCATGCCGAAATTCCTGGCAGGCCGCCCGAGCCACGAGAACGTATCCACCGTGGCCCGCTGCCTGGAGATGGCCCGCGCGTTGGCTGAGGTTGCCGCTGCCGAGCACACCGTCATCTTCTTCGCCTCGCACTCCATCCTGCGCAACACCGCCCGCGGCGCCGACCACTACGCCGGCGATGCCGGCATGAACGAGTGGTCCGGCGTGGGCCGCGTGGTCCACGCCAACTGGCGCGAGGTCATTGAGGACCTGGATAAGGTAGTCAAGGTCGTGCCGTCGTCTGACTTTGACGACGCCGCTACTGCCGACGCCGCAACGCGCATCTCCGCGGCCACCACCGCCGCCGAAGAGGCCCGCACCAAGGCCGAGGAGGAGCGCAAGGCAGCCGCCGAGGCCGCCGACCCCTACGACAGCTCCCCGTGGGCTGCCGCCGGCATCGACCCGGTGAAGATCACCGCGGACCAGAAGTCGGTCTACACCCTGCGCACCTACCTCGACGGCAAGCCGGTATTCCTGGGCAAATGGGGCGAGATCTTCACCTTCCCCACGTCCAAGGTGCTCATCCGCTGGATCATGGAAAATGATGACCACGATCTGGCTAAGGTCTCCACGTGGGAAGAGGTCGTCGCCGCGGCCAACGCCGGCGAGCTCGACGTCACCGTGCACCCGGACAACCAGTACACCTTCAATGGCATCGTCCACGACATCGAGAAGGGCCCCGAGTCCGTCGATGCCGAGCAGATGAGCCGCTGCTACGAGGTGTGCGCGGACGCTGCCGACTGGGCGGGCGACGATTCGATTAACTCCTACATGCTGGAGCACCCGCGCTTCCAGGATTACCTGGGCTACATGCTCGGCTCCACGGAGCACGCCGGCTACGTGCCGTCCAAGCCGTACACCGAGCACGCGGAGTCCTGGAAGGGCTTGCAGGACATGCTGACCAAGCGCTTCTCCCGCTTCTAGGCCGCTTAGGACTCGGCGCCGTCGAGGTCCTCCGCGTCGGCATCTTCGGCAAACTCGGGGTCCGCGAGCTCCTCGTAGGCGGGCAGGATCTGCTCCTCGATGAGACGCTGGCGGTCCTCCTCGCTAGCAAAAGAGTTCTCGATGGCCTTGATGGTCAGATCGAAGAATTCCTCCAGCCCGTAGCCAAAGGTCTCGCTGAGCGCGACGAAGACGTCGCTGAGCACCTCGCCGGCCACCACGCACGTAAAACCCAGCTGCTGCAGCAGCGGCAGGGGGTGATCGCTCAACTCATCCGGCAGCTCCGCCAGCGGGGCGAAGACCAGGGGGATGCGGCGGTCGCGCACCCAGGAGGAGGCCTTCCCGGGGCGGATGCCGTCCAGGTCAGCGCCGAAGTCATCCACCAGGTCAGTCGCGTGAACCAGGCGGGTGGCCCCCGCCTGAACGGCGGCGACGGCCTCCTCGAAGGACGCCACATCCGCCTCCCACGGCACGAACTCGCCGCGAAGCTTCTCCGCGGCCTCCACCGCGCCCGCGTTGCGCGCCGCCACGCCGACGGCCGGCTCACTCAGTTCGCCGGTCACGATAAGGCGAGCATCGATGCCCTCGACGTCCATGCCCTGCACTGCCGCAGCAATGGCCTCGGCGGGCGGGAAAGGGAAAGCGTCGACAGTCAAGCGCAGCTCGGCGTACACCACGTGGTCGTTTAGCAGCGCTTCCACGTGCGCGCGGGTGGCCTCGCGGAGGGCGTCGGCCGTCGCGGCGTCGGCAGGCAACGGTGACAGCAGCGCCACCTTGGGCAGTCCGGCGAAGATCTCGGCACCGGAATCTTTGTTTTCAGGGCTAATTAATGGTGCGTCATGCATGGGGTTCATACTAGGGCGCGGTCTAGGATGAAGCATGTTATGCACCGCTGTCTCACTCGCGTCCCTGCCCTCCTGGCCGCGCTCGCCTTAACCTGCCCGCCCGTTGCGCTGGCGGAGGAGTCCGAAGAGTCTTCCGCCATCCGCACCGAAGCCCCCGATACGGACTCCTGCCCACACTCGCTCGTGCCGGCTGAACCCGTCACAACGTCGGAGCGCCTGGCACCTGGTCAGGAGACCCCCACTCCCCTGCCCGCGGTGGAGGGCGCACCGTGCGGGGTGAGCGTGCCCCGGGGGTTCAACGTCAACAAGGACGTCGTGGCCTCGGCGTGGATGGTCAGTGACATCGATACCGGTGAAATCATCGCGATGAAGGACCCCAACGGGCGCTACCGCCCGGCCTCCATCATCAAGGCGCTGCTGGCGCTCGTGGCCATCGACGAGCTACCCCTGGACCGCCGCATCACCGCCACGCTGGACGACGCCTCCGTGGAAGGCTCCGCCGTCGGCATCGGCCCCGATGGCACCTACACTGTCGAGCAGCTCCTCGAAGGCCTGCTCATGGCCTCCGGCAACGATGCCGCCCACGCGCTGGCCCAGGCACTGGGCGGGGACGAGGTCGCGCTGAAGAAGGTCAACGAGTTGGCGAAGAAGCTGGGCACGCGCTCCACCGTGGCGGCGAGCTACCACGGCCTCGATGCCGCCGGCATGTCGACGTCCGCCGCGGACATCTCGCTCATTTACCGCGCGGCATTTTCCAACGAGACCTTCGCGCGGATTGTCGATACCGAGCACGTGGATTTCCCCGGATGGAAGGATCTTCCCGGCTACGAGCTGTGGAACGACAATGGCCTGTACCTCAACGATCCGGAGGGGATCGGTGGAAAGACCGGCTACACGGAAGACGCACACCACACGTTCGTGGGCGCGATTGACCACGATGGGCGCCGCCTCCAGGCGGTCATTCTGGACACCACCGTGGAGCACGGCTTCCGCGCGTGGGAGCAGGCGCAGATGCTCCTGCGGGAGGCCAGTGACGTAGACCCGGGCGACGGCGTGGGTGAGCTCGCGGACTTCAGCGCCCAGTCGGATTCTGTCACCCCGACGTCAGCAGCGCCCGCTCCCAGTACTGCTCCGAATGCCGCGGCCGCGCCTGCCGACGCCTCCTCGTCACTCGATTCCGTACAGAGCTGGGCCGGCTGGCTCATTACCGCGCTGGTGGCTCTCCTGGTTGTGGCGGTAGCTACTTTTTCGCTACTTCGGCGTTGACCATGCGGTCCTGCTTGCCTTGCAGCTGCGTGTTCGGCCCAATCGTGGTGATGAGGTAGAGCCCGGCCAGGAGTGAAATCAGCGGCCCCACCGCCGGGACCAGGCCCGCCACGCGCCACCAGTTGCGCTGGATGCTCTGGCCCCACGTGAGCTTGTCGTGGGTGGTGGCGTTTCGCACCGTATACCCGAAGAGCATCTTGCCCGGCGTCGCGCCGAGGATAACCTCGAAGCCAACGAAGTACGCCACGACGACGACCGCCATGACAAATGCAGCCAGGCTCCCGCTTTCGGCGGAAGTCGGGGTGGTCGCGGCGCCGAAGAGCGAGGCCACGATGCTGGCGAGGACGAAGTCCAGGATGGCCATCGTGGCCCGCTCTCCGCCGCTGGCGCGCTCCGGATGCGCCGACGCCGCCACCGGGACCGACGCCCCGAAGGCCGCGCTAGCTCCGGCCGGACCGCCACCGTAGCCGGGCTGCGGCGCCTGCTGCGGCCACCGCCCCGTCTCCGCGACTTGCTCCAGCTGCGCCCACGTGGGTTGGAAGCCGCGTTCGATTTCCTGGTCGTAGCTCGCGCGCATGGAGGGCTCACACAGGATTTTCGAGGCGATCTCCAACTCCTGGCGGCGCTGGTCCTCCGGGAGGTAGCCGGTATTTGCCAGCTGGATGTCCGCCGCCGCCAACTTCACGCTGAGTTCGCGGGAGGTGGAGCGAGAATCAACCAGGAAGTACCCGTACAGGTTCGGTGCGGGAGTAGCGGGCAGCATGACAGGAGAACCTTTCTGAACAGATGGGGCTCGGGAGAGAGTTTGTGTGCGGTGCTACTTGCGGCGCAACAGCGCCCACGCGCCGGCCGCAGCGGCGCCGAGGGCAGCGCCCGCACCCAGCGCGACGCCGGCGTTCGGCCCCTGCTTGACTTCGGTGCGCACGCGGATGACCGCCTGATCCGGTACCGGCGGCTCGAGGAGCTCCAGGGACTCATGGGTCGTCGCCGTCCACGCGGAGACGTACAGGACCACGCGCCAGACCAGGTACATGACCACCATGAGGACGATGACTGGGCCGAAGACCGCGCCGGCCGGGTTGCCCGCAGCCGAGGACATGATAACGGTGGATAGCTGCTTGATCAGCTCGAAGGCCACGGCACCGATGGCGGCACCGATAAGGCCCGACTTGGTGGGCACCTTTGTGCGCGGCAGGAAGGCCACCATCCACCAGAAGACAAAGAAGTTGGCGATGAGGCCGATGGCAATACCGGCCAGGACGATGACTGCATCCATGCCGGGAAAGGAATCGATGCCGACCTGCTCGAAAATCTTTTGGGTCAGTCCGGAGGAGCCCGCCGCAGTCACGCCGAAGGCGATGATCATCGCCACGAGCAGGCCGATCAGACCCAACAGGTCGCCGAGCTTCTTGGTGAAGAAGTTGCCCGGGGCGTCGTTGGGGTCTAGGTTCCACATCGCCGAGATGCCGATGCGCAGGTTATTCATCCAACCCAGGCCGGACCATAGGGTGGTCAGGCCACCGATGCCGTACATGGCGGCGCGCTGCTCAATCGCGGTGTGGAGCAGTTCCGTGATGGAGTTGCCCAGGTCACCGGACACGGAGTCCGAAATCTGCTGCTCCAGATCCGCCATGAGGTCCGGGCGGTTAGCCAGGACCGTGGCCGTCACTGCTACCACGAGCATGAAGATGGGGAAGATGGCCAGCACCGAGAAATAAGTGATGCCCGCGGCGAACTGGTTGCCGCCCTGGCTGCCGTAGCGGTCCAGCATCTTCATGATGTGGTCGACAAAGCCGGACTTCTCACGGACCTTGTCTACCGCACCCGGCTCGTCGGCGTGGGCGCGCTCGATGCCGTAGTCGTCGGTCTTTTTCTCATCGGGTCGAGTCGATGGTGCCACGGGCAAACCCCTTTTGTGTTGTCAGTTAAGCGTCCCTCATATGCTAACCGACTATGCTATCCAACTCAGCCCCGGCGTGCTGGGAGGAAGCCCACGGCCTCGTACACCTTGTCTACCAGCGGGGTGGCAATCTCTGTGGCGCGCTCAGCGCCCTGCGCCAGGATGCGCTCGAGCTCTCCGCGGTCCTCCATCAGCTCGTCGTAGCGGGCCTTGAGCGGGGTGGTAAACGCCTCGAGTGCCTCGGCCGTATCGACCTTGAGGTGGCCGTAGCCCTGGCCGGCGTACTTGTCCACGAGAGCGTCGATAGCCTCACCCGTCAGCGCCGACTGGATGGCCAGTAGGTTGGATACGCCCGGCTGCTTGTCCCGGTCGAAGGCCACCACGCCCAGGTCATCGGTCACGGCGGACTTGATGCGCTTGGCGGAGGTCTTCGGTGCATCGAGAAGATTGACAATGCCCTTCGGGTTCGCGCCCGACTTCGACATCTTGGAGGTCGGCTCCTGCAGGTCGTAGATCTTGGCCGAGCCCTCCGGGATGAAGGCCTCCGGGACGCGGAAGACCTCGCCATACTTGTTATTAAAACGCTCCGCCAAGTTACGGGTGAGCTCCAGGTGCTGGCGCTGGTCCTCGCCCACCGGCACGTAATCCGGGGAGTACAGGAGGATGTCGGCGGCCATGAGCATGGGATAGGTAAACAGGCCCACGGTGGTGCGGTCTTGGCCCTGCTTGGCGGACTTATCCTTGAACTGGGTCATGCGGGAGGCCTCGCCGAAACCAGTCAGGCACTGCAGCACCCAGGTCAGCTCCGTGTGGGCGGGCACGTGCGACTGCACGAACAGCGTGGACTTCGCCGGGTCAATGCCCAGGGCGATAAGCTGCGCGGCGCCCGCGATGGTGCGGTGGCGCAACTCCTCCGGGTTCTGCTCCACCGTGATGGCATGCAGGTCCGGGATGAAATAAAAAGCCTCGTAGCTCTCCTGCAGGTCAATCCACTGCTTGAGCGCTCCCAGGTAATTACCCAGGTGATAGGAATCAGCGGTGGGTTGGATACCGGACAGGACACGGGAAACGGTGGAATTGTCTGCAGTCATGGTGCCTTATCCTACCCCCTAGCCCCGACGCACGGTTCACATCCTTCCCCGGCGCCGCCTGAGCGAGGGATCGAAAAATCCCCTGCCCGATTGGGCAAGGGATGCGGCGCAAGGATTTTAGAGCTTGCGGGAGGTCGGGCTGACCACGTCCATCAGGATGGCCCAACCGGATACCATCAGCGCGCCGCCCACGCCCATGAGCACGATGGGGCCGAGGAAAGCGAAGGACGGACCAACAACGGTCCACCACCAGATGCTCAGGCCGAGGATTACAGCGCCGAGGACGAAAGAAATAATTGCGCGAGCCATGAACTTTCTCCGTTGCAGATTACTGAATTTTTTGACCTAACCATAATAGCACTACTGCTTGTGCTTGGGCGCCTTGCGCTTGCCGACGTCCTCCTTATTAAAGCTCCACTGCTGCTCCACGTTTACTCCCCTCGCCCCTGGCGAGTGCCGACCGCTCGGCCGCGTAATCCACTGTTGCTTCGGCCGGCGCGCAATGCGGTTGCTCGAAAAATCGTCGTAGTCCGCCCCCTCTGCCGCAGTAGAAAAAGCTCGTGTCTTGTTCTTAAACGAGCGACTTAAAGGCCTAGTCAGCGGGCGCGTGATGGGGCTGGCATAGCGCGTGGCCGCGCCCGCCTTGCGCTTGGCTTTGCGGGCGCCATCGCGCACGATGCGCGCGGACAAACGCAGGCGCGGGTCCATCTGCTGTTCGGCATCACGATATTCGAAGACGGGCAGGCCTTTCTTGAAGTAAATCGCAGCCAAGCGGGCGATGAAACACACAGAGGCGGTGATAATCGCGGCCGGTTCCTCAGCCAAGCCGCCGTGGTAGAGCGCCATAAACAGCGCCGCGGCCAACAGCGAGATGGCGGCATAATACTCGCCGGAAAAGACCAGCGGAATGCGATCTGAAAGCAGGTCACGCAGCACGCCGCCAAAGACGCCGGAAATCACTGCAGACACCGAGGCAATAATGAACCCATGTCCCAGGTGGACCGCGATTTGGGTGCCCAGCACCGAAAAGACCGCGAGCCCCAGGGCATCCAAGATCAGGAAGAGGTGGCGGAAGTAGTGCATGAGGAAGGACATGCCTACCGTCACCACGGCCGCCACGATGACGATCACCAAATAAATGGGATGCTCAACCCAGGTAAAGGGAGGGTCATCGAGGATCATATCGCGCACCGTGCCGCCGCCCAGCGCCGTCATGGAGGCAATCATGGTGACGCCGAATAGATCGAGCTTTTGGCGGCCGGCGGACAAGGCGGCGGTCATGGACTCGGCCGTAATACCAACTACATACAGGACGGTAAATAGTGGCGTCATCAGCGGTACTCCACCAGCAGTGGGGAATGGTCGGACCAGCGCTGCTCCACGGTAGGAGCCTTATCCACCCAGGTGCGCTGCGCGCGCTCCAGCATCGGGCGGGTGGCCGCCTGGTAATCGATGCGCCACCCGGCGTTGTTATTAAATGCCTGGCCGCGGTAGGTCCACCAGGTATAGGGACCATCTTCTTCTGGGTGCAGGCGGCGGGCGACGTCGAACCACTGCGGATCTGCGGCCGGGGACCACGGCTCGCCGCCGGCGTACTCGACCACACCCTGCCACTGCCCCAGGTTCTTCTTTTCCTGCGGCTCAGCATCCGGGAACGCGCCAAAGACGTGATCCATGAAGGCGCGTTCTTCCGGCAGGTGGCCGGCCTTCTTTTCGTTGGCCTTATTATTTTTCAGGTCCTGGGCGCGGTGGCAGATATTCCAGTCGCCGCCGATGACCATGTCGGCGGGGCTGCCATCGGAGTTCGTCCGCGCCGCGTTCTTCGCCAGAATTTCCTGGAACTCGTCCAAGAAGCGGTACTTTTCATCCAACTTCGGCGAACCGGTATCGCCGGAAGGCAAGTACAAGGAGGCGACGCGAATATCGCGGGTGGTAGCCGCAATCCAGCGGCCGGCGTCGGTAAAGGAGCCGAAGCCCACTTCGACGTCGGCAAGCGGGGTGCGAGACAGGATACCGACGCCGGCGCGGCCCTTTGCGGCGGCGTCGGCAAGCGCTAAGTGCCATCCCGCCTCCAGGGCTGGGGCCAAGGCCTTTTCGGCCTGCTCCGGGGTTGCGCGCACCTCTTGCATGAGCACGATTTCGGCCGGAGTCTCCTCTAGCCAGGCGTTCATACCGGGGTTATTTTCATTGCGCTGCTTGCACGCAGCGCGGATTCCGTTGACGTTAACGCTCGCGATGGTAAGGGTCATGCCAACAGCATATCGGTATGCCTAGGCGCGGCGAGCAAGACGCTTTTTATCCCACATCGTTGCAGCCCACACCAGGCAACCCGCAGCCGCCAGGCCGGCACCCGCCAGCGCCGGGGCGGAGTAGCCCAGGCCCGCACCCACCACGGCGCCGCCAATGGTCGCACCGGCCGCATTCGCGATATTCAGCGCGGACTGGTTGAGGGCTGCGGCCAAAGTCTGGGCGTCGCCAGCCACATGCACCAAGCGCAGCTGCAGCGAAGGCACCAAGGTGGAGCCCATAAACGCTACGCAGCCAAAGCACAAGGTAGCGGGGATGGCGTGGCCGGAGAGGAAGTAGAAGGCCGTGAGGATAACGATGAGGCAGGCCAGGGCAAAGATAATGCCAAACTCCAGATTGCGGTCAGCAAGCCAGCCGCCGAAGGCATTGCCGATGGTCATGCCGATGCCATAGGCCATAAGCACCACCCAGATGAGGTTCTGGTCCATGCCGGCGACCTCGGTCATGGTCCACGAAATATAGGTATAGACGGAGAACATGCCGCCAAAGCCGACCACGCCCATGATGACGGTGAACCACACCTGGCTGTTCTTGAACGCCCCAAATTCGGTGCGGATATCGGTCTGTTTCATCTCTGTCATGTGCGGCATCAGGAAGAACAACGCAATGGCGGTGACAATGCCCAAGGCCACGACCACCAGGTAGGCAGCCTGCCAGCCCAGCGCGGAGCCGAGGGCTTGGGCGGCCGGTACACCAATCACCGTGGCGATGGCCAGGCCCATGCCCACATAAGCCATGGCCTTGCCGCGGCCGCCGGGAGGAGCCATGGATGCGGCAGAAAGGTTAGCCACGGAGAAATAAGCGCCGTGCGGCATGCCCGCAATAAAGCGCGCCACCATGAGGATGGCGTAGTTCGGCGCCAAGACCGAAAGCAGATTGCCCACCACGAGGAAGCCGATGAGCAGCAAGATTAAGCGGCGGCGCGGGAGCTTGCCGGTAAAAGCCGCAATCAGCGGGGCGCCGACCACCACGCCCATCGCATAGATGGTGATGAGCGTGGAGGCGTTTTCTTCCGAAATGCCAAAATCATCCGCGATGAGCGGCAGCAGGCCCATGGACACAAACTCCGTCGTGCCGATGGCAAACGCGCCCAGGGCCATGGCCACCATGACGATGGCGCGGCGGCGGGCGGTAATCTCCGTTTGCAACGGCAGCGGACGGCGGCGAATGCGGTGTTCGTGTGCGCTGCGCGGGCTGAGCTCATCGATGATTTTCATGGGGTGTGAGGGTACACCCAGTGCGCGACTGCAGCATGCTCGCAGCGGGGGGCTCGTGAATATCTCCACCCCTCCCGCGCATGGGTGACAGCGGCCACGCAACCCTTTTCAAGGGGCGCAAATGGGGGATCACTATCAGCAAACTGGCCCACATGCCGCCCACAAAATCGGTAATCTGGGCACTTGAACAATTTTCCAACGTTAATTAGGAGAATCATGGCAAAGATTACGTGGACCCGTACCGATGAGGCGCCGCTGCTGGCGACCTACTCCCTCAAGCCCATTGTGGAGGCCTTCGCTTCCACCGCTGGCATCGACGTGGAAACCCGCGATATCTCGCTGGCCGCCCGCATCGCCGCGCAGTTCCCAGAGCGCCTGACCGAGGAGCAGAAGGTCGAAGACGCCCTAGGGGAGCTGGGCAAGATGGCCAAGACCCCGGAAGCAAATATCATCAAGCTGCCGAATATTTCCGCTTCCCTGGTGCAGCTAAAGAAGGCCATCGCCGAGCTGCAGGCTGCCGGCTACGACCTGCCTGATTACCCGGATAATCCTTCCACCGAGGAAGAAAAGGACATCGCTGCCCGCTACGATTCCGTCAAGGGCTCCGCCGTTAACCCGGTGCTGCGTGAGGGCAACTCCGACCGCCGCGCACCGGAGGCCGTGAAGAACTTTGTGAAGAAGCACCCGCACCGCATGGGCGAGTGGTCCAAGGACTCCAAGACCAACGTTGCCACCATGGCGGACAACGACTTCCGCCACAATGAGAAGTCCGTCATTCTGGACAACGAGGACACCCTGTCCATCGTCCTGAAGACCGCCGACGGCGAGCAGACCCTGCTGCCGAAGCTGCCGGTTCTCAAGGGTGAGGTCATCGACGGCACCTTCATGTCCGCCAAGGCCCTAGATGAGTTCCTCATCGCACAGGTCAAGCGCGCCAAGGAAGAAGGCGTGCTGTTTTCCACCCACCTGAAGGCCACCATGATGAAGGTCTCTGACCCCATCCTCTTCGGCCACGTCGTCCGCGCCTTCTTCGCCGATGTGTATGACAAGTACGGCGAGGAGCTGCTGGCTGCCGGCCTCAACGGCGAGAACGGCCTGGGCGCTATCTACGAGGGCCTGAAGAACCTGGACAACGGCGAAGAAATCAAGGCGGCCTTCGATGCCGCGCTTTCCGACGGCCCCGACCTCGCCATGGTCAACTCCCACAAGGGCATCACCAACCTGCACGTGCCTTCCGACGTCATTATTGACGCCTCGATGCCCGCCATGATCCGCACCTCCGGCCACATGTGGAATAAGAACGACGAGGAGCAGGACACCCTCGCCGTCATCCCGGATTCCTCCTACGCCGGCGTCTACCAGGCCGTTATCGAGGATTGCAAGGAAAACGGCGCCTTCGACCCGACCACCATGGGTACTGTCCCGAACGTCGGCCTCATGGCTCAGAAGGCCGAGGAATACGGCTCCCACAACAAGACCTTCAAGGTGCCGGAAGCCGGCACCGTCGAGGTTCGCAACTCCCAGGGCGAGGTCCTCATCTCCCACGACGTGGAGGAGGGTGACATCTGGCGCGCCTGCCAAACCAAGGACGCCCCGATCCAGGACTGGGTCAAGCTGGCTGTCAACCGTGCTCGCCTGTCCGGCATGAAGACCATCTTCTGGCTCGACCCGGAGCGCGGCCACGACGCCAACCTCATCGAGCTGGTCAAGAAGTACCTGGCCGACCACGACACCGAGGGCCTGGACATCTCTATCGAGGACCCGGTCACCGCCACCAAGACCTCGGTCGAGCGCATCCGCAAGGGCGAAGACACCATCTCCGTCACCGGTAACGTCCTGCGTGACTACAACACCGACCTCTTCCCCATCCTCGAACTGGGCACCTCCGCCAAGATGCTGTCCGTGGTTCCACTCATGGCAGGCGGCGGCCTGTTCGAGACCGGCGCCGGCGGCTCCGCCCCGAAGCACGTCCAGCAGGTTGAGGAGGAGAACCACCTGCGTTGGGACTCCCTCGGTGAGTTCCTGGCCCTGGCTGAGTCCTTCCGCCACGAGCACAACACCAACGGCAACGCCAAGGCAGGCGTCCTGGCTGCAGCCCTGGACAAGGCCACCGAGACCCTGCTGGATGAGGGCAAGTCCCCGTCCCGCAAGGTGGGCGAGAACGACAACCGCGGTTCCCACTTCTTCCTGACCCTCAACTGGGCCAAGGAGCTGGCTGCGCAGACTGACGACGCCGAGCTGGCCGAGGCCTTCAAGCCGGTCGCTGAGGCCCTCGAGGCCAAGGCGGGCGAGATTGAGCAGGCGCTTCTCGACGTCCAGGGTTCCCCCGTCGACCTCGGCGGCTACTACGCCCCGAACGAGGAGAAGCTGGCCGAGGTCATGCGCCCAGTCGCTGCCTTCAACGAGATCATTGACGGCCTGAAGAAGTAGTTCTTCGTCTCCTCGTGTTTCCGACCGCCGCGCGTATCTACTCCGTTGTGGAGCGCGCGGCGTCGTCGTTTTCCTACGAGGACGTCCTCAACCACCACGTCGCTTTCGACGCCGCCGGGTGGCGCACGGCGTGGTCTCAGCATCCCCACCTGGGTCCTCCGCCCGCGGTGTTTGACACCGATTCATCCCGCGGGACGCTGACGCGCCGCCAGGTGTTTGCGGCCGCCGAGCGCCTCGATTCTCCGGCGGAGATTCTGTCCTTCTTCGCCACCCTCGCCGCCTGGGGAACCGGCACCAAGGGGCTGATGCGCTACCGCGTCATGACCCCACTGGCCAGCCCCACTGATACTGGCAAACTCCTCGATGCCATCGCCGGCATGCCCGCCGACCCCGTGGCCGCGTACCGCTATTTCAACAACAGCGACTCCGGTCGCGGGCGGCGCGTGCCTGGACTGGGACCTGCATGTTTCACCAAGCTGCTGTATTTCAGCCACCCGCCGCGCCCCGGCGAGGTCACCCCACTGATTCTGGATCGCTTCGTCGCCCAAGCCATGGGCTGGACCATCCACAGCGGCTGGCGCACCACCGAGTACGAGCTCTACCTCGCCTCTGTCCATGCCGCCCTTGAACGGTGGCGCCCCGACCTGCCCGCCGACGCCGTGGAATATCTCCTCTTCACCGCACGACACTGATCCGGAACTGCCATGTACCCGTTTCCTGAGATGCGCGAGTTCTTCCCGCCGCTAACGCCCGGCAGCGTCTTCGTCGTGGCTGCAGCCGACCCGCACCTGGCCCACGCGCTCATCCGCCAGGTGGAGCTCTCGCTTCCCAGTCACCCGATTCTTCCCCTGCGCCGCCCGGATCAGTCCTGGGAAAGCTACCTCGCCACCGCGCGCCGCACGGCGCAAAGCCTCGACACCGTTGCGTTCCTCCCCGTCTCCGCTGAGGTGCCTGCGGCGGTGGGACACCCGGTGGTCGCTATCAAGCGTGGCAACGCCGACCTCCTCGACCTCACCATGCTGTGGAACGGCCGACAGCGCACCGCCTCCTACCGCCTGAATGCGGAGACTGGGACGCTCCTTCCTGCCCACGCTGCAGACCTGCCCACCCACGACATTTTGCAGGAGCTCTTCTTCATCGAACCGGCCACCGTGGTGAAAGAAGCCGAGCGGAGTCTTCGTTCCTTGTTGGAAAACCAGCCCGATGTCTTTCGTAACAAACTCCGTCTCGGGGCGGGCGAAATCAGCCTGACTCGGCTCGAGTGCCAAGACATAGACAGCACCGAAAACCACATTTCGGCCGCCTTTGCTCTGTATGTTGATGTCAACCAAAACTCCACTACGCACACCATCGCAGCCACAGGAATTCCTGACGGTTATGGCGGCTTCGCCTCTTTCAATCTCGAGTTCTAGCTTTTCTTGCTTTTCACACCGAGGCCCCCAGTTAGTTAAAAAGTTTTTCAATACTTGGGAACCGAGAAACCATCGCCTCCGACTACTAGTGCAGTTGATATCAGCACCTGTCCATCGCCCTTCCTGAACGCCCCGCGAACGTTCAGCAGGGGCCCTAATCGATAGACCCCGAAAGAGCACTACCTATGAGTCGGACGGCTCTGCGATCGTTTATTCAGCGCATCCACTTCTACGGCGGCATGTTCGTCGGCCCCTTCATCCTCATCGCGGCCCTGACCGGCTGTCTTTATGCCGTGGCACCCTCCCTGGAGAAAGTCGTCTACCACGACGTATTGACGGTGCCTACCGTGGAGAAGCCACTGAGCTTGGAGGAACAAATCCAAGCCGCGCAACACGAGCACCCAGACATGCCGGTCACTCAGGTGTGGCCGGCCACGACACCGACAGATTCCACGCGCGTACTGGTGTCCGATGACAGCATCGATGAAAGCCTGCAGCGCACCGTCTTCATCGACCCCGCAACCGCCAAGATCATCGGGGACTACCCCACCTACTCCGGCATAGGCGAGATGCCGCTGCGCCGCTGGATTTCCTCCCTGCACGAAAGCTTCCACTTGGGCAAGGTCGGTGAGCTCTACTCGGAGCTAGCAGCCTCCTGGTTGTGGGTCATGGCGTGCGGAGGCCTCTACATGTGGTGGATTCGCCGCCGCCCGAAGAACAAAGCAACCGCGAACGCCGCGCAACAGCAACCCAAGCGCTCGGCCCGCTGGAAGGTCACCCGCCTACACTCCACTATTGGCGCCTGGATCTTTATCGGTCTGCTTGGCCTGTCTGCCACCGGTATTACCTGGTCAGGTCTGGCCGGCGACAACGTCGATTCCCTCGTCGAGCGCATGCAGTGGAAGGCCACTCCCATCGAGACTGCCCTCCCCGGCACCACCGCTGAAACACATGAGCACACCCGGCATGAAGGACATGCAGGACATGGGGCTGGAGGGGCGTCGTCAAGCATAAGCGTGGCTGCCGACGCCGAGCGCGTCCTCGCCACCGGCCGCGCCGAAGGGCTGACCGGACCGCTGCGCCTGTACCCGCCGGAAGACGCCCACTCCGCCTGGCAGGTCAGCGAACGGTGGGTGGAATGGCGCACCACCTCCGACGCGGTCTCCGTAGACGGCGCCACCGGAGAGGTCATCGACCGCCAGCCCTTCTCCAGCCTGCCGCTGTTTAGCAAGCTCAGCAGCTGGGGCATCTACCTCCACATGGGAATCATGTTCGGGCTGCCACTGCAGATCGCGCTGCTCGCCCTGGGCCTCGCCACCGCCGCCCTCGTGGTGCTGGGCTATTACATGTGGTGGAAACGTCGCCCGCGCTTCCTCCCGACTGCCCACTTCAGCTGGGCCACCACAGGGTTGGGCGCGCTGTTTGCAGCCACCGTGGGCGTCTTCCTGCCGCTCTTAGGAATCACCTTGGCGGCGTTCCTGGTTCTCGATGCCATCCTCATCCACACGCCACGACAGAAGAAACTAGTGAATGCCATCACATAGAGCAGGAGGCATAGGTACGGTAGTTTCTTATGACTAACCCACTGCTGACTCCCTCCACGCTGCCCTACCAGCTCCCGCCCTTTGCGGACATCAAGGTCGAGCACTACCGCCCCGCCTTCGACGAAGCACTCGCGCTTCACGACGCCGAGATCGCCGCCATCACCGATAACCCCGCCGACCCCACGTGGGAAAACACCGTCGTGGCGCTCGAGCGTTCCGGCCAGGACCTCGACCGCGTCATGGCGGTCTTCGGCAACCTCTCCGGCACAGACGTCACGGAGGAGATGGAGGACATCGCCGCCGACATCTACCCGCGCCTGGCCGCGCACATGGACGCGATGTACCAGAACGAGGTGCTCTACGCGCGGCTCAAGGAGGCCACGCCGCCTGCCGACGACGCGGAAGGCCAGCGCCTCCACGACCACCTCCTGCGCACCTTCGCGCGCAAGGGCGCCGACCTGGACGCGGCCGGCAAGGCCCGCCTATCCGAGATCAACCAGCGCCTGTCCGCGCTCTCGGAGGAATTCGGCCGCAACCTCATGGCGTCGACCCGCGAGCGCGCGGTCTCCTTCACCGAGGAGGAACTAGACGGCCTGCCCAAAGAACGTATTGCCTCCGCCAAGGCCGATGCCGAAGCACTAGGCCGCGAGGGCTATGTCCTCCCCCTGGAGCTGCCGACCGTGCAGTCGGAGCTCAGCCGCCTGGCGCGGGAGGAGGCGCGGGGGCGGTTGTATGAGGCGTCGGCAAGCAGAGGCTCCGAGAACAACATCCCGGGGCTGATCGAGGCCGTACAACTCCACGCCGAGCGCGCTGAGCTCTTGGGATACGCCACGCATGCCGACTACGTCATCGCCGAAGAAACCGCCGCGACTGCCGACGCCGCCCGGGCCATGCTCTTCGACCTCGCCCCCGCCGCCGCAGCCAACGCCGCCGGCGAGCAGAAGCTCCTCGCCGAAGAGGCCGACCTCAACGGCCAAGGCTTTACCGCCGCCGACTGGCCCTACTGGGAGTCCAAGGTCCGCGCCCGCGACTTCTCCCTCGACGAGGCCGAGCTGCGCAAATACTTCCCCCTCGACCAGGTCCTGGAAAAGGGCGTGTTCGCTTCTGCTGAGCGCCTCTACGGCATCACCGTCACCCCACGCGATGACCTCGAGGGCTACGCGGAGGGCGTTCGCGTCTGGGAGGTGATTGACGGAGACGTCAATCACGGGGATATGGGAATCGGTCTTCTGCTCACCGACTACTTCGGGCGCCCCACCAAGCGCGGCGGCGCGTGGATGAGCGAGTTCGTGGGACAGTCGCGCCTACTGCAGCGCAAGCCGGTCATCGTCAACGTCATGGGTATTACCAAGCCCGCCGACGGTTCGCAGCCGCTGCTCAGCATGGACGAGGTTCGCACCGTGTTCCACGAGTTCGGCCACGCCCTGCACGGCCTGCTTTCCGACGTCTACTACCCCACCTTCGCCGGTACCAACGTCCCCCGCGACTGGGTGGAATTCCCCTCGCAGATCAACGAGAACTGGGCGCTCGATAGGAGCTTGGTCAAGGAGTACGCGCGGCACGTGGAGACCGGCGAGCCCATCCCGGACGAGCTTCTCGACGCCATCACCGCCGCCTCCGAGTTCGGCCAGGGTTTCGCCACTTCGGAGTACTTGGGAGCATCGATCATCGACCTGGCGTGGCATTCGCTCAGCGCCGCCGAGGCTGCAGAACTCGAGGCCACTCCGGAGGCCGTCGCCGAATTCGAGGCCGAAGCCCTGCGCGCTGCTGGCTTGGATAACCCGCTCATCGCACCGCGCTACTGCTCGACGTACTTCAATCACATCTTCGCCGGCGGGTACTCCGCGGGCTACTACTCCTACCTGTGGGCCGAGGCCCTCGACGCCGACGGCTTCGAGTGGTTCAAGGGCCAGTCGGACCTGCGCGCCGCCGGCGAGAAGTTCCGCGAGGTCATCCTGTCCAAGGGCGCATCCCGCGACTTCACCGAGGCCTACCGCGAGTTCCGCGGCCGCGATAAGGACCTCGCCCCGCTGCTTAAGCGCCGCGGCCTCGCCGGAGCTTGAGTCGGGGCTAGTTATCCACAGTTTGCGCGGCCGGTGCACGCTGCCCCTGGTGGGCGGGGTGGAGTGATTCTAGTCTGAGGCTCATGAGAGTTCAGACCTTCTTCGCCGCACTCGGCCGGGCTATTGACCTGGTGGCCGAGTGCGCGGGCCTGTCTGAAGCCGACCTCGTAGCCTTTGGAGCCGCGCCTGCCGACGCCACCCAGCTCCTCTCCCTCCACCACACCTACTTCGGACCTACCCGCTTCACCCGCAAGCAACGCACCGCCGCCGACGCCGCCCGCACCCGCGGCCACGGCTTGGTCACTTTGCAGCTCATCGAATCCTTCGTGGCCAAGGTCCGGGACCACAATAAGGCCTGGGACCTGCGCGTGGAGCTGTGCCAGACCAGCGCGGAGCTGGTGGAAAACGTCGCGCGCAAGCGCTTGCGTGAGATGCGCGCGCCCCGCACGTACGCCGAGCGCGCCAAGCTCACCCAGCACGACAACGGTCTGGCCACGCTCACTGTGACGGCAGATTCGCTGGAGCTTACCGGTGTCTTCAAGGGCATCGACCAGGAACGCCCCGGCGCGAGCTTCCTGGAAAACCTCGAGGGGGGCGGCGTCAAGACCGAGGTGACAGCGATGGCTGTCCTGCAGGTCGACGACTATGCCGAGCTACTCAAGGGCAACACCGACAAGGACGGCGAGGAATTTATCGTCCGCACCACCGATGGGGCGACGATGACCGGCTCGCAGCTCGTCGAGCGCGCGATGTTGGACAAGGGCATCGTCGTGGCGGTCAGCCGCGAGCACGGCCCGCTCGATGTCTTCCGCTTCCAGCGCTTCGCCACTGGCAAGCAGCGTCTGGCGCTGGCCGCGGAGAATCCCTGCTGCGCGTGGAAAGGCTGCAAGGTACCCTTCGAAAAGTGCCAGATTCACCACATCGTGGCGTGGGCCCGCGGTGGACCAACCAACATCCTCAACCTGGTGCCGCTGTGCCCGTACCACAACGGAGTCAACGACGATGACCCCGCTGCCCCGCCTTCGCGCGGCAGGATGGACCGCATCGGCGGGCGCCCCGCGTGGCTGCCGCCTTACGACGCCTCCCCGGTCTTCACCAGCCCCTTCAACTAATCGCCGGCCCGAAACCCCGCTGGAGAGCTTCTCCTGACGGGGGCTTCGGTGTGCCTGATTAACCTGCGTTGCGCAGCGCGGTGGCCAGGCCGTTCATCGTGACCTGGATGGTCTTGGACACGAGGAATTGGTCATCGCCCTGGCGATAGCGGCGCAGCAGCTCCAGCTGGACGGCGTTGAGCGGCAGCAGGTACGGGTAGCGGCGCTTGAGCGAGCGCGCTTGGCGTTGGTTCTCGCTGACCAGATCCGCGTTGCCGGTGACCTGCAGGTAGACTTTTCGGGTGCGCTCGAATTCCTCGGAAATGAGGGAAAAGATTCGGTCGGCGGTGGCCTTATCGTCGACAAGGTTGGCATACAGGCGCGCGAGCTGCATCTCCGCCTTCGCCATGACTTGGGCCATGTTGGCGAACACGGATCGGAAGAAGGGCCAGGTGCGGTAGAGCTCGCTAAGCTCCTCCCACCGCGCCTCCGCATCCTCGCCCGCTACGTTGCCCGCTGCACTGCCTCCACCTTGAGCCACCCAGGACGTCACCGCGCTGCCCACGCCGAACCAACCGGGGATGTTCGTGCGGGACTGCGACCACGACAGCACCCACGGAATCGCGCGCAAGTCCGTAATCGCGGTGGTCTGCTTGCGGGAGGTCGGGCGCGAGCCCAGATTGAGCTCACCGATCTCGTGCAGGGGCGTGGACTGGGTGAAGTAGGAGATGAAGCCGGGGTCGTCGACAAGCTGGCGATACGCCGCGCCACTTAAAGTAGCCAGCTCGCGCATGATCTCGTAGGCACGCTCCGGGTTCGCAATGGGCTCAGTATCCAGCAGGGAGGCCTCCAGGGCACCCGAGACGAAGGCCTCCAGGTGGCGGCGCGCGGTCTCTGGGGCACCGTACTTCGCGGAGATGACCTCGCCCTGCTCGGTGATGCGCACTGCTCCCGCCACCGCGCCCTTTGGCTGGGCCAAAATCGCGTCATAGGTGGGGCCGCCGCCGCGACCAACCGCGCCACCGCGGCCATGCGCGAGGCGCAGCTCCACGCCGTGCCGCGCGCACAGCTCCACAAGCTCCAGTTCGGCGTCGTAGAGCGCCCAGTTCGCCTGCAGGTAGCCGCCGTCCTTGTTGGAATCGGAGTAGCCCAGCATGACTTCCTGGATATCACCGCGCGAGCGCAGGTGCTCGCGGTAGACCGGCACCGCCCACAGTTTTTCCAGGATCCCCGCGCCAGCCTGCAAGTCCTCGATGGTCTCAAACAGCGGCACCACATCCACCTGTTTCAACCCCACTTCCTTGAGCAGCACCATCGGTTCGAGAATGTCGGAGACGGTACCGGTCATGGAGATGATGCAGTGCGAGACCGATTCCGGCCCCAGGTCCCGCACCGCCCGTGCCGCCGCCCGGAAGATTCCGAGCTCCTTGGCGGTATTCTCGCTGAATTCGGCGTCCGGGAAGAGCAGTGGGCGGTTGGTCTGCAGTTCCTTCACCAGCAGCGCAACCTTGTCGTCCTCACCCAGCGCGCGGTACTCCTCGGCGATGCTGGCCTCCGCGAAAATCTCGGTGAGTACGTTCTCGAAGGACTCAGAATTCTGGCGCATGTCCAGCGAATACAGGTGGAACCCGAACGTCGTCACGGCGGAGCGCAACCGCGCCAAGCGGTCATCGGCGATGATGTCATCATTGAATTGGCGCAGCGAGCGGTCGATGACGTCCAGGTCCCGCTTGAGCTCGTCCGGCGACGCATACGCGCTTGCCGACGTCTCCCCCTTCACCACCTTGAGCGTCTCCTTCACGCGGTGCCGGATGCCGTAGATGGCGCGGCGGTAGGGCTCGTCGACGCGGGACTTTTCGGTGTTCCCGGAGGCGTCGGCCAGCGCGCCCAATTCCTTGGAACTGGAAGAGTAGCGATCGGACATCGAGAGCTCGCGCTCCAGCTCTGCGAGCTGCTCCTCGTAATAGCGCAGGACCATCTTCGCGGCTTTGCGGGTGGCGTAGGTAAGTGTGTGCTCGGTGACGTAGGGGTTTCCGTCGTGGTCGCCGCCGATCCAGGAACCTGGGCGCACGACGGGCGAATCAGGTAGCTGCTGGCCAAAGGTCTCGCGCATGGCGTGGCGGATAGCACGGTTGAGGGCGGGGACTTGGTCGAGGAGCGAGAGTTTGTAGTAGCGCAGGCCCACGTCCACCTCATCCTCGAGGGTCGGGCGGGCGATGCGGATGAGCGCGGTTTGCCACAGCAGGGTCATGCGCAGGTACATCTCTTTTTCAATCGCCGCCATGTCCCCGCCGCGGTGGGACTCCTTGAGCAGGTTCTTGATGCGGGTTTGGGTATCGAAGACGGTGCGGCGGCGGGTTTCGGTGGGGTGCGCGGTGAGCACGGGCGCGACGTGGGCGCCGCGGACGGTGGCGGCGGCGTCGGCGGGAGCCACACCCTCGGCCTTGAGCTTGGCAAAGGTCTTGCGCAGGGCGACGGGCGCCTCGACGGATTCGTCGTCCAAGTCCTCCGCCAGGTTGGCGATGAGCGCAAAGTAGCTAAACGCGCGGGCCACCAGGTTGACCTTGGTGATGTCGAGGTCGCGGAAGATGGCGACGAGGTCCTCCGGCTGGGCGTCGCCATGCGCGACGTCGAAAGCCATGCGGCGGGTAGCTTCGACAAGGTCGAAGACGTCCTCGCCCTCCTGCTGGGCGATAACCCGGCCGAGCACCCGGCCGAGGAATCGGATATCTTCGCGGACGACTTCTGGGGCGGGTGTGCTCACGGCAAGCCTTTCGGGGTGTGATCTGTCAGGCGGTTAGCCTTTAATGTATCCCAGACCACTCCTCGGCGCTTATAAACTTTCTAGCCACGCGGCATGCAGGCGTGAATCGCCGTTTTCTTCCGGATGGAAGCTCAAGGCGGTAACGCCTCCCTGGCGCACGCCCACCACCACATCGCCATCCGCGCCAGCGACCGTGGCGATCACCTCCACCCCGTCGCCCACGCGGGTGACGATGGGCGCGCGGATAAAACTTGCCTCCACCTCGAGCGTGCCCTCCCCCATCGCGACGGGCACGGTGCGCTCCTCGGAGAAGCGCTGGTTGCCAAAGGCGTTGCGGCGCACGGTGACGTCGACAAGCCCCAGCGTCTGCTGCCCCGGCGCAGGGTTCTCCAGCTCGCGGGCACTGTAGATGAGCCCCGCGCAGGTGGCGAAGACCGGCAGCTGCGTCTGCCGCAGCGGCTCCGCCACGCCAAAAGCCCGGGCGAGCTTGTCAATCGCACTGGACTCGCCGCCGGGCAGGATGAGCCCATCCAGGCCGTCGAGGTCCTGGGGCAGGCGCACCCGGCGCGTGGCGACGCCGAGCTCGTCGAGGATGCGCAGGTGCTCCTCGACGCCTCCCTGCAGCGCCAGGACGCCGACCGTGGCTACCATCCGCGCTCAGCCAGGCGGTGCGGCGCGGGGACGTCGTTGACGTTGATGCCCACCATGGCTTCACCCAGGCCGCGGGAGATCTTCGCCAGCTCGGCCGGCTGGTCGTAGAGGGTCGCCGCCTTCACTATGGCCTCCGCACGCTTGGCGGGCTCGCCGGACTTGAAGATGCCGGAGCCAACGAACACGCCTTCGGCGCCCATCTGGCGGACCAAGGCGGCGTCGGCAGGCGTGGCCACGCCACCGGCGACAAAGAGCACTACCGGCAGCTTTCCGGTCTCCGCCACCTCAGCGACGAGGTCATACGGGGCCTGCAACTCCTTGGCCGCAACGTAGAGCTCATCGCGGTCAAGGTTTTTCAGGCGCGCGATTTCACCCTTGATGGTGCGCAGGTGCTTGACGGCCTCGGAGACGTCGCCAGTACCGGCCTCGCCCTTGGAACGGATCATGGCCGCACCCTCGGTGATGCGGCGCAGAGCCTCGCCCAGGTTCGTCGCACCGCACACGAACGGCACGTCGAAATCCCACTTGTTGATGTGGTTGACGTAGTCGGCCGGGCTGAGCACCTCGGACTCATCGATGAAGTCCACGCCCAGCTCTCCCAGAATCTGCGCCTCGACAAAGTGGCCGATGCGCGCCTTGGCCATAACGGGGATGTCGACGGCCTCGACGATGCCCTCGATAAGCTCCGGATCCGACATGCGAGCCACGCCGCCCTGGGCGCGGATATCGGCCGGCACGCGCTCCAGCGCCATGACGGCAGAAGCACCCGCGTCCTCCGCAATGCGCGCTTGCTCCGGGGTCACGACGTCCATGATGACGCCGCCCTTGAGCATATCGGCCAGTCCACGCTTGACGCGCGTAGTGGCGCGTCCCTGTTCATTCTTCTTATCAGTCATAGCTCACATCATGGCCCCGAAAAGTGGTCCAAGACAAGAGCCATTTTCCGGGTGTTGGATTAGACCACTTATGATGGGTCTGTGTCTTTCCACCTCGACCCATCTGATACGCGCGCGCTGCCGGTGCAGATTGCTGAAGCCCTCCGCGCCCAAGTGGCCGCCGGGATTCTGCTGCCGGGCGAGCAGGTTCCGTCCACGCGCACCCTGGCGCGAGATTTGGGCATTTCCCGAGGCAGCGTGGTTACCGCCTACGAGCAGCTCACCGCGGAGGGCTACCTCACCGCGGCGGTGGGGTCGGGTACTGTCATCAACCCGCACCTGCCCCACGCCCGCGCGCCGCAGCCCCATCCGGCGCCCGCACCGCAGCCGGCCCCACCCCGCGTGGAGCTCACGCCGGGGTTGCCGGACACCGCCGGCATCCTCACCCCCGAATGGAGGGCGGCGTGGCGCAAGGCCGCGGTGGAACCCACGGGGGACCTGCCGCGGGAGGTCGCCGCACACCTGCGCCACATGCGCGGGCTCACGGTCGACCCGGCCTACGTGGTGGTGACCGCCGGGGCACGCGACGGACTGTCGGTGCTGCTGCGCGCGCTGGGCGGCACCCTCAGGGTGGGGGTGGAATCGCCGGGCTACCCCAGCCTGCGCCGCGTGCCCCAGGCCTTGGGCCACGTGCTTGTCGACGTCCCCACGGACGCCGAAGGCGTCACCGTCCCCACCGTGGACCTCGACGTTCTCATCGTCACCCCCTCCCACCAGCACCCCTACGGCGGTTCCTTGCCGGCCGCACGGCGCGGCGAGCTCGTAGAGTGGGCACGGGCGAACGATGTGCTGATCGTCGAAGACGACTTTGACTCCGAGCTGCGGTATGTGGGCCAGCCGCTTCCGGCGCTGGCGGCGCTCGCCCCGGAGCATACGGTGCTGTTGGGTACGTTTTCTTCGGTGATTTCGCCGTCGATTGCTTGCGGCTATCTCGTCGTGCCGCCGGAACTGCGCGCGAGCGTGGATCAGGTGCGCGAGGTCTTTGGCCAGCCGGTCGGCGCCATCCCCCAGGCGGCGCTGGCGAATTACCTGGCCAGCGGCGCGCTGCGCCGGCACACCGGCAGAATGCGCCGCGCCTATAAGCGGCGCCGCGACCTCGTCCGCGAGGCGCTGGCGGATTCCCCCGCCACCCTCCTGCCCATCCACGGCGGCCTCCACGCGGTGTTGCTGTGCGATAACGCCGTGGTAGAGCGCGCCGCGACCCTCGGGCTCACGCTCACCCCGCTCAGCGACTACTGGGGAGGTGCCACCGCCGAGGAGGGCGTGGTCTTGGGCTTCGGCCACTTAAGCGACGTCGAACTCGCCGCCGCGCTGGAGCTGGTCAAGCAGGCTTTAGCTAGCGGACACTGAGCAGGTCTACGCTGAGATGGCCCGCACCGGCCTAGCTTGCGCTGGCCAAGGTAACGGTGGCGAGGGTGCGGCCGGTGGGGCGCTCGCTGCCACCTGCAGGTTCCTCGGTGACCATGACTTTGACCGCCGCCCCTTCAAAGGGCATCCACACCCCATCGTGTGGGTCCTGGCCGATAACCCCCGCTGAGGCCATATCGCCGTCGGCACTGACAGCCCACACTTGGGCTCCCATGCCGTCAGCGAGCTGGGGCTGGCCATCCACCATCGCGCCGGATTTCGCCATCGACGCGGAGGAAACGATATCCAGTTGCGCGCCCGACGCATCAGCGTCGCCCTTTATGAGATCCTCTGCGCCCATAATTTTGTGCATCGATTTCTCGCCCGGCGATTCGGCTTCTACTCGCGCACTATCCGCCGCATCGGGCTGGCCCAACTGCAGAAGCTGCGGCGCGGCAACCACGCCCACCACGAACACTGCCGCGGCCGCTGGCACTGCCACGAAAGCTCGCCAGCGGCGTCGTGGAAGCTCGATCACCTCGGCATCGGAGGTTTCGGCGCCAATGTCCGCAAAAACAGCCTCTTTCATTCGCGCTGGCGGGTGCACGTCGGGGAGGGAATCGAGGAAGTCATCGAAAGTCTCATCAGAAAACTCGTGCGTATTGCTCATTTTCCCTCCTTTCCGAGGACCGCTTTTAACTTCTTAACACCATCGCGCACGCGCGTTTTCGCCGTACCCAGCGGTACACCCGTTGATTCTGCCAGTTCAGCATGCGTCAGGCCATCGAAAAACGCGAGGGCGACCGCGGTGGAATGCGGTTCCCCGATCTCCTCGATAGCCCGACGCAAGTGCTGAGCTTCTACATGTCCTAGGGCCTCATCTTCGAGGGGCTCAGCGTAGGTAGCCTGGCCTAGCATCGCATCGCGGTCGTCACGCTGCACCGCTGCAACGTGGCTACGCAGCTTATCGACGGCTCTCCCATGCGCCAATCTACCTACCCAGGAGCGAGCATTTCCCCGCTGCGGGTCGAACTTCGCCGCTGAAGTCCATACTTCAACGAAGATGTCTTGAGCGACTTCCTCCGCGAGGGCGGGATTGCGAAGAACACTCAGGCACACGCTGTACACGGTGGGCGCGAGGGCGTCGTAAAGCTCGCTGAAGGCATGCTTGTCTGCCGCAGCGGTCTGAACGAGCAAATGGTTCAGCCGCGTGTGTTCATCAGGTGACAACGCAGGCACAGGTGTAGAGCTTACCTCCAGCAGCGGAGCGGGCATGGCAGTTTTACTTGCTCATTTCCTCGCTCATCATGGCGTCAGAGCTGGGAGCCATCATCTCCGAGCTGGGTTCCATGTCCATCTCTTCTTTTTTATCGTTGCAGGCAACCAGCCCACTGGCGGCAACGGCAAGTGCAGCGGCGGTCGTAACAAACTTCTTCATTTCGGTGCTCCTTTTCAAGCTTTCGGGTCCGGCCTTTCCGGGCCCTGTATCTCACCATTCGGAGCCACCCCACCGAGTGGATTGGATGGATGTAAAAGAGTTTGTCCCAATCCGTTTATCGCTTGTGTTCCGAACTGGTTGCATACCCATACCGCACCACAAGCGAAGGAGCACAGGATGTTATCAACACTATTCATTGGGTTTACCGGTGGTCTTATCACCGGCATCTCGCCTTGTATCTTGCCGGTCCTACCTCTCGTCCTCGCAGTCAGCGGCGGCTCACGGTGGCGGCCATGGCAGGTCGTCGGCGGGCTGGTGACGAGTTTTAGCCTCGTCACGCTCTTTGCCACAACGCTGCTCAATGCCCTGGGCCTGCCCGCCGACATTCTGTGGAAGGTGGGAATCGCGCTACTCGTTCTCGTGGGCCTGGGAATGGTGTTCCCCCGCGTGCAGGAAATCCTCGAGTGGCCTTTCCAGAAGCTCCCGAAAGCCGGCAGCCTGCAAGCCAAAGCCCGTGACAAGAGCGGTTTCGTCGTCGGACTAGCCATGGGGATTGTCTTCGTTCCCTGCGCAGGCCCGGTATTGGCCGCAATCTCAGTGGCGGGTGCCACCGGGACTGTCGACGCCCACATCCTCACCCTCTGCCTCTCCTTCGCCCTCGGCGTGGCGATCCCACTGCTAGCTTTCGCCTTAGGCGGCAACGAAGTGGGCAACCGCGTCGATGCCTTCCGCTCTCACCAGCGCGGCGTGCGCATCACCGCAGGAGTTGTGGTGATCGCCATGGCCGGCGCTATCTCCCTCGGCGCACCCGCCTGGCTGCAGCACAAACTCCCCAGCATCAACGTCGAAGCCACCCCCGTTGAGCAGGCCGCCCTCACTGCGGAAGGGACCCCAGTTCCTGCGTTCGCAGGATTGACCGGCTGGTTCAACACGGATGCCCCCGTCGATCCGCGCACCTCCGGCAAGGTCACGCTCATCGATTTTTGGGCCTACGCGTGCATCAACTGTCAGCGCAACAACACCCACCTGACCAAGCTTTATGCACACTACAAGGACTACGGCTTCGACATCATCGGCATCCATGCACCGGAGTACGCCTTCGAGCACGAGGCCGACAACGTGCGCCGTGCGGCCCGCGAGCAGGGAATCGAGTATCCGGTGGCGCAGGACAATGACTTCGCCACCTGGAAGAATTTTGAGAATCGGTACTGGCCGGCGCATTATCTCGTCGATAAGCACGGCATGCTACGCCACTCCCACCATGGCGAGGGTGACTACGCCGAGACCGAGCGCCTCATTCGTGAGCTTCTTATCGAGCGCGACCCCTCCGTGGCTCTACCCGCACCGATTGAGGCCGCCGATGCGCATAGCACGCCGCGTTCACCGGAGACGTACCTCGGCACCGCACGCGCGCAATTCTTCGCCCATGCCGACTATCGCAATGGCACGCACCAGTTCGCCCTGGGTAATCCTCTGCTGGAACAGTATTCACTGGGCGGCACGTGGACACTGGCTGACCAGCCCATTAGTGCCGGCTCCAACGCACGCCTACGCCTCAACTACCGCGCCGCATGGGTACAGTTGGTTACTTCTGGACGCGGAACCATCCGCCTGCATCGCGCTGATGGTTCGGTACGCACCTTCGACATCACCCAGGACGGCACGGTGGATCTTATTCGGGAGCCCGAGAACCACACCGAAACTATCGAGCTGGAAGTAAGCGAAGGGCTCTCGCTGTATTCCTTTACTTTTGGCTAGCGTGGGGCCCATGAAGATTTCGCTGCATGGACAATCCACCGTCGCCGTCGAGGCGCCTGAGGGCCGCATCGTCATCGACCCGGGCCCCTTCTCCGACTTGAGCTGCCTCGAGGGCGCCGGCGCGGTGTTGCTGACTCACGCGCATGCTGATCACCTCGACGTCAATGCCGTGCGCGCCACCGGCCTGCCAGTGTGGGGAACGCAGGAGGCCGTCGACGCCGTCGGCTCCGGCAACGCCGTGCATGCGGGTGAGACGTTTACGGTTCTAGGCCTTGAGATTCAGGCTCTGGGCGGCCTCCACGAGGAGATCCACCCCAACATCCCACGCCCGGAGAACCTAGGCTACCTCTTCGGCGGGGTGCTCCACCCGGGCGACCAGTGGTGCGTCCCCGAGGGGCGCACGGTCGAGGCGTTGTTGCTGCCCATCGCTGGGCCGTGGGTGCGCGGGGCGGATGCGGCGGACTACGCCATGCGCATCGGTGCGCGGCTGACGGTGCCGATTCATGATGCGGTGCTTTCCGACGTCGGCAAGCGCGTCACCGATGGGATGCTCCACAGCGCAGGCGTCACCGGCTATCGGCGCCCCGCGCTGGGCGAGCCCATCGACGTGTGACGCACCACCTGCACGATAGCCCCAAGGAGTACTCCAGGAAGGAACATAGTCAGCCAGAACAGGACGGCTCCCACTGCATCGAGGCCCGAGCCGTCACCCCCTGGTAGGAGGGCATAAACAATCTGCGCGAACACAACAACCGTCGCTAGAACCGTCACCTCTAAGAAAGCGGCGGCCCAGCCATGCGCGGTGGCGACAACTGCGGCGACAATGATTGCTGATACAACAATTGCTACCCATAAGCTGCTATCTGAATCCGGAAGCAAGAAGAACAGGCCCGTAACAACTACACCCGCAACAAATCCCACCCATGGAGCACGGGGACGGGTGGTGTCGCGTTTTCCTAAAGACCAAGTGAGAAAAGCCAGGACAGCAAGTGGGATGAGTCCGAAAAGTGCGGTCAGCATGAGAGATAGTTCCTTTCCTGATGTGAACTTTCTTCTGATGTTAACTTCGCTTGCGCATAAAAAAGGGGATCATATGAAACGATCCCTTACTGTGACCTGCATGGACCTGCACGTTAGCCGGTCACATCCGTAGACATAGTGCCTCCTACAACCACGCCTACCGAACCAACCGCTCGGTCTATTTTTATTCCGCCGCTCGCCTGCATTTTCCGGTAGGCCACTTACAGTTCTGAACCGCTTGGTCTAGCCTTGCCTGGCATGAGCACCAAGTACGATAATTCCGCAGTCTCCGAGTGGTCTTTCGCCACCCGCTCCCTCCACGCCGGCCAGAACCTAGACGGCTCCACCAACGCACGCAACGTGCCGATTTACCAGACCACGTCCTACGTCTTCAACGACGCCGAGCACGCGGCCAACCGCTTCAACCTCTCGGACGCAGGCCCGATTTACACCCGCCTGACCAACCCCACGCAGGACGCGCTGGAGGCGCGACTCGCCTCGCTGGAGGGCGGCGTGGCCGCCGTGGCTTTCGCCTCCGGTCAGGCCGCCGAAACCGCGGCCATCTTGAACCTTGCTTCCGCCGGCGACCACATCGTGACCTCCCCGCGTCTCTACGGCGGCACCTCCACCCTCTTTACCGTCACCCTCAAGCGCCTGGGCATCGACGTCACCCTGGTGGAGAACCCCGATGACCCGGCCTCCTGGCAGGCCGCCGTGCAGCCGAACACCAAGGCCTTCTACGGCGAAACCTTCGGCAACCCGGTCGCCGACGTCCTCGACATCCTCGCCGTCGCCGAGGTCGCGCACAACAACCAGGTCCCGCTCATCGTGGACAACACCATCGCCACCGGCGCGCTGGCCCGCCCGCTGGAGCTGGGCGCGGACGTCGTCGTGGTCTCCACCACGAAGTTCTACACCGGCAACGGTTCCGCCATTGGCGGCGCCATCATCGACGGCGGTTCCTTCGACTGGACCGTCGAACGCGACGGTACGCCGGTCTTCCCCTACTTCGTCACCCCGGACGAGGCTTACCACGGCCTCAAGTACGCCGACCTGGGTGCGCCGGCCTTCGCCATCAAGGCGCGCGCGGGCCTGCTGCGCGATACGGGCGCTGCCATTTCCCCGTTTAACGCCTGGCTGACGCTCAATGGCATTGAGACGCTGCAGTTGCGCGTCGAGAAGCACAATGCCAACGCCCAGGCCGTGGCTGAGTACCTGGAGGGCCACGCCAAGGTCGCGAAGGTCAACTACGCGGGCCTGGATTCCTCGCCGTATAAGGAGGTCAAGGAGAAGCTGGGCTATGCCTACACCGGCTCCGTGCTCTCCTTCGACATCGACGGTGGCCGCGAGGAGGCCTGGGCGTTTATCGACGCCTTGAAGCTGCACTCCAACCTGGCGAACATCGGCGATACCCGCTCTCTCGTTGTGCACCCGGCCTCCACCACGCACTCCCAGTCCGACGAGGAGGCGCTCAAGGCCGCGGGCATTACCCAGGCCACGGTGCGCCTGTCGGTGGGCATCGAGGATGTCCAGGATATTATTGCTGACCTCGAGCGCGGGTTCGCGGCCATTGGTTAGCGCCGTCCCGGAGCTCGCGCCCGAGGGCGAGCTGACCCAGGTTTCCATCGGCGATTTCACCACGGAAGCAGGCGCCGTGCTTGACGACGCCACCCTGGCCTACCAACGCTGGGGTGCCTTCGCCGGCGACCCGGACGGGGTCAACAACGTCCTCCTCGTCGAGCACGCGCTGACCGGCGACTCCAACGTGGCCGAGTGGTGGTCCGATTTAGTTGGCCCGGGCAAGGCGTTGGACACCACGAAGTGGTGCGTTATCGCCACCAACGCCCTCGGCGGCTGCAACGGCTCGACCGGGCCGGGCAGCCTGCACCCGGACGGAACTCCCTGGGGCGGGCGCTTCCCTGCACTGTCCATCCGGGACCTCGTCGAGGCCGAGCACACCTGCCTGCGCGAGCTGGGGATTTCCCGCGTCCACGCGATCATCGGCGGCTCGATGGGCGGGGCGCGCACGTTGGAGTGGAGCCTGCTCCACCCGGAGAGCGTGTCCGCGGTGTGCGTCATCGCGGTCTCCGCTAGGGCGTCGGGCTGGCAGATCGGCATCCAGTCCGCGCAGATTTCCGCCATCGAGCGCGACCCGTTCTGGCACGGCGGCAACTACTACCGCACGGATAAAACCCCACGTGACGGGCTGGCGGCCGCCCGCCGCATCGCGCACCTGACGTACCGCGGCGAGCAGGAAGTCGACGAGCGCTTCGGCGCCTCCGCGCAGCAGGGCGAGAATCCGCTGGGCCCCTACCGCAAACACACTCAGCGTTTCGCGGTGAACTCCTACCTGGACTACCAGGGTGCCAAGCTCACCGAGCGTTTCGACGCCGGCTCCTACGTCGTGCTCACCGAGGCGCTCAACCGCCACGACGTCGGCCGCGGGCGCGGCGGCCTCATCAAAGCGCTGGCGGCCTCCCAGGCGCCGACGATGGTCGTGGGCGTGGACACGGACATCCTTTACCCCTATCACCAGCAAGAGCACATCTCCCGCAACGTCAATCAGCTGCTGGCCATGGCCAAGGTGGTCTCCCCCGTGGGCCACGATGCCTTCCTCACCGAGACCCGGCAGATGAACCGCATCCTGCGCAACTTTCTGCTGCTCTCGGCGCCGAATGGCCTCGACGTCGGCCCGGCGTACGTGGGCGACGAATACTACATCTAGATCGGGCTCGCTACGATCCAAGCGCGTCGATGGACAAGGCCAAAAACACCATCGCCGCGCCGAGGATGCCGGTAAAGCAGGCGTCGAAGCGCCGCGAGCGCACCGCCAGCACGCCGACCCGCGAGGAATCACAGGTCAGGCGCACCACGGTGAGCCACATGAGTGCGCCGCCCAGCAGCATGGTGGCGCGGCGCCAGTGCTCGGAGACCGCGAAGATTCCCGAGACCGCCACTGCCGCAACAACCATGCCGATGGCCACCCACTGCACTACCGGCGGCAGTGGCGAGGGCTTCAGGTGCGCGTCGTGCGGGTTCGCCAAGGACACCGGTGGCTGCGCCGGTGCTGCTTGGCCACGCCCCTGCGGGCTCTGCGTGGGCATAAAACTACTGCTAACTACTGCGCGGCGAGCTTCTCGGCGCGCTCGACGATGTTGCTGACCAGGAACGCGCGCGTCAGCGGGCCCACGCCACCCGGGTTCGGGGAGACGTAGCCGGCCTTGTCCCACACGTCCTCGGCCACATCGCCGGCGAGTTTGCCGTCGACGCGGGAGACTCCGACGTCGAGAACCGCCGCACCTTCCTTGACCATGTCGGCGGTGAGCATGTGTGCCTTGCCGGCCGCAGCGATGATGACGTCGGCCGCACGGGTCTCCGCTGTGAGGTCCTTGGTGCCGGTGTGGCACAGCGTCACGGTGGAGTTCTCACTGCGGCGGGTGAGCATGAGGCCAATCGGGCGGCCCACGGTCACACCGCGGCCGATGACCACGACCTTCGCACCGTTCAGCTCCACGCCGAAGCGGCGCAGCAGGTGGATGCAGCCGTTCGGGGTACACGGCAGCGGCGCGTCCTCGTTGAGCACCAGCTTGCCCAGATTGATCGGGTGCAGGCCGTCGGCGTCCTTGGCCGGGTCGATGAGCTCCAGCACGCGGTTCTCATCCAGGTGCTTCGGCAGCGGCAGCTGAACGATGTAGCCGGTGCAGGCGTCGTCGTCGTTAAGCTCTGTGATGACGCGCTCGAGTTCTTCCTGGGAAACGTCGGCAGGCAGATCCTTGCGAATCGAATTGATGCCGAGCTTTTCGCAGTCGCGGTGCTTCATCTTCACATAGGAGTGCGAGCCCGGGTCATCACCCACCAGGACCGTGGCCAATCCCGGGGTAATCCCCTTCTCCTTGAGGGCGGCCACGCGCTGGGCCAGGTCCTCAAAAATCTCGTCGCGGTACAGCTTGCCGTCTAGTTTGGTAGCGCTCATACCCACCATCCTAGACTGATGCCTATGAGCCGCCTGCACATTGTCTTCGACAACCCCGTGATCCCCACCAATACCGGCAACGCCATCCGCACCGCCGCCGTCACGGGCGCGAGCCTGCACCTTATCGAACCACTGGGCTTCAACTTCGAGGACAAGCACCTCAAGCGCGCCGGCCTGGACTACCACGACCTAGCGGACTTGAAAATCCACAAAGACTTCGACGCCTGCATGGAGGCCCTGCCCGGCGCGCGCGTCTTCGCCTTTACGACCCACACGGATAAGTGGTTCACCGACGTCGAGTACCAGGAGGGCGACGTCCTCCTCTTCGGCACCGAGCCGACCGGCCTGCCGGAGGAGCACGCCTTCCACCCGCGCGTGACCGAGCGTGTACGCATCCCCATGATGCCAGCTAGGCGCTCGATGAACCTGTCCAACGCGGCGTCGACGGCCGTGTACGAGGCCTGGCGGCAGCTCGGCTTCCGTGGCGCGATCTAGCAAGTAGCGGCACAATATTGGTGACGTCCACGATGAAGGAGCACCATGACCGCACTACGCCCACTTCTTGATTCCCTCACCACGCGCGTTGAGAACGCTGCCGCTGTTCACACTAAGCAGATTGCTCAGGTCGCACCCACTCACCGCCCGGGCGCGGTAAACCTGGTGCGCTACATGGCGCTGCGCTCCCAGGACGCGGTGGAGCTGCAGGAGGGGCTGAGCGCGCTGGGCGCGACAAGCTTGAGCCACCCGGAGCCGGCGGTGCTGGAGCGCCTCCATGCGGCGCGCAACGTGCTCGATGCTTTCGACGGCCAGGCTCCGACCTACCCCATGCAGGCCATCGCCTCGGCGTATGCGGCCGCCGATGACCTCTTGGATGCCAACACGCAGGCCCTGCTCGGCCCCACGCAGGAGGGCACGCACGCGCGCATTATGGTCACGCTTCCCACAGAGGCGGCAGAGGACTATGAGCTCGTGCTGGACTTCGCGCGCGCCGGCATGGAGCTGGCCCGCATCAACTGTGCCCACGACGGTGAGGCCGCGTGGGAGAAGATGGTCGAGCACGTCCACCGCGCCGCCGCGGAGGTGGGTCGCGAGATTCTCATTTCCTGCGATATTGCCGGCCCCAAGGTGCGCACCGGCGCCATCGAGCCGGGGCCGCGAGTGGTTCGGGTGCGCGGCGAGCGCTCCGCGGCGGGTGAACTTCTGGCCCATCCAACGCTCGTGCTTTACGACGTCTCCCGGGCCAACGAGGCCCAGGAGGTGGCGAAGGGGGCGTCGGCAAGCGTGGCTCGCCCGGCCATCGCCGTAGAGGTTGACGGCGCGTGGCTGGCCGATCTGGAACCGGGCAGCGAGGTGCGTTTTACCGAGGCTCGCGGCCGTTCGCGGTCCTTCACCGTGGAGTCTGTTGAAGAGGGCGTGGCGGTGCTGCGCGGCGAGCGCAATTGCTACCTAGCGGAGGGTACGGTGCTCAGCCACGGTGCCGAGACGACACAGGTGCGCGGGGTTCCAGCACTAGAGCAGAAAATTCGCCTCCACCGCGGCGATGAACTGGTGCTAAGCACCTCGCAGGAGCCGGCGCAGATTGCGGAAGGCGAAGTGACAACGATTGGCTGCACCATCCCGGAGGTCGTCACCGCGCTCGAGGTGGGGCATGCCGTGATTTTCGATGACGGCGCCATTTCGGGCCGTGTTACCGAAATCCGCACTCAGGGCGAGGACCACGAGGCCGTCATTGCTATTGAGCACGCTGGGCCTAACGGCACCAACCTGGCAGCGTATAAGGGCATCAACCTTCCGGAGACCGACATCCCGCTGCCCAGCCTCACCGAGGAGGACATTGCGGCGCTGCATTTCGTCGCCACGCACTGCGACATCGCAGCGGTGTCCTTCATCCGCACACCTGCTGACGTTTCCTTCCTCCTCAGCACCATCGAAGAGATTGCTGCGGAACAGGACTCCGAGGATATGGCACAGCGCGTGCGCAACCTCGGCGTCGTGCTCAAAATCGAAACCGTGCCAGCCTACGAACAGCTGGGCACCGTGCTACTGGAGGGCATGCGCCACGAGAAATTCGGCATCATGATTGCGCGCGGTGACCTCGCCGTAGAGCTGGGCTTTGAGCGCATGGTGCAGGTTCCGGGGCGCATCATGAAGCTTGCTGAGGCCGCACACATCCCGGTCATCATGGCCACGCAGGTGCTGGAGACCTTGGCTAAGACCGGCCTTCCCTCACGTGCCGAAATCACCGACGCCGGCTATGCGCTGCGTGCGGAGTGCGTCATGCTCAACAAAGGTCCGCACATCACGGAGGCCATCCAAATTCTTGACCGGATGTCGCGGAAGCTCGGCCGCTCGCGCCTGAAGAATCGCCAGATGCTGCGCCAGGTGGGCAGCTGGACTAACTAGTGCACCACCACGCGGCACAGTCGCGCCGCGTGGTGAGGATCACCTAATAAGTGCACTTCAGGAGTAGGCACTTTCTTCTTTACTTAGGGTAGCCTATATAGGAATACACGATAGGAAGAGAGCCGACCATATGTTGTCTGGGTGCCCACGGCAAACCGCCGACGCCACCCCCACCGGATGCACCGTAACCTTGGGTAGCGAATGCATTTCCTGCACCTGCGATGCCGCCTTGGCGGTGCGCCTCGGTGAGCTGGGGATCCGCCCCGGCGCCACGCTGACCATGGGCCCGCGCGTAGCCGGTGGCGCGCGGGTGGTCTCGGTAGGTAGCTGCCGCTACGCCATCGACAAGGCAACTCTCAAAGCCATCGAGGTCTAAACCATGGCCTCCTCCCCTAGCTGCCACGGCGATCTGGGCGGCGCGCTCGCCCCTGCCGGCGCGCCCATCCTCGCGCTCGTAGGCTCCCCCAACTCCAGAAAATCCACGCTGTTTAATGCGCTCACCGGCGCGAAGGCGCAGACCGGCAACTGGCCGGGTACCACGGTGGAGGTCAGCCGCGGCGCGTGGAAAATTGGGTGATCGCACCGCCGATCTCATCGACTTCCCCGGTACTTATTCGCTCGATCCTCTCAGCCCAGATGAGGCGCTGACCCGCGCCATGCTTATTGAGTGCGCTGAGAATGAGCGCCCCGACGCTGTCATCGTGGTGGTGGACGCCACCGCTGTGGCCCGCGGTCTCAACGTCGCGCTCCAGCTAGCGGAGCAGCCTTACCGCATCATCATCGCTCTGACGAAGACGGATGTAGCGCTCAACTAGGGCCAGGCGGTTGATGACGCAGCGCTCGCTGAGGCCACCTCCATTCCGGTGGTGGTTGTGGATGGGCGCAAGCGGGAGGGAGCCGAGAAGCTGCGCGAGGTCGTGCTTGAGTCTTTGGCGCACCACCCTGTGCAGCTGCGCGAGGATACCGGCCTGGAGGGACGCTTCGCGGAGCTGGATGCGGCGGCGAAAGCCTCCGTCCGTGAGGTCGAGCACGCCACTCCCCTCTCACACCGCCTCGATGCAGTAGCACTGCACCCGGTTGTCGGTCCCCTGCTGTTTTTGGCCGTGATGTGGCTAGTCTTCCAGATCACCACGACGGTGGCCGCACCCCTCCAGGACGGCCTGGAGGCGCTGGTCTCCGGGCCTTTGAGCGATTGGGCGCGGGCGGGTCTTGAGACCATCGGCCTGGGTCACCCCCTCATTACGGGCCTGCTTGTCGACGGCCTCATTGGCGGCGTCGGCATGGTCCTCACCTTCGCCCCACTCATGGCACTGATGTTCTTGTGCCTGGCCGTACTGGAGGATTCCGGCTACATGGCGCGCGCGGCGGTGGTCACCGACCGCCTCATGCGCGCCATCGGCCTGCCGGGCAAGGCCTTTATCCCCATCGTCGTGGGCTTTGGCTGTAATGTGCCGGCGATTTCGGCCACGCGCGTACTGGGCAGCCCGCCCCACCGCATCATGACTGCGCTGCTCATCCCATTTACGTCATGCTCGGCGCGCTTGGTGGTGTTCGTGATGCTCTCGGCCACGTTCTTCCCGGAGCATGCCGGCAGCGTGGTGTTTATCATGTACGTCATCTCGATTGCGCTGCTCGTGCTCGTGGGCTTGGCGCTGCGCAAGACGCTGTGGCACGCGGTCCCGGAAGAAGCGCTCGTTATTGACCTGCCGACGTACCAGCTGCCCACCGTGCGCCTGGCGCTGAGCGTGATGTGGACGCGCTTGAAAGGGTTCTTGAACACTGCCGGTGGCATCATCGTGAGCACCGTGGTCGTGGTGTGGCTGCTCATGGCCATCCCGGTCGGCGCTGCCGTCCACGACACCACCTTGGGCGAGCCCCCAGCCCCGGAGGATTCTGCCTACGGCGCGGTTGCCCACGCCATCGCTCCGGCCTTTGCTCCGGCTGGCTTCGATTCCTGGTCCCTGGCCGGCCCGCTGGTCACTGGTTTCGTGGCCAAGGAGGCCCTGATTTCGACGTGGGCGCAGACCTACGCCGTCGACGACGTCACCGACGCCTCTGCCGAGGAACAATCCCACAGCGCGCTCAGTGACCACGTGCGCGAAGATTTCGCGCAAGCCTCCGGCGGTCATACCCTGGCGGCGGTGTGGGCCTACATGCTCTTCCTTTTGGCCTACACTCCCTGCGTGGCCACGATTGCCGCGCAGCGTCGTGAGATTGGCTGGCGCTGGACACTCTTTGGCTTCGGCATGCAGCTTGTCACCGCGTGGGTACTGGCCGTGGCGGCCTTCCAAATTCTGAAGGTGTTTATCTAATGCCTGCCTCCCCCATCCAGGCCGTGCAGAAAGCCATCGAATCCGGAGTGCGTTCTCGTTCGGCCATAGCTGCCGAGACCGGGCTGGAGCCTGGCACGGTGGATCTCATCCTGGACTACCTCACCGCTTCCGGCGTGCTGGACATGGAGCCGCTGGGCTCGTGCCCCGCGGGCGGGTGCGGGTCCTGTTCCGCGGCCTCTGCCTGCGCCGGCCCCAGCAGCACCCGCGGGCCGGTACTGCTTAAGCTTCGCCGCCCTGCGGACCGCTAATCGGCCCCTCCAGAGCCGGCAAGCGGCGGCTGCGCAGGCGGGTGAGGAGCTCGGCGGCATCATGAGGCGTGAGGTCCTGACCGGCCATCTTTACTGGGCCCGCCACGAGGTCGAAGCGGACGGTGCGCACGCCTGCCAGGTGGCTCAGCGGGCCCGCCTTGAGGGTGAGCTCCTGAATGTGCGGGGTGCCAATCACCATGACGCGGCGGTTGACGCGGCCGCGGTGGACGATGGTGACCGGCTTCGGGGCTTCCACCAGCGTGACCGACTGCTGCCTGCGGTCCACCGGGCTGATCCACCGCGCCCGGCGCGGCGAGGTATACGTGGGCTGCGTGTGCCCCTCGGGCCGGGCGAAGTCCTCAATCTGCGCGCGGTCCAGATCCGAGATGAGCGCCAGCAGCTCCAGCGCCTGCTCACGGGTGCCCACCGGCAGGATGCGCGTGGAGCCGGACTGCTTGCCGCCGCCCTTTGCGCCATAGCCTGCGACCGATACGTGCACCTCGTACCAGCCGAAACGCCGCCACAGGAAAGGCTGGCTGACCCGAACACCGTGGATGCGATTGATGCGGATGGTCTGGCGGCGACGATCCGCTAGGCCATAGGAGATGTTGAGGGAGTTGGAGAGGGCGTCGTGAAGCGCGGTGAACGTCCACGAAGAATCCACCAGGCTCCACACGCGCCCCACATAGCCCACGATGACCGGCAGAAGTGCCGTCCACATGCCAGGAATAAAGAGCAACCCACCGATGAAGATCGCGGTCACGAGCGTGGGAAGACGAAACAGCTCCGCAAGAAGCGTGCGCAGGATAGGAATCTCCGGAATCAAGGCATCCGCGGCGGGTTCTTCCTCTACCTCCATGCTCGGTGCAGTTGCCGAGTCCTCTCCGTGCGTGCGGCGCAGCAATTCTTCACGCAGCTCTTCCGCCTTCGCCTTGGACAGGTACTCGATCTTGATGACGGATGACCTACCGCCAGCGGTCTCCACGCGCACCGTGGCCAATCCCAGCAAACGCGCGATGACGGATTCCACCACGTCCACCGCCTGAATGCGCTCGTAGCGCGCGGAGCGAAAGGACGTGGAAATAACTCCATGGCGCAGGGCAACTTCATCCTCGGTGAGCTTGTAGCCCAGCTTGCGCCACCAGATGCTGGACACCAACCAGATGACCGCGCACAACAGCACGAAGCCACCGATACCGAGCAGCGTTCCGCGTCCAACCTCACCAAGGTGGCCACCTTGCAGGTAGGACAGAACGTCCGAGAGCATCGAGGCGTTGATATTGAGAACAAAGACGGCCACTAGGGCCAGAATCAGCGACCAAAAGCGCAGCAGCGGGGTGAGGCGATGGACGCGGGTGTAGCCGTCGGCGTCGACAAGCGCGCGATCCTTCACAGTCCGCTCATCCTCTCACGTGCCTTGATGGCGAGACGCTCGCGCAGGGCGTCGGCGTCAACTGCGGGCAGGCCGGGGATGGTGGCATCGCTGCTGGGCGACGCCGTATGCAGCTTCACCTTTTTCAGTCCCATCGCCCGTTCCACGGGGCCGGCGGTGACGTCGACGAACTGGATACGACCATAGGGAACGACGGTGAAGGTGTGCCAGATTTTGCCGCGGGTCACGAGCAATTCGTCGGCGGTTTCCTGCCAGCCTAAATTCTTGACTTGGGCGGGGATGAGCCAGAGTTCGTAGAGCGCCCACACAACGAGCGCGCCGGCGACCCAATAGAGCCAGTCCCAGAAGAAATATGCCGCGGCGGCCGCCACGGCGGCGAGAACAATATCCCAGCTCAAATTCGTAATGTAGCGGGCCTTGGTGAGCTTCGGTGATACCGGATTCATGCCACCATTCTAACACGGACTCTTGACAAGCTGTTGGGTTTATACAACACTGTGATGCATGTCCCCAAAGAAGAAACCCACACGCCCACTCTTTAACCGGGTCCGCGTGCTCCGCGTTGAACGGGACATGACGCGTGCACAGCTTGCCGACGCCATCGGGGTCAACCCCCAAACCATCGGCGCACTCGAGCGCGGTGACCACTCTCCCAGCCTGGATCTTGCGTTCAGCGTCTGCGAGGTCTTCGACCTGCCCGTGGAAGCCGTGTTCTCCCGGACCGAATTCACCCCCATGTCCTCCGAAATCTACCGAAAGGACTAGCCCGCACATGTCCGCCCCTATTCCCGATTCCGTTAAGACCCGCAAGCGCTACATCACCCTGACCGACCTGTCCACCGTCCTTATCATTGCGTCCATCCCCCTGCAGTTCTGGGACTCCTTCACCTCCATCATGGTGGCCTGCCTCGGCACGTTGCTGTGCGCACTGTTGACTGCACGTTTGCGCACCACCATTAACGCAGCAGACCTACCCAGGACAGAACTTGATGAGTACGAGATGCAGCAGCACCTCGAAGCCCGCGACGACGGCCTCAAGTTCTCCCTCGCCGCACTCGTCATCTTGCTGCCAGTCACTGGCCTTATCGCCTGGGGCGCGCGGACCATGCCCATGATGGACGGCGTGTTCGTATCCCAGCTCTACCTCAAGATCATCCTGCTGCTCATGGTGTGGGTCCCCTTCTCCGTGGCGCGTTCCCTCGCCGGAAAGATGAACCGCGACGAGCTCATCTCCAAGGAGTAAACCATTTAGCGGAAGTCCCGCGAGCCGCGCGAGAGCGCCTCGCCGAAAGCCAGCGGCTCCAGCTGGTCCGCGGCAATGGTGACCGCTCCGGAGGCATTCTGCACGATGCCACGCACGATGAGCGCGGGCGCGGTACGGGCGGTGACCTTATCCCGAGCCCACAGGCCAGGCGTGACCATGACGTTCATCAGCCCGGTCTCATCCTCTAAACCGAAGAACACCACACCACCCGCCGTCTGCGGGCGCTGACGGTGCGTGACCACCCCGGCAATGCGCACTCGGGTACCATCCTCCACGCCTGGCAATTCCGCGGCACACAGTATCCCGCGGGCCCGCAGCGCCCCACGAAGCTGCTCCATCGGCTGCTGATTGTGCGTCACACCGGTGCTCGCCACGTCCGACGCCATAAGCTCGAAAGCACTCATCCCCGGCAAAGACGGCGCCGCGATGGCCGACAGCCCCGGCAACATCCCCTCTCGCTCCGTCGCGGCCACACCGGCCTGCCACAGCGCTTGGCGTCGATCCACCCCAAAGACATCCAAGGCCCCCGCCACCGCGAGGGCCTCCACATGATCGACGGTGAGATCGGCGCGGCGAGAGAGATCGGGGACGCTAGCAAACGGCGCGGCCGCCTCAATGCGATCAGCGGCCTTATCACCCAACCCCTTGATGAGGTTGAGCCCCAAACGGATACGAACTTGGCCATCCTCCCCCACCACCGCACGGGCCTCACGACCCGAATCGTTAACGGTGGCCGGCAGCACCTCCACGCCGTGGCGGCGCGCATCCTGGATAAGAGACTGCGGCGAGTAGAAGCCCATCGGCTGCGCGCGCAACAAGCCCACGCAAAACTGCGCCGGGTAATAATGCTTAAACCACGCCGAAAAGTAGACCAAGGAGGCAAAAGACTGAGAGTGAGACTCCGGGAAGCCATAAGCGGCGAAGGCGACAATCTTGGTCCACAGCTTGTCCGCGACCTCCCCGGTAATCCCGTTGGTTTCCTTGAGGCCGTCGTAGAAACGCTGCTTGAGCGCGGCCATCCTCTCCGGCGAGCGCTTCGAGCCCATCGCGCGGCGCAGGTCATCAGCCTCCGCGCCGCTAAAACCGGCGGCATCAACGGCAATCTGCATCAGCTGCTCCTGAAAAAGCGGAATGCCCAGCGTCTTGCCTAAGGACTTTTCCAGCACCGGGTGGTCATACTCCACCGGTTCCTTGCCATCGCGGCGGCGCAGGTACGGGTGCACCGACCCGCCCTGGATGGGACCGGGGCGAATGAGCGCTACCTCCACCACGAGGTCGAAGAAGACTCGCGGCTTCAGCCTGGGCAGCGTACTCAGCTGCGCGCGCGATTCCACCTGGAACACGCCCACCGCATCCGCGCGGCAGAGCATGTCGTAGACTTCCGGGTCCGCTAGGTCCAGCTCCCACAGGTTGACCTTCCGGCCCGTAGTCTCCTCCACTAAGTCCATCATGTGATGCAGGGCCTCGAGCATGCCCAGGCCCAGCATGTCGAACTTCACCAGGCCAGCTGCAGCACAATCGTCCTTATCCCATTGCAGCACCGAACGGTTCTCCATGCGCGCCCATTCCACGGGCACGACATCCGCAATCGGCCGGTCACACAGCACCATGCCACCAGAGTGAATACCCAGATGGCGCGGCTGGCCGAGGAACTGCTCGGCCAACGATTCGACGTCGCCAGGCGCGGGCGCAATCCCCTTCGACCACGCATCGGCCGAGCCCTGCGGATAGCCCAACGCCCGGGCGGCATCCCGCAGCGCCCCTTTGCGGCGGTAGGTAATCACGTTGGCCACCTGCGCGGCGCGCTCGCGACCATGCTTGGCATAGACGTACTGAATGACCTCCTCGCGCCGTCCCGATTCAATATCAATGTCGATATCCGGCGGGCCATCGCGGTCCGGGGACAAAAAGCGCTCAAAAAGCAGACCCGCGGAAATCGGCTCCGCGTTCGTAATCCCCAACGCGAAGCACACCGCGGAGTTCGCCGCCGAGCCTCGCCCCTGGCACAGAATGTTCTCCCGCCGGCAAAAATCCACGAAGTCACACACGATGAGGAAGTAGCCGGGAAAGCCCAGCTGCTTGACGACGTCCAGCTCGTAGCGCATCTGCTCCCATGCCCGCGTTCGAATTTCCTGGGGCCGCGAGGCATAGCGCGCCTCCGCGCGCTCAAAAGTGAGGTGTTCCAGCCACGTCATCTCGGTGTGGCCGGCGGGTACCTCGAAGTCCGGGAGGTTGGGCGCGAGTGCGGCCCAGGTGAAGCTGCACTCCTCCAGCACGCGAACGGTTTCGGCGATGAGCTCAGGCCGGTCGGGGGCAAGCTGCGCCATCTGTTCTCCAGAACGCAGCCAGTGTGCTCCCATGGGGTGGGCGTCCGGTGTGGCGTCGCCAAGCGCCAGGCGCCTGCCCAACGCCTGCTTGGCTCCCGCCAGCCGCGCGCGATCCCGGGTGGCGGCGGCCGGGTGGGCGGTGGCGATGGCGCGCGACACGGGGAGCTTATCCAGCGCCGCGTGGTGGTCAGCGTCCTCCGGAGTGAGCGTGTAGGCGTACTCCAAAACCATGCTGTCTATTTTTATTCTATCGAGCAGAAGATCGAAATACTCCGCCCATTCCCACCCCACGAGAAAGAGGCACTCGTCCTGTAGCTCTACGGCAATCTCCGCCAGCGGCGGGTAGGCCACAGCGCCCTTTTTCCCCGCCGCCATGCGGGCGCGGGAGATGAGTCGGGATAGGCGGCGGTACCCCTCCGGAGTTCGCGCCAAGACAGTCAGCGGTGCCGGCTCTAGGCTGAGCTCCGCACCGAAGATAGCAGGCAGCCCCACCTTTGCGGCGGCCTCCGCACACTTCATCAGCCCATAGAACCCATCCCTATCCACCAGCGCCAATCCACGCAGCCCCAACTCGACAGCCCGGGTAACCAGCTCCTCTGGTTCCGAGGCCCCCTCCAGGAAGCTATAGGAACTCACCGCGTGCAGCTCCGCGAAGGGAACAGTGGAGTATCCCGCCTTAATCTCCCCCACCCGCTGCGACAGGTGGTCCACCGGCACGGGAGTAGGCCCCGGCCGGCCGGACAAGATCCGCTCCACCCGCGACCATGGCAGTGCCTGCCCCCCATTAAACCTCATGAGCCACACCCTATATTCGAACACATTTTCCTGTCAAGGTTTTCGTTGAGCAATCCAGAGAATAGACAAAGCGGTTCAATCGTTGCTAGTTTGACGAACAGTGCAAAACACCTGCGGTGATTTTTCCTCGCCGCACCCGATATAGAAGGGACATGTGAACCCCATCATGAGCATCCGTCGCGTACTTGCCGCCACTTCTGCGGCCGTCATCGCCACTACCGGCCTGGTAGCTTGCTCCTCCGACTCCTCGGACTCCAGCGGCTCCGGAGAGGAAATCACCAAGGACTCCACCATCAGCATCGGCACCACCGACGCCAACATGGAAGAGTGGTCCGTGTTCCAAGACCTGGCCAAGGAGGCCGGCTACAAGGTCGAGCTCGAGAACTTCGCTGATTACAACACTCCGAACCAAGCACTGGACCAGGGCCAACTGACCACCAACAAGTTCCAGCACCTGCAGTTCCTGGCCAAGTACAACAAGGGCAACGGCACCGACCTCGTCCCGCTCGCCGCCACCGAGATTTACCCGCTGGCTATTTACTGGAAGGACCACAAGGACCTCTCCGGCGTGGAAGGCCAGGAAGTCGCCATTCCGAACGACTCCACCAACCAGGGCCGCGCCATCGGCCTGCTGGCACAGGAAGGCCTGGTCACCCTCAAGGAAGACAGCCCGCTGACCCCGTCCCCGATGGACATCGATGAGGGCAAGTCCAAGGTCAAGGTCTCCCCGGTCGACGCCGCCCAGACCCCGGCGGCCTACGGCGAGGGCAAGCCGGCCGTCATCAACAACTCCTTCCTGGAGCGCGCCGGCATCGACCCGCAGTCCGCTGTGGCACAGGACGATCCGAACTCCGAAGAGGCCGAGCCCTACATCAACGTCTGGGCCGTGCGCGCTGAAGATGCGGATAACGAAACCCTCCACGAGCTGGCCAAGCTGTGGAAGGACCCGAAGGTCACCGAGGCTGTATTGAAGTCCTCCGGCGACACCGCCGTGGCCGTGGACCGCCCGCAGGAGGAGCTTCAGGAGATTCTGGACCGCCTCGAAGAGGAAGTTTAAGCCCACCACGACAGCAAAGGACGATTCATGCGCATCCGCCACCTCGTAGCAGCCGCCGCAGCTAGCCTCGTGGCCGCATCCAGCGTGGTCGCTTGTTCGTCGTCAAGCTCTGCGTTCTCCGCCGGTACTGCCGAAGATCCCATCATCATCGGCACCACCGATGCCGAGCTCCCGGAGTGGGGCGTGCTCAAGGATCTCGCGGCCCAGGAGGGCATCGAGATCGAGATGAAGAGCTTCACGGACTATGCCACCCCCAACCAGTCCCTGGCAGAGGGCAGCACGGACACCAATAAGTTCCAGCACCTGAAGTTCTTGGCCGAATACAACGTGGGCAATGGCACGGACCTCGTTCCGGTTGCCTCCACGCAGGTCTACCCCATGCCACTGTTCTGGAAGGGCCACGACAGCATCGACGGCATCGAGGGCCAGGACATCGCCATTCCCAACGACGCCACCAACCAAGGCCGCGCCATCAACCTGCTGGCCGCCAACGGTTTGCTGAAGCTCAAGGAGGAGGGCAAGCTCACGCCGGACCCGGCGGACATCGATGAGGGCGCCTCCAAGGTGACCATCACCCCGGTGGATGCCTCCCAGACCCCCTCCGCGTACGGCGAAGGCCACCCGGCCATCATCACCAATTCCTTCTTCAAGCGGGCGGGAATCGACCCGGCTGCCGCCGTGCTGTACGACGACCCGGAGAACCCCAACGCTGACCCCGACATCCTCTTCGACCCCTACGTCAACGTCTGGGCCGTTCAGGACAAGGATAAGGACAACGAGAAAGTCAAGAAGCTCGCCGAGCTCTACCTCTCCGACGAAGTCAAGGCCGCAGTTCAAGACACCACGGGTGGAACCACCATCTTCGTGGACAAACCGCAGGCCGAACTCCAAGAGATTGTGGACCGGCTCGAAGAGGAAGCATCCTCGGCGTAGGCCCACCACCTCAGCCCCCGCGTCGCGCTGACATGCGCGGCCGGGGGATTTGGCCGTTACTCACACTGACAAAGGACACCCCGTGACACAACAGACTGGCGCCCGCAGCGGCACCCGGATTGAGTTCCGCAACATCACCAAGGTCTTTAGGAACAAAAAGACCACCACCACAGCGCTTAACGACGTCTCCCTGACCGTCGAGCCCGGCGAAATCGTCGGCATCATCGGCTTCTCCGGCGCCGGCAAGTCCACGCTGGTGCGTATGATCAACGGCCTGGACAAGCCCACGTCGGGGCAGCTGCTGTTGGACAACACCGATGTTGTCCCCCTCCCCGAGTCGCAGCTGCGCAGCATCCGCCGCAACATTGGCATGATCTTCCAGCAGTTCAACCTCATGTCCTCGCGCACCGCGGCGGGCAATGTTGAGTACCCGTTGAAGCTGCAGGGCGTCGGCAAGCAAGAGCGTACCCAGCGCGTGCAGGAGCTCCTTGAGTTCGTCGGCCTGGGAGACAAGGGCGATAACTACCCGGAGCAGCTTTCCGGCGGCCAGAAGCAGCGCGTTGGCATCGCCCGTGCGCTGGCCACGCAGCCTTCGCTGTTGCTTGCCGACGAAGCCACCTCCGCCCTCGACCCCACCACCACCAAGGAAGTCCTGGAGCTGCTACGCAAGGTCAACCGCGACTTTGGCATCACCATCGTGGTCATCACCCACGAGATGGACGTCGTGCGCTCCATCGCTGACAAGGTCGCCGTCATGGAAAACGGCCGCGTCATCGAGTCCGGCAGCGTCTACGAGGTCTTTTCCCAGCCCAAGACGGCCGTGGCGGAAGAGTTCGTGGCAACCTCCCTGCGCAACACCCCGGACGTGGTCGAGGCCGACGACTTGCTAGCCCACGAGGGCCGCCTGTTCACCATCAACCTGACCGAGAAGTCTGGCTTCTTCGACGCCGCCGGCCAGCTGGCCGAGCGCGGGGTGGACATCGCCGTGGTCCACGGCGGCATCACGACCCTGCAGAAGCACTCCTTTGGCAAGCTCACCGTGCGCCTCAACGGCCCGGCCGACGCTATCGAGGAGTTCTACGCCCGCATGCAACGCACCACCGACATTGAGGAGATTCAACGATGAACGTCACCTACCTCGCGGAAGCCAACTGGGACCGGCTGAGCGGCACGCTTGTCGACGCCATCAAGGACACCCTCATCATGGTCGCCACCACCATGGTGGTCGCCGGCCTCATCGGCCTGGTCCTCGGCGTCCTGCTATACACCACCCGCCCGGGCGGAATCCTGCAGAACAAGTTCATCTACTTCATCATCAACATCCTGGTGAACTTCATTCGCCCGATCCCGTTCATCATCCTGCTCGCCTTCGCGCAGCCCCTCACGGTGGCCGTGCTGGGCAGTTCCATCGGCCGCGAGCCGGCCACGTTCGTCATGGTCATCGCGGCCACCTTCGCGGTGGCCCGCATCGTGGAGCAGAACCTGGTGGCCATCGACCCGGGCGTTATCGAGGCCGCCCGCGCGATGGGTGCCTCGCCGTGGAAGATCATCACCACGGTCATCGTGCCGGAGGCCCTGGGCCCGCTGGTGCTGGGCTACACCTTCCTGTTCATCGGCATCGTCGACATGTCCGCCATGGCCGGCTACGTCGGCGGCGGCGGTCTGGGCGACTTCGCTATCGTCTACGGCTACCGCGCCTTCGAGTGGCAAGTCACCGTGGTGGCCACCCTCATCATCATCGTGCTGGTGCAGGCCGCCCAGTTCTTCGGCAACTGGCTCTCGGCCAAGATTATGCGCCGCTAGCCGCGCCGCGCGACGCGGCGCGCGGCGAAGTATCGAGAGGTCTTCGGCTCGTCTCCACAGGAGGAGACGACGCCGGAGGCCTCTTTTTCTTCCAGCTCTACGTCCCACGCGCGGCCGTCGGTGTGGCGGACCACGACGGTGTCGCCCTCCCCCGCGGCTTCGTCCTCCGCGTCGACGCGGAGGTCGCCGTAGTGGAGGGCCTCGTCGGCGCCGAGAAGCAGGCGCGCCACCGCCAGCTCCGCTACCTGGCCCCGCGGGGTGATCAGGCCGCTGCCGCGGTTGGCGGGATAGAAGTACTCGCCGCGCAGGGACTTGCCCACTAGCTCGCGCCCGGCCTCCACGTTGAGGCGGCCGAAGGAATAGCCCCAGGGCATCAGCAGCACCGAGGGCGCAAAACGGTGGCCCTTGGTATGGGAGGTCTCCCACACCGTCTCCTCAAACTCGCAGGCCAGCGACGCCGCCAGCGGGCGACCCTTGACCGCGCAGCAGGCGTCGCGCTTGGCGTGGGTACACACCAGCACCAGCGGCAGGCACGTGCCGGTGGGGTGCTCCAGGTCGAGGTCCAGGATGTCCTCCGGGCCGTTGAGCACGTAATCCTGCACCAGGCCTTCGCGCGCCCACACCACGAAGCAGCGGAAGTGGCCGGTCCCGCGCTCGTGCCCGGCGCGCCCGGGGCGGCGGATCAGTTGCAGCCCCGCCACGCCCTTGAGCTTGGCCTTCAGCTTGTCGGTGAGGCCGGGGCCGAAGGTGTCGCCGTCGAGGACGTCGCGGGACCACGCCGCGGGCCATTCGAAGAGCACGTAGACGGACTCCTGCTTGGCGGTACCGGGCAGGGGCTCAATCTGGGTGTCGGAGCAAAAGGACATGCCGCTAGTTTAACTACCTTCACAACAATGTGGTTACGATGCCCATCTCCGTTCCGAGTTCGCCGCGCTGGGCCGCTACGCTCGGAGTTATGCCGACTCACACTCTCGTGCGCGCAGCCATCCCCGTGGCCGCACTCGCTTTCTCGAGTGCGCTCGTGCTGCAGGGCTGCGCCGCCTCCTCAGACTCCGGCGCTGGGCCCACCAAGACTCTTGACGCCACCCTCTCCGGCGCCACGACGTCGACGCCGTCCGTGACCGCGCACGCGCCGACCCCCATGGCTCCGGCTGGGCTTACCCCGCTGGGCGACGCCAACCTGGCCATGAAAACCCTGCGTCCCCCCGCTCCTTCCGAGCTCGTTGTCACGAGCGTGCGTGTGGGCAAGCACGAGGGGTTCGACCGCGTGGTCTTCGACTTCACCGGTAAGGGCTCGCCCGGCTGGTTCATCGACTACACCGATTCCCCCGCGCAGCAGGGCTCGGGCAACCCGATTTCCTACCAGGGCGCCACGGCGCTCGACGTCAGCATTGACGGCACCGCCTACCCCTTCCAGCTGGAAATGGAGGACCCGAATATCGGCACGGTCCCGGGCGCGGGCGGCGTAGTGACCCAGGTGCTCAGCGGCGGCACGTTCGAGGCCCGCTCGCAGTTTGTTATTGGCCTCGACGGGCGCCATCCCTATTCCGTGCAGGTGCTCAACGAGCCGACGCGCCTGGTTATCGACGTCCTGCATTAGACCCCGCACCTAGGTGTAGGTCGCTTCCACCGACCAGCGCCCGCCGGCCCACACCAGCAGCCAGGCGCGCTGTCCTTGCGCGTTCTCCCCCACCACTTGCAGGCGCGCGCAGCGCTGCGCCGCGTTCGGGTCCCACCAGGCGGCGTCCACCGGCCAGGGCCCAGCCCACCCGGTCACCCGGTAGCGGTGGCGGCCCCAGCTGAGGCCTGCGGGTTCGCCGGAGAGGAGGGCCTCGGCGGTGACGATGATGTCGGACGCGGAGGCGTCGACTAGCCGAATGCGCGCGGCCGGGTGCGCCAGGCTGGCCGGCAGCGGCGAGGGGATGCGCCCGGGCCAGCTGCCCTCCGGGGCGGGATCGCGCTGCTCGCCGTAGGGCACGAGCTCGATGCGCTCGGCCACCCCGCGGCCGGCGGCTGGGCGCGGCTGCAGCACGCGGTCCACGCCCAGCTGGGACTGCACGCGCGCGATGACGCGCTTGGCCTGCTCATCGGACTCGGCCGCGCCCCACAGCACGCTGTCCCCGGGCGGGGCGAGCTCCACCGGCTCCAGCACGAGCTTGAGCACACCCCCGCCGTCGCCCGCCCGCGCGCTGCTTAACCATCCATCGAGCTGCCAGCGCACGCGGTCCGCCGTGGCGGCCTCACTCAAGGCCTCCTGGGTGCGCCAGATGCGCTCGAGGCGCTCGCCTCCTTCGAACTCGGCACCGATGCGCAGGCGCACGCACACAAGCCCGGCGCGATCCAGCGCCGCGTGGAGGCGCGCCGCCAGCTGACGCGCGGCGAAGGCAGCAGCGTCGACGCGCTCCAGGGGCTCCTCGAAGACCTCCTCCACGCCCAGGTCCGGGCGGGCCAGCTCCGGGGCCACCCGCCTGTCGGGGGCGGCGGACGCCACCGCGTGGCAGCGCCGCCCCGCCTCACCGAAGCGCGTGGTGACCTGGCGCAGCGGCAGGGCCGCAAGCTCGCCCAGCGTGCGCACGCCGAGGCGCTGCACCGTGTCCACCACGTCGAGCGGGCAGCCCAGCGACACCTCCGCCGCCAGCACGCCCACCGGCTGGGCGGCGAGGAACTCCCGCGACCCACCGGCCGGCACCACCGCGCCGAGGTTCTCGTGGCGCGCGGCAATGAGTGCGGTCGCAATCTCGTCCGCGACGCCGACGGTGGCGTCGAGGTGGGCTCTCGCTGCGGCGTCGACAAGCATCTCCACCGCCTTCGCCTCACTGCCGTGGAAACGCCCCGCCGCGCCCGCATCCACGATGACCAGCCCCGGGCGCAGGACCTCCACCGAGGACGCCACCGCATCAAGCCCTGCGGCGATCTCCGCAAACACCACGCCATCCCGATCCGGGTTAGCCTCCTCCACCCGTAGCTCCGGCAGCACGGCCTGGGCCTGGCGCACGCGCATGCCGCGGCGCACCCCCGCCCGGCGCGCCGGCGCGTTGCACACAACGACGCGATGCTGGGACACGATGGCACACGCCCCCACCGCGGTCTCCTGCAGCGCCTGGATAGGCCAATCCGGGAACCACAGGGCCGCGACCCTCACACCGCCTCCAGGTGCGGCCGCTCCGGGCGCGCCCCGCAGCTCAGCAGCCCGCGCTGCGGCGGCGCCCCGGTGGTGGCCACGCGCACGTCAATATCGACCCCGCGGATGCGCCCCACACCACGCCCCAAGCCGCGCACCGCGACGACCTCCGCCCCGATGTCCATCGCCGTGCCCGGCAGCCGCGTACCGACGGTGAGCAGCGCCGCCTGCCCGCCACGAACCTTCGCCAGCACCGGGCGTGCGCGGGTGGGGCTGAGCTTGCCGACGCCCCGGTGCACCACCAAGTCCAGCCCCTCACACAGCACCCCGGTCACCGCCCAGGGCTCCGCCCCAGGATCCGGCACCACGATGACCCGGGAGAGATCTCCATCCTCGTCCACCTGTGCGAGAGAGAGATCTGGCCAGTCCACCACGCCGACGTGTCCGCCCGCCGCGCTAACATGAGAGACCAGATCGACAACAAGTGCCGCGCACTCCGCGCACGAGGTAACCCGCTTCCGGGGCAGTCCACCCCCGGGGAGCAGGGATGATAGGCCCTCGGGGACACCAAGGACATCGACATCCGGCTGTACCTCGACGGAGGAATCGGGGGCCTCCAGGCGGTGAATCTGGGCGCGCAACGCCGCGATGCGGTCGGCCTGCGAACCGCCCCGCATCCCAGCCACTGCACGAACACCCGTTTGATTCATGTCTCCCATTATGAACCCCACCTCGGACACGCGCAATTGCACTGGTAGCGTTAGGCGCCATGAACCCCCTGCGCGCACATACCACCCCGATTCCGACCCCGCCGTGGGTGCGACTCGGCGGCTCACTTTTGGCAGGGGCGGCCGTGGCGGTGGGCACCAGCCGCATCCATTTCGGCGCGGCGCTGGGGCTAAGCCTGCTCTTCCTCGTCGCCGCCGGTACCCTCGTCATGCTGCACCCCTACCGCGGCCAGATGCGCGCGTTTGCCCAGCGCCACAACGTCACCATGCTACCTACCGTCTCGCAGCTTGTCCCCCTCATGCTGCTGTGGCTCGCGGTGATGCTCTCCCCGCTCATCGCGCTGCCGGCGTGGGGCAGTGCCCTCGTGTGGCTCGCGGTCTTCGCTCTGGCCTTCGTGGCCTTCCCGCACGTGGACGGCTCCCGCAAGCTCGCCTACGCCTAGCGCGCCTTAAGCCAAATCGCGCGAGGTGGCCCAGCGCGTGAGCTGGTGGTGGTTGGACTGCTGGGTCTTGCGCAAAATATTGGAGGCGTGCGTCTCCACCGTCTTGACCGAGATAAACAGCTGCTTGCCAATCTCGCGGTACGTGTACCCGCGCGCCAGCAGCCTTAAGACCTCCAGCTCACGGCGCGTGAGCGCGTCCACCGCTGGGTCCTGGCCCTCCTCCGGCTCCGGGGCGGGGGCACCGGAGGAAAAGGCATCCAGCACGAAACCGGCCAGGCGCGGCGAGAAATACGCGTCCCCGCTGTTGACCTGCAGGACCGCGCGCGCCAAGTCCGGGCCCGAAATATTCTTCGTCACATAGCCCCGCGCCCCCGCGCGGATCAGCGCGATGACATCCTCCGCCGCATCCGACACGCTCAGCGCCAGGAACACCGGCCGCGCAGCCTGGTGCGCGGTCGCATTCAGCACGGCGAGGCCGCCGCCGTCGGGCATGTGGACGTCGAGCAGCACCACGTCCGGGCGTGTCCGCGCGATGCCGTCCAGCGCCTCCGCCACGGTCCCCGCATCGCCCACGATCTCAATCTCCGGCGCCGCCGCCAGCTCCGCGCGCACGCCCGCACGGAAGACAGAGTGATCATCAACCAAAAAGACCTTCACCATGCTCATAACGCTACCGTGAGCTCCACCTCGGTGCCCTCCCCTGGGGTCGATGAAACCCGCACGCGCCCGCCTACCTTCTCTACGCGCGCGCGAATGCTGTCACGAATGCCGTGCCTATCAGCGGGAACAGCATCCACGTCGAATCCCACCCCGCGATCGCGCACGAAGATGCTCAACTCGCCCGCCAGCGCCTCCGCGTACACGTCCGCGGCCTCCGCCCCGGCGTGCTTGCCCGCGTTCACCAGGGCTTCGCGGGCGGCCTGGGTGGCGGCCAGGGAGGCGTCGGCAAGCGCGGCGTCCTCCCCCACCGTCACCAGGGATACCCGCATGTCAAAAAGGTTCTCCACCTCCGCGCACGCCGTCTCCAAGGCGCCGAAGCACGTCGTCGGGGTGGCCGAGGGGGCGTCGAACAGCCAGGTGCGCAGCTCCCGCTCCTGACTGCGCGCCAAGCGCGTGACCTCGCGCGGATCCTCCGCCCGCTTCTGGATGAGCGCCAGCGTCTGCAGCACCGAATCATGCAGGCGGGCCGCAATCTCGGCGCGCTCCTCCGACACCGCCTTCGCTGCCTGCTCCTGCGACAGCGAACGCCACAGCTTGAGCACCAACGGCACCACCAGTGCACCAAAGCCCACCAGGGTCAGCACCGTAGCCACAATCGCCGAACCGGAGCCGTTCTCCCACGTCACCGCCGCCACCACAGCGCCGCCTAAAACCAAGACAGCACCGGCAGCCACAGCGACCAGCCCCACCGGCGTGTTCAGCCCGCGGTCATACGCCAGCCACGCCAGCACCGCACCGACGGCCACGACCGCCAACGGCACCGCCGCGCTTAACGACGCCCCCGAAACCCCCAACACGCCCACCGCGCTACCCGCCAACGCCAGGATCACCAGTCCGAGGGAAAGGGGGCTGCGGCGGGCGGAGGGGGCGTCGTCAAGCGCGGGCGTGAAAATCCACAGCCCTGCATAGGCCATCGCCCCCACCCCGCCCAGCAGGGTCAGCACCGTCAAGGCGATGCGCATGGCGAGCACCGAGACCCGAAGATTCTGCGCCAGCCCCGCCGCCACGCCGGCCACCACGCGGCCAGATTGGGGGCGCGACATCACGGGATAGGGCGCCGCGTTTTCTGCGGGCACATAGGGCGAAGTCATACTAGACATAGTCCCACGCGCCACCCCTCGGGCACATCAGGGACAACCCTGAGGTCGAAAAATCAGGGCGATTACCGATACCACCGCGAGGCCCTGCGCGGCAGGATTAAAAGCATGACGAAGAACAACACTCTCAACGACATGTGGACAACCCGCCCCGTCCGCCTTCCCAAGAAGCAGGGCGGTGACGCGCAGCTCGCCGGTGTCTGCGAAGGCATCGCGGTGCGCTACCAGATCGATCCTACGATTGTGCGCGTGGCCTTTGTGGTCGCAGCACTCGCCTTCGGCGGTGGCATCGCAGCTTATCTCACCGCGTGGGTTCTCATGCCACGCTTCGGCTCGCCCTACTGCCCACTCGACGCGGCCTTGGGCAAGGATGGCGTCAAAGAGGAGCGGGAGCTCGGCTGGGTGCTGCTTGTCGGCGTCCTTCTTACCTTTAGCTCCGGCCCGTTATTCTTGGACGGACAATTCCTCACCGGCCTTCCCCCTGCCGTGCTGACCTTCGGGCTGATGGCGCTGGCGTGGTACGCCCTTCACCAACGCGAGCCACTACCACCCAGCGGGCTGCTGGCCGCCGAGCAGCCGGTGCGTGAGGAGCCGGTCAATCTCAACTCTTATACCCCGGCAGACGGCCACCCTTTCCCACCAGGGCGTCAGACCCCGCCGTCCTGGGATCCGCTCGGCGCAGTTCCCGATGCCTGGGACCTGCCGGAGCCAGAGCCGCAGGAGGAACCGACAAAGAAGCGCGGTTCGCAGTGGGCTGAGGGCGCAATTGCGCTAGGCGCCGTCGGCGTCGCTCTGACGATTGTCTTCTTTGGAGTCTCCTTCGTCTCCGAGGCCGACGACTCCAGCTTCAGTGCCCGCTTTAACGTCGGTTCTCAGCACATCGCCCCTACCAGTGCGGATGAGCTCAAGGAGCACTACGACCTGGGTATCGGCACCTCAACGGTGGATTTGAGCCACATCGAAGACCTGCGCACTAAGCACGACGTCACCATCGATATCGGAGTCGGCAGCGTCGAGATCATCCTCCCGAAGGACATTCCCGTCTCGGTGACGTGCGAGGGCGGGCTGGGAGACAGCAACTGCACGGACCGCCAGGACCCTGATGCGCTGTTGAATATCCACATCAACCAAGGTATCGGCGAGCTCACCATCACCGGCTAGCCCTGCGAATTCTGCGCTCAAGTAGCGAGGTTGCTCGGCCTGGTTTAGGCTGTGGGCTATGCAACTGGGGGGTTACATTCAGGCACTCGCGCACGGGCTCGACGTGGTCGAGCAGTGCGCCGATGTCACGCGCGCGCAGCTGGTGCAGATGGGCGCGCAGCCGGACTTCGCGGCGAAGCTGATGGGGCTCTATGAGGTGTATTTCGGGGACACCATGTTCCGCTCCCGTCAGCGCAAAGCGCGCCGCACGCGCCACGATGTGTTCACGCTCCTTGATATCGAGCGCTACTGCTCCAAGCTCAAGGCTCGTAAGGCCTGGGAGCTGCGCCAGCTGCTGGCTGCGACGCCGCGGGAGAAAGTCCCCATGGTGGCGAAGGCAAAGCTCAAAGAGTGGCGGCCGCCGCGCGACCCTGCCCCGGGTGTGCGCGTAACCCGCCGGGAGGGCCGCAACCACACGCTGAGCATCACGGACTCTTCGCTCAACATCTCCAAGCTGTTGGCCGTGCTCAAGACCACCGACGCGGACCTGCTCACCGCTGCGCACACCGTCTTCCGCGGCGGGGGTGGTGCGGGTCAGAAGCTGCAGTCCAACGTCATCGTGCGCTTGGATGAGCTGGACCGCATCGTCGACGGCGACGGCGAGGAGATTGAGCTGCAGCTGACCAACGGGGCCACGATGACGGGTGCGGAGTTCGTGCGCGAGAAGCTTGCCGACGTCGGCCTCATCACCCTCGTCCACCCTTTCCTCGGCCCCGTCAACCTGTACATGGCCAGCCGCTTCGCCAACTCCAAGCAGCGCCTAGCGCTGTCTGCGGAGCACCCCACGTGCGCGTGGCCCGGGTGCAACGCGCCTGCCGACGACTCCCAGATCCACCACCTCACCCGCTTCCAAGACGGCGGGCCGACCAACATGGCCAATTTGGTGCCGCTGTGTGCGTATCACAACGCGGTCAACGACGATAACCCGGAAAAGCCCACCGGCCGCGGGCGCATGGACCGCATCGAGGGCCGCGTGCACTACCTGCCGCCGTGGGCCGGCCCGCCAATCACGATCCCCAGCCCAGCACACCCGCCGCGCTCCCACCCCGGCGCGCCACCGCCTGGAGCAATGGCTAATTCGCGGCCGCATGGCAGTGGGACGCCGCCAGATCCAGGAGAACCGCCCACGGGCTAACCGCCCGTGCCCCGTATTGCCATGCCGCGCGATGGTCATCTTGCGCTGAACACCAGCCGCTCGCTGAGAAATCTACTCGGCGTGCGGCTACTCGTGCATGCCGTCGACGAGGCTATGCCTGCACACTGGCCCGTCTAGGGCGGCCAGTGCCCGAAACGCCGAAAGACCCTACCGCGGAGTGTGAGACGGCACTGCGAAGCGACGCCGTACCGCGCTTCTACTTCACTGTCACCGAAGGCGGTTTTGACCCCTGTGCCCCGCTGAGTTACTCGGTGCTCACCGGCTCCTATGGCGACCTCGAGAAACCGAACGGGATTGCGGCGTCAACAGCCCAGGGCCTCATCGTCTGGGCTGGCCCGAACCCATTGGCTAACACGGGTGTGACGGCAGCAAGCATCAAAGACGTGCAGGTGATTAGCGCCGACACCCTCCACGCCACCCTCGGCCGCCGCGCCGGGGCTACCGCTGAAGGTGTCACCGAGCGCGCCACCGTGCAGCTCCAAGTTCAGGGCGACCAGCTCGTCCCTGTCGGTGGCGATGTCGAACTCTATGCCAGCATCATCCCCTAACAAAGGAGCGAAAACGCAGAACGCGGCCGAATCCCATTCCTCAAGGGCCCGGCCGCGCAGTATCGCGAGGGAGATTTACTCCCGCGCGCTTACTCCCACTCGATGGTTCCCGGCGGCTTCGACGTCACGTCGAGCACGACTCGGTTAACATCCTTGACCTCGTTGGTAATACGGGTGGAGATCTTCTCCAGCACGTCGTACGGCAGGCGGGTCCAGTCCGCGGTCATGGCATCCTCGGAGGACACCGGGCGCAGCACGATGGGGTGGCCGTAGGTGCGGCCATCGCCCTGGACGCCGACCGAGTGAACGTCGGCAAGCAGCACCACCGGGCACTGCCAAATCTCGCCGTCCAGGCCGGCGTTGGTCAGCTCGGTACGCGCGATGAGGTCCGCCTGGCGCAGGGTCTCGAGGCGCTCCTCGGTGACCTCGCCGATGATGCGGATGCCCAGGCCCGGGCCCGGGAAGGGCTGGCGCGCCACGATTTCCTCCGGCAGGCCGAGCTGACGGCCCACCGCACGCACCTCGTCCTTGAAGAGCAGGCGCAGCGGCTCGACGAGCTCGAACTCGACGTCGTCAGGCAGGCCGCCCACGTTGTGGTGGGACTTAATGTTCGCGGTGCCGTCACCGCCGCCGGACTCCACCACGTCCGGGTACAGCGTGCCCTGCACCAGGAAGGCGGCGTCCTGGCCGTCCAGCGCCTGGTCGACGGCGCGCTCGAAGGAGCGGATGAACTCCGCACCGATGGCCTTACGCTTGGCCTCCGGCTCGGTCACGCCGGCCAGCTTGTTGAGGAAGGCCTCGCGCTCGTCCACGGTGATGAGCTTGGCGCCAGTCGACGCCACGAAGTCCTTCTCCACCTGCTCACGCTCACCCGCGCGCAGCAGGCCGTGGTCCACGAAGACACAGGTCAAACGGTCACCGATAGCGCGCTGCACCAGGGCGGCCGCCACGGCGGAATCCACGCCGCCGGACAGGGCACAAATGGCGCGGCCGTCCTCGCCGATCTGCTCGCGCACATCGTTGATGAGACGCTCCGCAATGTTCTCCGCGGTCCAGTTCTGCTCCAGACCTGCAACCTCGGTGAGGAAGCGGGTCAGCACCTCCTGGCCGTGCGGCGAGTGGAGGACCTCCGGGTGGTACTGCACGCCGGCCATCTTCTTGGACAAGCACTCGAAGGCAGCGACGGGCGCGCCCTCAGAGGAGGCCGTGACTTCGAAGCCTTCCGGGGCCTTAGAGACCGAATCGCCGTGAGACATCCACACCTTGTGGGTTTCCTCTAGCCCCTCGTGCAGCACACCGCCGGACACAGTCATGTCCGTGCGGCCGTACTCGCGCGCACCAGTGGAGGCCACGGTGCCGCCGAGGACACGAGTCATGGACTGAAAGCCATAGCAGATGCCGAAGACCGGGATGCCGAGCTCCAGCAGCTCCGGCTTTAAGGCCGGGGCACCGTCGGCATACACGGAGGACGGGCCGCCGGAGAGAATCAAAGCGGCCGGGTTCTTGGCCTTGATCTCCTCCACCGACGCGGAATTGGGGACGACCTCGGAGTAGATGTTGGCCTCACGCACGCGCCGAGCGATGAGCTGCGCGTACTGAGCGCCGAAGTCCACCACGAGGACAGGACGCGGGGTTGTATTTGGGGTAGTCACGGCCACTAGTTTAACCCAGCCCACAACAAACCCGCCCACCAACCCTTCTCGGGCTGATGAACGGGTTCCTCTATGCGGGGCTAGCGGACGGCCAGGCCGACCTTCTGGAAGGCCTTGAGGTCGGTGTAGCCGCACTTGGCCATGGCGCGCTTGAGGCCGCCGACCAGGTTGAGCTCACCCAGCGGCTCGTTGGACGGGCCGTGCAGCACGACCTCGAGCGACGGGGCGTCATCCTCGTCGGAAGCGTCGGCGCCCAGGACGGCGTCGCCCAGGCCCACCGGCTCGATGACACCGCGTGGGAAGCGCGGGTGGCCAGCCGTGGACGGCCAGTACCAGCCCTTGCCGCCGGCCTCGGCAGCACGCGCCAGGACCGGGCCGAGCACCACGCCGTCGGCGCCGCAGGCGATGGCCTTGGCGATGTCGGCGGAGGTGAAAATGTCGCCGTCGGCAAGCACGTGCACGTAGCGGCCCCCGGTTTCATCCAGGTAATCGCGGCGGGCGGCCGCCACGTCCGCGATGGTGGTGGCCATCGGAATGTCGATGCCGAGCGTCTCCGGGTTGGTGTTCACGCCGGAGCCGACGATGATGCCGGCCGCGCCCGCACGCATAAGGTGCAGGGCCGTGGTGTAGTCCGCCACGCCGCCGGCGATGACCGGAGTGTCCAGGGAGCCGATGAACTCCTTGAGGTTGAGCGGCTCGCCGCCGGTCTGCACGTGCTCGGCCGAAATCAGCGTGCCGTGGATGAACAGCAGCTCCGCGCCGGCCTTGATGACCACTGGGGCGAGCTCGCGGGCGCGCTGCGGGGAGACGCGCACGGCCACGGTCACGCCGGAATCGCGCACCTGAGCGATGCGCTCCGCCAGCAGCTCCTCATTCAGCGGCGCCGCATGCAGCTCCTGCAGCGTGGACAGGTCGCCGAAGTTCTCGCGGACGCGCTGCAGCGCGCCCTCCAGATCCTCGTGGCGGCCCCACAGGCCCTCCGCGTTGATGACGCCGAGGCCGCCCTGCTTGCCCATCTCGATGACGAACTCCGGGGTGGCCAGCGCATCGGTGGGCTGGGAGACGAAAGGCACGTCGAAGGTGTAGGCGTCGATGTGCCACGAGGTGTCCACGTCCTTGGAGGAACGGGTGCGGCGGGTGGGAACCAGGGAAACCTGGTTCAGGTCGTAGGTGCGGCGCGCTTCGCGGCCGACGCCGATTTCTACGTAGTCACGCATGAAAAAGTGTCCTTAGCGGTAGTTTGGTGCTTCGACGATTTGCTGAAGGTGGTGCGGGTGGGACTCCTTGAGCCCCGCCGCGGTGATCTGGACGAACTGCTTGGTCTTCAGCTCGGCCAGGGAGGCGGAACCGGTATAACCCATGGAGGCGCGCAGGCCGCCGACGATCTGGTGGATGATGGCGTCGATATCGCCACGGAAGGGCACGCGGCCCTCCACGCCTTCCGGCACCAGCTTGTCCTCGCTCTTGACGTCAGCCTGGAAGTAGCGGTCCTTGGAGTAGGAACGCTTCTCACCAGTCAGGCCGCGGCCCTGCATGGCGCCCATGGAGCCCATGCCGCGGTAGCGCTTGTACTGCTTGCCCTGGACCACCACGATGTCGCCCGGGGACTCGGTGGTGCCGGCCAGCATGGAGCCGAGCATGACGGCGTCCGCGCCGGCGGCCAGCGCCTTGGCGATGTCACCGGAGTACTGCATGCCGCCGTCACCAATGACCGGCACGCCGGCAGGGCCAGCCACGGAGGCGGCTTCCATGATGGCGGTGATCTGCGGCGCGCCCACACCGGCCACCACGCGGGTGGTGCAGATGGAGCCCGGGCCAATACCCACCTTCACGGCGTCGGCGCCGGCCTCGATCATGTCGCGCGCGGCCTGGCGGGTGGCCAGGTTGCCGCCGATGACGTCGATGCGGTCACCGAAGTCCTTCTGCACGCGGGAGACCATCTCCAGCACGCGGTTGTTGTGGGCGTGGGCGGAGTCGACGACGAGGACGTCCACGCCGGCGTCGACAAGCTGGCCCGCGCGCTGGTAGGACTCCTCACCCGTACCGATGCCGGCGGCCACGAGCAAGCGCCCGGAGCCATCCTTGGAAGCGTTGGGGAACTGCTCGGTCTTCACAAAGTCCTTGACGGTGATAAGGCCGACGAGCTTGTTGGCGTCATCAACGATGGGCAGCTTCTCCACCTTGTTGGTGGACAGCAGCTCCAGAGCCTCCTCCTTGCTCACACCCTCCTTGGCCACCACCAGCGGCATCGGCGTCATAATCTCGGAGACCTTGCGGGAAAAGTCCGGCTCGAAGCGCATGTCACGGTTGGTGCAAATACCAACGAGGACGCCCTGCTTGTCGACGACCGGCAGGCCCGAAATCCGGTAGCGCGCGCACAGCGTATCGACCTCATCGATGGTCATGTCCGGGGAGGCCGTCACCGGGTCAGTGACCATGCCGGACTCGGAGCGCTTCACAATCTCGACCTGCTGCGCCTGGTCCTCTGCGGACAGGTTGCGGTGGAGCACACCGATGCCGCCCTGGCGGGCCATGCCGATGGCCATGCGGGCTTCGGTCACCGTATCCATCGCGGCCGAGGCCAGCGGCACGTCGAGGCGGATGTTGCGGGTGAACTGCGCCGAAGTATCAACCTCGGAGGGAACGACGTTGGATTCCGCCGGCAACAGCAGAACGTCATCGAACGTGAGGCCGTACAGGGCAATCTTGTCGGGGTTGTCTCCGCCGGTGTGGACGTGGCTCATGAGGGTGGGGCTCTCCTAAACAGACCAGTTGAAATTTTCGCGGTGATCCTCACTGTAGTGCGTGGGCGGCCCGTAGTGGTAGCCGTGCGGCCGGCGGGGTCCGCGGGAGAAAATTGCCATGCGCGCGGAGAGTCAATAGGCTCGCAGGCGTGAACTTCTTCGCCAACATGCCCCGCGATCCTTTCGCGGATGACCCGAACGACCCGGCCTCCTTCCTGGAGGAGGACGACCACGTCGAGCCGCTGTCTGAGGAAGACCGCCTCAACGTCATCCATGACCTCGCTCTGGTCCAGGAGTTTGCGCGCGCACTGACCCCGCGCGGCATCGACGGGATTTTCTTCTTCTGCGAGGACTGCGAGGAGAATCACTTCTACGAATGGGACATCCTGGCCGCCAACATGAAGGCGAGCCTGCAGGGTGAGCTGGCCCCCGTGCACGAGCCCGGCGCGGAGCCGAACCCGGCTCGCTACGTGCCGTGGGATTACGCTTTGGGCTACCTCGACGGCATGGACGCGCGTTACTAGCCGAACGGCAAAGAACCTCTCTCCCCTGGTGCAAGGGGTGAGAGGTTCTTTTTTTAAGCGGCGTGCGGCTACTGCTGGATCTGCACCGGAGGGAGGCCAGCGTCGTTGTTGCCGCCCTGGGGCGCGCCGGTGTCCTGGCCGCCCGGGCGCTGCTCGCCGCCGGTCTGCTCGCCCGGCTCCTGATTGTTCTGCGCCGGCGGGTTCAGCGGGTTGGCGGGTGCGACCGTGCTGGTGACCACGACGGTGGAGACCGCGGTCTCGGTCTGCGTCTGCGTCACGGTGACCGGCTCCTGCTGCTCCTGCGGCTTCTCCTCCGCCGGGGCGGTGGTCTCCACGGTGGTGGTTGCCGTCACGGTGGCAGGGGTCTTCTCCCGGGTTGCGCGGCCGGCCTGCCCGGACTGCTCTGCGCGGTCCTGCTTGGCTTGGTCCACCATCTTGCGCGCTTCCTCCAGCAGCTGGCGGGTGCCATCCATGTCACCCTCTGCGGAGCGCTTCTCCATCTCTTCGAGCGTGCCGGCCAGCTCCACCGACACATTCTGCTCGTCCGAGCCGAAGAGCGACTGGTTCACGCCATACAGCGGGGAGCCCGGACCGGCATTGACCAGCACGGCGCCGGAGCCCGCGATGAGCAGCGTGGCCGCAGCCGCGCCCACGAGGCCGTACATCAGCGGCTTGCCGCGGCGGCGACGGCGCGCAGCTCCGAGGGAGATAACCTCCGGCTCCTCCTCCGCGCCTTCGATGAGCGGCGCCGGCGGCATCTGGGCGGTTACCTCTCCGCGCAGCTCGAGCAGGAGGCCAGCCAGCTCATCAGCGCCGTCGGAGGGGTCAGTGCCCTGAGAGAGAGTGGTGAGGAATGCATCATCGTCAACCAAAGGCTGCAGCTGCTCCGCCACGCCCGGCTCGAGCTCCTGGTCCTTCTTTGCCATGATGTCCTCCCTTCCTTTATGTAGAGAATTCTGTAGTTATCCGTGCCAAGTTCCGAAGACTCGTCAGAGTCCGTGAGTTCACGTCGCTGGCTGTGAATCTAAAGTCTTTCGCAAGTGTGCCAACGCACGGTGCTGTGCCACGCGGACTGCGCCAGGGGTGGAATCCACAATCTCTGCGGTTTCCTCTGCCGACAGTCCCACGAACACGCGCAAGATGATAATGTCCCGGGCCTTGTCACTTAACGTATCGAGCAACGCGCGCACTCTGTTACTACCGTCTTCCACCAGCGCTGATTCCTCGGGCGTGGCGTCGGTGACGGCCTCGTCCGGGACCTCATCGGTGGGGTGGGAGTGGTCGCGGCTGAGCGAGCGGTGGGCGTCGGTCACCTTGTGAGAGGCGATGCCGTATACGTAGGCCATGAAGGGGCGGCCCTTATCCTTGTAGCTGCTTATCGACGTCGCCACGGCCAGGCAAATCTCCTGCGCCACGTCGTCAGCCGTGGGCTGGCGGTTACCACCGATGCGAGCGCGGCAATAGCGCAGGACCTGCGGGTGAATGATGCGCATGATGTCCTGGAGGGCACGGCGACTACCGTCGACAGCCAGCGGGACGAGGTCCGCCAGCTCCTTATCGCTGTCGCGCGTTGTAGCCATTTCCCTGAAGGTTCCTTGCAAGTAGTGAATAGATAGCGCCACTTCGAATTCTTCCGCGGGCGCACAGGCTCACATCATGTCACATCGGCGGCGCGAATCCCGAAACGACAAGCGCACAACTGCGCGCCCACGAAAGTTCACGCAGCGTTCATGTTAACCATAACAGCTGGTCACAGCGGGCAGACAGGAGGGAAGACAGCGGGTTATACCTGGATTTCAGAAGTGCGTAACGTGTCGTTTACCCAGGGGGTACACACTTCAATCTCGTCTCACCCCGACCGGCACCGGCCGGCCGAGAGCTCTATCTTCAACGAAGGAGAATCGAACGTGTCTCAGTCATTCCTGCTCCCCGGGCCGAACGCGGATCTGTGGGACTGGCAGCTCCAGGGCGCATGCCGTGGCGAAAACTCTGACGTGTTCTACCACCCAGACGGCGAGCGCGGACGCGCCCGCGCCCAGCGCGAGAACCGCGCCAAGGCCATCTGCCACACCTGCCCGGTCATCGAGCTGTGCCGCGAGCACGCCCTGGCCTCCGGCGAGCCCTACGGCGTATGGGGCGGAATGAGCGAGTCCGAGCGCGTCGTGGCCCTGCGCTCGCGCCGCGAGCGCGCCACCGTCAGCGCCTAAACGCTTTCTCGGCGCCTTAAGGTCGAGCTGGGCAAACGTGATGTTTCTTTAAGTAGCATCACGGCGCTACACCACCTGGGCCAGGTAGCGCGCGGTGAGTGTGTCCGTTTCCAGGAACTCCCGCGGCAAGCCTGCCGCGATCACCTCGCCACCGGCCGAACCCGCGCCGGGGCCGAGGTCAATGCGGCGCGGTTGTGCTCGACGCAGATGAGGGTGAGGGGAGGAGTCCACGAGGTCGTCGAAAAGCGCCAGCAGCGTATCGACGTCCTTTCGGTGCAACCCCACCGTCGGCTCATCCAGCACGATGATGTCCGCCTTGGCCTTGCGAACACTTAAGCACACCGCGAGCTTGAGACGCTGGCACTCGCTGCCGGAACGTTGGCGACCTTGCAGTACTCGACGGCATCGGCAGCCAGCAGCGCCGGTACTTCCGCGAAGTTCTTGCCCGCCAGCTCGTAGCCCTAGACGTCGGCGGCGAAGCGGCGGCCCTCGCAGACTTCACAGTGCACATCCGCACTATCCATCGCACCGAACTCCACGGTGACCATTCCGGCGCCGGAGCACGCCGGGGACGCGCCATCGGAGTTGAAGGGGAACATGCCGGGGTCGCTCCCCCGTTGGCCTTGGCAAAAGCCTTGCGCAGCGCGTCCATCGCGCCGGTGTAGGTGACCGGGTTGGAGCGCCGCGAACCAAACAGCGAAGACTGGTCCACCACAAGGATGCGGTCACTGTCCGGCAGGCACTCCATGAGGGAGGACTTGTCCGAGCCTGCCACGCCTGTGACCACCGTGAACACGCCCAACGGAATGTCCACGTCGAGATCCTGGAGATTGTTGCGGGACGCACCGCGGATCTCCAGGTGGCCGGTGGGGCTGGCGCACATCCTCCTTGATCTTTGCCTTCTCAACCTCGACAGCGTCCGCGGTGACGATTTTCCCGCCGGCCACACCCGCGCCCGGCCCGAGTTTTACCACGCTATCCGCAATGGCCATTGTCTCCGGGTTGTGCTCCACCAGGAGCACCGTGCTGCCCTTATCGCGCAACTGCAGCAGCAGGTCGTTCGTCTGCGTAACGTCGGGTGGGCGCAGGCCGGCGGTCGGTTCGTCGAAAACGTAAGTTACGTCCGTGAGCGCCGAACCGACGTGGCGGACCATGCGCGTGCGCTGCACCTCACCGCCACTGAGCGTGCCCGTCGGGCGCTCCAGGGTCAAGTAGCCCAGGCCGACCGCGCAACGGGGCGGCAGCCAGCAGTGAGTTAAGGGGGCGCGTCGGCAAGCTCCATGGCGCACACGTCCGCGATGGGACCCCGTCGATGTAGGACTCGCGCGCGTGCTGCGCCAGGCGGGGTGCCGTGGCACTCGGGCAGTCGATGAAGACCACCGCGCGCTCTACAAAGGCGCGCATCTGCTTCTGCAGGGACTCCACGGGCTTGCTCAGCACGCTGGTCTTCAGCCGCGTGACCAGCCCCGTGTAGCTCACGTTGATGCCGCCGACCTTGACCTTGGTCTCGGTCTCATACAGGTCACGCTTCCGTTCCGCAGTAAAGTCTTTAACGGGCACGTCAGCCGGGTACAGCCCGGACTCGGCGTAGGCGCGCCACATCCACGAATCCGCCTTCTTGCCGGTTTAGACGATGGCGCCGTCGTGAGGGACAAGGACTCGTCGACGAGCTGGCGCATGTCGACGTCCGGCCGCGGCGGCGAGTCCATAAAGCCTTGGACGAAGCCGGGGTAGGTCTCGTTGATGAGCCGCTGCGACTCGGCGGCGATGGTGTCGAAGACCAGGGAGGTCTTGCCAGACCCGGACACGCCAGTAAAGACGGTGAGCGCGCTTGTGGATGCGCAGGTCGACGTTCTTGAGGTTGTTCTCGCGGGCTCCGGTGACCGTAATGTATTCGCGTTCCACGGTGCCTCAGTCTAACGACGGGGCGGGGTGCTGCGCCCTCCGGATACGAAAAGGCCCACCTCCCCGCGGGTTATGCGGGCGGGCGGGCCTTCCTTAGGGCAACGTGGGAAGTTACTGCTTCCCACGCGCAGGTTTAGTGCGCGTGCGCGTGGCCGGACTGTGCCGGCTCCTCCTCGGCGGGCTTTTCCACCACGGAGGCCTCGGTGGTGAGCACCATGCGGGCCACGGAGGTGGCGTTGACCACGGCGGAGTGGGTGACCTTCACCGGGTCGATGATGCCCTGCTCGAGCAGGTTGCCGTACTCCAGGGTGGCGGCGTTGAAGCCCTCACCGTTGGGCAGCTCGGAGATGTGGGAGACCACGACGGAGCCGTCGAGGCCAGCGTTCTGGGCAATCCAGTAGGCCGGGCGGGACAGCGCGCGGGCCACGGCGAGCACGCCAATCTTGGCCTCGCCCTCGAAGCCCTCGGCGAACTCGTTGAGCTCCTTGGAAATCTGCACCAGCGCAGAACCACCGCCGGCGATAACGCCCTCTTCAACGGCCGCGCGAGCGGCGTTGATGGCGTCCTCAACACGCAGCTTGCGCTCGTTGACCTCGGTCTCGGTGGCAGCGCCGACGCGGATGACGGCGACACCGCCAGAGAGCTTAGCTAGACGCTCTTCGAGCTTCTCCCGATCCCAGGTGGAGTCGGTGCGCTCGATTTCGCGGCGCAGCTGCTCGCGGCGCTCCTCAACGGCCTCAGCGGTACCGGCACCGTCCACAATCACGGTGTCCTCCTTGGACACGGTGACGCGGCGGGCAGAACCGAGAACCTCCGGGCCAACCTCCTTGAGGTTGATGCCCACCTCCGGGTCCACCACGGTGGCACCGGTGACGACAGCCAGGTCATCCATGAAGCCCTTGCGGCGCTCGCCGAAGTACGGGGACTTCACGGCGGCGACCTTGAGGACCTTGCGGATGGAGTTGACCACGAGGGCCTGCAGCGGCTCGCCCTCGATGTCCTCGGCGATGATGAGAGTCGGGCGCGAGGATTCCGCGATCTTCTCCAGCAGCGGCAGGAAATCCGGCAGGGAGGAGATCTTGTTGCGGACGAGAAGAATTGCGGCGTCGTCCAGCACGGCGTTGTAGGTCTCCTCCTCCGTAGCGAAGTACGGGGAGAGGTAGCCCTTGTCGAAGGAGATGCCCTCGGTGACGTCCACAGCGGACTCGATGGTCTGGGACTCCTCGACGGTCACCACACCGTCCTTGCCCACCTTGTCCATCGCGCCGGCGACCATCTCGCCGACCTCCGGATCGCGGGAAGACACCGTAGCAACCTGGGAGATCTCCGCGGAGGAGTTCACCGGAGTGGCGCGGTTCTTCAGCTCCTCAACGACCTTCTCGGCCGCTGCGGCGATGCCCTTGTTGAGCTCGATCGGGTTAGCGCCGGCGGCGACGTTGCGCAGGCCTTCGTAGATGAGCGCCTGCGCCAACAGGGTCGCGGTGGTGGTGCCGTCACCAGCAATATCGTTGGTCTTGACGGCCACGGACTTCACCAGCTGGGCGCCCAAGTTCTCGAAGGGCTCGTCCACGTCGATGTCGCGGGCGATGGTAACGCCGTCGTTGGTGACGGTCGGGCCACCGAAGGCCTTCGACAGCACGACGTTGCGGCCGCGCGGGCCGAGGGTGACCTTGACGGCATCGGCAAGCGTGTCCACGCCGCGCTGGATGCCCTCGCGGGCCTCCTGGTCAAATGCAATCAGCTTTGACATAAGGTTATTCGCCTACTTCTCGATGACAGCGAGCAGATCACGAGCGGACAGCAGGAGGTACTCCTGGCCGTCGTACTTCAGCTCGGTGCCGCCGTACTTGGAGAAGATGACGGTGTCGCCCTCGTTGACACCAACCGGGACAACCTCGCCCTTGTCGTTGGTGCGGCCCGGGCCGACGGCCACGACGGTGGCCTCCTGCGGCTTCTCCTGCGCGGAGTCCGGGATAACCAGGCCGGACGCGGTGGTGGTCTCAGCTTCGACGATCTGGACGAGGACCTTGTCCTCCAGCGGCTTGATGTTTGCCATGATGATTTCCTCCAAAGTGTTCTTCATGCGCGCCCTCATGGGCGCGCGCGTGCCGGTTGTGGGTGTCCAGCACAGCCGTCGTCGCGGGTGAACAACTGCGGGTCAAACAACCTGTCTAGCACTCTACCCGCGCGACTGCTAGCCCTCAACGTTCCGGGGCGCTAACACGTTCGCCCAGCGCGAACGGCATCCCTCCCGCGCGCGAGAGTTGTCACGATTCGCACCCCGACCTCGACGAAGCTGGACCTAAAACCCAAAAAGACGCTCGGGCTCTCGGAGAGCCGTCGCGTCTGTGCAGCGGGTGTGCTGAGGGGAGTTAGACCTGCTTGTGGGAGTTAAGCACGGCCGCGCGCCACAGCTGGTACTCCTCCGGGTTGTCCTCGCGGTAGTTCTTCACGGCACGGATGCCGTGCTCGACGGCCTCGACGACCTCGTCGATGTGCTTGTCCTCGCCGTCGGCGGCGACGAAAATGACCTGGCCGCAGATGGAGCGGATCGGATCCTGCAGGAAGGCGGAGTTGCCGGTATCGGCGGCGTTGCGGGCCAGGGAGGCCACCGGGTTCGGATCCGCACCCTCGGCCTTCGCGTTCGGGTTGAACAGTGCAGCGTAGGTCCGGCCGTCCTCCTGGAAGGCCACGGACACGCGGTCCTCGGTGGTGCCACCGAGGAACTGGTTGGCGTGCTCGAGCTCGAACTCAATGGTGCGGCGCGTGAGGTCCGGGTTGACGAGGAAACCAGTGGTCATGAAGACAGCTCCTTGTTAAGCAGGTGAGAAAGAGTCGCCTGCCACACTACCGGTGCGCTGGGCTTTCCGCATCCGCTAGCGCGCCGCTGCGACCAGCGGGACCTCGACCTCCAGCTGGGTATCGGTGCCGCAGGCAAGCCCGGAGGGCTGCGCGCCTTCGTGGATGAGCTGGGCGGCCACCGCGGCGATCATCACGCCGTTGTCGGTGCACAGCTTAAAACGCGGCACGCGCAGCTCAATGCCCGCGGACTCGCAGCGCTTGGCCGCCAGTGCGCGCAGCCGCGAGTTCGCCGCCACGCCGCCGCCAAGTAGGAGCACCTTAGCCCCGGTGTCCTTACAGGCGCGCACGGCCTTGGCGGTGAGCACATCCGCCACCGCCTCCTGGAAGGAGGCACACAGGTCCTCTACCAGGATGGTGGTTCCTTCACGCTCGGCCTTTTCCACGTAGCGCGCCACTGCAGTCTTAAGCCCCGAGAAGGAGAAGTTGTGGCGGTTCGGCCCGCGCAAGTCCTCGGCCTTGGATAGGCCGCGCGGCAGGTCGATGGTGGGCTCGCCCTGGCCAGCCAGCTTATCGATGACCGGCCCGCCCGGATACCCCAGGCCCAGGAGGCGGGAGACTTTGTCGTAGGCCTCGCCGGCGGCGTCGTCAAGCGTGGTGCCCAGCTCCTTCATGGGTTTGCCCACGGCCTCGACCTCCAGCAGCTGGGTGTGGCCGCCGGAGACGAGCAGGGCCACCGAGTGCGGCAGCTCCTCGCCTTCGAGGTTGGCCACCGCCACGTGCCCACCGAGGTGGTTGACGCCGTAAAAGGGCACACCCCACGCGGAGGCGAAGGCTTTCGCTGCGGAGGCGCCTACGAGGAGTGCGCCGGCCAGGCCCGGGCCGACGGTGGCGGCGACCGCATCAGGCTTGTCGACGCCCGCCTCTTTCAGCGCCGCCTCCATCACCTGCGGCATGGCCTCGAGGTGGGCGCGGGAGGCGATCTCGGGGACCACGCCGCCAAACCGCGCGTGCTGCTCCATGGAGGAGGCGACGACGTCGGCGCGGATCTCCATGTGTCCGTCGTCGGACAGCTCGATGATGCCCACGCCGGTTTCGTCGCAGGAGGACTCGATGCCGAGGATTAACATCTCTCACTCTTTCGTGGTCGGTACATGGTGTGGGCGTCCGCGCCGGAGGGCTGATAGTAGTTGCGGCGCAGGCCGTTGATGACAAAATCATAGGCCTCATAGAGGCGGATGGCTGGATCGTTGCCCACGCGGACTTCGAGGAACACGGGCGCATCGTGGGAATCGGCGAGTTCCACGATGGCGTCCATCATGAGTCGCGCGATGCCGCGGCGCTGGGCCTCCGGCGCCACGCCAATGGTGCGGATTTCGTACTCTGGCCAGGCGGCCGGCCCCATGCGCCCCACCCCGGCATAGCCTAGTGCTTCGCTGTCCGCGTGGTCGCTGCTGGCGTCAACCGCCCAGTAGGTGGTGTGCCCGGCCGCGATCTCCTGCTCGAAGGCGCGAGCGGGCCAGGGGCTTTCGCCGGGGAAGAGCACCTTTTCCAGCTCGGCGCAGCGCGGGGCATCAGCTGCCGTGAGCGGGCGCAGCCTCATGATGCTGGCCGGCCGTCGCCGCCCACAAGCGCGGCCGAGCGCGGCGCGGACTTCGGTACCTTGGCGTCAGGCCGGCGCAGGTACAGCGGCACCAGCGGGGCTGGCTCCGCGTCTAGGTCAGCACACGCCACCAGGCCCTTCGCGCGCGGGGTGGCCCACTCGCGCGGCAGACCGGCAAGCTCCTCGGGCAGGCGCGGGGCGATGGATTCCGGGAACACCAGGCGCGCAGCCGCGCCGGCAAGCTCCTCCGGCTTGGACACCTCGGGACCGCTCACGCGGCGCGCGTTAGAGTAGGTGGCCCAGTAGACCTCCTTGCGGCGGGCGTCGATAGCCACGAGCCACTCTCCTTCCCGGCCGTGCGCGATGGCGTCGAGCGTGCACACGCCGTGGACGGGCAGGCCCAGCGCCACGCCCAGGGCGGAGGCGGTGGCCATGCCGACGCGCAGGCCGGTAAAGGGGCCGGGCCCGGTGCCCACGACGATGGCGGAAAGGTCGGCGTAGGTCAGTGAGACGTCGTCAAGCAGTGCCTCCACCGTCGGGATGAGCTGCTCATTGTGGGCGCGGGTATCGGTGAGAACGCGGTCGGTGCTCTCGCCGGTCTCCGTGTCGACGACGCCGGTCACCAGATCGGTGGTTGCGGTATCGAGTGCGAGAACCTTCATTAGCCCAGGAGGTGCCAGTCGGTATCGACGTAGTCCGGGTTATCCTTGCCCATCTGCTCCTCGTACTGCGGGATATCGCGCACAAACTGCAGCGGCTGTCCCTGCTGGAATGGCACGAACGGCGGAATGTCCTGGCCCGCGGCCTCCGGGGACTTCAGCTGCTGAAGCAGGCGGTCGCACATGTCTGCCTTCGCGCGCGGCAGCTTCTCGGCCTTGAACTCATTGTTCACCGAGACCCGGAGGAGATAGTTCACGTCGTCCGGCACGGCACCATCAACGAAATCAATGTTCAGGCCGTCCGTCTCCACGCCGATATTCTGAAGCTGCTCTTCGGTAGCGCCTGGGCACACGCCGACAATCGGATTCCACTCCTCGCCGTAGACATCCTGCGGGATGAACGTAGCGTAGTCCAAGTGCTTCGGGTACGTGTTCAGGGACTGGGCAACAGTCGACGGCTCCTTCGACTCCGCCTCCGGAGTCCGGACCATCGGCAGCGCGATGAGGGCGACCAGAAAGACGGCGAAGGCGCCGATGACGACAGTGGTGATGAATTGGCCAAACTTGTTCATAAAGGTGTTATTCGCTCCTCCGGGGCGGTGGCGGGAATCAGCAGTACGTGAATATCCTACGCGACGGCTATCAAACGATAATCAAGGCCAACATCTGGCACATGAGGATCTTGCCGATCATCGTCGTGGGATACACCGTGGCGTAGCCGCGCTCCGCCAGCTGGGTGCCCGTCTGCGGGTTGAGGTAGGCCATGATCGCCGGGTTGGTGGTCATACCAGCGGCCACGCCCATGGCCTCGTCGAACTTCAAGCGCAGCACCAGGGTGCACACCACGCCCAGGCCGATAGCGGAGACCAGGCTGAGGATGATGCCCACGCCCATGTACTTCAGGGAGGTCGGGTCCGACATCGCATCGCGGAACTGGCCACCAGCCGAGGTACCCACGCCCGCCAGGAACAGCGTCAGGCCCAGCGTGGAGATGGTCTGCTTGGAGTGGAACGGCATCTGCCAGTGAATCGGGCCGGTACGGCCAATCGCGCCGAGGATGAGGCCTACCACGATGGGGCCGCCACCGAAGCCGAAGGACAACGTGGTGCCGCCCGGCAGCGGAATCGGGATGGCGCCGAAGAGCAAGCCCAAAAGCAGGCCCAGCGCGAAGGGGAATAGGTCCAGGTTGCCCAGCTTGGACTCCGAGTCACCGAGGAAGTCGCGCACGTCATTGAGGCGACCCGGTGCGGTCACGACGCGGACGCGGTCCGAGTAGTACAGGACGGTGTTGTCGTTCGGCACAATCTGGGTATCGCCGCGGCGGATTCGCGCGATGAGGAAGCCGTGGCTCATCGTGTCCAGCTCCTCGATGGTGCGGCCGGCCACCTGCGGGTTGGACACCGTCACGCGGCGGTAGATGAGGCCATCTTTTTCGTGCAGATTCAGATCAATCTCTTTACCCAGGAGGGCAATCGCACGGTCCAGCGCCGGGCCCGTGCCGTTGAGCAGAAGCTCCATGCCTTCTTTCACCCGCATGTCTGGGTCCGCCAGCTCGTGCTGGTTGTCAGTACGCACGCAGCGAGTGGCAATCACCTTCTCCCCGGTGAACTCTGGGAGCTCGCCCACCGTCACGCCGGGATCCTTGGTCAGACGCACTGCCTTCCACTCCAGCGGCTCCGACAGCATCCCTTCGTCCTTGGCGTCTTTGACGTGGTTGACGCGGAAGACCTTGGCGCCGATCGCGGCGACGAGGATGGTACCGATGATGCAGCCCGGGTAGGCCAGGGAGTAGCCCACCACCGGGGTGCTGTCGCCGTTGAGCGCCTCCACCACGGCGGCCATGCCCGGCGTCGAGCTTAAGGATCCGGCCAGCGTACCCACGCCGATGGCCGGATCGAGGTCAAAGATGCGGACAAAGAGCGCGGCCAGTCCCGCGAGGATGAAGAAGAAGACGACCACCACTGCGGACATCTTCCAGCCCCGCCGCCGGAAATCCTGGAAGAAGCTGCGCCCGAAGTTGAGACCAATAATGTAGACGAAGATGGCCAGACCAAATTGGTACACAAACGGCGGGATCGCGATATCGGGGTTCGCAGCGGACAAGCCGAGTGCTACGAACATCGCCGCGGCAGCACCGAGCGAAATCCCGAAAAAGTTAATCTTTCCGATTGCCAAGCCCACCGCCATGATGAGAAAGAGCGTGAGCAGCGGTTGTTGGGCAAGGAAGGTCAGCACGTTACGTCACCCATTTCCACGAGAACTCACGGACATCATCGTCGGAGTCACGATTGATGGATACGACCAGACATGCGTCAGCGAGTCGCTCCATAAAATCGCCGCCCCATTCGGCAACGACGACGGCGTCCTCAATTTCGGTATCTAAGTCTAAACTGTCGAGCTCCCCCAGAGGATCATCGGAGTGGTCCAGCAGCCGGTAGGCATCGACGTGAATGAGCGCAGGGCCACCCACGGTCGAGGGGTGCTCACGGGCGATGACGAAGGTGGGAGACGTGACCCTGCCCTTGACCTGCATGCCACGGGCAATACCCTGTGTGAAGGTGGTTTTACCGGCCCCCAGCGGACCGTCGAGGATGACCAAGTCCCCGGCTTCGAGGGCTGCGCCAAGCTCCTCGCCGAAGGCCTGGGTGTCTTCCGCGGTCGCCGCAATCCGGGTTCCTTCGTGGGCAATATCACCGCGCATTGTTACCTCCTTCACCGTAGGTGCGCTGTGTGCGCCCGGTGGGGCGACACACGATTTCGTAGTTGATGGTCCCGGTCGCGTCCGCCAGCTGTGTGGCGCTCATGCCGCCGTCACCGAAAATGACCGCGCGGTCCCCGGCGCGCACGCCGTGCGGGTTCTCCCCCAAGTCCACGACGATCTGGTCCATGCACACGCGCCCCACCTGCGGATACAGCTTTCCACCCAGGCCCACCTGGAGTGCGCCCTGAATGTTGCGGGGCAGCCCGTCGGCATACCCCACCGCGACGGTGGCTAGCTGCCGCTGCGACTGCGCAGTCCAGGTCAGGCCGTAGCTGGTGGACTCCCCCTCCCCAATCGGCTTGACCGCCACGACGGAGCTCTCCCATGTCATGGCCGGGCGCAGCCCGTGGTCCAGCCCCGGCACGGGCTCCAGGCCGTAGAGCGCTACGCCCACGCGCACCTGCTCGAAGCGCGCGGAGGGTCGGGTCAGCGCCGCGGCGGAGTTCGCCAGGTGGTTCAGCGGGCACTCCAGGCCCGCGGCGCGCGCGTGGGCCAGGGCCTCGCGGAACTCGGACTCTTGGTGGTCATTGTGCGGGTGCTCTGGCTCGTCAGCGCACGCAAAGTGGGACATGAGGCCGAGGAGGGTGACCGTGGGGGCGTCGGCAAGCACGGCACAGGCCTCATCCCACGCCTGCTTATCGACGCCCGACCGGTGCATCCCCGTCTCCACCATCAAGAAGGCCTCGGCGTCTAGCCCCGTGGCCACCAGCGCGCGGGCGTGCTCCAGGGAGGGGATGCCGATCTGGATCCCGGCGGCAAGCGCCTCCGAAAGGTCCTCCTGCGGATCCCACAGCCACGCCACGATGTCTGTAGTGGGAATGACGCGGCGCAGCGCCACGGCCTCAGCCAGAGTGGCCACGCCGAACGCATCAGCGCCGGCGGCCTCCATCACTGGCGCAACGCGCTGGCTGCCGTGGCCGTAGGCATCCGCCTTCACCACGCACATCAGGCGCGCAGGCGCCACGATTTCCTTGACGCAGGCCACGTTATGGGCAATAGCGTCAAGGTCAATGAGGGTTTTCAACATGTCCCTCATTGTGCCACGAGCGGGCAGGAGCCTGAAGCTCGCTGCCCGCTCGTTGAGGGGTGATGTGGCGTGGGTGTTACTCCACGGTCACGGACTTAGCCAGGTTACGCGGCTGGTCCACGTCGTAGCCCTTCGCCGTGGCCACACCGCAGGCGAAAATCTGCAGCGGGACGGTGGCCAGCAGGGGCTGCATGAGCGTCGGCGCCTGCGGGATGCGGATGACGTGGTTGGCGTAAGCCTCCACGGCGTGGTCGCCCTCCTCCGCGATGACGATGGTGATGGCGCCACGGGCGCGGATCTCCTGGATGTTGGAGACCACCTTGGAGTGTAGAGAATCGCGGCCGCGCGGGGACGGCACGATGACGAAGACCGGCTGGCCTTCCTCCACCAGCGCGATCGGGCCGTGCTTGAGCTCGCCGGCGGCAAAGCCCTCGGCGTGCAGGTACGCGATCTCCTTGAGCTTCAGCGCGCCCTCGAGCGCCACCGGGAAGCCCACGTGACGGCCGAGGAAGAGCACCGAGTCGGCGTCGACCATAGCGTTGGACAGGTCGTAGACCTGCTTTTCGTTGTCAATGACGTGCTGTACCTTCTCCGGCATGTCACGCAGCTCATTGAGAACCGCGGTGACCTCGTCGGAGAACATGTTGCCACGCAGGCGCGCCAGGTACAGGCCCAGCAGGTAGGTGGCGGTGATCTGCGCCAGGAAGGCCTTGGTGGAGGCCACCGCGATCTCCGGGCCGGCGTGAGTGTACAGCGCAGCGTCGGACTCGCGCGGAATGGAAGAGCCCTGGGTGTTGCAGATAGCAATCACCTTCGCACCCTGCTGGCGGGCGTGGCGCACCGCCATGAGGGTATCCATGGTCTCGCCTGACTGGGACAGGGCCACGACCAAGGTCTTCTCATTAACAATCGGGTCGCGGTAGCGGAACTCGTGGGCCAGCTCCACCTCGCACGGGATGCGGCACCAGTGCTCAATGGCGTAGCGGGCAACGTGGCCGGCGTACGCGGCGGTGCCGCAAGCGATGATGATGATCTTGTCGATGGACTTGAGCACCGACTCCTCAATGCGGACCTCATCCAGGATCAGGTTGCCGTCCTCATCCAGGCGGCCCAGCAGGGTATCGCGCACGGCGGCAGGCTGGTCGTGGATTTCCTTCTCCATGAAGGAGTTGTAGCCGCCCTTTTCGGCAGCGGCGGCGTCCCACTTGATCTCGAAAGGCTTGCCCTGCGCCGGGTTGCCGGAGTAGTCAGTGATCTCCACGTCGTCCGCGGTGATGGTGACAACCTGATCGTTGTCCATCTCCACGGCGGACTTGGTGTAATCGATAAAGCCGGACACGTCGGACCCCAGGAAGTTCTCGCCCTCACCCAGGCCGATAACCAGCGGCGAGTCACGGCGGGCCGCGACGATGCGGTCAGCCTGGTCAGCGTGGATAGCCAGCAGGGTGAACGCACCCTCCAGGCGCTGGCAGGTCAGCTGCATGGCCTTGGTCAGGTCACCGGCGGCCTCGCCGTGGAAGACGTCACCCAGCAGGGTTGCCGCAACCTCAGTATCGGTCTCAGAAACGAAGTTGTGTCCCTTCGCCGTCAGCTCGTGCTTGAGCTCCGCGAAGTTTTCAATAATGCCGTTGTGCACCACGGCCAGCTTGCCGCTGTCCACCACGTGTGGGTGGGCGTTGAGATCCGTCGGGCCGCCGTGGGTGGCCCAGCGGGTGTGGCCAATGCCCAGGACAGAGTCCTTGAGCGGGCGGGCCTCAATCTCCGCGTCCAGCGCGGCGACCTTGCCGGCCTTCTTGCGCCAGCTAATCTCGCCGTCGGCGTACAAAGCAACACCAGCGGAGTCATATCCGCGGTACTCCAAACGGCGCAGGCCTTCCAGCACTACGTCCAGGGCAAAGTAATCACGGCCATCAGTGTTGTGGCCAACATATCCAACGATTCCACACATAGGCCCTGATCCTACAGGACAGGGCTTTATACAAAAGTGCTAGGACAATTCTCGTCGTCCTGGGACAGCAATCCTCATGCTTTCCACCGCGAGCAACGTGCTTCCTCTATTCTGTATAGCGTGTCTGCGAATTTGAAGAAGCATCTCGGTACGTTGTCCAAGCGCGGCCCGCACCGCGTCCTCGTCGGTGACCTGTCCTATGCAGGTCTGGAGGGCAAGGTGTACACGCCCACTGAGGGAAAGGGCCTGCCCGCCGTGGCCTTTGCCCACGACTGGACGAAGAACGTCAAGGCCTACCACGCCACCCTGCGCCACCTGGCCAGCTGGGGCATCGTCGTTGTTGCCCCCGATACGGAGACCGGCGCTTTTGCCAAGCACCGCAACTTGGTCGCGGACGTTGAGTCCGCCCTGCAGATTGCTACCGGCGTCAAGCTGGGCGCGGGCAAGATTTCGGTCTCTGCCTCCAAGCTAGGCGTCGTGGGCCACGGCATGGGCGGCGGCGTAGCCACCCTCGCAGCCGTGGATAACCCCAAGGTCCGTGCGGTCGCCGCACTGTACCCGGCGGACACGTCTCCGTCCGCGGTGCAGGCAGCACCGTCGGTCAAGGCGCACGGCCTCATCATCGGCTCTGGCGAGGATGACATCTTCCGTGCCGGCAACCCCGCCAAGCTGGCGAACGCCTGGGGCGGACCGGTGGCGTACCGCGAGATTGCCAAGGGCACTCAATCCGGCTTCAGCGAGGACAAATTCTTCAAGCTCGCTCTCGGCTCCGGCTTCTTCCAGGGCTCCGAGGTGGAGACCGCCCGTGGCTTGGTCACCGGCTTCCTGCTCAGTGAGCTGGCCGGCGAGTCCAAGTACGACGACTTCGCGGCTGCCGACGCTGCTGCCAAGGGCGTTGAGAGCTTCGCCGGGGAAGATTTGGCGAAGCGCGCTGGTCACGAGAGCACCCACTAGCACCCCGCTAGGTCTTACGCGGCCGGCACGTAGAACACGCAGGACGGAGACTTATCCGTCCTGCTGTGTACGTTTTAGCCGCGGAAGTTCAAGCACCAGCCAGGCAACGAATCCGATAAGCGGTAGAAACACCTGCACCGCTGACCATGCGATAGTCCGCGCCGCTGAACTCCTGTATTTGAGTTCCACGCACAACACCACGCCCAGCATGATGGCAGCGGCAAGTGGAAGAATGACCCACCGCGCGTCATAAAGAGCGGGAATGTGCACTCGTTCTCCTCCACACTGTTTACCGGCATCACGTACAAAGTATGTGGACGAGAATAGCAACAACTTTTAATTATTGGATTCAGTAACCGTTATCCACGCCGCAACACGGACTGCACCTGCCCACGTGGGCGACCCCGGCTAACCCGTGGATTCGGCTGTACTGAACGCGACGCGGGGGTTCGCCCCGGAGCCGTATCGGTATTTTGGGCTTGCGCGGCGCGCTGCGCAGACTTCTCTAAATCGTCCTGCGCCTTAGCCATTGCCTTTTCAAACTCTAGGAGCCTGGCGGCCGTGCGCTCACGGAATCCGCGTGCGAACTCATCGAAATCATTGTGCGGCATTACCACTGCCCTGCCTTTCGTGCTTGGACGGATGAGGATTCTGAGCTAGGTCCTGGCTCCTCACGGTGCTCAGGGCCAGGCTCCGGTGCCGGAGCAGGAGCGGGATCTGGTGAAGAAACGGGTTCCGGCGCGGGAGCTGGGTCTGGGGCAGGTGCCGCAGCTGCCTGCATGTGAGCAACCTTTTCTGCCGGCGGAGCCGGCTCCGGAACGGTTTCGAGCTCCGGCGGCGGTGCCATCACCCCATCATCATGCTCAGGTTCCGGCTGCGGTTCTGGTTCTGGCTCAGGTAGTGGTTCCGGTTCAGGCTCTGGCTCTGGGACAGGGTCCGGTTCAGGGAGATTGTCCAAGCACTCGAGTGCGGCATCCGCCAACAGCCCAATCCCCACGATGGCCACGCCCACACCGACAGCTCCAAGGATTCCGGTGCACGATACCTCCGGCTCGCATGCGCACTCGGTGGTTGTCTCCTCCGAATCCTCGCACTCCTCGGCCTCGGTAACTTCTACTACTGACTCTTCCTCTTGCACCACAGCGCAGTCTGAGGATTCCTCCTGGATGACATCAGCGGTTGACTCTTGGATAGGAGACTCGGTCTCCGTCGTCACTTCGGTAGCAGCGTCAGCGGGCGTGGTCGTGATGGTTTCACGCACCTGCGTGTCGCACTCACACTCCCGCTCTTCGAATTTCGCTGCGCAATCACAGGACTTAACCGTCTGCTCGACTGGCGTTGGCTCTGGTTCTGGCTTCACGGACTCTGGGGTGACAACACTTTGTGGCGTCGTCGGCGGCGGGCACTCCTTAGCAGGCACGGAAGCAGGCTCGGTGGGAGTGTCCGGCTCGTCGGGCACGCTAGGTGTGGCCGGGGCCTCCGGTGCCACTGGCTGGGTCGGCTGCGTGGGCTGAGCAGGTTGCGTGGGCTGGGCAGGTTGCGTGGGCTGAGCGGGTTGGGAAGGCGCAGCCGGCTGCCCGGGCTGAGTAGGCACCGGTGCTTGCGGTTGTTCTGGTTGCGGGCAGGGCTTCGGCTCTTCCTCGCAGCCACACTCAGGCTCGGGTGGTGTCTCCGGAAGCTCGCGCTCGCATACCTCGGAACAGCGCTTTTCAAACTCGCAATAGCAGTTCTCGATGGCGGTATCGCGGTCCCGGCAGGTCTGCGTGATCGTGTCATTCGTCTGCTCGATGAGGTCGCCGCCGATGGCGGAAATCACCGGGATGATGAGCTTGCCCAGCGGGTGGCGCTGCAGGAGCACCGTCAAGATGTTGAGCAGAGGAATGACGGCAGAGATAAGCTCCACCAGCGCCGAGTCGGACACGTCCACGACGTCCTCAATCGCATCTGAGCACTGCTGCGCCGACTCCACCAGATCATCGGCCTCACGGCGTTCCTCCTCGTAATCATCCTGTACGCCGCGCAGGTGGTCCATGATCGCTTCCCCAGCCAGCGACACCACCGTGCCGAGGAGAAAATCTTTGAGCCCGGAACCACCACCGGACGGGCGGCGCGCCCCCATGGCGGAGGCAGTACTTCCTACCAGGTCTTGGGGCTTGATTCCGTCGACAGAGCCCACCATGTCTCCCAGTAGATCGATGGGAGTGCTGGGGCCGGCGTAGCCGCCCTTGCTGGCTGCCTGGAATTGAGAGACTGCCTGCGAATAGTCCCCCAACAGTGACTTCACCATGGTGGTCATCAGTTCACCCCCGCACCCGGTTCGCCGAGCTGCCCGGCAAGGCCCCGGTCGACGTCCCCGAAAGCCCTTACCTGAGCTCGCGCCGCATCCGCTGTGGAGGACATGTTGTCTAAACGCCACGCACCGCGCTCGTGCAGGCGGCTCAGCAGACCTTGGATCTGAGACGCATGACCGCCAAAGTCTCTGCCTGCCGACGCCGCCGGAAAGTCAGGCACGTCGCTCCGATGGGCGTCGCTCTGCGCCGCCGTCTGATCTATTACGTGACTGAGAAGCCGCGTGGCTTCGTCCTCATCAAAAAATACGTCGGGCATCGAGCCCCTCCTTCTCGTCCACAACGAACAGTTATTCCTGCCCTTATTGGACTGAGAAAGCCCCCAACCGGTTCCCCGGAACCACAAAGTGTTCCGAGAAACCGCCCCCTTCTTAAGCTGCGCTACACCGCGGCCACGACCGCCGCGAGCTTGCCGGCTACCTTGCGCGCCTGCTCCTTTTCGGCGGCCTCCACCATGACGCGGAAGAGCTCCTCGGTGCCGGAGGGACGCAGCAGAACGCGTCCGGTATCGCCCAGTTCCGCCTCGGCGGCAGCGATGGCTTCCTTGACCTCGGAGGAGTTGAGGATACCCGACTTATCGGATACCGGCACGTTGATGAGCACCTGCGGAAGCACCGTCATCACTGAGGCCAGCTCCTTCAGGGTCTGCCCGGACTTGGCCATGCGCGCCATGATGGACAGGCCGGTCAGGGTGCCGTCACCAGTAGTGCAATCGTCGGGCAAGACCACGTGGCCCGACTGTTCGCCGCCGAGGGAGAAGTCACCGCGGTTGAGCTCCTCCAGCACGTAGCGGTCGCCCACTGCGGTTTCCTTGACCTCGATACCCTGCTCCTTCATCGCAATCTTGAGGCCCAGGTTGGACATCACGGTGGCTACGAGGGTGTTGAAGCGAAGGTCGTTCTCCTCCTTCATGCCCACGGCCAGCAGGGCCATGATCTGGTCGCCGTCGACCACGTTGCCCTCGGCGTCGACAGCCAGGCAGCGATCCGCATCGCCGTCGTGTGCCAGGCCCAAGTCGGCGCCGTGCTCCACGACGGCCGCCTGGGTCTTCTCAATGTGCGTCGAACCGCAGTCCTCGTTGATGTTGAAGGCGTTCGGCTTGTTGTGGATAGCGATGACCTCCGCGCCGGCCGCCTCATAGGCCTGCGGCGCCACCTTGGATGCCGCACCATTCGCGGTATCCACCACGACCTTGATGCCCTTCAGATCGGTAGACACGACCTCCTTGAGGTGCTTGAGGTAACGCTCACGACCGTCCGGAGCCTCCGAGATGATACGGCCGATCTTGGTGCCCGTGGGTCCACCTTCGGTGATGGTGTCCATGGTGGCTTGGATGCGGTCCTCCACGTCGTCGGGAAGCTTCTTGCCGCCCGCGGAGAAGAACTTGATTCCGTTATCCGGCATCGGGTTGTGGGAGGCCGAAATCATCACGCCGAGATCTGCCCCAAAGTCATCGGTAAGGAACGCGATTGCAGGGGTAGGCAGCACGCCGACACGCACGACGTCGACACCACGCGACGCCAAACCCGAAGCGATAGCAGCGTCCAGCATCTCACCGGACACGCGTGGGTCACGGCCAATGATGGCGAGCGGGCGGCGTTCATAGGATTCACGGTCAGAGGTGAATACCTCCGCCGCTGCCTGTCCCAAGCGCAAAGCCAGAATCGGGGTGAGCTTCTTGTTCGCAAGACCGCGAACTCCGTCGGTTCCAAAAATACGAGTCATAGCCTTCAATTATGCCTTCTGGGTCCTGCCTAGCGCAGATCGGGAGCCGCACCTTCCCCAAGCCTGCTGTTTAAACCCCCATGAAATGGGCAAACACTAATAAGCAGGTGACAGCACCCGGCACTATAGCTCGTCTATGGGGTGAGAACGGCGAAAGCCACCGCCTCCAGCGAAGGAAGCAGTGGCTTTCGAAAAATGCAGTGCGCGAAGATTAACGCTTGGAGTACTGCGGGGCACGACGTGCCTTGTGCAGACCAGCCTTCTTGCGCTCCACGGCACGAGCGTCACGGGTGAGCAGGCCAGCCTTCTTGAGGGCCGGGCGGTCAGCCGGGTTGTAGACGTTCAGTGCGCGGGCGATAGCCAGACGCAGGGCGCCGGCCTGACCGGTCGGGCCACCACCGTTGACGGTGACCTTGATGTCGAACTGGCCATCCCGCTCCAGCAGGGTCAGCGGAGTGAGGATGTCCTGCTGGTGCAGCTTGTTCGGGAAGTACTCGTCAAAGGCACGGCCGTTGACGGAGATGTTGCCGGAACCGGCAACGAGGCGAACACGAGCGACGGCGCGCTTACGGCGACCGACGGTCTGGATCGGGCCCTCGTGGATGGCCGGAGCAGCGGTCTCAGCCTCTGCGTCGGTCTCCGGTGCCAGGGAATCACCGATGGTGTTGGTGAACTCCTCGGTAGCGGCAGTTGCTGCAGCGATGTCGGCAGCGTCGGCTACATTGTTGTCGATGTTCTGCTCGGTCATTACTGTGCCACCTGCTTCAACTCAAGGGTTTCCGGCTTCTGGCCGGCGTACGGGTGCTCCTCGCCCACGAAAACGTGCAGCTTCTTGATGGAGGCGTTGGAAAGCTTGTTGTGGGGCATCATGCCCTTGACAGCTTCCTCGATAACGCGAACCGGGTTGGCGTCCAAGGACTGACCAAGGGTCATGGACTTCAGGCCGCCCGGGTAACCGGAGTGGCGGTAGCGCATCTCGCGCTCGCGCTTGTTGGAGGACACGTGGATCTTGTCCGCGTTCAGGATGATGATGTGGTCGCCGCAATCAACGTTCGGTGCGAACTGGGGCTTGTGCTTACCGCGCAGCATGTCAGCCACGGTGGAAGCAAGCTTGCCCAGAACCACGTCGGTAGCGTCGATGACGTACCACTTGCGGGTGATGTCACCGCTCTTCGGGTGGAAAGTAGACAAAATGACTCCTTGAAAGTCTGTCTCGGAACTGCCGGCCAACGCTATGTAAGCCCCTACGCGGTACATACAGCGGCCGGTGGAGACCTGCAGCACGCGTGCGCCTGTAAAAGGCGCGGACACATAGGTGTCTCACCCTAGTACGCAGCAGGTTAAAACCCAAAACGCCGATATCGCCCCCCGCCAACGCTTCCTCCCCCGCCAGTTCGGGGATTGGGGGAAGCGGAGTCAGAAACGTTGACGAGAAGCGATACCGGCGCCTTCCGCAGCCTCGGTGGCCTCAGCAGTCTGAGAAGCCTCGGTAGCTTCGGTGTAGGTGAAAGAAAGAGTGTGCGTCCGTCTCTTTCCTCTCCACACCGCTGACCGCTCAACACAGTGAATGTTTAAAGCCCACCGTGGCTGCAGAAGAAGCGCGTTGTGCAGAGTGCTTAGCCCCAGCTGGCAGCTGCGCGACGGTTGACGTCGCTCATGTTGTCGTTGCCCTGGGAAACCGTGGAGGAGATGGTGGCCAGCACGGTGTTGAGCTCCGCTGCGGCCTTGTCCCATTTGGCCTGTGCGGCGTTGTAGGCGGAGGCGGATTCGCCCTCCCAGGTGGAGACCATGGGCTGCAAGGTGGCCTTCAGGTCGCCGAGGAGCCCGTTGATGCGGCCGGAGGTGGAGTTGATGTCGGCGGCGGCGCCGGCGATGGCGCCAAACTGGTACTTAATTCCTGACATTGCGTCTTCCTTTATCTCGTAGATGTCTCGTGACGGTGGATGTGCGTGAAATAGGTGGTGCGTTCGGCGTTTCTTAGAGCGCCAGGCCTGCTCCGCCGACGTTGTCGAAGGACTGGGCGTTGTCTGCCTCGACGGTGTCGAAGTTGCGGGCGTTGTCACGGATGTTGTCACTGATGGCGGTCAGTGCCTCACGCAGCTGCTGCGCGGAGGTGTTGTAGCGCTGCATGAGGTTGTCAAAGGAAACCTGTGCGCGTCCGGACCAGCTGGCGCGGACCGAGTCCACAACACCCTGCAGGCGGGTGAGCTCACCCTGTACTTCATCGTTCGTAGAATCAACGCGGCCGGCGGTGGCCACCATGACATCGGCTTCAGTGCGGAAAGTCTGAGTCATAATCTTTCTGTCCCTTTCTGTGACTGTGGGCTTAAACTGTGGGGCCCCAACTGTGTGTCTCCCCCGAGAAGCACCCTGTTGTCCTTCTCACCTTTATTGGACTGGAGCTGACCGCAATCGGTTCCCGGCGCCGTCCAACTTTTTCGCTTTCTCTGCCCTTCCCTGCGCGATTACTGTTTGACTAGGGACTCCGCCGCCATGCGGCACGCTGCCTTTTGCACCACGTTGGGCTCAAACTTGGTGTGGCAGCCCACCGACATCTGGTGGCCCTTGTCCTCCCACATCAGCCACGTCACGCGGGAGCCGTCCCCGGGGTCCTCGGTGTAGGTGAGCCGGCCGGCATCTTCGGAGGGGTCCTTGAGGGCTGGGTCCGCATCAATTTGGGCCTTGATTTCGCCAAAGAGGGCGTCCACGGGCACGTTGAATAACGGGTCGGCGGCGAGCAGGATGCGCAAATTCGGGTCCTCCCCGGTAGCGGTGACCAGGCCGTCTTCTACGCTCGTGCGGAATCCTTGCGGCAGCACCAGCGACATACCTTCAACCTCAATGGCCTGTTGTCCAGGGCGCAGGCCCGTGTCACCGGCGCCAGGCGCATCTTTTCCGTCTGAGCCGGCGGGTTCAGTAGTTGGTGGTCCTCCCGCCTCGTCTTCTGTGTCTGCTGCGGGCGCGGCACTGGCCGGTGCCTCAGAGGCGGCCGAGGCAGAGTCCTTGCGCCCCACCGCCCACCAGGACACCCCGGCCACGAGCACGACCATTACGGCGATGGCGATGTAGAAGGGATCGATGCCACTAGGGATCCACGCCGGCGTGCCTGTGCGGCGACGGTGCGAGCGAGGACGCTCCACGGATACCGCGTCTGGGCTTTCCTCCTGCCTGGTTGGGGCGGGCGAGGCACTGCGAACGGTATGCGCTGGCGCGGGTGGCTCGAGTGGTTCAGGCTCGAGCACCGTTACTCCGGTAGCGGAAAGCTGCCGGCGCACAATCTCCACCGCCTTCAGTGTCTTCTCGGTGCCGGAGGGATCCGCCACCACCTCAACCTCCACGTCGGGCCACTCGGTGTCGCAGACCTTTTCCATCTGGTCCAGGACGGGTTCGAGCGCCCAGCCGTCGACAATGCCGGTGCCGGGCAGGTCGTAGCGGTAGACGGTTTCGGGCCCCTCGTAGATGGTGGCGGCGTCGAGAACCGTGACGGTCAACGTCGTCGTGGTGGAAGATTCGGCCGGGGTGCGCAGTGCATGGGTCGTAGTCATGAGTGGTCTCCTGTCGGGTTAGTCGTGTCGTTGTCGGGGAAATACACCTGGGCCAGGCCGTGGGCGGTGCCGCGCACCACCCACTGGCCGCGCCCAGGAGGCAGGGTCTGGGGTTTGATGCCGAAGATGGCGCCTTCGTCCCGGTCGGCGTCGAGAAGCAACAGCGCCGGCTGCAGGTCACGGACCGCGGACAGGAACTGCCCGAAGAGCGCGCGCCCAATGCCGCCGGACTTGCGCGCCAGCACCATGTGCAGCCCCACGTCGCGGGCGTGCGGCAGGATCTCCAGGAGGGGCGCCAGCGCAATCTCACTGACCAGGTCTAGGTCATCAATGACCAGGTAGATGTCGGGGCCGTCCCACCAGCTGCGGGCAGCAAGCTGCGCCGGGGTTACATCCGGGCCGGGAAGGCGCTGCTCTAAGGTGCGGACGGTGTCGATGATGGTGTGGGTGGCCGCGCTTGCCGACGCCGCATAGGCCGCCACCATCTCCTCCGGCAGCGTCCCCAGATGCGCACGCCTCTCATCGATGACCACCAGCCGCGCTGCCTCCCGGTCGAGGGCACCGATGCCGGCCAGGATGACGCCGAGAAACTGCGACTTTCCCGCGCCTTGGGAGCCGATGCACACCAGGTGCGGCTGCGCGTCGGGGTCCCAGGTAAGAACGTCCAGGTCCGCACCGCCAATGCCCCACGCAATCCCGGGTGTCGCGGTCGGACGAGACGGCAACTGACGCAGCCGGGCGGGCAGCATCTTCAACGCCGGTACCGGCGCGGACTCCGCGTGCACGCCACAAATATGGGCAATGTCTTGCGGGGACGTCGCTGCAAAGAGCAGATTCTCCCCGCTGAGGTTCAGTCCGCGGCCCGGCGCGGCGGGCAACTTCTGCTGCGCCTTGCGGTCAATGAGGGAATCCATGGCCTCGCCCAAGCGCAGCTCCAGTCGGGCGGCGATGAGGTCCCTGATGGAGGGGCGCAGGCTGGTCCACCGGGCGGCGGCGATGATGACGTGGATGCGAGCGGAGGCACCGTCGTTGACCAGCTGCGTAATCGGCTCCGCCAGATCCTCAAAGTCCGCGCCCGCAGTGCCGATGTGATGCCAGCCATCGACGATGAGGAAGGTGTGGCGCCCTTCCGGCCGGCGCACCAGGCCTGCTACCTCGTCCACCACACGCCGCACTTTCTCTGGGTCCTCTCGCCCCGCGACACCCGCCACGTGCGGAAGCCGGTCGAGTACCCCAAGCTGCCCGCCGCCGAGGTCGATGACGTAGAAGCGGACCTGCTCCGGCGAGTGCACCAGCGCCAGGCCGGCGACCACGCTACGCAGCGCCATCGACTTGCCTGACTGCGGCCCGCCGCACAGGGCCAGGTGCCCGCCGCCAGTAGTGAAGTCCACGACGAGCGGATCCTGGCGCTGATGATAGGGCCGGTCGATAAGCCCCACCGGCGCGCACAGCGGCGGGTTCTGCGCCACGGCGGGCGCCTGCCCAGGCTGAACGGCCTGGCCCGCACGTGCTACCGCCGCGGAGAGCTCCACCACTGGCGGCAGTGGCGGCAGCCAGATCCGGCGCGCCGCCTGGCTGCGCTCCTGCGCCTCCTCCCGCGCAGCCGCCACGACCGCTCCCAGCAGAGTGGTCGAAGAATCCACCACCACCGCCACTTCGGGTGTTTCCTCCTCCGCGGACCAGCCGGTGAAAAGTTCCACGCGCGCGGGCGGGCGGTCTGGGCTCCCCTCTCCCTCACGCGCCACACGGCGCGTGACTGGGCCGGAGACATAGGAAGCTTGGAAGCGCGCCGGGGCATCCGCGTCGGTCTTGAGATACCCCGCGCCCGGCTGGGCGGGCAGGTGATATGCGTCGGTGACTCCCAGCACCTGGCGGGATTCCGCAGCGGAGAAGGTCTTTAGGCCAATGCGGTAGGACAGGTGCGAGTCCAGCCCGCGCAGCCGGCCTTCCTCCAGGCGCTGCGAGGCCAGCAAGAGGTGGACGTGCAGTGAGCGGCCCAGCCGGCCCACCGCGACGAAGAGCTCGGCAAAGTCTGGGTGCTGCCCTAACAGCTCGGAGAACTCATCCACCACGATGACCAGTGCGGGCAGCGGGCCGTACTCCCCCACGGCGTCGGCAGAGGCGTTGAACTCGCCCACGTTGGCAAAGTTGCCGGCCTTGCGCAGAAGCTCCTGGCGGCGGTTCATCTCGCCAGAGATGGCGTCGTACATGCGCTCCACCAGCGTGGATTCCTCCTCCAGGTTGGTAATCACCGCGGAGGTATGGGGCAGCTCGTCGCATCCCAAGAAGGTCGCACCACCTTTGAAGTCCACGAGGACGAGGTTGAGCTCATCTGGACTGTGCGTGGCGGCCAGTGCTACCACGAGTGTCCGCAGCAGCTCGGACTTGCCGCTTCCCGTGGCACCGATGCACAGCCCGTGCGGGCCCATGCCGCCCTGTGCCGACTCCTTGAGATCCAGCATCACCGCCTGTCCCTGCTCATCCACTCCGAGGGGAACGCGCAGGCGTTCGGAGGAAGTACGTCCGTGCCACATGCCGGAGGCCACGAGCTCATCCACGTCGCGGTAGCCCACCAGGGCAGGAAGGTCAGCATCCCGCCCGTACCGCGGGGCCGCGGCTGCATCGCTGCCTGGGGGACGGTGATACGGCGCAATCATGCGGGCCCGCAGAAGGGCCTCCGCCACGCCCACCGGATCGCAGCGGCCCAGCTCTTCCTCCCCCGCGGCGGTCACCACCGTCATGACCCCCTCAGCGCGCAGGTAGATTCCCTCCTCTTCCGCGCGGCGGCCCAGCGGGGAATGCGAGCTCACTCCCACTGCGATCAGAGTCGTGGGCTCCCCTAACCGGGTATCACCTGGATATGCCGCCGGGGCAGCGTCGTCGCCCGCATCGACGACACGGATGCGGTGTCGCGCCTGCTCCGGGTCGCGGGCATGCGGCAGCCACTTCACCCACTCCCAGCCGCTGCCCTGGTACTCAATTCCCACCGTCTCCGGACCGTGTAGCACCGCCAGATGCAGGAGGACGGCACGGGCCACGCCGGCGGCGTCCTCGCCTTCGATGCCCATGACAGGAAATGCCTGCAGCTGGATGACAACCGGCATATCCGCCACGGTGCCCACCGCGCGGACCGTCTGCCGTAGGCTCACCGCGCAGACGGGGTCGAGGTCCTCGGCCGCGCCCGAATCGGGCACGGTAATGGGTGTACACAGCGCCATCGGCCCGGTACCCACGCGTACCTCCAGGGTGTCCGGGTCGTCTACTCCCCGCTCCCACAGCCGGGGCGTGGGAATGAGTGCAGCAAGTTCTCCCGGCGCGGGGTTGCGGTGTTCCTCATGCGCGCGCTGCGCTGCCGCCCGGTCCAGGGCTTGCTCCCGCAGCGCCTTGAGGTGGCGCAGGTAAGTTCTGCGCGTTTCATCCGGGTCCTGCCCGCTTCCTTGAGGATTGAACATCATGGCCATGCTGGCCAGCATCATGAGCGGAAACATCAGGCTCATGGGACTAATCCGGCGCGCATCTCCGGCGCCGAGCACCATCAGCGCCACCATGCCCAGCATGGCCGCCACCATGACCAGCGGCATCATGAGGCGCACCAGCGGAACCGGCTGGGCGCGAGCGGCCTCTGGCACGGCCTCAGCATCAATACTGCCTTGCGGCAGTGGCGGCGCTGGCTCCCGATAGGCCACCGATCCGGCATCGACAACGCGTGTAGGTACGCGCATGTGAAAAGTCCTTCCCCCCGAAGTACTCCACCGCCTCCGTGTGCGGTGGACAGCGTGCCACTAGTAAGCCACAATGAGGGGCAATGGGCAAGGGGTAGCCCAGAAATTTTTCTCGGGGGAGGTATTTTCCATGACCCGCGCACTCGCGCATTCCATTCACGTCACCGTCCGCATTCATGCAGGCCACATCCACAAAGAGGCGGACGTGTCCCTGCCGTTGTCCTCCAGCATTGGGGAGGTGCTGGGAGAGTTGCTCGTGCTTGTCGATGTCTCCCCGGCCCCCATCCTCTGGCGCGCTACCACGGCGGCTGGCAAGTCAATCTCCATGACCGCCCCGCTGGAGCGCACACCGCTGGAAGAGGGCTCGGTGCTGGTGCTCAGTCCTTCCGCGCAGGCCCCGGCACCCATCGTGCGCGACGCCGCGGAGGCCCTGGCCGCCACTGGCGGCGACTCCCCTCTGCATTCGCTCACGAGTGTGTGGGGCGTTGCGGGCGTCGCCGGAACGGGTGGCCTCGCTGCCGCGGCAGTATCGCCCGTGGTGGGCGCAGGCATCGCCGCCTGCTTGGCGCTGGTCTTATCGGCGTGGACGCGCCGGGGCGCGCTGCTCGCGGCAGCGCACGTGGCGGCGGGTGCGGCCGGGTGGTTCTTGATTGGTGGCGCACCGTCGCTGGATTTGGGGCCGAAGCTGTCCGCAGCGCTCGCCGCGGCGGCGTGTGCAGTGGCGATTGTCGCCGTGGCGGCGCAGATCCTGCGGCTCGGTGGCCTGCGTGCCCGTGCCATCGCTGCCGCCTGGTGCGGTCTGGTACTCGTCGGGCTGCTGGGCCCGGCCCCAGTTCTCGCCGCGTCGGTGCTCGTGCTCGCCGGTGCGCCGGTGTTGACCACCCGGATCGCTGGCCTACGTGTTCCGCAGCTGCCCACTGCGGGCCAGGACCTGAGCGTGTCCGACAGCCTCCCCACCGATAACGACACCAAGGCACAGCGCGCCGCCCACGCCTACGAGGGCGTGGCTGTGGGATGCGTACTCGCCGGCCTCCCCGCGCTGCTGCACCTGGTGTGGCTGGCCACCAGCACCGGCCAGGCCTGGGCCACCCAGGCGTTGTGCGTGGGCGTGGGCGGTTCGGTCATCATCCACGCTGCGCGGCACGCGCGCACGGTGGCGGCGTGGGCGCTGGGCCTCTATGGCGTCGCCGCCGCCCTTGCCGCGGTGGCCGTCGCTGCCCGGGTGTGGCAGGCCTTCCCGTCGCCGACCCCAACCACCTGGGTGCTCACCGCGGTGGCGGGCGCCATTGTGCTGGCCGCGTTGTCTGCGCCCGTGTGGGCCGAGGTCGTGGGCCACCTGGAGCCGACGACAATCGTGTGGTTCGAGCGCGCCGAGGCCCTAGCCCTAGCCGCCTGCCTACCGCTGGCCGCGCACCTGGCCGGCTTGTTCGATCTCATCCGGGGGTTGGGCTAATGCGTCTGTCCGTACCAACCCGCACATTCCTGGTATCCGCGACGACGCTGCTCTTGCCGCTCTCCGTGCCCCCAGTTGCTGCGCGCGAGCCCGACGTCGAGTGCGCATCGGCGATGTTTTCCGACCGTGGCCCCGCGCCCTCGGCACAGTACCTGGACTACCGCTCCCGGCTGCATTCCTTTGCCACCGGCGCGGGAATCCGCGTGGCCGTCATCGACACCGGGGTGGCCGACCACCCGCAGATTCGCGTGGTCCCCGGCCAGGATTTCGTTACTCCTGCAGAACCCGATCCTTTACGCGATTGCGACCTGCACGGCACCGTCGTGGCCGGGGTCATTGCGGGCCGTGAGCTGGGCGTGGCACCCGACGCGGAGATATACTCCATCCGCCAGACCAGCGCGCACTACCGCTCCCCTTCGCCGCAGGAAGACAGTGCGGGCGAAGACTCGGACTCCAGCTCGGGAACGCTAGCAACGCTAGCGGCGGCCATCGAGGACGCCGTGGAGGCAAAGGCGAAGGTAATCAACGTCTCCGTGGTCTCCTGCGTGCCGCCGGAGGCCGCCGAGCGCGTGGACCGCTCCCGCCTAGACGCCGCGCTCGCGCGGGCGGAAGACGAAGGCGTGGTGGTCGTGGCGGCCTCGGGGAACGCGACGTCGGGTGGCTGCGAGAAGGGCGATGTCGTCTTCCCCGCCGAGGGAGACACCGTTTTAGCAGTCGGCGCGCTGGAGACGCCGCACGACCTCGCCGGCTATTCTCTCGCCGCCCCGCTCAGCGCCGAGGGGGCCGTCCCCCTCGCGCTAGCCCCCGGCGGCGGGTGGGCGACCGCGAAGGGGGACGTGCTCTTTCAAGGAACATCCTTCGCCGCACCCCTGGTCAGCGGCACCGTAGCGCTCTTAGCCCAACGCTATCCCGCGGATTCCGCAGCGCAGCTCCGGGCACGCGTCATGGACTCTGCCGAGCCGGGCCACGGAGTGGTAGATCCACTCACGGCCGTGACCTATCGCCCTGGAACCGGCGATCGTCCCGAGCGCAGCGTGGCCGTATCCCCGGCAGCGGCGGAAACCTCCCCGCGCTGGGCACGTGTGCGCTGGCTCCTCGCCGGGGCCGCAGCCCTCTCGCTTTTCGCCGCGTGCCGGGCCGCTAGTGCTGGGCCGCCAGCGCGTCCTCGCGGCTAAGCGGCGAGCCCTCCGGGAGCAGACGCAGGATTTCCCACGGCACCTGTTCGGGCTCTCCTAGGCCCAAAGCGTGGAGCGACGCTGGGTTCGCCACCACATGACGCCGGCCGGTTGCCGCCACTACGTGAAAGCCGTGCCCGCTATCCGCCCCTACCCCGGCGCGCAGCCCCGCAAAGCGGGCAGCCGCGGAATCGCCCGGCAGATCGATGGTGGCGGTCACCGGCGCGGTCATTCCGGCGCCATTCTGGGAATTCGCGCACAGCCAGCCCTGCTCGGGTGACAGGAAGTCCAGGCGGGTGGTGGGGAGGTTGAAGGCCGGTGGGGCGTCGCCAAGCGCGGCAACCTCCTGGGCCTGCGCGGGCAGACGCTGCGCGCCCACGCCCACCAGCATCTCCGCCTGCGTCGGCGTCACCGGAGTGACCCCGTGCTCCGTGCGCACCCACAGGCTTTCCCCGGTATCCAAAATCTGCGGGGCGGCCGCCGGAAAGCTCAGCGGCTCCAGCTCCGCGAAGGCGTTGAGCAACTCAGGCGGCACGGCCCACACCGCTGTCTCCGCGGTCATCCCGAGCGCGCGGCGCACGACGCGGCCTTGCGTGCTCGACGCTTCCGGCAGCACCACCCGGCCCTGGCCGGTGAGCAACCACTGGGTGCCGTCGGATTCCGCGACCGCCCCGTGCGTTTCATCGAAGCCAGGAACTGCGCGGTGGGCCACCACGGTGACGGTCCCCACGCGGGTGCTTGACTGCCAGTTCTCCCCCTCCGTCGTTTCCTCTAAACAGGCCGCCCAGCCGGGCACCCGACCGCTGGAGGCAGCTAGGAGGTTTGGCGCATCTGCAATCCCCAGCGGCGTCCCCAGGCTCACCTGGTCAATAAAGCCCGCGCCGGCTGCGCTCGGATCCACCGGCTCGTTCGCAATGAGGCGAGCAGACGCCAGGTTGGCCACCGGATGATAGGTGCCATTGACCAGCGCTAGGAGCTGGCCCTCGGCGGAGCGCACCACCGGGGCATCACCCGGCTGGGGATCCGGCTGCATCCAGGCGATGAGCCCGGAGCCCACGCAGAGAAAGACCACCGCCGCTACTCCCCCAAGAAGCGCGCGGCGCCGCCGCTTGAGCGGATCATGAATCATCCTGATATCCCCGAAGACCAGGCCGTGCTCAAGCCGGCGTACGAGAAACTTGTGCCCGGATACCTGGGCCTTGGTGGTCGGCAACGCGCGTGCCATGAGAAATCCTCCCCCGATGAAGTGCGCCGCCCTCCTCGGCGCAGTGGATTCTAGATTAACGCACCTCGGTCTCCTCCGCAGCGCGACGGCCACGGGTCATCTCCGCCCGCGCCGCCAACTGGTCCGCCTCCGGGTAGTCCACGCCCACCAGGCTCAAGCCCTGGGCATCCGCCAGCGGGATCTGGGAGGAGCGGCTGTCCTCCCGCAGCATCTGGGCCGCGAAGGAGACATCGCGCGAGCCCTCGCCAACCCGCAGGCAACAGCCCACCAGGGAGCGCACCATGGACCAGCAGAAGGCATCGGCGCTCACGTGAGCCTCGTAGAGCTGCGGCTCCTGCGGGGTGGACACGTCCTTCCACTCGAAGGCAAGTAGCTCGCGGATCGTCGTGGCGTGCGGCTTGGCTTTGCAGAACGCCACGAAGTCATTGAGGCCCACAAGTTCGTTGGCTGCCTGCTGCATCAGCTCAAGATCCACAGGCTTGAACCACGTGGCGGTATCGCGGGCGCGAATAGGCAGCGCGCCGCGCGGGTGGGTGGTGATGCGATAGACGTAGTGGCGGCGCAGGGCAGAGAAACGCGCATCGAAGGCGTCAGGGACCTGAGTGCAGGCGTGCACGCGGACGTCGGCAGGCAGCAGCTTGGCCAGCCGCCGGACGAGTGTGAAAGGATCGCCGTCGATGCTGCGCTGGCTGAGCGCCTCGTGGGTGGTATCGAAGTGCGCGACCTGGCCGCTGGCATGCACACCGGCGTCCGTGCGCCCCGCCACGGTGAGCTCCACCGGATGGCGCAGAATCATCGTCAGCTTCTCCTCCACGGTCTGCTGCACCGTGCGGAGATCCCCCTTTTGCTTGGCCCAACCGTGGAAGTCGGTGCCGTCATAAGCCAAGTCCAGTCGCAGGCGAACGCTTTCACTCATGGGGGTTGATGATACCGTGCGCTGGAAACTCTGCGCAGACGGCATCCGGAGGTCCGTTTTAACAAATAAGGGTCTAAAAACCGCTGATTTCAGCACACTATTTGTTAAAACGGACCATCATTCAGCTTGCCTCCCCACGCTGCGCCATAAATACTACGCACGACAAAGGCCCGCGCCCCACCAGCAATGTGGTGAGCGCGGGCCCAATGGTGGAGCCGGGAAGAATTACTTCTCCTCGGTGGTCTCCTCAGCCTCGGTAGCCTCTGCGGACTCAGCCTCAGCCTCTTCAGCCTTAGCTTCCTCGGCCTGCTTGGAAGCAGCAGCGCGGGTAGCGCGGTTAGCCTCGGAGGTCACGGTCTCCTCGAGAACGAGGGAGATCTGGGACATCGGGGCGTTGTCACCGGTGCGGTTCTCCAGCTTGATGGTGCGCGTGTAGCCACCCTCACGGTTCTCGAACTTCGGAGCCAGCTCATCAAACAGGTGAGCAACGACGTCCTTGTGCGGGATCAGCTTGAGAACAGCGCGGCGGTCAGCAACGGTGCCGGACTTAGCCTTGGTGATGATCTTCTCGATGTACGGGCGAAGAACCTTCGCCTTGGCATCGGTGGTCTTGATAGCGCCGTGCTCGATCAGGCTAGCTGCCAAGTTGCTCAGCAGGTGAGCCTGCTGCTTGGCGGAGCCGCCGAGACGGGCACCCTTCTTAGGGGTTGGCATTATGTACTCCTCGTGTGCGGATTAATTGAGCGCGCAACGGGCGCGAGAGCGCCGTTACGATTCAGCGGAATTCTTTACTCGGAATCCTCAGCAGCCGGGTCCTTGAAGTCACCGGTTTCTGCGTCGTAGCCTTCGAGCTGGGTCGGGTCGAAGTCCTCCGGGGTGTCCTTGAGGGCCAGGCCCAGGTTAGCCAGCTTGATCTTTACCTCGTTGATCGACTTCTGACCGAAGTTGCGGATATCCAGCAGGTCCGACTCGGTGCACTCGGCGAGCTCACCGACGGTGTGGATCTCCTGGCGCTTCAGGCAGTTGTAGGAGCGGACGGAGAAGTTCAGGTCCTCGATCGGCATGCTGTAGGCAGCGATGTACTCCGTCTCCTGCGGGGACGGGCCAATCTCGATGCCCTCAGCGGCGTTGTTCAGCTCGCGGGCCAAGCCGAAGAGCTCGACCAGGGTGCCGCCGGCGGAAGCCAGGGCGTCGCGGGCAGAAATCGAGTTCTTGGTCTCGACGTCGATGATCAGCTTGTCAAAGTCGGTGCGCTGCTCAACACGAGTAGCTTCGACCTTGTAGGAGACCTTGAGCACCGGGGAGTAAATCTGGTCGACCGGGATACGGCCGATTTCCCCAGAGGTAGCGGCAGCCGGGACGTAGCCACGGCCGCGCTCGACGACGAGTTCCATGTCCAGCTTGGCGGACTCATTCAGGGACGCAATGTGCAGATCCGAGTTGTGGATCTCCACGCCAGCCGGCGGCTGGATGTCACCTGCGGTCACCTCACCCGGGCCCTCCTTGCTCAGGTACATGACCACCGGCTCGTCAGAGTCGGAGGACAGAACCAGACCCTTGATGTTCAAGATGATCTCGGAAACGTCTTCCTTCACACCATTGATGGTGGTGAACTCGTGGAGCACACCGTCAATCTTGATGGAGGTTACTGCTGCACCCGGGATGGAGGACAGCAGCGTACGACGCAGCGAGTTACCGAGGGTGTAGCCAAAGCCCGGCTCGAGCGGTTCGATGACGAACTTGGAACGAGACGAGTCGATGAATTCCTCGGTGAGCTGAGGACGCTGGGAAATAAGCATGGAATTTCTCCTTGTCGGCGCCCACTATATGACGCCGGTAGAAGGGGTAAAGGATCAGATATCGAAAGTTTACTTCGAGTAAAGCTCGACGATGAGCTGCTCCTGCAGCGGAACGTCGATCTGAGCGCGCTCGGGCAGCTGGTGCACGAGGATGCGCAGGGTGTCCGGGACGACCTGCAGCCACGCCGGAACGTTGGCGTCAATCAGGCGATCCTGGGCCTCTTCGAACCATTCCATCTTCTGGGAACGCTCGCGGACATCGATGATGTCGTACTGCGTGACCTGGAAGGACGGAACGTTGATCTTCTTGCCGTTCACGGTGAAGTGACCGTGGGAGACAAGCTGGCGAGCCTGGCGGCGGGTGTTGGCCAGACCAGCGCGGTAGATCACGTTGTCGAGACGGGACTCGAGCAAAACGACCAGGTTGTCACCGGTCTTGCCCGGGCGGCGGTTCGCCTCGGCGTAGTAACGGCGGAACTGACGCTCCAGCACACCGTAGGTGTACTTGGCCTTCTGCTTCTCCTGGAGCTGCAGCAGGTACTCAGATTCCTTGATACGGTTGCGGCCGGCCTGTCCCGGAGGGTACGGACGGCGCTCAAATGCCATGTCGCCGCCGACCAGGTCGACGCGCAGACGGCGGGATACGCGGGTAGCGGGGCCAGTATAACGAGCCATTGTTTTACCTCTTCCTTTCCCTTAAACCTTGCGGCGCTTGGTCGGACGGCAGCCGTTGTGCGGCTGAGGGGTGGCATCCGTGATCGAGTTAACCTCGAGGCCTGCTGCCTGCAGGGAACGGATGGCGGTCTCGCGGCCGGAGCCCGGACCCTTGACGAATACGTCAACCTTCTTCATACCGTGGTCCATTGCCTTGCGGGCAGCGTTCTCAGCAGCCATCTGCGCTGCGAACGGGGTGGACTTACGGGAACCCTTGAAGCCAACGTGGCCGGAGGATGCCCAGGAGATGACAGCACCGTGCGGGTCCGTAATGGACACGATGGTGTTGTTGAAGGTGGACTTGATGTAGGCGTGACCTGCGGCCACGTTCTTCTTTACGACGCGACGACCACCACGGCGCGCGCCGGAACGAGTCTTCGGTGGCATGTGTTACTTCTTCTTTCCTGCGATCGTCTTCTTCGGACCCTTGCGCGTACGAGCGTTGGTCTTGGTGCGCTGACCACGAACGGGCAGGCCACGACGGTGGCGGATGCCCTGGTAGCAGCCGATTTCAATCTTGCGACGGATGTCAGCCTGAACCTGGCGGCGGAGGTCACCCTCGACCTTCCAGGTAGCTTCGATAACGTCACGCAGCGCCGACAGCTGATCGTCGTCCAGGTTGTCGGTGCGCAGGTCGGGAGAAATGCCGGTCTTTTCCAGCAGTTCCTTGGCACGGGCAGGCCCGATGCCGTAGATGTAGGTGAGAGCGACCTCCATGCGCTTGTTGCGCGGGAGGTCAACACCAGCTAGACGTGCCATGTGGCGTGTCCTTTCGGGTTGTTACGATGGTTTTCTCCTCATCCGTCCCGCGCCACACGTGCGCTTCGCCCGGACCGAGCCGGGAACTGTGGGCACGCTTGGCAGCACGGGCTCAGGCCATCGCAGCCTGAGGTGAAAAGGACGGACCTAGATCCGTCCGTGGGTGAGGAGGCTTACTGTCTTTACTTGTAGCGGTAGACGATGCGTCCGCGGGTCAGGTCATAAGGAGACAGCTCTACAACAACGCGGTCCTCCGGGAGGATGCGAATGTAGTGCTGACGCATCTTGCCAGAGATGTGTGCAAGAACCTTGTGTCCGTTGTCGAGCTCGACACGGAACATTGCGTTGGGAAGTGGTTCGACGATGCGACCCTCAACCTCGATTGCGCCTTCCTTAGCCATAACCTCTACTTTTCTGATGAACGGTGGGCGTGCGCCGCACTGGGCGCCGTCCCCTTCACCTGCATGTTTGATGTCTACTACTGGATGCCGCCCGCCTGTGCATCACGCTTGTGAAGCACTACGTGCAGACACCAGCTCTCAAGCATACGCTGCGGCAACGCGTTTTCCAAATGCCGCTAGCGCACTTTACTGCGAGATTCTCTCCTGACACGCCGAAAGCCCGCCACCTCAGTGAGGCGACGGGCAGATAGGGAATGTGCGGGCTGATGGCCCCGCGGCTGAATTAGTAGACGAAGACTTTGGAGCCCATCGGAACATCGTTCCAGTAGCGGACGGCGTCCTGGTGGGTCAGGTGCACGCAGCCGTTGGACTCGTAAGCCGGGGATCCCTCATGGAAGGCGTGGCCGTTGTTGGTGAAGTACATCGCGTACGGCATCGGCGCGTTACCGAATTCACGCGATATCTCGTCCTTAATCTTGCGGTTGATGTAGAAAGTGCCGGCCGGGGTCTCCTCACCCGCCATGCCGGAGGAGATGGCAGACGCCACGTAGGTCACGTTACCGTTGCCGTCCTGCAGCCAGGAACGGCGGCCACCGCGGTCTACACAGATGCGAGCATCAGCCGGGCACGGACCAACGTCGAAGCGCTGGGCCTGACGCTCGGCCTCAGCCTTGCGGGCAGCCTCCTCGGCGGCCGCCTTCTCGCGAGCAATCTCCTCTGCGTGGGCGCGCTCCTCCGCCTCACGGGCGGCGCGGATCTCTGCGTTCTTCTGCTCGATGAGGCCCGGGAAGATGAGCTCTACGGCGCCGTCGATGACGGGCTGCAGCGCGTCAGCGGCCTGCGGGTTGGCTGCCTCGAGGGAATCGAGCATGGCGTTGCGCGAGTTCCATGCGTCCTCGCGGGACTGCGCTGCCAGGTCGTTGAACTGCGATTGGATATCGGAGGAGAGAGTATCGATGGAAGGCGTGGTCTGCGCGTTGGCAGCCGGAGCTACCGTCAGGGAGGCTGCTACCAGGCCTGCCGCGGTGACACGGCGTAGGGTACGTGCACCAAAGCTAGAACGAATTTTAGACATGGCAAGAAGTATAGACTCTCGTGCGGCAATTTCCTACCCCACTAGTAGCGGGGTGTCAGGATCCGGGGACCATTCTCCGTGGCGGCCACCGTATGTTCCCAGTGCGCGGCGAGGGAACCGTCGGTGGTGACGACCGTCCAGTCGTCGTCAAGCACGGCGTTATCCTCCGTGCCCAGGGTGATCATGGGCTCGATGGCCAGGACCGAACCGTCCTGGATAAGGGGGCCGCGCCCAGCCTTGCCCTCATTAGCCAGGTAGGGCTCTTCGTGCATCTCGTGGCCGATGCCGTGCCCACCGTAGCCGTCCACGATGAACAGCTCGACGCCGAACTTATCCTCGGCCGCGTAGGTCGCCTGCTCGAGCGCAGCGGAGACGTCCGTGAGCCGGTTGCCGGGCACCATAGCCTGCATGCCCTCGTGGAGGACCCACTCGGTGGCGTCGGACAGCGCTTGGGCCTGGGTGCTGAGCTTGCCGACGCCAAACGTCCACGCACTGTCCCCCACCCAGCCATCGAGCGTGGCGCCACAATCGATGGACACCAGGTCCCCCTCCGCCAGGACGATGTCGCTGCCCGGAATGCCGTGCACGATCACATCGTTGACGGAGGCGCAGATGGATCCGGGGAATCCGCCATAGCCCTTGAAGGTGGGGATGGCGCCGGCGTCCCGGATGGTCTGCTCCGCCACGGCGTCGAGCTCCAGGGTGCTCACGCCCACCGCGGCGGCGTCGCGCACCGCCTGCAGGGCACGGCCGACGATTTCGCCGGCGGCCTGCATAGCATCGAGTTCGCCCGGGGTGCGGGCGGGAATTTCCTTAGTGCGACGACGGAAAGCCATGGGAGAAGCTACTTACCCATCGCCTTGAGCGTGCGCTCGTTAATCTCCTCGACGGAACCCTCAGCCTCGATAGAGATGATGGCGTCGCCGTAGTGCTCGATGAGCGGGAAGGTCTCGTCGCGGTAGACGCCGAGGCGGGTGCGGATGGTCTCCTCGGTATCGTCGGCGCGGCCGCGGGCCAGCATGCGCTCCACCACCACGTCCTCAGAAACCTCGAAGTTGAGCACGCCGTCGAGCTTCAGGCTCTTGTCAGCGAGCAGCTTCTCCAAGATGTCAGCCTGCTCCACGGTGCGCGGGAAGCCGTCCAACAGGAAGCCCTCCTTGGCGTCCTCCTGGTTCAGACGATCCTCCACCATCCGGGCGGTGACGTCAGTCGGAACCAGCTTGCCGGCGTCGATGTAGGACTTTGCCTCAACGCCCAGCGGGGTGCCCTCACCAATATTGGCGCGGAAGAGATCGCCGGTGGAGATGTGCGGGACGCCGAGCTTCTCGCTGAGGAGAGCAGCTTGGGTGCCCTTGCCGGCACCGGGAGGGCCAAGGAGTACGTAACGCATTACTTAAGCAGTCCTTCGTAGTTGGATTGTAGGAGCTGGGACTCGATCTGCTTGACCGTGGTCAGGGCGACCGAGACCATAATGAGGATAGCCGTACCACCAAACGCGGAGGTGCCAGAAGCACCCGCTCTGCCCACGCCGAGGTCCAGCAGGATGTTCGGCAGGACGGCGATGACCGCGAGGTAGATCGAGCCGACGAACAGCAGGCGGTTCATGACGAAGCCCAAGTATTCGGCGGTCGGCCGGCCCGGGCGGATACCCGGGATAAATCCACCATACTTCTTCATGTTGTCTGCCTGCTCGGCCGGGTCGTACTGGACCGAGACGTAGAAGTAGGAGAAGAAGATGGTCAGCACGAAGTACAGAACGATGTACTGCCAGGAGCTGGGCGCCTGGAGGTGCGCAATGACGTTGCGCTGCCACCAGTTATCGCTGACCCCCGGGGAGCCGGAGTTCACGATCTGGGTGATGAGCACCGGCATGTAGATCAGGGAGGAGGCGAAGATCACCGGGATAACACCGGCCTGGTTGACCTTGAGCGGCAGGTAGGTGGAGGAACCACCGTACTGGCGACGGCCCACCATGCGCTTGGCGTACTGCACCGGGATGCGGCGCTGGCCCTGCTCGATGAACGTAATGCCCACGACCAGAACGATGAGGCCGGCGAGGACCATGGCGAAGACGAGGCCGCCGTTGTTCTGCAGGATGCTCACGCCATCGGTAGGCAGGCGCGTGGCAATACCCGCGAAGATCATCAGGGACATGCCGTTACCGATGCCCTTTTCGGTGATGAGCTCACCCATCCACATCACCAGGATGGCACCTGCGGTCATGGTGATAACAAGAACGATGAGGGTGAAGAAGTTGCGGTCCTCCGCCAGGACGCGCACGCCCTGGCCCAGCAGCTGCTCGCGGTCCGCCAGAGCCACGATGCCGGAAGACTGCAGGAGGGCGAGTGCCAGGGTGAGGTAACGCGTATACTGCGTCATCTTGGCCTGGCCGGACTGGCCTTCCTTCTTCAGCTGCTCGAAGTGAGGGATGACCACGGTGAGCAGCTGCACGATGATGGAGGCCGTAATGTACGGCATGATGCCGATGGCGAAGATGGATAGCTGCAGCAGCGCACCACCGGAGAACAGGTTGATCACCGAGTAGAGGTTGCCGGACTCCTGCGTCAGGTCACGGAGACGGCCCGCAATGGTCGCGTAATCGACACCCGGGGACGGGATCTGCGCACCGACGCGGTAGAGGATGATCATGACGATCGTGAAAATGATCTTCTTACGCAGGTCGGCGTCTTTGAAAGCCTGCAAAATGGCGGACACTACACAATCCTCCTGGCCACCGCGCTGCAACTGCGGGCCGAAGCTACCGCGCACGGAGGTGGAAACACATTGGTTCCTGCTGTATAAGCACCCTTTCAGGCGCTGCAAAGGAACGGTTGAACACTTTTGACCCCATTACCCTACCAGTCTTGCCCCCGTTCGCCATATCTGGGGCGTGTCATACGCGCTCGCAGCGCGCGTGGTGTAGGCCAGGCCGAATTTTTCCGGATGTCCTTAGCGCGATTCGGTCGAGCGGCCTACCATGGCCTGTGTTGCTCTCAAGCAATGTTCCTACAAGGTTTTTGAAGTTTTTACTACCTCTTCGACCTCTCCCTCGACGCCTGAGGCGCCTCGGAGTATGGCCGTTTTATATCTGCCTGACGACGTAGCGAAAGAAGTATGTAGTTTTATGAGCACTCGTTTCACACCGATGACCGTGGCCGAGATTATTAACGCCTTCGTCCCCAGCCCGAACCCCTTCCGCTGGGAGGCCTTCGACGGTTCCGCTACCGGGCCTGTCGACGCTCAATTCACCGTCACAATCAACAGCCTGGAGGGACTGGCCTACATTGCCACCCGGCCGGGCGACGTGGGCTTCGCCCGCGCCTACGTTACCGACGGCATCACTGTGGAGGGCGAGCACCCGGCACACCCCTACGGCATCTTCGACGCACTGCACGTCATGTATGACAAGTTCACCAAGCCGGATGCGAAGACCCTGGCCCGCGTGGTCCGCTCGCTCGCGTCCATGGGCGCGTTCCAGATCCAGCCGGTGCCCGAGGTCGAGCGCGCCTCCTGGCTGCGCCGCAAGCTGCACGAGGGCCTGTCCAAGCACTCCAAGGAGCGCGACGCGGAAGTCATCTCTGACCACTACGACGTGGGCAATGACTTCTACGGGCTCTTCCTCGGTGACTCGATGACCTACACCTGCGCCTACTATCCCTCTCCCGACGCCACGTTGGAGGAGGCCCAGGAGAACAAATATCGCCTCATTTTTGACAAGCTGCGCCTTAAGGAGGGAGACCGCCACTTGGACGTCGGCTGCGGCTGGGGCGGCATGGTGCGCTACGCCGCGAAACGCGGCGTGAAGTCCCTCGGCGTGACCTTGTCCAAGGAACAGGCCGAGTGGGGCCAGGCCAAGATCAAGGAAGAGGGCCTCGAGGACTTGGCCGAAATCCGCTTTATGGACTACCGCGACGTGAGCGAGGAGGGCTTTGACGCCATCTCCGCCATTGGCCTGCTCGAGCACATCGGCGTGAAGAACTATCCCGCCTTCTTCAGCTTCCTCAACGGCAAGCTGAAGCCGGGTGGGCTCATGCTCAACCACTGCATCACCTACCCGGACAACCACAAAACGCCAAAGGGCGGGTTTATCGACCGCTATATCTTCCCCGACGGCGAGCTCTCCGGCTCCGGCACCATCACCAAGTGCATGCAGGACGCCGGCTTCGAGGTGGTCCACACCGAGTCCCTACGCTTCGACTACATGCGCACGCTCCACGCGTGGTGCGAGAACCTCAAGGAGACGTGGGAGGAGGCCTGCTCCCTGGTGGGTCTGCCCACCGCGCGCCTGTGGGCCATCTACATGGCCGGCTCCGAGTGGGGCTTCGAGCACAACATCATCAACCTGTACCACTTCCTTGGCGTCAAGCTGGGGGACGGCGGCTCCCGCGCGGGCGTTCCCGAGCGCCGCTGGTGGGAAGATTCGCGCTTCTAGGAGGAGGATTATGCTTTCGCGTCTCATCAACCGTGTCAGCGAGCACCGCAGCGTCGACGCCGTGGAAATCCCGCCGGTGGGCTGGCGGGCGCACCGGGAAGGTGTCGATAAGCTGCTGCGTAGCTTCCGCGCCGTGCCCCAAGACAAGCGCGTGCGCCTGGCCAAGAAAACTTCCAACCTCTTCCGCGGCCGCAGCGGCGAACAGGTAGGCCTAGACGTCTCTGGCCTGGGCGGGGTCATTGAGGTCGATCCCCTTGGGCAAACAGCCGACGTGCAGGGCATGTGCACCTACGAGGACCTCGTCGATGCCACCCTCCCGCACGGCCTCATGCCTTTCGTGGTGCCGCAGCTCAAGACCATCACTCTGGGCGGCGCGGTGACCGGCATGGGTGTGGAATCCACGAGCTTCCGCGACGGACTGCCGCACGAATCCGTCCTCGAGATGGACATCCTCACCGGCACCGGGGAGATTGTCACCTGTTCCCGCGAGGAGAACGTCGACCTCTTTCGGCTCTTCCCCAACTCCTACGGCTCCCTGGGCTATGCGGTGCGCCTCAAGATTGAGCTGCGCGCCGTCAAGCCCTACGTGGAGCTGCGAGAGGTGCGCTTCAACGACGTGGACGAGCTCAGTGCCGTGCTTGCTGACGTCTCCCGGAACCACACCTACGACGGCATCGACGTCCATGGCCTCGACGGCGTGGTCTTCTCTCCGGAAGAGGCCTACCTAGTCATGGCCCGCTTCACCGACGAGGAGGGCCCGACCTCGGACTACACCCGGGACAAGATTTTCTACCGCAGCCTCCAACACGCCCGGGGGATCCGCCACGACCGACTGACGGTGCGCGACTACATCTGGCGCTGGGATACAGACTGGTTCTGGTGCTCCCGGGCCTTCGGCGCGCAGAACCCGAAGGTGCGGAAGGTCTGGCCGCGCGAGCTGCGGCGCAGCTCCTTCTACTGGAAGCTCGTGCGCTTGGACCGCACGTACGAGCTCGAATACAACTTCATTAAAAAGCCGAAGGGCTTGCCCCGCGGCGAGCGCGTGGTCCAGGACATCGAGGTCACCCCGAAGAACCTGCCGGAGTTCCTGCGTTGGTTCTTTGGGGCCTCCGACATCCAGCCGGTGTGGCTGTGCCCGATTCGCCTGCGCGAGGGCGTGGAAGAACTCGTCGGCACCGGCGACATTGCAGCAGACTCGCCCGACCCCTGGCCGCTCTACCCGCTGCTGCCGGGCCAGACCTGGGTCAACGTGGGCTTCTGGTCCGGCGTGGAGGGCAATCATGTCGATCCCTCCGCCCCCGGCAATGGTGCGTTCAACCGCGTCATCGAAGCCAAGGTCAACGAACTGGGCGGGCACAAGTCCCTCTATTCGGAGGCCTTCTACTCCCCGGAAAAGTTTGCTGAGCTCTACGGCGGTACCCTGCCGGAGACCATTAAGGCCGTTACCGACCCAGATAACCGCTTCCCCGGGCTCTACGAGAAGACGGTCAACGGCGCCTAGCTGCGCCTAGCTACCCCGCCTTTAGGCGCGCGAAACCCCGCCACCATGCTCTCCACGAGCTTGGGGCGGGGTTCACTTGTGGTTTGTCGTGCCTTTAGGCCACCGCGTCGACGCGGGTAAAGCCGTTATCCGCTAGCGCCTTCATGACGCGGTCCACAGCTGCCTGGTCGGTGTCCGGGTTGTAGGTCTCGAAGAACATGAGGTGGGCGGTGTCGGTGCCCTCGAAGCGCACGCTCACGAACTCGTGACCCAGTTCCTGGGTGGCCAGGGTCAGCTCGCGCTCCACAGCCTGCTGCGGGGTGAGTTGCTCGCCCGGGGTAGCCGCCGGCGCCTCGTCTGCCGGCACGGCGTTCTCCACGTGTGCCGCGGCCGGATGGAAGTCCACAACCTTGTTGTTATCCACCGGCGCGCTGATGCCGAAGATAGACATGATAAACGCGACCAGACCGGCAACGAAAGAAGTAAATGAAGGCACGACGAACTCCTGAGAATCAAATATTTGTAACCTGTGCAAGAAATATAGCACCCCCAGTAAATATTTGCCACTTTCTCTTAGATTCTTCAGGCCTTCCCGATCCCTGTACTGCGCTGGACCTTTGCCAAGGCCCCCACTCCTCCAACAGCTAGCAACGCTGCCACACACCCCACTGCAGGTGCAAAAAGCTGGTGAATTTATCAGGTATTCCGCAGGCTCTCGAGGAAAGGGACCGTTTGAGAAATACCCTTTAGAGCCGCCAATCGGCAAAACCCCACGTCGCTGCATAACCTTTCGGCCATAAGGTTCCGCCCCTAAGGCACCTTTACCCCCGTCCCTAAAACGCCAAAGGCCCTCCCACCGGCCACCTGTGAAGGCGGCAGGCAGGAGGGTCCGAAGGCTCTCTACACAGCCTGGAGAGAATTACTTGGTGGTGGCGGTGCCGCCAGCGGCCTCGATCTTCTCAACAGCAGACTTGGAGAACTTGTCAGCGGTGACGTTCAACTTCACGTTGATGTCGCCGTTGCCCAGAACCTTGACCGGCTGGTTCTTGCGAACCAGGCCTGCAGCGACGATGTCGGCAACGGTGACGTCGCCACCGTTGGCGAATGCCTCTGCGAGGTCAGCGACGTTGACTACCTGGTACTCAACGTGGTTCGGGTTCTTGAAGCCCTTGAGCTTCGGCAGACGCATGTGAATCGGCATCTGGCCACCCTCGAAAGCAGCGGAAACCTGCTTACGAGCGCCGGTACCCTTGGTACCACGGCCGGCGGTCTTACCCTTGGATGCCTCACCGCGGCCTACGCGGGTCTTGGGCTTGTTTGCTCCTGCGGTCGGGCGCAGGTCGTGGAGCTTGATGATATCAGCCATGGTTTACTCCCCTGCCACTTCTTCGACGGTGACCAGGTGACGCACCTTGTGAACCATGCCGCGCACGATCGGGGTGTCCTGCTTGACCACAGTGTGTCCGATGCGCTTGAGGCCGAGAGCCTCAATGTTCTTGCGGTGGTTCGGCTTGGTGCCCACAAGGCCCTTAACCTGAGTAATCTTCAGAGCCATTGCTTATGCCTCCTGACCTGCGCGCTTGCGCAGCATCTGGGCCGGTGCAACCTCTTCGAGGGATTTGCCACGACGTGCGGCAACTTCCTCCGGGCGAACCAGCTGCTTGAGGCCGTCCACGGTAGCGCGGACGACGTTGAGAGCGTTGTCGGAGCCCAGGGACTTCGACAGGATGTCCTGCACGCCAGCGCACTCAAGCACCGGACGAGCAGCACCACCGGCGATGACACCAGTACCCGGAGCGGCCGGCTTCATCATGACGATGCCAGCTGCGTCGCGACCCTCAACCGGGTGGGTGATGGTGCCGGCAATCATCGGGACGCGGAAGAAGTTCTTGCGAGCTTCCTCGGCACCCTTCTGGATTGCGGCCGGGACTTCCTTGGCCTTGCCGTAGCCGACGCCGACCATGCCCTGGCCGTCGCCCACGACGACGAGAGCGGTGAAGGACATGTTGCGGCCACCCTTGACGGTCTTGGAGACGCGGTTGATGGTCACAACGCGCTCGATGTACTTATCGCGCTCGTTGTCCTGCTGGTTGCGGCGGTCGTTACGACGGCCGTTGTTGCGACCCTTACGGTCGTTGTTGTTGTTCTCGGCGGAGCGTCCGCCGTCACGCTGTTCACGGTCCGACATTAGGCGTTCCTTCCGTTGATGTTTCCGTGTGCCTTAATCATTAGAACTGCAGACCACCTTCACGAGCGGCGTCGGCCAGCGCAGCAACGCGGCCGTGGTACTTGTAGCCTGCACGGTCGAAGACGACCTGCTCGATGCCAGCGGCCTTGGCGCGCTCAGCAACGAGCTGGCCTACCTTGGCTGCCTTGGCCTTCTTGTCGCCCTCGAGCGCACGCACGTCGGCCTCCATGGAGGAAGCAGCGACCAGGGTGTGGCCGGCCAGGTCATCGATGACCTGGACGTGCATGTGGCGGGAGGAGCGGTGAATGACCAGACGCGGTGCCTCAGGGGTGCCGCGCAGGGTCTTACGGATACGGAAGTGGCGGCGCGCGCGTGCTTCACGACGACGCGTGGAAATGTCCTTGCCGACCGGGGTGCGCTTTGCGTTTTCAGTGTTAGCCATTGCTTACTTACCCGTCTTTCCGACCTTGCGGCGGATCTGCTCGCCTTCGTAACGAATGCCCTTGCCCTTGTAAGGATCATCCTTACGCAGGCGGCGAATGTACGCGGCGACCTGTCCAACCAGTTGCTTGTCAATACCAGATACGGAGAGCTTGGTTGCGCCATCCACAGCGAAGGTGATGCCCTCCGGAGCCTCAATGAGGATCGGGTGGGAGTAGCCCAGAGCGAACTCCAGGTCCTTGCCCTTCTGCTGAACGCGGTAACCAACGCCGAAGATTTCCATCTTCTTGGTGTAGCCCTCGGTCACGCCGACAACAGCGTTGTTGACCAGGGAGCGGGCCAGACCGTGCAGAGCGCGGTTCTTGCGGTCATCGTCCGGACGGGAGACCTTGATCTCATCGTCCTCGACAGCTGCGGTGATCGGCTCCGGGATCTCCACGTCCAGAGCACCCTTGGTGCCCTTGACGTTAACGACCTGGCCGTTGATGGTGATGTCGACGCCCTTCGGGACGGCGATAGGTGCTAGACCGATACGAGACATGTGTCAATCCTCCCTTACCAGATGTAGGCGAGAACTTCTCCGCCTACACCCTTCTCCTGAGCCTGGCGGTCAGTGAGCAGGCCCTGCGACGTGGAGATGATGGCCACGCCCAGGCCGCCCAGAACCTTCGGCAATTCGGTGGACTTTGCGTACACACGCAGACCCGGCTTAGACACGCGGCGCAGGCCCGACAGGGAACGCTCGCGGTTGTTGTACTTAAGCTCGAGGGACAGCTCGCGGCCCTCGACGGAGTAGTCAGCGATGTAGCCTTCCTGCTTCATGATCTCGGCAATGTTTGCCTTGAGCTTAGAGGTCGGCATCGACACGGAGTCGTGGTGCGCATTAGATGCGTTGCGCACGCGCGACAGCATGTCGGCAATAGGATCAGTCATAGTCATATGAGTGACCTGTAACCTTTCTCGTTGCGGTTCCCAATACTCACCAAAGCGTTTTCCGTGTGATTTCGGGCTACTCACGCTCCCCACGGTCAATACCGTGAGGCGCTCGCCACCCTTTGATTCAGACAACGGTCCGCTATCTACGGCGAGGGGCCTACAACAAAGTAGATGTGTTCAATTCTTCATGGCTTCGCACTTTTCCCAGCGTGGAGCCGCTTTATGCGGCGTCACGCGGGGGTTGAATGCAAGTCCAGCGCTTCACCTTACCCCCTGACATGCAGTTTTCCAAAACGCGTTAGCATGGAACGTCATGAGTGAAGAACAGGACCCCATCCGCACCGCGCACGAATGGCTCGAGGAGGCCGCCGAGCTTGTTGGCGTCTCCCCGGCCGACGCCACCGCCCTCATCAAAGAGCTGCTGGACCTAACTAAGGACGTGGCACATACGCAGTCTCGCCCCGCTGCCCCACTGACGGCGTACCTGGTGGGCTTGGCCGCCCAGGACGTCGACGAGGCCCGCGCGCACATCGCCACGTTGAAGGAGGCCCTGAACCGATGAGCGGGCGCGTCAACGCCACGTTTGCCGTGACCAAGGTGCGCCTCGATGACACCGGGCAGGTCACGCAGGTCGATACCCGCGGCGATACCGTCGCCGGCGAAGAGCCGCTGGAGATCCGCGTCGGTGGCCAGACCCTGACCACCACGATGCGCACGCCCGGCCACGACGTCGAGCTGGCCCACGGCTTTCTGCATTCCGAGGGGCACATTGAGAAGGTCACCGACGTCCAGGAGGCGCGCTACTGCGCGGGCGCGTCCGTGGACGGGCGCAACCCCTACAACCTGCTTGACCTGGAGCTCACCAATGCCCAGCCGCTCGCGCTGACGGATCTGCGCCTGACCACCACGACCTCCGCGTGCGGCGTGTGCGGCACCTCCTCCATCGAGGCGCTGATGAAGCAGTCCCGCTACGAGATTCCGCGGGTACCGGTGGATCCGGGGGTTGTCGCCAAGCTGCCCGAGGCTCTCAAGCGCGAGCAGAAGCAGTTTCGCAAGACCGGCGGCATCCACGCCGCGGGCGCGTTTACCCTCGACGGCGAACCCGTCGTAGTCCGCGAGGATGTGGGCCGGCACAACGCCGCCGACAAGGTCATCGGCCATCTACTCATGGAGGACAAACTCCCCGCCAGCGACCTCATCCTGGTGATGAGTTCGCGCGCCAGCTTTGAGCTGGTCAACAAGGCCGCCATGGCCGGCTTCAGCATGCTCGTCGCGGTCTCCGCTGCTTCATCTCTGGCGGTAGAAACCGCACGGGAAACCGGCATGGCGCTCGTGGGCTTTGCCCGCGGGGACCGCTTCAACCTCTATTCGGGCGAGCTTAGTCGCGGTACGCTTCCGGGCCGGAGTTAAGCCAGGCGTACACGCCGCCGATGAGGAAGCCACCGCCGATGAGGTTTCCTACCCACACGATGGACCAGTTGCCCAGCACCGCGCCCAGGGTAAAGCCCTCCGGCAGCGGGCTGGAGCAGAAGAAGGTCAGGGTCATCAGGCAGAAGTTCGCAATCACGTGCTCGAGCCCCAGGCCCACGAAGCAGGCAATGATCGGCACGATGACGAAGAATTTGGACACCACGTCCTTGGCAAAGACCGCGCCGACGATAGCCATGTTGACCACGAAGTTGGCCAGGATAGCCTCCACCAGCAGCCCGCCGGGCCCCTTTTCCAGCTTGCCGGCAGAAAGCGTGTCAATGAGGTGGCTCGGGTCAATGTTGCCCAGCTTCGCCGACATGCCCATGGCCGCCGCGAAGACGGCCGCGCCCACCAGGTTGAATACCGTGGTCACCACGAGCAGCCACAGGCCTTTGCCCCAGCCCACGTCCTTGCGCACCGCGCCGTAGACCATGTACATCATGTTGCCGGTGGCCAGCTCCGCACCGAGGAGGACGATGGCGAACAGGCCCAGCCCGAAGAAGCAGGCAAAGACCAGCGCGCCCATGCCGGGCACATGCTTCTCCACACCCATCCCCAGCACCGCCGCAAACGCCGTACCGATGGCCAGGTACACGCCCGCCAAGGTAGAACGCACAGCAAAGCGAGAGAAAGACTGATCAAGGAGCGCGACCTTCTTCGTCGCGGCCGCCGCCGCGGAGTCATTGAGAGACATGGTTTACCTCGCAGAATAAAGATTTCAGAGACCTTTGTATCGTACCCTGCCCAGAACACGCCTTCTGAAGTATCCCTTCTCCGCAATCAACAATTGCAATCATTTTTCACTTATGAAACCCTTGGATGATGCCGCACCCCCTATCCGTCCAGCACCTCAGCTATGGCTATTCCGCCCGCGCTGAGGTTGTTCGCGATATATCCTTTGACCTCGCCCCAGAGTTGACCGTCGTCCTCGGAGCCAACGGTGCTGGGAAAAGCACCCTCATGCAGCTTATTGCCGGGGAGCTACACCCGCCGGCAGGAACCATCTTTGTGGGCGGTGAGGACGTTCGCTGTTCCGACTCGTGGCGGCAGCGCGTCGGCTGGGTTCCGCAACGCAGTGTGTTCGATCCGGCGCAGCGAGCAGTGGATTTCGTGGCAGCCGTGGGCTGGCTGCGCGGGCTGGACCGCGCGACGGCACGCCACCGCGCCGTCAATGCCTTGGAGCTGATGGGCTTGGAGGAACACAGCGCTACTCGTCTGCGCGCGATGTCCGGCGGGATGCAGCGCCGCGCCATGGTCGCGGCCGGAATTGTCCACGAGCCAGATGTGCTGCTTCTCGACGAACCCACCGCAGGCCTCGACCCACACCACCGTTCCTCGCTCATGCGCGCATTGCGTGACATGGCATCGGACGGCACCACGGTCCTGATGTCAACGCACGTGGCGGCTGATATGGATTCCGCCGACCGCGCACTCATTCTTAATGGTGGGTGCATCACAGCCGATTCTCCTGTCGCAGATTTCCTCGCACGGTATGGCTCCGTGGAAGAAGGATTCTGCGCCGTCACCGAATCAGCCACCAGTGGGACACACGAGGATACCGCTTCGTGAGACACGTTCGCTTCATCCCTGTTGCCCTTTTCACCGCACTGCTGAGCTTTGCCTCTGCTCGGGGCAGTAGCATCGCCGGGTCCTGGCCAGAGGCCACCGCAATCTGTGCGGTTGTCGCCGCGGCTACAGGCGTACTTCTCGCAAGTGCTACAGCCTGGGACGCAGGAAGTCAGGATGCTACGTTCCTGCGCTCCGCCTCCACCTCACGCGCCCGCACAGCGGCACTTCTCGTCGGTCCGGCTTTGGCGTGGGGTTTGGCCAGCATACTTTTCGGCTTCATGATCCTGGCGGGGTTTGTATATACCGCGCCCGTGGGCGGCTCACCGTGGTTCCTCGTAATACTCAGCAGCCTCGTGTGGGTTGGGTTTTGTGCTGTTCTCGGCGCGAGCTTAGGCGTCCTCATCCGGCGCCGGCTTCTCGCCGCGTTGCTCGCAGCACTCCTGGCGCTAGCACTGTGCGTGGTTTCGGCGCGTGCTGATTCCACCCCGGCTTTCCTGCGCTTTCTTTTCTTCCCCGGCAATGGCTACGAGCTAATAGCCCGACAACCACGGATGACTCTTATCGGGATCTCCATTGTCATGGTTACCGTTTTGGGCTCCTGCGTCCTTGCCGCCTTAACGCGCCACCACCCTGCTCCGCGTTACACCGCGCTGAGTTTTCTAGTCATCATCACCGTCGCCGCTGTTGGCTCCGCGGCAGTGGGACCGCAGGGTACGCGGGCACGGGACACCGCGGAGGCCTCGGCAAGCTGCACCCAGAATGCGAACGAACAACGCTACTGCAGTTGGCCCGAGGACACCGCACTCGTCGTAGCTGCAGACGCGCACTGGCAGGAATTCACGCAGGTGCTTGTCGACGCCGGCCTCCCTCCCCTCACCGGCACATACGGTCAACCTGGCTCGTCGCACGCCACGGAATTATCCCACACAATTACTAGCCCAGCGGCCCTGTATACCCGCGTTTATGAAGCGCAAGCTGCGGCCCTACGCGCTCAGCGCCCCTGCGAAGAAACCGCTGCCTCTCGCAACGCACACCAGGTGCTCTCGGACTGGGCCACGTATGCCTTCAGAACGCAGGACGACAGGTTTTCTACCCTCAGCCCACAAGGCTCAACTACTCCCGCGCGTGCCTGGATTGAGAACGAGCTTTCGCACCGTTCGCCCGCGGAACAAGCCAGGGCTCTGGCTCCCTTTGTGCACACCATGCAGACGTGCGACTCCGAGCTACCGCCACTGGAGGTTGAACAATGAGCCCTTACCTGACACTTCGCCGTTGGCCGGAGTTCTTCTTGATCCTCAGCCTTGGGTTGGGGGCACAGTTCCTGGATAACCTGGCCATTCCACAGCTCTTCGGAGCTCCACTGAACCGTCCCGTTTTCGTTTTCAACCTCCTCCCAGTACTCGTCACAGGCTCCATACTGGCGTTGCTGAGCAGTTCGTGGGACGAGAACTACGAAGCTGCGAGCACCGCACGTTCACTACATAGGGAAAGACTTGCCTTGTTGGGTGCGGCCGCTGCTTCGTGGACTGCAGTGTTCGGATTCGGATTGCTCATTGGGGTGGTAGCAATTCATTCTGCATCGACGCTGCTCTTCTGTCTCGCTGCAGTTGGGCTCGTGCTAGCACTGCGTAGCCGCCTGGGGTCGAAGACCTCTGCGGGAGTTTCGCTCCCGCTGTCGTTACTGGCGCCCCTCTTCCCCTGGTACGTGGGAGAGACCACGCCACTGGGCAACTCCCTCGGCCAAGGAATGTCGCCCATCGTTGCCATCGTGTGCGCTGCCCTCTTCGTTGTCGGCGCAGCTGTGTGGTTTCGCCACTAAAACGCACAAATCCCCCGGCCTCCTTCACGGAGTGCCGGGGGATTGCCTCAAGCGCTATTTACTTGAACGGGAAGCCGAGCTCGCGCAGGAGCTTGCGGCCCTCCTCGTCGTTGGTAGCGGAGGTCACGACGGTGATGTCCATACCGCGCGGGCGGTCCACCTTGTCGATGTCGATCTCGTAGAACATGGTCTGCTCGGTAAGACCGAAGGTGTAGTTGCCGTGGCCGTCGAACTGCTGGTCGGAGAGACCGCGGAAGTCACGAATACGCGGCAGCGCGATGGTCAGCAGGCGGTCCAGGAACTCCCACATGCGGTCGCCGCGCAGGGTAACGCGTGCGCCGATGGGCATGCCCTCACGGAGCTTGAAGTTAGCGATGGACTTCTTAGCACGACGCACCTGCGGCTTCTGGCCGGTGATCGCGGTGAGGTCCTCGAGAGCGCCGTTGATCAGCTTGGAGTCGCGGGCAGCGTCGCCCACACCCATGTTGACAACAACCTTGGTGACGCCCGGAATCTGCATCACATTGTCGTACTTGAACTCGTCGTTCAGAGACTTCTTGATTTCCTCGCGGTAGCGGGTCTTCAGACGCGGAGTGTAGTTCTCGCTCATTTTAGATGTCCTTCCCGTTGCTACGTGCGATGCGGACCTTCTTGCCGTTTTCATCGAAACGGTAGCCCACGCGGGTCGGGTTGCCCTCGGAGTCAACGATCGCAACGTTGGAGACGTGGATCGGAGCTTCCTGGGTCACGATTCCGCCGGACTCGGCGCCACGCTCAGTAGCGGAGTTAGCAACGTGCTTCTTAACGCGGTTAACGCCCTCAACGAGGACCTTGTCGCGCTTCGGGTATGCCTCGATGACCTTGCCCTTCGCGCCCTTATCCGGACCCGAAATAACGATCACCATATCGCCCTTATGAATCTTCATAAGACTAGATCACCTCCGGTGCGAGAGAAACGATCTTCATGAAACGCTTATCACGAAGCTCGCGAGCAACCGGGCCGAAGATGCGGGTACCGCGCGGCTCGCTGTCGCCCTTCAGAATAACTGCGGCGTTTTCATCGAATGCGATGTAGGAGCCGTCCGGGCGACGGGTCTCCTTCTTGGCACGGACGATGACAGCCTTGACGACATCGCCTTCCTTTACGTTGCCACCCGGGGTGGCATCCTTGACAGTGGCGACGACAATGTCACCAATGCCAGCGAAACGTCGAACGGAGCCGCCGAGAACGCGGATGACGAGGATCTCTCGTGCACCGGAGTTGTCGGCGACGCGCAGACGCGATTCTTGCTGAATCACTATGGGTCTCCTGACCTGGATTAACGTGCGTCAAGATTTCCGTCCTTGACACACCTGGTCTACTTGCTTGCGTGGCATAGGTTGTGCGACGAACGCGCTGTTCACAGCGGTCGAAGGGTCTCGGTGCGGCGATTCGGAAACGCATCGCGCTGCACCGACCGGCCATATGCAACCCGTACATTCAACCACGCCATACCCCATTTCCCCAAATCCCGCACGCGCGCCACGCGCTCCCCCTCCTCGCTGTGCCACCGCCCCGGTGGAATCAAGCGCCGGCGCAGTGCTTGACGACGACCAGCGTGGTTCGCCTTGCAGGTCTGGACGCATGTCATTCCTGCACCAATGGCAAAGGCCCCGACGAATGCCGGGGCCGGGTGCTGATCAGGGGTTAGGCGTTCGAGGCCGGAACGGCCGAGCCTCCCGCAGTCGAGGCCGCGCTGCCTGCCTCGGCGGCGGGGGCCGGCTTCGGATCGACGGTGAGCAGGGCGTCGCCGAAGCTCACGTCCGCACCCGAGTGGTAAGCCGGCAGGACCGTGCCCGTCTTCTTGGAGTTGGACACGACAACCGGGGTCGTCACCGGATAGTCAGCGGCCTTGATGGCGTCGATGTCGAACTCGCAGAGAAGGTCACCCGCCTTCACCTCGTCACCCTTGGAGACGTGAGAGGTGAAGTGCTCGCCCTTGAGGTTCACGGTGTCGAAGCCGATGTGCATGAGGATGTCCACGTTGTTGCCGTCGGCGTCCTTGCCGCGCACGGCGTAGGCGTGCTTCGAGGGGAAGGTGACGGTGACCTTGCCGTCGATCGGGGAAACCAGGCGGCCCTCGGTGGGCTCGATGGCACCGCCGGCGCCGAGCTTGCCGGCGGCAAACATCGGGTCAGAGACAGAGGACAGCGCCACGGCGGTGCCTTCCAGCGGGGAGGCCACGCGGTAGGCGTTCGGGTCGGCGGTGGCGGAGGGAACATCGCCGCCCGCACCGGCGGCGGCAGACGCCTCATCCGGGTCGATGGAGCCGTTCTTGGCAATCAGGTAGCGGCCGTAGGCAAAGGCAGCGCCAAAGGATAGGAGGAGGGAGACGAAGGCGCAGATGAAGAACTGGGTGTAGTCCTCCGGGCGCATGGAGACGAAGCCGATGAAGCCGGCGGCGCCGAGGGCGGTGGCTTTGACGTCGAGAAGCGCAATGAGCGTCGAGGCGATGGCGGAAGCACCCATGCCGATGTAGAACGGCCAGCGCAGGCGCAGGTTGACACCGAAGATGGCGGGCTCGGTAATACCGAAGAGCGCGGAGACACCCGAGGCACCAGACAGGCCCTTGAGCTTCTCGGACTTGGTGAGGAAGTACACGGCCAGGGCCACGCCACCCTGCGCGATGTTGGCAATGGAGGCCACCGCGAAGATGAAGGAGCCGCCCTCGTTCCACAGCATCGTCTCAATCGGCGGGAAGGACTGGTGCAGGCCGGTAATGACAATCGGCGAGTAGAACAGACCGAAGATGAAGCCGCCGACCGGGCCGGCGAAGGTGTAGAGGTCGTTGAGGCCCGCACCCAGCATGTCGCCGGCGGTGCGCAGGACCGGGCCCACCGCGATGAAGGTGATAAAGCCCGTCACCAGCAGCGTGAGCAGCGGGGTGAGCATGAAGTCCACTGTGCCCTTGAGGTGCTTGTGCAGGAACTTCTCAATGGTGGCCAGAATCCAGGCGATAACCAGGATGGGCAAGATGGTGCCCTGGTAGCCTGCCTGGGCGACGTCGAGGCCGAAGATGTTCCAGTAGTTCATCTCCCCGGCGTCGATGGTGGCGGCGACCTGGTAGCCGTTGACCAGGTCCGGCATCACCATCGCCATGGCCATACCCGCGCCGAGGAACTCGTTGCCGCCAAACCGCTTGGTGGCGGTGAAGCCCACCAGGATGGGCAGGAAGGCAAACGGCGCGGAGGCTAGGAGGTTAATAAGCCCCGCCACGTCCGCCATGGCCGGGTACATCTCGATGACGGACTGCTCGCCGAACAGGCCGTTGGCGGTCAGGACGTTGTTGAGTGCCATGAGCAGACCGCCGCCGACCAGAATCGGGATGAGCGGCACGAAGATGTCCGCCAGGATCTTCACCGCGCGGGAGAACCAGTTGCCGGAATTCGCGGCGATGTCTTTGAGCTTGTCGGTGGAGACAGCGATGTCCTTGGTGGTCATCTTGTTGAGCTCGTCAAAGACAATGTTGACGTCGCCCGGGCCGACGATGACCTGGAACATGCCGCCGGCCTCGAAGATGCCTTTGAGGTCCGGGTCATTTTCCAGCGCGGCCGTGTCGACCTTCTTGCTGTCCTTGAGCACCATGCGCAGGCGGGTGGCGCAGTGCGCGAGGGCGACGATGTTGTCTTCGCCGCCGATGGCTGTGAGGGTTCGCTGCGCGACTTGAGAGTGATCCATGCCGCCGTGCCTCCTAGAGTGAGATGAACTAAATAGCGTCACCTCTCATTAGACCCGACACACCAACATAAAGCCAACTATTCGGACCTATATGTAGGAAACTTCACGCCCTAACGGGCTTCCCAGCCCCGCCAGCGGGCATCGCGGGCGCCAAAGACTGCCGACGCCGCCGCGATCCGCCCCTCCCCCGCAAAGACCTCCACCGCGCAGCCGTCCGCGATGAGCTCCAGGTCTCCGGCCGGGCAGGGCACCACGCGCTCATCATCACCAGAGGCCAGGCGCAGCTCTCCCCCGCCGTAGGTGACGCGGTAGGCCTCGGCCCCGGAGGAATCGACAAGCGCGTACGTGCCCTCGCCCGCGGTCAGCGTGGCCACCGACCCGAAGCCCTCGCGGGCCGGCTCCGGCGGCACTGATGCCAGCGACCACGCCGGTGCCTGGCGCAGCTCCCCCGCCTCCAACCACACGCGCCGCGGCAGGGTGAGCGTGTGCACCCAGCCCTGGGCCACGGTCGGGGTGTCGTCCTGGGCGGGCAGCCCCATCCAGCCCAGCATGAGCGCCTCACCGTCACGCTCCAGCAGTTGGGGCGCATAAAACTGGTGGCCGTAGTCCAGCTCGCTAAAGCCGCGCTCGACGTGGAAGACGGTTCCTTCGAGGCGTCCCACGAGGTAGCCGCACTGGTCGGAGGAGGCGTAGTGCGTAGTGCCGTCGGCAAGCACCGGCTCCAATCCTTGCGGGCAGATGACCAGGACCTCCTTGTCCTGACCCGTCGCGCGGTCCCGCAGCGTGAGGAGGTTGGGGCACTCCCACATGTAGCCGCCCGGCACCATGTCCGGGCTTAAGCCCGGTTGCGCACCAGACGTGTCGAAGGTCAGCGCGCCCTGGAAGGACCATGAAGCAAGGTCCGCGGAGCGGTAAAGCACCACGTGCCCGGTCTCGTCCTCTCTCTGGGCGCCAAGGACCATGCGCCAGCCCTGAGCATCGCGGGTAATCTGCGGGTCGCGGTAATGCCCGGTAAAGCCCTCCGCGGGCCCATTGATGAGCGGGTTCGCGGCGTCGTGCTCGTAGAAGCCGCCTTCCGGGCCAGAGGCATCCACCGCGCGCACCCGGTTCTGCGACGGGATGCGCTCGCCGTCGCGCTTGAGGTTTCCGGTGTAGAAGAGCCACACGTCCTCCCCGTCGACCACCGCGCCGCCGGAGTAGCAGCCGTGCGCGTCGTGCCCACGGATGGGATACAGGGCGTCCGGGTAGTGCCGCCACGGCTCCGGCGCTTCCACGGAGGCTGCCGCATGCCCCCAGCCGGTCTGCTTCGGCGCGTGCGGGAAGCAGGGATCATGCTGGTAATAAGCATGCAGCGTGGTGCCGTCGAGGAAGAGGCCGTTCGGGTCGTTGAGGCGGCCTGTGGGGGCGGAGAGATGGTAACGCGGACGGTAGTTCATGTCCTCGATACTATGGGCTTTATGGACATTATGGTGTGTGGCGAAGGACTCGTTGACCTCGTTCCGCGCGGCCGCGGGCGGCTGGCGGACCTTACCCCGGCGCTGGGCGGTGGCCCCTTCAACGTCGCGGTGGCGGCGGGGCGCTTGGGCGCTGACGTGGGGTTTCAATCGCGGTTGTCCACGGACGCGTACGGTTGCGCGATGGTGGACCGCCTGCAGGAGGAGGGCGTGGATACCTCCCTGGTGCAGCGCGGCGAGGAGCCCACCACGTTGGCGGCGTGCGCTATCGCCGACGACGGCTCGGCCACCTACTCCTTCTACACTGAGGGCACGGCGGACCGGCTGGTGGAGCCGGTGCTTGACGACGTCTCCTGGGCCTGCTTCGGCACCGTCTCCCTTGCTCTGGAACCGGGAGCCTCACGCTACGCGGAGCTGCTTAAGGAGCTGGCCGCCCGCGGCACGAAGGTGGCTCTGGATCCGAACATCCGCCCCTTCTTTGCCACCGAGGATCACCGCGAATTCCTCTTGTCGTTGTTGCCGCACGTCACGCTGCTCAAGCTCAGCGAGGAAGAGGTCGACTTCTTAGGCGCCCAGGCCCTCAAGTCGGTTCCCGTGGTGGTGACCACCCGCGGCGGGGAGGGGCTCAGCGTGCGCGCCGGCTCGGTGACTGTCTCTGTCCCACCGGTGACCGTGGAGGTGGCGGACACCATCGGCGCGGGCGATACCGTCATGGCCGCCCTACTCGCGCAGCTAGCGCAGACGGACCCGGGCGCGCTGGGTGAATCCGAGTGGCGCGACGTACTCCACTTCGCGGCCACCGCAGCGGCAATCACGGTCTCGCGCACCGGCGCGCAGCCGCCTACCCGCGCCGAGGTGGAGGAGAAGCTGTGACCTATCCCCTGCGCACGGGCGCGCTCCACGGACTGCTCTTCCTCGTCGTCGCGGTGTCCTTCATTCTCCCCGTCGTCTTCGGGACGGGCGCGCTGCTGCCGGTGCCGGCTGCGATGGGTCTGTCCGTGCTGGTGGGCATTGCCGCGCTTGTCGACGCCTCCTTCCATGCCTTCGCCCCCGCCCAGCGCCCTACGCGCGGGCTGCGCGCCGTCTCCGCGCTGGGCGCACTAGCGCTCATCGCCGGCTGGCTGGTGTGGCTCAAGGTCTTCCGCACCATCGACCTCGTCAGCGGCGCGCCCTACCGCGTCGGGACTTTTTTGCTCGCGGTGGGCGCGGTGCTCAGCGTCTTTAGCATCGCCATCGCGCTGACCCACCGCCGGGTTCGCTAAAGGATGTCTGCCGGTATGTAGGGCATGCGCAGCGAGCCCATGGGCACGCTGACATCGCTTTGCCAGTATCCGCCCGCGCCATCAACCGGCAAGGTGACCTTCGTGCCCTCGTAGCCGTCCCACGCATCCCCTTTGTTGAGGCCGATGCATTCCTGGTTTGCTCTGACCAGCACCTTGCCCCGCGAGCCGCTCTTCTCGCCGCTCAACGTCACCGGCGAATCCAGAACCAGCATCCAGACCTCGGTGGACCCATAGCCTTCCGACACGATGTTGGGGTCATCGCCAGCCAGTTCTCGTGCCTTTGCCTTGCGGACGGTACCAGTCACGGTAGAGGGCACATCGGCTGGATTGCCGTCGACCCGCTGGCGGTTCTTGCGGTACGTGCACTTTTCGAGGTCGCCCGCGCTGGTAGCACCTTCATCAGGTGCGGGGTCTGCGCCGGAGGACGCGTCGCTTCCCCCGGGCGCCATTCCGGCCGGCGGGGTCGGGTTCGGGCCTTCCGCCACCTCGGCCTCAGCGCCGTTGTCCGCAGAGTCGGTCCCCGCGCCGGCGGCACTGATGGTATCCAGGGCGGACGTATCGCCGGTGTCTGTCCACTCGATGGCCTTCGCGCCCGCCGGGCCACTGGAGGAAGGGTCAAAAGAGGCCTTGGGGCCCGCGACCAGCTTCGTGCCATCGATGGTGAACTCGGTGGCGTCGTGGGAGCGGCTGAGGGACTGGCCCTCGACCTGGATAAGCCCCACGCCTGACTCCGCCGCCATCACGCTGGCGCGGTATCCGCCGGCAGAGGCCGCGCCGTCCACCAGCACGTCCTTCACCGTGACTAGGTCTTGGCCGTCGTTCTCGGTGCTAAACACCGCCACTGGGTTGGTCTCCAGCGTGCCGCGGCGCACCAGCAGCTCCGGAATGTCGTCCCCGGTGGCCTCCACAATCGCGTACTGGAAACCGGAGGGAGTGGACTTGGTGCCGTTGCTGAGACCAGCGTCCTCGTTCGGGTAGTTGAACTCAATGTCTCCCGGGTGGGCGATAACCTCCTCGTAGACGCTGCGCGCGCTGTCCTGCGGATCCGTACCCGCCTCCGAGGCGTTAGCGGAGGTCTGCTGCTGTGCGGCCGGGGAGGCGTCGTTAAGCGCAGGCTCAGGGCCGTCCTGGTTGGAGCACCCGGCAAGAGCGAGCGCGGCGGTGACGGTAAGGGCGAGCGGGGCGCGATAATTCATGTCGGTGAGAGCCTTTCTGTGAGCGAACCTCCAGCAGATTATCAGCCGCTGAGGGCAATCGCGGTGCGCGCGGGAAGCCCTCCCCGGGCATGCAAGAAGCCCCCACGCGTTTCCACGTGGGGGCTTTACTTGGGTGGGAGGGCTAGATTTTACTTAGCCTTCTCCACGATCTCGACGAGACGGAAGTGCTTGTCCTTGGACAGCGGGCGGGTCTCGGCGATGAGAACGCGGTCGCCGATGCCGGCGGTCTCGTTCTCGTCGTGCGCCTTAACCTTCTTGTTAGAGCGCATGATCTTGCCGTAGAGGGCGTGCTGCTTACGGTCCTCGAGCTCGACAACGATGGTCTTGTCCATCTTGTCGGAGACAACGATGCCGGTGCGGGTCTTGCGAGCGCCCTTTTCCTTCTTAGTGTTCACGTTTGCCTCACTCATGATTAAGCCTCAGCTCCCGGAGCAACGGACAGGCCCAGCTCGCGCTCGCGCAGAACGGTGTAGATGCGGGCAATGTCGCGCTTAACCGTGCCGATGCGGCGGTTGTTGGTCAGCTGGCCGGTGGCCTTCTGGAAACGAAGGTTGAAGAGCTCTTCCTTCGCGTCCTTCAGACGGGTCTCCAGCTCAGCGTTGTCGAGCTCACGGAACTCGTGGGCGGGGGTACCGGTAGCCATTAGAACTGGTCCTCCTTCTTGATGATGCGGACCTTGCACGGAAGCTTCTGGCCGGCGCGGCGCAGAGCCTCGATGGCGACCTCGTCGTTCGGGTAGGTCATCTCGAAGAGGACGCGGCCCGGCTTAACGTTGGCCACCCACTTCTCGACGGGGCCCTTACCGGAACCCATACGAACACCGAGCGGCTTCTGGGTCAGCGGACGGTCCGGGAAGATGTTGATCCACACCTTGCCACCGCGCTTGACGTGGCGGTTGATGGCAATACGTGCGGCCTCAATCTGGCGGTTGGTGATGTACGCCGGCTCGAGGGCCTGGATGGCGTAGTCACCGAAGTTGATGCGGTTACCGCCCTTAGACACACCGCGACGAGTCGGGCGGTGCTGACGACGGTACTTGACGCGCTTAGGAATCAGCATGGATTAGCCCTCCTGCTTCTGCTGTGCGCGCTGACGACGCTGGCCGCCACGACGCGGACGACCGTTACGGTCACCGCGGCCACGGCCCTGCGACGGAGCGTTCAGTTCGGACTCGCGGACGCCACCGACGACGTCACCCTTGTAGATCCACACCTTGATGCCGATGCGGCCGAAGGTGGTGTGGGCCTCTGCGGTGCCGTAGTCGATTTCGGCGCGAAGGGTGTGCAGCGGAACGCGACCCTCGTGGTAGCGCTCGGTGCGGGACATCTCAGCACCGCCCAGACGACCAGACAGGAGGATCTTAATACCCTTAACCTGCGGCTGGCGCATAGCGGACTGGATGGCCTTACGCATTGCGCGGCGGAAGGCCACGCGGTTGACCAGCTGCTCGGCGACGGACTGCGCAACCAGGGTTGCGTTGGCGTCTACCTGCTTGACCTCGAGGATGTTGAGGGCGACCATCTTGCCGGTGAGCTTCTCCAGCTCGCGGCGGATGCGGTCAGCCTCGGCGCCGCGGCGGCCGATCACGATGCCCGGGCGGGCAGTGTGAATGTCGACGCGTACGCGGTCGCGGGTGCGCTCGATGACGACGTCGGCGATGCCGGCGCGGTCGAGGCCCTTCTCTAGGTACTGGCGGATCTTGATGTCTTCAGCTACGTAGTTGGCGTAGTCCTTATCGGCGTACCAGTGGGTCTTCCAGTCGGAAGTGATACCCAAACGTAGGCCGTGAGGATGGATCTTCTGGCCCATTACTTGGCCCCTTCCTTCTGGCTCTCGACAACCACGGTGATGTGGCTGGTGCGCTTACGAATCATGAATGCGCGGCCCTGTGCGCGCGGCTGGAAACGACGCATGGTCGGACCCTCGTTGGCGTATGCCTCGGAGATGACCAGGGTGCGCGGATCCAGACCGAAGTTGTTCTCAGCGTTGGCTGCTGCGGAAGCAACAACCTTGGCAACCGGCTTAGCGGCGCCCTGCGGAGCGTACTTCAGGATTGCAAGTGCCTCGGATACGGACTTTCCGCGAACCAGGTCGATGACGCGGCGTGCCTTCATCGGGGTGACGCGGACGTAGCGAGCCGTAGCGGATGCGGAGGTGATGGTGTCACTCATCGCTTATCGACGTCCCTTCTTGTCGTCCTTGACGTGACCCTTAAAGGTCTTGGTGGGTGCGAACTCGCCGAGCTTGTGGCCCACCATGGAGTCCTCGACGAACACCGGCACATGCTTGCGGCCGTCGTGGACGGCGAAGGTGTGACCGATGAAATCGGGCAGAATGGTGGAGCGGCGAGACCAGGTCTTGATGACCTGCTTGGTGCCGGCCTCGTTCTGAGCATCAACCTTGTTGAGGAGGTGCTCATCGACGAACGGGCCCTTCTTAAGGCTGCGTGGCATTGTTTACCTCCTCTTAGCGCTTCTTGTTCGGGCGACGACGGCGCACGATCATGTTGTTCGAGTAACGGTTCGGGTTGCGGGTGCGGCCTTCCTTGTGGCCCCACGGCGACACCGGGTGGCGACCACCCGAGGTCTTACCCTCACCACCACCGTGCGGGTGGTCAACCGGGTTCATGACAACACCGCGGACGGTCGGGCGAACGCCCTTCCAGCGCATGCGGCCGGCCTTGCCCCAGCGGATGTTCATCTGGTCAGCGTTGCCAACCTCACCGACGGTAGCGCGGCAACGGATGTCGACGCGGCGGATCTCGGAGGACGGCATACGCAGGATGGCGTACTTGCCCTCCTTACCCAGCAGCTGGATGGAGGCACCAGCGGAGCGGGCCAGCTTAGCGCCAGCGCCCGGCTTGAGCTCCACAGCGTGGATGGTGGTACCGGTCGGGATGTTGCGCAGCGGCAGGTTGTTGCCCACCTTGATATCTGCGTTCGGGCCGGACTCGATGACGATGCCCTGCTTCAGGCCCTTCGGGGCGATGATGTAGCGCTTCTCGCCGTCTGCGTAGTGCAGCAGGGCGATGTTAGCGGTACGGTTCGGGTCGTACTCGATGTGAGCGACCTTGGCAGGGATGCCGTCCTTGTCGGTACGACGGAAGTCGATCAGACGGTAACGGCGCTTGTGGCCACCGCCGATGTGGCGGGTGGTGATGCGGCCGTAGTTGTTGCGACCACCAGTCTTGCTCAGCGGGCGCAGCAGGGACTTCTCCGGAGTGGAACGAGTGATTTCCTCGAACTCGGACACGGAGGATGCGCGGCGACCCGGAGTTGTCGGCTTGTACTTACGAATAGCCATAATTCTTCCTTTTCCTTTCGGCTCTCCGGTGGCGCTTAAGCGCCGGCGCCGAAGACGTCGATGGAGTCGCTGCCTTCACGGAGCGTCACGTAGGCGCGCTTGGTGGACTTACGCTGACCGAAACCGGTGCGGGTGCGCTTGCGCTTGCCAGCCCGGTTCACGGTGTTCACGGAAGCAACCTCTACGCCAAAGATCTGCTCGACGGCATCTTTGATCTGGGTCTTGTTGGAATCCGTGGAGACGTAGAACGTGTACACGTTCTGCTCCATGAGGCCGTAGGACTTCTCGGACACAACCGGAGCGATGATGATGTCGCGCGGGTTAGCGAGCTTAGCCATTACTTCTCCTCCTTAGCTTCCTCGGCAGCGCCGGTGGCGCGCTCGACGAAGGTGTGCAGAGCCTCAACGGAGAACACAACGTCGTCCGAGAAGAGAACGTCGTAGGTGTTCAGCTGGCCGGCGTCCAGGATCTGGACGTTCGGCAGGTTGTTGGCGCTGCGGCGGGCGTTGATGTCCTCGCGGCCGATGACCAGAAGCACGTTCTTACGGTCGGTAAGGCGCTCGATGAAGGCCTTGGCCTGCTTGGTGGACGGGGTCTGGCCCGGGACGAGTTCCTCGACGACATGGATGCGCTCGTTACGTGCACGGTCAGACAGTGCGCCGTAGAGAGCAGCCTTGATCATCTTCTTCGGGGTGCGCTGGGAGTAGTCGCGCGGAACCGGGCCATGCACGGTGCCACCGCCGGTGTAGTGCGGTGCACGGATGGAACCCTGGCGTGCGCGACCGGTGCCCTTCTGGCGGAACGGCTTACGGCCACCGCCGCGGACCTCGCCGCGAGTCTTGGTCTTGTGGGTGCCCTGACGAGCAGCAGCGAGCTGAGCGTTGACAACCTGGTGCATCAGCGGAATGGATGCCTCGGTGTCAAAGATCTCGGCCGGCAGCTCAACAGAGCCGTTGGTCTTACCGTCAGCGGTCTGGACGTCTAGCTTGAGGTTGCTCATGCGTGTGCACCGCCCTTCACTGCGGTCTTAACGGTGACGAGGCCACCGCGCGCACCCGGGATAGCACCCTTGATGAGCAGCAGGTTGGACTCGGCATCAATCTTCTGAATCTTCAGGTTCTGGGTGGTCACGCGGTCCTGGCCCATGCGGCCAGCCATGCGCTTGCCCTTGAAGACGCGGCCCGGGAACGAAGCGCCGCCGATACCGCCGACGCGGCGGTGAGCAGCCTGGTTACCGTGGGCAGCGCCCTGGCCCTGGAAGCCGTGGCGCTTCATGGCGCCGGCGTAGCCGTGGCCCTTGGTGGTGCCGGTGACGTCAACGAAGGTCACGCCCTCGAAGATGTCCACCTTGACCTCCTGGCCCACCTCGTATGCGGAGGTGTCATCCATGCGGATTTCAGCCACGTGGCGACGCGGGGTCACGCCAGCCTTCTTGAAGTGACCAGCGGCCGGCTTGTTGGCCTTGCGCGGGTCGATCTCGCCGAAGGCGATCTGGATGGCGTCGTAGCCATCGGTGTCTTTCGTACGGATCTGGGTAACCACGCACGGCCCAGCCTCGACGACGGTCACCGGCACAACGCGGTTCTCCTCGTCGAAGACCTGGGTCATACCGAGCTTGGTGCCCAGAATTCCCTTGATCTCGTTTTCACTCATAGTTAGTTCTCCACCAAATACGTTGTGTCGATCGCTTACTGGATATTCACGTCGACGCTTGCCGGAAGGTCGATGCGCATCAGAGCGTCAACGGTCTTCGGGGTCGGGTCGAGAATGTCGATGAGGCGCTTGTGAGTGCGCATCTCGAAGTGCTCGCGAGAGTCCTTGTACTTGTGCGGAGAACGAATAACGGCGTATACGTTCTTCTCAGTTGGGAGCGGCACCGGGCCGACAACACGAGCACCCGTACGGGTAACGGTCTCTACGATCTTCTTTGCAGAAGCGTCGATAGCCTCGTGGTCGTAGGCCTTCAGCCGAATGCGGATCTTTTGTCCCGCCACGCTTATCCTCTTCCTCGCTTCCCCACTTTCACATTCCCGGCCTATCCGGGGCGTGAAGCGGTGGGAAATTGCTTCTCGATTTCTCTATAACGTTGTCCGGGCCAGGAGCCTAGGCACAACGCCAGTTGTCTGACTGCCATGACGACCACGAGATACAGCGCTAGGCAAATGCCCACCGTGCAGTGCTCATGACGGGGTACAAGACCCGTAGTCAAAGTCAATAGGAAGAAGACTGGGGCGTTCGATCACAGATCTGCAACCAAAGTCTTATTCATATACTGCCGCTGTTTATTTGCCATGCTCCTTCTCCGGTCCATCGTCTCGGGATGTCTCTGCTCTAGCGCGGACCTAGCCCGATCTGATGACCTTCGAGTGCGACTCTTTCAAGCCTCACAACAAAGGTGTCATGTTCGCTCTACCAGCAACGACGCCCTGCGAGACCAGCTCGTGGCCACGCCGCTGTGTTAAAGCAACCCTTGTATTTAAGCACGTAACCTCGCGTTTTCCAAACCGCTACCGAAACCGTGCCAGAAATCACGATTTGGACAAAGTTTTGCTGCGCGCCCTACAGGCGGGGCGCTTCGTCTATAAGCTCGGGGGAAGGGAGCGCGCCAGGCGCGCTCACACAAACCACCCCTATAAGTATTGAGAAGGATTCATCATGGCTGAGAACACCACCCCGAAGGACGTCGCCGAGCAGACCACCACCGACGCCACCCCGGCCACCGCCCAGGAGCGCAACAAGAACCTGGAGACCGACTTCGGCACCACCAGCATTGACGATGTCGTCGTGTCCAAGATCGCCGGCATCGCCGCCCGTGAGGTCTCCGGCGTGGCCGCCCTCGGTGGCGGCGGCGCCCGCATGATGGGCTCCATCCGCGAGTCCTTCGGCGCTTCCGAGGACGTCCGCCAGGGCGTGTCGGTGGAGGTCGCCAACGGCGTCGCCGCCATCGAGATTGCGATCATCGCCGAGTACGGCGTGGCCATCCACGAACTGGCTGAGGCCATCCGCCGCAACATCATGAACGCCGTGGAGCGCATGACCGGCCTGTCCGTCGAGCGCGTCGATGTCGTGGTCCACGACGTCAAGCTGCCGAAGGACGAGGACGAGTCCGCCGAGACCACCCCGGCGGTAACGCAGGGCCAGGCCTAAGTGAGCCAGCAGACCACCCAGAAGGCGGAGCTCACGGCAGATACCGCCCGCGCGATTGCGGCCGCGGTGGTGGGCCTCGAAGGCGTCGCCAAGCTCAGCCCCGGCCGCTTCGGCGAGGTCTCCCTCCTGTTCCCAGGCGAGCGCATCCACGGCATCTCCCGCCCCTCCCCGCGCGATGACACCCACCTTGAGCTGCACGTCGTCGTCGACGTCAGCGCGGGCGTGCCGCTGGCGGCGCTGGGTGAGACCGTCCGTGACACCGTCCGCACCACGTGGCCCGCCGCCCGGACTGTCGACGTCGTTTTTGCCGACGCCGTCGCCTCCGCCTCCCCACAGAACTAAAGGAAAACCATGAAGAATTACACCTCCCTCGGCGTCATCGCCGGCTTGGTTCTCGCCTTTTTCATCTACCTCGGCATCTGGTACCTCGTACTTGCCGTGCTGCTTGCCGCGATTGGCGGTGTGGTCGGCGCGCACTTCGACGGCCGCATTGATCTGACCGCCGTGTGGAAGGGCGTGGTCGGCCAGGATAGAGGCCAAGGATAGTGACGCCCCCGCTCAACGAGCTTGCTCCGGCGAGCTCAGGTAAGACTCAACTGTCGCTGCGCGCGATGGAGCGGGTCATCGCGGCGGCCATCGCGAGCGTGCCCGGCACCGCGGCTGTCGACGCCAAACTGGCCGGCCTCGCCGGCCGCGCCTTCCCGCGCATCATGGCGCAGATGGACCCGGACGCGCGCGTAGTGGCCGTGGACACCACCATCGCCGTGTATTGGCCCTCCCCCGTCACCGACGTGGCGGCCGCGGTCCGTACTGCGGTGAGTGATGCCGTCCGGGACTTCACCGGCTTCCGCACCACCCGCGTCAACGTCACTGTGGGCGGCGCTGTGGCGGGCGAGCGCACCTCCGCGCTCGAGGTCTCCACTCGCGCACCGCTGCGCGCGCAGGTCCCCGCCATCGTGCCCGAGCACGCACTGCGCCCTGTTACCACCGCGCCCGGCGTGGGCGTTCGCCACGTCGCCACTCCCGCGGCCGCGGCAGTCCGTGGGGTCCGCACGCCGGCGGAAGCGCCGGTGCAGTCAGTGGCAGTGCTTGGCGACGTCTCAGTGCGCACCTCCGACTTCGGTCCTTCCACGCACCGCTACGACGAGCTGCGCCCGGTCACCACGGCCCCGGCTGAACCCCTGCGCGCCGTACGGGATCCGGAACCGGTGGCCGTGCGCTCGGTGCCGCTGCCCGGTGAGTTCTCGCTGCGGCGTGTGGAAGCCCCGCGTCCGGTGCGCCCGCGCCGCGTGGAGACCCCGCGCCCGCTGCGCACCCGTCCGGTGTCCGTACCCCGCGCCACCGCACTGCGCCCGGTAGAGATTCGCCCCTCGGCGGAGTTCACCCGCCGGGTCGACGTTCCCCGTCCGGCCCCGCTGCGCGCCATCACCATCACGCCGTTCCACGAAGGAGGCCGCCATGAGTGAGAAGAACCTGCCCGTCGGATTCGGCCAGCGCCCAAAGGCTTCACCGCCGGCCCGCACGTGGACGGTCATCCTCGGCATCGTGCTGCTCGCTGCCGCCGTGGTGGCCGGTCACGAAACCTGGGTGGTGGGCGCCAATGAGGGTGGCGCGTCCTGGCTGCAGCCCTTCATTGACGTCATGTCTCAGCCCGACATCTCGACGTGGATGCTCGTCGGCGGTGGCATCGGCATCGTGGTCGGCCTCATCTTGCTGTGGGCGGCATTCGCTCCCCGCAAGACCACGCACGTGCGCATAGAGTCCGACGAGGCATCAATGTGGCTGCGCGCGGTGGATATTGCCCGGGTGGCCTCGGCCCACGCGCGCCGCGTACCGGGAGCGACGGCGGCGCGCAGCCGCGCCAAGATTTCGTCCAAGCGCGCCCGCGTTACGGTGACCGCGACTGGCGACGCCCAGGATGAGCAGCTGAAGAAGCGCGTCACTGAGGCCGTCACCGCGGCGCTGGCAGCGGTGCGTCCCACCCCGGAACTCACCGTGGTCATCGAGAACGATCAGGAGGACATTGCCAATGTCTAAGACACTCGCTGGCGTGGACCGCCTCATCCTTGCACTTCTCGGCATCGTGCTCATTGCGTTGGGCGTGTGGCCGATTCTCATCCACTTCAACGTGGAGTTCGCCACGTACCTGGCCAAGTGGGTCGACCACGACACGTGGGCCGGCCTGCCCCACCAAAGCTGGTGGGTCTACGCCCTGGGTGCGGCGACCATCGTGCTCGCGCTGCTCGGCCTGTGGCTGATCATTTCCAACCTGCGCCACCACCGCTTCAACACAGTGCATTCCGACGCCTCCGACGAGGAGGGCGCCATCAAGACCAGCATGACCGCCATCGCCGGCGCGGTGGCCGACACCCTGGCCCAGGTGGAGGGCGTGGAAAAGGTCTCGCGCCTCGTGGCCTACGACCGTGCCCGCCCGACGTTGCAGTACCAGGTGCTCGCAGACCCGGATACGCCGCTGCTGCGCATCAAGGATGCTATCGAGGTTAACGACCAAGACTTCCGCGTCGCTTTCCCCGATGCCGACCTGGACACCACCTACAAGGTGCACTTCAGCCAGGTCCGCCGCGCAGTGGCATAAACGCCCTGTTCAAGCCCCTCTTCGGAGGGGCTTTTCCTCTTCCGGTTGCAGGGTTGGTGGACCTGCTTTAGTCTCTGTGGTCATGGGGGTATTAGAAACCTACTTCCACTACCGCAACTCGGGGATGACGCTAGTGGAACATGCATCCAGCTCACCCGACAAGCTCCGCGCGCTCGGCGCCGATACAGCCGACGCGGCCGAGCTCGCACGCCTGCACCGCATCTACTTCGGCCCCACCCGCTTTACTGGTAAGCAACGCAAAGCCCGCACCGCGGCCCAAAACAACGCCCACGGCCTGAGCACCCTAAACCTCATCGAGTCCTACGCCTCTCGGGTAAAGAAGGAACTCGACGCCTGGAACCTGCGCGCACGCCTGGCTGCCACACCAGCCCATCGCATCCGTGAGGTTGCCGTAAAGAAGCTTAAAGAGCTTAGGTCGAAACGCGAACACAAACCCGGGGTGCGCTTTACCTACCGCAAACAAGGCCCCAACTCCGTCACCATCACCGACACCCCAACGGTCATTGCCGATATCCGCGGCACCCTCGAATCAGTCAACCCCACCAACCTGCTCGACGCCGCCACCACCATCCTCCTGGGTGGCAACACCACCGGCACCAAGCCCGCCGTGCACGCCCAAGTCGTAGTCACCCTCAACGAATTCGACCGCATCATCAACGGCGACGGCGACGAAATCGAACTCCAACTCACCAACGGTGCCCGCATGACCGGGGCGGAATTCCTCACCCACAAGTTTGCAGAGATTGGCTACGCCACCATTACCCACCCCGTAGAAGGACCCATCAACTCCTACCGGATTGAGCGCCACGCAAACTGGAAACAACGCCTCACCCTATGCGCGGAAACCCAAACCTGCTCACGCCCCGGCTGTAACAAGCCGGCTGACTACTGCCAGGTCCACCACATCATCCCCTGGCAAGCAGGCGGGCTTACCAACATCAAGAACCTGACGTTCTTGTGTGCCTATCACAACGGCATCAACGACGATGACCCGTCGAAACCCACCGGAAGAGGCTACGTCTTCAGAATGCCCGGCGGCATCGGATACGTACCACCCTGGGGAGTACCGATTACCGCCACACCCGAATACCAACAAGCCCTCGCCAGACTAACCGCAGAACAACCACCAGGCGCAGGCTAAGCGCCTGCGCAGAGCCACAACGAAACCCGCCAACCACACCAGGTTGACGGGCTACTCGGCGTGCGTGGGCACGGACCAGGGCTCCGATTCCACGAGGATGACCTCCACCACGCTGCCGAAGGTGTGCGTCGTTCCTCTCGAAAGCTCGACGCTGAGAAGCTGCCCAGGGGCGCAGTCGGCGATACGGGACCAGGAAAAGTCCGTGCGCACCAGCTCCCGGTTCTTGCGCTGGGTGGTGTGGAGGCCGTGGTCGAGGATGATGGTCTCGGCGTCGGTGCGGATAAACCACACGCGGTCGCCGACGCTGCGGCGCTTGAGGCCGGCGAGGTCGCGGCTATCGTCGCGGAGTCGGGTTATGGACTCAACAACTCCGAAGCGGTGCTCGAAGCCCTCACCATCCTTAATGACCAGTGGGCGGCCTGGGCCCACCGGACGCAAGGCTGAGGCCTCCCACGACACCGCCTGGCCCCTCTCCCCCGAGCGAGACACTGGGCGCACCACCGCACGCCAGGAGCCGGACACCATCGCCAGGGTGATGCGGTGAGTCTCAGTGATGAGGAGCCAGCGGCCCGAGGTGGGCAGGTGGTCGTCGGCAAGCGCAAGCAAAGGCGGATGCACCTGAGCCATGGCCTCCAGCCTCTGTGTGAGCTCGGAGTCGGCCACTCCCCAGCCGTAGCCCTCGGCGGCGAGCATGCCGAAGAGCGTGCCCAGAGGCAGGTCCGGCTGGCCCTCCCAGGCGGCGCGAAGGGCAGCGAGGGTGCGGTCAATGCGAGTGGGATCATCCATAGGACACCAGCCTAATACCCCTAGGATCGACAAAGCCGCCCAACCCCACAGAAGGGATTGAGCGGCTCGACAGATGTTACAACATCCGGCTAATCAAGAATTAGTCCAGGATCTTGGTAACACGGCCAGCGCCGACGGTGCGGGAGCCCTCGCGGATAGCGAAGCGCAGGCCCTCGTCCATAGCGACCGGCTGGATCAGCTCGACGGACATCTCAACGTTGTCGCCCGGCATGACCATCTCGGTGCCCTCCGGCAGCTTGATGACGCCGGTAACGTCGGTGGTGCGGAAGTAGAACTGCGGACGGTAGTTGTCCATGAACGGGGTGTGGCGGCCGCCCTCTTCCTTCTTCAGGACGTAGACGGAACCCTCGAACTTGGTGTGCGGGGTGTAAGCGCCCGGCTTGATGACAACCTGGCCACGCTCGACGTCCTCACGCTTGGTACCACGCAGAAGCAGACCACAGTTGTCGCCAGCCTCGGTGTAGTCCATCATCTTGCGGAACATCTCGATACCGGTGACGGTGGTGTTGGTAGCCTTGTCGCGGATACCGATGATCTCAACGTCCTCGTTGACGTTCAGGGAGCCACGCTCAACACGGCCGGTAACAACAGTACCGCGGCCGGTAATGGTGAAGATGTCCTCGATCGGCATCAGGAACGGCTTGTCCAGCTCGCGCTCCGGATCCGGGATGGAGTCATCGCAAGCCTGCATCAGGTCAACGATGGACTGTGCCCACTTCTCGTCGCCCTCGAGAGCCTTGAGAGCGGAGATGTGAACGATCGGAGCTTCCTCGTCGTAGTCCTGCTCGGCGAGCAGCTCGCGGATCTCCATCTCGACGAGCTCAATGATTTCCTCATCGTCAACCATGTCGCACTTGTTCAGTGCAACGAGGATGTACGGAACGCCCACCTGGCGAGCGAGGAGCACGTGCTCACGGGTCTGCGGCATCGGGCCATCGGTTGCAGCAACAACCAGGATAGCGCCGTCCATCTGAGCAGCGCCGGTGATCATGTTCTTGATGTAGTCGGCGTGGCCCGGGGCGTCCACGTGTGCGTAGTGGCGCTTCGGGGTGGAGTACTCAACGTGGGAGATGTTGATGGTAATACCGCGCTCCTTCTCCTCAGGAGCCTTGTCGATCATGTCGAAGGCGAAAGCGGTGTTCTCCTCCGGGTAAGCGTCAGCCAGAACCTTGGTGATCGCTGCGGTGGTGGTGGTCTTGCCGTGGTCGACGTGTCCGATGGTGCCGATGTTCACATGCGGCTTCGTACGCTCGAACTTCTCCTTTGCCACTGTTTTGTCCTCCTGGACTCTATGGCGGCTACGAATCTCGCAGCCACGTGGTTTGTATTGCCATTGGCACTTCGGGCGCGCGGCCCATAAGCGCTAATGACGCTTTCTTTACGTGCCAGTTACACGATCCTAGATTTATGCCGCAGTTTTTTCAAACTGCCCAAATAGGAGGTAACCCCGCGCATGTAGTGCGGACGTTGACCCTCGACAAGAATCATTATTAAGGATCCTGGGAGGGTAACGGCCGGCTCAACGCACAACGCGTGCGCGCTCAGCCGACCGCTACCCCGCCCCAGCAAGCTGGCGGTCTACTGGCGAAGACTACCAGCCCCACGCTGGGGCTTAGGCAACGGGGTGGGAAACCCCGGCCAAGTTAGTCCTTGCTGCCGGTGCGCTCTTCGATGATCTCCTGAGCCACGGAGGACGGAACCTCTGCGTAGGAATCGAAGACCATGGTGAAGTTTGCGCGGCCTGCGGTGGAAGAACGCAGGTCACCGATGTAGCCGAACATCTCGGACAGCGGCACCTTAGCCTTAACCACCTTGGCGCCGGAGCGGTCCTCCATGGAGAAGACCTGGCCACGACGGGAGGAGATGTCACCGTTCACGGTACCCATGTACTCCTCCGGGGTCACGACCTCGACGGCCATAACCGGCTCGAGCAGAACCGGCTTCGCCTTGGCCACGGCCTCCTTGAGGACCTGGGAGCCGGCGAGCTTGAAGGCCATCTCAGAGGAGTCGACGTCGTGGTAAGCGCCGTCTTCCAGGGTGGCCTTGATGTTCACCAGCGGGAAGCCAGCGAGGAAGCCGTACTGCATAGCGTCCTGGATACCAGCGTCGACGGACGGGATGTACTCCTTCGGCACGCGACCACCGGTAACGGCGTTCTCGAACTTGTAGGTTGCGGACTCGCCCTCTTCCAGGGTCTCCGGGTCCGGGTTGTACGGCTCGATGGTGCAGATGACCTTTGCGAACTGGCCGGAACCACCGGTCTGCTTCTTGTGGGTGTAGTCCAGGGACTCGACCTTCTTGCGGATGGTCTCGCGGTAAGCAACCTGCGGGTTACCGATGTTTGCCTCGACCTTGAACTCGCGCTTCATGCGGTCAACCAGGACGTCGAGGTGCAGCTCGCCCATACCGCCGATGACGGTCTGGCCGGTCTCCTCGTCGAGCTCGACGGTGAACGTCGGGTCCTCGGCAGCCAGCTTCTGAATAGCGGTACCCAGCTTCTCCTGGTCGGCCTTGGTCTTCGGCTCGATGGAGACCTTGATAACCGGGTCCGGGAAGTCCATGGACTCCAGGATGATCTGGTTGTCCTTGTCACACAGGGTGTCGCCGGTGGTGGTTTCCTTCAGACCAATGACGGCGTAGATGTTGCCGGCATCTGCCTGATCCACCGGGTTCTCCTTGTTGGCGTGCATCTGGAAGAGCTTACCGATGCGCTCCTTCTTGCCCTTGGTGGAGTTCATCACCTCGGTACCCGGCACGACCTGGCCGGAGTACACACGGGTGAAGGTCAGCTGACCGAAGAACGGGTGAGCGGCAATCTTGAAGGCCAGTGCGGAGAACGGGGACTCCACGGACGGCTTACGGGTGAGGACCTCGTCCTCGTTGCCCACAGCGTGGCCGGTGATCTCGCCGATGTCCAGCGGGTTCGGCAGGTAGGAAACAACAGCGTCGAGCAGCGGCTGAACGCCCTTGTTGCGGTATGCGGTACCACACAGAACCGGGAATACCTCGGAGCTGATGGTCATCTTGCGGATGGCAGCCTGGATCTCTTCCTTGGTGAGCTCCTCGCCACCGAAGTACTTCTCCATGAGCTCTTCGTCGGACTCAGCAACGTCCTCGAGCAGCTTCTCGCGGTACTCCTCAGCCTTCTCCTTGAGGTCCTCCGGGATCTCCTCAATGGTCGGCTCAGCGCCGGTCTCGACCTTGCCGCGCCAGGTGATGGCCTTCATGTCGATCAGGTCGACAACACCGTCGAAGTCGTCCTCAGCGCCGATCGGCAGCTGCAAAACCAGCGGCTTCGCGCCGAGGCGCTCGATGATGGTGTCCACGGTGAAGTAGAAGTCCGCACCCATCTTGTCCATCTTGTTGATGAAGCAGATACGCGGAACGTCGTACTTAGCGGCCTGGCGCCACACCTGCTCGGACTGCGGCTCCACGCCCTCCTTGCCGTCGAAGACGGCGACGGCGCCATCGAGAACACGCAGGGAGCGCTCAACCTCGACGGTGAAGTCGACGTGGCCCGGGGTGTCGATGATGTTGATCTGGTTGTTGTCCCAGAAACAGGTCACGGCAGCGGAAGTAATGGTGATGCCGCGCTCCTTCTCCTGCTCCATCCAGTCAGTGGTGGAGGCACCATCGTGGGTCTCGCCGACCTTACGGTTGATACCGGTGTAGAAGAGAATACGCTCGGTCGTGGTGGTCTTACCAGCATCGATGTGAGCCATGATGCCGATGTTGCGGACCTTGTGCAGATCCTTAAGCACTTGTTGTGCCACGGTTTATACCCCAACTTAATTGTCGTCGACGCCGCGAGCCAGCACTTCACCGACTCATCTTAAAATGACGTCTTCATGGATAGGTCTTGATCTATTTTGCCACGTCTGGGCCAACGCGGCAGCGTGAGTCACCTCCGGCGCCTCACACCTGTGCAGTCGTCGCCCCGCCCTGCATGCTACTGCATGCTCACAGCGGCCGTGCTCGCAGGGTCTTTAAAGGCCCTCCGGACACAAAAATAGCCCGAACAACGGTATTCACGTATTTGTCCTGCGGCGGTGCGCTGTGCTTGGCGACGCCCCCAGGTGGGACGTCTCCAAGCAGCAACAGCGCAGGTACAGACTGATGTCGTTGTTCGGGCTAGAAGCGACGGCGTGCCGCTACTACCAGCGGTAGTGGGCGAAGGCGCGGTTGGCCTCTGCCATCTTGTGAGTATCCTCACGACGCTTCACGGATGCACCCAAGCCGTTGGATGCGTCCAGAATCTCGTTAGCGAGACGGTCGATCATGGTGTTCTCACGACGCTGGCGGGTGAAGGTCACCAGCCAACGCAGCGCCAGGGTGTTGGCGCGGGCCGGCTTGACCTCAACCGGCACCTGGTAGGTGGCGCCACCGACACGGCGGGAGCGTACCTCGAGGTCCGGGCGGATGTTGCCCAGGGCCTTCTCCAGGGTGCCAACCGGATCGGTGCCGGTCTTCTCGCGGCAAGCCTCGAGCGCGCCGTAGACGATGCGCTCAGCGGTGGACTTCTTGCCGTCCTGCAGGATCTTGTTCACGAGCATGGTGACCTGCTCGGAGTTGTAAACCGGGTCCTTAACTACAGGACGCTTCGGTGCAGCATTCTTACGCATTGTTGATTACTGTCCCTTCTTTGCGCCGTAGCGGGAACGAGCCTGCTTACGGTCCTTCACGCCCTGGGTATCCAGTGCGCCACGGATAATCTTGTAACGAACACCCGGGAGGTCCTTCACACGACCACCGCGGACGAGCACCATGGAGTGCTCCTGCAGGTTGTGACCCTCACCCGGGATGTAGGCGGAGACCTCGATACCGGAGGTCAGGCGCACACGGGCGACCTTACGGAGTGCCGAGTTCGGCTTCTTCGGAGTGGTGGTGTACACGCGGGTGCACACGCCGCGGCGCTGCGGGGAGCCCTTGAGGGCGGCCGTAGCAACCTTGGCCTTCTTGTCGTGGCGGCCCTTGCGGACCAGCTGCTGAATAGTTGGCATAAATCTAGTCTTTCTGTATGACTTCGGCTTCAACTGACCATGGAAGGTGAGCCAAACATGCAAAAATAGGGGCTCTTCTCCGGGGCCCTTCCGCATGTCCAGATCTTCCCTCAGCCGTGTGGGCCGAGAAACTGATCAGACTTTTCATCTCATACAAAGATGAAACCTCACGTAGACTACCACCGGCGCGCGGGTTCCCCCAAATCCCCGATCCCGCTAGCTCCACTCCCAGGACAGATCGGCTTGGGCAGCCTGGTGAGAAAAGTACTGCTTTTCCTGCTCTTCCCAGGTCTCGAACCATTCTTCGTAGTCCGGATCGCGTTGCAAGGCGCGCTCGCGGCGCAGCTCGCGCGGGCCGTCGATGCGCACGGTGACCACGGAGCCACGCTCACGGGCGGCGGCAATGTTGGCCTCGGTGACTGACCCGACGCCTTCGACAATCAGGTCGTCGCGCACATCCAAGCTGGCCCAGTCCTTCGGGGCGTTGGCCTCCCAGTCCCAGCGCCAGTAGCCCGGGTTGTTTTCCCGCAGGACCTGTTCGGCCACCATGGCGGAGCCCTCTTCCAGCCCGCGCCAGCCCGGGTAGAACTCGTCGAGGTGTACTACGCGCCAGCCGGTGCGGTCCGCCAGGGACGCCGATGCCCAGGTCTTGCCGGCGCCCGAGGGGCCGTCGATCAGCACGGTCACCGGCCGCATGGGGCGCTTGCGGGAGGCCGCGAGCTTGACCACGTCCTCCAGCAGCCTTTCTAGCTGGTCGTCGTAGTCGGCGTCGTGCGCGTCCTGCATGGGGGTTCATCACCACTTCTGGGTTCAATCGTGCTCTGGCCCTTAGAGCCCGAAGAATCTCCAGGCTCCGCTGAGCACCGAAACTACCACCGGAAGCGCGGCTAGCACTACGCCAAAGGCCATGACCAGCCAATCCCGCGCCGCAAGGCGCGAGGGGCGCGCCCACGTGCGTTGCCCGCCACCGGGTGGTGTGCGCCCAAAGCCGCGCGCCTCCATCGCCGTAGCGAGCTTGCCGCCGCGACGCAAAGCCAACACCAGCAGCCCGAAGGACATGGTGATGAGGTGTTTAATGCGGCCCTCATCAGTCAGGCCGCGCGCTCGCCGGGCCATGCCCAAGAACTGCCAATCTGACTTGAACAGCGTCATCATCCGCACGCCCGCCACCGCGCCGATGACGAAGCGGGAAGGCAACTTGAGGATTTGGGAGAGGGCGTCGCCCAGCTCGGTGGGGTCGATCGCGCGGGCCAGCACCACCATGGGCAGCGCCACCGCGAACACGCGCAGGGTGATGGCGATGGCGAGTTCAATGGAGTTATCGCTGACCGTGATGAGCCACAGGGTGAAGTATTCGCGCCCACCCGGGGCACCGTAGAGCAGCATCGAGATGCCTGAAATCGGGGCGATAAGGAAGAGGAACCAGGCGGCCTTGACCATGCGCAGCCAGGACACCCCGCACAACGGCCCCAGCAGCAGCGTCAGCCCCAGGGAGACCGCCGCGGAGACCCAGTCCACCGACAGCAGCAGCGGGCTGACCCACGCAAACATGAGGAAGATGCGAGTCAGCGGGTTCACCCTGGTGAGAAGACCGGCGGGCGACGCACCCTTCGCACTCACGGACGTCGGATTAGCCACGGGTCACCTCCACTCGGTGGTCGCCAAGGGCGGCGATGAAGAGCGGATCGTGCGTCACTGAGGCAATCGTCGTGCCGTCGTCCACCATGCGGCGCAACAGCCACACCAGCTCGCTGAAAGTGCGGGGGTCTTGGCCGAAGGTGGGTTCGTCGAGAAGCAGCACCTCCGGCGCACTTACCAGGGCCGTCGCCACGGACAGGCGGCGCTTCTCCCCGCCGGACAAGGTGAAGGGGTTGGCGTTGAGGAGGTGGGAGAGCCGGAGGGCGTCGACAAGCTCCGCAATGTGCGCTTCCGGAACCTCGCGGCGCATGACCTTCGGGCCCACGCGCAGCTCCTCCGCCACGGTGCGGGCGACGAACTGGTGCTCGGGGTTCTGGAAGACGAAGCCGATGCGATCAGCCAGCTGACGGGACTTCCACTGCAGCGGCGAGCCCTTGAGGCCGCGGCGCACGAAGTCCGCCACGCCAATCTCGCCCGACTCCGCCGGCAACAGCCCGGCCACCGTCATCATCCACGTGGTCTTGCCCGCACCATTTGGCCCGGTGAGCACCGTGGATGCGCCCCGCGGCAGGCTAAAGCTGCGCGGCGGCCCGAAGCGCGTGACCAGGTCCGTACTCCACAGGGCGGGTTCACGGCCCACGCCCGCGCCCCGCGCCGACGGGAGATCCGCCACCGTGCGCTCAGCCACGACCTCAGCGAGCGGCCCGTCCGCCACGATGCGCCCATCCTTGAGCTCCACCGCACGGTCGAGCACCCCGTGCCACGCCGCGTGCTGGTGCTCCACCACGACGAGTGTGGCACCCGTGCGCTCCGCCATGGCGGCTACTGCCTCGATGACCTCGCGGGCACCCTCCGGATCGAGGTTGGCTGTGGGCTCATCCAGCAGCACCACGCCCGCGCCCATGGCAATGACGCCCGCCAGGGCAAGGCGCTGCTTCTGTCCGCCGGAGAGCTGCGCGGTGGGAAAATCCAGGTCGACGTACGGACCGACCATATCCAGGGCCGCGCCGACGCGCCGCCAGATCTCCTCGCGCGGGTAGGCCAGGTTCTCGCAGCCAAAAGCCACGTCATCTCCAACCCTGGCAGCAATGACCTGGGAGTCCGGGTCCTGGAGCACCAGACCCACCGGGATGGTCCGGCCGGGCTGTTCTACCTGCCCGTGGGAGTCCTCCAGCAGGATTTCGCCGACACGAGTACCTTCATCGTCCCCGCCCAGCACGCCGGCGATGGCGGCGAGCAGCGTGGACTTTCCGGAGCCGGAGTCGCCGCACAGCAGCACCTTCTCCCCCGGCTCGATGGTCAGATCAATATCCGCCAGCGCCGGCGCGGTGCGCCCAGCGTGCGTCCAGCCGTACCCGCGGGCAGAAATCCGCGTAGCACCGGCAACAAAATTCTCCATAGGCTTAAGGCACAGGGGGGTTACAGTCACGCGTAGGCCCAAGGGGATTGGCCTACCCGTGACAAAGGAGTGAAAGGAAAATACAGGGAATGCGGGGCGACGCCTACACGGTGTGCTGTTCTCGGCCCACCGCAAAGCGGTCCAGCGCGCCGGTCTTCGCCAGCGCCTTGACCACGAAGAAGCCCACGGCTCCGGCCAGAATCGCTCCGGAGATGCTCAGGGTAATGAAGTAGATGATGTTGAACTGCAGCGTCTTGCCCAGGTTTCCGGAAGTAAACAGCTCCAGGACGAATGCGCCCCAGCCGGCCGCCATGCCGCCGAGCATGGCTACCCCCAACCCGAAGCGGCGGTAGAGGAAGATAGCGAGGACGATCTCCACACCGATGCCCTGCGCGATGCCGGAGTACACAGTACTAATACTCCACTGCGAGCCCAGCAGGGTGGAGACAACCGCGGCAATCAACTCCACGTACAGCGCCGCACCCGGCTTGCGGATAACCAGCCCGCCGATCACACCACCGATGAGCCAGATACCCGTGGCGATTCCGCCCAGACCCGGCGTGAGCGCGTCCATGGCCTGGAACCAGGCGTAGCCCACCGTGTTCCACACAAAGAACACGAGGCCACAGGCCACACCGAGCACGGATGCCACCACGATGTCCACGATGCGCCAGTTCAGGCTGCGCTGCGGCGTGGCACCTGCGGCACCGGTAGTAGATACAGAATTCATTTTTCCTCCCTCTCGCCGGCATTACCCGGATCAGGTTCGACGGTTCACCGCTCCCGCGGCGTCTCAGCCTCCCCTAACACCCCTCGTGCCCGCATGCGCAGCCGCGCACACAGCACAAAGCGTTCAGGAAAAGCACCCGTGACGTTAAAATTGATTGGCTGCACCGCCTCCCCAAGGAAAGCCGACAGCCAGTGAAAGAACACTTCGAAAAAGCATCCACAGCTTAGCAAGCGCCCGCGCGCCCACACCACTCAGTATTCGCGTCCGCCCAGCAACAGCCACCGCTCCCCGCAGCCTAACGAGACTACCGATACGCATGTGCTTGCCGACGTCTACCGGGACCAGCCCAACTCCCCCACTTCTAGCGACCCGGGACCAGCCCCGAACGCCAGAAAACTGCGCAGTGCCCCGTCGCGTCCTCTGACCTACGCGACGGGGCACTCTGAGACCGGTTCTAAGTGCGCCGGCCACCAAGGGAACTCTCGTGTAGTGCTTAAGGAAAGGAAAAGCTTCTCGAAAGCCCCAAGTCTGTATTGAAATATCGTTACTGTATTTCAGCAGAATTAACTCTATGCAAATTATTCTTCGAGAGGATAACAGAACGGTTACGCGTTAGGAAAGTAGCATATGCTCTTCCCCTACGCGAACCGTCCCTACTCAAACAGTGAGAGGCAGTAGTTAAAGGCCATAGTGTGCAGCCCCCGCCGCCACAGCAACGCCGTGACTGCGGAACTACTGGAAATCCCTTCGACTTTAAGGAGCGGGAAGATAACGCCCTTCCCGAACGGCGGCGCCATCACAGGTGGCGCAGCCTGTTGCTCCTCTTACTTGGAAGAACCCTCAGAGGAACCGTCCGAAGAACCAGCACCCGGGGTGCAGGCATCAGCGATGAGGCCGATAGCCAGCGCACCAGCAGCAATCAGGGCGATGGAGCTAGCGTTCAGACCGAAGCGCTTGAGCTGAGTGTCGAACGCAGCAGCCTGACCAGCCAGCGGGCCCTGGAAGATGCCAGCCTGCTTCTGCAGCTGGGTGTTCAGCGCCTGAATCTGTGCATCAATCGGTGCCACGAACTCCTTCAGACCCGGAATGTTGAGCTGGGAAGCCAGACCAACCGGGATGAGGAACAGCAGCGGGATACCAGCGCCCAGGCCGGTAGCCAAGCAACGCTCACCAATCTTGGAGGACAGGCTCTCGTCACCCTCGTCGTCACCAGCGGCGGCGCCGGTGCCGGTGTTGTCCTTCGGCTCGGTGATCTCGATGTCGATGTCACCGACCTTTTTGCCGTCCTTGTCCTTGACCTCAACGGTGGCGTTCTGGGCCTTGGTGCCCTCCGGGACGGTCACAGAAATCTCGCCGGTCTCCGGGTCAACAGTGACCTCGGCACCGTCGATAGCCTTGCCGTTCTCACCGATGACCTCACCAGTCATGCCCTCGGTCGGGTTCTTGACCGTGTCATCCAGCTCGTGGGACTCACCGTCAGCAACAACCTTGTCGGTGGTGGAACCAGCGTCGATGGACGGCTTCTCGGCAGCGTCATCCGGCTTCTCCGTCAGGTCAGCAACACCGTTGTCGTTCTTGTCGGTGATGGTCTTGGAGTTCTCATCCGACTCGTCAGCATTCTTGATGCCGTCATCGTCGGAGTCCTCCTGACCGTCCTCAACACCGTTGCCGTCGGAATCCTTCTTCTCCGGATTCAGGCCAGCAGCCTTCTCATCCTCATTGTTGACGCCATCGCCATCAATGTCGGTGTCCTCGGAATCCGGGATGCCGTCGCCGTCGGTGTCCTTCTCCGTCAGGTCAGCAACACCGTTGCCGTCCTTATCGGTGATCTTGTCAGAATCAGCGTCAGACTCCTCAGCGTTGGTCTTGCCATCGCCATCGTTGTCTTCCTCGCCGTCCTTGGTGCCGTCACCATCAGAATCCGGGTTCTTCGGATCCAGGCCAGCAGCCTCTTCATCCTTATCGTTGACACCGTCATTGTCATCGTCGGTGTCCTCGGAATCCGGGATGCCGTCACCGTCAGTATCCTTCGGCGCAACTTCTTCGGTGTCAGTCTCACGGATATCCGGGGTGCCGTTCGGCCCCTCGCCATTACCATTGACGCCCTTGTCGGTTACGCCCGGGTTACCCAGGCCGTCGTTGTCGGTGTCGTCAGCGCGACCATCTTCCGGAACATCGGACTCCTCAGCGTTGGACTTACCGTCCTTGTCGTAGTCCTCTTCACCGTCAGACTTGCCATCACCATCAGAGTCGGTCTTCAGCGGGTCAGTGCCGATTTCCTTCTCGTCATCGTTGTTGACACCGTCGCCGTCAGCATCAGCATCATCCTTGTTCTCGATGCCGTCGCCGTCCTTGTCACCGGTCGGACCATCCTCGTTGTCCTCATCAATCAGGTCGGCCTTCTTATCGCCGTCCTTATCGGTGATCTTGTCGGAATCAGCGTCAGACTCCTCAGCGTTGGTCTTGCCATCGCCATCGGCGTCCTCGTCGCCGTCCTTCGTGCCGTCACCATCAGAATCCGGGTTCTTCGGATCCAGGCCAGCAGCCTCTTCATCCTTATCGTTGACACCATCGTTGTCATCGTCGGTGTCCTCAGAATCCGGGATGCCGTCACCATCGGTATCCTTCGGGCCTTCCGGAGTGGTCGGGTTGGTACCCGGCTCTTCGGTCTTATCCGAGTTGTTGTCGTCCTGGCCCTTCTTGTGACCATTAACCGGAACCTCAACCACGGCCTTACCACCATCAAGATCCGGATCCTCAACAGTCACGGTAATCGGACCATCAACATCCTCACCCGGAGTAACAACAACATTGCCGTTGTCATCAATCTTGGCCGGAACGTCCTTACCGTCCTCATCCTTAGCAGACACCTTCGTGTCATCATCACGGTTAGAAACCTTGATGCCAGAATCCTGCTCATCAGCAGTCGGCTCAACCGGCTTCACACCGGAATCATCAACAGAGGTAGCCGGAGCCTTATCCGAGTTGTTGTCGTCCTGGCCCTTCTTGTGACCATTAACCGGAACCTCAACCACGGCCTTACCACCATCAAGATCCGGATCCTCAACAGTCACGGTAATCGGACCATCAACATCCTCACCCGGAGTAACAACAACATTGCCGTTGTCATCAATCTTGGCCGGAACGTCCTTACCGTCCTCATCCTTAGCAGACACCTTCGTGTCATCATCACGGTTAGAAACCTTGATGCCAGAATCCTGCTCATCAGCAGTCGGCTCAACCGGCTTCACGCCAGAATCATCAACAGAGGTCTTCAGAGACACGATAAACGAGTCTGCTGACGCCTCGTTTCCATTGGAAATCAGAACTGCGTGGAATACCTCGCCGTCCTTCGCGTCGGAAGGAACTTCAAACGTTGCACAGTCGCCCGGTTCGGACACGGAGGCTACATCGCAGGACTTCAAGGCGTCACCCTTGGAGTTCCTCCACTCGATAACGTTGTCGACCTCACCGAGGCGACCACTCAGCTCAAGCTTGGCCGTTGCACCGGGGGCAGCCGGCTTATCAGTCATGTCGAAGTTGGTGATGTCAAGAGAAGCTTCTCGGAGGGCAATAGCCGCGAAGTTTACGTTGTATGCGTAGTTCCTGTACACGAGCGGGTCAGAAGTCGGTGCCCAAGCCAAGTTCTTGCGCGGGTTCGTAAACACAGGCTGAGTAAACGACGAGTAGGTGGAGATAACGTCGCCGTTTGCATCAGTCACCCACATGTAGAGGTTGTCAGGATCGTAGTCCTCACCGAGGTCGATGGTGTACTTACCATCCTCGTTAACAACCGCGTAGCCCGTCTTTGCAAGATTGTTCTTATCCTGCAGCATCTCCTTGGTAGCAGATGCGCGCTGCTCAGCCGGGAGGCTCCAAATCTCATTATTTCGCTGAATTCCAGCGTCGCTCAGCACAGAGGCCCAAACGGTCGAGCCCGAAGCAACCGGATCCTTCGCATTCTTGGTTGCACCGGACAGAAGCTGATTTTCAAGGTTTCGGTCCGTCTCAAGCCAAACCTGGCCGGAGATTTTACCAGGGGAAACGATTGCCGGAGCGACGAACTCGTCTTCCGTGGTTTCGACCAAGTTGTCAGACTTCACATAGTCATTCGGCGCTTCGTAGAACCAAATACCCGTCTTTGCAGTGTTCGAAGCGGTGCCTGCACTACCCGGGAAGTCTCCGAGGCCCTCACCCGAACCCCTTCCGTAAGTGAACGGAGTGTAACCAGGCGCACTACGCAGCTGACGAAGTTCATTACCGGTTTCAGGGTTCACAAAATCTTCGCCCCAAATGCGGTAGCGCTGAGAAGCCGCAGCAACAAACTTGTGCTCCTTACCAGCACCATCCGTCCACGTAGGAAGCTCAAAGGCATAGACGCCCTCACCAGCACCCTTCAGGTCATGCGTGACAGCGGAGTAAACCGGCGAGACGGCGCCATTCGCGTCAATCCACTGAAGATATACCTTCTGATTTCCAGGAACCGGCTGGAAGCCATCCCACGTAGAAGTCAGCTGTGCGGCCTGAACCGGGTTAATAATCTGAGCTCGACCGGACACGACATTCTTACCAACCCCCAGGGAGTCAGTAAGGTTAGAGGCCCTAGTCACCTGACCGCTTGCAATAGCATCTGCGTCGATGATTTTTGCATCCCCTGCGGTTTCCGAGGCAGAAGCATCCTGAGCCTGAGCAACCGCAGCAGTCTGCGGAGCAGCAATCGGGTGCACGAACGGTGCAATCAAAGAAACAGAGAGCGCGGCAGCAGCAATCGTGGTTCCACGACGGCGTACAGTGCCGTTGAAGTTCTTCACCTTCATGAAGAAGTCCTTTCCTTAGGGAATTTAGAGAACGGTCCAGAGCAGCCACTGACAGCCCTGGATTATTCGGGATGTCCACGTATTCGACTGGACTCAAGCTGAAATCTTACTGAGATTACGCCATGTGCACAACGTGTACATTCATTTAACTTTTTGCACATAACTTAAGGTGAGCTCACTATACATTAATACTTCCGTATATCAAGTGGTCAATTACTTATATTTACCCCCAAATTCCACCCAGTGAAACGCCAGAAACATTAAAAGGTTACTAGTATCACACCCAAAGTTTACCTGAGGTTTTGCGGACTCTTTTGCCGTGTCCCACTTTGTTCCCTCTTATATTGAGCGGCGTTGGTGATGTCATCGGAATCGTAGGGGCGGGAGAAGACGTCGACAAGCACTGTGTCTCCCGCTAGCCGCGCAAGTGCACCCCACCGCGTTTTCTGACCTACGCAATGTGGCGCACGACGCTGTCCCTTAGGTAGGCAGCCACCATGACCCTCACAGAATTCTGCTCGAAAATAGCCGCGACGAGTTCCCCTAACACGTCGAGCTGGCGGAAGGTTAACACACGGTCCGACTAGCACCACTGCAAGTACCCAAGCCATCGACGGGTCTATGGCACCGGTGAATCCGAGCTCAAAAGAAGAACCCCCGCTCACCCAGGAAGGGTAAAGCGGGGGTTCAAGACTACAGCGCACGGCGTGCGTGCGCCTAGCCGGTGGCCTTAGAAGGTGTAGTCCTCCTCCAGCGGCACGGAGGCGCCGGTGAACTCACCGAAACCGTCGTCGCCGTAGATGGAATCACCGTAGGTGGGGATGGAGTACGCGGCGTTGCGTGCAGCCTCAGTCGGCTTGACGCTGATGTTGCGGTAACGGGAAATACCCGTACCGGCCGGAATCAGCTTACCGATGATGACGTTCTCCTTCAGGCCGATGAGCTGGTCCGAGCGCTTGTTAATGGCGGCGTCGGTAAGCACACGCGTGGTCTCCTGGAAGGAGGCCGCAGACAGCCAGGACTCCGTAGCCAGGGAGGCCTTGGTAATACCCATGATCTCGCTGCGGAGCTGAGCCGGCTGGCCGCCCTCCGCAACCTGTGCCGCGTTGACCTGCTTGGCCTCAGAGAGGTCAATGAGGTTACCCGGCAGCAGGTCCGTGGTACCGGCGTCGATGACGGTACCGCGGCGCAGCATCTGGCGGATGATGATCTCGATGTGCTTGTCGTGGATGGCCACACCCTGTGCGCGGTAGACAGCCTGAACCTCGTCGATGAGGTGCTTCTCCACGCCGCGGCGGCCGAGGACCTCGAGCACGTCGTGCGGATCAGCCGCGCCACGCATGAGGCGGTCACCGGTGGTGACGTGGTCACCGTCGCGCAGGGAGCGCTCAATCATGGCATCCGGGTTGGACTCCATCGGGCGACGAACCTGAGCCAGGCCCTGGCGCTTCGACAGCTTCTCGTAGACCACGTTGTCGGAACCGTCATCCGGGGTGATGGTCAGGGTCCAGAAGTTGCCCTCATCGGACAGGGACACGGTGCCGTCAACGGAGGCGATCGGAGCGCGGTTCTTCGGGTTACGGGCCTCGAAGAGCTCCTGAACACGCGGCAGACCACCGGTAATATCGCCACCGACACCGCCCTGGTGGAACGTACGCATGGTCAGCTGGGTACCCGGCTCACCAATGGACTGGGCAGCCACGATGCCGACGGCCTCGCCGATATCGACCAGCTGGCCGGAGGCCATGGACTTGCCGTAGCACTTCGCGCACACGCCGGACGGGGTCTGGCAGGTCAGCACGGAGCGGACCTTGATCTCCAGCACGCCAGCGTTGACGATCTTGCGGCTGAGCTCCTCGGTGAGGTCGGAACCGGCCTCAGCGATGACCTCGCCGTTCTCATCCTTGACGTCGCTAGCCACGACGCGGCCAGATGCGGAGGTCTCCCACAGCTCGTGCAGGTCGTAGGAGCCCGGAGCCACCTCGACGCCCAGCGGGACGCGCACGCCCTGGCGGGTGCCGCAGTCCTCTTCGCGGACGATGACGTCCTGCGCCACGTCCACCAGACGACGGGTGAGGTAGCCGGAATCGGCGGTACGCAGAGCGGTATCCGCCAGCCCCTTACGGGAACCGTGCGAGTTGTTGAAGTACTCCAGAACCGACAGGCCTTCACGGAAGGAGGTCTTAATCGGACGGGTGATGTAGTCACCCTTGGAGTTCACAACCATGCCCTTCATGCCGGCCAGGGTCCAGATCTGACGCATGTTACCGGCAGCACCGGACTTCACGATCATCGGAATCGGGTTGTCATCGGGGTACATGTCCTCGACGGCCTTACCCACCGTGTCCGTTGCGTCCTTCCACAGCTCCACCAGGCGGTCGTAACGCTCGCGCTCAGTCAGAGCGCCCTGCTCCCAGTACTTACGCTCGATGCGCTCTGCTTCCTTCTCGTAGGACTCGAGCACCTCGTGCTTGTTCGGGAGGACCAGAACGTCATCCATGGTGATGGTCACGCCGGAACGGGTGGCCCAGTAGAAGCCAGCGTCCTTCATCTTGTCCAGCACCTGGGCAACGGTGATCATCGGGTACTTCGCGGCTAGGTCATTGATGACGTCACCGAGCAGCATCTTGTTGCCGGCGCCGCCCTTACGGACCATGACGCCCTCGAGGTACGGGTAGTTCCACGGCAGCAGGTCGTTGAACATGATGCGGCCCAGGGTGGTCTCTGCCATCCAGGCCTGGCCCTTCTGCCAGCCGTCCGGGAAGTGCTCGGCCTCGATGTCTGCCGGCGGACGCAGGTGCGAGATGCGCACCTTGATCGGGGCCTGCAGGCCCAGCACGCCACGGTCACGGGCCATGATGGCCTCCGCGTAGGAGGAGTACACGCCCTGTGCCGGCTGATCCTCGGTGGCCTCGCGGTAGCGACCCGCGCCACCGATCTCGTCCTCACCCTTATCCATGGTGAGGTAGTACAGGCCGGTAACCATATCCAGACGCGGCATAGCCAGCGGCTTACCGGATGCCGGGGACAGGATGTTGTTGGAAGCCAGCATGAGCACGCGGGCCTCTGCCTGTGCCTCGGCGGACAGCGGCAGGTGGACTGCCATCTGGTCGCCGTCGAAGTCGGCGTTGAAGGCCTCACAGGCCAGCGGATGCAGCTGGATGGCCTTACCCTCCACCAGCTTCGGCTCGAAGGCCTGAATACCCAGGCGGTGCAGGGTCGGCGCACGGTTCAGCATGACCGGGTGCTCAGAAATGGCCTCTTCCAGCACGTCCCACACCTCGGGGCGCTGGCGCTCCACCATGCGCTTGGCGGACTTGATGTTCTGCGCGTAGTCGTTTTCCACCAGACGCTTCATGACGAAGGGCTTGAACAGCTCCAGAGCCATGAGCTTCGGCAAACCACACTCGTGCAGCTTGAGCTGCGGGCCGACGATAATCACGGAACGGCCGGAGTAGTCCACGCGCTTACCCAGCAGGTTCTGGCGGAAGCGGCCCTGCTTACCCTTGAGCAGGTCAGACAGGGACTTCAGCGGGCGGTTGCCCGGGCCGGTGACCGGACGGCCGCGACGGCCGTTGTCGAAGAGCGCGTCCACGGACTCCTGCAGCATGCGCTTCTCGTTATTCACGATGATCTCGGGGGCGCCGAGGTCGATCATGCGCTTGAGGCGGTTGTTGCGGTTGATCACGCGACGGTAGAGGTCGTTGAGGTCGGAGGTAGCGAAGCGGCCACCGTCCAGCTGCACCATCGGGCGCAGCTCCGGCGGGATCACCGGGATGGCGTCCAGCACCATGCCGGCCGGGTCGTTGCCCGAGCGCAGGAAGGCCGCGACGACCTTGAGGCGCTTCAGGGCACGCATCTTCTTCTGGCCCTTGCCGTTGTTGATGATCTCCTTGAGAACCTCAGCCTCGGCCTCGAGGTCGAAGTTACGGATCAGGGTCTGGATGGCCTCAGCGCCCATGCCGCCGGTGAAGTAATCCTCGTAGCGGTCAACGAGCTCCTCGTAGATGGTCTCGTCGATGATCATCTGCTTCGGAGCCAGCTTGATGAAGGTGTTCCAGATTTCGTCGAGGCGAGCAACCTCGCGCTCGCCGCGCTCGCGGATGTGCTGCATCTCCTTGTCGGCAGCGTTCTGGACCTTGCGGCGCGCGTCGGCCTTGGCACCGGCGACCTCCAGCTCGGCCAGATCCTGCTCGAGCTTGGCAGCGCGCTCAGCGATCTCGGACTCGACGTCATCCTCCACGTCCTTCTTCTCCAGCAGCATTTCAGCTTCCAGGGTGGGCTGGTCGTTGTGGCGAGCTTCCTCGTCCACGGAGGTGATGATGTTGGCCGCGAAGTAGATGATGCGCTCAAGGTCCTTCGGAGCCAGGTCCAGCAGGTAGCCCAGGCGGGAAGGAACGCCCTTGAAGTACCAGATGTGGGTGACCGGAGCGGCCAACTCGATGTGGCCCATGCGCTCACGACGCACCTTGGACTTGGTCACCTCGACGCCACAGCGCTCACAGATGATGCCCTTGTAGCGGACACGCTTGTACTTACCGCAGGAGCACTCCCAGTCGCGGGTGGGGCCGAAGATGCGCTCGCAGAAGAGGCCGTCCTTCTCCGGCTTGAGGGTTCGGTAGTTAATGGTCTCAGGCTTCTTGACCTCGCCCTTGGACCAGCGGCGAATGTCGTCGGCGGTGGCCAGACCGATACGGAGCTCGTCGAAGAGATTTACGTCAAACACGTAATGTCTCCCTTTCATCCCCCGTGGCGGGGGAAGTTGATGGCTTGTTATGAGTTAAATAATTCTTTATGCCCGCCCCGTTTACGGAGGCGGACCAAGCAACTAGGCAGCTATGAGGCAGCTCTTAGGCGATGTCAGCGTCGGAGCGCTCGTCGCGGGACAGGTTAATGCCCAGGGACGGTGCTCCATCCATGTCGTCATCGTCGGAGCCGGACAGTTCCATCGGCGTGCCGTCGGTGGAGAGAACCTCCACGTTGAGGCACAGGGACTGCAGCTCCTTGAGGAGGACCTTGAAGGACTCCGGGATGCCCGGATCCGGGATGTTATCGCCCTTGACGATTGCCTCGTAGACCTTGACACGGCCGACGACGTCATCGGACTTGATGGTCAGAAGCTCCTGCAGGGTGTAGGCAGCGCCGTATGCCTGCATTGCCCACACCTCCATCTCGCCGAAGCGCTGGCCACCGAACTGTGCCTTACCACCCAGCGGCTGCTGGGTAATCATGGAGTACGGACCAGTGGAGCGGGCGTGAATCTTCTCGTCCACCAGGTGGTGCAGCTTGAGCATGTACATGTAGCCCACGGAGACCGGGTACATGTACGGCTCGCCGGAGCGGCCATCGAAGAGGCGGGCCTTACCGTGCTCATCCACCATGACGTCACCGTCGCGGTTCGGCTTGGAGGAGGCCAGCAGGCGGGAGATTTCCTCGTTGGTGGCACCGTCGAAGACCGGGGTCGCGGTGAGGGACTCCGGCGGGACGTCGTACAGCTCTTCCGGCAGCTTCTTCAGCAGGTCGGCGTTGGCCGGATCCTCGGTGTCGATCTTCCAGCCGGCGTGTGCGAGCCAGCCCAGGTGGACCTCGAGGACCTGACCGATGTTCATACGACGCGGCACACCGTGGGTGTTGAGGATGATGTCCACCGGGGTGCCATCCTCCATGAACGGCATGTCCTCCGGCGGCAGGATCTTGCCCACAACACCCTTGTTACCGTGGCGGCCGGCCAGCTTATCGCCGTCCTGGATCTTGCGCTTCTGAGCCACGTAGACGCGGATCATCTCGTTGACGCCCGGGGCCAGGTCGTCGTCGTCCTCGCGGGAGAAGCGGGAGACGCCGATGACCTTACCGGTCTCACCGTGCGGGACCTTCATGGAGGTATCGCGCACCTCGCGGGCCTTCTCGCCGAAGATGGCGCGCAGCAGGCGCTCCTCCGGGGTCAGCTCGGTCTCACCCTTCGGGGTGACCTTACCCACCAGAATGTCGCCGGCGCGAACGTCAGCACCGATGCGGACGATGCCGCGCTCGTCGAGGTCACGCAGGACGTCGTCGGAGACGTTCGGGATCTCGCGGGTGATCTCCTCCGGGCCCAGCTTGGTATCGCGCGCATCGATCTCGTGCTCCTCGATGTGGATCGAGGTGAGGATGTCCTCCTCCACGATGCGCTGGTTGAGGATGATGGCGTCCTCGTAGTTGTGGCCTTCCCACGGCATAAAGGCAACCAGCAGGTTGCGGCCGAGGGACATTTCACCGTTGTGGGTACCGGGGCCGTCGGCAAGCACCTGGCCTGCCTCCACACGCTCACCCAGGGACACCAGCGGGGTCTGGTTGTAGTTGGTGTTCTGGTTGGTGCGCTCGAACTTGCGCAGCATGTAGGTATCGCGCTGACCCTCGTCATCCATAATGGTGATGAGGTCTGCGGTGACGTTCTCCACCACACCCGCCTTCGGGGTGATGATGAGGTCGCCGGCGTCGTACGCAGCGCGCTGCTCCATGCCGGTGCCCACGTACGGGGCCTCGGAACGCACCAGCGGCACGGCCTGACGCTGCATGTTCGCGCCCATGAGGGCACGGTTAGCATCGTCGTGCTCGAGGAACGGAATCATGGCGGTTGCCACAGACACCATCTGGCGCGGGGACACGTCGACGTAGTCCACGCCGGAAGCGTCGGTCACGCCGATGTCGCCGTCCTTGAGGCGGACCTCAATACGGTCGCCGGTCAGGGTGCCATCGGCATCCTTCTCAACCTCCGCCTGGGCAATGGCGAAGCGATCCTCTTCATCGGCGGTCAGGTACTCCACCTGGTCGGTGACCTTGCCGTCCACGACCTTGCGGTACGGGGTCTCGATGAAGCCGAAGGCGTTGACGCGGGCGTAGGACGCCAGCGAGCCGATCAGACCAATGTTCGGACCCTCGGGGGTCTCAATCGGGCACATGCGGCCGTAGTGCGAAGCGTGCACGTCTCGCACCTCAATGCCGGCGCGCTCACGGGACAGACCGCCCGGGCCCAGCGCGGACAGGCGGCGCTTGTGGGTCAGGCCGGACAGGGAGTTGTTCTGGTCCATGAACTGCGAGAGCTGGGAGGTACCGAAGAACTCGCGGATGGCAGCGGAAACCGGGCGGACGTTAATCAGGGAGGTCGGGGTGATCGACTCCGCGTCCTGGGTGGTCATGCGCTCGCGGACGACGCGCTCCATGCGGGACAGGCCGACGCGGACCTGGTTCTGGATTAGCTCGCCCACGGTACGCAGACGACGGTTACCAAAGTGGTCAATGTCGTCGGTGTGGATGGCGATGGTCTCGCCGTTCGGAGCCTTCATCTCACGCTCGCCGGCATGCAGGCGCACCAGGTATTCGAGGGTGACAGCAATGTCTTCCTCGGTCAGGGTCATGAGACCGTCGTGGTCGCCGCCCAGTCCCAGCTTGCGGTTGACCTTGTAGCGGCCCACCTTGGCCAGGTCGTAGCGCTTGGCGCGGAAGAAGGAGTTATCCAGCAGAGCCTGCGCAAGGTCACGCGTGGGCTGCTCGCCCGGGCGCTGCTTACGGTAGATCTCCAGCAGAGCCTCGTCGGTGTTGGACACGCCGTCGGACTCCAGGGTGGACATCATGAGCTCGGAGAAGCCGAAGCGCTCCTTAATCTGCTCCTCGCTCCAGCCCAGAGCCTTGAGCAGCACCGTCACCGGCTGGCGACGCTTACGGTCGATACGGACGCCGACGGTGTCGCGCTTGTCGACGTCAAACTCGAGCCACGCACCGCGGGAAGGAATGACCTTCACGGAGTGCAGCGGGCGCTCGGTGGACTTATCGATGGTCTGATCGAAGTACACACCCGGGGAACGCACGAGCTGCGAGACGATAACGCGCTCAGTGCCGTTGACGATGAAGGTGCCCTTATCGGTCATCATCGGGAAATCGCCGATGAAGACGGTCTGGGACTTAATCTCCTGGGTGTCGTTGTTAATGAATTCTGCGGTGACGTACAGTGGCGCCGAGTAGTTGATGTCCTTCTCTTTGCACTCGTCCACGGTGTTCTTCACCGGCTCGAAGCGAGGCTCCGACAGGGACAGGGACATGTTGCCCGAGTAGTCCTGGATCGGAGAAAGCTCCTCGAGGATATCCTCAAGGCCGCTCGTCACGCGTGCGTCATCGCCGCGCTCTGCCTGCTCGCGTTCGCGCCACTCGGGGGTGCCGATGAGCCACGCGTAGGAGTCGAGTTGTAGATCAAGGAGGCCCGGGACAGCGATGGGCTCGCTGATCTTAGCGAAGGAGTATCGCTTCGGGGCTCCAGGGATGTTGGCCACTGACTTGGTCTGGCGGGAGACTGCCAAGATGGGTCCTTCCAGTACCTCTCGCGGATTGCCACCTCGCCCTGGCCGACGAAGCGCAAAACCGCTGGTAAATTTAGCATTCGGTCTGCTGTGGAACGACTGGGTTCAGAATGCACAAAATCACCTTGTCAAGCCGGTTTTGCCATCACCGCTCGAAAGGCTAAATGCGCACCGAAGATCCAGATTCCAGCGCAACGAAATAGCCTATAGCATAAAGGCCAACTTGTAAAGAGCAAACGCCTTTATGGCGTGTCGCTCCCACGCGAGCAGCGCCCGGGAGGCTAGCTGGGGGAGTCTAGTCGGAGTGGCGAGCCGTGGGTCGTCGGAAAGCACCCAGCAGCCCCACCAGAGCCAACACCGCACCGAGACCGATGCCCCCCCAGCGCAGCCACTGCCCCACCGCGCTGCGCGGGAAGCGCTCTGCCTGCTGGAGGAGTTCCGCGCGGGATTCCTCGTCGGTAGCGCCAGCAAACGCGAACTGCACCTCACGCTCGGCGCCCGCGCGGTCGCCCCAGTAGTCCCGGATATCGACCTCCATGCCCACCACGAGCCCGGTGACCTGGTCCACGTACAGGTCCCGGCTGGCGCCGTGGTAGAGGTAGCCCTGCTCAGTCGAGCCGTCCTCGTTCTCCAACGTGGTCGTGGTCCCTCCCGCGTACAGCGTGGCCACGTTCGTGGGCTCAATCTCCTGGTGGTAACGGTAGACCGTGCGCCCGTCGATGTCGAGGGACTCCTCGAAGACAGCATCCGCGGCCTTACGCAGCACCGGGTCAAAGACCGGATAGGTGGTCTGCTCGGCCTCAGCAGGGAACTTCATCCAGTAGCCCTCCACCGGCACCTCGGCCGTGGGCGAACCCAACGTGTGGGACAAGGCGGCCGGGCCGGTGGCCTCACCGCTTAAGCGATCGACCGGGTAGGTCCACACGCGCGCAAAGCTTAAGTCCTCTACGTTGCCGGTACCCCCGCGAATGGCGGACTCCCCCACCCGCAGCGTCGCGGTGTCCTTGTCCGTCGGGTCCTGGACGTCCAGGTTGAGCTGATAGGTCATCGGACCTTCGTACTGCGTGGTGCCGTCGGCAGACAGCTGCTGGGCCGAAGCGTTGTCATCCTGCAGCGTCCACGTGGTGCCCTTAATGTCCAGCGGAAGGCGCGGGCTAAAGCTCAAAAAGCTCGACGCCGCCAGGCCGGCGGCAATCAGCGCAACGCCGAGGCCGAGCAGGAGGACGGAAAAGATGCGGGACTTGGGCAGCATGGTGGCTTATCCTACCGATTCGCTTGCTCAAAACACATTTTCCCGGATGGTGCGTTTCAGATTTATGGGGCTGCTGCGAGGGGCGGCCCCTACCTCGAACGCGAGTCAGCGTCTTCTTTGTGATTCCACGGAACGATGGTGCTGACATCGGTGGTCTGGCGAGCTTTCCACAGATCGTATTCCTCTTGGAGTCCGAACCAGAACTCCGCGGAATTCCCAAAATAGGCCGACAAACGCAAAGCCATATCAGCACTGATACCGAGCGCGCCGCGCGTGATTTTGGAAATTTGGGAACGAGTAGTGCCAATGTCGTTGGCCAGTCGATACTGGGTAATACCGCACGGGTTAAGGAATTCTAGAAGAAGAATTTCCCCAGGATGGGGAACGGGAACAACATCAACATGAGTTTGCGCGTCAGTGGTAGTCGATAAAGTCAACGTCAACAGCTCCTTCGGGTGTCCACTGGAACATGATGCGCCACTGCGAATTGAGCCCGCCGTTCCAAACTCCTACTCCGAAATTGCGCGACCCTAATAGTGTCCTTTCCCGACACTAGTGTCAATACATAACACTTCGGCCCTCAAAACGGGAACAACCCCGCACCGCGCAGAGCGGTCGGGGTTGTTGGTGCGCAGCGAATGTGCTGCGCGGAAAAGCTGAAGTAACTCAGGTGAATTACTTGAGCTCGACGGAAGCGCCAGCCTCCTCGAGCTTAGCCTTAGCGGCCTCAGCGTCGTCCTTGGAAGCGCCCTCGAGGATGGCCTTCGGAGCACCCTCAACCATTTCCTTAGCTTCCTTCAGGCCCAGGCCGGAGACGAGCTCGCGGACAGCCTTAATAACGCCGATCTTCTTAGCGCCAGCGTCGGTCAGAACGACGTCGAACTCGGTCTTCTCTTCCTCAGCGGCACCGCCGGCAGCCGGGGCACCAGCAGCAACAGCAGCAACCGGAGCGGCGGCCTCCACGTCGAAGACCTCCTCGAACTCCTTGACGAACTCGGAGAGCTCGATGAGGGTCATTTCCTTGAAAGCTTCAATGAGCTCGTCCTTGGTGAGCTTAGCCATGATTGGCATCCTTTCTCAGTTTTCCTGGCCGCCTTAGGCAGCCAGATGAATTTGTGTGTGTAATTGTGCGCCTTTAATCGGCGTCTTAAGCTTCCGCAGCCTTCTTGTCCTGCAGGGCCGCAGCGGTGCGGACCATCTTGGTTGCAGGAGCGTTGAATACGGCGGCAGCCTTTGCCATAGAACCCTTCATGGCGCCAGCCAGCTTTGCGAGGGTGGTCTCGCGGTTGTCCAGCTTGGCGATGGCCTCAACCTGGTCGGCAGACAGAGCGTTGCCGTCCATGTAGCCACCCTTGATAACGAGTGCCTTGTTGTCATCAGCGAACTTGGTGATGACCTTCGCAGCATCCACTGCCTCGCCCTTGATGAACGCGATAGCGGTCGGGCCAGTCAGGTGCTCGTCAAGACCCTCGATGCCAGCTTCGTTGGCAGCGATCTTGAAAAGGGTGTTCTTGGCGACGGAGTACTCAACGTCAAAGCCGAGGTTGTTACGCAGCTCCTGGAGCTGACCCACGGTCAGGCCACGGTACTCGGTGAGCACGATGGAGTTAGCACCATCGAGCTTCTCCTTCAGTGCCGCGAGGTCTGCGGTGTTCTTCGGGTTTGCCATCTTCTACTTCGCCTCCTTTCGAAACATCTCTTGTGTTTTCCGCCGGGACCTTTCCCACCTCGGTTGTCGTTAACGACAACCGAAATAACAAAAGCCCCGTGCAAGAGCACAGGGCGCGCGCGGAAATCCGCGGTAATTCGCAAAGTGTCTCCTGCGTGGGCCGCCCTCTAGAATGAGGGACCTTCGATCCTTTAAAAGGATGACCGACGGTCTTCGGTGAACTTTGACTCGGCCTCATCGGGCCGTTCAAACTTCGCTAGGTACTTTACAACCCGACCTGCTGAAACTCCAAATCGCTCCCCTGAGGGCTTTTTACTTGGGTTTCTTTATGGGGATGCTGACGTGCCGAGCACCCCACGCGGAACGATGACGGGGGCGTCGCTTCGCGGGTCATCCCAGATTTCAACGTCGATGCCATAGGCAGCTGCCAGCACATCTTTCGTCAATGCCTGGCGGGGAGTGCCCCGCGCGATGACCTCGCCATTGTTCATGACCACCATGGTGTCGGAGTACTGCCCAGCCAACATCAGGTCGTGCAGCACGACGACAACGGTCTTCCCCACATCGGCTTGTCTGCGCACAAGTTCCAGAACGCTAATGGCGTGGGCTGGATCGAGGAAAGTTGTGGGTTCGTCGAGAAGCAGCACAGGCGTATCCTGCGCCAAAGCAAGCGCGAGCCACACCCGCTGGCGTTGGCCACCCGAGAGTGCGGCGATGTCACGGTCGATGAAGTCCGTAATGCCAGTCTCCACGCAGGCCTGCGCAATGATGTCGCGGTCTTTCGTAGACAGTCCCCGGCCACGGCCCAGGTGCGGGTATCGGCCACGAGCGACGAGCTCGCCTACCCGTAGCCCGTCCGGCGCCGTCGGCTGCTGCGGAAGCAGTGCCACGTGGGCAGCTGCTTCCTTCGGGCTCATGGCGTGCACGTCCAATTCGCCGATGTGCACGCTCCCCTGGCGCGGGCGAAGAATTTTAGACAAGGTCTTCAGCAACGTGGACTTGCCGCAACCATTCGGCCCAATGAGCGTAGTGATTTCGCCCGGGCGGGCCACCAAGTCAACGCCCGACAGAATGTCTTCCCCATCCTTATAGCCAGCATGAATACCAGTGGCCGTAATTCCTCTGTCTTTCATAAGCTTTTATCCTCTCCGCCGGGCGGCATTCCACACCGCAATGACCAGGGCGCACCCTCCGATAATGGAAGTAACGGCGCCCACTGGAGCGTCCATTGGCAACGCTCCAGCAATGACAGCACACGCGCTCAGCAAGGCGGCGCCAGCAGCACACGACACCACCGGCACAGGCGAGGGCGTCCGGGCCGCAATGCGACCAAGATGAGGGGCCAGTAGCGCGATGAAACCAATGGGACCGGCCACGGATACAGTCACCGCGCAGATGCCCGTAGCTGCCACCAGCAGGAGCGTGCGTGTTCGCGTGATGTTGACCCCGAGGGAAAGGGCCGAGAGATCATCATGCGCAAGAAGCGGCAGCTCCCGAGCACACCACAGGCCGAGGATGACGAAAGGTGTTAACCCCACGAGCAGTGGAACAATGACCTCCATCCGCACGAAGCCCGTGGTTCCCGCCAGCCACAGCTGCGATTGCGCCGCGCGGAGGAGCTCAGCTGCGCGCAAGAGATACGCCACCAGCGCTTGGAATAGAAGTGAGAGCGCGATGCCGACGATGACGATGCGATTGCTCGTGCCAATTCCCCCAAGCACCACCAGCAGAATGGCCGCTAGCACGGCACCCAGTAGCGCGAGTCCCGCCCGCCACCAGAACATCGAGAGCCCTTCGACAAGCACAGGCCGGGAGAATACCGTCCCGAGAACCACCATGACAGACGCGCCACCAGTCACGCCCAGGATGTCCGGCGAAGCCAGCGGATTGCGCGACATCGACTGCGTCCACGAACCAGCCAAACCGAGCGCGGCACCCACGATGAGGGTCGCTAGTGCTACGGGCATGCGCAGGTCCCAGACAACGCGGATTTCGCTACGGCTTCCCCCGCCGTTGAGGATCTCCAGGACCCGCCCCGGGCTCAAGGCCACAGGCCCCTGTCCCAGCAGGAGGACATAGGAGCTTGCCGCGACTAGGACAAAGAAACAGGTAGCTCCCCATATCCATGTCCGACGCTGCCGCTCGTGGGAACGCAGATGCTTGACGACGTCCCCTTTCTGCAACCCACTCATAGCGTGCGCTCCCCGCGGTGTACGGCCCAGATGAGGAATGGCGCGCCCACAAAGGCCAAGACGATGGACATTTCCAACTCTGATGGGCCTGCGATGAGGCGTCCGAGAATATCCGCAGCGAGTACGGAGCAACCACCAAGTAATGCGGCCGGAGCGATCATCGCGGTAACTTCTGGCCCCGTGAACCGGCGCAGCAGATGCGGGATGGCAAATCCGACAAAGGCAATGGGCCCCGTCGCCGCAGTAGCGCATCCCGCTAAGATAACGATGCTCAAGGCCGCACCGCGCCGCGTCAGCATGGGTGAGCCACCTAGTGCGACCGAGGATTCCTCCCCCATTGCCAAAAGGTCGAGCGGGCGTGCCACTCGTGCGGCGACAATAAGTCCGACAAGCAGGCCGGCACCTGCGATGGCGACATCTTCTGGGCCGCGTCCAAACGTGGAGCCGATGGTCCACCGGCGCATGCTATCGAGGACATCCGTGGAGTACAGGCCGAGCAACATGGCGCTAGAGCTCAAGGCAGCAGCAACACCTGCGCCGACTAGGACCAGCGTCAAAGGATCCTGAAACCTGCGGGACACACCCAGTACCACTGCTGTGGCCATACCGGCGCCTATGAGGGCGAGCGCTGTCCGCATCCCAGTTGAGGTGGCGATTCCTAGTGTTGTCCCGAGGGCGACAAGGAACGAGGCTCCCGCAGTGATACCGATAAAGCCCGGATCAGCCAGGGGATTTCTAGTCCAGGACTGGGCGATTACACCCGATACCGCGATGGCCGCTCCCGCGAAGTAGGCCAAGAACGTACGGGGGATGCGCAAGTCCCACACGATGTTCTCAATATCTGCTTCGCCCCTGTGAAGGAGGGCAGAGAACAGATCAGGCAACGGGATAGTCCTGGACCCCACTACTAGCGAGCACAGGAAAAGGAGAAGGGTCGCTACAACGAGTGCCGTGGTAAGCAGTGCGCGGCTTCTCCCCCGCGAGTCCAGTGTGGCTGCCTTGTCGCCGTGGTGTGTGCCCGCAGCACCGTGGATAGCGTCAGCCTTCCTCGGTAGCGCGAGCACTTAAAGTTTCTCTTCGAACTTGTCGACGGCCCACGGAATCGTCAGCGGGTTCGGCATGCTCATCGCATTGCCGGTGTCCGTGCCCAGGTAGCGAACACGGCCATCCTTGACCACGTCGAGGCCTTGGAACGTGGAGTCCTTCTTCAGTTCATCGGTCGCGCCGTTGTAATCCAAGACGAACAGGTAGTCCACGTTGTTGAGCTGGGAGTAGTTTTCCGGTGCATAGTCCACGAAGAAGCTGGAGCCATCACCCTGCAGTTCCTGCGGAATGTCAAAGCCGAGAGATTCGATGAACTGGCCGCGGCCGTCCTCTGCTGTGTAGAGACCCAGCTTCCCGTCATAAGGCATGACGATGGCTGCTCGCTTGCCCTGCAGCTCCGGGTGGGAGTCCTTGAACTGCGCGAAGGCGTCCTCCGCTTGGTCAATGAGCTTCTCCCCCTCCTCTTCCTTGTCCACGGCAGAGGCGATGGTCTTAACTTGCTCCTCCCAGGGCACCTGCCAGTCCTCGAAACCTTCGGGCTTCACGGTCAGCGGGGCGATATCCTCGAGGGATTTCTTTGCTTCTTGGTCCACTGCCTGGTTCACGGCGATGATCTGTGTGGGGTCCGAGGCAGTGACCTGCTCAAGAACCTCGGCCGTGAAACCGGAAGCGGTGTTATAGATCACCTCGGGCTGGGCGTCTCCCAAAAGCTCCTTCGCCCAGGGGCCAACTCCGGAGGGATCACCATCCCCTTTCGCACCCCACGGCGCCACAGCAACGGGAGTGAGTCCGAGTGCCAGCACGGTATCGGCATCTCCCAGCCCAAGGCTTGCAACCCTGGGCTCGTCTGCGCCGGCCACGCCCGCGCTGTCATCGCCGCTTCCGCGTGAGCAGCCCGTCAGAGCAATCGCTGCCGCCGAGACAATCGCAAGCACGGCTTTCGCGCGCCGGTTGATGGCAACCATGGGATAAACCTTTCCTTCGCTGGGAACGAGCACGTGAGCATACGCAACCCCTAATTTATTTGAGGCTAGCCTAACTTAGGCTTTATGATGGTTTCAAATCTCCCTCCTACCTAGGATCACTCCCCTTGACATATCACCGCCTACTACCCGTCACCCTCACCGGGAACACTCGCCTCAAGCCACGGCTACACCGACTAACTTTTCACTCACCAGCGTTTGGTTCCTACCCCTTAGCCGGGCCTGACGAATACTTTGGGCTCCTCATGCCCCAAGATGGGCAGGATTTTTCGCCATTTCCGGTTGAAAATTCCAATGTTCGCGCCGCCGTCACGGGATTGCCCGCCAAGATTCGCCCAGCACTGCGGTGGTACACAATTCGCAAGCTCAACCAGGAAGCGTGCACCATCGATGTCGACGTAGTGACCCATGGCGACAATGGCCCCGGCTCACGCTGGATCCTCAACGCCCAACCCGGGGATAGCGCTGGAATATATACCGGGCAAGCACGGTGGCAGGAACCTAGGAAGTCACAACTGTTGCTCGCGGACGCCTCCGCTCTTCCGGCGCTGTGGCACATCCTGGAACATTACGAAGCTTTTTCACCGGACTCCTTGGACGGCGTCGACGTCGTTGCTCTGGTCGCAAGCGACGACGAAATTGAGGATGAATTTGAGGAAACGTGGAGCGGCAAGGTTCGCTCGCTCACTATGGTTTCCGCTCCGCACGAGGACCACATTGCGCGTGCCAAACAGCTCCTTGACTCTCGTTTCACCCCGGATACCGCACCCGATTCGGTATGGGTATCCGGCGAAGGGGACCTCGCCAAAGCAGTACGCGCCATAGCTGTGCACGACTGGGGTGTGCCGCGCGAGGACGTCATCTGGTCCGTGTATTGGATGAACGGGAAGCCGCGGCCCTAATCCCTCTGCACGCGCCGCGCGCCAGCACCTTCACGACCATTCTCTTGGCGAACCGGTACCCATCCCCACGCTCAGCGGCCCGGGCGCACACGCCTTTGCCGAACTGACCGAGCCATTCCCTACCGCTGCCCCGCTCCCCTAGCAACAACGCCTTGCAGACCACTGGGAACCCGGTGAACTCGCCGCGCGGAAAACGGTGGCAGACCTTGAGCTTGACCATTACGACCGCGACCGGGACTTCTTTGCCCGCCCTGCCACCTCCCGGCTGTCCCCACGCTTACGCTTTGGTGAAATCTCTGTCCGCGAAGTCTGGCACGCCGCCAGCGAGCTGCCTGGCGATGCCTCTAGTTTCCACTCCGAGCTACTGTGGCGCGATTTTGCCTGGCACCGCCTCTACCACGTCCCCACACTGGCCACCGAACCCGTGCGCGAGCAGTCCCGCGCCTTCGACTGGTATCGCGACACCGAGGGCGTGCGCACCGACGGCACCGATCCCCGCCCACACGCCTACGCCCCGCTCGAGGCATGGCGCCGGGGACAGACGGGCATCGCGCTTGTCGACGCCGCCATGGCCGAACTCTGGCACACCGGCTACATGCACAATCGTGCCCGCATGGTCGTCGGCTCCTTCTTGACAAAGAACTTGGGTATCGACTGGCGCCACGGAGAAGAGTGGTTCTTGGACACCCTCGTGGACGCCGACCCAGCCTCAAACCCCTTCAACTGGCAATGGGTGGCCGGCTGCGGCGATGACGCGGCACCCTACTTCCGCATCTTTAACCCCGAGCTCCAGTCCAAGAAATTCGACCCGGACGGCGCTTACGTGAAGCGCTGGGCCCCGCCGCTTTCGCCGCCACCCATCGTGGATCTCAAGGAATCCCGCCGCGCGGCCCTCGACGCCTACGCGGAGATGAAGGACGCCACCTCCTAGCCGTAGCGCTCGGGATGTGCGACGGGCAATGGGACCGAAGTAATGGCACCTTATGCACACCCTCGCATCCATTCACCTGGTCTTTTCGTGATGTGGCGCCACAAATGGCATCTTTAGGTTGGTCCCATAAGCCCGAGACCACGTTGCCCCCCCACGCTGACCCCCACAGTGCAGCACACAGCACAACGCGGGCCCCGGACGAATCCGGAACCCGCGGTGCAAAGGGTCTTGTTTATCAGGCGGTTTCTCACGCCGCCCGCCCTGCAAGACTCAGGGTGTTCTCTCTATCTCTCATGCGCCTCTCTCAAACGCACAACATTATTATGCGGCACATTCCTTGTAATGCCATACCACGAACCTGCCAATTGCCTGTTAGTGAGAAAACAGCACATACACTGGATAAACACCGACCAGAAAACGGGAAAAGACCCCCGCTCGCACGCGAGCGGAGGCCTTGACGCCGTTAACACTGAGAGGATTACTCGGTGTAGTTCTTCTCCACGGAAGCGTCGACCGGGATGCCCGGGCCGGAGGTGGTGGAGATGGTGATCTTCTTGGCGTAGATGCCCTTGGAGGAGGCCGGCTTCAGACGAATGATCTCGTCGTACAGCGCGCCGTAGTTCTCAGCCAGCTTCTCAGCGTCGAAGGAAGCCTTGCCGATGATGGCGTGCAGGTTGGAGGCCTTGTCCACGCGGAAGGAAATCTTACCGCCCTTGACGTCAGCAACAGCCTTGGTCACGTCAGCGGTGACGGTGCCGGTCTTCGGGTTCGGCATCAGACCACGCGGGCCGAGGACGCGGGCCACGCGGCCGACCTTGGCCATCTGGTCCGGGGTAGCGATAGCAACGTCGAAGTCGATGTTGCCCTCGTTGATGGCGGAGATCAGCTCGTCGGTGCCCACGATGTCGGCGCCGGCAGCCTTGGCGGCCTCAGCCTTGTCACCCTCGGCGAAGACGGCCACGCGGACGTCCTTACCGGTGCCGTTCGGCAGGGAAACGGTGCCGCGGACCAACTGGTCAGCCTTGCGCGGGTCAACGCCGAGGCGGAAGACAACGTCCACGGTGGCGTCGAAGTTCTTGGAGGAGGTCTCCTTGGCCAGCTTGGCAGCGTCGATCGGACGGTACAGGCGGGACTTGTCTACCAGCTCGGCAGCAGCCTTGTAAGCCTTGGACTTGGTGCTCATATGATGCAATTCCTTTTCTTGGATTGATGTGGTCAATGCGGGCCGTAGCTGGCCCTACCACGCGCGATACGTGATGTACCGCGCTGATGTGAAGTTATTTACTTAGCCGGGATGCCGTCAACGGTGATGCCCATGGAGCGAGCGGTACCAGCGATGATGCGGGCGCCGTTGTCGATGTCACGAGCGTTGAGGTCCTCGAACTTGGTCTGTGCAATCTCCTTGCACTGATCCCAGGTCACGGAGCCGACCTTGTCGGTGTGCGGAACGCCGGAGCCCTTCTTGATGCCAGCGGCCTTCAGCAGCAGCTTCGCAGCCGGCGGGGTCTTCAGCTTGAAGTCGAAGGAGCGGTCCTCGTACACGGTGATTTCCACCGGGACGACATTGCCGCGCTGGGACTCGGTCGCAGCGTTGTAGGCCTTGCAGAACTCCATGATGTTGACGCCGTGGGCACCGAGTGCCGGGCCAACCGGCGGGGCCGGGTTAGCGGAGCCTGCCTCGATCTGGAGCTTGATGAAGCCAGTAACCTTCTTCTTGGGAGCCATCGAATTACCTCTTTCCTGTGGTACCGAGGTGCCGCCACGATGAATAACTGCACCCCGTCCGGATGCTCACGCGTTGTGGGCCACCGGAGGATGAACGTTTTCTCATGCGCAAAAGCGCACGGCGTTCAAGTTTAGAACACCGTGCGCCCAGCTCAAAATCGCTTTTTAGGAGATGCGCTCGATCTCCGTCGGGGACAGCTCCACCGGGGTCTCGCGGCCGAAGATGGACACCAGGCCCTGCATCTTGCCGGTCTCCGGATCGATCTCGGAGATGGTGGCGGAGACGGAGGCCAGCGGGCCGGACAGGATGGTGACGGCCTCGCCGACCTCGAAGTCGTGAGCGTAGGCCTTGGCGGCCTCCTTCTCCGGCATGGCCACGACCTGCTCGCCGTCGGAATCAGCAGCCGAGCTCTCCGGGGTCACGGTGGCGTCGTTCGGCATGAGGAACTTTGCCACGTCGCGGATCTTCACCGGGGTGGCGTTGCCCTCGTTGCCCACGAAGGAGGTCACGCCCGGGGTATCGCGGACGACGGACCAGGCGGCGTCGTTAAGCTCCATGCGCACCAGGACGTAGCCCGGCAGCAGCTTGCGCTTGACTACCTTCTTCTTGCCGTCCTTCTTTTCCAGGATCTGCTCCACCGGCACGACGACCTCGAAGATGGAGTCCTCCACCTCGAGGGTCTGGGCACGCATGTCCAGGTTGGTCTTCACCTTGTTCTCGTAGCCGGAGTAGCACTGGATGATGTACCACTGGCCCGGCTGCTTCTTCAGCTCACGGGTGAATGCGCGCAGGCGGGTCTTGTACTCGGCCTCGGCGGCAGCTGCGGCGCCTGCTTCTGCGCCTTCCGACGCCTCCTCGACCGCACCTTCCGCATCGTCCGCGCTTCCGCCGAGCGCTGCCTCCGCAGCCTTGGTGGCCGCCTCCTTCTCGGCAGCTTCCTTCTCCTCCGGGCTAAGCTCCTCCTGAGCTTCCTGGCCCTCCTGGGCCTCCTGCGGGGCGTCCTGAGGCTCGCCGGCGGTCTGGGCGTCGGAGGATTCGGCGGCTTCCGCAGCCTCGGCGGCCTGATCCTGGACGTTGTCGATCATGGCCTGCTCGAGGGAGGTGCCGGTGGTTTCGTCGCTCATTGTCTTCTCCATCTAGGTTTTTCTAGTCCACACCAGGGTACTCGGCCGAGCTCCCCGCGTGGTCAGGGCAAAAAGTATCCCGCCGTTCCCCTAGGGGATTCGGCGGGATGAAAGTATGTACGTCAGTTTACTTCGGCGCGAGGACCGCTTCAACTCCGAGGCCGGTGAGCGTGTCGACGCCCCACACCAGCGCGGTGAGGACCACGAGGAAGGCGAAGGTCACCAGCACGTACTGGAGCATCTCCTTGCCGGTGGGCCATACAACCTTCTTAATTTCGGAAGCGACCTCACCCGGGAAGGCGGCGATGGAACCGCCAGTAGATTCTTCCTTCTTGTCCTCGACGCGGACGACGCGCTTGTCGTTGTAGGACTCGGTAGAGGTGGTAGCCGCGCCAGAAAGCTGGCGCTTACCGGTCGGGCGTGCGGCGCCGGTGCCGGGCTGCTTCTCATCGCTCACGGCGAATCCTCCTTGGAAGTGATGTGGCAGGGGCGACAGGACTCGAACCTGCAACCTACGGTTTTGGAGACCGTTGCGCTACCAATTGCGCCACGCCCCTTTGCGTGTCCTTTTTGGGACAACGCACAACCCTACCAGAACGGTGATTCCGCATGGAAACCACCCGCCTTGCTGGGCTGGGAGTCGGTAATAAAAAAGCGCCCGGGTTACGGGCGCTTTCCTTTCCCGGTAGCGATGGCGAGAATTGAACTCGCGACACAGCGATTATGAGTCGCTTGCTCTACCACTGAGCTACACCGCCATATTCATTTTCCCAAACTGGGTGGAAACATGAATGGAGCCCCCTGACAGAATCGAACTGTCGACCTTTTCCTTACCATGGAAACGCTCTGCCGACTGAGCTAAGGGGGCACAGCCTCTTTGAGTAACGGAGTATCTCCGCTGTGCTCTCGTTGAAGCCTTGAAAAGATTAACCCGAAACGCTTAAACAACACAAATCGCCAGTACACCGCACGTTTTCGGGCCCTATAGAACGCGTGTAACGCACTACCCTTCCACCAGCCCCTCACCGAAGGCCCAGAGGTGGCAGCGGCCCGGCATACGCCGCAAATCCACACGAAGTGTCCCTTAAGCCTCACTGTCGTTCACGGTAGATAAGGGCGAAAAATTTCGAACTTTTGGCCGCTATTTGCCGTGAACGTCGGGGCTTGTCGGCGTGTGCTTGGTAGCCCACCCTTAACTCTCTCGGAGGCCAGAACCCGCAGACGCGAAAAATCCCGCAGACACTGCATGGTGTCTGCGGGATTCATTCTGTGCCAGGTAGAAGATTCGAACTTCTGAAGGCAATGCCGGCGGATTTACAGTCCGCTCCCTTTGGCCGCTCGGGCAACCTGGCATGCACTATCAAGTGCGGTTATGTACTTTACTACGAAGCCCCGGCCGCCATGCAAATCGGCAGGCAGGAGGCCATTTAACCCACGCGCTGAACGGTGTAGTCCGCCAGTTGGCGCAGCGCTTCGCTCGCGGTGCACTCCGGGAGAAGGGAGAGCTGGTCTTCGACGACGCGGAGGTACGCGTTAACGTCGGCAAGCGCCTTGTCCCTGCCCCCAGACTTCCAGAGCAGCTCGATGGCGCGCTGGACCGAGGCATCGTCGCTTAAGGGGCCCGTGAGCAGCGCGCGGAGCTCGTCGCCGACCTCTCCCTCTTCCTCCAGGGCGTAGAGCACGGGGAGGGTAAACACGCCCTCCCGCAGGTCGGTGCCCGGGGTTTTTCCGGAGTCCTTCGGATCGGAGAAGATGTCAATGATGTCATCCACAATCTGGAAGATCATGCCCACCGCGGAGCCGATCTGGCGCAGCGCCTCGCACTGCTCCGGACCTGCCCCCGAGTGGTAAGCGCCCAGGTAGCCGGCGGAAGCAATGAGCACCGCGGTCTTCTCCCGGATGACGGCCGTGTAGTGCTCCACGGCATTGGCTTCCCCCGCGCCGATGGTCTCTCGCATCTGGCCGGTAACGAGCTCCTCAAAGGTCTCCGCGAAGTGTCCCACCGTGCGGGTATCCAGCTCACTCATCAGACGGGAGGCGTGCGCCAGCAGGGCGTCACCGGCCAGGATGGCTACGGAGTTGGACCAGCGGAAGTTCGCGGACTCCACGCCGCGGCGCCGCTCGGCCTCATCCATGACATCGTCGTGGTACAGCGTGGCCACGTGGACCATTTCCACGACAGTGGCGGCTTTCACAACCTCCGGGGACTGGGGGCGCTTGCCAAATTCGGAGGCCAGCAGCGCCATCATCGGCCGGAAACGCTTGCCACCGGCGTGTGAGAGGTGGCTTACCTTGTCCTTGAGGAAGTCCGGCCCGCGGTCGATCTCGCTGCGCAGCTTCTCCTCAACGGCAGCCATTCCGGCGTTAATACGCTCGGTGAGCTGCGCATCACCCAAGTCCACATGCGTGGCGTGAGTCTGGCCGTGTGACATTAAACGCGTTCCTTTAACTCAAAAATCGTATTATTTACATACCGTAACCCATAGCACGGACCTGAACACACTCAAGGCAGCTATCCCATGTAATGATAGTGGCCATGCCGGAGCAGTTCGATTCCATCCTTGCAGACGTCGCCATCGTCGGCGCTGGTCCCGCCGGTGCCGCCGCAGCCATGCACGCCGCGCGGGCCGGTCACGATACGCTGCTGATCGATTCCGCCCCCTTCCCCCGCGATAAGACCTGCGGCGACGGCCTCACCCCGCGCGCCATGCATCAGCTGGATCTGCTGGGCGTCGACGTCAACGCCACCTACCGCAACCGCGGGCTGAAGCTCCACGGCTTCGGCGGCACCGTCACCGCGCCCTGGCCCGCCACCTACCCCAGCCAGGTGGGCACGGCCCTGCCGCGCTACCAGTTTGATGCAGTACTGGTGGACGCCGCCCGGGACGCCGGCGCCCGGCTCATCACCGGGACGGCCACCGCACCGGAGCTCCGCGGAAACCGGCTGACCTCCTTCGTCGTGGGCAAACAGCGCGTCACCGCCCGCTGGGTCATCGTGGCCGACGGCGTGCGCTCCACCTTTGGCAAGCAGCTGGGCCGCACGTGGCACCGCGAGGAGGTCTACGGCATCGCCGCACGCGCCTACGCCGAGTCCCCGCACGCTGGCGAGCCCTGGATGCATTCCCACGTGGAGCTCAAGGACCCGGACGGGGTGGTGCAGCCGGGCTATGGCTGGATCTTCCCGCTTGGGGACCAGGGCTGCGTCAACATCGGCCTCGGCGCCTTGTCGACTCAGTCTCGTCCCGCCCACCTCAACACTAAGAAGGCGTTGCGCTTCTACGCCGAGCAGCAGCGCGCGGAGTGGGGGCTGGGCCAGCTTTCCGACGTCTCCTCGGCCCTCCTCCCCATGGGCGGTGCCGTCTCCGGCGTGGCGGGCGCGAACTGGATGCTTATCGGTGACGCCGCGGCGTGTGTCAACCCGCTCAACGGTGAGGGCATTGACTACGGACTCGAAACCGCTGCCCTGGCGGTGGAGATGCTCGGCTCCAAGGACTTCACGCTGGCCTGGCCGGACCGTCTGCGCGCCGAGTACGGCGAGGCCTTCCTGCTCGCCCGCACCGCCGCCCGGCTTCTGACCTACCCCCAGTTCCTGCCGCTGGCCGGCCCGCTTGCCATGCGCGGCCCGGTGGGGCGCCTCCTCATGCCGGCCGCCGCCCGGCTCATGGGCAACCTCATTACTGCCGAGGACAAGGACCTCGTGGCCCGCGCGTGGCGCCTGGCCGGCGGCACGGTCACGCGCCTGCGCCGCGATACCCCGCTCTGGGCCTAGAGCACTCCCCTAATTCGCCGCCTTAGTCTGCAGGTTTGATCGCGGAGTGCAGCGCCACGATGCCGAAGGTGAGGTTGCGCCAACCGGCCTGCGACCAGCCGTTGCGGTTGATGGCCGCGGCCAGCTCGTGCTGCTCCGGCCAGGCGCGGATGGACTCCGCGAGGTAGATGTAGGCCTCCGGGTTGGAGGAGACCACCTTCGCAATCGGCGGCAGCAGGCGGGTGAGGTACTCCTTGTACACCGTGCCGAATACCGGGATGACCGGCTTGGAAAACTCCGCAACCGCCAGGCGGCCGCCGGGCTTGGTCACACGCGCCATTTCCCGCAGCCCCAGCTCAAAGTCGTGGATGTTGCGCAGGCCGTAGGAGATGGTGACGGCATCGAAGGTGTTATCCGCAAACGGTAGGCGCATGCCATCGCCGGCCACCTTGGGCACGTCACGGTCTTCGCCCGCGGCGAGCATGCCGCGCGAAAAGTCGCACGCCACGCACCATGCGCCGGACTTGGCCAGCTCCACCGTGGACACCGCGGTTCCGGCGGCGAGGTCTAGAACCTTCTCCCCCGGCTGGAGGTTGAGCCGCTCACGGGTCAGGCGGCGCCAGCGTGCGTCCTGCCCAAAGGACAGCACCGTGTTGGTGATGTCGTAGTTCTTGCCCACCGCGTCAAACATGCGCGCGACATCGAAGGGCTTTTTATCCAGATCTGCCTTAGACACAAGCGCCTAGTCTAGGCCACGCGCGCGCCCAGGGCGCGAGCGGCCCAGCGCGGCAGCTCCGGGCGCTGGCCAAAGATCGTCAGCGGCACCTCGCGAACGCCCTCCAGCACCTCCTCGTAGTAACCCATGAGCTGCTCACACAGGGCCGGCCAGGTCTTGGAAGCGATGGACTGGCGGGCGTTGTCCCGCAGCTCCTGGTGCACCTCCGGGTTGAGCAGCGCATCGACGGCGTTGGGGAGGTCCTCCACAAACGTTGCGACGTCAAGCAGCAGGCCGTTGTAGCCCTCCTCAATGAGATCCACCGGACCGCCCGCGCGGGGGCCGATGGTGGGCACGCCGGAAGCCTGCGCCTCCTGGATGGCCTGGCAGAAGGTCTCAAATTCTCCTGCATGGACGAAGATATCCAGCGAGGCGTAGGCCGCCGCCAGTTCTTCGCCGCCCAACGACCCGGTAAAGAACGCGTTAGGCAGCTGCGCCTCCAGCAGGGGCCGCTCCGGGCCATCGCCCACGATGACCAGCTGGATATCCTCGCGGTCATTGAGCGCGGTGAGGCGGTGCACGCCCTTCTCCGCGGCCAAGCGCCCCACAAAGCCCACGATGTGCTTGCGGCCGGTGGGATCCCACTGGCGGCGCAATACCGCAGAGCGCTTCAACGGGTGGAAGCGCTGCGAGTCGACGCCGCGGCCCCAGTGGCGCACGTTCTTAATGTGGTGCTTCTCCAAGTCGGCGATGGTGAGCGACGACGGCGCCAACGTCATCTGGCACGCATTGTGGATGGTGCGCAGCCACTCCCAGACCCCGTAGGCCAGCGCGGAGGCGTGGTACTTGGTGGCGAATCCCGCCACGTCCGTCTGGTAGAGCGCCACCGCCGGGATACGCAGCTGACGCGCGGAGAAAGCACCCGCCGCGCCCAGCACGAAGGGGCTGGCCAGGTGGATGATGTCCGGCTTGAATTCCCGCAGCGCTTCATCCACGGCCGAAGTCGGCACGCCCACCGGCAGCGAATCCACCAACGGGACGCGCACGGTGGGAACGCGGACGATGCTGAACCCCAGGTAATCAGGAATCTCTTCCTGACCGTCACGGGCACCGGGGGCGACCACGATGGCCTCGTGACCGTGCTCGTGCAGGTACTCCAGGACACGCAGCACCGAGTTAGTCACACCGTTGACATTGGGGAGGAAGGATTCTGCGACGATGGCTACACGCATAGCGCCTATCATTCCTTGTCTTCGTGGGCTGTTGGTAACACCTTCGCAAAGTTTCGGTTAATTTTCCCACTCCCCCACCACGCAGCACCGGCGATGACCGTGGCGGCGACCCCGGAGGACAGCGCCGGAATGATGGACAAGGTCCACTCGCGGCCCTCCACCTTCACCAGGTCCGGGTTGGTGGTGGCGTAGAGGACCCAGACCTGCTGGCCCTCGCCCAATCCCGTGGGATAAAGCAGGCCGGTAGTCGGCGTGTGATAGATGCCCTCGGAGTCCTGGAAATCCACGAAGGTACGCAGGCGCCCGACGTCCGTGACCGTGGCTAGCGCGCGGGCCTGATGGGCATTGATGGTCCGATCGTTGAGGTACGGGCCGATGACCATGCCGGCCATGCCCACCAACGCCGCCGCGTAGAGCACCAGGATGAGCTGGCGCACGCGCCGCTGCGACACCTTAGTGGCCCACCTTGGCGTTGAGGGCTTCCTGCAGCGCGCGACGCGAGGCACGGGTGGTGTGCGCCTCCACCACGGTGATGCCGGTGGAGTACTCCTTGAGTTCTGCCAGGATGTCCAGCAGTTCCTGCGGCGAGTTGGCCTCGCGGTGCTCGGCCCCGCAGGCCTCCGCGAGCTGGGCCACGCTCACGCCGTGCGGCGTGCCGAATGCCCGCTCGAACGCGGGGCGGAAAGCCTCCCCACCCTGCTCCAGCGTTTCAAAGATGCCGCCGCCGTTGTCATTGGCCACGACGATGGTGAGGTTCTCCGGCCGCGGATTGTCCTCCGGCAGGATGAGGGAGGTGGCATCGTGCAGGAAGGTGACGTCCCCCAGCAGCGCCACGGTGCGCGGGGCGCGGGGCGCTGCGGCCTCGCGGGCTTGGGTAGCCAGAGCAACGCCGATGGCCTGGGCAATGGTGCCGTCGATGCCGGCGGCTCCGCGCGGGGAGTAGGTCTCTACTCCGTCGAAGGGCAGGCCGATGAGCGATGCATCCCGTACCGGGTTGGACGCGCCTAAGACCAGCACGTCGCCCACGGCGAGGGTATCCCCTACCGCGGCAGCCACGTGCAGGCCGGTGAAGCCCAGGTCAGACCCGTCCTCGCCGGCGAGCACCTCGCGCACACCGTCGGCCGCCATCTGCGCTGCGCCATCGCAGATCTTCATCCACTCTGCGGTGGGCTCACCGCTGGTCTTGACCGTGGTGCCCAGCTGCGCGGACTCGCCGCGCGGGTTGGTGAAGTCCTCGGTGCGGGACAGGCAGACAAGGTCAATGTCGGGATCACTAAGCAGCGCCAGCACCCCGCGGTGCAGAGTGGGATGGCCAACGACAATGACCTGCTCCACCTTGGTGTTGACCACGTAGTCATTCGCGGAGACCTGCGCGCGGCGGAAGATGTGCGCTGCCGCCGGATGCACCGGGTGATACGGCGCCGGCGCGGTGGGCTCCGCGATGGTCGGCACGTCCTCGAGCCCCTCGACCTCCCATGCCTCATCGCCGGCCACCACCAGCGTGTTGCGGGTCAGGTCCACGGCCACCTCGCCGTGGTTGGACCAGCGCGGCGTGCGGGCCCGGTGCTGAGTGCGATCGGCGGGCTCGCCGGGCAGCGTAGTGCCCACCAGGGGCACGTCGAGCGCCACGTTGATGTGCACCTGCCAGTCAGCCAGGAAGCGCTCGGCCACGAAGGGGATGTCAGAAATCTGGGTGACCTGGGTGGTCTCGGCAAAGACGCCGAAGAGCCCGGGCTGCTCAATGGTCTGTGAGGCTCCCGTGCCCACCAGGCGGGCGGGACGGTCCGCACTGATAACGGCCAGCGGGGTGTGCGAGTAGTGCGCCTCCACCATCGCCGGTAGGGCGTTGGCCACCGCGGTTCCAGAGGTCACCACTACGCCGACGTGGCGGCGCTGCACGCGCGCCATGCCGAGCGCGGCGAAGGCGGCGGAACGCTCGTCCAAGCGGGTGTGGACGCGTATGTCGTTGCGCGCCAGCAGCGCCAAGGCCAGCGGCGCGTTGCGCGAGCCCGGGCACAGCACGATGTCCGTCATGTGCCGGGAAAGCTGCGCCGCCAGCGACTGGGCCAGCTGCATCGCATCGGTGGTCTCAGAGCTAGGCATTATCGCCGCCTTCCGGGTCGAGGCCGCTGAGAAGATCGTTGAGGAGGCTATCGAGCTCCTCGCCACCCTGATCCAGCTGGTCCTGGAGCTCCGGCGGGATATCCGTGGGCAGCTCGCTGGGGAGCTCCGTAGGAATCTCGTCCTGCGGGGCATCCTCGGTGGTGGTCACCGTGGTGGGGACCTCAGTGGTGACGGTCTGGGTCTGGGTCACCGGTTCGGGGGCGGGCTTGTTGGCGTCCGCCGCAGCGCCCCGCCATAGGAAAAAGAGCACAGCAGCCACGGCGACGGCGATGGCCGCAATCGCTGCGAAGACATACGCTAGGGCGCCGCCGCCCTTTTTCTCTTCTTCCACCTGGTAGCTCGACGGTACCGGGTCATACTGCGACTGCTGTCCGTAGCCGGCGGCCTGCCCGTAGCCGGTACCGCCCTGGCCCGCCGGTGTGCTCTGCGCTCCGGGCTCCGGGAAGTACTGCTGGGGCCGCTGTTGGCGCTGCTCGGGCGCTCCGAACTGGCGGGTCTCGTTGTCACCGGTGACGCGGCCAAACTGGCGCGTCTCGTTATCGCCGTTGCGGCCGTAATTGCCATTGTTGTAGGTCATGAGCCTTACCTTATCGTGCCTTAGCGTGCAGGAGCGCCGGCGAGTACCCGGCCCGTCGGAGTCTCACCCTGGGCAACGTCTCCCGGCGCGCCGTCTGCCACCACCTGGCCGCCTTCGGCGCCGGAGCCTGGTCCCATCTCGATAACGCGGTCCGCGCCGGCGATCAGGTGCACGTCATGGTCCACGGTGATGACGGTGTGGGAGGCATCCACGAGCGAGTGCAGCTCCTTAATGAGCAGATCGATATCCGCCGGGTGGAGGCCCGTGGTCGGCTCATCCAGCAGGTAGACGGTGTGGCCGCGGCGCGAGTTGCGGGAGCGCTGCAGCTCGGTGGCCAGCTTGATGCGCTGTGCCTCGCCGCCGGAAAGCTCCGGGGCGCCTTGGCCTAGGCGTAGGTAGCCCAGCCCCACGGCGTCGAGAGTCTGCGCCGCGTGGAGAATCGCCGGTTCGTCGGCGAAGACCTCGAGGGCCTCTTCCACGGTGAGGTCCAGGACATCCGCGATGGTGCGGCCCTGCCAGCGGATGGACAGGGTCTCATCGTTGTAGCGCTGGCCGTGGCAATCCGGGCACTGCGTGTAGGAACCGGGAAGGAAGACAAGCTCGACCTCGATCTGGCCGGCGCCACCACACGTAGGGCACTGCCCCTGCTTCACGTTGTAGGAAAAACGCGAGACGGTCCACTTCTTTTTCTTGGCCTCCGGTGTGGCGGCGAAGAGCTTGCGCACGTTATCGAAGAGGTTGGTGTAGGTCGCCACCGTGGAGCGCGGGGTGCGGCCGATAGGCTTTTGGGTAATGGAGACCACGCGCTTGACCTCCTTGGGGCTGTCCTCCCCCGTGAGCAGCTCGTTCACCGCGCCCAGCAAGGTGGACTTGCCGGAGCCGGACACGCCGGTCAGGACCGTGAACTGGCCTAGCCCCAGGTCCACGTCAAGGCCGTCGATGTTGTGGGACTGCACGCAGCGCAGTGCGAGGCTGCCGTGGGCTGGGCGGGGCTCGGCGTTGGGTTCCGGGTGCGGGCGGGCCAGGGCGCGGGCCGTCGGGGTGTCATCGTTATAGTCCCCGACCGGGCCGGAGTAGACCACCTGGCCGCCGCGCTCACCAGCGAGCGGGCCCACATCCACCAGCCAGTCCGCCTCTTTGACCAGGTTCATGTCGTGCTCCACCAGCAGGACCGAGTTGCCCTCCTCAATGAAGCGGCGGCAAATATCGAGCACTGCTCCGCGCTCCGCCGGGTGGAGGCCCGCGGAGGGCTCATCGAGCACGTAGGTCACGCCGAAGAGGCCGGAGCGCAGCTGCGCGGCCAGGCGCAGTCGCTGCACCTCGCCGGCGGACAGTGTCTCGGTGGGACGGTCCAGGCTCAGGTGGCCCAGACCCAGCTCCAGGGCCGATTCCAGCGCAGGGCGAATGGCCTTGAGCAGCAGGTCCTCGGCATCGTTCGGCTGCGGGCTGCGGGAGTTAAGGCGCTCCAGGGCGGAGTCTAGCGGGAGGTTATTGAATTCGTCGATAGGCAGCCCGGCGTAGGTCACCTTGAGCGCGCGCGGGTTGAGGCGACGGCCGTCGCACGTGGTGCACTCATGAGATTCCATGAAGCTGAGCGCGCGGGCGCGCAGCGTGTCCGACTTCGTCTCCGCGTAGGTCTTGCGCAGGTAGGACGCCACGGAACGCCACGTGCCCTCGTAATTGCGCTGGATCTGGTCCGCGCCGCGGTGCGGCTTCACCGTGACAACCGGGCGTTCCTCGGTAAAGAGGATCCAGTCGCGGTCTTTCTGCGGCAGGTCCTGCCACGGGGAGTCCAGGTCGTAGCCCAGCTCCTCCAGGATGTCGTGGAAGTTCTTTCCCGCCCAGGCGCCCGGCCAGGCGGCGATGGCGCCGTCCTCAATGCTCAAGGTGGGGTCCGGGACCATGGAGGCCTCCGTCGGCTCGTGCACGACACCGGTGCCCTGGCACTCCGGGCACATGCCCTCCGGGGTATTGGGTGAGAAGGAATCGGAATAGAGCCCCTCGGGGTTATCGCCGCAGCGCGAGTAGAGCAGGCGCACCGAGTTGGAGATGGCGGAAATCGTACCCACCGTGGAGCGCGCGCCGCCTGCCGACGCCGACTGCTGCAACGCCACCGTCGGCGGCAGCCCTTCGATGCCCCCGACCTGTGGGTCCACCGCGGAAGCGATGAGGCGGCGGGCGAAGGGTGCGACGGATTCGAGGTAGCGGCGCTGGCCCTCGCCGTGGATGGTGCCGAACGCCAGGGAGGACTTGCCGGAACCGGACACGCCCGTCACGGCCACGAGCTGGCCGCGGGGGATGTCCACATCGACATTGCGGAGGTTGTGCAGGTGGGCGTCTCTCACAGAAATGGTCATGTCAACCAGCGTACGCGGCTGCCCGGACACGGACCGCTATCAGGAGTTTTCGAGGTGCGGCCAGCACTGCCGCACGCGCTCGAACCACCAGTCGCGGCGATCTGCCGGGGCCGCCAGCGCAGTCAGCCGATCCGGCTCGGGTGCAAGGGGGCGGGCGCGCAGGAAGCCGTCGACAAGCTCGCGTGGCGCGGTGACGTCTTCCTTAAACAGTGACCCCGTGGCTAGGCCCGCGGCGGCCGGGGTGACGTCGACATCCTCGTCGTCGTAAATCTGCGGCAACGCGGCCACGGCAGCCAAGCCCATTGAGATACCCACCGACGTATCCAGCGCGGAGGCCACCGTGATGTCCATGTGGCGCTCGCGCAGGTGCGTGGCCACCTCCAGCACGCGCCGCACGCCGCCCAGCGGCGCGGGTTTGACCACCGCGACGTCGGCTGCCTGCAGCTGCGCCACCCGGTAGGGGTCGCTGGCCTTCCGGATGGACTCATCGGCCGCCACGCGGACGAAAAGCCCGGCGCGCATGAGCTGGCTGCGCACTTCCGCAAGCTCCTCCACGCTCTTACAGGGCTGCTCCATGTAGTCCAACGGCATGAGCTCCTTCGCCGCGTTCACGGCCTCCTCCACGCTCCAGCCGCCGTTGGCGTCCACGCGCAGGACCGGCACGCGGCCTTGGGCCTCGATATGGGCGCGCACGGCGCGAACGCGTGCAACGTCGTCCGCCAGTGTCTGCCCCTTCTCCGCCACCTTGATCTTGAAGGTGCGGCAGCCCGGGTAGCGCGCCATGACCTCCGGCACCTGCTTCGCAGGCACGGCCGGGATGGTGCCGTTGACCTCGACCCATTCGCGCACGGGCTCCGGGAAGCCCTCGAAGGCGGCCTCGATGCCGGCCGCCAACCAGCGCGCGGATTCCTTCGGACCGTACTCCAGGAAGGGGGCGAACTCGCCCCAGCTCGCAGGGCCTTCAATAAGCAGCGCTTCCCGCGTCGTAATGCCACGGAACCGCACGGCGAGGGGGAGGGAGACCACGTGGGCGCGGTCAAGAAGATCATCAATCTGCATGCTTTTCATCATAACCGTGGGCTCTAATGCGACAGAACTATTGCATGATGCTAGGTTAAAAAGGTAATTGGTTATAACCAGAAGAAGGACCAGATATGCTCTATCTTCTCATCGCGCTGCTCGCCATCGCCGCCGTTGTCTATCTCATCTACAAGAAGGTCAACGCCGCGGCCTCCATCTTCGCCGTCGGCGTAGTCCTGCTCATGCTCGCCGCGCTCACCGGCCGCGCGGAGTTCCGCACCACAGAAATTGAAGCAACCGGCAATGCTTTCTACGACCAACTCCTGGTGGTCGACGCCCTGTTCAAGTCCCGCTTCTCCGGCATCGGCATGGCCATCATGGTGCTCTTCGGCTTCGTGTCCTACATGCGCCACATCGGCGCGGACGCCAAGACCGTGGTGATTCTTTCCGCCCCGCTCAAGCGCTTTAGAGGTTCCTACTGGCTCGTGCCGGTGGGCTTCATTTTGGGCACTTTGCTCTCGCTCGTTATCCCTTCTGCTGCAGCGCTCTCCCTCCTGCTGGTCGCCACGCTCCTCCCAGCACTCATCGCCGCCGGCCTCACCCCACTGACCGTCGGCGCCATCGTGGTGACGTCTTCCACCATCGTCCCTACTCCGCTGGAAGCCGGCCTCATTCAAGGCGCGGATCTGACGAACATGACGCCGACTGAGTTCGTCTACGGCGCCGTCGCCCACGCCACCGTTCCTACCCTGCTCATCACCGCCTTCGTCCACATGTGGTGGCAGCGTCGCTGCGACAAGGCGGATGAGCGCAAGGCCCTCAATTCCGGCGACGTTACCGCGGAGTCCTTAAGCGATAAGGCCACCGAGGAAGCCATCGCGCGCGCCGCCTCCCTGCCGGGCTTCTACGCCATCCTGCCGCTCATGCCGCTGCTGCTCATCATTGTCTCCGCCATCCTCAAGCAGCTGGGCGTCATCCCCTTTGAGGGCGGCATCTTGCCGGTGACCGTGGTGTCCCTGTTCATCGCGATGATCATCGAGTCCATCCGCAACCGCACCGTCACCGGCGCGGTGGACTCCATGGCCACCTTCTTCAAGGGCATGGGCGAGGGCGCCGCCGGCGTGGTGGCTCTGCTCGTCGCCGCCGCCGTCTTGGTGGAGGGCATTACCCAGATGGGCGTTATCGACATGCTCATCAGCGCCACCGAGGGCTCCTCCGGCGCGGCCGTCATCATTGTCCTCATCTTCGTAGCCGCCACCGCCGCCATGGCTGCCCTCACCGGCTCCGGTACCGCCCCCTACTTCGCCTTCTCGGAGGTCGTACCCAACCTGGCCGCTGAGACCTCCATCCACGCCCCGCAGATGCTCACCGCTATTTGGGGTACCTCCAACCTCATGCGCCAGGTCTCCCCCGTCAACGCCGCGGTCCTCATCGTCTCCGGCGCCATCAAGGTCAACCCCATCCAGCTGGTCAAGCGCACGGCCGTGCCGATGATTGCGGCCACCGTGCTCAACACGCTGTTCGCGTTCATGTTTATTGGGTAACGCTCCCCGTTTGTACAGTCAGCGCCCCTGATTTCTGCCCCGGGGCGCTAGGCTGCACCCCATGCGATTCACCTCTACTCTTTCCGTTCTCGTTGCCGCCGGTCTTGCCTTGAGCGCCTGCGGCGATGCCTCCGATACCACCGCCGCACCGGCGAATGAGCCTTCCATTAACGCCCAGGTGCCCTCCGCCGCCACCACGACTACGGAAGCGGCAGCTACAGAGACCTCCGAAAGCTCCGACGACCGCGGCCCCGCGCCGACGCTTGACGACGCCCCATCAGACGCCCACTCCACGCAAGAAGGCGCCGACGGCAACACGAACCCCAATCCGGGCGGCCACTCCATCAACGTAGGCCAAATCGGCGGCGAGTGCGGCTACACGAACCAGGGCGACAGGATTCACGCAGGCAAGAACACCTCCTGTGAATTCGCCGCCGCTATGTTTGACGAGGCCATCAAGCACACCTTCACCTGGTCGCAGGGCAGCCCCACCGTGAATGGCTCCTACAACACCCGCATTTCTGCCGTGAGCCCGGCAACCAAACAAACCTACGACCTGCGTTGCGCCATGGGCTCCGATACCCGGACCTTCTATTGCGGTATCGACGGCGACAATTCCGTGTACGCAAGCTTTGAGGACGCCAACAACTGGACGTGGACCGACCGGCTGTCTACCGAAGGTCAGCCGTAGCGGACCGCGCATCGCGGTAGCTTACGGAGGCTAGTTGGACAAGCGTAGGGAGCAACCACGCGAGACCCACATAGCAATCGCATAGGCACCCCAGCTCCCCGGGCGCTTTGGGGGGTCTCCTCTATTTTTTGGGTGCTCAAACGGTTGTTCAACCTAACTTCGTGAGATTAAATTCCTTAGAAGAAGGGAGGCCACGATGACATCGGCAATTCGCTTAACCAACAATGAGGAACTCAAACTTCGTAGAAAAGAACTGACCAACCAGCTCACTAACGCCTATTCAGCCATTGAAGGCGAACCCATCACTCGCCGCGATTTGCGTGATTTAGCCTCCATGGGCTGCCTCTCATTGGAAGAACGCCGCCTGTACGACGAGCTCCGCCGCATCGAGATGCTGCTCGACTTAGATGAGTAGCGCTGAGGTACATATCGATCAAATAAGCCCCCAGATCATCGGGCGGTTTCAAGTGGTGGATGCATCACTTGAATAGTTCTTGTATCTTCTCTTCGGGTTTATACCAGTTGAGGACCTTTCTGGGGCGCCCGTTGAGAAGGTCTTGAATGTGTTGGACATCCTTGTCGGTCAGGGTACTAAAGTCGCTTCCTTTAGGTAGGAAGTCTCTGACTAGCCCGTTAGTGTTTTCGTTGGTAGGGCGCTGCCAGGGCGAGTGCGGATCACAGAAGTAGACTGCTAGTCCACGTGCGATGCTCAGCTTGTCTACTTGGGCTAATTCAACGCCTTGGTCCCAGGTGAGAGTCTTGGTGATGTTGCGTATTTTGCCGGTGAACATCTCGATTAACTTGTCGACAGTTGTGGCGGAATCATGAACATCCAGTTTGCGGATCATGGTGTAGCGAGTACTGCGTTCCACACAGGTCACGAGTGCAGTGCTTCCTCCTTGTCCGATGATGAGATCGCCTTCCCAATGTCCTGGGACAGCGCGGTCTTCAACGCTGGCAGGGCGCTCGCTGATGCGGTAGTCCTCACCAATCCAGCTTCGATTACCGCGGGCTGGCAGGCGTGATTGTGGCTTTCGTCCGGTCCGCCCAGAACGCAGCGCTTTTTCTACTTTCAGCTCGTGGCGCAAAGCACCTTTAGCTTGGATGTAGAGAGCTTGGTAGATGGTTTCATGGCTAATTGACATATCCCCACCTTTACTGAAGCAGCGGGCAAGATAGTTCGAAATCTGCTCAGGCGACCACTTCGTGTTCAATCCCTCGATGACCAAGGCACGCAGCTGCGGGTTGGTATCGAGTTTGCGGGGTTTAGGCCTGGCTAAACGGTCCACAGCCCGCTTTTGTGCCACGAGGGCATCGTAGCCATGCTCAGTCATCCCACGGGCGATTTCCCTGCTAATCGTCGACTGGTTGCGGCCCAGTTGGGCTGCAATCTCACGGTGAGTAAGCCCCTGTTTAAGCAGGTAGCCTATCGCTATTCGGTCATGGCGGATAAGACGCTTTCCGCGTCCTACCTTCGATTCGGATTCAGTGGGATGATCATTGAGTATCAAACGCCCAGACATGCGATTATGATGCCACGCTTTAACCGTGGCATCACTGCGATCAACTACCTGACCGGCCTGTTTATAGCTTTTGCCAGCATCAACAAGCTGTAAAGCTTTAGCGATGCGATCCCGCTGGTGTTGTGCGGTTCCACCACGGTTGCCTTGGACGAGCTCAAACCCGTCCTGGGCAAGGTAGCTATAGGCCAACCGCTGAGGGAACCCGACCTCTTTAACTGCGCTGAGCACAGACCGGCCGCTTTCAACCAAAGCAACAACGTGTTGATACTGCTCGTCAACCAAACTCCGCTGGCGCCGAGCACGGCTAAGGCCCTCAGCCTGACGCCACGCCCTCGCCTGAGCTTTCGAAACCCCCAACTCCTTCAGGATCAATGGCATCGGACGCGCATCATGCAGATACGCCTCCACAAACTGCTCACGTAGCTTCTTGTCACCTGACATCTACACAACCTCCCAGCTGTATAGATGCATTCACCACCTGAGCCCGCCTCGAAGTTTCGGGGCACTATTTGTTAAAACCGTCACGACCGCACGGCGAAGCCTCCTGTCTGCCGTACAATTGCCCAGACAATCAATCCCATTAAGGGTTAAGGAGGAACCATGCTACTGGCTGAAGCCTTGGCCGAGCGTGCCCAGGCGCAGGAGCGCCTCAACTCGCTGAGTGACCGCCTCGCGGCGACGGTCCGCATTCAGGAAGGCGATGAACCGGATGAAAATCCGACCGATCTCCTCCGCGAACTCGAGGGCGTGACCAAGCGCATCGATGAGCTCGTCATCGCCATCAACGCCACGAACACGGCCACCGCGTTCGACGATGAGATCACGCTCATGGAAGCGCTGGCGCTGCGTGATGGTCTGCTACGCAAGCGCCGCATCTACCAGGGACTGGCAGAGCGTGCGGGTGCGCGCCACGACCGTTACTCCCGCTCAGAGATCAAGTTCGTGGCCACGGTGCCCGTGCCGAAGTTGCGCGAGCGCGCCGACGATCTGGCCCGCCAGTACCGCGAGCTGGATACCCGCATCCAGCAGCTGAACTGGAATACGGAACTGATAACTAAATAAGGTCTGCCGCTAGTTGTGCCGCATTCTTGCGGCACGTCATGTCGTTCGACATGTAGTCATGTCGCGCGCCACGCGCGCGACGGTAGCCCACACCCTTCGCAGCGAGCGCAACCCTTACTGGGCAGGGAAAAGTCCAGTGCTTCTCAGGCGCCTTCGTAGCGCAAGAAGGCAGGGAGGTTCGATTCCGTCCCACTGTATGGTGTACCGCGCTGGTACGGAGTACACGTGCACATTGACGGGGCATACCCCGCAGTATTGCGTATTGTTTTACAACCGCCGCGCTGGGCGGAGAGTGTGGGTGAGGGTTGGGAATGGGGACTATACTTCCGGCGCACTGCTTTCCAATTAAGCTGGTGTGCCATGAGCGAGCAGAAGAACTACAGCACCGATAACCCTTTCAAGCCGGAGCTCTGGCAGCCCGTCAAGGGCTTTGAGGATCTCACGGATATCACCTATCACCGACTTAACAGTGACGGTCCAAAGCCACAGCGTAAGGATGGCATCGTCCGCATCGCCTTCGACCGCCCTGAGGTGCGCAATGCGTTTCGCCCGCACACGGTAGATGAGCTTTACCGCGCGCTGGACCACGCGCGCCGCACCCCGGATGTAGGAACAGTACTTCTCACCGGCAACGGGCCTTCCCAGAAGGACGGCGGCTGGGCGTTTTGCTCCGGCGGTGACCAGCGCATCCGCGGCCGCTCCGGGTATCGCTATGCCACGGAGCATGCGCATGATGACGCGACTGCCGACGAATCCACTGTCGACACCGCCCGCGAGAAGGTTGAGGGCGGCCGCCTGCATATCTTGGAGGTCCAGCGCCTCATCCGCACCATGCCCAAGGTGGTCATCGCCGTGGTCAACGGTTGGGCCGCCGGCGGCGGGCACTCCCTGCACGTGGTGTGCGATATGACCATCGCCTCCCGCCAGGAAGCACGCTTCAAGCAGACCGACGCCGACGTCGGTTCCTTCGACGCCGGCTATGGCTCGGCCTACTTGGCCAAGATGGTGGGCCAAAAGTACGCCCGCGAGATCTTCTTCTTGGGCCGCACCTATGACGCGCAGCGCATGTACGAGATCGGTGCGGTCAATGAGGTTGTCGATCACGCCGATCTGGAGGACGCCGCAATCCAGATGGGCCGCGAAATCAACGGCAAGTCCCCAACAGCCCAGCGCATGCTGAAGTTCGCTTTCAACCTGACCGATGACGGCCTCATGGGCCAGCAAGTCTTCGCCGGCGAGGCGACCCGCCTGGCGTACATGACCGACGAGGCCGTCGAGGGCAAAGAAGCATTCCTCGAAAAGCGCGACCCGCAGTGGGAGCAGTTCCCGTATTACTACTAGCCAGGAGTTAGCACGATGTGGATTTTCGCCATCGGCTTGGCCACACTTGCACTGGCGGGCGTCATCGTCTCGCGAGTGTGGATGCTCAAGCGTATCAAGGATGCGCAGGACAGCGGGGAGCGTCCCTTCGCTCAGGAGGACACCCCGCGCAATCCATACATGTAGCGGAGTAAATGGCGTGGGACGCCCTCGGACCGGAGTGAGACATCTCAAGCAATTGTGGACATGCCCATAGTTAATACTTAAAGTGTCGAACATGAAACTCTGCAACTCATTCGTCATGCTCGCAGCACGCGTCGCCCTGGGCGTAATTCTCATCGCCCAGGGCTGGCAAAGGTTCTCCGAATGGACCGTCGCCGTCGCGGGCCTGATGCTCGCCGCCGGCCCCGGCATGCACTCCCTGGACCAGCTTCTCTTCAGCAAGAAGACAAAAGTAGCCAACTAAGGCCACCGCTTCCCAACCTCTCACTTCATCCATTGAAGTGAGAGGATTTTTTAAGTTTAGCAGCTCAAGAAGGAGATAGGACTACCTAAGTTCACGGTATTGAACAATTCAGTTCAAGGGTGCTAGTGTTTGTTGAGTTCGCTTCTCACAATGCAAAGGAAGTTCATTATGAGCTCAAATCACAGCACCCCACGCCGGCCCCTACAGCGCATTCTCGCAGGCACCTGTGCCCTAGCACTCGGCGCCAGCCTCGCCGCTTGCAGCGCCTCGAAAGAATCCACCGACGCTGCAAAGCCGAAGGACGGCGACACCGTCAAGGCCGTGGCCACGACTACCCAGATCTGCGACTACCTCACCCAGGTAGCCGCCGGCGGCGTCAAGCTCCACAAGGTCGACTCCCAGGGTGCGGAGACCAACTCCGGCGAGGGTCCAGTGACCCTCGACCTCACCTGTTTGCTCGCCCCCAACGCCAGCGCCCACGAGCACGAGATGACCCCACAGCAGATGCAGGCGCTCTCCCAGGCCGACTACATGTTCGTTAACGGAGTCGACCTCGAGCACTTCCTCGACCAAGCCGTGGACTCCTCCGGCTTCCACGGCGTCATGGCCGTGACCTCGGGCGTCAAGAGCGAAGGTATGGGCGATGGCAACGGCAAGTACACCATCGACGAGGGCATCGAACACGTGAGCCCGCGCCCGTGGCCTTTCCCGGGGGAGGACGGCGAGGCCCCAGAATTCAAGTACGACCCGCACGTGTGGACCTCCCCGAAGCAGGCCAAGATTCAGGTCGACAACATCGTCAACACGTTGTCCCAGGCCTCCCCGCAGGCCAAGGACGCCTTCACCGCCGCCGGCAAGAAGTACACCGACCAGCTGGAGGACCTCGACAAGTGGGCCAGCGATTCCATGTCCGCAGTTCCTGAGCAAGACCGCGTGCTCTTCTCTTCCCACGACGCCTTCGGCTACTTCTCTAACGAGTATGGCGTGAAATTCATCGGCTCCGCACTGTCTGACTTCAACCACCAGCAGGACGCCACCTCGAGCCACATCGATGAGCAGGTAAAGAAGGTCCGCGAGTCCGGCGCCAAGGCCATCTTTGCGGAGAATTCCAACAACTCGAAGTCCATCGAGGCCATCGCCCGCGCCGCAGGCGTCAAGGCGGTTACATCCGACGACGCTTTGTACGGCGACTCGCTAGGTGTGCCAGGCAGTGAGGGCGAGACCTACATCGGATCCATCGTCCACAACATCAACACCCTGGTCAGCGCCTGGGACTCCAAGCAGCAACCGTTGCCAGAATCGCTGCAGGAATTCGACTTCGCCAAGCGCAAGTAGCTCTTTATGTCTTCCCCATTAGTCACTCTGCACAATGCCACCTGCGGCTATGGCGCCCGGGATATCCTCACCGACGTTGACCTTGAGATCCGCGCGGGCGAGGCCGTGGCGCTCCTAGGTTCCAACGGCGCGGGCAAATCTACCCTGCTCAAGGCAATCACTGGCCTGGCTGCCTTGCGCGGCATGGCCACCATCGACGCCTCGCTCGGATACGTCCCGCAGTACCAAGACTCCGACCTGAGCTTTCCCGTCACGGCTTACAAGGTCGTGGAAATGGGCCTTTTGCCCTCAGTGAGCTGGTGGCACAGGTGCACGAGCATGCGTAGCTACCGCGACTGCGTACTCAATGCCCTGCGACAAGTGGGGATGGAGCACCTCGCCGAGACGCGGTTTGGCCAGCTCTCGGGTGGGCAACGCCAGCGCGTGCTCATCGCGCGCGCGTTGGTTTCGGCCCCGGAGCTGGTGCTTCTCGACGAACCCTTCAACGGGCTTGATCAAGAAAGTCGCCGAATCCTGATTCAGATCATTGCGGATCTCAAGGAAGCAGGAATCGCCCTGCTCGTCTCCACTCACGACCCCATCTTGGCGCAGCACACCTGCGACTGGGCGGCGTTTGTGATCGACGGCAAGGTCCGCACCATGGGAACCGAGGAAGCAGTGGAAACCTATATGGAGCAAGGCGCGCGACTGTGATAGAGCAGATTCTCTTCGCCCCGTACCTGCGCAATGCTTTCCTCTTCCTGCTGTGCCTATCGATTGCGGGAGCTGCCATTAGCGTCCTCGTTAATCTCCGCCGCATGGAATTTACGGTGGAAGCCCTCGTGCACTCGGTTTTTCCGGGCATCGTGGTAGGGCTCATCGTGGGCGGCATCCCGGGCATCGTGCCGGGTGCGGCCGCGGTGGCCACGGTGACGGTGCTGGTGCTGGCTTCTCTGGGTTCTGGGCAGGGCCAGTCAGCGCAGAAGCTGGATATGGAAGCCGGAACGGCCGTGGTGCTGACCTTTATGTACGGCATCGGCGTGGTCATCAGTTTGGCCTATGGCGACAAGTCCGGGCAGCTGGAGGCCCTCATGTTTGGCCGGCTTCTCGACGTCACGCAGTCCAGGCTGGCAACCTCCGTCACGCTCTGCGTGATTGCGGCACTACTCATCCTGACAACCTGGCGCATGCAGATTCTCGTCGCTTTCGATACCACAGCGGCCCGCGCCATGGGCATCAACGTGGCGGCTTATGAGCTCATTGCGAATATCGCGGTTGGCCTAATCGTGGTGGCGGCTAGCTCGGCAGTGGGTGTGTTGCTGGTTATCGGTTTTATTGTCATTCCAGGCCTCTCGGCGCGCTTGATCGCAGGATCCCCGCGCAGCATGTGCTTCTGGGCTGCGGGTTTGTCCACGCTGGCAGTGGTGGTGGGATTTGCCATCATGCTGTCCCAAACCACGCACCAGATTTCGCCGCAGGCAATCGTCAGCTTGATGCTGGTTGCCACCGTGCCGCTAGCGGGCTTGAAGGGGGTATTTAGCTAATGGGACTGTCTCATCTTGATCCAGAGATCCTGCGGATGCCCCTCCTTGAGGCCATCGCTGTGGGATGTTTATCTGGCTTAGTTGGAACCTTGATGGTCATGGGCAAGCGCGTCTTTTTCGCTGAGAGCCTGTCGCACGGAATCTTCCCCGGCGCGGTGCTCGGTGTAGTAGTGGCCAACCTTCTGAGCTTGGATCTCTCCACGGGTTTGATGGTGGGGGCGGCACTGTTCTGCCTGCCTTTGGCCTGGCTTATGCGGTGGTTGAGTACCGTCGAGGGCATTTCTTCGACCGCTGCCGCCGGCGTGACGCTCACCTTGGGATTTTCCCTGGGCATCTTGTTGCTGCGCTGGTTCCAACCGCTACCTATCCACGTGGATAGCTTTCTCGTGGGCTCGCTGACCACTGTCAATGCGCAGGATGTCTGGTTTGTCGGCGCCCTGGTGGTGGTCAGCCTTGGCGTGCTGGTGGCATTTCGCCGGACGTTAGTCTCCTTCTACTTCGACCAGACGTCCTTCCGCGCACAAGGCGGAAAGCCCGGCCGCTATGACTTGCTTACCCTCACGCTTATCAGCGTGACCATGGTGGTGGTGATTCCCGCAGTGGGCACTATCTTGTCCCTGGCGCTGCTGGTAGCCCCGGCGGCGGCGTTGCAGCCGTGGATCAAGCGCCCGACCCAGCTCATGCTCGGTGCCGGTATCGCGGGCATTGCGCTGGCATGCGGCGGGCTCTGGCTGGCGGCCGCACTCAGTTTGTCGGCGGGCGGCTGCATCGCGGTGCTGGCGGGTGTGTTCTATTTGCTCAGCATGGGGCTGCGCGCCTTGCTCTAAACGCCCGGCGCGCCGCCTCCCGGGACGAGCGATATGCCCGGGTAACCTGATTATTCGTGACTCATATCCTCGCCCCACTCCCAGTCGATCCCCACAATCCCGCAGGTATTTTGGATGAGCTCGAGAGAGCCATCGCTGGGCAGACCACGCTCTTACCCCTTCCCGCAGCGGACCGCACGCGGACGGAATTGCTGCGCAACCACATGCGCGCGGGCGAATCGATTGCTGAGGACATTGCTTTGGTGGTGGCTACCTCGGGTTCCACGGGCACACCGAAGGGTGCGCAGCTAAGCCCGCTTAACCTGGTGGCGAGTGCGGATGCCACCCATTCTTTCCTGGGTGGACCCGGCCAATGGCTACTGGCCATGCCCGCCCATCACATCGCGGGCATCCAGGTGCTCGTGCGTTCGTTGGTGGCGGGTGTGGAGCCACTGTGCCTCGACCTGTCTCAAGGCTTTAACATCGCCGAGTTCGCCCGCGCAGCAGAAGAACTCGCTCACACCGAAGACCGCATGTACACCGCGCTCACGCCGATGCAGCTGCACAAGGCACTCGATTCACTGGACGGCATCCAAGCACTGCGCCGCTTCAACTCCATCCTGGTGGGTGGAGCAGCGCCGCATCCCCAGCTATTAGAATCTGCGCGCAAGCTCGACATCACCGTGGTAACCACCTATGGCTCCTCGGAGACTGCGGGCGGTTGCGTCTACAACGGCACTCCCCTGCCCGGCACCGAGGTGCGCATCGGCGAGGATAACCGCATTTTCCTGGGCGGGCCGACCATTGCGCAGGGCTACCGCAATGTGGAATCGCGCGACTTCGTCGATGGCTGGTTCGCCACTTCCGACGCCGGGGAGCTCGACGCCCACGGTCAACTCACCGTCACTGGACGTCTGGACAGCATCATCAACTCGGGCGGGTTGAAGTTGCACCCAGAACAACTGGAACAGCTCTTGTTGCAGGTACCGGGCGTCGACAGTGTATGCGTGGTGGGCATCCCTGATCCACGTCTTGGCCAGATGATCGCCGCAGCTTACACCGGCTGGGCCTCGCGCACCGACATCCTCGAAGCGCTCGATGACCTGCCTCGGTGGCAGATTCCGCGCGAGATTATCCGCATTGCTGAGATGCCGCTGACCGGCCCCGGCAAGGTGGACCGTCGTGGTGTCGCAGGGCTCTTTAAGAACTGATTAGACTTCGTTAGCGCGCACCGTCACGTCGGCGGCCGCGACTTCCGCAAGAGAGAACTCCTCGTCCCCTGCGTGCAGGTTGAGCAGGCCCGCAACGCGGGAATCGACTACGACCTCGACGCCCAGGCCGACGCCATGGCTGTCGAGGTAGCGCAACAGCTCGGTGTCTCCGTCGCATACCCGCTCGATGGTGACAGGGGTGTGAAGGGGAACGTCGTCAAGCGTGAGCGTGCCAAGGTCCTCGATGCTGCCCTGCGCGTCGGGGATGGGATCGCCGTGGGGATCGCGCTGAGGATGGCCCAGGTGCTGATCGAGTCGATCGATGAAGCGATCGGAGCATGCATGCTCGAGGAGATCGGCATCCTCGTGAACCTCGTCCCAGGTGTACCCCAGCTCTTTGACCAAGAAGGTCTCGAGGAGACGATGGCGGCGGACCATGCCCATGGACAGTGCCTGGCCCTCTGGGGTCAGCGAAACGCCAGCGTAGCGCTCATGTTCCACCAGCCCTTGGGCAACGAGACGCTTTACGGCTTCCGACGCCGTGGGCACCTTTTGGTTCAATCGCCCCGCCAGCTCCTTGAGCGCGATGGGCGCGCCGCCGGAGTGCTCGGAGAGGTCCCACAGGACTTTGAGGTAGTCCTGGGTACGTTCAGGGAGATCGCTTAAATGCATGATATTCATCGTAGTAAAGGCCTTGCCCCGCGAGCGATTCACATGATAACTTTAAGAAAGTTCAACGCATTGAACTTTTGTCACGGGTGTGGCCCACAGCCGTCCTTTCTTGGGTACGTACGACGCGCTTCCGCCATACCCGTGGCTTTTATATATCCGCCGTGTGCGTCCCTTGTGCACAGCATGCCCGCGGTGGCGTGGCACAATAACTGACATGTCACTTTCTGCCTATCCCGCAACTGCCAAAGACTGGCTCCAAGGCGCACGCCCGCACACGTGGGCTAATGCCTTCGCCCCAGTCATCGCTGGTACTGGTGCCGCAGCGGCTGCCGACGGCGCGCACTTCGGCCGCGCGCTTCTCGCCCTCGTGGTGGCGTGGGCGCTCATCATCGGTGTCAATTACGCCAACGATTACTCGGATGGCATCCGCGGCACCGACGACGACCGCACCGGTCCGCAGCGCCTCACCGGCGGCGGCCTGGCCCGCCCGCAGCAGGTGAAACTCGCGGCCTTCGCCGCCTTCGCCGTGGCCGGACTCGCCGGCATCGCGCTGTCTTTTGCGGCGCACGCCTGTTGGCTCATCCTCGTCGGCGCGCTATGCATCGCCGGCGCGTGGTTTTATACCGGTGGCAAGAACCCGTATGGCTATCGCGGGCTCGGCGAGGTCGCCGTCTTTATCTTCTTCGGGCTCGTCGCTGTGCTCGGCACCGAATTCACCCAGGCCGGCCGCCTGTCGTGGTCGGGCCTCGCGCTGGCCGTGGGCATCGGCGCGATGAGCTCCGGGGTGAACTTAGTCAATAATATCCGCGATATTCCCTCCGACGCCGAGACCGGCAAGATTACCCTCGCCGTGCGGCTTGGCAACCAGAAGGCGCGACTGCTCTTTACGGTGCTGCTCCTGCTGCCATTCCTGCTGACCATCGGCATCGCCTTCGGCAGCTGGCTCGCGCTCGCCGGCCTGGTCTACTTCCCCCTTGCGCTGCGCGCCATCCGCACCGTCAACCGCGGCGCCCAGGGCCCAGAGCTTATCCCCGTGCTCGGCCTGACCGGCCGCGCGATGCTCCTGTGGGCCGTTATCGAGGCCGCCGCGCTCATCCTCGTCTAGTCCTGCGCGGCGCGGCCTTCCAGCTCCGCCTGGACCCAGCGCTTGTGGGCCTTACGCTGGGCGGAGTACTCGGCCAGCGTCTGGGTGGCCTCGATGCGCCACTTTTTAAAGATCAGCATCGATAGCGGCAGCGCCACAAAGAGCGCCAGCAGCGCCGCGATGAGCACCGGGATGGGAAAGCCGATGGTGATGGCCAACAGCTCAATCACCACGGTCAATGCGATAAATAGCATCACGCGGGCGAGCCCGTACTTCCACAGCGCCGCGCGCGAACGGCGGCGCAGTTCTGGGTCCGGCTTGGGTGGCTCAGGGTTATGCGTCATGGGGGTTGATTGTACGCGGTGCAGGTAGAATCGCACGCATGGGCCGAATCATCCTCCTCCTACTCTTTGTCCTCGCCGCCTACCTCGTCTGGAAGGCCTTCGGGCCCTCGACATGGAAAAAGCGCGAGGTGGAACAACCCCGCGCTATCAAAGGCCCCGATGATGACGAGGAATTCCTGTGGAACCTAGAAAAGGAACGCTTCAAACAGCGCCGCGCCCAGGAGGCAGAAGAAGAAAACGCCGCCAGCGCCGCAAACGCGACGCCGACGGCGAGAAGGACTAGGCTTCCTTCGGCACGAACCGCATCTCTAGGCCTAAGGCCTCGGCCACGGCCGTGATCTTTTCCCACCGCACGCCCGCACCACCGTGTTCGATGGTGTGGAGGGTGGAGCGGGAGACCCCGGCGGCGTCGGCAAGCTGCTGCTGCAAAATGCCCAACTCGCGGCGCCGCTCGGCAAATTGGGCGCCTAGGCCCAAAATCACCGCATTATCGCCGGCCGGCTTTCCCTGCTTATGGCGCGGGCTCGTATGCTCCGCCATCTAGTTCAGCCCCGCATAGGAATGCAGGCCGGAGACGACCATATTGATAAAGATCAGGTTGAAGACCATCAGCGCCATCGCCATGACGTTGATCCACGGCGCCGCCTTGCGGAAGGACGGCGTCGCACGCGCGTGCAGGTAAGCGGCATACAGGATCCAGGTGGCAAAGGACACTGTCTCCTTCGGGTCCCAGCCCCAGAAGCGGCCCCACGCGGACTCCGCCCAGATGGCGCCGAGCACGATGCCCAGGCCCAGGGTCGGCAGCGTGACCACGCCGAGGCGGTAGGCCAGCTGATCCAGCTTCTTGGCGGAAGGCAGCGGGCGCGCCAGCGCTCCGAAGAAGCCGGTCTCCACGCCCTTCGGCTGGTGCACGCGCAGGATGCTCAGCAGCGAGGCGATGCCGGAGACGATGCCGATGGAGGCACCCAGCGACACCACGGTGACGTGGATGGGCAGCCAGTGGGACTGCAGCGCCGGCACCACGGGGGCGGACTCCGCGTACAGCTTGGTGGATCCGTAGAACATCAGCGCCAGGATCGGGGTAAGCAGCCACGGCCACAGGGTGCGCCACTCCTTGCGCTGCATGGCAAGGGTCGCCACCACCATCACGCCCGCGGTCACCATGAGCACGTACTCGTACAGGTTGCCAAACGGGAAGCGGCCGGTGGCCAGACCGCGCAGCACGATGGCCGCGAGGTGCAGGGCGATGCCCAGCCACATGAGCATCTGCATCATGCCGCCGAGCTTGTCGACGTTCTGCTCCTTCTTCGCCACATCGGCGTCCTCGGCGGCGGTGGTGGCCGGGGGGACGTCGCCCAGCACGGCGTCGCCACCGCGCGCGCCCACGGCGGCGTACTCACGCTGCTGCGCCACTGCGTCGGAGCGGGAACGCAGGACCTCGATGAGGCCTTGCATGCGGCCGTAGTAAATCAGGGACAGCACCAGCGCGAGCGCGTAGATGACGAACGAGGTCTGGACGGCGATGTCCGAGAAGTTGGACAGATTCTGATCAATCTGCATAGGTTTCTACCTTCACAATCTGGCAGGAATGGAGAGGATTTGCGGTGGCCCTTAGGGTACTCCCCCATGTGTAGCCTCTCCAACTTTTGACTGATATTTCGGCGCCGGCGTCAGCGCCGCTAATCCTCGGCGTACAGGGTGTCTTCCTCCACCTCATCCGGGTCCGGCAGCTCCAAGAGCTGGCGGTGAAGCGCGTAGAACTCCTCGGACCAGCCGGCGCGGTCGGTGCGGGCCAGGCCGCCCATCTCGATATCGGTGCCGCCGCCGGCAGCCGGGCGGATGCGTACCCACACGCGGCGGCGCTTAATCACCAGCGAGCCCACGAGGGAGACCAGCATGGCCAGTGCGGAAACCAGCACCCACTTCTGGAAGGGGTCGTAGGAAACCTGGTAGTTGGCGAACTCGGAGGCGCCGTCGAAGGTGACCTTCGTGCCGTCGTCGAGCGTCACCGACTCACCCTGGTTGAGGTTCACGCGGTCGATCTTCTGCAGCTGACCGGAGTGGACCAGGGAGGTATCCAGGCTAAACAGGGACTGCGGGGTGCCGGTGTCCAGGCCGGCGTCGCCGCGGTAGATGTCGATGGCCACGGCCGGATCCAGCATTGCCGGGTACGAAGACTGCAGCAGCTTGCCGTTCTCACCGGACCACTCGGCCGTCGGCGCGAAGAGGCCCTGAATGGCCAGCTGGTTCTGGCGGCGCTCAAACAGGTCCGGGTACATGCCCGCCGGCGGATCGAAGCGCATGAGGCCCGAGGACAGGAAGAAGGTGGTGTCATTGGGCTGGAACTGGATGGTCTGCGTGCGCTTCTCGCCGTCCGGCCACTCCACCGTCATCGTCGGCGCATAGCCGTGGCCCTGCAGGTAGACGCGGTTATTCTGCAGGCGCAGCGGGTGGTTGACCTGGAGCTGGTAGTCCTTCCACTCGGAGTCATCCTTATAGATGTCATCGCCCTCCGCGTAGGACACGTTGGAGCTAAACATCTCCGCTTGGCCGTTGGGAAGGTACTCCGCGGCGAAGTCGTGGGCCTTGACGCAGAAGGGGTGCAGGCCGGTGCCGTCAAAGAGCGGGCCGGCGCGGAAGGAGTTGTAATTCGAGGTCGAGGTATTACAGAACTCCGTGGACTGCGCCTGCTCCTGGGACTGGCCCTGGGAGTTCTTCTCCGTGACCACGATGACCTGACCCTCGTAGGTGACCAGGCGGCCAGCCGCCATGGTGAGCAGGATGGCCACGAGTGCCACGTGGAAAATGAGGTTGCACAGCTCGCGGGCGTAACCGCGCTCCGCAGAGAAGGACTGCGCGCCGGCGCGATCCTCAGCGGGCGCGACCTCCGAGACTCGCCACTTCTTGAGCATGCTCTGTGTCGCGGCCGCGATCTCCTCCGGGGATTTCTCCGAATGCCCAGTGGCGTTGAGCGGCATCTTGGACAAGTACTTCGGCGCGCGGGTGGGCGGGGTCTTCCACGCCTTGTAGTGATCCCAGGAGCGCGGGATGATGCAGCCCACCAGGGAAACCATGAGGAGGACGTAGATGGCCTGGAACCAGATGGAGGAGAAAACGTCGAAAAGCTGCAGCTTATCGTAGATCTCCGCCACCGTGCCGTTGGTCTCAATGAAGTCGTTGACGTTGGACTCGTTGAGCGAGCGCTGCGGCAGCAGGGAGCCGGGGATGGCCGCGATGGCCAGCAAGAACAGCAGCGCCAATGCGGTGCGCATGCTGGTCAGCCAGTGCCAGGCCTTGCGGATGTACCTCACGAAAATGTCACTCCTTCTAAATCAGCGTCGCGCCGTGGGAGACGGTCCACTGCCGGACGATGGTGATGAACTCGCCCCAGGCGCCGGTGAGCAGGGCAAGGCCTACGAGGATCATGGCGATTCCGCCCGCCATCTGAATGGCGCGGGAGTGCGCGCGCATCCAGGACACGGTGCGCATGGCCTTGGCAGATCCCAGCGCCACGAGCAGGAAGGGCAGGCCCAGCCCCAGGCAGTAGCCGACGATGAGCAGCGTGCCGCGCACTGCAGTCATGCCCGCGGTGCCGGCGGAGACGGACAAGATGGCGGCCAGCGTGGGCCCCAGGCACGGCGTCCAGCCCAGGGCAAACACGCCGCCGAGCAGCGGCGCCCCCAACCAGGTGGTCCAGCGCCTCGGCGCCATGCGCGTGTCCTTCTGCAGCACCGGCACCACGCCCATGAACACCACACCCATGAGGATGGTGATGATGCCACCGGCGCGCATGAGGGTGTCCGCGTTGAGCCGCAGCGCCGAGATGGCGCCGAAGACCGAGACTGTGGCCAGCACGAAGATAACGGTAAAGCCCAGCACGAAGAGGGCTGCGGCGCCGACGACGGCCCACTGCCGGCGCTTGCCCACGCCGACCCCGAGCTCCTCGTCGTAGGTGACCTCGCCGCCGACCACGGAGGCTAGGTAGGAGATGTAGCCGGGCACCAGCGGCACCACGCAGGGTGAGGCGAAAGATACCAGCCCGGCGGCGGCCGCGGCGAGGATTCCTAGCAGCAGCGGGCCGGCCGCGGCGGCGTCGGCAAAGCTCTGCCCGATTCCGTCAGCGGCTAGGATCACTGTTCTTTCTCCAGCTCGTCCACGACGTCGAGTACGTCCTGTTCCGTGATCTCCGTGAGGAAGACCGCGGCCGGGCGGTGCTGCTTGTCCAGCACGATGGTGGTGGGCACCACGGAGGTGGGCACGCCGCCGAGCGCTGCGGCCGTCTTAAACGGCGGGTCGTAGATGGACGGGTACTCCAGGCCGTTATCGGTGAGGAAGTCCCGGGAAATCTCCGGGTTAAAGTCCTGGACGTTAATGCCCAGCACGGTGCCGATCTCGCGTTTCTGCAGCTCCGCGTGGACGGCCTGCAGGTCGTCTGATTCCGAGCGGCACGGCGCGCACCACTGGCCCCAGGAGTTGAGGACGACGATCTGGTCCTTGTAATCCGAGAGGTGAATCGTTGCGGACTCGTCCCGCAGATCCTCGCCGGAGAAATCCTTGAGCGGCTTGCGGTCGGCCTCGTCGTAGCGGATGGTGGTCTGCCCGCCGGGCGAGATGAACTGGAACGTATCTCCGGAGGACACCGCGTTCTGGGCGTTCTCCTCGCTCTGGGAGCAGCCGGCCACCGCGAGGGCCGGCACGAGGACAAGCGCCGCAGCGCTGTTTGTCAGGCGGCCCATTAGATGTCCTGCGCCGGGGAGGAATAGAAGATGTCCACGATGTCGCGGTCGCGGTAAACCAGGGAGGTCACCGAGGCCAGATCACATTCGCGGTCCCACGGCGCGTGCGCCAAGCGCTTGCCCAGCACGGTGCGCTGCACCATGACAATGGGCAGCTGGTGGGAGACCACGATGGCCTCGTGGCCCTCGGCCTTGGCGCGGGCGCGCTCGGCGGCATCCATCATGCGCGCGGCGATCTCGGTGAAGGGCTCGCCCCACGAGGGCTGCAGCGGGTTGACCATGAGCGGCCAGCGCTGCGGGTTCCACAGCTGCGAGTTCCAGCCCTTGGTGCGCAGGCCCTCGAAGCGGTTGCCGGACTCGATAACGCCCTTATCGACGTCCACCTCCAGCCCCGTCACCCGCGAAATCGGCAGCGCCGTCTCCTGGGCGCGCTGCAGCGGCGAGGCCGCCAGGTACGTGACGTCGTGACCTGCAAAGGCCTGGGCGGTGCGCACGGCCATGGAGTGTCCGCGGGAGGACAGGTGGTAGCCCGGGATGCGTCCGTAGAGGATCTTGTCCGGGTTAAAAACCTCGCCGTGGCGGACGAAGTGGACGATGGTGGTGGACATAAGCCTGGTGGTATCCCCTCAAAGTGGTTGGTTTACTGCGGGCGCTGCGCGCTGGCGGCGGCCTGGGCGGCAGGCTTGAGCGCGGCCTCGATTACCTCAAAATCATTGTCCGTGAGTGCATCGGACACAAACCACGTCTCGAAGGCTGACGGCGGCACGTAGACCCCGCCCTCCAGCAGCGCGTGGAAGAAGGGGGCGAAACGCCAGGTTTCGGCCGCCTGCATGTCCGCAAAGTTGTGACCTTGGCCCTCCGCGAAGCGGATGGAGAACATCGACTCAGCGCGCTGGATGTGGTGCACCACGCCGGCGGCGTCGAGCGCCTGGGAGATGAGACCCGTGAGGCGGTCAGCGTTGGCCTGCAGGCGCGGGTAAAGCTCTTCGTTCGCCAGCTCCAGGGACGCCAGGCCGGAGGCCATGGCCACCGGGTTTCCAGAGAGCGTGCCCGCCTGGTAGACGGGGCCGGCCGGGGCGAGGGAGGCCATGACGTCGGCGCGGCCGCCGAATGCCGCGGCGGGCAATCCGCCGGAGACCACCTTGCCGAAGGTCACCAGGTCACCGGCCACGCCGTCGACGCCGAACCAGCCCTGGTGGGAGGTGCGGAAGCCCGTCATGACCTCATCGAGGATGAGCAGGGCGCCGTCGGCATGCGCGATCTCCTTAAGCGCCGCATTGAAGCCCTCCTGTGGGGCCACGGTGCCCATGTTGCCGGCGGCGGCCTCGGCGATGATGCAGGCAATCTCGCCCGGGTGCGCGGCGAAGGCCTCGCGCACGGCGTCGAGGTCGTTGTAGGGCACCACGATGGTGTCCGCGGCGGAGGCGCCGGTCACGCCCGGGGAGTCCGGCAGCGCGAAGGTGGCCACGCCGGAGCCAGCCGACGCCAACAGTGCGTCCACGTGGCCGTGGTAGCAGCCCGCAAACTTGAGCACCTTGGCGCGGCCGGTGTAGCCGCGGGCCAGACGCACCGCGGACATCGTCGCCTCGGTGCCGGAGTTGACCAAGCGCACCTGCTCGGCAGCGGTGCGCTCCACGATACGCTCCGCCAGGAGGGTCTCGGCCTCGGTGGGGGCGCCGAAGGAGAGGCCGTCGGCAGCCGCCTTCTGAACCGCGTCCACGATGGCCGGGTGGGAATTGCCGTGAATCATGGGGCCGTAGGAGCTGACCAGGTCAACGTACTCGTTGCCGTCCACATCCCACAGGCGCGAGCCCTCGCCACGGGCGATCACGCGGGCTTGGCCGTCCACGGAGCCGAAGGCGCGGACCGGGGAGTTCACTCCACCCGGGGTGACCTTGGTGGCGCGCTCGAACCACTGGGCGGACTGGGTCGTATTCTGCTGGCTAGAGTTAGGCATAGCCACAGTGTATCGGTTTTAGCCCTATACAAAAGTTTGACTCCCCTTCACGCTCTTACCCAGCGCCTCCACCCTGGCCTTGCTATGCTCGCAGCACATGCACCGACGCGGGGGCGTCGGCAGCTACGCAGTTACTTTTCAAGGGGGATCCTCATGCGGCACTCTGTCGTGTTCCTATCTATTGCCACCACCGGTGTCACCGCCAGCCTCGTCCTCACCGGCTGCAGCACCGACACAGACTCCGACCCACAGCCCAGCGCGCCCACCACCACCACACTGTCCACCGTGTCTGCCCTCAACGACTGGCAGCCGGAGTCCCTGCCGCAGCCCGTCACGCGTTTGGGCACCACGGCCCCCAGCGCACCGGACTCACCGGAGCCAGAGCCAGAACGGGAGCCAGAGGCACCGCCTGCGCAGGCCCCGCAAAACACCGCGCCCGCGCCGCAGGTGCAGACCGTGACCGTGCAGGCACCTGCGCCCAAGCCAGCGCCCCAGAACCCACCGAAGGCACCGAACCAGCCACAGAATCCCCGGCCGGGCTTGCCCGCCCTACCCGCGCCTCCCACCATCCACATCCCCCAAGAGGTCCAGGATGGGATCGACCAGATCCCCACCCTTCCCCCGCTCCCGCGGGCGGAGGATATCTACATCGACGTGCCCTTCTAGCCCTTCTAAACCCCGGGCCACCTCCTTAGGGGTAGACCCTGATCTACCTCCTATATTCCCCCTAGCTCGAATGACAGCCCGCTACCCCGCGAGTTAAGCTGAATCCGATTTTCATTCACTCTGATTGACGTTGAGAACGAGTTAAGGGAACCATGAACAAGAAAGCTGTGGGCATCACCGCCGGCTCCATCGCCGCGCTCCTCCTCGCCGGTGGCGGCGGATTCTACGCACTGACCAGTGGAAGCTCCTCCGCCACCCAGCTCGCCGCCACCGACGTGGCGAAGGCCGCCAAAGAAGATCTCATCAGCTCCGTGCCCGCCACCGGCAACGTCGCCGCCGACCGCGAGCTGTCCCTGACCACCACGCTCACCGGGCCCATCCAGTCCCTCGACGCCAAGGTGGGAGACCGCGTGGAGGCCCAGCAGCTGCTCGGGCGCATCGACACCACCGAAACGGAGCGCGAGCTCGACGCCCAGCGCACCTCCCAGGAGGCCGGCAAACTTGAGTCCGTCCACCAGATCGAGGACGCCCAGCTGCAGCTGCGCCAGCTCCAGGACTCCCTGGACCAGGGCCTCAACCCCGACATCAACTCCGCCCAGTCCGCGGTGAACTCCGCGCGCGGCGAGTACGACGAGGCCCAGCGGCAGCTCGATCAGGCCGTGGCCACCAAGGGGGATCGCCCCGAGGTCGCCGAGTCCCAGGCCGCCGTCGAGCAGGCCCGGGACGCCGTGCGCAAGGCGGAGACCGCCTCCTTCCAGTCCGCGCTGGCCTCCGTGGGTACCGCCACCGACGACCCCTCCGGCATCCAGACCGCCAGCGCCTTCCTGGACTACGTGGACGCTGATTCCTCCGTGCAGGATGCCCACCGCCAGCTGAAAGAGACGGAAGACTCCTACGACCGCGTCCTGCGCAGCATTGACCGAGAGCTCGGCGATCAGCAGCGCGCCACGGCGGCCTCCTACCAGGCCGTCGCCGAGGCCGAGCGCGCTCTCCAGGCCAGCAACCTGGCGGTGGAGCAGCAGATCAACGCCCAGTCGCAGGCGGTGAACCATGCGATGGAAAGTGCGGCGTCGGCAAGCGCGAACGGCGCCAAGGAAAACGGCGCGCTGGAGTATCAGCTCTCCCAGGCGGACCTGCGCTCCCCGCTCGGCGGCGTGATCACCGCCGTCAACGGCCAGGCCGGCATGCCCGCCGAGGGCCCCATCCTCACCGTGGCGGATGACTCGACGTTGCTGGTGAAGTCCACGGTGAAGGAGGGCGACATCGCCCAGGTCACGGTGGGCGACGAGGTCACGTTCACCTCCCCATCCAGCCCCGGCAAGGAGTACAAGGGCAAGGTCACCTTCATCTCCCCCACCGCCCAGCAGGATGCGCCCGCCGAGCCCGGCGCGAACAAAGGGGGCTCCGGCGGCTCCGCCAAGCCCGAGTTCCCCGTACACATCCGCGTCGAGGGCAACCGCGACGGCCTGCGCCTAGGCTCCACCACCAAGGCAAAGATCATCACGGAGAAGGACTCGGACGCCATCACCATCCCCCTGTCCGCGCTGTACGACGACAACGGCCAGTCCTCCGTCCTCGTCGTCGAGGACGGCGAGATCCGCGCGCGCAAGGTCACCGTGGCCACCGAATCCACCCTGTCCGCGGCGATCGCTTCGGGCGTGAAGGAGGGCGAGACAGTCATCGCCCAGGCGGACATGTTCAAGGACCGCATCGGTGAGGCCGTCGAGGTTGCGGACGCATGAGCCATCTCATCGACATGCGGGGAATTGTCAAGCGCTTCAACGAGGGCCTCGACAGCGAGCTGACCGTCCTCCCCGGCCTCGATTTCACCGTGGACGAGGGCGAGTTCGTGGCCGTCGTGGGCCAGTCCGGCTCCGGCAAGTCCACGCTCATGAACATCATCGGCCTCCTCGACCGCCCCACCGCCGGCGCGTACCACCTGGCGGGGGTGGATGCGCTCGCGCTTGGCGACGACAAACTGGCCAGCTTCCGCGGCCAAAAAATCGGCTTCATCTTCCAAAACTTCAACCTGATCGGCCGCATCTCCGCGCTGAAGAACGTTGAGATGCCCATGGTCTACGCGGGCGTTTCCGCCCATGAGCGCACGCAGCGCGCCCAGCAGCTGTTGGAGATGGTCGGCATGACCGACCGCATGAATCACCTGCCCAACGAGCTCTCCGGCGGCCAGAAGCAGCGCGTCGCCGTCGCCCGCGCCCTAGCCAACGAACCGGACATCCTGCTGGCGGACGAGCCCACCGGCGCACTGGATTCCCAGACCGGGCGCATGGTCATGGATCTCTTCCACGAGCTGCATCGCACCCACGGCAAGACCATCTTGTTCATCACCCACAACCCGGAGTTGGCCGAGGAGTGCTCCCGCACGGTCACGATGGCGGACGGAGTGCTTTCATGAATTTCGCCGAATCCACCAAGATGGCGCTGTCCAGCCTGCGCACCAACAAGATGCGCTCGGCGCTGACTCTCTTAGGTGTCATCATCGGCATCGCTGCCGTCATCGCCATCGTCACGCTGGGCAGCTCGCTGCAGGCCTCCGTACAAAAGGACCTGGATAAGGTCGGAGCCAACAACTTCTCCGTCCAAGTCAAGGAGCGCCCGGAGGAGGGCGAGGAAGACAAGGCCGAAGATCCATTCATGGGCGGCGGCACCATCGAGGACTCCGATTCCCTGCTCACCCCCGATATGCTCGACGCCGTCAAGGCCGCCATGGGCTCCCAGATCGAGGGCATCATCATCGGCGAGTACAACTCCTACCCCGGCGAGATGACCGCGGAGAACGACTCCGCCACGGCCCAGGAAAAGTCCACCAACTTGCTGCTGCGCCCCACGAATCCGGACTACGTCTCCGCCTCGCAGTACTCCATCCAGGCGGGTCGCTCCCTCAACGCCGACGACATCGACTCCGCCCGCCCCTCCACCATGCTCAGCGTGGAGACCGCCACGGAGCTCTTCGGCAGCCCCGACGCCGCGGTGGGCCAGTATGTCGACTTCCAGCTCGACGACGGCACCTCGCTCAACCTGGGAGTCATCGGCGTCTACGAGGAACCGGAGACCGGCCCGCTGGTGGGCGGCGGATCCGCGCAGACCGCCCTCGTGCCCTACCCCCTTGAGGCCGAGCTCACCACCTCCACCGGCGCCGGCGAGGGCTTTAGCCAGGTCTCCGTTCGCGGCGGGGCTGATACCGACAAGGCCGCGGTGGCCAGCAACCTCCAGCGCGCCTTCGACAGCTACTACGCCACCAACCCGGACTACAAGGTGGAAGTGTCTGACTTCAGCGAGGATCTGGCCTCCCTCAACCAGATCTTCACCACGATGAGCCTGGTGCTCGCGGCGATCGGCGGCATCTCCCTGCTCGTCGGCGGCATCGGCGTGATGAACATTATGCTCATCACCGTCACGGAGCGCACCCGCGAGATCGGCATCCGCAAGGCCCTGGGCGCGCGCCGCCGCGATATCCGCATGCAGTTCATCACCGAAGCCGTCGTGGTCTGCCTCATCGGTGGCCTCATCGGCATCGCCATCGGCACCGCCGCCGGCATGGCGGGCGCAGCAGCTATCGGCGCGCTCGTCTTCCCGCCGCTGTGGGCAGTCATCATGTCGATGCTCTTCTCACTGTCCATCGGCCTCTTCTTCGGCTACTACCCTGCCGGCAAGGCCGCGAAGCTGGACCCGATTGAGGCGCTGCGCTACGAGTAGGACCCCACGCGTCCTCCCGACTAATCAGGTACTCCGAAGCCCAAAGGTTCGGGGAGGACCACATAGTGGATGAGTGGTGCGTGTTTAATATTTTCGCGCGCCCAGCCCCCTCTTGCCGGCGCAATAAAAGATGGCCCCAGCGTCTCTGGGGCCAGAGCCTATGTGCCTTTCGGCTTGATACTTAAGAGTTACTACGTATGTACGTAGGAGTCCATCCACCGATATAACGGTTCCTCGTCGTCGTTTAAAACGACGAAAGCCTCCTAGTGCTCCAACTTCAGCCCCATCGTGCAGCAAAAAATGGCCAGGGAACAGCCCAAGCCACGCCACTTCTCAGCCACCTTCGGCCGGGGCTCGCACAGCTCGCGGCGAACCTGCCCACAATAATGGCACACTGGGCAGCATGAAGATTGCATTCCTGGGAACTGGCCGCATGGGTACCGAGCTCGCCCGACACCTCCTCGATCACCATGAGCTCACCGTCTGGAACCGCACCGCCGAGCGCGCGCAGCCGCTGGTTGACGCCGGCGCTACCCGCGCCGATTCCCCCACCGCCGCCGTGGAGGGCGCAGAGGTCGTCATTACCTCGCTCTTTGGCCCGGACGATATCCGCGAGGTCGTCATCGACACCAACCTCATCCCCGCGGGCGTGACCTGGATCGATACCACCACCGTCTCCCCCGACGCCGCCCGCGAGTTCGCCGCTGCGGTCGACTCTTATGTCCACGCGCCCGTCGTCGGCTCCCTTGGCCCGGCGCGCGAGGGCACGCTCGGCGTCTACGTAGGCACGCCTGACGACGACCGCCGCGAGCTCGCCATGACCATTGCCGAACTCTGGGCCGACGAGAACAAGCTCATCGGCGTGGAGTCCGCTCCCACCGCAGCACTTGGCAAACTCCTGGCCAACCTGGCCCTGGCCGTCACCGCGGAGGGCCTGCTCGAAGCCCTGCAGCTTGGTGAGTCCGAGGGCCTCGATTCCGAGGTCATCCTCGAGATGCTCGACATCACCGGCCTGGCCTTCATGAAGAACATGAAGGGCCCGTTCATCACCGGTGAGCGCAACACCACTCCGGGCGACTTCACCGTCGACGCCCTGTGCAAGGACGCCAAGCTCATGGAGATGACCTCCAACAAGCCGCTGCCCGCGGTCACCGCCGCCATCCAGCGCTTTGAGGAGCAGCAGGCCATGGGCCACGGCGACCAGGACTTCTCCTCCATCTTCGTCTTCCGCAACAAGGGCTAGGCCCCGCCGCTACGCACCGCGCTTTCCGACGAGTCCGCGCAGCACTTCCTCCAGCTGCGCGTTATCCCCAGTGTCTTGGCTGTGAAAGCGCGCGTCAATAAACTCCGCTCGCACGCGGCTATCACTCGCTAACCGCTCCACGTCAAGTTCGTATCCCGCCGCCTTGACCAGCTCGTCAAAGAACACCGTTTGCGTGCGAGTATTTCCTTCTCTAAAGCTGTGCACCACATTGAGCTCGCCCCACAGTTCCGCCAGCTTGGCCACAAACTCATCAATCCCCAGGCCACGCAGAAAGTTATCCTTCGCCAACCCCCCGAACAGCTTCTCCGCTGCCTTCGTCATTTCCGGACCCGCCGGGTAATAGGCATGCCCTGCCTTAATCATGAACTGCCCCATTGGCGCAGTGCGCTCTTCCCCTGCCCACTCGTACACATCCTGAAAGAGATGTCGATGTATGGCTTTGAAGTGCGCATAGTCGAAATCACCTTTCACAGGTTCCGAGTCCAACTCGGTTATCCGAAGAAATACAAGCCTTTCTTCCAAGATCCGTAGTTCTTCTGCATCATCTAACCCCAAGCGATTCTTCAGAACCTTAGTCCCAGGAATGAAATAGCTCTCCCAGCCCCCGCTCATGTTTCTTTCCCGCGCTCTACTTCAACGAAGCACGCCGTACACGAGCGACTGCTTCGTCGGCAGATAATGTCCCTGCGGCCACCTCGCGGCCTAATTGCCGAACGTACTCATCCGTCACGTCGTGGCCTGCCAGACGCAGCGCTGCATCACTCAGCGCCAAAGGATCACGGGCACTACTACTTTCAACTTGAATCGGCTTGGACATTGCTACCCTCCCGAGTTTCTAACTACACTTCGCCCCATTTTAGCAGCACAAGACCTCAATCCCTAGGGTTCTTCCCAGCTCGAGGAGAACGTTCAGGGCGAGCATTTTGCTAAACTTCATCAATAAGTTTCAACTATTATCTAGCCGCCCAATACAAGGAGATCACCGCCCAACAATGCTTTCCATCGACGCCGATTTTGGGCATTCCACGCCCCTTGGACACCTTGAGAAGGACTTCACCCCCGGCCGCATCTATGGCCTCGCTGGCCCCAATGGTTCGGGTAAGTCTACGCTTCTCGCAACACTCGGAGGAGAACTCGCACCCCTCGATGGTTCAGTGAAGTGTGACGGCCATCCCGTCGGTACGAAGGAGCAGCCGGGTGCTGTGATTACGGTGGCCGAGCCGGTTTTCCTCCCCGACCTCTCCGTGGGCGAGCACCTGGACTTGATAGGAAAGGCGGCAGGGGTGGACGTCGCCAAGCTCTGCGAACTCTGGGCACTCGATCCTCTCCTTCCGCACCCAGCCTCGCGCCTGTCCTCGGGCCAGCGCCAGCGCGTGTTCTTGGCGGCGCAGCTATACCAGCCGGCACGTGCAGTGCTTATCGACGAACCCGAGCGCCACCTCGACGCCGCCTGGACCGAGTTCCTCGCCAGCGAATTGCGCTACCTAGCCGACGAGGAGAATCGCTGCATCGTTGTGGCCACGCATTCCGACACCATCACCCAGGCCTGCGACGAGGTGGTGCAGCTGTGATGCGCGTGCTATCGCGGCTAGGTGATGGCATTTGGTACCTCATCCTCGCCGGCGTCGTCTTCGGCTTCGGTTATACAGTCTGGCAAGAAGTCGGCGCAGTCCTGCCTGCCATCCCGGCACGCATCACGCTGACTAGCGTCGCCCCGATTGCCGGCATCGTGGGACTGCTCGCGCTTATGGTGCTCACCGAGGTTCTCTATCCTCTGCGCGCGCTATCCCGGGAGCGTTGGGTGTACGTTGATCGCCCGCGCGGCCGGCTGCGCGGTACCGACTGGATGACGTGGGCGCAGCTAATGGGGTTCGGGATCTTGGGCCTCGGCATCTGCGTGTCCACCGGGCTATCCCCGTGGTTCGCGCTGGCAGTCCCGGCCCTGCGTTTCGTCGTGGGGTGGCGCTCGTTCACGCTGGCTTCGCTTCTCAGCGCTGGGCGCACGCGCCTGGTCGGCGGGTCTGGCCTAGGTCTTCTCGATTCGGAGGTCACCTCTGATGCCATTGCGAGCCAATCCGCGTGGATTCCTCGTCGCGCCCATGCGCCCTCCACGTTGACGGGTCTCTTCTTCCGTCGTCTGGGACGACGGTGGTACATCGGCGTCGGTGCCCTCGCGGCCCTCGGCTTGTCGTTGGGGTTCGCCCCACAGCTCGGGGCGCTGGCTATCGTCGGATTCATGTCCGCGTGGAGCATCGTCGGCGCGGCGGTTGGGCGCGCCGCCTCCTTCGGTCGCATCAGCGACGATGCATGGCCCGACTGGGGCCTTCCCCTTATCGCTTCAGTGGGCACGGCGTTCCTTGGCACCGGTGTTCTGGTCTTGGTGTGGAAGCTCTCCGCCATCGCAGTGGCGCTCATCATCGCTGGTCTTAGCTGGGCGTCGTTTAAGCGTTCCCGCCCGGCACGGGTAGACCGCATGTCCATGCTGGATAGCGGCGGCTTCGGTGTCTCCTTCTCTCCCGAGGTATTGCACTACATTGCCCGCGGCGCTCTCGGCCTTGGCATGGCGGCCCTTGCACTGGGGTATTAGCCGGGGCTAGTCTTTCGAGCATGAAGATTTTTTCCTAATTCGACCTCACACTTTTTACGCGACTTACTCGAAGGTGGATTTCTTCATGCCTATTTCTTTTTCTCATCTCACCGTCACCTGGCCCGACGGCACCCCTTGTTTCACGGACCTCACCGGCACGTTTTCCTCGCACTTCACGGGCTTGGTCGGTGCGAATGGTTCCGGAAAATCAACGTTGGCCAAGGTCCTTGCTGGTCTCATTGCCCCGACTTCGGGAACGGTATCCGCGGGCTCAGTCCTCTATGTCGACCAGGATTTAGGCCTCCATACGTCTAGCACCATCGCCGATGTCTTTGGCGCGACCGAAGTCCTCAACGCCATTGCCCGCATTGAGGCTGGCGAATACTCGGAAGAGCTCGCCACCACTGTTGGTGAGCAGTGGGATTTAGCAGAGCGCATCGAAGCGGCTCTCGACGCCGCGAGTATCCCCTTCCCCTTAGAGCGCACTATTGGTACTTTGTCTGGTGGTGAGGCCGTAACCGTGGCGCTGACCGCCGCATTCTTCCGCAAGCCGGATTTCCTCATCCTCGACGAGCCCACCAACAACCTGGATTCCTCATCACGCCAACGCTTACTCGAGCTCATTCGCACCGCGCCGATGCCGGTTCTCGTCGTCTCACACGACCGCGAGCTCCTCGAGCACGCCGATAGCATCGCGGAGCTCTACCACGGAACACTTCGCGAGTTCGAGGGAAACTACTCCTCCTACCGCGCAGCGATTGACGCCGAGCAGGATTCCGCGCAGGCCAAGGTCCGAGAGACCAAGGCCGAACACCGCAAACAAATCCGCGAGCGCGCCGCTATGCAGACCCGCATTGCGCGCGATGCCCGCCGCGGCAAGAACTTCGCCGCCTCGAAGCGCAAACCCGGCATGGCCATGGGCTTGGACAAGAACCGTTCCGAGCGCTCCGCTGCTGGGCGTTCCCAACAGGCCAACGACGCAGTCGCTGCCGCCCAGTCGGCGCACGACAAGGCGCAGCGCGCGCTTCGCGACGACACCCATGTCCACATCGACCTGCCCGGCACCGAGCTTCCCGCTGGCACCCGGGTCCTAGTCAGCGATCTGTTGAGTATCACCGGACCCGAGCGCGTTCGCCTCTCCGGGCCCAACGGCAGCGGCAAGACCACCTTCCTCAACCGCGTCGCCCGCGGCGACGTCGAGTACGCACTGCCCTGCGGATACATCCGCCAGCGCATCGTCTTGCCCGCGGAAAAGTCGGTGCTCGACATCGTCCGTGAGGCCAACCCCAACGCCGACCCGCAGTTCCTGCGCGACCAGCTGGCGCAGATGCTCTTTATCAAAGACAAGATCCACCAGCCCGTAGGCCAGCTTTCCGGTGGCGAGCGCTTCCGCGTCGAAGTCGCCCGCGTCCTGCTCAGCGATCCGGCCCCGCGCTTCCTGCTTCTCGACGAACCGACGAACAACCTCGACATCCCCACCACCGACTGGCTGGTCGAGGTTCTCACAAGCTACCGCGGCGCCTTCATCCTGGTCAGCCACGACGAGCACGTGTGCGAGCGGGTGGACCTCACAACGACCATTTCCTTGGATGGCTACAGCTCTCTCCGCGAAACGGCATACTTACTGGGTTCCCCTCGCAACGCACATCGTCTGCGTGACTCCATCGAAAAGCTGGAGACAAAAGATGCCTTCTAGCAGATCCCACTACTCGCTGACGAGCCCCTGCGCAGCAGCGCGGGCGTCCGCGATGACGGCGGGCACGCCAACCCCGCCTGCCCAGGCGCCGGTGGCGGCGATGCCGGAGACCTCACCAAGCGCGTCCTGCGCAGCGGCCACCGTGGCTAGGTGCTTCTCGTCATAGCGCGGGATTCCGCCGAACCAGCGTTGCGTGTAAATCTCCTCCACGCCGGCGGCACGACCATCGAAGCCGGTGATCTTCTGCAGGTCATCGAGGGCGTAGTCCACGAGGTCATCTTCTTCCGCGCGGACGAGGGAATCGTCGCCAAAGCGCCCGAAGGACGCACGCACGAGGAAGCCTTCGCGCTCGCCCAGGTGCGGCCACTTGTTGGAGGATAGCGTGAAAGCCTTGGCGTGCAGGTCGGGTTCGTCGGCGGCGATGAGGATTCCGGTGGCGTCGGGAAGCGCGTTGCCCTCCGGGTCCGTGGCGGAGGCAAAGTTGAAGCCCACGACCACAGAAGAGGCCAGCTGAATAGTGGCGAGCTGCGCGGCGGCCTCGGGGGCGACGGCCTTGATGAGGCGCGCGGTGGTCGGCGCCGGGGTGGCGAAGAGGACGCGGTCGAAGGGGCCCAGGTCCCCCGGGGCGCCCTTGACCTCGAAGGCCTCGCCCTTACGGGCCACGCCGGAGACGAACGTATCGAGGTGGATCTGTGCGCCGGACTGCTCCGCCAGCGCCTCGTAGAGCTCGGCGTAGCCGCCCTTGAAAGCACCGAAGACCGAGCCCTCGGCGGGGCTGCGGCCAGACTCGATCTGCTTAATCGCAGCGGACAACGTCACCGGCCCGTCCTGCGCCAGCGTGTCCAGCGCGGCTGCCAGGTGCGGCACCGTGGCCCGAAGCCCCAGGTCATCGGCGGCGCAGGAGTACACGCCGCCGAGCAGGGCGGAGACCACGTGGTCAACCACATCGTCGCCGTACTGCTCACGCACAAGCTTGCCGACGGAAACATCCCCACCAATTTCCCACTCGAAAGGCTGCTCGTTGGCGATGCGCTCATTGGTGGCCGCGGAGAAGAAGTCCTGCGGCGCAGACGGGATACCCATCACTCCGCCCTGCGGCAGGAGGTGTAGCTCGCCGCCGGTGTATACGCGGGGGCGCAGCGTGGTGTTGGGCTCCACGAAGGAGTCACTGAGACCAAGCTCGGTGAAGAACTCCACGGCATCCTGGCGGCGCCGGATGAAGGCTTCTGCGCCCATGTCCGTTGGCCCGCCGTTAAACGGCACGGTGTGCAGCTTGCCGCCGATGCGACCGGCCGCCTCAAAAACGTAAACCTCGTGGGAGCGCAGCTCCCATGCAGCGGTCAATCCCGCTAGTCCAGCACCGATGATCGCGATCTTCATTTAGCCTCCTCGTGGATGATGGCGACGGCGCGGGTGACTGCGTCGGCGTCGGTAGTCGGCAGAACCCCGTGGCCGAGGTTCCAGATGTGCCCTTTTATGTCGCCGTGCTCTGTCGCACGAGCGACCTCGGACTTGATGGTACGCACCGCCTGGCGCACCGCGTCCTCACCGGCGAAGAGCAGGGCCGGGTCCAGGTTGCCCTGCAAGACATCCGCGTTGACGCGGGCAGCAGCTGCGTCCATGGTCACGCGGTAGTCCACGCCCATGACCTCGGAACCGGCCTCCGACATCGCGCCGAGCAGTTCCCCAGTGCCCACGCCGAAGTGGATGCGCGGCACGCGGCCCGCGGCAACCTCGAGGATGCGCGTGGAATACGGCAGCACGAACTCGCGGTAGTCGCGCTCGTTGAGGTAGCCCGCCCAGGAATCGAAGAGCTGCATGGCGTCAATGCCGGCATCGAGCTGCAACTCCAAGAACGCGGTGATGGTGGGCGTGAGCCGCTCCATGAGCGCGTGCCACGTCTGCGGCTCGGAGTGCATGAGCGCCTTGGTCCGCTCGTGGTTCTTGGACGGTCCACCCTCGATGAGGTAGCTGGCCAGGGTAAACGGCGCGCCCACGAAGCCGATGAGCGCCTGCTTATCGGTGAGTTCTTTAAGGATGAGCTCGATGCCCTGGCGGACCTCGGGCACGTCGACGTCGAGAGCCGGCAGGTTCGCCACGTCCTCCTTAGTGCGCACCGGGGCATCCATGACGGGGCCGCGGCCGGGGACGATTTCCACGCCCACGCCCGCCGCCTTGAGCGGGACGACGATATCGCTGAACAGGATGGCCGCGTCCACGTCGTGGCGGCGCACCGGCTGCAGGGTGATCTCCGCCAGGAGCTCCGGCATGAAGCAGGAGTCCAGCATGCTGATCCCCTCGCGGACCTTGCGGTATTCCGGCAGGGAACGGCCCGCCTGGCGCATGAACCAGACGGGCGGGCGGGACGGGGTACGGCCGGAAGCGGCCTCAATGAGCGGCGCGGCGGACAGTCGTGACATACCGTCCATTATGAATCAAAAGTTGGATTCCGCGCCAATCACGCGCGCTCGAGGCGTCGGGCCTTGATGAAGGCGTTGGAGTTCGGGTGGAACAGGAAGTAAATACCCACCATGAGCACCATGGGGATGAACAACAGCAACAGCTCGCCCACGCCGATGATGAGTGCGGCGACGTTGACAAACATCGCGTAGGCGGAGACCAGCACGATGGCGCGGCGCGCCCACGTCGAGCCGCCCGCCAGCTGTGCCGCACAGGCGGCGATGACGACCGCGCCCACGATGTTGGACACCGCCGCAAAGCGCACGTTGAAGGCGATGAAGTCCCGCGCCTCCGGAGCGATTCCCGTGACAACCTTGGTGGAGGCACCGATGCCCACGATGCCGGCGGTGAGCATGATGACGGCCGCGACGACGAAGACCCAGTAGGCAATGCGCAGCTGCGCAGGCCAGGTGGATGTGTCCTGCTCGCCGTCCATCTGCGTGCGGCGCGGGCGGCGGTTGTAGTCGATGGGGCCTGGGCGATCGGTCACGAGCGGTCGTCCTTCTTGTCGGTGCGGTCTTTATCGCGCTTCTCTTGGTTCTCTTGGCGGCGCTGGTCCTCCAGCTCCTTTCGCATCTGGCGCATCTGCTCCATCTCCCCGGTGTATTCCAGGACCTCCTCCTTGGAGCAGAAGATGAGCCCCATCACCGCGGTCACGCCGGCGAGGATCTGCACGCCCGCATCGAGGACGAACAGCCAGTCCGGCACATGGGCGCCGGCCGGGCTGGTGAAGAACACCAGCAGCACGCGGAAGCCGAAGTACAGGGAGAAGGCGAACCACAGGCGCCGGCCGGTGCCCGCCGCAGAGGAGTTGGTGTTGAGCAGCCACAGCATGATGCCCAGCAGCACCACGATGGCGAGGGAGATAAAGGAGCTAAACGCCACCGACCCGTACGCCACGAGCTGCACGAAGGAGTCCGAGAGCTCCTGGCCGGTGCTCTGGGCCGCCTGCTCCGCGGTCTCCTCCGCCTGGGCAAAGAGTTCGCTGCGGTTAAACATCGTCAGCACGACGCTGAGGATGAGGTGCACCGCCTCCAGGATCAGGGCGCAGAGCCACACCTTGATCATCAGCGCTACGGCTTCAGTGCGCTTGCCTTTCTTCGGCTCCTTCTCGGCCTTGGCAGGCAGCGCGGAGTTCGGTGTCTGGGTCACGGCTCTCCTTCACTTCGGCCCCGGTAGGGGCCCTTACTTCAGCAGGCGGGCGGCGTCGGTGGCGAAGTACGTCAGGATCTGATCGGCGCCCGCGCGCTTGAACGCGGTCAAGGACTCCAGCATAACGGCCTCGCCGTCAATCCACCCGTTCTGGGAGGCAGCCTTGATCATCGCGTACTCGCCGGAGACCTGGTACACGGCCACCGGGACGGAGGAGCGCTCCGCCACACCCGCCAGAACGTCCAGGTAGGGCAGGCCCGGCTTCACCATGACGATGTCCGCGCCCTCCTCAATGTCGAGGTCCACCTCCAGCATGGACTCGCGGTAGTTGCGCGGATCCTGCTGGTAGGTGCGGCGGTCGCCCTCCAGGGAGGAGCCGACGGCGTCGCGGAACGGTCCGAAGGAGGGCGAGGCGTACTTGGCGGAGTAGGCCATGATGGCCACGTCCTCGTGGCCGGCCTCATCGAGGGACTCGCGGATGGCGGCAATCTGGCCGTCCATCATGCCGGAGGGGCTGACCATGTGCGCGCCGGCGCGGGCCTGGGAGCGGGCCATGTCCTGGTAGAGCTTCACCGTTTCGTCGTTAAGCACGCGGCCCTGGTCATCCAGCATGCCGCAGTGGCCGTGGGAGGTGAACTCGTCCAGGCAGGTATCCGCCATGACGATGAGGTCATCGCCGAACTCCTTGCGCAGTTCCTCAATGCCACGGTTGAGGATGCCCTGCGGATCCCACGCGACGGAGCCGGTCTCATCCTTGTCCTCCTCCAGCGGCACGCCGAAGAGGTCGACGCACTTCACGCCGGCCTCGAGGGCCTCGTGGGCCGCGCGCTTCAGCGAGTCCAGCGTGTGCTGGTGGACGCCCGGCATGGACGGAATCTCGCGGGGCTCGTCCAGGCCGTCCACCACGAACATCGGCAGGATGAAGTCGCTGGGGCGCAGCGTGGTTTCGGCGACGAGCTCCCGGAAGGCCGGGGTCTGGCGCAGGCGGCGGGGGCGACGAACAATGCTCATGAGTGTTAACTCTCCTTCGAGCTCGAAAAAGTCAGCTAAATCCTATGCCTTGTCGACCTTAGTAGCCGCCGCCTTTTTACGGGAACGGCGCTTCTTGCGCGGGGCCGGCAGGTTGCCGGAGGCGCGGAGGGCGGCGACGTGGTCCGCCAAGGCGTCGACAAGCGCGGGCACATCCGCGACCTCCGGGACCACGTCGACGCGCAGGCCCAGCTCCTCAGCCGCAGCCTTGGTCGACGGCCCGATGCACGCAATGACGGTGCGGGCGTGCGGCTTGCCGGCGATGCCCACGAGGTTGCGGACAGTCGACGGCGACGTGAACGTCACCGCGTCGAAGCCACCGGTCTTGATCATGTCGCGGATCTCCGCCGCCGGCGGGGCCGCGCGCACGGTGCGGTAGGCCACGACGTCGTCGACCTCCCAGCCCAGATCCAGCAGGCCAGTGACCAGAGTTTCACCCGCAATGTCCGCGCGGGGCAGCAGGACGCGGCTCACGGCGTCGATGTCCTCCACGTAGTTCGGGAAGACGTCGACCAAGCCTTCGGCGTTCTGCTTCGTCGGCTTCGGCATAACCTCCGGGACCATGCCCTTGGCGCGAATAGCGTCGGCAGTCTTCTGCCCCACCGCGGCCAGGTGCACGCCGGCGAAGTCGCGGGCGTCGAGCCCCAGCTCTGCGATCTTCTTCCACACCGCGCTCACCGCGTTGACGGAGGTGAAGACGATCCACTTGTAGCGGCCTTCGACAATGCCCTTGATGGCGCGGTCCATCTGCGCCGGGTTGCGCGGCGGCTCCACGGAAATAGTGGGCACCGACTGCGGGATGGCGCCGTGCCCGGCCAGGCGGGCGCTCATGGCGGCGGCCTGCTCCTTCGTGCGCGGGACCAGCACGCGCCAGCCGTACAGCGGGCGGTTCTCCCACCACGAGTACTTGGAGCGGTCATCGAAGCTGCGGCCCAGCGTCACCACCAGCTCACCGGGCAGCTCCGCGTCGAGCTTGCCCAGGGTGCCCAGGGTGGTCTCGTGCGTGCGCTGCAGGCGGGTGGTGCCGTGGACGGTTACGTACGCCTCGGTCTCCGCGGGCATGCCGCGGTCCACCAGCTCCCGGGAGATAACCGGCAGATCCTCCGCCGTGGCCTGCAGAACCAACGGCTGCGTGGCGGATGCCAGCTCGTCCCAGTCGGCACCCTCCGTAATATCGGCCTCGGTGTAGGTCGCGCCCAGCGCGATGCCGGCAAAGGACGGCACCGTCGACGGCAGGGACATGCCCGGCACCACCTGGAATTCCATGCCGGCGTTCGCCACGGCAGAAATCTCCGCCTTGATGGACTCGCGGTTGAGCGGGTTGCCCGTGACCAAGCGGATGACGTCGCGACCCTCGGCGCGCTCAAGCGCTTCACGCAGTTGCTTGACGACGTCCCCCTCAGGTTCCTCAAACACCGCCGCCGTCGGCGGGGCAGGACGCGGCGGCTTGCGACGCGCCCCGGCCTCCTTGGCGGCGGCGCAGATGCGCTCGTATTCTTCCTCGGCGGCGTCGAGAAGCTCCTGCGGCACCGGCACCTGCCGCGCCACGAAATCGCGCACCCCCTGGGACACGCCGGCGTCCGCGATAGCGATGGCGGATGCCTCCAGAACCTCGCGGGCGCGCACGGTCAACAAGTCAGGATTGCCTGGGCCGGCACCGACGAAGACGACTCTGCCCAGATCAGGCGACTGCGTATCCGGCACGGCATTGCTCATAAGGTTCTTTTCTAGTCTGTGGTCTCGAAGCGCCCCATCCTTCAATGGTGGGCGCACGGACAGGGAAAAGCCCCCTCAGAAAGGGATTAAGGGGGGCTAAATCATTGACGTCAATGATTGTGTGCTAGGTACACACTAAAGGATAAGGCGCGAAACCAAAAATCAGTTATCCAGCAGGTCGGCCGCCCCCTGCGCGAAGAGCTCCTCCGAGACGGCACGCCCCAGCTCCTGCGCCTGGACCGCCATTCCAGCCGCCTGCGCGGTGAGCTGACGCGAACCATCCAGCGCGAAGACGCCGCCGCGGACCACCAGCTGCTCACCTTCCCAGTGGGAGGTCGCCGCCACGGGCGCGGTGCAGCCAGCCTCCAGGCGGGAGAGCACGGTGCGCTCCGCCTGGGCTGCGGCGGTGGCGGTGTTATCTGCCAACTGGGCAATCGCCTCCGCTGCCGGGGTTGCCTTGACTGCCTCAATGGCCAGAGCACCCTGCGCCGGTGCGGGCATGAAGACCTCCGGATCGAAGACCTCGGTGGCACGGTCGGCATAGTTGGCGCGGACCAGGCCGGCGTAGGCCAGCAGAACCGCGTCGAGCTCGCCGCCGGTGACCTTGCCCATGCGGGTATCGATGTTGCCGCGCAGGGGGCGAATGTCCAGGTCCGGGCGCAGGGCCTTGAGCTGGCTAATTCGACGCGGGGCGGAGGTACCCACGCGCGCGCCCTCCGGCAGCTCCTGAAGCGTCAGCCCGTCCCGGGCAACGAGCGCCTCCCGCGCGTCCTGGCGCTGCGGAACCACCAGGTCAAAGCGCGGATCGGCGGCCGTGGGAAGGTCCTTGAACGAGTGCACGGCAATGTCGCACTCCCCGCCTGCCACGGCCTCGCGCAAAGCCTGGGTGAACACACCGACGCCGATGCGCTCGACGGGCGCCATGTTGACGTCGCCGTGCGTGGTCACGATGTGCAGCTCCGCCTCATAACCGGCGGACTTCAGCCACTCCTGCACGTGGCCCGACTGCGTCGTTGCCAGCAGGGATCCACGGGTGCCAATCTTCAGCATTTACGACTCCTTCTTTTGTGCGGCCTGCATCTGGGCGGCGTCGGGAAGCTCGGCGACATCCACCGCCACCCCGCTGCCCTCCAGCTGCAGCCCAAAGAGCTCCTGCAGCGCGGTCTCGTGGCTCACGCTGCCCGAGCTGGCGGCGAGCTGCTTGGCGCGGACCGTGGGCTCGTGGAGCAGCTTATCCGCCACCCGCTTCAGCGCGCGGTTGACGTCCCCCATCTGGCGCTCATCCAGCTCCGGGTGCTTCTGCTCCAGGCGGGCGACCTCGCACTGCACGAGGTCCGCCGCGCGCTGGCGCAGGGCCGAGACCGCCGGCACCACGTCGCGCACGCGCTGGGCGGAGGCGTAGGCCTCCAGCTCCTCCGTCACGATGCGGCGCGCCTGCGCGTGGGGGCTGCTGCCGGCGGCAAGGTCTGTCGCGGCGGCGTCGAGGGACTTGCTCAGGCGCTCGACATTGACCAGCTCCACGCCCTCCAGCTCCGCGGTCGCATCGTCGATATCCCGGGGCAGGGACAGATCCACCAGCATGAGCGCGCGGCCCGCCACGTGATAGCGCTCAACGTCGGCGGCCGTGATGGTGAAGTCCTGCGCGCCGGTGGCGGAGATGGCCATGTCCACGGAGTGCAGCGCCTGGGCGCGGTCGCTAAATTCCACGACGTCCGCGTGCACGCCGGCCTCGTGGGCGTGCTCCGCCAGGCGCTGCGCGCGGGCGGTGGTGCGGTTCGCAATGACCAAGTCGGCGCCGAGGCGCCCGGCATGGGTCGCCGCCAGGGACGCCATCGCGCCTGCGCCCAGGATGAGCACCCGCTTGCCGTCCAGCTGTTCGGTCCCCATGCGCTGCAGCGCCTGGTCGAAGGCGAAGGAGACCATGGAGGCACCGGCCTCATCAATATCGGTCTCGGAGTGCACGCGCTTTCCGGTGCGCAGCGCGGACTGCGCCAGGGCGTGGATGCGCGGGCCCACCGTGCCCTGCTCGGAGGCGGACTGGTAGGCGCTGCGCACCTGGCCGATAATCTGCTGCTCCCCCACCACCATGGAGTCCAATCCCGAGGTCACCGTCATGAGGTGCTCCGCGGCGGCGTCGGCGTAGCGCACGTACAGGTAGGTGCGCAGCTCATCCTCCGCCACCCCGGAGATCTCCGTCAGCACGCGGACGACGTCGTGGACGCCGGCGTGGAAGGAGTTGGTGACGGTGTAGACCTCCATGCGGTTACACGTGGAGATAATCATGGCCTCCGACAGCGACCCCGCCTGGACCATGGCGCCGCAGGCGGAGTGCTGGACGGACTCATCCATGCTCAGCTTCTCCAACAGCGCCACCGGCGCCGACTGATGCGACATGCCCACGACGAGCACACTCATGCACTACCCTCCAGCCCTCGATCATCCCTTTGGATGACCCAAATCAACCAAAAGGCTAGCAGCTTGGCGACGCTTTCCGAAACTACGCCGACAGCGCCTCCGCCAGCTCCGCGTTGTCCACTTCCCAGCAGGAAAACTCCTCGCCGTCAATCACCACAACCGGCACGCGGTCGCCGTATTCCATGGCCAGCTCCCGGTCCTCATCCACCGTGCGCACGCTAAGCTCGCAGCCCGCCTGCGCCACCACGGGCTCGATCTGCTGGCGCACCCGCTCGCAGGATCCGCAGGTCGTGCGCACCATGAGCTCAACGGTGTGAGGCTGGGAAGACATGGGTCTCCTTATTCAGAAGAAATATAGGCAACGGTTTACTATGGACACGTTAGTCTTCCGTCCCGTTGAAAGCTGAATGCGTGTCCCTCCCCATCCCTCCCGGTATGCCCAACTCCCCGCGTGAGTTCCTGGCCAACTGGACCGCGAGCAGGGGCAACCTCCGCAATTTCCTCGAGCAGCAAGCCTTCGCTCCTCTCGGTGAGGATCATCAGCGGGCGGCCGGTGAGGCGTCGGCAGCCGCAGCGGTGGAACAGCTCTTCGGTATCTCCCTAGATTCCTTCTCCTCCGGCCTCGAGTCCGTGGAGGGCTCCTTCGAATCCGCCGGCGCGCGCAGCATCACCGCGCCCGACCCGGACATCCCCCAGGACCCCGGCACGGCCGCGTTTTTCGACGTCGACAACACCCTGGTCCAAGGCTCCTCCCTGGTGTCCTTCGCCTTCGGCCTGGCGCGCCGACGTTATTTCAGCCTCTCGGAGATTCTTCCCATTGCCTGGAAGCAGCTGAAGTTCCGGGTATCCGGCTCAGAAAACGCCGAAGACGTCGCCTCCGGGCGCGTCCAGGCCCTCGAGTTTGTCAAGGGCCGCTCGGTGGCGGAGATGGTCGCCCTGTGCGAAGAGATCGTGGACCAGTCCATGGCGCACAAGGCTTACCCGGGCACCAAGCAGCTGGCACAGATGCACCTCGACGCCGGCCAGCAGGTCTGGCTCGTCACCGCCACCCCGGTGCAGCTGGCGCAGATCCTGGCGCAGCGCTTCGGGTTCACGGGAGCTCTCGGCACGGTGGCCGAGGTCAAAGACGGCCGTTTCACCGGCCGCCTCGTGGGCGATATCCTGCACGGCTCCGGCAAGATGCATGCGGTGGCGGCGTTGGCCACCCTGGAAAACCTCGACTTGGAGCGCTGCACGGCGTATTCCGATAGCGCAAACGACGTCCCCATGTTGTCCATGGTGGGCACCCCGGTGGCCATCAACCCGGATGCCAAGCTGCGGGACATCGCGGAGGAGAACGGCTGGCTCATCCGGGACTACCGCTCCGTACGCAAGGCCGTGCGCACGTACGGCCTCCCGGCGCTAGCCACCGCCCTCTTCTCCTACGGCGGCTGGCGCATGGCCCACCGCCGCTAGCCGTCGCTCTGTTGCGCCTTGGTGCGCAGCATATCCATGCACATCACCGCGCCAATCAGCCCGGCGTGCTGCTGCGGGTCGAGCCCCTCCGCAATGGACAGGTGATAGGTGTTCTTGCCGGTCAGGTAGCGGCCCACACCACTGAACTGGTTGCGCACCTGCGCCAGCGGCTGCCCCTGGCTGGTAATGGTAATGTTCCAGTCCCAGAAATCGCCCTCAATGTCGATATCGGCAAAGCCCTCCATCTCCATGGTCAGCCGAGTCTTCAACAGGGCAAAGTGCTTGGTCACCACCGCCATGGGCTTCTCGACGCCCGGCAGGTGCACCTCATAGGTATCCCGCACCAGGTTCGGCGGATCCGAAATCACCATGAGTGGCTGCTGCGGGTTTCCCTGATCATCGGTGAACGCGACCTCCAGACTGCGGGAGGCCTTAAAGAACATGTCCTTCAGGCTGGCTGATTGCACGATGGTTCCCACGGGCACGCCTTGTTCGTCGGCGATGAGGAACTGATCCTGCATGAAGGACTTGGTCTGGGAAATGACGAGATTATTCGTGGTCAATAGCTTAGGCACCATAGTGCGCCATAATACGGAAATTTCCGCTCGCGTGGTGCCCGCTTAACCTCACTCCCCAAATCGCCCTTTGCGCAGCTCAGGGTACATGTCCGAGGCGGGTTATATAGTCACGGTAGAACGTGTGTTCCATCCAAAACTACCCAGGGAGATACCGCATGACTACCGCCACCGAGACCACCTACTTTTCCCACATGAACCCCAACTGTGCCATCGCCACCGAGCGCACCGCCGCCCGCCGCGCGGACTATCGCTCGTGGATATCCGCCCTGCCACCGTTAGATGAAGATTTTGATGTTGCGTGTCAGCGGCTCGTCGCCAAGCTGGGCCTCGGGCCGAAAGTCATCATGGAAAGCTGCGCTGCCCTCCACCGCCTCACGCAGCTGCCGGGGCTCAAGAACCTGCAGGAGACCCTGTACCTGCTCGACATGCGCGCCCTGCTGGCCATCGACCGCGCGCTGACCAAGCTGGGCACGCTGGCCGCGGACAAGCTCGCGTTTATCGACGCCGCCCTGGTGGACTTCCTCACCCCCACCCGGCCGAACCAGAACTTCCCCACGCCTGCCCAGATTGGCCGGAAGGTGCGCGACATCTGCCGGGTCATCGACAAAACCGTGGCCTTTCGTGACACCCGCCCGAAGGACACCTACACCATGACGGAAACCGGCGAGCGCGCCAGCCTGGAGCTCACCACCGACAGCGCCACCGGCATCATCCTGCACCAATTCATCAAGGACGCCGCCAAGGAGCACAACATCTCCACCCCGGAGGCGCTCAAGAAGCTCATCTCCGGGGCAATCCAGCCCTCCGCCACCGTCATCCTGCACACCTACCAGGCCACTGACATCCCGAATGCGCCCACCTTTGTCCAAGGCCACGAGTGGACCGCCGCCGACCTGCCCGCGACCCGCACGCGCGACCTCTCCGCTGAGCCCCTGGAGTCAGACAGCTACGTGGCCTCAGAGCTCATCCGCAAGTTCGTGGAGGGCCGCGACGGCACCTGCCGGGCGCTGGGGTGCACTCGCCCCGCCTGGCAGTGCCAGATGGATCACCGCATCAATTACGCCGAGGGCGGGCCGACGCATCCGCGCAACCTTGCCAGTCTGTGCCAGCACCACCACAACATGAAGACCGACGGCCGGGCGCACTACATCATGGACCCCATCACCGGGGACGTCGTCTGGCTCTTCGAGGACGGCACCTGGGCCATGACCGAGCCCTCCGGTCCCCTGGCCCCGAAGACTAAGCGCTGGGCGCAGACCGTGGCACAGAAGATCACCGCCGACCAGAAGCGCGCGCATGACAAGGCACAGCAGCTCAAGAAGGAACTCGACGAGGACGCCCGCACCCCCGAGCCCAGCACTCCGCAGGACAACTCCACGGAGGACACGGAGGACATCCCGTTCTAGCCCGCGCCGTCGTTTAAAACGACGAGAAAGGAAGACGACAGCCCCGTCGTTTAAAACGACGAACTCCCCGCCACAATCCTCATAAAGGACCGAACGGGGAGAGCGAGTGCCGGAGCTTTACTTGCCCAGCTTACGACGCTGAACGCGGGTGCGGCGCAGCATCTTGCGGTGCTTCTTCTTGGACATGCGCTTGCGGCGCTTCTTGATAACAGAACCCATGACAGGTTTCCTCACTTTCGGTATTAGTACGTACTCAAACCGGCCGGCAACGCCTGGAATGAAACCGCACGGTGCACTCGATGCGGCCCCGCACAGCGGGGAGACGCAGGCGTACCTGTGCCGACACGAATGCCCATCATCTTACCCAGCTGGCCCTACAGCACCAAAACAGCGCCCACCGCCGTGGACTGTAGGAATCCACAGGGGTGGGCGCTGCTTAAAAATGGTGAACGTTAAGCGCCGTAGACCGATGCCTCAAGGTATTCCTTGACGGCGGACTCGTGCACGCGGAAGGAACGCCCCACGCGTACTGCCGGCATGTCACCTGCATGAACCAACCTGTACACCGTCATCTTGGAGACTCGCATGATCTCCGCAACTTCAGCGATGGTCAGGAAAGTTCCCTTATCTTCGTTAGCCATATTTTAGTTAACCCTTCAGCACGTGACGCGCTGTAGGCTTCCCCTCCCACAGGACTATCACGCACGCGCTCCTGCCAGCTTAGCGTGAAACCTGTGACTAATGCGACCCAAGTGCCAATTTTTTCCCCTGCCGCAACCCCCTTCCCCATAAACCCGCCGGGCAACTGGTGTCACAGGATTTTCACGATCCCCTACGCCAGCTCCTGTGCGCGCTGAGCGCATGCCTCGGCGGCGCGGAAGAAGGCGCCGCGCAGGCCCGACTCCTCCAGCTCGCGGAGGGCCGCCGCGGTGGTACCGCCCGGGGAGGTCACGCCGGCACGCAAGGCGACGGGGTCCTTGCCCGATTCCGCCATCATTGTGCCCGCGCCCTGGGCGGTGCGGGTGGCCAGTTTTTCGGCGACGTCGCGGGTGAGGCCGAGCTGGACGCCGGCGTCGATCAGCGCCTCCGTCACCAGGAAGTAGTACGCGGGCGCGGAGCCGGCCAGGGCGGTGGCGGCGTCGATGTGCTTCTCCTCAATGACGGCAACCTCACCGACGGCCTCAAGCAGCTTGACGACGCCCCCGAGCTGCTCCTCACTCACGTGCTCACCACCCGCACACGTGCACATGCCCTTGCCCACCAGCATGGGCGTATTCGGCATGACGCGGACGACAGGGACGCCGTCGCCCGCGGCCTTCTCCAAGGTTTCGAGGGTCAGGCCCGCGGCCATGGACACCACGACGGCGTCCTGGGGAATGTCGAGGCCTTCCAGCAGCTCGACGATAGCGTAGGGCTTGACGCAGGCGAAGATGTACTCGGCGCCGTCGATAGCCGCGGCGTTATCGCTGGTGACACTCACCCCATACGTGCCGTGCAGCTGCTCGCCGCGTTCCGAGCGGCGGTTGGTCACCACGATGTCAGCGGGCTCGTAGCCCGCGTTCACCAGCCCGGAGACCAGGGCCTCGCCGATTTGTCCTCCACCAAGTACTGCGATTTTTGTCATGCTTCCCAGGGTGCCAGAAACCCTGGGGCACGGCTACATTACAACCAGCAGCGGGCCGAAGGTCAGCACCAGGCCGGCGATGGCGGCCAGGAACATGGACAAGCCATCGCGGTTGGTGCGCAGAGCGTGGACGATGCCGACGATGACGCCGGTGACCACCACGGCCAGGATGAGGACGACCACGCGGGAGAAGTTCTCCCAGAGAACCTCGAAGCCCTTGAAGACCACAGCGCCCAGCACGACGCCGACGAGCGCGAGAAGCACGACCGCGAAGGGGTTGAGCTTCTCTTCCTCCTCGAAGTCCTCTTCGTCGTCGTACTCTTCGAGCTCAGCGTCCTGAGTCGGCTCCGCAGGCTCGGCCGGTACTGCGGGCGCGACAGGCTCCTCGGCCTTGACCTTGGTGTCCTTGGCCTCAGCCTTTTCCGGCTCATCCTTGACGCGCTGGATGACGTGGGTGTCCTCGGTGGAGGGCTGGTGGCGCTTCTCCTCGGCGTCGGCCTTAGTGTCAGCCTTGCTATCTGCCTTGGGCTTCTCGACGCGTACCGCAGCGCCCTGGGCCGCGGCAGGCTGCTTAGCTTCTGCCTGCTTGTCTTCTTCCTTCTTGGGTGCCGGAATGACGGGGGCGGTCTCGTCGATGGAAACGCTGGAGTGCTTCGCCTCGGCCGGGGTGGCCTTGACCTTTTCCAGGTTGCCGGTCAGCTCCGCCACGGAGACGCCGCCCTCCTCTAGGCTGCGGCGACGGCGGCGCGAGCTCGTAGCCCCCTCGGGGCGGTTCTTCGCGTTGCGGGCCATCAGCTCCGCAACTGTCAACTGTTTCTCGTCAGCCACGTTTCTTTCCTATTCCAGTCCCTTATCGGTACGGCGCAGAATAACACCCTCACGCAGAGCCCACGGGCAGATCTCCAGCTTCTCAATTCCCAGGGCACGCATGCTCGCCTCGGCCACAAGAGCGCCCGCGACGATTTGGTGCGATCGGGTAGAACTTACACCCTCAAGGTCCGCTCTGTCAGCTGCAGTCATGCGGGAGATGAAAGAAATCAGCTGCCGCAGACCCGGTGCGGTGAGCGTGCGCTTGACGTAGGGGCCCGCCGAGGACGGTGCCGCACCGGTGAGTCGTGCCAGCGTACGGAAGGTTTTTGAGGTTCCCACGCTCAGGCCCGCAGGGCCGAGGGCGCGCATCTGATCGGCCACACCTACCAATTCCGCATCAATGTAGTCACGGAGAAGATTTACCTTGGACTTCTCGGGCGGATCGGTATTGAACCAATTGTGGGTAAGGCGTCCCGCGCCGAGGTCGAGGGAGAAGGCGAGCTCCGGGTGCTCGTCGGTACCGGTGGACAGCTCCAGGGAACCGCCGCCGATGTCGAGGTTGGTGATGCGGCCGGCAGACCAGCCGTACCAACGGCGCACCGCCAGGAAGGTCAGGCGCGCCTCTTCCTCGCCGGAGAGGATTTCCAGGCGGACGCCGGTCTGCTTCTCTACCTCATCGAGGATCTCGGCCGAGTTCGGGGCGGAGCGCACCGCGGAGGTGGCAAAGGCCATGAACTCGTCACAGCCGAGCTTCTCACCCAGCTCATTGGCCTCGCCCACGGCGTTGATGAGCTTTTTGAGACCCTTCTCGTGGATGTTGCCCTTCTTGTCCAGCTGTTCCACCAGACGCAGCGGAGTCTTCCAATCGCTCATCGGAGTGGGCCGGCCACCGGTCGCGGCATCAACCGCAACGAGGTGGACGGTATTGCTTCCGACGTCTAATACACCTAATCGCACGCTTCCAGAGTAGTAGGTCTACCGTGGGTAGGTGTGAATCGCCCGAAATCAAACGAGGTTTACCTGGGTTTTCCAGCCTCCTCCCCCGCCGCTGCCTCCATCCGCGCCGGCCGCGAAAAGGCCCCCGACTTCCCGCGCGAGTGGTTCGAGTTCACCGATCCGCACGACCCGCTGCACGTGTTCTCCGTCGATCTCACCTGGCTGGAATCGCACTATGCGTGCCAGTTCGGAACCGAGCGCTGCCACGGCATTGATAAGAACCAGCCGGACGTCGGCTGTTGCGTCCACGGCGCTTACATGGCGGATGAGACGGACCGGGAGCAGCTTCGCGACGCCGTGACGCGCATGCCCGCACGCTACTGGCAGCACCGCCCGGAGGGCGTGGACGAGTACCTGGAGAGCGACTCCGACGAGCTGGAGCCCTGGCTGGAATGGGACGAGGGCGAAGACGGCGAGGAGCCGGAGCTCAAGACGCCCATTGTGGGCGGTGCGTGCATCTTTGCCAACCGCGCCGGCTGGGCCACGGGCGCGGGCTGCGCCCTCCACCAGTGGGCGATCGACGCCGGTGAGGAGCTCACCGTGGTCAAGCCGGAGGTGTGCTGGCAGCTGCCGATTCGCCGCCACGAGGACTACGAGGAGCGCACCGACGGCGAGGAGATTCTGCGCACCACCATCGGCGAATATGACCGCCGCGGCTGGGGCAACGGCGGCGAGGACTTCGACTGGTACTGCTCGGCCGATCCGTCCTGCCACATCGCGGAAGAACCGCTGTGGAAGTCGCAGAAAACGGAGCTCATCGCCCTGCTGGGTGAGGAGTGCTACGACATCCTCGCCCGCCACCTTGCGGCCCGCGAGCGCTCCGGGGTGGAGTTCCCGCAGCACCCGGCGGACTAAACGCCTGCGGACTACGCGTCGAACTTGTAGCCCAGGCCGCGGACGGTGACCAGGTTCTGCGGGTGCGAGGGCTCGGATTCGATCTTGGAGCGCAGGCGCTTGACGTGGACGTCGAGCGTCTTGGTATCGCCCACGTAGTCCGCACCCCAGATGCGGTCAATGAGCTGGCCGCGGGTAAGCACGCGTCCGGCGTTGCGCAGGAGGTACTCGAGGAGGTCGAACTCCTTCAGCGGCATGGAGACCGGTTCGCCGTCGACAAGCACGGTGTGGCGCTCCACGTCCATGCGCACGCGGCCGCCCTCCAGAATCTGCTCGTCCGGCTCCTCCTCGCCGCCCTCGGAGCTGACCTCGCTACCGCGGCGCAGCACGGCGCGGATGCGGGCGATGAGCTCGCGGGAAGAGTACGGCTTGGTCACGTAATCATCGGCGCCGAGCTCCAGGCCCACCACCTTGTCAATCTCCGAGTCGCGGGCAGTGACCATGATGACCGGGACCGAGGAGGTGGCGCGCAGCTGCTTGCACACGTCGGTGCCGGACATGCCCGGCAACATCAGGTCCAACAGGACGATGTCCACGGAGTTCGCCTCGAACTGCTCGAGCGCGCTCGGCCCGTCGGGCGCGAGGAGGACGTCGAAGCCCTCCTTGCGGAGGAGGAATGCGAGGGGATCGGCCAGCGACTCTTCATCTTCGACGATGAGGATGGTGGTCATTGAGCTTTATCCTTTCGACGTGCGGCAACGCGCGCGACGGCGCGCTGCAAGCCAGGAGCGGCGGAGCTGACGGCCCCGTCTTCTTTATTATCCTGATTCTCTACAGTATCCGCTGGCTTTTCTTCTGTGTAGATAGGGAGCTCGATTGTGAACGTCGAACCCGTCCCAGGCCGGGACCACAGCTTGATGTTGCCGCCGTGGTTTGCCACCACGTGCTTGACAATGGCCAGCCCCAAACCGGTTCCGCCGGTCTGGCGCGAGCGCGCCTTGTCCACGCGGAAGAAGCGCTCGAACACACGCTTCTGGTCCTCCGGGGCGATGCCAATGCCGCGATCGGTCACGCGCACGAGGACGACGTTGCCGCCCACCACCTTCTGTGTCACGGACACCGGCATCTCATCCGGCGAATAGTGGATGGCGTTGGAGATGAGGTTCGACACTGCGGTGACGAGCAGGGACTCATCCGCCATCACCTGCACGCCGACGGACTCGCCACGGGTGAGCCGATTGTGGTGGTTGTCCGCGGCCACCTGGTTGCGGGCAATGGCCGCATCGACGATGTCATCCAGGCTCACCGGCTCCATCTCCGGCAGCGCCTCCGCGCCCTGCAGCTTGGACAGCGAGATGAGCTCGCTGACCATCTCCGCCATGCGGGCGGCCTCCTTTTGGATCTTGCCGCCGAAGTACTCCACGTGGTCTTGGTCGCCGGTGTCCTGGAGCAGGGCCTCCGCCAGCAGGGCGATGCCGCCGACCGGGGTCTTGAGCTCGTGGGAGACGTTAGCCACGAAGTCGCGGCGCGCGGACTCCATGCGCACGGACTCGGACTCGTCGGTGCCGTAGACGATGACGAAGCGGTCATCGTTGAGCGTCAGCGGCTTGACCACCGCGCGGACCTGGGTCACGCGGTTGCCCGTGCGGCGCTTCGGGATGGCCAGATCCAGCGTGCGGGTCTCCTTGTCCTCGAAGACCTCCTGCGCCACGGACCACACGTCCGGGTTCACGGCACGGTCGTGCACCATCGACATCTCGTGGGCGGTGGGGTTGGAGAAGATGATCTCCTTGTCCTTGGACAGCACCGTGATACCGGAGGGCGAGCCGCCCACGGCGAGGTGCAGCACTTGGCTCACGCTGGTGACCTGGTTGGAGTCGGAATCGCGGGCGCGCCGGCGGTCGAGCCGCTCGCGGACACGCGTAATCACCGGTATGGCCAGCCCGCAGGCCACCACACCGGCGAGGAAAGCAAGGAGCATCAGTTCCACGACGAGTCACACCCTAAAATAATCCCCAAGGAGTATAGACTCCCTGGGGATTAAGCGCAGCGAAAAGTAAGGGCAAATTTACTTCTTAGCGCCCTGTGCGGCCACGGCGGCAGCACCAGCAGCGGCTGCCTCCGGGTCGAGGTAGGTACCGCCCGGGTTGACGACGGAGCCGTCTTCCTTGATCTCGTAGACCAGCGGGATACCGGTCGGGATATTCAGGCCCGCGATGTCATCATCGGAGATGTTATCCAGGTGCTTGACCAGCGCGCGCAGGGAGTTGCCGTGTGCGGCAATGAGGACGGTCTCGCCCTTCTTGGCGCGCGGGAGGATCTCCTCCTCGAAGTAGGGCACGAAGCGCTCGACGACGTCCTTGAGGCACTCGGTGCGCGGAACCTGATCCAGGTTGGCGTAGCGCGGGTCCCCGGACTGGGAGAACTCTGCGCCGTCCTCGAGCTCCGGCGGCGGGGTGCCGTAGGAGCGGCGCCATGCCATGAACTGCTCCTCGCCGCACTTGTCCTTGGTCTCGGACTTGTTCAGGCCCTGCAGAGCGCCGTAGTGACGCTCGTTGAGGCGCCAGTCACGCACGACCGGAATCCAGTGGCGGTCAGCCGCGTTGAGGGCGATGTTGGCGGTGCGGATGGCACGGCGCAGCAGGGAGGTGTACACAACCTCCGGCAGGATGCCCTGCTCCTTGAGCAGCTCGCCACCACGCTTAGCCTCACTCTCACCCTTGGCGGTGAGGTTGACGTCTACCCAACCGGTGAACTGGTTGGATTCGTTCCATTCGGACTGTCCGTGTCGAAGAAGAATCAGCTTTCCGTTAGTCATAAACACCAGCATGCCACGTTTTTCGACGGCTCGCCTGTGAAGCCAAACACATCACCCCTAAGTGTGGGTTTATGCCCGCTTATGTGGTTTTAGTAGCCGCTTGCCCGGCGCGAGTGGCAGTCCGGGATCTCGATGCTCATGGCGTCGGCGTAGATGTTTTCCAGCTGTGCTGCGGCCGCCGCCCAGCTGAACTGCTGGGCGTGGTCGACGGCGGCTTCGCCCATGGCGATGCGCCGGGGATCGTCGTCAAGCAACTGCTCCAGCGCGTCCGCCCAGTCCTCCGCCGCGTGGGAGTGCACGAGCAGGCCCGTGTCCCCGTCCGCCACGGCGATGGGCAGGCCACCCACCGCGGCCGCCACAACCGGTGTGCCCGAGGCCTGCGCCTCCATCGCCACCAGGCCGAAGGACTCGTTGTAGCTGGGTACCGCCACGATGTCCGCGGCCTGGTAGATGGCCACGAGCTCCTGCGGCGGGCGCGGGTTCAAGAAACGCACGGTGCGCTCCACACCCAGCTCGCAGGCGAGGGCGTGGTAGGTGTCCGGGGAGGAGTTCGCCCCCGACGGACCGCCGCAGATAACCACGCGCAGGTTGCGGTCCGGGTCGCGCTCCATGAGCTCCGCGGTGGCGCGGATGAGTACTTCCGGGCCCTTGAACTTCTGCAGGCGGCCGACGAACGCCACCACCTTCGTGTGCAGCGGAATGCCCAGCTGGCGGCGGGCACGCTCCGTCATACGGTCCGTGCCCGGCGTGTAGAGCTCCGTGTCGGCGCCCGGGGAGACCACCACGATGTTTTCCTCGGAGGCGTCGTAGTGCTCCACCAGGTCCCGCGTCTCCTGGGCGGTGTTGACCACCAGAATGTCGGCGTTATCCACCAGCTGCTGCTCGCAGATGCGGCGCGCCTCCGTCTCCGCGGTGTCATCGAGCGTGCGGTGCGAGTTCTTCACCGCCGCCAGCGTGTGCGCGGTGTGCACCAACGGCACGTCCCACAGGTCCCGCAGCAGCCACCCCACCTGGCCGGAGAGCCAATAGTGCGAATGGATGACGTCATACTCCGCGCCAAAGCAGCGCGCGAAGTTGAAGATGCCGCCGGTAAACGCCGCGAGCTGCGTGGGCAGCTCCTCCTTGCTCAGGCCCTCGTAGGGGCCGGCGACGATGTTGATGACGCGCAGGTGTTCCTCCACGCCCACCACTTCTCCCTGGCTCGGGCGCGTGGCGCGGGTGAAAATATCCACATCCACGCCGAGGCGGGCGAGCTGGCGGGCGGTGTTGAGAACGTAGACGTTCATACCGCCCGCGTCGCCCGATCCGGGCTGTTCAAGGGGCGAGGTGTGCATGGAAATCATCGCGATCCGCATAGTTGCCCAGTGTAACCGTATTCACCCCGCGTTATACTGGCCCGTGCCCTAAGTTACGCGACCGAAAGGTGAACAGATGTCGGCACTTGAGTCCAAGGCGTGGCTCCAGCACTACCCGGAGTGGACTCCGCACAGCCTGGAGTACGGAGACACCACGCTTCTCGACGTCTACGACAACAACCTTGCCCTCCACCCCGACAAGCCCGCGACGTACTTCTTCGGCCGCACCCAAAGCTACGCGGAGCTGGACAAGCAGGTCCGCCGCGCCGCCGCCGGCCTGCGCGCCTTTGGTGTTCGCCCGGGCGACCGTGTGGCCATCGTGGCCCCGAACTGCCCACAGTTCATCGCGTCCTTCTGGGCCGTGCTCAAGCTCGGCGCCATCGCCGTGCTGCACAACCCGCTCTACACCGCGCACGAGCTGGAGGGCCTGTTCCAGAACCACGGGGCACGCATCGCCATCTCCTGGGACAAGACGGCATCCACCCTGGAGAAGCTGCGCGCGACCACCAGCCTGGAGACGGTCGTGTCCATCAACATGGTCAACGCCATGCCCACCGCCCAGCGCCTGGCGCTGCGCCTGCCTATCCCGCCGCTGAAGTCCAAGCGCGATCAGCTCACCGCCCCGGCGCCGAACACGGTGCCGTGGGAGTCCCTGGTGGGCAATGCCATCGGCGGCGACGGTTCCGATGTGGTCTCCCCGGAGGAGGTCACCAAGGACAGCACCGCGATCATCATGTACACCTCCGGCACCACCGGCAAGCCTAAGGGCGCGGAGCTGACCCACGGCAACCTCTTTGCCAACATCCTCATGGGCAAGCACTGGGTGCCGCAGTTGGGCGATTCCCCGGAGCGCATGTTGGCCGCCCTGCCCTTCTTCCACGCCTACGGCCTGACCATGAACGCCACCCTGGCCCCGCTCATCGCCAGCGAGCTAGTACTCCTGCCCAGCCCGCAGATGCCGCTCATCATGGACCTGATGAAGAAGCACACCCCGACGTGGGTACCGGGCGTGCCGACGCTCTACGAGCGCATCGTGGCCAAGGCGGAGGAGAACGACGTATCCCTGGACGGCGTGCGCGCTGCCTTCTCCGGTGCGTCCACCCTACCGGTGGAGACCGTGGAGAAGTGGGAAAAGTACACCGGCGGCATGCTGGTGGAGGGCTACGGCCTCACGGAGTGCTCCCCCATCATCGTGGGCAACCCCATGACCTCTGCCCGCCGCCCGGGCTATGTGGGCATCCCCTTCCCGGACACCGAGATTCGCATCGCCAACCCGGAGAACCTGGATGAGACCATGCCGGACGGCGAGGAGGGCGAGGTCCTAGCCCGCGGCCCGCAGGTGTTCAAGGGCTACTTCGGCGACGAGGAGGCCACCCAGAAGGCCTTCCACGGCGACTGGTTCCGCACCGGTGACATGGGCGTAATGGAGGACGATGGCTTCATCCGCCTGGTCAGCCGCATCAAGGAAATCATCATCACCGGCGGCTTCAACGTGTACCCGGGCGAGGTGGAAGAAGTGCTCACCTCCCACCCGGACGTGGACCAGGCCGCCGTGGTGGGCCGCCCGCGCTCGGACGGCTCGGAGGACGTCGTGGCCTGTGTCATTCTGGCCGACGGCGCCGCGATGGACCCGGAGGGCCTCAAGGACTACTGCCGCGAACGCCTGACCCGCTACAAGGTTCCACGCACCTTCTACCACTTCGAGGAGCTGGCCAGCGACCAGCTGGGCAAGGTCCGCCGCCGCGCGGTGCAGGAAGACCTGCTCAAGCGCCTGCAGGCAGAGAAGTAAGCAGAAGAAGTAGCCGCTTCTCCCGCGAGCCCGGTCCGAACACTGACGTTCTGGCCGGGCTTTCGCGCGTTTTCTCCCCGCACTCCGTAACTTTGCAAAGTTTTGCGAGACACTAGTCACTATTTGGCTATACTGTTCCACACATAACTACTTTGCACCCCTAAGGAGTCTGCCGAGATGACCGACGTCCCCGCTCACGCACCGTCCGCCTACGAGACGAAGGCCTGGCTGCAGTACTACCCCGAATGGACCAAGCCGCACCTGGACTACGGCGAGAAGACTCTGCTGGATTCCTACCAAGAAACCATCGACGCCAAGGGCGACCGGCCCGCCACCTGGTTCTTCGGCGCCCAAATGACCTACCGCGAGCTGGATACCCACGTGCGCGCTGCCGCTGCGGGGCTCAAGGCCTTCGGCATCCGCCCGGGCGACCGCGTGGCGGTGGCCCTGCCCAACTGCCCGCAGCACGTGGCGGTGTTCTACGCCATCCTCAAGCTGGGGGCGACGGTAGTGGAGCACAACCCGCTGTATACCGCCGCGGAGCTGGAGCCGCTGTTCAAGGACCACGCCGCCCGCGTGGCCGTGGTGTGGGACAAGGCCACGCCGACCTTTGAGAAGCTGCGCAGCTCCACCCCGCTGGAAACCATCGTGACGGTCAACATGATCGACGCCATGCCGCGCCGCACCCAGCTGCTCCTGCGGCTGCCGGTACCCTTCATCAAGGACAAGCGCGAGGAGCTCTCCGTCGACGCTCCCAACACCGTGCCGTGGAGCGCGCTGACCGGCCGCGCCATCGGCGGCTACGGCCACGACCTCCCCGACCCGGAGGTGGATCTCAACGACACCGCACTTATCCTCTACACCTCCGGCACCACCGGAACGCCCAAGGGCGCGCAGCTGACCCACTCCAACCTGTACTGCAACATGAAGATGGCGGAGTCCTGGGTGCCGGAGCTAGGGGACAAGCCCGAGCGCATGCTGGCCGCACTTCCCCTCTTCCACGTCTACGGCCTCACGCTCATCGCGGCCCTCGGCGTACACATCGGCGGCGAGCTCGTCCTTACCCCCGCGCCGAAGATCCCGCTCCTGCTGGACATCATGAAGAAGCGCCGCCCCACCTGGATGCCGGGCGTGCCCACCATCTACGCCAAGGTCATGGAGGCGGCCAAGGAGAAGGGCATCGACCTCAAGGGCATCAACAACAGCCTCTCCGGCGCGGCCGCGCTGCCGCAGGAGATCGTCGAGGAGTGGGAGGCGCTCACCGGCGGCCTGCTGGTGGAGGGCTACGGCCTGACGGAGACCTCCCCCATCGTCACCGCGAACCCACTCAACAAGAACCGCCGCCCGGGCTACATCGGCATCCCCTTCCCGGATACGGAGGTGCGCATTGGCAACCCGGACAACCTGGATGAAACACAGCCGGACGGCACGGCGGGCGAGCTGCTCGTGCGCGGCCCGCAGGTGTTCAAGGGCTATTTCAACATGCCGGAGGCCACCGAGAATGCCTTCCACAACGGCTGGTACCGCACGGGCGACATGGCAATTATGGAGTCGGACGGCTTCATCAAGATCGTCTCCCGCATCAAGGAGATGATCATCACCGGCGGCTTCAACATCTACCCGGCCGAGGTGGAGGACGTCATCTGCGAGCACCCGGACGTCAACTCTGTGGCCGTGGTGGGCCTACCCCGCGAGGACGGCTCGGAGGACGTGGTGGCGTGCATCGTGCTTAACGACGGCGCCGTGCTCGACCCCGAGGGACTCAAGGACTACTGCCGCGAGCGGCTTACCCGCTACAAGGTGCCCCGCCGCTTCTACCACTTCGAGCACCTCGCCTCAGACCAGCTGGGCAAGGTTCGCCGCCGCGAGGTGCAGAAGGAGCTGATGGCGCTCATCGAGGAGCACGCGAAGGCCTAGGCCGCGCGGTCGACGTAGCGCGTGAAGCGGCCCGGGTTGAAGGTGTCATAGAACTCCTCGCCGGCCCACAACAGCTGGCTCACCAGGGAACTGAGCTGGTGATCCAGCTGCGCGTCCGTGTAGCCCCACCCGGTGGGGATGCGCGCGGTGGTCACGAGGACGAGGTCTTCTTCACCGTCGAGGGCGAGGATGTCGTCGTCGGCAAGCTCGGCGTCCACGTGCACCGCCTCAATGCGGGCGGAGACGGCGTACTGATCGGCGTTCTTAAGCTCCGCCCAGCGCACCAGCGAGTCGAGGTCGCACACGCAGCGGCCGGAGGGGGTGACCAGGCTCAGCTCGATATCGCCGGAGTCATCGGTCGCCGCCTGCACGGTGATCGTGTGGTCATCGATGATGATGCTCACGGTGCCGTCCCCATGATTAAGCACGTACACCGGGGTGCCCACCATGGCCAGGCGCGTGGCGCGCTGGTGCACGCGCCACATCCCGACCACGGATACCTCGTAGGCCTCGCTGAAATAGTGCGTGGGCACGGGCTTGAGCGCCGCCCCGCGCAGGGGCTGCGAGGGGTGCTCGGGGAAGAGGTCATCGAAGAGCTCGAACGCTTCCGACAAGGACTTCGCGTAGGCGGAGACAATGCTCTTCAGCTGCGCGTTCGTGGCTGTCGACGGCAAGTACGGCGCCGCGAAGACGCGCAGGTGCGAGTGCTCCTGGGAGCTGCCGCAGGTCTCCGCCACGACGTTGCCGGAGATTCCCCCGCCGTTGAGATCGTTGATGTCCATGCGCAACGGCTTCCGGTCCGGATCAAAGCACACCGTGCCACCCCAGTAGCCCAGGACGCAGAGACCGCCCCGCTCATCGTTGACGTCGATGCTCATGTAGCCGCCCGGGATCCGGATGGTGGGCAGGCCCAGGTAGTTCTTATCCAGCGTGCCGGCTAGTTTCTCCATCACCTTGGTCACGCGCCGCCTGCTCAGGCGGGCGGGAATCTTGGCAGGTTTGTTCGTTGAGGTATCAGGTGCAGTGTGAGACATGGTCCCCCCTAGGTATTTATTGGTGTCGTCCACTGAGCAAGCTGGTGATGAGGTCCCCGAAAAGCATCACTCTCCCCCGAGTTGCTGCAGTGCAGCCAAGGATACAAAAGGTTGCCGCACTCCGCGCGGCGAGGAAAACCAAGGCACCCCCGCCCGGCGAGCAGAAGTCCCATTCCGCCATTATTATCACTTCTACCTGCCCCGTCCCTGCACTCACCGCGAAGGCTCTGCCGCCATGACTCTGTCTCCGAATCCGCCGCATACACAGTCCGATCCACTGAATACACAGAAGCCCCGGGATGTCCTGGGGCTTGCCGCCATTCTGGTCTCCGTCCTCGGCGGCATCCTTGGCTGCGTATTCGGCGCGGGGCTTATCAACTGGTGCGTGCTCGCCCTCGGCTTCCTATGCGGCCTCATTGCCCTGGCCGTGAGCAAGAGGTCGGGCGCGCTCGGCGCCGCCGCAATGTTCCTCGCCCTGGTGGGAACGGTGCTGACCACCATCGCCACCCTGACGTTTCACAGCGCCGACCCCGCGGATCCAGTGCCGGAAGCAGCACCGACAACGCCCACCCCCGACCTGAAGGACGCTCCCCCGCCGCAGGACAACCACATCATGGACGGCCGCGAGACGGTGGAACTAGACCTCGACGGCGGCAGGTATGACGCCATCGCAGAAGGCGAGCCTGGTTCCCACACAGCACCGATAGAGCCCGGCGTCGTCGCGCGCAGTGGCGACTGGTCCCTCCTGGTGACCGACATCAATATGGATGCCAACGAGGACGTCGCGGCGGCCAGCCCCAAGAACGACAAGCCGCAGGAAGGCCGGAAGTACATCACCTTCACCTATACCATGCGCTACGACGGCACCGAGGAGGCCGCGAAGGCCACCTCCTCGGCGGGCTACCAGGACCCCGACGGCGAACTCCGCGTTACGCACCACCTGCACTCTTTCGACGGCTACTTCAGCACCTATTACCCGTTCCGGCCAGGTGAGACGAGGAGCGGCGCCATCGTTGCCACCGTGCCGGAGGACAACCCGTACGACGGACGCATCGAGGCGTACCTCCCCAATACCGTGACGCCGGTCTACTTCTCCTTGGGGGACAAGCCGTTCACGGCCTAGAAGGCCTAGAAGACACAGCCGGGGCGAGAGGTCTCCCGAGCGCCTGCCCGCCCCTTCTTCCCTCGCCTTATTCTCGCATTACACTAGGAAACCATGACGCAGCAGCCTTTCCCGCACTCCTCCTCGAACCAGTCCCCCGGAAGCTCCTACTCCGCGCCATACGGTCAGCAGCACCAGGCCTACCCGTCCTACGACCAGGCGCAGCCGCCGAAGAAGGAAACCAACGTCCTCGGCATTGTCGCCTTCATCCTCTCCATCGTGGGATTCTTGCTTTCCTGCATCCCATTCATCTTCGTGCTCGGCTGGGTGGTGCTCTTCGTCGCCTTCGTCTTAAGCATCGTGGCACTGTGCCTGGAGAACAAGTCCAAGCTGTGGGGCGTGATTGCCTTGATCTCCACCATCGTCGGCGGCATTCTCAGCGCCATCGTCATGATGGCGCTCACCTTCGGCATCTTCGCCACCTATGAGGACCCCTACGCCACCAATGACTCCAGCTGGTACCCGGGCGAGGCCACCGATACCTACCCCACCGAGGCGTTCGAGAACACCTAAGCCGAAGTCTCGGCAGAGCCGCTGTCCTGCACCGGCTCCTTGTTTTCCGCTCTCTCATAGATTTCGATCGCCCTGTGCTCTAGGCGCTTTTGGGCGCGGGCCTGCGCGGTGGAGGAGGAATCGGAGCGCGGCGGGGCCTGGATGAAGCGCTGCGAGTGCATGCCCAGCTGCAGCTCCTTGGCGCGCAGCACCTCGGCGTCGATCTTGATGCCGATGATGAGGACGGTATTCATCAGCCAGATGGCCACGAACACCGCCAGGACGGTACTGATGGCGCCGTAGGCGCTGGCCCCGGCCAGATACTTGAGGTACAGGCCCACCAGGCCCCAGGACACCACGGTGCCCACCAGAGCCACCACGGAACCGTAGGTGATCCACCGGAAGCGGCTCGGCCGCACGTTGGGGCTGAAGTGGTACAGCACCGCAATGAGCGTGAGCACCACGACGACCGTAACGGGGAAGCGCAGCCAATTCCACACCGGGAGGAAGATCTTGACCAGGTAGGTCGCGGTATCCTCCATGCCCACCTGGCGCGCGAGGGGATAGATAGCCTCGCTGACGATGGTGTCCCGCAGCAGGTTGGCAAAGAGTACGACGACCGCGCCGACGACGATGATGGCGGTCAGGCCCCACATGAGCGCCCACGTGCGGATGATCCCGCGGCCCTCCACGCGGCCGTAGACCGTGTTGGCGGTGCGGGAGAAGGCCCGCACATACGCCGAGGCGGAAAACAGGGAGATGGCCAGGGAAATAGTCAGCGCCAGTGTGCCTTGGGAGCTTGAGCCAATGATGGCCCCCACCAGGGAGTTGGCCTCCTCCGACAGGGAGCTGGGGATGTATTGCTCAATGAACTCCGAGGTCAGCTCCTCCACCTCTGCCTTGCGGGAGGAGAAGATAAGTGTGGCAATGGAGTAGGCGGCCAGCACCGTGGGTGCAAAGGCCATGAGCGTGAAGTAGGTCATCCCCGCGGCGCGGTCCATGAAGGCGTCGTGGAAGAAGTCATTCCACGTGCGGCGCAGGACTAGGCTCCAGCTCTCCCCGCGCAGGCGGTTTCCCTTGGCAAAAGGATCGCGCCCATCGACGTGGCCCTGGACCTCGAGGATCGTCGAACTCTTCCACGGCACGATGGTGTCTGGTTCCTCGGCCGGGACTGCGTTGCCGCGAATCTCCTCGTCGCTCATATCTGTCCAGCGTATGCGGTACAGCCCGCGTTCAGGGGCAAGACACTCGGGGCTCACGCCGGCAGTAGTTACACTGGGCAAGTATGACTGAGAACAACACTGGCAACAGCACCGAGAACAAGATCAACGTCAAGTCCTTCGAGCTCGACCACCGCAAGGTCGCGGCCCCCTACATCCGCGTGGCCGACCGCACCGACCTGGGCGGCGGGGTTGAGATCATCAAGTATGACCTGCGCTTCTGCCAGCCCAATCAGGAGCACCTGGATACCAAGGCCCTGCACTCTGTAGAGCACATGATGGCCAACTTCATGCGCAACTACACCGACAAGCTCATCGGCTTTGCTCCGATGGGCTGCCGCACCGGCTTCTACGCCATCACCAACGGCATGGAGCAGGACGAGCTGCTTCGCGCCGTCGAGGGCGCGCTCAATGACATCCTCAACGCCACCGAGGTTCCCGCCGCCAACGAGGTGCAGTGCGGCTGGGGCGAACACCACTCCCTCGAGGGCGCACAGGAGGCCGCACGCAACTTCCTGGCGGCCAAGGATGAGTGGCTCAACGTCATGGCCTAAGCGGCCGTGGTATCGGGGGCTGGGCTTCGAACTGCCTTAGGACCCAAGTCGCCGGATCTGCGTGCGCGCGAAGAACAGCCCGGCGACGCCGAGCCCCAAGACGCTCGCCATCAAGGTGCAGCGCGCTGCGCTGAACTCCGCGAACAGGCCTGGGACTAGCAGGATCGCCGCCGCGCAAAGAAGGGCCGAAACAAAGAGAAGGATGGCAAAGAGTACATTTTTGGGGATGTACATGCGAGGTCCTTTCTGGCCGCCTAGTGTGTGCGGCGGCAAGCTAGCAATTCAACGCTATTTTAAATATTTCGCACTTATATTTCTACCCCGAGCCAGATGGGCTCCGGCTCCAGCGTGACACCAAAGGCCTTCTGAACCCCGGCGCGGATCTCGCGGGCCAGCGCCACGATGTCGTCCGCGGTTGCTTCGCCGCGGTTGGTCAGGGCCAGGGTGTGCTTGGTGGACAGGGTCGCCCGCGCACCGGCCCCTTCGCCCGGGTAGCCCTTGGCAAAGCCGGCGCGCTCGATGAGCCAGGCGGCGGAGAGCTTTTCCCTTTTCTCCTGCGCGGCGTCCTCTCCCGACGTGGTGGTTCCATCCACCTCGTGTCGGGGCATCCGGTCCGCATCCTCGTCGCCCCGGGCAGCGCGGACGGTGACCTGAATGGAATCGGCCACCTGGGACTCCACGATGGGATTGGTAAAGAAGGAGCCGGCCGACCACGTGTCATGGTCCTCCGGGTCGAGCACCATGCCCTTGCTGCGGCGCAGCTGCAGCACCTGGGCGCGCACCTCGGCCACGCCGCGGCGCTCCCCGGGGGTTTGGGTGAGCTGGCCAAAGCGCAGGGGCTTCGACAGGCCGTCGGTGGTGAGCTGCAGCTCAATGGCCAGCACCACGCCGCGGCCGGTGAACTTCAGGTTGGAATAGCGGTAGGACAGCTCCAGGTCGGCCGCCGGCACCCAGGAGGCAGTGCGGGTGGAGCGGTCGTAAAGGTAGACCTGCGTAAGGACGTCGGACGTCTCGGCGCCGTACGCGCCCACGTTCTGCACCGGCACAGCCCCCGCATTGCCCGGGATGCCGGAGAGGCACTCGATACCGCCCAGGCCGCACTCAACGGACAGGGCCACCACGTCATCCCACACGGCACCTGCCTCCGCGCGGACGATGCCGCTGGCCACGGAGGCGTCGATGTCTTCGAAATCCAGGCGTACGACCACGACATCCCGCGGGCCCTCCGCCACCACGAGGTTGGAGCCACCGCCGACGACCAGGTAGTCCTGGGAGGCGTCGTCAAGCACTGTCAACGCCTCGATGGCCGCCTGCGAGCTGGCGCAGTGCACCGTCACCAGCGGGGATCCACCGATGCGCAGGGTGGTGAGATCAGCAAACGTGGTCTCGGAATCGAGCTCCACACCGTCAATGTCAGCGAGAGTCATAAATTTATCTAACACGTGTACCAAGGTAGTCTGTAACTCATGTCAACCCGTAGCGAAAACACCGTAACCATCAACCAGCCCATCGCCAAGGTGCACGAGGCCCTCACCACCGAGGGTTACTGGGAGCACATCGCTGCCAAGCTCTCCCCGGAGCCGGGCACCGTGCACGAGTTCACCGGCAACACCGCCGTGCTGTATGAGGTGCTGCCGACCTCCCTGCTGCCGGAGGCAGTGCGCGCCATGGTGTCCCAGTCCCTCAAGGAGAAGCGCACCGTGACCATCGGCGAGGTTGTCGATGATCAGATGTCCGTCTCCTTCACCGCCGATGTCAAGGGCACCCCGGTCGACTTCAAGGGCGATATCACCTACAAGGCCCAGGGCGAGACCACCGTGCTGGACTACGTCACCGAGGTGTCCGTCAACATCCCGATGATGGGCGCTGCCATCGAGCCGAAGGTGGCTGAGGCTCTGCAGGAGCTCTACACCAACGAGGCCAAGCTCACCGAAGAGTGGATTGCCGCTAACCTCTAAGACTCGTTCTACAGCAACGTTCTAGAACGACTCTGTTGTCATGGCCGACCACGCACACAACCTGAAAGCTCAGGACAGTGCGGGTCGGCCTTTTGGCGTTATTACCCGGGGAACGACCAACCCCAACCGGCTGCGGCGCTGCGACCGGTGGATGGTGTCCCATCCGGAGATCTCCTCCCTGCTGCGCTCCACGAAGCAACCGCTGGCGCTCGACGTGGGCTACGGCGCCTCCCACACCACGACAGTGGAGTGGGCCGGCTGGCTGCGCAGCGTCAACCCGGCCACGCGGGTGACAGGCCTGGAGATTTCCCCCGAGCGCGTGCTGCCGCCGCGCGACGGCGTGACGTTTGAGCTGGGTGGCTTCGAGCTGGCCGGCTACCGCCCGCAGCTAGTCCGCGCGTTTAACGTGCTGCGCCAGTACGACGTGGGCCAGGTGGACAAGGCGTGGTCCACGGTGACCTCGCGACTGGCCCCCGGCGGGTTCTTTGTGGAGGGCACGTGCGACGAGCTGGGGCGCCGGGCGGCCTGGGTGCTGCTGGGCGCCGACGGCCCCCGCTCCCTGACCCTGGCGTGGGATCCCTTCGACGTGAAGCGCCCCAGCGACCTGGCGGAGCGCCTGCCTAAGATTCTCATTCACCGCAACGTGCCGGGCGAGCCCATCCACGAGCTCTTGCAGGCGGCTGACGACGCCTGGGATCGCGCCGCCGGCTGGGCACCGTACGGCCCGCGGGTGCGCTGGCGTATGGCTCGCACCCAGCTACGCCAGACCGTCCCAGTCCACCCGGTGCACCGCCGCCTGCGGGATAACGTGCTCACAGTGGATTGGGACGTTGTAGTTGGCTAACTCCAAGCACATGCGCCACACTGGTAGGCATGGCTTCTTCTAAATCTCGTGCCGCGACCGCCTGGAAAATCTTCATTGGCGTGCTCGTGGCGTTCCTGCTCCTCATCCTCATCGCCGAGCTTGGCCTGCGCTGGTTCATCGGCTCCCAGATGAAGAGTCAGTTCACGGACTCCGCGAAGGAACAGGGCATCGAGTCCCCCGAGGACCCGGATGTCAGCTTCGGCGCCAGCCCCATGATCTTCGGCATGCTCAACGGCAAGGTGCCGGAGATGAACATGAAGACTCCCTCCACGCTGCAGATCGACGGCACGCAGATCAGCGGGCAGCCGGCAGCGGACGTGCACGTGGAGGACATGACCCTGTCCCAAGAGCCGGTGGCGGGCACGCTGCGGGCTTCCACCACGGTGCCGGATCAGTTCCTGCTGGCCACCTTCCAGAAGGCGATTGCGGAGCAGTCCGGCAACGATACCTTGGGCAACCTCGTGGTCACCGCCATTACCGCCAACGACGCGGAGGATGACCTCACCGTGCAGTTCGCCGGTGGCCTGGCGGAGCTGGCCCTCAAGCCGGAGGTCCACGACGGGCAGCTGGCCATCAACGCGGAGAAGGCCTCCCTCTTCGGCTTCGACCTCCCGGAGCAGGCCACGTCCGCGATTTCGGACGCCCTGCAGGACGGCATGTCTGAGCAGCTGGCCGGCCAGGCGCTTACCTTCGACTCCATCGACGTGGGCTCCGGCGAGCTCACCGTCACCCTCTCCGGCCACGACGTGCCGATGAGCGAGCTGGACCAGGCCTCCGCCGGCAACAACACCGGAAACGCCGGCACGACCGAGCAGCGCTAAAGGCGCACGACCGGCAACTGGCTGAGCCCCGCGGCAGATTCTGCTGCGGGGTTTTCTGCGTCTCCGTCGTTTAAAACGACGAGACACTGATAGCCCGCCTGCTCCGCGGCGTGGGCCAGGTCCTCCACAGAACTTACGGAACGCACGGGAAGAATCAGCCCCAGCTTAACGGGCAGCGGGCAGGCTTCCCGGAGGGTGACGAGCTCCGAGAGCAACGCGGTGGAATCGGCAAGTAGTGCATCCACTGCCACCCACACCTCGGCCGCGCCCGATTGCACGGCCAGGCGCGCCTCCGCTGCCTTGACTAGGGAGTGGTGGCGGCCGGTGGGATACCCGGCCACGGCTACGGTGTGCTCGGCCTGCGCGGCGGCAAGGACGTGGTGGGGTGAGACCACCACGCGCTGCCCCGGCGCGCGATTCTGGACCTCCTCGAGGGAGGCAGACAGCAAGTTAAGCATCAGTAGAAATAATCGCCTCGGATGATGGACTTTAGTTGCGGGCGCACGTCGAACCAGTAGATGCCGGTGATGATCGCGCCCACCCAGGACACGAACGGCAGCGGCAGGTTCATCAGCACCGCCGAACCACCCAGCAGGGCCACCCATACCCACTTGTTCTGGCGGTCACCGGCGCGGAAGGCGTCCTCCCGGGTGAGCGCCGCCAGGACCGCGCCGATCAGCGCGAAGAGTGAGACCGCGGCGAAGATCCACATCGGGATCTTATTGAGGATGTTGAGGAAAAGGTAGATGGCCATCAGTTAGTTTTCGTCGACGACTTCGCCGTCGATGATGTTGTTGTCCTTAGGCTGCTGCTTCTGTGCGTACGGGTTCAGCGGATCGGCGGAGCCAGTGGCGCCGGGCTGACCGGAGGACTGCTGGCCCTCCGCGCGACGCTCCTTGGCGTTGTTCACCGCGTCCTGCACGCCCTCGCGCGCTTCATCGAAGGCGCTGGTGAGATCCGTGCGGGCCTTCTGGAAGGACTCGGAGTTGCGGGTCTCCCGGGCGGCGGAGGACACCGAATCACCAAAGTTCTTCGCGGTAGTGGTCACGCGATCCAGGAAGGACTCCTCCTTCGCAGTGCCAGTACCCATGCCAGCCTTGTCAGCGGCGCGCGCAATACGGTCAGCCTGCGCATCCTGGGCCTGCTGCTGGCGTTCCTCCTTGAAGCGGCCACCGAAGTCTTTGGCCACATCGAACGCGGAGGAGCCGGCGTTCTTAAAAGAATCAAATACGGACATGGTCATAACTCCTTGTTAGATACCAAAAAGCAGATGGTTAACAGTGTAGATAACCAGGCCAGCCAGCGCACCCACCACGGTGCCGTTGAGACGGATGAACTGCAGGTCGCGGCCCACCATGAGCTCAATGTTCTGGGAGGCTTCCTCCGCGTCCCAGCGCTTGATGGTCTCCGGAATAATCGCGATGATTTCTGGCGCGAACTTCTCCACCGCGTAGCGCGCAGCCTTGTCCACCAGCGCGTTGGCCTGGGCCAGGAACTCGGAGTCCTCCAGCAGGCGGTGCGCCAGCTCCTTCACCTTCACCGTGATCTTCTGCCGCAGGAAGGAGTCCGGGTCGTTGAGCTGCTCAATGAGCGTGGTGGACACCGTGCGCCACATGGCCGCGGGCGCCTGCTGTGCCTGATCGGAGGCCAGCATCTCCTGCTTAATGCCCTCGATGCGCCCGCGCATGTCCTCATCCCACTGCAGGTCAGAGGCCAGCTTGGACAGGTTGCGGCGGATGGCCAGGCGCGCTTCGTGGTTGCCGTCGTGGCGGACGTCGTTGGCGAACTCCACCAGCTCGGTATAGACCTTCTCCCCCACCATCTCGCGGGCAAAGCGCGGCGCCCAGCCGGGCATGCGCTCATCAATGGCGGTGACCACCGTGGATTCCATGCCGAGGATCTTGCCGTGCGCCCACTCGATGAGGTCATCTTCCAGCGGCCGCGCCTTGCCGTCCGCAATGTAGCCCTCCAGCAGCCGGCCCAGCGGCGGGCCCCACTCGGGTTCTGCCAGGCGGTCCATGACCTGGGTCTTGATGAACTGCTCCGCCTCGGCGGCATCCAGGTCCGCGACCACACTGGCGGCGCGCTCACCAATCCACGCGGAGACTTCCTCAGCCTTGCCGGGCTCCACGCCCTGGCGCGCCAGCCACAGCGGTATCTCTGCCTCCCGCACCTTGGCGCTGAGTGCATCCGCGGTAAGGAAGTTCTCTTCCACGAAGTCCTTGAGCGCATCCCCCACGCGGTCCTTGTTGTTGGGGATGAGCGCGGTGTGCGGGATGGGCAGGCCCATGGGCCGGCGGAACAGGGCGGTCACGGCGAACCAATCCGCCAGTCCACCGACCATGCCGGCCTCCGCTGCCGCCCGCACGTAGCCGACCCAGACGGGAGCTCCGCTTGCCGACGCTTGCCACCACGAGCACCCCAGAAAGATCACTGCCGCAACCACCAGGAAGGACAGCGCAATCGCCTTCCAGCGGCGCAGGTCCGCGCGGCGCTCTTCCTGGTTGCCGGCCTGCGGCACCGGGGCAGTGCTTGCCGACGCCGATGCGGCAGGCGAGACCGCAGAGTCAGCCATCTCGAATCCTGCGTCCGCGCGGTGCGTCATGAGTTCTCCTTGGGCGTAGAGGGTGGAGCTTTGTCCATTAACTCTAGTGCGCGTGCCGGACACGCTCGACGTGCCATCGCCACCGGCCCTGCTTTGTGAGATTTACGGCGTCCGGCGCCGCAAGCTTAGCGACGCAATCCCGAGCAGCACTACGCAGGATGCCAAGAGCACGGCAGCGTCAATAGCGATATTGCCCTCCGGGAATGCATGCAGTTCAGCCGCCCCGCCGAAGGATTGCATGGCGTCCACGACGTAGTCATCGGCTTGTCGACGGTATTGCTCGGCACCCTAACATCACGCTACATACTCCAAAGCCGCCCGCACACCGAGTTGTCCCCGCACGAATTCAGGGTGTGCGTTGAGCGGCTGCTCAGGGATGCGCTTACATAGGCCACCCGTGCTTCATGAGAGTACCTCTGGCCCAAGGCACCAACCAGAATGAGGTGAACCTCCTGGAGGTCGGCGTCGAAGAAGCGGATCGGGATGTCCATCTGGTGGGCCCAGTCGATCTCGGCGCGCTGAATCGCTTTCAGCACCCGGTAGCAGGTCGGGTCGGGGTATCCTTCGATCTTCTTCTTCAGTATTCCGATATCAAGAAGCGCAGTGGTGGTCATCTGGTGTCCTCGGGATGCGCCGGGCTCTCATCTGTCAGGCACGGCAGGCACCGAAACCGGACACGGTGTGAGGAAGGCTCTCGGCCATACGCCCCCGAGCACCGACAAATCCGGACGTGTCAGAGGGCACACTGGTGTGTGAACGTACCGATAGCTTCGTGCCCCGTGCTCTTGCTTCGGCGCTACCAACCGGATAGCCTTGTAGTCAACATGACCGGTTCCGCTGCCCGCCTCGGTGGGAGTCCAGGGCCGGTCTTCGTTTTTCGTATCAAACAGGGGTGCGCGTGGAGCAGGTGAAGCAGTTCAAGACCTACGGTGAACAGGTCGAATTGCTTCGTCAGCGTGGGATGCGAGTGAATGATCCCCAGCATGCTGAGACGCTGTTGGCGCGATTGAACTACTACCGCTTGTCCGGATACTGGTACCCGATGCGCCGTTTCTCCCAAGGCGACGGTACTGCCCGAGATGAATTCGTTGAGGGAGCATCGTTTGACCTGGTGGTAGCTCTCTATGGGTTTGACGAACAATTGCGCCACAGCGTGTTCATCGAGCTTGATCGCGTGGAGTTGGCTATTCGAACCAAGCTTGGTCACGAACTGGGTCGCCTTGACCCGCTGATCTATTTGGATCCCCAACGTTTGAGCGCCCGGGCACGGCAGCGAAACAAAGACGGGCGTCGCGTGCATAAGGTGTGGCTGAGAAAGTACCAGTCGGCATTGAAAGCGTCGAAGGAGGACTTCGTCGCCCACCACAAATCAAAATATGGCGGGGCTCTACCCATCTGGGCGGCCGTCGAAATCTTGGATTGGGGAATGCTGTCATACCTGTACGGTATGTCGCCCAATATCGTGCGCAAACGGATTGCCCAACCCTGCGATCTAACTGGTCCTCAGCTTGAATCATGGCTGAAATCCTTGAACATTCTGCGTAATTACGCAGCTCATCATGCAAGGATGTTCAACCGCGTTTACGACATCAAACCGAAACTGAACAATGACGTCAGGCTGGCTCCGGTAGCTGAAGGAATGAATCGCGTGTTCGGGCAGCTCTCCCTTATCCAATACTTGCACCGCCAACTGGACTTGTCTCCAGCCGAACGGCTGCCGAAGCTGTTCCACACCTACCCACACAATCCCATCGTGCCGTTTTCTCGCACAGGAGCACCTGACAACTGGCGCGAGTTGCCACTCTGGCGCGTCTAATCCTTGCGGTAGTAGTCGCATTCGTACCCATCGGCGTCGAGTGGCAGTCCTGCTGCCCAGCCTGAGCGACGAGTGTCATGGCGTGGACGAGGAAGTCACGAGCGACTGCTTGAACGATGTTCTCGACGAGTTTCCCGCCGTAGGTCTCCAGCCACCCATTACGCCGAGTTGTCCCCGCGCGAATTCCGAGTGTGCATTGAGCGGCTCCTCAGGGGTGCACTCGCATAGGCGCCTACTTCCCCGATACCTGCACAACCACATGCTGATCATGTTGCGGGGTGGAGACGATCGATTAGAAAAATTTAGCTTTACAGCCAACTACCTGTCCGTAAACTGGTTTCGTGCCTTCTATCTACGATAACCAGTCTCCTGAAAAGAAACTCAGTTCCGGGCTCCAGAAGTTTTTCCCGTCATATCAACGAATTGATGTTGCGACGGGATATTTTGCTCTTCGCGGTTGGCAGTCCCTCGATTCATTGGTCCGCGAGAGCTTCGAGTCGGGAGATGTAGATCGACCGGTCGCGCGAATTCTCGTCGGCATGGTCTTACCCGCACAGCACGAGGAAATCATTGATCAACTCCGATCAGAGATTTCCCCAAACGAGGACGAAACCCAATCGCTTCGCGAACGCGCACCACAGGTTCGAGAAGCACTCAAGGCGCATTTGCGAGCGCAGCTTGCGACCGGAATCCCCACGGCTAAGGACCGAGAAACCCTCCAGTCCCTCCGCGAACTCGTTGAACTTGGCGCGGTAGAGCTGCGCGTGTACACACGGCGAGCATTGCATGGCAAGACCTATCTGCTTCACCACCAAGATCCGAATATCCCAAGTGCTGGCTTTGTAGGTTCGTCCAACCTCACCGGGGCTGGCTTAAATCAAAACCTCGAGCTCAATCTCTACACAACAGAAGGTACGTCCACAGAAGAGCTCAAGGACTGGTTTGAGGAACTCTGGTCAGACCGTTACACGCTTCGAATTGATGCTGACATCCTAGAAGTGATTGATGACTCTTGGGCCTCCCCACAACTGCGCTCTCCCTTTGATGTGTACCTCAAGGTATGCCACACAATGAGTCGAGACGTGCGTGCTGGTCTTGCCCAGTACAACGTCTCCGAATTGATCGCTGGCAAGTTGCTCGAGCATCAAACCACCGCTGTGAAGACGTTAGCGCGCCGCATCATGCAACGACGCGGCACCATGCTCGGTGACGTGGTCGGTCTGGGTAAGACTCTCACGGCTATCGCAGTAGCGCTGATGCTCCGGGATAACCACGGATTCCAACCGCTAGTCATCTGCCCAAAGAACTTGCAATCAATGTGGGAGGAGCATCTCAAGGCCTACGATTTGCCGGGTCGTGTGGTGCCGTACTCGATGGTTCATACCGTGCTCCCTACACTGCCACGCTTCCGGTTTGTCATTGTCGATGAGAGCCACACGCTGCGCAACGAAGGAACCCGCACTTATAACGCGGTTCAGAAGTACCTCCACGAGAACGAAAGCCACGTGCTGCTCCTTACGGCGACTCCGTACAACCTCAAATATGGAGATGTAGCCAATCAGTTGGCTTTGTTCCTCGACGAGGACGAGGATCTCGGCCTAACCCCTGAGTTTGCCTTGCAGCGGAATCCCAATCTCTACGAAAACCTTGAGGTGGCCCATTCCACCCTCGCTGCGTTCAGGAAGTCTGAAGAGCCCGAGGACTGGCGGCGTCTCATGGGTGAGCATCTCGTTCGCCGCACACGCAGCTTCGTTCTGAACAATTATGCAAAGGACGACAGCGAAGGGCGGAAGTATCTCGAGTTCAAGAACTCGGACGGTTCGGTTGCCAGCCGGTTTACTTTCCCACTGCGTAAAGCAGTGCCTGTCAATCATGCCTTCGATGCGAACGACTCGGCGGCAAAGATGGCAGACGACAGAACCCTTGACGGACTCGCAAGTCTCAAGCTGCCGCGATACAGCCTCACCGACCATCTCATCCCCGATGCGCAATATCTTGCTAGCCCTGAAGATAAGAAGTTCATTGAAGATTTCGAGGCTTCTCGCGGCCAAGTCGTCGGCTTCGTCCGTACGAATTTCTACAAGCGCTTGAGCTCGAGCGGGCACAGCTTCATTTTGTCGCTGTTTCGTCATCTGCGGCGAAACGAACTATTTGACTACGCCTTGAAGAACGAACTTCCGCTCCCAGCCGGCACCATCGACCCGGTTACCTTGTCGGAGGACGATATTGACTTCGATGAGCTGCTCGCGGACGTGTCACCACGAGGGTTAACTTTCCCGACTATCCCCGATGACTATGCGAGGTTGGCTGCCGAATCTCCCCGCGGCATTCGGTGGGTAAGTTCGTCACTATTCAAAGACAGCCTGCAACAGGATCTTGCCGCAGATTCCCGAACGATCCGGGACCTATTGAAGTGGTACGGAGAGTGGAAGGTTCCGGATGACTCAAAGTTGCGAGCACTTGTTGACCTGGCAAATGAGAAGCATCCCAACGAGAAGATTCTCGTATTCACCGAATACAAAGACACAGCGAATTACATTGCTAAAGGCTTGAGAGAACTCGGAGTGGAGAAGGTCGGAGTTGCTACCGGTGAGTCTGAGGACGCGACGAACCTCGCTCGTCGATTCTCCCCAAAGACGAATCGCTTAAGTGACGACCAGGCGCCTGTCGCTCCTGCAGATGAAATCCGAGTTCTCATCGCAACTGATGTTCTTTCTGAAGGCCAAAACCTGCAGCAAGCACACATCATTGTTAACTTCGACCTGCCGTGGGCGATCATCAAGCTGATTCAACGAGCCGGGCGCGTTGACCGAATTGGACAAGAATCTGACACGGTGCTCCTGTACACGATGGTGCACGGCGAGCTGGAAGAACAGCTGAACCTACGCCGCCGCATTCAAGAAAGGTTGGCGGCTAACGCCGCTACGTTTGGCTCCGATGAGAAGTTCTTCGGAACGGCGACCGAGACCCAAGCAATCTCCGACCTCTATGACGGACGGATCGAAGACATCTCCACTGCCGAAGATGTTGATGCCAGTTCCTACGCTTATGAGATCTGGGAGGCAGCGACCAAGGACGATCCGAAGTTGCGTCGTCGCATCGAGCGTATGCCGGACTTGGTAGATACAACGCGTCCGGCACAACCGGGAGACCGAGAGGGAATCCTGTGTTGCGCTACCACCGATTCCGGCATTGATTCTTTCGCTTGGCAGAACGCACAAGGGGAAAGCAGTCTCCTCACGGGACAGGAAGCCCTAGCAATTCTGAAATGTACGCCGGAGACTGCAGCTCTACCGCTCCGTGAAGGACATGATGAAGCGGTTAGGGAGCTTATTACCGGTGTCATTGCTAAGAACTTGGACACCTCTGGACGGCTTCGTGGCGAGCGCCGAATCCTGTGGAACAGGCTCGGCCAGACTCTCGAGGCCCATAGTGATCCCAGCTATGCTGAGGCACTCGATGCGCTGTACAAATCCCCGCTGACCACTGTCGCAATTAATAGCCTTCGCACCGCCCGTCGACGCCAAGGCACAACCAACCTTGACTTGCTTGAGCTCATCGCAAATCTCAACGAGCAAGGTATCCTCACTACCACTACTAACAAGTCGGCCGATGCAATTCGCATCGTAGCCAGCATGGGAGTCTCCAATGTCTAACTATCTCTCGTACGTCGATTCTGGTAGCTTCGCCGAGCTCTTTGAGGAGCTTGGTTGGGGATACGTCCCCCGCAGCATAGCCCCCATCTCTGTCGAGGTTGAGGAGGGCCGCTCCTTCACCGCAAAGCCAATTGCAGATCAGGCTGGACTGCGCGTCTGGGTCGTCGAATCGGATGAGCTTCCAACTCTTCCGGAGCAACGCACTATCGATGCCGAAGTCCAGAAGGCTTCTCAACTCCGTCTCTTGATCTTCACCGACGGCATTCACCAGTCTTGGCGTTGGCCGCGTCGCGGTGCTACCGCGGCAACAAATACAAAGCTCCTTCACCACCGCTACACGGTCGGCGATGAGGACCTCGGAGAAGACTTGGCGCGTCGCCTCGACATGATTGAGCTTCCCATTGGTGAAGCCATTGGCATTCTTGAGATTCAAGAGCGAATGGCCAAGGCCTTTAATGACGAAGCCGTCAAGCGTTCCAAGCAGGCTTCTAGCCACATGAAGATTATGAACCAACAGCTTCTGGACGCGGGGTGCGATACCAGCACTGCGTCTTCGTTGTTGGTCCGCCTCCTGTTCCTGTTCTTCGGCGATGACACCAACATGTGGCCAGATAACACGTTCCAAAAGTGGATTCTGCGTAATACCACTGCCGAGAATCTTTCAGAAAAGCTTACCGAGCTCTTTGAAGTCGTCTGCGATCCTGAGCTCGACGGTGCGATAAAGAAAAAGGGTAAGTACGCGGGAACTGAGTATGCCAATTTCAGGCGTATCGACGGAATGTATAAAGAGCGTATCGAGCTTCCTCCTCTTACCGAGGAATTCCGTCAACAAGTACTGAAGGCTGCAGAATTTGATTGGGGCCGGGTCAACCCCGACATTTTCGGTGCGATGTTCCAGCAGCTAATTGATCTCGACGAACTTCGCTTGAAGGGCGAGCACTACACCAGCGAGGAAAACATCCTCCGAGTTATCGAGCCGTTGTTCCTCGACGAACTGCGTGAACGCTTCGAAAATGCCTACAACGACCGCGACGCGCTTCTTGCGTTACAGGACGAGATCGCCGACCTACAGTTCCTTGACCCAGCGTGCGGCTGCGGAAACTTCCTTATCCAGGCGTACAAGCACCTGCGTGGCCTTGAATATGAGATCATCACCCGCGCCGAAGAGCTCGAACTTGCTGAACTCAACGCAGCATTTGACCTCCACGCCAATGGCGAAAGGGTCGACGGAATCCGAGCGATACGTGCACGCCTGAAAGAACTTGGAAACCGTAACTCCCTACAGTTTGCCGACGATTCCTTACGCAAGTCCAAGATGAGTATGCGCCAATTCCATGGCATCGAAATCAATGAGTGGCCTGCAAAGGTCGCATCAACAGCGATGCTTCTGGTGGATCATCTTTGCAATCAGTCCTTTGGACAGTCTGCGGTACGACTTCCCATCGAAGAGACCCCAGAAATTAAGACTGCCAATGCTCTCCGCATTGATTGGGCCGACGTGATCGACCCAGATGACTGCGACTACATTATTGGTAATCCTCCTTTTGTGGGGTCGTCACGCCTCGATGAAGACCAGAAGGAAGACAGGACAAAAGTCTTCGGTAAGAACGGCGGAAAGCTCGACTTCGTGGCTTGCTGGCACCGCACCGCAGCAGAATTTTTGGATGGTCACGGCGGCGACATCGCATTCGTCTCTACCAATTCCATCTGCCAAGGCCAGCAAGTAACTCCACTCTGGCAACCCATTTTCGAAATGGGCTACCACATCAACTTCGCCCACCGCTCATTTGTGTGGAACAGCGAATCTGAGCATATCGCACATGTCGTTTGCATCATCACCGGTTTTTCTCAGGCCGAATGGAAAAACAAGCGAGCCTGGGAGTATACCTCTCGGGGAGTTGTTGAAAGCATCCCTACAAGCCTTAACGGGTATCTTGCCGATGCTCCTTCTGTCTTTCTAGGAGCGCCGCGAAAGCCCATTTGCAATGTGCCACCAATGTCAAAGGGGTTCCAGCCGACTGACAATGGGTTCCTCCTCTTGAGCCCAGAAGAAAGAGCTCACCTTTTGGAAAAAGAGCCGGAAGCTGAACCATGGATTCGCAAATTCTCGATGGGGGAAGAATTCGTGAAGGGAATTGATCGATATTGTCTCTGGCTCCCTTCCATCACAAGTGAGGAACTAGCCTCTTTACCCGCTGTAAGCGAGAGGGTCAAGCAGTGCAAAGCATGGAGGCTTGAACAAACCCCGACAGGTGACGCTTACAAACTCGCAGATAAGCCTCACCTTTTAAGGCCTACCAGCAAATTTAAGGATCGAGACTATATCGGGGTTCCTGTTGCTACAACTGCGCGGAGAAAGTATGTCCCCTTCGGAATCATTTCCAACGGTCTGATTCCGGGCAATCAGTTTTATTTTATCCCAACGACATCTCTGTTCATTTTCGGAACTCTGATGTCACAAACTCACAATGCTTGGATGAGGACTGTTGCCGGTCGCCTCAAGTCGGACTACCGCTATGCCAATACAATTGTCTATAACAATTTTGTGTTCCCCGAACCAACTCAATCTCAGCGAGAAAGCATCGAACATGCCGCACAAGAAGTGTTGAATGCTCGCAGCCTCTACCCGGAAAGCACGCTTGCGGATCTGTATGATCCCGACAACGAAGCCAAGCACCCGGAACTCACTGCAGCACACAAAGCTCTGGATAAGGCCGTCGAACGCGCTTACGGGTGGGAACTCGATGACCTTACGTGGGACGAGAAGGAGACATTCATCGTCTCCTCGCTCTTCGAGCTGTACAGCGAGAAGACTAAGAGTGCGTAGCGGCATCGTGCTTCCTACGTGAGCGACAGTTCCCACCATTAGGCGCTATCCTCCCCACCGGTACTGTTACTACACACGGTGGGACCGGGGGACGTCGCCAAGCACAGGCGTCCCCTCCCCCACCGCACCCCACTCAAAACACCAACAAACCCCGCCTCCTCACATGGTCTCCCATGTGTGTTTGGAGGTGGGGGTTGGTTGGTTCAGTACAGAAACTTTAGGCGTTCAACGTCCTAGTGTTGCCTAGTTGAGGCGGCCGGTTTCCTTGCGGTACTGGCGGTAGTAGCGGCGGCCAAAGTGGATGCCGCCGACGGCCAGGACGGCCACGACGCCGAGCAGGACAGCACCGATGATGATCGGCAGCTGGTAGTCGGCGCCAGCGGTGCCCATCGGGAACTGCCAGGTGCCCAGGCCCCAGATCAGGGTGCCGGCGGCTGGCAGGAGCGACAGAACCAGGCCCATGCCCACCCAGGTGGAGGTGCGCAGCAGGGAGGAGTGCGGTGCACCGAAGGACACCGGGTCGTAGCCCTCGATGTAGGAATCCTGAATCTTACCGGTGAACTCCGGGTAGGTCTCGCTGTGGTGATCAGCAACTGCCGGGTTGAGGTCGCTCATGCCTGAAACTTTCTCTCGTTCCTGTTAATCCTGTGAATGACTATAGCTTAGTCGTCCTTGCCGCGGAAAGCAGCACGTGCACGTTCGCGGGTAACCGCAGACACAGCGGTCAGCGGCACGCCTGCCGGGCACACGTCGGCGCACTCGCCATAGAGCGAGCAGTGGCCGAAGTTCTGCTCCAGATCGTCCACCATGTTGCGGGCGCGGCGGCCACGCTCTTCCTTGCCCAGCGGCATGAGGGAGAGGTGAACCAGCTTGGCGCCGGTGAACAGGTGGGCCGCACTGTTCGGGCAGGCAGCCACGCAGGCACCGCAGCCGATGCAGGCGGCGTGATCCAGGGCGTACTCGGAGGTCTCGTGGTTGACGTGCAGGGTGTCAGCGTCCGGCGCGGTGCCGGCGTCCATGGAGACATAGCCACCCTGCTCCATGACGTGGTCCAGCTTGGCGCGGTCCACAATCATGTCCTTGATCACCGGGTAGGCGGCGGAGCGGAAGGGCTCCAGCTTGATCTTGTCGCCGTCCTTGAACTGGAACAGGCGCTGCTGGCAGGCCGGGGTGTTCTGGCCTGGGCCGTGCGGGCGGCCGTTGACTAGGAGGCCACAGGTGCCGCAGATGCCCTCACGGCAGTCGGAGGCAAAGGCGAAAGGCTCGTTGCCGGCCTCCACCATGCCCTCGTTGACGTGGTCCAGTAGCTCCAGGATGGACATCTGCTCGGCGGCGTCCGCGACCTCCACGGTCTCGAACTTGCCTTCTTGCGTCGGTCCGGCTTGACGCCAGATCTCAAGTGTCAGTTTCATTACTTGTAGTTCCTTGTCATCAGCGGGATCGAATCAAAGTACAGCGGCTCAGCGTGGCGAATAAACTCGCCCTCGGCGTTGCCCGGCTCCCACGCGGAGACGAAGCACCAGTTCTCGTCGTCACGCTCGGCCTCGCCGTCCTCGGTGAGGTGGTCGTCGCGGAAGTGGGCGCCACAGGACTCGTCGCGGTCCAGGGCGTCGATGCACATGAGCTCGCCCAGGTCGATGTAGTCGGCCACGCGGAGGCCGTACTCCAGCACCTGGTTCATATCGTTAGCGTCGCCCGTAATGCGGACGTTGGCCCAGAAGTCCTTGCGCAGGGCACGGATCTTATCGATGGCCACCTTGAGGTCCTCCACGTTGCGGGACACGCCACAGCCCCAGTAGAGGATCTCGCCCAGCTGGCGGTGGTAGTGCGCTGGGCCGTGCGGGTCCTGCCCCTGGACGGACATGAGGCGGTCGATGCGCTGCTGCGCGCGTGCCACGGACTCCTGCGCCGCGGCGGAATCCTCCGGCAGCTTCTCCTCACCCAGGTGGCCCGCCAGGTAGTTCGGGATGGTGAACGGGAGGGTGAACCAGCCGTCGACCGACGCGGATAGCAGGGAGTTAGCACCCAGGCGGTTCGCGCCGTGGTAGGTCCAGGAGCACTCGCCGGCGGCGAAGAGGCCGTCGATGGCGGTCATCTCGTTGAAGTCCGTCCACAGGCCACCCATGGTGAAGTGGCAAGTCGGGGCGATGCGCATCGGGGTCTCGTACGCAGACTCACCAATAGCCTCTTCGTACATCTCGATGAGGTTGGAGTAGCGCTCGCGGATCTTGTCCTTGCCCAGACGCTGGATAGCGTCGCGGAAGTCCAGGTACACGGAGTTGTGCAGCGGGCCCACGCCCAGGCCGGCGTTGATCTGCTGAGAGATGGCGCGGGATGCCACGTCACGCGGGACCAGGTTACCGAAGGCCGGGTAGCGGCGCTCCAGGAAGTAGTCGCGCTCCTCCTCCGGAATGTCGTTGGCGTGGCGGTCGTCGCCCTCCTTCTTCGGGGACCAGATGCGGCCATCGTTACGCAGGGACTCCGACATCAGGATGGTCTTGGACTGCCACTCGGAGTTGACCGGCAGGCCCGTCGGGTGGAACTGAATGAACGCCGGGGAGGCCAGGTATGCACCGTGCTCGTAGGCGCGCATCATGGCGCCTGCGTTGGAGTTCTTGGCCAGCGTGGACATGTGGTACACGTTGCCGTAACCACCGGTACCCAGGATGACCGCGTGGCCGGTGAAGGCCTTGAGCTCACCCGTGATGAGGTTGCGGGTCACGATGCCGCCGGCGCGCTTCTTGCCACCGTCGTCGTAGGTGATGATGTCCTGCAGATCGTGGTGAGCGAAGAGCTCCACGTTGCCCAGACCAATCTGGCGGTAGAGCGCCGAGGTGGTGGACAGCTGCAGCTGCTGACCCGTTTGGCCACGGGTGTAGTAGGTGCGAGAGACCTGCACGCCACCGAAGGAGCGGGTGGCCAGGGTGCCGCCGTACTCGCGGGCGAACGGGGCGCCGATGGCGTTCATGTGGTCGATGACGCGGATGGACTCGTATGCCAGGCGCCAGCAGTCGGACTCGCGGCAGCGGTAGTCGCCGCCCTTCACGGTGTCCTTGGTGTGGCGGTAGGCGGAGTCATTATCCACCTTCTTGTGGCGCGAGGAGTTCACACCACCCTGCGCCGCAATGGAGTGCGCGCGGCGCGGGGAATCGTGGTAGGTGAAAACCTTGACCTTGTAGCCCAGCTCACCCAGCGCCGCGGCGGCGGAGCCGGCGGACAGGCCGGTGCCGACCACCAGGATTTCGAACTTGCGGCGGTTGAGCGGGGAGACCAGCTCCATGTGGTCCTTCTGGTAGGACCACATGTCCTTCATCGGGACGCCGTGCGGCTCGTGGGACTCCAGGATGCGGCCCGGCTTGACGCCCGGGACGATGGACTGCGGGTGCTGGAAGTTGGGGTGCTCGCGCTTGAGGTCAGACTGTGCAGTGTTCCGAGCGTTCTGTGCGCTCTCTGCCTGCGCGGTGTTTCCTGCGTTACCTGCAGAGTAAGGGTTCGCGTTAGTCATGGGTTCAAATCTCCTTTAGCTAACCCAGCCCAGGGCGACGGACAACGGCATGACAATGTTGGCCAGGCACACCACGGCCGGGATGATGTACGCCAGGATGACAAAGACCTCGCGCCACTTTGCACCGGTGATACCCAGGTCAGACGCGGCGAGGCGGATGCCGTGGGTGAGGTGCAGGAAGAGGCAGAGCATGGCGATGACATAAACGATGGTCACCGGCCAGCGGGAGAAGGTAGCCAGCATGTTGGCCTTCACCGCGCCGTGCTGGAAGGCATCAGCAGCAATCGGCTGCACGCCTACGGTGAGGTCCAGCAGGTGGAAGATGATGAAGAGCAGCAGCACGATACCGGTGACCAGCATGCTCCGGGTGGCGAAGGAGTCCATGCCGCCCATGAGGTGGGTGCGGCTGAACTTGCCACGGGATGCCTTGGAGCGCGCCGTGAGGGCGAAGGCGCCGTAGATGTGTGCGATCACGCAGGCCAGCAGGACGATGCGGATAATCCACAGGGTGTGGCCGTGCGGGATGAGCGGGGCACCCAGATCACGCAGGAACTCGCCGTAAGCGTCGAGCGCTTCCTCGCCGTCGTGTGCCGGCAGGTACAGCTTCAGGTTGCCGGCCATGTGACCCACGACGAAGAGGGCGAAGAACAGGCCAGTGATAGCCATCGTCAGTTTCAAAGCCCAGGACGGGATTCCCGGCTTAGGACGAATCGTTTCATTAGTAATGCGGCCGTGAGCGAGGGCTTCACGGTCAGGATTTTTTACAGACATGACACCTCCATAGTCCCGTTTACCTTACGCAGGCTTTCGCGCTGGTTACTACTCAATTTCGGGGTTTCGGAGCCGCCCTACCCACACGCTGAGCACCCGTAGAAAGTAGATAAGGTAAGCATGGCCTTATATCGCGCCGACGTTATACCGCTTTACCTTGATCGCTTTCCTTTACGCAATATGACCGTTGCGTAAACATTTCACGGTTGAGACTTTCCTCACAGGGTGTAGCGCAAGTGACGGCCCCACCCCTTTAGGCGTCAAACTTTCGCTTGGTATCCACCTAATATCCGCAACAAGCTACCCCGACGCTACCCCCAGCTTTGCAGCACAGTTAAACTGCTTCACACTTTCTTTGCAAAAGCACTGTTATGCCTAAATGTCCGGAGGTAGCCTAGCTCACATGAGCAAGACTTACGTAGGGTCCCGTCTGCGCCAGCTGCGCCGCGAAAGAGATCTCAGCCAGGCCTCCCTTGCCGCCACCCTGGGACTCTCCGCCAGCTACGTCAACCAGATCGAGCACGACGTGCGCCCGCTGACCGTGCCCGTCCTCCTCCGCATCACGGAGGTCTTTGGGGTGGACGCCACGTTTTTCTCCCGCGATGATGACTCACGCCTGCTCGCAGAAATCCAGGATGTGGTCCAGGATCAGGAAATTTCCACCTCCCCCGTGGAGCTGCAGGAGTTGTCCGAATTGGTGTACAACCACCCCACCGTTGCACGAACTCTGGTGGACATCCACCGCCGCTATCGCAACATCCGGGACAAGCTCTCCCTGGCCACCGATACCCGCCGCTCCGACGGCAGCCAGGCGCTGTCCATGCCGCACGACGAGGTGCGGGACTTCTTCTACGCCCGCCGGAACTACCTGGATGAGCTGGACCACCACGCCGAGGCGCTGGCCGGGGAGCTTGGCGTGGAAAAGTTCCGCATTCGGGAGACCGAGCAAGCCCTGGCGGACCGCCTCAGCTCCGCCCACGGCGTGGAGATCATCACCACGGACCGAATGGACGGCACACTCCACCGCTTTGACAAGGACTCCGGCACGTTCCGGCTGGCCAGCCGGCTCTCCGTGGGGCAGCGCGCCTTCCGGATGGCAGCGGAGCTGGGATTCTTGGAGGCGGGCGCGCTTATCGACGGTTTGGTGGACGAGGAACCGTTCACCTCCGAGGCTTCCATCAACCTAGCCCGGCGCGGCATTGCTAACTATCTCGCTGCAGCCACCGTCCTGCCCTATTCCCTCATGCATTCCGAGGCCGAGCAGTCCGGCTACGACGTGGAGTATCTATGCAACGTCTTCGGCGTGGGCTATGAAACGGTGGCCTCGCGCCTGTCCACCCTGCAGCGCACCAACCAGCGCGGCATCCCCTTTACCTTCGTGCGCGTGGACCGGGCGGGCAACATGTCGAAGCGGCAGTCCGCCACCGGCGTGCACTTCTCCAACTCTGGGGGCACGTGCCCGCTGTGGAACGTCTACGAGTCCTTCTCCCGCCCCAACACTATTTCCCGCCAGCTGGCGCAAATGCCGGATGGGCGCAACTACCTGTGGGTCTCCCGCACGGTGAGCTATCCGCAGGGCCGCTTTGGGGACACCAACAAGCTCTTCGCCATTGGCCTGGGCTGCGAAGCTCGCCATGCGGATCGCACGGTGTACGGCAAGGGGCTCAACCTGGAGGACCTTTCCGCCGCCACGCCCATTGGTGCCGGCTGCCGCACGTGCCCGCGCCAGAACTGCGCGCAGCGCGCCTTCCCGGCTATCAACGAGGAGCTGACTATCGACGCTCACCGTTCCGCCGTCGCCCCGTACTAAGACGACCAACTCCGACACTTCCGGGCGTGGGCGGGCCGCGCGAGGCTCCCCCGGCACGCAGAAGCCCCCTCCTTCCCTTCCAGCACCGTGACGGTGCCTGCGGGGTGGAGGGGGCTGATTGCTGTGGCGCTGTGGCCTACAGCCGTGAACGAACCTTTAGAGGTTGATCATGTGGCCGCCGATGCCCTCGGCAGCTTCCTTCATGGCCTCCGACAGGGTCGGGTGCGTGTGCACGTTGCGGCCAATTTCCTCGGCGGTCAGGTCGAAGCGCTGGGCCAGGGTCAGCTCCGGCAGCAGCTCGGAGACGTTGGAGCCCACCATGTGGCCGCCGATGAGCTCACCGAACTCGCCGTCCGCGATGAGCTTGACAAAGCCGGCGGTCTCGTTGAGGCCGGCCGCCTTGCCGTTCGCGGAGAACGGGAAGGTAGCAACCTTGATGTCGCGGTCTGCGAACTTCTCGCGGGCCTGCTCCTCGGTGTAGCCGAAGGACGCAACCTGCGGGTTGCAGAAGGTGGCGCGCGGCATGTTCATGTAGTCACCGAGCAGCTGGGTCTCAGCGCCGACGATAACCTCGGCGGCGACAACGCCCTGGGCCTCGGCCACGTGGGCGAGCTGCAGCTTCGCGGTCACATCGCCAATGGCGTAGATGCCATCAACGTTGGTGCGCATGTAATCGTCGATAGCAATGGCGCCGCGCTCCGTGAGCTCCACGCCAGTGTTCTCCAGGCCGAAGCCCTCGGTGCGCGGGGCAAAGCCGATGGAGACCATGCAGCGATCCACGGTCAGGGAGTCGGTCTTGGAGCCATCCTTGGACTCGACCTCCACGGTGACGTTATCGCCGTTGTCCTTAATGGCGGTGGTCTTGTAGCCGGTAAGAAGCTTCACGCCGAGCTTCTTGTACTGCTTGGCAATCTCCTTGGACACGTCCTTGTCCTCGTTCGGCAGGACACGGTCCATGAACTCCACGATGGTCACGTCCACGCCGTAGTTGGCCAGGACGTAGGCGAACTCCATGCCGATGGCGCCGGCACCCACGATGACCATGGATTCCGGGGCATCTTCCTTGAGGATCTGCTCCTCGAAGGAGACGATGTTGCCGCCGATTTCCACGCCCGGGAGGGAGCGCACGACGGAGCCGGTGGCGATGATGCAGTTATCAAAGGTAACGGTCTTACCCTGATCGTCGCCCTCGGTGATCTCAATGGTCTTGGCGTCCTTGAAGGAACCCAGACCGTTGATCTCCGTGATCTTGTTCTTCTTCATCAGGTAGTGCACGCCCTTGACGATGCCCTCCGAGACCTTGCGGGAGCGCTTGTGCGCCACGCCGAAGTCAAAGGAGACATCGCCGGAGATGCCGAAAGCCTTGGCCTCGTGGTTAAAGGTGTGTGCAACCTCAGCGTTCTTGAGGAGCGCCTTGGAGGGGATGCAGCCCACGTTGAGACAGACACCGCCCCAGTACTGCTTCTCAATTACGGCAACCTTCTTGCCCAGCTGGGCAGCGCGGATGGCGGACACGTAGCCGCCGGGGCCCGCACCGAGTACTACAACGTCAAAATGTTCATTAGTCACGTCCTACAGAATACGGAACTTTGTGCCTGATGTCTCACCACCCCCGATGTTGTGGGGGACAAGGCGCACACGTCGACCGCAATGCTCCGCAGAGTGCAGGCGCTCTAACCCCGCTCCCCTACCCCGCGATCAGCAACGGCTCCCGTCCCTCACCGTGGCAAAGGCCGGTGGGTGAGGCGGGGGCCGCGCGCATCAAGCGCCAGCAGGCTGGCGGAGAACCCTCTTGGAGAACTCCCTACAGGTGGTCTCCCAGAAGGTGGGCTTTAGTACAGGCCCATTTCCAGAGCGGACTTGGAGGAGGAGGAAGAGCCGGCGTGCAGGAGCTTGCCCAGCACCTGGTTGATGGACACGAGGATGGAATCAAAAAAGTTCATGGTTCTTCTTTCTGAAGTTGCTGGTGCTCAACGGTGGCGCTGCTTAGCGGTAGCGCCACGGCTATCTTCACAATGTCTAACGGGCCGTGGCGGCGCAGCGTTACATCGGGGCGCGGTAGCCCACGAAGATCGCTTGAAGATTATGACACGGTTTTCACTTCAATACCACCATTCACCCCTGTAACTTGCTATGTTTAGAGTCGCCCTTACTCTCTAGAATCTGCGGAACCGGCCTTCTACCAGCACACCACCGCTTTTGAAGGCCCGTGTCCGCCGCAGCTTTTAGACTGGCCCTACTTCTTTAGCTCATCACTACGAAAGCGAGAATCCATGAAGTTTGCGCGTTCTCTCACCACCGTCGCGGCGGCCACCACGCTCGCGTTCGGTGCCGTGATCGCTGCCCCTACCGCCGGCGCCTCCGACATTAAGCCGGAACAGATCCAAGGCGATGCCACCCCGTCTGACGTCTCCGCGCTCGATATTTACGCCGAGCTCGAGCAGTACCTGCCCAAGGACGAGGCCGGCCAGCCTTCACCGTCGCGCGCCGAGTACGAAGCTGCCATCGGCACCAACAAGACCTTTGACAAGGTGAAGATCGCCGATCTGCCTGACGCCAAGAACTGGATGGGCTACGTCCTGAAGTACCCGGACTACCGCGCGCGCATCAAGCCCCTGAAGGCCACCTCCCCGGCCATGGACGGCCGCGAGGTCCCGCTGGCGGTTATCACCCCGGACGGCACCTTCGATGAATCCCGCCCGACGCTCTACCTGCTCAATGGTGCTGGCGGCGCCCAGCAGGGCATGGACTGGCTTTCCGCGACTGCGGGTAAGGACCTCGACCCGAAGAAGGACGGCACCCAGGACATCGATGACTACTACGCCGATCGCGGAGTCAACGTCGTCATCCCGCAGGCCGGCGCCTTCTCCTACTACACCGACTGGGTCACTTCCCCGGACCGCGGCTACCTCAAGGGCCCGCAGAAGTGGGAGACCTTCCTGACCAAGGAGCTGCCTGGCCCGCTGGAGGATCACATCAAGGGCAACGGCAAGCGCGGCATCGCCGGCATGTCCATGTCCGCCACCTCCTCCCTGGTCCTGGCGCAGCACAACCCGAACTTCTACGACACCATCGGCTCCTTCTCCGGCTGTGCGGCTACCTCTACCCCGCTGCCGAACTTCTACTCCCAGCTCACCGTGAACCGCGGCGGCGGCAACACCACTCAGATGTGGGGCCCGATGGGCGGCGATTACAACCGCTACAACGACGGCCTGATCAACGCCACCAAGAACAACATGGGCAATTCCGAGATCTACATCTCCACCAACTCCGGTTTGGCGGACATGAATGATCTCGGCTCCTCCAAGCGCCAGGCACTGGGCAGCGCCGCTGCCTTCAAGTCCTCCTCCACCCTGGTGGTTGAGGGCGGCGTCATCGAGGCAGCCATGAGCGCCTGCACCCACGACCTCAAGGCCAAGCTGGAGAAGGAAGGCGTTGACGCTACCTACAACCTGCGCCCGACGGGTACCCACTCCTGGCCGGCATGGTTGGATGACGTGAACTCCTCGTGGCCGACCTTCGCCCGTGGCCTCGACCTGCCGGAGGACCCGAACGCTACCCCGGAGGTCACCACCTACTCTGAGTCCGCAAAGAAGGAAGACGCTACCGACGCTACTGATGCTGCAGAAGCCGCCGACACCGCCGAGGTTGCTAACGAAAAGGCTGCGGACGCCGATATCAAGGACACGGACAAGGCCGCTGCGGAGGCAGATCCCGCTGCCCCCGCAGACTCCCTGCCGGTAGACCCTGCGGCGACCGAGCAGTAAGCTCAATTGGCCGTATTTTTCGTTGAAGAAGGAACCTAATGAAGCGTCTTAGCTCTCTCCTCGCCGCCGGCGCGCTGTCCGCCGCGGCCCTGGTTACGCCCGTCACCGCGGGCGCAGCCACCGTCACCCCGGAACAGGTTGCCGGGGACGCGGAACTGTCCACCATCTCGGATCTTGATCCCACCCCGGAGGTGGCCAACCAGGGCTGGTACGGCAAGTACAAGGATGACCCGCGCGTGCTCAAGCTGCAGGCCACCTCTCCGGCCATGAACGGCCGCACGATCCCGCTGGCAGTCATCCCGGCGAAGAACGCTAACCGCCCCACCATTTACCTTCTCAACGGCGCCGGTTCCTCCGAGCAGAACACCGACTGGCTATTCAACTCCGACGTCGTGGATTTCTACGCGGACAAGGACGTCAACGTGGTGATCCCGCAGGCCGGTGCGTTCTCCTACTACACCGACTGGCAGTCAGAGCCACACGGCAAGTACCTCAACGGCCCGCAGAAGTGGGAGACCTTCCTGACCAAGGAGCTGCCGGGACCGCTGGAGTCCCGCCTCCAGGCCAATGACAAGCGTGCGATTGCCGGCATGTCCATGTCCGCCACTTCCTCGCTGCTGCTGGCCCAGCACAACCAGGGCTTCTACGACGCCGCTGGCTCCTTCGCCGGCTGCGCCGCCACCGCCTACCCGCTGGAGTACCAGTTCCTGCGCGTGACCGTGAACCGCGGCGGCGCACAGCCGGAGCAGATGTGGGGCGAGATGGGCTCGGCTACCAACCGCTACAACGATGCCCTGATGAACTCGGAGAAGCTGCGCGGCACCAAGCTGTACATCTCCTCCGCCTCCGGCCTGGCCGGCGAGAAGGACACCCCGTCCTACTACATCAACCAGGGCTACGATCCGGCGCTGGCCTACGTCGGCTCCGCGCAGCTGCAGGTGGAAGGCGGCGTCATCGAAAGTGCCGTCAACCACTGCACGCACATGCTCAAGGCCAAGCTGGACAAGCAGGGTATCCCGGCGGACTACAACTTCCGTAACGTCGGCACCCACTCCTGGCCGGGCTGGGAGGAAGACATGCGGAAGTCTTGGGCCACCTTCGAATCGGCCTTCAACTCCTAGGCTTCCCGCCAACGTCACGGCAGCTTCACGGCACAGAACGCGGAGCTGCTCGGCGCACAACCCCTGGCTTCGGGCCAGGGCACTCAGGGCGGTAGGATAGCGGCATTATGAAGCTGCTTTCCACCGCCCTTTCGCATGTCACCGCCGCCCGCGGGCAGGCAACGCCCCTCCGGGACAGCTATACCGGGGTGGACTTCAACCTCGGCTTCGAGGTCACGCACTACGACCTAGATCTGACCTACCGCGTGGAGCCCAACATGCTGCAGGGCGAGGCAGTGCTCCACCTCCGCGCGCTGGAGGAGCTGGACAAGCTCACGCTGGACCTCGGCGGGGCGATGGTGGCGCGCCGCATCACCGCGAAGCACGCACCGCGAGTGGCCAAGTTCCGCCTCTCGGGCGGGAAACTGCGCCTCAACTTCGCCGAGCCCATCGCGGAGAACACCGAGTTCGAGCTGCACATCCGCTACGGTGGCTCGCCGCGCCCGCTGCGCACGCCGTGGGGCGAAATCGGCTGGGAGGAAACCGAGTCCGGCTCGCTGGTGGCGAGCCAGCCCAACGGTGCGCCCAGCTGGTTCCCGTGCGACGACACCCCGAGCGCCAAGGCCACCTACGATATCCGCATCACCGCCGATGATCCCTTCGTGGTCATCTCCAACGGCACGCTAGTCTCCCGCCGCCGGGCCGGCGGATCCATGACGCGCTGGCACTACCGCGTGGACCACCCCATGGCCACCTACCTGGCCACGGTGCAGGTGGGCGAGTTTCTGGAGATCCCCCTGGGCCGCAACGTCCGGGCCTGGGCGCCGGCAAGCCTCAAGCCCCGGGTGCTCGATGAGTTTGCCCAGCAGCAGGAGATGCTGGACTTCTACTCCATGCTCTTCGGGCCCTACCCCTTCCCCGACTACCAGGTGGTCATCACCGAGGACGCGCTAGAAATCCCGCTGGAGGCCCAGGGCCTGTCCATCTTCGGCTCCAACCACGTCAAGGGAGATCACGTCTTCGAGCGGCTCATTGCCCACGAGCTTTCCCACCAGTGGTTCGGCAACTCCGTGGGCTTGAGCGAATGGAAGGACATCTGGCTCAACGAAGGCTTTGCCTGCTACTGCGAGTGGCTGTGGAAGGAGCACGCGCACGGCCGCCCGGCGCACGACTCGGCGCGCTCGCACTACCAGGTGCTCGCCCGCAAGCGCCAGGATCTGCTGCTTAGTGACCCGGGCACGCGCGACATGTTCGATGACCGCGTGTACAAGCGCGGCGCGCTCACCGTGCACGCGCTGCGCCGCCTGCTGGGGGACACCGCGTTCTTCCCGGCCGTCCGGGATTACCTCACCGCAGCGCAGCACTCGGTGGTCACCCCGGGCGACCTCATCAGCCGGCTGCGTGCGGCGGGGGCCCCCGGAGACGTCGACAAGCTCCTGGCCCAGTGGCTGGATCAGCCGCAGCTGCCGCCGTTCCCGGCCTAGCACTCTCCTTCTCCCCGGCCCACAGTCACTGCCCTGCCCGGCGCGCTAGACTGGTGCACCATGCGTTCACTGCTTGTCACCGGCGGCGCCGGCTTTATTGGTGCAAACTTCGTGCGGCTCGTGGCCCAGCAGCGGCCCGAGGTAGACATCACGGTCCTGGACAAGCTCACCTACGCAGGCAACCGCGCCAACCTCGCCGGCGTGGACGCCACGCTAGTGGTGGGGGACGTGGCGGATGGGGGAATCGTCGACAAGCTCGTGGCCCAGGCCGATACCGTGGTCCACTTCGCCGCCGAGTCCCACAATGACAACTCCCTGCGGGACCCTTCGCCGTTCATCCACACCAACGTGGTGGGAACGTTCACGCTGCTGGAGGCCTGCCGCCGCCACGACGTGCGCTTCCACCACGTCTCCACCGATGAGGTCTTCGGGGACCTAGAGATCGGCGCGGATACTTACTTCACCGAAGAGACCCCGTATAACCCCTCCTCGCCGTATTCCGCCACGAAGGCCGGCTCAGACCACCTGGTGCGCGCGTGGGTGCGCAGCTTTGGGCTGCGGGCAACGGTGTCGAACTGCTCCAATAATTACGGCCCCTACCAGCACATTGAGAAGTTCATCCCGCGGCAGATTACTAACCTACTCCTGGGGCAGCCGGCCAAGCTGTACGGCACCGGCGAGCAGGTGCGCGACTGGATTCACGTTGATGATCACAACGAGGCGGTGCTGGCCATCCTGGACCGCGGGCGCATTGGGGAGACCTACAACATCGGCGCCGACCAGGAAGACGTGAACAACCGCCAGGTCATCGAGATGATCTGTGAGCTGATGGGGGCCACCGACCAGGGGCGCGCGAACTATATCCACGTGGCGGACCGCCCGGGCCACGACCAGCGCTACGCCATGGATGCCAGCAAGCTGCGCCGCGAGCTGGACTGGACCCCGCGCTACACAGACCTGCGCGCAGGGCTCAAGGACACCATCGAGTGGTACCGCACTCACGAAGAGTGGTGGCGGGCAGGCAAGGACGACGTCGAAGCGCACTACGCCGCGCAGGGCCAGTAAAGGGAGGATAGGTAATGAAGGTGCAGTCAACGGCCATCGAGGGCCTGCTCATTGTGGAGCTGGACGTCCACGGCGATAACCGCGGCTGGTTCAAGGAGAACTGGCAGCGTGAGAAGATGGTGGCCGCGGGCCTGCCGGACTTTCAGCCGGTACAAAACAACGTCTCCTTCAACGCGGAGAAGGGGGTCACGCGCGGGCTGCACGCAGAGCCCTGGGACAAGCTGGTCTCCGTGGCCACCGGGCGGGTCTTCGGCGCGTGGTGCGATCTGCGTGAGGGCTCAGAGACCTTTGGTCAGCTGGTTACCCAGGAGTTTAGTCCGGACACCGCCGTGTTCGTCCCGCGCGGCGTGGCCAACGGCTTCCAGGCGCTGGAGCCGTGCGCATACTCCTACCTGGTCAACGACCACTGGTCCCCGGACGCGGAGTACACCTGCGTCAACCTGAACATGGTGGACTGGCCGCTGGAGCCGACGGAGATCTCCGATAAGGACAAGGAGCACGCCGCGCTTGGCGACGTCTCCCCGATGTCCCCGCGCCGCATCCTCGTTACCGGCTCAGGCGGGCAGCTGGGCCGCGCGCTCAAGAAGTTCCTCCCCGCCGCTGGGCTGGGTGAGGTGGAGTTCTGCCGGCATGCCGACTTCGATATCACTGACCCGCCTGCCCGCCCGTGGAAGCAGTACTCCGCCATTATCAACTGCGCGGCCTACAACGACGTCAACGGCGCGGAATCAGACCGCCAGGCTGCATGGGCGGTCAACGCCTCCGCCCCGGCGAAGCTCGCGCGCATCGCGGCGGAGAACAACCTGACTCTGGTGCACGTCTCCAGCGATTACATCTTTGACGGTTCTAACGAGGTCCACACCGAAGAGGAGCTACCCTCCCCGCTGTCGGCCTACGGCGCGTCGAAGGCCGCGGGTGATACCGCGGCGCAGACCGCCCCGCGCCACTATGTCATCCGCACCTCCTGGGTCTTCGGCGATGGCGCGAACTTCATGGCCACGATGCGCACGCTGGCGAACAAGGGAGTAAAGCCCTCCGTCATCCACGATCAGCGCGGCCGCCCGACCTTTGCCGAGGACTTGGCCAAGGGCATCATCCACCTGCTTAAAACCGGCGCGGAGTACGGCGTGTACAACCTCTCCAATTCCGGCGACGTGGTGGGCCGCGATGAAATCGCCATGGCCGTCTTCACCGGCGTGGGCCAGGACCCCGCCGATGTCACGCCGGTAAGCACCGAGCAGTACCGCGAGATTGCCGGGCCCGAGGCACCGCGACCGAAGGAGTCCACCTTCGACCTGTCCAAGCTTGAATCCACCGGCTTCACACCCATGAATTGGCGGGCCGCTTTGGCTCTCTACCTGGAACTTTACCCAGCATAACACTCAACATAACACTTAACTTCCCACGTGTTATGTTATGTGTTATGTTGAGTGCTATGTAGAGAGAAAGGCCTGCTCATGAACCCTGCGGAGCTTAATGAGCTGATTGCACAACTGCGCGTTATCGGCAGCGATAAGCAATCCGTGGAGGTGAAGTCCGCGGTGGGCAGCGATGTTATGCCCACATTGAGTGCCTTCGCCAATGGAACGGGTGGCACGCTCATTGTCGGCCTCTCAGAAGCGGACGGGTTTAGCCCCGTCAAGAAGTTTTCTGCGTCCCAAGCACAGGACCAGCTAGAAACCCGCTGCCAGGGCCTGGAACCGCCCGTGCGTCCGGAGATAGACATCCTCGAATTCGAGGGGCAGCCCGTGCTCATCGCGGAAGTAGCGGAACTGCCTGCCCGTGATAAACCCTGTTACGTCAGCGCCAGGGGTCTTTATAAAGGCAGCTACATCCGCACGGGTGATGGCGATACGCGGCTGTCCCAATACGAAGTCAACCGGCTCGTGGAAGAGCACACGCAACCGACGTGGGACGAAGACATCATCACAGACGCGACCTTGGAAGACATTGAGGGCGCCAACCTTGACGAATTCCTCGCGGTGCAGCGAGAGCGCCGCCCGAAGACGTTCGCGAATGGGCAGGATATTGCCCTTAAACGCCTACGGGTGCTCAAGGAGGGGCACCCCACGCTCGCATCACTCCTCGTCATGGGGGATTACCCGCAGGAGTTCTTTCCCCGCCTCACGGTTACCTTTGCGCTGTTTCCCGGAACGTCAAAGGGCGACGTCACCACGGGCATTCGCTTGCTCGACAGCGCTACCCTCCACGGCACGATTCCGGAGCTGGTGAGTGAGGGAATCGACATCGTAAAAAAGAACATGCGCACGGCAGGCTTTATCGGCAACAAGTCCCGCACCTCCCTTCCGGACTACCCCCTGGTCGCGGTCCGTGAGGCACTGGTAAACGCGCTTATGCATCGCGATTACTCTCCGACAGCCCGAGGTAGCCAAGTGCAGATCAATATGTTTGTTGACCGCTTGGAAATCACCAACCCAGGCGGCCTCTACGGAGGAGTTACCCTCCGCAACCTAGGGGAAGCCGGGGTGAGCTCCTCCCGCAACCAGCGCCTAGCCACGTTCTTGGAGGACATTCCCCTGCCCGACGGCGGCGTGGCGGCGGAAAACCGTGGTACCGGCATCGCCACGATTCATCAAGCTTTGGCGGACGCCTTGATGCCGAAGCCAGAAATTATCAACCGTCTGGACAGCTTCACCATCGTCTTCCACCGTCGGCGCGTTGCCACCCAGGAACACTATGGCACTGCGCGCGATCACGTAGAGCACCTTCTCCACGCCAGCCCCTCCCTCTCCACGACGGAGCTGGTGGAGGCCACCAAGCTCAGCCGAACCGCGGTCCAGAAGGCCCTGAATGAGCTCATCCGGGAGAACATCGCCGAAAAGACCGAGCCGGGACGCAGCCCCAAGCAACGCTATAGGCTGCGAAAATAGAACATAACACTTAACTTCCCACGTGTTATGTTAAGTGGGAAGCTCGGTGTTATGTTCGCCCCACCCGCGCCGTCACACCCCAACGCGGGGCCTGAACTCCGTTAAGCTGGAATGCCATGAAGGGCATCATCCTCGCCGGCGGATCCGGCACGCGCCTCTACCCCATCACCAAGGGCATCTCGAAGCAGCTCATGCCCATCTACGACAAGCCGATGGTGTACTACCCGCTGTCCACGCTAATTCAGGCGGGCATCCGGGAGATCCTCCTCATCACCACCCCGGAGGACCAGGACGCGTTCAGGCGCCTGTTGAGGGATGGCTCCCAGCTGGGCATCATGCTCCACTACGCAGTCCAGCCCCGCCCGGAAGGCCTAGCCCAGGCGTTTATCATTGCCGAGGACTTCATTGGCAACGACGACGTGGCCCTGGTCTTGGGGGACAACATCTTCGAGGGCCACGGTTTCTCCACCGCGCTGGCGGAGTGCCGCGCCCCCGAGGGCGGCATCATCTTTGCCTACGAGGTCTCCGACCCGCAGCGCTACGGCGTCGTCGATTTCGACGAGACCGGCCAGGCCCTGTCCATCGAGGAAAAGCCCAGTGAGCCGAAGTCCAACCACGCGGTGGTGGGCCTGTACTTCTACGACAATTCCGTGGTGGAAATTGCGAAGTCCATTACGCCGAGTGCGCGCGGCGAGCTCGAAATCACCGCGGTCAACGCCGAGTACCTGCGCCGCGGGAAGCTGCACGTCAAGCGCATGCAGCGCGGCGACGTCTGGCTGGACACCGGAACGGTGGACTCCATGAGTGAGGCCTCCGCCTACGTCGAGGTCATGCAGAAGCGCACCGGCACCGTGATCGGCTCCCCCGAGGTCGCCGCCTTCACGGAGGGCTTCATTGATACCGCCGCGCTCACCGCGCTGGCGCAGCCGCTGCTCAAGTCCGGCTACGGGCGCTACCTGCTCGCCACCGCCGACGAGGTCCGGCCGAACTAGCTTTATATTCACCCCCTAGGCTGGCACGGAGCTTCTCACGGGTTAAGGTAGCGGCATGCCGAATTCACGCGAGTCCAATCCCTCCCAGAAGTCAGCCCTGTCCACCGTCAGTCCCATCGTCTGGGGCATGCTGGTGGTCATCCTTATCCTAGTGGTCGTCGTCGGCTTCCTGCTGGGTGAGCGCAACTCGGACACGGAGGACGCGGCGCAGGGCCCCGAGCAGACGCAGTCCGCCACCGAGGCGGCGGACTCCGAGAAGGACTATGCCGCCGACGCCGACAAGGCCACGCCCGGCACGAAGTTCTCCGACGGTACGGGCGACCCGATGACGTTTGGCCCCGGCGGCGACACCAAGACCGGGGATATCACGACGGTCCACCGCAAGAAGGAGGATGATCCCTTCGCGGTCGGCGCGGTGGACGCCCCGGTCGTGATTTCGGAGTTCTCCGACTTCGAGTGCCCGTTCTGCTCCAAGTACACCAACGACACCGAGCCGATGGTGCTCAAGAAGTACGTGGACAAGGGCCTGGTGCGCATCGAGTGGAACGACCTCCCGGTCAACGGCCCAGCTGCCGTCGAGGGCGCCAAGGCCGGCCGCGCCGCCGCGGCGCAGGGCAAGTTCGCGGAGTTCAAGCACGAGCTCTACGCCGCCAGCAAGGACATCAACGGCCACCCGGAGTTCGGCATTGAGGACTACATGACGTTTGCCAAAAAGGCCGGAGTGCCGGACCTCAAGAAGTTCCGCCAACAGGCCACGGATGATACCTACACCGAGGTCATCCAGGAGGCCACGCGCTACGGCTCCCAGATCGGCGTCTCCGGCACCCCGGGCTTCGTGGTGGGGGATCAATTCATCGCTGGTGCGCAGCCGCCGGAGGTCTTCGAGGAGGTCATCAAGGAACAGCTGGGCAAGGCCGCCAATGCCTAAACCGCCGGTGATTGTCTGGGTGTTCATGGCCCTGCTCGTGCTCACAGCCTTGCTGGGCGGCTATGCCGTGGGGGTGAGCGTATGAGCATCGGGCTACTCGGCGCGGTCGTCGCCGGCGTGCTGACTTTGGTCAGCCCGTGTTCGGCGCTGTTGGTTCCGGCGTTCTTTGCCTACGCGTTTAGCTCCACACGTGAGCTGCTGGGCAAGACCGTGGTGTTCTTCCTGGGGCTGTGCACCACGCTGGTGCCCATCGGCATGGGGCTGGCAGCGTTCTTGGCGCAGTACCGCGGCCAGGTCATCACGGTGGCAGGCTGGATCATCATTGCGCTCGGAATCTTCACCGCGCTGGGCGGCGGTTTCCGCATCCCCGGCATGGCGGCGCTGTCCGGCAAAGCGCGCGGGCGCGTGTTCCTGCTGGGCACGGTGTATGGCTTCGCCGGGTTCTGCGCGGGCCCGCTGCTGGGCGCCGTGCTCACCACGGCTGCGGCCTCCGGCTCGGCGCTCTACGGCGCGCTCATCATGGTGGCCTACGCCTTTGGCATGGCCGTGCCCCTCTTCGTGCTGGCGGCGGTGTGGGAGCGCCTGGACGTCGGCTCGTGGCGCTGGCTGCGCGGGCGCGAGGTCAAGCTCGGCCCGCTGCGCACGAATACGCTGTCCATCGTTTCCGGTGTCTTCTTCGTGCTCATCGGCGCGCTGTTCATTGTCAGCTACGGCAGCGCCTCCCTGCCCACCGTGCTCGATACGGACGCCCAGTTTGCCCTTCAGGAGAAGGCACGACACTTCGCCGGCGGCGTTGCGGACGCCTGGGTATGGTTCGGGCTCTCACTAGCCGCCACGGTGGCTGTGGGCATAAAAGCAGCCCGCACGCCCGTGGAGGGGCATGCGGGCAATGAGGCGAAGAGGGGCCTTTAGCCTGGCTCCGAAGAGCGCTGTCTAGTAGCCGCGGGCGACGTATTCGTCGACACGCGCGGCCTCCGCGCCCACCGTGGTCTCATCGCCGTGGCCCGGCAGGACGCGGGTCTCCGGCGGAAGGTTGAGCACGCGGTGGCGCAGGGACTCGATGATGACGTCGAAGTCGGAGTACTTGCGGCCCGTCGCGCCCGGACCATCCTTGAACAGGGTGTCGCCGGAGAGGAGGGTGGCATCCGCGGCGTCGTACAGCACCACGCAGCCCGGGGAGTGGCCCGGGGTGTGGAAGACCACAAGGTCCTCGCCGCCGATGCGGAAGGTCTGGTTATCCTCCAGCGCGGTGTAGGACGCCTCCGCGTGTGTCTCGCGCCACAGCGGCTCGTCGTCCGGGTGCAGGTAGACGGACACACCATAGTGCTCTGCCACCTCCGGGGCCAGCTCGCAGTGGTCGTTATGAGCGTGGGTGAGGATGACGCCCGCCACGGCGCGCTCCCCCACCTCGGCGTAGATGCGCTCGGCGTCGTGCGCCGGGTCCACGATGTAGAGGTCCTCGCCGCCGGAGACGAGGTAGACGTTGTTGTCCACGTCCCACTCGCCGCCGTCCAGGCGGAACTTGCCGGAAGTTTCGAACTGCTCGATCTTCATGTCGGGCTCCTTTCTCTGTTAAAGCTCCACCACGGAGCGCAGAACCTTGCCGGACTTCATGGTCTCGAAGGCCTGCTCCACGTCATCCAGGCCGACGCGCTCGCTGACGAAGTCCTTGAGCGGGAAGCGGCCCTGCAGGGAGAGGTCCACGTACATCGGGAAATCGCGCTCCGGCAGGCAGTCGCCGTACCAGGAGGACTTGAGGGAGCCGCCGCGGCCGAAGAAGTCGATGGCCGGGATGTCGAAACGGTTGGTCAGGTTCGGCACGCCGACCATGACCATGCGACCGGCCAGGTCGCGGGAGTAGAAGGCCTGGCGGGTGGTGGTGGGGATCGCCACGGCGTCGATAGCCACGTCGGTGCCGAAGCCATCGGTGAGCTCGCGCACGGCCTCGATGACCTCCTCCTCGGACTTATCGCCCGCCGGGATGGTGTGGGTAGCGCCGAACTTCTTGGCCTGCTCCAGCTTCTCCGGGTCGAGGTCGACCGCGATGACCTTGGAGGCGCCAGCCAGTACCGCGCCGGCGATGGACGCCATGCCCACGCCGCCGCAGCCGAAGACGACCACGGACTCGCCGCGCTTGACGTCGCCGGTATTGACGGCGGCGCCCAGGCCGGCCATGATGCCGCAGCCCAGCAGGCCGGCGGCGGCCGGGTCGGCGTCCGGGTTCACCTTGGTGCACTGGCCCTCGTGGACCAGGGTCTTCTCGGCGAAGGCGCCGATGCCCAGCGCCGGGGTGAGCTCGGCGCCGGCGTCTGCGTCGCCCTCTGCCAGCGTCATGGTGGCAGATGCGTTGTGGGTATTGAAGCAGTACTTCGGCTCGCCCTTCTTGCAGGCACGGCACTCGCCGCACACCGCACGCCAGTTGAGGACCACAAAGTCGCCCTCTTCTACGTGGGTGACAGCGGAGCCGACGCGCTCGACCACGCCGGCGGCCTCGTGGCCCAGCAGGAACGGGAAGGCGTCTTCAATGTCGCCGTCGCGGTAAGCCAGGTCGGTGTGGCACACGCCGCAGGCCTGGATCTTCACCACCACGTCGTGCTCGCCCGGAGCAGGGATGACGATGTCTACAGTCTCCACCGGGGCGCCCTTGGAGCGGGCGATGACGCCGCGGACGGTCTCGGACTCTACCTGGTTGTTGTTTTCATTAACATTTTCATTAGCACTCATGCGCCCGAGAGTACACGAAGTGAAAGAAAATTGTGTACGCGTTCAACAACCCGCATCTTCTAGGAGCGCGCGAGCTGCTCCGCCACAAACTCCTGACCACGGTCATTGATGTGCAACGGCAGGTTTCCCGGGCCCGCAGAGAAGTCCACCAAACCGGCCCACAGGCGCTTATCGGCCCCAGCGCACATGCCGCGATCCCACGTCGCCGGCTTCATGTCCACAAACTCCGTGCCCGTCGCGTTCGCCAGGTCCACCTGCATCCACTGCGCCACGTTCTCGTAGCGCTGCACCGTCGGCAGGGCCGTGGCGTCCGCCGGCTGCGGACCAAAGTGCAGCAGGCAGTAGCGGTCGCCGGAGCCGATCGTCGGGTAGCCCACGATCTGGATGCGCGCGTTCGGCGCGGCGGCGCGAATCTTCGCAATGTGCGGCGCGGTGGCGGCGACCCAGCGGGCGCGCAGGTCACCGTCGGAAAGCTTGCTGTTGTTGTACGTATCGTTAAAGCCCGTAGCAAACAGCACGCGCTGCGTGTCCGGGGTCAGCGCGCCGCGCTCGATGGCCACGCGGACCTGCTCCGAAATCTGCGGGCCCTGCGCCATGGACACCGCGCCAGCACAGGAGAAGTCCGCCACCGGCATACCCAGCTTGGCGCCGGTGCGCTTGGCAAAGTTGTTGCCGGACGGGCAGTCCACGCTGGGATTGACGTGCGAGGAGCCGAAGCGGCTGGAGGCCCGGAAGGACAGGTAGGAGTCCAGCTGCGGATCCGCCAGGACGGAGTCGCCGAAGGCGACGAGGTTGCGTTCGCCCGCAGCAGCCTGCGGGGCCTGAGAGACACCGACCGCCACGAGCAGGGATGCACAGAGGGCGGCAATGCGCTGAGTAGACTTCACGTGACGTTTTCCTTTCGAGACAGAGTATTTTCTTGTGAGAAAACATAATAGACTACGCTGACGACACAGCTTATGTAACAATAGCAACACGCGTAACAAATTGCTGCTTACCTACCCCAAGACCGATATGAAATTCTCCGATATTGCCTTCCACGCCGGCGCCCTCGCGCACTTTGTACCGTCGATCTTCCGCGCCGGACTCATCAGCGCCGACGGCGGGCCCCGCGCGCTGGCGACCGGCCTGCCGGTGCTCGCACGCTACCGTTTCACCACCGCCCGCGAGGTGGAGCAGGCCTACCTGACGTGCCCGGAACGCCTGGCGCTTATCGACGACGACGGGACCCTCACCTACCGTCAGCTGCGCGAAGACTCCCAGACCTTCGCACGCTGGCTACTCTCCTTAGGCCTGGAAGACATCCGCCTGGGCGTCATGGCCCGCAACGGCCGCGGCATCATTACCCCGCTGGCCGCCAAGGGCTACGCGGGCGCGCACATCTTCCTTCTCAACGTCGGCTCCTCCCCTGAGCAGCTGGCCGGGTGCATTGCGGAGAACCGGATCAACGTGCTCGTCATCGACGATGAATTTATTGATCGCCTGAGCCCCTCCGGCCAGCTCCCGGAGGACCTCACCGTGGTCATCGGCCACGAGTCAAGCACGGACCGCACTACCCTCCCGGAGTTCGCCACCCAGATCAGCACGCTGGGCCAGATCGTGCGGGCCCCGCAGGACGTGGCCCAACAGCAGCTGCCCGCCTGGCCCCGCCACGGCAACATCGTGCTCATGTCCTCCGGCACCACCGGCATCCCCAAGGGCATCCTGCGCCCGGAGCCCACGCTGCCGGTGGTGCTGGCCTCCATCGTGGATACCGTGCCCTGGCGCGCGAACCAGCGCGTGCAGATGACCGCCTCGATGTTCCACACGTGGGGCTGGGCCTGCATCAACATTGCCCTGGGCCTGCGCAACACCATCGTCACTCGGCGCGTCTTTGACCCGCAGGCAGCGCTCGATGACATCCAGCGCTACCAGTTGGACGGCCTGTTGTCCTCGCCTGTGTTCTTCCGCCAGATGGTCGCGGCAGACCCCGACTCGCGCTATGACACCGCGAGCCTGAAGTTCATCGCCTCCGCTGGTCACGCCCTGACCCCGGAGATTGTCAAGGAGACCAACGAGCGCTTCGGGCCCATCCTGTGCAACGTGTACGGCTCCACGGAGCTGGCGCTGGCCTCCACGGCCGGCATGGCGGAGGTGGCCAAGGACCCCACCATCGGCGGCAAGATTGCCACGGGCACCAAGCTGCGCATTCTGGACGAGGACGGCCACGAGGTCCCACGCGGTGAGGTGGGCGAGATTTACCTGACCAACTCCACCGCGCTCATCGGCTACACCAACCCGCAGATCCCGCTGCACAAGGTGGACGGGCTCATCTCCATCGGGGACTTGGGCTACATCGACGAACGCGGCTTCCTCCACGTGGTGGGCCGCGCGGACGACATGATCATCGTCGGCGGCGAAAACGTGCACCCGCAATCGGTGACGGAGGTACTCGAGGCCATGCCGGGCATCGCGGAGGTGCACGCCGGCGGCGTGGACGACGCCACCACCTTCCAGCGCATCGCCGTGTGGGCCGTGACCACCCGCGATGCTCTGGGCAACGCCGTGACTGCCGACACCATCCGGGCCTGGGTCCGCGACAACCTCGCCGATCACTCCGTGCCGCGCGACGTGCACTTCCTAGACAAGCTGCCGCGCAACGCCACGGGCAAGGTGGTGCCGCGCCTGCTGCGCGGCAACAGCTAGCTGCGCTCGACGGTGGCCGCGACCTGGCCCAGCTCGGCGCGGCCCTCGCGCGCTACCTCCACTGCGCGCACCTGCTTCGCGGTGGGGCACACGACCGGGGTGATGAGGTTGACACCGCGCTCGCGCAGCTTCTGCGCCTCGACCGCGATGATCGGCGTGCCGGCAGTGACGGTATCGCCCTTCTTGGCCAGGGCGGTGAAACCTTCGCCCTTGAGCTCCACGGTGTCGATGCCGATGTGAATGAGCAAGTCCAGCCCATCTGCAGTCTTCATGCCGAAGGCGTGGCGGGTCTTGAAGATCATGGTGATGGTGCCGTCTACCGGGGCGCAGACGTCGAAGGCATCGACGGCATCAGGCATCACGGCGAAGCCTTCGCCCACCATGCCCTGCGCAAAGGACGCATCCGGGACCTGGGAGAGCTCGACGACGTCTCCGGCGAACGGGACACGCACGTCAACGTCCGTCTCACCGCTGACGCTCTGAGCGGACGCGGCACCGGCGCTGGCCGGCACGCTGGCTGCGACCCCCGCGGCTCCAGCCGCGCTCGCTGCACCAGTCGTGGCCAGGGCCGGGGAGCCGTGGCGCAGCTGGTGGCTGACCTCGTCATACATGAATTGCACGGCCGGGCCCACGATGACCTGGACACTCTTCTCCGAGGGGTGGATAACACCGGAGACGGCGGCGCGTTTGATCAGGGCGTCGCGAACAAGCGCGCGCTCTTTCACCCCCACGCGCAGGCGCGTGGTGCAGTAGTCCAGTGAGTCAATGTTGTCCTTGCCGCCGAGACCCTCGATGATACGCGCGGCATCACGAGCAGTCTTGTCATCGCCGGCGGCGGAATCCTCCATGGGGTCTGCTACCGCATCGTCCTCACCGCGGCCCGGGGTCTTGAGGTTGAGCCAGCCGATGAGGAAGTAGAAGATGACGAAGTATAGGGCGAAGAAGCCCACACCCATGACCAGCAGCATGTACCACTTATTAGCCAGCGGGTTCTGGGAGGAGAGCAGCATGTCCACGAAACCGGCAGAGAAGCCGAAGCCGGCAGTCCACTCCATGGCGGAAGCGATGAAGACGGACAGGCCCATAAGCAACGCGTGCACCACGTAGAGCAGCGGGGCGACGAACATGAAGGAGAACTCCAGTGGCTCGGTCACGCCAGTGAAGAAGGAGGCCAAAGCACCTGCGGCCATGAGCGAGCCGACGACCTTGCGCTTCTTCTTGTCCGCACGCAGGTACATGGCCAGTGCCGCGCCCGGCAGGCCGAACATCATGACTGGGAAGAAGCCCGCCTGGTAGCGGCCGACGACGCCCTCGACTGTGCACTGACCGTTGGCCCACATACCCGGGCAATCAGCGGCGGAGGTGGCGGCCGCGGCTGCCTCGATGGTCTTCTGGCCGGCCTGGAAGTTGCCGATGTCATTGATACCGATGACATCGAACCAGAAGACGGAGTTCAGAGCATGGTGCAGGCCGGTCGGGATGAGCAGACGGTTGGCCACGCCGTAGATGCCGGCGCCCGCCGCACCCAATCCCTGGATGGAGGTGCCGAAGTTAAAGAGCGCGTTGTAGATGAACGGCCACACGAAGTAGAGGATGCCGGAAATCACCATAGCGATGACGGCGGTAAGAATCGGCACGAGGCGCCGTCCTGAGAAGAAGGCCAAAAAGTCCGGCAGCTTGGTGCCGTGGAAGCGGTTATATACCCAGGCCGCCATGACGCCGGCGAGGATGCCGAAGAGGACGTTGCCGCCGCCCACGGCATTCCAGCCCTCCGAGGCCCATTCCAGGGCCTCATCGCCGGTCAGCGCGGTGGGGTCTTCGATGCCGCGGTAGCCGGCCACGGCCTCCGGGCCGAGCAATTTCATAAACGTGGCGAAGGCCAGGAAACCAGAGAGTGCCGCGGCACCGTTGGAATCCTTGGCCAGGCCGAAGGCAATGGCGATGGCGAAGATCCAGCCCAGGTTGGACAGCACCGCGTCGCCGGAGCTGATCAGTAGCTGGGCGGCGAGATTATCCGGGCCAGCCGCGCTGGAGATCCAGTATCCAACACCACTGAGGATCGCCGCGACGGGCAGCACCGCCACAGCACCCATGAGGGCTTTTCCGAGCCGCTGCAGCGGCCCCATGACATCGACTTTCATGCGAGGAGTCCTTTCACACTAGTAAGGAATGAGATGGAGTTTTTAGAAGAAGAGTGGGCGGTGCGGACGGTGCTTGTCCGCGAAAACGTAGTACTCGCGGTCCTCCAACTGGGAGGCGGCGGCTTCATCAATGATCACCGTGGCGCGCTGGTGCCACTGCAGGATCGACGCTGGGCAGTGCGCGGAGAGCGGGCCCTCCACCATGGCGTGGACCGCGCTAGCCTTGTTGCTGCCGGTGGCCAACAAGAGTAGGTGGCGGGCCTCGCTGATGGTGCCCAATCCTTGGGTTAGCACGTGGCGCGGGACTTCATCTTCGTTGTCGAAGAAGCGGGCATTGTCCTGCACGGTTTGCGGGTGCAGAGTCTTGATGCGGGTGCGTGATTGCAGGGAGCTCGACGGCTCGTTGAAGCCGACGTGCCCGTTGGCCCCGATGCCCAGCAGCTGGATGTCTACGCCGCCGGCATCACGGATGGCCTTGTCATAGGTGGCCGCGGCGGTGGCGGGGTCATCGCAGTCACCAGCGGGGCTTTTTACCAGGTCATCGTCGAAATCCACGTGGCTGGTAAATTCGCGGCGGATGGTGGAATAGTAGGCCTGCTCGTGTGAGCGGTCCAGCCCGATGTATTCATCAAGCAGGAATGCGCGGCTGCGGGCAAAGCTCACCTCGCCGCGCTCATGGCGCGTAATGAGCTCCTTGTACATTGCTACCGGGGTCGACCCCGTGGCCAGGCCCAGTGTGGCGCCGGCGTTGGCGTAGTGCGCGAAGATGTCAGCGGCCTCCACGGCCACTTCGGCCGGCGTGGGGCGGATGAGGATTTCCATGAGATGCCTTCCTGTGTGTCTAAGAAAGTGGGATGTCCGCGCCGTCGACGATGACACGCACCGGCTCCAGCTGTGCGTTGAGGCCCACGAGGTGGGCGCGCGCACCCGGCGCGATGCGTCCCAGGTTCTCCTGCCCCAGCACCCTGGCCGCGGTGGTGGAGGTAAAACGCACGGCCTCGCCCAGGCAATGGCGGGCGGCAAAACGCTGAAACTGCTGAGCCAGGGTGGAGGTGCCGCCGGCGATGGCACCGCTAGCCACGCGGGCCACTCCCCCGCTCACGGTGACGGGAAGGGAGCCCAGCTCATAGTCACCGTCCGCCATGCCAGCCGCCGCCATGGCATCCGTCACCGCGAAGGCGCGGTGGCTATGGGCCATGTCGACGGTGCCGTCGACGAGGTGCACGCCATCGGCGATGAGCTCGACGGACGCGTCGCCAGCCTTCGCCGCGGTGAGCAGGGCGGCCACCGTGCCCGGCGCGCGGTGGTGGATGGCGGGCATGGCATTGAAGAGGTGCGTTCCGGTCACGGTGACGCCTAGCTCCTTGGCCTGGGCAATGACGCCCAACGTGGTGTCATAATCGGCCTCGGTGTGGCCCAGGCTGGCGACGATGTTGTGCTCTGCGCAGACTTCGAGCAGCTTGTCGACGTTCTCCGTCTCCGGCGCAAAGGTAATCGAACGCAGGTGGCCGCGGGCCGCGGCTATGACCGCGCGGAAGAAGTCCGGGTCGCCCGGCACGATGCGCGAAGGGTCCTGTGCACCGCACTTGGCCGCCGCGATGAAGGGGCCCTCCATATGGATGCCGGCAATCTCGCCTTCCTCGGCCAGCTGCGCGAGCAGCTCTGTCCGTGCGCACAGCTCATCTTGGGTACCGGAAACCAAGCTGGCCAGCAGCGTCGTCGTGCCGTGCGCACGGTGGAAGCGGGCGGCGGCCAGGCACTGCTCATAGTTACCGTTGGGAAATCCCCCGCCGTTGCCGCCGTGGTTGTGCAGGTCTACGAAACCGGGCACCCACAGCAGCACCTCCGGGTCGCCGGCGCGCCAGGCGCGCTCGGCCGCTGAGACGTCGCCAAGCACTAAGCCCTCAATATTGTCCCCAAACGTGATGCTCCCAGCGCGCAGCTCGAAGTTTTCGTCAACGAAGAGGCCTTCCACGTGGCCGCGCATCTTAGTTGCCTTAGTCTGCATGACTCATTCGATTCTGTATACAGGGCTGGCATGACTCAGCCCGGTTGATAATTCATTTGAAACTTATCAGGATGCGGCTCGCTTGTGAACTGTGATGCCTTCTGAGCCGTGTGTGAAGGGCGATGACTTTTGTCATGTCCATCGCTGACATATGCCTCTACCAGCAGGCGTTGCCCAACGGAAAAATTAAGGTCATGAACACAGCAGAATCAGCTATCGACATACATGACCTCTACCGGCGCTACGGTGACTTCACCGCGGTGAACGGGATAAGCCTGTGCGTTGCACGCGGAGAAGCCTTCGGGCTTTTGGGCACGAATGGCGCGGGCAAGACCTCCACGCTGGAAGTTATGGAGGGTCTTGCCGCACCATCGGCCGGTACCGTGCGTGTGCTGGGACACAACCCCGTGACCGAGCGCGCCACGGTGCGCCCCCACACCGGCATCATGCTGCAGTCGGGCGGGCTGCCACAGGCGCTCACCGTACAGGAAACGCTCACGATGTGGGCGGGGACGTGCTCAGCGCCTGCACCGAGTAACGCTGTGCTTGGCGACGTCCACCTAGACCACCGCCGCGACGTCACCGTCGGGGCCTTATCCGGTGGCGAAAAGAGGCGGCTGGATCTTGCCTGCGCACTGGTGGGTAACCCGCAGATCCTCTTCCTTGACGAGCCCACGACTGGCCTGGATCCGGAGTCGCGACGCCACGTATGGGACCTGCTGCGCCGCCTCAAAGCTGCGGGCGTGACCATCGTTCTGACCACGCACTACTTGGAAGAGGCGGAAGAACTCTGCGATCGCATCGCGATTATGCACCAGGGCCGTATCAACGTGGAAGGCACCATGTCAGAGCTGGCATCGACTGCCACCTCCGAAATTGCGTTCTCACCGTCTCCCCCATCGGCACCGGTGCCCCAGCTTCCCGGCACCACCATTCACCGCGCCGATGACGCGGTCACTATCACCACCTCACATCTTCAGAAGGACACACACGCGCTGCTGACGTGGGCGCACGACCACGGAATAACGCTGAATAACTTCACCGCGCGGCCTGCCCGCCTCGAGCAGGTATTCCACTCCATTGCCACTAGCTAGCTCACACCGAAAAGGAAGAACTCAATGACATCCTCAACATCCTCACAGACTGCACACCCCACAGCGCACTCGGAGACTGCGGCTCCGAAAGCATCCTCGCTACGGCGCTTGCGCGCCTTAAGTCGCGCCGAAATGCGGCAGTTCACCCGGAACCCACTACTCGTCATCACGGCATTGCTCTTCCCAGCGGCCCTGCCTCTCTTTGTGTGGCTCGTCGGCGATCAATCCATAGGCTCCACGGATTCAGCATCGGAGATTTTCGTTCTTTTGGCGCTGGGCTTTGGCATCTTCTATCCGGCGCTGTCGATGACGGTGACCCGACGCGACGAGGAGGTGCTCAAACGACTGCGCACCGGTGAAGCTCGCGATTGGGAGATCCTCACCGCCATTGCCCTTCCGCTGGCCGCGACCATGCTGCTGCTGTCCATTCTCATGGTGGCAGGGCTGTCCACCTTGTCCATGTTCCTACCGCTCGACCCACCCGTTCCGCACGTGTGGCCTGTCAACGCGCTGCTCATGGCGCTGGCGATGGTGCTCGGAATAGTGTGCTCCCATGCGGTAGCGATACTGACCAGCAGCTTTACGGCCAACGCCGAGAATGCTCCGATCACCTCGATGCCGGTGCTGATGCTGCTTATGCTTTCGCAGTCCTCGCCTTTTGCCCTAGCGGTCGACATTGTGCGCGCTGGCTGGATTGGGGACGGTTCCTTCGCCTCCGTCTTCGCAGACTCATCCACTGACCTGATTAAGCTCGCCGCGTGGACGGTGGCTTTGGTGTGGGCAGCGCACAAATACATGCGCTGGGACACTCACCGCTAAGAGCGCTCATTAGACTGAGACACCACTATGGCACCTGCGATATCCACTCATAGCCGCACCACTGGCCTTGGCTGGCGGAGGATGGAACCCTCCTCCAAGTTCTTGGCGGTCAACAGATGGTCACTCATCGGCCTGCCCTGGCTCGCGGCGCTCGCACTCATCTCGCTGTTTCTGTCCCGGGCAGGGATCGGCGTCGGCGCGTTGTGGATAGCGGCAGCTGTCGCTGTGGTCTCCTGTGCCGCCGGTTCCGGTGCACTGCACACGAACCGACAGCTTCGCCTCACGCCGCATCCCCGCGGTTCTTGGTGGATGCGATGGGGGCTTATCGGTCATGGTGGCGCGCTGGCTGCATGTGCCCTCGCACTCAGCATCGGACCGCGGTCCTGGCAAACAGTCACACTGCTGGCTGCCGGAATACTCTATTGCACCCTGCTCACCGCCTACTTGCCTTTCCTCCCTCACGGCTTCTTGCTCACGGTGGTCTCCCTCGTTGTCACCGCCGGGGCAGCCTCAGCTCTTCTCTCCTTCGGCACCGCTGGGTACGTGCTCACGTACGGGGTGCTGTTTTCCGGAGCAGTATTCCTCACCACGTGGTTTTCGCGCGCCATGATTGAAACCGAGCGTTCGCGTCGCCTGGAATCACAGTTATCTGCCGCCGAGGAACGGCTTCGGCTCTCCCAGGACCTGCACGACACCATGGGCCAGCATCTCGCTGCGCTGACTATCAAGACGCAGCTCGCCCAAGCGCTCGCCGCGCGCGACGATCCCCGCGTTCATCAGGAACTCGCTGAGCTGTATCAGCTCACCCAGACCGCTGCCTCCGATATGCGTCACGTGGTCAACACCTACCGCACACCGAACCTCGGTGCCGAGCTGACCAACGCACAGACCGTGCTCACTGCCGCAGGCGCGGACGTCACCGTCCAGGGCTCCGGCGAGGACATCCCGTCTGAGCTGCGTGACACCGCCGCGTGGTTCCTCCGCGAGGCAGCCACAAACGTTCTGCGGCACTCCCAGGCCACACGGGTCACCATCACTGTGGCCCCCACGGGGGTTACTGTGTCCAACAACCAACCACAATCCTCCGCTCGGCCGGGCACGGGCCTGGAGGGCCTGCGACGCCGCGCAGCCGCACACGGCGCTTACCTCGTTGTGGAACAGAACTCGGAGACCTTCACGGTCTCACTTAAGGTGGATGCATGATCACGGTTGCTTTGCTGGATGACGAAACTCTCGTTGCCAATTCTCTCGCCACACTGATTGGGCTCGAAGAGGACATTGATGTCGTCCACGTCGCCTACTCCGCTGCGGGCTTTCTGAGATGGTGGAAGAATGCCGCTGCGCTTCCCGACGTCGTCGTGACCGACCTCCAGCTCAGCCACACACGCGACAACGATGATGAACTCGACGGTATTGCTGTGGCAGAGCACATCGCCGCCCGCGTCGTTGTCGTCACCAGCCACGCACGCCCCGCTGTGGTCAAACGCGCCCTCGCAGCCGGGGTCCTGGGAATTCTGCCAAAGACCGCCTCTGCAGAAGACTTCGCCGCCGCCATCCGCGCAGCGCACGCCGGAAAGCGCCACGTAGACCACGACCTGGCGGCCGCAACCATCGCTGCCGGGGACTCACCACTCACCGAGCGCGAAGCAGAGGTCCTAGCCTTGGCCGGGCGTGGCCGCTCCATCGAGGCCATCGCGGAAGCTGCGCATCTTGCCCCCGGTACAACCCGCAATTACATATCCTCCGCCATGACAAAGACTGGAGCGGAAAATCGCTTCGAGGCCTATACCATCGCCACCGAGCGCGGCTGGCTGTAACTGCGTGGCGTATTAAGTGCTACCAGCCGCTGTAGCCCACGCGGTCCCAGCGCGCGTTGCTCTCTAACTCACCAGCGTCCGCCGTCCCCGCGCCGCGGAACACGTCTCGGGCGTCAGGATCATCAGCGAGGATGAAGCGGAACCACGCGGTAGCATAACCGTCCCCGAACTCTAAAACGTCCTTGTGGTCCGCACCCAGGCGACGAGCAATGACTGCCGGACCACCAGCTGATTCATAGTTCTCCTGCAGGTCTTTCCACGGGCTAACAAACAAGCGGTCCGAACGGCCATCACTCGTCATCAGGAAAAGCGGCGATTCTACGTCGGCGGTGTTGTAGTCCCATCCATTGGACCGCGCCACCTTGTGGGACGCCGGGCTCGCCGCATACACAGCTGCTACCTCCACGTGGGCCGCAGCGTTGATGGCGCCCGCACCGCCCTGGGAGTGCCCGAAAATGCCGACCCGTGATCGATCCACTCGGGGATCCAGCTCTGGCAATCGCTCAATTAAGAGAACGACATTCTCCCCTGTTCCGGTATGGGGAGTCTCATCACCGACGACCACAAAGCCCCAACTAGCCAAGTGCTCCGCCACGGGCAGGTAGCTGCTCAACGGCGTATTCGTGCCATTGGCCATGACCACCGCCGGAAACGGTCCCGTACCAGTCGGCGCCGCAACGGTCACGTCGCCGTCACGCCGCACGTCGACCTCGTGTGGACCCTCGCCCGCAAACGATGCTTCCAGCGGGCCACCTGTCTCAGCGCTGTATCCGGCAGCCACGCCGTCATCACCGGTCACGCTGTCTGCGTCTACCCACTGCATGAATCCCACAAACCCGACAAACGCCACCACCATCACGGCCGCCACAGACACGGCACCAATTACCAGCTTTTTCATGCACAACATTGTGTTCTTCGCGCGAGTAAAAGGCACTAGCGCTAGCACTACTTTTTCCTGTAGACAGCGCGCGACATCTCACCGCCCGACCAGCGCCGCTGGATAAGAATCAACGAGCGCACACGCCTCATTCCGCCCCAGTAGAGTAGACGCCATTTAGCCCACCTTCCCCACCAATCAACTGGAGATTTCCTCTTGGCCCACTTTTCTGCCCGCCAGCTCAAGCGCTTCATGGGATTCTGGCCACCCTTCTTGGGCGCCGGCATAAAGATCAAGGAATTCGCTGATGATGGCACCCGCGTCGTCGTCAGCCATACGCCAAACATGCTGACCAAGAATGCCATGGGCGTGGCCTTCGGCGGCACGCTCTCCGCCATGACGGATCCGTTCTTTATGCTCGCTTCCATGCACCGCTTGGGCAAGGAGTACCGCATCTGGGATGCCGCTGGTGAGATTAAGTACCTCAAGCCCGGCCGCGGCACGGTCACCGCCGATATGCGCATTCCCGAGGAGACCTACGCGCTCATCGAAGAAAAGACGGCCCACGGCGAGAAATACCTGCATTGGTTCGACGTGGACATCCTTGATGAGGAAGGCGATGTCGTCGCCCATGTGCGCCGGCAGGTGTATTACCGGCGCAAGCAGCAATAAGCAGCGAGTGCGAAACCTGTATATGTCCGCAGACGCTGGCTAGTGACGCAAGATTACCGGGGGATTTTCCCAAAATTCTTGCGCGTGTTTACCTGGTATTTTGAAGCCATTTTGAGCACACCGGGAAGATTTGTGTTGTAGAAGGCCTCGCGCCCAACTATTCTTGCGGGCACTGCGTCAACCCGACAAGGATAAAGCTGGGTTCCCGAATGGGAGTAGGGCTTCGGCCTGAGAATTCCTTTGCTCCGAGGGTTGGCGTTTTGCTTTGAGACTTAGGCTTAAGGGACAAGGGCCTGACCCCCGGAAAGTAGATACGTCGGGGGTTAGCTATGCTGCTTGGGTCAGTGTAGCTGATGTGAGTGCTTCAAAGGTATCGGGGGCTAGAAGGTTGCACCAGGAGTGCCGTCTGCGCGTGTTGTAGCGCATGCACCACCGGAAGACTTCTTGGCGACAGCTGATTGGATTGTCAAAGACTTTCCGATCACGCAAGACTTCACGTTTTAAGGTGGCGTTAAACGATTCTGCCAGGGCATTATCGGCACTCGTTCCCACCGCTCCCATGGATTGGCGCACACCAAGTTGGGCGCAGTGGTCCCTAAATGCCTGTGAGGTGTACACACTGCCATGATCAGAATGGAAAATTGCCCCAGTAAGGTTTCCGCGGACTTTGCTGGCATGAGACAAAGCTTCGATAACCAGAGATACCCGCATGTGATCGGCTAGCGCATGACCAACGAGCTTGCGCGAGTAGACATCGATGACTGTGGCAAGGTACATGTTCTTGCCGCCCTTGCAGGGCAGGTAGGTGATGTCGCCTACATAGACGTGGTTCGGCCTGTCAGCGGTGAATTTGCGGCCTACTAGATCTGGCATGACTCGGTGACCAGGCTTGCGCCTAGTGGTGATGCATCGACGCCGTTTGGTAAAGCCTTTTAGCCCCATGGATTTCATGATGCGTGCAACCTTCTTGTGATTTATCGGGCCGAAGTCCATATCGTCGTTGAGGCTTGCAGCGATGCGTTTAGCACCATAAAGCCCGTGCTCATCATCGAAGATGGTCTTGATTCTTGTACCAATAAGAGCATCAGAGCATATCTTTAACCTGCGATTTTCGCGGGTGTTAACCCATTTGTAGAACGAGGAGCGATTGAGCTTTAATACGTTGCACATCCGCTTGACCGAGTGGGGTGAATCCAAGACATAGCGGACCAAGGACAACCACCGCCCTCCCGAGCCTAAGGCCCGTGAAAAGTACCAATAAATTTAGAAAACTGGTTCTATTCCCGTTTATATTCACTTAGGGTAGTCTCCCTTTTGAGGCAATCCCGCCTCATTTCCTCTCTCAAGGGAGACTGTTATGCCCCCCAAAAAGCGCACTCGGCAGTTTGCAGCGCTGCTGATTGCCTCTCCTCTGAGCGTTTCCGTATCTAACTCAGCCGTTGCTTCCGCAGAAGAATTCCAAGACCACGGCGCCAAGGGAGGCTTTGCTTCCGGTGTGATGGCCGAGCTACTCGGCGAGGCAGCACCAGCCTTCACAACCTACTGGGCATCTGTCGGCCGGAAAGTTCGCTACCCTGCAGGTGGCGGTACCTGGGAGTACGGATTCTGGGACGCTAAGGCGCGTTCTTATTTCACCGTGAATCGGTGCCATACTTCGACTGTGACCGTCGACGGCAGAACGCAACGAAGCATCAACACCCGCGGCGGCCAGAAGTCGATCGCCGAGCTTTGGGCAACGAATTTGCCGGGCACTAAGGACAGCTACTACTACAACTTCTGCTAGAACTCATGCGCATTCGACCCCTAGTACTTGGGCTTTTGAGCCTACTTCTTGCTGCAGTCATCGCGACTACTGGGTGGCTGCTGACAGCCCTGGTTGACTCCACCAAGCCCTTGTCCTTAGGGGTCGAATCAACCTTTAGTCTTGACTATGTCGAGCCTAAGACTTCACTCGCGGAGGAACTTGAGTCAGACTACGCACCGACGGTAATCCGTAACTCACTGGTTTCATTGGCCGAGCAGAACGGCTACTCCATCTACCGGCTGACTGGCACCGATGACGCAAGCGGGACTTCCCACGAGGTTTTCATCCCGCTGGAGCAAAATTATCCAGCACCGGAACGCATTCCCCGGCTCAACCGGCCGGATGCCTTGAGCCAAGCGGCCAGTGAGCTTGGGTCGCTGGATTACCACGGTGACTACGTCTTGGTTCCCAAAGCAACGGGTGGCAATGCGAACCACTTCTACGAATCGGCCAGGAATGACGGGCTCAGGCTAAGCGAAAAGACGCAGTTCCTTCACCTCATCCAATCGGTCGTATTCCGCCTGCCCGCGTTGGTGGCGATCCTGTTTCTATTTGTCGTTTCCCTTTTTGCCCTGGTATTTGTTCTTCGGGTTTCCGGTCTTAGATTGGCAGCGCTGCGCACAATAAATGGCGGGCACCGCAGTCAAAAAGGCAATTGGCGGCAATGGACCTTTGTCATCCTCCCGCACCTAGTTCTCATTGGCCTTGCGAGTACATTCCTCGCCCGCCAAGGGAGCTATTCTTTTGCCTTCCTGTTCCTCAGGTTCTACGCCGCCGGGATAGGCTTGGCCCTGGCTACCACCGGTTTGGCCGTAGCCGTCACCGCCCCATTGTTGCGCCGCGCAGTAGCGCTGCTGGGGCAGCGTGCCCCCGCAGAGAAGGCGGCGGGAAAAGCGCTGAAAGTAATTTCGGTCTTTACCTGCGTGACCTTTGTAGCAGCGGGTCTTAGCTCAGCGGCTGCGCTCCGCTCCTACCAGCAGGAATCCGAGGCCCAACAGACCTGGAAATCTCTCGCGGAGTTTGGAGCCTTGCATTTTTCAGCCAACTTCGACGGCCCTGCTGGCCGCGTGGAAGAAGGCGAGCTCTTGCCGCCCAGTGTGCAGCAGAACTTCCGCGACTTCGCGCTCAGCTGGGAACGGGAGCACGGGGCTGTCCTCAGCCATACTTTGCCGAAAGAAGCTACCGGTGTGCCGGACTCCTGCCCCGTGGCACTTGCCAACCGCCAATGGCACGATCTGCAGGATTATCAGTTCCGTCCCGGAGACGACAACCACTCGGTCGACTATTCCGCAGCCCAAGAGCATTTCGCAGCTTCCGTGGATCTGTGGGCTCAGGAATCCGGCGACCTGCTCCTTAAATCTGCGCAAATTGGTCCGGTCAGTGCCGATCATGCGGTCGGATTCATTAGTGGAACAATGTCGGGGGAACTGGTTCCCGGCGATTGTTTTTACGTGCTTGAAACGGACGATCTATCCGGCTTCGACGCAGACTTCCTAAGCTCCACAGCTTCGAGTAAAAATTTGCTCTTCGCGGATTTCTCGGAACTGGGTCCAGAACTTACCGCTGCCGGCCTCGAAGGCTACGTGTACCCGGTACGCGCCGCCGATCGCGGTCTGGCCGAACTAGTAGCCAGCACGGCGCTGTTCTGGCTGAGTATCCTGAGCGTCCTCGGAGCTTTGCTCGCCACGCTTGCGGCCTTGATAGTCCAGGCGCGCATCCAGCTCCGAGTTCACCGTCGCCTCCTGGTACTCCTCCACAGCGCTGGGCAATCACCGGACAAAACGATGTGGCGACTATTCAAAAGCCAACTGGTCAGCCTGACTGTTGTCGTCATTTTGTCCGTCCTGGCTCCGCTACTGCTTCCCAACCCGTTCCTCTACACCTTCACCGCGCTAAGCTGCCTTGTCTTAATCGTCTACCTCGGTTTTGTCCGTCTCAGTATTTCTCAGCACATGTCCGCCTCCCCTAGGAGTCACAATGTCATTGGCTAGCCCCAATCAGTCCCCCACTCTGCCGCCGGAGATTTCCACCTCTCATCTCTGTCTCGCCGCGGAGTCGACTTTTTCTGTGGGGCGCAGCACGCGGATGGTGAAGAAGTCCCTCGTGGAAAATGCAACGTTTTCCCTACCCGGGCCAGGCTTTGTCGCCATCTGTGGAGCCAGCGGTTCCGGAAAGACTTTGCTGCTCAACACCTTGGCCGGGCTCCTGCCGCCGGCGGACGGCCTCCTCCGGATAGACGGTGAGAATGCCTCCGCGTGGAGGATGAAGCGGAGGCGGAGGTTCTGGCGAGAACGCGCAGCGATAATCCACCAAGACCACGGAATCATTCCCGAACTAAGCTGCGAAGATAACCTCACCCTCGGGCTATCCAGGAAGCAATACTCCAAAGAAGAATTGCTGCACTCCCTCGGCGAAGTCGGTCTTGATGTCCCCTTCGACGGGCCGGCAGCTATTCTCAGCGGAGGCGAGCAGCAGCGGCTGGCGATCGCCCGAGCCCTGCTCCGCGGCGCGGCTTATGTGTTCGCTGACGAGCCGACCGCCTCCCTCGACCCCACTAACCGCGACCAAGTTATCGCGCTCCTGCGGCGAGCTGCGGACGGGGGCGCACTCGTTCTGGCCGCCACGCACGATGCCGCAGTTATTGCTGCCGCTGACAGCACCTTGCGCATCAATGATCGCCAGGTCACAGTCTCCGGCTCTGCGCGGGATTAAATCGCGATGCCCGCGGCCTTGGCCACCTTCCGGTACCCGGCCGCATGGTCCGCGACGCTGGCGTGGGCGTTGAGTCCGCTGGGGTTGTCGAGCACAAACAGGCGGGTGCCCTCCCACGGCGAGTCCTGCTCCCCGATGGCCGCCTTGGGCAGGCTAAAGGCCTTGCGGTAAGCGGTAATTCCCAGCACGGCCACGACCTTCGGGTGGTGTTTGCTAACGATATCGTCCAGGCGTGCCGGGGCCTGGCGCAGCTCGTCGGTGGTTAGCTCATCGGCGCGGGCGGTGGCGCGCGGAACGAGGTTGGACACGCCGATGCCACGTTCTTGCAGCTCGTCAAAGTCGGCGTCCGCGTAGCCGCCCGAGGCATCGAACTGGTGGGCAGTCAACCCAGCTCGGAAAAGGGCCGGATAGAAGCGGTTACCCGGGCGGGCGAAGTGCGCGCCGGTAGCGGCGGTCCACAGGCTCGGGTTGATGCCGACGAACAACAAAGGAACCGTCAAGAACCTTGTTTCGGCCCTCCTGCGGAAACTCGATGCGAGAGACCGCACAGCCTTGGCCCTCACGTTGTACAAAGCCCTAGGCGACTGGCCTCAGGGCTACAAGCCTTGCAGCGCGCCTCGGCTGCCTATGCATGAGAACGAAACTCCTGGAGCGTCCAGGAAAGACGCTCTCCGGAGCGTTCCTCGCCGAGACAGACCCGTAGTCATTAGTTCGCCGGTGGTTTGCCCCAGTCAGGGCGCTTGGTTAGGTGCCACGACCCGCACGAGGGCATTCGTAGATCCGCAGCGGCCCTGCCCGTCGCGACCGTTTCAGTGCTACATGCACGGCGTCATTATAGTGCTCGTATTCGCGTTTACCAGTTTCGGAGCACAGTACGCGTTCGACTGGCGGCTTCTTCGACCTCCTCCGATGTGCTTCATCACACAATGATTCTAAACTTCAGGTGTAACTGGCTCCTGTAGGTGACTGATGATGGTGGCAGCAACTACGAGCGCTGCGGCACCGAAGACTCCACCGGCGACCGCGACGGCTGTGTGGAAACCTGTGAGGAACGCTCCACTGGCGACCATTTCGCCGAGGACTGCGACGCCGACGACGCTGCCGGTCTGGCGGGCGGCATTGATGACTCCTCCTGCAATGCCGACATGTTCCGGCGGGGCCGAGGCCACTGCGGCCGAGGTCGCGGCCGGCATCGCGAAGGCCATCCCGAATCCAGCCGTGAAGGTCAACACCGCGACCACCACGTAAGGGGTTTCTGCGGTGAGCAGCACGAGGCTGCTGAAGCCGATCGTGCCGACTACCAGGCCGGTGAGCATGGTGGGGAACGCGCCCCACCGGGCGACGGCACGGCCGCCCAGCGGTGACGCGATCACGGCGCTGCACGCCTGTGGTGCCAGCGCGAGGCCTGCCAGCCACGGCTCGTATCCCAGGTACTGCTGGAAGAAGAGGGAAAGCACGAAGAGTTGTCCGAAGAAGCTGATGTTGAGCGCGAGCCCTACCATTGCGGCCACGGAGAACCGGGCACGAGTGAACAAGGCCATCGGCAGCATCGGGTCCGGGTGTCGTCGCTCTGCGATGATGAACAGGGCGAGGAAGACGCCCCCGGCGATCAGCACGGCTACCTGCCAGGGTGACCATCCGTGTTCGCCTGCGGTGATGACTGCATAGGTTACTGCCACCAGCGTGAGCGCGGAGAGCACCTGTCCGGGTAGGTCCACCCGTCTCGCGTGACTGCCCGTGAGCGCGGGAATTGCCCACAAGGTGAGCAGACAGCCGATAGCGACGATGGGGAGGTTGACCCAGAACACCGCCCGCCACCCGATCGTCGACACCAGCGCTCCGCCCAGGACCGGTCCGATCGCGGCGGCAACACCTCCTGCGCCGCCCCACAGCCCGATGGCGCGTGCTCGTTCCTTCGGATCGTCGTACACAGCCGACAGCAATGCCAGAGAGCCCGGCACGATCGCTGCCGCGCCCACGCCCTGGACGGCGCGACCAGCGACGAGGAACCCGCCTGTGGGAGCGAGGGCGCACACGGCCGAGAGCACAGCAAAGACCACCAGGCCAGCGAGGTAGACCCTGCGGGCCCCGAGACGGTCGCATGCGGCCCCAGCTGTGAGAAGGAACGCGGCGAACACGAGGGTGTAAGCGTCGACGACCCACTGCAGTGAGCCCACCGTCGTGTCGAGGTCAGTGCCGATCTCGGCGAGGGCGACATTGACGATGGTCGTATCGAGCATGACGATGAAGAAACCGAGGAGGGTCGCGACCAGCGCCGTGCGCCGATGCGCGGTCATACGCGAGACTCCAGCGAAGCCTCGGCGGGCGGGTGGCCGAAGTAGGTGCGCTTGCTCAGGTCTTGATCCCAGGTCCGGTAGGACCGGTCCAGCAGTGTCGGCAGCACCAGATCGAACAGGCGCCAGGACGCGGCGAAGTGCATGTCCCGGATCTCCCTGGCCGTCTCTCCCCCGGTGAGCGCGAGGAGTTGCTGGGCGACGACTTCGGCCTTGTTGCGGCCGATCGTGTCTCGCCCGGCGCCGTACTGGCGTTGCACGTTAGTCAGGTCGAAGTGGTCGGGATCGGCCAGTTTCAGGTTGAGTGCGCCCATGCGCACCAGGCGGGCGGCTGCGGCACCGCCGATGTCCCCGGTGCCGACGATGCCGATCACGGCATCGCGCAACCGTGCTTGGCGTTCACGCTGTTCCTCGGTGGTGTCGCCGAGCCAACCCAGGTTGCGGTCAACGCGTTCCCAGTAGAAGTCCTCATCGTAGTGCCCGCGTAGCCGTTGGCGGTCCCCGTTCATCGCGATCGCTCCCTTCGTCTCCTGATGCAATGAATCTGGTGAGTTCAGACTACGTCTGCGATTGTTCGGTCGTCACCGAACAGTTCCGGGTACATACTGGAGGCATGGTTGCGCGCGTGTTTCCTGAAGCGGTCCCGGATATCTCGACAGTCGCGTCGGCTCTGGCTGACTCGTCGCGGGCGGCCATGTGTGCTGCGCTCATGGACGGGCGGGCCTGGACGGTTGGTGAACTGGGGAGGTACGCGGGCCTGGCCCGGTCGACGGCGAGCGAGCATGTTGACGTGCTCGTCACCCACGGTCTCGTCCACGACATTCGGCAGGGCCGGCACCGCTACATTCGCCTGGCCGGGGAAGACATCGCACGAGTGGTCGAGAGCCTTGGCGTGGTCGCCCGCTCGCCCCTGCCCACTCCTCACAGCCTCAGCGCGTCACGGGCGAATGCGAACCTACGTGAAGGCCGCACCTGTTATCAGCACCTCGCCGGTAAGCTCGGGGTGCGCCTGGCTGAACAACTGGAAGAGCACGAGTTCATCGACTCGCACTGTCAGGTCACTAATCAAGGTCATCGCTTGTTCATACAGTGGGGTGTGCCCCCGAAGATGCTCGACACGGGCAGGTCGTGCATGGACTCCACCGAACGCCGCTTCCACCTCGCCGGCCCTCTCGGCACGGGAATCTGCAAGACTCTGCTGGATAAGGAATGGCTTTCCCGCAGGGGTCGTACCCGGGCCGTGCGTCTCACTCCCGCCGGGCGGGCAGCGCTCAACGACGCGGGGATCTCCCTCAATGGGTCAAGGGCTTAGCAACATCTGGAGTTGTCATGTAGGTTAAACTTTCTCTTTCGTTCGTCGGAGACTCTTTCAAGACTAATGGCTAACGGATAGTTTTCCGGTCCATTACACACAACCAAATGACGGGTGTTCTTCTAAAGTTCCGAACCAAAATCTTCTTCTTTGCACCTCACCCTAAGCCTTTCAGTCGGGCACTTAAATTATGTTCCTTGTCGCGATGCCAAGCTCAAAAAGAACAAAGCCGAGGCCCAGCACACGACACCGAAACGCAACCTTAGGACCCAGCCCCAGGACCTAAAGACACATACGGCCGAGGTCTCACCACTACCCCCGGCACACCATCACAGCGACTTTGATACGCAGGCCGATCACAGTACCGATTACCGTCACGCTGCTTATTCGCCGAGCCCCGTTACCCCATCACTCCCACGCTAGGACCACTACCGGCCACACAGGCGGCACAACAGCGAGATCTTTCAGTCAATTATGTAGCGCACTACACCACACGCAAAGCACACAACCCCTCCGAAGACGGGCCAAACACCCGGCCACAGCTATAACCTCACCCCGCCTCTCCACACCAGTGCACCCGCTGCACACCGCACCCCAACAGCACCACTAAACAGCCTATTTCCCATGCTCACGCGCCTATAGGGCACACACGTGACTTCACTTCACATTGTGCATGGACTGCACGAGACTCATGTTCCACCCGGTGTTCCATGCAGCGTTCCGACTGGTGTTCCAAGCAGTATTCCACCCGGTGTTCCAAGCAGCGTTCCAACTGGTGTTCCGGCACCCGTTATAGTCCATTCGCCGTAGCACCGTTTAGCCACCGTCCGGTGCTAGATCACGATACTTCGCGCGGGCTGTTTTTAGCCCATGTGGATCGAATTTGGATCTTATTAGCACTCCGGCATGGGTACACGTAACCCCCGGCTAACCGTTAGTGCAGGTAGCCGGGGGTTAAGGTGGAGCCGCCTGCGAGAATCGAACTCGCGACCTTCTCATTACGAGTGAGATGCTCTACCGACTGAGCTAAGGCGGCACGGTGCAGTGTGTATATGCACCGCGTAAAAGTTTAGCCTAGCCCTGGGGCAAGAAAGAAATCGGGCTACCCTCTGCAGCACTCGCGCAGTACACGAGCGGTACTCGCGCTGGTTAGCGCGCACCGCACGCAAGACGTAGGCGGCCCACCATCCCGTCGAAAGCCACCTGCGGGGTGACGTTCTGTGGCAGCTGCTCGCGGCAGGTGCGGATAGCGGACTGCGCGGCGAGCAGGCCGTCCTCGCTGACCCGCTGGGCAAGTTCGCCGGCCAGGCCCGCGAAGTCCGGATGGGTCATCTCCACCTCGGCGCCAACTTTGAGCATGAGGGCATCGCGATAGATGCCGGCAAGATCCACGAGGGCGATGTCGAGGCCGTCGGCGATGCGTCGCTTAGCGCGCTTCTTGTGGAGGTCCTCCATGTCCTTCAGGGCACTGCGGGCGTCACGCTGTGCCTTCGTCGCGCCCTTGCCCTTGGCCCCGACGCCGAAGGATTGCTCAATCTTGGTGCGCTCCGCTTCTTCGGATGCGGCGTGGGAATCCTTGGCTTCCTTCTCAATGAACTTCAGCAGCGCGGTGACGGACTGGAAGGCCTGGGAACCGTGAAAGACGTCCTCGGCCAAGTTGATGGCCATAGCACGGCGCTTCTGCGCACCCTGGTCCTGGACCAAATGCCGCGCGCGGCCCACGTGCTGCAAGGTGCTCACCGCAGCCAGGTGGGCGTCGGCTTCGTTAGCGCCTTCGGCGACGAGTTGCTGGACCACGCCCTCCACGCTCGGCGCCGGGATATAAAGGTGGCGGCAGCGCGAGCGCAGGGTGGCGGAGAAATCCTCCGGGTCCTCCGAGGGGGCGACCATGACGATGACTGTGCGCTCCGGCGGCTCCTCCACGGTTTTCAACAGCGCGTTGGCAGCCTCGTTACGAAGGCGGTCCGCCTTGTTGAAGATGACCACGCGCCACGGAGCCACGCTGGGCAGGCTGGCCGCGCGCCCGATGACCTCGCGCGCCTCGCCGACGGTGATGAACTGCTCCTGCGGGTCCACGTACACCAGGTCGGTATGCTCCTGGTTCTCCAGCACGCTGCGGCACGACGGGCAGCGCCCGCAGCCCGGATCACCGTTCTCGTCAGCGGAGGTGCACATGAGGGCGGCCGCGAAACACTGCGCCGCCAGGGAGCGCCCGGCGCCGGGAGGGCCGGTAAACAGCCAGGAATGGCTCATGGCGCGCGGGTCCCCCTCACCCCGCGCCGCGCGGGCGGCGCTGAGGATGGTGTGGGCGACCGAGGGGGCGCTGGCAAGCCTGTCGGCAACGCTGGAGGTATTCACTCGCTCTAGCCTACTGGGATAACTAGAGTTGTTAATCATGAACAGACTGATGCGTGGCGCCCGCTGGTTGTGGAGCACCCAATGGCCGATGTACGCCGCGCTCGTCTTGGGCGCCAACATCATCGGCGCCATCGCGATTATGACCTTCGTGGTCTTCTTCCTCCCTATGCCGGAGATTTCGGAGTTCATCTCCGATACCCCGCACCTATGGACCTACGGTTCACTTTTCGTCCTCTTCGCCGTCATTATCGGCATTGCGGTGACGCTGCGCATCTTCCGGCCGGTATTGGATTGGCAGCGCAACCCCACGGCCCACGACCCCAACATGGTGCGCAACCTCGTGCTGCGCATCCCCATTTACCAGGCTGGGGTGGCCGCTCTGGTGTGGTTGCTCGGCATCCTCTTGGCCGTAGTCCTCGCCAGCCAACAGTCGGCATGCCTGGGAATCGTGGTGGGTGTGTCCTCCACGCTGGCCGGCGCGCTGGTGGTGCTGCTGACCTACCTGCAGGCTGAGCGCCTCGTGCGCCCCGTGGCCGCGGAGGCGGTGGCGCGCCGCTTCGAGGATTCCACCCTGGAGCCGCCGATTAAGTACCGCCTGCTCTACACGTGGGTGATGACCTCCGGCATTCCATTGGTGGGCATCGTGCTGGTCCTGCTGGGCCAGCAGGAGGGGCTGTTTAGCCCGGATACGGCCGATATCATGCCGGCCATGATCGCTCTCGCCGTCACCGCGGTGGGCACCGGGCTGATGGGCACCCTGTTCGCCATCATGAGCGTGGTGGACCCCATCCAGGAGCTGCAGGACGCCATCAACCGCGTGCGCCGCGGCGAGTCCGACGTGCAGGTGGATATCTACGACGGCTCCGAGCTCGGCGTGCTGCAGGCCGGCTTCAACGAGATGATGCGCGGCCTGCGCGAGCGCCAGCGCGTGCGCGATATCTTCGGCCGCTACGTCGGCGCGGAGGTAGCGCAGCGCGCCCTGGAGGAGCGCCCAGAGCTGGGTGGCGAGGACCGCAAAGTGGCTGTGCTGTTTATCGACGTCATCGGTTCCACCACCTTCGCCGTCAACCACACTCCGGAGGAAGTCGTCGAAGAGCTCAACAAGTTCTTCGAGCACGTCGTGGAGGTGGTGCACCGCAACAAGGGCATCATTAACAAGTTCCAGGGTGATGCCGCCCTAGCCGTCTTTGGCGCGCCACTCACGGTCTATGACGCCAATTCCATGGCGCTCCAGGCTGCGCGCGAGCTGCGCCAGGAGCTGCGCGGACTGCAGCTGCAGGCGGGCATCGGCGTGGCCGCAGGTCACGTGGTGGCCGGCCACATTGGCGGTGCGGACCGCTTCGAATACACCGTGATTGGTGACGCCGTCAATGAGGCCGCGCGCCTGACCGAACTGGCCAAGGACACCCCGGGCCAGGTGCTCACCAACTCCTCCACCCTGCGCGGCGCCAACGAGGCGGAGCAGGCGCGCTGGACGCTCATGAAGTCCATTGAGCTGCGTGGGCGGCGCCGCATGACGCAGCTGGCGCGCCCCATCCGCCCCACGTTGGCCGAGCGCGCGCAGGGATAGCAGCGCCGAGGCACGAGTGCAGGGCCCGCAAGGATAAATCAGCGTTTGTTGGTTCTGGTAGCTTCGGGACCATGTCCACCTCGCCCCACCAGCCCTACCAGCCTCAACCGCCACGCCAGACTCCGAGACCGCGCCTCCTTGTCCCCGACGTCGCCCGCGGGATGGCCCTACTGGGCATTGCACTGGCCAATGTCACCACCGGGTGGATCCTCACCGACCGTTCCGGGCCCGACGCCCACTTCGGCGGCGTCGACACGCTCGCGGACCAGGTCTACGTCATCTTCGCCGCCATGTTCGTCCACGTGCGCGGCCTGCCGATGTTCTCCACGTTGCTGGGCTTCGGTGTGGGGCTTATCGCGATGAGCCTGTGGCGCCGAGGCTTCCCTCTTCCACGCGCCCGTGCCGTGATAGTCAAACGCTACGGATTCTTGGCCCTCTTCGGAGCTCTGCACTGCCTCTTTTTGTTCATGGGGGACATCATGTTGCTCTACGGCACCATGGGGATTCTCATCGGGCTGCTGCTCTCGCTGACAGACAAAGTTCTCCTGCGCGTGGCCTACGTGCTCTTTGGGCTCCAGGTAGTGAGCGGGATTGGCCTCGGCGTGGCAGCTGTGTTCGTCGATACCTCCGGACTCGACCTAGGCAGCACCTCCCCTGCGGAAAGCTACCTGTGGCTGGTGGGTGAGCAAGCCCTGGGGCTTCTCGCGCAGGTAGCGTCCATCCCCTTTACCGGCCTCGCGGTCCTGCCCGCCATGCTCGTCGGGTTTGTGTGGGCGCGCCGCGGAACGCTGGCCGGCGGTCACCGTAAGGAGCTGTGGGTGTGGGCACTCATTACCGCGGCCATCATCCTCGGCATCGGCCTGCCGTGGGGCCTGAGCGCCGCCGGGTTCCTCGATCCGTCCCTGGGCGGGGCACTCAACGCGGCCAATAGCTGCATCGGCATGCTCACCGGCCCGGGCATTGTGGCAGCAGCCACGCTAGCCCTAGAGCCCCTGCAGCACCGTGGGGCACGCCCGTGGTTCCTGTGGCCGCTTGTTGCTTTGGGCAAGCGTTCCATGACCGGCTACGTGCTCCAGTCCGTGTTCTTCCTGGCACTGGTCTACCCCTTCACGCTCAACATCGGCCCGGACTTTAGCGCCGCTGGGCAGGCAGCACTAGCTGCCGGCGTGTGGCTGGCCACGCTTGTCATCGCCTGCGCGCTCGAGGCCGCGGGCAAGCCCGGCCCCTTTGAGTGGGTGCACCGCCGCCTGTCCTACGGCAAGACCATGCGCCCAGAGATGGGGCCTGCGCTTAGCAGCGCCCCTGCCGCGCCAGCCCATCCACCAGCAGCACCAGGCCTACCGTCTGGGCCGCCGACTGGCCCGCAGCCAGGAGCCTTCCCACAGCAGGAAGCTGCGCCGCACGCGTTCGGGCCACCGTCGCAGCCTCAGAGGCCAGAAGAAGATTGGCGCCGTGGCTCAGGCCCTGCGTAGCGTCGGTCGCGCGCAGCGCCGGGTCGCCGGCAAGCGCGGAGAGTGCCGCGGCGGGAACACCAGCAATAGCCGCGGCCAGGCGCTCACTGCGGGTGCGGGCGAGCCCAACACCTGCAGCCCACGCACCGGCGCGCAGGGCCCAGCCGGTGGCGTCATTGCGTGATTCGCGCAGCTGCCACGCGAAGGCCGCGTACTGGGCGCTCACACTCGCCACGCCGAGCGCGGTGGGCTGAGCGGGAGATAAGCCCGCGCCGTACTTTGCGGCCTGGCCCACAGCGGCGGCGATGAGCCCCACGCGGGTCGCCGGGGAGCAGTCGGGGCGCAGGGCCAGCAGTACGGGCGCAGTCACAGTCGCGGCGCTGCCGAGTCTGCGCCAGGTGAACAGACCCGACCACGCGGCACATTCCCCCGCCGCGAGCGCGCCCAAGGTGGGGTAATCGCGGGCGGTCACGGCCGGGCGCACCGCGCGCACGAGTGCCGCGGCACCCTCCTTGGTGCGCGTGAGCATGTCGCGGGCGAAGCTGGTCTGCATGTCCGGCTACTTCTTGCGCGAGCCGGCCTTGACTACGCGCTTCGTGCCGGGCGAGGGCTTCTTCGTGGCCTTCTTGCTCGATTTCTTCGTGCTCTTCTTGCTCGACCTCTTGGTGCTCTTCTTGCCGGACTTCTTCGTCGACTTCTTCGTCCCGCCGTTGGCGGCTTCCTTGGCGCGACGCTCGGAGAGGAGTTCGTTCGCGCGGGCGTCGGTAAGCTGCTCCGGATCGTCACCACGGCGAAGCGAGGCATTGGTGGTGCCGTCGGTGACGTACGGGCCAAAGCGGCCGTCCTTGACCGTCATGGGCTTGCCGGAGACGTCGTTGTCACCCAGCTGCTTGAGCGGCGGCTGCGCGGCCGCACGGCCACGGCGCTTCGGCTCCGCGTAGATGCGGCGCGCCTCATCCAGCGTGATGCTAAAGATCTGCTCCTCGTTGGCCAGGGAGCGCGAGTCCTTACCCTTCTTCAGGTACGGGCCGTAGCGGCCGTTCTGCGCAGTGATGACCTCGCCATCAACCGGGTCGGTGCCCACCTCACGCGGCAGGCTCAGCAGCTTGAGTGCTTCCTCCAGGGTGACGCTGGCGGGCTCCATCGACGCGAAGAGGGAGGCCGTGCCCGGCTTGAGCTTCTCGTCGACGTATTCGGCGATGCGCTTTTCCTTCTGCTTCGCCGCCGTCTTGGTCTCCCAGTTCTTGGCGCGCTTGCCCTCGGCGGCACGCTCGGCGTCCTCGGCCGCGCGCTCGCGCTTGACCACCTCTTCGGCTTCCGCCTCGGCCTTCTCGCGCTCGTCGTCACGCACCTGCTCGGTCACGTACGGGCCGAAGCGGCCCTCCTTGGCCACGACGGTGCGGCCGTTCTTCGGGTTCTGGCCCAGCTCGCGCCCGCCCTGCGGGGTGGCAAAGAGCTTCTCTGCCAGGGCCTCGTTGAGCTCGTCCGGCGTGACCGTTTCGGAGAGGTTGGCGCGCTGGTACTCCACCGTGCCGTCCTCATTGGTGCCCACGGCGCGCTCGATGTAGGGGCCGTAGCGGCCCACGCGCACGAACACGTCGCGACCTTCGGCGTCGGTGTAGAGGCGCAGGGAGTTGACCTTGCGCGCGTCGATAGCCTCCAAGTTGATATCCACCAGGGACTTCAGGCCACCGTGGCGCGCCACGGATGCGGCCTTCTGGTTGCCCACCTCGGCGTTGCCGAAGTAGAAGCTGGTCAGCCACTCCGTGCCGTTCTCGCGGCCGGCGGCAATGGAGTCCAGCTCATCCTCCATGGAGGAGGTGAAGTCGTAATCCACCAGCTCGGTGAAGTTGTTCTCCAACAGGCCCACCACCGCGAAGGCAACCCAGGAGGGCACCAGCGCGTTGCCACGGGAGAGCACGTAGCCGCGGTCCTGGATGGTCTTGATGATGGACGCATACGTCGACGGGCGGCCGATGCCCAGGTCTTCCATCTTCTTGACCAGGCTGGCCTCGGTATAGCGCGCCGGCGGGTTGGTGGAGTGGCCGTCCGCGCTCACCGCGGACGCCGTCAGCGTGTCGCCCTCCTCCAGGTGCGGCAGGCGGGAATCCTCGCCGGAGCCCTTGGCGGCCACGTCCTCGTAGGCCTTGAGGAAGCCCGGGAACGTGATGGTGCGGCCGGTGGCGGAGAAGTCCGCGTCGCGGCCGTCCGCGGTGGCCTGCACGGTCACCTTCATGGACGTACCCTTCGCGTCCGCCATCTGGCAGGCCACGGTGCGCTTCCAAATGAGCTCGTAGAGCTTGTACTCCTCGGCGTCGAGCTGCCCTGCCAGCTGGCCCGGGGTGGCGAAACGCTCGCCGGCGGGACGGATGGCCTCGTGGGCCTCCTGGGAGTTTTTCACCTTGCGGTCATAGGTACGCGGCCCGTCGGAGACGAACTCCGCGCCGAAGATCGAGGTGGCGGCCCCACGTGCGGCGTCGAGGCCCTGCTTGGACAGGGAGGTCGAGTCGGTACGCATATAAGTAATGTGGCCGTTCTCGTAGAGGCGCTGCGCAATGCGCATGGTGCGCTCCGAGGTGTAGTGCAGGCGGCGGCCGGCCTCCTGCTGCAGCGTCGACGTCATGAACGGGGCGGCGGGTTTGCGCGAGTACGGCTTGTGCTCGACGCTGGCCACGGTCATGGTGGCGCCCTTCAGGGCGCTGGCCAGCTGCTCTGCTTCTGCCTGCTTGACGACGACTACCTCGTCACCCTTAAGCTGGCCCTTATCGTTGAAGTCACGGCCCGCGGCCACGCGCTTGCCGTCCAACGCACTCAGGCGTGCGTCGAAGTCCGGGGTGGACTGCAGCGTTGCCGTGAGATCCCAGTACTCCGCGGGGATGAACGCCATGCGCTCACGCTCGCGCTCCACAATGACGCGGGTAGCCACCGACTGCACGCGGCCAGCCGACAGGCGCGGCATGACCTTCTTCCACAGCACCGGGGAGACCTCGTAGCCGTAGAGGCGGTCCAGGATGCGGCGGGTCTCCTGGGCATCGATGAGGTTCTCATCGAGCTCACGGGTGTTTTCTGCGGCCTCCAGGATGGCGGACTTGGTGATCTCGTTGAAGACCATGCGGCGCACCGGCACCTTGGGCTTAAGCACCTCGAGCAGGTGCCAGGCAATGGCTTCGCCCTCGCGGTCCGGGTCTGTGGCGAGGTAGAGCTGATCGCACTGTTTCAGCTTGGACTTAAGGTCAGCGACCTTCTTCTTTTTGTCCTGGCTGATGACGTAGAGCGGGGTAAAGTTGTCCTCTGGGTTCACGCCGAGGCGCGCCCAGGATTCCTTCTTGTACTTGGCGGGGACGTCGGCCGCGCCGCGGGGCAGGTCCCGGATGTGGCCGACGGAAGCCTCAACGATGTACTTATCGCCGAGATAAGGCTGAATCTTCTTTGCCTTGGTTGCTGACTCGACGATGACCAGGGTCTTCCCCTGGCCGGTAGCTTCTGCCACTTCGACATCATCCCTTCCGATGGCTGGCCCCTTCGCTGGGCAATTGCCCCTAGCGTACACAGATAGAGGCTTACTGTAGTTAATAGGGCGGCTGCGCGCCCACAAATAAGGGGTCTATACTGGGCGCCTTAGTGAGCTAAATTTCTACGCCAGCCCACCCAGCAACCGCAAGTAGGGAGAATTAGTGATAGCTTCAATCACCGCGTGGTTTGAGGTCGTCATGGCCACCCAGTGGATTTACCCGCTGGTGGGCTCGCTCATTTTCCTGGACTGTTTCTTCCCCGTCCTGCCCTCCGAGGTGCCACTGAACATGGTGGGCGCCTGGTCCGGCGCGCAGGGCTTCCCGCACATGCCCACGATGTTCTTCGTGGCCATGGTGGCCGCTATTCTGGGCGATAACCTCTGCTTCCTCCTGGGCACGCGGCTCATCAGCCTGATTAACCGCGCGCAGAAGGGCACGAAGGCCTACGACGCCCTGGCGTGGGTCAAGCGCAACATCCGGCGCAGCGGCGGTGCCGCGATCATCATCGCGCGCTTTATCCCCTCCGCGCGCCTGTTCATGACGATTCTGCTGGGCTCCATGCGCTACCCGTGGGCGCTGTTTTTCTTCTTCGACACCATCGGCGTCATGTTGTGGGTGGTCCAGGCGCTGCTCATCGGCTACGCCGGCGGCAAGCTCTTCTCCGGCTCGCCGGCCATCGCCATGCTGATTTCCATCATCGCCGCGGTCATCATCGGCTTCGCCCTGCAGAAGGCGCAGAACGCCGTCACGGAGTGGTGGGATACGCGCCGCGGCTACGCCGAATCGCCCTAGACGGTTTCGACGTTGAGGGCCTGCTGGCCCTTGGGGCCTTCACCCACCTCGAAGGAGACGCGCTGGTTGTCCTCGAGGGTGCGGAAGCCGGTTCCCTGGATCTCGGTGTAGTGGACGAAGATATCGCCCGAGCCGTCTTCCTGCTCGATGAAGCCGTAGCCCTTTTCGGCGTTGAAGAATTTGACGGTACCGTATGCCATGATGTGTTGTCCTTTGCGGGAAATGCTGCACGGCCCAAATCAAGCCGCGATGCCCCAGTGTGCCACGTTTCCCGCACCGATGGCGGCAAATGCATGAATGTGGGAGGCAACGGTGAGCGATAACCCGCTGGGCGATGAACTAGTTGAGCACCTCGTCGCGCGTTTTCCCGAATCCGAACTGACCTATTCCACCACTCTTCCTGCCCGCCCGGCGCGTTATGCCGAGTGGCCGGACTGGGTCCTGCCCGGCCTACGGGAGGTCCTGGCAGCCCGCGGCGTGGAAAAGCTCTACGCCCACCAGGCGGCGGTGGCGAACGCCGCGTGGGAGGGGCGTGACGTGGTGGTCTCCACGGGCACGAGCTCCGGCAAGTCCCTGGGCTATCAACTGCCCATCTTGTCCCGCCTGGCGCAGGACGACACCGCCTGCGCGCTCTACATCACGCCAACGAAGGCGCTGGGATCGGATCAGCTGCGCGCCGTGCTAGAGCTGGCACGGGAGATCCCGCAGCTCAAGAACGTGCAGCCTGCGCCTTACGACGGCGATACCCCCACCGAGGCCCGCGCCGGCATCCGCGATCATGCGCGCTTCATCTTCTCCAACCCGGACATGATTCATTCCTCCCTGCTGGGCGCGCACCAGCGCTGGGCCCGGGTGCTGCGCCACCTGCGTTTCATCGTTATCGATGAGGCGCACGCCTACCGCGGGGTGTTCGGGGCCAACGTGGCGCTGGTCGTGCGCCGGCTGCTGCGCCTGTGCGCGCACTACGGTTCGCGTCCGGTGGTCGTGGCGGCCTCGGCCACCATGCGCGATCCGGCCGCACACGCACTGCGGCTGACGGGCCGGGACATGCTCGCGGTCACCGAGGACGGCGCGCCGACGGGCGCGCGCACCGTGGCCTTGTGGGAGCCCGGATTCATGGAAGGAATCGAGGGCCAGAACGGCGCCCCGGTGCGCCGCGCGGCGACAACAGAGGCCGCGTGGATGATGGCCGCGCTCGTGGCCGACGGCGCGCGCACCTTGACGTTCGTGCGCTCGCGGCGGGCCGCGGAGACCACCGCGCTGCGCGCGTCGGAGGAGCTATCCGGCAAGCTCGGCCGCCCCGACTTCGCGCGGCGCATCGCGGCCTACCGCGCCGGCTACCTGGCAGAGGACCGGCGGGCACTCGAACAGGCGCTGGATGATGGCTCACTGCTGGGTGTGGCCACCACCTCCGCGTTGGAGCTGGGCATCGACGTCGGCGGCTTGGACGCGGTGGTGACCGCGGGATTCCCGGGCACCGTCGCCAGCTTCTGGCAGCAGGCCGGCCGCGCGGGGCGGCGCGGGCAGGGCTCGCTGGTCGTGCTCGTAGCGCGCGATGAGCCGATGGATACCTACCTGGTCCACCACCCGGACGCGCTGCTGGGCAGGCCGGTGGAGGCCAGCGTGTTTAACCCGGCCAACCCCTACATCCTGGGCGGGCACGTCTATTGCGCGGCGGTGGAAAAGCCGCTCACGGAGGCGGACGTCGCCGCCTTCCGCGCCGAATCCGTCGTGGCGGACTTGGCTGAGCAGGGTTTCCTGCGCCGCCGCCCGCAGGGCTGGTTCGCCGCTCCGCTGCCCGCCGGCTCGGCCGCGCTCACCCCGGAGACCGCCCACGCGGCGGTATCGCTGCGCGGCGGATCCGGCGAGGAGGTCATGATCGTTGACGCCTCCGATGGAAGGCTGCTGGGCACCATCGACGCCGCCCGCGCGGTAAGCCAGGTGCATCCCGGCGCGGTGTACCTGCACCGCGGGGAGAGCTATGTCATCGAGGACCTGCAGCTAAGTCAGGACGCGGAGCCGGGCGTGGCCCTGGCCGTGCCGAAGACCCCGGACTACACCACCCAACCCAAGTCCACGACGGATATCCGGATCCTTAGCGAGGCCGACGAGCTGGTCAACTACGCGCCGGGACTGTGGGTGGCGAGCCTTAAGGTGGAGGTCACCGACAAGGTCACCGGCTATCAGGTCAAGCTTCCGGATGGCTCCGTGGGCGAGGACATACCGCTTGATCTGCCGGAGCAGCGCCTGGTGACCCGCGCGGTGGCCTACACCATCGATCCGCTGGCACTGGCAGCGATGGGGGTCACCGCGGGGCAAACACCCGGCACCTTGCATGCGGCAGAGCACGCCGCGATTGGCCTGCTGCCGCTCATTGCCACGTGCGACCGCTGGGACATCGGTGGGGTCTCCACCGCCCAGCACGCAGACACGGGCCTGCCCACGGTCTTCGTCTACGACGGCCACCCGGGCGGGGCCGGCTTCGCCGAGGAGGGCTTCCGCCGCTTCCCGGAGTGGATCGAGGCCACCTTCGAGGCCGTGCGTTCCTGTCCGTGCGAGTCCGGCTGCCCCTCGTGTGTGCAGTCGCCAAAGTGCGGCAACGGCAATAACCCGCTGGACAAGGCAGGTGCTGTGGCTCTGCTCGGTGCGCTGGTCACTATGACGTCCTCGTGACCTACGCTGGGCCGGCGCGGGCGACGGCGCTGCGGCCGCGGACCGTGGCGGTGGCCTCGACATCGCGGCCATCCACCGTGCAGCCAGTAAGCCGCGCGCCGTTGCGGCGCGCAACGTCCTCGGCCTTCGAGCAGGCGTCCCTGCCCTGGGCCAACTCCCACGCTCCGGCCACCGCGGCGAGGTCCGCCGCCACCTGCGCCGAGTGGCGCGCGGCCACGGCCGAGCCGGCCGCCGCGACCGCCAAGAGCAGCGAGGCCACTGCGGCGATGATCCCGGCGGCGACGACGGTGGCATAGCCGTCCTCGCCTGCCAGGAACTGCGGCCAGCCGCGCCGACGACGCCTCACGGCCCCTCCCCCGCCGCTGCGGCGCCGATCTCCGCGGGGAAGACCGCCTGGGCGCGCATGGTGCCCAGGGGCGCCGGGACGGCGGCCTCGGCGGTGATGAGTCCGGCCCCTTCGCTCACTGTGATGTCGATGCCCTCGCGCTGGTAGTCCACCCCAATGGCGGTGGCGCGGGCAGCCGCGCCCGCGGCATCGATGGCCGCCAGGTGGGCGGAGAGCGTGGCAATTCCGCCCACGATTCCCGCGGCCACGATGACCAGCGAGGCCAGCGAGAGGGCGGCCTCGATGGTGACCGATCCGGCGTCGTCCAGCGCGCGCATTAGCCCGGGGTGTTGGACAGGGCGTCGGAGATGATGGACGTCATAGCGCTCGTAACTTCGCCGCCGTTGACCACGGCGTAGAGCACCGCCGCCAGGGCCGCTGCGGCCAACGACCCCATGGCGTACTCAATTGTTGACATTCCGTCCTCGTTGGCAAGTTGTGCCTGGATAGTGCGGATTTTCTGCATGATTGTTCCTATCTTTCTTTCGGTGAGGTGTGGGTAGTGGTTTAGAGAAGTTGCTGGCCCAGGCTGATGATGACGGGCACCAGGCCCAGGACCAGGAAGGCGGGTAAGAAGCAGACCGCTAGCGGTGCGGCGATGAACACGCCGGCACGCTCGGCCTTGGCGGTAGCCTGCGCCGATGCTTCGGCGCGCAGCTGCGCCACCAGTCGGTGGCACCCAGTTGCCATGGCCGCGCCCGATTCGCCGCTGAGCCGCGCCAGCCGCGCCAGCTCCTCCAGGTGAGGTTGGGCTGACAGGGCCGACCAGGCGGTCTCGAGCGGAACCCCGACTCCCAGCAGCGCTGCGGCATCGGCCCAGGCGGGCGAGGCTTCGGCCACAGCTGCCACTGCGGTGCGCGGGGAAAGACCTGATTCCACGCACGCGGCGAAGAGCTCCAGGTCGCTCGCGGCATCGAGCGGATCGTAGTCCCGGCTATATGGCCCGTCGCGCGGGGTTTTCGGACGCGGTGGACGCGGACGCAGGGCCCGTGGCTTCTGGTTTCTCCCGGCCTCCTCGGGGCGCACCCGCCCGCCCGGCGGGACTCCGCCGACGACCAGTGCACCAGCGAGAAAAGCAGAGGCAACGACGAGTGCAGGCATTAGCGGGCCGCCTTTCGCAGGATGAGGCGAGACCAGGTAAATCCGGCGCAGACGAGGACCACGCCGACATCGAGAAGCACGCCACCCAGACCACCGCCGAGGAGGAAGCCCAGGGAGTCCGCGCCCATTGCCCCGCCCATGAGGATTCCGGCCACCGGCAGGCACGCCAGGACCAGCGCGGTGGCCTGCGGGCCCTGCAGCGCGGCGGCGGTCTCCCGCCCGTGGCGCCGGGCGGTGTCCAGCTGGCTTTGCGCCTGTTCCACCAGGCCGGCCAGGGCCACGCCGTGGCGCCCGGACACCGTCAGCAGCGCGGCGAAGCGGGCGAGCTCGGGCGCAGTAAGTGCCACGGCGGGCTGCGCGCCCTGCGCCGCCAAGCCCGCCGCAGTCTCAAGCGCGCCGCGCAGCTGTTCCGGGGAGGTCTCCGGCAGGGCCTCCACCCCGCGGCGCAGGGCCGCGGCCGTGGTAGAGCCCGCGCGCAGCTCCCCGGCCACGGTGCCGAAGTAGGACGCCAGGGCCTCAGCCCCGCGGCGCTCCCGGCGCGCGGCCGCGAGGTCGGTGGCGAACCACAGGGCGCAGGCCAGGATGCAGCCTGCTGCCACCACCACGGTGGGCCGGCCGAAGAAAACGCAGCACCCGACCGCGAGGAACACGGCCGCCGGCGCCCAAGAGCGGGGCGTGGGCGGGCGCAGGCGCGCGAGAGTACCCGGCGGGGTGCACAGGCACGCGGCGGCGAGGTAGACCCACATCATTGCCCCACCCCCAGGCGCGCGCACAGGGCATCGAAACCGGCGCGCGGCCCGTCCTCGGCCGTCCACACCAGCCGGGGTGTGACCGGGTTGCCCTCCAGCACACCGACGTGCGCTAGGCGCCGGCCAGCCGGGGTGCGCTCCATGCCCAGCACCACGTGCACTGCCGCCGCGAGCTGCGAGTGCAGCGCCACGCGGTCCAGTCCGCCGAGGGCTGCCAGGGCCTCCATGCGGGCGGGCACCTCGTCCACGGAATTGGCGTGCACCGTACCGGCGCCGCCGTCGTGCCCGGTATTGAGCGCAGCCAGCAGCTCCACGACCTCCGCGCCGCGAATCTCTCCCACCACGATGCGGTCAGGCCGCATGCGCAGGGCTTGGCGCAACAGCAGCGACATGGAAATCTCGCCGCGGCCCTCCGCGTTCGCCCGGCGCGACACCAGCGTCACCACGTGCGGGTGCTCCGGGGCCAGCTCCGGGGTGTCCTCGATGATGAGCAGCCGCTCGGTCTCCGGAACGCAGCCGAGCAGCGCGGCCAGCAGAGTGGTCTTGCCCGAGCCGGTACCGCCGGTGACCAGGAAGGACGCACGCTTGGCGACGACCGCCCGCAGCACCCCCTCCAGCGACGGATCAATGCTGCCGTTGGCCACGAGATCCGCCAGGCTGGTCTGCGCCTGGCGCAGCACACGCAAGCTGATGCAGGTGCCACTGGCAGACGGCGGCGCAAGCAGCGCATGCAAGCGAATCCGGGTTCCGTCGGGGCGGGTAAGCCGGCCGTCCGCGAAGGGCTGCGCGTCATCGAGCCGCACCCCCGCCAAAGCCGCCAACCGGGTGGCCAGCTGGCGCACCTCAGCATCGTCGGCAAAGCCCACCTCCTTGGGCACCAGCCCGCGGCCGCAGTCCACGAAGCACGCGTCGGGCCCGTTGACCACGACATCAGTCAGACCCGGCAGCGAGAGCACCGGCTCCAATCGCCCCAGCCCGAGCGAGTCGTGGCGCAGGCGCTGCAACAGGTCGAACACGTCCACATCACTAATCACCCCGGCCTCTTCCCGGATGCGCCGCGCCAACGCCGGGGCATCATGGGCTAGCTGTGGCTCCGTGGCCACGACGGTGCGCATGGTGTCCAGCAAACTCATGCCGCCCTCCTCGCAGCCGGGGCACCGGCGGATTCCCACACCCGGCGCGCCACCGACGCAAGCCCGCGCGGCAGGCGCCGGGGCAGACCTCCGGTCTCGATCAACTTGGTCAGCCCACGTACCGTCGGCAGCTCAGCCACGGGATCCGCGTGCACCAGCGCCGCAACCTCGCCGCTATCCAGCCCGGACCACTGGCGGTGGCGCACCACCACTGAGCACTCCAGGGAGCGCGCCCGCAGCTGCGCGACGAGCTCCGCGCACGCCGCGGCCGGGCGTACCTCGGCCGCGGTCACCACGACGACGTGGTCCACCGCGTCCGGAATATCACTCGGTAGGCAATCCACTACCACCGTGTCCGGGTGCAGGCACGCCGCCTGCAGGATTGCCGCGCGCCGGGTCGGGCTCATCGTGGTAGCGCCCGCCGTAGCGGTTCGCGCGGCCGAAAGCACCGCTATCCCCTCCGAAGTCGTGGGCAAGGCGCGAACTAGTTCTACCGGGTCCACTGCGCCCGTACCGGTCGCCAGATCCGGCCACCGCGCGCCGGGGGCGGCTTCGATGCCGGCGAGGAGGTCGAGCCCGCCGGAGTACGGTGAAGCGTCGACCAGCAGCGCTGCATTCGCCTCCCGGGCCAGCGCCACCGCCAGCGTGGACACCCCCACCCCGCCTGCGGAGCCGGTCACCGCTACGGTGGTGCCGGTGGTGGTTTGCGCCGCTGGGTGCGTTTCGGCCGCCAGCGCCGCCAACAGTTTCTTGGACTGTGCGGGCAGGATGAAGGCTTCAGTGGCGTGGCAGCGCAACGCCGCCTCGTAGTCAATCGGGCCAGGGTCGGGCGCCACAAAGTAGACGCGCGGATGCCCGGCGACGAGCCCGGCGGTGAGCGCATCCGCCAGGACAGCATCGACTTTGTGCAGGTAGCGAGGAAAGTCCCGGGGGTCTTCCACGCTGAGGATCTCAGCTGTGCTGGCCGCCGCGGTGGAGGCGGCTTCCGCCCTTAAGCCCGAGTCCCCCACGGCGAGAAGAAGGTGAAATTCGTTCATGCCTGAAGGATGCGGGAGTCAGCCACCCCAGCGCTAGGGGCACTTCGCTGCCTGTGGATAACTCATGCCCGGTCGGTATCTTCTTGCCGATTTAGTTGACTCTTCAACAAATCATCTATCGAACACGGCCTACTGTGTCACCCCACGGGGGCCCATAGCCTGTCATCGGCTTGGCACAGACGGTGCATAAAGAGAGATAGGAATCGCTCTTGCTCATTTTCGCCTTCGAACCAACGAATGCGGAGGATATCGGGGGCGGAACCACCCATTGCGTATGCCGCATTACGGGCCTGGCGCGCTACCCGGATGCACTCTGGGCTTCCTACTTTGCAGCAAACTGGGAATCAAAGTGTCAAACTGTGAATGAAAGTGCGACTTTCGGCCAGTCGTTTCATAGTTTCATCTACTCGTAGACTCCAACCGCTAAGCGCGGCTGTAGACCGTGGCTTTTCGTCCCTGTCCCCCGACCATGACCACGTAGCCCCCTGTAAGGAGCGGATCGAGTGCGTAACGGACCTGCGCAGGCGACAAGCTCGTTCTATCCTGCAACTCCTTCATCGTCACTGACCCGTACGATCCAATGGCTTCATAAATTATAGGAACGTTTTTCCCCAAGGACCGTAGAATCTGTTCGTCGGTACTCTTCCGACGTGCTTTATCATCAGATCGAATCTTCTCTCCGACCGCGTAGTAGACGCCGTCTTCATAATCCAAAAATTCATATTCAGAGAGCTGATCAAGCATGCGTCTACATGCTCTCTCACCCAGCGGCGCATACATCTGCACGATGCGCTCCAGCGTCGCTCCACCTTGGCTACGTAGGTTCACCAGTAGATCTTCCTCAATCGGAACGAGACGCCGCTTACGTTGTCGTTGTAGTTCCTCGAGCCATTGATTATCGATCTCACTGAAACGTGAACCGCGTGGGAAAAGCACTTTCAACGTGACACCGTTATCGATAAACTGCGGCTTGGGTAAACGGGCCTCCCTCATAGCCGTGAGTATCTCCTGAATTCCGCCACCCTCGCCCTCGGTGACGCGCTCGCCATCCGGTGTCCTCAGATACCGTGCAATCTCGTAAAGCCGCTTGTTCACAGGGGCTTTGGTCAACTCCGGGCTTTCCAGCTGGGACACGGATAATCCACGCAAACCACCCGGGCTAACCACAACAAGCATCTTTTCGGTGATTCGGACCTCCACTTTCTTGCCCACTTCTACAGAAGGTCCCAGATCCCGGTGGACCAGCGCATTCGCCAGTACCTCTCGGATAGCCGAGGGCGGAAACTCAGGTTCGTCGACAAGATGGCCACTCTCCGTATACCTGCTTACCGTGTCCGAGTTTTGCCTGATCCAGTTCATGGTTTCTACAAGCATGACCGGCAGGGGCCCCTCAATCTCCGTGAGATTCTTATGACGGCCCATTCCGTCACCTCGAGCCAATCTCACCGCGACTGTTGCACCGAGAGCAGGTTCAACTGACTGAGGCAGGTAACCAAGCGCATATAGGCCTCCCAAACGAAGGTTGCCCTGATTGTCGGTTACGTTGGCAATTTGGAGTAGCTGTGAGTCATCTTCAATCTTGGATAGCCGGGTTCTGAACCGACGCGCCGACTCGATGAAATCCCTCAGCACCGCGCCGTCGAGCACACTGGTATCGGTCCCCTGGACAATCTGAAAATCGAAGTGCGTTTGCTGGCTAGCTGTTAGTGCGGAGAGCTCCAACATCTTCAGATCGTTGGAGTTCATTTGGTAATCGCCGTCAGCCTGACGCAGGTAAGCCTTGTTCTTGAACCTTGCCGGCTTCTCTGTCGGCATCAACGGAGTGACTTCCACGACCACAACGTGCTTTCCGTCAATCATGTGGTGAAAGAACTCGAGCTGCGGGGCTGGCTCTACTGCAGAACGGTTAACTGAGACGATGGCCTTCTGCATCTCCGCTGGATTTTCAATACCGGTGACTTCAAAACTTTTTCGCTCGCTTACCCCGAGAATGATCGCGCCAGCCTGCGGCATATTAGCGAATGCACATAGCGTCTCGCCGATGTTCTCCGGGACACCTCCAGCCGCGGTTTTACATTCAACAAGAGTCGTGTCGTCTCCGAAGGCACGGAGCTCCCTGATCATTTCCGCCAGTCGTTCGGCATTCCAGCTCATGATAATCAGTGTAGATGACACTTCACACTTTCGCTGCCTGCCTATTCACAGTTTAAAATTCAAAGTGAGAATTACAGTGTGAAACGATTAGCAGTTTCAAGCTTTGAACTATGAGTTTGAGGCTGGCCAACAAAGCAAATGCGAGTTACGGTGTGAAGCAGCAGAAATAGGTGATGACCCGCGCCTCGGGGGGGTGTGCGCGGGCCATCTGTAACCCGGCATCGGGGGGTGCGCCGGGGCAGGCCGCACTGTATATCGGGGCCTTGCAGTAGTCATTATGACACGGGTTGACACGGATGACAACAGGTAGAGCAAAATTCTTCCTCGCAGTACCCGAGATTCCCAACAAACGCTACGATGAACAGGGTAAATAGCACCGACCCGGCAGGCTTTTCTCCATGACCGAACACCCCGTCACGCCCCCAAGCACACCGCGCGTGGCCGCTTTCTTCGACTTGGATAAGACCATCATCGCCACCTCCTCGGCGTACGCCTTCGGCCGCGAGTTCATGAATAACGGCCTCATCACCCACACTGAGGCCCTGCAGCTCTCCCTAGCCAAGGCCAGCTACATGCTGGCCGGGCACAGCAGCGAGCACATGGATGCCGCGCGCGACCAACTCGCCGCCATGGTGGCCGGCTGGTCTGTGCAGGAGGTGCACGATATCGCGGTGGAGACCATGCACACCGTGGTCACCCCGGCGGTGTACGCGGAGGCGCGGGAGCTTATCGCCGCCCACCGCGAAGCGGGCCATGCGGTGGTGATCATTTCGGCGTCGGCCAGCGTGCTCGTGCGCCCCATCGCCGAAGCGCTGGGCATTGAGCACGTCGTGGCCACGGAGCTAGCCGAAGAGGACGGCCGGTTTACCGGGGAAATCCTCCACTACTGCAAAGGCCCGGCCAAGGCGGAAGCCCTAGCGGAGATGGCCCGCAAGCTGGGCGTGGACCCAGGCGCGTCCTTCGCCTACTCCGATTCCGCCACGGACATCCCGATGCTGGAGCAGGTGGGACACCCCGTGGCGGTCAACCCGGACCGCCGCCTGAAGAAGTACGCGGCTGAGCAGGGCTGGGAGGTGCGCACGTTCAAGGACCCCGTGCCGCTTTTTAGCGCGCCCAGCGCCCGGGAGGTCGGCATTGGCTCGGCGGTCGTGGCCGGGCTGGCAGCACTCGTCCTCGCCGGGGTGTGGGTGGCACAGGCACGGGCCAAGGACACTAAGGACGCTTAAGCCGCGCGAGCGATGCCGTCGGCCTCGGTGGCGCCGGCCGTCCACGCCTTCAGCAGCAGAGTGAGCAGCTCGGCGGGTTCCGCGTCGTAGGCGGCGAGCGCGGCGCGATAGTCGGCGCGGTGGCGGTTGAGGTAGGTTTCTGGCACCGCAAAACCGCGTGGATCGAAGCCGGTGTGAATGGCCGCCGCCCGTGCCGCCACGCACGCCGCCGCGCCAGAGCGCTCAGCGAATAACTCGCGCGCCGCGATCTCCGCGTGGAGGACCACCGGCAGCAACCGGTCGAAGTTCACCCCAGCCCCGCCGGTGATAAGACGCGCCAGCGCCTGGGCCACTTCGGGCGCGCGGGCGGGCTGGCCGGGGCCGCCCAGTGAGACGTCGATGCGCGCCAGCACCTGCAGTGGGGACCGCGCAAAAGTGCGCACCGTGGCCGCCTGAACCTCGGGTGCGAGCAGGGAATATGCACTGACCGTGGGCGGTACCTCCGCGCCCGCCAGCGGGGTGCCGTCGAGGGCTGCGCACGCCCGCGCCCCGCGCAGCAGGGACTCGGAGGAAATCACGTCGAACTTGCGCAATCCCGCGGGCCGACGGTGCACGCGGGCGATGGCACTGACTGCCGCCGCGGCGTTGTCCTCCACCCCGGATAGGGCCATCAGCGGGGTCAACGGGTCAGAACTAGGCATACCCATTACAATAACGCCGTACCCAAAATGCGGGCCGCACCACATGAACTCTGAAAAGTTCATTACTATGGCCAATATAGATTGCGACAAAACAGTAGGAGTTTTTAACCGTGAGCAACGACGGACTATTCACTGACGGGTCCAACAAGTTCGCCCCGAAGGTAGACAGCATCCCCCTGAGCGATGCTGACACCTCCCGCCGCGGCGAAGCGTCCATCGGCCAGCTGGTCTCCAACGCTACTGAGCAGATGTCCCAGTTGGTGCGCTCCGAGGTCGAGCTGGCTAAGACCGAGCTCGCTGCCTCCGCCAAGAAGGGCGGCATCGGCGCGGGCATGTTCGGCGTGGCCGGCACCGTGGCGCTGTACAGCTCCTTCTTCTTTTTCTTCTTCCTCGCGGAGCTGCTGGCTAAGTGGCTCGACCGCTGGGCCGCGTTCCTGATTGTCTTCCTGCTCATGGTGGTCATCGCCGCCGTGGTGGCCTTCATCGGCTTCAAGCAGGTCAAGCAGGTCAAGGCGCCGGAGAAGACCATTGAGTCCACGAAGGAGCTCAAGAAGCTGGTGCCGGGCAAGGCTGAGAAGTCCATCGAGCGCGGCCTGTACACCTAAACCAGCAGGGTTCTTTCTCTCTCACTTCCCCGCCCCGAGCACGGCGCTCAGGGCGGATTCGTCTATGTAGCCCCGCTAGAAAGGCCCACTATGAACCAGCCGCTTTCCCCCTCCGTGGTTGAGCTCGATGGACCCTTCGAGCACGAGTTTCTGCACACGCGTGGCATCCGCCTCCACGCCGCCACCGCGGGCAACCCGGACCACCCCTTGGTGGTGCTGCTGCATGGCTCCTTCGGCGGCTGGTTCGACTACAAGGATGTTCTGGCAGAGCTTGCCGGCGCCGGCTTCCACGTCGCTGCGCTCGACATGCGCGGCTTCGGCATGTCCGACAAACCTCCCCTGGAAGTAGGCCAGGACATCCGCGTAGTGGTGGGTGACATCAGCGGCGCGATCCAGGCCCTGGGCCACGACGACGCCTTTGTGGTCGGCGCCGATACTGGCGGCGCGGTGGCGTGGGCGCTGGCGGCCGAGCGCCCGGAGCGCGTGCGGGGCTTGGTGTCAGTATCCGCAGCACACCCGGCGGATCTGCGCCGCGCGGTGGCCGCACGCCCCTGGGACTTCGGCTGGATCCTGCTGCGCGCGGCGCTGTGCCGCCTAACCTGGCTGGGCTGGCTGGGCACCACCAACCCCCTGCTCAAGGAAGACGCCTACCGCCGCGAGATGGATCTGGACACCCTGGGCTCCTTTGGGAAGGACGAGAAGGAGCAGGCGCTGAGCCTGCGCATTAGGGCGTCCCAGATCGGCAACGTGCGCCGCGGCACGCTGTGGAACCACCGGCTGCGCACCGCCGTGGTACCGCTGAGCTGGCTGGAGCTCAAGGTCTTTAGCCCCGTGCTGTTCATCCACGCAGATCAGCTGCTGTGGCGGCCAGTCGCCCGCCGGGCGGCCCGCCGCTGCGAGAAGGACTTCACGGCCACCACCGTCCCGAACGCGAAGAACCTCCCCTATCTTGAGAACCCCACCGGTTTCGCGCAGATCCTCGCCCAGTGGATGCGCTCGCACGCGCAGGAAAACCATGAGAACTAAGTAACATACACACGATTTCAGTGCCCTACCCCACACAGGGGGTAGGGTCTTTTTAGATTCAACAACAAAACCGCAGGTTACTGACACATTTCTAACGGTCTATAGCTTTCATTTCAGGGCATATTTTTCATTTTCTTGTATGTAAGTCGCGGCACACGGTAGCTTCAGATCAAACCGAAACCACAGGTTTTCTACATCTTTCGCACCACGGAGGTCCCCGACCCACATGTCGATCAAGAAGACGCTCGCCGTCCTGTCCACCGCATCCTTGCCGCTGACTCTCACGGCCTGCGGTGGTGACAACTCGAATTCCGCATCCGGCTCCGGCTCCGGCGACGGGGTCATCATCGTCAATGGTTCCGAGCCGCAGAACCCGCTCATCCCGGCCAACACCAACGAGGTCGGCGGCGGACGCATTGTCGAGTCTCTCTACTCCGGCCTCGTGTACTACGACGGCGACGGCAAGGCACACAACGAGCTGGCTGAGTCCATCGAGCCGAACGACGACAACACGGAGTTCACCGTCAAGCTCAAGGAGTCCACCTTCTCCGACGGTTCCCCGGTCACCTCCAAGAACTTCGTCGACGCGTGGAACTACGCCGTGGCCAACGACCAGCTGGCCGCCTCTTTCTTCTCCAACATCAAGGGCTTCAAGGAGGGCGTCAAGGAGCTCGAGGGCCTCAAGGTCGTGGACGACCACACCTTCACCATCGCCCTGAACAGCCCGGAGCAGGACTTCCCGGGCCAGCTGGGCTACTCCGCCTTCTACCCGCTCCACGAGTCCGCATACGAGGACATGGACGCCTACGGCCAGAACCCCATCACCAATGGCCCGTACAAGCTATCCGAGTGGAACCACAACCAGGACGCCACCGTCGTCCCCAACGACCAGTACAAGGGTGAGCGCGCCCCGCAGAACGACGGCCTCAAGTTCGTCTTCTACGCCTCCCAGGACGCCGCCTACGCCGATCTGCTCTCCGGCAACCTCGACGTGCTGGACGCCGTGCCGGACTCCGCCTTCGACGTCTACGAGGCCGACTTGGGCGAGCGCGCCGTCAACCAGCCCACCGCCGTCTTCCAGTCCTTCACCTTGGGCGAGAACCTGGAGCACTACTCCGGCGAGGAGGGCGCTCTGCGCCGCCAGGCCATCTCCCTGGCCATCGACCGCGACGAGATCACCGAGACCATCTTCAAGGGCACCCGCACCCCCGCCAAGGACTTCACCTCCCCGGTTCTGCCGGGCTACTCCGAGGACATTGAGGGCAACGAGGTCCTCAAGTACGACCCGGAAAAGGCCAAGAAGCTCTGGGCCGAAGCGGACAAGATCAAGAAGTGGGATAACCCGTCCCTGGAGATCGCCTACAACTCCGACGGTGGCCACAAGAGCTGGGTGGATGCTACCGCCAACTCCATCAAGAACACCCTCGGCATCGAGGCCGTCGGCGCACCGTACCCGGACTTCAAGTCCCTGCGTGACGAGGTGACCAACCGCACCATCAAGACCGCCTTCCGTACCGGCTGGCAGGCAGACTTCCCGAGCCAGGGCAACTTCCTTGCCCCGCTCTACAAGACTGGCGGCTCTTCCAACGATGGCGACTACTCCAACCCGGAGTTCGACAAGCTGCTCGATGAAGCGCTGACCGCCCACTCCGACGAGGAAGCCACCAAGAAGTACAACGAGGCCCAGGCCGTCCTGTTTAAGGATCTGCCGTCCATCCCGCTGTGGTACTCCAACTCCACCGGCGGCTACTCCGAGAACGTCGACAACGTCGTCTTCTCCTGGAAGTCCCAGCCGGTGTACTACAACATCACCCGGAAGTAGGCCCGCACCAGGCAAGACCCCCGCACACGCCACGACGGGGGTCTCCCCGCGTTTTGCGCCTGCGCGCAAGCGCACCTACCCCCATAAACGTGATCTGAAACGCCCTATAGATTTTAAATCGGTCTGGATCACACACTAAAATCTTTATGAGCTAGATGACGTGCCCTGCGGGGAGGCGTCGTCAAGCACTGCACCCTCACGAGTAAAGGACCACACTATGCTGCGCTATATCGGGCGCCGAGTGCTGCAGATGATCCCGGTGTTCTTCGGAGCCACCCTGCTCATCTACGCCCTCGTCTTCTTGATGCCCGGCGACCCGGTTGAGGCCCTCGGCGGCGACCGCGGCCTCACCGAGGCTGCCCGCGCCCGCATCGAGGCGGAATACAACCTGGACAAGCCGTTCATCATCCAATACCTGCTCTACATCAAGGGCATCTTCATGCTGGACTTCGGCACGACCTTCTCCGGCGTGCCCGTCACCCAGGTCATGGCCAACGCCTTCCCCGTCACCGTGAAGCTCACGCTCATGGCCATCATCTTCGAGGCCGTCTTCGGCATCTTCTTCGGCGTCATCGCCGGCATGCGCCGCGGCGGCTTCTTCGACTCCACCGTGCTGGTCATCTCCCTGCTCGTCATCGCGGTGCCGTCCTTCGTCATCGGCTTTGTCTTCCAGTACATCGTGGGCATCAAGTGGGGCATCCTGCCCGTCACCGTCGGCGCGAACGCCTCGGTAAAGTCGCTACTCATGCCCGCCATGGTTCTCGGTGCGCTCTCGCTGGCTTACGTCATCCGCCTGACCCGCCAGTCCGTGTCGGAGAACCTGCGCGCTGACTACGTGCGCACCGCCCGCGCCAAGGGCCTGTCCGGCAGCGCGGTCACCCTGCGCCACGTGCTGCGCAACTCGCTCATCCCGGTGGCCACTTTCATTGGTGCGGACATCGGTGCACTGATGACCGGCGCTATCGTCACCGAGGGCATCTTCGGCATCAACGGTGTTGGCGGCACGATGTACCAGGCCATCCTGCGCGGTGAGCCGACCACCATCGTCTCCTTCACCACCGTGCTGGTGATCATCTACATCATCGCCAACCTGCTGGTTGACCTCCTGTACGCCGTTCTTGATCCGAGGATCCGCTATGCCTAACTTCGAGAAAACCACCCACCTTCCGGGCCAAGAGCACTTCGTCTCCCAGACCGACGAGACCGGCCTCGGCGCCGTCGACGCCGTCAAGGACGAATCCGCGCCCTCCTCCCAGTGGGGCGAGGCCTGGCGCTACCTGCGCCGCCGCCCGCTGTTCTGGATCGCCGCCGTGATGATCCTCGTGGCCATCCTCATGGCCGTCGTCCCCGGCCTGTTCACTAACACGGATCCACGCCTGTGCGAGCTGTCCAAGTCCCTCGCCCCCGCGGAGCCCGGCCACCCGTTCGGCTTTAACCGCCAGGGCTGCGACATCTACTCCCGCGTCATCTACGGCGCGCGGGCGTCGGTAGCCGTAGGCGTGCTCACCACCCTCCTCGTGGTGGTCCTGGGCTCCCTCATCGGCGCCGTTGCCGGCTTCTTCGGCGGCTGGATCGACTCGGTGCTCTCCCGCATCACGGACATCTTCTTCGCCATCCCGCTGGTGCTGGCCGCCATCGTGGTCATGCAGATGTTCAAGGAGCACCGCACCATCATCACGGTCGTCCTGGTCCTCGGCCTGTTCGGCTGGGTGTCCATCGCCCGCATCACGCGCGGCGCGGTGGTCTCCATCAAGAACGAGGAGTTCGTCCAGTCGGCGCGCTCCATCGGTGCCTCCAACGGGCATATCCTGTTCAGCCACATCCTGCCGAACGCCGCCGCCCCCATCATTTCCTACGCCACCGTGGCGCTGGGCACCTACATCGTGGCGGAAGCCACCCTGTCCTTCCTGGGCATCGGCCTGCCGCCGACGTTCGTATCCTGGGGCGGAGACATCTCCGACGCGCAGGCCTCCCTCCGCGTCGCCCCGGCAGTCCTGTTCTACCCGGCGGGTGCTTTGGGCCTGACCGTGTTGAGCTTCATCATGATGGGTGACGTCGTCCGCGACGCGCTCGATCCGAAGGCGAGGAAGCGCTAATGACTAACCCACTTCTTGAAATGAAGGACGTCCGCATCTCCTTCACCTCTTCCACCGGAGTAGTGGAGGCCGTGCGTGGCGTCAACATGTCCATCTACCCGGGCCAGTCCGTGGCCATCGTGGGTGAATCCGGCTCCGGTAAGTCCACCACGGCGATGTCCATCCTGGGCCTGCTGCCGGGCACCGGCAAGGTCACTGGCGGCCAGATCCTTTTTGAGGGCGAGGACATCACTCACTACAACAACAAGCAATTCGAATCGCTGCGCGGCGACAAGATTGGCCTGGTCCCGCAGGATCCGATGTCCAACCTCAACCCAGTGTGGAGCATCGGTACGCAAGTTGAGGAGTCTCTCAACGCCAACCACGTGGTGGAGGGCTCCAAGCGCCACGAACGCGTGGTGGAGCTTCTGGAGGAAGCCGGGCTTCCCGACGCCGAACGCCGCGCCAAGCAGTACCCCCACGAGTTCTCTGGTGGAATGCGCCAGCGCGCGCTCATCGCGATTGGCCTGGCCGCACGCCCGAAGTTGCTCATCGCCGATGAGCCCACCTCCGCCCTCGACGTGACGGTGCAGAAAACCATCCTGGATCACCTACAGCACCTCACTGAGGAGCTGGGTAACGCGGTGCTCTTCATTACCCACGACCTCGGTCTGGCGGCCGAGCGCGCGGAGCACCTCATCGTGATGCACCGCGGCCGTATCGTCGAGTCGGGCCCCTCGCGAGAGATTCTGCGCTCCCCGCAGCACCCCTACACGCGCCGGCTTGTCGACGCCGCCCCCTCCCTCGCCTCCTCCCGCATCCGCGCGGCCAAGGAAGCTGGTGTGGAGGCCAAGGAGCTGAAGTCGGGTGGGGCGATCGGTGCCGCCGTCAAGCAGGGCACCGCAACCGCGGACTCTGCTTCCGCGCAGGCTCCGGTGATTTCGGTCCGCAACCTCACCAAGGAATTCGATATCCGCGGCCAGCGCGGTGGAAAGAAGCTGCTCAAGGCTGTCGACGATGTCTCCTTCGACATCCGCCGCGGCACCACCCTGGCGTTGGTGGGCGAGTCCGGTTCCGGTAAGTCCACGGTGGCCAACATGGTATTGGGCTTGCTGGAGCCAACCTCCGGCACCATCGAGTTCGAAGGCCACGATACTTCGACGCTATCGAAGCAGGAACTGTTCAAGCTCCGCCGCAAGATGCAGGTGGTCTTCCAGAACCCCTATGGCTCGCTGGATCCGATGTATTCGATTTACAAGTGCATCGAGGAACCCATGGCGCTGCACAAGGTGGGCTCGCGCAAGGAGCGCGAGGCTCGCGTGGCCGAGCTTCTCGACATGGTCTCCATGCCCCGCTCCGCCATGCGCCGCTACCCCAACGAGCTTTCCGGCGGCCAGCGCCAGCGTATCGCCATTGCACGTGCGCTGGCGCTGCGCCCGGAGGTCATCGTCCTCGATGAGGCCGTCTCCGCCCTCGACGTGCTGGTGCAGAACCAGATCATCCAGCTCCTCGCGGAGCTGCAGTCAGAGCTCAGCCTGTCCTACCTCTTCATTACCCACGACCTCGCGGTGGTCCGCCAGACCGCCGACGACGTAGTGGTCATGAAGAAGGGACAGGCCGTCGAACAGGGCACCGCCGACGATATCTTCGAAAACGCCCAGCAGGAGTACACCCGCAACCTCATCAACTCGGTTCCGGGCATGCACCTAGAAATCGGTACCGGCCACTAGCTCACGCACCACCCACGCCGACTGACCCGTCAACCGTCCTCCGGTTGGCGGGTCTCGTTCTTTAAGAGCTTAAGAGTCCCGGTACACCCCGCAGCATGTTGTGGCACATTAACCGTGGTCAGGGATCCCCGAAATCCCCGCGTACCTTGTTGTGGTTTGTGGGTGGTGTTGTTTGAAGGATTGAGGTTTGCCCCACGCGATAGCCGCCAAGTGTTGATGGGTCCTTCAATGGGGTGGACGATGGTGGCATAGCCAATTTCGGCAAACTTGTGGGTGAGGAATTCCGCGCCTGTCATGCGCGCACCGTTGGTGAGGTTGAGTTCTATTTCGTCCCCGTCGCCGTTAATGATCTGGTCCAACTCATTCAATGTGATGATGACTTGGGTGCGCACTGCGGGTGTGGAACCAGTGCCTTCTTTGAAGAAGATGTCGTTGGCGGCTTGGAGTAGGTCGGTGGTGTTGGTGGATTCGAGTACTGCGCGCATGTTGGCAATCGTGGTCGCGTCATCGGTAATGGAGAGTGTGTTGGGGCCTTTGGCTCTGTAGGTGATGCGCACTCCTGGTTTGGCGGTTCTTTTAGCACGGAGTTCTTTCAGGCGCGTGGCGGCAACGTGTGGGATGCGGTGTGCGGGTGTGGCGGTGAGTGTGATTCTGAGGTTCCAGGCATCCAGGGTCTTTTTCACCTTGGATGTGTAGGTTTCAATCAGTGTGAGGGTGCCGAGGCTGTGGTGTTGGGCAAGCGCGGATGCACGGGCTGTGCGTTGTTCTGGCGTGGGGCAGCCATCGCATAGAACCATTCGGTGAACGATTGTGCGGGCTGCTCCCACCATTCGTTGTCGAGTGCGTCGTAGCGGCCGCACAAGACTCCGTCGGCGGTGCGCTGCAGGACGGCGTAGTCGTCGCCGTCGATGTACGCAATCGGAAAGAAGTCGCCCAACGTGGGGTACGTATCACCGAGATTCGGGTATCATTACCATCTTGCAAGATCTCCTCGGGCCCAAGGAGATCAGCATCGACGATGACTTCTTCACCATCGGTGCCGACTCGCTCACGGCCGTGCGGCTTACTAACTCGATTCGTCGAGAAATGTCAGTAGAGATCTCCATACGTGACGTATTCAACCATCCAACGGTCCGAGAATTGTCCGACCTGATCGCCGACATCGTCGGCAGCGACGTAGAAGAAGGCGAAATTTAGAGTTCATGCCACACCTGTTTCACTCACCTGACAAGCCACTTGCCCCCAACCCAGTGCTACGCACAAGCAGCCTAATCTGAAAGGAAACATCATGCCCAGTACTCCCCACACCACCCCGAAAGATGCAAAAGCAGGACGGCTGAACATCACCGACCTGATGAACATCGGCATCTTCTTCGTCATCAACTTGGTAGCCGGCGTGGTCATCGCCTTCATCGGCATCACCCCCATCACCTACGTGATGATCACCAGCGTTCAGGCCCTCATCCTGGGCATCCCGATGATGCTGTTCTTGGCCAAGGTGCACAAGCCCGGCATGGTCTTCATATTCCTTCTTCTCAGCGGCCTCGCCAGCCTGCTGCTTGGTTTAGGCATATGGCCACTGCTGCTCAGCTTGGTCATGGCCGTGTTTGCCGAGTTAATTTTGCGCGCCGGCAAGTATACGAGCGCAATACACAGTGTGATCGCCTATGCCTTTATAGCAGTGTCACCCACCGCATCATATATTCCGCTTTTCTTCACCACTCGGCGCTACATAGAGAGCAGCGGCATGCAGACCAAATATGGTGCTAGTTTCGCGGATGGCCTCACCTCTATTGGCCAGATGACTTGGCTATTCCTCATCATTGTGATAGTAACCTTCGTCTGCGGGATCCTCGGCGGGATCCTCGGCCGGCGCATCTTCACCAAGCACTTCCAGCGAGCAGGAATCGCCTGATGTCGCCCACTTTGCCCGGATCAGGCACGCACACAGCGGGACTCCATCTGGACCCACGCACCACGGTGCTGGTCATCCTCGTGGTGTCCTCGGTGCTCATCTCACCGGCCGGGTCCAGTGGGGCGCTGGGCAGCACCGCCCGGTGGATGCTCATTGCCGTTCCCGGGGCACTTTTCCTCGCCTCCGGCATGGTGGCCGCTGCACTGCGATACGCACTCACCTTCGCGGTGCTCGCCGGCTTTCCTGCGGTGGTGGTACAGGCCCTGCCCGAGCGCCACATCATCGTGGACGTGTGCGCTACGTGGTTCGCAGGGCTTTCGCTCATCCTCCCTGGCATCACGTGCTGCTGGTACCTACTACGCACCGTCTCGGCCAGCGAATTCATGGCCGCGATGCAGCGCATGCGGAGCCCCGACGCCCTGACCATCCCCACGTCCATCATGTTTCGGTTCTTCCCGACGATTCTCGAGGAATACCGCGATATCCGCACCGCCATGCAGATGCGTGGCATCTCGGGCCTGCGCAACCCGATCGCTATGCTCGAATACCGCTTTGTGCCACTGTTGGCGTCCGTTGTGAGCATCGGCAACGAGCTGGCTATGTCTGCAGTGACCCGCGGATTGGGCTCGCCTCGCCGACGAACCACGCTGTGCGAGATAGGCTTCCGCGTAGGCGACGCAATAGTCATAAGCGTGCTCGTCGTGTCCCTGATCCTACTACTGGTAAATATAGTGATGCTGCCGTGATAAAGCTGCACGATGTGTCACTATCCTATGGTCAAAACACAGCGGAGCCGGTGCTGCACCACGTAAATCTCACCGTGGCGAAGGGCGAACTAGTTCTAGTGTGTGGCGAATCAGGCTGCGGTAAGTCCAGCCTGCTACGCCTGATAAACGGCGTGGCGCACACGTTCTGCGACGCCCAGATTTCGGGGGAGGTGCTGCTGGACGACGAAGACATCACTCATGCCCACCCACACGACATCGCCGAACGCGTAGGCTCAGTGTTCCAAAACCCCAAGTCGCAATTTTTCACGCTGGAAGTAGCCAGCGAACTCGCCTTTGGCTGCGAAAACCTCGGCGTGGCGCCCAACGAGATTCGACAGCGTATTGGGGAACTTTCCGCAGATTTCGGCATGGTTCATCTCCTCGACCGGCACCTGTTCACACTTTCCGGCGGCCAGAAACAAAAAATAGCATGCGCTTCAGTGGCCGCGATGCACCCACAGGTACTACTACTAGACGAACCATCATCAAATCTCGACCTCGCCGCCGTCGATGAGCTGCGCCGCATCGTCGCGCAGTGGAAGACACAGGGCCGCACCGTCCTGATCGCTGAGCATCGGCTTTCCTACCTAGTTGACATCGTGGACCGAGTGCTGGTTATGCAGGACGGGCAGATCGCTCATGATCTCAGCGGCTCGGAGTTTCGCACCCTAGACAAGGCCGAACTGTACCGCATGGGCTTGCGCTCAGCGCAGCAGGTCCCCGAGGTGACCCGCGAGCCACGCCCTTCAAGTGGCACGATGGTGCTCAAAAAGCTACAGTTCACCTACCCCAAGGCTACAGAGCCATCCCTGAGCATCAGCCACACGGAGTTGCCGCAAGGACAAGTCATCGGCGTGGTAGGACGCAACGGGGCCGGAAAATCTACCTTTGTGCGCGTTCTGACTGGCCTGGAATCTAAGGCCACCGGCGTGGTGGACATCAATAACCGCTCGCTCTCGGGTCCCCGGCAGCGCCTGCGCCAGTCCTATTTAGTAATGCAGGACGTAAACCACCAGCTTTTCGGGGAGAGCGTGGAGTCCGACGTAATCATCGGCACCAGTGGACCGGATGGGAAAAACGAAGCGCGCCTTACCGAGGTGCTTGGTGCACTTGATCTCGCGGACAAGCGGGCCCGGCACCCGATGTCGCTTTCGGGCGGCGAACGCCAGCGCGTGGCCATCGCCTCAGCAGTCCTAAGTGAGCGCGAGGTAATCGTCTTCGATGAACCCACCAGCGGGCTGGACCTGTGCCGCATGCACCGGGTGGCCCACCTGCTAGACGCCCTAGCCCGGCAGGGCAAGACCGTTTTGGTAGTAACCCATGACATGGAGCTGGTGGCGCGGTGCTGCGATCTTCTCCTGCGCGTGGAAAAAGGCCGCCTTACCGCCTGCGAACCGTGCGATGATCTCGCACTGGCGCGCACGGTGCGGTATCTACGCGGCCGCGACAGCTAGTCCCTACAGCTTCCAGCTGGTGGCGTCGCTCTTTTCACCCCAGAAGCTGCGGTAGCGTGGGGAACTCTCCATGAGTTCCTCGTGGTTGCCGATAGACTCCACGGTGCCGGAGGGACTCATCATCACAATCTGGTCCGCGTCGCGGATGGTGTGCAGCCGGTGCGCAATGACGACGATGGTGCGCTCGGCAGAAAGCGTTTTCATACCGCGCATCACAAGGTGCTCATTCTGCACGTCTAGAGAGCTAGTCGCCTCATCAAGCAGCACGATCCGCGCGTCCTTCAGTAGCGCACGAGCGATGGAGACACGCTGACGCTCACCACCGGAGAGATTCTGCCCGCCCTCGCTAATCAGGGTGTCAAACCCCTGCGGCAGCTGCCGGGCAATCTCGGTGACACCGGCCAACTCCGCTGCGCGGAGCACCTCCTCCCGCGTTGCATTGTGGCAGCCCAGGCGGATGTTTTCATACAGTGTGTCCTCGAAGAGGTACACGTATTGGAACACCATAGCCAGCGAATCCAACACCGACCGGGAGCCAAGATCGCGAATATCCACACCACCGATACGGATGGTCCCCTGGTCAACGTCATAGAAGCGTGCCGCAAGTTTTAGCAAGGTGCTCTTGCCGCAGCCGCTGGGACCCACCAACGCAGTAGTAGTTCCGGGCGCCACGCGGAAACTCACGTCGCGGACCACTGGGGTGTTGGGTTCGTAGCCAAAGCCCACCCCATCGAACTCGATGCCATAGTCGCGTGGCGCCGCCGGAACCGCAGGCTCCGGCAACACCCGCGCATCGAGGATCTTTTGGATCTCATCTAAGGTATTGCGCGCGGATTCCAAGCCCTCGCCGTAGGGTATGCCCGACATAGCAACGCGAGCCAGGATGAACACCAACACAATGACGCCAATGTAGGTGCCTGCTTCTAGCCAGTGGTTGAGAAGTAGCACGGTGGCCAGGGCATCAATGACCACGGTACCGACCATGATGATTAAAGCCAGACGACCCATGATCATCTCACCTGTCTTCTGGGTGTGCTGCTGGGCGCTAAGCTGCTCTCGAATCGAGGCGCGCACGGCGCGCTCCCCCAGCGAATCCGGCCCAGCCATGCGCAGCACCGGCTGCACCTGGGCGAACTCCAGCACCTCCGCGGCGCCGTGCTCGTTGCGCTCGCCCTTCTGGCGCTCTGCCACGCGGTACTGCCGCATTAGGCGGTTATAGGCGAACCACACCACGGCAGCCACTGCAACGGTAACCAGCCCCAGCCGCCAGTCCACGGCGATGAGAAACACGCAAGCCAAACCGGCCGAGGCAGCACCGTGCAGCATGGGCCGCAGCATCATTGCCGGCGCGTTAGCGGCAAACAGCGCACCGCTGGTGGCTACAACACCGATCTGGCCGGCGCGATCTTCTTCAAAATAGCCCAGGGGTAGCTGTGCCGTGCGATCGGCGATAAGCCGGTGGATGCGCAGCACGTAATCATGCCCCAGGTCCTGGGCAATAACCTCAGTGGGCCAGTCTGCGGCGGCGTAGACGAGGACGGAGATAATGATCCAGGGCAACCATGCTGCGGCCTGCGCGGGATCTTCGCTAAACAGCGTGTCCAAAAACAGTGCAATGAGGATAAGGCCAATGGCCAACGCCACCGCGGAAATCCCAATTAGCGTAAGGACCAGCACCAGACGGCGACGATCAGCCGGACTGCCCAGTGAATAGAGCGTGCGGATCATTATTTTTCCTCCCCTTGGATGCCCGCCTGCGCGGTTTGGTAGCGTGCCCACATCGTGGCGTAGCCCTTGCCTGCCGCCACTAACTCTTCGTGAGTGCCTGCTTCGGTGACCTCACCGTTTTCCAGCATGAGGATCCGGTCAGCGCCGGTGATCGTGTGGAGCCGGTGTGCGATAACTACTAGCGTGCGCCCGGCCACCAGCTCGGTAATGGCCCGCTGGATCGCGGCCTCGGAGTCCGGATCCGCAAAAGCGGTGGCCTCATCCAACACGAGGATCGGCGCGTCGAGCAAGATGGACCGGGCAATAGCCAGCCGCTGCTGCTCGCCACCGGAAAGCTGCGCGTCCTCTCCCACCACCGAGTCGTAGCCGCGCGGCAGATGGGTAATGCGCTCATGAATCTGGGCGGCGCGGGCGGCGCGAATCACGTCTGCGTCGGTGGCCTCCGGGTGAGCGAGGCGAATGTTATCCCGCACGCTCATCCGCATAAGGTAAGGGTCCTGGAAGACGAACCCTACCCTACGGTAGAGCTGGTCAGATCGGAGATCAGTACTAGGGACGCCACCAATGCGCACCGACCCCTCCGTGGGGTCTAATAGCCGGGGGATGAGCGCGGCTAACGTGGACTTCCCCGAGCCGGAAGGTCCCACCACCGCAGTGATGCTGCCGGCGGTAAGTTTTTGGTTAATGCCGGAAAGCACCGGGGTGTCCGGCACGTAGGAGAAGCTTAAATCTTTCAACTCAATTCCGGCGTTTGCAGGCTCCCTGCCGCCAGCAGCGGGCGGCAATACCGGGATGTTGAAGAACTCGGTGAGATCCGCCGCGGCAGCCTTCGCCTCCGAAAACATGATGTTAGTGCGCGAAAGCATAAGCAGAGGCGCGGCGATGTTGTTGATGAACAAAAACGCTGCCAGCACATCGGCCACTGGTACGCCCGCAGACGTGATGAGCCACGGGCTGGCCGCGGCTACCACCAGCAGGCCAAACCCGGTGGAGGTGAAGATCTTCATCAAAGCGGTGGGGTGTACGGTGGCGTGCAACCACTCGCGATAGAACCCACCAAAACTCCGGGAACGACTAAGGAAAATGCTCTCGTCGTAGCCTTCCGGAACAAACACCTTGATAACCGGGATGCCGCGCACCAACTCTACGACGGCGGCGTCTAGCTGCTTCTGGCTGGACTTAAATTTCTCCGCCTTTTCTTGAAACTCGCGCATCATAAACGGCATGGTGGCCACTGCCAACAGCAGTGGTACCAGGCCCAGCAGGCCTATCCGCCAGTCCACCACGAACATGTATCCCAGGCTCAATAGCGGTACGAGTACACCGGCCGAATAATCGTGCGGCGCGTGGGCGATGAGCTGGTGGATCTTGGTGACGTCGTCTTCGATGTAGGTTTTCACAGTCCCCGAAGGTGTCCGCGTAAACCAAGACAGCGGGAGCCTACCCAGCTTGGTAATCTGCTGCTGGCGTAAGTGCTCGCCCAAAAGGCCGTCGGCCTGGTGGCTTACCTGGAGGCTCTTCACGGTTGCCTGTCCATGTAGGACGGTGGCCACCATGAGCGCCGCGACTAGCAGCCACAGCTTTGACGCATCTATCGGCTCTCCCTGGAAGGACAGCATTACGGTGCGCACCAGCTCAACCAGCACGATTACCGGCACCAGCGACAAAACCGCCGCCAGCACCGCCAATAGCAGCGACACCGTGATCTGCCGGTGGGCAGGTTGAGATATTTGCCTAAATGTAATGGGTGGTTTTTGTTCGGTCATCGGGGCCTCTTTACTTAACAGTCACAATCACGCATTGTTCCGCGCTAACCAGGCAGTGTTCCCAGTAATTCCCGCTAGAAAACCGGCAAGCAGGTCGAGGAACTCGGTTCCAGTATCGAGCGGGAAGAAATGCCCACCCGGCAGGACCTTCAGTTCAAAACTACCGCTGGTAAAATTTTCCCACCGGGAAAGCATCTCTGGGCTGACAGCTGGGTCGCTATCCCCCGCCAATGCCAGCACAGGAGAGCGAAGCACCGTGGTTGCATGGTGAAAGCCCTCGTGTAACACATAATCGCGACGAATGTCAGCGAGCAGCAGCTTCATCACATCATCATTGGCAAGGATCTCAGGTGGTGTGCCACCTACCTTCTCAAACTCCCTGCGCAGCGCACCGAACCCCATTGACGAGTGGTATTCCCCAGGCACGGTTTCTCCGGGCGCCTGCCGTGCGGCCACCACCACGGCTTCCGGTATAGTGGGCCGATGCATCTGCTGCAGGCAGGCAGCAACCTGGTAGGCCAGCGCTGCCCCCATGGAGTGGCCGTACAACGCAATCGGCGCGCCCGCCGCCAGATCTACTATCTCGGTTGCGCACATATCGGCGAGCTTGTCAAAGTCGCTTACCCATTTCTCTCGGCGACGGGTTGCCTTTCCGGGAAGCTCCACCGGCACCACGTCAATGCTTGGGTTGACCCCCACCCATCCACGATAGACGGAAGCGCTGCCTCCTGCGTGATGGAAGCAAAACAAGAGGGTTCCAGTGCGATGTCCGGCCACAAACGGAAAGACTCCCTCGCAGCTGATTTCTGTCATTTTTCGCCTTTCGCTAGGTCGGACTGATTAAGCACGATTTCTACTGCTGCGACGGTACCCGGGTCTGTGGCAAGCAACGCGGGCATCCTGCGGGCTGCGGAGTCGTATGCTCCACTTACCAAATCGGCAATTCCGGCGGCCAGGGACTGGGCACTCAGTTCGCCTCGCTGGGCGTCAATATAGTTCGGCCCGGCACCGTTTCGACAAACTGCGTTGGCATGGAAGTGTTGGTCACCACCGAATGCAACCGCAAGGCACGGCTTGCCGGCGCGCAGGATCGCCCCGGTGGTGCCCAGTGAGCCGTGGCAGATGCCTGCACGGCACCACGGAAGCACAGTCGCGAACGGGACCCGGGCGACGGTGAGGATTCCTTCTCTCACACCAGGCTCATGATCGGGATCGACGATTATCGCCCGCAGACCATGCTCGATGCACGCGTCTCGAGTCCATCGTTGAAGGTCATAAACGCGATCTGAGACCATACTCCCAAAGCTTGCCAGAACCGGGGCCGAGCCGGCAGCCACAAACTCCTCGACTGCTGGGTCTAGGGCGAGTTCACTGTGGTGCGGGTCAAGCCACTCGCCAGTGACGTGAATGTGGTTTTTCCATTCCGGCGCCGGCGGACTCAACGCGGGACTGAATTGGTAGATCGTGGTTGGTGGAGAGGAGAGCGCTCGCTGACGCAGCCCCAACCTACGGCGCCATGCCGCTATCACTGGGCGCATCGCCCAAGCCATCAGAGTATTGGACATCCAGTGGGTGACCAGAGCTCCGACAGAGCCGTCCAGTTTTCGCGGATCCACGAGGCTGTAACGGAGGCAGGGTTCGGTAGGGAAAACCTGCACCCGAACGCTGGGGACTCCGCGTGCAGCCCCTAACAACCGAGCAACTTCACTGAATTGGGTGTACATGACCACGTCAACGCCATCCATGGCATGCTCTAACACATCGAAAACGTGGGCGTCAGATATCATCTCACGGATACCTAAGACAGTGTCCATCATGCCTTTACTATCGCCCAAAAGGCGCTTCATTAACGCCCGGTAATCACCGGGTAACTCGATGTAGTCCACCCCGTTTGCACGAAAACTCCCGCCGAATTCGCTAAACCCAGCCAAAACAAACTGGTGGCCACGATCTCGAAGTGCGACACCAAGGTGCGCAAATGGCAGCATATCACCCTCAGAACCCAGGACGACCGCGAGAACTTTCACAGCCGTCTCAATCCGTAATCCAACTAGGCCACTCAGGAACCCAAGACTCCCCCATGAGCTTATCTTCCGGGCCAATATCACGAATGACTCGGCACGGATTACCGGCTGCGAGTACCATGGGCGGAATATCTCTTGTCACAACACTGCCAGCACCAATTACTGCACCATGCCCAATCGTGACACCCGCAGTTACCGTGCAATTGCCACCAAGCCACACATGGTCTTGTATGGTGATCGCACCCCCGGTACACACCATGTATTGCCGCTCTACGGGGTCTAAGGCGTGATTGCCAGCAAAGAAGGAACACCATGGACCAACCATGACCTCATTGCCAAATGTCACCGGGGCCATATCAAGTACCGTCGTTCCTCGATTGAAGGTCACGCCATCTCCGACCTTGATTTTCGAGCCATATTGGACATGAAATGGCAGGAAAACCATTAAGCGCTCCCCCAGTTCACCAAGCAGGTCTGCCATCACTGCCTGCTTCTCCGCTGTTTGAAGTGGACGAAGCTGGTTGAGATCGTGACACTTCTCCGCCGCCTCCATCATCTCGTAATAGAGATCCGGGTCCTCAATAGGGCGGAAGGGCTGACCGCAGAGAATCTTATCTTCGATTTGCTCTCGAGAATCCATGGATACTCCTTTGTGCTTGAGAGGCGCGAGCCACAATACGAATTACGGTCAGCCACGCGGTTTGACCCTGACTAGTCGGAATACCCAGATTCTTAGCTCACACTTGGTAGCTTACAGGCCTTCGACTTAATTGTCAAGCATGCCATGCCTAATTATGGTATGCTCAACTTTGCAGCAACCTGCAGCGTCGCCGCCGATCAGCCGACCTGTGCAGCCCTCTCCTGCGGGGCGCTGTGCACGACCCGGTGCCGCTAGACATACATCATTTTCTAAGGATTAGTTGGCACTACCCCAGGCGCTTGCTCCGTGGACCACAATCCATCGTTCGCGGGCAATAATCGGTTTTCCTTCTGCGGTAGGAGAATCGGTGCGCCGTCTAATAGACCGTTGACGTATATCCAGGGATGAATCATGAAAGAAAACCCCACCACGGCAACCGCTAGCGGTGACCCCAGCGCCACCGCAGTCCCCTCAACCAGCGCCCACGCAAAAGGCCGCGACCTGGTGCTTGATGTCCAAGATCTGCGATGTAGCCTGGGAAAAGTCAAGAAGCGAACGGAAATCCTGCGCGGTGTGACCCTCGCCATTCCGCGCGGGGGCATCCTCGCCGTCCTAGGCGCCAATGGTGCCGGCAAGACAACCTTGGTCAATGTCCTTTCCACGCTGCTGCCCGCCACGGGCGGAACCGCCATCATCGATGGCCACAACTTAGCCACGGATCCTTCCAAGGTGCGCGCTTCCATCGCGCTGACCGGGCAATACGCCGCAGTGGATGAGGAGCTTACCGGCAAGGAAAACCTCATCTTCTTTGGCCGCCTGGCAGGGCTTAAAGCTAGCGATGCGAAGGCCCGCGCCGCGGAACTTCTTGAGCGCTTCGATCTGGTTGGCGCCGCCGACCGCCTGGTTTCGGCATACTCGGGCGGCATGCGCCGGCGGTTAGATATCGCCGCCTCCCTCACTGTCCCGCCCGCGCTGCTGTTCCTCGACGAGCCGACCACGGGCCTCGACCCCGCCGCGCGCAGCTCCGTGTGGGATACCGTCCGCGGGCTGGCGGCCGACGGCACCTCGATCCTGCTTACTACCCAATACCTGGAAGAAGCTGACCAGCTCGCAGACCGCGTCGCCGTGCTCGCCGGAGGCAAGGTGCTCGACGAAGGCACCCCCGCCGAGCTCAAGGACCGCTATGGCACCACGGTGTGCCTCATCACGATGTCTAGCCCGGACGATGCCGCACGCCTCACCCACACCTTGCAAGAACACCGCATCGACTGCCGCCAAGAGGACACCGTATTGCGCGTCGATGCGCCCGATGGCCACCGCACCCTAGTCCGGGCGCTGGCCTTGTGGGATGGCGACGACACCTCGGTCGCGGACGTCTCCTTGGTTCCGCCCTCCTTGGACGATGTCTACTTCGCTATCGCCGGGTCCGGCGACATCGCGCAGCAGGCTCCCCACACCGGTGGAGGCTCCCAGTGAACGCGCTCGGAGCAGTCGCTGCCTCGTGGCACCGCAATGTCCTGCGCACCGTCCGCAACAAGGCCGTAATGGTTTCCGCCGTGGCAATACCCAGCCTGTTCATGGTCATCTTTTACGCCACCTTCGCCAAGGCTTCGACGGAACTCGGCATCGATTACGCCGCCTTCCTCCTGCCCGCCGGCGTTATTCAGGCGATTGTGTTCGCCGCCGGGGGCTCCTCCTTGGCGATTACGCGTGACGCCGAAAACGGCATCCACGACCGCATCCGCGCCACCGGGACGCCCGCCTGGGCCACGGTCGTCGGCCGGCTGCTGGCAGATCTCACCCGCGCCGCGTGGTCGTGCAGCATCGTCGTCCTCACCACGATCCTGCTCGGTGCCCGCTACGCTGCCGGACCGGGTCGTATTATCCTTACCATCGCCCTTTTCGCCGCCCTCACCATCATCCTCTCCGCGTTTATCGATGGCTCCTGCCTGTTGGCCCCCAAGCCCACCTCGGCGTCCTTGCTCTTCCAAAACCTCGTGCTGGTCATGGTGATGTTCTCCACCGCATTCGTGCCTGCGGATGCGCTGCCCGGCGGCATTGGCCCCATCATCCGGCACGTACCGCTATCTCCCATCTTGGACACCGCCCGCAACCTACTAGGTGGCGCTGCCCTGGGGGCGCGCGGAGTCGAAGCACTGTGCTGGCTCATCGCCATGACCGTCGTTGGCGTATGGGGCTTTATCACCGCTTTCCAGGGGAGGAAACATGACTAACCACACCACCGCCACCGTGTCGCACGACACCACCTGGCTGTCCACTGTCGCCACGCATTTTGGAAGGCACCTGCGCGCCGCCCGCCGCGATAGCGCGGTAATTACCAATACCGTGGCTGGTCCCGTTTTGATGTTCCTGGTCATGCGGTGGCTGTTTGGCGACCTCATGGCGGCCTCGCAAGGCTCTGCCACGCTCGACGCGTTACCGCTTACCATCGCGCTCATCCTTTCCAGCGAACTGATGAATGGCACCTCCGCCGCCGCGCAGATAATTAAGGAACGCCAACGCGGTATCACCACCCGCATCGCGACCACGCGCTACGGCACCAGCCCGGAGATCTTCGGCCGCTGGTGTTTCGATTCCTTACGCAGCCTTATCTCCGGCTGCGCGGTGCTGCTGGCTTCCGTGGCTTCTGGCCTGCGTATTCACACGCTGGCCGGGTTTGGCTGGGTGCTGTTAGTCATCATCTTCGGCGCGGTGGTGGCCGCCTCGCTATCGGCCATGGTGGGCGCGATGTGCGCCACCCCGGAGGCCGCCATTGGCCCGGCCCCCATCATCATGGCGGCCATGGCACTTAACGGCGGCCTCGTGCCCGTGGAGCAATTCGCTGGTGTGGTTCAACCCATCGCCCGGTGGAATCCGCTTACCTTCGCCGCCCGCGCCGGCGCCGCCATCGACGGCACGCCAAGCGCCGAAATCCTTGCCACCGGCCAGCCCGGCACCGCAGTCTGGGCTTTCGTGGCCTGGATGGTAGCACTCACCGTAGTGCTGCTAGCCGCCGCAGCTGCGTTCCGCCGCCCCACCATGTCGTAAATAGCGCCGGTTAGCGCGACAGTGCTACTTGTCGCGCGGCGGCGTCCCCAGCGGCGCGGTAGCGCTACTTGCCGCGCAGGGCGCGCCGCCGCGATAAAGAGCTGCGAATCTTTACCCGCGGCCGCGCTAAGGCGGGTAGTGTCGCCGCCGGTTACCGGCAACCAGGCGGCCTCGCCCGGGGCTAGCTCCAGGTCGTTTACCGTGACCACACCAGAAGTAGCCAGGGCGATGGCCGGTCCGGGAAGCTGCGTGGAAACCGTGGTGCCGGCGGGCAAATCGTAGCGGGTCACCGCAAACTCCTGCACCGGCAGCGGGTACTCTACTACCGTCGCGGTGTTGGGCGCGGCATCGGCAACAGCGGCGCTCTCCGCGCCTGCACCATCGCCCAGGGAGGTGTTCCTATATAGTTTGTCAATTCCGTGGGTGAGTTTGTTGGGGGGTGTGAAGGGTTTCTGCTTTTCCTTGTGGATGTTGTTTTCGGGCACGGTGAGGAGCCGATTGGGCTTGCTGTGCAATCGGCTTGAGGTGAGGGTCTGTTGGTTCTAGGCTGCTGCGGCCTCCTGGACTGTGGAGATGTCTCGGTAGAGCTCGCCGTTTCGCATCATGGCGAAGAGAACGTTGAGGCGCCGGCGTGCGAGTGCGACGACTGCGGCGTTGTGTCTTTTGCCTTCTTTGCGTTTTCGTTCATAGAATTGCCGGGAACGCTCGTGGAATCTGAGAGTGTCTGATGGTTTGTGTGTGGGTACCTAACCTGCATGAGGAGATGGACCAGAATGACTACTGTGGCACGACGAGATCCGGCTGATAAGGCCAAGATTGATGCGATTGAAAAGAAACTGCTTGCTAACCCTGAAATCGCGAAGCTGATTGATGACCTAGGCACATCCACAACGGATGCCAATGACCTGGTTCGCGGCATGTTGCAGGCCTCGATTACCCGGGGACTCAATGCTGAAATGGATGCCCATTTGGGCTACGAGTCTGGCGACAGGAGCGCTAAAGCTGCTGCCGGGACAGATAATTACCGCAACGGGTCGTATCCAAAGACCGTGGATTCTAACTACGGGCCAGTAACCGTTGATGTCCCGAGGGATCGGGCTGGAACATTCTTGCCGACTATGGTCCCTAAAGGTTCTAGGCGCTTGACTGATGTCGATGACATGATCGTCAGCTTGTACGCCGGTGGGATGACAATTAGGGACATCCAGCACCATATGGCAACGGCGATGAGGGTTGATATTTCCCATGAGACGATTTCCGCAGTCACCGATGCCGTCCTCGATGAGGTCATGGTCTGGCAAAACCGCCAGCTAGACGAGTTCTACCCCGTGGTTTTTCTAGATGCGCTGCGCATTAAAGTCCGCGACGGTGGCCGAGTGGTCAACAAGTCCGCGTACATGGCAATCGGTGTGGATCTTGACGGTATCAAACACATTTTGGGATTGTGGATTGCCAAAGAAGAAGGCGCTTCATTTTGGGCGCAGGTATGCGCCAATCTTTCTAACCGTGGGGTCAAAGACGTCTTTATCGTCTGCTGTGACGGGCTTAAAGGCCTGCCTGAAGCAGTCGAGGCAACGTGGCCGAACTCTATGGTGCAAACCTGTATCGTGCACCTGATTCGTGCCGCTAACCGGTGGGTAGCCTACGGGGATCGCCGGGGCGTATCGGCCGCGTTGAAAAAGATTTACACCGCAGCGGATGAACCCACAGCTAAGGCTGCCTTAGACGACTTTGAAGCCTCTGAATTGGGAGAAAAGTATCCACGCTCAGTCAAGGTCTGGCGAGATGCTTGGCAGCGTTTCGTACCGTTTCTACAGTTCCCACCAGCAGCCAGAAAGGTTATCTATACGACGAATTCGATTGAATCATTCAACAATGAACTGCGTAAAGCTACCCGCAACAGGGTGCAATTCACCAACGATGAATCAGCGCTCAAGACACTATGGCTGATGATCTGCAATATCGAGGACAAACGAGCTGCAAAGAGAGCGAAGCAGGGCAAACGAGTCTCAGCGACAGCCGGCAGACTCATGGAAGGAGCCCGAGTTTCCGGCTGGAAACAAGCCATCAACCAAATGGCCGTGGCCTACCCCGACCGCTTCGACAAATACCTATAAACCTAACCCCCACACACAAACATGAGGTTACCCTCGTTTAGTGGACACCCTATTTGTACGGATCTTGTGTCCGTAAGAGAGGATGTTCATTGTGAGTCAACAGCGCAAGAAGTACACGCCGGAGTACCGGCGTGAAGCCGCGAACCTGGTAATCGAGTCAGAGCGACCGATCGCTCATGTGGCTAAGGAAATCGGTGTTTCCGCCGGGCTTTTGGGCCGGTGGGTCAAACTCGAACGTGAACGCCGAGGATCCTCCGATGGGATGAGCGAGGCTGACCTCCGAGCTGAGAATGCTCGTCTGCGCCGGGAGCTGGCAGAAGCCAAGATGGATAACGAGTTTTTGTCAAAAGCGACAGCCTTCTTCGCCGCGAAGCAACGCGAGCAGAAAAGTTCGAATTGATGCAGCCAGAGCAAGGCGAACTACAGCATCAAGCGCATGGCACGACTATTAAAAGTATCTCGGTCTGGATACTACAAATGGGCCCATGCGCAGCAGAAACGACTATCCGGCGACGATGATCGGGCAGCATTTTACGATGATGTTGACCGAAAGATTCATCAGATTTGGAAAGACTCCGATGAGGTTTATGGTGCTCCGCGGATCACCGCAGAGCTTGCCGAGCGCTACCAGATCACCTTGAATCGCAAGACTGTGGCTAAACGGATGCGCATGATGGGCATTGAAGGGATTTCACCGCGTGCCTTTGTCCCGGTGACAACGATTCAAGCCAAGCGTAAGTCAACTCTTCCTGACCTGGTCAAGCGCATGTTTGATACTGGTCAGCTCAACCGAGTGTGGATGTCAGATATTACCTACCTGCGCACCGGTGAGGGCTGGTTGTACTTGTGCGCGGTCCGCGATGGTCATTCCCGCAGGGTACTGGGCTGGGCTATGGATAGCGTTCAAGACACACACCTGGTTGAACGGGCCCTGCGGATGGCGCATACGCTACGCGGTGATGTTCCTGATGGGCTGGTGTTTCACGCTGACCGCGGAACGCAATTTACCAGTGAGAAGCTCTGGGAGGTCTGCCGCAACCTGGGCATTGCCCAGTCTGTGGGGCGTACTGGTGTGTGCTTCGATAACGCGATGGCTGAGTCGTTCTGGTCGACGCTAAAGACTGAATTCTATGACCGGCAGCGCTGGGCGACCCGTGATGCTGCACGCAAGGCCGTTGCCTACTGGATTGAAGTCGTCTACAACCGCCGACGCCGGCACTCTGCACTCGGGATGGTCAGCCCCGTCGACTTCGAAAACCACATTGGTCTAACCACCAGTAGAAAAGAAATAGCTGCCTAACCACTAGGTAGCTCCACTACGTGTCCACGATTTGCGGGCAACCCCCAAACAACTTGACACGCTCTGGAATCTGATCGATGCAAAAGACGATTGCCATAGGGCGGCGGGCTCAGGTGGTGAATGCATCTATACAGCTGGGAGGTTGTGTAGATGTCAGGTGACAAGAAGCTACGTGAGCAGTTTGTGGAGGCGTATCTGCATGATGCGCGTCCGATGCCATTGATCCTGAAGGAGTTGGGGGTTTCGAAAGCTCAGGCGAGGGCGTGGCGTCAGGCTGAGGGCCTTAGCCGTGCTCGGCGCCAGCGGAGTTTGGTTGACGAGCAGTATCAACACGTTGTTGCTTTGGTTGAAAGCGGCCGGTCTGTGCTCAGCGCAGTTAAAGAGGTCGGGTTCCCTCAGCGGTTGGCCTATAGCTACCTTGCCCAGGACGGGTTTGAGCTCGTCCAAGGCAACCGTGGTGGAACCGCACAACACCAGCGGGATCGCATCGCTAAAGCTTTACAGCTTGTTGATGCTGGCAAAAGCTATAAACAGGCCGGTCAGGTAGTTGATCGCAGTGATGCCACGGTTAAAGCGTGGCATCATAATCGCATGTCTGGGCGTTTGATACTCAATGATCATCCCACTGAATCCGAATCGAAGGTAGGACGCGGAAAGCGTCTTATCCGCCATGACCGAATAGCGATAGGCTACCTGCTTAAACAGGGGCTTACTCACCGTGAGATTGCAGCCCAACTGGGCCGCAACCAGTCGACGATTAGCAGGGAAATCGCCCGTGGGATGACTGAGCATGGCTACGATGCCCTCGTGGCACAAAAGCGGGCTGTGGACCGTTTAGCCAGGCCTAAACCCCGCAAACTCGATACCAACCCGCAGCTGCGTGCCTTGGTCATCGAGGGATTGAACACGAAGTGGTCGCCTGAGCAGATTTCGAACTATCTTGCCCGCTGCTTCAGTAAAGGTGGGGATATGTCAATTAGCCATGAAACCATCTACCAAGCTCTCTACATCCAAGCTAAAGGTGCTTTGCGCCACGAGCTGAAAGTAGAAAAAGCGCTGCGTTCTGGGCGGACCGGACGAAAGCCACAATCACGCCTGCCAGCCCGCGGTAATCGAAGCTGGATTGGTGAGGACTACCGCATCAGCGAGCGCCCTGCCAGCGTTGAAGACCGCGCTGTCCCAGGACATTGGGAAGGCGATCTCATCATCGGACAAGGAGGAAGCACTGCACTCGTGACCTGTGTGGAACGCAGTACTCGCTACACCATGATCCGCAAACTGGATGTTCATGATTCCGCCACAACTGTCGACAAGTTAATCGAGATGTTCACCGGCAAAATACGCAACATCACCAAGACTCTCACCTGGGACCAAGGCGTTGAATTAGCCCAAGTAGACAAGCTGAGCATCGCACGTGGACTAGCAGTCTACTTCTGTGATCCGCACTCGCCCTGGCAGCGCCCTACCAACGAAAACACTAACGGGCTAGTCAGAGACTTCCTACCTAAAGGAAGCGACTTTAGTACCCTGACCGACAAGGATGTCCAACACATTCAAGACCTTCTCAACGGGCGCCCCAGAAAGGTCCTCAACTGGTATAAACCCGAAGAGAAGATACAAGAACTATTCAAGTGATGCATCCACCACTTGAAACCGCCGGCGTTCTTTAATTTTTTGTTGCCAGCCCGGTTAGGCGAATTCGACATGATAGACGTTCCTGACTGATTCGTCCGCGGTGATAGCCCTGCATAGGATGCTAGGTGCGCTGCATCGGGGAAGTCGGACATATCGCCAACAGTCATGAGGATCTGCGCTGCGCTACGCGGGCCGATACCAGGCATGGATAAAAGAATCTCGGTCTGCGGAATGTCCTGAATCAGCTTGAGTACCTGCGCTTCGATTTCTTTACGATGCTCGAGTTTGGTTAGTGCATCTGTGGCGGACATTGCTACGCCAAGTTCGGCGTATTCTGCGCCGGCAATGGATACGGTCTGTTCGTGGATGGCAGCAAGCATGGCATCGAGCTTTTGGAATTCTGGCATTGACTGAAGTTCCTTGACCGTGACCTGGTGGCATTGAAGTCCCAGGTAGTCATGCCAGTTCGCTGCGTGGTCGACGTAGCCTTGTGCGCTGGCTGTGCGTGGGACAACACCTAGGGGGGTCTTGGGCGTTGTAGATGCCAGCATCCGGGTGGTAGTAGCGGAAGCGGTTGTATGCCCACCCGGACTCGTCGTCCAGGTATTGGCCGGCAAACAACAGTGGCGAGGTCTCGTCGCCGGTCCAGGTGCGAGTGCCGTAGAGACTATGGCGGGCTGTACCTACGATGTTCCCGGTGGTGGGGTGGATGAGTTCTTGTGGGCTGCCGGTCAGATCGGTGACAAGAGAACTCGGCATCGACCAGTGCCTGGTCGACCGTATCAATGTCGCTGAGATTGTTTTCTGGGTGGCCACCACCATGCGCAATGGCTTCGCTGGTGTTGTTGGTGGTGGTGTTGATGGCTTCCTTGGCGACGCGGCGTCCATAGGGGTCGTAGATGTAGCGCCACCCGAGGTGTTTGTTGTCGGAGGAGATAAAACCGATGGGTTGTTCATTGGTGGCGTAGAAGAATTCGTGCACCAAGGGTTTGCGGGATAGGCGCTTGGTGACGGTGCGCACCACACGCCCAGCATCGTCATAGGTGTAGGCGGTTCGTCCTACACGCACCGGCTTGGTGCCGACAAAGTCAACAGCCGAGTCCGCTGCAGCACTCGTTGCGTTGTGGTTAGCGTGACCGTTGAGCCCTGGGCGACTGGTAGCCCCGGTGACTGGTGAAGCTGCAGCAGTCGAGCCGGTCGTGGTGGTCACGCTGGTTGTGCTTGGCGTATCAGCGTGGAGTGCAGTGAGTACGCCTGCCAGGCTGAGACCATAGAAAATCCGCACTCACACGCTTGCCGATGCCGCGGAAAATCTGCGTCTGTTTCTACCACGCGTTGTGCGTGTTGGAAGCGTTAGTTGTAGAGGATGGCGGTTGCGTGGTTTTTGGTGGCTGCGGTGGTGTAGAAGTCGATGAGGGTGTCGAGTGAAGTGCCCCGGGTTTTCCTAGGCATTTGCCTTAACTTCCATTGTTTCTCGGGCCGGGTGTCGGTTCCAAAATTCTGATTCAACCTCCGTCGGCGTGCGGTACCCCAAGGACTGGTGGAGTCTGGACTCATTCCACCAATTCACCCACTCAAACGTTGCGATCTCCACCTCAACCACGTCGGACTATTTCCGGCTATGAATGAGCTCATTCTTGTACGAACCGTTGACGTTCTCGGCCAAGGCATTGTCATACGAGTCACCGACGGTGCCGATAGAAGCGGTAATACCATGTTCGGCCAAACGTTCGTTGTAGATGATGCTTACGTACTGCGACCCATGATCCGAATGGTTTGCCGCTAAAGCGGGTGGGGCCGAAGTACACCTGGTTAAGGTGTGAAAGCTCGGTGGCATCGGCGGCATCGGCGCCGAGCGCGCGGAGCTTATCGGGTGTGCCAGGTATATGTTCCACCAGCGCAATCCCCGAGTTGCGTAGGCGGAGGTAGGTTTCGATATCCCCCATGAGCACAGAGACTAAAACAGCACCAGCCACCCCGCAACCGGAGGAAGAAAATCCCTGCTTAGAAAGGTGAGAGGAGAAAGTATCTCACAGGTGGGGTTAATGCCGACCAAGGGGAAGAAAAGCGCACGCGAGAACTAGCCGACGCAGGAGCCGGTAGGGGTGGCGTTGACGAGTTGCGTCACGTCACCCACGTGGCCGCGCACCTCGTCGGCAGTGAGGGCGTAGCCTGTGTCGGAGTCCTCCACGGACGCGCCAAAGACCACGCCGAGAACCTGGCCGTCCGTGTTAATCATCGGGCCGCCCGAATTGCCCTGGCGGATGGAGCCGCGCACCGTGTAGGCATCGCGCTCCACACGGCCGGTGGAATAGATGTCCGGGCCGGCAATCGTCAGCCGGTCCCGGATGCGCGCCATGCCCGCGTTAAACGGCCCGGACTGCGGGAAGCCCAGAACCACGGCGTCGTCGCCCGTGACCGCCGGCTGCTCTGCCCACGGCAGGGGCTCAATCCCCAGCTCCGGGCTGTGCAGCACCGCGATGTCCACGTCCGGGTTGTAGTACACCACGTCGGCATCTTTCAGCCCCAGCACCGTATCGAGCCGCACCTTGTCCGTGCCGGCCACCACGTGCGCGTTCGTGATGACGTAGTCCTGCGCCGTGACGAAGCCGGAGCCCATGAGGCGGCGCGAGCACGCCTCGGCATCCCCCAGCACGTGGATGACAGACGGGCGCAGGCGCTCCACCATCTCCGGATCGTCCACGTCCTGCGCGGGGGCATCCACCTGCACGGTTGAACCGGAGCCCTCCCACGGCGAGACCAACGGCGGCAGGCCGGACTCGTTGAGCATCGCCGCCACGCCATTGGGCAGGGCGGACAGCTGCGACGGCGCCGCCGAGTTCAGGCCGCTCAGAATCCGCGAGCTGCGCAGGGCCTCACCGGGCTGGCCGCCCAGGTTGGACGCCAGCGGCAGCGACACCAGCCAGATGACCACGATGGCCGCCACCGCCTGGAACACCGCGCCGATGGAGGAATCCACGCGCTGGCCGGAGCGCGTGCGCATGCGGTCCCGCAACGCGGCGCCAATCGACGCCCCCACGAGCTGCCCCAGCCCCACCAGCAAAATCAGCACGCCGATGGCCAGCAGGAAGCGCAGCGCCGCCTGCTCCGTGAGTTGCATGACCAGCGGCGCTACCGCCGTGCCTAGCACCAGGCCCGCGATAACGCCCACCGCCGCCAGCACGGCCGTGAAGGCACCCTGCCGCCAGCCCACGCGCACGGCGAGCAGGACGGCAATGACAATGAGGATGTCAACGGCAAAGGTCAAGGCGGGGTTACTTTCAAGGCAAGGGAGAAGTGGGCAGAAACTAGACCATCTTCTCATTATTCAGGGAGCGGGTGAGGGATTCACGCAGATCGTGCACCGTATTCTTATCCCACTCTACGGCCCAGCCGGCGTGGTCCAGCAATCCTGACAGCACGCCCGCCGTAAATCCCCACACCAGGTAGCCGCGCGCCCGGAACGCCGGCCCCTGCCACGGGCCGAATCCCACCGTCAGGCGGTTGGCCGGGGCCACCAGTTCCCGCAGCGGAACGGTGAACACGTCATCCGTTTCCGCGGGGCTGGCCGGCCACACGGCGCCGGGCTGATGCCAGTACGCCAGCACCGGGCTGACCAGGTTGCCGGTGGCGCGGATATCCAGCGCGCCCCACTGCTCCAGCGGGGTGACCGTGGCGCGGTCGAGCCCGGTTTCTTCCTCAGCCTCACGCAGGGCGGTGCCGACCAGAGAGGCGTCCGTGTCGTCGCGCCGGCCGCCGGGGAAGGCGATCTGCCCGGAGTGCGAGCGCAGCGAGGGCGAGCGGTGCGTGAGCAGGACCTCGCCGTTGTCAAAGCTCGAGCCCTGAAACAGCACGAGGACCGCGGACTCGCGGCGGCGCCGGGCGGCCGGCACGCGGGTTACCAGGTGCTTTTGCACCGCGGTGGTGTCCACGCCGAGCGCCGGCCGCAGCCACGCCGGCGTGCGGTGCGGCTCGAGACGGCTCACCCCACGGCCTCCTCAACGGCCTTGTCCAGCTCCTCGGCGGAGGTGAAGGGCTTGACAAACTTCTCCACCACGTCGCCGTCGCGCACCACCAGCGTGATGGGGATAACCCCAGGCAGGCCCAGCGTGCCGGCGAAGGTGCCATCAGAGTCCTGGTAGCTGGGGAGGTCCACTCCCAAATCACCGAGCAGCGCGGCGCCGTTCGCCGCATTGGAGTCCGCATGCACGCCCACGACGTTCCACGTGTTGTGGGAGCGCGCCAGGTCCTGGAAGAAGGGCAGCTCCGTGCGGCACGGCTCGCACCACCAGGCCCACACGGTGACGATCTGGATATCCTTGGCCGCCGCGCTGCTCGACGCCCCCAGGCACGGCAGGTCCACGCCCGCAATCGGCCCCTCGGGGCACTTGGGGCGCTCGGCCACCTCCTGCTCCTGCGACTGCGGCACGGCCACCTCCGGGGTGTCGTCCTCCAAGAGGTCAACGACGCCCACCACCGCGAAGGCGGCGATAATGCCGGCGACGAGGACGCTAACCTTGACCGAGGTGGGCCATCGGGAGTACTGACTCATTGTTCCACCTTAACCCGCGACGGACACCACTGGGCCAGAACGCAGTCCCCGCACTGCGGCTTCCGCGCAGTGCACACACGGCGGCCGTGCAGGATCAGCCGGTGGGAGAAGACCGTCTGCTCCTCCAAGGGCACCAGCGCGGCGACGTCCTTCTCAATCGCCCGCGGCGTCTTCGCCGCTGAGAGCCCCAAGCGGTGGCTGAGCCGAGTGACGTGCGTGTCCACGGTGATGCCGGGCAGGCCGAAGGCGTTGCCGCGCACGACCAACGCGGTCTTGCGGCCCACGCCGGGCAGCGACGTCAGCTCCGCAATCCCGCGCGGGACTTGGCCGTCGAAGTCTGCGACCAGCTTCTCTCCAATACCAATGAGGTGGCCGGACTTGGCGCGCTGGAAGCCGAGCGGGCGCAGGATCTCCTCGAGCTCGGCACGGTCGGCCGCAGCGTACGCGGGCGCCGACGGGTAGGCGGCAAAGAGCGTGGGCGTGACCTGGTTGACGCGGGCATCGGTGCACTGCGCGGACAGGACGGTGGCGACGAGGAGCTCAAGCGGCGTAGTGAAGTTGAGCTCGCAGTCCGCGTCCGGGTATTCGGCGGCCAGGGCGGCGCGGACGGCCGCCACGGCACCGTCGGCACGGTCGGGGTTCAGAGAGTCGCGGTCACGCTGCATAGCTGCGATCCTAGCGCCAGCAGGTAGGGTGAGAAACATGATTTCGCTTGTCCTGTTAGTACCGCTATGCCTCGCCCTGTTTGCCATGCTCATGGAAAAGTTGGAGGCCACCGCCTTCGAGAACTAGGGCGCACATTAGAGGCCTGTGATTATTTTTCACACCGCTGGAAATAGTGACAAATTACACTGTATGATGTTGGGCAGTGTCTCGTGGCGCCCCGGGATGCGGGAGCGTCAACATCAGTCGAAACCAGCTTGCGCCGTACCTCAGTGGTGTCACACAGTGTCAACAGAGTCACTTCAGGTCACTTCGGGTCACGTTGGGCGCGGGCTTTAAGGAGTAACAGTGGAAGGCGTACAGGACATTCTCTCGCGCGCTGGCATTTTCCAGGGCGTCGATCCGGTCGCAGTACAGAACCTCATCGAGCAAATGGAGACTGTACGGTTCCCGCGCGGCACCACCATCTTTGATGAAGGCGAGCCGGGTGACCGCCTCTACATCATCACCTCGGGCAAGATTAAGCTGGCCCGCCACGCCCCCGATGGCCGCGAGAACTTGCTCACCGTGATGGGGCCGTCCGATATGTTCGGTGAGCTCTCCATCTTCGATCCGGGCCCGCGTACCTCCTCCGCCGTGTGCGTCACCGAGGTCACCGCGGCCACCATGAACTCGGAGATGCTCAAGCAGTGGGTTGCGGACCACCCGTCCATTGCCCAGCAGTTGCTGCGCGTACTGGCCCGCCGCCTGCGCCGCACCAACGCCAACCTGGCGGACCTCATCTTCACCGACGTGCCGGGCCGCGTGGCCAAGACCCTGCTGCAGCTGGCCAACCGCTTCGGCGTGCAGGAGGGCGGCGCGCTGCGCGTCAACCACGACCTCACCCAGGAAGAGATTGCCCAGCTCGTCGGCGCCTCCCGCGAGACGGTCAACAAGGCACTGGCCACCTTCGCCCACCGCGGCTGGATCCGCCTGGAGGGCAAGTCCGTGCTCATCGTCGATACCGAGCACCTGGCCCGCCGCGCCCGCTAGCACCGTGGGGGGGCAGCTCAGCCCCCGCGGAATACCCGGGCTAAAACCGCAAGAAAGTCCTCCGAGATTCTCGGAGGACTTTCTGTTGTCTAGTCCTGGTGCCGCCCGGGAGTTACCCGGAGGCAGGGTGGTGCACCTACTGCTGTGCCGCGAGGTACTTCAGCGCGGTGCGCGTGGACTGCTCGGCGGCGTGGCGCAGGACCGGGTCGACGTCGTCATACATCTCATCCACCAGTGTCCTCAGATCAACATCCTCACCCAGGCGGGAGTGGATCTCCTTGATCTGATCCAGGCGGTGGTGACGGCGGTCAATGTACTTGCGCGCGAACGCCGAGGTGTCCTCCGCGTCCGGGCCGTGGCCCGGGAGAAGCGGCACGTCCTTACCACGCTCCTCCAGCATGTCCAGGGTCTTGAGGTAATCAGCCAAATCGCCGTCGGTTTCCGAAAGCAACACGGTGTGGCGTCCGGCGATGGTATCACCGGTAATGATGCCCTCCAGCGTGGAGTTCTTCGCCTCCGCGGACCACACAAAGAAACAGGTGGAGTCAGCGGTGTGGCCCGGGGTGTGGACCACCTCGAGCTGCGGGGTGACACCGTCGACGGTGACCACTTCACCGTCGCTCAGCGCATCGGCCCCGTTGCAGTAGTTCGGGTCGAAAGCGCGGATGGGTGCTCCGGTGAGCTGACGCAGGCGCTGGGCGCCGGATGCGTGATCATCGTGGCGGTGCGTGACTAGGATGAGCGCGACCTCGCCCGCCTTCGCGGTCACCACGTTGAGGTGTCCCTCATCCTCCGGGCCCGGATCCACCACGATGGCGCGAGAGTCCTCCGAGGCGCGAACGATCCAGGTATTCGTACCCTCCAGGGCGGTGTAACTGGGGTTATCGCACAGCACGACACCGACGGATTGGCTTACGGGACGCAATTGGCTATATGCAGGATGCTCCATGGTTCTAACCCTATCCGATTACTCAGCGATCTCTACGATGACTTCGATCTCCACGGGGGAGTTCTTGGGCAGCACCGCCACCCCCACCGCGGAGCGGGCGTGAACGCCGGCCTCACCGAACACCTCACCCAGGAAGTCAGAGGCGCCGTTGATGACCGCTGCCTGCTCGGTGAAGGAGGGGTCAGAAGCCACGAAGCCCACCACCTTCACCACGCGGGTGACCTGGTCCAGGCCCACGAGGGCGTCAACGGCCGCCAGGGCGTTCAGGGACGCGGTGCGGGCCAGCTCCTGGGCCTGCTCCAGGCTGACCTCAGCGCCCACTTTGCCGGTGGCGGGCAGCTCGCCGCCGACAACCGGCAGCTGGCCGGAGGTCCACACCTGCGAACCCACGCGGGTGGCGGGAACGTAGGAGGCCAGCGGCGCGGCCACGGAGGGCAGTTCGTGGCCCAGCTCCTGGAGGCGCTCCCGGGCACCCATTAGGACTCCTCCAACGGACGCTTGAAGTACGCGACGACGTTCTCCGGGTTCATGCCCGGGGTGATGGTGACGAGCTCCCAGCCGTCTTCACCCCAGGAATCCAGGATTTGCTTGGTCGCGTGAGTTAGTACCGGCGCAGTGGCGTATTCCCATTTAGTCATGCGTCCCATGCTACTAAAGACTGGGCACTAAATCCCGACGAGTTCGCCACCTTCTGCGAGGTAGTGCGCCCAGTTGGTGATGTGCGGGTTCTTGCGCAGCAAGGCACGGCGCTGACGCTCGGTCAGTCCACCCCACACGCCGAACTCCACGCGGTTATCCAGCGCATCGGCGCGGCACTCATTGAGGACCGGGCAGTGGCGGCAGATGACGGCGGCCTTGCGCTGCTCGGCGCCGCGCACGAAGAGCGCGTCGGGGTCGCCGTTGCGACACTTTGCTTGGGTGACCCACTCACCACGCTCGGTGGTCGTCGAGGCATTCTTTACCAGCGAGGACCGTCCTGCACCCTTCACGCTGACTGTCATAGCTAGGTAACTCCTTCCAAGCTCCCGCCCGATAGAGAACATGAATAACTCTCCACAAGACGGAATATGATGTACCACTGGTAAGTCTATTCACAGAAGTGCAACCCTGTCTAACACGTCACACTTTAGGGGGGTCTCCCGGATCGCGGTGTCACCACGTAGTGTGTGGAGGGTGACTGTCTTCAAATCCCTGGGAAAGCTCGTCCTCTCCACCGTGCTGGTCGGCGTCCTTATCGCTCTGGGCATAGCCCCCATTGCGGGTATCGGCGGTGTAGCCGTGGCTCGCACCAATGAGACGATGCAATCCGACCTCCAGGACCTCACCGACGGCGACGCGCCCGGCGTGAGCACCATCCTGGATGCCAAGGGCAACACGCTGGCCTACATCTACGAGCAGCGCCGCCACCCCGTGACCCCAGACAAGATCTCGGACGCCATGAAACAGGCCATGGTGGCCATTGAGGACCGCCGCTTCTACGAGCACGAAGGCGTGGACCTCCAGGGCAACTTCCGCGCTTTGTGGACCAACCTGGCCGCCGGCGGCGTCTCTCAGGGCGCTTCCACCATCGATCAGCAGTACGTAAAGAATTACCTTCTCCTCGTCAACGCGAAGACGGACGAGGAGCGCCAAGCCGCCACCGAGCAATCCGTGGCCCGCAAGCTGCGGGAGATGCGCATGGCCACGGACATCGACTCCCAGCTGAGCAAAAACGAGATCCTCACCAACTACCTCAACCTGGTGTCCTTTGGTAACCACTCCTTCGGCGTGGAGGCCGCCGCGCGCACCTACTTCGGCACCGATGCCGCCCACCTCACCGTCCCGCAGGCTGCGATGCTGGCGGGCATCGTGCAATCCTCGGAGTACCTCAACCCCTACACCAACGAAGAAGGCGTGCTGGAGCGCCGCAACGTCGTGCTCCAGTCCATGGTCACCAACGGCACCCTCTCCCAGGAGGACGCGGACAGCTATGCCCAGGAGCCACTCGGCGTGCTGGACTCCCCCGCCACCTTGCCCAACGGCTGCATTGGCGCCGGCGACCGCGGCTTCTTCTGTGATTACGTCCTCAGCTACCTCGCGGACAAGGGCATTGACCAAGAGCAGCTCGCCCGCGGCGGCTACACCGTCAAGACCACACTGGATCCGGACGTGCAGGATCAGGCCCTCAACGCGGTGCGCGCCAACACCGCTCCGGACGCGGCGGGCGTGGCCGAGGTCATGAACGTGGTCCAGCCGGGCACCGATTCCCGCAAGGTGCTGGCCATGGTCTCCTCCCGCACCTACGGCCTGGATCTGGAGAACAACGAGACACTCCTGCCCCAGCCCAACTCCCTGGTGGGCAACGGCGCGGGCTCCGTGTTCAAGCTCTTCACCGCCGCGGCCGCGCTCGAGTCCGGCTACGGCATCAAGGACCGCCTGACCGTGCCGCAGCGCTACGAGGCAGAAGGCCTAGGCTTCGGCGGCGCGCAGAATTGCCCGCCGAACAAGTACTGCGTGGAAAACGCCGGCAACTATGCCTCCACCATGACCTTGCAGGACGCGCTGGCCTACTCCCCCAACACACCCTTTATCCAGCTGGAGGAGCAGCTGGGCGTGAGCCGCGTGGTGGACATGGCCGTCAAGCTCGGCCTGCGCTCCTATAAGGAGCCGGGCAGCTACGACGGCGACAGTTCGATTGCTGACCACGTCAAGGACGCCAACCTGGGCTCCTTCACATTGGGCCCCACCGCCGTCAACGCGCTGGAGCTGTCCAACGTGGGCGCCACGGTAGCCTCCCAGGGCATGTGGTGCGAGCCCAGCCCCATCGTGGACGTCAAGGATGCCCGCGGCAACGAGGTCTACCTCAAGCGCCCGCCGTGCGAGCGCGCCGTGAACAAGGAGGTAGCCAAGGCCCTGGAGAACAACATGACGGCCGATACGCAGAAGGGCACCGCCTCCGAGTCGGCGCGGGCCGCGGGCTTTAACGGCGAGGCGGCGGCCAAGACGGGTACCACCGAGTCCAACCAGTCCTCGGCCTTCCTGGGCTTCAACTCCCGCGTGGCGGCCGCGCCCTACATCTACAACGACGGCACCTCCACCACCCCGCTGTGCACCGCGCCGGTGCGCCAGTGCCCCAGCGGCAACCTGTTTGGCGGCAAGGAGCCGGCAGCGACGTTCTTTACCATGGCGGCCACTCTCCCCTACGCCGCGCAGGGCACGGTTCCGGATTACGATCGCGCCTACGATTCGGGCACTGTTTCGCCGCTTATCGACAGCTTGAAGGGCAAGTCCGAAAAGCAGGCCCGCGAGGCCCTGGAGAAGGCCGGATTCACCGTCAAGACCACGCAGGTACCCGCGCCCGGCGTGGGCTACGGCAAGGTGGTGCGCGTGATTACCGGCAGCGCCGGCACCAAGAAGGGCGCGGAGGTCACGCTGCAGCTTTCCGACGGCTCCGCGGCCGCCGCCCCCACCGGCGATAGCTCTGCATCAGGCAACTACGGCTACCAGCCGCCTGCCGGGGGCGACACTGGAAACACCGACGCCCCGGCACAACAGGGTGAGCAACCGCTGATTGACCAGGGCGACGTGGATCAGTTTGCCAACGACGTGCGCGACTTCTTCGGGCTCTAGTTGAGCTCTAGTTAAGCGCCGCCTTCACGGCGGTGGACAGACGCTTGCCGTCGGCGCGGCCGGCGGCCTTGGCGTTGGCCACCTTCATGACGTTGCCCATCTGCTTGATGGTGACCGGCTCGCCGGAGTCCTTTTCCACCTCGGCGATTGATTCGGCGACGAGGGCGTTCAGGGCGTCGTCGTCAAGCTGCTCCGGCTGGTAGGCCTCGAAGAAGGGAACGTCAACGAGCTCCGCCTCCGCCAGCTCCGGGCGGCCGTTTTCCGAGTACACCTCAGCGGACTCGCGGCGCTTCTTAATCTCGCGAGCAATGACCTTGAGCACGTCCTCATCAGTCAGCTCGTGGCGTGCACCGGAGGTCTCCTCCGCCTGGATGGCGGACAGGAGGGAGCGAATGGCGGAGGTGCGGGCCTTATCCTTGGCCTTCATGGAGGTCTTCAGGTCTGCGCGGATGGTTTCTTTCAACTCACTCATGCCCTTCAATCTACGCTAGCGGGCCAGGTAGGGTGGGAAGGGTGAAGATTTCCCCGATTATTGGCGGACTCGCCGCCGCTGGCCTGGGCTGCGCCGCGTGGGCGCATTCCGAGCTCACCAAGTTTGAGCTCAAGGAGTACACGCTGCCGCTGCTCGCCCCCGGCACGCTGCGCGGGTCGCGTGAATTCCGCATCCTGCACGTCTCCGATCTGCACATGATCCCCGGCCAACAGGCCAAGATTGACTGGGTCTCCAGCCTTGACCGCCTGGACCCAGACCTGGTGGTCAACACGGGCGACAACCTCTCGGACAAGGCCGGCGTGCCCGACGTCCTCCGTGCCCTGGGCCCGCTGCTGGACCGGCCCGGCCTGTTCTGCTTCGGCACCAATGATTACTGGGCGCCGCGCATCCCGAACCCGTTCAACTACCTGGTGGGCAAGAAGAACACGCCGTCCTACGTGGACCTGCCGTGGAAGGGCATGCGCGCGGCCTTTATTGAGCACGGCTGGCAGGACGCTAACCAGGCGCGCGTGGAGTTCAAAGTGGGCGGGGTCCGCCTGGCCGCTGCCGGCGTGGACGATCCACACCACGACCTCGATGACTACTCCGAGATCGCCGGCGCCCCCAACGAGGACGCCGATCTAGCCCTCGCGCTCCTGCACTCCCCGGAGCCCCGCGTGCTGGAGAAGTTCGCCGCCGATGGCTACCAGCTCTCCCTCTCCGGCCACACCCACGGCGGCCAGTTGTGCCTGCCGTTCAAGGTCGGCGGCTCGCGCTCCATTGTGACCAACTGCGGCATCGACCGCGTGCGCGCTTGGGGCCTGCATAAGTTCGGGCCGATGTTCATGCACGTCTCCAACGGCCTGGGCACCTCCAAGTTCGTCCCCTTCCGCGTCTTCTGCCGCCCCTCCGCCACGCTGCTGCGCATCACGGAGAAGCCCGCCTAGACAGCACGGACACCACGCTCACGCTGCCGTTTTGTTGTTTCTACCCGGCGTGCGTTACAGTATTCCGGTACCGCTTAGAACGGACACCGGGATATGGCGCAGCTTGGTAGCGCGCTTCGTTCGGGACGAAGAGGTCGCAGGTTCAAATCCTGTTATCCCGACCACTAACCCGCAGGAAACTGCGGGTTTTCGTCGTTTTGCCCCTTTACCCAGATTCTAAGGATCGTGGCGCCCCCCTTTCATTGTTTTATTGTTCGTCCGTCCGGGTGTCGTAGTCTACGAGCCCGTCTACAAGGTGAACTCGGCGGGGACTCGAGGACGCAATGTCCTCATCGTGAGTAACCATGACAATCGTCGTGCCCGCAGAGTTGATATCACGGAAGATGTCCATCACTTGGCGGCTATTCTCACTGTCCAGAGCACCCGTGGGCTCATCAGCGAAAATGATGCGCGGTTCATTGATCAGCGCGCGGCAGATGCCGACACGTTGGAGTTGGCCGCCCGAGGCTTCGGTGATGTCGCGGCTCGCTAGGGATTCTACGCCCAAGTGCTGCATGAGTTCGTGTGCGCGTTCCACAAGCTCATCCCGCGGCGCAAGGCCGGCAAGGAAGGCCGGAAAAATGACGTTGTCGAGCACGTTGAGGTTCGTGAGCAGGTGGATATGTTGGAAGACAAAGCCCATCTGTGTCAGTCGCAGTCGCGCCAGCTCCCTCTGACTGAGCTGGGTGAGGTCTTCGCCGCCGAGTATGACGCGCCCAGAGGTGACGCTATCCATGCCACTAAGCGCATACAGCAGAGTGGACTTTCCTGAGCCAGAAGGCCCGGTAATGGCCACCATGTCCCCGGCATCAATGTCAACGCTAATTCCGTGAAGCACGGTGTTATCGCCGAAAGCCTTGGTTACGTTGCGGGCGGACAGAAGGGTTGTCATTGTGCGGTCACCTCCGTGATATGGGTACGGCTGATGGAGCGGCTACCTAGCCACGTGGCAGCGGCAACCGAAAGAGAAAGAACGAGGGGAACAAGACCATACACCAGCCAGGGATTAACCATGAGCTGAATCTGGCTGCCACCTTGGCCGGCCGCCTCCATCCCGCCGAAGATGAGTTCCATTCCGAGGTTGAACACGCCCTCCCCGGCGATAAGGGCCAACACCATTCCCATCGGAACCGCACACGCGAGTACGGAGAGAGTCCGAGTGAGGTACTGAGTACGGATACCGTCGTCCGTGTTGCCCAACGCGCGCTGAATGGCAATCGGCGTGGAGTCGGTAGCAATGAGCATACGCACGAACATCAGCGTGATCAGAGCCGCAAGCAGTGCCGCTGTGGCCAGGATAATCAGGGCCACGGTTCGCAGAGACTGGGCGACAGGTCCGAAGGTTTGCTCTGCCATGGTCTCCAAAGCGACGGGGTTAGCTTTAGGCCAACGGTGAGACCACTCCTCCAACACCTCCTCAGGCTCAACGCCAGGTTGAAGGTCAACCAGCACCGTGTACCACGTGACATCTTCCGGCTTGGTATCCAGCAGCGCCTTGGCAGTCTTACCGCCGTTGGTGATGTCCTGGTATGAACCGACGATGGTCAAGGGTTTCAGTTCACCCTGCACATCAACGGGAATCTTCTCTCCCACGACGTATCCCGTTGAACTCAAGGACATCAGCGGCAGCGCGATCTCGCCAGGGTTATGTGGTGCACGGCCTTCGACATAGGCGGTGGACATGGTGTCGTGGTCGCCGCTGACAATGTTCATGCTGATGCGTTCTCCGGAAGCCGCAAGCACATCGTGACGGGACGTGGTGGTGAGGACGTGGTCAGCCACGGAATCGGCGTGGTGCAGGGTGGCGTCAATGTCGTGAGCAATGTCCGCATCCGCAGGCGATTCCGAACGCCAGCCAAAGTAGATGTCTGCCTGCGCAATGCCCATATAGGTGCTGAACCGCGGATCATTGGCTGTGTTGGCCGCAGCGGTGGGCACAATGACGATGAAGGTGGAAATAACCAGTACGCAGAAGAGAAGGACGTGCGTGCTCAGTCCACGCAGCAGCGCTATAAGGCCCAGACGAATATTTGTCGGTGTCCGCTTCGCCGTAGCGAGGCTAAGGCGCGGTCCCCTGCCAACCTCCTGTGTGCCTCCTGTTCGGAGCGCCTCCACGGCGCTCTTGCGTCCCACCCTGCGCAACATGACGAGAACAAACAGAACGGTAAGAACAAACATCAGCAGCGCGCCACACATCGCGCCGGCCACGCCCGCCCCACCATGTTGTACGCCTTGGTAGGCAGATAACCGCTGCGTCATTAGGGGTAGCAACCCCAGACCAAGTGCCAACCCCACGATGGCAGCGATAGCAGCTAGCGCAGCGTATTTCACTAAATACAGCCGCCGAATCCTGCTTGTGGGTACGCCAATAGCGCTGAGCACGCCAATCTCCTTGGCGTCGTGGCGCAACGTTGTCAAAAACGACAAGCGCAGAACGAGCAACCCCACGATGAGAAGAAGCAACGACGCCAAGATGATCGCTCCGGCACTAAACCCCTCGCCCACTGCAATGAACATACGGAAGGTAGCACGGTCCACCGTAGGGCCATTATTCGGTAATCCAGCATCCATGTATGCGGTGCTCACCGTTGGGATCTGGGTATCCGGGTCCTGGACCCACAACTCGATGAGGTACTCTCGCGTGCCGTAGTTGCGAGCGATATCCATGAAATCCGCGTCGTTGACCGCGATGCGCTTGGAGCCGGCAATCGGTGGATTCATGATTGAATCCCTCGTGAAACCTACAACCGTCAAGGACCGCGCGCTGGGCCCGGTGCCGATCTCCACAACGTCCCCTACCTGCAGGGAGCCCTCAATTTTGTACATGATCGGCATGATGGCGGTGCCGGGCTCTACCGCGTCAATGGGCTGGTTGTCCTCATTGAGCAAGAGGTCCCCACTCTTCGGCGGAACAACGAGTGAGTTCTGTTGGACGTTATCGCGTTGGTCCACACCAGCGAAGACAAGGTCGGAGCTGTTAAGCGTCAGCAGTTCGACTACCTGGTGGTCGGTGACATTCGGGGTGTCCTGGGCAAACCTGTCAATGCTGTGCTTATCGACGTCCCCCGCATGCATCTGCACGAGGTGTGGTGCCCGCGCTTGGTCGAGCAAAGCATCGGCTGCCCCGCCCAATTGCGCGATGAGGCCGGCACTTGCTGTCGCCAGCGCGACCGAGATCGCCATGAGGGCCGCAACCGCAAAGGTCAACACCGGATTTCGGAGGACATCGTTGCGAAGCATTCGGCCAAACATGGGGTGGATCACCTCACCGTCAAAACGAGCCTTACTCTGTAAGGTTGAGTTTACTTCGACTCCACCTCCCACGTGCGACTTGCGCGACGTGATGCACCCCACGACAGCTCCCTCTTTCTGCACTACCGCCCAAGTAAGCAAGAAAGGCTAGGTTAAGGGCTATCTTCGGTCTGTGGGTGAGGAGCACATTGAAGGTATTACGGACCTGACCCCCGGAAAGTGGACACGTCGAGGGTCGGGCCCACTACCGCGTGCTCGTTGTTGCGACCGGCTATTTGGTAGCAGCGTCGTGACTATCTGGTAGCGCTTTAGTGAGTATCTGGTAGCAGCTCAGGGCGCTCGGGATGATACTTCCGGTAGTCGCACCATCCGGGTGCGGCGTGTACTGGAAGGAGTCCGCTGATGACGGATTACCGTGCGGTGATGACGCTGCTTTTAGGGAAGCGTTCTTACCGCCAGATTGAAGACCAGCTCGGGTGCTCGCACCGCGCGATTTCCCGAGCGAACCAAGCGCTGCGAAGCCTTGGCCTGACCACTGCCCAGCAGGTCGCGGCGTTGACGAATGACGAGCTGGATGAGATATTCGTTGATAAACGCACCAGCGGGCAAGGCGAATTCGTCCCGATTGACTTTGACGCGGTCGTTAAAGCACGCACAGGGCGTGCGAAGCAGACACTGCAAGTATTGTGGACTCGCTACACTACCACCCCCGCCCAGCCGGGCCAGCGGCACTACAGCTACGACCGGTTCCGCCAGCTGGTTGCCTCCCATGTCGATGCGGCCGGGCTGACCGCCCGGATCACTCACGCACCAGGGCATACGATGCAGGTGGATTGGGCAGGGACCAGAATGCGCCTGTACGCCCCTTCCGGCACACCGGGTGAGAAAGTCAGCATTTTCGTCGCCTCGCTGCCGTATTCAGGGATGCTGTTTGCCTGTGCGTGTGTTGACCAGCGGCAGCAGTCCTGGCTTGATGCCCACCGCCAAGCGTTTGACTACTTCGGCGGGGTCTGCCAGGTTGTTGTACCCGATAACGCATCGACGGCGTCGAACGCGATCAGCACTGCCGATAGGAATCGGAAGGTCAACGACACCTACCAGCAGTTCTTGGAGCACTACAACACAGCAGCACTTCCCACTCGTGCGCGTCGGCCGAAGGATAAAGCGAATGTGGAAGCTGCGGTAAAGATCGTCACGCACAAAGTCATCCACGCGCTCGATGGCCACCAGTGTGTTGACTTAGACGAGCTCAACGGAAAGATTGTGGGCTTAGTCGACGCGATCAACACCTCCGTGCCGTTTCGCAGTCAGCAGTCAAGCCGCAGGGATCTCTTTGAAGAACACGAGCAACATCTCCTTGCTGACCTGCCGGAAACCCCGTGGCAACACACCGAGTGGAAGCGCGCGAAAGTGGCCCCAGATTTCCATATCACGGTTTCAACCGTGCGCTACTCCGTCCCACACCAGCTTGTTGGCCGCACTGTCGATGTACGCATCACCGGGCAAGTCTTGACCGTCTTTGACCAGGGAACAACCGTGGCAACCCACCGGGTTTCGCAAAAGCGTGGGGCCTATGTCACTGACTATGAGCACATTCCATCTGGAATGGACTCCACCCGTGGACTGTGGACAAGCGACTACTTTTACCGTGAAGCCAGCAAAACCGGCCCGGCAACACGCAAGGTCATCGAAGAACTCATCGCGGCGAAAGCCATCCCGGCCCAGGCATACCAGTCCTGCAGAAACGTTCTGTCAATGGGCAAACACGGCAACAAACCAATCCTGGAAGAGGCATGCCAGCGCCTGACCGCCAACGACGACAGCCGACGGGCGGTGTCCTATACCGCGGTCAAAAACATGATGGCCGTCGTACGCAAAGAACACGCCACACGGCCCCGCGGTCTAGACCAGCTCCCGCGCAGCACCACAACCAACCAGCCCACCGGCACAGCACCCTCCGACCGGGATACCACCGGCGCGTTTCTCGGCGGTGCAGAACAGTTCAGCATGGACAACCTCATTCAGAAAGGAAACTAAAGCCCATGTCATCACCAACCCCGCCAACAGATCGCTTCCTTGATGAATCCGTCCTGGCCGACTTCACCGCGCTGCGGATGACTGCCTTCGGCAGAAGCGTCATCGACATCGCCAACGACCCCGCATTCGACGCATGGACGTTTTCCCAAAAAGTGCTTTACGCACTCGATAAAGAAGTCGCGGCCAGGTGTGAACGACGCATCAACAAACTGCTGAAAGCATCCCGATCGCCAAACCTTGATGCTTGCCTTGAAAACGTGGTCTGCACACCTGACCGCAACATCAACCCCGAGCAAGTCAGCAGACTCGCTCACGGACAATGGTGCCACCTGGGCCAAAACATTGTCATCCTGGGCAAATCCTCAGTCGGCAAAACCTACCTCGCCCAAGCACTGATCACAGCAGCATGCCGCAACGACTACTCCGCACGGTTCTACCGCACCGACATGCTCGCCGCCGAACTAGCAGTCCTACAACCCGATGACCCCATACGGCTGAAGTTCATCCAACACCTCCACGACGTCGACGTCCTGGTCCTAGATGACTTCCTCACCACACCCATTAATGCCGCAACCGCGCACCAAATTCTCAACATCCTCGCCGGGCGTGAAGGCAAAGTGTCAACAATTGTGACCTCACAATTCACCCCGCAGGAGTGGTACAAGTCCATCCCCGACACCGTGATCTCCGAGTCAATCCTCAACCGACTCGTCTCCGGCGCCGAGATCATCACACTCGAAGGACCAAACATGAGACTGACCACCCACGCATAACCACCAACAACGCCTGAGTGAGACACCGCTACCGGATACTCACTCAGGCGCTACCAGATACTCACCACACCGCTACCATTTCAATCTTCTGAACACTCGTTGTGGCCAACAAGTTCCAGACGGGATTCAACTAGCCGTGCCTGTGCGCAATGTACGTGGACAAGCACGTCTCCGGGGTGTCCACGGTCCAGTCCTTGGCCCGCTTGAACCACATCTACCCGAACAAGCCAGCGCCGATGGCTGTGGACTCCATCAACAAACCAGAACTCATTGAGGCCGGTTTAAAGCGCTACTACCAAGGCGCTTCGATTGATACGGACATTGACCCCAAATCCCTTCACATGCTGGCAGATGAACTCGATACCGCGGGCTACTATGACCCAGACGAGATGAATAAAGTTGCTGAAGCCTACATGGCTAGCTTGAGTTCAGAGAAGCTACGTGGGGCCGCAGATAAGCTCCTAAGTCGCTGGCGCGCCGAAAGAGCCTCTGCTGATAAGGACACCCGCGAGCGCGCCAAAGACTTCAAGGCACATGAGCTGAAGTATCGCCATGCCTGGGAGTTCCTCTCCCAGATCATTACATAGGCCAACGATTTACGGGCAACCCCACGACGCCGACGTTTCGCGCCGCGCCATGCTGTGTGGCGTGCTGGCGCCGAATCTGCATATCACTGAGCTTGACGCCGCCGACAACCTCCTCACAGGCGTCACCCTAGCGGGAGTGGCCATTGCCCCAAACGGGCCGCAGAAGACGACCAGAGCGTCACTGAAGGTAAAGCAGGCCCACTAAACGTGCCTGAATTCACGGTTCTTCTTGGTGAGCCGCGCTCACCGCTGCGCACCGCATTCGAGGAAGCAGTCAAAAAGGTCAACAATATCTTCTCCATGGCGCGCGTTGACGCCAACAGCGATGAAACCGCGCACATGATTGTCGCCGCCTGGGGAACATTGTCCACCCTCACGGAGGCGGTGCGTCTCGGCAAGGAGGACACCTGAGACCAGCTCAAGCACTCCCGCAAGGTCCAGCAGGACGCCACCAAGGCGAGCTTTAGCGGCATCGAAAAGCGCATACAGTACGACGCATTGCTCACCGCTGGCTAGGCACAAGCGTTTAACGAATATACGAAGAAGCCCTCCAGTGTGCATACACATACTGGAGGGCTTCCTGCAGAACCCAGGTTCTGCTAGCGCTACAGGCTACTTAATGTAGCTCTGCATGCCCGGTTCAAGCTTGGTCGCACCAGACGGTACGTGCTTGATTTCGACACGCTCGGCGTTGGACGGCAGCGGCTGGCCAGCGTCCTCCGGCGCAGTAGCGTCCAGGGCATTCTTATCACGGTCACCGCGACCGGTGTCCTCGACAGACTCGTCCTTGACGTCGTTGTCACGGTCGTTGTCCTCGGTCACGTCACCGTGGTCATTGCCACCATCGTGGTCGCCATCGTTGGCGTTATGACCGCCATCATGGCCGCCATCGAAACCGTCGGCAATGATCTTGACGAGACCCAGACCCGGGATGAGCAGCAGCCACCACGCCAGGTCAGACTTGCTGGAACCGTTGTGGCCATCGCCATTGCCGTGGCTGTCGTCCGGGGTATCGGAAGGCTTACCCGGCTCGGGCGTCTTAGTGGTCGTCGTAGACTCACCCGGCTCAGGCGTCTTAGTGGTCGTCGTAGACTCACCCGGCTCAGGCGTCTTAGTGGTCGTCGTAGACTCACCCGGCTCAGGCGTCTTAGTGGTCGTCGTAGACTCACCCGGCTCAGGCGTCTTAGTGGTCGTCGTAGACTCACCCGGCTCAGGCGTCTTAGTGGTCGTCGTAGACTCACCCGGCTCAGGCGTCTTAGTGGTCGTCGTAGACTCACTCGGCTCAGGCGTCTTGTCCGACGACGTAGACTCACTCGGCTCAGGCGTCTTGTCCGACGACGTAGACTCACTCGGCTCAGGCGTCTTGTCCGACGACGTAGACTCACTCGGCTCAGGCTTCAACTCATCATGAGAATCAACAGTCTGAGCCTTGTCATTGATATCCGTGTGCTTAGCAATGTCATTCTTATCGCCAGACTCGGAATCCTTACCAGACGCATCCACCTGAGTAGACGTCAAGTACTCATAGGCAACACCCTGCTTAACAGAACCAGCCTCAACACCATCATTAACAATGATCTTGACATCAACATCACCCGAAGCAGACTCCGGAGTGAACTTCACCGGCTCGTCAGGATTGGACTTACCAATAACAGACTCATCAGCCTTGTTACGCAGCTCCGCATTCAGAACGTATTCCTTACCCGGAACCAAACCCTCATAGTGAACATGGTCAGTAACAACCGTGCCAGACTTCAGAGCCTCATGCTCACCAAGCTGATCAACCTTCGTACTAATCGACGGCTTCAACTCATCATGAGAATCAACAGTCTGAGCCTTGTCATTGATATCCGTGTGCTTAGCAATGTCATTCTTATCGCCAGACTCGGAATCCTTACCAGACGCATCCACCTGAGTAGACGTCAAGTACTCATAGGCAACACCCTGCTTAACAGAACCAGCCTCAACACCATCATTAACAATGATCTTGACATCAACATCACCCGAAGCAGACTCCGGAGTGAACTTCACCGGCTCGTCAGGATTGGACTTACCAATAACAGACTCATCAGCCTTGTTACGCAGCTCCGCATTCAGAACGTATTCCTTACCCGGAACCAAACCCTCATAGTGAACATGGTCAGTAACAACCGTGCCAGACTTCAGAGCCTCATGCTCACCAAGCTGATCAACCTTCGTACTAATCGACGGCTTCAACTCATCATGAGAATCAACAGTCTGAGCCTTGTCATTGATATCCGTGTGCTTAGCAATGTCATTCTTATCGCCAGACTCGGAATCCTTACCAGACGCATCCACCTGAGTAGACGTCAAGTACTCATAGGCAACACCCTGCTTAACAGAACCAGCCTCAACACCATCATTAACAATGATCTTGACATCAACATCACCCGAAGCAGACTCCGGAGTGAACTTCACCGGCTCGTCAGGATTGGACTTACCAATAACAGACTCATCAGCCTTGTTACGCAGCTCCGCATTCAGAACGTATTCCTTACCCGGAACCAAACCCTCATAGTGAACATGGTCAGTAACAACCGTGCCAGACTTCAGAGCCTCATGCTCACCAAGCTGATCAACCTTCGTACTAATCGACGGCTTCAACTCATCATGAGAATCAACAGTCTGAGCCTTGTCATTGATATCCGTGTGCTTAGCAATGTCATTCTTATCGCCAGACTCGGAATCCTTACCAGACGCATCCACCTGAGTAGACGTCAAGTACTCATAGGCAACACCCTGCTTAACAGAACCAGCCTCAACACCATCATTAACAATGATCTTGACATCAACATCACCCGAAGCAGACTCCGGAGTGAACTTCACCGGCTCGTCAGGATTGGACTTACCAATAACAGACTCATCAGCCTTGTTACGCAGCTCCGCATTCAGAACGTATTCCTTACCCGGAACCAAACCCTCATAGTGAACATGGTCAGTAACAACCGTGCCAGACTTCAGAGCCTCATGCTCACCAAGCTGATCAACCTTCGTACTAATCGACGGCTTCAACTCATCATGAGAATCAACAGTCTGAGCCTTGTCATTGATATCCGTGTGCTTAGCAATGTCATTCTTATCGCCAGACTCGGAATCCTTACCAGACGCATCCACCTGAGTAGACGTCAAGTACTCATAGGCAACACCCTGCTTAACAGAACCAGCCTCAACACCATCATTAACAATGATCTTGACATCAACATCACCCGAAGCAGACTCCGGAGTGAACTTCACCGGCTCGTCAGGATTGGACTTACCAATAACAGACTCATCAGCCTTGTTACGCAGCTCCGCATTCAGAACGTATTCCTTACCCGGAACCAAACCCTCATAGTGAACATGGTCAGTAACAACCGTGCCAGACTTCAGAGCCTCATGCTCACCAAGCTGATCAACCTTCGTACTAATCGACGGCTTCAACTCATCATGAGAATCAACAGTCTGAGCCTTGTCATTGATATCCGTGTGCTTAGCAATGTCATTCTTATCGCCAGACTCGGAATCCTTACCAGACGCATCCACCGCAGTAGACGTCAAGTACTCATAGGCAACACCCTGCTTAACAGAACCAGCCTCAACACCATCATTAACAATGATCTTGACATCAACATCACCCGAAGCAGACTCCGGAGTGAACTTCACCGGCTCGTCAGGATTGGACTTACCAATAACAGACTCATCAGCCTTGTTACGCAGCTCCGCATTCAGAACGTATTCCTTACCCGGAACCAAACCCTCATAGTGAACATGGTCAGTAACAACCGTGCCAGACTTCAGAGCCTCATGCTCACCAAGCTGATCAACCTTCGTACTAATCGACGGCTTCAACTCATCATGAGAATCAACAGTCTGAGCCTTGTCATTGATATCCGTGTGCTTAGCAATGTCATTCTTATCGCCAGACTCGGAATCCTTACCAGACGCATCCACCTGAGTAGACGTCAAGTACTCATAGGCAACACCCTGCTTAACAGAACCAGCCTCAACACCATCATTAACAATGATCTTGACATCAACATCACCCGAAGCAGACTCCGGAGTGAACTTCACCGGCTCGTCAGGATTGGACTTACCAATAACAGACTCATCAGCCTTGTTACGCAGCTCCGCATTCAGAACGTATTCCTTACCCGGAACCAAACCCTCATAGTGAACATGGTCAGTAACAACCGTGCCAGACTTCAGAGCCTCATGCTCACCAAGCTGATCAACCTTCGTACTAATCGACGGCTTCAACTCATCATGAGAATCAACAGTCTGAGCCTTGTCATTGATATCCGTGTGCTTAGCAATGTCATTCTTATCGCCAGACTCGGAATCCTTACCAGACGCATCCACCGCAGTAGACGTCAAGTACTCATAGGCAACACCCTGCTTAACAGAACCAGCCTCAACACCATCATTAACAATGATCTTGACATCAACATCACCCGAAGCAGACTCCGGAGTGAACTTCACCGGCTCGTCAGGATTGGACTTACCAATAACAGACTCATCAGCCTTGTTACGCAGCTCCGCATTCAGAACGTATTCCTTACCCGGAACCAAACCCTCATAGTGAACATGGTCAGTAACAACCGTGCCAGACTTCAGAGCCTCATGCTCACCAAGCTGATCAACCTTCGTACTAATCGACGGCTTCAACTCATCATGAGAATCAACAGTCTGAGCCTTGTCATTGATATCCGTGTGCTTAGCAATGTCATTCTTATCGCCAGACTCGGAATCCTTACCAGACGCATCCACCTGAGTAGACGTCAAGTACTCATAGGCAACACCCTGCTTAACAGAACCAGCCTCAACACCATCATTAACAATGATCTTGACATCAACATCACCCGAAGCAGACTCCGGAGTGAACTTCACCGGCTCGTCAGGATTGGACTTACCAATAACAGACTCATCAGCCTTGTTACGCAGCTCCGCATTCAGAACGTATTCCTTACCCGGAACCAAACCCTCATAGTGAACATGGTCAGTAACAACCGTGCCAGACTTCAGAGCCTCATGCTCACCAAGCTGATCAACCTTCGTACTAATCGACGGCTTCAACTCATCATGAGAATCAACAGTCTGAGCCTTGTCATTGATATCCGTGTGCTTAGCAATGTCATTCTTATCGCCAGACTCGGAATCCTTACCAGACGCATCCACCTGAGTAGACGTCAAGTACTCATAGGCAACACCCTGCTTAACAGAACCAGCCTCAACACCATCATTAACAATGATCTTGACATCAACATCACCCGAAGCAGACTCCGGAGTGAACTTCACCGGCTCGTCAGGATTGGACTTACCAATAACAGACTCATCAGCCTTGTTACGCAGCTCCGCATTCAGAACGTATTCCTTACCCGGAACCAAACCCTCATAGTGAACATGGTCAGTAACAACCGTGCCAGACTTCAGAGCCTCATGCTCACCAAGCTGATCAACCTTCGTACTAATCGACGGCTTCAACTCATCATGAGAATCAACAGTCTGAGCCTTGTCATTGATATCCGTGTGCTTAGCAATGTCATTCTTATCGCCAGACTCGGAATCCTTACCAGACGCATCCACCTGAGTAGACGTCAAGTACTCATAGGCAACACCCTGCTTAACAGAACCAGCCTCAACACCATCATTAACAATGATCTTGACATCAACATCACCCGAAGCAGACTCCGGAGTGAACTTCACCGGCTCGTCAGGATTGGACTTACCAATAACAGACTCATCAGCCTTGTTACGCAGCTCCGCATTCAGAACGTATTCCTTACCCGGAACCAAACCCTCATAGTGAACATGGTCAGTAACAACCGTGCCAGACTTCAGAGCCTCATGCTCACCAAGCTGATCAACCTTCGTACTAATCGACGGCTTCAACTCATCATGAGAATCAACAGTCTGAGCCTTGTCATTGATATCCGTGTGCTTAGCAATGTCATTCTTATCGCCAGACTCGGAATCCTTACCAGACGCATCCACCTGAGTAGACGTCAAGTACTCATAGGCAACACCCTGCTTAACAGAACCAGCCTCAACACCATCATTAACAATGATCTTGACATCAACATCACCCGAAGCAGACTCCGGAGTGAACTTCACCGGCTCGTCAGGATTGGACTTACCAATAACAGACTCATCAGCCTTGTTACGCAGCTCCGCATTCAGAACGTATTCCTTACCCGGAACCAAACCCTCATAGTGAACATGGTCAGTAACAACCGTGCCAGACTTCAGAGCCTCATGCTCACCAAGCTGATCAACCTTCGTACTAATCGACGGCTTCAACTCATCATGAGAATCAACAGTCTGAGCCTTGTCATTGATATCCGTGTGCTTAGCAATGTCATTCTTATCGCCAGACTCGGAATCCTTACCAGACGCATCCACCTGAGTAGACGTCAAGTACTCATAGGCAACACCCTGCTTAACAGAACCAGCCTCAACACCATCATTAACAATGATCTTGACATCAACATCACCCGAAGCAGACTCCGGAGTGAACTTCACCGGCTCGTCAGGATTGGACTTACCAATAACAGACTCATCAGCCTTGTTACGCAGCTCCGCATTCAGAACGTATTCCTTACCCGGAACCAAACCCTCATAGTGAACATGGTCAGTAACAACCGTGCCAGACTTCAGAGCCTCATGCTCACCAAGCTGATCAACCTTCGTACTAATCGACGGCTTCAACTCATCATGAGAATCAACAGTCTGAGCCTTGTCATTGATATCCGTGTGCTTAGCAATGTCATTCTTATCGCCAGACTCGGAATCCTTACCAGACGCATCCACCTGAGTAGACGTCAAGTACTCATAGGCAACACCCTGCTTAACAGAACCAGCCTCAACACCATCATTAACAATGATCTTGACATCAACATCACCCGAAGCAGACTCCGGAGTGAACTTCACCGGCTCGTCAGGATTGGACTTACCAATAACAGACTCATCAGCCTTGTTACGCAGCTCCGCATTCAGAACGTATTCCTTACCCGGAACCAAACCCTCATAGTGAACATGGTCAGTAACAACCGTGCCAGACTTCAGAGCCTCATGCTCACCAAGCTGATCAACCTTCGTACTAATCGACGGCTTCAACTCATCATGAGAATCAACAGTCTGAGCCTTGTCATTGATATCCGTGTGCTTAGCAATGTCATTCTTATCGCCAGACTCGGAATCCTTACCAGACGCATCCACCTGAGTAGACGTCAAGTACTCATAGGCAACACCCTGCTTAACAGAACCAGCCTCAACACCATCATTAACAATGATCTTGACATCAACATCACCCGAAGCAGACTCCGGAGTGAACTTCACCGGCTCGTCAGGATTGGACTTACCAATAACAGACTCATCAGCCTTGTTACGCAGCTCCGCATTCAGAACGTATTCCTTACCCGGAACCAAACCCTCATAGTGAACATGGTCAGTAACAACCGTGCCAGACTTCAGAGCCTCATGCTCACCAAGCTGATCAACCTTCGTACTAATCGACGGCTTCAACTCATCATGAGAATCAACAGTCTGAGCCTTGTCATTGATATCCGTGTGCTTAGCAATGTCATTCTTATCGCCAGACTCGGAATCCTTACCAGACGCATCCACCTGAGTAGACGTCAAGTACTCATAGGCAACACCCTGCTTAACAGAACCAGCCTCAACACCATCATTAACAATGATCTTGACATCAACATCACCCGAAGCAGACTCCGGAGTGAACTTCACCGGCTCGTCAGGATTGGACTTACCAATAACAGACTCATCAGCCTTGTTACGCAGCTCCGCATTCAGAACGTATTCCTTACCCGGAACCAAACCCTCATAGTGAACATGGTCAGTAACAACCGTGCCAGACTTCAGAGCCTCATGCTCACCAAGCTGATCAACCTTCGTACTAATCGACGGCTTCAACTCATCATGAGAATCAACAGTCTGAGCCTTGTCATTGATATCCGTGTGCTTAGCAATGTCATTCTTATCGCCAGACTCGGAATCCTTACCAGACGCATCCACCTGAGTAGACGTCAAGTACTCATAGGCAACACCCTGCTTAACAGAACCAGCCTCAACACCATCATTAACAATGATCTTGACATCAACATCACCCGAAGCAGACTCCGGAGTGAACTTCACCGGCTCGTCAGGATTGGACTTACCAATAACAGACTCATCAGCCTTGTTACGCAGCTCCGCATTCAGAACGTATTCCTTACCCGGAACCAAACCCTCATAGTGAACATGGTCAGTAACAACCGTGCCAGACTTCAGAGCCTCATGCTCACCAAGCTGATCAACCTTCGTACTAATCGACGGCTTCAACTCATCATGAGAATCAACAGTCTGAGCCTTGTCATTGATATCCGTGTGCTTAGCAATGTCATTCTTATCGCCAGACTCGGAATCCTTACCAGACGCATCCACCTGAGTAGACGTCAAGTACTCATAGGCAACACCCTGCTTAACAGAACCAGCCTCAACACCATCATTAACAATGATCTTGACATCAACATCACCCGAAGCAGACTCCGGAGTGAACTTCACCGGCTCGTCAGGATTGGACTTACCAATAACAGACTCATCAGCCTTGTTACGCAGCTCCGCATTCAGAACGTATTCCTTACCCGGAACCAAACCCTCATAGTGAACATGGTCAGTAACAACCGTGCCAGACTTCAGAGCCTCATGCTCACCAAGCTGATCAACCTTCGTACTAATCGACGGCTTCAACTCATCATGAGAATCAACAGTCTGAGCCTTGTCATTGATATCCGTGTGCTTAGCAATGTCATTCTTATCGCCAGACTCGGAATCCTTACCAGACGCATCCACCGCAGTAGACGTCAAGTACTCATAGGCAACACCCTGCTTAACAGAACCAGCCTCAACATCATCATTAACAATGATCTTGACATCAACATCACCCGAAGCAGACTCCGGAGTGAACTTCACCGGCTCGTCAGGATTGGACTTACCAATAACAGACTCATCAGCCTTGTTACGCAGCTCCGCATTCAGAACGTATTCCTTACCCGGAACCAGACCCTCATAGTGAACATGGTCAGTAACAACCGTGTCCTTCTTAAGAGCCTCATGCTCACCAAGCTGCTCAACCTTCGTACTAATCGACGGCGTCTTAGTGGACGGGTTAGAACCGCTTCCGCCGTTCTCGTCAGGCAGGCCCGGCTGATCCACAGTCATGACAGGTTGAGACTTCGAATTGGGATTATTGTTGGGGTATACAACGGTGATATACGCACCCGCAGGCTGCTTCTCAATCTCGACCGAGGTTTCCCTAACAAACTTCAGAGGATTGAACTGGGGGGGATTATCCACAGAGCCTGTAAAGCTATACCCAGTTAAGTTCTTAAATTCGTCAAGGTCTCCGCTAAATTTCGGAAAAGCTACCTGCCCTTGCTTGTCAAGCGGGTTGTTCCCTCTGATAGTTTCCTGAGCCAAGTACTTTGAGTTGCTGTCGGTATTGAGGAACATCAGAAGGTAAACGTAATAGTTGGCAGCCTTGGCAGCCGATTCACTGTCCCCCCGAGCAGCCGCAGCTTCCAACTTCCGCGCAAGATTAATCACCACGTCATAGTAGGCCTCGTCAAACTTAAGTTTCGTGGCGTTCTTTTTTTCGTACTTTTCAAACGTATTAAGCGGAGTGTGAGCTATTGGCTTAAGACACCAGCCCCAGCCGACGTCATTATTTTTATATCCGCCGTTGTTAAAACCGGGCCCAGCCGGCTTTCCCGCCCAAACGAGCATGCCCCAGTCATAGTCCGCGGCGAAATGCTGTGGGTTGGTTTCTTCCTTCTTGGACTCTTTACCTAGCGTCGTATTGGGCTTGAATTCGCTAGGCTCCGCAGCGCCGGCGTTCCCCCACGGTACGGTCAGCAAAGCTGCTATCACCGCAACGGTAGCAAGAATTGCGGTTAAGAGCGTCCACCCCCTTCGGGGCAAACTTCTTGAAATATTCATTATTCCTCTTCACATTTGAAAGATATGTCCTGGCTCAGCGGAGATCTTGCTGTTCAAGGCCAGATTTCGAAGCTGAGCACACCGCAGCCAATCTCGACTTCAACGCTAAGCTATTGATCAGCCCTATAGTGCATACTGAACACTACCACCATTTATCTATCTGCACTTAATATGTTTTCCAGCGTATGTGTAGGAACAGGCTGCAGTGTTGCCATTGTGAACGGCAGCTGTCAGACGCACGTCAGCCGCTGCCAGAGCACTGTGAACTCTCTGGGAGTAGATTGTGATGTAAAGTTTCCGCCAGAATGTGCAAATATGCACGGGAGTGAGTTGGCGTCTCTTGAATTTCTGAGCAGTGCAGGCCGCCTAATAAAGCTCTGTATGTCTTGATAAAGCCTAGTAGCGCCATGTAGAAGGGCCTTAATCCCAACGCGCTGAGATCTAGGACGGCACTGCGTTTTCGGATTCACCATGCACCTAGTTTATAAGCTCAACTCCAGAGACGTCGCTAAGCCTAGTCTTGTTGTGCGCCGAAACGCCCCAGTCTGACCCCCTTGTACCGGAGGGTGCGCCGTTGTCGTGAGTGTCGTGCGACCATCAGGGCTTCCTACCATGATTTCTGCCACAGCTATCGCCGTGGTCAACACACACGCTTGCTTTTGGTGAAAACCACCATCGTTGTTGCGCTCCCCATCATCCGCGTCAGCGGTAACAGCATGGCCGCCGTGATTAGCGCTTCTTATGGGGACAGGATTCATGTTGAGTTTTCGGGCTTGCGCTTCCGCTTTTCAACTCTTGAGCGGGGGTTCAGGATTCCGAATTGTGAGTCGACCTTGCCGGCCTGGCCCTCTGCTTCCTTAGAAGCTGGAGGAGCCACCCGAACCGGAGAAGCCCGAGCTAAAGCTGCTGTTGACACCGCCGCCGCTGCTGCCAGAGCTAGAATCGCGGACGGCGACGGCATCGCTATCCCAGGTGCTCACGACGTAGAACGGCACGTAGCCGTGGTAGCCGGAACCGGCAAAGAAGTCGGAGTCGTAGATGTGGGTGCGCTCTGGGCGCTCGTCGGCTTCGTTGCGCTTCTGAAGCTGGCTCTGAAGGTGCTCCGACAACAGTGCAGAACGGTCGAGAATCTCCAGGTAGCGCTCCATAAACTGCGGATGATCCGGCTGGTTGGACAGCGCCACGGCGGCATCTTCCAGCTCCTTAGCGTGACGCGCGGCCCCAGAATCAATATCGGAAGCCACATACCCCGCCTGCGCCAGATCCTTGCCCAACTCATAGAGCTCATAGCGGCGGGCATCAACGTCGGCGTTCTCAACGCGGTATAGCTTCTCCAGATTGGCCTCGGCCGTTTCTACGCGCTCACACATGAGTCGTGCCTGCGCGATTTTCTCCTCGCGCGAACGAAACTGTTCATCCGGCGCATCGGCAGGGATTGACATGAAGGAACCAACGGAACGATCAATGGCTAGGAAGTCATCGCGCAGCCCCTCCCAGTCCTCACGCATGCGCTCGTCTACCAAACCCGACTGCAGCGAATGGGCACGGATATCAATGGACTGCAGGCGCTGTGCAACATCGGTGTACGTCTGGGACACATAATCCCAATCCTCACGCGCCTTCAGTGCCTTCTTTTGTTTGCTGCGGCGCACTCCGCCAACCGTGCCTGCAGCAACGCTTCCTAGTGCAAGTCCGCCCACACCGAGTCCCACGGCCCCGCCGACACGACTCGCCTTGGCGCTTTCAAACCGAGCATCGGCGGCACGCTCAGCATCAATTGCGGTGGACGCGCCAGCGAACAACCCGGCGGGGATATTGCCATCCCGCACGCCCGGTTTGATGGCCTCGACGGAGCGGCTCAAATGGCGGTCACCCTTACGCAAATCCAGTTCTGAAGCCACATCCTCGCCCGCGAAGACGAAGGACTGACGCGGGTCGAGGCCCACTCCGATGAACACGTGGCCGTCGGCGAACTTGTCCTTGCCAATGAGCTCTGGATGCTGGTCCCGCAGGTACTCTTCCACAGTGTCGTTGACGTTTTCATGATTTCGAGCGAAGACGATGTAGTGCAGGCTTTGAACCACATCGGGGGCGGCGATTCGGGAGACATCGCGAAGCATGCGCTCTTCTTCCTCCGGAGTGAGCACGTCATGTGGATCCATAATGTCCGTCTTCACGGTCTGCTGGGCCGGCTGAATGACGTAGTCGGAGCGCTCAGGAGTGCCGACCGCTGCAAGGGTTGCCCCAGCGCCAAGCCCACCGAGAAGCAGACCACTAGCTAACGCCATCCCGACGATAGCCCCGGACGTCACCTTGGGGCCACGGCTAGCAGCAAACGGCTTGATATCACGGTCCGAAGTCACGATAGTTCTCCAATCCAAGAGCGGGATGACGCCGATTTTACCCCCGAAAACGGGAAACGACGCGGTGCCCCTACAGCAGCCGCGTCGCCCCTATTCCCTATCACTCACAACGGATTGGAGAAACCGTTTGCCTACCCCCTAAGTAGGCTTTGTGAGCACTGCTAACTTTAGCACTCTTTCGGCGTGACTGAAGACCCAGACTCGCAATTTCGTAGTATCTTTCCACCCCACCCTGCCTGCACTGTTGGCGCACGTTCGTGAGCTAGGCTTTTTCCTTCCCTGCCTTCTCTTCAGCGCGCGCGGAGGGGGTCCCCGAAGGGGTTGAGGAGCGCGCCGCAGAACGGTTCGCGGCGGGGGTCATGGACAGGGCGATCGCCACCACCGCGGTTACCCCCAGTACGGCCAGTGCCGCCCACTGCTGTGGGGAGTTGCCCCCATTTCCCGCCACCGTGATGGCGGAGGTTGCCCAGTGCATGGGGAAAAGGTGCACCAGCGCGCTCATGGCGGTGTTAAGGTCCGTGCCCGTGGCCGCGGACTTCCAGACCCACCCCACAACGCCCACCTGCGCCATCCCCAGGACCACGCCTAGGATCCAGCCCGGGGTGCCCAGCGCGCGCACCAGGGCATAGAGCACGCCTGCCGACGCCGCCGCGGCCGCCGCCGCAGCCACCCCAGCCCACGCCACGGCCGCCACCGTCACGCCGGTGGCCAGAAGCGCGGTCAACAGGCTCACGGCGGCGCCGATAAGCACTGACGCACCGACGAGCACCAGGAGGCGGCGCTCCACGCGGGATAGCAGCGCGCCGAGGACGCCGCCACCCAGGACCGCGAGGGCTGCCAGAAGCATGGCCACAATCGGGCTCAGTAGCTGTGCGGTCGCGTTCTGGGTGTCGTTGGGGTTGGGCACGGTCGGCATAGCGCGCTGCGCGCCTTGCACCTTGGTGCGGTTCTGCTGGGCCATGCCGTCGACCTTCTCGGCGCCGGCCACAAGCTCGTCCACGCCCTTGAGGGCCTCATCCACCTTGGTGTTGAGCTCGCCTATGCCCGCGTTGAGCTGCTTGGCGCCCTCGGCGGCCTCGTAGACGCCGTCGTGGTAGGCGTAGCCGCTGACCGCCAGCTGGTTGGACAGATCGCGCGAGCCGTCCTTGAGGCGGATGAGCTGGTCCTGGATGGACTGGTCGAACTTAAAGTTCTCCACCTGCGCGCGCAGGTCCCCCAGCTGCGAGCGAATCTCCTTGGCCTCCTTTGAGTTGTTACCTTCCAGGTCCTTCGTTGTGCCGTCGATGGCCTGCAGAATTTGGCCGCGCACCACGCCCAGGGCCACGACCTGATCGACGGCGCCGCCCACGCCGTCGGCAAGCTCGGTGGCACCGTTTCCCAGCTGGGCCGTGCCGGACTGGAGTTCCACCAGGCCGTTGGAGAGCTCCTGGGAGCCGCTCGCCAGCTGATCCACGCCGCCGCCGAGCTCGCCCGCGCCGTCCTTGAGCTGACCGGTGCCGTCCGCGAGCTGCTGGGCGCCGTTGGCCAAGAATCCGGCCTGAGCGTTGGCCTCGGAGAGCGCCCGGGCGACGTCATGCAGCTCAGCCGGGTCAATGGTGCCGTCGCTGGGTGCGCCGGTCTCCTCCTGGGACCAGGTTTGGGCCGGCTGCCAGTGGGCGGTGGTGGCCACCACGGCGCCAATGACGAGGGGGACGAGCAGGATGCAGGCCCACACGAGTGCGCGGGTGGTGAAGCGGCGTTCGGTGGCCGCGGGACGGGCAAGGCGTGAGGTCATGTCATAGAAACTATCGCCCACGCTGGGCACAAGCCGTCAGGCGCGCGGAAAGGCCCCGCCGGTACCGAATTGTTGGGGTACCAGCGGGGCCTTGGCAGCGTCCGCTCTAGAGCGTCCGCGCTAGCGCGCTACTTCTTCTCAGCGAAGAGCTCACGCACGCGCTTGCCCAGCTTCTCAGACACAGCGTCCCAGTAAGCGTAGACGCGCTCCTCGGTCTCCGGGGAGACACCGGCCATGGCGTTGGTGATGTTATCCGCCATACGCTCCTTGGCGGCGTCATCGTAGACGTTCTCGTACAGGTCGGTGGCCTGAACGGTGTCGTTGTCCTCGGCGTGGCGCACGTACGGCGCGCGAACCAGGTCGATGCCGGCCGGGTCCGGGTTGACGTAGAGGTCGGTCGCGGTGGTGGTCTCCTGCTCCTTGAAGCGCAGGTTCTCATCACCATCCTGGTAGCCGCCGCCCTTGGCGTGGCGGTTCGGGGAGTAGACCGGGTCCTCCGGAGCGTTGAACAGGAACTGCATCGGGCCCTCGTGCTCGTAGGTGTTGACCTGGTTGAGCGGCTGGTTCACCGGCAGCTGCTTGTAGTTCGGTCCGATGCGGTAGCGCTGCTGGTCAGCGTAGGCAAAGGCACGAGCCTGCAGCATCTTGTCCGGGGACAGGCCAACACCGGGGACGATGTTGCCCGGGTCCAGAGCAACCTGCTCAATCTGCGCGAAGAAGTTGCGCGGGTTGCGGTTGAGAACGAAGTAGCCCACATCGTGCAGCGGGTAGTCCTTCTTGGACCAGACCTTGGTGAGGTCGAACGGGTTGAAGCGGTAGCCCTCAGCCTCAGCCACCGGCATGATCTGGACCTTGACGTCCCATACCGGGTAGTTGCCCTCTTCGATGGCGTTGTAGAGGTCCTCGCGGTGGTAGTCGGCGTTCTGGCCGGCCATCTCGCCTGCCTCAGCATCGGTGAAGTTCTCCACACCCTGACGGGACTTGAAGTGGTACTTCACCCAGAATGCCTCGCCCTGCTCGTTAACCCACTGGAAGGTGTGGGAACCGTAGCCGTTCTGGTGGCGGGTGGTCTTCGGGGTACCGCGGTCACCCATGAGGTAGGTCACCTGGTGAGTGGTCTCCGGGTTACGGGTCCAGAAATCCCACTGCATGTCAGCATCACGCAGGCCGTTGGTGCCCAGGCGCTTCTGGGAGTGGATGAAGTCCGGGAACTTGATGCCATCACGGATAAAGAACACCGGGGTGTTGTTGCCCACGATGTCGTAGTTGCCATCTTCGGTGTAGAAGCGCAGTGCGAAGCCGTGGACGTCACGCCAGGTATCCGGGGAGCCCTGCTCACCGGCAACGGTGGAGAAGCGGCCCATCATCGGGGTAACGGTGCCCTTCTGGAAGAGCTTGGCCTTGGTGTAGGCAGAGACATCTTCAGTAATGTGCAGCTCACCGAAGGCGCCGTGGCCCTTGGCGTGCGGGGTGCGCTCCGGCACGCGCTCACGGTTGAAGTGGGCCAGCTTCTCAATGAGGTGCAGATCATTAAGAACGACCGGACCGTTCTCACCGTTGGTGACGCTGGTGTTTTCGGTAACGACCGGCTGGCCGGACGGGCGGGTGGTGTTCGGGCCACCCGGGGCGCGCTGGCCCTTGTCCAGTACCTTGTCTGCTGCGGACTCGTTGGGGTTAGTCATGGACTTCCTCCTAATTGTGTTGATAATTTGGGGATTATTATCAATCGTGGACGTTTCATAGCCTACCTACACAATATGACCTCCGCAACAGATTTTTAGAACTAGAGCGGCCCCCACAGCCTGACCCCAGTAATACCTCGTTTGCCAGCGGGCTGCTGGTAAGTTGTGGGAGGTGAATCCCCACTCCGAGCGCGATGACGCGCGCGTCACCGACCTCGCCCTACGGGCAGGCCGCGGCGACCGCGCAGCGCTCACGGAGTTCATCAAATCCACGCACGATGACGTCTGGCGCCTCCTCGCCCATCTGGGTGGCGCCGATGTGGCCGACGATCTGACGCAGGAAACCTACCTTCGCGTCATCGGGGCGCTCCCCCGCTTCGCCGCCCGCTCCTCCGCCCGCACGTGGCTACTCTCCCTGGCGCGCCGCGTGTGGGTGGACAACATCCGCCACGACATGGCTCGGCCCCGCAAGTCCGCCACAGAATATGAGGACGCGGCTGCACTCGCCCCAGCCCCGGAAAACGCCGGTACGTGGAGCGAATGGATCGACGCCCGCGTGCTTATTGACGCCCTCCCGGCCGACCGCCGCGAGGCCCTCATCCTCACCCAGGTGCTGGGCTATACCTATGAGGAGGCCGCCAAGATTGCAGGCGTACGCGTGGGCACCATTCGCTCGCGCGTGGCGCGTGCCCGCAAAGATCTCATAGAGCAGCGCGGGCGAACTTAAACCCCAATCGTTACCGAGCCGTTACAAAACGGGCGTTCTATACAAAGCACCTGCACATACATGTGGACCAGCGGCGGTCCGAGACGTAGGACACAGAGGGACACTCGTCGCTTCAGCTGGAAAATACCTGTCGACCACACCTAATCTCAATCGAGGCACACGTGATAAATCGATAGTCGACCCGGACTGCGCCGCCCCGACAGCGCGCACCACACACTCCTTCTGTGACGACCCTCCGGCGCGTGTGAGATTGCGAGACCTCTCAAAGTTATGTTGAAACGCGCAGTGGCCATTTCCATGGCCTTTATTGGCGTCGTCGTCGGCGCCGGCTTCGCCTCCGGACAGGAGGCTATGCAGTACTTCGTGGCCTTCGGCAACTGGGGCCTGTGGGGCGTGGTGCTGGCCGCAGCCCTCATGATTGTCACCGGCATTGCCATCCTGCAGCTGGGCTCCTACTTCCAGGCAGACGAGCACACTGCCGTCTACGACAAGATCAGTGGCCCCATCATCTCCCGCGTGCTGGACTACGGCACGCTGGCCACCCTCTTCGCCATCGGCTTCGTCATGTTCGCCGGCGGCGGCTCCACCATTAGCCAGCAGTTTAAGGGCATGCCGATCTGGGTGGGCGGTGCCGTCATGCTCGTGCTAGTGCTGCTCGTCGGCCTGCTCGACGTGGACAAGGTGACCTCCGTTATCGGCGCGATCACGCCCTTCATCATCATCTTCGTGGTCTTCGCCACCGGCTACACCATCCTCACCACGGACGTGGACTGGTCTGCGGCCAATAACTTCGCCGTAGACAACGTCGAGACCCCCATCCACAGCTGGTGGCTGGCTGCGCTGAACTACACCGGCCTTAACGTCATGTGCGCGGTATCCATGTCCATCGTTATCGGCGGCAACATCCTGGATAACCGCGCCGTGGGCCGCGGCGGCCTCATGGGCGGCATCGTCTACCTCATCCTGCTGGCTCTGCTTGTGGTCTCGCTGTACATGGTGGCCCCTGAGGTCAACGGCCAGGACCTGCCGGTGCTCACGCTCATCAACAACGTGAACCCCATTCTTGGCTATTTCATGACGTTCATCATCTACGGCATGGTGTTCAACACAGCCATCGGTATGTTCTACGCCATGGGCAAGCGCCTGACCCGCAAGAAGCCGAAGCTCTTCTACCCCGTCTACGCCACTGCCTGCGTCGTAGGCTTCATCCTCTCCTTCGTTGGCTTCAAGCAGCTGGTCTCCAGCGTGTACCCGATTCTGGGCTACCTGGGCCTGCTCATGATCGCCGTCATGGTGATTTCCTGGATTACTCAGCGCGACAAGATCACCTCCGAGTCCGACCGCCGCGTGCGCGCCCGCATCCTGGTCAAGCGCCGCCTGGACCCGCGTGAGCGATTCACCAAGAAGAACCAGCGCGAGCTGCGCAAGCTGGCTGCGGCCTCCAACATGGAGACCGACGAGTTCGTCAATGCCGTGGCCGAGGAGATCCACGAGGAGCTCGAGGCCGACGAGGAGATCGAGTACGACCGCGAGGATCCGGATCCGTCCGTGACCTACGTCCAGCACACCAAGCCGGAGGTCCCGAAGGACTAGGAGCACAACAGGGCTGAGAGCGCTCCCCTCTCACAACACGCGAAAGTCCGCCGCCAGAATTCTTTCTGGGGCGGACTTTTTCGATGCCGAATACTGCGTGGCGCTCTAGAGCCGTGCGGTACTAGCGTCGCGTGGCGCGCGCCACGCGCTAGACCACCGCGCGCTAGAGCAGCAGCTCCGCGATCTGGATGGCGTTGAGGGCAGCCCCCTTGCGCAGGTTGTCGCCGGAGACTACGAAGACCAGGCCCTTGTTATCCGCAATCGTCTGGTCCTGGCGGATGCGGCCGACCAAGGACAAATCGATACCGGCGGCGGCCAGCGGCGTGGGGACGTCCACGACCTTGACGCCCGCGGCGGAGGAGAGAACTTCGCGGGCCTGCTCCGGGGTGATCGGGCGCTCGAACTCGGCGTGGACCACCATGGTGTGGCCGGTGAAGACCGGGATGCGCACGCAGGTGCCGGAGACCTTGAGCTCCGGAATACCCAGAATCTTGCGGGACTCGTTGCGCAGCTTCTGCTCTTCGTCGGTCTCCTCGGAGCCGTCGTCCACGAGGTTGCCGGCCAGCGGCACCGCGTTGTAGGCAATCGGGGCGACGTAGGGGCTGAGCTCGTCCTGCTCCACCTCGAGCACGGAGCCGTCGTGCGTCAGCTCCACATTCTGATCCCCGATGGAGGCCACCTGTTTGGCCAGGGTCTCCACGCCGGCCAGGCCAGAGCCGGAGACCGCCTGGTAGGAAGCCACGCGCATCGTGGTCAGCCCGGCGGCGTCGTGCAGCGCCTTGGTCACCGGCATGATCGCCATCGTGGTGCAGTTCGGGTTCGCGATGATCCCCTTGACCACCTTGTCCTTATCCTGCGGGTTCACCTCAGACACGATGAGGGGAACCTCCGGGTCCTTGCGCCACGCGGAGGAGTTATCCACCACGGTGGCGCCGGCCTCCGCGAACAGCGGGGCGTACTGCTTGGAGGTGGAGCCACCCGCGGAGAACAGCGCAATATCGATGCCGGCCAGGCTCTCCGCGGTCTGCTTCGCCAGGTCCTCAACCTCCACCTTTTCGTCGCGGAAGGTCAACTCCTGGCCTGCGGAGCGCGCGGAAGCGAAGAAGCGAATCGAGTCAGCCGGGAAGTTGCGCTCCTCAAGAATGGACCGCATGACGCGGCCGACCTGCCCGGTAGCGCCTACAACAGCAACAGTGGTCATGACGTGTACTCCTTAATCCTTAGTGCAATCCTTGGTGGGGTTCTCTAGCGTCCGGTACCAGCGTAGACGGTGGCCTCTTCCTCGCCACCCAGCTGGAACTTATCGTGCACGGCCACCGCGGCCTTCTCCAGGTCCGCCTCCCGCGTTAGCACGGAGATGCGAATTTCAGAAGAGGAGATGAGCTCCATGTTGACGCCTGCGTCACGCAGTGCCTCGGTGAAGTCTGCGGTGACGCCCGGGTGGGACTTCATGCCGGCACCGACGAGGGAGACCTTGCCCACCTGGTCGTCGTAAAGCACGTTGGCCCAGTGGCCCTCCTGCTTGAGCTTGGCCAACAGCTCCATGGCGCGCGGGCCGTCGGCGCGCGGGCAGGTAAAGGTGATGTCCGTGGTGCCGGACTCCAGGGAGGAGACGTTCTGGAGAACCATGTCGATGTTGATTTCCGCGTCCGCGATGGTGCGGAAGACCTTGGCGGCCTCCCCCGGGCGGTCCGGGATGCCGAGGACGGTGACCTTGGCCTCGGAACGGTCGGTTGCGATACCAGTCAGTACTGCTTCTTCCACGGGGATATCCTCCATTGAACCGGCAACGAGCGTGCCGGGGTCGGTTGAATAAGATGAGCGAACTCGAAGGGGAACGTTGAACGCGCGGGCGTACTCCACGCTGCGCAGGACGAGAATCTTGGAGCCCACGGCGGCCATTTCCAGCATCTCCTCAAAGGAGAGCTTCTCCAGCTTCTGGGCGTCGGGGACGATGCGGGGGTCGGCAGTGTAGACGCCGTCGACGTCGGAGTAAATCTCACACACATCGGCCTTGAGCGCCGCCGCCAACGCCACCGCGGTGGTATCGGAGCCGCCGCGGCCCAAGGTGGTGACGTCGCGGGATTCCTTGTTGACCCCCTGGAAGCCGGCGACGATACAAATCTTTCCTTCATCGAGAGCCTCGGTGAGTCGGCCCGGGGTGACGTCGACGATGCGGGCGTTTCCGTGGCGCTCAGTGGTGAGAACGCCGGCCTGGGAGCCGGTGAAGGACTGCGCGTGGGCACCCAGGGATTCCACGGCCATGGCCACCAGCGCGTTGGAGATGCGCTCGCCGGCGGTGAGCAGCATGTCCATCTCGCGCTGCGGCGGGACCGGGTTGACCTGGGCAGCAAGATCCAGCAGTTCGTCGGTAGTGTCTCCCATGGCGGAGCACACGACAACCACGTCGTGCCCCTGCTTCTTGGTGGCCACGATGCGCTCCGCGACAGCACGAATGCGCTCTGCGCTCTCGAGGGAAGATCCCCCGTATTTCTGTACGACTAGGGCCACTGACGGTCCCACCTTTCGTTTTCGCGAGGGCCAATACCTGTCCGCCGCCCAATACCTATAGAGCGGCAGTCAACTTCTTTAGCCTACCGCCCTTCCGGCCCTACCGAAACACAAGTTGCCTATTAATTCCGGGTAGGGTGGACACGATGTTTTCAAGTCTGCTTGCCGTCACATTCGCGCTGGCCTCGGCACTAGTCGTGGCCTGGGGCACAGTCATACGCCACCGCATTGTTCTTGACGCGAGCTCCAGCACCGTCATGCGCACCGCGTTGCGCACCCCGCTGTGGTGGGTAGGCACCGGGGCAGCCGTACTGGCCTACGCCCTGCAGCTCGTCGCGCTCAGCTTTGGCACCCTGCTCGTGGTACAGCCCATCCTGGTGCTCTCGCTGATGTTCACGCTGCCGCTGGCTGCCTGGTATTCGCGCCGCCCCATGCCGGCGCGGGAGGTCATCTGGTGCATCGCGCTCACCATCGCTGTCGGCATCCTAGTGGTCTACGGCCGCCCCACTGCCGGCCTCACCACGCCCTCCTGGTCCCAGTGGTGGCCCGCCTTCACGCTCGGCGCGCTCGCGCTCATCGGCCTGTTCGTTATGGCCCGCAAGCGCCCGTCGGAAGCCGCCCTCGCTTTAGGCTCCGCCTGCGGCATTCTCTACGGCTATGTCGCGCTGGTGGCCAAGGCCGTGGTCGATGTGTTCTCGCACGAAGGCCCCGTTGCCACCCTGGGCAGCTGGGAGCTTTACGCGCTCATCGCGCTCGCCGCGGGCGGCACGGTGATCCAGCAATATTCCTTTCACGCCGGCGCGCTGGCCCACTCGCTGCCGGCCATGACCATCATGGAGCCCATCGTGGCCTTTGGCCTGGGCTACTGGGTATTGGGGGAGAAATTCCAGGTCAGCAGCGCCGCCGGCTGGTGCGTCATGGCCGGCTCCCTACTGGTGATGATCGTGGGCACCATCGTGCTCTCCCGCGTGCCGGTTAATCCTGGTTCCACTACACGCTCCTGCAGCTAGATAGCCCACTCGAAGATGACCAGCATGTAAGCGGAGAACCACGCCGACCACAGCACCCACGCAGCAATACCGGCCCACCCCGCCCGCGGCGTGCGGCCAGCCACGGCCCGCACGGCCCACGGGATAATAAGCACCGCAGCAGGCAGCAGCAGGCGCGGGCGGGAGTGCTGGATGCCGCTGGAGAGCAACACGTTGGCCATGAGCACCGCGCTGAACCACCACGCCACCGGCTGAACCTTTCCCCACGTCACCACGAGCAGCACCGGCGCGGCCAGGATGGCCAGTGCCGTGAGAAGGTAGCCCACATTCGTACCCTCAGTGAGCGCCTTCCACACAAAACACACCGTGTCCGCTCCCCCGTCAAAGGCGGAGTCCCAGTACTTTTCTTGGATGCCGAAGTAGCCACCGGCATCCGCCAGGTAGTGCTGCGTCCACAGCAGGTAAGCGGGGAGCGGCATGGCAGCCAGGCACAGGCCTAGCCAGGCGCGCCAGTTACGGCGCCCGTAGAGCAGCACCCACAGCCCGAAGACCACGAGGAAGTCCACCGCGGTCAGGCGGGTCAGCGCGAGCCCGAACCCGAACAGCCCAGCGCGCCACCACACGCGGTCATCCAGTGCCACGAGCCCCCATACCGCCAGAGCACCAAAAAGCGCCTCGCTGTACGGCATGGAGAAAACGATGGACATCGGCGCGCTCGTTACCACGATGGCGGAGGCGATCTGCCCGCCCTGCCCCGCGCCGAGGCGCCGCGCCAGCACCATCACCCCCGCTGCCAGCACCGCCACCAGCAGGGTATTAATAAGGAGCGCGGCGAGGGCGATGTTGATGCCGGTCCAGCTGACGATCTTGAGGAGTAGGGGAAAGCCCGGGAAGAAGGCCATCGTCTTCTCGTACACCGGACCGTCAAAGGCAATGTCGGCGTCGAGGTACCCGGCGCGGGCAATCGCCACATAATATTCAGCATCCCAGGCCAAGAGCTGGTCCCACAGCTCCTGGCCGTTGGCCGCGGCCAGGACCTCCAGCACCGCGATGCGTATGGCCGCGCCCAGCACGGCGATAACGAGGGAAACTAGCGCGATGCGCGGGGCGCGGGGCGCCGAGCTGCCGGCCCTTACTGCGGGTCTCACTGTATGCACGCAAGACATCTTAGCCACACCCCACCCGCGTCTCATTGTGTGAAATTGGTTGCCACATAGTGAGAGGGATTGTATTGTGGCTCACATGATTACGCGGCATTCCCTTCTCCTTAGTAGCCGCGGCGGGATTTAGGTTCGTGACCTCACGGCCAGCGGCCCGTCGCGGAGCGCGGTGTTGCCCTTACCACAGCTGGCCGTACACGGCACCTACACACTCCAAGGAAGAGTTCACTTATGTCCCCCACTGATTCTTTTATCTCCGCTCCCCGTGACATCACCACCCCCTCTGGCCCCCGCCGCGAAGGCCAGCCCGCGTGGAACAAGCAGCGCGGTTCCTCCATGCCGGTCGACCGCTACTTAAGCTTTGCCACAGAGGTTGAGCCCGTCGAGTTGCCGGACCGCACGTGGCCGAACAAGACCATTACCGCCGCGCCGCAGTGGTGCCCGGTGGACCTGCGCGATGGCAACCAGGCGCTCATTGACCCCATGTCCCCACAGCGCAAGCACCGCATGTTCGACCTGCTGGTGAAGATGGGCTACAAGGAGATCGAGGTAGGTTTCCCGTCTGCCTCCCAGACGGACTTCGACTTCGTGCGCGAGATCATCGAGGGCGACAAGATTCCGGATGACGTCACCATCCAGGTACTGGTGCAGGCCCGCGAACACCTCATTCGCCGCACTTTTGAAGCGTGCGAGGGTGCAAAGAACGTCATCGTGCACTTCTACAACTCCACTTCGAAGCTGCAGCGCCGCGTAGTATTCCGCAAGGACCGCCCAGCCATCAAGAAGCTGGCTACCGACGCCGCTGAGCTCATCAAGTCCATTGCCCAGGACTACCCGGATACCAACTGGCGCTGGGAGTACTCGCCGGAGTCCTTCACCGGTACCGAGCTGGGCTTCGCCGCCGAGGTCTGTGACGCGGTGGTGGACACCATGGAGGCCACCCCGGAGAACCCGATGATCATCAACCTGCCGTCCACGGTGGAGATGATCACCCCGAACGTCTACGCCGACCAGATCGAGTGGATGCACCGCAACCTGGCCACGCGTGATTCCATCATCCTATCCTTGCACCCGCACAATGACCGCGGCGAAGGTGTGGCCGCTGCCGAGCTAGGCTACCTGGCCGGCGCGGACCGCATCGAGGGCTGCTTGTTTGGCAACGGCGAGCGAACCGGCAACGTGGATTTGGTCACGCTGGGCCTGAACATGCTGACCCAGGGCGTGGATCCGCAGATCGATTTCTCCGATCTGCCCAAGATCCGTGAGACGGTGGAGTACTGCAACCAGCTGCGCGTGCCGGAGCGCCACCCCTACGGCGGCGAGCTGGTGTTCACTGCTTTCTCTGGTTCTCACCAGGACGCCATCAACAAGGGTCTGGATGCGCTGGCCCATAAGGTCCGCCCCGGCGCAATCAACACGGACGTGTCCTGGGAGGAGCTGCGGAGCACCACCTGGGAGGTGCCGTACCTGCCCATCGACCCGAAGGACGTGGGCCGCGACTACCAGGCGGTTATCCGCGTGAACTCGCAGTCCGGCAAGGGCGGCGTGGCCTACATCATGAAGACCGACCACGGCATCAACATGCCGCGTGCCATGCAGGCGGAGTTTTCCTCGGCCGTGCAGGCAGTGACCGACGCCGAAGGTGGCGAGGTCAACTCCAAGAACATGTGGGATATCTTCGCCGCCGAGTTCTTGGACCGCACCGCGCCGCTGGAGCTGATCTCCTTCCAGGTGGACAATTCCACCACCGACGAGGAGAACACTAAGGTCACCGCCACGGTGGTGTACAACGGCGAGCGTCACGTCGTCTCCGGCAGCGGCAATGGCCCCATCGCCGCCTATGCCAACGCCTTGGAGGGCGTGGGCATCGATTTCGAGGTCATCGACTACTCGCAGCAGTCCCGTACCGCGGGCGATGATGCCGAGGCGGCCTGCTACATCGCCGCCGACGTCAACGGCACACAGGTCTGGGGCGCGGGCATCGCCGGTTCCACCACGCGCGCCTCCATCAACGCCATTACCTCCGCCGTCAACCGCGCGGCCTAACCGCTACACCTAACCGCAACGCCCAATCACAATCACAAGGAAGACCACAAGTCTCTATTAGTACGCACAAGTCCGCCCGCGCTCACCCGGCCCGCCACGCACCACCCCACCCAGGGCAGGTCCCGGGAAGGCGCGGGCGGACTGGGTAGCGGGTCGCTACCTCGGCACTTCCCCGCAGCTTTACATCACACCGCTAGTGCGTGTGTCTTTCGCGCCTGTCCTTATAAGGATCGATATAATCTTTCACCCCAAATGCAATCTTTTTTGTCAGGGTGTGATGCGAGGCATTGCACTAGGCAGCACGGTTTGTAGGCAGGGGCGGCACGCGCTATGGTGGGAACTGATTACAGAATTTTGCAAAATTTTTACCACCGTTCACGGTGGTTACTCAGGATGCAGCGCACCGCGCCATCCCGTACTACGCGCACCGTACCCCGTCGAAGGCGAGCACTATGACGAACACCAACTTCGTGGTCCCGCACCACGGCTTTGGTGATCCCTGCCGCCTTTCTGTGCACAACATTAACCCAGAAGTCTTCCTCTCCATGTTCGAGGAGGCCGACACGTCCCATCTCATCCCCGTGACGTTGTGTGGGCACTCCAGCTCAGGGTTCCGCGTCCGCCACGATGACACTGTTGTCGGCACCATTTCCGTGGACCAGTCCCACCCCTACTCGGAGCTGGACTGGATCATCGCTGCCGGGCTTCGCCCGCAGGTCATGGCCTCCATCAGCATGTGCCGCAACTGTGCTGATGACGGGGACGACACCGTCCCCTACTTCGACGTCCTGCTCCCCCCACCAGGTTTGTGCGTTCCCAGCAACAACCCGCCTGAGCAGCGCTGGGGGCTTCTTGATGGCGACGCGGCACTGCGCACCACCGACTTCACCATTCCGGCCAAGGAACTGCCGGACCATGCCGATCACGTCCTGGTCACCCTGAAAAATAGGTGGCACCTGTTCCTCCGCTCCGTCCAGGTTTTCGTGGACAATGCCCTCGTCGCGACCATCCCTCACAGCAAGGCAGGGTGGTTGGCTGACACCATCGCCGGGTACAACCACGAGGGCCTCATTGCTGTCGCCCGGGCCTACTACGCCGTGGAGGACGGCACTCCGTCCCTGACCATCTACGCCAGCGAATCTAACGCCCCCAGCACCCTGGCTTTGGGCAGCGCGGGTGTACTCACCGCGGCCACCGTGGGCATAACCGAGCTGGCTACCGCACGCGCGAAGGCATCGGCCGCCACCCCGGCGCCCGACGTGCCCGAGCCAGCCACGTCCACCGCAACCAGCAGTGCTACGACCAGCACGGCGAGCGGAACGACGAGTGGCGCTGCCGCGACGGCAACCCCGTCCAGCGCTTTGGGCTCGGCTGCTGCCGCCGGAGCGCAGCTAGCGGCCACCAGCACCGGGCTGAAGCTGGCCTGCGCAGCCAGCATCGCGGTCATCATCGGCGGTACGGCAAACTTCGCCACGTCGTTGGTGTCGCTCAAATCCTCCGACGAACACGTCACCGGCTCCGCACTGGAGGCCTACAACAACCCGATCCTTAACCCTCAAGGCGCCGATGTTGCCGACACGGCCGTGACCAGCAGCGCCATGCAGGATATGGGTGACGGCCGCATGTGGGGCGGCGATACCGAAATCCGCCCCTTGGATAAGGAGACGCGCGCGCACTCCGCCGGCGTGGATGGGGCAGCAGAACCTGCTGAGCCATCGGAGCCGTCGGAGCCTTCCGAGTTCTCTGGCTCTTCGGTGACGCGCAGCGACTCCACCGCCACCGCCCGCGCCGCGGGTTCCAGCCCCGCACCAGCAGAGGCGCAGCCGTCTGCCGCCGCCACCCCGCGCGCAACGAAGGCCGCGACGAAGGAACCGGCCCCGCACGCGAAGCCCGCCCCAGAGGCACCGCGTCCTGCCACCGAGCCGGCTCGCCCGAACACGCCGCGCCCCAACGGCAACCACTCCGGTGGACACGGCGCGCACGTCGGCATCCCGACGTTCCCCGAGATTCCTGGGGTCCCCGAGGTATCGGACTCTGCTGGAAACTCGGAGCCCACCAAGCCGACCAAGCCGACTTCAGCGGCTACCCCGTCCACGCGGGAGACGATTCCCACCACCACCAAGGTGATGCTCACGGCCACGCACGAGATCCCCGACGATGAAGGCCCGGAGGTACCCATGGTGCCGCTGGAGCCGACCGAAGAGGAGTCCGGCGAAGAGGAGACCAGCACCGACACCACGTCGGCGGCGCCAACGACTTCGACCACTGCAGCACCGTCGACCACTACGGCGACCGCTACGACGCCGTCGTCTACAACGACGAAGCCCAGCACGACCGCGACATCAACCACGGCAAAGGCCACGGCTACTGCAACGTCCACGACTCCGACTAGCTCCTCGTCGTCTACAACGACGAAGCCCAGCACGACCGCGGCATCAACCACGACGAAGGCAACGACAGAGCCAACCGCAGATCCAACGACGAAGGCGCAACCGACTACGGAACCGACGCCGACCCCGACGCCAACGGTGACGGAGGAGGAGACGGCGACCGAGGAGACGTCGCCAGTCACGGCAACGTCCGAGGCCACCCCTGCATCCCCGTCGTCTGAGACGACGGCGCAGGACACGCCGACCGAGACCTTGGAACCGTCTGCGACCTCTGGGCCCACCGAGCCTGCAGAACCCACCGAGATCGCGCCGCTACCGCTCGAACCGGCAGAGCCCGTAAAGCCCGTCGAACCCGTGGAGCCGAGCGAGATCGCGCCGCTACCGCTCGAACCGGCAGAGCCCGTAAAGCCCGTCGAACCCGTGGAGCCGAGCGAGATCGCGCCGCTACCGCTCGAACCGGCAGAGCCCGTAAAGCCCGTCGAACCCGTGGAGCCGAGCGAGATCGCGCCGCTACCGCTCGAACCGGCAGAGCCCATAGAGCCCGTCGAACCCGTGGAGCCGAGCGAGATCGCGCCGCTACCGCTCGAACCGGCAGAGCCCGTAAAGCCCGTCGAACCCGTGGAGCCGAGCGAGCCCACTGTACCAGTTGAGCCCACCGATCCGACCGCGCCCACCAACCCGGGCGGCGTGATGATCATCATCGAGGTGGACTAGCCCCTACCCCTGGCAGCGGATTACGTGTGCCCTTTCCCCGTTCCGCGGGGTTCGGGTACTAAACTGTGAACAATGACTACACGACCCGGATCTGCCGACTCCACAGCGCACAACGATGCTGCGGAGCAGACAGGTGCGGTGCCCGCCCCCGGCCCTAAGCCGGGACCGCGGCCCAAGCCCGCTGGGAAGGGCAAGAATGACGCCGCCCACACCAAGGGCGGGGATGGCCGCAAGGACAGCGCGCGGGACGAAGCGCTTGCTGCATTCCCCTTAGTAGCGCTGAGCATTCAAACCACGGGCATCCACCCCTCCACCGGGCGGTTGCTCACCGTGGACGCTCTCACCTTCAACGATGCCGGCGAGACCGGCCAGGAATTCCATGCCGTGTTCAACCCCGATGGCGATCCCGGCCCGCGGCACCTCCACGGGCTTAGCGTCGAGGAGATTAAGGCCGGGCAGTCCTTCTCCGCGCTGCTGAAGCCGCTGGACAGGCTTATCGACGGCCGCACGCTCATCGTCCACGACACCACCTACACCTGGGGTTTTATCGTGGCCGAGGCCCGCCGCGCCATGACCGCTGCCGCCCGCCAGAACCGCGCACGCAACCGCAACCGCTCCAAGGGACGCCGGCGCCGCTTCAAGGTCGGGCACGTGCCTACCCCGGTCACCATCGTGGATACCCTAGCCACCGCGCGCCGCCAGGGCGTGTGGGGCACCGATGTACGCTTGGCCGCCGTCGCAGCCGCGACTGGACTCGATGCGCCATCGCCGAAGGCCAGCACGGAGCGCGCCCTGCTCCCCGAAAAAGAAACCTCCCGGGAGACCACCCGCCTGCTCAAGGAGCTCTACCGCGCCCAGCGCGGCGGCACGCTCAGCACCGCCGAACCCGATGACCTACGCGGTGACCGCTTCGGCCTGCAGCGCTCCCACGTGCGCGTGGACGCGGCCGAGGCTCCGCGCCAGCACCACAACCCGGGCGCATACGTGCCGGGCAAGGAACTAATCCGCGGCATGGAGATTGTCGTCGCCCCGGAGATTACCGAGGACCCCGACACCATCATCGCCGCCCTCGCCCGCGAGGAGCTCAACTACTCCGAAAAGCTCACGCGCGAGACCTCCCTGGTGGTATGCAATATCACCACTGACCTGGTGGGAAAGCCCATGCACGCCCATCGCAAGGACATCCCGCTCATGTCGGACACCGCGTTCCTCGCGGCCCTGGAGCGCATCGAGGACGCCACCGAGCCGGAGGACTCTCAGGACTCCTCCAGCAATGGCGGCTCCGCGCAGCGCTCCGGCGGTTCCCGCACCGGGCAGGGCGATCACGGCGGCGGCCAGAACAACCGCAGCCGCTCCTCCAATAGCCGCCGTCGCCGCTCGCGCCGCAAATCTGGGAATAAATCCGGCACCAAGGCTGGCAACCGCCAGAACGCCTCCGCCGGCGCACAGGCAGAGAACGGTTCCACCGCTTCGCAGAACGACGGCGGTGCCGCGAAGAACAACGGCGGACAGGGAGCCGGAAACACCAGCGGTGGCGGCAACCGAAATGGCGGGCGCGGCGGCAACGGCCGGCGGCGTCGGCGCCGCGGGGGCCGGGGACGTCGCGGACAGGGCCAGCAGAATCAACAGAATCAATCGAGCCAGCAAAATTCGGGACACAACCGCTCCCGCACCACCGATCAGTAGGTCCCCACGACTACCCTGGGGAGCATGAATTTTAACCTCCGAAGCGCGCTGAGCTCAGCGCGCACGACGGTCGCGACGTCCGCCGCGACGCTGGCCACCACCGCCTCGCGCGCCACCGGCCGCGGTGCCGGCGGAATGATCGGTGGCCTCATCGCCGGCGCCATTGACCCCACGATCATGGAAAGCCTGGCCAAGAACCGGCCGTCCGTGCTCGTGACCGGCACCAACGGCAAGTCCACCACCACCCGCATGCTCGCCGCCGCCGTGCGCGCGGAGCACACTGTGGCCACCAACGACGGCGGCGACAACATGGACGCCGGTATTATCTCCGCACTCCTGGCGGGCAAGGACGCCTCCCACCTGGTCCTGGAGGTCGACGAGCTCCACGTGCCGCATGTGGCTGACAAGCTCAACCCTGCCGCGCTGGTGCTGCTCAACCTCTCCCGCGACCAGCTGGACCGCGTAGGCGAGATCAACAAGATCGAGCGCGCCCTGCGCGGCGCCGTAGAGGCGCACCCGGACATGCTGGTCATTGCCAACTGCGACGACGTGCTCATGACCTCCGTGGCCTACGACGCCAAGAATGTCATCTGGGTCTCCGCCGGTGCTGGCTGGATGGGCGAGTCCGTGACGTGCCCGCGTACCGGCGGCCACATCGTGCGCGATGGCGAAGACTGGCGTGCGGTCAAGCCGCTTGCCGATGGCCGCGAGTTCCGCCGCCCCACCCCCACCTGGGCCGTGACGGAGGAAGGAATTGTGAGCCCGGAAGGCGTCGATAAGCTGCGCCTATCCCTCCCGGGACGCGCCAACCGCGGCAATGCTGCCCAGGCTGTCGCCGCCGCGGTGGAGGCCTTCGGCGTGGACCGCCACAAGGCCATTGCTGCCGCCGAGGGCGTGGACGATGTGGCTGGGCGTTACTCCACCATCACCCTGGGCAACCGCACGATCCGCCTGCTGCTGGCCAAGAACCCGGCCGGCTGGCAGGAGGCGCTGTCCATGGTGGACCGCGACGCCGACGGGCTGGTCATCGCCGTCAACGGCCACGTGGCCGACGGCATCGACATGTCCTGGCTGTGGGACGTGCGCTTCGAGGACTTCGAGGGCATCGCGGTAAAGGCCGCCGGCGAGCGCGGCACGGACCTGGCAGTACGCCTGGTGTACGCGGATATTTCGCACGAGCTCATCGCGGACCCGCTTACCGCCATTGAGTCCTGTCCGGAGGGCCGCATCGAGGTGCTGGCCAATTACACCGCCTTCCGCGATCTGAAAAAGGCGCTCACCGCCGCAGTAAAGGAGCACTCCCATGACTAGCCTGCACATTGGTCTCATCCTGCCGGACGTGCTGGGCACCTACGGCGACGACGGCAACGCCCTGGTCCTGCGCCAGCGCGCCCGCATGCGCGGAATCGAGGCGGAGATTGTCCCCATCAAGCTGGGCGAAGCAGTCCCCGACTCCCTCGACGTCTACACCGTCGGCGGCGGCGAGGACACCGCACAGATCCTCGCCGCAGAGCACCTCATTGCCGATGGCGGACTGACCCGCGCGGCCGCCGCTGGAACCCCGGTCCTGGCCATCTGCGCCGGCCTCCAGGTGCTCGGTGAATCCTTCCGTGCGTCCGGCCGCGTGGTGGATGGCGTGGGACTTATCGACGCCACCACGGCCTCCATGGCCGAGCGCGCCATCGGCGAAGTGGCGTCCGCGCCCACCCAGGCTGGTATCACCGCCGAGCTCACCGAGCCGCTCACCGGTTTTGAGAATCACATGGGCGCGACCATCCTGGGCCCGGCCGCCAAGCCGCTGGGCACGCTCACCCGCGGCACCGGTAACGCCGATACGGTCGCCACCTACGACCTGTCCGACGCTACCGCCCAGCGCGCCGCCGAGGGCGCGGTCCAGGGCAGCGTCATCGCCACCTACATGCACGGCCCCGTCCTGGCCCGCAACCCGCAGCTGGCAGACCTCCTGCTAGCGAAGGCCACCGGCGTGGCGCTGAGCGAGCTCGAGCCGCTCGACATCCCCGCCGTCGAGCGCCTGCGCACCGAGCGCTTCGCGGCCTCCGAGCCGCCGCGCTCGCAGCGCTAGGCCAGGGCCGCCAGGGCCGCCAGGGTCCCTAGGGGGCCGCTATGAGCCACTACGCTAGACCGTCAGGCGGCCGCTCAGCGCGCGGGAGAGCGTCAGCTCGTCCACGAACTCGAGGTCGCCGCCCAGCGGCATGCCAGAGGCCAGCCGCGTGATCTTCAGCCCCGGGAAGTCACGCAATAGCCGCACGAGGTAGGCCGCGGTGGCCTCGCCCTCGGTGTTGGGATCAGTTGCGAGGATGACCTCGGTGATCTCCGGGGTGTCGTCGTACAAGGGCTCCTCCGGAGTGGAATCCGCCAGCTCGCGGTCCGGCAGGACACCGCCGAGGCGCTGCAGCAACTGCGAAATGTTTAAGTCCTTCGGCCCCACGTTAGCCAGCGGGTCCAGCGCCCCGCCAAGCACGTGGTAGCGGCCCTCATACTCGCCGGTGCGCTCAATGACCTGGATGTCCTTCGGCTCTTCGACCACGCAGATGGTGGAGGCGTCACGTTGCGAGTTGATGCAGATGCGGCACACCTCCTCCCGGGAGATATTGCAACAAATGCGGCAGAAGGTCACGCCATCGCGCACCGCGCCCAGCGCCTTCTGCAGGCGGTCAATGTCCTCGGGGTCCTGGTGCAGCACGTGGAAGGCGATGCGCTGCGCCGACTTGGGCCCAATGCCCGGCAGGCGCGAGAACTCATCGATGAGATCCTGCAGTGGTCCTTCAAACACGCGATGCTCCCCTTACTGTAAAAAGTCCGCCGCCTCGTGGCGAGCGGTGAGTGATGTGGCCTAGACAAACGCAAAGGCCGCGCCGCCCTCCCACCGGGAGGGCAACAACGGCCTTACAGTCTAACGCGCGGCTTACTGGTTTCCGCCAAAGACATCCTTGATGGACGGACCATCGTAGTCCTGCTGGGACTGGCCCATGCCCTGGGACAGCGGACCGATCTTCTCCTGGGCCAGGCGGCCGGCAGCATCGTGCGCCTCGTTGAAGGCACCGACGATGAGGTCCTGGAGGGTCTCGATATCGTCCGGGTTCACCACGGACTTGTCGATGCTGACCTCCTTGAGCTCAGCGCCACCGGTCATGGTCACCTTAACCAGGCCGTTGCCCGCGGTGCCCTCAACGATGGTGGCCAGAATTTCCTTCTGAGCCTTCTCCAGCTCAGCCTGCACGCGGGCAGCCTGGGCCAAGATCTCGTTCATGTCGTTTGCCTGCTGCATCGGATCATTCTCGGTCATGCTAAAAGTCCTTTCGTACGAGTTTTTCGCTACCCGTCAAGTGTACAGATGACGCGCTAGAGTCGCCGCGCCCCGAGCTCTTGGGCGAGCAGCTCCATGGCGACCTCCGTGGCGTTGCGATGGTCCATCTCGCCAACGCTTTGGGCAGCCTCCATCATCTCGCGTTCCTCATCGTCCCGGGAGTACGCCGGCTGGGGCGCGGGGGCCTGCTGCGGCGCCGACTGCTGCGACGTCTGTGACCCCTGGCCTGCGCTGTTGTGCGGGGAACCGGTTCCCGCCGGCGGGCCGTAGTCCTCCGGCGGTGCTTCGAATTCACCTTCGTCCGGGCCGGGCTCGGGCGGGAGCGGAACCCCGTTTCCAAACTTGGGAACCTTGGCAAATTCTTCGTCGCGCTGCGCCGCTACCTGGCTTGCCTGAGCAATGCGTGATCGCCACTGGCTGCCACGGGCCTCCCTCTTTGGGGGCACTGCCGGCCCCCGTTGCGGTGGTTCCTGACGCTGTGTTTCCTGACGCTGTGGTTCCTCGCGCCTCTGCGCGGGCGCATTCTCCGGCGCCTGCGATGGAACCGGCTCACGCGACGCAGACTGCTGCGCCGGTTCGGAAGCCTGCTCCGTCGTTTTAAACGACGACGCCTGCCCGCCGATCTGGCGCGGCGCTCCCCACGGGTCGTCGCTGGCAGGCGCGCTCTGCCCGCTCTGTTCCTCGGCCTGCGGCGCGGGCTCGGAGCCCTGCTCCGGCGCGTCGGTGCCTTCAGGGGTTTCCTCCGGGTCGGCCGCAGCGTCTGACTCGCGGTCTACGCCGGTGGTTGGCTCAGTACGTGCAGGACTCGCCGGACTCTCTGCCTCCTGTTCGGGCTCGGAGGCCTCGCGCTGCGGCTGATTAGGGTTCCACTGGGTGCGCTGGACCGGCTCCTCCACGGTGAAGCCATGCGCTTTTGGGTCTGTGCCAATGACGCACTCGACCGACAGATCGCGGTTGAGCTCGTCCTTCAGCACACCCGCGATGGCAGAGTTGTTAGGGTCTGCATTGATGCGCTCCGCCAGCGCGCCGGTGGTGTGCCCCAACACCAGCGTGTTATCGCGAACGCCAAGGACGCGAGCTTCCGCGAGCATAATCTCCGCCACCTTGTTTCGGCGGCCGATGGTCACGCGCAGATCGGACCACTTCTGGCGGATCTCCGCGGCTGGGTCGGCAGAAGGTTGGTCCTGCTGCGGTTGCTCTGGCTGGCGCTCCTGGGGCTGGGCGTGAGTTTCCTCAGTCTGCGGCTGGTCCGGACGCGGTGCCTCCGCCTGGGCCTCCTCACGCTGTTCCGCAGCGGGCTCGGCCTGCGGCGACTCCTGCTCGCGCGCCGGCTCAGGCTGCTGCTTCTCAGGCTGCTGTTGCGCAGGCTGCTGTGCTTCCGGCTGCTGTGCTTCCGGCTGCTGCGGCTCCGGTTGTTGTGCTTCCGACTGTTGGGGCGCGTTCTGCTGCTGCGCTGCGTTCTGCTTCGCGGCCTGGCGGCTGCGGCGCTGCGCAATGATGGCGGCGGCCGCGGCGGCGGGATCCTGGGCACCGGAGACCGCGGACTGCGGGCGCTGGGCCGAAGCGGAACCTGGGGGTTGTCCCTGCGCTCCTTGAGTGCCGGGCTGGCCGGCAGCAGTAGATGCGCCAGACGGCGCAGCGTCAGCGCCCGGCTGGGCGGCAGCGGGCAGCTGACCAGCGGCCGCGGCGGCGGGCGCGGACCCGACGATGAGGTGCGCGCAGAGGATTTCTAAGAGCAGGCGCGGCGAGGTAGCACCGCGCAGGGAAGACACGCGCGCGTTGACGGTTTCTGCCAGGTACGCCAGCTGCGGGCCGCTGAAGCGCTGGGCTTGGGCGGTGAGGATCTCCCCACGGTCAGTCGGCGCAGAGACCAGCCCCTCCTCCAGGGCAGACGGCACCGCCTGGATAATCATGAGATCCCGCAGGCGGTCCAACAGGTCGATGGCAAAGCGGCGCGGCTCGTGGCCGGCCTCAATGACATCATCGACCAACCGGAACAGACCAGCCTTGTCCTGATTCGCCAGGGCCTCCACGGTGTTGTCCAACAGGCCCAGGTCGGTCACGCCCAGCAGCGGACGGGCAACGTCGTACGTCAGGCCATCCGGGCCGGCACCGGCCAGCAGCTGGTCCAGGATGGACAAGGTGTCACGCGGCGAGCCACCGCCGGCCTGAATCACCATTGGGTAGACCGTGTCATCCACGTGGACGTTTTCCGAGGCCACGGTGCGCTCCAGCAGCCCCTTCATGGCCGGCGGGGTCAGCAGGCGGAAGGGATAGTGGTGGGTACGCGAACGAATGGTGCCGATGATCTTTTCCGGCTCCGTCGTGGCAAAGATGAAGATGACGTGCTCCGGCGGCTCCTCCACCACCTTCAGCAGCGCGTTGGCGCCGGAGGCGGAGATCATGTGCGCCTCATCGATGATGAAGATGCGGTAGCGCGACTCCGCTGGGGCGTAGTAGGCGCGGTCCCGCAGCTCACGCATGTCCTCCACGCCGTTGTGGGAGGCCGCGTCGAGCTCAGTGACGTCCAGATTGCCCGGCCCGCCGGGGGCCAGCGACACGCACGAATCGCACACGCCACACGGCGTGGACGTCGGCCCCTGCTCGCAGTTGAGCGAGCGGGCCATGATGCGCGCAGAAGAGGTCTTTCCGCAGCCGCGCGGGCCGGAAAAGAGGTACGCATGGTTAATGCGCCCCGCGTCGAGGGCGGCGGACAGCGGGGTGGTGACCTGCTCTTGGCCTACCACTTCCGCGAACGTTGCTGGACGATATTTCCGGTAAAGAGCCACGGTTAGTCAGTCTAGCGTCTCGCCCCGACACACGGATCAGGCGATATTTTCCAGCAGCCTTTACTCGGAGCGCCGCCAATCCAGCAGATCGATGCCCTGCTCCCCCACGGCCTGCTGCAGGGCCGGCACGCCTTCGTCGACGGCGTAGGCATATTCGGCGTCAGTCAGCATGAGCAACTGGCACACCAGCGTCAGGCGCCCCTCCTCCGCCAGCTGCGGGGTCTGTCCACCCCACAGGTACGGCGCGATGAGCACGCCGTGCCGGACACTCAGCTGCGCACAGCGCTCGTCCTCGGCGGCGAAAAGATTAGGCAGCAGCAGGCCCGGCTGCGCCGGCAGAACACCCGCCGCCTTGGTAATAAGCGCCGCTGCGGACGTCACCGCTGCGGCGACCTCCGCCTGCCCGGTGCGGGCGACAGAGAGAAGCTCGCAGCGGACATCAACACCCTGGTCCGCGTGGGCCAAGCCGGTGTCGGTATCGGCGAAGTCACAGGTGACGGCGAGGGATTGATCGTCGTCAAGCGCGGCCAACCCCACGCGGTGCCCCTCGACGTTTTTGAACTCGAGGTCGACCGGAATGACTTGGTCCAGCCAGTAGGCCGTCTCGTCAACGTTGATGGCCTTATGCCCCCAACTTCTCCAGGGCGGCGAGCAGCACGCAGGTAGCCACGCCGTCCATCGCGGCCTCCACCTCTTCCTGCGGCGGCAGGGAGGGAGCCAGGCGGATGTTGCGGTCGTTGTCATCCTTGCCGTGCGGGTAGGCCGAACCAGCCTTGGTCAGCAGGATGCCGGCGTCACGCGCCAGCTCCCACACGCGGGTAGCGGTGCCATCCACCACGTCGAGCGAGATGAAGTAACCACCCTCCGGCTTGGTCCACTGGGCCACGTCGTACTGGCTCAGGCGCTTGTCCAGGATGCGCAGGACTGCCTTGAACTTCGGCGCCAAGAGCGCGGAGTGGCGGCGCATGACCGCACGCACGCCCTCCGCGGAACCGAAGAACTCGTAGTGCGCCAGCTGGTTGATCTTGTTCGGGCCAATGCCGCGCTTGCCGGAGTACTGCAGGTACCACTCCAGGTTCGCGGCGGAAGTGCCGAAGAAGCTCACGCCGGCACCGGCGAAGGTGATCTTCGACGTCGAGGACATAGCCCAGAAGCGGTTGGGGTGGCCCTCCTGCTTCGCAATCTCCAGGATAGGGAGAATCTCCGGGAAGTCCTCGGTGAGGGTGTGCACGGCGTAGGCGTTGTCCCACACGATGCGGAAGTCAGGCGCGGCGGCCTCCATCGAGGCCAGGCGGCGGGCCTTCTCCTCCGAGATGACAGCACCCGTGGGGTTGGCAAACATCGGCACCACCCACATACCTTTGACCTGCGGGTCCTTGACCAGCTCCGCCACGGCGTCCACGTCCGGGCCGTCCTCCAGCATGGGCACCTGGATAAGCTCAAAGCCGAAGGTCTCCGTGATGGCGAAGTGGCGGTCGTAGCCCGGGGTCGGGCAAATCCACTTCACGGTCTCTTCCTGGGCCCAGGGGCGCTCCGAGTCGTTGGTACCAAAGGTGTAGGCCCACGAGATGAGGTCGAACATGATGTTCAGGGAAGAAGAATCCGCCGCGATGAGCAGCTCCGGGTCCATGTTGGTGAGCTTGCCCCACAGTTCGCGCAGCTCCTTGATGCCCTTCGAGTTGCCGTAGTTGCGCAGGTCATTGCCGGCAGCATCGGTGTAGTTGCCCAGGCCCGGCAGCGTCAGCAGATCATTGGACAGATCCAGCTGTACCTTCGAGGGCTTGCCGCGGGTCAGGTCGAGGTTGAGGCCCTTGGCCTTGAGATCCTCGTACTCCTTGCGCACCTGGGTGGCAAGGTCATCCAGCTCGGACTTTTCCAGCTTGAGAAGCGACATCCGTCTACCTTCCGGAGTGTGTTGCGAATATGTGGCCCCTATCCTAACCCCCAGCGCCCCCATTTCGTGCGAAAGCCCGAATATAAAAAAGGGGACCCCGCGCACCCGCCAGAGCCTCCTGACCCTTGCTGCATTCCTGCCCTGGGGGAGTTCAGAGGATGGACGCCACGCGGAATCCTGCGGTCTAGCCTAGCGTGCCGTGCTTGCCGACGCCAAACCGCTCGCCCCTTCCACCACCCACCAGACCCCCACCCCGCGGTTGCTCCGCCGTCCCCGGCGCACAGCACCCCATATTTTCCCATTTTCCACCCTGACCTGGCGATTTTGCATCATTAGGGGCCTCATGTAATGTTTTCCAGCGGAGGATTCGACTAGCGGCCTATGTCACACGCCTGGAACGCGTGCGGGAGTCACATCCCTCAGGGGTTCAAATCCCCTATCCTCCGCCACTGGGAAATCCCCTGGATATCATTATCCAGGGGATTTTTCTTTTCCGCCGTTCAACCGGCGGAGCAATCGATCGACAAAGTCGTCCATAGTTTCGAAATGTTCCGTCGAAATATCACTCACCCTGAGATCATTACTTTCGATGAACTTCTCGCGCGCGGAATGGCATGTAGAATTCATTGAATCTAGGGCTTCAGAATCCGCCGTTGACTAAAAGTCAGTAAACCCCCTCCCAGAACTCTCCAAATTAGCGGGTCGTCTCCAATGAGTAACTTCACCGTTCTGCAGTTTGCCCACGGTACAATTCACTCAACAAGTTGCCAAGGGGAGCGAAAATGGGACAAATAGAGTCTATTGACGATTTGAAAAGCGCACTGAAAGTCGACGACCTGCGCAAAATGAGTAGTGACAAGGTTCTTAATCTTGTCCAAATGATTCAAAATGATCAGATTAGTTCGGGAGTTCTATCAGCACTTCTAACAGTTGCGCCCGACACAGTGGCAAAACTCGCGCAGGCTATGGATGATTCGGTACAACAGGCAGTCACCAGTAACGAGAAAAGTTCTGGAAATCTCTACGCAAGCATTGCTTTCACTAAGGAACTGCTTGCGCAGATTGTCCGAGACCCCGAAAGTAGCCCGGAAGCCAAACAGGATGCGCTCGACCGCCTTGAACGGTACGACAACAAACTGTTCGAGCATGATATTAACAATAAGAGATTCAATCTAGAGGCTCTGAGAGCCCACAAAGAAGTGCTTGGTGCTGTACTGGGGGTTACTGCATTCGTCGGTGTAGCAGCAATAAGCCCTGAGGCCCGAAAAACGCTTATCAAGAACGCTCCAAAAGCTCTCACAACAGCGGCAAAGAATCTGCTCCCAGGAACATAGAATCAAGAAAAGTCGAGAGATAACTCAGTCTCTGAAGGCGCTTTGAAGCACACACTCTGGAAGTGCTGCACAGTGGCTGAAGTCAGGGGCAGCGAGTAGCCACGCTACAAGTACGACCGCGGTTGCTCCTCCAAACGTCTGGGAAAACTGACAAAAGTGATCATTTGCCGATAATCACCTTTGGGATATCCTTCAGGGTTCTACAAAACTAATTGTGCATGCTTGAGAGATATGCCAAGTCATCACGAATCTTGTCAATATTGATTCGCAGTCGAATATCGAAACCCACTTTTCATTAACAGTTTCGACGGCAGGTCTTGCAAGCTCTACCCACTCGCGGTAAAGGTCCTCCAGACAAAGGTTCAACGTCTCTTCTTTGAGGTCTTGTAGGCAAAACTCTGGATCATTCTCCATGAGCCAAAAGGCCGCCCACCGTTCAATATATTCGGAAGCGGCCTTGGAAAGCTTCAGTTCGTCAGTGCCCATGGCCATCCCATCCATTCAAGAACTCTGGCTCTTCCCCGTTGTTACCGTTCATCCAAAATACGTACGAATCCCGGTGATCTTGTCATAACCCCAACGAGGCCCTGAGAGTAGACCGCCGTAATTCATGAACCCCTTGATCCGAGGCGCAGGAACCCGTTCTCCATTTGGCTTGTAGTAGCCGACATCTACAACGAAACCGAACTTATCAATTGGCTTGTGGACGTAGCGTTGATCCTTTGACTTGCTCATCTCCTAGTACTTTCAACGTTAGGTGGACTACTCTTAACGCTACCGGGATAGAACTTCGACGGCGCAGAAAAGTTTTGTGCCTCGTTAATACCCCGAAATCAAGCAACAAGAAGGACGCCAGTAAACGACATACCAAGCCGCCTAATATCCCTCCTGGGATCCTTTTTAGAAACACTTCACAAAAGTCCAGTTCAAACCGGGTGCGAAAAAATCCCCTATTCTCCGCCACTGTCCCGGCTCTTCGGAGTTGGGACTTCTTTCGTTTTCTCTTAACCCGGCAAGGGCCATTCTGGAGCCTTGATGGCACAGCATGTCGGCGCGGCGTGGGGCGTGCTCCCCAGCGGTGGGGAGAGAACCTCGCCCAAGGGCGGGATTAATAGAGACAAGGTTTAGAGTAGTTAAGTCCCTCAGGCGCAGACACGCCCATCTCAATCTCTACCCTTCCCGAGGAGTTCCCCGGACATGCCAAGACCGGTTGATTCGCACACCTCCTACGTCCCGGCTATCGACGGCCTTCGTACCGTCGCCGTGCTCGGCGTTCTGATCTACCACCTCAACCCGTCGTGGTTGCCGGGAGGATATCTAGGAGTCGGCATGTTCTTCACGCTGTCCGGCTACCTCATCACCGCGAACTTGATGCGCAGCTACCGCCGCGGCAAGGGTTTGGGCCTGCCCACGTTCTGGCTGCGCCGCTTCCGGCGCCTCGTCCCCGCCGTTGTGCTCATGCTGGTGGCGGTGCTGCTGCTTACCGTGTTCTTCGACCTGCCCAAATTGGGCGAGAATGCCAGCCACTCCCTCAGCGCCTTGTTCTACGTCAACAATTGGCACGTCATCCTAGAGGGCCAGTCCTATTTTGACCGCTTTGCCGGTCACGCGCCGCTGGATCACATGTGGTCGCTGTCCGTGGAGGAACAGTTCTACCTGTTCTGGCCGTTGATTCTGTTCGTCCTGCTCAAGCTCACCCGCGGCAAGCGCGCCCCGCTGGTCATCAGCACGCTCGTGCTGGCGGCGGTGTCCTTCGGCTGGATGGCCTTCCTGTTCAACACCGGTACTGACGCCACCCGCGTCTACGAGGGCACCGACACCCGCGCCGGCGGCATCCTCCTGGGCGCGGCGTTGGCCATCGCGCTGACTAACGCGCACGGCTACCGCATCCCGCCGCGCGCGCTCACCATCCCTGCCGCGCTACTGGGCGTGCTGGGCATCGGTGCTCTGTTCTGGTTGCTGCCGGACTACTCGCCGAACCTGTACAACTGGGGTCTTCTGGCCCTCTCCGCGGCCAGCGTCGCGGTCATCACCGCCGCCTTGGACAAGCGCACGCTGACCTCTAAGTTCTTCGGCCTCACGCCGCTGCGCTGGATTGGTGAACGCTCCTACGGCATCTACCTGTGGCACCTGCCCGCAATCGTCTTCATCCCGCAGTGGGAGAACCTGCCGTGGGCGCATCCCGTGCTGGTCACCGTGGTGGCCATTGCGCTGGCGCACATTTCTTGGACGCTGGTGGAGGATCCGATCCGCCGCCACGGCGTCGTCACTCCGCTGAAGCAGTGGTGGGCACAGCGCCACACGCTGCCGCGCATGGGCCTGGCCGTCCCGGCCACCCTGCTCGCCGCGGTCGTGGCCATGGGCATTCCGGCAGCCTGGAATACCTCGCTGGACCAGGCCGAGCAGCCCGGCGCGCAGCAGATGGGAGTCAAGATTGGCGGCGACGGCCCAGCCCCGGCACCGGGTAAGTCCGCCCAGGCCAGCGAATCTGACCAAACCGAGGGCGCGGCACCTTCCTCCTCGGCCGAGACCGCTGACAGCAAGGATGCTGCCGCCCAGGCGGGCAAGACGCGCTGCACCACCGTCATTCACGTGGGTGACTCTACGTCGATTGGCATGTTTGATGATGGCTACCTCTCGGATCCCCAGCGCAACGCGCAGGTGACGTACAAGAACGTCGGCGCGCACGAAGTGGTGGCTGATGTCACCGGTGCACGTTCCACGGTGGAATCTTTGGAGGGCGATCCCTCCATTCGGGATTCCGTCCAGCGACTCTTGGACCAGGGCTACGGCGAGGATGCGTGCTGGATCATCGGCGCGGGCGTGAACGACGCCGCCAACCGAGCAGTGGGCGGATCCGGCGAGGAGGACTGGCGCGTGGACCAGATCATGGAGCTGCTGGGTGATGCCCCCGTCCTGTGGCCCACCGCCGCCACCAACCGCGATTCCGGCGCCTACGACAACGCCAACATGGCGCCGTTTAATGAGGCACTGCTTGCCGCCCGTGACCGCTACCCCAACTTGGTGGTCTACGACTGGGCTTCCGACGTCCACCAGGAATGGTTCCTGCCGGGCGATGATGTCCACTACCAGACCGAAGGAAACGAGAAGCGCGCGGAGTACTTCTCCAAGGCGCTGACCCTCGCCTTCCCCGCGGACGGCTCCACGCCAAAGGAGCAGCTAGTCAAGGTAGAGAACTAATCAAAGGTGGGCGGCTCCACGCCGTCCTCTTTGAGCCACTCCACCTGCGGCGGGGTGTTCATGCCCCATTCCGTGCGGGCGAGCAGGAAGGCGTGGGCCACCTCCTCCTCGCTGTAGCCGCCATCGCGCAGGTACTGCCGGAAGCCGTTGGTCCCGGGCTCTTTAATCCACAGCCAGACGTAGTCCTCCAGCGTGTGGTCCCCCAGGATGTCCTCCATGCCCGCCGGGAGGAACTCGCGGCCTTCGCGCACGCGGGATTCTAAGTCCTCCTCGAAGAAGTCATAGAGGTAATCCAGGCCCTCGGTCTGCTGGGCGTAGTCGAAAGCGTCCATAGCGCTCCTCCTTTTTCTCGCCGATCTCTTGCCGGTGCTATCCGTGCTTCTTGGCGCCTAGGGCCATGCGGTCGACGTCCGCCAAGACCTCGTCCACAATCGTCGGGTTAAAGTCCCTATCGCGGCGCAGGCGCAGTAGCTCCTGCTGCGCGCCCGCCAGGGCGGTGCGGCGGGCCGCCAGCGCCATCTCGCGGGCCGCAATGGCCTTCTGCATACGGGTGGAGGCGTCATCGCCGTCCTCATCCTCACCCAGACGGTCCTCAAACCACTGCGAGATGTTAGCGGCGGTATCTGGATCCAGCTCCTCGTACTTCGCGCGAATGGCCGCGATGCCGGCCTTACGGGCCCGAGTGGTGATAACTGTGCGCATCTTATCGGTGGCCGCCTCCGAGGGGGCCGTGAGATCCAGCTGGCGCATCAGCCACGGCAGCAGCAGGCCCGGAATCACCATGGTGATGAGCAGCACCACCAAGGCGATGACGGTCAGCTCGTGGTAGAAGCTCAGACCGCTGGGCACGGACAGAACCAGCGCCAGGGTGACCAGCCCGCGCATGCCGGACCACGTCATGAGCAGCACCTCCTGCAAGCGCAGCGGCGCCAGGCGCGGCTTCCCGCGCTTGCGGTTGATGAGGTAGAACGCGTACATCCACACCAGCCGCACCAGGAAGGCGACCACGGAGAGGATGACGCCCACGATGACCGCGTGCCACAGGTCCGCGCCCACCGCATCGATGGCGCTCGACACGGTCAGGCCAATCAGGCCAAAGGCCACGCCCGTAAACAGCAGCTCCACCGTCTCCCAGAAGGACTGGCCGGACAGGCGGTCTTCCGCCTGAATCGGCGCGCGCGAGTGCAGCTCCACCGCGGCAATGACCACGGCGATAACACCGGAGGCGCCCAGCTCCTCCGCCGCGATGTACACGGCGAAAGGGATCACCCAGGTCAGGGCGTTGCGGGCCACGACCTCATGCACCGCGCCGACGAACCACGAGGACACGCGCCCCACCACGAGTCCCAGCACGGTGGCCACGATGGCGGAGTAGAAGAAGCTCACGACAGCCTCACCCGCGTGCATCTCCCCGGAACTGGTCACTGCCGTCAATGCCAGGTGGAACGCCACGATGGAGGCGGCGTCATTAAACAGGCCCTCAGTCTGGAGGGCGGAAATGATGCGGCGCGGGATGCCTGCCGGCTCCGCTACCGCCTCCACGGCCACCGGGTCCGGCGGCGCGATGGCGGCACCAATGAGGATGGCGGCCGCCAGGCTCAGGCCAGGCATGAAGGCACGCGCGGTAAAGCCCACCGCCAGCGTTGTCGCCACCACCAGCAGCACGGACAGCGCCACGATGGTCACCCACTGTTCCCGGATAACACCCCACGAGGTCTTGCGTGCCAGCGCCCAGAGCAGCGGCGGGAGGAAGATGGGGAGGATAAGGTCCGCCGGCACCTCGAACTCAAACTCACCGCTGGAGAACGTGGCGTAGATGAAGACAGCCACGGCGGTCAGGATGGTGAGCAGCGCCGGCCACGGAAGGCCTATCCTGTCCCCCGCCGCCACCACAATCACCGTAGCGAGCATGAGGCCGATAAGAACAAGCAAGACTTCCATTGTGCGATTCACTCCCCGTGGTAGGTTCCTCCCACAGGATACCGGTACCGCGAAAGAAACGAGCTACACAGTCCCGTCCCACACGTAAGGCTCACGGGGCAGTTCCTCCGGCCGGAACTTCGCGAGGAGTTCCGGGGCCGTGCTGGCCTCGTAGCCTAGCGATCGGGCCAGCAGCTTGACGACGTCCCCTGGGCCCCGCCCCGGCTCTTCCAGCAGCTGGCGCAGGGTCACCGCCCCATCCCGCTTCGAGAGCCGTTTTCCCGCCGGGTTGAGCACCAGCGGCACGTGTACAAACTCGGGTTCGTCGTAGCCCAGCAAGTGCGCCAGGTAGGCCTGGCGCGGCGCGGAGGACAGCAGGTCATCGCCGCGCACGACCTGGTCGACTCCCTGGTAGGCGTCATCGACCACCACCGCCAGGTTGTAGGCCCAGTCCATGCCCTGCGCGGGGTCGGCGGGCCGCTGCCCGCCGCGGCGCAGGATAAAGTCATCGACCTCGCCGGTGTACTCACCCACCAGAGCATCATGAATGGTGTAGTCGGTGGCCTCGGCCCGCAGGCGGATGGCGGGGACGCGGTTCTGAGCGGCGAGTTCGGCGCGTTTGGCGGCCCGGGCATCGCGAGAAAGCGCACGGCACGTCCCCGGATACTGCCCCGGGATGGCATGCGGCGCGCGGGAAGCCTCCTGGATGTCCTTACGGGAGCAGTAGCACTCAAACGTGGGCAACTGCGCCAGCGCCTCCTCGTACGCGGCATAGCGATCCTGCTGGTAGATGACCTCCCCATCCCAGTCCAGGCCCAGCGCCGCAAGGTCTTCCAACTGCCGGGCCGCCGACTCCCGGGAGGAGCGCTGCGTATCAATGTCTTCTACCCGCACCACGAAACGCCGCCCGCTCGAGCGCGCGTACAACCACGCCAGAAGCGCAGTGCGCAGGTTACCCACGTGCAGATCACCAGACGGGCTCGGGGCGTAGCGCCCCGCGGGGTTGAGAGAATCCATGGGGACCATTCTACGAAAGGCGCGAGTGTCTGATTCCTCTACTAGAATCGCCGTTATGGCTTCTGACGTGACTTTTCCTCTCCTTGATCCCGCCGATGCTCAGCGCATGTTGGATTATGCGCGTTCTCAAGAGTCAGGGCTCACGCTTCCCACTTCCGAGTCCGCACACATTGATAGCCAGATTGAACGCGTGATCAACGATGATGTCTTTATCGGCAGCATCGAGGACGCCGCCCCCGCCGCGCACTACCTAGAGGCTCGCGAGATCCTGCGTGAGACTGCCGGGACCATCGACAACGTAGATGATTCCTTGACCATCGCCTCGCTCGGCGCCATTACCGGCCAACCGCAGCTGGTGGGACACGGCTACTCGCGCATCGCTCTCGCATGGCTGAACAACGGGGACCGAAATCAGGCAGAGAAATTCGCTGCCAAGGCCGCTGACGCCGGCGATGGCAGGGTGCAGCAGGCACTTGCTGCCGCCAAGGAAAAAGAAGAACAGGAAGCTCGCGAGCGCGCACAGGCCGAAAAGGCAGCGCAGGCAGAAAAGGCCGCACAGGCAGCACGAGCAGCACGAGCAGCACAGGCAGAGAAGGAGGCCCGCGCGGCCAAGGAAGCTAAAGCTGCGCAGGCCGCCCACGCTCCCGGGGCAGCGCACACCTCTTCCCAAAACTCCACCTCCGCGGAATCGCTGTCGCAGCTGCGCTCCCGGCTGGAAAGCGCAACCACTGCTTCGAACCCGAAGGTGCATGCCAAAGATTTTGTAGCCATCAACAACGCTGCAACCACCGGAGACTTCAAGGGCGAAGGTGCCTCCCGGGAAGACATCCTCTCCGTCATCCTCAACTCTGCCGTGGGCGCACTGTGGGCCTCCGAGTCGGACGCAGACCGCACGAAGGTGGCCAAGCAGTCCTTTAACATCCTCTCGCAGGCCCGGCGCGAGGACGCCTACAAGAGCCTCCCCGCACGGATGCTGGCGCGCTTCTACTTCGACGCCGGGGCAAACTCTCAGAATGATCACAAACAGCGCGAGGCGTGCTTTAGGGCTGCCGCCAAGGAGTATGCGCGTAGCGGCGATCTCGACGGCGAGCTGGAATCCCTCCTGCGGACGATCCTGCTCGAGGTACGCCACCGCGATCCGGACGAAGCCTACGACATTCTGGCCTCACGCTACGTGGATTCGATGAAGCTAAGCAGCCTCCCCACTTCTGCGAGGTGGACGGTGCTCTACTCAGAGTCTTTGCGGATCCAGACTGGAAATCTGTTCGAGTCCACCCAAGTCTTGCTCAACTTCCTAGAGAAGCATCCGATCGAGGAAGCTGCCCACCCGGACGAGCAGAGTGCGCTGGCAGAGGTGGCCGAGCTCCTCGGTGACCGTTATACCTCCGCCGATGCACATCAGCGTGCTCGGAACATGTATAAACTGGCGTACAATCTTTTCGCTTCCGCAGGCAATACCCAGGCCATGGAGAAAGTGAGCAAGAAGGCCTAAGAGGGCACGAAAAAAGGGGCTACCGCTAAAGCGGTCGCCCCTTCTTGCCGTGCCTGGCAGGCTGGTTATCTACTACGTAGCCACTACGCCGTGCCGCCAAACCACCGCCGGTTGGCAGGCAGCCACAGCAGCACAATGACTGCGGCGGAAGCAATGGATACCGGCATCACCGAATCCACCGGAATGAGCAGCACCAACACCGCACTGATGGCGGTCAAGGCGATGCGCGCTACCTGCTGAGCGTGCAGGACGTAAGTGGTGAGCACGCACACGAGGAGCACCAACAAGCCAATGAGCACACCAAACTCGGTGGAGAGACGGTCCATGCGGCTCACGGCCGTCGGGCTGTTTTCATGCGCCACCAGCTGGCAGATGGTGTAGACCCCGTAGGCGCAGATGAAAAGCTCAATAACTGCCACGATCTTCAGTGGCCACGGCGCCCACAGCGCCTTCATGTCCGCTGCGCGGCGCGTCTCCCGTTGAGACTCCGCCACATTTCCGTAGCGGTAATCCTGGGTGGCGTAGGCGCTACCCGCCGATGCTGCCGACTGATGTGGCTGACCCTGCGGGCGATTCGGCGGCGGGCCGCCGAACTGGGAGCCCGGCCCCTGGGGGCTTCCGAACGTCATGAGACCTCCTGATTAAACACGCCATGGCGGCTCAACAACCAGCGGATGGGATCCAGCACGCGGTACGGAGCGATACCGCTGCGCGCCAGCTTACGGCCCGTCGGTGCCTCACCCAGCGCGGAGACTACGAAGAAGCTGCCAGCAGCTGGTGCGGCCGCGCCGAGCTTGTTGATGAGATCATGCGCACCGAGGAAGCGCAGCAGGGAGTCGGCCTCCTGGTGGACCATAAGACGATCCGACTCGCTGAAGTTCCAGCCAGTATCACGGCGGAAGGCCGCGCCCTTGTTGCCCATGATCTTCTTCCAGCGGGCATCATCAACCTGCTCGAGCTTCTGGACGGTATCGAACTTCGAAATCGTCACTGCCAGCGGCGGTGGGGTGTCCGTATCCAGCAGATCCAACAGGTTGTCAAGGACGCTGAGGGAGTCCGCGCCAAGCTCACCGATGTTGGGGATCAGGCCGTGAATATAGTCCTGAATCTGCTTCACGCGCAGCGGATCGAAGAGGAAAATAACAAGGTCAGCATAAGTGAAGAAAGCTAGGTTCTCACGGTCCGCTTCACTCTCCGGCGGATTCTCCAGGTCCTCGCCCGCCACATCGCGGAAGACCAGGTAATTCATCCGTTCGACGCCTTGCGGGTCCGGCCACTTGCCCAGCTCGAAGATGAGAGGGTCGCGCTGGTAGGCGTCGGTAGCCACGGCACTCGGGGTGGGGTCCATGGCACGCATCTCCTCAAAGAGCGGCTTCTCGTAGACCTCCTCGTAGCGCTCCCGCGTCGACCTATCCGCCGGCTGAACGGAACGATCGTGCTTATGCGCAAGCTGCTTGAGCTGCTTAATCATGACGGCGGTGTACAGGGACTTTCCGGAGTTACGCGCGCCTGCCATGGCCACGCAGTGCGTCACCGAATCAGTCCACCCGTCCGGCAGCTCGCGCTGCGTGTACGGGCTCACCGTGGCTCCATCCTCGAGCGGCTTAAAAGTCCAGGGGCATTTAGCCATTGTCATTTACTTTGCCTCCTTCAGCATGGCGGTGACGCGGTCCGTCAGCTCTGCCAGCTCCGCGTTGGATCCAGAATCGAGCTGGTTGGCTACCTGTTCATCGATAACCGCGAAGGCCACTTGGGAGGGGATGCCATTCGCTTGGGCCAGCTCCAGCTCCTGCCGGCCAATGGTGCTCACGATGAGGACCACCGTAGGCACGCCGGTGTTGAGCATGGACGCCACCGGAGAATCCGTGACGTAGATAGCCAGAGAAGTCGTCGCCTTTAGCGTCTGCCCGCCCCAGGGGCGCTGGCCCACGCGCTCAGCGCCGTTCTCAACGACAGTGCCGATGAAGCGGGTGAGTTCTTCTACCTTGTGCGTTTGGATGCTGTCCTGACCATCGGTGGCACGGAATTGCTTGAAGGCATCTGACAGCGCATCAATGTACTTGGCAGCCGCCTCAATCGTCCGCGGAGTGGCATTGACCTGCATGGAGGCGGAGCCGTCAATGATAGCGGTGACCGCATCGAGCCCGGACACGTCGAGCTCCGCACGGCGCATCTTGGAGCGAACCTCACGCGCCGAGTCGGTGATGCCGGCGCCCTCGGTGCTGCCGAAGGCCTTAAAGAACAATCCCTCGGGGCCCGCGGTGACCTCGGCGAGGCGCTCGGGGGAATCCTCCGCGGCGTCGATCAGCACGCGCGGGAAGGAAATATCATCGATGCCGTTGCTGACGCGGAGGCGAACCTCGCTGCGCTTGGAGTAGGTACCGCCATTCTTAGGCTGTACCTGAATGGTGGCGCTAGCCGGCAGAGAGTGCACCATAAGCGCGAGATCGTGCACACGCGCTGCCTGCACGTCATCGCCCAAGATGACCAGCTCCATGGCGGCGCCGCCGACGCCGACCTCAAAAGCTTCAACGGTGAGGTTGCCCTGCGAACCGATGCGGAGGGACTCGCCGTCCCGCAGTGTGTATTTAGCCATAACGCTTCCTTACCTTCCGTGGAATCCGTTGCCTCTGCCGCGACCAAAGTGACCGAAACCGGAGTGCTGTCGCCCCGGCTCCGCGAACTGGTTCGGCGCCGTAGGCGGTGTTTGTCCCGCAGTCGGCTGCGGCGGGATGTGTTGTTGCTGCTGGTGTTGAGTGAATTCATCAAGCTTGTAGCCGACGGCGTCGAGCACCCGGGCCACCCGCTCACCAGCGTGGCGATTACCCGGATCGTTCCGGATCGTCAACGCAAACCCGGTAGCGGTCAGGTTAATGATTTGCTCGATATCCGCGGGCTGCCACTGATCCAGAGCGTCAGCCGCGAGCAGCGAATACTCGGGCGGGAAGTAATAGACCCAGGAGGCAAGGACAGCGGACATCAGCCGCTTATCCAGCCCTCCCTCCAAGGAGGACTTGTCCAGGTATGCCAGCTGAATCGAGCGTCCGCGGTGGGTATCGAGGTACTCGGCCCACCAGTGCGGGTCGAAGTCTGTGAGCATCTGCCACTCATCGTTGCTGAGGCCCGGGACTACTGCATTGCACGCCGCAGACGGGGCTACCTGCTGCTCCGAGGGTTCTGCGTGCTTGTCGGGCCCCTTATCTGCCCCCTCAGAGGCGCTGGCCGGGAAGGATGCGAAAGGCGAATCCTGAGCAGCAACCGTAGGTTCCGGAGCGGGAGATTCCTCCGCTGCCGACTGCACCGCGGAAGGATCCGCGAAGGGATTATCGTGCGCGGCACTCACCGGCATGCCGATCGTGCTTTCATTGCCCTTCTCAGTGGGACCCGTAGGGAGCTCCGTGGACGACGCTGGTGCGGCAGCAAAAGGAGAATTGCCGGACACCGGCGCCCCGAAGGGCGACGCGTCCTCCGCCCACACATTGTGAGCGGCCGCGGAATTCTCAGCGCTGTCGTGGCTTTCGTGGCTGTCGTGCTCGGGCTCGCCACCGTGCTCATCCTGGGCATCCTGCGCTGCGGTCTCCGGCGCTTCCTCAGCAGAGGAACGCTGGAACCCGCTGACGTCTGGAATGGCCTCATCCACAGCAAAGACCACTGGATTTCCGGAAATTGCTGTGTCCGCCAAGCGACCTTTCTCGCTGGGCGGCACCACAATCATCGTGGAGGTGCTCAGCGGGAATTCGTTAATTGCGGCGACCCGCTCGAACGTGGAGAAGCCAAAGCCGTCGTCCCCTGCCTCACGAGCGGTGGCCGCAATCCACAGCGCCGCCTGGTTATCAGGGGCCACCAGAATGACGAAACCGTTGGAGGAATCCAACACCGTGGCCATTGCACTCACCAGCTCGCGGTTGAATGCTGAGTCCGGGTTGGGAGTTACGGAACGGAACGCCGGGGGCAGGCGATCCGGTTGGCGGAACTCGCCGTCCAAGAATTCATCAAGCAACACGTCCGAGGTCAGCGGGCCGCGAGCTTTAATCTCCGCCGGAATCTGCACCTTGTCCACTTCGTAGATAGAGAAGGGCGTCGGGATATCGGAGGAGTACAGCACCGCCGACGGCGCCGGCGGCGTGCCGGTGCGGGTGATTGCCGTGTAGGTAAACACGTTGCCGCCACGGCCAGTCGCATCCAGACCAGCTGGTACGGACACCATGGTCACCCACTTGTCGGCCTCAGGCGTAAGTGCAAAAACCGCCGTGCGGCGTACCAACTCAGCGCGCTGTTGGTCCGAAGGAAAATCCGGAATGTTTTTGCCGTTGTTGAGCGTCGTGGGGACGTAGGAGATCAGCTCAGAGAGCTCCTCCCGGGTGATGTCACCCGCCTTGCTGCCCACTCCCCAGCCACCGGCGCGGCCATTCGAGCGGGAGAAGGAAGCGTAACTAAAAGCACCGCTCATGGCTACTGGCCTCCTTGGTAATACTGCTCGTTGTACTGCTCGGCGTAGTGCTCGCTGTACTGCTGGTTCTGGCTATAGTCCTGTGGTGCAAAGCCCAGCTTATTCGCAACGTCTTTTTCCACCACGACGGCTTTGTCCAAGGCGCTGAGGTTGGAGGAAGAGTCGCTTTCACCGCCAGCGAAATTGCTGTAGAGATCCTCGTTTCCGAATCCAGTGAAGGAAGAGTCGTAGCCGCTATCGGCGCTTTCCACCGCGAACAGGCGGATGTACCCACCGCGATTGATGTGCTCCCGCAGATCCACCGTGAATTTCGCATGCGCCATGGGCTCGCCCGCCAGCTCGTAGAAGGTGAACGTGGTCTGCTGGACACCGTCCTTGGTACCGGTGAGCACCTGACCGTCTTCGGGGTAGAGCGGCAGGCGATCGGCGCGGTAGACCATCTGGCAGGTGAATTCACGCTTGTCCCCATTGCCCAAGCTCCACACAAACACGTCTGCCGTGCCTCGTGTTGAGTCGTGAATAATGTCGTAGGTCACTGGGCGGAAGCCTTCGTAGGTGATCTCCAGCTTGTCACCCACGGTTCGCTTACCCTCGAACACAGCGTAGGGCTGGAGCGTGACGGTTTCTCCGTGCGGCTTCAGGCGCAGGCGAATGCCGCCTTGAAGGTCGTAGTCTTCCTCACGAACCTGATCGACGCCCTCGCTGGTGGTGTACTCCACCGCGATAGCGCCCTGCGGCCAGTCAAAAGTGATGAGCTGGCTATCCACGCGCTCGATCAGGCGGTACTGGTCCTCCTCAATGGACTGGACGCGCTGCAAAACCTTGGATTCGCCCACCCACGCATCGGCGTCATTAAAGTTCACCGGCGTGACGTAGATTTCGTACCAGTCCGAAGGCCACGGCACGTTGGCTGTTTGGAAGGAACCCGGCTCCGTCGTGCCACGGCTTTCCGCGATGGCGCTGGCGAGTGCGCTTTCAACGTAGGTCTTGGGCACGGCGGCGGTGCGCAGCTCAGCCTGCGGCGGATTCGGGGTGAGGTAGATTTTGACCTCGCCTGTCTTGGGCGAGTACCAATCCATCTCGATCTTGTCTTCTCCGCCATCACGGCGGCCCTCACAGCGCGTCAGCTCCATCTTTTCCAGCTCACTGGCCATCTTGACCGTGCGCTGCACAGCCACGACGTCAGGGCTTTGCTCAGTTGCGTCGCGGAACTGCGCCTGCCCCAGCAAGGAGATGACCATGGTCTGGCCGGCTTCCTGCACCGGGATCGTGGCCTTGAGTCCGCTGGAGTCCACGGCTTGCTCAAACCGCGGGGAAAGGACGTCCTTTTCGGTGTCCCTGCACGCATAGACAAGAGCGCTCTCGTGCCCATGCAACAAGTCCCAGGACACCTGGATGGCTCCCTTAATGGTGGAAACCTGAACGTTCGTCGGTGGGAAGACCACCGCAGTCTCTCCCATGAAGTACGGCTGAGAGTTAATAACTTCTTCTAGGCCCTTGCCCTTATACGCCCAAACGGCGTAGTGGCGTAGGCCTTGCTCACCCGGGTTGTGGTCACGGTAGGCAGTGCCCTGGGTAAAGACCAAGTCTTCACCGTCCTCCGGCGTCGGGTTCATCACCGAATCTGCTCCCACCACGCGGTAAATAACCAGTTCGTTGGGAGCGTGTTCCAGCTCCGGCCACCACAGCCTAACTGGGTGGCGCTGATCGTTGTCTTCCGGCTGTGGTTCCGGCTCGGCGCCGTATCCAACGTCCTCGGCAGAGTCCTCCGCCTCCTCCTTGGCCGGAACCTCGACCTCGAACTTGATTCCCGGCGGCACCCATCCCGGCTGCTCACGAAATTCGTACTTTGCGTCAATCTTGAAGCCAGGAATATTGATGTAGTCGGCTTCGTTGACCTGGGTCTTCTGCGCCTTGGCCAGCCGAATCCTCTCCCATTCTGCAGCCAGGTCAAGAGCTGGAGCCGCTGGTTCCGAAGATGCTTCCTCAGGGCCCGCAGAGCTATCAGAATGTTGCGGCGCAGAGGGCTGGTCCTCCAAGGAATGGCGCGACACCGATTGCTGGGCAGCCTTGGCGGCTTGTTCATTCAGTGCCTCTGCGCGCTGATCTGGGACATCGACGCTCTGGCCATTGAACGCGGCAGCGATTTGGTCAGCGAATTGCCTGAAGGGTGCAGACACCGAAGCACGCACATCATCAGCGCTGACCTGCTGGAGATCATGGAGGGGCTTGAGCTGGCTCATCGGAATATCCTTGATGGTGAATTTCGAGCTGTGTGTCATCAACGTTCCTTAGAAAGTCTCGTCCAAGTCCGACAAATCGGGCGCGCCGCCGCGGCGGGGAGGTGCCTGGTGGCCCTGCGAAGATTCCTGGTCAGTGTTGTTGAGCGGATTGCTTACCGGGCTGCTGAAGGACATATGGTCGGTGTCATCTAGGTCATCGAGCGACAGTGCCGCGGCGTCATGCACGTCGTAGCCGCTCGTCGAATTGTCCGCGATGAGGTACTTGAAGTCGGTGATCTTGCCGTACTGGACCACCGTCACCGAGCGGGACAGCTGGCTGGTCAGCGCGGTTTCGCTATCGACTTCCACAATTCGTGTGCGGTCGCCATCGATCTCCGTGTAGCCCTCAGCACCGCCGGCGCTCGTCAGGGAATTAGAGCTGAACGCCTGCAAGGCACCCTTGTCCTGATTCATGCCGGCCAGGAACTCACTGGTGCTTTGGCTGCGCTTTTGGCCTTCTTCGCGGAAGACCACTCGGCCCAGGTACTGCTGGAGGCTGCGGGTCATACGCGGATCCGTGATGACCTTCTGCCACGCCTGCTGCTTGAGGTCGCGGTCCTCCATGTAGCGGCTGTCCAGGTTGCGGGACAGGTTGTCTAGCGGCGTGCCGGTGCTCAAACCGCCCATGCCCCACATGTCGTGCAGCGCAACGGCCGTGTGGCCGGTGCGGTTGCGCTCGAACGCTTCGTTCATGTCATCCAGCAAGGACTTCAGTGACTTGTGCGCCCACTCCGACTGGTAGATGTAGGTGCGGATTTCATCGGTCATTCGCACCGCGTTGTCACGGTTGAGCTCCGCCTGGGCAATACGCGCGTTCTCCGGCAGTCCCGACTGCGGAGTGTGCAGGTGGTCGCTGAAGGTCTCCTTGCGGCCGAACGGGGCAAAGATCGCGCGGCCCAGCAGCGCAGACCAGCTCAGGAACTGGTTGTACGCGTTGGAAATCCGGCCGATTTCTGCAGATGCAACAGCCAGGTTTCCAGCTGCGATTTCCTGATTACGCTCCAGCAGCTTACGCCTCTGCACGTAGTCGAAAATTTCACGTTGTGCCTTAGTAAAGACTGCCCACGAACAGACCAGGAAGATCAGCACCGCGATGATGATGCCCACCACGTACCACGGCCAGTCAAACCACTGGAAGTATTCGCCCAGCGGCAGGTCCGGGTTGTAGCAACCAGCCACCATGTAGGTCATGAGGGCTAGTACGATGAACAGGCCCAGCCACATACCGCGGAGCTTGCGGGCCAGTACCTTGTTTTCCTTGTTGAAGTCGCGCGCCTGGAAATTCTTCGCAACCTCTTCCAGCTCGCGGGCCTTGGCGTGAGCGGCGCGGTACTTGTCCTGCGCGGAGCGCAGCGTATCGGCGATTCCCTGGCCCACCTTCCAAGCAAACGTCGTGCTGTTTTTGGCACGCCAGACGTTGAATTCATGCTTCTTGCGGTTAACCGCCTCGTTGCGTGTCTGCTGGCTGGTGTACTCGATGTCCGCAGCAAAGCGGTCCGCGCCCACGGGATCGAAGGGAGCCACAGTTGCCTGAGACTCGTGCTTGTAGCCCAGCGTGCTCGTCATCAGCGGATGGAAGCCTTTAAATGAGGCAGTAAGGTCCTGCACAGACTGGCCGCCGTACTGGACGATGTACATGTTGTTCTGGTTATCGCGAAGACCACGGGTATCGATCTTTTCGCTCCAGGAACCGTCCACTAGGCCCAAGGCGTAGTCGTGGTAGGCCTCCCACGTTTGCGCCAGCTGCGGTTCTTGCCCCAGGTCAAAGCCCTGTTCGCGAGCCATACTCAGGGTTTGCTCGCTTGCTTCACGCAGCTGGTCTACGCTCGTCGCACCACCAGACTTGCCCGAGTGGCCGTTTACCACCAACTCCATGCTGGAGTTCTCGCCGTACAGCATCTTCTGAAGGAAGGTCGCAGCGCTCTTGTTTACGGCGCCGCGCTGGCCGTCTACCCACTCCTGCGGCTTGCCCACGACGTTGGCCCAGTACAAGCCGAGGTTGTTCTTCAGCGCTGCCCAACCGCTGACCTTCTGGCCTTGCAGCTCCTCGTACTCCGTCGCCACACTGACCAGCGGAGAAATCTGCTGGCTAATGAAAACCTGAGACAGCTGGTCTGTCAAATCCTCCGGGTTGGAGTAATGCACAGCGCGGGAGCTGTTGGTCACCTGCGGACGAGGCAGGCGTTGGGTCGGGTCGAAGACGATCTTGCGGATGTTGTCTTCGATCTCGCTGGCGTCGATAGTGCGGTGGAAGGCGCGCACCAGGCGGAAGCGCTGGCGGTCGCCCGTCTCAATCAGGCGGTGAGTGTCCGGGTCGAACACGGCCGGCTCCGGCATTCCGCGCCACAGGCCGAAGATACTGGCAACGGCGGGGGCGGCGAACTGTGCGAGTTCGAAACCATCCTGGGTGCGGTGGATCGGACGGATACGAGTCGAAGACGGGGTGCCGCCCTCCTCCGGGGAGAGCACAAGATTGTTCCAGCCCTGCAGCGGCGGCACAGTCACCGGCTTTACCGGCAGGGCCGACAGCAGCAGGCGTACACGCAGGTTGGAAGCCTGAATCAGGCGCTGGTCGACCGCAGCAACCCACGCCGTGAGCTGATCAACGTCCTGCGGCTGCTCCGGGTCCATCGGGTCGATAGTGACGAGCAGGGCATCACCGGTGATGTCACGCAGGGCCTCGTCAAGAGAGGTTAGCCGCGCGGTGCCAGCTTCCGTGAAGGAGCGAACAACCGCGCCAGTAGTGGGGTGCGCGTAGTCGATCCACAGGAAGTCCTGCAACAGGCCGACAGCGCGCAGGTCGCTAAGGCGCGAGCGGATGTCATCCGCCGTGGGTCCATGTCCGAAGATAATTACGTTCGTCATTAGAAGGTGTCATCCAGATCGTTGAGGAGGGAGTTCGGACCAGAGGACTGCGAGAACCCGTTGTCGGAGTCACGCATCTGCGGTGCTGGCTGAGCCATTGGGTTTTCCGCGGCGGTCTTGGCCTGGTCAAGGTAGTTACGAATAACCGGAACCATGGCGATGACGTCCTGCGCCAGATCACGGTAGTACGGGGTCATCGAGGCTATTTCGCGGGAGCGGATCTCCGCGAAGGGCTTGTCCTGGCGGCCCTGTCCCGGCAGCGAGTTGCGGTGGCCTGGGACGAAGTGGTCAGCGCCGCGAACGAACTTATCCAGCTCCGCCACGAAGGATTCGTAGCGGTCCTGGATGGAGGAGCCCACGGTGCCGCGGTTAGGCATCTCGCCAGTGCTCAGGAACTCTGCCAAGCGGTGAACCAGCGGGTGGGTGGAGGCGCCGGAGTGGGCGAAGTCCTCACCGTCGTCGAAAAGCCCGCGCAGCAACTGGTACGGGTACAGGGAGGAGGCGAAACCATAGCGTCCAGACTCCTGCACCTTGGCGTAGGCGATGAAGATGGACTCGAGGACCGAGGTCATCCAGTCGGACTTCTTAATCATGCGGCGCGGTGAGATGAGCATCGGGTTCGGGAAGTCTACCCAATCGTTCGTGCCACCCTGCGTGTCATCGAAGATGTGCGCCGCGGCGTTGTCAGCATCCGGGTTGGAGATATACACGCGGCCGGTGATGCGACCGATGATCCATCCGGCGACCATTGCCTGGCGCTCGGTCTCGGTGAGCGGGAGAGCCGCGGCTAGCGGGCGGGTACGGCGCTCCGACCACCACGAGCCGTCGAAGTTGTCCTGCTTCTCAATGTCCTTGGCAATGTAGCTGAACATGGAGGAGAAGACGATCGGCGAGTAGTTCGGGTAGGAACCGAAAATCTCAATATGGCGGACGTGATCCGCCATGTTGAGGGAGTTCTGCAGCGCGGTTCTGGACGGACCGTCGATTTCCGGAGTGTTCAGGACGGCTTCAAGCTTCGCCGCGATGCCCGTTTCCTCAGAGCCAAGCTCAGCGAACGGAATGTCGGAGAAGGAGTAGGTGTACTGGACCTTCTTGCCGTGGATGCGCTGAACCATGTCATCGTCCACCGCAGCGAGCGGGCGAGCATTGCTCAGCGCCAGCTGGAAGGCCTCGACGAAACGACGCTTGCGCTCGTCGTGTTCGACCTCATTGATGTCCGGCGTCAGCGTGAGGTAGCGGCGCAGGTCCACGGAGTTGAACTTCTGGAACTCGTAGTCGCGGCGGTTGATCCACTGTCGGGAGCGCTCCAGCAGGTCGCTCGGGCGAATCTTGGCGTAGTAGTGCGCGCGCTGGGATTCACGGGACTCACCGGTCTGCGGGTGACGAGACAGGAACTTCGAGACCCAGCCGGCGCGGTTGGAGTACGCGTCGTTAGTGCGCTTCTGCGGCGCCAGCGTGTCATTCGGGGCCTTCGTAGCGTCCAGAGATTCCCACTCGCCGCGGATTACAGAACGCACCGCAAAGGGGTAAGCCTGCTCGTAGCTGGAGACATCCGACGTCGACTTCTGTCCCTGGATGGTGCGCAGCATCTGGTCCCGGTAGTCGGTGATGAAGGCTTCCACGTCCGTGAGCATGATTTCGTTCTCGGCGCCCTTGAAGCGCGTCTCAACGACTTCGTCGTGCTCTTCCGGCCACGCGTTAACCTCGTCGGTGCGCACGTCCGCCAGCCTATTAGTCTCCGGACGCTTGCTAATGGCCTTCTCCAGTACCGCGTGTGCGTCTCCAAGCTCGCGCTTCAGATGGAAGAGGTTCTCATCTGCATAGTCTCGAAGAACATCCTTGAGCTGATTCGCAATGGACATCAGAACGTAGGAGTAGAACTGCTGCTGGTAGAGGTTCGTCAACGCGTTGACCGTCGGGGTCGGGTCCGTCATCTTCCCCTTACCGGTCAGCGGGCTAAGGTGCGGATCAGAGCCCTCCGGGAGAGCCAGCACGTAGCTGTTGTGGTAGCGCTCGGAGTAGTCCGCCAGTCGCGGCTTCAGACCGTCGGAGTTGGTGAGCACATCCGTGATCTTGGAGAGCACCTCGCGGACGTAGGGCACGCCCACCGCAGCCATCTCGGCCTCAACCATGGCCAGAACGCCGTCACTGAAGAAGTTGACGTAACGGTAAACAATGTCGTAGGCAGCGCCGTCCAGCAAGGAGGAAATAGCCTGTGCATTCTGCGGATCTGCCATGTTGCCCTCGAACTCCGCGCGCCATTCATTGACGTTGCGGCCCTGGCCAACCGGAATGTAGTTCTGCAGCTGCCGCGCGGCATTATCCGCTGCCTGCTGGGCCTGGCCTCCGAAGATGCTGTTCAGCCAGTTCCACACGCTGTTGTCATCAATTTGTCCGCCGGCAGCCCAGGACGGATCCAGCGTGACGTCAGCGAAAGCCTGGGGCAGGCGCTCCTCCAGCTTCTTGTTGATCTGCATCTCGCCGGCCGCGGGGTTTTGTGGATCGAGGTGGCCGTTAAACAGGCGCTCAAAGGCGCTGCGTGCAAGGCGCTGAGAGGAATACTCGGCAAAGCGGTCGCGGCCCATGGAAATCTGGGCGTAGCCCATTGAGCCCCAGGGCAGACGGCCCCACGGGGTTCCGCCAGAGGACTTATCCCAGCCGAAGTAGCGGCGGCCACCGTCGCCGGCCGGAGTGTTGGTCAGCGCGTAGGAAACGAGGTTGTCGCTCGCCTTCGTCGAGGCCATCAGGCCCGCAAGGGCGCGGCCCAGGCCGCGGTAGATGGACATCGCCGAACCGTCGCCAAACCGGGCGCTCGTGGTGCCCATCTTTGAACCAATCGGGAAGATACGACCGAAGGTCTGCTCCCGCGGCGGAGTACCCATATCAAAGGCCTCGAAGATTGCGCAGTCATGCTCGTAGGAGTTGCCCATCTGTGCGGCGACTACCTCACCGAACATGGCCAGGGAGTTCGGCCACGCACCAGCCATGTCGTCAGACTTGTTCCCGGAGAAGATTTCCGGGGTGTACATGTAAATCAGCGTTGCCTTCGGGTCCACGTTGGGGATCGTGCCCAACACGCGGCAGACGTCCAGGAACATCGAGGCACCGGCGCCGCCGGCCATGGAGGAAACCACCAGGACGATCGGGGAGTCATTGCCCGTATTCGATTCGTGCTTCGTCTGCTTATAGTTCAGGTCGTTGAGCTCCAGGATTGCCTCCTGAGTAAACATCTCATCGACGGCTGCCTTGAGCCCCTGGCGGATTTCCTTCAGGTGCGGCAGGGTCAGCATGCGGCCGATGGCGCGGTACTGGCCGGCACCGTCTGCTAGCTTGACGTCGTTGGAGGCCGGATTTCGGGTGGCCCAGGTGGCGATCTCACCAAGCTTTCCCGCGCGACCCAGGCTGCTGGACACGCCCTCATCAAAGGTGTTGTAGTTCTGGCGCGAACCAATGCCGATGTAGTGGCCACCATTCTGGGTTACGTTCGGCAGCTTCTGCGGGCCAGCCTCCTCACCGAGCGGAACATCAATATTGACGAACTGCCACGCCTTGGGCAGCTCCGTCCGGTTCGGGTCAATGCTGCGTAGCTCTGCCTTGAGCTGGTCCATCATGAACGCCAGCGTCTTGGCGCCGGAGCCACCGCAACCGACGACGAGGAACTTCTTCATCTTTAACTACCTTTCGAAGGGGTTCGCTTGTGTGCTGATGTGTGTCTTTATGCGGGATTATTTCTGCGGGCCAAACCCGGGTGAAGGAGGCTGGCCACCGCCATTACCAGGGCCGCCAGAGCTACCCGGCTGGCCGAAGCCCTGCTGCCCAAAGCCGGACGGGCCGGACTGGCCAGGCTTGCCGGGCTGACCGAATCCAGACGGGCCAGACTGTCCTGCCTGACCGGGCTGGCCGAAGCCGCCGCCGAACCCAGACTGACCAGGCTTGGACTGGCCAGGCTGCGACTGGCCGAAACCACCGGGCTGGGGCTGGCCAAAGCCACCAGGCTGCGAGGAACGTTGCGGGCCAGGCTTTCCGGGCTGACCGGGCTGGCCGGACGGTGCCTGCGGGCCACGCGGCGGCTGCTGTCCGGGCTGGCCCGGGCGCGCCTGCGGAGCGGACTGCCCCGGCTGCGCGGCGGGACCGGACTGCTTGGGCTGCTTCGGCTGCTTCTCTGCGGGGAACTCGACCTGGTCAAACAGCGGCAGGGCCTGACGGCTGATGTCGGAAGACAGCTCGTCGTACTTGGCGGACTGCGCCAGCGTGTCCACGGTCAGGACAATCTCGCCGGAATCCGGGTCGTTCTCGTTGCGCACGAGGAACCAGGTGTTCTGAATAGCCAGCGGAAGAACCGCACGGGAGCCAGACTTCTTGCCCGTTCCAGCGATGGAGCCATCGCGCTGGACCTCAACGTGGGCGGCGGTGAACGGGCTCAGTCCCATCTTGACCTTGGCCTCGTAGGAGGTCAGCTGCGCGGAGCGCGCGGTGGTGCTGACCGGCACGGCGCCCTGGAACTCATCCTTGTTGATCTCAAACGGGCGGCCCTTGTCGGTGCGGATGAGGGTGGAGCCCTCGCGCTTGACCGGAATCTTCTTGGCAAACATGCGCGGCTTCTGCGGAATGCGTCCAGCGAACCACTTCATGATGTAGAGGATGGCCAGCGGAATGAGCAGGGCCAACAGAACCGCCAAGACAAAGGCCAGGCCGAAGGCCGACTTGCTGATCGGAGCGCTCATGGAGCCCTGCAGGGTCAGCGGCAGCTCAATCTGCTGGTTGTCCTCGGCGGACTGCAGAGTGATGGCGGGCTCCACGCGCAGCGGGCCATCCGCCATCTCCTCGGCGCTCAGGGTGACCGGGATGGTCTTCTTCTCATCCTTGGCCAACTCGAGGGCGGAGTCCTCGGAGTTGTTCGCGGAGGACACCTTGAGGGACTGGATGCCGGACGGGAGCATTCCGTCAGCAGCGTCCACCGTCTGATCCGCAATCCAGACCTTGCCGGGGCCGGTCACGGGAACGTCGACAGTAATTTCCTTGTCCGTCATCGTGATGGTCTGGGCAGAGCCGGCAGTCGGCATGTTCACCGGGGTCACCGTCAGCGGGGTTTCCGCGTTGATGGGATCCAGCTTGGAGCCAGGGCGGTCGCCTGCCCCCTTGGTGGTGATGTTCACACTGGTCACCAGCTTGCCAGCGCCGGCCTCCTCCACCTTATCCAGCGGAATGTCCACCGGGTTGCCATCGGTAATCGGGGCGTTATCCACCAGGGTCACGGGTGAGCCGTCCTCCGGGACGAACTCGACGTGGAGCGTACCTTCGCCATCAAGCGAGCGGGCCTCCCCTTTGCCGTCGACAAGCTGGCCCTTGAGAATCTGGTCGGAGTTGATGCCGCCCTCGACCTTCGAGCCGTCCTCGCGCTTGAGGTCCAGGGTAAGGCCCGGGACCATGACCACGGACGCAAGGTACTCGCCCTCGGTGCCCTCAGCCACCTTGTAGCCGAAGTTCCAGGCGCCAGCCCAGTCATCGCCGTCCTTTTCCATGGCGATGTCAACCATGCCCGGGAGCTTGTCGTTTTCCGTCACGGTTACCTTTGCGCCAGCCACCTTCGTGGTCTCCGGGGTGAGCTCAACGACTTCACCGTTCGGGCCAGTCAGGGTCGGCACCAGGTCTCCCTCGCCCACCGAGTTCTTCGGAACGGCGGACAGGCGCACCGGGGACACCGAGTCATCCAAGACGAAATCGAAGTTGTCCTTGAGGTTTCCTTCCTTGGTCACGCCACCAGAGGTCGGAATGAGGTTACGGAAGGCGGCGAAGAGCGCGGCGGGTTCCTCACCCGCGTCGAAGAATGCGCCGTTGGCTGCGCCCTGGCCACAATCGTCGCCCTCAGCCATGCGGGTGAGCTGGCTGATCTGGTCCTGGGCCTCCGCGGCTGGGACGAGTCCGACGTTGAACAGGCGGATGTTGGAGTTACGGAACGCCGTCACCGAGGAGTTCGGCTCACAGAGCTTATCCTGGGCGCCCTTGAGGTCGTTGGCCTCGGCGTCCGTGTAGTACTTGCCGTCGGTGAAGAACACGATGGAACGGCAGTTGCTGCCCTCGCGGGCGGCGAACTCCTTGAGCGCGCCGTTGTAAGCGGCACCGTAGTTGGTCTCCAGATCGCTGACGCGGTCATCCTGGCGGAACTTGTCCAGCTCCGCGTCCAGGGCATCGCCCTTGCCGGAGACGTTAGTCCAGTCGCCGTACTCGGCGGGGTCACTGTAATACTCGGAGCCGAAACCGGCGAGCTTGACGTTGATGTCCGCGCCATTGTCCTGGCCCAAGTTGGCCAGCTGCTTCACAATGTCCGACGTCGCATCGACGCGGAAGAAGTCAGCGTCCGTGGGCTTCGAGCCCTCGTAGCCCACGAGAGACGCGGACTGATCCAGCACGAGGAGCAGGTCCGCGGACTTCTCGCTAGCAATACAGGAGCCGAAATCGGACAGGTTCTTCTGCGAGACCTCAGACAGAGTGGACTCGGAGCCAATGCCTTCCTGCTGCTCCGGGGCCGGCGGCTGGTTCTCTTCCGGTTTATCCTCCGGGGCATCCGGTGCGGGCGGCGCGGGCGGGGCGTCTTGCGCCACGGCGCCCAGGCTTCCGCCGAATCCGGCCAGCAGCAAGGTGCCGGCGACAGCGAGTGCGCGAGTGTACTTCTTCATTAGGCGCCGACCGCCTTTCCTACGTAGAACGCAATCTCCACGGCCGCCACGATGACGAGGACGAAACTGCCGCCCATGATGACGCGGTACAGCAAGGTCTGCGTGGTGTTTTCGATATAGAAGGTCTCTGCCTGGCGCTGCGTGTTCTTCAGTGTGTACAGACCCAAGAAGATAAAGGACACGATGCCCGCCAAGAGCCAGCCGCCGATGGCCAGACCGAAGTACAGGCCCTGCGTCGGAGCGGAGGCCAGCGGCGCCACGATGAGCAGAATCAGAGCGATGACAGCGGAGACTCCCGCCGCGATGAGCAGCGGCCACGGGCCTTCCGTCGGGGTGGTCGGGGCAACTGCCTTGCGCTGTGAATCCTGCGCCGGTGCCTTCTGGCTAAAGCCGCCGGGGCTGCTCGGGGAGCCGAATCCGGAACCAGACTTGGCCCCAGAGTTAGACCCAGAGTTGGACCCAGCGCTCGCGGGTGCGGCCGGGGCACTTCCAAACCCCTGACCGGAGCCTCCACCGGAGTTACCCGCCGGGCGCGGTGCGGGGCTGCTGGGCGCGCCAAAGCCGGAACCAGAGCCGAATCCCGAACCCGAACCAAATCCAGAACCAGGGTTAGAGCCGGAACCAGGATTAGAGCCAGGCTTAGGAGCGGAGGCGGGACGGCTGGGCGAGCCAAAGCCAGATCCGCTCGGGGAACCAAAACCGGAGCCACTCGGCGAACCGAAGCCGGAGCCCTGCGCGGGCTTCCCTGCAGAAGGCTGACCCGCGGAAGGCTGGCCCTGCGAGGGCTTGCCCTGCGGCGGGCGGCCGCCGAACTGCGGCGAGGAGCCAGGAGAACCAAATGTCATTGCGACGACTTTCTCTATAACGCGTGTTCCCTCTCGCCACGTCCCCCGCCTCCCTGCGCCGAGGGGCAGAAAGGCGGCGTCGCAGCCAGAGAGAGGAGAGTACTGAAAGTGAAGGTAGTCGCACCCCCGGACACGGCACCTGCTCACCGCCGCGCACAGCCACACGTGTTCGAACACTGCCGAAAAGTGTCTGGCTTTTCTACGCCACAACGAGCAGGAAACGCGCAGGGAACGCGAAAACTCTGCAAGCAAAAGAATGCCATACAGCGGATACTTTTTCTGCCCAGTAGAGCAATCTCTTCGCCCCACCGACCCAAGGACCACGCAGAAAACGGGGTTTTACAGCGGAATGTGTACCTTAAATCGGCTCAAGGAGTACTCCCCACCGTGAATACTGGGCCTACCCCATTTAGAGTTCCCCCAGTTTCGTGCAAAGATACTGAGCATGACAAATCAATCGGCAACCGCAACCACCGCTCACGGTGGCGAGAGCATCCGATTCATCCCGGTACATTCCACTTTGTACCCGTGGCTGGTCACGGTGTTCGTCGTCACGTTCCTCATCTCGAACATCAACGCCACGAAGGGCGTCCAGCTCGGCCCGCTCATTACTGACGGCGCCTTCTTCCTCTTCCCCCTCGCCTACATCGTGGGCGATGTCCTCTCCGAGTGCTACGGCTTCAAGTCCACCCGCCGCGCCGTCTACATCGGCTTCGCCATGGCCATTCTGGCGGCGCTGTCCTTCTATATCGCCATCTGGCTGCCCGCCGCGGACTTCTACGAGGGCCAGGAGGCCTTCGAGGCCACGTTGGGCCTGGTTCCGCAGATCCTCGCCGCCTCCCTGGCCGGCTACGTCGTAGGCCAGCTGCTGAACTCCTTCACGCTGGTGAAGATGAAGGCCCGCTCGGGCGAGAAGGGCCTCATCGCCCGCCTGGTCGCCTCCACCGTCGTCGGTGAGTTCGGCGACACCCTGCTGTTCTGCGCCATCGCAGCACCCGTCATCGGTATCGATTCCTTCGGCGGCTTCGTCAACTACGTCGTCGTGGGCTTCCTCTGGAAGACCGCCTGCGAGGTCATCATGCTGCCGCTGACCACCGTGGTTATCTCCTGGGTCAAGCGCCGTGAGGATTACGTGCCTATCGACGAGGCCGAAACCTCTGCGTCAGCGCCATCTAAGTAGCAGCGACCTGTCCCGAATTTTCACCCCCTTGGCACACACTGTGCTGCGGGGGTCTATTTCTCTCTTCCCTTTGCTCTCCCCATTGAATACAATGTATTCACGATGGTTAAGGAGGAAATATGGCGACTTTGACAATTCGCATGGATGATAACGACGCTGAACTCGTTCGGAATCTAGCTGCCTTTGAGGGCCGTACAATATCTGATTTTGCCCGAGCAGCGCTTTTAGAACGGGCCGAAGACTACTACGATCTTCAGGAACTGCGCGCAGCAATGGCAGAAGATTCTGGCGAACGGTTTAGCCTTGATGAGGTCCTCGAGGATCTCTAAAGATGCAGGAGAGAATCACTTCATATCACGTCGAATTCACGTCGAAAGCCCGCAAACAGCTAAAGAAGTTTGACCGATTCGATGCGCGAATCATCGTGACCTGGATCCAAAAGAACCTCGAAGGCTGCGAAGACCCTCGAGCTCTCGGAAAAGGATTGACTTCAAACCGTTCAGGTGAATGGCGCTATCGGGTCGGTTCTTACCGCATTCTGGCGTATATCCACGACCAGAAAGTAACGATTGAGGTATTCGCTATTGGCCACCGGAAGGACATCTACGATGCCTAAGCGTCTGCGAACTTCCCTCATCCCCGCCCTGAGCCTGGCCACGGCGCTCAGCCTTGTGGCGTGCTCAGGTACGGAAGAAGGCCCGTCGTCTGACACGACAAGCGACGCGGCCGCGTCGGAGTCGATGACGGTGAGCAGTGAGACGTCGTCAAGCGCAGCGCCCACCCCTCCCCCACTCAATGAGGGCCCTGCACCCGCCCTGACCGGCACGTTTGAGATGGACGGCCCGGCCACCATCACGGGCGCCACGTACGATTCCATGCCTTTTGTCACCCCGCTGAACCCCGCCGGCCCACAGGCCACGATGGTGCGCTGGGTGGACGGCTGGGGCCAGTCCCCCGCCACCGCGGAACAGGGCACGACCTACGTGTTGGGACACGCCTGGGGCCAGCAGAAACTCGTGTTCAACCCGTTCTCCGAGGTCGTTACCGCCAACGTAGACTTGGGCGCTCCCACCACGGTGGAGGGCCTCGACGGGGTGCAGGTGCAGCGCTTTACGACGTCCACCCTCAACGGCGCCCACGTCCGCATGACCTCGGGCGATGGGGCGGGCCGCGAGTGGATCGTGGACAACGCCTTCCTCGTAGGCAAGGACCAGCTAGGCAGCGACGCCGACCTGATGAACACCGAGGTGCCCGGGCGCATCGTGCTCATTGCCTGCGCCGTCGACGGTTACACGGACCTGGATTACAACGTCATCGTCACCGGTCACTTGGCGTAATAGCGCCCCAGGAACTCGTCGCGGTAGGCCTCGTAGTAGCCGCCGTCGATAGCGGCGCGGATGTTGTCCACGAGGCGAATCATGAACTCCACGTTGTGGATGGTGCACAGCGTGCCCGCCAGGAATTCCTTGGCCTTGAGCAGGTGATGGATGTAGGCGCGGGAGTAATTCTCCGACACGTAGCCGCCGAACTCCTCGTCCACGCCCGCGAAGTCCCGCTTGAAACGGGCATTGGTGAGGTTGAGCCGGCCGTCGAGGGTGTAGACGCCGCCGCGGCGCGCCAGGCGGGTGGGCGCGACGCAGTCGAAGGTATCGGCCCCGGCCTCGACGGCGGTAAAGATGTCATCCGGCTCGGAGATCCCCAGCAGGTGCCGAGGCTTGCCGACGGGCAACTCGTCGCACACCCAGCCCACAATCGTGCCCAGGTTCTCCTTCTCCAGAGCGCCACCGATGCCGAAGCCGCCGAAGCCGCGCCGGCCATTCGCTTCGGCCTGATCGGAGAGCTCCACCAGCCCGCGGGCGGCCTGGCGGCGCAGGTCCTCGTACTGTGCGCCCTGCACCACGCCCCACAGGGACTGGCGCGGCTTCTGCGGACCGCGGGCGAGAGTCAGGCGGTCGTGCTCGTCCAGGCAGCGCTGCGCCCAGCGGCGCGTGCGCTCCACGGATTCCTCCTGGTAGGTGCGGGTATCCACGAGCGTGGTGAGCTCGTCGAAGGCGAACATGATGTCCGCGCCCAGGCCGTGCTGGATCTGCATGGAGACTTCCGGGGTGAAGCGGTGCGTGGAGCCATCAATAAAGGACTTGAAGTCCACGCCGTCCTCATCCACCTGGGCCATGCGCTCCTTCTTGGCCGCACGAATATCGGAGTCCGTCAGGTCCGCCACGTCCATGGCCAGGACCTTCTTGAACCCCACCCCCAGGGACATGACCTGGAATCCGCCCGAGTCGGTATAGGTGGGCCCGTGCCAGTTCTCGAAGGCGGCCACGCCGCCGGCCTCGTCCACGATGTCGTGGCCCGGCTGCAGGTAGAGGTGATACGCGTTCGACAGGATGGCCTGCGCACCGGTCAACCGGATCTGCTCCGGGGTGAGCGTCTTCACCGTGGCCTTGGTGGCCACCGGAATGAACGCCGGGGTTTGGATATCGCCATGCGGGGTATGGATAACACCGGTGCGGCCGTGCTTTCCCGGCTGCGCTGGGCCGCTCAAGTCCAGCTCCTTCGTCACGTCGAAGGACAGGTCGGTCTCCAGCTGCGGCTTAGGGTGAGTCATAAGGCCTTAGTCTACTGGCTGCGCCGCCCCGTGCTTGCGCTCCCATTCTTCCTCGAGCGCAGTGCCCTCGATGTCCAGCTGCGGGATGAGCTTGTCCAGCCACTTCGGCATCCACCACGTGGTGTGCCCCATGAGGAACATGGTGGCGGGGACTAAGGACATGCGGACCAAGAAGGCGTCGAAAAGCACGCCTGCCGCCAGCGCGAAGCCGAAGATCTGGATGAAGGGCAGCGGCTGGTTAATGAAGGCCACGAACACCGCAATCATGATGATCGCCGCGGCGGTGACCACGCGGGCACCGGCGGTAAAGCCCGCAATGGTGGCCTCGTCGTTGGCGTTGTACTTGCTGTACTGCCCACCCGTTCCCTGCGGGTAGCGCGAGATGTGCTCGCGCATGCGCGTGACCAGGAAGACCTGGTAGTCCATGGCCAGGCCGAAGGTCACGCCGATGAGGAAGATGGGCATGAAGGAAATCAGCGGGCCCGGCGCGGGCACCAGACCGGTCAGGCCGTCCTGCCACACCAGGATGGTAAGGCCGAAAGCACCGCCGACGGAGAGCAGGAAGCCCAGGCCCGCCACCAGCGGCACCAAGATGGAACGGAACACCGCCAGCAGCAGGACGATAGCCAGGCCCACCACGATGGCAAGGTAGGGTCCCATGGCCCCCTCAAGGCGCTCGGTGATATCGAGCTGCACGGCGGTCAGGCCCGTCATGCCGATCTCGGCGCCCGTGGTGTCCTCCAACTCGGCACTGGCGGTGCGCAGGGCGGAAGCGGTGCCGATGGTCTTCTCATCCGTCGGAGCGGTAGTCGGCGTGATCATGATCTGCGCCGCGGTGGAATCCGAGTTCACGCCCACCAGCTGCGCGTGTTTGACGCCGCCGACCTGGTTGAGGCGCTGCGCGGAGTAGATGAAGGAGGCCAGCGCGGCCTTGTGCTGCGGGCCGTCATCGCCCTGCTGGCTGGTGACGTACGGCTGCAGCGCGGCCGAGTCCGGGTTGGCGGTGGAGCCGTCCACGATGACGAGGAACGGGCCGTTGATGCCCGGGCCGAAGCCCTCAGAGAGCAGGTCCGCGGCCTTGCGCTGAGTGGTGTCCGGATTGGACGTCGTATCCGCCGGCAGGGCGAGCTCCATGTGCAGCACCGGGGCGGTCAACGCGCCGAGGCCCAGCACCACCAAGGCCATGACGACGCCGGGCATCTTCTGGACCGTGCGCGCCCAGCGGTTGCCCATGGTCGGGCGGTTGCGGCGCGGGCGGCGCTTGGTGGGGTTGCCCGCCACGCCGGGGATGCGCCCAGCAAAGGCCTTATCACCGAGCAGACCCAACAGAGCCGGCACCAAGGTGAGTGCCACGAGGACAGCCATGAGCACCGTGCCAGCGGCGGCCAGTCCCATGGCGGTCAGGAAGCCGATGCGCGCCACCAGCAGCGCGAAGAGCGCGATGAACACGGTCGCGCCGGCAAAGACCACCGAGGAGCCCGCCGTGCCCACGGCCATACCGGCGGCATCCGGCCCGTCCATGCGGGAGCGCTCCTGCCGGAAGCGCGACATGATGAACAGCGCATAGTCGATGCCCACCGCCAGGCCAATCATCACTGCCAGCACCGGGGTGAGGTTGTTGAGCTCGATCCAGTGCGTGGCGATCATGACGCCCATGGCGCCCAGACCCACGCCCACGACCGCGGAGATGAGCGGCATGCCGGCGGAGACCAGCGAGCCGAACGTCACGATCAGAACAATGAACGCCACGGCCAGGCCGATGATCTCCGAGATGGAGTTGACCTCGATGTCATCGCCGAAACCGGCACCGCCCGCCTCGACCTCGAGGCCGGCGTCGCGGCCGATATCCATGGCCTCATGGACCACCTCTTTGTCCTCCGAGGCTACCGAGTACGGACTCTCCGCGTTGAAATCAAAAGTGGTGTAGGCGATGGTTTCATCAGCATTGACCATGGCGAGGTTGTCAGCATCCGCCCGCGCGGTGTCCTCCGGCAGGCCCATCGACGTGAACTGGTCAATGACCTGCTGCTGCAGCGCCGGCGAGACCTCCAACGGGTTGCCCCAGCGCTGCTGGCTGCCCTCCGGGATGTCCAAACCCTCAGCAATGTGGTGCACCACGTCCTCGACCGCTTCTTTATTCTGCGGATCGCTGAGCTTCTCCCCCTCCGGGGCCTTGAAGACTAGGTTGACCGACGGCGCGTTCGCCGGGTTGCCGTTTTCCGGGAAGAGCTCCACCGCACGCTGGGTAGCGTCGATAGCGGGCGTGCCGCTGATAGAGTACTCGGTGGTCATGGACTTCATCAGCGCCAGCGTTGCACCGCCGGCCGCCACCACGATGAGGATCCAGGCGATGATGACCTTCCATCGATTGATGTAAGACCAGCGGCCTAGGCGGTAGAGCAGCTTTGCCACAAAGTTTCCCCTCTAAGATGCGCGCCTGTGCTGCGCGGTGCTTCTGGTAGTGGACACGAATGTGCACCAGTCTAACCAGCTGGGCTGTGAAGCCCTAACGGTGTCACGCTCGCCAGCAGGACACCACCACGTAGCTGGTGGCCCTTCTTTCTATTTTTCCATTGCGGGTGCTTCAAAGCGGATGGACAATGGTCAAAGGAGCAGAGAAGACAAATAAACTTCTCGCCCTTCAGACTGAAGAACCCCGAACACCTTATTCATAAACAAAACCGGCACCCCAGAGCTAAAAACTGGAGTGCCGGATGTGGCGGTGGCGGCGGGATTTGAACCCGCGGTTGGGGGTTACCCAACAATCGCTTTCGAGGCGATCACCTTCGGCCGCTCGGACACGCCACCGCGTTCCAGATTACGGGAGTCGTCCCGAGCGACAAAATCGCTGCCCACGCCAGGCGGCGGGGACAGCGATTCAGCTCTTTAAGGCTAGGAATTAGTCCTTGAGGTTACCGATGACCTCGTTGGCCTTATCCTTGATGCCCTCGACGGCGTCGGAAGCCTTCTGCTTGGCCTCAGAGGTGACCTGGTCGGCCTTGCCCTCGTTCTCCAGGTTCTCGTTGTCAGTCACGTCGCCGGCAGCTTCCTTGGCCTTGCCGACGAACTCGTCCTTCTTGTTCTCGAAGTCACCCATAGTTTTCTCCTTTATCTATCAGCGTTTCTGATGTGGCCCCCAGCCTACACCCGATTCGGAGGTTATTGGAGGGCTCGTAGCCCGCATTCGCTCTCAGCGAATTCCACCGAAGAAATCGGTGAGCATGGTCGCGCACTCTCCCTCCAGCACTCCGCCGCGTACCTCGGGAACGTGGAGGGCGCCGGGGGCGCGGAGGACGTCGACAAGCGAGCCGCATGCCCCCGTCTTAGGTTCAAAGGCACCAAAGACCACCGAGGACACCCGGGAAGCCTGAATCGCGCCCGCACACATGGCGCACGGCTCCAAGGTGACAACCAGCTCGCAGCCCTCCAGCCGCCAACCGTCGCCCAGCACCTGCACCGCCTGGCGTATGGCGTCCACCTCCGCGTGCACTGTGGGGTCATTCAGCTGCTCGCGGCGGTTAACGCCGGTGGCGAGTTCTTCACCGGCGGCGTCGTACAGCACGGCACCCACCGGGATATCCCCCGGCGGCGTGGTGCGCGCGACCTCCAGGGCGCGGTGCATACGGGCCTCCGCGCGCACCAGCCCCTCTGCGGGCCTAAGCGTCATCCGAGTCGAGGCCGTCGATGAACTCCTCCAGCTCATCGCCAAAACCTAGGTCCCCGGCGATACGCAGCAGCATGTCGGACGGCCAGTCCTCATCGTTGTCGATGATGTAGCCCAGCTGGTCCTCATCCAGGCCAAGATCGGTGAAGATATCGAAGTCGCCATCGCCGTACGGGTCGGCGTCCTCCCACTCGTCCTCGTCCAAATCCGGAATTTCGATGTCGCGCAGGTCCAGGAAGTCCGCGGCGAAGTCGTCTTCGGCGGCATAGGTAGCGTCGGAAAGCAGCACCCGCACATCCCCCGGCACCGGGCGGACCACGACGAAATAGTCATCCTCCACGCACAACAGCGCAAAGGCTGCGCCCTGGGAACGCAGGTTGCGCACCGCCTTAATCGAGGTCTGGACATCATCGAAGTCATCCTCGAAGGGGCGAATCACCCAACCCGCCTCGGAACGGGCGACGGTGACGGAAAAGGACAGATCGTCATGGCTCATACCTCGTCAGATTAGTCGGGTTGTGCCACAATTGTCACCGTGAGTTCTCAAGATGTTCAACGCCCCGTCTGCATTATCGGCCTCGGTCTGATTGGTGGGTCCCTCCTGCGTGACCTCGTCGCCGGCAAGCACCCCGTCTACGGCTACAACCACTCCACCTCCGGCGCCCGCACCGCCATTAAACAGGGCTACGACGTCACGAACGATCTGCCCGCCATCCTGCGCCGCGCGGAAGCGGACAACGCGCTCATCGTCATCGCCGTGCCCATGAGCGCGGTGGCGGAGGTCCTCGACGCCATCCAGGAGCACGCCCCGACCTGCCCGCTGACCGACGTCGTCTCGGTCAAGACCGAGGTGCGCCAGCTCATCACCGAGCGCGGCATGGACGCCCGCTACGTGGGCGGTCACCCCATGGCGGGTACCGCCGAGTCCGGTTGGGAGAACTCGAAGACCGGGCTGTTTGACCGCGCCGCCTGGGTTATTACGTACGACTTCGCGGCCGAGTGCGAGGCCCGCGGGGAGCGCGTGCCCGCCGAGTGGGAGGCCACGTTTGCCGATGTTGTACGCATGACCCAGATGGTCCACGCGGAGGCCGTCCCGGTGCGCGTGGTCAACCACGATGCCGCGGTGGCCCGCATTTCTCACCTGCCGCACGTGCTGGCGGAGACCCTCGCGGTGGTGGGCGATAACGGCGGCATCCTGGCCCAGTCCCTAGCAGCCGGCTCTTTCAAAGACGGTACGCGCGTGGCGGGTACGCGCCCCGATCTGGTCCGCCAGATGTGTGAGACCAACGCGCCGGCCTTGGTCCAAGCCCTCGATGAGGCCCTCGAGTTGCTGCAGGATGCGCGCGATTCGCTGGCCTCGGATACGCCGTCCATCGCTGCGCTTGCCGACGCTGGCTTCCGCGCCCGCACGCGCATCGAAGCCCGCTCGGGGGCTCGTAAGGAATCGGTCTCCCCGATCAAGATTTCCTCCCGCCCAGTCTTGCGCTTGCACCCGGGTGCCCCGAACTGGGTGGCGCAGCTGCGCCAGACCGAGTCCCTGGGCGGGCGAATCGAGATCTTCTAGGCGGCGGAAGGGCTTCCAGCCCTGACCTTCTGCCCTAGCAGGCGGTTTCTCAACTGGTTCTCCTCACCTGGTTCCAGTCAAAAGGTTTCTTTGCCCCCAAACGAACCTTCTGCCTGGTTAAAGATGGTTTACTTGCCCCCAAGGGAACCTTTTGACTGGAGACTTCTGAGTGAAGCCTTTTAGGTCGTGCGCATGGCGTTTTCAGCCCCCAAAGATGCCTTCTAGCGGATGCCTTTTGTGGGGTGCCATTTGCCGACGGTTTGTGGGGTGCCATCGAGCGACCGACTGTGAAGCAGCGTGCGCGGCGGCGTAGTGCGGTGGCGTGGGGCGCTTAGTCGCGGAAGGTGTCGTCGCGGCGCTTGCGGGCTTGGGACTCATCGCGCGTGATGCCAAGCAGCGGGTAGCCAGCAAGGCCCGCCGCTAGGCCCACCGGCAACAACCAGAGCATGCCGGAGGCCAGCCACAACACCACGCCGAGGATGGCGCCAGCGATGAGACACGGAACGAGTTTCTCCTTCATGGAGAAATAGCCTAGTTGGTCCGCCTCCCAGCACCAGACTTGCGACTAATCACCCGCGAGATGATGGCAATCGCGATGAGGCCCATTACCGCAGCAATACCTGCTGGCCACGCGACGGGCGCGCTGACCTGCATCGTGGCCGGCGGTTTCGGGGAGTTGTCGGCGTTGCGGACGCCGTCGGTAGCGCGGCCGCTGGTGACGTCCTCGATCCAGTCGCGAACTTCGACCACGGAAGTAATCGCCGCAGTCGGGGAAGGCAGATCTGGGTCCGCATTAGACGTTCCAGCCGTGGCCACGCCCACAAGGCGACCGTCGACGAAGAACGGTCCGCCTGAGTCGCCGCCTTGCATGCCCTCACCATTAAGGGACTTCACGTCCATGATGGCAGCGGCAATCATCGGGCCCACTCCCCCGAGTTCACCGGCCGGGATACTTTCCGCGCCGTCGGGTCCAACGGCGATCTCTGGCATGTCGCCGCCTTCCATCACCTGGGGCGCGTCGGACGAACCAGGGGCGGGAGCGACCTTTCCGCCGGGGGCAGGCACAGCCATATCGCCAGGAGCCATGGCCCCGGAATCACCCGGAGCCACCGGCGTCATCTTCTCGCCAGACTCGTCTGGGCTAGCCGGTGGGGTGCCGCCGGATAGCAATTCGCCTACTTCCATCTCAGCTATCGGCAGCTGGCCTTTGCGGGCCATGCGGGAGCTGCTGCTCCAGCCATAGAAGTGGCCTTTCTCGCCGGCGGATGGCACCGCATCGGCTAGCTTGGCGGGCTTGACGCCCGCGACGGGTTCGGTGAGATGCATGAGGCCAGCGTCAATAGTCGGTGACACTGCCCAAGAGTCCACGTCATAGACACGGGTGTCCTTGCCCTGGCCAAAGCGTGCCTGCGAGCCCTCGTTGTTGACAGACTCCAAGCAGTGGCGGGCGGTCAGCACCCACTGCTTCGCCACCAGCGTGCCGGTGCAATCGCCGAAGTTTCCTATCGTGCCCATCCGCAGCGCGGCCACGGCCGCGCTCTCCTCAGTGTCCGGAGCGGGCTGGGCAAATTCCAGGGCCATGGCCGGCGCAGCGCCGATCCACAGGACCACAGAGCTGGCCAAAACAGCAGTTATCTTTCGTGCCGTCATTACGCGGCCACCTCCTTAATTGCCCAAGCCACGACCCTCTCGGCCGGGCCCTTTCCACAGAACTTCCGCCATAGCGCGCTCAGCACCAGGAATGCGAGCACAAAGCCCACTGCTGCGAAGGTGTTGTGCAGGGATACATGGGCTTGCCAATAGCGAGCCGTGAGAATGTGCAGGATATAGATGGTCAATGACATCGAACCCAAAGCGGCGAAGGGGAATGTCAGGCGCGGCAGAGCTCTGCCCAGGATGAGACAGAGATGCAGCACCAGAGCAGTAACCGCCACAGAGAGAAGAATTTCACCGAGCACGCCCGTGTGACCGGTAAAGCGCAGCCAACCAGGAATGGAAGGGTTGAAGCGTTGCCACAGACCAATGCCGGTGACGACGACCGCCACCGCGGTCACAATGGTGTGGGTGCGGCGGGGGCGGGTGAGGTAGACGTCGTAAAGCAGCATCCCCGCCACTAGATACGCCAGGAACGCCACGAGGGGGTAGACCTGCGGAAGGGTGTACGGCGCGTAGAGCGCCGTGGCCGCAGCGGTAGCCAGCGCGAAGAGCACCACCTTCCAGGCCGTGGCCAGCGGCGGCACCCAGGCGGTGAGCGCCATGGCCGCGCCCATCACCACGAGCACCACCTGAATCTCGCCGCCAACGGGCAGCAAGGCCACGCCGAGGAGCATGACTAGGCAGCCTCGAGCCACCAGCTTCATGAACACCCGCAGCGAGTAATCGCGGGCAAGAATCATCATCGTGGTACCTGCAATGATGGCAAACCCTGCCGCCGGCAGTCCGGAGAGCACCACTTTTGTGCTCCAGACCAGGTTGGCCATGTGCAGAATAATCATCCCAATGATGGCCATGGAACGAGCAATATCGAGGCCCACTATTCGGGCGCGCGCTGACACCTATTCATCTCCTTGCAGTCGAAAACGTCGAAAGACCGACCAGGGGCTCTGGCCGGTCTTTTAATTTGTGTGCGTTTTCAGCTCTGCATTTCACCCAGCGCTGCGTGATATACGTCCTAGCGGCTAAGGGCGATGGCTTCCTCATCGCGCACGAGGTAAATGCGCTCAGGGGTTGCGGATGCAGCGGGGTCCACCATCACCGTTACGGGACCTGAAAGTAGGTATATGATGGCTCCGTCCGATTGCGGGCCATAGCAGACGTTATCGGACATCAAATCCCACGTGATCTCTATCTGACTAGCCTCGTTGCTCTCAAAGCTGAAACCGGCGTTATCGCAGGAGAACTCCAAGTACTGGTCCCTAAAGCTCACGTAAAAGGAATCTGGCTGCTGCGCGGACTCCCACTCGGAATTCACCACAAACTCCATCTGCTGCGCATTGGCGGTGACCAAGCCGGCAGGCACGCCAGTAACGATGTTGCGCTGTGAGGATCCAGCTTCCGCTATGCCCGAGCTTCCCGGCAGCTCCGAGGAGCCTGCGCCCGAGAAGAGGGAGGAAATGAAAAGCAGGATAGCGGAGAGAATCGCTTGAATCATGGGCATCATTATATCCGCCACCAGCGGACCCACCGTGCGATCCTCCAGTAATTACTTGTCCAGGTCGGCGAGGATGCGCTTCGCCAGCTCCTCCGAGGACTGCGGGTTCTGGCCCGTGTAAAGGTTGCCGTCCACCACCACGTGGGAGCTCCAGTCCTCTGCGGCTTTGTCGTACTTAACGCCGGCGTTGACCAGCTCGCTCTCTAGGAGCCACTTCGCGTTCTCCGCGAGCCCGGTGGACTCTTCCTCCGTGTTGGAGAACGCGGTCACCTGCTTGCCGGCGAAGGCATTGGTGCCGTCATCGTTCTTCGCAGCCAGGATGGCGGCCGGCGCGTGGCAGAGCAGGGCCAGAGGCGTGCCGGCGGCAAGGCGCTGCGTAAGCAGTGCGCCGGAGACGGGGTCGACCGCCAGGTCCTCCATCGGGCCGTGGCCGCCCGGGTAAAAGACGAGGTCGTAGTCGGCCTCGTTGACGTCTGCCAGAGACTTCGGGGCGTCGAGCTCAGACTTGATGGATTCGAGGTAAGCGCTAATCTTCTCCAGATCCTTGGGATCACCGGCGCCCTCACCCAGGCTCATCTTATCCAGCGTCGGCGCGACCGCGTTGGGGGTTGCCACGGTGATGTCCCAGCCGGCGTCACTAAACAGTTGGTGCGGAACGGCAAGCTCCTCGGCCCAGTACCCGGTTGGGTGAACGGAACCGTCCTTCTGGGTCCAGCCATCTGCTGCACTGACGACGAACAAAACGCTAGCCATGTTCTACTCTCCTTGAAATTCGCGGTTTCGGTTAGGTGCCCCACTATGTCAGAAAACGCGGCGGCGTGCCGTCAGCGTAGGTGGCGAGGCTATGGGAGGAGATATGGACAGCACAAAGCCCCTAGCTGTTTGTCCAGCTAGGGGCTAAGATTTGGTGCGCCCGGAGGGATTCGAACCCCCAACCTTCTGATCCGTAGTCAGATGCTCTATCCGTTGAGCTACGGGCGCAGTCCGTTGGTTCGCAGTGCGTGACGCTGTAGCGTATGCGCTCTGCCGTGCAACGAGGAATAACTATACCCACGCTCTAGAAAACTGACAAATCGCGACGTCACAGCAGGTTTTTCGCCCTTTGTGGCGGGTTCGCAAATCACCCGCCGTTTACCTTGAACAGCACTGCCCTAGATCAGCTATGAAGGCTAGATCGACAGGCCGAAGATGGGCACCGCCAGCAGGTAGACGGTGAGGGTGATGAGAAAGATGCCGATGATATTGAGGCCCAGACCGCCCTTGATCATCTCCCCAATCTTGACGTAGCCGGAGCCGTACGCGATGGCGTTCGGCGGGGTGGCGACCGGGAGCATGAACGCGCACGTTGCCGCCAGCGCGACGGGGATGGTGAGCAGGAGGACGTTGATGTCGCCGTCGGCAGTCAGGCCCACACCAACGGCGACGCCGCCCATGATCGGGATGAAGGTCGCGGCCGTCGCGGTGTTGGAGGTGATTTCCGTGAGGAAGAGGACCAGGGCCGCCACGGCGGCCACGATGAGCACCACCGGCAGGACGCTGAGCCCCTTGGCCATCTCACCGATCCATAAGGACAGGCCGGAGGAGTTGAATACGGAGGACAGCGACAGGCCGCCACCGAAGAGCAGGAGGACGTCCCACGGCATCTCGTTGGCAGTCTCCCAGTCCAGCAGGCGGATGCGGCGCTTGTTATCTGCCGGCAGGATGAACAGCAGGATGCCGGCGGCGATGCCCACGATGGCGTCGTCGTAGTTCTCAAACTCCTTGAGCACCAGCGGCAGGGTCACCCAGGCCGCGGCGGCGAGGACGAAGATAATGCCCGTCATGATCTGGGGGCGGGTCCAGGGGCCGAGGGCCTTGATTTCATCGTCGATAAGCTCGCGCCCGCCCGGGATTTCCTTCATCTCCGGCTTGAAGATAGTAATCAGCAGGAACCAGGCAATGAGCAGGAACGTCGCCGCCAGCGGCACGCCGACTGCCATCCAGCGGCCAAAGCCCAAGGTCACGCCCCAGGTATCCGCCATGTAGGCGTTGAGGAAGGCATTGGGCGGGGTGCCGATGAGCGTGCCGAGCGAGCCAATCGACGCCGAGTAGGCAATTCCCAGCATGAGCGCAGTAGCGAACTTCTTCTGCTTATCCCAACCGCCCACAGTCTCCGCGGTAAGCGCCAGTACCGAGGTACCAATCGGCAGCATGACCACGGCCGTAGCGGTGTTGGACACCCACATGGACAAGAAGCCGGTAGCCAGCATGAAGCCCAGGATCAGGCGCTTGGGCGAGGTGCCAATCACCTTCACCACGTAGAGCGCCAAGCGGCGGTGCAGGTTCCAGCGCTGCAGCGCCAGGGCGATCAGGAAGCCGCCCATAAAGAGGAAGATGGTGGCGGACGCATACGGCGCGCCGACTTCCTTGATGGTGCCCACACCCGCCAGCGGGAAGATGACCAGCGGCAACAGCGCGGTGGCGGCCAGCGGGATGGCCTCCGTCATCCACCACACGCCCATGAGGATGGTCACCGCGGCCACCGCGCGCAGTGCGCTCTCGGAGTATTCCGCCCCCTCCTTCGCACCCGGGGACTGCGCCACCGTATCGACGGCGTTGCTGGGGAAAATGAACCACACGATGGCCGCCAGCACCAGGCCGGCGAAGAGCCCGATCGCCATGCGGCGCCAGTCTTTGCGGTCAACGCCGTGGTCGTCCTCGCCCTCCGTGTGCGCGGTAGAGACGTGAGTGTGCGGGGTAGTCATCTGCCCCTCCTTTTCTTGGTTAGCCAGACCCACGTTGGTGCTGAAAGTTATACGGGTCACCGAATAGGCTTGCAGCCTCAGACTATCGAACCCCACACACAGCAAACAACCAGTTCCGCGCTATTACCCCCGCTAAGCGGCCATATTCACCCCTACCCGGGCGGATTTATGTACTGCAGCTACTTCCCCTTTCCAGATCCCCAGACCCGGAACCCGAAAGATGCAGGTCGGCGTCGCCTAGCGCTTGCCGACGCCCCACCACCCACCAGCAAGTTTCGGGTTCCAGGTCTGGGGGTTTGGACGTGAGAGGCGTTCGCCGCGCGCCAGGCCGCAGTATCCGCTAGAAATGAACCATGCACAACAGGGGGATTTTTGACTATATCGACGCGCATGCGATCGATCTCCGCGCACTCAACAACGATGACCCGCGATGGAGCAAGATACACGCAGGTAAGTTCCACACACTCACGTGGTGCTACGCCATCCCGCTCCACCGGTGGCTGGAGCTCAAGCCCTGGGAGCGCGACACCGCCGAGGTCTACGCCCACGCGCGTGCAGCCCCGCGCGCCATCCTCCTGGGCAAAGCCGCAGCCCGCATCCACGGCATCCCAGTGCTCCGCACACCTGGGGAGTACTTCGCCACGGTGCCCTCGAACTCCGTGCCCCAGAAGTCCAAGCGCCAGTACTTCCGCTACAAACAAACCAACCTCCATGGCCAGGTCACCGAGGTTCATGGAGTGCGGTTAACCACGCCGGCGCGCACGGCGATCGACATTGCGCGCTTCGATGGCTTCTCCGAGGGGCTCGTCGCCGCAGATCACGTGCGCTCGCAGCGCGTGTCTCAAGACTCCCTGAACTGGGCGCTGGGGAAGATGGGCCGGGTCAAGGGGGTCGGCCACGCGCGCCGCGCGGTGGAGCACAGCGTCAATGATGCTGAGTCGCCGTGGGAGTCCTACGCCCGTGCCCTGATTCTGGAAGCCGCGCTGCCTGGCATCCGCAGTCTGTGTACCCAATACTTTGTGGACAACTACCGCGCTGACCTGGCTATTAACGGCTGGTTGCTCATTGAAATCGACGGCAACGTCAAGTACAAGCACGAGCTGGAGGAGGTGATTCGCGCCGAACACCGACGGCAGAAGGCTCTGCTGAATCGCGGCTTCGTCGTGCTGCGTTTCTCCCCGCAGGAGCTTCGCGATACCCCAGACGCTTTCATCGACATCATCGCGCGACACCTCGCCGCCGGACCGCGCCGGCTGCGCTAAACCCCAAACCCCCAGACCTGGAACCCGAAACTCCCTGGTGGGTGGTGGGGCGTCTGCAAGCGCTGGGCGACGCCGACCTGCGTCTTTCGGGTTCCAGGTCTGGGGATCTGCGAACGGGAGGGGCTACCAGACCGCTATGAACGCCACCGCGCCCAGCACCATCGTCCCCGCGGTCACCGCGGCGAGCGCCCAGGCGCCAGGCAGCGGCGCGGCCTGGGAGAGGGCGCTATCGGCGTGCCGCAGCTTCGCCGTGGCCAGCCACAGCACCGCGGCGGTGACAACACCCACGACGACCGTGACCCACAGCGCCGCCGAGCGCGCCACGAGCAGGCCAGCCACCAGCGCGGCGAGGCCCGTGCGCTGCCACGCTAGGCGGGTGCGTTCCGGCTGCAGGCCGGGGTCATAGAGTTCACTCACGCCAGCAGCTCGCCCACCAGAATCATGACGCCGATGATTATCACCACGCCCACGACCAGCGCCAACGCGGGGCTAGCCGGCAGGGGCCGGGAGTGCCGCATCGCGCGCTCCGCAGCGCCCCAGTGCAGCCAGGCCACGCCCGGCAGGACAATGGCCACCACTAGCATGATGACGGAGATGACTCGGGTCAGGGTCGTATTCAGTGGCAGGTCGAAGGTCTCCAGGGCCACGCCACCGGCAATGAACGCGAGCGAAGTACGAATCCACGCCAGGAACGTGCGCTCGTTGGCCATGCTGAAGCGCGGATCGGGCTCCTCACCGGAGCCGTACACCGAACGGGGGAAGCGGTCCTTCGTCATACGCGCCACTGTAGCCGAGTACTTCTCAGGGTTAGGACTGCGAGAAGGCTTCCAGGTCCGTGGGGCTGCCCGCGACGACGATGAGGTCGTGGTGGGTGAGCGCGGTGGCGTCGGCAAGCGGGCGCCACTCCCCCAGCCCCTCCCGGCGCGAGATGAGCTGCACGTGGTGCTGCTCCCACACCTGATGCAGGTTGAGGGGGCGGCTGCTTATCGACGCCGGCGGGGCCATCACCGTCACGCCATAGTCAGCGGCGATTTCCGCGAAGTCCTCGAACCGCCCGCCCAGCAGGTGCGCCACGCGGCGGCCGGTCTCCCGCTCCGGGCGGATGACGTGGTGGACTCCCAGCTGCCGGAGGATGCGCGCGTGCGCGTCCGAATCCGCCTTGGCCCAGATGTCCTTAATACCTAGCTCCACCAGGTTGGAGGCGGTAAGGATGGAGTCCTCTAGGTCGGAGCCGATGGCCACGACGACGCGTTCCACCTCGTCGACGCCCAGCTGGCGCAGGGCCTCCGCATCGGTGGTATCGGCGCTGACCGCTTCGGTGAGGTAGGCCGCGTGCTCGCGCACGAGCTTCTCGTCCGCGTCGATGCCCAGGACTTCCACGCCGTGTTCCATGAGCTCGCGGGCCAGGGAGGAGCCGAAGCGGCCGAGGCCGACGACGACCACCGGCGGGATGTTGATGGAGCTCTTCTCGCGCCGTAGGGCGCCAAATAGGTTAGCCAATGAACGGCCTTTCTTCGGGGTAGCGGAAGCGCAGGCTCACCGTGCGCGCGGCCAAAGCGGCCACGAAGGTGGTAGGGCCGACGCGGCCGACGTACATGATGAGGCACAGCATAATCTGCGAGGGCGCCGACAAGCTGGCGGTAATACCGGTGGACAGGCCCACCGTGGCGAAGGCGGACATGACCTCGAAGGTGACCTGGTCCGCGGTGAATTCCGGATCCCACACGCGCAGCGTGGCCACGCCCAGGGCGACGAGGATGATTCCCGCCGCGGTCAGCGCCAGGGCCTGGCGGAACGTGGACAGCGGCACGCGCCGGTGGCCAATCGCTGTATCCTCCCGGCCCAGGAACTCCGAGGCCATCGCCGCCGCCAGGACGCAGGCGGTGGTGACCTTGATGCCACCGGCGGTACCGGCGGAGCCGCCGCCGACGAACATGAGCATGTCTGTGACCATGAGCGTGATGGGATGCGCCTGCCCATAGTCAATGGCGTTAAAACCCGCCGTGCGGGGCGAGGCGCTCATGAAGAACGCGTTGAGCAGGCGCTGTCCCACCGACATGCCACTCAACACCCCGGCGCGCTCCGACAGGAAGAAGAATGCCATGCCGCCGAGGAGCAGGACTGCGGTGGCCGCAAACGTCATCCGGGCCGTGACGGACATGTGGTAGACGCGCGGCTGGCCGCCGCGCCAGCGCGCGATGCGGCCGCGCGCCCGGCGGGCCAGCTCCGCCAGCATGGGGTAGCCCAGGCCGCCAGTGATGAGCGCGGCGGCCAGCGGCAGGAGGATCCAGGCGTCCCCGACGAAGGGCACGAGGTTATCGGAGTAGGTGCTAAACCCCGCGTTGTTGAAGGCGGAGATGGCGTGGAAGACGCCCTCCCACACCGCTTGACCGGCGGGAACGCCGTGGGCGGTGGCGAGGCGGATGGCGATGATGGCGGCCACCACCGCCTCGCAGATCAGCGTCACGGCGAAGGTAAACAGCAACGTATTCCGGATACCGCCGGAGACAATGGGGCGCCCCTCGGCCGCGGTGGTGCGGCGAGCCTTGAAGCTGATGCGGCCAGTCAGCAGCATGCCGGACAGGGATGCCATGCTCATGATGCCCAAGCCGCCCAGCTGGATGAGGACGATGATGACCGTCTGCCCGAAGGGCGTCCAGTAGGAGCCGGTGTCCTCGACGATGAGGCCGGTGAGTGAGACTGCCGACGTCGCCGTGAACAGCGCCGGCAGGAACGGCGTCCACTGCGGCACGTGGGCGGAGATCGGAAGCATGAGCAGGCCGGTGCCCACGAGGATGAGCAGCAGGAAGCCCGCCGCTGTGAGCTGTGCCGGGCCTTGCAGGCGGGGCCGCGAGGAATGACCGCGTTTCACAGGAGGAAATCCTAGACCCGCGCGGGCAGGCGGGACAAGGGGTGCGTGCCACACCCAACACCCCCGTAATCTGTGAATATTTATTGTCGCTAATGTAAGGCACGTCACCACGAGGTAGTTTCTTGCTATGACTAATGGAGACACTACTGCCCCCACCCCCAAGGTGGAATGGCGCACGGTAAAGGCAATTCTGGCGGCGTCGAGCGGCAACCTCGTCGAATGGTTTGACTTCTATATTTACGCCTTCTTTAGCGTGTATTTTGCCGATCAGTTCTTTAGCGGTACCGGTGAAACCGGCGCGCTCATGAAGTCTGCCGGCGTGTTCTTTGTGGGCTTCCTCATGCGGCCTATCGGCGGCTACATCTTCGGGCGTATCGCGGACCGCTACGGCCGCAAGCAGTCGATGCTTATCGCCATCATCATGATGTGCGCGGGCTCCCTGCTCTTCGCGGCGTTGCCCACCGCCGCGATGGTGGGTGCGTGGGCGCCGGTGCTCATGCTCATCGTGCGCTGCATCCAGGGCCTGTCCGTCGGCGGCGAGTACGGTGCCACCGCCACCTATATGTCTGAAATCGCCTCTTCTGGGCGCCGCGGTTTCTACTCTTCATTCCAGTACGTCACCCTCATCGGCGGCCAGCTGCTGGCAAGCCTCCTCGCGGTGATCATGACCTCCACTTTGGGTGAGGAAGCCATCACCAACGGCTGGTGGCGCCTGCCCTTCGTCATCGGCGCGCTGGCTGCCGTGGTGAGTATGTGGCTGCGCAACGGGCTGGAAGAGACGACGTCGACAAGCGAGCGCAGCGTGGAAGGCGCCGGCACCCTGCGCCAGCTCATGGCGCACCCCCGCTCCTTCTGGGTAGTCCTAGGAATTACCGCCATCGGTTCCCTGACGTTCTACACGTACACCACCTACATGCAGAAGTTCCTCATTAACACCGGCGGTTTTGCCAAGGGTGACGTCGCCCGCACGATGACGGTGTGCCTCTTCGTTTTCATGCTGCTCCAGCCGCTCACCGGCCTGCTCTCGGACAAGATTGGCCGTAAGAACACCATCCTCATCTTCGGCATTGCCTCCACGCTGGGTACCATCCCCGCCTTCATGCTGCTCAACCAACAAACCACCTTGCTAGGAGCAGGTGCCGTCATCATTCTGATCTTCGTCTTCGAGAGCGGCTACACCTCTATTTCCGGCATCCTCAAGGCCGAGATGTTCCCCACCTACATCCGCGGCCTTGGCGTCGGCTTCACTTATGCCGTGGGCAACTCTCTCTTCGGCGGCTCGGCTGAGTACGTGGCCCTGGGTCTCAAGAACGCCGGGCACCCGGATGCCTTCCCCGTCTACGTCACCATCATGGCGGCGCTCGGCGTGGTGGCCATGTTCTTCCTGCACGACAGTCGTACGCACTCCACCATCGACAACCCGGAGGGCTCCGCCTACGCAAAGAGACCCGCGCGTTAGCGGGCCTCTCAGTACGTCGTAGCGCTCCAGATCTGCAGTGCCGGAATGCTGGAGTGCGGAAAGCTGCTACATCAGCTTGGTCTTCTCCAGCGTTTCCACCCAGCCGTTGGTGAACTTCTCCAGCGGCTTGTGCAGCAGCACGCCCAGGGCCAGCATGGGCAGGACGAACAGGAGCAGGCAGAACAGCGACAGCCAGAAGTCACCGTGGTACGTGCCGGCGATGGCCGCGCGGAAGGCCCGGATGGTGTAGGTGGCCGGCAGCCACGGGCTGATGTTCTGGAACCACTGCGGCAGCACCTGCAGCGGGTACGCGCCGCCTGCCGACGACACCTGGATCACCAACATGAGCACCGCCAAGGCCTTGCCGGCGTTCGCAAACGAGACCACAAACGTATAGGCAATGAGCATGAACACCACCGAGCTGAGCCAGCCGGCCAGCAGCATGAGGAACGGGTGGGCAGGCTCGATCCGCACGAAGAAGATCAGGCCCAGGATGAGCATGGTGGACTGCACCAGTCCCACCGCGGCGAAGATGCCGAAGCGGCCAAAGTAACGCTGGATCGGTCCGTACTTGTCCTTGTTGACCACGTCGGTGCGCACGCTCACCGCGGTGAGCAGCGCGCCCACCCACAGGGCCAGCGCGGTGTACATCGGCGTCATGCCCGCACCGAAGCTGGTGACGGGGAACACGGCCTCGCGGTCGATATCCACCGGGGCCGCGATGGCGCTGGCCAGGGCGTCCGGGTCGGAGCCGATGAGATCCGCCAGCTTTTTCAGGTCACCGGATTCCACTGCGGAATCGATGTCCTTCTTCAGGTCACCGAACTCGTTGGCCTTGTTCTGCAGGCTCGCCGCCAGGTTCTGCACGGCGGTCTGGGCATCGGTCAAGGAAGAGGAGTCAATGGTTACCGGCGCATTGATGGTGTCCAGGTCCTGGCCCACCCGGCCCAGGGAATCCTGCAGCGCAGAAATGGATTCCCGCAGGCCGGAGGTGGAGATGCCGTCGATGGACTCCTTTGCCGCGTCGATGCCGGAGAGATCCGGCTTCGTGGGCTCCGGGGCGTTGGCCGCGGCCTCGAGGCGGGAGTGCAGGGCGCGCTCGTTGGCGATGGCGTCCTCGATGCGGCTGAGCGCCTTCTCCTTGTCCGCCGCGGGGATCGGCAGGGCCTCCACGTGGCCGTGCAGGTTCTGGTACTGGGCGATCGTGCCGTCCACCTGGTCCGCCAACGTGTTGAGGGTGGCAACGCGGTCGGCGCGGGAGGCCGAGGCGTCGTCGAAAAGCGCGTCAATGCGTTGGCGCACCACGTCGTAGCTGGCCTTCGTCGCGTCTAGGGACTGCTGCAGCGCATCCGTGGACACGTTGAGGGACGTGGACTGGACCTCCGGGAGCTCCAGGTTGGCGGCGCCAACGATGTTCTCCGCGCTCTCCATGAGCGGGACCGTGGTCTCCACCAGGCCCGCCAGGGAGCGGGCGGTTCGCGCGCCCATGTCCAGCTGGGACTGCACGCCGTCCGCGCGGGCCTGGATGCGGTCCAGGACCGCCTTGGTATCGCCCTGGCTCATGAAATCAGACAGGCCGGCCACGAGGTCGAAGGACACATGGCCCACGGTGCGGGTAAAGGTTTCCGCCACCTGGGCGGACACGCCTTCTGCGCCCTGGTCGGTGATCTTCGGTGCCAGCGCGTTCTTCTTCTCGTTGGTGTACAGCGACAGCCCCGCCGGCTCCGAGCCGTCAGTGTAGAAGGTCATCATGTCATCGCTGAAGTTTTCCGGCAGCACGATGGCGGCGTAGTACTCGCCGGACTTGGTGCCCTCGACGGCCTCGTCGGGGGTGGTGACTACCCAGTCCAGCTGGTCGTTGGCGCGCAGCTGATTGAGCACCTGGTCGCCCACGTTGATGGGCATGGGCAGCAGGTCGCTTTCGTAGCCGGTGTCCTCGCTGGCCACCGCCACCTTGAGCTGGCTGGTGTTGTCGAAAGGATTCCAGCTGGCCAGCACGTTGAACCACGTGAACAGCATGGGGATGGCCACCAGGCCGACGAGCATGACGATGCTCATCACGCTGCGGCGTGCCGTGCGGATGTCCTCGAGGAAAAGATCCAGTGTTCCGCGCATTACTTCTCTCCCTCCGTCTCGGCCGGTGCTACCGCAGCCAGATCGTTGTCCTCGTTGCGGGCCGGGTGCTTGATGTCATCCTCATCCAGCGTGAGCAGCTCCGCGGACTGCTTCAGGCTGATGCGCAGGTACTCGAGCGTGACGGCCGCGCCCACAATGAGCAGGCACCACGCGGTCCAGATGCCCAGGAGCAGCGGCTTCTGGGAAGGCAGGAGGCCGGAAACCAAGATGAGGATGATAACCCCCACCACGCCGGCGACGGCGACGAGCTTGAGCCAGTAGCTCCAATCGTGGTCGCGGTGGTCCAGGTCCTGCTTGAGGCCGCTGCGGCTGTCCAGCGCCTGGATGACGTCGGCGATGCGGTAGCCGTTGCCCATGACCTGCACGTTCTCGTAGTCGAAGAGCTCGGTGTCCTTGAGCTCCTTGTTGAACAGCGCGTTGAAGTGGGACAGGGCCTTGCGCAGCAGGAGGCCGCACACGAAGAACAGAAGGAACATGAAGGCCAGCACGCCCATGTACTTGAAGTAGTGGGCGCCGTAGAAGCCGCCGATGGTCTCACGCATGGCGTCGATGCCGTAGGTGAACGGCAGCAGCGGGTAGATGGCGTGGAAGAAGCCCGGCAGCAGCTCGATCGGGTACAGGCCGGATGCGCCCGGGATCTGGATGATGGCCAGCACCACGCACAGGCCGCGGCCGAGGTGGCCCAGGGAGGTCGATAGGGCGTAGATGATACTGAGGTACGCCAGCCCGATGAGCACGCCGGTGACGATGAACGCGGCCGCGTTGACGGTCTGGACACCGATGAGGATGTCGCCCGCCGTCACCACGACGGCCTGAATGACCACCATGGCGGCCATGAGCAGGAAGCGACCCAGGTAGGCCTGGTCCACGGTGACGCGGCGGAAGCCCTCCTTGTCCACCTCAACCTTGAAGATGACCATGAGCACGAAGGCGCCAATCCACAGCGAGAGGTTGGTAAACAGCGCCGCCATAGCGGAGCCGTAGGAGTCCACCGGGTAGACCGTGACCGACTCGACCTCGATGGGCTCGGCGAAGAACTGGCCGATTTCATCCGCATCGAGCCCGGTGACGTTCTGCAGCACCTTGTTGTTCATCGTGGCCTTGAGCGAGCGGACATCACCCTGGATGCTCCTCAGGCTGTCCTGCAGCGCGACCAGGTTGGTGTCGAAGTCCCCCAGCGTGTCCTTGGTGGCGAGCAGCTGTTGGGACACGCCGTCGAGGAGGCCGTCGGCCTCCCGCATGGTTCCCTTCTGTGCTTCCAGGGTGGCGCTGAGCGCGCTCGCGGTGGAGCTCAGGTTGCTCATCGCGCGGTTGATCTCCGGCACGGAGGAGGTCACGGTATCGCGCAGGGTCTGGGACGTGGCCTTGGTATCGGCCGCGGCCTGGTTAATTGCGTCGGAGCTGGACTTCACGGAATCCGCGGCGGCCTGGGTGTCCTTGCTCAGCGCGCCCAGGTTACCCAAGAGGCGACGGTTGGATTCGTTGCCCTCCTCGAGGCGCTGGACGGCGTCGTCAAGCTCCTTCGTGGCCTGCGGGGAGAGCGTGGCGGAGTTGAGCAGCGCCTTGAGCTCGGCGATGGACTGCGCGCTGGCGTCCACGGCACCGTTGGCCTGTTGGGTGGCGTAGTCGAAGCGCTGTCCCGCCTGGTCCAGGCCGGCGGTGAGATCCGCGATGGATTCCTGCGCCTGCGCGGTGCCGTCGGCGACAGCGGTGGCGCCGTTGACGAACGCCGAGGTGGACTGGTCAGTGAAGTCACCGATGCCGCCCTGGGCCTGGTTGACCAGGGAGCTGACCTCGTTGAGCGCGGCTTGGGCGTCGGTCAGCGCGGCCTCCACGTCCGCGACGGTACCCTTGGCCCCGCCCATGGACTGCGAGGCGGTGTCGAGCTTGGCCTGGATGTCCCCCAGCTTGCGGCGGCTATCGTCGATTTTCTGCGCGGTTTCACCGAAGGAGGTGCTGGTGTTGTTCATGGCGCGGGTGATCTTGGTTTCGAACTCCGTGCCGGAGTCCTTCACCTTCTCCGCGGCAACCGTGGCCACCTGCTCCTTGAACGCGGCGGTGATCTGCTTATCCAGACCCTTGGCGCCGGTGTCCGTGATCTTCACGGCGATGGCGTTGTTCTTCTCGTTGACGCGGTAGACCAGCTGCGGTTTGGTGAACGTGCCGTCGAGCATGCTCACGAGGTTCTCGCTGAAGTCCTCCGGGATAGTGACCGCGGCGTAGACGTCCCCCTCATGCAGGGCTTTGTCTGCCTCGTCGGCACCTAAGAACTGCCAGCCCAGCTGGTGGTTATCCTGCAGCTTGTCGACGACTTGTTTACCCACGTCGACGTGACCGGTGAGGTCGTTATTGGCGCCCTTGTCCTCGTTGACGACGGCAACCTTGATGTTCTCGGTATTCCCGTACGGATCACGGAAGGCCGCGATGTTGACCCAGGAGTACATCGCGGGGGTAATGACGAGTCCGATGAGGATGATCCACGCCCTGGGGACGCGGCCAAGCCTGGCTACATCTCTTAAAAATATTTTCCAACTTTGGCGCACTGAAGGGAGTGTACCCTTTACACCCCAATGCCTCTAGCCTGCCGAAATACATAAAGTAATTTAAATGATTAACAATTAAACTTTAATATAGTTTGCCGAATCAAACCCCTGGCTTGACTTGATACGGTTGGAACCTAGACTTCAAGTAGTTGAACTTTTGATACGAAGGTGCTCATGCGCAAGACCTTAATCAGCCTCACCGGCCCCGCCTTCGTTGCCGCGGTGGCCTACGTCGACCCCGGCAACGTGGCCGCCAACATCAGCGCCGGCTCCCGCTACGGCTACCTCCTGGTGTGGGTACTCGTCGTGGCCAACCTCATGGCCATGTTCATCCAGTACCACTCCGCCAAGCTGGGGCTGGTCACCCACCGCTCCCTGCCGGAAATCATGGGCGAGCGCCTCCCCCGCCGCGCGCGCCTGGGCATGTGGGCCCAGGCCGAGATCATCGCCGCAGCCACCGACCTCGCCGAAGTCATCGGCGGCGCCATCGCTCTGCAACTCCTCTTCGATCTCCCGCTGCTCGTAGGCGCGCTCATCATCGGCGCGGTGTCCATCGTTCTCCTCATCTTCCAGAAGAAGAACCAGTGGTTCGAGGGGCTCGTCATCGGCCTGCTCCTGGTTATCTGCATCGGCTTCCTTGCCGGGCTTGCCATCGCCCCGCCCGACCCTGCCGACGTGGCCGCGGGCCTCATCCCCCGCCTAGAGGGCAAGGACAGCATCCTGCTGGCCGCCTCCATGCTGGGTGCCACCGTCATGCCGCACGCCATCTACCTGCACTCCTCCCTGACCAAGCAGCGCTTCCCCGACCTGGAAATCCCCCACGTGCTGGCCGGCACCCGCGCAGACATCGCCGTGGCGCTGTCCATCGCCGGGCTCGTCAACATAGGCCTGCTGGTCCTGGCGGGCTCGGCCCTCTACGGCGTAGACGGCACGGAGACCATCTCCGGGGCGCACGCGGCGATTGCCAGCCACCTCGGCCCGCTGGCCGGCGTTCTCTTCGCCGTCGGCCTGCTGGCCAGCGGCCTCGCCTCGACGTCGGTGGGCGCCTACGCCGGCTCCGAAATCATGGACGGTCTGCTCCACATCAAGGTCCCGCTCCTAGTGCGCCGCCTGGTCACACTCATCCCGGCGCTGGTCATCATCGCCTGCGGGGTCGACCCCACCATGGCGCTGGTGGTCAGCCAGGCGCTTCTTTCCCTGGGCATCCCCTTCGCCATCATCCCGCTTTTCCGCTACGCCGGCTCCCGGGACGTCATGGGTCAGTTCGCCGCAAAACCTTGGTCTATGGCCGTGGGCTGGACGCTTGCCGCTCTGGTCATCGCGCTCAACCTCGCCCTCGTGGTCCTCCCACTGCTCTAGGCCGCCTACAATCGGCAGCCATGATTGAAGTCGCAGCCGTCGTCATCCGCAACGCCGCGGGCCAGGTCCTCACCGTGCGCAAGAAGTCCTCCACCAAGTACCAGCTGCCCGGCGGCAAGCCCGAGGAGGGCGAGGCGCTTGTCGACGCCGCCCTGCGCGAAGTCGCCGAAGAAGTAGGACTCACTCTCGACGCCGAGAGCCTCAACGAGCTCGGCACCTTCGACGCCCCCGCCGCCAACGAGCCGGGCGAGGTCGTCGTGGGCACCATCTTCACCTACGCCCGCGCCGTCACCACCGACGCACCCCACGCCGCCGCCGAAATCGGCGACACCGCCTGGGTCAACCCGGCGCACCCTGACCGCGAGCTTGCGCATCTGTTGCGGGACCGCGTCTTCCCCGCGCTGGCTGGGTAGGTACGTTTCTTACAAATAAGACCCCTGATCCCACGGCGGGCTCAGGTGGTGAATGCATCTATACAGCTGGGAGGTTGTGTAGATGTCAGGTGACAAGAAGCTACGTGAGCAGTTTGTGGAGGCGTATCTGCATGATGCGCGTCCGATGCCATTGATCCTGAAGGAGTTGGGGGTTTCGAAAGCTCAGGCGAGGGCGTGGCGTCAGGCTGAGGGCCTTAGCCGTGCTCGGCGCCAGCGGAGTTTGGTTGACGAGCAGTATCAACACGTTGTTGCTTTGGTTGAAAGCGGCCGGTCTGTGCTCAGCGCAGTTAAAGAGGTCGGGTTCCCTCAGCGGTTGGCCTATAGCTACCTTGCCCAGGACGGGTTTGAGCTCGTCCAAGGCAACCGTGGTGGAACCGCACAACACCAGCGGGATCGCATCGCTAAAGCTTTACAGCTTGTTGATGCTGGCAAAAGCTATAAACAGGCCGGTCAGGTAGTTGATCGCAGTGATGCCACGGTTAAAGCGTGGCATCATAATCGCATGTCTGGGCGTTTGATACTCAATGATCATCCCACTGAATCCGAATCGAAGGTAGGACGCGGAAAGCGTCTTATCCGCCATGACCGAATAGCGATAGGCTACCTGCTTAAACAGGGGCTTACTCACCGTGAGATTGCAGCCCAACTGGGCCGCAACCAGTCGACGATTAGCAGGGAAATCGCCCGTGGGATGACTGAGCATGGCTACGATGCCCTCGTGGCACAAAAGCGGGCTGTGGACCGTTTAGCCAGGCCTAAACCCCGCAAACTCGATACCAACCCGCAGCTGCGTGCCTTGGTCATCGAGGGATTGAACACGAAGTGGTCGCCTGAGCAGATTTCGAACTATCTTGCCCGCTGCTTCAGTAAAGGTGGGGATATGTCAATTAGCCATGAAACCATCTACCAAGCTCTCTACATCCAAGCTAAAGGTGCTTTGCGCCACGAGCTGAAAGTAGAAAAAGCGCTGCGTTCTGGGCGGACCGGACGAAAGCCACAATCACGCCTGCCAGCCCGCGGTAATCGAAGCTGGATTGGTGAGGACTACCGCATCAGCGAGCGCCCTGCCAGCGTTGAAGACCGCGCTGTCCCAGGACATTGGGAAGGCGATCTCATCATCGGACAAGGAGGAAGCACTGCACTCGTGACCTGTGTGGAACGCAGTACTCGCTACACCATGATCCGCAAACTGGATGTTCATGATTCCGCCACAACTGTCGACAAGTTAATCGAGATGTTCACCGGCAAAATACGCAACATCACCAAGACTCTCACCTGGGACCAAGGCGTTGAATTAGCCCAAGTAGACAAGCTGAGCATCGCACGTGGACTAGCAGTCTACTTCTGTGATCCGCACTCGCCCTGGCAGCGCCCTACCAACGAAAACACTAACGGGCTAGTCAGAGACTTCCTACCTAAAGGAAGCGACTTTAGTACCCTGACCGACAAGGATGTCCAACACATTCAAGACCTTCTCAACGGGCGCCCCAGAAAGGTCCTCAACTGGTATAAACCCGAAGAGAAGATACAAGAACTATTCAAGTGATGCATCCACCACTTGAAACCGCCCACGGATTTTCGGGGCTTATTTGATCGATATGCACTTGCTTGCCTCGGAAAAGCCGTTGCCAACAACAAAACGCAGAACCCGAGCCACCGGTGAAACGATGACTCGGGTTCTGTAGTTGGCGGAGACGAGAGGATTTGAACCTCCGGACCTACGCAAGTAAGTCAACTCCTTAGCAGGGAGCCCCATTCGGCCGCTCTGGCACGTCTCCAGCGATTCGCAATGAATCGTCCATCACTCTACCTGAGCGCTTCCCCTGGGAACAAAATGGGGGTCTAGCTTCCGCGGCCCTCAAGCGCAGCATGCAATTTGAGGGCAACGTAGAGAGCCGCGCTGCGCCAGCCATCATCCAGCACGCCAGGCCCGAGAATCTCGCGGACGCGGTCCAAACGGTAGTGCAGCGTGGCGCGGTGAATGTAGAGTGCCGCGGCGGTCGCAGAGACGTTGCGGGAATGCTCAAAGTAGGTCAGCAGGGTGTGCCAGTAGGAGTTGCGGGGGTCGTCGAGAAGCACGGCGGCGTCCGGGCTGATCTCCACCACCGTGGCCGGGGTCAGCTCCCACCCGCGCAGCAGCCGCCACGCGCCGGCACTCTCCCAGCTCATAGAGTCCACCCCGCGGAGCGTGGCCACGTCCGCCATGAGCCGCGCCTGCCGGGCCGTCGGCGCCGAGCCGCGCGCAAGCACCTGCGCGCCGGCGACCAGACAGGCGCTGCGCAGTTCCTCCATGACGGCGGCGGTGTCTTCGCCGCCCCGGGAGCATTCGATGAGCACAAGGGAGTCGTGGGAGTCCGCCACCAAGAAGGGCCGGCGCGCCAGTGGGCGGGCCAGCTCCACGGCCACCGCACGTTTGTCGCCGTCCATCAGCACGCGGTGCACGGTGAGCGCGCCATCCGAAGGCAGGAGATCGCGCTCGCGGGCCGTCGCCAGGGCGGCCGCGTCGCCGGAGAGCACCTCGCGGGTCATCTCAGCGAGCTGTTGGGCGCGGGCGGCAAGGGGCGCATCGCGTTCGTCGATAAGCCTGGCCAGGGCCGTAAGGAGGGAGCCGAGGCGGACCACGGGGGCATCCCCCAGCGGGGGCTCGTCGATGATCCACAGGTATCCCACGAGTTTTCCCTGGTGCCGCAGTGGGACGACCACGCGCGGCAGCATGTCGTAGCGAGGGTTCGCCGGCAGGCGCACCGGCAGGACCGCGTCCTGGATGCCGTAGCTGAGCATCCACGGGATGGGTTCCGGCGGCGGAGTGCGGTGGAGAATTGACGAGGCGCGGTGCTGGTCAATGGCGCCAATCTGGGCACTCGCCGCAATCACCGCGATGGCGGGGGTGGTTACCTCCACGGAGCGCCGCAGAATCCGCGCACATTCGTCCGCGATATTCTGGATGCTCATCAGCTGCGGAGGCGACTCTTTCGACATGTGTCAAAGATACTTCCGCGAATTGTCTAGTGACAAACAAAAGTGTGACGCGCAATAATTCCCTACACAACAATGACTCACGTCACATCAGCTATTTGATGAAGGATCTCATCATGACCACCACCAGCACCCCCGTCAGCGCGGAGGGCACAAGCCCCAGTGCCGCGCTTGACGACGGCCTGCAGCGCGGCATGAAGTCGCGCCACCTGCAGATGATCGCCTTCGGCTCGTGCATCGGCACGGGCCTCTTCTTGGGCTCCGGCGCCTCCATCCAGGAGGCCGGTCCCGGCGTCATCGCCGCCTACGCCATCGGCGGCTTCATCATCTTCCTCATCATGCGCATGCTGGGTGAGATGGCCGTGGCGCACCCCGTTGCCGGCTCCTTCAGCGCCTACGCCCGCGAGTACATCGGCCCCATCGCCGGCTTCGTCACCGGCTGGAACTGGTGGTTTACCACCATCGTCGTCGGCATGGTGGAACTCACCGCTGCCGGCACCATCATGGATTTCTGGTTCCCCGGCATCCCGCACTGGCTCACCGCCCTCGTCGCGCTCGTCATCGTCACCGCGATCAACCTGGTGCACGTCGGCGCCTTCGCGGAGGCGGAATTCTGGCTTTCCCTCATCAAGGTTGTCGCGCTCATCCTCATGATCGTCGTCGGCGCGGCCATCGTTTTCGGCCTCACCCCGGAGCCCGCCCTGGGCTTGAGCAACATCACCGAGCACGGCGGCTTCTTCCCCAACGGCTCGGCAGGCATGCTCTTCTCCCTCGTCGCCGTCATCTTCTCCTTCGGCGGCATCATCTCCATCGGCACCGCCGCGGGCGAGGCGCAGGACCCCTCCGAATCCCTTCCCAAGGCCATCAATAACGTCATCTGGCGCATCCTTATCTTCTACGTCGGCGGCATCGGCATCATCGTGCTGCTCGCCCCGTGGAACGAGCTCGATACCTCCACCTCGCCCTTCGTGCGCGCGCTGAGCACCCTAGGAATCACCGCCGCGGCCACGGGACTCAACCTCATCGTGCTCGTTGCCGCCGTCTCCGTGTTCAACACCATGACCTTCTCCGGCGCACGCATGCTGCGGGATCTCTCCCGTGGCGGCCAGGCCCCGCCCTTCTTCGATTCCGTCAGCGCCAAGGGCGTGCCCGTTCGCGCGCTGCTCTTCAACTCCCTGCTTATGGGCTCTGCCGTGCTGCTCAACTTCCTCTTTGAGGGCAAGATCCTCATCGTCCTCATGGCCATCATCGTGGGCGCGGAGCTCATCTCCTGGTCCGCCATCGCCGTAGCGCACCTCAAGTTCCGCAAGCGCTGCCCGGATGCCGCCTTCCGCGCGCCGCTCTACCCGGTGGCGAACTACCTGTGCCTGGCGTTCTTCGCGCTCGTGGTTGTCCTCATGTTTATGCTTCCGGACTACCGCACCGGCGCCATCGTCCTACCCTTGTGGATTGTGACCCTGGCTCTCATCTGGCTGGGCAAGAAGCGCCACGACGCCCGAAACAAATAGAAAGGACTCCTCCATGCAGACCACCATCGGTGATTTCATCCTGAACCGCCTCAAGGCCATCGGTATTACGGAGATCATCGGCGTGCCCGGTGACTTCAACTTGAGCTTCCTCGAGCAGATCGAGGCCGCCGAGGGCATCCGCTTCGTCGGCGCCTGCAACGAGCTCAACGCCGCCTATGCCGCGGACGGCTATGCCCGCCAGAAGGGCGTGGGCTGCCTGCTCACCACGTATGGCGTGGGCGAGCTCTCCGCCCTCAACGGCATCGCCGGTGCCCGCGCCGAGCACGTCCCGCTGGTGTCGCTGGCGGGCGCACCACCGCAGTACGCCACGGAGTTCCGGTGGAACCTGCACCACTCGCTTGCCGATGGCGACTTTGCCAACATGCTCGACTCCATCGCTCCTTTCACGGAGGTGGCCACACGCGTATCACCCATGAACGTGGTGGAGGAGTTCGACCGCGCTCTGCACGCCTGCCTGCGCGAAAAGCGCCCGGTGCACATTCAGATTCCCTCCGACATCACCCACCTCACCGTCGAGGTGCCGGATGAGCCCTTCTCCACCGAGCTAGCCCCCTCCGATCCCGAGCGCCTCAACGCCGCCGCCGACTACGTGCTGGAGCACCTAGCCAAGGCCCAGGACCCCATCATCCTCATCGACCAGGACACCAACCGCCACGGCTTCACGGAGAAGTTCCGCGCCATCATCGACAAGGCCCAGCTGTCCTACTCCCAGCTCTCCTCCGGCAAGGCCATCCTGTCGGAGCGCCACCCGCTCTTCATCGGCACCTACAACGGCGCCGCGTCCGCCCCGGGCGTGCAGGAGCGCATTGAAAACTCCGACTTCCTGGTCACCACGAACCCGCGCTTCATCGAGGTCAACTCCGGTTCTTTCACCCACAACCTGGCGAACGCCCACGTCTACAACTTCGGCGACCAGCACCTCAACGCCGACGGTGAGTACTTCGTGGGCATTCAGACGCTGGAGCTTCTCGACGTCCTCCTGGACCGCATCCCGGAGGCGACTCCCGGGACGTCGGCAAGCACTGCGTTCGAACCCGAGCCCTTTGAGCCGAACCCTGACGCCGCGCTCACCCAGGAGCGCATCTGGCCGCAGATGCTGGGTTTCATTCAGGAGGATGACGTGGTCATCGCCGAAGCCGGCACCTCCAACATCGGCCTGGGCCAGCAGCGCATGCCGGAGGGCGTGCAGTACATCAACTCCACGATCTGGGGTTCTATCGGCTTCACATTGCCCTGCGTGCTGGGCTCGCAGCTAGCGAACCCGGCGCGCCGCCACGTGCTCTTCATCGGTGATGGCTCCTTCCAGCTCACCGCCCAGGAGCTCTCCACCATCCTGCGCCAGGACTTGAAACCCATCATTGTGCTGGTCAACAACGATGGCTACACCATCGAGCGCTTCATCTTAGGCATGGAGCGCGAGTACAACGAGATTCAGCAGTGGGACTACACTGCGCTGCCCAAGGCCTTCCTGCAGGACACCACGATGGAGTCCTACACCGCCGCCACCGAGGGCGAATTAGCGAAGGCTCAAGAGGACATCGCCGCCCACCCGGAGCGCGGCGCCTTCCTGGAGGTGCGCCTCGATCCTTTCGACGCCCCGAAGGGCCTGCAAGCCTTCGGCCCGCAGACCGCTGACTTCGACTTCGGGCCGCGTGGCCCGCGCAACGCCTAAGGTGGACACCATGATTCGTTCAGATCTTTCATCCCTGCCCGTCTACGTGCCCGGAAAGAATTCCGAGACCGCCCTGAAGCTGTCCTCCAACGAGGCCACCCAGGAGCCGCTGCCCGGCGCGTTGAAGGCCATGGAGAGCGCTGTTGCGCACGTCAACCGCTACCCGGACATGGGCGCGGTGGAGATCCGCAAGGCCCTGGCGGAACACCTTGGTGTTAGCCCGGAGCAGGTCACCACTGGTGCGGGGTCCTCGGCCATCTGCCAGGAGCTGGTGGAAATCACCTCCGTGCCGGGCGATGAGGTCATCTTCCCCTGGCGCTCCTTCGAGGCCTACCCCATCTTTGCCCAGGTTGTCGGTGCCACCCCGGTCAAGGTCCCGCTCACCGCGGACCACCGCGTGGACTTGGACGCCATGGCGGCAGCCATTACGGACAAGACCCGCCTGATCTTCGTGTGCAACCCGAACAACCCGACCGGCTCCATCATCACCAAGGAGGAGTTCGACGCCTTCCTGGCCAAGGTTCCGGAGCACATCATCGTCGCCCTCGATGAGGCCTACATTGAGTACAACCGCAATGATGCTATCCCGCTGGCCACGGACTACGTCCACACGCACGACAACGTCATTGGCCTGCGCACCTTCTCCAAGGCCTACGGCCTGGCCGGCATCCGCCTGGGCTACGCCTTCGGCAACTCCGAAATCATCGCAGCTCTCAGCAAGGTGGCCATCCCCTTCTCCGTGAACTCGGTGGCACAGGTCGGCGCCCTGGCCTCGCTGGCCTCCCAGAAGGAGCTACGGGAACGCACCGATGAGACCGTGGAGCAGCGCGATCGCCTGGTCAAGCACTTCGCGGACTTCGGTGTGCCGGAGTCCCAAGCCAACCACATCTGGTTTGCTGCAGACTCCATTGCGAAGCTGGGCTCCCCGCAGGAGGTGGCCGAAAAGCTCGCGCAGCACGACGTCCTGGTCCGCGCCTTCCCCGAGGGCGTGCGAGTCACCGTCACCACGGCAGAGGAGACTGAAACCCTGCTCAAGGCATGGGACGCCGCCTTCGGAGCAGCAGAGCCCCCAAAGGCCCAAGCCAGGATCTAGCCGCCGGCGAAGGGCGGGAGGACGTCGACGCGGGAGGCGCCGGAAAGCACGGCGTCCTCCGTAGCGCTCGCACCATCCACCAGGAAGGTGCAGCGTTCCAGCACCTCCGCAAAGCTCATTCCGGCCTCGGTGCTGCCTGTATGGCGGTCACGCAGCACGTTCAGCAACTCGCCCAACGTCGCCGCCTCCACGGTGTCCTGCGCGCGCCCCGCGGCGGCGCGGGCTGCGGCAAAATAGTGAACATCAACCATGGCTGCTACTATGCCAGCCTCTGTGACTGGAAGGAACTTGATGCGCACCTATGAGGAACACCTCGCCGCCGTTCGCGCGGCTCTTCCGCAGCCCCGCGCGGGCTCCACGCCGCTGACCAGCGCTTTCGGCCGCCGCGCTGCGGCTACCTACCGCGCGGAGGCGGACCTGCCGCCCTTTGATAACTCGCAGATGGACGGCTACGCGCTGCCCACGTGTGACGGCGGAACCTTCACCGTGGGCCGCACCATCGCGGCGGGAGACGTTCCTGGTGAGCTCACGGACGGCACCGCCCTGCCCATTATGACCGGCGCCAAAGTTCCCGCGGGCACCGCCACCATCGTCCCCGTCGAGCACTGCGAGCCCCCACACTTCCCGAAAGAAGGCGCTACCGTCACCGTGCCGGCAGCCCGTGAGCAGTTCATCCGCCGGGCGGGCTCCGACGTCCAGGCCGGCACAACCCTCATCAACGAGCACGCGCTTCTCGACGCCCCCTCCATCGCCACCCTCGCGTCCCAGGGCCTCACCGAGGTCCTCACCTTCGCTCCCGCCCGCATCCTCATCTGCACCGGCGGCGCTGAAATCGGCGGCGGCGGCGAGGCAACCATCCCTGATTCCAATGCGCCCATGCTTGCCGCCCTGGCCACGCAGTACGGCATCGACGTAGCCGGCTTCGTGCGCACGAACGACGATCCCGCTGCCCTGCGCGCGGACCTCGCCGAAGCAGTCATCACCCACCGCCCCGATGTCATCGTTACTTCCGGCGGCATCTCCCACGGAAAATTCGAGGTCATCCGCCAAGCCTTCGAAGAAGACGGCTGGTTCGGCCACGTGGCTCAGCAGCCGGGTGGACCACAGGGCCTGTCCCGCCTTGGCGACGTCCCCGTAGTCTGCTTCCCCGGCAACCCCATCTCCACGCTGGTGAGCTTCCGCCTCTACTTGGCACCCGTCCTTGGCCGCACGCCGGCTCCTTTCCACGCGCACCTTACTGAGCCCGCGGATGGCCTCAACAACCGTGAGCAGTTCCGCCGCGGAACTATCAGCATCGCCGATGGCACCGCCCAGGCTTCCTTCCTCGGCGGCACCAGCTCCCACCTGATGTCCCAGGCCATCGGCGCAACAGCCCTTATTCGTATCCCCGCCGGCTCGCAACTTTCAGCCGGCGACCTCGTGGAGGTGTTCCCGCTGTCATGACCCGCACTGCACTCGTTATTGTTGCCTCAACCCGCGCCGCCGCCGGCGAGTACGAGGACCGCTCCGGCCCGATCCTGGTGAACTTTCTTCGTGAGCAGGGCTTCGCTACCCCAGAGCCGGTCGTCGTCGCGGACGCCGACATCGACTCCGCCCTGGCCACCGCCTTCGCCGAGGCCCCCTCCGTCATCCTCACCTCCGGCGGCACCGGCATCACACCGGATGACCGCACCGTCGAAGCGCTCACCCCACACCTCGAGCGCGAGCTGCCCGGCCTGGCCCACGCCTTCTACGCGCACTCCGCCGCCATCCCCACCGCGGCGCTCTCGCGTACCGTTGCTGGCGTCTCCAACACCACTTTCGCCATGGCCCTGCCCGGCTCGACGGGCGCTGCCAAAGACGGCTGCACGGTCCTCGAACCAGTTCTTCACCACATCATCAACCAGCTGGAAGGCATTCATGAGCACTGATTTCGGCCTTATCGGCGCGCACATCAGCGCTGAGCCCATCACGGCCCCGGACATCGCCACCGCGGAAACGGGTGCTGTCGTTGTATTCGACGGCATCGTGCGCAACCACGACTCCGGCCGCGGGGTCAAACTCCTGACCTACACCGCGCACCCCAGCGCCCAAGAAGAGATCGAGCGAGTGGCCGCTGACGTCGCCGCCGCCTTTCCCGCCGTGCGCCTGTGGTGCGCGCACCGGACTGGAACACTAGAAATTGGCGAGTCCGCCTTCATCGTCGCCGCTTCCTCCGCACACCGCAAGGACGCCTTCGAGGCAGCCTCAACTTGCGCGGACCGTGTCAAGGCGGAAGTCCCCATCTGGAAGGAACAACTCCACACCGATGACACCACCACGTGGGTAGGCTTGGAATGAACAGTCGTATGCACTGTCGGAATTCGGTATGGGCGGGAAATTGAGATAGATGTTTTGGTAAATTGGCGACCACATCGAAAGCTGGGTTCCCCGATTATTCCCTTTAGGTGTAGGAACTCAACTTTAAAATGCGCTGCTATGCGCGGCGGTACGTTTGATGAGAGCTCATGGTCGGGCCGTAGGGGAGCCAAGAAACAGCATTATCAACGCGAGCAATGAGATCTCTATTATTACCGCAGATACCGTGGTCTCCTATCCATGAGCCGACTCCAGCTCCTAGTGCGCCGCCAGCAGCGCCTATCCCAGAAGCAAGAATGATCCTTTATACCGTAGAGATAAACCTCTGACATGTAGATAAGCCTCTGGACACTAAAGCACTCAGAGATACTATGCAGTTGGCATGAAAATGCCCCCCAATACCGCGTACTGGGGGAGTCTCATCATCTACAGTTTCGTAGGCAAATCCAAGATGCTCTTATTGAAATCGAATCCTTGCACTTAAAGGAAGAAATCCAGTCCCCGCACACTTGACATGCAGGCCATAAGCTATAACTCCTCCAGCTTCTCCTTGAGGCTCTGCAAATGTTCCGGTAGCAACCCCACCGCCTGGTCGATGAATCCACCGAACGCGGAGTATCCGTCAAGTTCCTCAAGGAGGGACAGACCTATTCATTAGATTCCAGTCCGGTGGCCAGGCTCATGCTCGGCCTATTCGGGTCTGTGGCGGAGTTTGAACGCGCGATTATTCGCGAGCGCCAAGCCGAAGGCATCGCGAAAGCCAAAGCCCGCGGCGTCTACAAGGGACGCGCCAAAGTCCTCAACGAGGAACAAATAATGCAGGCGGGCGAGTGGGTAAGCGAGGGGATTTCGAAAGTAGAGGTTGCCCGCAGCCTCGGCATTGGGCGCACCACGCTGTATAAGTAACTCAACCGGTAAGGCCTGACGCACCCTGCTATGCCTATTGCTATAGGTATTGCTATACCACTAACTATTTGCGTTGCTACTGTTTTATCTCCACCGGCAGTAGCCGGAGTTAGTCAGTCCGATCGGCAGTAAGTATAGAGGACTATACTTGAAATCGTTTAGTTTGCTATACTATCGTTGTGACCAAGCGGAAAGACATTCTTAAAAACATCGCCGACTTTGCAAAAAGAACAGGTCAAACGCTCACGATAAAAGAGGGCGGTAACCATACTCGAATCTGGGTTGGCGAGAAGTACACCACCGTGGGGCGCCACAAGGAGATTGACAATCTCATGGCTCGTAAAATCTACAAGCAAATCGGAATGGAACAGTAGGACATGAATACGTTTACTGCCTGTGTTGAGCGCGGCGAGAACTGGTGGGTTGCCCAACTTGTTGAAGACCCTGGCGTTATCGTTCAGGCGCGTCGTCTTGACCAGATTCAAGAAGAAATCCGTGACGCTCTCGCCCTTTTCCCGGAGCTTACCGATTCGCCCGAAACAGCTATGGTTCATCTTGACCTTGTTGGTGAAGTAGAGCAACAAGCTCAAGCTATCCGCGAACAACTTGCCGCCATCCGCGAGCGTGAAGCTCACGAGCTTGCCAATATGTCGCAACATGCTCGGCGGCTAGCGGATAGTGGGTACAACTACCGCGATATTGCCTACCTTCTCGGTATCACCTACGGCAGGGTGGGGCAAATACTCAAAGAGGAAACCAGCACTGCCTAAGTATGTGCGGGCAGCCCAACGAACGATAGTGAGGCGGGAGCCCTTTCGATCGTAAGGACGGTATCCAACTTTAATTTGACCGATCACCCTTGGTATAGATCTACAGGGACATAGTTACAAGCGACCAGGTAAAATAGGTAAACGTGCAGGTTAACCCCTGTGGATAACTTGGGGTTGGTCAAGTCCTCGGAATTGGTGTATCTGTGCTTTCTGAATCGAGGACAGTGTCAGGGGCGGTGCTAGGGTGCGGTCCGGGGTTGATTGAGGTGTCAGGATTCTTGTTGATGGAGAAACTCTCAACATGAAGAATGGTCATTATGCCTAGCGCTTATTCCGATCAGTTCAGGCAGCAGTGCGTAGACGCCGTACTGGTGCTGGGCAAGTCCCGCGCCGAAGTCGTTGCAGAGTACGAGGTATCCGCCTCTGCTCTGGGCCGCTGGGGCACCACGGCCCAGGGCACCGAAGGCACCGGATCCGGCTCACACATGCGCAAAGCAGATCCCGACTCATAAGACCCGAATGAGCTGGCCAAACGAGTCCGCGAATTGGAGATTGAAAACGAGTTTTTAAAAAAGCGGCCGCCTTCTTCGCCAGAGAGCACTAGAAGACGACATCTTTAAAGTCATCGAGCATTTCGACAAAGAGGCGCGGCTAAACCACGCTACACGGTAACGATGATGACCAGGGTTCTGGAAGTCTCCCGAGCCGGCGACTACGCCTGGAAGCATCGCCGTAGCCGCCCCTATGCCGGCAGCAGTCCCCGCGGGCTTTGTTGCTGGTAATGCGATTTTCCACGCGGACCGCGGCAGTCAGTACACCACGGCGAGATTCGCTGAGTACGCGGCTTCTATTGATCTTCGACTCTCCGTCGGTGAGGTCGGCGTGTGCTGGGATAACGCGGTGGCGGAGTCATTCTTTTCGACGTTGAAGCTGCATCTGATGTACAAAATCAAGCAGTTTCCCACCAAGCTTGAAGCTCGTATGCGAGTCGGTGAATGGATTGAGACGTACTACAACCGGCAGCGGATCCACACCGCGACCGGACAGGTACCTGCCCAGTCCATGAACCGCTTCCTCAACCCAGAAACACCAGCCGCCCAAGCGGCATAAACACTAAATTAACGAGTCTCCCCGTCCACAAAACTTGACACAGCCTAATAATCGGTGTCGTCCTGTCAAGGATAGGTAGAAGTCGATTCGAAAGGTACCCATGATGGTCGCCCTATTTGTCCTCGGGGCCCATCACAGGAACTCACTCGTATACCACGCTAACGGAAGCAACCGTTGAATTTGGCCTTGGTGGACAAAATCGATGCTTTATAACTTTTGTTCAACCGAAGCAAGGACTATTTATATGTGGCTCCCTTTTAGACACTTCCACTGAAGCTCCTTATGTCTACGTGGCCTACGAGGTTTTCTCCAGGAAGGCAAAGGGGTTCCTTTCCGAAATTCTCTCTTCGTTCATTGACGGACAAAACGAATTGGGAGAACTGGGGGACTATCTGTACTGATGGAAAAAATTTTCTTAATGCGTACGTGATGTTCCAACCAGTGTCGTACCACTGGAACCTATTGAATTGGTCTTTCCAGCGAGGACGTTGGTGAAAGCTATCGGGACTATCGAGAAAATTTTGTTGAAATTCGCTTGTCCATTCAAGTATCTCTTCTCCTAAAACGGGTTTAATTCCTATGTCCTCAGGAAGACAGAACGCTCTTTTGTTCTCTTCAGCAGTGATCAATCCTTTGGAAGGCCACAAAGAACTCGGATGCCCTTGTTCTGGACGAAGGAAAATTTTCTGAGGAGACATAATCCCTACCTCTACTGCCAGGAAAGCGGAAGATTTTTGACGCACCCTGCCCACTCTGCAGAATATTCATCTTTTCCTGCCCATCCTGTAACAAAAGCATTGGTTTCATTGCGGGCAATCATGACACTAGAGACGCCACTATAAGTATTTCCTCTTTGTCTACCCCAGTTTCCAGAGTGTGCTCGATCAAAATCTTCCGCTTGGAAGGTATATGAGGCGCATCCCAAGAAGTCGTACCATTCTTTCCTGGTTGGAGGATAATTTTTAAAATGTCCCGCTTTGCCTGTAGCTTCTGGATTGGGGACCATATGCGTGCGGAATCGTCCGCAGTCTAGGAGTACTACCCCTTTTCCAGGAACTCGCCACGCGGCTAGATTCGTGCTTGATGAGAGCTCGTAGCTAATGCATGGAAGAACTCGGGACGCATAGTTTTCGGCTGCCACCTCGTCTTTTTCTGAATCTGATTTCTGGAGAACAGGAGAATCAATAGGCGGTCCGGAAATTGGCCAGTAGAGATCTTTGGATATTTTAGTCACTCCTGTCAATTTTCCTCCTACGAATGCTTGCTCTTTCCAGAAGCTATCTTGCGCAACCGGATCTCCTGTGGGGTATCCCAAAGGTCCCTTTTCGAACCCCTTCTCGGCGTATTGAACTAAAAATGTTCCGCTCACTGGGTGCGCTCCGTGTTGTGGTGTCCAGTAGATCATTCCGTGTTCGAAGACGTTGTAGCGTCCGATTCCGTCTGGGGTGGTTAGTTCATCGCTGATGGGGTAGCCGAGTTCACCGTTTTGGGCGCCCATGGATTGCCATTTGTCGTAGATGGCACCTTGGATGCTGGCCTGCGAAGGGGGGAGGAAATTGTGGGTATAGACGTGACCGCCTTGGAAATCTTGCTTGTACCAGGCGTTCCCCTGGGGAATATCGCTGGTAGTGGGATAGCCGAGGAATCCTTTCTCCCAGCCATGGCGCTCCCAGACAAGGGATACGGGAAGGCTTACCGTGTGGGCTCCTGTCTTGGGGTGCCAGTAGATATAGCCGTTAACGAATTCGGAGCGTTTTCCCACTCCATCTGGATTGGTCAGTTCGTTAGATTTGGGCAAGTTGAGAAAACTCTTGGGGCCACCGATGCTGTCGTATTTTTCTTTGATTAATCCGCATACTTCAAACTCAAGTGGCCAATAGACTCCACATCCGGGGCGAGCATTCAAAGTAGGGGTGTCAGGATCTGCGAGCTGTGCTTCACGGATCTCTGCTTTATCCGCCTCGGATTTATCCACGTCAGCGGGGATTTCTTCCCGGTCAGAGCGCATTTGTCCGGGGATAATCTCTTTGTTCGGATTAGGGGTTGGATGCCATTCGTTTAGCCCTTGTGGGTTAAGTTCTTCGGTCGTGGCTTGGTTCACCTCATAACCCTCTGCGCCCGGAGGGGTTGCAATTCCCCATTGAGCAAACGGCCTATCAACTGTTTGTTGTGTGGTTTCACCACCATCAACAGTGGAATCAAAATCATTTGCAGAATTAAGCGACTCGGATTCTTCCATCGCTGTTTGAGCATCATCGCTGGCTGGCAATCCAGAAAATGATTGAGCTATTGCAGTACCGGGGCCAACGCTAATTAATAGGCTTGCTGAGGCAAAAGCCAGCAATTTTCGCGAGAGAGCTTTCATCGAACGTCCTTAAGAGAGTTTGGGAAAGGGAGAAAACTTCTATAGCGATACGCTACACACTGTTCAGAGTTTTTACAGAATATGTAGAGATAAAACAGTAGCAACGCAAATAGTTAGTGGTATAGCAATACCTATAGCAATAGGCATAGCAGGGTGCGTCAGGCCTTACCGGTTGAGTTACTTATACAGCGTGGTGCGCCCAATGCCGAGGCTGCGGGCAACCTCTACTTTCGAAATCCCCTCGCTTACCCACTCGCCCGCCTGCATTATTTGTTCCTCGTTGAGGACTTTGGCGCGTCCCTTGTAGACGCCGCGGGCTTTGGCTTTCGCGATGCCTTCGGCTTGGCGCTCGCGAATAATCGCGCGTTCAAACTCCGCCACAGACCCGAATAGGCCGAGCATGAGCCTGGCCACCGGACTGGAATCTAATGAATAGGTCTGTCCCTCCTTGAGGAACTTGACGGATACTCCGCGTTCGGTGGATTCATCGACCAGGCGGTGGAGGTCGATAAGCGAGCGGGCAAGCCTGTCCATGCTCACCACAATGAGTTGATCCCCCACGCGCAGTTAGTTCAATGCTCCGTCTAGCCCTGACCGGTGGGTAGACGAATGAGCCGCCGGATGGATAGAGCCCGTCGGATGGGCCACCGTGCTCCCCGCGCTAGCTGTACTGACCGGGGACGTTGATCAATCGTGAGAAGGGTGGTTGGTTCCCGCAGTCCGTGTGAGTCCGATGCTGGTTGTAGTAGTGCAACCAACCATCCAGCTCGCCTCGGTGTTCGGCCTCAGACGTATAGCAGCGGGCGTAAGCCCAACCATCACCCAGAGTGCGGTGGAACCGCTCGATCTTGCAGTTGGTCTGCGGCCGATACGGCCGAGTGCGCTTGTGCCGGATGCCCAGCTCGAGAGTGTCTGATGGTTTGTGTGTGGGTACCTAACCTGCATGAGGAGATGGACCAGAATGACTACTGTGGCACGACGAGATCCGGCTGATAAGGCCAAGATTGATGCGATTGAAAAGAAGCTGCTTGCTAACCCTGAGATCGCGAAGCTGATTGATGACCTAGGCACGTCTACAACGGATGCCAATGACCTGGTTCGCGGCATGTTGCAGGCCTCGATTACCAGGGGGCTCAATGCTGAAATGGATGCCCATTTGGGCTACGAGTCTGGCGACAGGAGCGCTAAAGCTGCTGCCGGGACAGACAATTACCGCAACGGGTCGTATCCAAAGACCGTGGATTCTAACTACGGGCCAGTAACCGTTGATGTCCCGAGGGATCGGGCTGGTACATTCTTGCCGACTATGGTTCCTAAAGGTTCTAGGCGCTTGACTGATGTCGATGACATGATCGTCAGCTTGTATGCCGGTGGGATGACAATTAGGGACATCCAGCACCATATGGCAACGGCGATGAGGGTTGATATTTCCCATGAGACGATTTCCGCAGTCACCGATGCTGTCCTCGATGAGGTCATGGTCTGGCAAAACCGCCAGCTAGACGAGTTCTACCCGGTCATTTTCCTGGATGCGTTGCGCATTAAAGTCCGCGATGGTGGCCGAGTGGTCAATAAGTCCGCGTACATGGCAATCGGTGTGGATCTCGACGGCATCAAGCACATTTTGGGATTGTGGATTGCCAAAGAAGAAGGCGCTTCATTTTGGGCGCAGGTATGCGCCAATCTTTCTAACCGTGGGGTCAAAGACGTCTTTATCGTCTGCTGTGACGGGCTTAAAGGCCTGCCTGAAGCAGTCGAGGCAACGTGGCCGAACTCTATGGTGCAAACCTGTATCGTGCACCTGATTCGTGCCGCTAACCGGTGGGTAGCCTACGGGGATCGCCGGGGCGTATCGGCCGCGTTGAAAAAGATTTACACCGCCGCGGATGAGTCCACAGCTAAGGCTGCCTTAGACGATTTTGAAGCCTCTGAATTGGGAGAAAAGTATCCACGCTCAGTCAAGGTCTGGCGAGATGCTTGGCAGCGTTTCGTACCGTTTCTACAGTTCCCACCAGCGGCCAGAAAGGTTATCTATACGACGAACTCGATTGAATCATTCAACAATGAACTGCGTAAAGCTACCCGCAACAGGGTGCAGTTCACCAACGATGAATCAGCGCTGAAGACGCTGTGGCTGATGATCTGCAATATCGAAGACAAACGAGCTGCAAAGAGAGCGAAGCAAGGCAAACGAGTCTCAGCGACAGCCGGCAGACTCATGGAAGGAGCCCGAGTTTCCGGCTGGAAACAAGCTATAAACCAAATGGCCGTGGCCTACCCCGACCGCTTCGACAAATACCTGTAAACCTAGCCCCACACACAAACAACTTGACACGCTCCCCAGCTCGGCACAAGGCTTACCGCGGGCTACAGATACACCACACTAAAAGGACACAACCCGGTTCCTACAAGAATGTACTCATTCATACTCGTAGATAGGATGATGTTGTGGAGGTAGAAATCGCAACGATCGAGTGGGCCTCATAAGGAATAAATGGGAACCAAGACAAAGCTTAGGAAAACTCGGAGCACTTCAGAATGAGTTCACGCTACACACGCCAAGAAACCCTGTGGGGAGCTGAAATCCAGCAGCGGCTTCGCTCTTCCACCGTCGCTGTCATCGGTGCCGGCGGCTTGGGCTCGCCTGCCCTGCTCTACCTAGCAGGCGCTGGCGTGGGACGCATCCTGCTTTTCGATGACGACACCGTTTCCCTCTCCAACCTGCACCGCCAGGTCATCCACACCACAGCAACCGTGGGCCAGCCCAAAACCGAATCCGCCGCCGCGGCCTTGAACGCCCTCAACCCGGAGTGCACCGTCGAGCAATTCTCGCGCCTCACGCCTGATACCGCCCTGGCGCAACTGCGCGGCGCTGACCTCATCATCGACGGCACCGATAACTTCTACTCCCGCCACCTGGCCTCCTGGGCCGCCCATGAGCTGGGCATTCCGCACGTGTGGGCCTCCCTTCTGGGCTACGACGCGCAGCTCACCGTCTTCCACTCCGGCCACGGCCCTGTCTACGAGGACCTCTTCCCTACCGATCCACAGGTACCCTCCTGCTCACAGGCCGGCGTGCTGGGACCGGTCGTCGGCGTGGCCGGCTCCGCCCTAGCGGTGGAGGCTCTCAAGCTCCTCACAGGCATCGGCTCCCCGCTCATCGGCACGCTGGGCTACTACGATTCCCTCGCCGGTACCTGGGAGTACATCCCCGTGCGCGCGAACGGCGCCAACCCGGCGCGCCCCGATAACCCAACCGACGTCCGCGAGATCCCTGAGGACGCCACGCTTATCGACGTCCGCACCGCCCCCGAGCGCGCCACCTCGCTTATCCCCGGCTCGCAGCATCTTCCGCTCGATGACATCCTCGCCGGCCACAATCCGCCCATCGACCCCGCCGACCTCGCCGTCCTCTACTGCGCCAGCGGCCTGCGCTCCGCCCGGGCCGTCGAGGCCCTGCGCGCCCGCGGCTTCAGCAACGTCTACTCGCTGCGCGGCGGCATCGACGCCTGGCAAGAATCTCATCGCGATGGGGTCTAGACATGGGACTTCACCTCGTGTAATCATGTTTACATGAGTAGTTCAGTTATCAGTTTGCGTATTGACGCAGAGCAAAAGGAGCGCCTTGATTCCTTGGCGTCCAAGACTGGACGTTCTGGCGCGTTTTACCTCCGAAAGGCACTTGACGCTTACTTGGACCAGTTGGAATACGTCTATGCGCTGGAGGCCGAGGCCGAGGCCGCACGCCGTGGCGAGCTAGAGACCATTTCTCTTGAAGACCTAGAGGCTGAATGTGGCGTGGAGAATTAGCTTCACGCCGCGCGGTGCGAAAGCCTTCCGAAAGTTAGACAAACCAACGCAGAAGAGAGTCAGCAGGTTTCTTCGCGAAGTGGCAGAACTCGAAGACCCGCGCTCGCGCGGCAAGGGTCTCGTGGGGGATAAATCCGGTCTGTGGCGCTGGCGAGTCGGGGACTACCGCGTTATCGCGGCAATATACGAAAACACAGTCACAGTCACCGTTGTTGACTTAGGTCACCGACGCGAAGTCTACGATTAATCAGCCAACGGGTCGGTTCCGCCGAGCTTCATCTCAAAACGCTCGTAGTCCTCTAGGTTCGCAAAGTGCCGCGAGTAGAGATCACAATCGCGATCTACATAACCATAGAGGGCTGGCGCGACGTCCACGATGTGCCGTACCTTCACGTCCTCACCATCAGCCTGCTCGTTCGCCATCGCTTCAACGCGTTCTCGAGCCTTCTCGTCCGACTCCGCATACACAATATAAAAGTCCTCGCGGAAGAAGCTTTGGGCAGATGAACTGGACTTTTTAGCAAGCTCCATCACGACAATTCCAACATAAGGTTCCATTGCCGGCTACTGTCCTTTCCGGTTCTTCGTCAGCTTGAACTCGACTCTACCTGCTCACCCAGACCATGTAACGCGGAAAACTCAGCCGGTCGCCTTGAAAGCTCACTGCCATGCGGACCCGCCAGTATTACGTCGCCACCGCTGTGTATGCGCTCACGCCGGGGTAAAATTGCTGCGCTGGGGCTCGGTCCCAGGTCCCATCCCGACCGCTTCGATCCGAAGTCTTTCCTCAACGCAACGGCCCCGATGTGCGCCATAGCACTACCGCTGCAGGTGTCACCGTCTTCTACTCCGCGCAAGCAGTCGACGCCCTGCTCGCCCGCGGCTTCAGCAACGTCTACTCGCTGCGCGGCGGCATCGACGCCTGGCAGGAGCACATCTCCAAGCTTGAGTCCGAGGCCGCGGCCGCGCGCCGCGACATTCTCTAACCCTCAGCCGGCGGCTCCGCCTTCTCGACATCACCCCGGCCACATGGTCCCTTTAGTTTGGTCCCCATACTCTGGTCCCTACTCACCGCAAAGGGACCTTTTACAGCCAGTTTTCTGCGCCCAGATGGTCCTTTTGCTCAGTGAAAGGACTAAAGTAGAGAGACCAATTTGAAGGGACCATTTGCAGCTCCCTTCAGCGACTATTCAGACACCGAGCATCCGGACGCCCTCCCGATTTCACAAAAGGTTCCCTTCACAAGGTTCTAGTCAGATGGTTTGTTTGCACCCAAACGAACCATCTACCTAGGTGCAGATGGTTTACTTGCCCCCCCAAGCGAACCTTATGACTGGAACCATGTGCGGGAGCGACTAATGCTACGCCCCCAACCAGCCACCCCCTTTGTAAGCTCACTGCCATGAGAAGCCGCCAGTATTACGTCGCTACCGCTGTGGTGTGTGCTCTCACGCTGTTGTACTTGCTGCTGCGCTGGGACTCGGTGCCCGATCCCATCCCGGTCCACTTCGATGGCTCGGGCAACCCGGACCGCTTCGAGCCAAAGTCCTTCCTCAACGCAACGGTCCTGGTGTGGATCGGCATCGTATTCGCAATTGCGCTGCCGCTGTGCGTGCCGCCGGTCTCGCTGGCTCGAAAGACAGCGCAGGTTCCGGCAGAGTCGGGGCTTCCTTTCTCCGAGGCCACGGCACAGCGCGCGGAGCTGCTCACTGAAAAAACCGCCACGTTCATCGCCCAAACAGTCCTCACAATGACGGCCTGCCTGTGCCTCACCGCCGTCTGCACCGTCGTGCCAGATATCCCCTTCTCGGGCTTTCTCCTCGTGGCCGCATGGATAGCCTTCACCGTGTTCGTCATGATTCAGGGCGTCCGGTTGACGCTGACATCCGCGAAGGACGTGAAAGCCATACCAACTGACCAGGATGAACAGGTTCGCAATGAAGCACTCCGCTTTGCCGGTGGCATGGGAGTCTACAAAGAACCTAAAGACCCGATGTGCATAGCAGTCTTTTCCATGAATCCTTCGAAGCTGCAGATCAACACCGCGCACGAACCTGGTCGGCGCTACCTATGGCGCATGGGCATCGCCCTTGGCGCATCCATAGCATTCTGCGAGCTCATCGCCGTACTCTAGGCATATGGATCACCTGTTTGAGCGCGCACACTCGATTCTGTCTGATGCCGCCCACGTCGAGGTTTTCACCGGCGCGGGAATGAGTGCGGATAGTGGCATCGCCACGTACCGCGATGCGCAGACGGGAATTTGGGAGAACGTGGATCCGGTCGCGATGGCGTCGATAAGCGCATGGCGTAGCGAGCCTGAGCCCATGTTCGCCTGGTACTTGTGGCGCGCACAGCTGGCACAGCGGGCCGAGCCCAACGCCGGGCACCGCGCGATTGCCGCCGCACGCGGCATGACGGTGACCACGCAGAACATCGATAACCTGCACGAGCGCGCCGGAAGCCAGGACGTAGTTCACCTGCACGGCTCCTTGTTCGCTTTCCGCTGCACCGATTGCGATGCGCCGTATGACGGCGACATCGCGTTCCCGTCGGAGCCAGTTGAAAGCATCACTCCACCCGAGTGCCCCGTGTGCGGCGGGCTCGTGCGCCCGGGCGTGGTGTGGTTCGGCGAGGCTCTGCCCGACGACGAGTGGGCCGAGGCCGAGCGCCGCATGTCCACCGCGGACGCACTGCTCATCGTGGGAACCTCCGGCGTGGTCTACCCCGCCGCCGGCCTGCCGCAGATTGCCCACGCGCGCGGCATCCCCATCGTGGAAGTCACCCCGCAGCCCACGGATCTCTCGCCGCTTGCGGACGTCGTGGTCACCGCCACCGCGGCGGAGGCGCTGCCTCGCATCCTGGCTGGGCGAATCGATGGCAAAGACGAGTAGCAGCCCTCTATCCTTCAAACCTTGCCAACCGAAATGTACAAGATGTACATTTGTAGCATGGAAACGATGTCAGTGGCATCCAGCCAATTTCGCCAATCCCAAAGCCGAATCCTTGAAGAGGCACAGCACACACCCGTCGCCATCACCAGTCGTGGAAGCCGTGTTCGCGCTTTTGTCGTCTCTCCTTCATTTTTCGCCCGCGCAGTTGAAGCACTGGAAGATCGTGAGGACGTTCAGGCCGCTAAGCTTGCCCGAGGAGAGTCCGCGGAAATCTCACACGAAGACCTCAAAAGAGAACTGGGCCTCACCTAATCGCCATCTATGGCTAACTCCACCTATCGCATCACCTATAAGGCATCCGCAGCCAAGGAATTACGCAAGCTCGACAGACCGACACAAAGGCGACTACTTGCTGCAATCGAAGACTTGGCCGTTACCCCACGGCCGGATGGAGTAAAGAAGTTAAAAGCCTCGAACGAACTGTACAGAATTCGAGTCGGACACTATCGCGTGGTTTATGAAATCTTAGACGGAAAGCTCGTGGTGCTCGTCCTAAGCGTTGCTCACCGACGAGACGTTTACCGGAAATAGGCAAGAACACCACTCAGATAAACTAAACCGGCCAGTCATTCCGCCCCTCCAGAGGAGGTAAATCCATGCTCTACCTTGTTCCTGGAGCCTTAGCCGGGATCACCTTTTACGTCATTCTCACAGCGGTTAACTGGGCTATCCAGAAGGTCTGGCCGAACTGTCGCCTCGGGGCGCATGGCCGCCTGGTCATCCACTGTCTTGCCGCAGTTGCATTTTCCATTTTCCTCGCCGTCGCTGGCGGCGGCGGAAACTGGGCCACCCACCTGCAAATTAGCGGATTCCTAATGGCAGGATGCGTTCTGAGCTTCGTTACAGCCGCGCAGGACAAGAAGCAAAGCCTGAACAAATGACCCCCAAAACAAATGGCGGAGGCGGCGGGATTTGAACCCGCGGTGAGTTTCCCCACGCTGGTTTTCAAGACCAGTGCATTCGGCCGCTCTGCCACGCCTCCTCGTCACGCGTCAGCATGCACTGCGCGCAACACGTTCAGAGTACTAGACCTCCCTGGGGAAGAAGAATTCGCCCCAACCGTGCACGGCAAGCCAGTGAGAAGCATCCACCAGCTTAAGAAAAGCCATTGAAAAACACTCCCCACATGGTTTACTCGGAGCCATGCAGACAGTAGATACCCTCATCATCGGCGGTGGCGCGGCCGGCCTTCAGGCAGCCCTGGTCATGGTCCGCGCGCGCCGCAGCGTCCTCGTTGTCGATTCCTCTACCCCGCGCAACCGCTTTGCCCACGAAATCCACGGTGTGATTGCCCTCGAGGGCACGCCACCGCGTGAGTTCCAGGAGCGCGGCAAGGAGCAGCTGCGCAGCTATGGCGCGCAGATCGTGAACGCCACCGTGGATTCCGTCACCGATAATGACCGCACGCTCACCGCCACGTTGAGCAACGGTGAGACCATCGCTGCCCGCTCTATCATCGTCGCCAGCGGCGTCGACGATGTGCATCTCGATATCCCGGGCCTGAAGGAAAACTGGGGAGATACAGTCCTCCACTGTCCTTACTGCCACGGATACGAAGTCGCGGACAAGAAGCTCGGCGTGCTCTGCATCGGCGAATTCTCCCTGCAGCATGCGGCGATCCTGCGCCAGTGGTCTAGGGACATCACCTTCTTCACCAACGGCATGGAGCTCACCGAGGAACAGAGCTCAGGCCTCACTCGGCGGGGCATGGCGCTTGTCGACGGCCCCGTCACCGCCTTCCACGACGGAAAAGTCCTGGTCGGAGACGATGGCCATGCCGTCGATGCGTTGTTCTACATGCCTATCCCCCACCCGCACGATGAGTTCCTCGCTGACCTCGACCTTGAGCGCCACAGTCCGCCGTCGGGCATGGGCGGCAGCCTGATCAAAACGGGCCTCGCCGGTGCCACCAGTCACCCGCGCGTTTGGGCGGTAGGCAACGTGGTTAACCCGCCGGCACAGGTGGCGGTTGCGATGGGCGAGGCCAACGCAGCGGCCATTGCGGTCAACGCTTTCCTCGTCGAGGATGATTGGATTTAAGTACGGTGGTGGCATGAAGGCCATCATCCAAACCAATCCGGAAGACCCGAGCTCGCTGACGCTGGGGGACACCGACAAACCTCAACTCCACGACGGCGAAGTCCTCGTTAAAGTCAAAGCCGTCGGCGTGAACCGCGCTGATCTGTTGCAGGCCCGCGGGCACTACCCGCCACCGCCGGGTGCGTCGGAGATTATTGGCCTCGAAGTCGCTGGCGAGGTCGTCGATGCAGGCGATACCGACGTCGAGGTTGGTACGAAGGTCGGAGCACTTCTGGCCGGCGGCGGCTATGCCGAGTACGTGGCCGTGCCCAAGGGCCAACTACTGCCGGTGCCTACCGGCTATTCCTTTGCCGAGGCTGCCTCCGTCATCGAAGTGGCCTGCACCGTGTGGTCCAACATCGCCATGGAGGCTGGGCTGAACCAAGGCCAGACCATCCTCATCCACGGAGGTGCTGGCGGTATCGGCACCTTCGCCATCCAGGTGGCCAAGCAGCTGGGCGCCACCGTTGCCGTGACGGCCGGCTCTGACGAGAAGCTCGAGACCTGCAAGGAACTCGGCGCGGACATCCTCATCAATTACAACGAACAGGACTTCGCCGAAGAGCTGAAGAACCAGTGCGATGTCATCCTCGACATCATGGGCGCGAAGTACTTGAAGAAGAACCTCATCGCGCTGGCGCAGGGCGGCCACATGGTCACCATCGGCATGCAGGGCGGCACGAAGGCCGAGCTCAACATGGCTATTCTGCTGAGCAAGCGCCTGACCCTGCAAGGCACCACGCTGCGCTCCCGCTCGGTGGAAGACAAGGCCGCCATCGTCGCGGACACCGTCACGAACGTGTGGCCGTGGCTGGAGGACGGCAGCGTCAAGCACCACCTGCACGGCACGTACCCGCTTGCCGATGCCGCCAAGGCTCACACGGCCCTCGACTCCGGCGAGGTCACGGGCAAGCTGGTCCTCGAGGTCTAGAACTTAAGCCTTAAGCCAGGGAGGCCACGACACGAGTCAAGTGCTCAATGTCGTGGTAGGTGCTGAACGGGCTCAGGGAGACCGTTACGGCGCCACCGACCTCGTCCACGCCCATCTCGGTGAGCAGCGGCGTGTGCGGCGCGGTGGTGGTGACCAGGCCGTTGTCGAAGAGGCGGCGGTGAATCACGTCCGCGGGTACGTCACGCACGGCGAAGGTCAGGCGCGGGAGACGGTCATCGGAGGCATCGGCAGCCGCCTCGCCCGTCACGCCCAGGATGTGGACTGCCGGCAGGGTGCCCAGCAGGCTATAGAGATCACCGCAGAGCTCCTCCATGTAGGACGACAGCGCGTCGAGCGAGCGACCCAGGCGCACGCGGCGGGAACCGCGCTCCCCGCCAGCCAAAGCAGCGAGGTGATCCGCCAGCGGCCCCACGCCGCCGGCCAGGCCCGGCGAGACCGGGCCCACGACCAGGTCATCGAGACGGCGGAACATTGCGGTATCGCGGAAGACGAGGGCCGCCAGCTGCGGCCCGCCCAGCTTGCCCAGGTCCACGCCGAGGATGTCCGCGCCCACGGAATCGAACTCGATGCGGCGGTAGGGGGCGACCGAGGAGACGTCGACAAGCGCCCAGGCTCGGGAGCGCTCATGCACCGCGTCAATAATGTCCGCCGTCGGCGTGACCGTGCCCAAAAGCTCGTGCGCGGCGGGGAAGGCGACGAAACGGGTGGAACCATCGACCAACTCGGCGTACTGGAACGCCGGCAACTCGCCCGTGCCCAAATCCGGCTGCGCCCAGCGAATGTCCGCGTTGAGGTGTGCGAACGCGCCGGAGAGCTCCGGGGGATCGAAGCGGGAGAGCACCACCGAGGACTGGCGGCGCAACAGCGGGCGCAGCGCGGCAGCCAGCGACTGGTAAAGCACCGACAGGGACGGGCCGAGGATAACGCGATCCGCCGTCGCACCCGTGAGATCAGCAACCGCGCGGCGCGCGGAAGAATACATGTCATCCGCCAACAGCTCGCCCGGCGCGCGGCGGGCAGAGTGCGCACCCGCGGCGTCCTCCTGCGGCTTCACCGTGGCGGAGGTACGGAAGGAGCGAGCCACGCCGGAGGCCACGCGCTCCGCAATCTGCGGTGCGGAATGGGCGTTGAGGTAGGTCCAGCCATCGGACAGGCCAGTGTAGAGACCTCGCACGCTGGCGACGTCATACTGCTGCGTCATGCTGCACCCCTTTCTCAAATCGTGTGAACGCCTCCCTACTCTATACTCTCCACGTAAATCTTTCCTAACCCAAGATTTCCCCAGCTCGTCGATGTTTTCGCAGGTGGTGGGCGTGTGTCTAGGTGTTTGCCAGACCCAGGCGCTAGGGTGATTGTCGTGCAAGACAAGAAAAACCTGCGTGACGACGTCGCCCGCATGACCACCGCGCCTGCACCCGGCGAGGAGCCGGCCTCGCGGTCTATGACCATGTCGGCGGCCTTCGCCGACCTGATGCAAGGCGCTCGCCAGCGCGAGCTGTGGTTCAAGCTGGGTATCCAGGACATCAAGCAGCGCTACCGCCGCTCGGTGCTGGGCCCGTTCTGGATCACCATCGCCACCGGCGTCATGGCTGCGGCCTTGGGCCTGCTGTACTCCATGCTCTTCCAGATCCCGGTGGCAACGTTCCTGCCCCACGTGACCGTGGGCCTTATTATGTGGAACTTCATCTCCGGCGCCATCAAGGAAGGCTCGACGGTCTTCATTGATAACGAGGGCCTGATTAAGCAGCTACCGGCGCCGCTCTCGGTGCACGTCTACCGCCTGGTGTGGCGGCAGACCCTGTTCTTGGGCCACAACCTCATCATTTGGCTGCTGCTCATTCTTATCTTCCCGCGCAACTTGGGCTGGGAGTTCTTCCTGTGCATTCCGGCACTGGCCCTCCTGCTGGTCAACGGCGTGTGGGTGGCCATGTTCTTCGGCATCATCGCCACCCGTTTCCGTGACGTTGCCCCGCTGTTGGAGGCGCTCACCCAGCTGCTGTTCTACGTCACTCCAATTGTGTGGATGACCTCGACGCTTAAGGACCAGGGCGAGGCCGTGGCCAGCCGCGCCCGTATTGCAGAGCTCAATCCGCTGTATCACTACATGGAGATTGTCCGCGGCCCGCTCATCGGCGTGCACGTGCCGGCCTATCACTGGTTCATCGTCATCGGCTGCACGGTTGCCGGTCTACTCATCGCTGGCCTCGCCATGAAGCGGTGGCGCTTCCGCGTCTCCTACTGGGTCTAAGAAAGGTTTGTCCATGGTTTCCATTGATACGTATAACGCCTGCGTGGACTTTCCCATCTTTGATGCCAAGTCCCGCTCGCTGAAGAAGGCCGTGCTCTCCTCCGCCGGCGGCGCTATTGGTCAGAACGCGGATAAGACCGTGGTGGTTGAGGCCCTCAAGGACATCAACCTGCACCTGCGAGAGGGCGACCGCGTCGGCCTGGTGGGCCACAACGGCGCCGGCAAGTCCACGCTGCTGCGCCTCTTGTCCGGCATCTACGAGCCCACCCGCGGCTCCTCCGACGTGCGCGGCCGCGTGGCCCCGGTCTTCGACTTGGGCGTGGGCATGGACCCGGAGGTCTCCGGCTATGACAACATCATCATCCGCGGCCTCTTCCTGGGCCAGTCCATCAAGCAGATGAAGGCCAAGATGGACGAGATTGCAGAGTTCTCTGAGCTGGGCGACTACCTGGCCATGCCACTGCGCACCTACTCCACCGGTATGCGCGTGCGTTTGGCACTGGGCGTGGTGACTTCCATTGAGCCGGAGATCCTGCTTCTCGACGAAGGCATTGGCGCCGTCGACGCCGCCTTCATGGCCAAGGCCCGCGTGCGCCTGCAAGAGCTGGTAAAGCGCTCCGGCATCCTCGTCTTTGCCTCCCACTCCAACGACTTCCTAGCGCAGCTGTGCGATACCGCCCTGTGGATCGACCACGGCCAGATTCGCTCCGTGGGCGAGGTCTCCGAGGTCGTGGGCCAGTACGAGGGACCCGAGGTGGGCGAGTACGTTAAGGACCTGCGCAAGCGCTTTGAGAACGAGGAAGAAACCTAGGCCCGTCGCTTACTTTCCGTGAAAAGATGCGAGAAATCGCTGGTTTTCACGGATACTGTGCGTTCCAGGGTCCCTAACTGACGAAGTTCTTCTTGTTGACGGCGGCGGATTCAGGATCTTCGTCGGTTAGGCGCCTCTTGCCCCTCTTCTCTGGGTGCGGAAGCGAATTATGTTTAAAATTCATACATAAATGCGACGTATCCGCAGTGCACAGCACCACCTTATGGGGTAAAAAATACCGATTCACTTCCACTTTCCACCGAAGTTTCCTACTCTAATTAGGAGCCTGAAACACAGGTCTAATCACTTCTCCTAAGGAGCTCTCTCATGAAGCGTTTCGCCGCCGGCGTTGTTGCCGCTGCTACCGCACTGTCCCTGTCCACCGGTGTTGCCTCTGCTGCCGGCGACCCGAATGCTCAGAATGGCTCTTCCAACGACGCCTACACCACTGGCTACGTTCTCGGAGGCATCTTACAAGAAGCAGCTGGTAAGGACGGCATGACTTCCTCCGTAGAGAACATCGCTGAGAACAGCAAGGATGACGGAAGCCGCACCCCACTATTCAGTTCCTTCAAATCTGACGCGGCTAACGGCTGGAAGGTAGGCACCACCTTCGACATTCTTTGGGGAACTGGCGTTGCAGTAGCTGTTCTCGGCGCTGCTTACGCCGCAGTTCAGAACGGCTACATTCAGGGTGTTTCCCTTCCGTTCTAGTCTGAGCGTCTAAAGCTTGTAGCTTTAACTCATTGAGCTCCAGTCCATTACGGGCTGGAGCTTTTGCGTTACTGAGCAGCCTTAACCAAATAGGCCGTTCGGGCTTGCTGGCAAGAGCAGGACGCTCACGGCAATATTCACATTTTGCTTCCCGCCCCTGTTCAGTGCGGTAGATTTACCCTCAATACTATTGACTCATCTCTCAAGGAGCATTCCCATGAAGCGTTTCACCGCTGCTGCCGTAGCAGCCGCTACCGCACTGACCCTGTCCGTTGCACCTGCTACTGCTGCCGAGAAGGGGTCTTCGGAAGTCTCTGAAGCTGAGGTGCTCGGCTACATCCTGAAGCAAGGACTCAAGGAAGCCGTCGGTGGCGATGGCTTCGCCTCCTCCGTGGATTACGGCATTGAGAAAGGCATCGAGGTCGCCAGCAGCAAGGACGAGAAGAGCGGCTCAAGCAGCGACTCCAGCAAGGAAGGCCAGGAGAAGGAGAAGAGCTCCATCAAGGATTTTCAGAAGGACCTTGAGACTGCTGGCTCCGTCAAGGACTTCGCCATGTCTTCCCTGAAGAACGACACTGCAAAGGAGTACCCGGTGGGTACCACCGCTGAGATCCTCGCTGGTACTTCCATCGCTGCGGTTGTACTCGGCCTCATTGCCGCTGTGGTCAACGGCGTGAACTCTGGCTTTATCAAGATTCCGGGCGTCAACGCCTAAATCTGCAACAGGTTCATGTCACGTCCCTAGGCCGCCCGCGCGGGGTGGCACAATGGAACGCATGACTGCCACCTTGTCCCCGGCCGGAACCACGGCCGCCGTAATCGTCACCCACCAGCGCGTGGAGCTCCTGCGCGCCTCCTTGGAGCAGGTGGTGAACCAGACTCACCCAGTACAGTGGGTCATCGTGGTGGACAATGGTGCTGAGCAGGCCGTGGAAGAGCTCCTGCAGGAGCTCGCCGGCGAGCGAGCTGTCTATGTTCCCTCGGAGACCAACCTGGGTGGTGCTGGTGGCTTCGCACTCGGATTCCTGACGGCACTGGCCCTGGGCGCTGACGCGGTGTGGTGCGCGGATGATGACGGCCGCCCAGCGGACCACCACGTGTTGGAGGAGCTCTACCGCGTGGCGGAAAGCAATGGCCTGCATGAGGTCTCCCCCGCCGTGTGCAACATTGATGAGCCCGGTCGCCTGGCCTTCCCGCTGCGCCAGGGCCTGGTGTGGCGTAGGCGCATGGATGAGCTGGAGGGCGACTTCCTACCGGGAATCGCCAGCCTGTTTAACGGCGCGCTTATCTCTGCTGAGGCCATGGAGATCATCGGCGTGCCGGACTATCGCCTGTTCATCCGCGGGGATGAGGTGGAATACCACCGCCGCCTGGTCAACTCAGGGCTCAATTTCGGCACTGCGCTGACCACAAGCTACTTGCACCCGGACGGCTCCGACGAATTCAAGCCGATCCTGGGCGGCAAGATGCACACGCAATACCCAGAAGGCGAGTTCAAGCGCTTCTTTACCTACCGCAATCGCGGCTACCTGCTGTGGCAGCGCGGCATGCGCAAGCTTTTGCCGCAGGAATTCGCGCGCTTCGGCTGGTTCTTCCTGGTCCAGCAGCACGACGTGCAGGGCTTCCTAGAGTGGCTGCGCCTGCACAACCGCGGGCGCAAGGAAGACTTCCGCCGCCCCTAGAAGCTAGTTCACCTCAAAAGATTTGCGGGTGCTGCGGAAGATGACCCAGCGCTGCACAAAGAAATTGATAACGGCCGCCGTGCCCTGCGCAATAATGAAAGCGACCGCCAGGGCCCACGACGAAGGCCAGTCAAGGTCGTGATCAAAGAAGGGGAACGCCCAGCGGTACAGCACGATGTTGATCACGTACGTCATGGCATAGGTAGCGATGACGGCGGCTAGGCGGCGCTTCGAGGCATTCGCGTTAAAGGTCCACCTGCGGTTGAGCAGGTAAGCCAGGAGGGTACCCGCAACGAAACCTATGGTCCGAGAGGTTACGTCGCCGAAGAGATCCAGGCCGATCTGGAACAGCCACGTGACGCTGACATCCACTACCGCGGAGATCGCACCCGTGATCGCGAACTTGGCCCCCTGCGCATGCAGGGAGTTCGACTGGGACAAGCGTTCAGCGCGGCTGGGCATGAGGGGAGTCTACTTTCCCTTGAAAATGAAGACGCGCTGAATGGCAAAGTTTGTCACCGTGGCCACACCCTGCGCGATGACAAAGGCGATGGTGTCCTTGACAGCGCCCTCAAAGCCCATGTGGATGAGCGGGGCGTTAAGCACCCAGTACAGGAAGTTTTGGACGGCGAAGGTGGACAGGTACAGCATGCCCACGGCCCCAGCAGTGCGTCCGGACATCTGCGCGCCGAAGGTCCAGCGCGCGTTGGCGACGTACGCGGCGATGGTGCCAAAGACCCAGCCGATAGCCTTGGCCAGGGAGCGGTGCAGGCCTAAGTAGGTGAGCAATAGGGTCAGGCCATAATCAATGGCCGCGGTGAATACGCCTACTGACACGAAACGCACGAGCTGCGTCCGCAAGGTGGACGAGGCAGGGGAAGATTCAGTCACGCCGAAATACTTTACCTGCGCACAAGGGCGCGGTAAATGTCCAAGCGGTCCACCGGCGCGGCGGCGTCAGCCCCGTAGGCCCCTATGGACGCCAGCACGCTGAGGGACGCCCCGCACAGCTCACGAATGTCCGCGCCGGTCCTATCTGACCCGGCATCATCCACCCAGCCCAGCGCGGCCATGGCGGCTTCCGCCACGGAGTCCGTGAGCTCTTCGCCGCCCATGCAGGACAAGGCCAGCGCCATGGACCAAAAGGCGTCCTGCCCCTCGGTGGTGACCTCCCGCGGGAGGGTGCGCAGGGCGCCGAGAGTATCGGCGCCTACGGCGACCTCGCGGTGCAGGTCAAGGGCCTGCAGCAGGGGGACGAAGTCATACAGCTTCGTGCGCTCAATCAGCGCGCGCACGGGCGGAACGATGAGGTCAAGGACCTCATCGATGGTCTCTTGGCCGGTGAGCTCCGCGTTGACGGCGGTGAGATCGAACGGAGTCTGGAAGGACCCAGAGCCGCCCACACACAGGGCCTCGGGCGTGCCGCTATCGCGCGGATAGGTCTCTACGACGATGACCTCGAAGTCCCACAGCCCCCAGGCATAATCAATCTGCGCGCCTTCGCGGCGAAGGAACTCCCGCACTGGGTGGGCGGGATCGATGCGCTGACCGCGGGCATCGTGATGCTCAAAAAAGTGCCACGGTGAGGACTCCTCCGGCAGCCCGAAGCACACTTCGAGAACATGGTGGAGCTGACTAAACGTCAACGCGTCGCTGAATCCGATCTGGCGGTGCACCTCCGCCTCGGCGCGGACGTTAGATACCTGGCACAGCAGCGTGCGGGCTGGGGGCTGGGAAGCACGGTCACGTGCGGCGCGTACCTGCGCCAGATTTGTGACCTTTGAGCTCATAGGCCCCACCATACGCATTTTTAGCTGCGGGCGGCGTTCTCGCGGGCCTCCAGCTCACTGAAAAGGAAGGTTAGAGCAGCACCGATGGCGCCCCACAGGGTCCACGGCTTGGACACGCCGCGGCGGCGGGTGAAGCTCACGATGCCCTGTTGGACCTTGATGTTCAACCAGCCACCGAGTACCAGGATTCCGGCGGCCACCGGGATGGACCACGCAGGGACGTCGGGAAGCTCCGGCTCTGGTCGGTCCTCGTGGCTTTCTGCATTAGTAATAGCCACCAGCGCGCCGAATCCGAGGAAAGACAAGATGTAGGCGCACACAAGCGCGGTCTTGTTCTTAATCCAGTCCGGAAACGCGGTCATGATTCCCACTGCCGCAGCTTGAGTGATGCGGCCAGCCAGAGTGTCATCCAACGCGTAATTATCAGTCTTGGGAGAAGTCATACCGCCCCACTCTAGGCGGGCGGTAGGCTACCGTGCATGTACTCCTCCAAGAAAGAGCACCTCACCCCGGCGCAGCGCGCGGCGCACGATGACCGCGCTGAGGACGATAAGCGCCACGGCCACTTCCTGGCCACCGAGCACACCGCGCTGCCTCTCGACGGTTTCATGACCAGGCTCATTGCGGAGGAGCTTCCCATCCTCGATTCCGCATCCCGGACCCGGGTGTATGAGATCCTGCGCGCCTATGAGGGGCCCGAGATCACCTCGCAGGAGCAGCTGCCGGAGGAGATCCGGGACATCATGGATCTCTACTAATCCCGCACAACCAGTCACGTACACCTGCCCGGTTATTTCTGCATTGTTCTGAAACTCACGTTTTTACCTCGCGCCACTGGTGCCCCAGGCTAGGTAGGCTTAGACATCGACACATCACGTCGAGTCAAAGAGTAAGAGATGGAACTACATACCACTGAAAAGTCCCTCTACGGTTGGGGCCGCACCGCACGGACCACTGCCCACGTACTGTCCACCCCGGACGTTGACGTCATCAAATCTGCCGTTGCCCAGGTTGCGGAGGACAACTCCGACAAGCCCGCTCACCTGCGCCGCGGCGTCATCGCCCGCGGCATGGGCCGTTCCTACGGCGACCCGGCCCAGAACGCCGGCGGCCTAGTCATCGACATGCAAGCCCTGAACAAGATCCACTCCATCGACCCGGAGTCCGCCATTGTTGACGTCGACGGCGGCGTCACCTTGGACCAGCTGATGAAGGCCGCACTGCCGTACGGCCTGTGGGTACCAGTCCTGCCGGGCACCCGCCAGGTCACCATCGGCGGTGCCATCGGCCCGGACATCCACGGCAAGAACCACCACTCCGCAGGTTCCTTTGGCAACCACGTTGTCTCCATGGAGCTGCTCGTGGCCGATGGCCGCGTCCTCCACCTGGAACCTGAAGGCTCCTCCGATGACCCGGAAGGTGAGCTCTTCTGGGCCACCGTCGGCGGCATGGGCCTGACCGGCATCATTCTGCGCGCGCAGATCAAGATGACCAAGACGGAGACCGCCTACTTCATCGCGGATACGGACCGCACGAGCAACCTGGAGGAGACCGTCGCGTTCCACTCCGACGGCTCGGAGCACAACTACACCTACTCCTCCGCATGGTTCGACGTCATCTCCCCGGAGCCGAAGCTGGGCCGCTCCACCATTTCCCGCGGCTCCCTGGCCACCCTGGAGCAGCTGGAAGAGCTCGCCCCGAAGCTGGCGAAGGATCCGCTGAAGTTCAACGCCCCGCAGCTGATGACCGTGCCGGACATTTTCCCCAACTTCACCATGAACAAGCTGTCCCTCATGGCCATCGGTGAGGCGTACTACCTCATGGGCTCCCCGGCCCGTAACCAGGTCAAGAACCTCACGCAGTTCTACCAGCCGCTGGATCTCATCGGCGAGTGGAACCGCGGCTACGGCTCCAACGGCTTCCTGCAGTACCAGTTCGTGGTGCCGACCGACGCCGTCGAGCCCTTCAAGGACATCATCCGTGACATGCAAAAGTCCGGCCACTACTCCGCACTGAACGTGTTCAAGCTCTTCGGCCCGGGCAACAAGGCCCCGCTGTCCTACCCGATGCCGGGCTGGAACGTCTGCGTGGACTTCCCCATCAAGCCGGGCTTGGGCGCCTTCCTCGACGATCTGGACAAGCGCGTCATGGAGTTTGGCGGCCGCCTCTACCTGGCCAAGGAGTCCCGCACCTCTGCGGAGAACTTCCACAAGATGTACCCCGGCATGGAAGGCTGGCTCAAGACTCGCAACGAGATTGACCCGACCGGCGTCTTTGCCTCCGATATGTCCCGTCGACTCGAGCTGCACTAGAAAGGACCACCACCATGCTCAATGCAGTAGGCCAAGCACAACACATCTTCCTTCTCGGCGGCACCTCCGAGATCGGCCTGGGCATCGTCGAGGAGTTCCTCGAGCGCGGCCCGGCCAAGGTCACCCTGGCAGCCCGCCCGGAATCCCCGCGCATTGCGGAGGCCCGCGCCACGCTCGAATCCCGCGGCGCTGACGTCGAGGTCCTCGACTTTGACGCCACCCACTTCGAGGGCCACCCGGACGTGGTTAACCGTGCATTCGAGCGCGGCGACGTCGACGTGGCCATCGTCGCCTTCGGCACCCTCGGTGACCAGGAGGTCCTGTGGCAGGACCAGGCCCAGGCCGTGGCCTCCGCTGAGACGAACTACACTGCCCCGGTGTCCCTCGGCGTGCTGCTGGGACAGAAGTTCAAGGAGCAGGGCCACGGCACCATCGTGGCGCTGTCCTCCGTCGCCGGCATGCGCGTGCGCCGCTCGAACTTTGTCTACGGCGCCTCCAAGGCCGGCGTGGACGGCTTCTTCATCAACCTCGGTGAGGCCCTGCGTGACTCCGGCGCCAAGGTGCTCGTGGTCCGCCCGGGCCAGGTGCGTACCAAGATGTCGGCCGAGGCCGGCGAGGCTCCGCTGACCGTCAACGTCTCCGACGTGGCCAAGGCCACCGTCAAGGCGGTTCTGGACGGCAAGCAGTCCATCTTCGTCCACCCGCTCTTCGAGTACGTCTCCTTGGGTTTCAAGTTCATTCCGCAGGCAATTTTCCGCAAGCTTCCTTTCTAAGCTTCGCTGTTTTAATTCCTGCAATCTCCTCAGCATGTGGGAGACTGTCACCATGACTGAGTCTCTCGCTATGGAATACGACGCAGACCGCGTGTCGCGTCGCGCTAGCCTCGCGGGCATCGCCGCCGCCGCTCTCGGCGGCGGCCTCGTCACGCTTCTTGGCTTCTTCGCCTTCAAGACGGTGTCCCTGCCGGCATTTAGCACCTCCATGGTGACCCGCGCCTTGAGCACGGCCGGAACCGTGCTCACCGTCGCCGTCGTCGGCGCCTTGTGCGTGTGGTGGATCAATGATGAGCACAAAGGCTCCCGACCGCGCTGGCGCGCGTGGCTGACCACCGCCCTGTGCTACGTCTCCCCCGCGCTCCTTACCCTTACCGCCATCGGCCTTCCGCTCTCCGCCTCGCGGCTGTGGCTGGACGGCGTGCAGGTGGATCAAGTCTTCCGCTCCCAGTTCCTCACCCGCGCAGCCGACATGAGCTCCTACGCGGACATGAACTACGAGGGGCTGCCCACCTTCTACCCGCTGGGCTGGTTCTGGCTGGGCGGGCGCCTGGCCAACCTGCTGGGCATGCCCGGCTGGGAGGTCTTCCAGCCGTGGTCGTTGATTTCCTTGGCTGTGGCCGGCTGCATCCTGGTTCCGGTGTGGCAGCGCCTGTCCGGCTCGCTGCCGGTGGCCACCGCCATCGCCCTGGTCACCACCGCCGTAACGCTCACCATCGGCGCCGAGGAGCCGTACTCCGCGGTCATCGCCATGGGCGTGCCGGCCGTGGCGGTTTTGTGTTCCCGGGCGTTTAGCGGCTCCTGGCTGTCTACCGCGGGAATTGCCATCTACCTGGGCATCTCCGCCTGCTTCTACACGCTGTTTACCGGCGCGGTAGCCCTGACCATTGTCAGCCTCATCGCACTGACCACGTGCGTGGCCGAGCGCACCTGGCTGCCCGCCGTGCGCCTGGCCGTCATCGCCGTGGGCTCCCTGGCCATCGCGGCCATCGCCTGGACCCCCTACGTCCTCGGGGTGCTGCGCGCCACCGCCCCGCTGGAGTCCACGGCCCAGCACTACCTCCCGGAGGAGGGCACGCAGATCCCCGCGCCCTTCCTCTCCCTCTCCGTCATCGGCCTCATCAGCATCATCGGCTTGGTGTACCTGGTCATCCGCGTCGATGAGCCGGATATCCGCGCCATGAGCACCGCGCTGGTCGGCGCCTACCTGTGGACGGTGGCGTCGATGGTGACGACCCTGGCCGGCACCACGCTGCTGGGCTTCCGCCTCGAGGTGGTCGTGGTGGTCCTCTTCGCCACCGCCGGCGTGCTGGCACTCGCGGAGATTCGCCTCATGGGTCTGCCCACGCTGTACCCCGCACGCTTTAGTGAGTCCACCAGCAAGCGCGTCACCGTGGTCTTCGCCCTCATCCTGGGCATCGGCGGCGTCTACTACGCCCAGCAGATCCCGGAGGCCAACGAGTCCGCCCTGGACCACGCCTACACCGACACCGACGGCTACGGCGAGCGCGCGGACCGCTACACCAGCGATTCCGCTGAGAACTACCTGAAGATCCGCGAGTTCATCGATGCCCAGGGGCATCCGGCGGACGAGACGGTGGTCCTCACCGATGAGAAGCTGTTCATGGCCTACAACCCGTACTTCGGCTTCAACGCCTTCACCAGCAACTACGCCAACCCGCTGGGAGAGTTCAGCACGCGCAACCTGCAGATCGAGTCCTGGGCCGAGCGCTCCTGGGATCAGACCCCGGGGGAGTTCGCCAAGGCCCTGGACTCCGCCACGTGGCGCGGGCCGGACGTCTTCATCTTCCGCGGTGATCTGGAGCACCCCAAGGACGGCTACAAGACGCACCTGGCCGAAGACATCTATCCCAACCAGCCCAACGTGCGCTACCGTGCGGTTTTCTTCAACCCGGACGTCTTTGACAAGGGCTGGGAGACCGCCCAGATCGGTCCCTTTGTGGTGGCGGCGCGGGCCTGATTTCATTCTTACTACGGCGTGGCCGTGACGTACACTGATCGCCGTGTCAGATAGGAAAACCACCGCCACGCCGCTCAAAGCCCAGCAGTCCGCGAGCCAGAAGGGCCAGGATGCGCCGCGTTCGCTTCGCCTCACGGCTATCGTCGCCGGGCTCATTGGCTTCTTGTGCTTCGTGGCCACGCCATTGCTGCCGGTCAACCAAACCCAGTCCTCCTTCGACTGGCCTCAACAGGGCTCCTTGCAGTCCGTCAACGCCCCGCTCATCGCGGTGGCGCCGGAGGATATTGAGGCGGAGATCCCGCTGGCGGCCGTCGATAAGCTGCGCGAGGGTCAGGACCTGCTCTACGGCACCCTCCCGCCGGAGTCGAAGAAGGCCACCAACCGCGGCATGTTCGTCCGTGCCGACGAGCAGGGGTTGTCCGTCACCAGCCTGGACGAGGTGATCTTCTCCCTCACGCCGGATGAGGTGAAGAAGCTGCCGGACGACGCCGTCCTGACCATCGACGCTACGGGCGACGGCACCACGGTCACCGCCGGAAAGTACTCCGAGACCACGGACGAGGATATGCGCCCGCAGGTCACCGGCGTCTACACGGAGATCGACAACACCCCGGAGAACGTGCAGGCGCTGGGCAGCGACCTGAAAATCCACGTCGACATCAACTCGCGGTTTACCTCTTCCCCCACGGTGCTCAAGCTCGTGGCCATGTGGCTGGGCCTGGCCATGGTGGTGCTGAGCCTGTTGTGCCTGTGGCGCATCGACCGCCTCGACGGCAAGCGCTACGGCTTTATGCCCGCCACGTGGAAGCAGATCCGCCCGCTCGACGGTGTCGTCGCCGTCGTACTGGGCTGGTGGTACATCTTTGGCTCCAACACGTCGGATGACGGCTTCATCCTCACCATGGGCCGCGTCTCTGACCACGCGACGTACATGGCTAACTACTACCGCTGGTACGGCGTTCCGGAGGCCCCCTTCGGCGCGCCCTATTACGACTTGGTGGCATGGCTGGCGCAGTTCTCCAGCGCCTCCATTGTCGTGCGCCTGCCGTCGTTGATCTCGGCACTCATCATCTGGTTTATCCTTTCGCGCGAGATGCTCCCCCGCTTTGGCGCGCGGGTCAACGACCGCCGCCTGGCGCACTGGACGGCCGCGTTTATGTTCCTGGCCTTCTGGCTGCCGTACAACAACGGCATCCGCCCGGAGCCCATCGTGGCACTCGGCGTCATGGTGACCTGGGCGTCCTTCGAGCGCTCCATCGCCACCCGTCGCCTGCTGCCGGCGGCGGTGGGCACCATTGTGGCCGCCGTTACCCTGGCCGCGGGCCCGACGGGCCTTACCGCCGTGGGCATCTTCCTGGTCAGCCTGCCCACCCTGTTCCGCATCATGGGTGAGCGCGCCAAGCAGGTGGGCTGGCTAGCTCTCGTCGCACCATTTTTGGCCTGCGGCACCGCGGTCATGGTCGCCGCGTTCGGCGATCAGACGCTGGCCACGGTCCTGGAGTCCACCCGCGTGCGCTCGGCGGTAGGCCCGTCGCTGCCGTGGTACTCGGAGTTCGTGCGCTACGCCACGCTCTTCGAGCCCTCCGTGGACGGCTCGCTCACGCGCCGCTTCGCCATGTTCACCATGCTCTTCTGCCTGGCGCTCATCATCTACGCCTTCATCAAGAACCACCGCGTCGTGGGCGCGGAGGTCGGCCCCACCCAACGCCTGCTGGCCATCATGGCGCTCTCGGCGTTCTTCCTCATGTTCACGCCGACGAAGTGGACCCACCACTTCGGCATCTACGCCGGCCTAGCCGGTGTCATCGCGGCCTTGGGCTCGGTGGTGCTCTCCCAGATCGCCATGCGCTCGCCGCGGGCACGCACCTTCTCCATCGCCTCCGTCATCTTCCTCCTGGCCATCTCCCTGGCCGGCTGGAACGCCTGGTGGTACGTGTCCTCCTTCGGCATCCCGTGGTGGGACCGCACGGTGCAGTTCAAGGCCATCGAGGCCAACACGGTGGTCCTGGCACTTGGCCTCATCGTCGTGGCCATCGGCATCTACCAGTCCCTCATCCACAGCTTCCGCAAGAAGAAGGCCGAGGAGGCCGGCACCCTCGCGCAGTTTGAGGAAGAGTCCGCTGCCAAGGTCTCGCGCTGGGCGGGTGTGATGTCCGCGCCGCTGGCCGTGGCGTGCATCGCCATCGTGGGATTCTCCTGCGCGTCCTTTGCCAAGGGCTACGTGGCGCAGGCGGATTCCTATTCCGTGGGCAAGGGCAACCTGGCCTCCCTGCGCGGCGAGTCCTGCTCGCTGGCGGATGCCACGATGGTGGAGACCAACACGAACGATTCCTTCCTGCGCCCCGTTAAGGGCGAGTTCAAGGACTCCCTGGTGGATTCCTCGGAGGATCACTATGGCTTCGGCCCCAACATGATCAAGGAGGACATCGAGCCGGAGAACCTCAACTCGGCGTCGGTAGGCGCGATTGCGAACAGCTCCAGCGGTGACTCCTCGTCCTCGAACGAACAGAAGGACGCCACCGCTACCGACGCCACCATCGATTCTGTGTCGGATGCTGACTCCGGCTCCGACTCTGCCGCCGAGGGCTCCTCGCAGGACAGCTCCAAGGCCAGCGAGGTGACGGATTCCTCCGCCGGCGGCGTGCGCGGCACCCTGGGCATCAACGGCTCCGAGATGCACCTGCCCTTCAACCTGGATTACACCAAGGTCCCGGTCATGGGCTCCTACTCCGATGCGCAGCGCTCCACCGCCACCATCACCACGCAGTGGTACACCCTGCCGGAGGAGGGCGACAACACCCCGGTCCTCTCGGTGTCTGCCGCGGGCAAGATCCACCACCACGACGTCAACGGCGTGGAGCAGGAGGGCACGGAGCTCACTCTGGAGTACGGCACGCTCAAGGACGGCAAGGTCACCGATCAGGGTGAGGCCGAGCTTTCCGACGTCGGCGCGACCCCCAAGTGGCGCAACCTGCGCATCGCGCTCGATAAGCTGCCGGAGGAGGCCAACGTCGTGCGCCTGGTAGCCGTGGATGATTCCACCGATGAGAATGATTGGTTGGCATTTACTCCGCCGCGCGTACCGGAGCTGGCTTCTATCAACTCCCAGTTCGATTCCGAGACCCCGGCGCTGCTGGACTGGTCGGTGGCGCTGCAGTTCCCCTGCCAGCGCACCTTCGACCACTACGCCGGCGTGACCGAAATCCCGCAGTACCGCATCCTGCCGGACGCAGCGGCGCAAAACTCGCTGACGGACTTCCAGTCCTTCTCCGGCGGCGGCGCCATGGCCACCGCGGAGGCGGTCAACTACTCCTACGAGATCCCCAGCTACCTCAACAATGACTGGGCGCGCGACTGGGGTTCCATTGAGAAGTACGAGCTGCGCACCGACTCGGAGGGCAACGCCCCGGCCGAGGCGCAGATCGACCACGAGGTGATCCAGCGCTCCGGACTGTGGAAGGACTCGGAGATGAAGATTAAGCGCGAGGGCGAGCAGTAAGCCGCTCTTAGGCAGCGTTCTTCAAGAACTCGGCCGCGTCACGGATGCGCTGGCGCGCTACGGCCGGGGTGGAGATGCGGTGCATGGCGACGTACTCGCCGTTCTCCGCCCCGGGGATCTCCACCTTCTCCGCAATCTCGTCCTGCCGGGCGGTCTGGACCAGGATGCGGGAATACTGTGCGGCCAGCGCCTCTCCGTCGAGCGCGTAGTCCCCGCGAATCTCCTCAGGCAGCTTGTCCAGCGCGCCAAAGTCAGGGAAGGTGAGCAGGAGAGCTTCGGCAGGCACGAGCGCCGCCAGCGCCCCGCCGGAGGAATAGCCCCACACCGTCACGTGCTCCGCGCCGTGGGCGCGGGCATAGTCCACGGCCGCCTGGACGGACTGAACCATCTCCGCCACGGTGTGCTCGGGCGCGAGCGGGTAGTCCACGTCAATGATGGTGGTGCCGGACAGCTGCGCGGCCGCGGCCACCTCGGGGCGCCACTGCATCTGCAGCGCCTTGCCGTCGCCGCGCCACCAGCCGCCCGAGTGCAGGGAGACCGCCCAGCGGCGGTTATCCGCCTCCGACGGTCTAAAGATCGCCCCCACCTCGGACTCGGTCTCCGTCACGCCGTCGGTAAAGGCCGTGCCCGGCAGCGAATGGTCCACCGCGGAGCCCAGCACCAGCATGGAGGCCTGCACGATGCGGTCCGGTAGCAGCGCGCAGTAGCGGTCTGCCTCCGGGGAGCCGCCGCCGGCCCAGGGCGGGCGGAAGTCCGGCAGCGGGTAGTGCACCTCCAGGTAGGAGGAGAGCTGGTCCAGTTGTTGTTCCGGCGTTAGCTGGCGGTCAGTGCCGCCAATGTTCCACTCACTCATGGAACCCCAGGGTACTACCAGATGGTGACGCGCTCCTCCGGCGCAAAGCCGCCCTCGACGTCGAAGGCCTCGTAGAACTCGTCGATATTGTCCGCGATGATGTTGCAGCGGAACTCCGCCGGGGAGTGCGGATCGATGGCCAGGTACTGGGTGGCCATCTCCGGGCGGATGGCGGTGCGCCACACGCGCGCCCACGCCAGGAAGAAGCGCTGCAGGCCGGTGTATTCGTGCTGCGCCAGCTCCGGCTCGGCTCCCTCGGCCTCAAAGGGCGCTACCTGGCCGTTAATGTCCAGGCCCTTATCGGCGCAGTACTTCTTGTAGGCCACCACGGCAATACCCAAGCCGCCCAGGTCACCAATGTTTTCGCCCAAGGTGAAGCTGCCGTTCACGCCGGCGGAGTCGGTGCCTTCCAGCACCTTCGGCACCTTGCCCTGGTACTGGTCCACCAGCTTGGCGGTGAGCTTCTCAAAGGCCGCGCGGTCCTCCTCGGTCCACCAGGAGTTGAGGTTGCCCTGGCCGTCGTACTGCGAGCCCTGATCGTCGAAGCCGTGGCCGATCTCGTGGCCGATGACAGCGCCGATGGCGCCGAAGTTCTCCGCCGCATCCGCCTCCGGGTTGTAGAACGGCGGGCGCAGGATGGCGGCCGGGAAGGTGATGTCATTGACCACCGGGTTGTAGAAGGCGTTGACGGTCTGCGGGGTGGAGAACCACTCGTCGCGGTCCGCCGGCTTGCCAATCTTGGCCAGCTCAAAGTCGTGGTTCCAGGCGCTGCCCGCGCGCACGTTGGCCACCAGGTCCGCGCCCTGGGGGGAGAACTCCAGGTCGGAGTAGTCGCGCCAGGTGTCCGGGTAGCCAATCTTGGCCTTGAACTGGGAGAGCTTCTCTAGCGCGCGCTCGCGCGTGGCCGGGGTCATCCACTCCAGCTGGGAGATGCGCTCGCGGTAGGCGGCGGTGAGGTAGCCCACCAGCTCATCCATCTCGGACTTCGAGGACGGCGGGAAGTGCTTGTCCACGAAGACCTTGCCAATCTCCTGGCCCACCATGGTCTCCGCCAGGCCCACGGCGCGCTTCCAGCGATCGCGCTGCTCGGTCGCGCCAGAGAGCGTGGTGCCGTAGAACTCGAAGTTCTTCCGGCCGATCTCCTCGGTGAGGTACGGCGCGCGGGAGAGCAGGATGTGCCAGGTGGCCCACAGCTGCCAGTCCGCCATGCGCTCGCTGGTGAACAGGCCCTCCAGGTGCTCAAAGTAGCTCGGCATCATGGACACCACGCGGTGCTCCGGCAGGCCACCGCCGGCCAGCATGGCGCGGGTGATGCTGGGCAGCTTAGCGACGTCTACCGGGTTGTACGTCTTCACCGCATCGCGCGCGGAGACCACGTCCCAGTGGCCGGCCGCGATCTCCTTTTCCAGGGCCACGATGCGGGTGGCCGCGGCCTCCGCGCCGAGGCCGAAGAGGCGGGCCGGGTCGAAGAAGCCGAGCATGGCGGCGACGTGCTTCTCGTAGGCGGCTAGCGTGTCCGCATGCGCCTCCTCGCGGTAGTAGGCCTCATCCGGAAGGCCCAGGCCAGACTGGATAATGTAGGCCACGGCCTCCTCAGAGCCCGAGTCCTTCTCCACCCAGAAGGTAGCCGGCGCGCCGACGCCGGTGCGCTCGAGCACGCCCAGATTGTGGGCCAGTTCCTCGGGCGTGGCGGCGGTGAGCTTATCCAAGTCGGCGTCGAGTGGCGCCGTGCCGGCGGCGTTCACGCCTTCGGTATCCATGTGGGCGGCGTAGAGGGTGCCGGGGCGGCCGGAATCCTCCTTGACGATGTCATGGACGAGCTCCTCGGCTTCGTCGCGCAGCGCGTGGAACGTGCCGTCCACGCCGCGGTCATCGGGGATTACGTGGGAGGCAACCCACGGGCCGTTAACAAATTGGTACAGATCCTTCATGCTCGCCACTGTATGTCAGAAGCACACGTTAGTGTGGTGGTCATGACTTCTTATCGTTTCCCGCCGGCGAAGATGACGGGACCGTTCTTTGCTGTGCTTGGGGCAACGCTCCTCGTGCTGGGCATGCCCGCCGTCCTCAGCGTGGTGCTGCCGATGCAGGAACCGGACACCGAGGCCGTGGTGCTCGATGACCCAGAGTGGCGCCAGCCCGTTGAGGGCCTTTCCTGCTCCCGGAACTACGAGTCCATGGCCAACCAGGCCTGGGACTGCGGGGACACGCTGGCGGAAGCCTACGTGACGGACGGGGTGGACGATGACGAATTGGCCCTGCGCCGCGTCGTGCGGGCCACGGCGTATAGCTCGCTGCCCACCGAGCCCATCGAGCACGACGGCAACCTGCTCGTGCTGCGGGTGGAAGAGAGCCAGGGGCCGGTCACGGCCTTCAGCGTGGCTAAGGACAATCTCAACTATCAGATCGTCTTGTCGGGTGGCGACACCGAGGCGGTCGCACAACACTTCATGGAGGCCTTCGAGTGAGCAAGCTTTTCCGCATCGCCCTGTGGGTCATCATCGGCCTGTCCCTGCCGGTGGCCCTGGTCAACCTGGCCGCGACTTTCATCCTCGCCCCGCTGCCCGGGTTGGTGAGTTTCCTTTTGGGCCTGGTCCTGCTGGCCCTCGGTATCTATCTCTGGCGGTTTAGCCCCATGTGGGCGCGGCCGGCTAAGGGCTGGGTGGCGGCCAGCGTCCTGTGGGGTGCTGCCGCGGCGGTCACCCTGGCGCTTGCCTCGTCGATGCCGCTGAGCAGCCTCACTGTGGGCTTGGGCTGGGAGCAATCCATGATGTCCTGGTCCGGCGCCTACCCGGAGGAGTTCTCTAAGGCGCTGGGCGTGATCTTCGTGCTGCTTAGCTTCCGGCAGCTCAACCGCCCCTGGCACGGCCTCATCGTGGGCGCACTGGTGGGCTGGGGCTTCGAGGTTTTTGAAAACAGCCTCTACGCCTCCATGGGCGCCATCATGCACCCCACCTCAGACTGGATTGGCATGCTGCAGATGTGGGGCCTGCGCCTCGTGGCGGGCCCTGGCCTGCACATGTCCTTTACGGCCATCGCCGGCTTTGGCATCGGCTGGGCCATCTACGCGGCGCACCGCCCCTGGTGGTGGCGCCTAGGCGTCGGCGTGGGCGCGCTATTCTGCTCCTTCTGCCTGCACTTTGCGTGGAACTACATGTGGGACGAGACGTGGCAGCTTGTTACCCAATACATCCTCGTCGCGGCCATCATGTACCCGCTGGTGATCACGCTTATCATCCGCGGCAACCGCCTGGCCAAGCAGGATGACAGCTACTCGCACTCCCCCGGCGCGCCCAGCCTGGTCTAGGGGCAGTCTTAGTCGAACTGCCCCTGGACAATAGCCACCGCATCCAGCGGGGTGACGTGGTAGGAAATAGGGTTCTGGTTCGCGCCGGCCATGAGCGCGTGGGCGCAGGAGTGGCCAGCACCCATCATGTGGCCGAGCTCGTGGGCGATGGTGCCCTGCAGCGCCTCCGGGTACTGGGCATTCGGGGTCTTGATGAAGAGCATCTTGTGGTCCGGGTAGGCAGCTCCCTGAACGTAGCCGTTCGGCTCCGGCTTGTAGAGGATGGCGACGGTGTCCTCGTCTGCCTCGGAGGGCTGCACTTCCTTCAGTGAGGCCTTGCCGTCCAACGCCTCGTTCCACTCGGCCACGGCGGCGTCGAGCTGCTCGCGGTACGGGAAGTTGTCCGCCACCTTGTAGTCAAGCACGCCATCCTGGAAGTACGAGGGCACGGAGTCGCCGTCGTGGAGGATGGAGGGATCCGGAACGGGCTTGCCGTCGTTCGCCAGGTTGGTGATGCTGGTGCACGTGCCCGGGGAGATCAGGGAGCGTACGGGGTCGCTCGCCGCGGTAGCGGCCGGGGCGGCAACAGCACCGCACAGCACGGTGGCGGCGGTGATGGTGGCAGCGGAGTTCTTCACGGTGAAACGCATGGGAAAAGCCGGGGTGCCTTTCTGGGTCGGTGCGGAAACTCTCCCCCGGCACGGGCCGCACACGGGCCTAGCACCCCGGGGAGTGATGTACCCGGGCGAGCATATATTAGATTCTTATGATTAGCAAAGGCTGGATTAAGCTTCTCCGGCGCGCTGGCTAGCACGCCTGGGAGGAGCTTGGCACCATCCGCTTGAGTTCCGCGCAGGCTTGATCGCGCAGGTCCTGGGCGTTCGGTGGGAAGCCGGGGGCCTGCGGCAGCGGCGGCACGCCCGGGGCGGGCGGTGTAGCTACCTCGACCGCGCCCAGGACGTCCGCGGTGAGGTCCGCCGGGGAGCCATACGTGTTCGCCGCAGCGGTGTAGCCGGGCCCGAAGGACGCGCTGGCGTGCACCTGGTGGTTGTCCGACCACCCGAATTTCGTGCCCATAACACCCGGGATCCTCGCCGTGCCGAAGTCTTGGCGGTAGCCATCCGCAGCCACCGGCGCAGCTGTGGCCATGCCCTTCATGATGGGGGCAGCAACCGGGTCGGTTGAAATGGCACCGAGGAACCGAGAGAGATCCTCCGTGGAGGTGGTGGTGTTTCCCCAATAACCGTTGTGGTGGGTCTCCCCCAGCTGGTACTCCCCGATGATCCCCGGGATTGCCTGCGGGTACCTGCGCTCCAGGTCGCCCGCGGTAGCGTCTTCGGAGAAGCGCACCATATTCTCCACGCGGGCCTTGTCCTCCGGCGCGCCGTATTTGAGCACCCACATGCCCAGATACAGCTTCACCAGGGAGAGCGCAGGGCGGGATTCGTGGCTATTGCCGGTGGATACCACGTGGCCGTCGGCATAGCGCACGGTCATTTGCGTGCGCGGCGGGACCTTCCCGGGGTCGAAGGTCAGGGCCTGGGCGGCCGGGGCCACACCGAGCGTGGCGGTAAGGGTAAGCGCTAGGGCGCCTGCTTTTGTCAACACATTTTGAGCGTACTCTATGTCCAGCGTCTTAGCCCATGTCCACGAGGAGTACTCCCCCGATAATGAGCGCCACGCCGAGCCCTTTGAGCCACGTGAAGGGCTCCCGGAACAGCGCGAAGGAGGCCAGCGCGGTGAGCGCGACACCACAGGCAGTCCAGATGCCGTAGGCCACGCCCAGCGGCATGCCCGCGCGCAGCGCAAGCGACAAGAAAGCATAGGAGGACACATAGGCCACCACGACCCACGCAATCCACCACTTCTGGCCGTGCACGGCGAGCATGCGCAGGCCCAGCGTGCCGGCTACTTCGATGAGGATGGCCAGTGCTAACCAGATCACGGATCCACCTCCTGAAGCTCCGCGTGTGGCTCGCGAGCCCCCATCTCCACGCAGCCCACGCCCGCGATGATGCAGGCCATGCCCACGAGCATGAGCGGCGTGAGCTCCTCCCCGAAGAAGAGCGCAGACAAACCCGCAGTGAGTATCACGCCGGTCGCACCCCATATTCCGTAGGCCGCACCCACATGCATGCCACTGCGCAATACCTGATGCAGCGAGGTAAAAGCCGCCACGTATCCGACAATTACTACGACGTAGGCAGCCGGGTGCGCCAGTGCGGCCTTGAGGCACAGGGTGGCGATGACCTCACTGAGGATAGCGATGGCCAGAAAAGTCCAGGCGCGCATCGGGTGTCCTTTCACGTGCGGGACGGGCGAGTAGCTGCCGTCAGATCTGCCGCATCCAGCCCACACTCGGAGAGAACGACACGGTCCTCGCGGTAGGGAATGCCTTCGGCGTCCCAGTGCGCCTGGGCCGCGGCGGTGTGGGCGCGGCCGGTGCTGTTGACAACCCGCCACCAGGCTAAATCCGAACTCTTGGACATCACCCAGCCCACGTAGCGCGCGCCGACGCCGACGACGTGCGCAATCTCGCCGTACGTGGAGACATTACCGAGCGGAATACTGCGCACTACCGCCCGGACAGCCTCTGCGCGTTCCGTCGTGGCCATGCTCTTTAGAGTTCGATGGGTTCGTCGGGAGCGTCCTCGACCTCGCACAGGGTCAGCGTGGCGCCCGTCGAGTCGGCGATGAGGCACAGGCGGCCAAACGGTGACTCGTAGGGTTCGCGGATGACCTCACCGCCGGCCGCCACCGTGGCCTTCGCGGCCTGGTCCACGTCCCGCACGCCCAGGTAGGTCTGCCAGAAGCTGGGCAGTCCGGAGGCGTTCCAGAAGCCGGCGAACGCCGCGCCCTCTTCCTCCGCTAGCGCGTACTCCTCATCGCCGCGAATCTCCCAATCAAAGAGCTCGCCATAAAAGTCCAGCGTGGAGCGGAAGTTCTCCGAGACGGCCAGCTCGTGCCACACCGGGGTGCCCGGCTCGCCGCCAGCCACGAAGCGGTCCAGCTCCGGCTGCACCAGCCCAAACATGGCACCGGCGTTATCCAGCACCAGGGCCAGGGGCGCGCCCAACGCCAAGATCGTGCCGCCCAGCTTCTCCACGCGGGCGCAATCCGCCTCCAGGTCGCGGGAGAGGAAGTAGGTGGCCCAGGTGTCTTGGCCGGGGACGATTTCAGCGATGGGCAGGCCTTGCAGGCGGGCGATGCCGTCCTCGAACTCCCAGCCCAGTACGGCCGAGTAGAACTTCTCCGAGGCCGCGGGGTCCGAGCTCGCCAGCGTGATCCAGTAGGGCATGCCTACTTCGGCTTCGAATGCGGGCACTAGAGGTTCCTCCACTTCTCCGGATCGAAGTCATCGTCTGTTGTGGCTTCGTCAAAGTAGTCGTCGTCATCGTCGGCATCGGCGACACGAGCGCACGTGGAGGCGACACACACGACGTCCCCCACGGCCAGCGCCGCGCCGCGGTGCTCGACGACGTCACCGTTGACCGTGACCTGGCCTTGCTCGATGAGCTCCTTCGCCTCGCCGCCGGTGGCGACCAAGGAGGCCAGCTTGAGGAACTGGCCGAGCTTGATGGATTCTCCCCTAATTGAGACGTCTAGCATGCCGACTAGCATACCGAGCCGCCACAGCCTTTAGAGCGCCAGGACCCCGCGGAAGCCCTCGATGAGAATAACCACACCGAGCAGCAGGAAGATCCCGCCACCGACGATGTCCACCATGGAGGAATGCCGGGCCATCCACTTCGATACCGCGCGGGTGCTCAGCGCCACGCCCACGAAAATCAGGAGGCTTTCCAGGATGAGCACCGAGCCGACCAGAGCGTTGGCGCCGAGGCCCATGCCGGGGTCGATGAAGTTGGCAAAGATGGCGCCGAAGAAGATGACCACCTTGGGGTTGGACAGGTCGCACACCAGGCCCATGCGGTACGCGGTGCCGGCCTTGATGATGCCGTCCGGGCTAAAGCCGCGGGGCTGCGGCGCGCGGTGCTCGGTGCCCACGACGGTGGCGGGTGCGCGGCACTCGGCCACGCCGGAGCTTATCGACGTATACGCCATCCACAGCAGATAGGCACCACCTAAGACCTGCAGCGCGACAAGGATCTGCGGCGTGGCCGAAATCAGCGCGGACAAGCCCGCTAGAGAGGCCACCGTCCACACCACCAGGCCGGTGGTGCTGCCGATGGCGGCCCACACCGCCGCACGGGTCGAGCGCGCGCCCAGCCGGATAATCTGCACCACGTCGGGCCCCGGCGAGGCCATCGCCGCGAACCACACTCCCATCAAGGCCGCAAGGGCACTGACTGCCACCTAACACCCCCATACTCGTATGCGTTTTCACTAACGCAGGCCACTATAAGGGCCGTCTCACCTGCAGCGAAACAGGTAAGCACAGTAGCTCCACCTAGCCCGCGAGCCAGACCCCCATGAGCGCCAGCAGTGTGGAAGCAGACATGTGGCGCCTTAGGCTAGGACCCTAGGCAAGGACCTGTTCCAGCTCCGCGCAGATGTCGTTCACCATCCCCGCCTTGAAGTCGGCCGGGCTAAACACCCCGTCCTGCATGTCGGTGACCAGGGAAATGTCGAGCTGGCTGCGCAGCTGCGTCATGGAGAAGTTCGCCATGACGAGCCGCCAAGCCTCCACCGCGCGGATGCCGCCGCTGAAGCTGTAGCCCACGTAGGCGATGGGCTTGGCCACCCACTCTGCGCCCAGGGAATCAACGGCGTTCTTGAACGCGCCCGGCACGGAACGGTTGTACTCTGGGGTGACGAAGATATATGCGTCACAGGCATCAATCGCATCAGACCAGGCCTGGACCTTCTCATCGTCATAGTTTTTGTTGGCCGCCATCGGAATGACCGACGTGGTGAGAACAGGGACATCGAAGGCCTTGAGATCGATGAGCTCATACTCCACGTCGCGGACGTTACGACCTTGGGCCAGGTCAGCGACCCACTGGGCAATAGCCTGTCCGGCGCGGTCGTCGCGGGTAGAGCCAAGAATGATGCCGATTTTTGCCATGTCGATGAGCCTTTCTGCCCTTGAGGGAGTGTCCACAATCTCGTGGTCACGTCAACGTTTATTAGCGACGAGGGTACGCGGATATGTCGACGCAATCGACACGTCGCCGGGATATGTTTAAAATTTCGGAAAAAATCGACATATCCGCCAAACATGTCTATTCTTTTGCCATGGCAACTTACAGTCCAGAAATTCCCTACAACGAGCTTCCGCCCCTCCCGCCTGCAGACGTCGTGGAAACTGTCCCTGTGCTCAAGGCCATCATCGACGCCAAAGAAAAGCTCGCTGAACTGCGTACCGCGTGCCAGCTCATCCCGAATCCGGAGATCATCACCTCCACGATCCCGTTGCGTGAGGCGCGCGCTTCCTCCGAAATCGAAAACATCGTCACCACTAACGACGAGCTCTTTCGTGCAGCGTGGCAGGTCGATACCGAGCCCTCCCCTGCCACGAAGGAGGCTCTCCGCTATAACTCCGCGTTACATGCAGGCTTGTCCTCGTTATCGCAGCGTCCGCTATCAGAAAAGACGGCAAAAATCGTATGCAGCACACTTCTGGACACACAGGCCGAGGTGCGTTCCCTGCCGGGAACTTTCATCGGCAACCCCATCACGCAGCAGCGGCTTTACACGCCTCCCGAAGGCAAGGAGATTATCGAAGGTCACCTCGCGGCATGGGAGGACTATATCTATTCCAGCCATAACGTGGATTCGCTAGTGAAAATGGCGCTCCTTCACTATCAATTCGAGGCAATCCATCCCTTCTACGATGGCAACGGACGCACCGGCCGAATCCTCAATGTCCTCCATCTCATCCAGGAGAAGCTCCTCGAGCTCCCAGTCTTGTATTTGTCCGGTTATATCGTTGGTAATAAGGCTGAGTACTATCGCTACCTCAATGCCGTGACTGCTCACGGAGCGTGGGAGGACTGGCTCCTTTTCATGATCCGCGGCGTGTACGCTGCGGCAGACGACGCTTCCTCGATGATTACCCAACTCCGTGCCATCCAGGAGAACACCGCGCACGAAATACGCGCTGCAGGTGTCATTAGCCAGCCACATGAGATGGCTGAACTAATCCTCATCAAGCCTTACGTCCGTATCTCGGACGTGGTGGAGATGGGCGTCGTCAAGCGCCAAACCGCCAGCGCATGGTTAGCCCACTTGGTCGACCTGGGAATTGTGGAAGAGATTCAACAGGGCCGCGGGAAAGTGTTCATTCACCGCGCCGCCCTTGAAGTTCTCACCCGTGAGTAGGGCAAAACAATAGGATGGTGAGCATGAATCACCCTGATACTGGTTCCTTTGAGCGCATGACCAACGGGCAGTGGTACATGCCCGGCGTCAATGCGGAGGTCAGCGCCGAGCACCAGCGAGGCTTTCGCTTGGTCAAGGAGCTCAACGAGTTGCAGAACACCGACCATGAACGCGCGGGAGAGATCCTCACAGCGCTGCTCTCCCCTGACTCCCAGGTCCCCGGCCTGCATGTGCCGCTGAATCTGGAGTACGGCTGCAACGTCACCGTAGGTAAAGGCGTGTTCATCAACTTCGGGGCCACCATCTTGGCCCAGGCACCGGTCACGCTGGGAGATCGCGTCATGCTGGGGCCGAACTGCTCGCTCATCACGGTAGGCCACCCCGTTAATGATCATGAAATGCGGGCAGAGGGCTGGGAGATAGCCAAACCCATCACCATCGGGGAGAACACGTGGTTCGGCGCCAACGTCACGGTGCTGCCCGGAATCACCGTGGGCAAGAACTGTGTCGTGGGCGCGGGCACGCTGGTGACTCGGGACGTCCCGGATAACTCACTGGTGCTCGGCTCGCCGGGGCGCGTGGTGCGCACGCTCGTAAACAACGAGGAGGCCTGGGAGCGACAGGATCTCGATGTTTGATCTCGCCGCCATCGGCCGCGGCCTGCCCGTCCTGGAGACCATCGGGTCGCTTCCGTCCGAGGGCCACGTCGTCATCCAGGCCCCGCCCGGCACGGGTAAGACCACGCTGGTGCCGCCGGCACTGGCTAATCAGGCTGCGGGTCGCGGCAAGGTCATCGTCACCGCGCCGCGCCGCGTGGCGGTGCGCGCAGCAGCCAACCGCCTCCAGGAGCTCTCTGGCCAGCGCATCGGTTACGCGGTGCGCGGGGATTCCCGCACAGGCCACGAGGTGGAGTTCGTCACCCCGGGCGTGCTGCTGCGGCGGCTCTTGCGCGATCCGGAGCTTGAGGGCGTTGCTGCCGTGGCTATCGACGAAGTCCACGAGCGCCAGCTCGACACCGACCTCGTCCTCGGCATGTGCCTGGAGCTGGCCCAGCTTCGCGAGGATTTTCGCGTCATCGCCATGTCCGCTACTGTCGACGCCACCCGGTTCTCCCAGCTCATGGGAGGCGCACCCATTCACACCACGGAGGCTGTGACCTACCCGCTCGACATCTCCTATGAACCCGTGCCTGGCCGCGCGTCCGGAGACCGCGAGTTTTGGCGGGGTGTGGCACGTCTTGCGGCCCAGCAGCACGAGTCCACGCTCGTGTTTGTTCCCGGCGTACGCGAGGTCAACCTCGTCTGCGAGGCGCTCGCCGGCCACAACGCTTATCCCCTGCACGGCCGTCAGACCACCCACGAGCAGGACGCGGCGCTGTATACCACTGCGCAGCGCATCGTCGTGGCGACCTCCATCGCGGAATCCTCGCTGACCGTGCCGGGCGTGCGCACCGTCATCGACGCGGGACTCGCGCGCGTGCCCAAGCGCGATGCGCAGCGCGGGATGAGTGGGTTGGTGACCGTGTCGACGTCGAAAAGCAGCGCCGATCAGCGCGCCGGCCGCGCCGGCCGTGAGGCGCCCGGCACCGTCATCCGCTGCTATTCGCAGGACGATTACCAGCACTTTTCACCGCACACCACCCCGGAAATCCTCTCCGCGGATCTGACCCAGGCAGCACTCTTTCTGGACTGCTGGGGCGCGGGCGCGGACTTCCCGCTGCTGGATCCGCCGCCCGGCCCGGCCCTCGCCGCCGCGCAGGCCACCCTCAAGCGCATCGGCGCCACCCAGGAGCTCGCCCTGCTGCCTACGGATCCGCGCCTCGGGGCCGCGCTGCTGCGTCACGGCAGCCAGGCCGCGCCCATAATCGCCGCGCTTGGCGACACCCCCACGGTCACCGACCTCACCCGCCACCGCGCGCCACAGAAGGAGGTCTCGCGCCTCGCGCGTCTGGTCCAAGACCGCGGCCCCGTCGACCCGGGCGAGGTCGTGGCCACCGCCTTCCCCGAGCAGGTGGCCAAACGCATGGGCGAGGACTACCTGCTGGCCAGCGGCACCCGCGCGCGGCTCATCGACAACTCCGGGCTGGCGGGCGTGCCGTGGCTGGCCATCGCGGAGGTGTCGCTGTCTAACGCGGGCAACCCCATCATCCGCTCCGCGGTGCGCATCGAGGAATCAGCCGCCCTCGACATCGTCGGCGTCACCGAGGAGACCCGCGCCTTTCTTGAGGGCTCCAAGGTCCGCGGGGTGCGGGTGCGCGCGGCCGGTGCCATCGTGCTCTCCGAAACCCCGGTGAAGGTCTCTGGCGACGAGACCGTTGCGGCCCTGCGCAACTCCGGCCAAGGCCTGGGTTTGTTCCACTTCAGCGAGAAGGCCCAGAACCTGCGGGACCGGCTCCGGCACCTGCGTGCGGCCTATGGGGATCCCTGGCCAGACGTCGATAGTAATAGTGCCAGCCTGGAGTGGCTCGAACCGGAGCTGCACCAGTTGGCCTCTGGCCTAAAGCCCGACATTTATCCCGCCCTCCAGCGCCTGCTGCCGTGGCCGGAGGCCAGCCGCCTCAACGAGCTCGCCCCGGAGCGCCTCCCCGTGCCCTCCGGCCGCGACGCGCGCATCGACTGGTCCGGCGAGCGCCCCGTGGTGTCGATCAAGCTGCAGGAGTGCTTCGGACTGGCCGAATCCCCCGTCTACTGCGGGCACCGCGTGCAGTTCCACCTACTCTCCCCTGCGGCCGGCCCCTCGCGGTCACCGATGACCTGGCCAGCTTCTGGTCCGGGCCCTACGCTGGCGTGCGCGCCGACATGCGCGGGCGCTACCCCAAGCACCCGTGGCCCGAAGACCCGTGGAACGCCGTGGCCACGGCGAAGACAAAGAACCGGATGTAGCCTAGCCCCACTGCTGCCAGGCCAGGTACACGCTCATCACCACGACGAGGGTGAGCAGCGCGTAGCGGATGAACTTCGCTCCCCCGCCCAGCACCGTCCGCGCGCCCAGCTGCGCGCCCACGATGTTGGCCACCGCGAGCACCAGCGCCAGCGCCCACTCCACGTGCCCGCCGGCGATGAACACGACGAGGGCGCCGACGTTGGTGCACGTGTTGACCACCTTCGCCATCGCCGCGGAGGTGAGGAAGTTCTGGGAGAAGATGGCGGTAAACGCCATGATGAGGAACATGCCGGTGCCGGGGCCGAAGATGCCGTCGTAGAACGCGATGGCTGCCACCGCGCCGAGCGCTGCCCAGGTGCGCCAGCCGCCGTGCAGACCCTCCCCGTCAGCGCTGCCGAAGTCCGGGCGGAAGGCCACGAAGACGCCCACGGCCACCATGAGCACGATGATGACCGGCCGCATGACGTCCTTGTCCATGAGCGCTGCCGCCGCCGCGCCCAGCCCGGAGCACACCAGCGAGGTAAGCCCCATGCGGATGAGCTCGCCCTGCGGCGGACGCACCTTCTTGACCAAGGTATAAGCCGCCGACGCCGTGCCCGACACCGCCGCCACCTTATTCGTCGCCAATGCTGTGGCCGGTGCCAGCTGCGGCGCGACGGCCAGGATGAGCGGGATGAGCACCAAGCCACCGCCGCCGATGACTGCATCGACCCAGCCGGCCATGCTGGCCCCCACGGTAAGAATGGCCCAGCCGCTCAATCCAAAGTCCATAAGGACCATTAAACTCGTCCGCATGTCTACACGCGCGCGGTGGGCCATCGTTGCCCCAGGTTCCTTGGCCCTCGGGGCGCTGTTGAGCTACCTGCACGTGCCGGCCGCGTGGATCCTCGGCGCCATTGTCGTCGCCGGCGCGATGGCGCTCAGCACGGGCACGGAGCTGTCCGTCAACCGCCACTTCTACGCCGTGGCCCGCGGCTTCATCGGCATGATGGCGGGTATCCCGCTCACGCTGGTACCCGCCTCCACGCTCCTCGGCTTCGTGCCGGCGGCGGTGACGATTTCCCTTATCACCGTGCTCGTCGGCGTCACCGGCGGCGTGCTTCTCCACCGCGCGCAGCCCAAGGACATCTCCTGGGAGACGGGCATCCTCTCCATGCTGCCCGGCGGGGCCTCCCTCATGCCGGCTTTGGCCAGCGAGCTGGGCGCGGACTACCGCTACGTGGCGCTGACCCAGTACCTGCGCCTGCTGGCGGTGTCGGTCTCGCTACCGCTGGTGGTCTCGTTTCTTAACGCCCCCGCGGGCCACGGCGTCGACATGAGCGTCGACGGCGAGGTCACCTGGTGGATCGTGCTGCTCACCGTCGCCATCGCCATCCTGGGCGAGCGCCTGGGCAAGCTCGCCCACCTGCCCGCCTCCGCCGTGCTGGGCCCGCTCATCCTCACCGTCGTCGTGGCGCAGTTCCTACCCGCCGGCCACACGCTGGAGCCGCTGTACGTCTTCAAGATCCTGGCGTTTATGTCCATCGGCTGGGTCTGCGGCGGCGGTCTGTCGGTGCCGGCGCTGAAGTCCTTTGCTAAGCAGCTACCCGCCACGATCCTGTTCATCGTGGTGGTCATCGGGGTCTGCGCGCTCACCGCGCTGCCGCTGACCGCGTGGCTAGACATCACCTATTTCGAGGCCTACCTGGCCACCTCGCCCGGCGCGCTGGAGACCGTCCTGGCGCTCTCCGCGGAAGGCGGCGCTGGGCCCGCCGTGGTGGCGGTGCAGATCATCCGGCTCATCATCGTGCTCGTCATCGCCGGCTACCTGCCCCAGATCCTGGGGCTATTCCGCAAGCGCCGCTAGTGGAACTACCCATACCCCATCCGGGCGCTGGAAAGCGGGACCACTCGGAATCACAACTATCAGCGCTGCAGGTGGCGTGGAAAGTTTCGCGGCTACGTGCTTAAGGTGTGCCGCCGCATTTTCGACCTCATTGTGAGAAAGCTTCGCTTCAAACCCCACCCACGAACCATCTCGAAGCTCCACTACTGCATCAATTTCTTCGCGCCCCTTCATATCCCTCAAGTGGAATGCCCCTCGCGCTCGCAGAGCTTGCGCATAAACACGCAAATCGTGCACAAGCTGCGCCTCGAAGAGGATGCCTAAAGTCTCTAGATCCTCAAGCAGTTTGTCTGGCCCTGCTCCCAACAAAGCAGCAGCCAAACCTGGATCAGCCAGCTGGCGTTTAGGCATTTGAACCATCGAAGTCTTCGAACGAGTACGTGGTGACCAAGCCGGTTGGTCCTCAACGAGGAACAGGCGCGTAGCGAAATAGTGAATGACATTGACAGTCTCCGCGGCCGGTGTCGAGGTAGCGCTGCTGAGTTCACCAATGCGTTTGCGAATCGCAGCAGCGGTAGCCGGTTGGGCAACTAGTCCGGCATAGGCACGAAGGAAAGATTGGAACCGGCGCGGATCGCGTCTCGGTCCGCCGAGTTCGGGGTAATCGTGCTCGCTCATTTCCGTCAGATAGGATTCCATGCCTTCCTGCGCATCGAGAGGATCAAGGTCAAAGAATTCCGGAAAACCACCTGCAACGATCCACCGAGCATAATCTGCCACGCTAGCATCTGTTCCAGAGGTCGGGGCCTGATTGCCAGCAATGATGGACCCCAGTGATACCCGGTCAGCAGCAATTCCTCGCTCCGCCAAGCTCAACGTGCGCAGTTGAATGGAACGAATTCGCCCTGCGCCCGAATGCCGGATGGCATCATCATCGGGCGTGGAGGAACCCGTAAGAAGAAACTGCCCTTTCTCCGGGGAGTCATCCACTGCATGGCGCACCTCATTCCAGATGGCAGGGACAACCTGCCACTCATCAATAAGCCGCGGCCGTGCGCCTTCAAGCCCCAATGCCGGTTGCATGCGTGCAAGATTTGCCTCTGGAGAATCACGGTCAAGTTGTATGGCAGATTTGGCAAACTGGCGCGCCGTTGAGGTTTTCCCGCTCGCGCGTGGGCCTTTGAGGAAGAGCGCTCCGGCAACGCGAAGCCCTCTCTCGACTTCTGCATCAACGATTCGGGGCAGGTACATACAAAGTACCTTAGCCCGAGAAATGGATAAATCACAGAGTCACTAGTGGATAAATCCAAGAGTCTGGCTGTTGACCTGGGGATTTAGTCCAGGATGGCGTGGCGCAGGATGGACATCGGCACCGAGCCCAAGGCCAGGGCCTGGGAGTGGAAGTCGCGCACGTCCATGCCCTGCTCCGTGGCGGCCCGGCGGGTGTCCTGCCACAGGCGCTGGCCCAGCGCGTAGGACGGCGCCTGGCCCGGCCAGCCCAGGTAGCGGGTGACCTCGAAGTTGAGGTTAGCGTCATCCATGGCGGTGTTCTCCCGCATGAACGTCTTGACGTGGGACTTGTCCCACGCGCCGGACGTCGTGCAGTCCGGCAGCGTCTTGCCCAGGTGGAGTCCGATGTCCACGACAACGCGCGCGGCGCGGAACCGTTGCGCGTCGAGAAGCCCCATGCGGAATCCCGGGTCATCCATGTAGCCCAGCTCCGCCATGAGCGCCTCCGCGTATAACGCCCAGCCCTCGCCGTGGCCGGAGTTCCACGTCACCGCGCGGCGCCACAAGTTCAGATCCGGCTGCGTCAGCGCGGAACCCAGCTGCAGGTGGTGGCCCGGAGCGCCCTCGTGGTGCACCGTGGTCAGCTCCTGCCACGTGTGGAACAGCTCCTGGCCCGCGGGCACGGACCACCACATGCGGCCCGGGCGAGAGAAGTCATCCGAGGGCGCGGTGTAGAAGATCCCGCCAGTGCCCGCCGGGTCGATGCAGCACTCGATCTCGCGGACCTCGTCCGGGATGTCGAAGGCCGTGCCGTTGAGTTCCTTGATAACGCGGTCCGCCGTGGACTGCACCCACTCCACCAGCGCGTCGGTGCCGTGGAGCTGGTAGCGCTCCTCTTCGTTGAGCTTGCGCATCGCCGCGCGCACGGAGGTATCCGTGCCGTACAAGCTGTGGGCAATCTTCTCCTGCTCCGCCTTGATGGCGCGCACCTGGTCCAGGCCCCACTCGTAGGCCTCATCCAGATCCACGGTGTCGCCCACGAAGAGCCGGGAGAAGCGCTCGTAGCGGTCGCGGCCCACCGCATCCTTGGAGGGGGCCTGCGGCTGCAACTCGTTGGACAGCCACTCAGCGAACTCGCCGAAGGCCTCCTTGGCCGCGTCCACCTCGGGGCCCTCCACGTCGAGGTCCTCGAGCATCGATCCGGCATCGGCCAGGCGCTCCGACTGGACGAAGACCTCCGAAATCTGGCGCTGCGGGGCCACCATGCCGCGCGACGCCGCCTCCTTCAGGGAGTCCTTGTAGCCGCTCAGCGACGCCGGGACCTTCGACAGACGCGAGCGCAGGACGTCGAGCTGCTCCGGGGTGTCCCGCGGCATAAGCATGAGCGTATCGCGGATGGTCTGCACCGGGGAGGCGATGTTGTTGAGGCAGCGGATGTCCTCGCCGGCGTGGTGCAGGTCGAGGTCCAAGCAGAGGCGGTCTCGCAGCACCGCGGCGGTGACGTAGTCCACCTCGTCGAAGTCGTCCTCGTCGTCGGATTCGTCGGTGGTGTCATCCAACGCGTCGAGATCCGCCAGCATCTCGCGGGTGCGGTCGGCCACGGACTCGTAGTAGGACGGTGAAAAGTCCTCGAGCTCCCCATCGAAACCGGGGATGCCCCACGCGGTGGCGTCGGTAGGCGTGAGCTGCGCGAGGTCGTGGACGAAGTTGTCACACGACGCGTCCAACAAGGAAGGTTGGCGCGACTCCATGGTCTGGTCAAAACTCATAAGGGCGAAGTCTAACGATGACCCGCCTTAAGGGCCAACCCGGCAGCGCCTTTTTACCAGGTTGTTAGCTAATTGTTGTCCCACTTGGTGCCCGGATGCTGCCACGCGGCGAAGGCGTCGAGCACCGCGGCCGGGGAGGGGTCCATGACCAGCGCGTCCACGAAGCGCTGTTGGAGGAATCCCGCCTGCGCCATCGAGTGATACAGCCCGGCGAAGGGCTGCCAGAAGCCGTCGACGTCCACCAGGCCCACCGGTCCGTCCAGATTGCCCAGCTGCTGAAGGGTAAGGACCTCACTGAGCTCCTCCAGCGTGCCCACGCCGCCGGGCAGGCACACGTAGGCGCCGGCGAGCTGCTCCATGCGCGTCTTGCGCTGCGCCATGGTCTTCACCACTTCGAGGGTGCTTAGGCGCGGGTGGGAGAGCTCTAAGTCCACCAGCTGCTCCGGGATGACGCCGACGACGGTTCCCCCGGCGTCCAGACACGCATCCGCGACGATGCCCATGAGCCCCACGTTGCCGCCGCCATATACCAAGGTCAGGCCGCGGCGCGCGAGTTCTTCTCCCAACTGGCGCGCCGCCTCCGCGTAGGCCGGTGAGTTTCCCGCGGCGGAGCCGCAATACACAGCAACAGAATCCATGCGTTCAACTGTATCCCAACCGCTCGCCTAGACCATGATGTCTACTGACAGACAATTTCTATTAGACAATGCGGTCTGCTGAATTTATACTTGACCCATGATCAAACCCGGCCCCGTGTTCACCCGACCCCGCACTCCGGCGGCGAAGTGCCTCCACCTGATTCGACTGACCCCCATCGTCACCCGCAGCGAACTGGTCGAAGCCACAGGGCTATCCCAACCCACCATCACGCGCGCGACCTCCGCACTCCTCGGCGCGGGTCTCATCCGGGAGCGCACCGACCTCACCCAGTCCCGCGGCCGCGGGCGCCCCACCGTGCCCCTGGAGGTGGCGGACAACAACTGGATGCTCGCCGGAGTGGCGGTGGGCACCGCGTTCACCCGCATCGCCTTCTACGACACCAAGGGCCGCACCCTGTGTGAGGAGGACGTGGCAACCCCCATCTCGCGGCTGAGTGAGGGCGATGTCATTGAGCACATCATCGCCGACATGAACCGCCTGATGACGGGCCTGGACCGCCGCCTGGTCTCGGTAGGCGTGACCACCTCCGGCAGCGTCGACGACTCCGGCCTGGTCACCGCCCCCAACCTGGGCTGGAACCGCATGGACATCACCAGCCGCCTGCAGTACCAGTTCGGCGTGCCCGTGGTTGTCTCCTCCGTCGTCCCCGCCATCCTCGGCTCCGAGACGCAGTCCACGCAGCTGGGCAGCGAGAAGCCGGTCATGGTGCTGTACGCGGACGATTCGGTGGGCGCGGCTCTGACTACCACCGATGAGATCACGCAGCTGCCGCTCGACGCCCCGGAGTCCCTGGCCACGCAGGCGCTTCTCGACGCCACCTCGGCCCCCACCTTCGCCGATGCCGTGCAGGATCCCAACGCCCGGGCGCTTCTCGACGATCGCGCGCGCACCCTCGGCACCATCGCCGCCGAGCTGCTGGCGGAGCACCAGCCGGACACCCTCGTCGTGGCGGGCGGCGCCTTTGTGGACGACCCCGCCGCGCCGAAGCTCTTCGCCTCCGCCGTGCGTCAGGCCTGCCCCCACCCGACGGAGCTGCGCATGATCCCTGCGCACACGGAGATCGTCCGCGCCTGCACCCGCGCCGTGGCGCTCGACCCGCTGCTGCGCGTGCCGCTGGATCTAAGCCGCGAGCTCAACGCGGCCTAGCTCTCCGGTTGCGGGGCTTTTGCCCTTGGCTTAGTCTTTGTGGCCATGGGGGTATTAGAAACCTACTTCCACTACCGCAACTCGGGGATCGCGCGAGCGTGTCAAGTTGTTTGTGTGTGGGGCTAGGTTTATAGGTATTTGTCGAAGCGGTCGGGGTAGGCCACGGCCATTTGGTTTATAGCTTGTTTCCAGCCGGAAACTCGGGCTCCTTCCATGAGTCTGCCGGCTGTCGCTGAGACTCGTTTGCCTTGCTTCGCTCTCTTTGCAGCGCGTTTGTCTTCGATATTGCAGATCATCAGCCACAGCGTCTTCAGCGCTGATTCATCGTTGGTGAACTGCACCCTGTTGCGGGTAGCTTTACGCAGTTCATTGTTGAATGATTCAATCGAGTTCGTCGTATAGATAACCTTTCTGGCCGCTGGTGGGAACTGTAGAAACGGTACGAAACGCTGCCAAGCATCTCGCCAGACCTTGACTGAGCGTGGATACTTTTCTCCCAATTCAGAGGCTTCAAAATCGTCTAAGGCAGCCTTAGCTGTGGACTCATCCGCGGCGGTGTAAATCTTTTTCAACGCAGCCGATACGCCCCGGCGATCCCCGTAGGCTACCCACCGGTTAGCGGCACGAATCAGGTGCACGATACAGGTTTGCACCATAGAGTTCGGCCACGTTGCCTCGACTGCTTCAGGCAGGCCTTTAAGCCCGTCACAGCAGACGATAAAGACGTCTTTGACCCCACGGTTAGAAAGATTGGCGCATACCTGCGCCCAAAATGAAGCGCCTTCTTCTTTGGCAATCCACAATCCCAAAATGTGCTTGATACCGTCAAGATCCACACCGATTGCCATGTACGCGGACTTGTTGACCACTCGGCCACCATCACGGACTTTAATGCGCAACGCATCCAGGAAAATGACCGGGTAGAACTCATCTAGCTGGCGGTTTTGCCAGACCATGACCTCATCGAGGACAGCATCGGTGACTGCGGAAATTGTTTCATGGGAAATATCAACCCTCATCGCCGTTGCCATATGGTGCTGGATGTCCCTAATTGTCATCCCACCGGCGTACAAGCTGACGATCATGTCATCGACATCAGTCAAGCGCCTAGAACCTTTAGGAACCATAGTCGGCAAGAATGTTCCAGCCCGATCCCTCGGGACATCAACGGTTACTGGCCCGTAGTTAGAATCCACGGTCTTTGGATACGACCCGTTGCGGTAATTGTCTGTCCCGGCAGCAGCTTTAGCGCTCCTGTCGCCAGACTCGTAGCCCAAATGGGCATCCATTTCAGCATTGAGCCCCCTGGTAATCGAGGCCTGCAACATGCCGCGAACCAGGTCATTGGCATCCGTTGTAGACGTGCCTAGGTCATCAATCAGCTTCGCGATCTCAGGGTTAGCAAGCAGCTTCTTTTCAATCGCATCAATCTTGGCCTTATCAGCCGGATCTCGTCGTGCCACGGTAGTCATTCTGGTCCATCTCCTCATGCAGGTTGGGAACCCACACACAAACCATCAGACACTCTCGATCGCGCTAGTGGAACACGCATCCAGCTCACCCGACAAGCTTCGCGCGCTCGGCGCCGACCCAGCCGACGCCGCAGAACTCGCCCGCCTGCACCGCATCTACTTCGGGCCCACCCGCTTCACCGGAAAACAACGCAAAGCCCGCACCGCCGCCCAAGACCACGCCCACGGGCTGAGCATCCTCACCCTGATTGAGTCCTACGCCACCCGGGTAAAGAAAGAACTCGACGCCTGGAACCTCCGCGCCCGCCTGGCTGCCACACCCGCCCACAAAATCCGCGACGTCGCCGTAAAAAGACTTAAAGAACTTAAGGAGAAACGCGAACACAAGCCAGGTGTGCGGTTTACCTACCGCACACAAGGCCCCAACTCCGTCACCATCACCGACACCCCAACAGTCATTGCTGATATCCGCGGCACCCTCGAATCCGTCAACCCCACCAACCTGCTCGACGCCGCCAAAACCGTCATCCTCACCGGAGAAATCGGGGCCAAGCCTGCCGTGCACGCCCAGGTCGTTGTCACCCTGGACGAATTCGACCGCATCATCAACGGAGACGGCGAAGAAATCGAACTCCAACTCACCAACGGTGCGCGCATGACAGGGGCGGAATTCCTCACCCACAAATTCGCCGAAATAGGCTACGCCACCATTACCCACCCGGTAGAAGGCCCCATCAACTCCTACCGGATAGAGCGCCACGCAAACTGGAAACAACGCCTCACCCTGTGCGCCGAAACCCAAACCTGCTCCAGACCAGGCTGTAACAAGCCGGCGGATTACTGCCAGGTCCACCACATCATCCCCTGGCAGGCAGGCGGTTTCACCAACATCAAGAACCTGACCTTCCTGTGCGCCTACCACAACGGCATCAACGATGATGACCCGTCGAAACCCACAGGCCGCGGCTACGTATTCCGGTTGAAAGGCGGCATCGGATACGTACCACCCTGGGGGCTACCGATTACCGCCACACCCGAATACCAACAAGCCCTCGCCAGACTCACCGCCGAGAAACCACCGGGTACAGGCTAGACAGCCTGTACCCATTACAAACAACGAAACCCGCCAACCACACCCCGGTCAGCGGGCCATTCGGCGATCCTTCCTAGAAGCGCACCGAGTCAATGCCCGTAAACAGGTGCGCATTCAGCCCCGCGCGCTCGGCGCCGGCCACGAAGTCGGGCCGGTCGTCGAAAAAATGGGTCTCCTTCACGCTGGCGCCGAGCGCCTCCACCGCCACCCGGTAGGCCTCCTCCTCGGGCTTGGCCACGCCGATATCGCAGCTCAGCGTCACCGCCGCGCACTCTCCCAACCACGGCTGGGTCGCCCGGACCTTCGCGGCCAAGGAGGCGGGAACGTTGGAGAGCACGCCCACGCTGTGGCCCTCCCCAATGAGGCGCAGCACCACGTCCACCATCACGAGGTCCGCGGAGAGAAGATGGTCGGTATCGAGATCCACGGCGCGCGAGACCTCAAAGGGCCCCACGTGCGTCATAGCGCGGATGCGGCCCCAATACTGCGAATCGCTCACTTGGCCTGCATCGTAGGCAGGCCGCAGCTCCTCATAGACGGACCAAAAGTGCTCCGGGTCCTCCGGGCACACATAGCGTTCGAGTTCAGCGTGGTCGGCCGGCGTGGCCGAGCGCAGAAGCACGCCGTACAGATCGAAGAGCAGTGTGGACATGGGCCCAGTGTAGCCACACGGCCACCGCCCCGGTCAGCGTCCCGCCGACGAACATCGGCAGCGCCACCGCCGCCTGCCCCCACGGCAGCGCGCCCAGGGTGGACAGCGCCCCCACCAGCAGCAAGCCGCCCACGCTAAACAGCGAGCGGCTCAGCGCCGTCGACGCCGCCCCGGCGCACACCAACAGCGCCACGCCCGCAAACGGGCCCAGCATCAGGGCGAGGGCAAAGAAAAACGTCCCCAACGCCACATTCGTCGAGGCCAGCCAAATGCCGCCCACCAGTGCAATCGCCAGCCCAGCCAGGGCACCGATAATGAGCATCAGCCGTGTTCTAGTCATAAAACTAATTCTCCCACCAACCACTCGGGCCGTGGGAGAAATAACGCAATTTATATGGCTTCGTTACCCAGCGTTATGGGCGGGTGACTTAGCGCTCGGCCAGGGAAGCGTCGACAAGCAGCAGGCCCGAGCCATTGTCCCCGGCCAGCTTGAGCTGCTCGATAACACCGGAGACCGTCGCCTCCTCCTCCACCTGCTCATCCAGGAACCAGTTGAGCAGCTGGCGGGAGTCCAAGTCCCCCACCTCATCCGCCGTGCGGACGATCTCACGAATCTGCTCCGACACCTTCTGCTCATGCGCCAGGGAAGCCTCGAAGGCATCGAGCGGGGTGGCCGCCTTGACCGCGCCCACCTGGATGTCCTCCAGCTCCACGCGGTAGCCGCGATCCAGCAGGTGATCGGCGAACTTCTTAGCGTGCTCGCGCTCCTCCTCCGCCTGCTTGTAGAACCACGCGCTCATGCCCGGGAAGGAGAGGTTCTCCATCTCATAAGCCAGCTGGGTGTAGACCAGCGCGGCGGCGTGCTCGTTGTTGACCTGTGCGTTGAGGAGGGTTTGCAGCTTCTCGTCCATGGTGGTGAATCCTTTCTCGTCGGGAGAGCACCCAGGATACCGAAATTTAGCCCAGGTCTCCGCTGAGCCGGCGGTAGCGCTCCAAGCTCGCCCCGTCCAGGCCTCGGAATTCGACCTCCACCCCGCGCGCGGCGTACTTGCTCGACACCGAGTCCAGCACCGCTACCGTCGAGGCATCCCACACCTCCGCCTGCGAGAAGTCCACGATGACTTGGTCCACCGGCAGCGTGTAGTCGAAGGCGTAGACCAAGTCGTTGGAAGAGGCGAAGAAGAGCTGGCCGCGGACGGTATAAACGTTGCCGTCCAGCTCCACCGACACCAGGTGCGCCACGCGCCGCGCGAACGCCACCGACGCCACCACGACGCCCAGCACCACGCCGACCGCCAGGTTCTTCGTCAGCAGCGTGCCCGCCACGGTGACGAGCATGACGGCGGTCTCGCTCCACGGCATGCGGTGCAGCGTGCGCACCGAATGCCAGTCCACCGTGTGGAAGGACACCATGAGCATCACCGCCACCAGCGCGGCCATGGGGATGCGCCCCACCGTCTCCCCCAGCACCAGGATGAGAATGAGGAGGAAGACGCCGGCGAGGAACGTGGACAGGCGCGTGCGCGCCCGCGAATCCTTGACGTTGATCATGGTCTGGCCAATCATGGCGCACACGCCCATGCCGCCAATCGCGGCGGCGAGGATGTTGCCAATGCCCTGGCCGATTGACTCGCGGGTCTTGTCGGAGTGGGTGTCCGTGATGTCGTCGACAAGCTTGGCGGTCAGCAGCGACTCCATGAGGCCCACCAGCGCCACGCCCAGCGCGTAGGGCAGACACAGCATGAGCGTGTCCATGGTCCACGGCACGTCCGGGATGACCAAGCCGGGCAGCGACGTGGGCAGCTCGCCCTGGTCCGCCACGTCCGGCACGTCCCAGCCGCACACCACCACCAGGGCGCTGACCACGAGGATGGTCACCAGCGGCGCGGGCACAACGGTGGTCAGCCGCGGCCACAGCACCATGATGGCCAGGCCCAGCGCCACCAGCGCGTACACCAGCCAGGGCACGTCGCGCAGGTGCGGCAGCTGCGCGGTAAACATGAGGATGCCCAAGGCGTTGACGAATCCGGTCATGACGCTGCGGGGGATAAAACGCATGAGCTTAGCGACGCCCACCGCGCCCATCACCACCTGCATAATCCCCGCCATCCAGATGGTGAGCAGCACGTACTGCAGGCCGTGCTCGTGCGCCAGCGGCGCGATGACCACGGCCACCGAGCCGGCGGCGGCGGAGATCATCGCCGGGCGCCCGCCGGTCAGCGCGATGGACATCGCCATGATGACGGAGGCGAACAAGCCCACCTTCGGGTCGAGGCCGGCGAGGATGGAAAAGCTGAGGACCTCCGGGATAAGGGCCAAGGACACAGCAAGCCCGCCAAACACTTCCTTACGGAAGCGGGCGGGCGAGGTGAAGGCCGCGCGGAAAGATCCGGCGGAGGCTTCTGGCATTAATGACCTTCCTTATGGGAACCATCGCGGGTAATGACCGGCAGGACGGACCAGGCGAAATTGATCCACTGGTCGGTCTTCTTCCAGGAAAAGTCCGGCTCGAAGATGGTGGTGGGCTTGGTGTAGATGACGGCGGACTTCACCTCGGAGGCGGTCTGCTCGAGGAGGTTGACCACGAGGTCGAGCGTCTTGCCGGAATCGGCCACATCGTCGACAACGAGGACCTTCTTGTCCTGCAGCGAGTCGGTATCCAGCTGCGGGTTGAGCAGGATGGGCTCTGGGAGGGTCTGGCCGATGTCAGTGTAGAACTCCACGTTGATCGCCCCCATCTCCTTGACGCCGATGGCGTAGCCGATGGCGCCGGCGGGGATGAGGCCGCCGCGGGCCACGCCCACGATGAGGTCCGGGAACCAGCCGGACTCAACGATCTGCTGGGACAGGTAGCGGCTGGCCTCGCCGAAGACCTCCCACGTTAGGTTTTCGCGTTCCGGGTTCCACCACTCCGGTGTGCTCATGGTCTAGGTCTCCTTCGCCAGAATTGTCATTTCCCCTAGTCTATCCACCACGTCGCACGCCGCAAACCCCGGCGGGGTGCAGGCGTCAGCGGAAGGGGACCTCCGCCACGGTGCGGCGCAGCTTGCGGGTGCGCAGGCGCTCCGGTTTTTCCGCCAGAGCCTCGACCGCGCGGACCGCGCACATGACGTGCGCCTCCTTCGAGTTGGAGTAGAAGGCCTGGGCCTGCGCCGGCAGCTTGGGCACCGCATGCAGCGGCAGGTCGGAGACGGAGAGCAGCGTGCCGTAGGGAATGCGGTAGCGGTAGCCGTTGGCCGCTAGTGTGCAGGACTCCATGTCCACGGCCACGGCGGTGGAGTGGCGCAGCCACTCCCACAGGTCGCGGGAAGTCCGCCACTCCCAGTTGCGGTCATCGGTGGAGAGCACCGTGCCGGTGCGCATGAGGGAGTTGTCCTCGCCGTAGACCTCATCCACCGCGGCCTCAAGCATGCGCTGGATCTCCGGGATGGCGGGAATCGGGTTGCCGGTGGCCACCGTGTTGTCCAGGATGTGGTCGCCGCGCTGGTAGGCGTTGCCCAGGATGAGGTCCCCGATGCGCATGCGCCCGTCCAGCCCCGCGCAGTGCCCGATCATGATCCACGCCTCCGGGCGCAGCACCGCCAAACAGTCCGTGATGGTCTTCGCGTTCGAGGGGCCGACGCCGATGTTGATCATTGTGATGCCATCGCCGCCGGCGGTGATGAGGTCGAAGCGCGGCATTTGGTAGCGGGAGGTGAGGGTGAGCCCGTCGACGTCGAGAAGCACCGCGTCATTGGAATGAATAGTCTCCCCGGTGGGCAGCACCAGCGCCGTGTAGCGCGAATCCTCCCGCGCCAGCTCCCGCAGGCCGAACTTGACGAACTCCGTGGTGTGCATGGCGTAGTTGGTGAACAGGATGTATTTCTGCACCGTGTCCACCTCGATGCCGGTGTAGTGCTCGATGCGCGCGCAGGCGATGTCGAAGCGCTGCGGGCCGAAGTGGAACAGCGGCTTCTCCTTGCCGTGGAAGACCTTCCAGGCGCCGTCCACGATGCCGTCGTTCACCGCGTCCAGGGTGGGCCGCGGGATCTCTCCCCGATCTTGCGGCAGTGGCCCGGCGTCCCGGATGTATTCCGGGGGAATGCGCTCGTCCGACTGGCCCACGTACATATCGCACGGATAGTTGCTGGTCAGCCTGGTCAGCTGCTCGGTGAGGTAGCTGCGGATGAGCCAGGGTTTGGAGATCACCGCGGAATAGCGTCCCTCTTGGTCCACGTAGCCGAAGGGCTCAGAGCGGTCGATGGGAGTCCACCGGCGGACCTGCACGGTGATCTTGGGGTAGACCACGTGGCGGTAGGCATCGTGGTCCCCGGAGGCGAGCGCTTCGCGCGCTAGTGCGCAGGAGCTGTCATAAAGCTCGCAGAGGCGGTTGACCGCCTCGGTGACGGAGTGGGCATGCTGCAGGTCGCTCATGCCCGCCCAGTCTAGTTGGGGTACTGCATCTCGGCAGCGTCACCGGCTTCGCGCACGATGTCCAGGGACTCGCGGAACTCCACGAGGTCCACGCCGGACTTGCGGTACTCGTTGAGGATGGTCTCCGGGATGCACACCGCGCGGGGCTCCAAGTCACTGCCCTTCTGCGTGATGGTGATGGTGCCATCCTCCACGGTGGCCAGGCCGGCGTCCTGCAGGCCCTCAAGCAGGCCCTCGTACGTGCCGGTCTCCGGCTGCAGACGGTCCTTCATGTAGTCCACGGTTACCGGCTCCTTGACGTCCCACAGGATCATCAGCATGAGGTACTGCGGATATGTAATGCCAAGTTCCTTCAGAAGAGGATCATAAGAACGGATCACGGAACGCGCGGCGCGGTACAGTGAAAAGCAAAGCTGGTCTTCTAGGTGGAGAGACATGCTGACCACCCTACCCTAAATATTTGGTACCCGCGCAAGGGCAGAATCTACATAAATTCCTTAATCTGAGCTGAGAGCATCATGGTTCCTCCTTCCCTTCCCCTCGGCGCGCGCATCCCGGCGCGCGGCGTCTTTGAGGACGACTGGTCCGCCCGCCCCACCGCACAGCGGCCGTGGCCGGTCATCCTCATCCACGGCACGTGCGATACCAAGGGCATCTGGCAGGAGCTGGCGTCGCGCCTGCGCGCGGACGGCTGGGCGGTCTTCGCCCCGGATTACGGCCAGCGCGCCACCGGCCCCATCCCGGAATCGGCCCGGCAGCTCGGCGCGTACATCGAGGCGGTCCTCCAGGTCACCGGCGCACAACAGGTTATCCTGGTGGGCCATTCCCAGGGCGGGCTGCTGGCGCGCTACTGGATGCGCCGCTATCAGGCCGCAGATAGGGTGCGGCACGTGGTGTGCCTGAGCGCCCCCAACCACGGCACCACGGAGGGCGGCATCACCAATCAGCTGGTGCGCAATGAGCGGCAGGAGGGCGTGATGCGCTCGCTTATCGACGCCTGGTTTGGCCCCGCCGGCCGCCAACAAATCGCCGGCAGTGACATCATCGCCGCCACTAACGGCGCAGCCCACGGCACCGAAGTTGAGCCGGGCGTGACATACACGTGCATTGCCACCCGCTCTGACATCGTCGTGGTCCCGCCCAGCTCCTGCTTCCTCGAGGGCGAGGGTGTGCGCAACTTCTATGTGCAAGACACCGACCGCTGGGCCATCGTGCGGCACGAGAACATGCCCTTGGATAAGCGCGTGTGCGCGCTGGTGCGCGAGGATCTGGCGGACTTAGAGGTCTAGCTCGTCCAAGAGCGCGTCGAAGGCCGGGCCTACCTGCGTGCGCCACAGGGTATCCACGCGGTCGTCGGCGCGCCCCGGCCCGCCGTTGATGGTGGCCACGCGCTTGCCCTGCTTCTTGGCCTCGAGCACGAAACGGAAGCCGCTCATCACTGCCAGCGAGGAGCCGGCCACCAGCAGGGACTCTGAGCGCTCCAGCAGCGCGTAGGCCGCGTCCCGTCGCTCCTTCGGCACGGGTTCGCCGAAGTAGACCACGTCCGGCTTGAGCTTCTGGGAACCACAGCGCACGCAGCCGGGCATCCGGAATTCCGCGACGGCCTGCTGGCTTAACGCCACGTCTCCGTCGGGGTTCACATCCGCGTCATCGACCACCCAGCGCTCCAAGTAGCCGGGATTCGCCGCGGCCGCGCGGGCGTCGTAGTCCCCGCGCGCTTCCTCGACGCCGCAGCTCAAGCAGATGACGTGCTCCATGTCGCCGTGCAGCGCGATGAGGCGCTGCTGCCCCGCCGCCTTGTGCAGGCCGTCGACGTTCTGCGTGACCAGGCCGCTCAGCAGCCCGGCGCGCTCGAGCTCCACCAGGGCATAGTGCGTGCGGTTGGGCTGGGCGGCCTGCATCACCCGCCAGCCCACAAACGCCCGGGCCCAGTAGCGGTGCGAGGCCTCCGGATCGTGGAGGAACTCCTGGTAGGTCATGGGCCGGTGGCGGCTGAGCGTGCCGTTCGGCCCGCGGTAGTCCGGCACGCCCGATTCCGTGGAGACGCCCGCCCCGGTGAGCACCATGACGGCGCCGCGGGTGAGCTGCCGGGAGACCGCGCCACGCGCCTGCGTCTCCGGCGTGGGGGACGCGATCTCGGTGACGACGCGGGAGATCGAGCGCAGCGCGGACTGGTGGGCGTCGAAGGGATCCATGGGCGCCCACTCTAGCTAGCCCAGCGTCTCCTCGTAGATATCGTCCGAGTCGAGCTCGCCGTGACGGGAGCAGCGCGCGTTCCAGCCGTCGGGGCGCACCTGCACCACCATGCGGCGCCCGCACAGCTGGCAGTAGCGCGGCACGTCAAGACCGGCCGCAGCCGCCGGGTGAAGGGGAAAGTTCTCACTCAGCGGCTTGCCGGTGTTGGGGTGGAACAGTGGCTCCTCGCCCGCGAGGACGGCAGCGGCGAGCTCCGTCGACTCGCCTGGTGAAGGGGCCATTAGAGGGCCTTGATGGGCAGGTCGATGCGGCCGAGCATGTCGACGTCCTTCTCAATCTGCTTGCCCAGCGTGGTGAGGTAGTTGCCGGCAATAATGGCGTTGATGCCACCGAGGAGGCCCTGCTCCGTGCCGTCGTCTCCGAGGGAGAGCTCGCGGCCGCCCGCAAAGCGCAGGGTCACCGACGGCATGGCCAAACGGAAAGCGGCCACCGCGCGCAGCGCCTCACCGAGCGGGACCAAGGGGCGATCCGCAAACGGGGTGCCCGGGCGCGGGTCGAGGAAGTTCATCGGCACCTCGCAGGGCTCAATCTGGGCCAGCTGGTAGGCAAACTCGGCGCGGTCCTCCAGGGACTCGCCCATGCCGATGATGCCGCCGGAGCAGACCTCCATGCCTACGGCGCGGACGTTGTCGAGGGTCTCCTTGCGCTCTTCCCAGGTGTGGGTGGTGACCACGTTGGGGAAGAAGGACTTGGAGGTCTCCAGGTTGTGGTTGTAGCGCTGGGCGCCCATGTCCTTGAGGCGCTGCGCCTGCTCCAGAGTCAGCGTGCCGAGGGACAGGGAGATCTCGATGTCCACCTCGTCGAGAATGGCGGGGATAGCCTCGGCGACCTGGGCCAGGAGGTTTTCATCCGGGGCCTTCACTGCGGCAACGATGCAGAACTCCGTGGCACCGGACTTAGCGGTCTTCTTCGCGGCCTCCACCAGCTCCGGGATGTTGAGGCGGGCGGCACGCACGGGGGACTCGAAAAGGCCGGACTGTGAACAGAAGTGGCAGTCTTCCGGGCAGCCGCCGGTCTTAATGGAGATGATGCCTTCCACGGATACGTCCGGGCCGCACCACTTCAAACGGGTCTTGTGGGCGATGTCAGCGATCTCTTCCAGCTGCTCATCGGGTATCTGGAGGACCTGCAGGAGTTCCTCTTGGTTGAGGCCAATGCCCTGTTCGAGGGCCTTCTCGCGTGCGATATCTACGATGCTCATGGCAGAAACCCTACTTGAACGGCGTTCAAGTTGTGGAAAATCGCCGCCTTTTCCTTCAGCGGACTACCCTTGAGGGCCATGACTCTCTACGACGACACCCTGGCCCTCCTCCAAGAGCTCATCCGCAATGCCTGCGTTAACGATCTCACGCCGGATTCCGGCCACGAGGTCCGCAACGCCGACACTCTGGAGAAGTTCTTCGAAGGCACCCCGGTGGAGATTCAGCGCTATGAATCGCACCCTGGCCGCGTCACCATCGTGGTGACCGTTCCGGGGGATGCGGACAAGGAGCCGCTGACCCTCATGGGCCACACCGATGTCGTGCCCGTGGACGAGCCCAAGTGGACCAAGCCACCCTTCGACGCCGTTATCGAAGACGGCAAGCTCTACGGCCGCGGCGCGGTCGACATGCTTTTTATTACAGCGACGATGGCGGCGGTAACGAGGGACGTGGCCAAGCGCGGCAACCCCGGCGGCACCCTGGCGTTTGTCGGCATGGCAGACGAGGAGGCGCGCGGCGGTTTGGGCTCCATCTGGATGGATGAGCACCATCCGGAGGCGTACTCGGTGCGCAACTGCCTTTCGGAAACCGGCGGCAGCCACCTGCCCGGCGCGCTGGGTTTCAACGTGGGCGAGAAGGGCGCGGGCCAGCGCCGCCTGCACGTGCACGGCGACGCCGGCCACGGCTCGACGCCGTTTGGCAAGGACTTTGCCATCGTCAAGATCGGTGAGGTGGCTCGCCGCATCGCTGCCGCCGAGCCGCCCGTGGCCACCGACGAGGTGTGGCAGAGCTTCGTCAAGACCTTCCGCTTCGACCCGGAAACGGAAGCCGCGCTTCTCGACGGCTCCGCTACCGCCGCCGACTACGAGAACTTTGGCAACCTCGCCGCTTATGCCCATGCGTTCTCGCACACGACGATCTCCGAAACGGTGTTGCGCGCCGGCGGGGCGATTAACGTACTGCCCTCCCACGCCTACCTGGAGATGGACATCCGCCCCTTCCCCGGTCAGACGCAGGAGGATCTCGATGACTTCCTGCGCGCAGCCCTCGGCGATATGACCGATGAGGTGGAAATCGAGCACCTTATTACTGAGGACGCCACGCAGTCCTCCACGGATACTGAGCTGTGGCGCTGCATCGAGGAGACCGCCCACGAGTTCTTCCCGAATAAGGAAGTACTGCCGGTGCTAGCGACAGGAGGATCAGATCTGCGCGTGGCCCGCCGCCGAGGCGGCAATGCTTATGGCTTCGCGTTGCATGCTGAGGATCGGGATATGGCTAGCGCCAACTCGCAGCTACACAGCCACGACGAGCATCTCTATTTGGAAGACTTGGATCTCACTGTGAAAGCGTATTCTTCGCTGGTAAATCGCTTCCTGCGGTAGGAGCACTAGCGCAAAAGTGTAAAAGGTGTGGCACAATGTGGCGCATGAGAAACAAGCTTGTCCTTTGTTCCGCTGCTGCAGCCGTCACCGTCGGCCTTGCCACCCCCGCCGCATCTGCCGACATGGTCGATGACTACCTGGCCAAGGTACCGGCCGGCCAGATCTCCTGCGAGCAGGCCTCGAAGTACTACACCAACCCGTCCGACTACAACAGCAAGAAGTCCCAGGCGCTGGCCGCCGCTAACTTCCACCCGCGCGGCGGCGAAATCCGTGACGCCGTTGCCCGCGCCGACGAGGCTATCGCTCGCTGTGGCCTGAACGGTGGCGGCAACAACGCCGGTAACAGCAACACGGCTCCCGCCAACAACGGCGGCAACCACCAAGCTGCTCCGGCGCCTGCGAACCAGAACCAGCCGGCACCGGCCCCTAACCATGGCGGCCAGTCTGCCCCGGCTCCGGCCAACAACGGTTTCCCGATGTTCCCGGTGGCCTTCGGCAACTACACCTTCTACCTCCCGGACCTGCTGGCCTACCTCAAGACCCTCGTCGAGGGCACCCCGCTGGCCCCGCTGCTGCCCTAAGCAGCAGCCTTAAAGTCCTAGCGGAAATACGTCCCCGCGTGCAGCGCGCAGCCGGTATTGAAGGCATGCCCGCACGCGGGGCATTTATATGCCGGGCCTAGTTCATCGCCGGCGTACTCGGCATACGTCATCTGCTGACCGCACGCCCCGCACATCACGCACAGCTCCTCCTTCGGCATCGCGCCAAACTCGTGGTCGGTGAGCTCCGCGTGGCACAGCGAGCACGCAAACCAACCGCCGCAGGTGCGGCACTTGTTTGCGACGACGTCGACAAGCGTATGCCAGTGACGGCAGCGCCCCTCCGTGTCGATGGCGCCCTGAATCTTAGTCATGTACTTCTCCCGCGTGAGACCCCAGAGGATGTGGTGCTGAACGTAGGCGGCGCGCTACGGCTCACCCAGGCGTTCGGCCAGTCCGGTGAGGAAGACATCGACGAAAGCGTCGAAGGAAGCGGCGAGGAAGTTCTCGCCCGCCGTGCCAGAAGGCTGCTGGCCGTCGAGGGAAGCGAGGAGAGTCAAGACAGAAGGGGCTCCCTCTGGCGGGACGGGGATGGGGGAATCGGGTACCTCGGTGTGGCCGGGCGTGGGGGCAACCTCCGCCAAGAGGTAGCCATTGAGTGCGCAGAAGAATGACTGAACGCTAAAGAGCTGCTGCTCGGGAGGGATTCCGGCCTCGTCGAAGACTGTCAACGTCGGCGCGATGTGCGCGATTTCCGCCGGTGTGGAAATCGGACGGGTAGCCACGAGCACGAAGAGATTGGGGTGGCGCAGGGCGAGGGCGCGGTAGGCACCGGCAGCGCTGCGCAGTGCTGCCTCCCAGGTTGGGGACTCCGAGGGGAGGGTGAGTTCAAGGATGAGGTGTTCGTGGATGGCGTCGAGAAGCTCGGCCTTGTTGCGCACGTGGTGGTAGAGGGACATTGCCTGCACGCCCAGACGGCCGGCGACGGCACGCATGGACACACGCTCGAGGCCCTTTTCATCACCAATGGCGATGGCTGCCTCGACGATGGCATCGCGCGTAATGATCCGTGACACGTGACCTCCTTCTGGGCGGCCGCCGGACTACGATAAAAGGTGAAACTTACAGTGTAAGGGAGAAGGAACATGAAGCACCCATTTCGCTGGCTGCTTGGCGGCCAAGCCATATCTGCACTCGGTTCCCAGGTTACGTTCATGGCACTGCCGCTCATCGCAGTCACGCTTCTTGATTCTAACCCCCTCCACATGGGCATCCTCGGCGCCCTGGACAACCTGCCCTACCTACTCTTCGGTCTGTTCGTCGGCTCGCTCGTGGACCGCCGCCGGCGCCGCCCGCTCATGATCGCCTCCGACCTCCTTCGTGCGCTGGCCGTCCTCACGATTCCGGTGGCATTCCTTGTCGGTGGCATCACGTTTACCCACCTGTGTCTTGTCGCTTTCGCCGTTGGCCTGGGCAACCTCGTCTTCGACGTGGCCTGCCAGGCGCAGATGCCGGACATCGTCGGTGAAGACGGCGACCTTGTGCAGGCCAACGGCGCGCTGCAGACCACCTCCGGCATCGCCTCGCTCACCGCCCCGGGCCTCGTGGGAGTCTTTATCGCCACGGTAGGTGCGCCCCTTGCCATGCTTATCGACGCCTTCTCCTACCTCATCTCCGCCGCCAGCCTCCGCATGATTGGGCCCGATTCCTCTACCGCCACCGCCGACGCCACCGTGTGGGAGGACGTGAAGACCGGCGTAGGCTCCGTCGTGCGCGATAACCGCTTGCTCGGCCTCACCGGCGCGGGCGCCGCCGTTTCGCTGGGCATGAACGCGGCTTTCTCAGTTCTCATGGTGTTCCTCGCGCGTGAGCTGCACGTCAGCACGATCGGCATCGGGCTGGTTTTCCTCGCCATCGCTCTTCTCGGCGCCACCGGCGCGCTGACCGCAAACCACCTGGCCAAGGCTGTGGGCGCTGGACGGGTGCTCCTGTGTGGGCCGGTGGTGGCAGCCGTGGGACTGGTGTGCATGGCGCTTGCCGGCCACGTAGCGACCCCGCTGCTCCTCATCTACCTTGGGGCAGGCTTGTGCGGCTGGGGCATCATGACCAGCCAAGCTCTTGCCGCCGGCCTGCGCCAAGCCTTCGCCCCTGAAGAAATTCGCGGCCGCGTACTAGGCACGATGCGCTTTGTGGAATGGGGCATCATGCCGCTCGGTGCGCTCCTTGGCGGCTTCGCAGGCCAACTGCTCGGCGTGGCCCCGGCCGTCGCCTTCTCCGGCGCACTCGTCGCCACCGGCTCCGTGTGGGTCCTCACCACCGGCCTGGCCCGCCTACACAGTGTGCCGATTCCCTAACTCGGCCCACGATCAATGTCGTTCACGGTAAAGAGCGCCGAAAAGCGGCGGCGGATTTTAGCGCTATTTACCGTGAGCGTCGGCCTTAACAACACTTTTGGGGATGCGGATGGAATTCTCCAAAATTCCGTCCGCATCCCCAAATGTCCCTTAAGCCTTATATGCCGAGTATTCGGCGTACGTCATTTTTCGGCCACAGACCCCGCACATGACGCACAGCTCCTCCTTCGGCATGGCGCCAAACTCGTGATCGGTCAGCTCCGTATGACAGAGCGAACAGGCGAACCAGCCGCCGCAGGTGTGGCACTTGTTCGCGACAACGTCGACAAGCGTATGCCAGTGACGGCACCGGCCCTGCCCGTCGATAGCTCCTTGAATCTGTGTCATTAGCGCGTCAGCCCCCATATGATCTGCTCGTGCACGCGCGGATCATGGGGCAGCTGCCCATGGTCGACGGGGGCGGACTCCACGTTAGCCACGTCCGCACCAGGCACAGCGCTCAGCTTCGAGGTCTGGTTCGGTGTCACGGTGTTATCCGCTGGCGAATAGATAGATGTGTAGGTGATACCGGGCGCGGTGTCCGGCAACTGGTTGAGCTCCTCCATAAAAATTGAGCCCTGCAATTGCTGAATACCGGCGCTGGTACCAACGAAATTGACCACATCGGGGGCGATTTTTGCCGCAGTATTGAGGGGCGTTGCTCTGTCGCCCCACGACGTCCCGTGGAAGTTTGCGCCGATGGTGACCACTCGGTTTACTTCTTCTGCTGAGCCATACAGCTGCGTGAAGGTCTTGGTGTGCAGCCCGCCCTGTGAGAAGCCGACGAGGTTTACCTTGTCTTGGCCGGTGACCTCACGAATATGTTCAATCTGCCCAGCTATTTCGCGCCCAGAAGAATCCAGATCCGCAATGCCCTTCATATAGTCGTAGGCGTTCTGGTAGGTCAGGTCATCCGCTCCATAGTCGAAGGCCCACACGCACATACCCTGGTCCTTCAGCTTCGGGATGAGGTCGTTCCATTCGGCTGAATTTGCCGAAGTTCCATGCAATAAAACGACGGGTTCAGTGACAGAGCCCGTGGCCTTACAATCCGGATCATTGATGCCCAGACCCTGCGCAGCGGAGGTTTCCATGGACTCAGCATGAGCCGGAACCGGTGCGGAAGTGCCGAGAAGGATGGCGAGGAAGGCGCGCTGCAGAATGCCGTTTTTCATGAGCGATTAGTTTATCCTCCAACTCTGGCCACCTACTGTGTCATTCCTGTGCGCAAGTGGAGTGACGGCCACTACCATAGGAATGGATAGACAAAGGATCTGAAATGAAGCGAATTCTCTCTCTTGCTGCTGCGCTCTTTGTGCTCAGCGGCTGCTCTCTCGACGTCGAGCCTTCCACAAGCACTCTTGAGAGTGAGACGGTGCCAAGTGAAAGCACGAGCATTACCGAAGAGGCCCCACACCCCACCCTCCCCGCCGCTGAGGACAGCACCGAGAATATCGGCGTTGATCACCCACAAGAAGAAGTCATTGGCTTTACCGAGGCTCCCAGTGCGGCGCAGCCTTCTCCGATGGAGAAAACCATCGAATCCTGCGGTGACGTCTCACTGCACGAAACCGGAACCACATTCTTCAGCGATGGAACCTCTGGCTGGACACAACAGTGCGCCGACGAAATGTTGGCAGCGAATCCCCCAGTTCAAGAAGCCGCCGCTGTGTATGAAGCACCCGCCGTACAACAGAACTACGTTCACCCCGGCGCGTATTGCAACGGAGGTAGCGGCGTATCAAAGCGAGGCGTCCCTATGACGTGCGCACCCGCATCTGATGGCAGGATGCGCTGGCAAAGCGCTTAGGCCGTGCGCCACCGGGAGGACTGGATTCTGAAAACGACTACAGCCCCGCATCATCATGCGGGGCTGTCACAGGGTGTGACGTTCACGATGGCAGCGCAACATCGCTTTTTAAAGAGCATCTCCCGAGAATTTCCACCTGTCCACTTGTCTCCTTGACCCAGCACATACTGTGGACATGGGAAAAGCTCGCCCAGTTTGGCTAGACGAGCTGCATGCACTGCCAGCTCCGCATGGCCCTGCTCTAGCCCCAACCATGCGGCACTCTCGAAAGGGAAGTCTAAAGGCTTTTCTTTTTCGAACTCCACCACGCCAAGAGGGCCAAACCCGTAGCAAGCTGTGTCATGCCTAATGTGACCCACGCCGTTGAATCGAGGGCCACGGGAAAGAGGATTGCCAACACGGCCATCACCGCATGCATGCCACCATGTGTACCAGCCGCCCACCACACGCTTTTCTTCCACACAACCACTGCGCCGGCGAGAACCGCCATGCCGAGAGGAAGAACGAGGTACAAGAGAAAATCTGTTGTGCTTTGTTGCCCACCCGAGGAGAAGAGATGCGGAACAGTAAAAGCCAAAGTCGTCCACACTACCGTGAATATGGGTCGCTCAGCTGTAGTAGAAAACAGCCATCCACGATAAATCAATTCCTCTGGAATACCCTGCAGGAGATAAGAACGCACTAGAACATAGACGACACTAGCCACTATCACTCCCACTGAAGCGGTGTTGGGGACCGCATCGTGCTGTGCCTCAGGCTCCGAGAACAGCGATAAGAAAACCCAACCAATTGCCATCGGTACTGCGACGATAGCTGTGCCACCGAGAATTCCAGAGAGGATTTTCGAAATATCAAAAAGTCCGATCGCCCGCAGTTGTCGCCGCTCAACAAACCGCATCCATCCCCATAGCATGATCACCACAGCGATCGGGGTCAGCAGAAAGATTGCAGCATTAGCTCCGATCCCCACAGCGTCTTCTCGCTTCGCGACGGGTAGCTGGTGCAGCGGAACACGCACCATATTAGAAGCCATAAGCATGACGAAAGCGGCAACGATGCGAACTAAGAGTCCCCACCAGTTCAATGGAAGACGTGGGGAAAGAGGCAATGGAAGTTTGTTCATGTCAGGAAAATTACAGCTACTGCGAGCTGCTTTTAAGTGTCTCCCGTCATGACTTCAGGTCGCAAAATACATGACCCGCGTCATGGGTCGGCCGGTCTAGGATTAGTCCTATGCCCTCCCGAGCTCGCCAAATTGCTCCGTCTACGTATGTTGCGTCGACACATGACGTCGCCATGCTTGCGCAGCCTTTTCTAGCTTTTCTCAGCCCGTTAGCGGTGTTTATGATTCTCGCTATTGTGCGCTGGGATACTCCCCAGGCCATGATCCCCCAACTCGTTGCCCTGACGCTTTATCTTGGCTCTGAAATCTGGTGGTCGCACGCGGTAAAAAAGCGCCTGCCTCTCACTGCGGCTACGTGGTGCTTCGCTGCGTCGGCCCTAGTTGTATTCCTCACCGCGAATAACTCATCCTCGCTGGTAGTAATCTGGCTTGGGGTCGTGGCCGTAGTCATTGTCCAGTCGTTGCGTGCTGGAATCATCTACGGTCTAATCCCTGTCTTGACACGCTCAGCCGGAATCCATGTCGTCGCCGGCTCTAGCGTCAGCAGAATTATTACTGAAACTCTAGCGGCGTTCTCGCTGATAGCAATCGGTGTCTTTCTTGCACGCCTCGCCCGTACGGCAGCCACCGATGCTGTGGAGAAAGCCCACCGGGCTGCAGAACTCGCCGACGCAAATGAACAGCTACGGCACTCCATCGAGACCGCCCGTGAGCTCACACTCTCAGAAGAACGCGGACGCATTGCAGCAGCTTTGCATGATGGTTTAGGACATCGGCTCACGGCCATCAGCATGAGCTTGGATTTTTCCCAACGCATGATAGCGAAAAACCCACAACGCGCCGCCGAAGAGATCACTCATGCACGCGAAACAACAATTGCAGCGCTCGACGATATGCGCACTGTCGTGCGGGCCCTCCACCCTATTCGTTTAGAATCCGAAGGATTTTATGATGCACTGACTGCGTTGGGAAACTCCTTTTCTTCTACCGCACTGACCGTTGAGGTAGCAGTAGCGTCAAACGCCCCACAACTCACACCTCTCGCGGAAAGCTTTTTTCTCGCTGCGGCACAAGAGACCTTAACCAACGTGGTCCGACATAGTGCAAGCGCCACCACGGCACGCATATCCGTGATTTTTGACAGCGATCTCAACGTCATCACTATGTCGGTTTCCGACAACGGCCCAGGTTCTGATGACTCGGAGGCTGGCTTCGGTATTCGCTCGCTACAAGAACGGGCCGAAGCGCTTGGCGGACGAGTCCTCGTTTCGGGGCACGGGGGAATTGCTGATGGATTTCTTCTCAGTATCGAGCTGCCTGTGACTAGCTGCCAACAGAAGGACAGATCAACGTATGCCTAACCGAGTAATTCTCATCGATGACCATGAGCTGCTTCTCCGTGGCCTCACCTTAATCTTCGACACCATCGACGAGTGCGAAGTCGTCGCAACTACTACCGATGGAACAAAGGTGGGCTCCCTGATCGATGCTTTTGCACCCGACATTGTCGTCACAGATGCGGTCATGCCTGGCTTCGATGGGCTCGCTGTCGTACGCGAGTGTGCGACGCACTACCCTCATGTTCCCGTACTGGTTCTCACCACCTTCGACGACGCCACACTGGTCCGCTCACTCATCGATGCTGGTGCTGCAGGCTATCTACTCAAAGACATTGATGCCAATCATCTCGCGGAAGCGATCGATGCCGCCGCCAGCGGCGGCATCGTCCTCGATCCCCGTATTGCCCGTATGCTGCACCAACCAACAAACGCGAGCTGCAGTCCATCATCTAGAAAGCCTGCGCCCGTGGAGGGAGTCACCATCTTGACGCGTGCAGAGCGTAAAGTCGCGACCCTTGTTGCGGAAGGAAAGAACAACAAGGAAATCGCTGAAATTCTCTACTTGGCCGAAGGCACCGTAAAGAACCATGTGTCCGTCCTACTGCGCAAGATGAGGGCGTCCGATAGAACCGTCCTCGCTCTCACTCTTGCCCGCGCCTTTGGTCAACTAGATTAAATCCAATAGATTCGTGCCCCTAGTCCCGTTCGGCGTTCACGAACTGAAAGAGGAAATACTCGGGTCAACCAAGCGCAGCTGAACATGTGATTTTCAATGCGCCTTCCATCGCCGCGCGGAATTCCATTGAGGGGAATGCTAGCTCCGGTGCTTTTCTTTTGCCTTGCGGGCGGTCCAACTAAAGCCGACCAAGGCAGCAAAACGGCGGGGCACTTCAGTGCAAACTGCTTGTTCGCGCCAGTTAGGGCGTAGGCAGGGAAAGTCGACGGAATTGAGAACAGCCACGAGTATCTCGTTGTATGTTTCCCCTCATGGGCAGCTTTCAAGGCAAGGGGGAAGAATCACTCTAGTGGGCCCCTCCGACGTGACTGCTAACGTTATTTTCGGTTCACCCCCGCCCACCTCGGCACTCAACCCTGCTGTGGGGGTTACTCGTAGCGAAGCGAGCTGACCATCCCGGTTTCCATGTGATAGGCGTTATGGCAGTGAAATGCCCACTCACCGGGGTTGTCAGCGATCAGGTCGGCGATCATGGTTTCACCGTGGCGGAGAAGGACGGTGTCCTTGCGTAGTCCGCCGCTGCCGGGCAGCGCCCACGTGTGGCCGTGGATGTGCATGGGATGGGGCATCATGGTCCTGTTGCGCATGACCATCCGCAGGCGCTGGCCCTCCTGCACGGTCGCGGAGGAGGATTGGCCGTCGGTGAGAATGCTCCATTCATACGGCATCATCTGCCCGCCCAGGTCGATGCTGACTTCTCGGTCTGGTGTGCCCTCGGGCAGGAGTGCACGGTCTGCTGGCTTCAGGGAGGACAGAAGCAGTCCGGTGGACGACAACTCGGGGAAGTCGACATCGGGGTGGGGGGCCTGGCCGCCGGCGGTGCGGATGACGGCGAAGGCGCGGTCGTCCTTACCCACCGCCAAAGCCGTGAGCGGGAAGATGCCGTCGCCGAGGATGACCTCGACGTCGACACGCTCGCCCATCGACAGGTAGATCGATTCGGTCTCCCTGGGCTGGACAGGGAAGCCGTCGGTGTGGGTGACGGTCATGCGGTGACCACCGAGGGCCACCTTGAAGATGGTGTCACCGCCGGAGTTGATAAACCGCAGGCGGGCCTTGTCGCCCGGGCGAGCCTCGAAGGTCCGGTGAGCACGGGGGATACGTCCGTTGATGAGGTAGTGCGGATACATCACATCGCCGGCATCCCCGCCCAGTACCCGGTCCGGGGTGCCGTGCATCATATGGCCGTGACCTCCCATTCTCATCCTCCCGTTATGGTCGCCCGAACCCATTCCGGTGAGCTTGTCGAGCTCATCGTCGGGAGTGCCCTGAATGCCATCGACCCAGTCGTCGAGCACGATGGTCCACTCGACGTCCTGGTCCTCAGCGTCTTGCGGGTCACGGATGATCAGTGGGGCGTGGAGGCCGCGATCAAGCTGCAGGCCGGTGTGGGAATGGTAGAAGTAGGTGCCACCGTGGGGGACTTCAAAAACATAGGAGAAAGACTCGCCAGGTTCAATGGGGTCCTGGGTCATGCCGGGCACACCGTCGGCTGCGTTGTGGAGTGCGATGCCATGCCAGTGGATGGAGGTGCTCTCAGGCAGTTCATTGGTGATATCGACCTGGAGGACGTCGCCGGCGGTGGCCTCAATGGCCGCATCCCCGGTGTCAGAGACGTATCCCCACGTCTTGGCTTCGATGCCGCCGATATCCAGAGAGAGGGGCCGGGCGGTCAGTGTCCGGCGCACCGTCGGCTCACCGAGTGCAGTGGGGGTGGGAGTGGGGCGAAGGGAGGAACCTGGTGCCGAGGCAGCAGGTCCAGGGTCGCTGGTGCAGGCGGCCACGGCCCCGGTGCCGGCGAGGACGAGTCCGCCGAGCAGAAACTGTCGTCGGGAAAACGCGTTCGTCATGATTTAACCTTCCTTGGTACAAGATTTCAGTGACACGGGAGACAGGCGCAGGTGAGGACCCTGCCCCGCGTGAGGGCTGTGCCCTCCACCCCTTGAAAATATACCCCTAGGGGGTATGCTGAAAATATACCCCTAGGGGGTAAACGCTAGAGAGCGGCATCGCCGCACCCCACCGAACCGAAGGAGCTTTCCCATGATCACCTCCACGCCCCGCATCTTGCCGATGGCCTCCCACGGCTGCAACTGTTGCGGACCTGCCTCACGTACCGACACCGCCTCCATCCCTGCCACCAGCGACTCGTCGGCAGGAGGGTCCTCCCCTAGCTACCAGGTCACCGGCCTGACCTGCGGGCACTGCGCGAAAAGCGTGACCCAGGCCCTTCAGGCCCTCCCCCAGGTCGACGACGTCCAGATTGATCTCGCTGCTGGTGGAGTTTCCACCGTCACGGTCACCGGTGTCGTACCTCCGAAGATGGTTCGCCGGGCCATCGAGGAGGCCGGCTACACCGTCTTATCCTGATCAGTTTTACCCATCATCTCGACCCCGACCGGGTTGAGCGAAAGGAACGTCATGAGCACTCCCCACCATTCGGGTGATCACCATGGTGATCACCCCGCTCCGGAAACAGACCACACCCACCACCCGGATCATGCCAGCCACGAACACCACGCAGATGCCGACACCCACGGCCAGGCGATGCCCCACGATCACCCGCACTCCGCCCTGGACGAAGACCACCACGTTCATGGTCACGGCGAACACGCCGGACACAGCACCGCAATGTTTCGGGACCGCTTCTGGTGGTCGCTGATTTTATCCATTCCCGTCGTTATTTTCAGTCCCATGGTCGCCGACCTGCTCGGCTACCACCTCCCGGCATTCCCCGGATCCACCTGGATCCCCCCGGTGCTGGGCACGATCATCTTCGTCTACGGCGGAACGCCTTTCCTCAAGGGCGGATGGAAAGAACTGAAATCCCGCCAACCCGGGATGATGCTCCTGATCGCCATGGCCATCACCGTGGCGTTTGTCGCCTCCTGGGTCACCACTCTGGGGCTGGGCGGTTTTGATCTGGACTTCTGGTGGGAGCTGGCCCTGCTGGTGACCATCATGCTGCTGGGCCACTGGCTGGAGATGTCCGCTCTCGGGGCCGCGTCCTCCGCGCTTGACGCGCTGGCTGCCCTGCTGCCGGATGAGGCCGAGAAAGTCATCGACGGGACCACCCGCACCGTGGCCATCTCCGAGCTGGTCGTCGACGACGTCGTGCTGGTGAGGGCCGGTGCCCGGGTGCCGGCCGACGGAACCATCCTCGACGGAGCCGCTGAATTCGATGAGGCGATGATCACCGGCGAATCCCGTCCCGTCTTCCGCGACACCGGTGACAAGGTGGTCGCCGGTACCGTGGCCACCGACAACACCGTCCGCATCCGGGTGGAGGCTACCGGCGGGGACACCGCCCTGGCCGGGATCCAACGCATGGTTGCCGACGCCCAGGAGTCCTCCTCCCGGGCCCAGGCCCTGGCGGATCGGGCGGCGGCGTTGTTGTTCTGGTTCGCGCTGATCTCCGCTCTGATCACCGCGGTGGTGTGGACCATTATCGGCAGCCCGGACGATGCCGTGGTGCGCACGGTCACGGTGCTGGTCATCGCCTGCCCGCATGCCCTGGGCCTGGCGATTCCTCTGGTCATTGCGATCTCCAGCGAGCGGGCCGCGAAGTCCGGGGTACTCATCAAGGACCGGATGACGCTCGAGCGGATGCGCACCATCGACGTGGTGCTCTTCGACAAAACCGGCACCCTGACCGAGGGTGCGCACGCGGTCACCGGTGTCGCGGCAGCTGCCGGCGTCACCGAGGGCGAGCTGCTGGCCCTGGCCGCCGCCGCGGAGGCCGACAGCGAGCACCCCGTGGCCCGCGCCATCGTGGCGGCCGCGGCCGCCCATCCCGAGGCCTCCCGTCGGCAAATCCGTGCAACTGGTTTCAGCGCCGCCTCCGGCCGGGGGGTCCGGGCCACTGTTGATGGCGCTGAGATCCTCGTGGGCGGGCCGAACATGCTGCGCGAGTTCAACCTCACCACCCCGGCCGAGCTCACCGACACCACCAGCGCCTGGACCGGGCGTGGGGCCGGTGTGCTCCATATTGTCCGCGACGGTCAGATTATCGGTGCGGTGGCCGTCGAGGACAAGATCCGCCCCGAATCCCGCGCCGCTGTGAAAGCCCTGCAGGACCGCGGGGTGAAGGTCGCGATGATCACCGGCGACGCGCAGCAGGTGGCCCAGGCGGTTGGTCAGGACCTAGGCATTGATGAGGTCTTCGCCGAGGTCCTGCCCCAGGACAAAGACACCAAGGTCATGCATCTGCAGGACCGGGGTTTGAGCGTGGCCATGGTCGGTGACGGTGTCAATGACGCCCCCGCTCTGACCCGCGCGGAGGTCGGTATCGCCATCGGTGCCGGCACGGATGTGGCCATGGAATCTGCCGGGGTGGTCCTAGCCAGTGATGACCCGCGGGCAGTGCTGTCGATGATTGAGCTGTCCCAGGCCAGCTACCGCAAGATGATCCAGAACCTGATCTGGGCCTCTGGCTACAACATCCTCGCCGTGCCGCTGGCCGCCGGAGTGCTCGCCTCGATCGGGTTCGTGCTGTCCCCGGCCGTGGGCGCGATCTTGATGTCTGCCTCGACCATCGTGGTGGCCCTGAACGCCCAGCTGTTGCGCCGCATTGATCTGGATCCGGCTCACCTGGCTCCGACCGAGTCGAAGGAGGAACACACTACGCCTACTCCGGCATCCACCGCCATCGACACTGCCTGAAGCTCACTGGCTACTCTGGATCTATGAGACCTATTTTTATGGTCATGCGTTGTTGACTGACTATTCTTTCTGCTTGATCGCTATGGGTCACGATAGATTTTTACCATTGGAGCTCTTTGTTGTCGCCGATTTACCCAGTCGCAGCGTTGTCTGCTAGGTCTCCGTTGAATACCCAGCCAACAAGAAATGATGGGAGATAAAGTGCGGGTGCGGCAGTCATATGCAGAGCGGGCTTTCGAATACGTTGCGGCGCTAGGTGATGTCGACAGCATGGATCCACTAGACGTTAACCTTATAACTGATTGGGGGATGAATATTCATGCTCCTTTGCTTGATGCTGGTTCAGGGCCAGGTCATTGGACTGAACTCCTGCGTAGTTTGGGCTGTGACGTCACGGGTCTCGATATAGTTCCAGAATTTGTTGACTCGGCACGCCAGCGATTTCCTCTAGCCACCTTCGAGACAGGTAACCTTTTGGATATGCCGTTCGAATCTTCTAGATTCGACGGGATCCTTGCTTGGTATTCACTCATCCATATGACACCAAAAGAACGCCGCGCAGCTTTAAGAGAGTTTTCTAGGGTCCTCAAACCGAAAGGAACTCTCCTTATCGGGGCGTTCCTAGGGCAGCAGGGCGTTTCGTTTAACCATGCGATCACAGAGGCCTTCTACTGGTCGGAAGAGGGATTGGTTACCTATTTGGAGTCTGCGGGTTTTCAAGTGATCTCCGTCGATACTCGTGATTCCGAAGGTAGGCGACCTCATATTTCAGTGCTAGCTCGACTTCCTTAGGAAGACTCATGGAGTACGGACCAACTACCCCAAATCGACACCTATCCCAAGGATCTACTCTGAAAACATCAGTATTCAAGATGATTACAGACCTGCCCTTTGTTGTCATTCGATTGCCTGCATAAACAAACATCTCGCCAATGTCTGACGCATCCCACATGAGACAAGACCACCTAAGAATGTTGGCAAGCGAGGAAAATCTGCGGCTCCAGGAAATTCTGCAAAGGCCTATTCGACTTTGATGCCACGAAGTTGACGACTACAAAAGCCAACCCGATGGGTTCCAGATACCCAATCAGCCGCCATACCTAGGGCTCTCCCACTCCATCCCCACAGGTACGATTCTCGGCATGATCTCACATAAAAATAGAAGAAACCGGAGATCACAAACCCTTTCGAGTTTGTTACCGCCGGTGTCGCAGTTTGTACAACTGCTCAGCGTGCCCGGGGCGGTGTCTGGTTCGGAGACATCGTTCCGCATGTCTCATGAGATCGTTCCGGTCCAACCAGCACCAATGTCTCACCACATCGATCCGGTAGAAAACCCGGAAGCTAAAACTGCCCAGACACGACGAAAAGCGATGTCTCGAGACATCGATCCTCTGCGGCTTTCCGCACCGAAGTGGGGGCTCTGAGAGTATGCCCGTGCGAGGCTCAGCGCTGGTACTTCTAGCGCCTTCAGGAGCAGTTCTAGGTGTGTCGCTAACAACTAACGATAACTGAGGCCAGAACTAGGTCTGTTATGTCCATAGGGTTTTTGGACATGGAGTCCGGTGTCTTCTTGGACACGGAATCCATGGAGTTCTTGGACACTTCTAGCGGTTTATGGTTATGGCCTGCGTTTCGGCCGGGGTTTGGATAGTTTCGGGTTCATCCGCGGTGGTTGGCGATGTTTCATTCCTTCAACGAGGTTGATGTTGATCTGGCCACCTGGTGGCCTGTGGCTCAACGTGATTGGCAGCGGCACGCTGAAGAGGAATTCACCGTCATGGGCCGTGTAAAACTCCGCAACGTTATCGGCTGTGACCGTGGAGTAGAGCCTGCGGTTTTTAAACCTCAGACCAATGTAGAGACCGAAGCCGCACACGCGTACAACGCCATCTTTGCTCACGCAGAGCTGGTCTGGGATGCCCCAATGGTTTGTTGAATTTGTCGTCGGCACCGTTAGTGTGGGGGTATCGGTGGAAGGTATGCCCTGCTGAGCTGCCATGTCATCGGTGCTGGCCTCGTGTGAAGTTGCCGCTTCCACGGGGCCGTTTAGCATTTCGGGTACAGCGTGTGGATTGTGAGCCTGGTTGTAGGCGACTACGCGGGCCCAGACCTGCTCAGGATCGAGTGGATGCGTAGGCGACGGTGCCTTGGGGAAGGTATCGAAAGCCTGGCGTGGTGTGATGTGCATTTTGCCGACCAGCAGTGATTGATGCCGTCGTCGCTCGTTGTACACCTGGCGATATTCAGCCAGATAGGCGTTGACCTCAGCAAGGCTAACTGGGTGGCGTGCATCGAGGAACTGGGTCAACGTGCGGTGAGAGCGCTCGTCTTTTCCCTGGGTTGTCGGGGCGAAACCAGCAATAGCAAGAACGCCTTGGCTGGCGAGCCAAGTTTCAGTAGCAGAGAGAAAACCACGGTGATAGGTGGCAAACGCATCGCCATTGTCGGAAAGGATTTCTTGGGGCTTGCCGTAGGCGGCGAACGCTGCGGCCAGCACAGCGCGCGCATCAGTACCGTTTTCTGGCAGAGCGAACGCTGTGGTTCCGACATCGAACCTGCTGGCATCATCGATAACCTGGTAAATCGTGACATGTGTGTGGGCGTGGTCAAAGAGGCGATAGACCAGTCCATCGATCTGCCAGAGTTCACCGACGAGAGCGCGGGCGAAGCGCTTATAGGAGCTGCGTGGCCGTTTGCGGGCGTTGGCATCAACGAATCCCAGCTCATGAAGCCACGAGGCGATTGTAGAACGCGACGGTGTGGAATCTGGACCTACAGTGTCGAACAAGAAGTAGTAGATCGACCAAGGCCCATAATCCAAGCCTTGCTCCATCAACTCCTGCCTGGCGTGGACGACTGCGATTTTGTCGGCCTCGTGGAATTTCTTAATCGGATTCTTCGGGGCAGTCGAATCCGGCACAATGCCTGCCCGACCCTTCTGCGCTATCCGGCTTTTGATGTTGTGGTACGTCTGCCGCGAGATTCCCAATTCTTTGCAAAACTGTGTGACCGTCTTGCCGTCACGAACGGGATCGAAATCTGCGACCTTTCTACGCTTATGCAATGGAATAGCCATCCGGCTATTCCACCGCCGCAAACGTCCAAAAAGCCACTAGACATCCCGTCCAAAAACATCCTGGACTCCGTGTCCAAAATGTCGCTAGACATCACAGGCCAGAACTAGGTCCCGGCTATTGTGTTGAAAGCCCGCAAACGGGACACGATCTTGGCCCGCACAGCTGCCTGTCCCTCGGAGAACTCGGGACGTTGCGGATACCCGCTGTCGTTCACGGTAGATAAGGGCGAAAAATTTTGAACTTCTGGCCCCTAATTACCGTGTACGACGTCCTGAACGTCGGCCTTCCCGAAACGACGACAGCCCCGCACTCTCAACGAGAAAGCGGGGCCGTCACAGCGTGCCCGGGGCGGGACTTGAACCCGCACGTCCTATAAGGACACTGGCACCTGAAGCCAGCGCGTCTGCCAATTCCGCCACCCGGGCAGGGTATTGATGTCTTGGCGACTAGCTAACTCTAGCACGCAGTCCCGCATATTGAACAAATCCGCTGGCAAACTGGAGATTTTTCCCCAATACACAGGGAACTTTGCCGCGCGCGTCTACGTTAAATAGAGGAAAGCCACCTATACTGTTCCTGCTATATCGCTGTATTCCACCAACGCAGTGCAACATTTCCCTGGAACACCCTGAAAGGAGGACGGCACTTCCCCATGACATTGCTCGAGAAACTCGCCAAGCTGGATTCCTCCCTGCAGCGCGGACTGGACAACGGCATGGCCTTTGTCTTTGGCGGCAAGGTCGTCCCCGCAGAAATTGAGGAGCTGCTCAAGCAGGAGGCACAGGACAACCTGTCCCGCGGTGATGACAGCAAGCTGTACAGCCCCAACGTCATGACCGTCGGTGTGTCCTCCAAGGACATTGAGAACCTCTCTCAAGATCGGGATATTCCTTCGGATCTGTCTGACCAACTCACTCGCTTCATCCGCAACAGCGGCTGGTCCCTCGCGGGGCCGGTCATCGTGCGGATTGCGGAGGAGTCGGGCCTGCGCACGGGGCAGCTGCGCGTGTCGTCCTTTTTGGACCACGAGCCCACTGAGGAAACGGGATTCGATGCGATTTTCCACCACGACCATGGTCAGGAGGACTCTATGACCCAGCCGCACAACGCCGACGAGGCAGCCACCACCGCTTTCATGGTGCCGAACCCGAACGATCCGGCGCCCACCCCGCAGGGCCCGGCGGTAACCCTCATGCTGCAGGACGGCTCCTCGCGGGTCTACCACGTACAGGAGGGGTCGAATATCCTCGGCCGCAGCAACGACGCGGACCTGCGCCTGCCGGATACGGGTGTTTCCCGCCAGCACGCGGAGATCACGTGGAACGGTCAGGACGCGGTGCTGGTGGACCTCCAGTCCACCAACGGCACCACGGTCAATGACACCCCGATTGAGAACTGGCTGCTGGCCGATGGTGACGTGATCACCCTCGGCCACTCCCACATCGAGGTCCGCATCACGGGCCTAGAGAACCAGAACTACTAAGCCCCACACCGTCTAGCGTAAGGATTTTCCATGGACTCGATCGTGCTGCTCTCGCTGCGCATCGGCCTGCTGGTGTTGCTATGGCTGTTTATCTTGGTCGCGCTCAACGCCATGCGCCGGGACGCCAATAAGGCCGCCGGCGTGTATCAGGCACCGACCCCGGTGAAGGGGTCACAGAGGCGTCGAGAAGCGCCGCGTGAAATCACGATCGTGGAAGGCCCCCTGCGCGGCTCCCACATGGAGCTGGGCACGCTGGAGGATTGCACGATGGGCCGCGCGCAGGACTGCGACTTTGTCACCGGGGATGATTTCTCCTCCGGGCATCACGCGCGCCTGTTCCGCCGCGGCAGCGAGTGGTTCGTGGAGGACCTGGAATCCCGCAACGGCACCTTCGTGGGCGGTGCCCGCATTGACCAGCCGGAACGCGTAGGCGTGGGGTCTGATATCAAGATTGGCCGAACGACCGTGAGGTTGATGGCATGACTTTTAGCCTGAAATTTACTGCAGTGACTGACCGCGGCTTGGTCCGCGGCAACAACGAGGATTCGGCCCATGCGGGCCCGCATTTGCTCGTGCTTGCCGACGGCATGGGGGGCCACGCCGCCGGCGAAGTTGCCTCCACCACGATGGTGGAGCACATGTCCTCACTGGAGCGCGATCCCGGCGACAACGACATGCTTGCTCTCCTCGGCGCCGCCGCCGAGGACGCCAACGCGGCCATCCGCGAGCACGTGGGCAAGCACCCGGAGACCGAGGGCATGGGCACCACGCTCACGGCAATGCTGTTCAATGGCGCCGAGTTCGGCGTGTGCCACGTGGGTGATTCGCGCGGCTACCGCCTGCGCGACGGGGAGCTGGAGCAGATCACCAAGGACGATACCTATGTCCAGTCCTTGGTGGACGAGGGCAAGCTCGACCCAGAGGATGTCTCCTCCCACCCGCAGAAGTCCCTGATCCTCAAGGCCTACACCGGGCGCCCGGTAGAGCCCACTCTGTTTACGCTTGACGCACAGGTGGGCGACCGGATCATGCTGTGCTCCGACGGTCTTTCCGACCCGGTGACCTCCGCCACCATCGAGCAGGCGCTGAAGCAGGGTTCGGTAGAGGAGGCCGCGGCCATGCTGCGGGACCTCGCGCTGCGCTCCGGCGGGCCGGACAACGTCACCGTGGTCTTGGCCGAGGTGGTCGAGGGCGCACCGGAGAAGGACCCCACCCCACTGACCGTGGGTGCTGTTCAGGGCGTGGTCCCGGAGGAATCCCACCCGGATTCTTCCGCCAGCCGCGCCGCCAAGCTCATCTCGCCCCCAAAAGCGCAGGCCGCTGAGGGCACGACCCCCGAAGGCGCTTCGGACACCCAGGATTCCGAAGGTTCCGAGAGCACTGCCTCAAGCACGTCCTCGGGCACTGCCTCCCCGCAGCGGCCAGCGTCCCGTCGGCGTCGCATCGGGTGGAAGGTTATTGCCGCCCTGGCAGTGGTTCTGGTGCTCGTCATCAGCGGCGGACTGTGGATGAAGAACTACCTGGGCAGCCACTACTACGTGGCCACCGGTGAGGACGACGTGCTCACCATCCAGAAGGGCGCGGACTTTGACCTCTTCGGCCGCCCGCTGCACCAGACCTATCAGCACGCGTGCTTAAGCAAGGACAACGCGCTGCGGCTGGGCGCGGACGAGTGCGCCGAGGACTTCGCGCCGTTTACCCTCCAGGCGCTTCCGGAATCCGAGCGCGCCGCCGTGGGCAACCTCGACGGCGGATCCTACGACGAGGTGCAAACGCAGCTCTCGCGGCTGTCGGACAAGGCGCTCAAGCCCTGCAGCACGAGCTCGAAGGACACGAAAGATAGCGCGAAGAAGGATTCCAGCTCGTCGAACAAGCAGACACAGAAGCCACAAAAGCAAGGAAACTGCCGGGAGGTGAAGTAAGTGAGCAAGCTTCTTTCACGCGGGACCGAGTTCGGCCTGCTGGTGCTGGCCACGATCGTCTTCGCCATCACCCTGGTTAGCCTGGAACTCTCCCAGGGCAATGTGCTAACACTCGACGTGCTCTACCTCATCGGCGGGTTCATCGGCGTCTTCGCCGTGGCCCACCTGGTTTTGTGCTTCTTGGCGCCCTTCGCGGACCAGATCATGCTGCCCATCGTGGCGGTGCTCAACGGCACGGGCCTTATCATGCTGCAGCGCCTGGATCTGGCCAGCGGCGGCGGGCTCGCCGTCCGCCAGGTCATGTGGACCATCGTGGGACTCATCCTCTTTGCCCTGGTGCTAGTACTGCTGCGGGATCACCGCTCGCTGACGCGCTACTCCTACATTTTGGGTGCGCTGGGCCTCATTCTGCTCGCACTGCCGCTGGTGTGGCCGCAGCCGCCGGGCGTGGAGGCCCGCATCTGGCTGTGGCTGGGGCCCTTCTCCATCCAGCCGGGTGAGTTCTCCAAGATCCTGCTGATCTTGTTCTTCGCCATGCTGCTTACCCAGAAGCGTTCCCTGTTTACCGTGGCCGGCTACAAGTTCCTGGGCCTGTCCCTGCCCCGCCTGCGTGACCTCGCGCCCATCCTGGTGATCTGGGGCATCGCGATCGTCATCATGGGCATCTCCAACGACTTCGGCCCCGCCCTGCTGCTCTTCAGCACGGTGCTGGGCATGCTGTTCATGGCCACCAACCGCGTGAGCTGGCTGCTCATCGGCGTGATTCTGGTGGGCGTCGGCGGCTTTGGCATCTACCAGATTTCGGACAAGATTCAGCAGCGCTTCTCCAACTTCCTGGATCCGCTGGGCAACTATGACACCACCGGCTACCAGCTCTCCCAGGCGCTGTTCGGCATGTCCTCTGGCGGCATCACGGGATCCGGCCTGGGTCAGGGCCACCCAGACATGGTGCCGGTGGCGCACTCGGACTTCATCCTGGCGGGTATCGGTGAGGAGTTTGGACTCATCGGACTCGCCGCGGTTCTGATCCTGTTTGCCATGCTGGCCTCCCGCGGCTTCCGCGCCGCGCTCACCTGCCGCGATACCTACGGCAAGCTGGTTGCCTCCGGCCTGTCGCTGACGTTGGCCGTGCAGGTCTTCGTGGTCACCGGCGGCATTTCGGCGCTGTTGCCCATGACGGGTCTGACCACGCCGTTCATGTCCGCGGGTGGTTCTTCCCTCATGGCCAACTACATGCTGTTGGCCATCCTGCTGCGCATTTCCAACGCGGCCCGCCGCCCGGCGCGCGAGCTCACGTCCAATGCGCCTACTGATACGTCCATGTTCCCCGCCATCCAGGAGGCTACGCGATGAATAAGTCGATCCGCCTCGTCTCTCTTTTCGCTGTCCTTCTCACCGCTGTGCTGCTGGTGAACCTCACGGTGGTGCAGGCCTTTTCTACGGACAAGTACGCGCACAACTCCCGGAACGTGCGCGGCTACATGGAGATGCGCACCACCCCACGCGGCCAGATCTTTGCGGGCGACACGGTGCTGGCGCAGTCTACTGCCGACGCCGAGGGGAACTACTCCCGCTCCTACCCCACCGATTCGCCGGCCTTCTCCAACGTCACCGGCTACTTGTCGGAGCGCTTTGGCGCCTCCCAGCTGGAGGCTTCGCAGAATGACGTCCTCAACGGCAAGGACGATTCGCTGCTGGCCCGCAACTGGCTCGACGTGCTCTCCGGCAAGCCGCAGGTGGGTGCGAACGTGGAGGTCACCATCGACCCGGCCCTGCAGCAGGCGGCCTACGACCATCTGGCCGGCGCGGGCTACAACGGCTCCGCTGTGGCCATCCAGCCCTCGACCGGCAAGATTCTGGCCATGGCCTCCTCCCCCAGCTACAACGCCTCCGATCTCATGGGGGACCAGGCGGATGAGAAGTGGTCCGAACTGCAGGAGCAGGACGGCAAGCCACTCATCAACCACGCCACGCAGGAAACCCTGCCCCCGGGCTCCATTTTCAAGATCATCACCACCGCCGCGGGCCTCAACAACGGCTTCACGCCAGAGTCCACGCTGACGGGCGAGGCGTCGATTACGCTGCCGGACTCCGTGACGGAGCTGACCAACTACGGAAACCAGGCCTGCGGCGGTGCCCAGAGCGTTAACCTGCAGACCGCCTTCGCGCTGTCCTGCAACACCGCGTTCGTCCAGATGTCGGAGCAGATCGGCGCGGACGAGCTGCGCAAGTACGCCGACGGTTTCGGTGTGGGCGATGACTACTCGCTGGGCGTCGACAGTTCTGCCGGCACCCTGGGTGAGCTGGGCGACGGCGCCCAGGTGGCCCAGTCCGCCATCGGCCAGCGCGACGTCACCATGTCCGCGCTCCAGGCCGCCATCATGGCCGGCACCATCGCCAACAAGGGCAAGCGCATGGAGCCCTACCTCATCAACCGCATCACCGACGGCCAGATGAACGAGCTGCGCACCACGCAGCCGCGCCAGGCGGCCGAGGCCGTGGATGAGAACACGGCGGAAACCATCAAGAACCTCATGTTCGCCTCCGAGCGCTCCACGTTCGCCTACGACGGCAACGGCTTTGCCTCGAAGACGGGCACGGCCGAGCACGGCGAGGGCCTGGCCCCGCACGTGTGGTACGTGGCCTTCGACCCGGACAAGGACATCGCGGTGGGCGTCGTGGTCAAGGACGGCGGCCACCTGGGTGAGGGCGCTACCGGCGGCCAGGTTTCCGGCCCCATTGGGCGCGCTATCCTGCGCGCATACGGAGGTGAGCAGTAGTGAATAGCGCTGACAACAAAGAGCATCTGCAGGCACTGATCGGTGCGGACTACCAGCTGCAGTGGATCATCGGCCACGGCGGCATGTCCACGGTGTGGCTGGCGGACGACGTCCGCCACGACCGCGAGGTGGCCATCAAGGTCCTGCGCCCGGAGTTCTCCGACAACAATGAGTTCCTCTCCCGCTTCCGCAACGAGGCGGAGGCAGCGGAGTCCATCAATTCCGACAACGTCGTGGCCACCTACGACTACCGGGAGCTGGAAGACAACGGCCGCACCTTCTGCTACATGGCGCTGGAGTACATCCGCGGCGAGTCCCTGGCGGATCTCCTGGCGCGCGAGAAGGCGCTGCCGGAAACGCTGGCGCTCGACGTCATGGAGCAGGCCTCCCACGGCCTGTCCGCCATCCACCACATGGGCTTGGTGCACCGCGATATCAAGCCGGGCAACCTCATGATCACCCAGAACGGGCAAGTTAAGATCACCGACTTTGGCATCGCCAAGGCCGCGGCCGCAGTCCCGCTCACGCGCACCGGCATGGTCGTCGGCACCGCGCAGTACGTCTCCCCGGAGCAGGCGCAGGGCCTTGATGTCACGCCGGCCTCGGACGTGTACTCGCTGGGCGTGGTGGGCTACGAGATGCTGGCGGGCAAGCGCCCCTTTACGGGCGATTCCTCGGTATCGGTGGCGCTGGCGCACATTAATCAGGCGCCGGAGCCCTTGTCGACGTCGATTAGCGCGCCCGCCCGCGAGCTCATCGGCATGGCCCTGCGCAAGGACCCGGGCACCCGCTTTGCCGACGGCAACGAGTTCACCAACGCCATCTCCGCCGTGCGCCAGGGCCAGCGCCCGCCGCAGCCCAAGTCCGCGGCACTCGCGCCGCTGGCCGCCGAGCCCTCCCCCTCCGCGTCTACGGAGATGCTGGCCAGCATGGCCAACCCCACCACGGTGCACCCGGCCGTCCCGCCTACCGGCGCGCAGGCCGGAGCCGCGCAGCCGCCTGCCCCGGCGCGCCCCCAGCCGCCGCAGGCGCCACAGAAAAAGAAGAAGGGCGGCTTCGGCGTGGGCCTGCTCATCGCCGTGGCCATCGCCGCGCTCGTGGCTATCGGGCTGATGGGCTATAAGTTTTTCTCCGATTCCTCCGCCCCCACCGACCCGGCCGTGCCCTCCACCCCGGACCAGCCCACCGAGATCATCGTCACCGAGACCGTCACCCCGGAGACGACGGAGGAGGATCCGACGGAAGAGACCTCCGCGGCGGAGACCACCACCGTGGAGGAAAGCCCCACCCAGGTCACGGTGACGACGACGCACTCGGTGGCCCCGGAGACGTCGCCAAGCGAGCAACCGCGCCCCACGCGCACCTCGCAGAAGCCGGCGCAGCCCACCCACGTGGAGCAGCCCACGGAGGAGGTCCCGGCCCCGGCCCCGGAGGAGACCCAACCGCAGGTCAATGACAGCCCAGTCTCCGGGATCGCACTAAACTCACAGGGCGACCCCACCGAAGATTCCGCACTACAGGGAGGCCAGTAAGCACCATGGTCAGTGATCGCTACCATCTGCGTCAGTCCATCGGCTCCGGTGGCATGTCCGAGGTGTACGAGGCCGACGACTCTGTCTTGGGCCGCACCGTCGCCGTGAAGATGCTGCGCCCCGACATGGCGCGGGACGTCAACTTCCGTGAGCGCTTCCGCCGCGAGGCCCAGAACTCGGGCAAGCTGAACCACCCCAACATCGTCGCCGTTTTCGATACCGGCGAGAAGGACGTCGACGGCCTGGCGGTGCCCTACATCGTCATGGAGTACGTCCAGGGCCGCACCCTGCGGGACATCATCCGGGAGGACGGCCCCATGCCGGTGGAGGAGGCCGCCCGCGTGCTCAAGCCGGTGGCGGATGCCCTGCAAGCCTCCCACGAGGCGGGCATCATTCACCGCGATATCAAGCCGGCCAACATCATGCTCACCAACACCGGCCAGGTGAAGGTGATGGACTTCGGCATCGCCCGGGCACTCGATGATTCGACGTCCGCGATGACCCAGACCTCCGCCGTGATCGGCACCGCGCAGTACCTCTCCCCCGAACAAGCCCGGGGCAAGCCTGCCGACGCCCGCTCGGACGTCTACGCCCTCGGCTGCGTCATGTATGAAGCCGTCACGGGTCGCACCCCCTTCGAGGGCGAGACCCCCTTTGCGGTGGCCTACCAGCACGTGCAGGAAGATCCCACCCCGCCGTCGGAGCTTATTGCGGATCAGAACCTGTCGCAGCAGCAGCGTCTCAACCTGGATGCGGTGGTGCTCACCGCCATGGCCAAGCACCCGGCCGACCGCTACCAGGCGGCATGGGAGATGGGCAACGACCTGGATCTTTTGTCCCGGGGCCAGCTGCCGGAGGCAGCGCGCTCCCACGTGGGCGAGGACGATCACCCCACCACCATGGTGGCGCCGGTTTCCGCGCAGCACCGCGCGCCGGTGGCGTCGACCCGCCCCTCCCCGGAGGACGAGGAGGGCGGCTCCGGCCTGAAGTGGCTGGCAGCACTCCTGGCCGCCGCGCTGCTGGCCATCATCGGCTACTTTGCGTGGGACTTCTGGGACAGCTCCAAGCAACAGGAGCACGAGCAGGAACAGGCGCAGCGCGAAGCCGAGCGGAAGACCGAGATGGTCACCGTGCCGAAGGTGGCGGACCGCCCGCGCAACGAGGTGGTCCAGGAGCTGGAAAAGCTCGGCCTGCTGGTGACGGTGAATGAAGAGCCGAACCCGGATATTGCCCGCGGCAAGGTCATCCGCATCAACCCGGCGGAGGGCTCGGAGCTGCAGAAGAACTCCACGGTCACACTCACCGTCTCCTCCGGCAAGGAGCTTGTCGACGTCCCCGATGTCACCGGCATGACGCAGGAGCAGGCAGTGCAAGCGCTTGGCGACGCCTCCCTGGAGCTCGACGACGACATCAAGGAAGTCAACGACGACGCCCCCGCCGGCGAGGTCATCTCGCAGAACCCGTCCGGCGGCACGCAGCTGGCCAAGGGCTCGAAGGTGCGCCTGACGGTGTCCAAGGGCCAGAAGGAAGTCAGCGTCCCGGACGTCGCCGGCATGGATCGGGACAGCGCGGTAGAGATGCTGTCCTCCATGGACTTCGAGGTCAACGTCACGTCCATCGACTCCGAGAAGCAGGAGGGACAGGTCCTCTCCGTGGCGGAGAAGGATCGGAAGCTGCCCAAGGGCTCCACGGTGAACCTGGAGGTGTCCAATGGCATGATGATCCAGGCGCCTGACCTGCTGCATTCCACGCAGGCGGACGCCGAGTCCGCGCTGCGCGCCAAGGGCTGGACCGGTTCCCTCGACGTGGGTGAGCGCATCCCCACGACGAACCCGATTGACGCCAACAAGATTGGGTGGGCCTCCACCAATCACGGCGACACCATCCGCAAGGACGCCACCATTCACGTCCGCTTCTGGCAGCTGGACCCTGCGGCCTTGTTGCCCCAGTAGGCTCCCCTCGGCCAGCACGGCCACCTCACGGTGGCACCTCGTGCTGTACGGGGGCCTGCTGCTAAGGTATCCCTCAGATAAAGAGACATTTCCCCCTCCCTAAAGGTGTAATAATGCCAAAGTCCAAGATCACGGAAGGTTCCGCCCTTCCGCAGTCCTCCAGCTCTGCTACGAACCGCACGCCGGTCAAGATCAATGCGGAAGGCACCCCGAAGTGGTACATCGCCATCATGCTGGGCCTCATGCTCATCGGCCTGCTGTGGCTCGTGGTGAACTACTTGGCCGGCGAGTCCATCCCGTTCATGCAGGAACTCGGCCCGTGGAACTACGGCATCGGCTTCGGTCTGGCCATCATCGGCCTGCTGATGACGATGGGATGGCGCTAAACTCCGCCCTTCGGAGCGTTCGGGCTGTGCAGCGATGAAATCTTCGCGGTTTTACAGCATTGCCGGTGCCGGCTGCATCATCTTGGTGATGCTGACTGTCACGGTGAACAACTCCTCCCTTTCTGCTGGCGCACTCGTACTTGCGGGCCTCGGCGTGTGTCTCACGCCGCTGGCCGTCAGCCGTCCCTTCGTGGCGGCCAGCTTGTACGGTGCGCTTTTTGCTGTCACCATCTGGTACCCGGACTGGCGCTCCTTCCTCCTGTTAGCGTGGAGCCCCGTCATCGTGGGCATCGTGGCGTTTTATAAGCGCTGGGTGTGGGCGATTCCTCCCGCGGTCATGCTCACGCTGGTGGTCACGACAGATCCCGGAAGAAACTTCATCCTCGACTTCGATCCTCTCAGCTTCTCGTTTCCTGTCGTGCTCTATACGGCTGCCATCGTCATCGGCGCGGTGGTGCGCAAGGCCCGGGACCAACGCATCGCCGCCGAAGAGCGCGCGGCCGCCGAGCGCGAATCTCTCATGACCGCCCTGCATGATTCCGTGGCGGCGACCTTGACCTCCGTGATCATGCGCTCGGAAACGCTCGCGCTGACCCAGACCGACCCCAGCCCCGCAGACACCGCCGAGGCGATCGCGGACGACGCCCGCAAGGCCATGGCTGAGGTACGCGACCTGTTGCGCGTGATGAAGAACGAGAGCGTCACCAAGGGCGTGAAATCTCTGGATGAGGATCTTGAAACCATGATTAGTTTCCTCAGCAGCCATGGCTTCCACTGCGAGCCGCACGTTGAGCTTGGCAAGATCGGCCAGCAAGCCCTCCCACAGAAGCTGGAGCTTGTGTTTTCGGAGCTCGCGGTGAACATCCTCAAGTACGCAGTGCCCCAATCCCGCGTGGTTATTGAGGCTGCCGGCTCCGCCAAGACCCTTAACTTGTGCATTAAGTCCGACATTGCGCAGCGCCAGTCCCGCGAATACATGACCACTAGCTTGGGTCTGGGGGAAATCGCCCGCCGCGTGCGCCGGGCGCAGGGCAGCTTTGGCAGCGGCAAGGAAGGCGAGCAATGGGTCACGCGCATGAGCCTTCCTGCTGCTAGTTTGCGGAAAATACGGTAGAGTGGTGCAGTAGTCTTTCGATCCTTGAATATAAGAGGTCACATATGCGCACTTCTCTTGCTATTGCCACCGCAGCGCTGGCCCTGTTCTCCGCACCCGTCGCCGGTGCGTCTGAGACCGCCGCCGCTGCCGAGTCCACCACTGCTGAAGCCACCACCGTCAATGAGTCCGAGTCCACCGGCTTCGGCTTCTACAGCTCGTTTGCTCGCGACTTCGCTGACGAGTTCCGCTGCTCCACCAGCCCGCAGCGTTGGTGGTGCGGGGGCTAATACCACGCCCTCGACCCTTGTGACCACGTATCTCCCATGAGTATTCGGGTCTTCCTTGTGGATGATGACGAGCTTGTCCGCTCCTCCTTCCGCATCTATTTCCAGACCGCCTCAGACATCACGGTGGTCGGTGAAGCAACCAACGGTGCCGACTGCTTGGCTCAGCTCGAAGAGACCAAGCCGGATCTCGTGTTGGCTGATATTCACATGCCGCAGATGGACGGCATTACCCTGCTCAAGCACCTCAATTCCGCGCCGAATCCGCCAACCTTCTTAGCTGTCACGGCGTTCGATTCGGACGACACGATGCTGAAGATTCTGCGCGCCGGCGGCGCTGGCTACATCCTGAAGAATCAGCGCCCGCGCTCCATCATCGACGCTGTCCGTGAGGCAATGGAGGGCGGCACCGTCGTCGCCCCCGCCGCCATGCACCGCTTGGTCGACTACATTGGCCAACCCGCCGCACCCCGCGACCCGGTAGCAGCCGCGATCGAAGGCCACGACCTCCCAGAGGCAGAGGTTGCGGTGCTCAAGCTTCTCTTGGCCGGCAACTCCAACTCCGAGATTGCCACGGCCACGGGCTACTCCGAGTCCGCCGTGAAGAAGCACGTCTCTCGGCTCATCACCGAGTTCGGAGCTTCCACGCGCCTCAACCTAGTAACCAAAATCCTGGGCGGCGTAGGCAACTAGCTATCGCCTCATAGCCACTGGCATCCCAACCCGCACACGGGCGCAAGTCGATTCAGATCGCTACAGATCATTCACGCTTTCGCCCGTGCTTGTCGTTTTGGCATTTTCCACAGGCGTCCACAGCGCCAACAGTGTCAACACCATGGGTATAAAGTTATCCACAGGCTGGGGATAACTCTGTGAAAATCGAATTCCACAGTTCTTCTCCACAGCCTGTGGATAAGTGTTTTCACGCTCCCCACAGGGCGTTCAAAAACCGCAATCGAACGCGATTCACCTGCTGATCTGCGGGTTTCTTGGCCCAGGTGTTCGGGGAATTACAAGAATGTAGTTATCCACAATGTGGATAACTGGTGTGGATAACTTTCGCACAAAGGTTTTGGTGAATAACACGCCCGAGTTATCCCCAAAGCCCAGCTCGCAGGGCCGCTAGGACGGCAACCGCCACTCCTGTAATTTCAATTCCCAGCCAGCGCACCCAGGTCCGCTGGCGAAACACGAAGGGAGCGAGCACCAGACCTGTAAGCAAACCGCCCACATGTCCCCACACCGACACGTTGTCCGCGATGAAGCTATAAATGACATTCGCCACCACGAGCACCACGGGCGCGCGCAGGTTCAGGCCGCGACTGCGATAGACACCAATGAGCAAGCCCATCAGCGCAAACAGCGCGCCCGAGGCACCCACCGTGGGCGTGCCAAAGTCCATCCAAAGCACCGCCGCCGAAGAACCCACTACAGAAATGAGGTAGGCCGCGGCATAGAGCACACTTCCAATCGCGCGCTCGACCTCCCTACCCACAAACAGCAGCATCACCATGTTGACCAGAAGGTGCCCGGCGTCGAGGTGCATGAAGCCGGCCGTGAGCACCGAATACGGCCGGCTAGCCACGTCTGGGCCCCACAGTGCCCAGTCCTGTGCCATTTGGCTGAGATAGAAGGGGTCTGACAGGGACTTCGCCTGCACGGCGGTAGTCAGCCACGCGCCGATGCACAGGACCATGAACACCGTGGTGGCCGGCGCTGACTTCACATAGTTCTTCATTATGGCTCCTTAAAACGCATCAAACCCGCCACCACGTCGCGTGGCAGCGGGCTTGGGGATGAGCGCGAAAGCGCTTAGGCGATCTCGATGGACTCGATGACAACGTCCTCAGCAGGACGGTCCATGCGGTCGGTGGAGACCTTTGCAATCTTGGACACGACCTCCTGGGAAGCCTTGTCGGTGACCTCGCCGAAGATGGTGTGGTGGTTGTTCAGATGCGGGGTCGGCGCCACGGTGATGAAGAACTGGGAGCCGTTGGTGCCCGGCCCGGCGTTGGCCATGGCCAGCAGGAACGGACGGTCGAACTGCAGCTCCGGGTGGAACTCATCCTGGAACTGGTAGCCGGGGCCGCCACGACCGGTGCCGGTCGGGTCGCCGCCCTGGATCATGAAGTTATCGATGATGCGGTGGAAGATAGCGCCATCGTAGAACGGGCCGGACTGCTCGCCCTTTGCGTTCTGGGTGGTGTAGTCCTTCTCGCCCTTAGCCAGGCCGATGAAGTTCTCCACCGTTACCGGTGCGTGGTTACCGAACAGGTCGATAACAATGTCACCGTGGTTGGTGTGCATCGTTGCAGTTGCGGTCTTCTGAGTCATGCCTGCCATTGTATGGAATTTTCCTCCACCTCGCCGTTGCGCCGCGACGCTGTCAGCGATCTGCGTAGGGTTGCACTCATGATCCGCGCCGTTCTCTTCGACCTCGATGACACCCTCATGGACCACGCCTCCGCCATGCATGCGGCCGTAGAAGACTGGCTTCCGGGAGGTCACCAGCAGCGCTTCGCCGAGTGTGAAAAGAAATGGTTTGCCGCCTACGAGCGCGGTGAGGTCAGCCACCAGGGCCAGCGCATAGGGCGCTGCCGCGAGTTCCTGGGCCGGCCGGACATGTCGGAGCAGGAGGCGCTGGCGGAATACGATACGTACCTGGCTGCCTACGAGCGGCATTGGCGCGCGTTTGATGACGCCCTCCCGGCCCTCCACCACGTCCTGGCGCAGGGTTTCCAGGTCGGCATTCTCACCAACGGTGCCCGTGAGATGCAGTTGGGCAAGCTGCGGGTGGGCGCACTCGATCTGCCCGAAGTAGAACTCTTTCCCACCGTTGAGATGGGCCACCCGAAGCCGCATCCGCAGTCCTACCTCGAGGCCTGCCGGCGGCTGGGCGCGGAGCCAGACTCCACCCTCATGGTGGGTGATTCCCTGGCCAACGATGTGGAGGGCGCGCGGGCAGCGGGCCTGAAGGCACTGCACCTCGACCGCTCTGGGGGCGGCGATATCTCCTCGTTGGCAGAGCTGGAAGCACTGGACTTCGCAGCGCTGTAGCAAGCACTGCACAACGGGCAAAAGCCCTCCCCGCGTGGGGAGGGCTTAAGACCTAGTGCGCGCGGGGCGCGGGCGCTTAGAGGCTGGCGCGGACCTCGTCACGGGCGAGGACCAGGTTGCGCAGGGAGGCCTCGGTCTCCTCGTAGCCGCGGGTCTTCAGGCCGCAGTCCGGGTTGACCCACAGGCGCTCCACCGGGACGTGCTTGAGAGCGGCGCGGATGAGCTCGGCCATCTCTGCCACGGACGGGATGCGCGGCGAGTGGATGTCGTAGATGCCCGGGCCGATTTCGGAGTGGAACTTCTCATCGATGTCCTCGAGGAGCTCCATGCGGGAGCGAGCTGCCTCGATGGAGGTGACGTCGGCGTCGAGGCCGGCGACGGCGTCGATGATCTGGCCGAACTCCGAGTAGCAGAGGTGGGTGTGGATCTGGGTTGCAGGCTTCGCCTGCAACGAAACCACTCGGAAGGAGCGCACGGCCCAATCGAGGTAAGCCTTGCGGTCCTCCTCGCGCAGCGGCAACAGCTCGCGCAGGGCGGGCTCGTCGATCTGGATGATGTCGATGCCGGCTTCCTCGAGGTCACGCACTTCGTCGGCCAGCGCGACGCCTAGCTGGTCGGCGGAGACGGACTGGTGGACGTCGTCGCGCACGAAGGACCAGGCCAGGATGGTTACCGGGCCGGTGAGCATGCCCTTGACGTGCTTGTCAGACTGGGACTGGGCGAACTTCGCCCACTCGGTGGTCATGGCCTCCGGGCGGGAGATGTCGCCGACGACGATCGGCGGACGGGTGCAACGGGAGCCGTAGGACTGGACCCAGCCGTTCTCGGTGACCACGAAGCCGTCGAGAAGCTCGGCGAAGTACTGCACCATGTCGTTGCGCTCCGGCTCGCCGTGGACCAGGACGTCCAAGCCCAGGCGCTCCTGCAGCTCGATGACGCTGGTGACTTCCTTGCGCAGGGCTTCGGTGTAGTCGGCGTCGGACAGCTCGCCCTTGCGGTGAGCGGCACGCGCGGCGCGAATCTCGGAGGTCTGCGGGAAGGAGCCAATGGTGGTGGTCGGCAGGACCGGCAGTCCGAGGGACTCCTGCGCCTTGTTGCGCTCCGCGAACTCCGGCTGGCGCTGGACCTGGCCCTCCGGCAGCTGCGCGGTGCGGTCCTGCACGGCCTGGTTGTGGGTGCGGGAGGACTCGGCGCGGGTGCGCACGGCGCGGTCGGCCTGTGCGTAGGCCTCCGGGGCGTCGAGCGGACCAGCGGCAAGGGCGACGACCTCGCGGACCTTCTCGTCGGCGAAGGCGAACCAGGTGGCCACATCGACCGGCAGGGAGGTCTCTGCTTCCACGGTGTGCGGCACGTGCTGCAGGGACACGGAGGTGGTCACAGTAACGCCCTCACCCAGGGTCTCGAGCTTCTCGCGCAGGTCGCGCAGGTTGGCGGCCCAGACGTTGCGGCCATCGACGAGGCCGGCGGCGAGATGGGTAGCCTCAGTGAGCTTGGCGACGCGCTCCAGGTAGGAGTTGTCCAGAGCCAGCGTGCCCACGGAGAGGTCCACCTGGGCGGCTTCCGGCTTGAGCTCGGCAATGGCGTCGAGGCCCGCGTTGAGGGAACCGTACGGCGTGGTGAGGTAGACCTGCGGGCGCTTCTCGGCACCGAGGATGCGGCCGTAGGCGGTCTTCAGGGCGGCGGCGAGGGCGGCGTCGTCAGCCGCGGCGAGGTCAGCAACGAGGGCCGGTTCTGCCAGCTGGATCCACTCCACGTTGGCGTCGGCAAGCTGCTCCAGCACGGTGAGGTAGGACTCCACCAGCTCGTCGAGGCGGTCGAGCGGCTGCTTCGTAGCGCCCTCGGCCTGCTTGGACAGGGCCAGAAGGGTCACGGGGCCCACGAGGACTGGGCGCACGGCGTGGCCGGCGGCGCGGGCCTCCTCCACGATCTTGAGCACGCGCTGCGGGCGGGCGGTGAAGGACTGGCCGTCGGCAATCTCGGGGACGATGTAGTGGTAGTTGGTGTCGAACCACTTGGTCATCTCCAGCGGCGCGGTGTCCTTGTTGCCGCGGGCCAGGGTGAACTCGTCGTCGAGGCTCTCGCCCTGGACCGCGCCCACGGTCAGGGCGGTCTCCAGCACGTGGTCGTAGTAAGCGACGTCAGCCGGGATGGCGTAGTCCTCGCTCAGGCCCAGGTCCTTGAGGCGGGCGTAGGTGTCCAGGCGCAGGGAGTGCGCGGCGGACTCGAAGGTCTCGGCGTCGATCTTGCCGGACCAGTAAGACTCCAGCGCGCGCTTGAGCTCGCGGTGGGCGCCCACGCGCGGATAACCCTCAATGGTGGCCTTCGGGAATGGTGCAGTCATGGTGTTACTCCAATTCGATTAAGCAGGTCAGTCGTAATGTCAGGATTGTTGTGCGTGTAGATGTGCAGCCCGTCGGCACCGGCCCGCAGGACGGCTTGGGCCAACGCGGCTGTAATCTGCATGCCTATTTCTTTTTCTTCCTCCGGGGAGGTCGCTGCCGCGAGCTGGTCCAGCACGCCCCGGGGGGCGTCCAGCCCGGACAGCTGGCACATTCGCTCCACCCGGGCCCGGCTGGTCATCGGCATGATTCCCGGGATGAGCGGGATCCTCACCCCAGCCAGCCGGGCGCGCTCGGCGAAGCGGACGTAATCCTCCGCGTCGAAGAAGAGCTGGGTGATGGCGAAGTCGGCGCCGAGGCGCTGCTTGGCCAGGAGGACATCGAGATCCTCATCGGGGGTGGCGGATTCCGCGTGGCCGCTGGGGTAGCAAGCCACGCCCACGGCCAGGCGGCCGGCGGCGAGACGCGCCACGCGGGCGGACTCCCAGCGGCGGATGAGCCGGACCAGAGAATCTGCGTGCGGCAGGTGGCCATCCGGCATCCCGCCCTCCGGCAGGTCGCCGCGCAGGGCCAGCAGACCGCGCACGCCGGCTTCCACCAGGCGCTCAATCCAGGCCTCGAGTTCCTCCTCGGTACCGGCGGTGCAGGCCAGGTGGGCTAGGGGCCGCATGGAGGTATCGCGGGAGATCTTCTCAATGAAGGCGGCGGTGCCGTCCAGCCACCCGGAGCGCTGCGAGCTCGTCACCGCGATGTAGTCGGGGTGATAGGCGGTCAGCGTGGCAAGCAAACGGTCGATCTTGGCGGCGTCGGCATCGTGCCGTGGCGGGATCACCTCGAAGGACAAGGCGGGGCGCTCGGCGCGCTCGGGTGTATCTTCGCTGATTTGGTCTAGTGGCGCCGACGCGGACATCCTCGGGGACATGCTCACCTCCTCTGCAGGTCATCTGGGTAACTGTTCTGTGCTGTTGCGAAAAAACGTACCAAGCTGTTCATTTCTGCGATAGGCGTTCACACTTTGGTATGACCATTCCGAGGCACTTAGCTGCACCGTTACGCCAAAAGCCAAGTGAATAAAATCGCCGGGTTCCGTACAAAGCTGTCTATTTCGGCGGGTGGTTGCTGCTCCCCACACGCGGTGGCGGGCCGTGCGCGGCGCCACTACGCTGGTGAAGAGTTCCCGAATGTAATGAGAGAGACTTAGGCTAAACCCAGATAAGGAGCGCCTGCCCCATCATGAATCCCACCGCCCTGAACACAGTGCTCACTGTGGCTTCCTCCCTGCGCAGCCGCCTCAAGGACTACCGCGAGGAGAAGGCGCGTGACGCGTACACCGTGCTCGAGACCGCTGCCGCCCGGATGGACGAGCGCGATAATGACTGGTTCCCGGAGGCCCGCCGTGAGGCCGGCGCCGTGACCAAGGCGGCGCACGCTCGCCTCGAGCGCGCCCTGGAGCAGCTCAAGGAGCGCAGCGACGAGACCACCGAGAAGATTTCTGCTGCCGCCACCGATGCCCAGGAGAACGCCTCGAAGCGCCTGAGCAAGGCCCAGAAGAACGCCGAAAAGAAGGCAGCCCAGGCCCGCAAGAAGGCCTCCAAGAAGTCCGCCAAGGTGCAGAAGAAGGCCAAGAAGCGCGCCCAGAAGCTCTCCCGCAAGGAGCAGAAGAAGGGCTCGAAGATCTGGCTGATCTCCGCCATCGTGGCTGCCTTCGCCGCCGTGGCCGGTGGCGTGTACTACTTCTTCACCCAGAAGAAGCAGAAGGAGTCCGAGGTCCCGCCGCGCGTGGAGGACTTTGCCACCCCGTCCACCACCGCACCGCAGGGCTCCACCTTGGTCTACACCTCCACCACGGAGGATGACGCCAAGGCCCCCGCGGCCACGGCCACCACCTCCACCACTGCCGGCGCCAACGCCGTTCCTACCCACACCTCCGATCTGGCAGAGGACGGCGTGGTCGAGCGCGACGAGGAGCTGCTGGGCTCCCTGGATGAGCAACTGGCTCAGCACCGCGAGGAAGAAAACGCCATCCGGGACGCCATCGAAACCGAGATCGAGGTCAGCAACGCCGATAGCGAAGGTGCTGACACCGCCCGCCTCACCGATGACCACGAGGCTGAGGGCAAGCACCGCCTGCGCACTGACGAGGACAACTAGTACTGCCAACTAAGCGGCGCCTCCGCGAACCGGATCCCCCGGATCCCCACAACCCTCTCCCCGCCTTTGGGGGGAGGGTTTACGTTGTCTTGATCTCAACTCTTTGCCCCCACGTGGGCAAACTGATTCAATTCTAGTAACCGGCATCGATCCTCTTAAAGGGTTGGTGCCCGCGCGCATTTTTATGCTCGCGCATTGTGTGGGTTTTATTGGATTGTCGAGTAATCGATTTTTGTCAGCACCAAGGAGATAAGGCGTGAGCTTCGAGTCCCTCGTAGTCAAGCTCAAAGGTGGGGACACCTTCTACTTCCCGGCGGGCGCCGTGGCGGGGGACCCTTCCCCCCGCGTGGACAACCTCCGTTTCGCCATTGAGAACGGCACCACCTTTCATTCGGTGGATGATTACGGCGTGATTCGTGAGTTCAACGGCTACGACGTGGACAACTACCACCTGTCCTAACCCCCCTTCAGAGCACGCCGAGATCCTAGCGCTAAGGAGCACGGCGACTAGCTCGTATTCTGGGAGGTATGCAATTACTCTCCCTCACCGACGCCGACCGCACTTATCTCGCCCGCCTGAACTTCCTCACCGACACCTTTGGTGACGAGTTCAAGGAGCTGCCCGCGGAGTTCGACGCGGACTTTGACTATTACCTGGGCGGCTGGGAGCCCTCCCGCGGCGGGTTCATTGCCTGGGAGGGGAACGTGCCGGCAGGCGGCGCCTGGCTCAACTGGGGCACCGCCGAGCGCCACGGCTACGGACATGTGGCTGAGGGCATCCCTGAGGTCGCCCTCGCCGTCGAACCCCGCTTCCGCAGCCAGGGTGTGGGCACCATGCTTCTCGACGCCTGCACGGTCCTCGCCCGCGAGATGAACGCCCCCGGCATCTCACTTTCGGTCGCCGAAGATAACACGCGGGCACACCGCCTCTATCTGCACCTTGGCTTCGAGCCGGTGGGCCACGGCCGCGGCCACGAGGTGCTGGTGAAGCGCTTCAGCGACTCGCTGCAGTAGCCCCCGGTCCGCTTTGTTCGTAGTGCCTACTTAGTCCTCTTTAGTAGTGCAGCTGCGGGTTGGCAATGGCGATGCCACCGATGGGGGCCTCGACGTTCTTGGAGTCATAGCCGGTGAGCCGGAAGTCGATGTTCTTGCTCGCGCCGGAGGAATAGCGAGCGATATCGAACCGAATGTTTTTGACCTGGCCCGGACGGACAATCTCATTCAGCACCTGCTTGCCACCAACTTCTGCCTGGACGCGCACGTAGGCGGGGCGCTGATTCTTCAGCGTGTTGTCGTCAAAGCCGAGAGTAGCGGTGAGGTACTTGAACTCGACATCCGGGTCGTTGCGGTTCGGACGAATCCAGTAGGAATCCTGAGTGGTTTCGGAATAGGTGTTGACGAAAGAGTTGCTGTAGGTCTTGCCGTTAATGCTGACCTGAGTGTTGCTGTCACCACGGCCATTTGTCCACACCCACGTATCCGTGGCGGGCATGGACTTGGTTGCCGTATTGTTCGACCCCGCCGCCGGGGAGCTGGCGGAGGTGCCCGAGTTGCTGCTGGAGAGATCGCCGGAGCTGACCAAGCCCGCGATGGTGCTGACGGCGGCGATGATGGCCACGATGGCGGCTGCAATTTCTTGGATGTTTCCGGAGTTGAGCTGCTTGAGAATCTTGTTGATCTGATCCATGCGAGTTTTCCTTTCACGATAGAGAGTGGATCCGAGGCAGAAGGTTATTTAATGAACTATCTAGCTTCAACGGGACTAAAGGAGCCTCCAGAGCCCGGCCAACAAAACCCCAGGAGCTGGTGTTTCACGGCACCAGACACGAAAAATCCACTTGACATCCGCGCAGCATTATGGCGCGACACCAGGCCAGCCCCCACGCCCAGCCCCGTACATAACTCCCGTCACCACACTGCTCCCAACAAGAACCACATTCTCGCAGGTACGAGTACGTAGTCGAGGCAAAGATGCGCACCTAGGCAGCTACAACACAACGCCACGGGCGGCATCGCGGTGTCTCGTGGCAGCGCGCGAACAGCCCCCAGAAAGCCGAAATTAGGGAAGTGTTAAGGAACGATCCCCGGAAAGGCTCCGACAGCGCCTCCGGGGGACCCTGTGGGGCCCTATGAACACAGTGAGAATGTGACTAAAGCGAAACCGGCACCCCAGAACGAAAGAAACTGAGATGCCGGTGTGTCAAGCATGTCGCGACTCATGACAGTTGTGGAGCATAGGGGAATCGAACCCCTGACCTTTGCATTGCGAACGCAACGCTCTACCAACTGAGCTAATGCCCCAATGCCTTTAGAGCGTACTCCTCTCGGTGAACGCAACGAAATCACCCGGCGAAAAGCCCCGGCTAAACCTCAGTAGTTAAATTCTTTCACTCTAGTTGCGTGTCACTAGTAGTTCTTCGGCCCTACCGGGCAGACAATGAGACGTCTGAAAAAGTCTGTGGAAGGTTGTCATGCGCCGAAGAAAAGCCCTTGTCCGCTCCGCCCTCGCCGTTGCCCTCGCGACATCCACGGCCCTGCCTGGTACCGCCGCAGCAGCTGAGCTGCAGGCGCCCCAGGTGCCGCAGCTTTCCGACGTTCAAGAGGACCTCGAACAGCTAGAGCAGGATGCCTTTGCCGCCCTACCGAAGGAGCTTCAGTCCAGTCCCCTCTTCGCGGGCTCCTCGCGGCCGGCACCGGCCCGCTCCACTACCCAGTCCGCCGACGCGACTGCGCGGCCGGCCACACCCAAGTCTCCCTCGGTTGCCGACGCCACGTGTTCCAACTGCGTAGCCATCACCTACGACGACGGCCCCAGCGAGCTGACTTCTCAGCTCCTCGATACCCTGAAGGCCAAGGACGCCCACGCCAGCTTCATGGTCTTGGCTCCCAATGCCACCGCGCACCCAGAGCTGCTACGTCGCATGAAGGCCGAAGGCCACACGGTGGGCAACCACACCGCATCCCACCGCGAGCTCAACAAGCTCTCCCCCAGCGACGTAGACGGCGAGATCAAGGCCGGTGCCGCTGCCATCAAGGCAGCGACGGGTGAGAACCCTCGGTGGATGCGTCCGCCATACGGTGCCACCAATGGCACTGTGGACGCTGCCGCACGGGCCAACGGGCAGGCAGAGGCTCTGTGGGCCGTCGACACCCTGGACTGGAAGGACCGCAATTCTGAGCACGTCTGCGAGGCTGCGGTAAGCGGTGCCCAGCCCGGCTCCATTGTCCTCATGCACGACATTCACGCCACCACCGTGGACGCCGCTGATTGCGTCATCGACGGGCTACGCGCGAAGGGCCTGGAACCGGTGAGCCTCGACCGCCTCATTCCCAATCCCCAGGCGGGAAGGCAGTACTTCACCCGCTAGCGCCCACTGCGGCCGCTCTGGGACCAAAGCAAAAGCACCTTTTGCACATTTTCGCATCCATTCACCTGCGGTTTTCCCGCTAGAGGTCTCCAAATGGTGCCTTTACTCCGGTCCCTTAACCCCCGGTAGGCGGGAATGCGAAAGGCGCCCAGCGTTTCCGCCGGGCGCCTTCCACTTATGCTGTGGAGCATAGGAGAATCGAACTCCTGACCTTCTGCTTGCAAAGCAGATGCTCTACCAATTGAGCTAATGCCCCATTGTTCCGTGGTGGGCCTAGCTGGAATCGAACCAGCGACCTCATCGTTATCAGCGATGCGCTCTAACCGACTGAGCTATAGGCCCTTGACCGGAACGAGTAGTTACTCTACATACGACCGGCGATCTATTACAAATCGCCTGGTCATATGCGGTATTTAGGGCGCTATCGCGACTCTTCTTGCAACCGCACCTTGAAGCCGCCAAAGACATCCACAATTGCGTTGTAGATGCCGGCCATGATCGGCGCCAAGATGGTCATGAGCACGGCAACGATAGCCCCGAAGAGCGCGGCGGCTGAGACCACGAGGCCGAAGCTGACCTCGAAGCCACCGCCGACACCGCCCACGAGCGAGTTGAGGGAATCCCAGATCCCCGCCTGGTCAAGGCCGAGGTACAGCAGGCACACGGCGATGATCCAGGCAACGAGGCCGACGAGGGACATCGCCAAGCCCACGCGGAACGCCGACATGGGTGAAATCCGCGCTAGGTGAAGCTCTCGTCCGATCATGAATTACTCCTCGCCCTCGGTGGTGTCCTGGTTGTTGTCCTTGTCAGCGCCCTTGGCCGTGGCGTCGTCGCCAAGCTTCAGGTGCTCCTGCTGGACATCTTCCACGGACTTCTCGCCCTTCGCCACCGCTTGGGCATCTTCCTCGCCGTCGTCCTCCACGTTGCGGTCGATGGCGAGCAGCTCAACGTCGTCCGCCAGGTTGACCAGGCGCACGCCCATCGTGGCGCGGGAGCTCGGGCGAATCTGGTTGACCTCGGTGCGCACCACGCCGCCGGCGGAGGTGATGGCGAAGATCTCGTCGTCCTCCTCCACGGCAATAGCGGAGATGAGCTTGCCGCGCTTCGGGGTGTACTTGAAGGTCATGACACCGAGGCCGCCGCGGCCCTGCGGGGTGTACTCCTCGATGGCGGTGCGCTTGCCGTAGCCGCCGGAGGTGGCCACCAGCAGGAACTGGCCGTCGTTGACCACGGACATGGACAGCAGCTGATCGTCGCCGCGGAAGCGCATGCCCTTCACGCCGGCGGTGGCGCGGCCCATCGGGCGGAGCTGGTCGTCGTCGGCAGTAAAGCGGATGGCCTGGCCCTGCTCAGAGGTGAGCAGGATGTCGTCGCCCTCGCTGACCAGCTGAGCGCCGATCAGCGCATCGCCCTCGTTGAGGTTGATGGCGATGAGTCCAGCGGAGCGCGCGGACTCGTAATCGGTGAGGCGGGACTTCTTTACGCGGCCCTGCTGCGTAGCCAGGACCAGGTAGGGAGCGTCCTCGTAGGACTGGATCTGGATGACCTGGGCAATCTTCTCCTCCGGCTGGAACTCCAGCAGGTTGGCCACGTGCTGGCCGCGGGCGGTGCGGCCTGCCTCTGGCAGCTCGTAGGCCTTGAGGCGGTAGACGCGGCCGAAGTTGGTGAAGAACAGGATCCAGTCGTGCGTGGAGCAGACGAAGAAGTTCTTCACAATGTCGTCCTGCTTGAGCTCCGCGCCGCGCACGCCCTTGCCGCCGCGCTTCTGCGCCTTGTAGGAGTCCACCTTGGTGCGCTTGGCGTAGCCGGTGGAGGTGATGGTGACCACTACGTTCTCGCGGGCGATGAGGTCCTCGTCGGAAACGTCACCGGAGGCAGCGACGATCTGGGTACGGCGCTCATCGCCGTACTTTTCGACGATCTCCTCGAGCTCGTCGTGGACGATCTGGCGCTGGCGCTCCTCGCGGGCGAGGATGTCCTTGAGGTCTGCGATGATCTCCTCGATCTCCGCCAACTCATCGATGATCTTCTGACGCTCCAGGGCGGCCAGGCGGCGCAGACGCATGGCCAGGATGGCGTCGGCTTGGATCTCGTCAACGTCGAGAAGCTGCATCAAGCCCTCGCGGGCCTCCTCCACCGTCGGGGAACGGCGGATGAGCGCGATGACCTCATCGAGCATGTCGAGCGCCTTGACCAGACCGCGCAGGATGTGGGCGCGCTTCTCCGCCTCATCCAGGCGGAACTGGGTACGGCGGACGATGACCTCGATCTGGTGAGCCACGTAGTAGCTCAGCATCTGGTCCAGGCGCAGGGTGCGCGGCACGCCATCGACGATGGAGAGCATGTTCGCGCCGAAGGAGGTCTGCAGCTGGGAGTGCTTGTACAGGTTGTTGAGCACCACGCGCGCCACGGCGTCGCGTTTGAGGGTGACCACGATGCGCATGCCCACGCGGTTAGAGGACTCGTCCTCAATCTTGGCAATACCGGCAATCTTGCCGTTGACCACGGACTCCGCGATGTTGGAGATCATGTTGTCCGGGTTGACCTGGTACGGCAGCTCCGTAATCACGATGGTCTGGCGGTTGCCCACCTCCTCAATGGAGGTCACACCGCGCATGCGGATGGAGCCACGGCCGGTGGAGTAGGCATCCTTGATGCCTTGGTCGCCCACGATGAGGCCGGCGGTGGGGAAATCCGGGCCCTTGACGCGCTCCATGCAGGCGGCCAGAGCCTCCTCCTCCGGCGCCTCCGGGTGGTCCAGCAGCCAGTAGATGGCCTCCGCCAGCTCACCCAGGTTGTGCGGCGGGATGTTGGTGGCCATACCGACGGCAATACCGCCGGAGCCGTTCATCAAAAGGTTCGGAACGCGGGACGGCAGGATCACCGGCTCCTGGGTCTTGCCGTCGTAGTTCGGGGCGAAGTCAACGGTGTTTTCGCGGATATCGCGCACCATCTCCATCGCCAGCGGCGTCATGCGGCACTCGGTGTAACGCATGGCGGCGGGGCCGTCATTACCGCGGGAACCGAAGTTACCCTGGCCATCGACCAGCGGATAGCGCATGTTCCACGGCTGGGCCAGGCGCACGAGGGTGTCATAAATTGCGGAGTCACCGTGCGGGTGGAACTGGCCCATCGTGTCCGACACCGGGCGGGCGGACTTCACGTAGCCGCGGTCCGGGCGGTAGCCGGAGTCGTACATGGCGTAGAGGATGCGGCGGTGGACCGGCTTCAGGCCATCTCGGACCTCCGGCAGGGCACGGCCGACGATGACGGACATGGCGTAGTCGATGTAGCTCGACTCCATCTCCTCATTGATGTCAATGGGGTGGATGCGATCAAACAGATCGCCGTTGTTTTCACTCATAACACCTCATAGTACCGCCTGAGCGCCCGTGTGACGCCCTATGGCGGGGCCGGGTCGCAGAGGTGGTATCACGGTGATACCAGAGAGTGCTAGCCTGAGGGCATGGCAATGACACTGCGGCTTACCCCTGAACAAGATCACGCGCTCACACTCCTGGCCTCGGCGCAGGGAACCTCCAAACATGAGGCGGTGGTCCGGGCGGTGGTGGCGGCGGCGTCGCGCACGCTTAGCGACGCCGCAGTGCAGGACACCGCCCGCCATCTCCTGCCCGGCCGCGCGGAGCTGGAGGCTGAAATCCGCCAGGCCCGCGGACGGCGGTAACCCATGAGCGTGGAACAACTCGCGCTGGTCGCCCGAGAGTTTTGCCGGGTCTACCGAGTGCGCCTCCTCGACTTCGCGGCCCTTGCCGCCGCTGCCGCCGCGAGCACGGCAAGTATCGAGGGCATTGCGGTGCACGGCAACCGCCACGAGGCGGCTCGCGCGCTGGAGTCAGTGCTTCGGGCGGTACCGGCGCTGAGCGGAAAGAACGAAGAATTCGCAGGATTTTGCGCGCAGGTCTATCTTTCTGTTGCAGAAGTTATGTAAGTTAAACGTGTTAAAGAATCCGCTGCTGCCGTTTGGCCCCGCGGTGACCCCCAGAAAGGAACTCCTCTTTCATGTCCATCAAGAAGCTCCTCGCCGCTGGCGTCGTGGCCACCACCCTGGCCACCGCCGCGACCCCCGCTGCGTCCGCTGCGTCCTCCGCCACCGCCTCCGGCCCGCAGGGCTGGGAGGATGGCAAGAACCCCGACTTCGTGCAGGGTGAAGAAGGCGCCACCCTGACGGGTTCCAGCCCTATGGACATGGGCCTTATCATCGGCGGCTCCATCGCCGGCATCCTCGCTGTGCTCAAGCTCATCACCGACAACGTCCCGGCCCTGCGCGCCCAGGTGGACGAGTTCGCCGCGCAGATCGGCATGGCAGGCTCTTCCGGCTCCTCCGAGCACAACCGCCTCTACGAGGGTGGCCTTGACTTCGACCTGGAGCGCCTCGCCCGCGACAACAACTTCCCGGAGATCGCCGACCAGATCGCCGCCATGAAGGCCGGCTCGAGCGCCCCGGCCCCCGCACAGTAAGTAGCAGTACGCGGCACAGCGCACGGCACAGTAGGCTCTACAGCATGGCTAACCTCACTCAGCTCCTGCAGTCCCCAACCCGCAACGCCGTCGTGGCCGATCTTTCCCAGGCCGCCGAGGACGCCGTGTCCTCCCTCAGCGGCATCTCCGGCATGGCGTTCAAAGGCGCCCTAGCCGCGGCTAAGAAGACCGATTCCGCGGTCGTCTCCAAGGGCGTTAACCGCCTCCTGCCGGACCTGCTCAACTCCCTAGAGCCCTACTGGCAAGAATTCGAGGGCTCTGAGCAGTCCGACTTCGGCACCTACTTGGACGGCCGCAGCGCCGAGATCACTGAGTCCATCATGGCCAGCGCGGATAAGTCCGCCGAGGAGATCACCGCCCCGGGCCTGGCTCGCGCCTACAAGTCGTTGCGCGGCAAGGCCTCCTCCATCTTGGAGCCCAACATCTCGACGATGGGCAGCATCCTGCAGCGCCACATGGACGCCGCCTAACCCTAACTACGCACCGATCACAAAAGGCCAGCCTCCCTCCTTGCGAGGGGCGCTGGCCTTTCGTCGTGCTGGGCGCTTAGACGTCGAGGAAACGAACGTCCTTGGCGCGGCGGGTAATGAAGGAGCGACGAGCAGAGACGTCATCACCCATGAGGATGGAGAAGAGCTCGTCGGCGCGCTGCGCGTCCTCCAGGTCAACGCGGCGCAGGATACGGGTGTTCGGGTCCAACGTGGTCTCCCACAGCTCAGACGCGTTCATCTCACCCAGACCCTTGTAGCGCTGAATGCCGTCATCCTTGTTGATCTTGCGGTTCTCTTCCAGGCCCTCCGCCAGCAGCTTGTCGCGCTCCGCGTCGGAGAAGGCGTAACCCGGTTCGCCCTTGGCCCACTTGAGCTTGTACAGCGGCGGATTAGCCAGGTAGACGTGGCCGTCCTCCACCAGTTGCGGCATGAAGCGGAAGAGCAGGGTCAGAAGCAGCGTGGCGATGTGCTGGCCGTCCACGTCGGCATCGGCCATCAGCACAATCTTGTCGTAGCGCAGCTTGGAGATGTCGAACTCTTCGTGGATGCCGGTGCCCAGAGCGGTGATGATGGCCTGGACCTCAGCGTTCTTGAGCACCTTGTCCATGCGCGCCTTCTCCACGTTGAGGATCTTGCCGCGCAGCGGCAGGATGGCCTGGAACATGGAATCGCGGCCGCCCTTGGCGGAACCACCTGCGGAGTCACCCTCCACGATGTAGAGCTCAGAGAGCTTGGAGTCCTTGGAGCGGCAATCCGCCAGCTTGCCTGGCAGGCCGCCCAAGTCGCCGGCAGACTTGCGGCGCACCAGCTCGCGGGCCTTGCGGGCCGCCACGCGGGCGTGTGCGGAGGAGACGGCCTTGTTGATGATGACCTTGGCCTCCGCCGGGTTGGCGTCGAACCAATCGTTGAGGTGCTCGTTGACCGCGCGCTGGACAAAGCCCTTGATTTCGGAGTTGCCCAGCTTGGTCTTGGTCTGGCCCTCGAACTGCGGGTCTCCCACCTTCACGGAGATCACGGCGGCCAGGCCCTCACGGCAGTCATCGCCGGAGAGGTTGCCGTCCTTCTCCTTGAGCAGCTTGTGCTCCTTGGCGTAGCGGTTCATCAGGGAGGTCAGCGCTGCGCGGAAGCCCTCCTCGTGCGTGCCGCCCTCGTGGGTGTTGATGGTGTTGGCGAAGGTGTGGACGGACTCCTTGTAGCCCTGGTTCCACTGCAGCGCGATTTCTACCTCGTGGTCCTCGCCCTTGACGTCGAACGCCACGATGGTCGGGTGAATCGCGGACTTGGTCTTGTTGAGGAACTCAACGTAGTCCTGCAGACCGTTCGGGTAGTGGTAGGTGACTTCCTTGTTCTTTTTCTTGGCCGCCTGGCCCTCGTCACCCTCGCCATCCGCGCCGGATTCGCCCTTCTCATCCAGGCTGCTCAGGCTCACTGGGGCATCGCCCGCTTCGGCGATCTCCTCCAGCTCCGCCTGCTCCTTGGAGATGGCGCGCTCATCGCGCAGGACGATGGTCAGGCCCTTGTTGAGGAAGGCCATCTCCTGCAGGCGGCGAGCAATGGTGTCGTAGTTAAACTCGACGGTCTCAAAGATCTCCGGGTCCGGCCAGAAGCGGATGGTGGTACCGGTACCGCGGGCGTTATCGCCCTCCACCAGCTCATCCGGGATGGCGTTGGTGAAGTTCTGGTACCAGTGCTTGCCGCTGCGCTTAATGTCCGCCTCGACGCGGGTGGACAGCGCATTGACCACGGAGATACCGACACCGTGCAGACCGCCGGACACCGCGTAGGACTCGGAGTCGAACTTACCGCCGGCGTGCAGCTGGGTCATGACCACCTGCACCGTCGGGGCGCCGGAGGCGTGCATCTCCACCGGGATACCACGGCCGTTATCGATAACCTCGACGCCGCCGTCCTCCCGCAGGGTGACGATGACCTTGTCGGCGTAGCCCGCCATGGCCTCATCGACGGAGTTATCAACAATCTCCCAGATCAGGTGGTGCAGACCGCGCACACCGGTGGAACCGATGTACATGCCGGGGCGCTTACGAACGGCCTCCAGGCCCTCCAGAATCGTAATTGACCCCGCATCATATGCGTGTTGTTCAGCCACGGATTCGTGTTCTCCTTTTGGCTAGAGCTAAATCTAAGACTTTATCCATTCTACACTGTGTCCCCCCACGCAAGGGCACTGCACGCCAGTGAGAGAGGCAAATTTACGTGAATTTAGCGATCCCACGATTTTCCCGGATTTCACTAGCCCGTCGGCCAGCCGGTCTCCTTACCCGTACGTGTCTTGGGAGCCTTGCGGCTTGACCCACTGCCGGCCTTCGTAGTTGCGGTGCTGCTTCGGGCCCTGAATGTGCAGCTTGGTCACTACGTCGGGGCCTAGGCGGTCAGCAATCTTCTGCAAGATGGGGCGCTGCAGGTAGCGCAGCTCCGTGGCCCAGCTGGAGGAATCGCAGGCCACGTACACCACCTGTTCTTTGATGTTCAGCGGCTGCGTGTGCGCGGCAATGCGCTCGCCCACCAGGTTCTCCCAGTTGCCCATGACCCACCCGTGCGCGAGCTCGTGCTCCCAGCCGCGCTTGCCAATTTCGCGCTGGATCTGCGAACCCAAACTAGGAATGTCCAGGCTGCGGCGCCGCCGGCGACCGTCCGGACCGGTGGGCCGGCCGCGCCGGTAGGCCTTCGGCTGCTGATCCGCCGGCTGCTGCCCCAGGTTCATCTTCGGCACCGACCGGTTGAGCTTCGGCGGGTTCTTCGAGGTGCTGCGGGTCCGCTCAAACAGCGCCTTGACCGGGTCAAATTCCGGTTCACTCATCGTCTTCTGCCCCCTCTGGCTCGGCAGCGCGCGCAATCTCTGAAATTCGTCCCTCGTCGGTATCGCGGACGGTGACGTTGAAGCGCTCGATGGGCTCCAGGTTACCCGGCAGGTCCTCATCCACCGCCGCGGTGATCAGCACCTGCTCGGCCTCGGCGGCGAGGTGCACCAGTTTCTGGCGGCGCTTGGCGTCGAGCTCCGCAAAGACATCGTCGAGGATGAGGATCGGATCGGTGCCCTCCTGGCGCAGCAGATTGAACTCCGCCAGGCGCAGAGAAATGGAATAGGACCAGGTCTCGCCGTGGCTAGCAAAGCCCTTGGCGGGGCTCTGGCCCAGGTTGAGCATCAGATCGTCGCGGTGCGGCCCCACCAGCGATATCCCGCGCTCGATTTCGCGCTGCCGCACCGCCGCGAGCTCCGTGAGCATCATCGCCTCGATGACCTCGCGGTCGGACACGTCCACGGTGGACTTGTACTCCACGCTGGCCGGACGGGACTCGGGTGCCAGGCCGCTATAGGCGGCGGGGATGAGGTCCCGCAAGGCGTCGACAAGCGCGAGGCGCGCCTCAATCACCTGCGCGCCCAATGACGCCAGCTGCGTATCCCACACGTCGAGAGTAGCCAGGGCTGACGCGCCGTCACTGTCGCTGTATCCGCGGCGCAAGCTGGGCGACGCCCCCTTGAGCAACGCATTGCGCTGCTTCAACACCTTGTCGTAATCCGCCTTCACCCCTGCCAGGCGCGGGGTGCGCGAGGCAATGATGTCATCCAGGTACTGGCGACGCGTGGCCGGCTCGCCCCGCACAAGCGACAGATCTTCCGGCGAAAAGAGCACGGTTTTGACCACGCCGAGCAACTCCCGCGGGGACTTCAGCCGGGTCCGGTTGATCTGCGCTTGGTTCGCCGCATGCGGCTTGATGAGCAGGTGGGCGGTAAGCTCGCGGCCCTGATTCACCGCGGTGGCGGAGATGCGCGCGTTCTGCGCGCCCTGGCGCACTAGCGGAGCGTCGTGCGATACGCGGTGGGAGGACAAATGCGCCGCGTACCCGATGGCCTCGACGATGTTGGTTTTGCCGAAGCCATTGCGACCCACAAAAAGGCTGATCCCCGGCTTCAGCTCAAGGTTGAGCTCGGGCCAGGAGCGAAAGTCCCTGACATCGAGATCCCGAATGTACATACGGCCTTAGCCCGGCAGACGCACCGGCATGAGCAAGTAGGTGAAATCCGTCTCCGGGGTGGGGAACGTGCCATCTTCCTCCGCGGCGGGCAGCTCCTCCGGCTCCGGAATCATGATGGCCGGGCGGGATGGCTCGGTAAAGCCGAAGACCACGCGGTCCGTGTGCACCACGGCCAGGCCGTCCTTGAGGTAGGACGGGTTGAAGGCAATGACAAAGCTATCGCGGCCGTTGAACGCACACGGCAGGGTCTCACTAGCGCGGCCCGAATCGGCGCCGGCGGCCAAGGTGACCTCGCCTTCGGTGAATTCCATGCGGATCTGCGCGTTGCGGTCCGTCAGCAGGGAGACGCGGCGGATAGCCTCCTGCAGCGGGGCGACCTCGATGCTAGCCATGGCCGTGTGGTTCTTCGGCAGCAGCGGGGCGACGTTGGGGAAGTCCGCATCCAGCATGCGCGTGGTGGTCTCACGGTTATCCGCGTGAAGGCCGAACAGGCCTTCGGCGGCGATGTTCTCACCGGTACCCACGGCGATCTCCACCGGGATGTTGAGGTGAGTATCCAGGGAGCGGCCGGTGTCCTGCAGCGTCTTGGCCGGGACCAGAAGCTTCGCTTCGACGTCCGGGGAGACCGGATCCCACTCGAAGGTGCGCATGGCCAAGCGGAAGCGGTCCGTGGCGGTCATCTCTACGTGAGAGCCCTCGATGGCGATGTGCACGCCAGTGAGCATGGGCAGGGTGTCATCCTTGCCCGCCGCTGCCACGACCTGGCTGATGGCCTCGACGAACAGCTGCGGGTTGATCGTGCCGGTGACCTCCGGCAACACGGGCAGCTGCGGGTAGTCATCCAGCGGGATGAGCGGCAGCTCGAAGCGCGAGGAACCACAGGTAAGCAGGACCTTGGAGTCCTCCTGCGTCATCTCGATTTCCTTGTTGGGCAAGGAGGCAACGATGTCAGACAGAAGCTTGCCGGCGACCGCGATGCGGCCGGGCTCATCCACCATGCCGGCAATGCGCACGCGGGTGGACACCTCGTAGTCAAAGCCGGTGAATTCCAAACCATTGTCATCCGCGGTGATCAGCATGGCGCGCAGCACCGGTTGGGTCACCTTCGACGGCAAGCTACGCGCGACCCACGCGACGGCGTTGGCAAGGTCATCTTTGGCAACGCGAAATGACACGGACTGGTCCATGGTGGTGAGACGCTCCTCTAGTTGCGGATGGGTTGATTCTTGGAAGCTCTCTCCAACTTACAGGATCGCGCCGACACCACAGGAGTTTGTCATTCACCCCTCCCTGCCCCCCTTCGATGGGGCCGGGCGACGAGGCGGAGGCCGGCGAATCACACACATCCTTTTTCTTCTTGGTTAGGGAGAAAACAAAATAGGAGTAGTAATAACCGCTGTGGGATCTGTGGATAACCCACCAAAAGCCGAGCGTGATCCGGCGGCGCGGGGTGTTAGTCGGGGTGTGGGATCTCTGTGATCAAATGACAAGAATTGTGAGCAACTGCTCCGGGGCCAAAGTTATCCACAATTCATCCCCAGATCCATCGCCGCTGATCACAGGCTTAATCACATGTTTTCTGCCCGGGCCTTCTGCCTGTGGATGTGAAAAACGTGATGAGGATCTACGAATTACAAGCGTGAAATTACACAGGTGTGGATAAGACTGTGGATAAAGATATGAGCTCCCACTGCTTACGCGAAAACCCCCTCTCACCCTGGGATCCCGTGGGATCGTCAGGTGCGACAGGGGGCGAGGAGGCCGGTGGGCTGGTTGCGGCTTAGCTAGCTACGGTTATGTGTTTTGATCCTTTGCGTCAGCGCCTGGATCTCGTCGTACGTATTGCGGTTCTCCGTCATTTCCTTGCGGATCTTGCGGTCGGCATAGATCACGGTGGTGTGGTCCTTGCCGCCGAACTGATCACCAATCTTGGGAAGGGAGAGCTCGGTGAGCTCGCGGCAGAGGTACATCGCGAGCTGGCGAGCGTGCGCCACCGCGCGCTTCTTGCCGGAGCCGCGCAACGTATCGACGTCAATATTGAAGTAATCGGCGGTGACTTCCATGATGGCGGTCGCCGTGATCTGGCGGTCCGCGGAGTCGGGGGCCAGGTCATGGAGGGCGATCTCCGCCATCTCCAGGCTGATCGGCTCGTTGACCAGAGAAGAGTAGGCAGAGACGCGGATCAGCGCGCCCTCGAGCTCGCGGATGGAGGACTCGAAGCGGGAGGCAATGAGCTCCAACACGGAGCGGTCCACGTCGGTGCCGTCCGCGGCCGCCTTCTTCATGAGAATGGCGATACGCGTTTCCAGGTCCGGCGGCTGAATATCCGTGATAAGACCGCCCTCGAAGCGGGTGCGCAGGCGATCCTCCAGCGTGGTCAGCTGCTTCGGCGGGCGGTCCGAGGACAAGATGATCTGCTTGTTGGCCTGGTGCAGCGCATTGAAGGTGTGGAAGAACTCCTCCTGCGTGGACTCCTTGCCCTCCAAGAACTGGATGTCATCCACCATGAGGATGTCCAGGTTGCGGTAGCGCCGCTTGAAGGATTCCTGGCGGTCATCGCGCAAGGAATTGATGTAGTCATTGGTGAACTCTTCCGAGGACACGTACTTCACCCGCAGGCCCGGGTGCAGCACCTGGGCGTAGTTGCCCGCCGCGTGCAGCAGGTGGGTCTTGCCTAGGCCGGAGCCGCCCCAAATAAAGAGCGGGTTGTAGGCGCGGGCGGGATTCTCCGCCACGGCCACGGCCGCACCGTTGGCAAAGCGGTTGGAGGAGCCGATCACGAAGTTTTCAAACGTGTGCTTCGGGTTGAGAGACTTCTCGCGGTTTGGGTTGTGCGCGGGCTCCTCGCGGCGGATGCGCTGGCCGGAGGTGCCGGCTTGGCCAGCAGGATCGGAGTATTCCGAATAGTTGTTGTACGCGTTGGCCTGCTGATCGCTGTAGTGCTGCGCCAGCTCGTCCAGGCTGGCCGGCGAGTGGGTGGAGTCCCACGGCTGAGCGCTGGGACCCGGAGCCTGCGGTTGCGGTGACTGCTGTGGCGCCGAGGATACTGAGTGCCCCATCCCGTGCTGCGGGGCCTCGGTCTGAATCGGTCGGCGCGGTTCGGGCTCGGGTTCCGGCTCCGGCTGCGGGGCCGGGGCCTCCGGCGGTGCGGTGATGGTGACCGCCAGGGAGAACGGGCGGCCCAGGTGCTGGGCCAGGGCGCGGGAGATGTACTCGCTGAGCTCGGTCTCCAGCACCCGCTTGGCGTTCTCGTGGGGTGCGGCGATGAGCGCGTAGCCCTCGCCGATCATGATTGGCTGGACCAGTTGCAGACTCAGGCGCTGGCTGTGATTGAAATTGGGTACGTCTGAGCTGGGCTGCTCGGACTGCGCCAGCAGATCGGAGACCACTGCTTTCCAGCTGGCCATGAGAGCCGCGTGCGGATCAGACAA